>CAVXEA010000001.1:0-125000 GCA_963760685.1 uncultured Acidobacteriota bacterium
CTTCATGCGCGGCATCCTGCGAGTCCTGGGCGTCAAGGATCGGCGCGTCTGGGTTGCCGATTCCTTCGAAGGGTTGCCGCCGGTGGATCCGGCGCTGCATCCGAAAGAGGCAAAGGCGGTGAGTGGCCCCACGATCAAGAATGGTTACAAGAACTTCGCCGCCTCCATCGAGGAGGTGAAGCGAAACTTTCAGGCCTTTGACCTGCTCGACGAGCAGACGTGTTTCTTGAAGGGCTGGTTCAAGGACACGCTGCCTTCGGTTCCGGTCGAGCAGTTTGCCGTTGTGCGACTGGACGGAGACCTCTACGAATCGACGAGGGACGCTCTCCGCTCTCCACCCAAGACTTGCTCTGGGCGGCTACATGATCATCGACGACTACGGCGAAGATCTCTGGACGGAATGCCGCCGCGCCGTGGACGAGTATCGCCGCGACCAAGGTATCCGTGACGAGATCGTGTCGGTGGATTCAAAATGCATCTATTGGATCCGTTCGCGGTGACGTTCACGCTTCATCACGTGGGTGTATTGGTCCGTGACCTAGCGCAGGCAACGGCGAGTCAGAAGGAGAGTTTTGGCTATCTCTCCGCTAGTGACGTCATTCATGACCCGACACAAACCGCCTACGCACTTTTTCTGCGATTGCCGGGCAGTCCTATTTTGGGCTCATCACCCCCGACGGGCCGCAGAGCAAGATTGCCAATGCTCTCCGCAAGAGCGGAGGGCTGCACCACGTTTGCTATGCCACGACGGCCATTGAACAGGCGTGTGAAGATCTCCGCGTGAAGGGTTCGTTTGTCATCCAGGAGCCCGTCCCTGCCATAGCTTTTCCAGGGCGACGCATTGCCTGGCTGATGCAGCCCGACAAGACGCTGGTTCAGCTGGTGGAAAAGGGAAGGGACGGTGAGCTGTAGGCCGGTCTCGCCCAGCCGGGCTCGCTTCACGGGGTTCCCGATCTTGGGCAGCCGCACGCGGGCTACCTGCCAGCTGCCGTTGAGCAGGCCTTTCGGGAGATTCTGCGAGGCGTCTCGCTTGCCCTTCAAAGTAGGTCCCCCAGCCAGCACGCGTAGCCGGGGGGACGATTCGAGATTTCGCGAATCACGGGCAAGCGGTCGTGCGGGGGAGCGGGTCAAGCGCTGGCTTGACCGCTGCTCATCGGGGGAGTAGCTTACCTGTCGCGTGGTCGTGAGGGTCACTTGCGGGGATGAAGAGACTCCTGATGTGCGCGCCCGAATGGTGCCTCGCCCTGTTGTCGCTCCTCACTCCGATCCCTGTCTTGTAGTCCTGCGCGAGGAGTCTGGCCCGGACAAGATCTCGTGCATCGGTGCCCAGGCCGAAGGGTTGGGGCTCTCACAAGCGTCCTCATCGCGGCTGAGGAGCTAGTTGAAAGCGAAAGGCCTGCTGCTCCTCCTCGGGACCATTCTCGGGATCCTCTTGGCCGAGGGGCAGCGCGAGCGTCTCGGGCTCGCCCGAAGACGTGGACGAGCTATGGCGGCGGGGGGTCCTTGACGCTGAAGGCAAGCACCACCAGTTACCGGGTCGGGTTCCGGCACCCTGGGAGAGCGAGTGGGCCTGCGTCCTACGGCAAGGTCTTCCAGGCCAACGCGGACGGCTTTCGCGACCGCGACTTCGTCGTTGCCAAGCCGCAGGGCAAGCTCCGCGTCGCGTTCCTCGGCGACTCGGTGACTGAGGGTATGGACTCGATCCCGAGCAGCGCTTCTCGGACATCGTCGGCCGTTGGCTCGCGGCGCACGGCCAGCCCGCGGAGACGATGAACTTCGGGATCGGCGGCCACGCCACGGTGGACGAGTATGTCGTACTGCGAGACGATGTTCTTCGTTACGCTCCTGACGTCATCGTGCTCCAGTTCGGCTGGAACGACATCGTGGGGAACACCCGAGCGATCTCCTTCCTTGACGAGCCTTGGGTCACGGCCGCACCCGCGCCCCCGAAGGCCCAAGGCCCAACGGCCGTCAAGCGGTCGTGGCGGCTCAAGGGGTTCCTCCAGCTCCACTCGGCGCTGTATCTTGCCGTCGCCGAACGTGTGAGCCTGATGCGCATCCGCAACGGAGGCTCGAGCCCGATGGACAACGTCCTCTCGACGCGCCCGGAGCAGTGGGATGCCACCCGGAAGATCTTTGATCGCGTGTTTCGGGCCTGCCGGGAGCGCGGCGTTCGCTTGATCGTCACATACCTGCCCTTGGACGTGGAGGTCCAGACTCCCGACCCGCAGAAGGCCATGCTCACGGACCGCACGGTGAAGGCGATCTGCACCGGCCACCCCGGCGTGGCGTTCGTGGACGTGATGGGCGTGCTTCGTGAGGCCAGCCATGAGGATCTCTTCATCGACGACGTGCATCTGACTGCCTACGGAAACCGGCGAGTCGGAGAGGAGCTTGGCCGGTGCTCACTGCGGCCGGCGCCGGCCGCTGAACCCGGCGCTTGAGCAATGGCTGGGGTTACTGGGGTGGCGGTGGTCTAGCCGGCGCCTGGAGACCCTAGGCCACGGTTCCGCCTGCGCTGGGCCTTGTGACTCGGCCGAAGACAGGTAGACGACAAGTGGCGAGCATAGACAACGTGACCGCGGCGGCGATCACGAAGAACGGGTACGCGGTGGTGACGTATCGCGTCTCGATATAGCCCAGGACGAAAGGAAACAGGACAAGGAAGTAAATCGGGATCGACGCGATGAGAAGGGCTTCTCGATTGCGACTGGAAACGAGGAGCAACAGCCCCACCGAACTGAGTACGATTGTCAGGCCGTAGCAGATGGCCGTCAGGAGCTTGAGAGCCATTGGAGCACTCAGAGTCCGCATTGAGCGGAAGGGCGGCAGCGGTAGCGGTGGCCCAGCGTGGATCAGGAAGCCCTTGAGGAGACGAGCGCGGGCAAGCACGAGGTGGTCGAAGGGATGGGCGGCTTCATAGGCCACGCGACAGGCGTCGAACTCCGCCGCGACTCTCGAACCGAGGTCCTCCCCCGTCGCCGTGTGTTCTGCGCCCAACCAGTGGCGATAGAGCGCTCGGGTCCGCAGCAGACGGTCGACCCCGCATGCGGGCGTACTGACGTTTGCGGGGAGGGCGGCGGTGTCCGGCCTTGGTCGATCCGGAGCCAGGCACCTGTCGTGTTCGGGCGCCAGGCCACGATGTCTCCCCCGTGGCTCGCGATCCAACGGCGTGCCGCTCGCTCTGGCGCGTTCAAGGCGTAGCCCGCCTGTTGAAGAGGGATGAACGCCCCAAGCTGGAACCAGTTTAGCTATCCAGCCGCCTTCGGCCGCCAGGATAGGCGCGAGGAATGCGGTCAGTGCCAGGGCTCGGCGCCACCGTTTCCGGACTCGGCCACTCGGTCCCGTGTGCACGTGGTCGGCAGCAAACCACAGAAAGACCGAGAGGAACGCGAGGATCGGCGCCGTGAACGCACGGAGGAAGAAGAGGTAGATGCCGAAGACCCCCGTGGCTAGCGCGAACCTGAGGCGGCCGCTCGCATCGAAGGCCAGCGCGCTCACCACGGTAAAGAGCGCCACGCTGGCCGCTAGACCATCGGGGACAGTGTAGGCGTTGAACACCATGGGGAAACTAGGCATTAGCCCGAGAGTGAGGGCGGCCCAGAATGCAGCCGGCTGCAAAGTGAGGCGGAATGCGATGAGGGCTGCGCCGTAGGCGGCAGCGCCGCCCAGAATCGTCTGCATCAAGGCGAGCGCTCCCGGTCCTCGGTCGGGCCCTAGCAGCAGACGGAACGGTAGGTATGTGAGAGCGTAACCTGGCAGTCTGCTGGCCCGACTGGCGGGGTCGGTGGAGTCCACCATGTAGTCACCGGCGATGATGAGGTTTTCGACGGAAGCCTTGTACTCCGGCTCATCGCCTGAAATGAGGTGCAGACCCGAGGAGCGCTCGGGAGCGTTGTGGTTGGCGAGGATCATCAGCCCCGCGAGGGTGGCGAGATGAACCAGGATCGACAGGCCAAGCCAGACCGCGGAGGTGGGCTGCGGCAGAGAGATGGCAAGCGAGCCAAGCCCCACCGGCCGTCTCACTCGTGGTCTCGAGCGCGGGGTGACGCACCGGCGCGGACGAGGTGCATCCGCCGAGTGTCGTGCACGATCGAGCCCCATCGGCCGGCACCCTCCGCCGCGAGGGGAGATGGCCGCGGCTCGCGGCAGCGCACGCGCCGCCCATCACTTCCGGAGCCACTCCTTCGCGAGGCGATGTTGCGCGTTTCAGAGAGGGTTATGTTGACATGACTGGCGTACATGTTGATTGTCAAAACGAGGCCTGGGACTGTTGCCTTGCTGAATTCTACTTCACCGCCTCGATGCGACTGCTCACTGACTGGCTGTGTGCATCGAGTTGATTTCACCCGAGCCGGTGAGCCCTTCACCAGCTTCGCCAACGGCGGTGGATCCGTGATGACCACTCTCCTCCACCCAGCTTCCTCAGGCCATCTGATCGGCTTCGGGAGATCTGGGACTATCGGGAGCTGCTGCTGTTCCTGACCTGGCGGGACATCAGCGTGCGCTACAAGCAGACCCGCATGGGTGCCAGCTGGGCCATTCTTCAGCCGGTGCTGGTGATGCTGACCTTCAGCATCTTCCTGGGCCGCTTGGCCAAGGTGCCGTCCGACGGGGTCCCGTATCCGCTGTTCGTGTTCGTGGCGCTGCTTCCCGTGGCAGCTCGTTTCCTACGCCTTGGCCAACTCCGCCAACAGCCTGATCTCGAACGAGAGGCTGGTCACCAAGGTCTACTTTCCGCGCTTGGTACTGCCGCTGTCGTCGGTGCTGGCGGGGCTGGTGGACTTCGCTCTCGGCTTTGCCGTGCTCGTACCGTTGTTCGCCTACTACCGCGTGCGCCCGGCTTGGCCTTGCTCCTGGTGGTGCCCTTCGCCCTCCTGGGCACGGCGGTGGCCGTGGCCACCGCCATCGGCCTGTCGGGGCTGAATGTTCGCTATCGCGACGTCCGCTACGTCGTGCCCTTTCTCACCCAGTTCTGGCTGCTGGCCAGCCCCATCGCCTATCCGTCGGCCCTCGTGCCGGAGCGATGGCGCTTCTGGTACGGGCTCAACCCCATGGCGGGAGCCGTCGAGGGATTCCGGTACGCCCTGCTGGGCACCAGCGCACCCGCGCCAGGCATGCTCGCTGTCTCGGTCGTGGTCACGGCGCTGGGGCTGGTGGTGGCGATCCGATACTTCCACTCGGCGGAACGGACCTTCGCCGATCTCATTTGACCATGGGCGCCCTGGCCATTCGGGTCGACAAGCTCTCGAAGAGATACCGCATCGGAGCAGGGTCTGCTGGGTACACGACTTTCCGCGAGGCCGTGCAGAATCTGGTAGCGAGGTCGGTCCGGAGGTTCGGCCGGCGGGGAATGGGACGGCGATCGACGAGATCTGGGCCGTGCGCGACGTTTCGTTCGAAGTGCAGCAAGGGCAGGTCATCGGCATCATCGGGAGGAATGGTGCGGGCAAGAGCACCCTGCTCAAGATCCTGTCCCGCATCACAGAGCCGACGAGCGGTGAAGCCCTGCTCTGGGGCCGGGTGGGGAGCGCTCCTGGAGGTGGGACGGGCTTCCATGCGGAGCTCACCGGGCGCGAGAACATCTACCTGAGCGGGGCCGTGCTCGGCATGAAGCGAGCCGAGATCCAGGCGAACTTCGACGCCATCGTCGCCTTCGCCGAGGTCGAGCGGTTCCTGGACACGCAAGTGAAGCGCTATTCGAGCGGCATGTTCATGCGGCTCGCTTTCGCCGTGGCCGCCCACCTCCAGACGGAGATCCTGATCGTCGACGAGGTCCTGGCCGTCGGTGATGCCGGCCTTCCAGCGGAAGTGTCTCGACAAGATGCAGGACGTGGGACGGGCCGGCCGGACCGTCCTCTTCGTCTCCCACAATCTTTCCGCCGTTACTCGGCTCTGCGAGCGCGTGCTGTTGCTGGAGGAGGGCAAGCTGGTCGCGGACGGGGCACCGCACGAGGTCGCGGCGAGATACCTCCACAGCGACGAAGGTGGCAGCGGAGCCCATGTGTGGCCCGATCAGTCCAGTGCCCCGGGGGACAACCTCGCTCGACTCGCGTCCGTCAAGGTGAAGGACGGGGCAGGGCATGTCATCGACGCGATCGACATCCGCGAGCCGTTCCACGTCGAGGTGTCCTACTGGAACCTCAGCGGTTCTCCCCGCATGACCGCCATGATCCATTTCGTCAACGACGGCGGTCAAACCCTGTTCGCGACGAACGACTTCCTCAACAGAGACTGGTACGCTCGCGAGCGGGCAGCCGGGCAGGTAACCGCTAGGTGTCACCTGCCCGGCAACTTCTTCGCGGAGGGCCGAGTCTATCTGCTCGTGGCCTTGATAACGTACAACCGAACCCGAGCCGGAACCCTTGACACGGTGCACGCGGTCGAGCGCGATGTAGTTTCATTTCAGGTGGTGGACCGCAGCGAGGGCGACGGCGTGCGGGGCGACTATGTCGGGGACTGGCCAGGGCTGCTCCGACCCATGCTGGAATGGCAGATCACCGAGGGCTAGGGTTTCGACCGGCCCGCCGACGGGGGCCAACCATGAGAGCCCATCCGGCTGTGCTCGTGATGCCTCGTATGGCGCTCGTTTCGACGGGTTCTATCGAGGACGGCCGTGAGATACATGGGCAGTCTCTGGAGATGATGGTGAAAGGGCGATGCGTCCTCGTTGCCACCGCGCTCGCTGCTGCGGGCTGCGCCCAGTCGGCCCTCGTGCGGAATGGCCGGCCCGAGGCCGCCATCGTGATCTCCGCGACGGCTTCGGCTGACGAGAAGCTCGCGGCGCAGGAGCTGCAGGACTACGTTCGCAAGATCTCGGGCGCGACGCTGCCCGTCGGAACGACGGCGGCCGCCGGCCTGCCGAGTCAGGTGCGCATTGGCGCATTCGGGACGGAGGCGGTCAGCGCGTGTAGCGGCGAGCGGCCGCCTCCCGACGGGTTTGCGCTGTCCAGGGACGGCGAGACGCTGTTCATCGTGGGTGGCGACGCCCGTGGCACGCTCTACGGCGTCTACGACTTCCTCGACACCGATCTGGGAGTCCGCTGGTTCATGCCCGGCGAGATGGGCGAGGACATCCCGAGCAGCCCGACCGTGCTGCTCCCCACCGTCTCTCGGACCGGGGTCGCCCGGCGTTCGCCGCCGTGGGAGGCTTCATGTGGGCGGGTGGGCCGGGCGCCCCGGCCTGGGAACGCCGGATGCGGGCGAAGGTAGGTCCGACGAACGCTCTCTTCGGGCACAACTGGTCGAACATCATTCCACCGACTCCCGCGAACAAGGAGGCCCACCCCGAATGGTTTGCCCTCAGCGGGGGTGAGCGGACGAACCAGCTCTGCTCGGCCCACCCCGACGTGGTGCGGATCACGGTCGAGAAAGCGCGGGAGTTCTTCGATCGAACCCCGAGCGCCAACGTCTTCTCCATCAGCCCCAACGATGGCTATGGGTTCTGCGAGGACGAGCGTTGCCAGGCTGTGGACAGGCTCTACGGCGTCACCGATGGCTCGCTCACGGACCGGTTCGTCCACTACGCGAACCAGGTCCTGGAAGAGCTCGGGAAGACCCACCCGGGCAAGCAGGTCGGCATCCTGGCCTACGTGCAGCACACCCGCCCCCCGGTCTCCGCGAAGCCCCATCCCAACTACGTCACCCTCATCACGCACACGCCCTGGGAGTTCTGCCACGTCCACTCGCTGGACGACCCGAGCTGCGCGCCGAACCGGCGGTTCACCGAATACGTGCGCGGCTGGAGGCAGGTGGCGCGACACGTCGGCGTCCACGACTACTACGGCCACTTCTACATGTTCACTCCCTGGCCGATCGTCCATACCATCCGGCGCGACCTGCCGTTCCTGCACAGCCTGGGTGTCGATCAGTTCACGAGCGAGACGCAGCAGAACTGGGCGAACCAGGGAATGAACTTCTACGTCGGCGCCAAGCTGGCCTGGAATCCGCGGCTCGACGTCGATCTGCTGCTCTCGGAGTACTACCAGCGCTTCTATGGGCGGGCGGCCGCGCCGATGCAGCGGTACTGGGAACGTTGGGAGCAGGCCATGATCGCGACGGCCGCCGGCGGAGATGGCAGCTACCAGTGGCTGCGGATGTTCACGCCGGAGCTGGTGGCCGAGTGTGCCCGCCACCTCGCCGACGCCGAGTCGGCCGCGGTTTCCGACACCGAGAAGGTGAAAACGCGGGTGGCTTTCGCGAGAACGGGTTTCCGCTTCACCGAAGCTTGGACCCGGATGCGCCAGCACGCGGGCCGGCAGGAGTGGGATGCGGCAGTTGCGGCCGGCGAGGAAGCCATCGCCCGGATCCGGGAGACCGACGGGATGGAGCCCCAGGCTTTCTTCATCGCGCTTGCCGTGAGCCAGACGGAAGCGATGGTCAAGGCCTACCGCGAGGGGCGAGCCGCCAGCCCGTGACATGGCACCGGAAGCCGCGGATGTGGCTTCTTCTGCCTCCAGAAGCTAGACTTCGTGTTCGATGGCGGAGCGACGGTCGATCTTTCGCGTGGCGTTTCTGGTCGCCGCGCTCAGCGCGCGCTCCTTCGTGGCCTCGGGCCAGGAGGAGAGCACCCAGGCCCCGCCGGCTCCCGGCCCCCGACCAGGGATGTGGCGGATCGGGGCCTTCTACCTCACTCCCAAGTTTCGCATCGGCAGCATCGGGCTCGACACGAACGTGCTCTACACGCCGACGGAGCGGACAACCGACGTGTCTGCAAGCGGCGGTCCGGGCTTGGAACTGGTGCTTCCTCTCGGCCACTCCGGGCGGTTCTACAGCGAGGGCTTCCTCGACTACCTGTACTTCGTCAAGACCGATTCGCAGCGCAGGCTGAGCGGCTCCGCCCGGACCGGCTTCGATTTCAAGAGCCCACGATCGAGCGTCGTCCTCGAGGAAGCATGGGCCGAGACGTTCGCACGGCCGACCTTCGAGGTGAACCAGCGAGTGCGTCAGACGACCGAAGGCACCCACCTCGACATCAAGCGCCGGCTCTTCGGCCGCATCAGCCTGCTGTTGCAGGGGAGCCGTGAACACTATCGAGACCCCAGCGGATTCGATCTACCTGGGCACAGATCTGCAACGGACGCTGACGAACGACAACTATCGGGTGGGTGGCGGCCTCGACTATGCCATCACGGTGAAGACGTCGTTCGTGGTGGAGGACGAGCAGCGATGGGACCGCTTTCCGCTCGACCCTTTGCGCGACGCGAACTCGAACCGAATCTGGGCGGGATTCCGGACGGACCCGACCGCGCTGATCTCGGGGCAGGCTCTGGTCGGTCGGCGGTTCTTCGAGTTTCAGAACTCGCCGGTGAGCGGATCGGCGACGGTGGCGAGCGTCATCGCCGATTGGAACATTTCACCCAAGACCAAGCTCGGCGGTTCCTACAATCGGGACCTCACCTACTCGGCGCTTCCCGTGGTGGGCTTGAACCCTTTGCTCGCCATCGAGACCTACGAGGCGCGGATCGACAAGTTTCTGGTGGCGTGGCCTCAACCTGAGGCTGTTTGGGCGTGTGTCACGCATCAAGAGTGACGATCCGGTGGTCGTGGACATCCCCGATGAGGGCCTCGTGGTCAAGAAGCGCGACGACAAGTATCGGCAGGTGGGGGCCGACCTCGGATACGTCTTCCGGCCGCGGTTGCGTGTGGGCGTGGCCGCCACCTATGGCGATCAGAACACGACGATCGACTACTTCGGGGTCGAGGGCTTGATCGTGGGAGTGACCGTCCGCTACAACCCCTGAGCGGATGCCGGTGCGCCGATTGACTCGCGAGCGAGGCCGACCGGAGAATGGCTTCATGCGACGTTTGATGTTGTCCCTCGGGGTTGGAGCAGGAGACTCGCCTGGGGCACGCACTGCACTACCTGGGCTGGACGCGAGAAGAGGCGGTGGGCAAGGTAGTGCTCGACGCCGGGTGCGGCACGGCCAAGCTCACCTGCGGGATGGCCACGTGGGGCGGGGAGGCAGTTGGCCTCGATCTGGCCCCAGCCGCCGTCCGTGGGTGGCGGCAACGAGGCTCTCTAGCGGGCGCACGCGGCGGGCACGTGCACGTCGTTCAGGGTGACGTGATGCGACCGCCGTTCCGCGACGCAAGCTTCGATGGGGTGCACTCCTCCGGAGTGTTGCACCACACGCCGGACACCCGGCACGCGCTTGCGGCGGTGGGCGCGCTCGTCAAGCCTGGCGGCTCGCTTGCGGTCTGGCTCTACCATCACGGACCGCCCACGCGCGTGCCGTGGCTCCCGTTCGTGCGAGCGCGCTGGGCGGCGGTTCCCGAGTCCTTCCTACGACCGTGGACGACTCGATTGCCGCCACGGATCCTCTTCGCGCTGATCCATACCTACGCCCTCGCCTTTCACGCCTTCTATTCGATGGGCGCGAGGTTGAGGGGCACGCGGCACGAGCAAACGGCGCGCGAGCGGGCGACGAGCCTCTTCGATTCGCTGGCCCCGCCCTTCGTCTGGCGGCACCGCCCCGAGAGGTGTGCGCGTGGTTCGGCGAGCTGGGCTTCACGGCGGTGCGAGAGACGTCTCTGCCGGATGAAACCGCTGGGTTTGCGGTCACCGGTTTGCGCTAGCAAGCCCGTAGAGTCAACCTCGCCGGGGCCTCGAAACTGGACCGGGCGGAGTCTTTCGTAAGACAATCGGAGGCGTCTCTGGTGGAGCGATGCACGTGGCTTCGAACTCGTCCTCGACCAAGCTGATATACGAGGGCTACCTTGACGTTTCCGAGCGACGAAGGGCGGCACGCGCTCGGGCGGATCTTCGCTTGACCGCCATGCGGCGCCTGCTCCTGACGCTGATGGCCGTGGCCCTGGGTTCGGCCCTTTCCGCCGACGACTACGAGATCGGCCACGGCGATGTGCTTCACCTGACCGTGGTCGGCCAGGCTGAGTTGACCGGCGACTTCCCGGTCGATTCGGAGGGCATGATGGCCCTCCCGGTCCTCGGGAAGGTGAAGGCGTCCGAGATGTCCACGAAGGAGCTGGAGCGGAAGCTCACGACGCTCCTGGCCGACGGGTACATCAAGCGGCCCCAGGTTTCGGTGTCGGTGCAGGAGTTCAAGAGCCAGCGGGTCTTCGTGACGGGCGAGGTGCTGAAGCCAGGGCCTTATGCGCTGAAGGTGGACCGGTCGCTCCTGGCCCTGATCAGCGACATCGGGGGCTTCACGCCCAACGCCGGCCACGAGATCGTGGTGATCCGGCCGCCGGCCGGCGCCGGCACACCCGTGCTCCCGATCGCCGCCGCTCCTCCCGACCCCGCGGCAACGGATACGGCCACTCCCTCAGGGCCACCGCCCGCCGCAGGCATGACGTTCGAGGTGCCGGGGGCCGAGGTGTTCCGGGTGAGCGTGCAAGAGCTGCAATCGGGCAATCCGGAGCGCAACATCCTGCTCCAGGCGGGCGACACCGTCTACGTGCCGCGGGCCGCGCAGGTCTACATCTCCGGCAGCGTGGCCCGGCCCGGCCCCATCCGCTACCAGGAGGGGATGACGCTTCTCCAGGCCCTCACGGTGGCCGGCGGCGTGACCGAGCGGGGATCGCAGAAGGGCGCGAAGGTGCTGCGCACGGTCAACGGAAAGAAGCAGGAAGTGAAGATCCAGCTCTCCGACCTGGTCCAGCCCGAGGACACCATCATCGTCCCCGAGAGGTTCTTCTAGGCCGGCACGCGACTTGCTTTCCCTCTGGCTCTGGACGTAGCGCCTAGGCTACAATCTTCGCTGAGTTATTAGGGCCTTTCTTCGAGGTGCGATGAACGAGCAGGCCCTGCTCCAGGATGCCCGCCGCTACCTGGCGCATGCTGCACAAGCGGCGAGCCATCGTCATCACGTGTCTCGTCGTCTCGTTCGCCGTGGCCATCGTCTACAACTACACGACCCGGCCCGTCTACCAGGCCACGACCCAGATCCTGATCGAGCGCGACGCGCCCGAACGTCCTGCCGAACAAGGACATGGTGGACGTCATGCAGGCCGGGTCCGACTACTACCAGACTCAGTACCAGCTTCTCCGCGGCCGCATGCTCGCGGAGGCGGTGGTGGAGAAGCTGGGCCTGCAGAAGAGCGCCGAGTTCGCAGACCGGGCCGATGATGACCCCCTGGGAGCGCCTGGAGCGCCTCATGGGCCGGCCGCCCAAGGCGACGCTCGACAACGACGGCATGCCGCTCTCCCCCGCCGTGGCCGCGTTCCGCTCGCGCGTGACGGTAGAGCCGGTGCCGGGCAGCCGCCTCGTCAACCTGCGCTTCACGGCCTATAGCCCCGCGGTGGCCGCACAGGCGGCGAACGCCCTGGCCGAGGCCTACATCCAGCAGTCGCTGGACTTCCGGTTCAACAACTCCACCGAGGCGACGGGCTGGCTGGGCGAACGGCTCAAGGAACAGCAGCAGCGGGTCGAGGCGGCCGAGAAGGCTCTGCAGCAGTATCGCGAGCAGGAAGGGCTGGTCAACTTCGAGGAGCGACAGAGCCTGGTGGACCAGAAGCTCCAGACCTTGAACGGGGCCGTGCTGAACGCCCGCACCGAACGCATCACCAAGGAGACGCTCTACAACCAGGTGAGGAACCTGAGCCCCGCGCAGCTCGAAGCCTTCCCCTCGGTGATGGCGAACCCGGTGGTGTTCCAGCTCAAGAACCAGTTGGCCGACCTGCAGAAGGAGCAGGCCAAGCTCGCGGAGACGCTGGGCGACAAGCACCCCGACATGCTCAAGGTGCGGTCGCAGATCCGCGCCACCGAGGAGAAGCTGCGCGCAGAGACGCGGAACGTGGTGCGCGCGGCCGAGAACGACTATCGCACCGCGGCTTCACAAGAGGCCAACCTGAACGCGAGCCTCGATGCCGTGAAGCAGGAGGCGCTGGGCGTCAATCGCAAGGCCATCGAGTTCGGCGTCCTGAAGCGCGAGGTCGAGTCGAACCAGCAGGTCTACAAGGACCTGCTGAATCGCAACAAGCAGACCGGTCTCCAGAGCGAGCTGAAGACCACCAACATCCGCGTGGTGGAGAAGGCCGAGACCCCGAGGAAGCCGATCTCGCCGCAGCGGACGCGGAACTACCAGTTCGCTCTCCTCATCGGGCTTGGGCCTGGGCATCGGCCTCGTGCTCCTCTTCGAGCACCTCGACAACACGCTCAAGACTCCCGAGGACGTGAAGGAGCACCTGGGCCTGCCCTTTCTCGGCATGGTGCCCGACGTGGCAGCGCGTCATCAGGCGAACGCCAACGCGCCGCGGGCTTCGCCTCTCATCCTGAAGAACCCGCAGTCGGCGGTGGCCGAGAGCTACCGCGTGCTGCGCACCAACCTGATCTTCTCGTCGGCCGAGACGCTCGGGCCGGGCCCTCGTGATCTCGAGCGCCAACCCGGGCGAGGGCAAGACCACGACCGTGGCGAACCTGGCTTCGTCGCTGGCCATCAACGGGGCCAAGGTGCTGGCGGTCGATGCCGACCTGCGGCGGCCCACGATGCACCAGCACTTCGGTGTTCCCAAGACCCCGGGCCTCTCCGACCTGATCGTGGGCAAGTGCCAGGCCTCCGATGCCATCCAGTCCACGCGCTTCAAGGGCTTGCAGATTCTGCCCTGCGGATACGTACCGCCGAACCCGGCCGAGCTTCTAGGCTCGGCGGCCATGAAGCAGGTGGTGGAGGCGCTCCGCACCCACTACGACTGGGTGCTGATCGACACCCCGCCGATCCTGGCCATGGCCGACACGCCGGTGCTCTGCCCCCTGGTGGACGGGGTGGTGCTGGTGATCGGGGCCGAGGTGAGCGGGCGGCCCCACATCCAGCGGGCCATCGACCAGGTGCTGAGCGTGGGCGGCAAGATGATCGGGGTCGTGCTCAACAAGGTGAACCTGGAGCGCAACTCCTACTACTACAGCCAGTACTACGGGGAGTACTACCGGAGCTACTACGCCGAGGGTGCGTCCTCGCGTCAGGGCAACAAGGGCGCGGGGGAAATGGAGGGCCGGCCCCGGCCGCGCCCGGTGCGCCGGGCCTGACCTGAGGCGGCGCTTGATCTTGTGTGGGTCAAGGGCTTATGCTGTAAGGTCTCGGGGAGGAGTCGATCATGCGTAAGTTGGCTGCCGTCCTGCTCACGGCCCTTCTGATAGCACCTCCGGCTCAGTTCGCCTCGGCGGCCCCAGCCCTGGGCACGGTCCAGGGAGCGGTCACCCTCGCCGGCCGGCCCCTCGCCGGCGTCGATCTGGCCTTCGTCGAGCGCCAGACGGGTGCTGTTCAGCGGGCTTCCTCGGGAAAGAACGGCGCTTTCGAAACGCGCCTCCTCCCCGGCGAGTACATGGTCACCACCGAGAACCGCATGGGCCTGGTGGTCGGCAAGGCTCCGGCCCTGGTGCCGGTGGTCGCGGGCCGGATGGCCTCGGCCAACATCGAGCTTCTTGGCGATTCCGGCCGCGATCTGGCAGGAACCGGCCCCGGCTGCCCCGACGCCCGACGTGCAGCCTGCGGTCCCTCCGGCCGAGGGCCCGGCGCCGGCGGCCAAGCCAAGAAGCCGCCACCCAGACTCCTTCCGGGCCCGTGACGGCCGAGGGCGCGGGAGCCGCCATCAACTTCGAGCCCGTCACGTGCTTCGTGGCGGGCGAGTTCCCCCTGCTCGACGCCGGCATCACCCCGACCGAGAACATCGCCCGCTCGCGCGTCTACTTCCGCGCGGCCCAGGGAGCGAGCTTCTACTACATCGAGATGACCCAGGAGTCGGGCACCTTCTTCGGAAAGCTGCCGCGGCCGCGCGTCGAGGCGAGCCCGATCACGTACTATCTGCAGGCCACGACTACGGAGTTCGAGGAGAGCCAGACCCCGGAGATCGAGGCGGTGGTGGTCGAGAAGAAGGAAGACTGCGGCGACCGCGTGGTCGCGGTCTTCGGACCTCCGGGTGAGGTGGTCGTGTTCTCTGCGGCCACGGGTGCCGCGATCAGCCCCGTGGGCTTCGCGGCCGGCGGAGCCGCCCTCGCCATCGGCACTATCGCCCTCATCATCGGTGGCGCTGCCGCCGCCGGAGTGGTGGGCGGCATCATCGTGAACCCGTCGCCGACGCCGCCGCCCGACGCCCACGCCCGAGCCGACGGCGATCCCGACCCCCATCCCGACGCCCATCGCGACGCCGACGCCGATCACGACCGTCGTCCCGTAGGGTCGCTTCTCGACCCAGTCGACGGCGGGCAACGCGCGGCGAGTGCACCGCCCGCGAAGGCGCAGTCGAGGAAGATGCTCGACGCCGCCGGGACGCGAATCGAAGTCGTGAAGTGTCGGTCGCACACGATATCTTCATCTTCTTCTTCGAAGCGCGAGGGCGTCACGCACGCGCCACTCCTTTCCCGTTCTTCAATCGAAGGCCGGCGATGTCCGGAAGCGACGAAGTCGATTCGCGGAGAACACGCCTCCCCCAGTACGCAACGGAACGTGCCGCGGTCGAGTCGACCCCAGAGTTCCGGGAGGGGTCGGCGTCCGGGCGATTGGGTTAGGATGGCACCGCATGGAGTTTTGCGCGTTGGCCGGCGAGTACGTGGTCCTACGCCTGCACGCTTAGCAGATTACCAGCCAGCAGGGCGGCCGCTTCCCCCCGACTTCGAAATCCGGGGCAAGGAGGTGACGTGATCTCCATCGCGAGAGCGAGAGGACCCTGCTACGCGACTCCTTCGGCAACTGGCAGGCTCCCTTTGAAGGGCACCTCAAGGGGTGGCGGGACGACTCGCCGCTCTACCTCGTTCAGGGCGCGACGTTGGTGGGCGGGGTCTTCGTCTGCGACCGAAACGAGTTTGATGACGACCCGCGATGGGGTCAGGTGCACTATGCGTTTCTGCGCCACGATCATCGTGGCCGGGGCCTGTATTCCGCGCTCTTCCGCCGCGCCGTCGAGCTGGCCGCGTCGTGGGGCCTGGAGGGCCTGGTCATCAACTCGGACCGCGAGATCCTGCCGGAGGTGTATCTGCGGTGGGGTGCGGTCTTTTGGAAGACGATTCCCAGGAAACCAGCGCCGAGGCCAACCGGAACTCGCGAGAGAACCACCGTTGTCCACAGCTTCCCGACCTGGCTGCCCCTCACCCAGGGTTGGATGCACACCCTCGTCTCGTCGTTGCCGGATGGCTTCGAGAGCCACGTGGTCTGCGAGCGCACGGGCCATCTCGATGACTTTCCATGGCCGAACATCCGGGCCTCCTTCGCCGGCCGTTTAGCTCGCCGGATACCTTCGCGATGGCATATGGCCTACCACCAGGGGTTCCTGGCGGTGCGCCTGGCGCGCCTCCGTGCGCAGGTGCTGCACTCCCACTTCGGCGATGTCGGCTGGCAGGACCTGCGGGCGGCGGCCTATGTGCACACGTCCCTCATGTGGTGTCGTTCTATGGGCACGATGCCGGCTCGCTGCCGGAGGCGCCGCCATGGCGCGACCGCTTCCGCGAACTCTTCGGCCGTGCCCGCTTGATCCTCGCAGAAGGCCCAGCGATGGCGCAGCGACTGGCGGCCCTGGGCTGTCCCCGCGAGCGTCTGGCGGTCCTCCACCTCGGAGTGCCGCTCGACACCCTCCCATTTCTCCCGTCGGTCTGGAGCGGATCAGGACCCCTGCGCATCCTCATCGCGGCGTCATTTCGGGCGAAGAAAGGGATCCCGCTTGCCCTGGCCGCGGCCGCGCGACTGCGCGCGGACCTGCCGGTGCAGGTGACGCTCGTGGGGGATGCCGGCTCAGAACCGGCCAGCCAGGCGGAAAAGGTGCGCGTTCTCGAAGCGATGCGCGAGCACGACCTGGGCACGGACCTGCGCTGGCTCGGAACGCTTTCGCCCCGCCAGCTTCGGGCGGAGGCTCGCGCCCATCATGTATTGCTGGCCCCCAGTCTGACGGCGCCGAGCGGAGACACCGAGGGGGGACTGCCGGTGACTCTGCTGGAAATGGCGGCCCTGGGGGTCGCGGTGGTGACGACCCGCCATGCCGACATCCCCGAGCTCGTCCAGCACCAGGTCACCGGCCTCCTCGCCGACGAAGGCAACGTCGACGGCCTGGTCGACGGCGTCGCGTTGGCTGGTCGTCACACGCTGCGGAGTGGTCGAGCATGTTGCTGGCCGCGCGGGCGCGGGTCGAGGCCTCCTTCGACGCGCAGCGACAAGGCGACCTCCTCGGCAACCTGTACTCTTCTCTCGTGCCGTAGATCAGTAGCGCACGCCACCGAGGCTCAAGGCGAACCGAATCGCCGGTTCGCCCGAAGGCCGTCCCGCATGGAGCGCACCAATCGTCGCAGCAGCCCGAGCCAGAAGGGGACACTCAAGGCGATCTGAGGATCGCGCCCCAGATGGTTCGCCACCACGCGCAGGTGTTCGGGCCCGTTTCCAGCGTCCCAATCGGCGAGCGCTCTTGCATAGGCGCCTTCAAGGACACGAAGGTGCTCCCGCGTACAGCCGTGCCCGCGCGCCCAGTCCCAGGTCCGCTTGGCAACCGTCAACCGCGTGCGCCGGAAATCGGGATGATGGGGTCCGGCGCGGTTCCTACCGTGTCGGCGATAGATGGCGACGGGCCGATCGAGCTGGCCGCCCACCAACCGACAGCCGGCGGCGAGACGCCACCAGAGTGCAACGTCTTGGCCCAGGGAGAGATCCGAATCGAAGACGCCCGCCCGCTCGAATGCGCGGCGACGGAGCATGATCCCACCGGTATGGAAATTACCCTGGCGTCCCTGAGCCAGCAGCCGTAGGAGATGCGGCGGGGCCACGTTCTCGGGCAGGGTGATGAGCGTCCTCGCGAGGGGGTCCCAGTCGCGCTGCGCGTCCGGTCCATCGAACATGACCTGCACGGCCTCGTAGACGCCGTCGAGGTCCGCGTTGGCCACGAGCTGCGGCACGCTTCGGCCAAAGCGATTGGGCAGAAAGTAGTCGTCGGCGTCGAGAAACGCTATCAGTTCACCTCGTGCTTGCGCGATCCCGAGGTTGCGAGACGCGCCTGCGCCGTGGTTCCCTTCGTCCGCGTGTCGCAGCACGAGCAACCGCTGCGGATGATTGCCGGCTAGAGCAAGGCATCGCGCAAGGCCGTCGTCCGTGGATCCGTCGTCGACCACGATCACTTCGAGGGTTTCCGGCTGGGCGAGCGCCGACGCGACTGCTTCCTCGACGAATCTCCCCGCGTTGAAGAGGGGAATCACGACGCTCACACACGGGGTAGTAGGCAGCGAGGGCACCGGCGCGTATTATCACTCCTGTGCCGGGACTCCCGCGGCCTTTTCGCGCCAGCGTGGTGATCCCGCTCTTCGAGCAAGGGCGGCACCTGCGCCGGGCCCTCGATTCGGTGCTCGCCCAGACGGCGCTTCCGGAAGAAGTCATCGTCGTGGACGACGGCTCGACCGATGAGGGCCCCGCGGCGGCAGCCACTATCAATCACCCGCGCGTGCATGTCGTTCGTCAGACTCACTCGGGCGTCAGCGCTGCACGCAACGCCGGCGTGGCCCGAGCCTCGTCGGAATGGGTGGCTTTCCTCGATGCCGACGACGCCTGGGCGCCCTCTTTTCTGGAGAACGCGGGCTCGCTGGCGCTCCGGCTTCCTGAAGTCGTCGCGGTCTTCAGCAATATGCAGACGGCCGAAGACGAGGGCGTTCTGTTGGGTGATATGCCGGCTCAGGACGGGGTCGTGGACGATTACTTCGCGGCCCTGGTCCGCAACCGCGGACTCGGCATGTCGGCGTCGAGTGTCATCGTGAGGAAGGACGCTCTCGTGGCTTGCGGGGGCTTTCCCGCTGGCGTGGTGCTCGGCGAGGACCTGGATACGTGGGCGCGCCTGGCCTGGAGCGGCCCCATCGGCTTTTGCCACCGGAGTCTCGTTACCTACCACGCTGACGCACACGCCCGCGCTACCGTGCTCGCGAGAGAACGGGCGCCGGCGTACCCCGCCTTTCTCCTCTCCTATGAGAAGTGGGCCACAGAAGGACGCGTGCCTGGGCACCTTCGGGCGAGCAGCCGGGCTTTCGCAAATGGCGTGCTGGCCGATTACGCGGTCGAGCTCGCGCATGCCGGGCGAGGGGTCGAGGCCCGGCAGGAGCTTCGCCGCCGGTGGTTTGGAGGCGTTCCGCGAGGAGCCTACCTGAAGGCGCGTGTGTGGACGCTCCTCCCTCCCTCCCTTCTGAAAGCCTTGCGGCACACCCGACGGTCGCTGCAGGGGTCGGCCAAGAGGCAGAAGGCGATGGCATGATGCGGCGCTTCGCCCTCCCCCATTGGCCCGCGCTCGTAGCACTCTCTGTGGTGAGCGTGGCAGCAGCCGCGGCGATGGCGATCCAGCCCTTGATGCTGGCCCCGGCCGTGAACGCGGCCCTGGCGGTGCGGGGCGAGGTGGCCGCGGCGCCGGCGCGATTGGATCTCAATACTCTCGGCCCCACGCTCCTAGGGTGGCTCGGGCTCCCCCGGCCGTGGTCGGGCCTCCAGCTCATCTGGGTCGTCGTCTCCGGCTATGTGCTCGTGGCTTGCCTGGCAGCCGTGCTCAATCTCACGGCCTACCAGCTCGTCCGGTGGGTGCGCACGACGATTGGAGCCGACATTCAGGCCGCGTTGTTTCGGCACCTCCTTTCGCTACCCCTGGCGTTCCATGGGCGGCAGCGCCTTGGTGAGATGACGAGCCGGCTGACCCGGGATGCGATGGCGACCGCGCAGTCGTTCGATGCCCTGGTCAAAGGCTGCGGCGAATCGAGCGTTCATATTGCCATCTATGGCTATCTTCTGGTCCGCACCGACGCGCTGCTGGCGGCGGCCGTGGTCGTGCTGGGCGCCCTTCATGTCGGGATCACGCGGCTGCTGCAGTCGCAGGTGCGGCGTCACACCGCTGGCGAGCTGACTGCGGTCGCGGGCGTGGGGGCCCATCTCAGCGAGGCTCTCCTGAACGTCCGCGTGATCCAGTCGTTCGGGGCTGAAGCCTTCCATTCCGAGCGGTTGCGACGACTGCTTCAGGGGCTGAGACGCACCGTGGTACGCGCCGCTCTCCCCAGCAACAGCGAAGGACCGCTGCGCGACACGCTGAATGCGCTCACCGTCGCGGCGGCGGTGATCGTCTCCTTCGCCGCCCTGTCGAGCGGGCGGTTGACCCTGCCCGGTTTCGTGCTGTTCGTGGTGGTGGCGCGCCAGACCACCGTACCCGTGTCTCAACTGGCGACGACGTTGACCCTGCTGCCCGCGATCAGTGGCGCATCGCATCGCTTGCGAGAGATCCTCGAGACCAACCCGCCGCCCGACGGTTCCCTGGACACGCCCGCGCTGCGCACCGCGATCGCTCTCGAGGCCGTCGACTTCGAATACGAGCCTGGCGTGCCCGTCCTTCGCTCGGTGAGCCTCGAGGTACCGCGCGGTCTGGTAACGGCCATCGTGGGCCCGAGTGGATCGGGCAAGTCGACGCTGCTTGACGTGCTTCTGAGGTTGCAGGAACCGTCGGGCGGCCGTGTCACCTACGATGGCACCGATGTGCGCCTCTTCCGCCGCGAGAGCTACCGCCGACGTTTTGGTGTCGTGCCCCAGGAACCTCTGCTCGCGAACGCCACCGTCGCTGAGAACGTCGCCTATGGCAGGCCCGCCGTCGAAGAGGACGTGCAGCGTGCTCTGTCGGCCGCTCAGGCGCTGGAGTTCGTCGCGACTCTGTCCCAGCGTGCCGCGACAAACGTGGGCGACCGGGGCATGCTGCTTTCCGGCGGTGAGCGCCAACGTATCGCGATCGCCCGTGCGATCTACGGCGATCCGGACGTGCTGGTGCTCGACGAAGCCACGAGCTCGCTCGATGCCCGGTCGGAACGGCTGGTGCAGGACGCCATCGACCAGGTGGTCACGGAGCGAACGGCGATCATCGTCGCGCACCGTCTTTCGACCGTGATGCGGGCGGACCAGATCGTAGTTCTGGAGGCGGGCCGCATCGTCGGCGTCGGACGGCACGAGCGACCTTCTCGAGACCAATCCCTTGTACCGGCAGCTCGCGCAGGAGCAGCTCGGCGCTTCAGATGACCGCCGGCGGCGAGCGGACGCACTGAAGTCGCAGAGTCGCCCCCGTACTCGAGAAGCTCGAATCCGTGGATTGCTGCGCGTCGCTGGAGGGGCGCGGAAAGACCCAGATCGGCCAAGCGCACGAATCGGTCGTCGAGCAGGACATAGCGGACGCCGAGGTCCGCAAAGAGGCCGTCGAGCGGGCGCGCGATGACGGGTGCGATCCATTCGAATCGGGTGTGATCGCCGCAATGCCCACCCCAGACCACGGGCTTCTTGGACCAGTAGGCGACGTAGTCGGCGTACATGTAGGGAAGCACGAACACTCCGCCCGGAGGGCAGGTCCGAGAGGACGCGAACCGCCTCGCGCAGGCCCGCGGGGACCGACGCGGTCTGCTCGGTGGGCTGGCTCCGTACGTGGACGAGGAAGAAGACGATCGCGGCGATGCTGGCGATCAGGCACAGGAGGACGACGCGGCCGAGAGGCCGCGCAAAGCCCGTGGGCGAGCCGATCCCCGCGGCCAGGGTATAGGCGGTCGGGAAGATCGCGGCCTTCATGTAGGTGCGGCCGGGACCGAACGCGCGCAGCGGAGGGAGGATGGTGGCGATCAACGCGAGCCCGGCGAGGGCGACGGCCCACCAATAGAGGTGTGAGCTCCACGGCGAGGCCAGGCGGGGGGCCAAGGGAAGCGCGAGCAGGAACGGGTTCTCTCCGACCACTCGGAGGAGCTGTCGCCCCAGGTTCTCGCCCAGGAAGCCGGGGACCGGGGACCCTGTCGACGGGGGAGCCGCGTTGCCGAGTATCGGGGAGTCTCGTACCGGATGACGGCCGTAAAGGCGGCGGTTGCGCCGCCAGTAATTGATCGCGAGAAAGTAGTTGCGGATGACGCGCAGCATGTGGCCGCCCGAGAGGATGATCGCGAGCGCGAGGCCAGCGGCAGGAACGACGGCAAAGCGGACGTCCAGGAAGAGGGCCGCCAGGACCATTCCCACAAAGGTGAAGGCCGCGGCCATCGCGGCCGACGACAAGAAGAGCAGAGCCGCGGGCAGGGTTGCCGCGGCCGCCCAGGTCCAGTGGCTGTCCGACAGGGTGTACTTCAGCAGGCCCAGCATGGCGCACGAGTGCAGAAGCGCACCAAACGGCCGCGACGACAGGCTGCGTGTCTCGGAGACGAGCTGCGGGGTGAACGCGTAGGTGGCGGAGGCGATTGCTGCGACCAGAGTGCTCGCGGTGAGACGGAGGGTGACGGCGTAGAGCAGCAGCAGGTGAGCGCAGTCGATGGCGGGTGAGACGACCCAGAACCAGCGCTTGAGCCACCGAGCGGAGAGGAGGGCCAGCAGGCTCGGAAACAGCGGCGGATAGGACTGGCGTTCGTCTTGGAGCAGGTACTGGGGAAGGGGCACGTCGAAGGAGGGACGCAGTCGGAAGGCGTCGGCGTACGCAAGGTAGTACCAAGTGTCGACACCGCCCGGTCTTCGGCCGGCGTGCACCGCGACACGGATCGCGAAGGCAAGCGCCACGATCGCTAGCGGCATCACGACCACGAGCGGCGACATTGGGAAGCGACGACATCATACGTCACTGCCAGGCGGGCTAGTCTCTTGGTATTCCGGCAGCGATGCCCAACGACTCCTTTGGAGGGAGAGACGCCTTTGCTATCTCGGGCTCCCGTGATCGGCTGTGGTCAAGGCCCGACCGAGGGCTTACCGTCCTTTGCGGGCGGATACGGAGCGGCGGGAGCCACGCGAAGGACAGCTGGTCCGCGCGCGCCTGGGCGAGGTGGGCTTACGCGTGACGAGCGCCGCGAAGGCGGCATCGGAAAGCTTCGGGCACGCGAGGATCCAGGCGCGCAGGGTCGCGGGCTGCGGGCAGGCTTGGATCGCGGGGAGGACGCGCCTCGCCACGCGGGGATGAAGTGACTGCGCCAGGTCGAGGCAGATCTGCCTCGCGGCCTTGGCCTCGCCCTCGGCCTTGCCCTCCGCTTTACCCTTGGCCAGCCCCTCGGCCAGCCCCTCGGCCCGGCCCTTGACCTCCCCGGTGTCGAGTCCCATCTGCCACAAGTACGACTGCATGATGCGATCCTTTCCGAGCACGCTCAGAAGCGTCTCTCTATCATAGCGCTGGCTCGCGAGGTCGAGGAGGACGGACAGCGCGTCCACCGACTGCGGCCGGGGTAGCGCGTCGAGCTTCCGTACCGCCTTGCGTATCTCTCGAGGTGCGTCGCCCCCCTGGAGAAGCGGGACGAGCGCTAGCGGTCCGGGCTCGCCGCTCTCGAAGGCCAGATCGACCGGGACCTCGGAGAGCCGCACCAGGTCGAAGCGCCACTCGTAGGCCAGTCGGTCGCCGATGTACAAGCGGAAGGCGTCCTCCGCCCCCTTATCAGCTCCGGGAAGCAGGTACAGAACGGTCGTGAGAACCGGGGCGCGGTAGTGCAGAATGAGGCGGGAGTTGTACTCGAAGCAGCGCAGGGCCATGTCGGGGTCAGGCCTCGACTGGAACTCCAGGTGGCGGTACCAGACCGCTCCCTCATGCTCGAGGCGAAGGACGCAATCGACCTCGCGTCTCGGTACGGAAAGCGTGACCGACTCAGCGGCGGTGACCCGGGCATTCGTCTCGCCGATGAAGCGAAGCAGGCTCTGCCCCTGGCGCTCGAAGAGGAGCTTGATCGGCCGATCGGTGTCCAACGCGGGACCCCGCCTTTCCGGGAGAGCGGAGGGATCCTCGCACGACCGATGGCCGCGGCAGGTCCGCCCGGATCCCGCGCCTGGTGGCCCGGTCAGACTGACGGGCGCGCCAAAGCCGTCAGGCGTGCCACGAGGCTTGCCAGGTACGCCCGTAGAGTCTCGACGTCGCCGCCGCCGGGCGGCTTGGCGTCATCCCCGATCCGAACCTCGGAGAGCACCCCACCAGTCGGAAGAAGCGGTCTTCCCGGCGAAAGAACTCCCTCAGCACCTCTTTCTGGAAAGCGGTGAGGCGGCTAGCCGGCAAGCAAGCCCTGACTGCGCCATTGGCCCAGCAGGAACTCCCAGAACGGGCGACGACGACCGAGGTGCGGGGCCAGGTCGGGCCACTGGGCGGCGACCTCCTCCGGAGTAGTGAACCTCCAGACGTCAGTATCCTTGGCCTCTCGAAGGATCTTGCCCAGCAAGCGATACCGCTCGGGTTGGGACGCCGTCTGGAGCCGGCGGTTGATCTCCTGGACCGTCATGGGCTCGTCCCAAACGAAGTACGGGACCACGTCGGGGCGGTCGAGGTCGGTCGAGAGAAGGACAGGTTCCATCGTTACCGTGCTTGGGGAAGATTGGACTCGAAGCGCAGATGGGTCAAGTCGGCGCCGGGTTGTGTCGCGTGATGGCTTCCGCACCGCCTTGCGTATCTCTCCAGCCGCGTCACCCCCTCGCAGGAGCGGGACGAGCGCTAACGGTCCGGGCTCGCCGGTCTCGAATGCCAGATGCACCCGAATCTCGGAGAGGCGCACCACGTCGAAGCGCCACTCGTAGGCCAGCCGGTCGCGCGCAGGCCAGCGCGCGGCCTAGATAGCTTCCCGCAGGGCCCGGTCGAGGAGGTCGCGGACGCCGAGGCCTTCGGCTTGCGCCTCGAGATAGACGCGGTCGAGGGCGTGGCGCTTCGTCCGTAGCACGCCGAGGACATCGGACCATTGCCGTTCGGACGTCTGGCCTCCGGCACGGTACCACTCGAGCTTGGCCAGGATCGTGTCTTCGGGCGAAGCGACGCGTACGGGGCGGGCGGCGGGGTCGGGGCCAAGGGGATGAGGCTCGGCGCGGGTGAGGGCGCTCTGGTCGAACGGACGGCCCTTGGTCACGAAGATGTCCACCTTGAACATCGAATCCAGGTGAATGAGGTTGAAAGACCTTCGGTGGGCGACCGCATGGCGGATGCGGTCTTCGTCGAGGTAGTAGGCCGTGGCGAGCGATGCCGCAAAGCGTTCGACGTGCTCCGGTCGGAGGTCGGCCACGATGTCGACGTCGAGCGTGGAGCGCGGCGTGCCGTGGATCGAGCTTGCCAGAGACCCGCCAACGTAGTGGGCGACGCCCTCGGCTTCGAGGGCCGCAATCACGGGCCCGACCGCCGTCGCGAGCACGTCGGGGTCGGTCAAGGCGCGGGTGGCGGCCGCCGATACCTGCGAAGGCCTTCGGCGATGTCCCGGCCGTAGTGGAGCTCCACCCAGAGGACCTCGATCTCGGGCTCGGGCAGCTCCGGATGCGCCGCACGGAGCGCTCGGCGCGAAAGGGCGATGACGGTGCGAGTGAGACCGAGAGCCAGGCTCGCGCGCCGCGAGGGGCCGGCGGCTCGTAGAAGGTCGATCTGTACCCGCGCGCTTTCGGGGTCGGTGTCGGAGAGTCCGTTCATACTGGGCCGCAGCGTGGCCTTCCTTTTCGGCAACAATGGACTCGGGGCACGGCTGGGTCAAGCGGGCGGTGCTGGACCAGCTCGAGCCTTCCGTACGACAATCGGGAACGCCTTCAGGTGGAGCGGCTCGCGTGGCATCGAACTCGTCCTCGACCAAGCTGACATACGAGGACTACTTGACCTTTCCGAACGACGGGAGGCGGCATGAGCTCGTCGATGGGCAGCACTTCGTGCCGCCCTCGCCGAATACCAGGCACCAGAGGATCGTGGGCCGGCTCTTCTTCGAGCTGCAGTCCCATCTCGGGAAGCGTCAGCTGTACGAGCGCGCGGGGGTCAACGAATACTGGATCGTGGATCCCGAGACCCTGACCGTAAAGGTCTACCGGCTCCAGGGGGGCGCCTTGGTGCGAATCGTCGAGTTGTCTCGCGAAGGCGGCGGTCTGGCCTCGCCCCTCCTGCCTGGCTTTTCGATGGATCTCGAGCGGCTCTTCGCGTGACCCGCCGCGGGCCCTGACGGGCTCTGCCGGCCTACTTCCAGGTCAGCGTGTTCTTGAGGCTGTCGCCCTTGGCGGTGAGGAGGACTTCGGCCGACCAGGTCTGGGTGCCGTCCTTCCAGGCGCCGGCCATCTCGCCCACCTGCACGCGGGCCTGGGGGGCGATCTCACGGGCCTTGGCCCCGGCGGCGCCTCCGCTGCGCTCGCCGTTCACGACGGTGGTGGCGGTGAGGTCGGTGATGCGGATGGCCTTCTTGCCTTCGTTCACCACGAAGAGCTTCAGGGTCCAGGGGTCGCCGGCCTTGAGGCCCGAGGCCGGGCTCATCTCGAACTCGATGCGGCCCAGGAAGTCGGGGGCCTTTTGCACGGCCGCGCCCTCGAAGCCGGAGATGCCGCCGCCCGCTGCCTTCTCGGTGGTGACCACGGTGCGACCGGCCACGAAGCGCTTGCGGCCCGCGTCGCGCGCGGCGACGGCGCTGGCCCGCTCGCTGGTGGCCTTGGCGTTGCCGGGCTCGAGCTTCAGGACCTCGTCGAAGTGGCCGATGGCCTGATCGTACTGGCGCGCGCCCATCGCGGCTTCGGCCTGGGTCGAGGAGGCCGGCCACCTGCTGGGCCCGCACCTGCTCCGGCCGAGGGTCCGGCGGGAGTGACGACCGGCCGGGGTCGGCGTGGGGGTGGCGCCGGGCTTGGCCGGGGACGGGGTGGGCGTGGGCTTGCCGTCGGGGTCGGCACGGGAGTCGGCGTGGGTAGCGCCGGCGTCGGGGTCGCCGGGGCCGCGCGGGGTGGGCGTGGGTTCGACCACCACGGGCGGCGGGGTGGCCGGCGCCTGGGTGGGGGCGGCGGTGGGAACGGCCGGCGCGGGGGTGGCCTGCGCCACGGCCGGCGGCTTGCCGCCCAGCATCTTCATGACGGCGAAGGCGCCGCCTCCAAGGACGCACGAGGGCTCCGATCCCGAGGCCGATGTAGAGCCCGGCCGACGAGGACGACGCCTTGGCCTTGGGCGCCGGCTTCCGCCGTCGGCCTTTCCGCCGGCTCGGTCCGCTGCGACACGCTGGGGCCCGCCGGCTTGCGCGAGGGGGGCGGAGTGGCCGGGCGAGCCGGGCGCGCCGGGGCCACGGGCCGGGCCGCAGCGGGGGCGGGTGCCGGCGTCGGGGACGGAACGGGCGGGTTGACGCGCGCCGGAGCCACGGGCGGAGCCGGCGACGGCGGCATAGTCGAGGTCGCTCGTGGGCAGGTAGGCGGGGCTCCATCAGTCGTGAGGCTCGGCGACGATCACGGTGCTCGGCCTCGACCAGACGCTCCTCGGTCTCGTCCTCGAACCCCGGCGGCGCGACGATGGGCGCCTTCGCCGCGGGTGGCGGCGGCGGAGGGGTGTAGGTCGAGGCGGGCTCTTGGATGGTGAGGGGCATGCCCTCGTCCGCGAGGACGAAATCGTGATCCTGGGTCGGGGGCGCCTCGGCCTCGATGAGCGGCTCGCTCGGCACCTTGACGAACGATTCGGCGTCGGTGTCCACCACGACGCCCGCTTCCTCGGGCTCGCCGGTCGGGGCGACGCTTGCGAAATGGGCATCCAAGGGGCTGTCGAAGGGGATGGCCAGCGGCTCCGCGTGGTCCACGGGAGGCGCCGGCTCGGCGGGGGCGCTCGCGGCGTCGGGCTCGAGCGAGAGGGCGCCCGCGTCGAGCCTCACGGTCTCGCCTTCGACGGCCGGCCGCCTCGGTCCGTCGGCCGGGACTGTCCGTGGACACGAGCGAGGGCAGGCGGGGAAGGATGCACCTGCAGCATCACGACGTCTTCGTCGCCCGGGGTGCCGAGCCAGACGATGTCGCCGTTGCGCAGGGGGGCGCTGCCTTCGACGCGGCTGTCGTTGACGTGAAGGCCGCGCGGGCTGCCGGCTTCCCAGATGCTGACGCCTCCGGGCTCCACGGCAATGCGGGCGTGCATGGCGCTCACGCCCGGCAGGGGCAGGTGGAACGCGCAAACCGGATCCGATCCGATCAGGATGTTCGCCACTCCGTCCTGAAGGACGAAGCGGTTCCCGGCCATGGGGCCGCCGAGAACCGTCAGGCACGGTGGCTTGGTGTCCGCCATGGCTCTCCCCTCCCGACGAGGCGCCTAAATGCTTGAGGGCCGGAAGGATTCTAGGTGCGGCACGGCGACAGGGTCAAGTCTTCGGGGCCGGCCTCGCGGAAGGCGAGGGCGGCGAGGGCGACGTAGGTGGCGGCGTTGGCGGGGATCTGCCAGTTGAAGTCGACGAGGGCGTGCACCGCGAGGGCCAGGAGGCCTCCGAAAAGGCCCACCCCGAAGGCCGAGCGGCTGGCCGCGCGAAAAGCGGCCCGGAAGGTGCGCGCCCAGAACGACCGCGAAGAGGCCGGCGCCCACGAGGCCGGTGTCGAACAGGACCTGGAGGTAGTCGTCGTGGGCCTCGCCGATGAAGTCGCTGCGCCAGATCGTCTGGTAGGGGGCGTAGGCGGTGCCGAAGGCGTTGAAGCCGCTCCCGAGGAGGGGAAAGCTCGGGAACATCGGCAGCATGTCGCGCCACAGGTCGATGCGGCTGCCTTGGATGCCGCGGCTCTGCGAAGCCGTGGACGATCTCGGAAAGGCCCAGCCAGGGCAGGCCCAGGAGCGGCCACGAGCAGCACCACGGCCGCGGCGGCGCGGCGGTGGCGCGAGGTGAAGGGCAGCGCCGCCATGGAGGCGCCGAAGGCCACGACGCCCGCCGCGCGACTGCGAGGCGATGAGCCCCACCACGAGCATCACGGCCTCGACCGCGCGGCGCACGAAGGCGTTGGCCGGCGGCGCCGCCAAGGGCCAGGAAGCCCCGCCGCCGACTCTGCCAGTCGCGACGCAGGCCGGCGAGGGCCTCGATGGCGAAGGCCACGGCCAGGGGAATGGCCATCACGATGTAGCCGGCGAAGTGGCTGCGGTTGACGTAGGGGCCGAAGATCGCCCAGTCGTAGATCGTGTGGATCACCCCGTAGATGGCCTTGGTGCCGTAGGCCGACTGCACCAGGCCGACCAGGGTCATGACGAGGCCCGACCACGACCACCATGTAGGCGAGACGCCGCCGCCAGCGCTCGTCCTCGAACTCGCGGTAGACCGCGCCGAAGAGCAGGGAGAAGCCGGCGAGGAAGGCAGAGGCCGCGGAGGGTGTCGGCGGGGCTCACGCTGATGGGCCAGAAGCGGTCGACGGGGACGAGCAGGCGGTCGTGGTAGTGGGCGAACGAGCCGGGGCTGAGCCGGCGCAGCAGGAACGGGGGGAGGGGGACGAGCTGGAAGAGCACCAGCGCGTGGAAGGCCAGCAGAGGGCCGGGCGAGCGGGACCTCGGGCACGGAGGCGCCCAGGGTGCGCAGCACGTGGCCCCGGGCCCAGGAGAAGAGGCCCACGCCGAAGCAGACGACGAGCAGGGGGATGAAGGCGCTCTCGGTCACGGAGCCGAGGGCCAGGGGGGCGAGGGCCAGCGTGCCGATCACGACGGCGCAGAGCGCGTCCTGCTCCCGGCCGGGGGCCGGGGCCTTCACGGCGCCAGGGGCAAGGCGGAGAGCACTCTCCCCCGCGCGTCGTAGGTGATCCGGCGGTCGGGCTTGCCGTCGCCGTCGGTGTCGAGGTCTTCGCGGCGGAGGCGGCCCTTCTCCCAGACCTGCCAGCGGTCGATCTTGCCGTTGCGGTCGGCGTCGATCTCGACCCCCACGACCTGGCCGCCGCGGAGGACGTCCGCGCGGTCGATGATCCCGTCGCCGTCGTCGTCGTACTCGACCCGCGCGGGCTTGCCCGTCCGGGCCCAGGGTGGTCCAGGTGTCTTCCTTGCCCCGGGTGTGCCGCCACTGGCCGACCTTCACGAGCTGCCCGCGTCGCGTCGTAGTGCTCGAAGCGGTCGATCCAGCCGTCGCCGTCCTGGTCGAGCTCGATGAGGAAGATGGTCTTGCCGTCCTTGTAGTGGGCGATGCGGTCGGGCCGGCCGTCGCCGTTGCGTGTCGTTCAGGATGCGGACGAGCTGGCCCAGGCTGTCGTAGTAGGCCTTGTAGGCGCCCTTGTCGAGAACGCGGTAGGTCTTGTCGCCCTCCTTCACGATGGGCAGGGGCGCGGGCGGGCGGCCGCCGAGGCCGCCGCAGGCGCGCTGGCCGCACGCGACCGCGGTGAGAGAAAGAAGGAAAAGGACGACTCGCGCCACACCGTGCTTCATGGGTGCCAAGAGCGTAGCACGCACGAAGGGCCTATCCTCCGTCGCCTTGCGGGTGTGGCGTCTCGCGCGCCGACTCAATTACGCACGGTCTGCACGCGGTCTCCCAGCCGGACCACCCAGGGGGTCGTCGTGCGTTCGGCCGTCAACAGCGAAGCCTCGTGGAGAAGGGCGAGGCCGATGTAGACCGCGTCGTAGACGGTTGCGTCGTATTCGAGCGCAACGTCCAGGACCGTAGCCCGATCGGGCTCAGCCGATTCCAACGGGGCATCCAGATGGAGAGCGTAGAGGTCGCGGGCGAGCGACGCCTCGATCTCCGCGCGCCGCACGTAGGTGCGCAAGACGTTGGCCATCTCCCAGTAATGGAGGCTCGGGACCAGCATCTGAACGTCTCCGGCGAGGAGGCGATCACGCCAGCGACGTGCCTGGGTCGAGAACGTCTCGGGGAGGTACCAGGCCACGGCCACGCTGGTGTCGAGGACCAGCGTGTTCATCTGCGATCGCGTTCGGCCCTGAGCAGCTCGCTGGGGCTCTCTCGCAGACGCAGGCCCTGCAGGCGTTCAGCTATCCGCCGCGCACGATCCCGGTAGGACTGGCGCCGAAGCGTCGCGCTCTTGACTTCGACGAAGGTGCGCAGCGCCGCCTCGACGACCGCGCGTCTCGAACCGCCGCCGTGGAGGCGCAGCGCCTCTGCAAGGAGTTCGTCGTTGACGACCAGATTGGTCCGCATGCACGCCATCATACACCTTGGTGTATGACCAAGCGTAGACCCTCGTGGGAGGCGCCGGCTAGGCCCCACCTCCGTACATCCGGTCGATCAGCTCTTTGTACCTCTGCTCGATCACGCGGCGCTTCACCTTGAGGGTGGGGGTCAGCTCGCCCGCGTCGAGCGTGAACTCGCGGTCGAGGAGGGTCAGCTTCTTGATCTTCTCGAAGGGTGCGAGCTCGGGCAGCAGCTCTTCGATCCGGTTCTGGTAGAAGCCGACCACTTCGGGGCGGGCCAGGAGCTCCTCGCGGCTCCCGAAGGAGAGGCCTTCGCTCGCGGCCCCATCTCTCGAGGAGGTCGAAGTTCGGCACCACGAGCGCCACCGCGAAGTGCCGCTTGTCGCCGATCATCACCACCTCGGCGAAGAACCGGTCGGTCTTCAGGCGGTTCTCGATGGGCTGGGGTGCGATGTTCTTGCCGCCGGAGGTGACCAGGATGTCCTTCTTGCGGTCGGTGATGGCGAGAAAGCCGTCCGCGTCGAGGTGGCCGATGTCGCCGGTGTGGAAGAAGCCGTCCTGGTCGAGGGCTTCGGCGGTGGCTTCGGGCTTCTTGTAGTAGCCCTTCATCACGTTCGGTCCGCGGACCAGGATCTCGCCGTCCGGCGCGATCTTCACCTCGACCCCGTCGAGCACCGGGCCCACGGTGCCCGGCTTCATGCGGTCGGGCAGGTTGACGGCGATGACCGGGCTCGTCTCGGTGAGCCCGTAGCCCTCGAGGATGGGCAGGCCCGCGGCCCCGAAGAAGAGGGCGATCTCGCGGCCGAGGGGCGCGCCGCCGGAGACGAGGAGGCGGATCTTGCCCCCCACCCGCTCCTTGATCTTGTCGAAGACGAGCTTGTCGGCGAGGGCCTGGCGCACCGTCAGCCAGGCGCCGGGCTTGGTGCGGGCCACCTGGTGGCGGAACCGCTCATTGCCGACGCCCAGGGCCCAGCGGAAGATCGCGCGCTTCAGGGCCGAGTCGTTCGCGACCTTCTCGCCGATCCGCGCGTACATCTTCTCGTAGAGACGCGGGACGGAGAGCATGATCGTCGGCTTCACCTCGAGCCAGGTTGGCGGGGACCTTGTCGACGCTCTCGGCGTAGGCGATGGTGACCCCGTGGCGCAGCATCAGGTAGTGGCCGCCCATGCGCTCGAAGACGTGGCACAGGGGGAGGAAGGAGAGGGCGGTGTCCTTGCTGCCGATACCCGCGAAGAGCCTCGAGGACGCGGAGACGTTCGAGACGATGTTGTCGTGGGTGAGCATCACGCCCTTGGGATCGCCGGTGGTGCCCGAGGTGTAGATGATGGTGGCGAGGTCCTGAGGCTCGACGCTGTCTGCGCGCTTCTTGACCGCGCCCCGGTCGGTGGCGAGGGCCTCGCGGCCGCGCACCCGCACGTCTTCGAGGGAGTAGGTGTCGGGCGGCGGCGGCGTCCTCCATCCGGATCACGTGGCGCAGCATGGGGGCCTGGGCGCGGACCTCCTGCACCTTCTGGAGCTGGGCCGCGGTCGAGACGAAGACGACCTTGGCCCCCGAGTCGTTCAGGATGTAGAGCACCTGGGGCGCGGTCAGGGTCGCGTAGATGGGGGCGTCGACCGCACCCGCGCACAGGGTGGCGAGGTCGGCGTAGGCCCACTCCGGCCGGTTCTCGGAGAGGATCGCGACCCGGTCCCCCTTCTCGAGGCCGAGGCTGCGCAGGCCCATCGACAGCTCTTCGACCGCGGTCAGGAACGCGTCGGAGCTGATCGGCGTCCAGGCCCCGTCCTTCTTGTGGAGCAGGTGGTCAGGCTTCCGGAAGGTCTCGACCGAGTGGTAGAAGATGTCGCACAGGGTCCGGATGCTGGTCATGCTTGCCTCATGGGGTCAGGTCTGGAATTGTGAATCGGGAGCGCCATCGGATTCACAATTCCAGACCTGACCCCTTTGCGGCCGCACCGCGCAGGAACAGGTCTACGACCGGGGCGGCGAGCTGGCCGAGATCATAGCCTTTGCCGCCGAGGATCCACGAGGTGACCATCTCGTCGAGGGCGCCGAAGAAGGCCTTGGTGCCGAGCTTCACCGGCAGGTCGGGCCGGATCTCGCCCGTCGGCCTGGCCACGCGCGATGATCTCGCCGAGGAGGGCGAAGTAGTCCTGGAGCCACGAGGCGGTGAAGCGCTCCATGAACTTCGTGGACTGGCGCAGCTCGACCTGGAACACCACCGCCAGGTCGCGGTTCCCGCCGAGGGCCCGGAGGTGATGCTCGGCCACCAGGCGCAGGCGGCCTTCGGCGTCGGGCACCGACGGACAGCGCGTCCTTCACCTGCTGGACGTGCTCGGACATGAGATCGTCGAAGAGGGAGACGAGGATGTCTTCCTTGTTGCGGAAGTAGAGGTAGATGGTGCCGTCCGCGACCCCGGCCTTCTTCGCGATCTCGGACACCCGCGCGCCGAAGTAGCCCTTCCGGGCGAAGACGGCCACCGCGGCTTGCAGGATGCGCTTGCGTTTGTCGGCGGTGCGGGGGCGGGCCATGGTGCCTCGTGCCCACTCGAGAGGCGCACTCAGTATCTCGTGGGCATCGCAGCAAGGCAACACGCGCCGGTCGCGCATAATACGCTCGTGATCCGCGTGTACCTGGGGCTCGGCTCCAATCTCGGCGATCGGGAAGCGGCTTTGGCCGAGGCCACCGAAGCGCTCGCGGCGCGCGGGGTGAGGATCGCGGCCCGGAGCTCCCTCTACCTGACCGAGCCCGTGGGCGGACCGCCCCAGGACTGGTTCTTGAACGCGGTGATCGCCGGGGACACGACCCTGTCGCCCCGAGGCGGTGCTGGCCGCGTGCCTGGACGGCGGAGTCCGAGCGGGGCCGGGTACGCGGGGTGCAGAACGGACCCCGCACCCTCGACGTCGACGTGCTGTTCTACGGCGACCTCGTGCGCAAGGGCGCCCGACCCCGTGCTCCCCCACCCGCGGCTCCACGAGCGGCGCTTCGTGCTCGTCCCCCTGGCCGAGATCGCACCCAGCCTCGTCCACCCCGGCCTGGGCCTCACCGTGGCCGAGCTCCTGGCGCGCTGCCCCGACTCGTCGACGGTTCGCCCCTACGCCCGGGCCGGAGTGGGGGCCTGATGGCGTACCACTACATCGGGGTCGAGGGCGTCATCGGGGTGGGCAAGACCGCGGTGGTGGAGCGGCTGGCCGAGCGCTTCGACGCCACGGTCGTGCTCGAGGAGTGGGCCCAGAACCCGTTCTTGAAGGCGTTCTACGAAGGCGCCCCGGGCGCCGGCCTTCCAGGCCGAGCTCTTCTTCCTGCTCTCGCGCTACCGGCAGCAGCAGGAGATGGTGCAGAGAAAGCTCTTCCAGGAGGCGACGTTCTCGGACTACGTCTTCGAGAAGAGCAAGCTCTTCGCCTACCTGAACCTCGAGGACAACGAGCTCCTGATCTACGAGAAGCTCTTCTCGCTGCTCTCGGAGAGCGTTCCGCGGCCCGAGCTCGTGGTCTACCTCCAGGCCCCGACCGAAGTGCTCCTGAAGCGGATCCGGGCGCGCGATCGGCCCGAGGAGACGCGGCTCTCCGAGGAGTACCTCGCGGAGGTGAACCGCGCCTACAACCACTACTTCTTCCACTACACGCAGACCCCGCTCCTGGTGGTGAACACTTCGGACGTCGATCTCGCGAACCGGCCCGAGGACGTGGACGATCTGGTCCGGCAGATCCGGGGGATGGGCAAGGGCACCCAGTACTACGTGCCGCGAGGGCGCTCGTGAGACTTGACCTCGGCCCGGCGCCGGGGCATCCTGTTTCCGGTTTCCGTATGGCCTCCGTGGTGACCGTTCGCGTCCGGCAGCTCTCGCTTCCTTTCGACGACACGCCGCTCTGGGATCCGGCGAGCCTCGAACAAGCGATCGGCCGGGAAGCGGCTCGTCCGCTCTGCCTCACCCTCACCGACAACCGCTCGGTCCTCCTTTCCTTCCGCCGCGCGCGCGGGCGTGGTGCAGCTTCGCCTGCACCGCATGTTCCTGCACGCGCCCATGCTCGTGGTGAGAGCGCTCGCGCGAGGCCTGCGGCGCACCAACCGCCGCGCGGACGGCGAGGTGCGGCGGTTCATGAACGACAACCTGCACCGGGTGCGGCGCGTGCCCCGGGCCCTGCCCCCCATCGTCACCGCCGGGCGCTTCCACGACATCCTGGACGTCTTCGACCGGATGAACGCGCGCTTCTTCGGGGGCAAGATGAAGGTGCCCGGTGACCTGGGGCCGCGGGAGCGGGCGCGCGCGTCGCGGCGGGCTCACCTTCGGCAGCTACGACCCGGTGCTGTCCCTCATCCGGATCCACCCCGTGCTCGACCGCCGCGAGGTGCCGCTCTACTTCCTGGAGAGCGTCGTCTACCACGAGATGCTGCACCACCAGATGGGCGGCGTGCCCGACGCGGCCGGGCGCACGGTCTACCACTCGCGCGCCTTCCGCGAGGCGGAAGCCCGCTACCCCTGGCATCGCGAGGCGCTCACCTGGGAGAAGGAGAACCTCCCCCTCCTCCTGCGCGCCAGCCACGCCCTCGATCGGGAGCGCCGCGCCCTGCGGACCGTGGCCGCGGCGAGGGCGAGGTCGCGATAGCGTTCCCGCATCTTCGGCGGCTCCTCCCCACCGTCAAGAGCCACCGGCGCGCCCTGGTCTGGGGTCTCGTCGCCCTGCTCCTCACCACCGCGCTGTCCGTGGCCTCGCCCTGGGTGCTGCGCGCCGCGATCGACGACCTCCACCGCGAGGTCACGCGCCAGAAGCTCTGGTTCTACGCGGGTGCCATCATCGCCCTCGTGGTCGCGGAAGGTGTCTTCCGCTACCAGATGCGGATGGTGCTCATCGGGGTCAGCCGCGAGATCGAGTACGAGCTGCGCAATCGGCTCTTCGAGCACTTCACGCGCCTCTCCGCGCGCTACTACCAGGAGAGCCGAATCGGCGACCTCATGAGCCGGGCCACGAACGACATGTCGGCGGTGCGCATGGTGCTCGGGCCCGGCATCATGTACACGGCCACCACCCTCGCGACCTTCGCGGGCACGGTCAGCCTGATGTACCGGATCAGCCCCCGGCTGCTGGCCCTGGCCCTCGTGCCGCTCGTCTTCGTCTCCGTGCTCGTGCGGCACTTCGGGCGCCAGATCCACGACCTGTTCGAGAAGGTGCAGGCCCAGCTCTCGACCATGAACGCGATCGCGCAGGAGAACCTGGCGGGGGCGCGGGTGGTGCGGGCCTACGCGCAAGAGGCCCACGAGGAGGCGCGCTTCGAGACCGCGAACCGCGAGTACGTCGCAGAAGAACCGCTCCCTCATCCGCATGACCGGGTTCCTCTATCCCGGCATCCAGCTCCTCATGGGCCTGGGGGCGGTGACCGTGCTCTGGCTCGGAGGCCGCCTGGTGGTGTTCGGGACCATCACCCTCGGCGAGTTCGTGGCCTTCGGGACCTACCTCACCATGCTCAACTGGCCGATGATCGCGGTGGGCTGGGTGGTGAACCTGTTCGAGCGCGGCGAGGCCTCCATGGGCCGCATCAACGCGCTGCTCGACGCCCAGGTGGACATCGCCGATGCCGAAGCGCCGGCCCCGGCTTCGCGCGTCGCGGGTGCGGTCGAGTTCTCGGGGCCTCACCTTCGCCTACGCCGACGGCCGCCCCGTGCTCCACGACATCGACCTCGTGGTGCCGGCGGGGACCACGGTCGCGATCGTGGGCCCCACCGGGTCGGGCAAGAGCACGCTCGTGAACCTCATCCCTCGCCTCTTCGATCCGCCGCCCGGCACCCTGCTCGTGGACGGCCAGGATGCCCGCGACCTGCCCCTCGCCACCCTCCGGGGGGCGGTGGGCTTCGTGCCGCAGGAGACGTTCCTGTTCTCGGACACCCTGCGCGCGAACGTGGCCTTCGGCCTGCCGCAGGGGGACGCGAGCGAGCAGACGGTCTGGGCGGCCGAGGTGGCCCAGCTCGCGGGGGACGTGCGCGATTTCCCCAAGGGCTACGACACCTTCGTGGGCGAGCGCGGCATCACCCTCTCCGGCGGCCAGAAGCAGCGCGCGGCCCTGGCCCGGGCCCTGGCCACGGACCCGCGGATCCTGGTGCTCGACGACGCGCTCTCCGCGGTGGACACGCAGACCGAGGAGGAGATCCTGCGCGGCCTGCGCGAGGTGATGAAGACGCGGACCACGTTCCTCGTCTCCCACCGGGTCTCGACGGTGAAGGAGGCCGACCTCATCGTGGTCCTGCGCGAGGGCCGCATCGTGGAGCGCGGGACCCACGACGCGCTCGTGGCCCGGGGCGGCTTCTACGCCGACCTCAACCGAAGGCAGCTCCTCGAGACGGAGGTCGAGACCGCGTGAGCGAGGGAGACGCGCCCGAAGACGATCCCGCCGCTCCCACGAGCTACGACTGGACGCTGTTCGTGCGCCTCCTGCGCTACCTCCGGCCCCACAAGGCGCTGGTGGCGGCGGCGTTCCTCCTGATCCTGGCCATGGCCGCGCTCGACCTCGTGGGGCCCTACCTGACCAAGGTGGCGATCGACGGACCCATCGCCAAGGGCGACGCGGCGGGGCTCGCGCGGGTGGCGGGGCTCTTCGTGCTATCGCTCGCTCGCCGCCTACGTCGTGCGCTTCTTCCAGACCTACCTGATGCAGATGACCGGGCAGCAGATCATGCTCGACATGCGCCGCGAGATCTTCGCCCACCTGCAGCGCCTGCACGTGGCCTACTTCGACAAGAACCCGGTGGGGCGCCTCATGACCCGGGTCACCACCGACGTGGACGCGGTGAACGAGCTCTTCACCTCGGGGGTGGTCACGGTCTTCGGCGACCTCTTCACCCTGTTCGGGATCATGGGGGTGATGCTCGCCCTCGACTGGCGGCTCGCCCTCGTGACCTTCTCGGTGATCCCCCTGTTCTTCCTGGTCACGAACTGGTTCCGAAGGGGCGCCCGGCAGAGCTTCCGCGAGACCCGGAAGTGGGTGGCGCGCATCAACGCCTTCCTCCAGGAGAACCTCACCGGCATGTCGGTCATCCAGCTCTTCCGCCGGGAGGAGCGCAACCAGGCCGCCTTCGCCGCGATCAACCGGAAGCACGCCGACGCCAACATGACCGCGATCTTCTACTACGCGGTCTTCTACCCGGCGATCGAGCTCCTGGCCGCCCTGGCCGTGGCCCTCATCCTGCTCTACGGAGGCGCCTCGGCGTGCTTGCGCGGCGCCTTGACCCTGGGCGCGCTCGTGGCCTTCATCCAGTACTCGGAGCGCTTCTGGCGTCCGATCTCCGACCTCTCCGAGAAGTTCAACGTGGTGCAGGCGGCGATGGCCTCGTCGGAGCGGATCTTCCTGCTCCTCGACACGGTGCCCGAGGTGCAGGCGAAGGCGGCCGCGGTCGTGCTTCCGGAGGTGAGCGGGCGGGTGGCGTTCGAGGGCGTGTGGTTTTCCTATGCGAGCCCGCCGCCCGCGGACGGGACGGCCGCGCCGGATCCGCAGTGGGTGCTGCGCGACATCAGCTTCGCCGTGGAGCCGGGGAAGAGCGTCGCCCTCGTGGGCGCCACCGGCGCCGGGAAGACGTCGATCATCAGCCTGCTCTCCCGGTTCTACGACGTGCAGCAGGGCCGGGTCACCCTGGACGGCGTGGACGTCCGCGACCTCGACCCGCGCACCATGCGGCGCGCGCTGGCCCTCGTGCTCCAGGACGTCTACCTCTTCAGCGGCACGATCGCCTCGAACATCCGCCTGGGCTCCGTCGATCTCCGACGAGCGGGTGGAGGCCGCGGCGCGGGCGGTGCACGCGCACTCGTTCATCGCCCGCATGCCGCAAGGCTACGCGACCGAGGTGCGCGAGCGCGGGGCCGACCCTGTCCGTGGGCCAGAAGCAGCTCCTCTCGTTCGCCCGGGCCCTGGCCCACGACCCGCGGGTGCTGATTCTGGACGAGGCGACGTCGTCGGTCGACACCGAGACGGAGCAGCTCATCCAGGACGCGCTCAAGACCCTGCTGCAAGAGGCGCACCGCCATCGTGATCGCCCACCGGCTCTCCACCATCCAGAACGTCGACGAGATCCTGGTGATGCACAAGGGCCAGATCCGCGAGCGCGGCACCCACGGCGAGCTGCTGGCCGCCCGGGGCCTCTACTGGCGGCTCTACCAGCTCCAGTACAAGGACCAGGAGGTGGGCGAAGGGGTCAGGTCTGGAATTGTGAATCGCCAAGCGAGCGAGAATTCACAATTCCAGACCTGACCCCAATCCGTTAGCGCCAGCGGATGAGGACCTTGCGCCGTCCCCGAAAGAGGGTGACGAAGAAAGCGACCCACAGGACTCCGGCGATGGCTGCGGTGATGAGGAAGTTTCGCGGCGAGACGTCCCACGAGGTGTCCGAGACGATCCGGCCGAAGGCGAAGCAGGAAAAGAGGATGGCGAGCTGCATCAGCCAGGGGTAGCCGCGCAGGCGGCGCTTCGCGCGGTCCAGCGACGCGGCGCTCGTGGTCGGGCGGGAGGGCCGGCGCCAGGCAGCTCGCGAGCGGGTTGCCGCCGGCCTCGCGCAGCGAACGGGCCAGCTCGGGATCGCCCGCGAGGAACTCGTCGACCAGCTTCCGGGTGTCCTCGCTGGCCTCCCCCGACGAATAGAGGGCCCAGAGGTCGTGGATGACCTCGCGTGTGATCTGCGTCATGTGTGCTCCTTCGCATCGAGAAGGGACTTCAGCCGGAGCCGGGCGCGGTGGACCCGGATCTTCACCGCCGCCGGCGAGGCGCCTACGATCGCCGCGATCTGGTCGTAGGGCAGCTCCCGATCGACGGCCAGGACCAGGGCCTCGCGCTCGGCCACGGGAAGAAGAGTCATGGCTTCGAGGACGTCGCGCAGCCTCTCCCGGTCGTGGGCCGCGACCTCGGGCCCCGGTGCCCGATCGGCTCGTTCCGGGGCGTCCTCGAGCGGCGCGTGGCGCCACTCACGCCGGCAAAGATCGCGATAGAGGTTCCGGGCGATGGCGAGAAGGTAGGCCTTCACCGTGTCCAGGCGAAGGTCGTCACGCCCCAGGAGGGCGCGCGCGAAAGTCTCCGCGGTCAGGTCGTCGGCCAGGGCTTCGTTGCCCGAGAGGAAGAGTGCGAATCGGTGGACGTCGTGTGCGTACTTCTCGTAGAGGTCGGCGAAGTCCATCGGCGCTCTTCCACCATACGGCCGAGAGCGGGCGAGGTTACCGGGAGACCTCTTCGACCCTCACCGCCGCGCGTACTGGTCGATGATTCGCTCGAGGGTGCGGCGGCAGACCGCGCAGAAGCCGACGTCGTTGCGCGTGAACATGATGCAATCGGCCTGCGGGCGGTAGTAGCCCTTCGCCTCGTAGAGGGCGCCTTCGAAGGCGCCCACCGCGTGGCCCGAAGGGTCCCGCGGCGAGGAGGGACGCCGTCCGCGTCTTCTCCTCGGCGAAGAGCGCTTCCATCTCGGCTTCGGGGCGCTTGTCCGCGCGGATCTTCCTGCGCCGCGCCTGGATCTCCTTCTGGATGGCCTCGAACTCGACCTTCGCCCAGGGCGTGGGCAGCGGGTGGGCGCGGACACGAGGTCGGCCCACTTGGCGGCCTTGGGGTCGGCGGTCGCGTTGGCTTCCCAGGGCTCGAGGCGCGCGCCGGTGCTGACCGTGGCCACGTCCGAGGTGTAGTACTCGTCGGCGAGGCCCGCGAAGTGGTGCCCGAACTCGTGCACGAACACGTAAGGGGTGAAGGCGTTGTCCGCGGCCACGGTGGCGAAGAGGTTGTGGATGCCCCCGCCCCCGTACTTGCGGTCGTTCACCACGATCTCCACGAACTCGTAGGGCGCCGCGGCGGCGATCTCGCGCCAGCGGCGGTTGTCGAAGGCGAGCACGTAGCGCTCGGACCCGAAGGCGTCGTAGGTGGCGCGGATCGGCGAGCGGCGGTGCACGCCGTCCGAGGGGCGCGAGGCGCCGCTCTCGTCGGCGGGGGTGTCGATGGCCCAGACGTTGAAGTCGGAGCGCCGCTCCTTGAACGGCGACTGCGTGAAGAGCGTCTCTGCGAGTCGGCGCGCGTCCTGGTGCCACTTGTCCATCTCGGCCGCGGTGTAGCCGTCGCCGAGGAGGAGAAGGTCGACCTTGTCGCGGGGAGGGCCGCTCTCCTGCACCGCCCACACCTTCTGGCCCGCGGGCGGAGCGGCGCGGTCGATGGCGGGGTCCTGGGGATCCACGAGGACCGAGAAGATCTCGCGGAAGGCGAGCGCCTTGTCTCGCTTCTTCAGGAGGACCTGGACCGGGGCCTGCGGCACCGGGAAGCGCACCGACTCGTGGAAGGCGCGGCGCACGGTGTTGGCCTCGTCCGTGGCTTCCCATTCGCCGTAGATGCTCGCGAAGCCGCGTGAGTACAGGAGGCGGTTGGTGGCGCGGTCCCGCACCTCGAAGAGGTACTTGCCGAGGTTCGTCTCGTCGACCCAGCGGTCGAGGGGCCCGGGCCACGCGCCCTCGAGCACGAGCCCGTCGAGCGCGAAGGTCTCCTCGGTGGCGCTTCCGGAGTGGACGTAGTCGAGGCGCAGGGTGCGGAGCGCTGGCTCGGACCAGCGGCGAGCGGCGGTCTGGGCGTCGGCACCCGCGGGAGATGCCTCGGATTCACAATTCCAGACCGACCCCCTGCGAGCAACGCGAGGACGAGGGCGGCCCTCACCGCGCACCGGCCTTGGGGGTGCCCAGGAAATCGAGGGCCAGGGTCACGAGGGTGCGCACGCCCAGGGGCAGGGCCGCTTCGTCGATGTCGAAGTCCGGGGTGTGGTTCACCGACTCGATGCCCTTGGCGCGGTTCCGGGTCCCGAGGATCATCAGGACCGCGGGGGCCCTGGTGGCGTAGAACGAAAAGTCCTCGGCGACCATCAGCGGGCGGATGGCGACCACGCCGTCCTTGCCGAAGATGGGCGCGAGCTTGGGGAGCGAGCGGCGGACGAGCGCCGGGTCGTTGACGGTGGGCGCGTTGCCGGCGTCGATGAAGCGCAGGCTGGCGGTGAGGCCGTGGGCCTCGGCCACGCCCTTGACCGTGCGCAGCATCCGGGCCTTCATGTCGGTGCGCACCGCGGGGTCGAAGGTGCGCAGGGTGCCGTCCATGACCACGCGGTCGGCGATGATGTTGAAGCGCGTGCCCCCCTGGATGCGGCCGATGGTCAGGACCTTCGGCTGTTGCGCGTCGACCTCGCGCGAGACGATGAGCTGGAGCGCCTCCACGATCTCGGCCGCCACCGGAACAGGGTCGAGCCCGAGGTGAGGCAAGGCGCCGTGGACGCTCTTCCCCTGCACCTCGATCGTGAACGAGTCGGACGACGCCATGATCGGGCCTTCGGTGTAGCCGATCTGGCCGACGTCCACGCCGAGCGCCACGTGCAGGCCGAAGACCGCCTCGGCCTTGGGGGCGTCGAGCGCGCCCTCCTTCACCATGAGCGGCGCGCCGCCCTCTTCTCCTTCGGGCGCCCCTTCTTCGGCGGGCTGGAAGAGGAAGACCACGGTGCCGGGGATCCGCGCCTTCCACTTCACGAGGGCTTCGGCGGCGCCGAGCAGCATGGCGGTATGGGCGTCGTGGCCGCAGGCGTGCATCACCCCCGGGTTCTCGCTCTTGTAGGGCGAGTCCGCCTTCTCCTGGATGGGCAGGGCGTCGATGTCGGCGCGGAGCGCCACCACCGGTCCGGGCCGCCCGCCCTTGAGCACGCCGACCACGCCCGTGCGCGCGACCGGATGGCGCACCTCGTCGAGGCCGAGCGCGCGCAGGCGCTCCGCCACGAGCTTGCCGGTGCGCTCCTCGCGGTTCGAGAGCTCGGGGTGGCGGTGGAGGTCGCGGCGGGTCAGGGCGAGACGCGGGACCATCGCCTCGGCCGCCGCCTGGATCTCCGCGTCGGAGACGAGGGGCGGGGTCGCCGGCGCGGCCTGGGGAGGGATGAGGAGGGCGACGAGAAGAGCGATACCGGCAGCATGGTGGGTCATCGCTGCGGATGCTAGCACTGGAGGCCGACCCGTCGCTGGCGCTTTCGGGCCCGCCCCGGACCCGCCGGATTTGCGCGGGATCCCGGGGGTCACGCAAGGCCTGCACGGGCGGGGCGGGCCATCGCACGAGATCGGCGGGCCAGCGGCGGCACGCCGCTTGCACTTTCTGTCCTGCGCGGGCGTTCGCGCTGTCCTGCGCGGGCGTTCGCGCGGTCAGGAGGAACGGTCATGGGCACGATCAAGAACGTCCTCGTCGCGATCGACTTCTCCCCGGGTTCACTGGCTGCGCTCGATTGCGCCACGGGCCTCGCCCGGAGGTTCAGCGCGCGCCTTCTGGCCGTGCACGTCACGCGGCCGTACACCACCTACGATCCGCTGCCCGCCTTCCCCACCCCCGCTCCTCTCGATCCCGAGCGGCAACGCACGATCCGGGAGGACCTGCGGCGCCTGGTCGAATCGCCGGGGTCCGAGCATCCGCCCGGGGAGGTCTTCGTCCGCGAGGGAGACCCTGCCGACGAGATCCTCGACCTGGCCGCCGAGGAGGGAGTGGATCTCATCGTGCTCGGTACCCACGGCCATCGCGGTTTCGAGCGCTGGATCCTGGGCTCGGTGACGGAGCGGGTGGCCCGGAAGGCCTCGTGCTCCGTGCTGGGGGTCCCGCCCGCCGTCCGCATCGCGACGTTCGAGCGCGTGCTCTGCGGGCTCGATCTCTCCGACTCGTCCGCCACGACCCTGGAGCTGGCGGCGGCCATCGCCCAGACCCTCGCGGCCGGGCTGACCCTGCTGTACGTGGCGGATGGCTCGCATTGGTACGAGCCGGGGCCGGTCTCCGGGGTGGACACCGATGGAATGCGCCTGGCCGTCGCGGCCTTTGCGCGGGACCGGCTGGGAGAGCTGATCGCCCGCCACGTGGCCAAGGGCATCCCGGTGGACGTGCAGGTGGCCTTCGGTCGCGCACCGAGAGAGATCGAGCGGGTCGCCGCCGAGGGCGCGGACCTCGTGGTCCTCGGGGCCAGCTCGAGTCGCCTGGTCGACCGCTTCTTCTTCGGTTCGACGGCGCAACATGTCTTGCGCGCGGGCGTCGGTCCCGTGTTGCTGGTCCGGCCTGCCCGGGTCAGCGCCTCTACGACCGGCGCCAGGAAGGAAGGCGAGTCGCTTCGCGTCGGGTCGAGCGGGCCGTGACGCGCTGAAGCGCTTCGATCTCGGCCCGCTCGAGCCGGCGCCATTGGCCGGGCAGAAGGTCGCCGAGGGCGAGGCCGCCGATCCTGACCCGAACCAGTTTCCGCACTTCGTGCCCCACTGCGCTCAACATGCGGCGTATCTGGCGGTTCTTGCCCTCGGTGAGGACGATCTCGAGCCAGGTGGATCCGCCGCGGGCCGCACCCAGCACGTGCACGCGGGCCGGCCGGGTGAGGGTGCCGTCCTGGAGAGGCACGCTGGTCCGTAGAACGCGGAGGGCTTCGGCGTCAGGAATGCCTTCCACCAGGGCGTGGTACGTCTTGGGGACGTGGTGGCTGGGGTCGGTCAATCGCTCGCCCAGCCGATGGTCGTTCGTGAGCACGAGCAGCCCCCTCGTGTCGCGGTCGAGCCGCCCCACCGGGAAGACCCAGCGTCCCACGTCCCCGAGGAGCGCATACACCGTCGGCCGGCCGCCGGGATCGGTCCGCGTGGTGATGTAGCCCTCGGGCTTGTGGAGCACGAGCACCACGCGCTCGGTCTCGTCCCCCACCGGCCGCCCGTCGACACTCACGCGGTCCCGGCGCGGGTCGAGGCGATGGGTGGGAGAGCGGACGACCCGCCCGCCGACCCGAACCCGGCCCGCCTCGATGACACGTGGCGCCTCGGACCGCGAACACACGCCGAACTTGGAGAGGGCCCGGGCCAGGGACAGGAGGGCGGGAGCGGCCTTCAGGGTGACACGGGGGGCGTCTTTTCCCCCAGGGCGAAGGTCATCTGGCCTTCGCAGACGACTTTCCCGTCCACTCGGGCGATGCCGCGGAGGGTCCCCATCTTGCTGCGGAGGCGCACCACCGTGCCCTCGAGCATCACCTGGTCGCCGGCCACCACCGGCCGCCGGTACCGCACCCGGTCGATGCCCATGAAGTAGATGAGGCGCTCGCGGTTCTCGGGCTTGGCCAGGATGAGGACGGCGCCGTTCTGGGCCATGGCCTCGGTCAGGATCGAGGCGGGAAGCACGGGGACCCCGCTGGGGCCGGCGATGAAGTACCGCTCGTTGGAGCTGACGTTCTTGATCCCCACGATCCTCTTGTCTTCCTCGAACTCCACGATGCGGTCCAGGAGGAGGAAGGGGTAGCGATGCGGGAGGATCTTCTTGATGTCCTCGATCTCCAGGGGCAGCTTCAGCTCGAGGGCCATGGCGGGCTTAGTCTACCTCGGGGCCGGCCGAGGACCCCATGGTACGATCGATTCGTGGCCCAGTCGGACAGCGTGAAGCACAGCCCGCCCCTTCCCGGCGAGCTCCTGGCGGAGCTGCTGCCACTCGTCGGCGAGATCAACGCCGTCCTCGACCCCGACGAGCTCCTCTCGGCCATCGCCCGCCAGTTGCGGCGGATCGTCGACTACCAGATCCTCGACATCTTTCTGCCCGAGCCCGACGGCACCCTGGTGCCCGCCCTGGTGGAGGGTTACCCGCGAGAGCTGGCGAGCGAGCTTCGCCTGCGTCCGGGCCAGGGGATCGTGGGGACCGCGGCCTCCTCGCGAGAGCCCGTCTTCGTTCCCGACGTCTCCCAGGACCCGCGCTACGTCTCGATCTTCCCGGGGGTGGTCACGGAGCTCGCGATTCCCCTCGTTCACCAGGACCGCCTGATCGGCGTCTTGAACGTCGAAGGCCCCGACCCCGAGGCCTTCACCGACGACGCGCGCACCGCCTTGCAGGTGCTGGCCAGCCATCTCGCGGTCGCGATCGAGAACGCCACCTTGTACCGCGAGACCCGCTGGTATGCCGGGCTCCTGGCCACACTCTACGAGATCGGCAAGGAGACCGCGTCCATTCTCGACCTGGACCTCCTGCTCTCGCGGGTGGCCGAGATCGTGAAGCGAGTGATCGACTACGAGATGTTCGGCATCCTCCTCGTGGACGAGGAGCGGCAAGAGCTGGTCTTGCGCAAGGCCGTGCAGTTCGGGTCGGTCAAGCACAAAGCGCGCCTCCGGCTCTCCGAGGGCCTGTGCGGCGCGGCCGTGCGCAGCAAGGAGCCGGTGCTGGTGGGGGACGTGCGCAATGACCCGCGCTACGTGGCCCTGGTTCCGGACACGCGCTCGGAGCTCGTGGTGCCGCTGCTGCACAAGGACCGCGTGGTGGGGGTGTTCGACCTCGAGTCGCCCGCCCTCGACCGCTTCACCGAGGAGCACGTCAAGGTGCTGACCCCCCTGGCCAGCCAGGTGGCGGTGGCCGTGGAAAACGCCCGCCTCTACGAGGAGCTGCGCCGGAAGGAAGCGCGAATCCACAAGGAGCTGCACATCGCCCAGGAGATCCAGCACGGGCTCTTCCCCGAGGAGTGCCCTGCCGGGCCGGGCTGGGAGGCCTCCGCCCACTTCAGGCCCGCACGCGAGCTGGGCGGCGACCTCTACGACTTCTACGACATCGGCCCGGGCCTCCTGGGGCTGGCGGTGGGCGACGTGGCCGGCAAGGGCGTGCCTGCGGCACTCTACGGCGCGTTCGCCTCGGGGGTGGTGCGGGCGCGCGCCTTCGAGCGGCGCGCACCCCCGGACCTCATGGCGCGGGTGAACCGGACCTTGCGCAGGCGCGGGGTCGAAGGGCTCTTCTGCACCCTCGGCTACGCCCTCTTCGACTTCGGGGCCAAGACCGTCCGCATCGCCAACTCGGGTCTGCCCTATCCGCTCCGTTTCCGCACCGGAACCGGTTCGTGCGAGCCTTTGGAGGTGGGCGGCCTTCCCCTGGGTGCGTTCGACGAGGCGACCTACGAGGAGCTGGCCCTCGACCTGGCGCCGGGCGACGTCTTCGTGTTCCACACCGACGGCGTGAGCGACGCGCGACGCGGTGGCCAGGAGTACGGAACCGGCAGGCTGGCCGAGGTCGTGAAGCGCTTTGCCGCGCGGCCCGCGCCTGACCTCGGAGACCGAATCGTCGCGGACGTGGAGGAGTTCATGGGACACGCCGATCGTGGCGACGACATCACCCTCATCGTGGTCAAGATCCTGTGACCGCCGAGAGCCCCGCTGCCGACGAGCGGCGGCGAAGCCCGCGCTTCCTGGTCAAGGTCCCGGCCCGCATCGGCTACGGCCACGAGTCGTTTGCCGGGCTCCTCAAGGACCTGTGCAAGGACGCCGCGCTCGTCGAGGGTCAGCGGGCTCTGGCGCTGGAGACGGAGGTCTCGCTCACCCTCTCGCTTCCCGGCACGGGGGGGCCCCTGCAGGCCGCGGGACAGGTGGTCCGGGTGGGACCCGGAGACCACGGGGGCCACGACATGGCCATCCTCTTCCGCGACCTGAGCCAGGCGACCGAGACCCGCATCGAATTCTTCATCGCGATCCAGGGGGCGTAACCCCTTCAAGAACAAGCCCTGGCGGGCCCGAGTGGGCAGTGTGAGCTGTATCACACTATGAAAGCCCGCCCGGGGTGCGTACAATCCCAGCTTTGGACCAGATCAGAGTGCTTCTAACTCCGTTCGTCCCTCTCGTGCTGGCCGCCGGCGCCCAGGGTGCTTTCGCCCAGGTGCTGAGCATCCCCGCCCGGGCCGATCGTGTCCTCCTCGCCGCGACCGTGGTGGACAGCAAGGGCCGGCCGGTGCGGGACCTGAAGGCCAACGAGGTCCGGATCTTCGAAGAGGGCAAGCCCCAGACCTTGGCCCACTTCACGATGGCCCGCGACCTGCGGGCCCGGGTCCTGCTCCTGGTGGACGCCAGCGGAAGCATGAACCAGGAGCTGAAGACCACCAGCACGCGGATGGCGGTGCATCAGGTGCTGGCCGCGCTCGGGCCCGAGGACGAGACCGCCCTGGCCGGCTTCGACAGCGAGTACTGGGGTATCGTCCAGTTCACGAAAGACCGGTCGCGGATCGAGAATGCGCTCCAGGAGGTCAAGCCCTTCGGCTCGACCGCCCTCCACGACGCCCTGGACAAGTCGGCGCGCGACATCGCGGCCCACGGCGAGGGCCGGCGGGCGGTGGTCGTGATCACCGACGGGATCGACACCTCGAGCCAGAGAAAGGCCGAGGACGTGATCGCGCGATCACGGGCCCTCGACGTGCCGATCTACGCGGTGTCGGTGATCTCGCCCCTCGACGACCCGTCTTCGAAGCAGTTCGTGGGCAAGAAAGCGGCCGGGGTGGCCGCCCTGGGCGCGGCCGTCCTCGCCCGCTACGCCACCCTCTCCGGCGGCGCCGCCTTCTCGGTCAGCGACTTCGGGGGGCTGAAGCGCGCCGCCGACCAGATCGCAAACGAGCTCAAAACCCAGTACCGACTGGGCTATGATCCACCGGTCGGACCATCCCGCTTTCGCAGAGTCCAGGTGAAGACCACCCGCAAGGGGGTTGTGGTCCGCACCCGAAGCGGATACGTGCCGTCCTGATTCGATCCTGGGCCCCGGCAGAAGCGGGCCGGGGGCCCCGGTTTTCTAGAGGAGGTCTTCGTGAGAGTTTTGTCTGTGTCCGTTCTCGTGGCCGCGGTGGCCGTTTCCGGCTGCGCCAAGAAGTCGTACGTTCAGAAGGAAGTCGGCGAGGTCAACAAGAAGGTCGACGCGGTCTCGGTCGAGGTCGAGAAGACGCAGCAGCGCGTGCAGAAGAACGAGGTCCGCATCGACGAGGTCGACAAGTCGTCGCAGGCGGGTATCGGCCAGGCCAAGGACTCCGCGGGCAAGGCCATGGCCAAGGCCCAGGACGCGGAAAAGGCGGCCAAGGGCAAGCTGATCTACACCGTGACCCTGTCGAACGACAAGGTCACTTTCCCGGTCAACCGCGCCGAGATCAGCGACGAAGCCAAGAAGCTGATCGACGAGGCGGTGGCGCCGCTCAAGGCCGAGAACCGGGGGGTCTACTTCGAGATCGAGGGCCACACCGACGCAACCGGCGATGAGAGCTACAACTTCAAGCTGGGCGAAGAGCGGGCCATGGCCGTGCGGGACTACATCGCCAAGACCCACGGGATCGCCTTGAGCCGGCTCAACGTGATCTCGTACGGCGAGAGCAAGCCCGTCGCGGACAACAAGGCGCGCGAGGGACGCGCCCAGAACCGCCGCGTCGTGATCCGCATCCTCGAGTAGTTCCTCGCCGTCCGGAAGGCCCCCCGGGACGCCCCGGGGGGCCCTATCGGGAATAAGTCGCGCTCTCCGCGGGTACCCCGGGTGGAGGCATGAGGCAAGGAAACGGACAGGATGAGTCCGGCCTTCTGGCCCGAGCTTGCGGGGGTGATGTCGTTGCTTTCGAAGAGGTCGTGCGGCGCTATCAGCGTCGGGTCTACGGCGTGGCGCTTCGCATCGTGAGGCGGCACGACGTGGCCGACGACGTGACCCAGGACACGTTTCTTCGGGCCCACCAGGCCCTCTCTACCTTCGACACCACGCGGCCCTTCGGCCCCTGGGTCTGCCGGATCGCGGCCAACCTGGCGATCAACCACGTCCGATCGCCCGAGGCACGCGAGGAAGGCCTTCCCGAGGGGCACGACGAGACGCCTTCCTCGCAGCAAGGCCCCCTGGGCGGGGTTCTCGAGCGGGAGGCGCACGACCAGTTGAAAGTGGCCTTGGCCTCGCTCTCCGCCGAGCAGCGGGCGGTCTTCGTGCTGCGGGCGGTGGAGGGGCTCTCCTACAAGGAGATTGCCGAAGCCCTGGACATCTCCGCGGGGACCGTCATGAGCCGTCTGTTCCGGGCCCGCGAGCGGCTGGTCGCGGCCCTCGGCCCGTACCTGGGTGAAGCCCGAAAGCGCGCCGGAGTCGAGCCATGAGCGCCCACGTCGTAGAGAGCCTCTCGGCCTATCTGGACGGCGAGCTCGCGGCCGCCGAGAGGCAGGCGGTCGAGTCTCATCTGCAGGTCTGCGACGAGTGCACGCGGCACCTCGAGGCCTTCGCCGCGGTGGACGAGCTGGCGCGCGCCCTGCCCCTCGAAGCGCCCGGCGGCTACTTCGAGGCGTTGCCGGCTCGCGTGCGTTTCAAGATGGCGGCGCGCCCACGGCGGGCACCGAGGCTCCCCGCGTGGTCGTGGGCGGTGGCTGCGGCCCTGCTCGTAGCGGTCGTCACCCCGGTGCTGCTGCGCCAGAACCCCAAGCCGGCAGAGGTTCCTCGGGCCGTGGCGCCCGCCCCGTCGTCGGCTTCGGACGCGGCGGCGCCCCGGGAGCCGCTTCCCGCCGCGGCCCCGGCGACCGTCGAGGCGAAGCAACGGGCAAACGCCGACGACGACCAGGTTCAGTCGGCTCCCGGGAAGCTGGCTCGTGCCAACCCGCCGCAGCAGGCCCCGGCTCCGGCCCAAGCCCGGGCGGCCCCGGCGGCGCCGGCGCCGGCTCCGACCCAAGCCGGTGGAAGCGCGCAGGGGGCCCTGGCCAGCAACGAAGCGGCGGCTCCGCTCGCCAAGGCGGAAGAGGCGAGGGCCAAGGACAAGGAGGGGTTTGCGCAGGACCCGGGCCGGACGTCCGGCACCCGGGCGGCTCGAACCCTGGCCACCCCGCCCGAAGGCAGCTCGCTCGAAGGCGCGGCCGGGCAGCACCTCTACGAGCCCAAGCCCGAGGCGGACGAGGCCGCGGCGCCGGCGCCGGCCATCCAAGAGGCGACCGGGGACGCGAAGAGGACGGGAGCGGCCGCAGGAGGGGCGACGGCGGGACGGCGCGATGCGGAGGTCGGTCGATCGGAGGCGCCGGCTCCCAAGCTTCGCTTCCGTGACCTGCGGGCCGCAGTAGCGGGCAACGCTGAAGACGCCCGCCGCCTCCGGGAGCAGTGGCGGGCATTCGTCGCCCAGGCCCCGCCCGCCAACCAGGCCGACGAGGGGCGGGTGCGGATCGTGGAGATGGGGGTCCTGGCCTGGAGGCTCTCGAACGAACCCGCGGACCAGATCCTCGCCAAGCGCGACGCCGAGGCGTATCTGCGCCGCGACGACGCCGCGCAGGGAAACCGCGTGCGGGCCCTGCTGTCGACGCTCGGGAGCTGATCCCCGCGCTCCTGATCCCCCGCGCTCCTTGACCCCCTTGCGGCCGGGGTCCTATGATCCGCAGGCTCGCGCCTCGCCCCGAGCTCAAGGAGCCTGAATGTCGCTGTTTCGGCGGAAGCCGCTCGACGCGCTGATTGGGGAAGCGGGGGACGAGGCCTCCAGCCTCAAGAAGACCTTGACCGTGGTCGACCTCGTGGCTCTCGGCATCGGAGCGATCATCGGGGCGGGGATCTTCGCGACCCTCGGCAGCGCGACCTCGGGCGGAGTGGACGCTCCCCCGGCCGGGCCCGGAGTCATCGTGTCGATCGTCCTCACCGCCGTCGCCTGCGGCTTCTGCGCGCTCTGCTACGCGGAGTTCGCGAGCCTCGTGCCGGTGGCGGGGTCCGCCTATACCTATAGCTACGCGACCCTGGGCGAGCTCGTGGCCTGGATCATCGGCTGGGACCTCATCCTCGAGTACGCGGTCGGCAACATCGCGGTGGCCATCTCCTGGGCGGCCTACTTCCGGCAGCTCATGATGGGGTTCGGGGTGGAGATCCCGGCCTGGATGGCCACTGACCTCCGCTCGACCCACCTGGCGGCGCAGGCGGTGGCCGACGCGGGGGCGTCTTCCCTGGGCCCCGAGATGAGCATCGCCTACCAGGCCTTCCTGAATCACCCGGTGGTGTTCGGGGTCCCGATCGTGTGCAACCTCCTGGCCGTGTTCATCACGGCCGCGATCACGTGGCTCCTGGTCGTCGGGGTCAAGGAGTCGGCCCGCTTCAACAACGTGGTGGTCGTGCTCAAGGTGATCACCCTGCTCTTCTTCATCGCCGTGGGCTCCTTCCACGTCAACCAGGCCCACTGGCACCCGTTCTTCCCCGGCGGCTTCCCCGGGGTCTGGCGGGGGGCCTCACTCATCTTCTTTGCGTACATCGGCTTCGACGCGATCTCCACCGCGGCCGAGGAATGCCAGGATCCCGGCCGCGACATGCCGCGCGGGATCATCTGGTCCCTGGTCATCTGCACGATCCTCTACGTCGCGGCCGGGCTGGTCCTGACCGGGATGGTTCCCTACCAGAAGCTGGTGGGCGTGGCCGACCCCCTGGCCATGGCCCTCTCCGCCGTCAACCAGGGGTGGGCGGCCGGGGTGCTGGCCTTCGGCGCCGTGGTGGCGATGACCGCGGTGCTGCTGGTCTTCCAGCTCGGGCAGCCGCGCATCCTGATGGCGATGTCCCGTGACGGTCTCTTGCCCAAGTGGTTCGCGACGATCCATCCCGTCTACCGCACGCCGCACGTGACCACGATCCTGACCGGGGTGTTCGTGGCCTTCTTCGCGGCCATCGCCAACATCGACGTGATCATCGAGCTCACGAACATCGGGACCCTCTTCGCCTTCGTCCTCGTGTGCGTCGGGATCCTGATCCTGCGCCAGCGCGAGCCCAACCGGCCGCGCAAGTTCCGGGTCCCCTTCGTCCCCGTGACCCCGCTCCTGGGCATCGGGATGTGCGTCTTCCTGATGGCGGGCCTGCCCCTGGCCACGTGGATCCGCTTCATCGTCTGGCTGGCCGCGGGGCTCGTGATCTACTTCGCCTACAGCGCGCGGCGAAGCCGGCTCTCGCAAAGCGCCTGAGGCCCGTGCGCGAAGAAGCTCCCCGGGGTGGGTGATCCATGCTGATCGTGATGAAGCAGGGGGCTTTACCCGAGGAGGTACAGGGGGTCATGGACGCGGTCCAGGCCCGCGGCTACAAGCCACACGCCATCCCCGGCGGCCAGCGCACGGCGGTGGGGGTGACCGGCAACCAGGGAGCCGAGGACGCGCCGGCCTTCGAGGGCCTGGCCGGGGTGCTCGAGGTGATCCCGGTCAGCCACGGCTACAAGCTCGTCTCGCGCGAGGTGAAGAGCGAAGCCACGGTCGTGCGCATCGGCGGAGTGCCGGTGGGCGGGCCCGAGCTCGTGGTGACCGCGGGGCCGTGCGCGGTCGAATCGCTGGAGCAGACCCTGATCGTCGCGCGGCGGGTCAAGGCCGCGGGCGCCCACCTCCTGCGGGGCGGCGCCTACAAGCCCCGCACGAGCCCCTATTCCTTCCAGGGCCTCGGCGAAGAAGGGCTCAAGATCCTGGCCGCGGCCCGAGAAGAGACAGGGCTTCCGGTCGTGACCGAGGCCGTGGACCTCGAGAGCCTCGACCTCGTGGAGAAGTACGCCGACGCCATCCAGATCGGCGCCCGCAACATGCAGAACTTCTCGCTGCTGCGGCGCGCGGGCCAGGCCAGGAAGCCGGTGGTGCTGAAGCGCGGGATGTCCGCGACCCTCGAGGAGTTCCTGATGGCCGCCGAGTACGTCCTGTCCGAGGGCAACTACGCGGTCGTCCTGTGCGAGCGCGGGGTGCGCACTTTCTCGGACTTCTCGCGGAACACCATGGACCTCGCGGTGGTGCCCGCGGTCAAGGGCCTCTCCCACCTGCCCATCCTGGTCGACCCCTCCCACGGAACCGGCCGGCGGGACAAGGTGGCGCCCCTGTCGCGGGCGGCGGTGGCGGTGGGCGCGGACGGAGTGATGGTCGAGGTGCACCACGACCCCAACCGGGCGCTCTCCGACGGACCGCAGTCGATCACGCCCGACATGTTCGACGCGCTGATGACCGAGCTTCGGCAGATCGCTCCGGTGATCGGCCGTCGCCTCTGAACGAGGCTCGCCTCAGGCGTCCTTGAGCGCGATCGCCTTGCGCTCGAGGAGGCGCGAGAAGATCAAGAGCGCGGCTTCTTCGCCCATGGGACAGAGCTTGAGGATCGACTGCACGTCCCACTCCCCGTTCACGCGGGAGAGCACGAAGCCTTCGTGCGGGTCGAAGTTCTCCTTGGTGAGCGAGATGAGGTCCATGCTCAGGATGGGAATCTTGGTGAGGGGAACGGACTTCACGGCCTTCTCGCGGCTGCGTGCCTCCATGGCCGCGATGAGCCCCTTCTTCGCGTGCTGGTTCAGGCGATCGAGGGCCAGCACCTCCTCGTAGGCCTGGATGGCGGAGTCGTAGCGCTTCTCCTGAAGCCGCTGGTAGGCGAGGCCGAGGAGGGCCTGGATGGCGCCGATCGGGTCTGGAGTCTCCGGCCTCGTCGCGGGTCTGATCGACGGCCAGGAGCCCCCGCAGGTAGCAGCCGGTAGGCGAGGTCGGCGGTGTCGAACTCCGAGCGGCGCATCTCGAGGCTCATCTCGGTCAGGGTCTTGCCCGCGGCGACCAGTCCCAGGGCCTGTCTCTCCAGCGCGTCCTCGACGGCGTGCGGCGTCCCCTGGATCTTGAGCGTCGTTTCCATGGTCGGGAAGACTTCGCGGATGCGCGCCCATTCGTCCACCCGCCGGATCCCCTCCAGGATGACCGGGGTCACCGGCATCTCGAACGAGATCAGGACGTCGTGGGGAAACTCGCCCTCCTTGAACACGAACTGGCCCTCGGGCCAGAGGAAGAGATCGTAGATCGTCTCCGTGGCCTTGGCATGGAGGGCGAGACGGAGGTCTTCCTCGTCGAGCACCCCCTCGGAGGTCAGGATCGAGCCCAGGAGCCGGCCCTTCTCTTCCTGCGCGAGGAGCGCCTTGAAGAGCTGCTCTTCGCTGACCAGGCGCTCGCGGATCAGGAACTGGCCCAGCGACTCTCGGGGGTCGTTCGACCACGAGGAGAAGATCAGCCCTTCACGGACCACGATCCGTTTCAGCACGGACCGGCGTTCGACGTGGAGGGTTCCCGTCTTTTGTCCCGCAGAGATCCATTGCAGGATGTCGGGGAGCGACATCGTCCGGAGGTTGCCGGTGAGGCTCATCGTCGGAGAGGCCGTGCGGCGACTAGCCGCGGTCCCAGGAGAGATCCCAGAAGAGGTAGTCTCGCCAGCTCTCAGGAGCACGGTTCAAGCCCAGACTGAGGGTGACGGAAGGAAGCGCCTCGGGCCGCCGCGGCTTGCGGATCAGCTTGAAGCCGGCTTCTTCCGGAGTGCGGTCGCCTTTGCGCCGGTTGCACGGGATGCAGCAGCTCACGATGTTGTCCCAGCCCTTGTGCCCGCCGCGCGCCACGGGCACCACGTGGTCGAAGGTGAGCTGGGCGGGCGCGAACCGGTGGCCGCAGTATTGGCACCGGTGCTCGTCGCGAGCATAGACGTTGGCCCGCGAGAAGGGAACGTCCGCGAAGGGGCGTTTCATTCGGACGTGACGGAGCAGGCGAAGCACCGAAGGGAGCTTCACCCGAACCGTGACGCCGCGGATCTCCCGGTCATAGACGGCAATGACCTCGACCTTCCCCTGGAAGAGCAGGGTCATGGCTTTCTGCCAGGACACGATCCTCAGGGGCTCGTAGGTGGCGTTCAGGACGAGGGTATGTTCCATTGCCCGAACTCGGCAAAAAATTGTGCGCCGGTCGTACGATGCGTGTCAAGGCGCGGGTCGCCCCTGGCCGCTTTCCGGGCGCGCGAGGGGGGCCGATGGGGCGGCGTGATGGCGGCTCAGAGCCGCCAGTAGCGGAGGCCGTTCGCTTCGGGCGCGAGGCGCCCGAAGACGTCCTTCACGTCGATGAGGACCGGTCCTTGCCCATCAGGCGCTTGAGCTCGGCGAGGGTGAGCCTCCGGAAGTCGTCGTGGGCCACCGCGGCCACGACCGCGGCCGCGGGCGCGAGACGCGCGAGGGGGACGAGCTCGAGACCGTACTCGTGCCTGGCTTCGTCCGCGTCCGCCTGGGGATCGCAGACCTGGACCTCGGAGGCCGAACTCCCGAGAGCGCCTTCACGATGTCGATGACCCGGGTGTTCCGCGTGTCCGGGCAGTTCTCCTTGAAGGCTCAGCCCGAGGACGGTGACGGTGTTGCCGAGGACGGAGTGGCCGGCGAGGATCATCTCCTTGACCGTCTTCTCGGCCACGAACTGACCCATGCCGTCGTTGATCCTCCGTCCTGCGAGGATGACGTGGGGGCTGTAGCCGATCTGCTCGGCCTTGTGGGTCAGGTAGTAGGGGTCGACACCGATGCAGTGCCCACCCACGAGACCGGGCGTGAAGCGCAGGAAGTTCCACTTCGTCCCCGCCGCCGCCAGCACGGCCTGGGTGTCGATCCCCATGCGGTCGAAGACCATGGCCAGCTCGTTCATGAGGGCGATGTTCAAGTCGCGCTGGGTGTTCTCGATGACCTTCGCCGCTTCCGCGACCTTGATCGAAGGGGCCTTGTGGACGCCCGGCTCCACCACCGCCGAGTAGACGGCGGCGACGATCTCCAGCGACTCCGCGTCCTGAGCGGAGACGATCTTCTTGATCTTCCGGAAGCGATGCTCGTGGTCGCCCGGGTTGATCCGCTCCGGGCTATAGCCGACCTTGAAGTCCCTGCCTCCCTCGAGGCCCGATACCTTCTCGAGAATGGGCAGACAGTCCTCTTCCGTGGCCCCAGGGTAGACGGTGGACTCGTAGACCACGATGTCTCCCCGCTTCAAGGCCTTGCCCACGGTCTCGGAGGCGCGGTAGAGGGGGGTGAGGTCGGGCTGCTTCGCGGAGTCCACGGGCGTCGGCACGGCCACGATGAAGAAATCGGCCCTCTTCAGGTCTTCCCGGCGATCCGAGAAGACGATCTTGGAGGCTTTGAGCTCGTCCGCCGCGACTTCGCCGGTGCGGTCGTGGCCGTCCTTGAGCTCGGCGATGCGGCGGGGGTTGACGTCGAAGCCGATGGTCGTGAACCGCTCGCCCATGGCCACGGCCACGGGGAGCCCCACGTAGCCCAGGCCCACGACCCCGATGGTGCGCTCCTTCATGCTCGCACCCGAGCACGCGTCCCCGCGTTCTTCTCGTACCAGGGAAGGGCTTCGTCGAGGCCTTGCTCGATGCGTGTGGGTGGCACGGTAGCCGAGAAGGCTCTCGGCCTTCGAGATGTCGGCCTCGGAGTGCAGCACGTCGCCGGCCCGGAAGTCGCGGTAGGTGGGCCTGATCTCCGCGAGCGCTGGATGGTCGCGGGCGAGGCGGTCGCGGAGGAGCGAGAAGAGCTCGGTCAGGGTCGTGCGGCGGTTCACGGCCACGTTGTAGACCTCGTTCAGGGCGTCGTGGTTGGTGGTGGTGGCCGCGAGCAGATTGGCCTGGACCACGTTTCGGACGTAGCAGAAGTCGCGGCTGGTCTCGCCGGTGCCGTTGATGTAGACCGGCTCTCCTGCGAGCATCGACTTGATCCACTTGGGGATGACCGCGGCGTAGGCGCCCTCCGGGTCCTGGCGCGGGCCGAAGACGTTGAAGTAGCGGAGGCCAATGGTGGCGAGACCGTAGGCCCGGGCCACCACCTCGGCGTAGAGCTCGTCGATGCGCTTGGTCGCGGCGTAGGGCGAAAGGCAGCGACCGATCTCCGCCTCCCGCTTGGGCAGGGCGGGATGATCGCCGTACACGGCGCTGCTCGACGCGTAGACGAAGCGCCGCACCCCGGCCTCCCGGGCGCCGAGGAGCATGTTGAGGTGCCCGGTCACGTTGTTCTCGTGGTAGGTGAGGGGCTGCTCGAGGGACCGCGGCACCGAGCCCAGGGCGGCCTGATGGAGGACGATCGTCGGCGCCCGCGCAGACCCGGCGACAGACGGCGGGGTCGCGAATGTCACCCTCGACGAAGGAAAGGCGCGCCCACTGCTCGTTCGAAACCGCGCCCTCGACCTGGGTGAGATTCGCGCGCTTGCCCAGCGAGAAGTCGTCGAGGGCGCTCACGTGCTGGTCGAGCTTCAGCAAGGCTTCGACCAGGTTCGAGCCGATGAAGCCGGCGGCGCCGGTCACCACCCATCGCTGCGGTGCGTGGCGAAGTCTGTTCTGCACCTCGTCGAAGGCGGTCATCTGGATCGTTCTCCACCGGGGCCCGAGGCCTTCGGGCGCCCCGAAGAGTCTACCCGAGGGGGGTCGGGTCGGCGTAGGTCGAGGCGCGGGGGGTGGGGTAGAGTGGGTGTGCCTTGGGGCAGGGGGATCGTTGGCCAGCGTTCTCGTGACCGGCAGCGCCGGTTTCATCGGGTATCACCTCGCGAGCCGGTTGCTGCGGGCGGGCCTGCACGTCGTCGGCGTCGACAGCCTGAACGACTACTACTCGGTGGCGCTCAAGGAGGCGCGCAACGCCCGCCTTCTCGCGGAGCCCGGCTACGAGTTCGTTCACGCCGACCTCGCGGACAAGAGCGTTCTTGGGGAGCTCCTGGGTCGGGGGCGCTTCGCGACCGTGTTTCACCTCGCGGCCCAGGCCGGGGTTCGCTACAGTCTCGAGAACCCCGAGGCGTACCTCCGAAGCAACGTGGACGCGACCTTGAACCTGCTCGAGGCTGCCCGCTTCGCCGCGCTCCGACCCCACCTCATGTTGGCGTCGTCCAGCTCCGTCTACGGGGCCTCCACCCGCTACCCCTATCGCGAGGACGACCCCGCCGACCGACCGCTGGCCCTTTACGGCGCCACCAAGCGGGCCGACGAGCTGATGGGACACGTGTACGCCCACCTCTTCGGCTTGCGGGTGACGATGCTCCGGTTCTTCACGGTCTACGGGCCGTGGGGGCGGCCGGACATGGCGCTCTTCCGGTTCGTGGAGGCCATTCTCGCCGACCGGGAGGTCGAGCTCTACAACGGAGGCGACATGGTCCGCGACTTCACCTACGTCGACGACATCGTGGACGGCGTGGTCGCGCTGGAGGCGGCTCGCCAGCGCGAGGATCAACCGGCGTTCGACGTCTTCAACCTGGGGGCCGGACAGCCGCGGCCGCTCCGCGATTTCCTGGAGGCGATCGAAGCGAGCGTGGGGCGCAAGGCTCGGGTGAAAGAGATGCCTTTCCAGGACGGCGATGTGTACAAGACGCATGCGGACACGGCAAAGGCGCGGCAGCTCTGCGGGTACGCTCCCAAGACCTCCATTCGGGAGGGAGTTGCGCGCTTTGTGGAATGGTTTCGCACGTTCTATCCCCAGAGCCGCTTGCCCGAGCCCTAGAGGAGCGGCGCGGAGGGGCTTCCCCTAGCCACCGGCACGGAAAGACGCTAGCATTTCTGCGTTCTCTTCTGCGAACAGGAGGCTTGGGTTGGCTAGGTGGCGGATTGTCAGTCTCGCGTTGGGATTCCTGTTCGTCACGTCCGAGGTCAGGAGCCAGACTCTGCCCATGCCGGCGTTGCCCCCCGAGGCGGTGCCGCAGGCGCACTTGAAGGGTTGGGACTACGCGGTGGGCGCGGGCTTCGGCTACGACACCAACATCGAGTTCCGGCCGGACGGACCCAGTGGCATCGGGTTCACCCCCCGCGGCCAGCTCGGCCGCACGTTCTACAGCCCGCGAGGGAACCTGAGCGCGCTCGCGACCGGCCGCTGGACCGGCTACCCCAGCGACAGCGACCTCAACCGGTACTACGCTGACATCGGCTTGGGCGGCGAGTATCAGCTCTCGGATCGCACGAGCATAAGAGGCGGCGCGTCCTACCAGCTTGCCTACACCGACGGGGCCGTGATCGTGCTACAGCAGGGTGTCGCTCTGCCCCTCGTGCCGTCGCGATCCGTGGTGGGCAGGCTCGCGTTCGCGTGGCGAACGGGCACGCGGACGACGCTGCGGATCGACGGGCGATACTATCGCACGACGTTCGACTCGCCCACCTTGATCGACGGTGCCAGCCTGCGCGGGGGGGTGACCTTCGAGCGCCAGCTCAGCCCGCGGACGACGGGCGCGATCCTGTACGCAGTCGAGGATTTTGTCTCGACCATCGAGACCCGCCCCGACTACCTCACCCACTTCCTCTCTCTCCAGTGGACGCGGTTCATCAATCCCCAATCGGCGTTCCTGCTCGAGGCCGGAGTGAGCCATACCCCCGACGCGGCCCAGGTGGGCCTCGATCGCAAGCAAGGCTTCTTCGGCGGCGCCAGCTACTCCCACAGGATCCTCACTCGCTCCAGCGGCCTCGTCTTCCTGCGTCGTGAGCTCACCCCGGCTTTCGGCCTCGGGGCGACCTTGTTCGAAACCCGGGCCGGAGGCCGGGCGGACGTTCCCCTGGGAAAGGATTGGCACCTGCGGACCGGTTTCGGCTACACCTACCCCGACAAGCCCAAGGATCCGAACACCCCGCGTGTGTACTCGCCGTACACCGACGTCTTCGTGTCGGTCTCCCGGCACCTAGGGAGATACCTGGAGGCCTCCGGCGAGTCTCGTTACCGTCGACGCGGGGCCACGACTGCGGTATCGCTGAGCACGTCGTTTCAAGTCGGGTTCTACGTGACGCTGACGCCTCCGGGGAGGGCCAGGCCCGACTGGAGCCCCTTTTAGCGGCTCACCACTTGCGGGCGCGCGACCGCCGCTTGCCCGTGCCGGCTTCCATGCCGTAGCCCTGATAGGCATACGACATGTAGGAACCCTTGTACTCCCTGTGGTCGTTGAGGACGACCCCGATCACCTTGTCCGAAGTTATCCGGCCCATGGCATCGTGGATGGCGGCGCGCGGGGTCATGCGTGAGCGCACCACGATCAGAAACCCGTCCACGAGGTCCTGCATCATGGTGACGTCGGCGACGGGCAGGATCGGAGTGGCATCGAGGATCACGAGATCGAAAGTTTCCCGAGCGGAACGGAGCAGCGAGTCCATCCGGGACGAGCCCAGGCCTTCGGGTCGCTCGAGAGCCGCCTCCCCTGGACCGAGGAGGAAGAAGCCGCCGGGCTCGACCCGTCGGAGCGGTACGTGCTCGAGGCTGCCGTTCAGCCACTCCCCCATGCCTGGGAACGGGGCCACCCCGAGATTGCGCGAGATCGAGGGTCGTCGGAGGTCGGTCTCGGCGAGCAGGATTCGTCGGCCGGGTTCCCGGGCAAAGGCGATGGCCAAGCCCAGGGCGACCGTGCTCTTCCCTTCGCCGGGCAGCGCGCTGACCACCGCCAAGCAGCGGATCTTGCGCTGCTCGCACGCGGTCTGCACCTTGACGCGCAGGAGACGGAACTCTTCTCCCACGATGGAGAGAGGATCCTTGAGGCTCTCGACGATCGATAACGGCCGGCTCGGGCTGACGATCCCCTCGTCGCGGAAGGCAGGCCCCGCAGCACGACTCTCGAGGCCCCGCACCATGGCGATGTCCGTCATCACGCGGCGGGAAGACGCGGGAGATGGGAGATCCGTGCCAGCACAGGGAAGTTCACCATGGTCTCGAGGTCCTGGACGTCCTTCACGGAGGAGTCGATGAACTCAGCCACCAGGGAGGCTCCGAGGCCGGCCATGAGGCCCAGCAACGCCCCAATCGCGATGATGAGCGGAGGCTTGGGGAAATAGGGCTTCTCCGGCAGGCTCGCAGGATCCAGGATCCGGAATCGATCGCCCTTCCACCGCTGCTCGAGGCGACCCGCCATCTGGGCCTCTAGCCGCTTGCTGAGCAAGGTGGTGTAGTTCTCGTTCAGCTTGTCGTAGTCACGCTTCAGGTTCGCGAGGTCCTGCTCCGTCCGCGGGGTTTCCTCGACGCGGGCCCGGATGATGGTCATCCGCCGCTCGAGGTCGCTTCGCCTGTCGTCGAGCTTCTTGACCTCCAGGTTGGCGGTTTCGAGCTGCTCACGGGCCAGGGCCAGATCGTCGGCTACCTGGCTGTCGTTGCCCGAGATCGCCGACATACGTCCCTCCAAGCGGGCAATCCTCGTGTTCAGGCGCTGCACGTCCGGATGCTCGTCCGTATAGCGGCCCTTCAACGCCGCCAGTTGCCGCCGCAGCTCCTCGAGCTCTTCAAAACCCGTGGGGACGGCTCCGACCGGAGGGGCCGGGACGGCCCGCACGCCTCGACGCGCGAGAGAGTCCCGTTTGGCCCGCGCGAAGATGAGGCTCTCCTCGACGGTCTGCAGTTCTTGCTGCAGCATGCCCATGGTGGTGAGGTTGGTCTGAAGCTGCTCGGGCAGGCTGCCCATGCGCCCTTCCTTGTAGCGGCGCAAGGCCTCGTCCTTCTTCTCGAGCTCCTTGCGCGCGTCGGCCACCTGGGTTACGAGAAAATCGACCGCACCCTCGACTTGCTGCTCCCGGGCGTTGATGGTCTCCTCGATGAACAAGGTCGCGATCCGATCCGCCACCTGCTGGGCCTTCTTCGGATCGCTATGGACGAACTCCAGGGTGAAGCCGTCGTTCCCGGTGATGTTGATGAAGATCGCCTGGCGCATGCGTTCGACGGCCCGTGTGATCGAGTCGACGCTCGGATAGGGGTGGGTCTCCGCCAAGACCTTCTCGAGTCGAGTCCGGCTCAGAATCTCGGGGCGGATCGCTTCGAGCCTCTGGCTGCGGTCTTCCGTCGCCACCCTGGGGACGAAGGAGTCGGGCACCTTTTGCGATTCCACAAGGATCAAGGTGGAGGACTTGTACCGCTTGGGCAGGGCGAACAGGGCGAGGATCGCCATGAGGAGGATGCCGGCCCAGGGAACGAGGACCAAGAGCGGGTGACGGAAAGGCGCGTGGAGAAAGTGCCGGAGCTGGGCGATGTTGAGGGAGCCCTCTTCGCGCTCGTCGGGCTGCCCGGCGAGGACCAAGCCGGTTCCGGGTGCGGGGCTGTTCGATCGTCCGTCCGGGCTCATGGAACGACGACCGTATCCCCGGGCGACAAGAGCACGTTTTGCGACACTTCCTTGCCATCCGCGATGCGCTTGTAGTTGACCTGCACCACCGATTGGTCTTGCCGGATGATCGCGATGCTTTCCGTCTTCGCGAACTCCTTGAAGCCGCCGGCGAGGGCGAGCCCCTGCACCACGGTGGTGCGGCCGGTGAGGGGGAATTCTCCGGACTTCGTCACCTGCCCCAGCACGTAGAAGCGCGCGCTGTTGGCACGCACACCCACCGTCACGCGAGGCGCGTCGATGAAGTGCTCTAGCGCCTTCGTGAGGTTCTCCGCGAGCTGGCTGGGGGTGCGGCCCGCGGCGAGCATATCGCCGACGAGGGGCAAGGTGATCATTCCGTCGAGCCGGACCTCAAAATCCTTGGTCAGGTCGGGCTCTTTCCAGACGTTCACCTGGAGGACGTCGGCGGCGGCGATTTTGTAGCTTGCGGCCTTGGCTGGCTCCGGCACTGCCGCGGCACCCTGAGCCCGTGCTCCCCCTCCGGGCAAGGCCGCGAGGACGAGCGTCAGCACGGCCAGGGGGTTCGATCGAGTCTGGGTTTTCCGTCGCTCAAGAAACATCGAAAGGGCAACTCCGGAGGGGTTTCGGCCTTGTGGGCGAACCAGGCCGACTCAGACTTCGATCATAGGATTAGGCTTCCATGATAGGGGCAGCCAGGCAGGTCGTCAACTCGAGGGACGCTCGAAGCGCCGGGTCGCCGCACCCCGACCTGCGAACGCCGCCACGAGGGCGACGTACGGGCCCTGGTAGCCGATCGAAGGTTCGGTGATCTCCCAGGTGCGGGCGGTCCACACCTTCTGGTCGTTCCAGTCCCGGTAGAAGCGGTTGGGGTAGACGGCGCCCCCGGGAGGCCGGGCGTCGCCCGAGTAGTCCTGGTTGGGTCCGCCGGGCACGAAGGCCGGGGCCGGGCCGAAAAGGGACGTCTTGTCGTCCCGAACGCCGTGGTTGTCGGTTCCCTCGAAGTACGGGTAGTGTGCCTCGACGATCGACGCCGCGCGGCCGACGTAGCGGGAACGCGAGTAGGGGTTCTGCGATTGGCCGAACCAATTGTGGAAGACTTGCCACGACGAGTGCTCGCCGCCCAAGGCGGCCATGTTCGTCAGGTAGACCATGCCGAGGGGGTTCTGGCCGTGGAAGTAGTGCAGGAAGTCGAGGGCATGGCGTCGGCACTCTTCCGGCGTGTGCGAGCCCGTGGCGAGGAGCCGAGCGGCCTCCAGGAGGAATACCCCGTACCCGGCCCGGATCGAGTTGGAGCCCCAGAAGTAGGACTTCCTCGGCATCCCGTTCCGGTAGAGATCGTCGGAGGAGAAGATCTCGTCGACCTCATGCGCGATGTCCGCCCGCATGGAGGCCACCACGGCCGGGGTGGCACCGGCCACCTTGACGTAGGTGATTGCTGCGTGGGCGTCGTAGCTCGCGACGCTCAGGGAAACGCCTGACCAACCGGCGGGGTGGTAGCCGTCGACGTACGCTCGGGCGGACGTGACGCTTTCGTCGAGGCGAAAGATCTCGGCCGCCGCCCACACCTTTTCGGGGCGGTTGCCCTGCCCTTCGAGCCAGGTCCAAGCCCGAAGCGCGGCCTTCTTCAAGGTCAGGGCGTAGGGGCCCTGCCCCGCCGCCGCGAAGACTCGGGAAGCGACGGCGCAGCTTCCCGCGAAAACCGCGGCGGAATCCAGGGTGGGGTCGCGATAGTAACGGAGAGTCTGGTCCGCGCTCGGCGGAGCGCTGCCGTTGTCCTGGCCCTCGGCATGGACCTGCGACAGCACGGAGCCATCGGGGAGCTGCATCTTGAGGATGAAGTCGATCTCCCACTTGATCTCGTCCAGGAGATCCGACACGCCATTGCCCGACTCGGGAATCCGCAGGGAGCCGTCGGGGAACAACCCGGGGTCTTCCTCGAAGGCCCGGAGCATGAGCAGGATCGCGTTGGAGACCGAGTACCAAACGTACTTGTTGTAGTCGCCCGCGTCGTGCCAGCCGCCCGAGAGATCGAGGCGTCCGCGGTCCACTTGGCCAGGAGCGGGGCCGGCCGCCACGTCGGCACGGTGGCAAGCGCTCTCGTCCGCCCAGTTCCCCGCGTATCGAGCGAGCTTGCCCACACCGCAGCGCTGAAAGTAGAAGGTGCGGGCCGCGGCCCGCAAGACCTCCTCGTACACGTCTTGCGCCACCACGAACTCGTAGGAGCTGGCTTGAAGAGATGGGCTCCACAGATGGTAGGTGCCCGGGAGGGTGAGGGGACTCAGATCCATCCACCAGACCTCGTCGCCCGAATCGGGGTCATTGCCCTTGCGGCGGATCGATCCCGCCTCGACGGTCAAGCGCAGGGCGCTCTGCCCGTCCTTCGTACGGACCTCCACGATCGGGCCCGGATCCGCCGAACAAACCGCCACCTTGGGATCCTGGGGACGGTAGCCGAAGTGGTCGAGCTTGGCCGACATCGAGAAGGCTTCGGCCCGGTCGGCCGTGGGTTGGCGAGCCGGGGCGCACCCGGCGGCGACGAGCGCGGCGGCGACGAGGCCGGGAAAGGCTCTCAACGGGCCACGGTGGCCGCGGCCTCCCGCGCGGAGGGCCAGTAGCGCTTCAAACGGAGGAAGGGCTTCTCGAAATACTCGTAGCTCAGCCAAGCGATCGCCACGGAGGCGGCGATGCCGGCGCAGGCCTGGATCGCCACCGCGAGAGTGTGCGAGCCGACAACGTCGGCAAGCAGGAACTCAGTGCGGTGGGTTACGAAATAGAGAGAAAGGAAGTGGTGGTAGACGTAGATCCCGTAAGCATACTTGCCGAGGAAAGCGAGCGTCTGGGCGCGGAAGAACCGGGAGGTGAGGGAGGTCAAGGGTGCGGTGAGCGCCCGCAGCAAGACCGCCACCAGCAGCAAGCGCAGCATTCCGGCGCGCAGGGGCAAGGTGACGGCCCGGGCCTGGGCCCCGGCATCGAAGGCGTGGAGCCCCAGCGCGACCACGACCGCGACCACGGTCATGGGCAGGATGACGCGTCGGACCGCCGCCTCCCCGTTCGGCTGGCGGATCCAGACCGCGAAGAACCCACCCAGACACAAGGCGTCGAGCTGGAAGGGCGTGAGCACGGTGAGGGCGACCAGGTTCACCCCGGCCACGGAGGCGAGCACGCGAGCGGCGAACGACGCCGCGGCGATGGCCAGGGCCACCTTGAGCAGGGCCCGGGGCCGCCCTCCGAGCAGCCACACCACGAGCGGCCAGACGAAATAGAAGTGCTCCTCCACCGCGAGCGACCAGAAATGCGTGAGGTGTCCGAGCACCCACCCGCCCTGGATCGACAAATAGACGTTGACGGCATAGAGCCAGGCCCAGGCCTGGTGTTCGCGCAGATCCACGATCTCCGGGACGCGAAAGGGGGGAATGAGGGGAAGAACGAAGAACACGAGCGCGAGCACTGCGTAGTAGAGGGGGAAGATCCGCAGCACCCGGCGCATGTAGAAATTGCGGAAATAGCCAGGATCGGATCGCGAGTCGTAGAGGATTCCGGTGATCAAGAACCCGGACAGCGCGAAGAACAGGTCGACGCCGAGGCTGCCGTAGTTCAAGACCTGGTTGACGAAACGTTCCAGCGGGTTCGTGGCCGTCGTGTTGGCGACGAAATGGAAGAGGAGGACGCTCAGGATGGCGACACCGCGGACCCCGTCGAGGGCCGGCAGGTGGCCACCGAAGGGCGTCGGGGCCGCGGGCGTCTTTGTGGAGGCGCGCTCCGGGGCGTCTGCAGGCTTCGGGGAGACCGCGGTCAGAGGGCCACCTTCCAAGAGCACGCTCGTCTCTCCATCTCGCACCCAACTCGTGGACTGAAGGGCGTGCTGCCGGAGTCTACCATGCACCGTTGCCGGCCCTTCCTCGGGTGAGCTGCCGCAGGCTTGCCCGCACTCCGCTCCGAATCCTGGGTTTTGCCCGGGCGGTGCCATGTGCTACAAGGATTGGCCCACTCCGGACGCGGTTCTCAGGAGTAATGACCGAAAAGCGCCTCAGCATCCTGTACGTCTCACCGATGCCCCCCAGCCCCCCGCGTTTCGGCGCCCAGGCGCGCATGCACGGATTGGGCAAAGGCCTCGCGCGCCGGCATGAGGTCACGGCGCTCACGGTGATCGACGACGCCTTCGACTTGGAGGTCTGCGCTCGGGCGATGCGCGAGTACTGTGCGGAGGTCACTCTCGTGCCCGACCCCAGCGGAAGGGGGGGGGCCAAGCGGCTGGGGCAGGTTCGCTCGCTCCTGTCCACCGACAGCTACCAGCGACGGCGGTTCACCATCCCCGGTCTCCAGGAGGCACTCGACCGAGTCCTGGAGGCCCGTCGCTTCGACCTCGTGTTCCTGCACTTCCCCTACCTCGCCCACTACCGCCTGCGCCATTCGGCGCCCGGCAGCCCGCCACCCGCGGTCGTGATCGATTCCCACGACATCGGGTACGACCTGGCACGGCAGGTCGCTCGCAGCAACGTGGCCCTGGCCCGCCGGGTGTTCGCAGAGCTCAATCGCCGGAAGCTGGAGAGGGAGGAGAAGGCGGCCTACCGGACCGCGGACGGGGTCTGCGTCTGCAGCAAGGCCGACCAGGCGCGACTCCTCGCCGATCTGCCTTCGGTGCGGACGGTGGTGATCCCGAACGCCGCGGACATCGACTACTTCCGGCCCCGTCCTTCGGACCCGCCGCCCGACGGCCGCACCCTGTTGTTCTTCGGCCTTCTCTCCACCGTACCCAACGTGGATGGAGTGACGTACTTCCTGAAGGAGGTCTGGCCCAGGATTGCCCCGGGGCGGCCGGACGTGAGGTGCAAGATCGTGGGCGCGCAGGCGCCCGCGGCCCTCTTGGCGATGGCGGGCCCTCGGGTCGAGATGACGGGGGTCGTCGACGATCTTCGCCCCCATCTGGCTTCGGCCGCGGTGGTGGTCGTGCCTTTGCGCCTGGGGAGCGGGACCCGCCTCAAGATCGTCGAGGCCTGGGCCATGGCGAGGCCCATCGTCTCCACCAGCCTCGGCGCCGAGGGAATCGAAGCCGTCCCCGGGCAAGACCTCTTGATCGCGGACGACCCTTCGGCTTTCGCGGCCGCGGTCGGCCGGGTGCTCGACGACCCGGCCCTGGCCCGGGAGCTCGGCCGCTCCGGACGCCGGCTCGCGGAGGAGCGCTACTCCTGGAACGCCGCCGGGCTCGTGCTCGAGCGCTTCGTGGCCGAGCTCGTCGCCGAAAGACGCGGCGGTCCTGGTAGGGTAGAGGGGTGAGAGCAGCACTGATCGGAGCCGGACAGATCGCGCGCCAACACCTGGCGTGCCTCAAGGAGCTGGCCGGGGTGGAGGTGGTGGGCGTCTGTGACCTCTCCCCTTCCGTGGCCGAAAGCGCGGCGGAGAGATTCGGGGTCGGGTCCTGGTTCACGGACCACCGAGCGATGCTCCAGGAGGCCAAGCCGCAGGTGATCCACGTGACGACCCCCCCGACCTCGCATTTCCGCCTGGCCATGGACGCCCTCGAGGCGGGCGCGCACGTGATCGTCGAGAAGCCGGCCACCTCGACCCTGGACGAGCTCGACCTCCTGGCCCGGCGCGCGGGCGAGCGCGGACTCGCCCTGGTCGAGGACCACAACTACGTCTTCAACGGAGCCACCCGTGAGATCAGGCGGCGGATTGAGTCGGGGGAGTTCGGCCCGGTGATCCACGTCGAGGTGCTGATCTGCCTCGACATCCTCGGCCCGGGCGGTGGTTTCGCCGACCCCAACACGCGGCACCCCGCTCTGGCCCTCGCCGGTGGCGCCATCGCCGACTTCCTGCCTCACCTGGCGTCCCTGGCCCACGCGTTCGTGGGAGCGCACCGCCGCGCGCACACCGTGTGGACCAAGAGAAAGGACTCGGTCCTTCCCTACGACGAGTTCCGCGCCCTGGTCGATGCCGAGCGGGGCACGGCGGGGCTCGGGTTCAGTGCCTCCTCCCAACCGGACGCCTTCTGGCTGCGGGTGTACGGGGAGCGGATGCAGGCCACCACGAACCTGTTCGAGACCCGGCTCACCTTCGACCGGGTCCGAGGCGGTCCCAAGCCGTTGCGACCTCTCCTGAACGGCCTCGAGGAAGGCCGCACGGTGCGGCGAGCCGCGATCGGAAGCCTGCTTCGCAAGTTCAAGCTCGGCCCGGGGGCCTACGACGGCATGTGGGATCTCCTCGGGCGCACCTATCGCGCCCTCGGCGACGGCTCGGCTCTCCCCGTGACCCTGAACCAGGTCCTCGAGGTGAACCGCCTCGTCGACGCCCTCAAACCCACGATGGCCCAGGCGTGAAGGCCCTCGTCACCGGGGCCAACGGCTTCCTGGGCCAGCATGTCGTCAAGGCCATTCTCGGCCGGGGACACTCGGTCCGGGCGGTGGTGCGGCCCGCGACCAAGCTCGAATCCCTGGGCTGGGCGGAGTCGATCGAGGTGTTTCGCGCGGATCTGCGTGCGGCCCGCGACCTCGATTCGGCCTTCGAGGGCATCGACGTGCTCGTGCACCTCGCGGCCTCGGTCAGCGGCGGGGAGGACGCCCAGTTCGCGTCCACGGTGGTGGGGACGGAGCGTCTCCTCGAAGCGATGGCGCGCTCCTCGTGTCGGCGCCTGGTCCTGGCCAGCAGCTTCGCGGTGTACGACTGGAGCGCCACCTCTGGCACCTTGGACGAGCGTTCACCGGTGGAAGCCGGCGCCGACCTGTACGCGCGCGACGGCTACACGATCGCGAAGTCCTGGCAGGAGCGCGTGACCCGCCGCGTTGCCCAGAAGCACGGCTTCGACCTCACCGTGCTGCGCCCCGGGTTCATCTGGGGCCGTGATCACGGCTACCTGGCGGCTTGCGGCCAGCAGATTGGAAGACTCCACGTGGTGATCGGCCCGTTCTCGCACCTGCCCCTGACCCACGTCGAGAACTGTGCCGACCTCTTCGCGCTCGCGGCCGTGGACCCGCGGGCCAAGGGTGAGACCTTCAACGTGGTCGATGGCGTGGGCGAGCGCATCTGGAGCTACCTGGGCGACTACCTTCGGGGCACCGGCGAGCGGGGGTTCAGGATCCCGGTCCCCTATTCGGTGGCCTATTCCCTGGTGCGGCTCGCCTTCGCCACGGTCTTCCGGCGCAACCTGAAGCTGCCCCACGTGCTGGTGCCGTGCCGCTTCGAGTCCCGGTTGAAGCCGCTCCGCTACTCGAACCGCCACGCCCGGCACGTGCTGGGGTGGCAACCGCCGCTCGACTACGAGGAGTGCCTCTCCCGCACCTACCGGCCCGCCGCGGCGAAGTGAGAGCGGGTCGGCCCCTCCGGCCTTCTCAGGCCGCGAGGCTCACGTCGTGGGTCTCGCACCACGAGAGCAGCACGTAGAAAGCCCAGACCCGCGACCAGTAGAGTCCGGGCCGCCGGGCGGTGAACGACCGCCACAGGGTCTGCAGGGCTTCCTCGCGAAGCCCGGCGCGGCGGACGAGGGCGGTGTTCGCGAAGAGGGCACCCATCTTGGCCTCCAGGCGCTGCCGCGCCCAGACGTCGATGGGCAGGACGAAGCCCGACTTGGGACGGTCGAAGATTCCCGGATCGAGGCGGGAGAGGGCCAGGTCGCGCAGGAGCTGCTTCTTCCGCGCGGGGTGGAACCGGCGCTTGGGGTCGATGCCCGCGACGGCCTCGATGAGCACGTGGTCGAGGAGGGGCACGCGCACCTCGAGGGCGACCGCCATGCTCGCGGTGTCGGTGTCGCGCAGCAGCCGTTCGCCGACGAAGCTCGACAGCTCCAGCAGGGAGACGGCGTGCAGGATCTCTGAGCCCTGGATTCGCGCGCGCCAGGCATCGGCCACGGGTACGCCGAGACCGTAGTCCTGCCGAGCCTGGGCTTGGCGCACCACCCCGCCCCCCAGGGCCGCCTGCGCGTCCCGCGTGAAGAGGGAGTAGGAGACCTGGTAGAGCCCCAAGGTGTCGTGGGCAGCCCGGGCCACGTCGGCGATCTTGCCCCACCGGGTCTGGGGGGGCGCCGTCCGGAGCAGGTCCCAGCTCAGGGTGTTGCCGAGACGCGACGCCGCCCCTAGCGTGCCGTCGAAAGCGCGCCGGGCGACACCGTTCTGGGGGAGCCACCCCGCCAAGCGCCGGGCCCTGGGGATGTCCACGTAGCTCGGGTAGCCCCCGAAGAGCTCGTCCCCCCCGTGCCGGCGAGGGCCACGGTCATCCCGGCTCCGCGGGCCGCCCGGCTGACGAAGTAGGTGTTGATGGCGTCGAAGGTCGGCTGATCGATGGCGGTAAAGGCGTCGGGCAGCTGGTCCAGGAAGGTCTGCTCGAGTCAGGGTGACCGCGGTGTGGCGGCTCTTGAGGCTCTCCGCCACCTGCAGCGCGTAGCGGGCTTCGTCGTACTCGGGCACGTCGAAGGCGATGGTGAAGGTGTGGACGGCGTCGGGTGCGACCTCGCTGGCCAGGGCCGCCACCGCGCTCGAATCGACGCCGCCCGAGAGAAACACTCCGAGGGGGACGTCGGCGATCAACTGCATCCTCACCGTGTTCCGGAGCTCGTCGCGCAGCTCTTCCACCGTGGTCACCCGCGCGTGCGACGTGGGCATGCTCCAGTACTTTCGCATGGCGTGCGCGTTGGGGCGGTCGTCGCCCCCGGCCTCGATAGTCAGGATGGTGGCGGCGGGAAGAAGGTGAACGTTCTCGAGGATGGTCCCGGGGCCGACCACGAAGCCGTGCCACAGATACGACGCCACCGCCGCGGGATCGAGATGGCGGGGCACCGCGCCCGTCCCCATCAGGGCACGCACCTCGGAGGCGAACAGCACCACGTCTTCGCGGGTGTCGGGGTCGCGGACCACGACCCAGTAGAGCGGCTTGATGCCCATCTGGTCGCGCACGAGGTGAACGGAGCGGGAGCGCGGGTCCCAGAGGGCCAGGGCGAAGATGCCGCGGAAGCGCGAGACGGCGTCGATGCCCCAGTGCTTGTACGCCTTCAGGATCACTTCGGTGTCGGAGGAGGAGCGGAAGCTCTCGCCCTGGGCTTCGAGGTCGCGCCGCAGCTCCAGGAAGTTGTAGATCTCGCCGTTGAAGGTGATGGCGCAGCCGGTGTCGGCGTCGAGCATGGGTTGGGCACCCCCTTCGCTCAGGTCGATGATGGCCAGCCGCCGGTGTCCGAACGCCACCTCCTGACCGCTCGACTGCCACAGTCCCGAACCGTCGGGGCCCCGGTGACGCTGCACGTCGGTCATCTTCTCGACGTAGGCGGTGATGCGCTCGCTGCGGGGCCGGGGTCCACCCCCGCGGCCGTCGGAAATCCTGCGAATCGCGCCGGCAATGCCGCACATGAGTTGGTCCTCAGATGGTACGGCGAAGGGGGGCAGGGGCGGAAAGGGGGGGCGTTCCGCGTCCAATCCCGAGGGAGACCAGGAGACGTCCCGAAGCGGCGACGACGGGCCGGGGCCCGAAGGCAAGCTCCGACGTTGGGTTCCGCCCGGGAGTGGGGCCTCGGCCCAGGCCGACACCTTCCCGGCCACCCCCATCACCACGCCCAGGACCAGGCCCGAGGTGAAGGACTGAAAGCCGATGTCGCCATAGCACTGGACTCCATAGGCGGGCAGGAGGCATGCGGCGGACATCGCCGCCGCTTGCTCGATCGTCCCCTGTGCGCCCCGGTAGCCGCGCGTCGCGAGGAATGCCGCGACCGGTACCACGAGCCAGGTTCCGAAGGCGCCGAACAGGCCGCTGAACACCACCACCCCCAGGAGGGAGTTGTGGGGCATGTACTGGTACTGCCACCACCCTCCGGCGAAATGGGTGTAGACGCTGGTGACCTGTTGGTACGGCACTCCCCAACCCGTGCCCAGAAGCGGGTTTCCCGCCACGGACAGGGTATACATGAGGTTGCGGATCTCTTCGAGCCGGGCCAGGGATGACGCATCCTCGTTGCTGCCCGACGTGGAGAAGGCACGAAGCGGCTCGAAGAGCGGCCCCGTCCGGCCCCATCCCACCACGACATAGACGAGGAGGAACGGTGTCGCCGCCGCCAGGGCCGTATTCACGCGGCGGCGGGTCCCCCCGGGCGGAAGAAGAAGGTAGGAGCAAACGAAGACGAGCACGAGCTCGAGCCAGGCGAGGCGACGGCCGTTCAGGACGATGGCGTAGAGCAGGGGGAGGGAGAGGAGGGCGGTGGCGATCCAGGCGCCCCATCGCCTGCGGGTGAGGGCCCAGCTCACCAGAATGAGGGGACCCGCGACGAACAGCAGCGAGTCGTCGTGAGTCGTCATGTACGGGGGCGGCGGATCGATCTTGCCGTACACGTGTTCCCAGTAGAAGTAGATGGCGAGCCCCGCCCGAACCAGCCCCGCGCTCAAGACGGTGAGACCCAGCGCTTTCAAGTGTTGCGGCTTTCGGATGACGGACAGGAGGAGCACGCCGAACAGGAGGGCGGTCAGGAACCTCCACAGCTGGTAGTAGGCGTTGTAGGCGCTGCCGCCCCGCATCCAGCCCCACAGGAAGGCGAAAGCAATGCTGACGAAGCTCACCATGATGGCACCGTCCATCACCCACGCGCGCTTGCGAAAGGCCCCCGGCCAGAGAAGGCAAAAGGGGGTGAGAGCGATGAGCGCGATCTGCCAGGGGAACAGGCTGATGCCCGGTATCGACTCGAAGAATCCGCCGATCAGCGCGAAGTCGCTGCGCCAGAGCGCGCAGTAGATCACGGTGTCGTTGGGGGCTTCCGCGGTCCAGGCGAGGAAGAGCATGACGCACAACACTCGGCAGAGCATGCTTCCTTGGCGCTAGGCGCGGGCTGAGCGCCCGAGGCGTGAGGCGAATCGAGTCAACGGTGTGGGGGATCGAACCGGCCTCTCAGCCGACCCATCGATACCGAAGGTAGTACAGAGTAAGCAGATAGAGCATGTCGTAGACGAAGAAGAGACCGAGCAGCGTCAGGAGGCCGGTCTTCATGCTGCGCGTCGAGGCCGCGTACATCCCGAGGAGCACGGGAACGAGGACGATGGATACGAGGAAGTTCTTGAACATGAAGTACCCGTCAGGAGACGCCTGTCGGACCGACCATTGCTGCCCGGGGGCTCGTCAACAGACTATCACAGCGAGGCCGATCGGTTCCGGCGGACGAGCGCACTCTAGGGGGTCGCGACGAACGGCGAGCCCGCGTCGTATCGGGCTTTGGCCGGAAGCGTGTAGAGCTTGGTGGCGGCCGTGGGGTCGACCCAAGGCCAGGGGTTGCTGCCGAAGAAGGCGGGCTTGCTTGTGAGGTACAGCGAGGCGGGCAGGGTCTGGGCGGCCGAATCCCAGCGGACCTCATTCGTCACGTAGTCGAAGTTTCCCTCCCGCAAGACGGTGCTCCGGACCTTGGGATCGGGATCCTGCTCCCAGTGAGTGGGGTCGTAGCCCAGCCGCCAGATCGCCTTTTCCCCACTCTCGTAGCCCCAGCCGTCCATCCGGCCCGCCGTACCCATGACGTTGCCTACGAACGAATGCCACCAGGACCCGTACATGAGGCCGCCGGCCCGGGCGTTCGACAGCCCCGGGAAGCTACGGCGGAAGCCGGACAGATGGTTGCGGAACACGGTGTGGTAGATGGCGTTGCCGTGGGTGTTGTCCGAGTCGTAGTTGAACGAGTCGTTGCCCTCGAAGAGCATGTGATGGGATCCGACCATGTGGCTGCCGTTGATTCCGACCTCCACCCAAAGAGCGTTACCGCCGATGTGGCCGTCGTCCATGTAGTTGTAGCCGATGACCGAGCCGGCGCCCGCCGCGCGTGCCACCATCACCTTGTTGGCCTGGAGCACGATGTTGTTCTCGACGAGCACTTCCGAGGAGCCGCTGGCGAAGCTGATGGCGTAGCCGCCGCCGCCAGGCTCCGGCCACGCGGTGTCGTGTACGTAGGAGTCGCGCACTTCTACCCGGAAGGAGTTTTCGATGGCGACTCCCTCGCCCAGCCACAGGGTGCTTTCCACGTTGCGCATCCAGCAGTAGGCCGCGCACTCGAAGCGGACGTTGCCGTCGCCGCCGCCGTAGACGGTCAGATCCTCGAGGCCCGCGCTCTTCACGTGGACGTTCTCGCCGGTGTAGTGGGTGAGCTGCGCCGTGTGAGAGGTTCGATAGCTGATGTGGAGAGGAGTCGTGAAGGTCACCTGGTTGCCGCTCACCGAGGCAATCTCCTTGATCTCGCAGATGGGGCGTCCCGGGCGCATGAACCAGCCGGTGGCATCCGGAAACGGGTCGTCCGCCGGATCAGGGGGGTTGTGCCGCATCCAGACGGCCCGGTCGGTGGCCCAGATCCTCGCGGAAGTGGGCGATCCGTTCCGGTTGGGCAGGGCCTCCCAAGAGCCGGTGTCGTAGTTGTCTTCGTCGAGCAGGACGAACTGGCCCGCAGCGAACCCGCTGCCGCTCGAGACCGTGACCGATGTGGCACCCCTGGCGCCGTCCACGGTTAGGTTCACGGTCGGGCCCCCGGCCTTGGGCCAACGTTGGGGACCGATGATCACCACCGGATCGGCGACTTCGGGCGTGTAGCTCTGGGGAGTAGCCCCGTTCGTCCGCCGGAGGGTCGTGACCCCGGGGCCGGCCCCCCGCAGGGTGATCCCCTTGGTGAGGATCAGGAAGCCGCTGTTGATGAGGAACGTGCCCGCGGAGAGCTGGACGACCTGCCCGGCCGGGCACCCGTTGAGGGCAGCCTGGATGCCTGCCGACGCGTCGGAAGAGCCGCTCCCGTAGCTCGAGGCCGTGACCGTGGCGCACACTGTGGTTCGCGAGGGCACACCACCGGGAATGCCTGGTTTCCACGTGGTGACGCGGTCCTGGAGCTGGGCGTCGTTGCCCGCAGGCGCCGGCGTGGCGGAACTAGAAGGGGGGGCCGACGCGTCCCCGCTCTTGCATGCCCCCTGCTGGAGGGTGAGGCCGGTCAGGACGGCGGCGAAGCCCGCTCGCCAGCCGGCCGAGTCGAGTGTACCCATCGTGCCCTACTTATAGTAACCCACCACATCGAGGATGAAGTGCAACTGACCGGGTACGGCACTGACCACCGAAACACCGGGCTGGGCGGCGCTCCTTCCCATGGCCAGGGAGATGACGATGCTGTTGGCGCGGGTCTTGCCCGGGATGAGATTCAACGTACTCGTGGACGAGGGTACACCCGGGAGGAAGACGGACACGTAGCCGACGCCCTGGGGAAGAACCGCGGTGACGTTGGCGGCGACGGCGCGCGCGTCGGAAGGGACCCCGCAGAAGCCAACCAACTGGAAGTCCCGGGTCACGCCCGTCGAGAGCGCCGGTCCACCCACCGGGCCGGCAGCGTTTCTGGTGTCGACCACCCGACATGGGGTCACCGTGTAGAAGCGGGACTGGACCGCGGGCTTGCTGTCGAAGCGGGCCTTGGCAGGCAGGGTATAGAGCTTGGTGGTGCCCGTGGGGTCGACCCAGGGCCACGGGTTGCTGCCGAAGAACGCGGGCTTGCTCGTGAGGTAAAGGGAGTTGGGGATGGTCTGGGGCGCGGTATCCCACTTGACCGTGTTCGTCAGGTAGTCGAAGTTGCCCTCACGCAGGATCGTGCTCAGGACCTTGGGGTCGGCGTCCTGCTCCCAGTGCTGCGGGTCGTACCCCAGGTTCCAGATGCTAAGGTTGTCCCCATTTTGGTAGGTCCAGCCACTCATCCGGCCGGGAGTTCCCATGACGTTGCCGATGAAGGAGTGCCACCAGGACCCGTACATGAGCCCCCCGGCGCGGGCATTCGACAAGCCCGCGTAGCTCCGCCGGAAGCCGGAAAGGTGGTTCCGAAAGACCGTTTGGTAGATGGAGTTGCCGTGGGTGTTGTCGGAATCGTAGTTGAACGAGTAGTTGCCCTCGAAGAGCATGTGATGCGCGCCAACCATGTGGCTGCCGTTGATCCCGACTTCCACCCAAGTCGGGTCATAGCCGATGTGGCCGTCGTCTGTGTAGTTGTAGCCGATGACCGAGCCCGCGCCCGATGCCCGCGCCACCATCACCTTGTTGGCTTGCATGATGATGTTGTTCTCGACGAGAACTTCCGAGGAGCCATCGGCGAAGCTGATCGCGTAACCGCCGCCCCCCGGGTTCGGCCACGCGGCCTCGTGGATGTAGGAATCGCGCACCTCCACTCGGAAGGAGTTGTTGAGGGCGACTCCCTCCCCCAGCCAAAGAGTGCTTTCGACGTTCTTGATCCAACTGTAGGCCGCGCACTCGAAGCGGATGTTGCCATCGGCCCCGCCGGAGACCGAGAGATCCTCGAGGCCCGCGTTCCTGATGTGGGCACTCTGAGCAAGGTACCTTGTGAGTTGGGCGGTCCTGGCTGCGCGATAGGTGATGTGCAGCGGGGTGGTGAAGGTCACCACATTGCCGACGACCGAGGCGATCTCCTTGATCTCGGAGATCGGTCGGTTGGGGCGCATGAACCAGCTGGCCGCCTCCGGGAAGGGATCGTCCCCGGGATCGGGGGGGTTGTGCCTCATCCAGACCGCGCGGTCGGAGGCCCAGATCGTGGTCGAAGTGGGAGAGCCGTTGCGATTTGGCAAGGCCGTCCAGGCGGCGCCGTTCCAATTGTCCTCGTCGAGGACGACGAACTGGCCCGCGGCAAACCCAGTGACACTCGCCACCGTGACCGACGTGGCGCCCTTGGCGCCGTCCGCGGTGAGATTCACGGAAGGACCGTCGGGCGACGGCCAGCGCTGGGGGCCGATGACCACCACCGGGTCGGCCACCCCTCCCCCCACGGGCGTATCGCTCCCGAGCACCGCGCCATTCGAGCGCCGCAGGGTCGTGATGCCGGGACCAGCCCCACGCAGGGTGATTCCCTTGTCGATGATCAGAACGTCGGCATTGATCTTGAACGCGCCCGCCGAGAGCTGGACGACCTGCCCAGCGGGACACGCGTCGATTGCGGCCTGGATGGCAGCGGAGGCTTCAGTGGTGCCGTTCCCGAACGTCCCGGCGTTGATCGTCGGCCCGCAGATGGTGGTGCGTGCGGGAACGCCGCCCGGAATCCCCGGATTCCACGTGGTCATGCGGTCGGCTGGCAAGATCTGGGCGCGGGCGGGTCCTACGGCGGACAGCGCGGCAATGGCGACGAGTCCGGTGCTGACGAAAAATGCGGTATGCGGTTTCACGAAGCCGTCTCCCTTGGGAAGTTGTCGGGGGGTTGCTCTTGAAGGGTCTGGGCTCCCAGTGGGATCCCGCGACCGATAGGTTTCAACTGTAGCACCAAGATGAGGCGGCTCTGGCCGGTCCGCCGTGTTCGGCATCACAGCGTTAGCGTGGGTCGCTTGAAAGGGTGCCCTCGCGATCCGTTTAGTGGATAAGAGGGCGAACGGTCGGTGGCGGGGCCAAGGGGGTCCCCTGCCGGCTGGAGGGCGTGGCTGTGTTAGTCTGGACGGCCGTCACTCCTCTTCGGGCGATCGACGAAGGGGAGCGTCGGGGCGCCCCCGTTTCCGCCGTGCTCGGGCCTGTCCGGCATGGATCGCGGAACGCCGAGGGCGAAAGCGGCCTAGTCTCCAAGGAGCAGATGAGCGTGTCGCAAACCAAGCGAGCGGGCGACGTCACGAGCGCCGGGCCTCGATATGTCCTGATCGCGCCTTGTCGTGACGAGGCGAAGCTGATGCGGCGCACCCTCGACAGCGTCGCCGCGCAAACGGTTCCTCCCACGCTCTTCGTGGTGGTCGACGATGGCTCCACCGACCTGACCCCGAAGATTCTCGAGGAGTACCAGAAGACGCTTCCCTACCTGAAGGTCGTCCGACGGGCCGACCGTGGACGCCGCAGCGTGGGTCCTGGGGTCATCGAAGCGTTCTACGTGGGCCTCGAGACCGTCGACCTCGGCGACTTCGACTACGTCTGCAAGATCGACCTCGACCTCGACCTGCCCAACGGCTACTTCGAGGGGCTGATCGCGCGCATGGAAGCCACCCCGCGGCTCGGGACCACCTCCGGCAAGCCCTACTTCCACCACCCTCGGACCGGCGCCCTGGTGCCGGAGGTCTGCGGCGACGAGATGTCCGTGGGGATGACGAAGTTCTACAGGTCCGCCTGCTTTCGCGAGATCGGCGGGTTCGTGCGGGAAGTGATGTGGGACGGGATCGATTGCCACCGCTGCCGGATGCTCGGCTGGATCGCGGAGAGCGTGGACGACGAGGCCTTGCGTTTCCTGCACCTGCGGCCCATGGGCTCGAGCCAGAAGGGCATCTGGACGGGCCGGGTGCGCTCGGGCTATGGGCAATACTTCATGGGAACGTCGCCCTTGTACCTCACGGCGAGCGCCGTCTACCGGCTCCCCGAGCACCCCGTCCTCTACGGCAGCGCCGCCATGCTCTGGGGCTATTTCAAGAGCGCGGCGCAAGGAGTGGCGCGCTACGACGACGTAGCGTTCCGGCGTTTTCTGAGGCGCTATCAGTGGGAGTGCCTGTGGCGCGGCAAGCGCGAGGCCACGCGGAGAACGAACGAGACGCGGGCCGAGGTCTGGTCCCGGACCCACGAGGGCGGCCCCAAGGAGGCGGCACCTGGAACCCAGCTCTAGCTCTAGGATCGAGCTGCTCGACTGCCCGTTCGACGCGGTCACCATGGACCTCGCGGTCGCCAAGTGCGTCGAGTGGTGCTCGGGCCCGCGCCGTTCCCACACCGTCATGACCGTGAACGCAGCCATCCTCTGCATGATGCGGCGCGATCCCGAGCTTGCCACGGCCTGTCGCCGGGGGGACTTGATCGTCGCCGACGGGATGTCGGTGGTGTGGACCTCCCGACTGGCCGGCGCTCCCTTCCCCGAGCGCGTGGCCGGAGCGGACATGATGGCCCGGCTGCTGGAGAAGGCTTCGGCACACCGGCTCAGCATCTACCTGCTGGGGGCCAGGCCCGAGGTCGTGGATGCCCTCGTCCGTCTCTGCGCGCGGGAGTACCCCGGGCTCACGGTGGCCGGCGCCCGCGACGGCTACTTCGGCCCCGAGGACCACGAGAAGATCGTGAAAGAGATCCGGCGCGCCGCACCGCACATGTTGTTCGTGGGAATGCCGAGCCCCTTCAAGGAAGCCTGGTGCGAGCGCCATCGGGAACGGCTCGACGTGCCTGTTATCCTGGGCGTGGGCGGTACCTTCGACGTCCTGACCGGCTACGTGCGGCGCGCACCACGCCTGTTCCAGAAGGTGGGAATGGAGTGGTCCTGGCGGCTCCTGATGGAGCCCCGCAAGATGTGGAAGCGCTACTTGTCGACCAATTCCGAGTACGTGTGGCGGGCCGCCGGCGAGATCGTGAAGCTTCGCCGCGCGCGCGCGCGCCGCGCCGCCTAAGCAAGGATCGCCCCCCCATGAGCTCGACCAGGACCGTGGACGTATTCATCGGAACGCGCCCCGAAGGCATCAAGATGGCTCCGGTCATCGCGGCCCTCCGGAAATCGGCGGGGCTCCGGTGCCGGGTCGTGGCCACCGGCCAGCACAGGGAGATGTTCACCCAGGTGGCGCAGCAGTTCGGCTTCGCCGTGGACGAGGACCTCGCGGTGATGCAGCCCCATCAGACCCTGGCCGGGTTGACCGCTCGGCTCATGGAGAAGATCGACGGCTGGCTGGGTAACGGCGCCCCCGACATGGCCCTCGTACAAGGCGATACCACGACCGTGCTCGTGGCCGCCCTCGCCTGCTTCTACCGGAAGATCCCGATCGGGCACGTCGAGGCCGGCCTTCGCACCGGCAACATCTGGTCGCCCTTCCCCGAGGAAGTGAACCGCCGACTCTCCTCCCCCATCGTCTCCCTGCACTTCGCTCCGACCGACTCCGCCAGGGCGGCCCTGCTCAAGGAAGGCATCCCCGAGGCGACGATCGAGGTGACGGGCAACACCGTGGTGGATGCCCTGTTCATGGAGATCGCGCAGCAGGAGACGCCGAAGGTGCGGACCGCGATCCATGCCTCCTTGTCGTCGCTCCTGGGTCCCGACTGGGCGGAGGTTCCCTTCGTCCTCATCACCGGGCACCGCCGCGAGAACTTCGGCGAGGGCATCCGACAGATCTGCGAGGCCATCACCGCCCTCGCGAGCCGCTATCCCGACCACCGCTTCGTCTACCCGGTGCACCTGAACCCGAACGTGCTGGAGCACGTGCAGCGGCTGCTCGGGAACCTCCGGAACGTGAGACTGATCGAGCCCCAGGGTTACCGGAACTTCGTGGCCCTGATGGCCTGCTGCCGGCTGATCCTGACGGATTCGGGTGGGGTGCAGGAAGAAGCGCCGTCGCTCGGCAAGCCGGTGCTGGTCATGCGCGACACCACGGAGCGACCGGAGGGCGTCACTGCGGGTACGGCCCTCCTGGTGGGGCCGCGCGCGCAGAGCATCGTGGAGCACACGGTTCGCTTGCTGGACGACGGCCGGGCGTACGACGCGATGGCGAACGCGGTCAGCCCCTACGGCGACGGCCATGCCGCGGAGCGGATCGTGGCGCGGGTGCGGCGGTATTTCGACTCCGGCGAACGCGACCAGCAGCCGAGCTAGACCTCATCCTTCGCGAGACGCTAGTGTGGGACCTCTGCGTCCTCGACTGGGAAGCACGCCCTAGGCTCCGGAAGCCGGGAAGGGGTTGCGCTCGGTCGTCCGAATCGACCGAACGCAACCCCGATGGCGACGACGGGCTACGGCTCGAAGTACGCGTTCACGTCCAGGATGAAGTCCACGGTGCTGCCCGCAGCCTGCTCGCAGAACACCTTGATGTCCCCCGTCGGCCCGAGCCTGAACACTCCGTTGTTCGCTCGGGTCTGGCCCGCTGAATAGTTGATCGCCGACGTATCCGTCTGGGAGGAACCCGCGGGATAGATACGCAGGTCGCCCGGAGCTGTTGGGCCGACCACGGTAATGTTGACGGAGACCGAGCGAGCCGTGCTCGGCACGCCGCAGTTGCCCGCGATAGTGAAGGTCCGGGTATCGCCTCCGTTGAGCGCCGGGCCGCCTAGGGGACCCGCGGCGTCGCGGGTATCGAGCACCCGGCACGGCGACACGGTGTTGAGCGAGACCGGATCGAGCTGACCCGAAGCCGAGGCGCTGTTGTTCGAGGCATCGGGGTCGGGAGTAGCGGCGGAAACGGTAGCCGTGTTCACGACCGGCTCTGCGCCCGCGTAGCCGGTGGGAATGGCGAAGGTGGCCGTGATCGTTCGGCTGGCTCCGGACTGTACGGAACTCAGGGTGCAAGGGAACCCCGTCGTGCAGTCCCCGGTGTTCGAGACGAAGGTGAGACCGGCCGGCGTGGGATCGGCCACGGAGACATTGGACGCATCGGTGGGACCGTTGTTCGTGACCGTAATCGTGTAGACGACCGGCTGTCCGCGGAAGACTTTCGCCGGCCCCGTCTTGGTAATCGACAAGTCGGCCGACGCAGCCCCGACCCCGGTCGAGGCCGTGGACGAGTTGTTGCTGGCTACGGGGTCGGTGGTCGTGGTGGTGACGGTGGCCGTGTTCTGGATCGGGTTCGCCCCGGTGTAGTTCGCGGGCACGCTGAAGGTCGAGGTGATCGTTCGTACTTGCCCGGAGGTCACGGTTCCGAGCGCACACGGGACGAAGGGGGTCGTGCAGGCCCCGGTGTTCGAGACAAAGGTGAGGCCCGTCGGTGTGGTGTCCGCAACCGTCACCGCCGCGGCGTCGCTGGGCCCGTTGTTCGTGACCGTGATCGTGTAGACGACATTGTCACCTTTGACCACGCTGGACGGACCGGTCTTGGCGATGGCGAGGTCGGCGGAGCGGGTCACGTTCGTCGACACGACCGCTGAGGTGTTGTTGCCGGGCGTGGGATCGGTGGTCGTGGTGGTCACGGTGGCCGTGTTCTGGATCGGGCTCGCCCCCGCGTAGCCCGAGGGGACGCGGAAGGTCGAGGTGATGGTCCGTACCTGTCCGGAGGTCACGGTTCCGAGCGCACACGGGACGAAGGGGGTCGTGCAGGCCCCGGTGTTCGAGACGAAGGTGAGGCCCGCGGGCGTGGTGTCCGCAACCGACACCACGGCCGCGTCGCTGGGCCCGTTGTTCGTGACCGTGATCGTGTACACCACGTTCTGGCCAGCGTTCACGGTGGCCGGACCCGTCTTGGTAATGGAGACGTCCGCTGAACGACCCACGGTCGTCGACACCGTGGCCGAGGTGTTGTTGCCGGGTGTGGGATCGGGAGTGGTGGTGGTCACGGAGGCCGTGTTCTGGACCGGGCTCACTCCGGTGTAGCCCGAAGGCACGACGAACGTCGAGGTGATGGTCCGTTGTTGTCCGTTGGCCAATAGTCCCAGCGAGCAGGGGAAGCCCGTAGTGCACGCCCCCGTATTGGAGAACAAGGTCAAACCCGCCGCCATCGTGTCCGAAACCGACACCGACGCCGCGTCGCTCGGACCATTGTTCGTCACCGTGATCGTGTAGACGATATTCTGGCCGGCGTTCACCGTGGCCGGACCCGTCTTGGTGATGGAGACGTCCGCCGAGAAGCCGACCGTGGTCGACGCGATCGCCGAGGTGTTGTTGCCAGGCGTGGGATCAGCGGTGGTGGACGCGACCGTGGCCGTGTTCTGGATGGGGTTCGCTCCCGAGTAGCCCGAAGGCACGTTGAACGTCGAGGTGATAGTCCGAACTTGTCCGGAGGCCACGGTTCCGAGGGCGCACGGGAGGAATGGGGTGGTGCAGGCCCCGGCGTTCGAGACGAAGGTGAGACCCGCCGGCGTGGTGTCCGCAACCGTCACCGCCGCGGCGTCGCTGGGCCCGTTGTTCGTCACCGTGATCGTGTACACGACGTTCTGGCCCGCGGTCACAGTGGCCGGACCCGTCTTGGTGATGACGAGGTCGGCAGACTTGGCGACAGCCGTCGTGGCGGTCGACGTGTTGACGGTGGGGCCGGGGTCGGGCGCCGACGAGGTTACGGTGGCGATGTTGTCGAGGGTCGTACCCGCGAAGTCCGAGCCCACGAGGAAGGTGGACGTGATGACCCGCGTCCCCCCGGGGTCGATCGTGCCCAGCGCGCAGGGGAAGATGTTCGTACAGGCCCCGGTGTTCGAAACGAAGGAGAGACCCAGAGGCGTGGGGTCCGCGACGGAGGTAAAGGGAGCGCTGTTGGGCCCGGCGTTCGAGACCGTCGTGGTGTAGACGACGTTCGCGCCCGCCGTCACGGTGGTCGGACTAGTCTTGACCTTGTTGATGCCGAGGTCGGCCGAAAGAACCAGGTTATTCAGGAAGATGGAGGCGTTAGCCCCTCCGAAGTTGGTGATGGCGAGGTCGACCTTGCCGTCGCCGTTGAAATCGCCCACGCCCGGAAAGCGGGCATTCGCGCCTGCGGTCAGGGGTGTCGCAAACGGCTCCAACAGCCCCGCGCCATTGCCTTTGAGAAGCGTGACCTTGTCCTCGTTGGTGTTGGCGACCACGATGTCCATCTTGCCGTCCACGTTGAAGTCGGCGGCGGCCACCCCGTTGGGTCCCTGCCCCGCCGGATAGGGCACCTGGGTGGCAAACGTCCCGCTCCCGGTCCCGAGCAGGACGGAGATATTGCCTTGGGCGACGTTGGCGACCACGAGGTCGAGAGTGGCGTTCGCGTCGAGATTGGTCACCGCCACGGAGCTGGCGCCCGCCCCCGTGGTCACGGGGGCGTGGGCGAGCAAAGGTCCCCGCCCCGGTTCCCCCCACGACTCCCATCAGGATCGAAACGTTCTCGGCGGTCGGCTGACCCGCGTTGAAGTTGACCGCGATGACGTCCTTGGCGCCGTCGTTGTTCAGATCGGCGACCTTGAGGTCCCGCGGCTCCGTGCCGACCGTGAAGTTGGTGGGAGGGCCAAACGCTCCGGTGCCGGTTCCCAGCAGGAGTGACACGCTGTTGGAGCCCCCGTTCGCGACGACCAGGTCGGGAACGGTGCCCGCATCGATGTTCGCAATGGCGACCGCGAAGCAGTTGTTTCCGGCGAGGAAAGGAGATCCCGCCGCGGGAGTGAACACCGGGGGGGTTGCCCCGTTCCCCAGCAGCACGGTGACGCTGCCCGCCGCCCCCGTGGCGGGCCCGAAGTTGGCGACGACGATGTCCATATTGCCGTCGTTATTGAGGTCGCCGACCGCCGCCCCCTCAGAGAAAGTGCCGGCGGGGATGAGGGGCTGGGGCGTGAATCCGCCACTGCCATTGCCGAGAGCCACGACGACGCCGCCCGCCGAGTTGCCCACGACGACGAGATCGAGAATGTTGTCGTGGTTCAGATCCACGACCGAGACGGTGAGGGGGTTCGAGCTCATGGCGATGTTCACGCCGGCCGCGTACGACGGATCCGGCCCGAACGACTGAGCGCAGACGGGCTGGGAGAAGCCGAGAAACCCCCCAACAGCCACCAGCAAAGCCGGCCAGGGCTTGCGCGGGAGACGGGAACGGAGTGTGCCGACTACGGTGCTTTGCTGGGACATTCAACACCTCCGAGGACGAGGCCCCTCGGGCTCGTCACGCGTTACTTGTGGCGGCCCGGCGGGGCCTGGGGCTGTGACCCCATGCTTGCTCGCCGACGAGCCAGCCGCTTCGTTTGGCTTAGGGATGGTTAGAAAACGGAAGTCAATATACCAGGATGACGTGGAGGGCGCAAGTGCTCCTCTCGTCCTGCGTATCGGCGTGGCATATTGTGAAATGTGCTCTGGGAGGAGGTGGTCAGGTCGGACTGCCAATTGCTGGAAGGCAGGCCGGCTGGAGATGGGCACAGATCCTGGACTGGCCCCCGCTAGACCGCTTGCGGTTGCAGGGCGAGGGAGGCGACCCCCGGAAGCGGCGCCCTCGTAGAAGCGGGACGAGATCTCGTCCTGCCCCATCGTGACCTCCGGCTCGTTCACAGGACTGCGGTTGGCGACATAGTAGCGGCTCCGACGAAGGATGTTCGCCAGAAGGACGGTGCTCGGCAGGATCGCTTACGCCGAACGTGCGCTGCCTTCCCGCGGGGCAGCTCGGAGCGATCGTGTCGTAGTAGTAGTAGATTCGGCATTCGCGCCGGTGGCCCTCGCGGTCAGGGCTGAATGGCGCTCGGTCGTCTGCGCAACACCGTGGACAGAAGCGCCAGGTCGCGCCAGCCCATGAGCCCCAGGAGGAACGAGGCAACCGCGAAGGCGACCACGCAAAGCGGGATGCCGACCCAGGGTGGCAGCAAGGGCAGCATCCGGAACAGCAAGACAGTGGCTCCCGCGGCGCCCACGGCGCGGCCAACGTCGAGCGCGGTCTCGAGCGTGAGCGTGCCCCGGCGGAGAACAAACATCGAGCCAATGAAGACGACGACCTCGCTGAGCGCGAACGCGACCATGACGCCGATTCCGCCGTTGTTGAAGCGCTCCTGGAAGATGGGAATGAGGGCGATGTCCAGCCCCGTGCCCACGACGACACTCAGGATCTTCGCGACCGCGAAGCCCGTCCCTCGGCCTGACGCGTAGATGACGTTGCCGAGGAGGATGTCGATGAAGAGCAGGAACAGGCCGGGCGCGAAGACTTCCAGGATGGTGGCGGCGGGGCCGAATCCCCGGGATCCGTAGATGAGGCCGACGACAGTGGCCGCGAAGAGGTAGGTGCCCGTCCCGGCCAGCCCTCCCAACCACAAGAGCGGCCGGAGCGCCGATCGCACCTCCTTGCGCAGCGCCACCGGATCCGCGGAGGCCCGGGCGATGCTGGGGTACGCGGCAGCCCCGAGAATGGTGGCGGGGGCCATCAGGGTACCGAGGATGCTCTTGGCCGCGCCGAACCAGCCCACCACGACCACCGGGGCGAGCTTGGAGAGGATCACGACGTCCAGATAGGGCTGTACCGAGATCGCGGCGGTCATGGCCAGGATGGGAGCCCCTCCGGCAAGAAGGTCGCGTGCGATCCGCGATGAGGCGTGCAGGGGAACCCCGTCTTGGCGCCGGTAGAGGAAGAGCGCCATACCGAGGGCCGCCAGGCCTGCGATTCCTTGTGCGACGACCACGCCTGGGATGCCCAAGCCGAGCGACAACGCGGGCAGGGTGAGGGCCAAGGCCATCGCCTTGTTCGAGACGGACACCGTGGCGTCGAGTCCCATCTGATCGCGGGCGCGGAAGACCATTCCGCAACCCTGGGCGAGAAAGAGAGGCAGGGTGGCGAGGATGAGGAACACCGCAAGCCACCGCGTGCTCAGCTCATACCCCAGAGCCCAGCCGACAAGCCAAGCGGGGAGAGTCACCAGAATCGCGAAGCCCACGCGCAAGGCGAGGGCGGTCCCGAGCAAGGCGGCCGAGGAGCCGGGGTCGCGGGCCACCTGACGGATGACGAAGAAGGGTTGTCCCCATTCGGCAAAGACGTAGGCGAAGGTGGACATGGTGCTGATGAGGTAGAGGAGACCGAAGTCCTTTGCACCCAGGTAGCGGCCCAGGGCGGCGTTCAGGACGATGGCGAGCGCCGTGGTCGCGGCCTGGCCAAGGACGAGGTTGAGCGCGTTTCGAGCAACGGCCCGCCTGGGCTCGATGCTCTCGGCCTCGAGGCGGGGCCCTTCTGGCAGCGGGTCCTTCATATTCCGGCTCGGTCCGGCGATCGCTCTAACGAGATCTTGTCCATGGTTTGTCGCGTCGGAGTCGGGGCGGCGGCACGCGGGAGTGACGGATCCTATCACGGAGCGCGAGGACTCCGGGCTCGTGTTCTGCGTATACGGCTTTCGCAGCTGCGCTGGTGCTGGCTAGGCGCGAAGGCGGCGGCGCGAATAGGTGAAGCCTTCGGAGTATGGTATGCAATACTATTCAGGGAGGCGGCGCGTGCGAATCCTCATCACAGGGAGTCGGGGCTACATCGGAAGCGTCATGGCGCCGCTGATGGTCCAGGCGGGCCACGAGGTCGTGGGGTTGGACACGGACTTGTACCGGCGCTCCACCTTCGGCACCTGGCACGAGACCATTCGCACCGTAGAGAAGGACGTTCGCGCGGTCGAAGCCACGGACCTCGAGGGTTTCGACGGGGTGGTGCACCTCGCCGCCTTGTCCAATGACCCTCTGGGCGATCTCAACCCGCAGCTGACGTACGACATCAACCATCTCGCTTCCGTCCGTCTCGCAGCCAAAGCCAAGGAGGCGGGGGTCGGGCGCTTCGTGTTCGCGTCGTCCTGCAGCAACTACGGGGCGGCGGGCGACGCTCCGGTGAACGAAGAGTCCGAGTTGAATCCGGTCACGCCCTACGGCGAGTCGAAGGTGCGCACGGAACGCGATGTCGCGAAGCTCGCGGACGGCTCGTTCGCTCCTACGTTCTTGCGATGTGCGACCGCTTACGGCGTCTCTCCCAGGCTGAGGTTCGACGTGGTCCTCAACAACCTCGTGGCTTGGGCTTACACCTCGGGCCAGGTCCTCCTCAAGAGCGACGGCACTCCGTGGCGCCCCATCGTGCACATCGAGGACATCTCGCGCGCCTTTCTCGCCGTGCTCGCTGCGCCGCGCGAGGTGGTGCAAGGGCAAGCCTTGAACGTCGGGCGCGACGACCAGAACTACCGGATCCGGGAGATCGCGGAGATCGTGAAGGAGACCGTGCCCGGCTGCGAGGTCTCCTTCGCCGAAGGGGCGGGTCCGGACAAGCGGAACTACCGGGCCGATTTTTCCAAGATCCGCCGGATGCTTCCCGGATTCCAGCCGCAGTGGGACGCTCGCAAGGGGGCGCGACAGCTCTACGCGGCTTACCAGAGCGTCGGACTCAAGGTCGAAGACTTCGAAGGGCCGCGGTATCGCCGCATCGACCAGATCCGGGAGCTCATAGCATCCGGCAACCTTGGCTCGGACCTTCGTTGGAGCAGCGAGCCTGCAGCCTGAGCCGCTGATGCCTGCCCTTCCCCAAGTATCGCCAGGAGGACCACGCGTGGAGGAGACCGCTTCCACTTTCATCCCAAACAGGGGCTGCCTCTTCTGCGGAACCGCCCTCCGGCATACCTTCGTGGACCTGGGGATGTCGCCGCTGTGCGAGAGCTATGTGCCGAAAGAGAAGCTCAACCACATGGAGCCGTTCTACCCACTCCACGTGTACGTCTGCGACAAGTGCTTCCTCGTGCAGCTCGAGGAGTACGTGAGCCCCGAGGAGATCTTTACCGAATACGCCTATTTCTCCTCCTACGCCGAGAGTTGGGTCGAGCACATGCGGAGCTACGCGGACCTGATCGTGGATCGCCTCGGCCTGGGGCAGGGCAGCTTGGTCGTCGAAGTGGCCAGCAACGACGGCTACCTGCTCCAGCATTTCGTCAGGAAGGGAATACCGGTTCTGGGGATCGAGCCCGCCGCAAACGTGGCCCGCGTAGCGGTGGAGAAGGGGATCCCCACCCTGGTCAAGTTCTTCGGTGAGCAGACCGCGCGGGAGCTGGCAGCAGCGGGCAAGCAGGCCGACCTCATCTGCGGTGCGAATGTCTTGGCCCAGGTGCCCAAGCCGAACGACTTCGTGAAAGGGCTCCAGATCCTGCTCAAGCCCGGAGGCGTCGTCACCATCGAGTTCCCGCACCTCATGCGACTCATCGCGGAGAGCCAATTCGACACCATCTATCACGAGCACTTCTCGTATTTCTCCTTCGTCAGCGCAGAGAAGATCTTCGCCGCCCAGGGCCTCACCCTCTTCGACGTGGAAGAGCTACCCACACACGGCGGATCGCTGCGCGTCTACGCCCGCCACGCCGGGGACACGACCAAGCCCATCACCAAGCGCGCCGTGGAGCTGCGCCAGCGGGAGATCGACGGCGGCCTGCTGCGCATCGAGACGTACGCCCACTTCGGCGAGCAGGTGAAGGTAACCAAGCGGAAGCTCCTCGCCTTCCTCATCGAAGCCAAGAGCGCAGGCAAGACCATCGTGGGCTACGGCGCGCCGGGCAAGGGCAACACCCTGCTCAACTACTGCGGCATCCGCACTGACTTCATAGACTTCACCGTCGACCGCAGCGCCTACAAACAGGGGAAGTTCCTGCCGGGCACCCACATTCCAATCCACGATCCAGAGCGGATCCGCCAGAGCCGGCCCGACTACGTCCTTATCCTTCCCTGGAATTTCAAGGACGAGATCATCCAGCAGATGGCCTACATCCGGGAGTGGGGTGGGAGGTTCGTCGTGCCCATCCCCGAGGTCCGGGTCCTCGACTGACGCCCCCACGCTTCGTCCCGACTAGCCTCGCGGGCGCCTAAGTGGTCGAGCCGCACCGCCACACCGACGAGCGGGGCTTCTTCGCCCGGACCTGGTGCGCACAGGAGTTCGCGGAACATGACCTCGAGCCTGGGGCACTTCGCTATCGACCCCACGTTGTACCTGCACTCCCATCTTCTGTGGCTTAGGCTCGCAGAGTCGTCCAGCTACACGACGGGAGTATTGCCTTTGCCGGGGTCGCGGGCCACGGGTGCAGGACTGTCGCCAGAGCCGCGTTTGCGGACCATGGCGACCATGGCCTCCACGTCGCGCCGCCGGAGGAGCCCGAAGGCAAGCGAGCAGATCGAGAAGGCCGCCACGCACGCCGGGATTGCGAGGTAGATCGGCAGCGCCGGGAGCGAGAGGAAAAGGAGGGCGGTGAGGACAACGCAGGCGAGGGCCCGCCCCATGTCGACGACGGAGCCCCAGCCCAGCGTGTCTCTGGGCATCAGGTAGAGAGCGCCGCAGAAGACGACGACCTCACTGAGGACGAAGGCGGCGACGGCGCCGGTGCCGCCGTTGCCGGTGGTGCGCTGGAACCAGGGGATGAGGACCAGATCGAGGCCGGTGCTGACCACGATGCTGGCCACCTTGACCATCGAAAACGAAGCTGCGCGCCCGAGGGCGGTCAGGGCGTTTCCGAAGAGCACGTCGATGAAGAGGAAGAAGATCCCGGGGCCGAACACCTTGAGAATCGCCCCTGCGGGTCCGAACTGGCGGTGCCCGTACACCAGCGCGATGGCGCCATCGGCGCAAAGCCAGGTGCCGATGGCTCCGAGCCCGCCGAGCCAGAGAATCGGCCGCAGCGCCGTCTGGAACTCGGCCTGGAAGGTCGATTTCAACGCGGCGGCGCGCGACAGGCGTGGAAACGCGGCGGCGCCCACGATCAGCGCCGGCGCGATCAGGGTACCCATGATGTTGCGCGCCGCGCCGAACCATCCGACCGCGTCCGGCGGAACCATCTTGGAGAGGATGATCGCGTCCAGGTAGGGCTGCACCTGGCTCGTCACCATCATCCCGACCATCGAGGTCCCCCCCGCCAGCACGAGGGTTGCCGTTGCGCGGCTGAACCGGATCGGGCCGCTGGACACCTTCCGGTAGAGGCGCGCGGCCACCAGCAGCGCGACAACGCCTGCCAGCGCCTGTGCGGCCACCACTCCACCCAGCCCGGTCTGTAGCGCGAGCGCGGCGAGCGCGAGCAGCAGCGCGAACAGCTTGTTGACGACCGAGGTCGTCGCGTCGAGCTCCATACGGTCGCGCCCGCGGAACACGTACGCGAATGCCTGGCTGAGGAATGTCGGTAGGGTCGCGAGGACGAAGGCGGCCGCGAACCAACAGGTCCGCGCATCGTACCCGAGCGCCCACGCGAGCAAGCCCGCGGGAATGGCCGCGGCGATCCCGCCGGCGGTGCGGAGCACGAGGGCGCTCCCCGCCAGGTCGCCGCCCTTGTCGGGAGCGCGCGCGACCTCGCGGATGACGTAGAACTGCTGTCCCCAGTCCACGACGACGTAGGCAAAGGTCGCGAATGAGCTGACAAGGTAGTAGATCCCGAAGTCGCCCGCGCCGAGCGTACGACCGATGGCTGCGCTGAAGACAATCGCTAGAGCGGTGGTGACTACCTGGCCGAGGATGAGGTGAAACGCGTTCCGCGCGAGCGAGGCACGCGGCCCCGCCTGGGGCGGCGTGCCGCCGGAAGGGTGCTGCACCTCGGGCACCGGCAAAGTTCCTAGCACGCGAGGGAGCCTGTGCTCGCCGCCAGCCGCTGCCGCAGCGTCTCGCCCTCGAGCAGCTCCATGACGGCGTAGGCCGTCTCGCCCTCGCGACCGAAGTCGTGGATCGCGAGGATGCGCGCGTTCGAGAGCGCCGCCACCACCTTCGCCGCCCGCTCGAATCGGGCGAGGGCCTCTTCGTCCTCGGCGAGGCGCACAGGGAGGACATCGACCGCGACCTCCCGGTCGAGGTTGGTGTCGCGGGCGCGAGAGACCCCGCCCATCCCCCCGGCGCCGAGGGGGGCAGTGATCTCGTAGGGTCCGAGACGCTGGCCGGGGGACAGGCTCATTCTCGACGCGGCTCCTGGGTCTTCGGGGAATGAATCAGGGGCCGTAGATTCTACCGCGGTTCCGCCCGTATCAGCGGTCAGGGTCGCCTGACGGACCGACCGTGGCCGGCCTCGCATCCACACTCGACCTGTGCTCGGGAGGGCGGGCCGCAAGGCCCCGCCTCTCCTTTGTTCCGGCCAACCGGCCGACGTCGTTCGCCTACCTGGGCACGTCTCATCGCGAAGATCGAACAGGTGGATCCGCTCGTCTGGCCAGGAACGCGATGCAGACGTCAGCCATCGTGCCAGCCAGGGCGGCCTGTCCACGTCCTTATGGCGCAGGACACCCACGTCAAGTACGCCGGCCCTCGTCGAGCAACGTCGGCCACGAAGTCCGTATCGAGAACACGGCCTAGCTGGGCGAGGGCGCCCGCTGCGACGCCGCGACCTCGGCCAGGTAGGCCCCGACCTGTCCAAGGTGGGGTAGCGGCACCGTCACCTCCGTCCCCGCCGGGTCGGCTACGGCAGACGTGCAGTCCCCCCAGCTACACCTCGGCACCTCCGTCACGCACCATGAGTCCAACCTGGCTTACGGCGATTGGAGCACGGTCTTCCCCACGCCACCTCGATCGCCACCCCTCTCGACAAGCTCACGCACCAAGCCGGCGTCATAGTGATCGAGGGGGACAGCTACTGCGTGCACGACAGCGAGGAGGAGGCCGCGGCCAGGAGGAAAGCGATGAGGAGGACCGTCGACCGCTCGGCAGAATGTCTCGGATCCATGGAAATGCGGGACCGTATCAGGCCGGGGGAACGAGTCGCCGTTTCCGGGCGCCGCTCTGGCACGGCATCGAATTGTGACTACACTCATTCGCGAGATCATCCCTCCTGCCCCTCCGGAGCGCGAACCATGTTGCCACTGAGATCCGAGCGGTTCAGATCGCTGGACGTCTTCCGAGGCGCGAGCGTCGCTGGGATGATCCTCGTCAACAACCTGGGTGCACGCGAGGGCGCCTACCCGCAGCTGCTGCATGCGGAGTGGAACGGGTGGACGTTCGCGGATGTGATCTTTCCGTTCTTCCTGTTCATCGTGGGCGTCTCGCTCACGCTTTCGACTGACTCGCGCATCGCAGGCGGTGCGGATCGCATCGCCCTGCTCTCGCGTGCGCTACGAAGGACGCTGCTGCTCTACGTCTCCGGGGTGTTCATCGACCTTCTCATCTTTCCACAGCGGAACTTCCCCTACTTTGCGCTGCAAGGCCATGTCCGCCTGTCAGGAGTCTTGCAGGACATCGCTGTCTGCTATATGGCTGCGTTTCTGATCTACATGGCGGCGGGCTGGCGTGGGGCCATTCTCGGGATCATCGGTGTCAACCTGATCTACCTCGGGCTGCTCTATCGGGTTCCGGTGCCCGTGTGCGGTTCTGGCGTCCTGACCCCGGGCTGCGCCTTTCCCGTCTACCTCGAGGGCCTCTTGAAGAGCCACGGGTGGAACGCGTTCTTCGATCCGGAGGGGCTGGGGACCGTCTTCCCCAAACTAGCGTCGATCTTGTTCGGCGTGCCGGCTGGCGTGCTGCTGCGAACGGAGGCTCGCCCTCGGCCAAGGCTCCTCCGGTTGCTCGGCGGAGGCCTCGGATTGGCTCTCTTCGGCGTCTTTCTGGCAAGCTGGGTACCGATCAACAAGCACCTCTGGACGACCTCCTACTCCGTTCTCATGGCGGGGCTGGCGGCGATCTGCTTTGCTGCTTGCCACTGCGTGGTCGACGTCTGGCGATCGGGGGGCTGGCTGACGCCGTTCGAGGTATTCGGAATGAACGCGGTGGCTGCCTACTTGCTTTCGTACCCGGTCGATCACGCGCTTCGCGTGCACCTGGCGGGAAGGTCGCTGACGGATGACGTCTGCGAGCTTCTTGCGAGCCCATCGAACGCGTCTTTGTTGTTCGCCGTCCTGGTGTGCATGGTTGTCTATTCAGTGGTCTGGTTCATGTACCGTCGGCGTTGGTTCCTGAAGTTCTGAGGGCGAGCATCACCATCGCGATGACCGGCTGCGCCGGAGGGACGACCAAGGAGATTCGAGTCACCGAGCGGATTCGGTGTTGACGGCCTCGATCCGGGCGTTGCTCAAGCCGTACTGCAGGGCCGTGAGGATGGTGGCTCGGTAGTCGCGGATTGCTGTGGTGGTGGTGAGCGCCATGGCGTTTGACGACGTCGGCGTCGCCGCAATCGTGCCGGTCGCGTGGATAGCCCCTGACCGAAGCGTCGTCGTGAACGGCGGAGCCGAGGTGACTCGATCCGGTGACGTTCACGCTGGGCAAGAATCTACAAAGATCCTTTCAGTTCGTGAAGAGGGACCGATGCCGGGCTCGCAAGGCGCTTTCTTTCAGCACTTTGTGCGATGGCGCGCATCCTGCAAGTGATGCGCAGCAACCGCGAAGGGTCGGGGGACCAGGCTCGGCACGAGCCGAAGTCTTCACCTACAGGACCGGGGCACGGCTGTGAATGACCCATTGGGGTCACGCGTTCCGCAGACATCGAGGAGGGATTCATGTTCAGCTTTGCGACGTCCCGCGCAGTGCGACGCCTCGCCGTACCGATCGGCGTCTTCGGCATCTGGGCCTTGTCCTCTGCGGCGTGGGCGGCAAGCGGCCTGGTCGCGGGATATGGGTTCTCCGAGGGCTCGGGCACCATGACCGCCGATACCTCGGGGAACGCAATCGCCGGCACCCTCGTCAACGGTCCTGGCTGGACGACGGGCAGGAACGGCGGCGGTCTCGCATTCAACGGATCCAGCACCTACGTCGATCTCGGGAAGCCCGTCCCGTTGCAGATCACGGGCAGCATGACCGTCTCGGCCTGGGTCTACGAGACCGCCAACGTCGCCGACGACGCGACGATCGTCTCCAAGTCCGACTCGGCCTCGGGTTGGCACCTGAAGTCGACCCCGGACACGGGCCTCCGGACGTTCGGCTTCGCCATCACCAATACGAGCGGTGCTCTCGTTCAACGGTACAGCTCGACGGTACGTGCTCTCAATACCTGGTACCACGTGGCCGGCGTCTACGACGCGTCTGCAGGGACCATGGCCATCTACGTCAACGGGAACCTCGCCAATGGAGTCTTGAGCGGTACCGTTCCCTCCTCCCAGCGCAACTCGACCGTCAGCGCCAAGATCGGGCGCCGGACCGATGGCTTCACGATGGCTGGGATCGTCGACGACGTCCGGGTCTACGCCCGCGCGTTGACCCAGGCCGAGATCCAGGGCGACATGACGACGCCAGTGGGTGGTACCACGCTACCCGACACGACGCCGCCCTCGACCCCGACGGCGCTCGCCGCCACTGCCGTTTCTTCCTCTCAGGTCAACCTCTCCTGGGCGGCTTCCTCCGACAACGTCGGCGTTGCCGGATATCGTGTCTACCGGACCGGCGTCCTGATCGGTTCGAGCACCACGCTTCTCTACTCCGACTCCTCCCTCTCTCCTTCGACCCCCTACTCGCACACCGTCTCCGCATACGATCTGGCGGGAAACACGTCTGCGTCCTCGGCGCCAGCCTCGGCGACGACCCCCCCCGTGTCCTTCGACTTCGCGCTCGGTAACCCGGGCAGCCTGTCGGTGGCCAGGGGTTCGACGGCGGCGACCACCGTGACCGCGACGTTGTCCGCGGGCAGCGCCACGGCCGTGTCCTTCACGGCTGCAGGCCTGCCTTCCGGCGTCACCGCCTCCTTCAGCCCCGGTTCGTGCTCCCCCTCGTGCGCCACGGGACTGACGCTCACGGCGGCGGCATCCTCCCCGCTCGGAACGTCCATTACGACGGTCACCGCAGTGGGCGGGGGCGTGACGCGCACCACGAGCTTCTCACTGACCGTGACTTCGGGGCCGGACACCACCGCGCCCACGGCCACTCTCTCGACGCCGTCAGCCAACGCGACGGTGGCCGGAAGCTCGGTGACCGTGGGGGCCACCGCCGCCGACAACGTCGGAGTCGCCGCCCTGCAGTTCCTGCTGGACGGAGCGAGCCTGGGCGCCGAAGACACCACCTCTCCCTACTCGACCGCGTGGAACTCGACGCTTGCCGCCGACGGTCCTCACCAGCTCTCGGCGCGGGCCCGGGACGCCGCCGGCAACTTCGCGACCGCCGCCGCCGTGAACGTGATCGTGGACAACCAGGCTCCCGTGGGCGCCATCGAAATCAACGGGGGGGGGGCGGCCACCAAATCGACTACCGTGTCACTTGCTCTGACCGCTACCGATGCGCTGAGCGCCGTCAGCCAGATGCGGTTCTCGAACACCGGCTCGAGCTTCTCGACACCAGTGGCCTTCGCCCCGACCGCGACCTGGACGCTGTCCTCAGGCGCGGGGACGAAGACGGTGTCCGTCCAGTTCAAGGACGCGGCCGGGAACTGGTCCCCCTCCTTCACGGATACGATCGTGCTCGACACCACGGCGCCTACGATCTCGTCCACGGCGGCCTCCGGAGTCACCGGCGGGTCGGCGGCCATCACCTGGCTCACGAACGAGCCGGCCACCTCGCAGGTCGAATACGGACCGAGCACGAGCTACGGGCTATTGACCACGCGTGATCCGGCCCTGGTCACCTCGCACCGCATCGTGCTTGGGGGGCTCGCCGCCTCGACCCGCTACTACTTCCGCGCCCGCTCGCTGGACGCCGCCGGGAACGAGGGCATCGGCTCGCGGCTCAGCTTCACGACGACCAACGTTACCGACACCACGCCACCCTCCGTTCCGGCCGGCGTCAGCGCGACGGGTACCTCCGTGTCCCGGCTCGACGTACGCTGGGCCGCCTCTTCCGACAACATCGGCGTCTCCGGCTACCGCGTGTACCGGAACGGGGCCCTGGCCGGGACCGCGGCCACCACCAGCTTCGGCGACACCGGTCTCACCCCGAACACCACCTACGCCTACTCCGTCGCCGCCTACGATGCGGCCGGCAACGCCTCGGCCGCGTCGAGTCCGGTGAGCGGCGACACGCTGCCCGACGTGTCGGCCCCCTCCATCGCGACCAACCTCACCGCCACCGCGGTGTCGGCCCGGCGTATCGACCTCACCTGGAACGCGTCGACCGACGACGTCGGCGTGAGCGGGTACGACGTCTACCGCGACGGCACCCGTGCCGCGGTCGTCAACGGAACGAGCTGGTCCGACACCGACCTCGAGCCCGCGAGCGGCCACGAGTACGGCATCGCCGCTTTCGACGCCGCCGGGAACGTGTCCGCGACGTCGCCCCCGGCCTCCGCCACCACGCTCGCGGCGGTCGCGGTCGCCCCGGCATCGGTGACCGTGGCGGGCGGAAGCACGACGCCTGTCTCCTGCATGGTGGACGATCCGGTCGACACCTCGTGCACCTGGTCGGTGGCGGAGGGCGCGTCGGGCGGAACCGTGAGCGCGACCGGGCCGACCTCCGCGAGCTACACCGCTCCCGGGACCCTGGGGACCTACCACCTGGTCGCCACGAGCGTCGCCGACCCGACGCGATCCGCCACTGCGACGGTCACCGTCGTGGCCGGCGGAACGCCGACCCTCATCCAGCACGCGTCGTCGGCTGCGAACGAGTGGAACCAGTACCCGGATCTGGCGAACAACAACTACAAGCTCAGGCTACCGAACGCCGTCGGGTCCGGCAACGGTCTCGTCCTGTTCGTCACCTACGACAAGGACCTTACCGTCTCGGTCTCGGACAACATCAACGGAGGCTGGGGCTCGGCCATCACCACTGCGACCGGCAACTTGTACAGGAGCTCGGCGTTCGTCTATCCGAACACCGGGTCCGGCCTCATTACCCTCACCCTCCACTTCTCCGGCGGGAACCGGATGTTCCAGTTCGAGCTCGGGGAGTGGAGCAACCTCGCAACCATCTCCCCCGTGAGCGGCTCGACCTCGGCTACGGGCGACCGGGGCGAGGCGCTCGCGTGCGGCAGCTTCACCCCGACCGACAACAACGCGAACGGCGGAAACCTCGTCCTCGCCTATTACGGCCTCTCCGACATCTGTACCGATCACCCGACGGCCATCACCAAGGGGAGCGGCTTCACCCTCCTGAGCGCAGACATCACCGCAATCAACAACGATGTCTTCCCGCACGCCCTGCAGTACCAAGTCCAAACGTCGAGCGCTGCGATCAACCCCGGAATCACGTTCACCGGCGATACGGGCAACTACTTCAACTGCGTTGCCATCTCGCTGAAGGCGGCGAACGCCGGGACGCCGCAGCCCGCGGGCATTCGGATCAAGAAGTTCACCAGCCAGACCACCCGGACAACGAGTGCCGGCGATATCAAGATGCAGCTCCCGACCACCGGGAACGACACCGTCCTGATCATCCACGAGCACCCATACGTCGACTTGAGCGGGATCACGGACAGCAAGGGCAACACCTACACGCGGAGGGGTCCGGCAGACGGTACCAACGTCTACCACACGACGAACTCGACTCCGGCAGAAGACCTTGTCATAACTTTCCACTTCAACACCCGTTGTGACCGCTTCACGATCATGGCGTTCGACATCGAGAACGCCAGCACCTCTCCCTTCGACAACGTCGCCGGCCTCGACAACGTGTCGCTGCAAGGGCAGTCCGTCTGGAACGACGCGCCGACCCTGACTCCCAACTATGCAAACGGGTTGACGATTGCGTTCTCCGCATACGGTCTCGGCCCGGCCTGGGGGTTCAACACCGGCTACCCCGCCAGCGCGAACTTCATCACCACGACCTACGACAACAAGACCGACGCGGACTGGCTGGACAACGCCTCCGGCCTAGCAGTTCTCTACCACACCAGTACGGCCACGCAGCACTGGAACTGGGACATGGAGACCCAAAGCCAGAACACCGGCTGGGCCACGGCCATCGCGTTCAAGAAGAAGTAGCGGAAACCGCCGTAATGGGGGCAATCAGGACTCCGCGGGTCCACATGCGCGGCCCCCCATGGGGGTTGCAGACGCACAGTCCGCCTCTGGGGCCTTGCCGCTCAGCGCGATGCGGCCGCTCTGCCCCTGAGGTGTCCCGTCCCGGACACGACGCTCGCGCGAGGCTCGCACGAGCACCCTGGCAAAGTCCCAGGTATACTGGCGTGCCGGCACTCGTGCTCGCCTTCGCCCCCTCCCGGGCCCGGCTGACATCTGTCTCAGACCTCTCTCCGTCAAGGGCTGAGATGGCAGCGCTGGAATCAACGAGCAGAAGAGCGAGGGCACTTCGCTGGGCCGTCCAGGAGGGCAAGAGCGATGCAACGATCATGGGAGGTGTTCAAGATCTCGGCCCTGACGCTTGCGACGGCGTTGGTGATGGCGGCCCGTGCCCAGGCAACGGGAGCCGACTTCTTCTCCGTGACTCCCTGCCGGGTGGTCGACACCCGCAACCCTGCCGGGTCCACGGGCGGCCCGGGTTTGGCCGGCGGCCAGACCCGCCCGTTCCCGGTGTCGGGTGGAATCTGCGGCATTCCTGCGACCGCTGTCGCAGTGTCGGTGAACCTGACCGCGGTCGGGGCCGCCGCCGCCGGCCACCTCACCCTCTTCGCGGGCGATGCCGCCAGCCCGCCTCTCGTGAGCAACATCAACTTCACCTCGGGCCTGGCCCGGGCCAACAACGCGGTGGTGCCCCTGGCCACAAACGGCTCCGGCACGATCAAGGTAAAGAACGGATCGACCGGTGTGGTGGACTTCGTCCTGGACGTGAACGGGTACTTCCAGGGACCGGTGGCCCCAGGAATACCGACCCTCATCCAGCACGCGTCGTCGGCTGCGAACGAGTGGAACCAGTACCCGGATCTGGCGAACAACAACTACAAGCTCAGGCTACCGAACGCCGTCGGGTCCGGCAACGGTCTCGTCCTGTTCGTCACCTACGACAAGGACCTTACCGTCTCGGTCTCGGACAACATCAACGGAGGCTGGGGCTCGGCCATCACCACTGCGACCGGCAACTTGTACAGGAGCTCGGCGTTCGTCTATCCGAACACCGGGTCCGGCCTCATTACCCTCACCCTCCACTTCTCCGGCGGGAACCGGATGTTCCAGTTCGAGCTCGGGGAGTGGAGCAACCTCGCAACCATCTCCCCCGTGAGCGGCTCGACCTCGGCTACGGGCGACCGGGGCGAGGCGCTCGCGTGCGGCAGCTTCACCCCGACCGACAACAACGCGAACGGCGGAAACCTCGTCCTCGCCTATTACGGCCTCTCCGACATCTGTACCGATCACCCGACGGCCATCACCAAGGGGAGCGGCTTCACCCTCCTGAGCGCAGACATCACCGCAATCAACAACGATGTCTTCCCGCACGCCCTGCAGTACCAAGTCCAAACGTCGAGCACCGCGATCAACCCCGGAATCACGTTCACCGGCGATACGGGCAACTACTTCAACTGCGTTGCCATCTCGCTGAAGGCGGCGAACGCCGGGACGCCGCAGCCCGCGGGCATTCGGATCAAGAAGTTCACCAGCCAGACCACGCGGATAGCGAGTTCCGGCAACATCACGATGCTGCTCCCGACCACTGGGAACGAGACCGTCCTCATCATCCACGAGCACCCGTACGTCGACTTGAGCGGGATCACGGACAGCAAGGGCAACACCTACACGCGTAGGGGTCCGACCGACGGTGCCAACGTCTACCACACGACGAACTCGACTCCGGCAGAAGACCTTGGCGTAACTTTCCACTTCAACGCCCGTTGTGACCGCTTCACGATCATGGCGTTCGACATCGAGAACGCCAGCACCTCTCCCTTCGACAACGTCGCCGGCCTCGACAACGTGTCGCTGCAAGGGCAGTCCGTCTGGAACGACGCCCCGACCCTGACTCCCAACTATGCAAACGGGTTGACGATTGCGTTCTCCGCATACGGTCTCGGCCCGGCCTGGGGGTTCAACACCGGCTACCCCGCCGGCGCGAACTTCATCACCACGACCTACGACAACAAGACCGACGCGGACTGGCTGGACAACGCCTCCGGCCTAGCAGTTCTCTACCACACCAGTACGGCCACGCAGCACTGGAACTGGGACATAGAGACCCAAGCCCAGAACACCGGCTGGGCCACGGCCATCGCGTTCAAGAAGAAGTAGCGGAAACCGCCGTAATGGGGGCAATCCGGACCCCGCGCGTGAGAGCCCTTCGGTTATCTCCCTCCGCCTCACCCAGTGCATCCGTGTCTCCTAGTAGTGTTCCGTAACCGGAATGTCGCCAACGGGGACTTCGCAGGGGCCTCTTGATGATGTTGGCGGGGTTCCTTGGTCCACACGAAGGGTGTGGGGTTGTCGTTCCAGTAGTGAAGCGGAGGCCGATGTGTCGAACGAGCGTTGACGTTGTGGAAGGAGCCGCGACCGGGAGAGGGTGCCGCGCACGCTGGCTCCTGCCAGAATCCGTCGTCAGGCGGGAACGAGCAGGCCCGCTGCTTCGAGCGCTTCGGCCGCGATGCGGATCTCCTGGAAGGAATGGCCCGACCGCTCGGCGACGCCCAGCAGCGAGGACTGGCCGTCGGAGAGATTGAGCACCCAGAGCATCGCCATCTGGGAGGCGCCCAGGCTCCCGACGCCACCGATGCCCCCGAGCAGGTCACGTTTCCCAAGCTGCGGCTCGCAGAACGGCGAGGTGTTACGCAGGACCTGATCACCTTCCAGAACTTCTAGGATCTCGAGGCAGCGACGGAGGGACTCTGCCAGAAGCCCGGGGTCAACGAACGAAGGGTCGTCGGCGGACGTATGGTATTGTGGATACTCTCCGAAGGGCGTCCGCGTCAGCGATCCCACGGGCAAGTCGAACCCCGGTGAACAGTACTGCCGCTCGTCGTAGCCATAGGGAATGAAGTCCCGGATGACGTACGGCGCGCCTGCGCGCGCCAGCACGTGGACCGCGGCGCGATCGATCACGGAACTGCCACTGCGGCTCCGCTTGTAGTGAACAGGGCCTGGATTTCCGACGCCTGCTACCACGAGCCCGTGCCGAATGCGGGCAGTCTTCTCGCGGTTCGTGGCAAGCCAGGTAATCGAGCCGATTGTTCCCGGCGCGAAGAGAAACCGGTACGTGTATCGCAGGGCAAGACCCGCCATGAGCTTGCCCAGCTGGGCCGTCAGCGCGATACCGGAAAGATTGTCATTCGCGAGCGAGGGATGGCAGCAGTGGGTCGAGATCAGTACCTCGTCGCCACTCGCTCCGGGGAGGACGAGCTCACCGTAGGTCAAGGAGCCGTTGAACAGGCTGGTGTCGATCTGAACGTCGTACAGGCCGGCACGCAGAGCCTGTCGCTTCGCGTGTGGAAGGCAGAATCCCCACGACTGCTCGTAGAAACTCGTCCGGTAGGGGATGAGATCGGGCTGATCGGGGAGGGAGAAAAGGTGGGGCTGCAACTCGTCGAGCGAGAGACGGACGGCAAGAGGCACGCTGTAGCTCACGAGCTCGAGGTTGCAGCGCTCCGCGTCCGCGATCACTTGGCCATCGGGTCCGGTCAACCTTGCGGACCGGAAGGCCCACTCCTTGGGCACGGACCAGTCGAATACGGGTGTCCCGCTCGGCACCTCGTGCAATTGCAGCGGGACGACCCGGGACACCCTCCGCAGGGTCTCCCGCAGCCCTGCTCCCGTCACGCTCCGGTAGAGCGGGAAGAGGTCGCTCACAAGACCGAGCATTTCTGCCCCAATGCCTGGAGCATCGACGCGGCCTGCGAGTCGACGGAGTTCCGCTGCAGCGTTCTCGCTCATTTCGCGAGAGGATAGCATCCGTTGCGCAGGGACTCTAGCGACAGGTGTGGGGGATGTTCTGCGGCCCGTCGAGGATTCGTCGGTGGTAATCTCGTCAGGGGCCGTCGGGCGGAGCGGACTTTGCGGTCTTGTGCTCTTCGGGTGCCTCCACCCTCCGGAGCCAAGCATCGCGCCAGAATGGATAATAGTGACGCGGGCAGAACCACCGCCGCATGCTGTTATCGCCAGAGCAGTACACACCCTCCAGCGTCACCATCGGCTTCTTGAACTCGATCATCTTGCCGGTATAGGGCGGCAGCTCCTCGATGAAGCGGGTGATGCGGGCCCTCACTCGATAAGTACCGCCAAGGTGTGGAAGCATCTCGAAATCGAACAGAAGGCCACGCGCTTTCCCGCGTTGATCGAGGGTCGCGGCGATCTCTTCGCGCGACCGAACCTGTACCCAGTCTCCCGGCTGCAAGTGCAAGGGTTCCTCGATGAATCGCGCACCTGGCCCCTTGATCACGAGCTCAGAGACGAGCTTCAGCTTTCGGCCGAGCTCCTTCCACGCCGCTCTGGCGGTGACGCGAAGAAAGCGTCCGACGGAGACGTTCCCGCAGGCCAGTTCCCTAACGTAAGGCCGCGGGTCGAAGGTGCCGAGGCGGCTGGTCGCCCGCACGATCTCCGTGGCTTGGCAGCGATAGCGCACCTCTTCCTTGCCATCGACGTCTATCGTCCTGCGGACCTTGCCGATGCGCTCCGACAGGGCGCGGATCTCGGCCTCGGTCGAAGGCTGAGCAGCCGGCTCGTCGGCACGCACACGCCGGATCCAACCCTCCTTCCAGAAGTAGCGGCACGAAAGCTGGCAGCCATCGTGACCCGACCCGTCACATCGAATGGCATTCTCGAACATAACTGCGTCGCGGAGACGTCGGCTGCCGGTGTAATTGACGGTGTCGCAGATCTTTTCCGCCCGCTCGCTGACCACGAAGCGTCGGCCGAGCAGGGGCAACATCTCCGGCATGAACGGGAGCGTCTCCATTTCACCATTCTCGTCGAGTGTCGCGAGGATCTCGCCTGCCCTGCGCACTTCAACCAGATCGCCCCTGCGTACGGACATTCGTGTCATTCCTCCGGCCTCCGGCCCGACTTGTAAGAGCGCGCCATGTTGCAGGTGAGGAGCAGCCGCGCGGCCAACGCCGCTGCTGGCCGTAGACGATAGCACGCGACTAGCGGAGGGACAAGACCACTGGGCCGGGGCGCGTCCGGGACCTGCGAGCGTCCATCGGTCCGATCCGTCGGGGAATACGGGTGCTCGCCCGCGATCGGCCGCGGGCGAAACGACGCGACCCCCGTGTCGGACTAGGCGTAGATGCGCGACACCTCGGACTTGAGATTTCGTCCAACCCGAGCGACTTGACGCAGGGCGTCCACTTCTCGATCGTCCGCGCCCACGTGTCCTAGGTGGTAGCCGCAAGCAGTCTTGTTCCTTGCGGAGATCCTCCAACCCTTGTAGCGGGTGCCTTGTTCTCCTAGACTAATGGTGGCATATCCGGCGAGGGCGGATTCACCAGACCTCTATGCGAGGTCTGAAGGAGGGACTTGCAAGGATGCCCACGGCGAAGTTTTTGGCAGGAAGATAGGATCCGCAATGGTTGGTCGTAAGGCCCCCGCCCAACACCTGCTTCATGGCTGCCGATGCGGCGCGGGCTGCGCCATCCGGTCGATTGGAGTGGCATCAGGGTGATCGACGGACAGCCAGCGGGCAGGCGTGCCCCCCTGCTCCGCGAGGGCGCGTGGTCGCGCCCGCTCTCGCCGAAGCGACTAACCAATCGCCAAGCGAGAGTGTGGCGGCGGAGCCTGTCAGCAAGGAAACTGCAGCCCTCGAAAGCCGGCGCGACCGGCGGACCGTGCCCGCCTGAGATTCCTGGGCCGCGGGTAGCTTCACGCGAGCGGCGCCCGGTCGAGCTAACATGCTGACCGGCATCAAGGAGCTCGTTCACCCTTCAGCGGTTCCGTTCCTCCGGAACAGCGAGGATGCCCGTGTCCTCCTCTTTTCGATGCGCCGCGTCGCGGACCTCGTAGCCTATTGCGTCCTCTACGAATTCGAGGACACGGTGATGGACCTGGCGCCCTGTGACCGCGTGGAACCGGAGCGGCTGGAGGGCCTGGACCTCCTGCGCAAGATGTACAGACTCGGCCGGATGGTCACGCACTCTGCCGAGGCTACTCGCCGCCTCACCCCCCGCGCCTCAGGGCTACGCCTCGACCGGGACTACGACCTCTTCTTGCCCGTCTTCAACAACCCGTTCGAGGTCTTCGCTCTCGGGTCGGTGCCTGACTGGCGGAAGCGGTGCCGCTACGCGGCCTGCTTCATCAGCGAGATGTGGGAGGGCGAGATCCCGTTCTACCTGCTGGAGCAGCTGAACCGCTTCGACCATATCTACCTGGGTGTCGCCCAGCCGGTTGAGAGCGTGGCGCGGATCACTGGGCTTCCCTGCTCGTACTTGCCCTTGGGCGTGGACGCCTTGCTCTTCGCTCCAGAGCCCGATGCCCGGCGGCCCATCCACGTCTGTGCCATTGGCAGGCGCTCGGAGATCACCCACCAAGCCGTCCTGACCATGGCTCGGGAGTGCGGGCTCTTCTATTATTTCGACACAGCGCGCAGCCGAGGAATCCCGCACGCTTCCCGTCAGATCACGTTCTCGGTCTCCAATCCTTCCGAGCATCGCTTCCTTTACGCCACGCTTCTCAAGAACAGCCGCTACATGATGGCCAGCCGCGCGAGGGCGAACGAACCTGAGAGAACGAGAGGTCGCCAGGAGATCGCCGGCCGGTTCTTCGAGGGAGCGGCGGCCGGAGCGGTCATGATAGGTGAGCCGCCGAAGAGCGAGGTCTTCGACGAATACTTCGACTGGCCGGATTCAGTCATCCGAACGCCATTCGATGAACCGGAGATCGCCAAGGTACTCAATGCCCTCGAGGCCGATCCGGAACGCGTGGATCGGATCCGCCGTGCGAGCGTGGTGGCGAGTCTATTGAAGAGCGACTGGGTGTACCGTCTCCAGACCGTGTTCGTGGCCGCGGGGCTGAAGCCCACCCGGGCAATGACAGCGCGCATTGCCAAGCTCCGGACCTTGGCTGCGGACGTGGCCTCGATGGGCGAGCGGCGAGCGGCCGCGTCCGATACGAACCGTTAGCCGAGCTGAGAGCAGGCTACCCTCCGGGGGCAAGGCCAACCGCGGCGAGTGGCGCCGGGGAGGGCGGCGACCTTGCTCAGCCCCTGCGACGCGACAGATTCGGAGACGTCGGTGCGTCCTCGCCGGAACCCGCTCGCGATTGTGATCGCCACCTCGCCGATGTTCCGGAAGCGCAGCTTCGAGTCACGCTGGAGGCGGCGCTACAGCAGTGTCGTTGACGTCCGCCGGCCTCCACGCGTGCAGCGCGGGCCACGGGACGTCGGCGGCGCGGCGAGCACGTCACTCACCGTTTCGCTCTAGAAGGGAGGGAGCAGCTAAGCGGCTCGAAGAGCACGAGACCAAACGCCCAGATGTCGACGTGTTTGGCGACCGGCCTCGCGCGCGTCGGCTCGGGTGACATGTACGCAGCGGGGCCGAGGGTCAGGCCGGGGCTGAGCCCGGTGCGGGCGAGCGTTGGGGGACTGGGACAGCTCGCGCCTGGTGTCGCGCCGGGCGCGTCGCTCGACCAGGGCTTGGCGAGGCCGAAGTCGAGGACCTCGACCTTAGCGGTTCGGCGTGAGCTCCACGTTTGCGGGCTTGAGGTCGTGGCGGACGATGCCCTTCTCATGCGCTTCCTCGAGCGCATCGGCAATCCGACCAGCAATGAGGACCACGTCCTCGACCGGCACGGGGCCGCGGCTCATTGAGAAGCGTAGGAAGGTATCGAGTGAGCTCTGGATCTGCCGCCGCGAGGTGAAGTAGCGTCGGCGGAAGGCGCCATGACGCACACCCGGCTCGATACGGCCATTGCCGTTCCGTGGCGAGGGTGTTATAGTTACGTAGTCGTCTACTCGCCGCGCAAGGCTTCGCTGGCGCTGGGCAGTTTGCGCGCTTCCCCGAGGATATCGTGAGACTCTACGACGACGAGACCCACTCGGAGGGGAAACTGGTCTACACGCAGGCCGACTGATGAAGGTCGTGCTCTTCTGCGGTGGTCTGGGCATGAGGCTTCGGGAGTACTCCGAGTCGATACCCAAGCCCATGGTGCCCGTGGGCTACCGGCCAATCCTTTGGCACGTCATGCGTTACTACGCGCATTTCGGGCATAAGGACTTCATCCTTTGCCTGGGCTACAGGGCTGATACCATCAAGAAGTACTTCCTCGAGTACGACGAGACGGCTTCCAACGACTTCGTGCTCAGTGAGGGCGGCAAGAAAGTCGACCTGCTGGGGAGCGACATCCAGGACTGGAAGATCACGTTCGTCGACACTGGCTTGAGCTCCAACATCGGCATGCGGCTGAAGGCCGTGGAGCGATACGTCGAAGGCGAGGAAATGTTCCTCGCCAACTACAGCGATGGTCTCTCGGATCTACCCTTGCCCACGACGATCGAATTCATGAGAGCACAGCCCGAGGCTGTGGCGTGTTTTGCCGGCGTCGCGCCGTACGCAAGCTACCACCTCGCCAGCCTGGACGAGCACGGCAAAGTGAAGAGCATCCAGCACGTGAAAGACTGCGGAATGCGCATCAACGGAGGCTACTTCGTCTTGCGGCCGGAGATCTTCCGGTGGATGAAGCCGGGAGAAGAGCTCGTCCAAGAGCCCTTCCAGCGTCTGGCCGCGGAGGGGAGGCTTCTATCATTCGCCTACGACGGCTTTTGGGCTTGCATGGACACCTTCAAGGACAAGCAGCTGCTCGAGGATTTGTACACGCGGGGCCAGGTCCCGTGGGAGGTCTGGAAGGCGCCCGCACCGGCGCCGGGCCCCGGGGGTGAAAGCGGGCCCCAGGGCGGCGAGCCGAGGACCGCCGCTTGAACAAGGTCGCCCTCTTGGAGGGCGTGGGCCCCAAGAGAGTGCTGGCGCTCGGCGCCCACTCCGACGACATCGAGATCGGCTGCGGGGGCACACTCCTGCGCCTCGCCGGCGAGCGCCCCATTGAAGTACTCTGGGTCGCGTTTTGTGCGACTCCCCAGCGGACCGTGGAGGCGCACGCGTCGGCTGCCGCGTTCCTCGAAGGGATCAGGGAGTCGAGAGTGTTGGTGCGAGACTACCGAGACGGCTTCCTTCCCTACTCGGGCTCGGCCGTGAAAGATGAATTCGAGGCCTTGAAGCGGGAGTTCTCCCCGGACCTGATCTTCACCCACTACCGGGAGGATCGACACCAGGATCACAGGCTGGTATCGGAGCTGACCTGGAACACGTGGCGCGACCACCTCATACTCGAATACGAGATCCCGAAGTACGACGGCGACTTCGGCTCGCCGAACGTGTTCGCGCCACTCTCGGCGACCACCTTGGAGCGGAAGGTCGAGCTGATTCTGCGGCATTTCCCGTCGCAAGCGAACAAGGCCTGGTTCACGGCGGACCTGTTCCGCGCGGTCGCCCGCATTCGGGGCATGGAGTGTGCGGCGCCGCAGGGAGTGGCCGAAGCCTTCTATGGCCGGAAGGTGTCGTTCTAGCCTTTTCGACCGGGACTACCCTGCGCGAATCCTGAGCGCGTCAGTGGGGGCCTGGGCTCACGCGCCGCGGGAGAGCAGGGTGCGGTTCACTTCTCCGTCCGCATCCCGGCGCACGCGTCGTCGGTCATTGTACTTTTGACGCGCGAGAATCCAATCGAGGGGGACGCTCCACTTGCCTCCGAGCGTCACGAAGGTCGCGAGGACGATCTTCAGGTCCACGAGAGGGGACATGTGGCGGACGTAGAGCAGGTCGTAGTAGATCCACTGGTGGAAGTCGCCGACCGAACGGTCGTGCCGGCAGACTTGCCATAGCCCGGTGATCCCCGGTCGAACCGACAGGCGGCCCTCCCGCCAGGGAACGCACATCTGGTTCTCCCGGAAGGGCGAAGGCCGCGGCCCCACGAAGCTCATCTGGCCGACCACGACGTTGAAGAGCTGCGGAAGCTCGTCGATGCTCAGCGGGCGCAGGATCCGTCCGATGCGGGTGACGCGCGGGTCGTGGGCCAGCTTGAACTGCGGGCCGTCCATCTGGTTCTTGGCGACGAGCTCGCGCTGGCGGGCGTCGGCGTGAACGATCATGGTCCGGAACTTCCAGCAGCGGAAGACGCGCCCCCCCAGGCCCTCTCGCTTGTCTCCATAGAAGATCGGGCCGCGCGAGTCGAGCTTGACGATCAGGGCCACGAGAGCGACGAGCGGCGCGAGCAGAATGAGGACCACGAGAGCGACGAGCGGCTCGATAAATGCCTTCACCGCAGGAAAGATCGAGGTGCGGCGGTCTTCGTGAAGGTCGGGAACGGCCGCGGCGCCGGCCCCCTGAGTGGAGAAGGCGCTTTCCGCCCGCGAGTGGCCGGAGGCGAGACCTGGCTCACGGGTGCCGGCGACCACGAGGTGGCGATGGCTGCTTCCCTCGGGCACCTCGATGCCCGGGACCACGACGCATTGGGCGACGACGGCATCCCGGCGGACGCGGACCCCTCGCCCCACGACCGCAGGGCCCACCACCGTGGCACCGGCTTCGATGACCGCGTCCGGGTGCACGACCACCGGCCCCATGACCCGAGCTTGCGGATGCACCTCCGCGCGGGGGACCCGGCGGGAATCGAGGTCAGGCCCGGTTGACGAGCCGGAGACAGGCCGAGGACGAAGCGTTCGTTGAGGATCAGGAGCGCCTGCTCCTGACGCCAGGTCGAAGGTGCCGCCGGTGATCGGGGAGTCCCGGCTCGCGACTCCCTGGGCGGCCAGGGTGGCGCGGAGCTCAGGCAGCGAGTGAAAGGGCAGACGCCCTCCGCGAAGAGTGCAGGCGGCCGCCGGAAGCAAGGAGCACGCGACGCCTGCGGCAAACGGCCAGGTCACGTCCTCGTAGTAGCGCTGGATTCGCGAGACACGCCCCTCAGGATCGAACTGCACGCACTCCTGGGTACCGGCCACGGTGGATTCGAGGGTGACGAGGTGACGAGACCCAGCGGGAGGCGCCGTCGAGGTTCGTGACGAGGTTGCGCAGGTCGAGACCTTCGACCGGCAGCTGCCGGGAGTCGGTGATGAGCAGCCAGTCGGACGGCTGGTAGCCTCCGAGGCGGGCCCCGAGCTCGGTCGCGGGAAGGACGGCTTCGACCGTCGGACAGGCCTTGCGAATCGCCGCTTCGTACGCCGCGGATGGCATGAATGTGGTCAAGACGACCGGCGGGTTTTGCGTCACCGCGGTGAAGCTGGTCCGGTAGTAGTCGAGCACGGTGTCCCTGGCCCAAAGGCATGAGCAGCAACGAGATGTCGTCGGCGCAGTCGGCCAGGTAGGGAGGCCGAAAGTCGAGAGCCAGCGGAAAGAGTCTCATACTTTAGCAAGATGCGGTCCGGCCGCGTCGGTTCGGACGCAGGCGCGAGGAGAAACACGAGGGGCGTCGGTTCCGGCGCGCTCATCATCGGTCTCGGGAAGGGGCTAGGCTGAGCCGAAGCGATCGGCCAGCAGAGTGGGCAGCGTTCCGGCGACGGCGGGGCGCGTCGCATCGGCTCGAGCCGATGCGAGGCTCCGGAGCGACTGGTCGATCCGCCGGTCTGGCGCGCAGAGCGCGCTGAACACGCTCTGGTTGCGCTCCACCACCGCCTCGTCGGCGAGCAGACAACGATCCACCACCGCGCCGGAACCGACGGCGCACCGGCTCCAGGCCACCGAGCGGGAGACGAGCGCGCCTTCGTCCGATGGTCGACGACGCCCCGACGGTCGTGGGGCCGACGATCGTGGCTCCGGCGCCGATCGTGACGTCTGGCCCGACGAGGACCGGACCGACGAGGCGCGCGCTCGCGTCGACGCGGGCCGACTTGTGCACGAGAGCCTCGCCCCGAGCCTCGTGGTCCTCGAGTGGTGCCGGCCGCCGGGCCAGACGCTCCACCATCCAGTGGTTGACGGCGAGGTAGGTACGCGAGTTCGAGCACGCGAGGGCAAGCGCCGTAGGCGGTGTGAGTGACGATCCGCTCGTCCCTCACGGTAGAGGCGCGGGAATGAGGGTTTCCTTGATGTCCTGGAAGCCAGCGGCGGGAATCGAGTCGAAGACGCGCCGGTCGAAGATGTAGATCCCTCCCGGAGCTCACGGACGAATGCTCCGTGCCCGGCTCGTGATGAACGAGAACGGTGACGACCGCCTGGCAGACCGCGTGGGTCTCGAGAAGGCCTTCCAGGTTCACGGTAGGTATCACGGTACCGTCAGCGATGACGTAGGTGTCGGCGTCGCTCTGAAGGCTCGCGTCGCGGGCGCAACCGGCGGGACCCCGGGGCGACCAGTCTTCGTAGTATCCGAGGGTCATCCCAAGGCCACGACCCTCGCCAAAGTGCTCGCGCACGGCCCGCCCCGCGCTGTTGGCGCAGATCGTCGCGTCCGTGACCCCACCGTCGCGCAGCCACTCCAGGGTGTAGCTGATGAGGGGCACCTGGGCCACGGGGACGAGAGGGCGTGGCAGCAGGGTCTCGAACGCCGTTTCACCCCATTGGTAGGTCCCCGCGAGAACGATCCCCTTGACTTTCTCGGTTCTACGCATGGCTTGCCGCGACCTTCCTTGCCCTCAGACCGTCGTTGACCCTCGGCCCTTCGTGGACGTCGTGAGGTAGGCTCCTCCTGCGATCGCGCCCTGTCGGAGCGCCCGACCGCATGCAGCCACCACCCTGTGCGGGGAGGGCTGGAGAGAACCCGGAGGGAACTAAGCTCGTGAGACCCATAATCTAGCGGCCCAGCCCAATGCTGTCAACAATAAAAGCGGCCATGGGTACGATCGAGCACATCGATGACGGCCCCATGACACCCCGGTGAGATTGCGGGCACGTACCCGTGGGGCCGAGATCAGAAGACCGCATCAGCTGGGCATCCGCTGGAGGACCGCGCACTTCAAGTAGTGGGTTTCGGGGGCACCGAGCAGGGCCGGGTGGTCCCGCGCCTGGCGGCGCTTCTCGAGGAGGACCATCGCGGTCTGGGCCTCGGAGGCGGCGGCCACCAGGATGTTTTCGAAGTCGGGCTCGTGGATGTGGTTCGAGCAGGAGCAGGTGACGAGGGTCCCGCCCGGGGACAGGAGCTTCATCGCCCGCATGTTGATCTCGCGGTAGAAGCGGCGCGCGTTCTCCACCATGTCTTTGCTCTTCGCCAGCGCGGGCGGGTCGAGGATGATCATGTCGAAGGCCTCGGCCCGGGCCGAGGCTTCGCGCAGGTAGTCGAGGGCGTTCGCGGTCTCGACCCGGACGTTCCACAGATCGTTGCGGAAGGCGTTCTGCCGGGCCTGCTCGACCGCCTCTGGCGAGATGTCGAGAGCGATGACCTGGTCCGCGGACTTGGCGACGTGCAGGGCGAAGCCACCGGTGTAGGTGAACGCGTCGAGAACCCGGCCCCGAGCGTACGCGCGCGCCATCAGGTGGTTCTCGCGCTGATCGAGATAGAGGCCGGTCTTTCGGCCCTTCCAAAGATCGACTTCGAGCCGAATGCCCGCTTCGTCCACGTCGACCTTCGCGGGAACATGGCCGGAGAGGAGCTCCAGGCGAAGGGGAAGGCCCTCCAGGGTGCGGACCTTGGCGTCGTTCCGCTCCAGGATGCCACGCGGACGGGCGAGCTCGTCGAGGAGCTCGACGAGGCGCGGCTTGAGCCGTTCCATGCCCTCGGACAGCGTCTGGATGACCAGGTAGTCGCTGTAGCGGTCCACGATGAGGGCGGGCAGGCCGTCCGCCTCGCCGTGGACCATGCGGTAGGCGTTGCCGATGCCCTTCCGATCCCCGACCCAGAGGGCCTGGCGCCTTTGGAAGGCCTGGGCCAGACGGTCCTGGAGGAAGGACTCGGAGAGCTCCGGGGAGCGCTGGATGAGGCGCAGCTGGATGTCGGACTTCGAGGAATAGAAGGCGTAGCCGAGGAACAGGCCCAGCGGCCCATGGACCCTGACGATGGCGCCGGGCGGGACGCTGGTCGTCGGCTCCACGTCTGGCCTGAAGACCCACGGGTGTCCTCGAAGGATCCGGGACTCGCCCTTGCGGCTGACGGTCACGGAGCCCTCGGAGGCGATCAGGGTGGGCCTCGCGACCGGGCGCACCCGAAGGGGCATCGGTGTGACTTTGCTGACTCGGTCTTGGACTTGGGAGAGCTTCATGGACTTTCCAGGTAAGGGGCGTGATCGCAAGAGGAGTGCCAGGTCGCCAGGGCTGCCAAATAGGGCAGAAACGGGGCCTGATGGCGGCTTGGAGAGGCGAAGGCCTGGCCGAAATTCAGACTGACTGCTGGATTTCGGACAGGGGGCCTGGACCGGGTGCCCGGTCTCCCGAACCTCCCCAGGAGGGACTGCCCCTCGGGTTCAGGGGGCGGAGCGGGGTGGGGCTAAACGGCTCTGGGCGGGTCGAAATGTTGGGCCAGCGCGCAGGCCCTCCCTTGCTCAATCGAGGGAGGACGTGTCCACCATCCCCTGCACGGCGAGGAGGGCCGTGGGGTGGTCGGTCAGTTCGTGGGTTGCCCCGGGGATCTCGATGTAGCGGGCACGCTTCCCCAGGCGGGAGGAGATGTCACGGCCGGTGGCGACGTCGAGCGAGGCGTCCTGGGAGCCGTGAACGACGAGGACGGGACCGGGAACCGCCGCGAGCCGCGGGAGAGTCTCGTAGATGTCTCCGAGCGCGAATCGACGGGCCCAGCCCGAATAGGTCATCTCGACACTTCCGACGCTCGCGAGAAGGGAGAGTGAGCCTAGCTGCCGGCCCTCTCGCGCGGCCTCCGCCACCGTGCTGACGGCGACGTACCCACCCAGGGAGAAGCCAACCACGTTGATTCGAGAGGGCGTCACGTGCTCGCGCTCCATGAGTGACGCGAGGACCCGAGTTCCATCCGCCGCGAGCAGCGCGGGACCGGCCTTTCCTCCCGACGAGTCGTACCCCCGGTAGGCGTAGACCAGAAGGCCCCAATCCCGGCCGTGGCCGACGAACTCGAGGAGTTCTTGACCGTGGGCCAGCTGGGTCGCGTCGTTTCCCGGGAAGAAGAGCACCCAGGCAGCCTGAGCGCTCGTCGGCCGCCTGACGAGACCTCGGAGAGAGACGCCTTCCGCCACGTCCAGCGCAGTCGGGGCCCAGCCGGGCCGCGCCGCCAGCTCGGCATACGCGGCCGGGCTCAGGGCAGAACCGGAATACTCGAAGCGGGGCCGGTGGCTCCTCCGTCGCTGAATCGCGGGTCGGGCCAAGGCCGCCAATGCGAGCAGCACCCCCACGAGCGCCATGAGCGAAAGCCAGCGCGTCATGGAGCAAGCTCTTCGACCAGGCGTGCCGGTATCCCACGCACTCGGGTGTTGGGCGCGACTGCCATGGTGACGACGGAGCCCGGATCCACGATCGCCCCGGCGCCCACGGTTACGCCGGGCAAGATGATGCAGCGGGCGCCAATCAGAGCCCCGTCACCGATATGGACGGGATTCCTGACCGGGGAACCGGCGCGGTGTTCGCGGGGTCCGAGCTCGTGGGTCGTGGTGAGAATGATGACCTGATACCCCACCCTCACACAGTCACCAATCGTGACCGCGTCGCCGAGCTCGAAAGCGCAACCGACGTCGATCACGCAGTGACTTCCAATCGACAAGTTGGGAAACCCGCGCGACTCGTCACCGGTCAGCGCCGGTGTGTCGTAGATGAGCGTCCCTTCACCCATCCGAGCCCCACGGAGCCGCAAGAGAGAAGCGCGGACCCGATTGCCGACGCGGTACGGCAGTAAACGGGAAGCGAAGGCAAGGACGTATTGACGGGGACGCACCTGTGCGAACTCCCCCTTGAGCGCGACCAGCAATCGGCGCGGCCAAGCACGTCCCGTGGATTCCGGGTTCATGCCCTTCCTTCGGACTCGTGGCCCGGGACCCGCCTCAGCTTCTTGAGGCGTTCGCCAAACTGCTCTCGGTCCGTCAACTCGATCCTGACCGGAATCTTGTAGCTCGGCAATCGCTCTCGGCAGAAGGTGCGCAGGCGCTTCTTGAAGCTCTCGAAGGCCTCGGGTTTGACGAGGTTGATCCGGGCCGCCAGGACCGCGCCGAGAAGGGGGCTCGCCTCGCCATAGACCGAGACGTCGCGCACGTTCTCCATGGTCATGAGAACGTTCTCGACCTCGGCGGGGTAGACCTTTCGACCGCCGACGTTCACCAGGTCCGTGGTCCGTCCCAGGATGCGAACGTACTCACCGTCGACCTCGACCTCGTCCTCGGTGTTCAGCCAGCCTTCTTCGTCGAAGAGGGCCGGTGCGTTCAGGTAGCCGAGCATGGCGGTCGGCGTGCGCACCCAGAGTGTGCTGTTCACGATCTTCGTCTCGAAGCCTTCGCCGCTGAACTTCATCCACAGCGAGCCGGCGTCCTTGGACCGGGTGCGCAGCACGCCCAGCTCCGACATTCCGTAGGTCTGTACCAGCTTGGCCTGGGGGAAGGCCGCACGGAGCCGACCGAGCACGGTCTCGGGCATGGGCTCCGTCCCATAGGCGATCACGCGGAGCGAAGACATGTCGTGGTGTTCCCACGCTCCGGAGACCAACAGCAGGTTCAGAAAGCTCGGGGAGGTGGGGAGGGTGTGCACCCGGTGCTGAGAGATGGCCTTGCAGACCGCGGCGGGATCGCGGTTCATCATGTTGACGAGGGTGCCCCCGTTGGCCAGAGTGCCGAACAGGGTGTCGATTCCCCCGATGTGGTCGAAGAGCAAGAAGGTGAGAGTCGTCTTGCGGACGCCCGGGTAGCGGAACTTGCCGAGCAACGCCGCGAAGTCGTGGAGGACCGCCTTGGGCTCGCCACTGGACCCGGAAGAGAAGAGGACGAGGCCGGGGCGTCCCCGCCCGATGAGCTTCCTCGTCAACGGGTTCGTAACGGTTCGCTCCTGTACGCGGACCGCCCATCGGTCCATTTCGTCGAACTCGAAGGAGAGCTGGGCTTCCGCAACCTGTTCGAACTTGTCTCGGTGGATTCGCGAGAACGGAGTCAGGGGCACGGCAATCGCGCCGCAGTGGATCAGCGCGAGCAGGAGTCCGACCGCATTCGGGGAGTAGCCGCCTTCGACGACCACGACGCTGCCCGGCCCCACCGCGTGTCGGTGCAACTCGCCCTGCCAGAAGTGCATCCGCTCGACCAGGTCAGCGTAGGAGAGGGGCTCGTCGCGGAAGACGATCGCGGGTTGGGCGGACCCCCGGCCCAGGGTCTCGAAAAGCCAGGACGCTGTCACCTGCTCTTGCACTCGATGGACTTAGGTGATTCCGCCCAGGTAGATGACCTGACCCGTGATGTTGTCGCTCGCGGCGCTGATGAAGAAGTCGCAGACGTTGCGGCAGTCCTCCAGGGTACCGAGGCGCTTGATGGCCAAGTTGTTGACCACGGCGTCGATCTTGTCCTGGGGTACCCCTCGGATCATGTCCGTCATGATGGGCGTCGCTCCGAAGGAGTTACAGGTGATCCCCCACTGGGCGAGCTCGAAGGCGAGAATGCGCGTGAAGGTGACGACCGCGCTCTTGGATGCCGCGTAGATCGCCTCGCCGGCCAGGGCTATCGGGGCGACGATGGTCGTGAAGTTGACGATGCGTCCGTATCGCCGGCGCATCATGACCTTGGCGGCATCCCGACACACGAGCATGGTGCCGGTCACGTTGACCTCGAGCATTCGGTTCGAGGCCTTGGCTGGCGTCAGGAGCACGTGGTTCATGGAGGCAACCGCGGCGTTGTTGAGCACGATGTCGATGCGTCCGTGACGCTTCGCCACGCTCGATATCATCGCCTTGACCTGGCTCTCTTCCGCCACGTCCACCAGATGGTGGTGGTAGTTCTCGCTCTCGAAGCTCGCCTCGCCGCGGCTGCAGCCCTCGACGAGGTAGCCTTGTCGCGCGTAGCTTTCCGCGAGATAGCGGCCGATTCCCTTGCGGGTTCCGGTGATCACCATCACCTGTCGTTCGTTCACGCGGCTTGGCGCTCGGCGATCGTCGCGCAGACGTGGTCGGTGAGCACCGCCGCGGTCCGAAATGGGCTGCTGCGCTGGGACATCGCTTTCTCGCTGGCCAGGGTGATGGAAAGGCCGTGCTCTATTTCGAGCCGCTGCTCGATGTCGACGATGAGGGAAACCACGCCAATGGAGTCGAGGATGGCGCCGTCCCCTACGATCACCGTGTCCTTTGTGATCGCGGGCGTGGGTGTTCCCAACTGCTCGACGGCGTCGCGGAGGCAACTCATCACGATGCCCAGGGCGGTGTCGTGGTCCATGCTTTGATTCTCTGCTCCCTAACGCCACCGCGCGATGGAGACGGGGCGAGCTCCCGAGACGAGGGTGTGGGCGGGGACGTCCTGGTCGACGGTCACCCCAGCCCCAACGACCGATCCCGTGCCGATGGTGACACCCGGCAGGACAGTGGAGCGGGCGCCCAACCAGGCGCCGTCACCGACGACGATGGGCGCCGGCAGCGGTCGGCCCGCTCGTTGAGCGGGTAGGCCGTTCTCGCGCCCCGAGGTGATGAAGGCGACGTCGTGGCCGACCGCCACGTGGTCTCCGATCGCGATCGGCGCTTCGAGGTCGAAATAGCAGCCCTTGTTGAAGCCGCAGAGCCGGCCAATCCGCAAGTTTCGTGGGAACTTCCCGGTTCCGACGAGGGTGGGAAGGCTCCAGAAGATCGAGCCTCTTCCGATCTGGAGGCCGGCGGCGCGCAGGGCCATGGTGCGCATTCGGGGAGCCACGAAAGGTGGAAGCCATCCGAAGAGGAGGTTTGCGGCAAGGAGACGCAGGTGAAGGTTCGTGGCGCCTGGTGTGGACATGCCGGCCGGCACGACTCGAGGGGAGGGGTGCGACACGCTGGCATTCGAGGGCATGCTGCGCAGGATTTTAGCATAGGCGCTGAAGAAGAGAGGGTGGCTGGGTGCACCTTGGGGAATGCGGGGGCGAGGTTCGCGCCCTGAGGTTCCTACACCTCCGGTTCCTGGAGGTGCGAATCCTGGTGCTCGGGTGCGGGTCACGGCGCGATGAGCATGGCGTCCCCGTACGAATAGAACCGGTAGCCTGCGGCCAGGGCCTCCGCATAGCCGCTCAGGACCCACTCGCGGCCGGCGAAAGCCGCCACGAGCAGGAGGAGAGAAGACCGGGGAAGGTGGAAGTTCGTCACGAGGCCGTCGATCACCTGGAACGAGAACCCCGGGACGATGGCGAGGCCCGTCGACCCTTCCGCCGCGCGGACCGTGCGGTCGGGGAGCCCGCAGCTCTCGAGGACGCGGGTGGTCGTCGTTCCGACCGCTATGACCCGTCCGCCGCGACGGCGAGCCCGGACCACGGCGCGCGCGGTTTCCTCGGGCAGCACAAAAGGCTCGGGGGCCACGACGTGGTCTTCGACGCGATGGGCCTTGACCGGTTGGAAGGTGCCCGGCCCGACGTGGAGGACGACCTCGGCGCGGTCGATGCCGCGCTCCGCGAGGCGATCGAGGAGGCGCGGGGAGAAGTGGAGTCCGGCGGTGGGTGCCGCGATGCTCCCCGCTTTCGCGCGCGTACACCGTCTGGTAGCGCTCGCGGTCCGAGGGAGAGGCGTCCCGCTTGATGTAGGGAGGAAGAGGCACGCGACCGGCGTGGTCCAGGGCGGCTTCGAGGTCACCATCGCGCGACCGGAGCGAGACCCGGTGCAGGGGGGCCAGGAGATGGTCCCGGGGGGTCAGGGGCTCCCCCACCGTGGCCTCCAGGCCATCGCCGAGAGTGACGCAGGTGCCGGCTTTCAGGCGGCGGCCGGGCTTGACCAGGGCGTCCCAATCGGCCCCGCCCCGGGACCGGACCAGGAGGATCTCGGCGGCGCCTCCACCCGGTCGCCGGCCCAGGAGTCGGGCCGGAACGACCCGACTGCGGTTGGTGACGAGGAGGTCGCCGGGTTCGAGCAGGTCGGGCAGATCCCGGAACGTCCGGTGGGTCAGGCGGCCGGTTTCCCGCTCGAGCACCAGGAGGCGGGAGGCGTCGCGCTCGGGGAGGGGCTCTTGCGCGATGGCGTCGGGCGGCAGGTCGTAGTCGAAGTCGGAGATCTCCACGAGCAGTCGGGGCGCTAGCCGTGGAGGTGGCGGCTCAAAACAGGGGCCGCTGCGGGCCCCCATCGGGCGGCCTGCGGCCGAAGTGCTCGTAGGCCAGACGCGTGGCGACGCGGCCGCGGGGAGTGCGGTCGAGGAAGCCGATCTGGAGGAGGTAGGGCTCGTAGATGTCCTCGATGGCGTCGGGCTCCTCGCTGATGGCGGCGGCCAGCGCGTTCGACGCCCACGGGGCCGCCGCCGAACTTGTCGAGGATGGTGAGGAGCAGCTTGCGGTCGACCTCGTCGAAGCCGTTGGTGTCGATCTCGAGCAGGCGAAGGGCGTCGTTCGCGACCGCGGGGGTGATGGCCCCGTCGGCCCGGACCTGGGCGAAGTCCCGGACCCGGCGCAGGAGGCGGTTCGCGATGCGCGGGGTGCCGCGACTCCGGCGGGCGATCTCGAGGGCGCCTGCGGGTTCGATCGCCACCCCGAGGATTCGGGCCGAGCGGTTGACGATGAACTCGAGGTCGGGCTCGTTGTAGAAGTCCAGCCGGTGGACGATGCCGAAGCGGCCGCGCAGGGGCGCCGTGAGAAGACCGGCGCGCGTGGTGGCGGCGACCAGGGTGAAGGGCTTCAAGGGGATCTTCATGGAGCGGGCGCCGGGGCCGGTGCCGATCATGAGGTCGAGGCTTCCGTCCTCGAGGGCCGGATAGAGGATCTCTTCGATCTTGGCGTCGAGGCGATGGATCTCGTCCACGAAGAGGATCTCGCGCGGCTCGAGCGCGGTGAGGAGGGCGGCGAGGTCGCCGGCGCGCTCGATGACGGGGCCGGCGGTGGCCTTGATCGGGGCGTCGAGCTCGGCGGCGATGACGTGGGCGAGGCTGGTCTTGCCCACGCCGGGGGGCCCGAAGAGGAGCACGTGGTCGAGGGCTTCGCCGCGCGAGCGGGCGGCTTCGATGGCGACGCGCAGGTTGGCGACGACCTGGGCCTGGCCCACGTACTCGTCGAGCCGCCGCGGGCGCAGCGACTGGTCGAGGCCCGAGTCGTCGTCGTTCGGACGGCCGGAGACGATGCGAGGATCCCTCACATCATCCGCCTATCGCCCCGAGAGCTGGCGCAGGGTCAGGCGGAGGAGGTCCTCGAACCGCTCCGGGGCGCCACCCTTGAGCGCACGTTCGAGCCCGCGCTCGGCTTCGGGGCGCGAGTACCCGAGGTGGACGAGCGCGGAGAGGAGGTCCTCGTGGGGCTCGGCGACCGCGGCCGCGGGGCTCTGGGCATCGGTGGCGAGCCCCTGGACCTTGTCCTTGAGCTCGAGGACCAGGCGCTCAGCGGTCTTCTTGCCGACCCCGGGGATGCGCGTGAGGCGCGGCACGTCGCTCGTGCGTAGCGCGTCCACGAGGTCAGCCGCTTCGATGCCGGAGAGGATGCCGATCGCGAGCTTGGGCCCGACCCCGGACACCGCGATGAGGCGCTCGAAGAGCGCTTGCTCCTGGGCGGTGAGGAAGCCGAAGAGGGCGAGCACGTCCTCGCGGACCTGGGTGTAGATCTCCAGCTCGACCTCGGTGCCGGGCTCGCCGAGCCGGTAGAAGGTGGAGAGCGGGAATGGCCACCTTGTAGCCCGACGCCGGAGACGTCGATGAGCACCTGCTGGGTCTCCTTGCGAAGGATGCGGCCCCGGAGGTGTCCGATCACGAAGGCAGGGGGAGGCCGGTCGCGAGACCGGCCTGGCAGAGGGCGACGGCCAGGGCGTCGGAGGCGTCGCCGGCCTCGCCGTCGCCGGAAAGGCCAAGGGACCGGGCCACCATGAAGGCGACCTGCCGCTTGTCGGCGCGGCCGTAGCCCGTGACCTGGGCCTTGACCGTGGCGGGGGGATAGGGAAACACGGGCAAGCCGGCCTGGGCCCCGGCCAGGAGTACGACCCCGCGCACGTGCCCGAGGACGAGAGCGGTGCGGGTGTTCGCGGCGTGGAACACGTCCTCGACGGCGAGGCAGTCCGGGCCGAGCCGGGCGATCAGCGCGGCGACGCCTTCGTGGATGCGGTGCAGCCGGTCGGGTAGCGGCAAGCGGGCGGGCGGCGCCAGAGTGCCGCACTCGATGAAGCGATGGCGCCGGCCGTCCGACTCGATGGCGCCGTATCCCGTACGAATCGAGCCGGGGTCGACGCCGAGAATGAGCATGGTTCAGGGTCGCCGGGAGCTTCGGGCCTTCACCCGAGGGTCAGTGAGTCCACCGAGCCTAGCCGGCGGCCGCGGCTTCCATCTCCTTCTCCGAGATCTCGAAGTTGGCCCACACGTTCTGGGTGTCGTCGTTGTCTTCGAGGGCTTCGATCATCTTCAGCATCTGCTGGGCCTTCGGCCCTTCGAGATTGACGCTCGTTGTCGGCGAACTTGGCGATCTGCGATTCTTCGGGCTCGATGCCGGCGGCCTTCAAGGCCTTGAGCACCGCCTCGTGCGCGTTCGGCGGAGTGTAGACCTCGTGGACGTCGTCCGAGCTTTGGATGTCGTCGGCCCCCGCTTCGAGGCAGAGCTCCATCAGCTTCTCTTCCGAGATCTTCGACGTGGCGATGGCCAGGTAGCCCCGGGGCTTGAACAGGTAGGACACGCTGCCCGCGCCGCCGAGGTTGCCCCCGTACTTGCTGAAGATGTGGCGGATCTCGGAGACGCTGCGGTTGCGGTTGTCGGTCGTGCCTTCGACCAGGATGGCGACCCCGCCCGGCCCGTACCCCTCGAGGATGAGGTCTTCGTACTGCGTGCCTTCGAGCTCGCCCGTGCCCTTCTGGATGGCGCGCTTGATGTTGTCGGCGGGCATGTTCGAGGCCTTGGCCTTGTCGACCGCGGTGCGCAGGCGCGGGTTCGAATCGGGATCACCGCCTCCGATGCGGGCGGCGATCGTCATCTCGCGGATGACCTTGGTGAACAGCTTGCCGCGCTTGGCGTCGAGGGCGCCCTTCTTGTGCTTGATCGAGTGCCATTTCGAGTGTCCGGACATGCTCTTCTCCTGCTTCTTCGTCGCTTCGGCTTGAGTCTAGCACCGACCGACGGCCGTCTGGCCCAAGCTGCGCAACGCAAAAAAAGAGCCCCGGCGCAATGCACCGAGGCTCGATGAAGAAAAAATCCCGGCAACGTCCTACTCTCCCACCAGGCTACCCTGACAGTACCATCGGCGCTGGAGGGCTTAACGGCCGTGTTCGGAATGGGAACGGGTGTGACCCCTCCGCCATGGTCACCGGGATGAACTTATGAAGAAGATGACTCCCGAAGATCCTCAGGTCGTAGGGCCCGAAAAGCCGACTCGCGTCGTTTCCGGCAGAATAAACGTCATGGTCAAGCCTCACGACCGATTAGTACCCGTAAGCTGAGAGCATTACTGCTCTTGCACATCGGGCCTATCAACCTTGTAGTCTACAAGGGGTCTTTAGGCAGGTTACCCTGCGGGAGACGTCATCTCGAGGCGGGTTTCACGCTTAGATGCTTTCAGCGTTTATCCCAACCGAACTTAGCTACCCAGCTATGCCTCTGGCGAGACAACTGGTGCACTAGAGGTTCGTCCATCCCGGTCCTCTCGTACTAAGGACAGACCCTCTCAAGTCTCCTGCGCCCACATCAGATAGGGACCGAACTGTCTCGCGACGTTCTAAACCCAGCTCACGTACCGCTTTAATGGGCGAACAGCCCAACCCTTGGAACCTGCTACAGCTCCAGGATGCGATGAGCCGACATCGAGGTGCCAAACCTGGTCGTCGATGTGAACTCTTGGACCAGATCAGCCTGTTATCCCCGGCGTACCTTTTATCCGTTGAGCGATGGCCCTTCCATACAGAAACCACCGGATCACTAAGTCCTGCTTTCGCACCTGCTCGACTTGTAAGTCTCGCAGTCAAGCTCCCTTGTGCCTTTGCACTCGACGGCTGATTTCCAAACAGCCTGAGGGAACCTTCGAGCGCCTCCGTTACTCTTTAGGAGGCGACCGCCCCAGTCAAACTACCCGCCTAACTCTGTTCCTCTTCCCGATGAGGGAAGTAGGTTAGAACCTAAGAGCGTCAAGGGTGGTATCTCACCGTCGGCTCCACCGAGCCCAAAAGCCCGGTCTCAAAGCCTCCCACCTATCCTGCGCAGAACGCACCCAAGTTCAAAGTTAGGGTGCAGTAAAGGTGCACGGGGTCTTTCCGTCTTGATGCGGGAAACCGGCATCTTCACCGGTACTACAGATTCGCAGTGCCCCTCGTTGAGACAGCGCCCAAATCGTTACGCCATTCGTGCAGGTCGGAACTTACCCGACAAGGAATTTCGCTACCTTAGGACCGTTATAGTTACGGCCGCCGTTTACCGGGGCTTCAGTTCAGAGCTTTACCTTGCGGCTAACCCCTCTCTTTAACCTTCCGGCACCGGGCAGGCGTCAGGCCCTATACGTCGTTTTTGTGACTTAGCAGAGCCCTGTGTTTTTAGTAAACAGTCGCTTGGGCCGTTTTACTGCGACCCTCTCCAGCCTCCAGAGTAAATCTGGTCACCGGGGAGGGCACCCCTTCTCCCGAAGTTACGGGGTCAATTTGCCGAGTTCCTAAACGAGGGTTCTCACTAGCGCCTTAGGATTTTCTCCTCACCTACCTGTGTCGGTTTGCGGTACGGTCACCACAAGACTCCGACGAGGCTTTTCTTGGCAGCCTGGGATGGGCCACTTTGCGAGCCGAAGCTCTCGTCATCAGGTCTCGGAAACACGGCCCCGTGGATTTTGCCGGCGGAACCTTCCTACACCCTTGAACCTCCACGTCCAATCGGAGGCTGGCTTACCCTTCTGCGTCACCCCTGTGCGGTCTTGATCGTCTTGCGGCAGTACGGGAATGTTGACCCGTTTTCCATCGGCTACGCCTTTCGGCCTGGCCTTAGGACCGACTAACCCTGAGCGGATTGACCTTCCTCAGGAAACCTTAGGTTTTCGGCGAACGCGGTTCTCGCGCGTTTTCTCGCTACTTGTGCCGGCAGGGTCCCTTCCATACCCTCCACCCGTCCTTGTCGGTCGAGCTTCGCACACGGATATGGAATGCTCCTCTACCAATCGAAGAGAGCGAACTCTCTTCTATTCCGCAGCTTCGGTAACAGACTTGAGCCCCGGTGAATTGTCGGCGCGGACCCACTAGACCAGTGAGCTATTACGCTTTCTTTAAAGGATGGCTGCTTCTAAGCCAACCTCCTGGTTGTTTTAGCGGATCTACATCCTTTACCACTGAGTCTGTATTAGGGACCTTAGCTGGCGGTCTGGGCTGTTTCCCTCTCGACTATGAAGCTTAGCCCCCACAGTCTGACTGCCGCGGTCCGGCTTTCCGGTATTCAGAGTTTGGTTGGATTCGGTACCTCGGTAAAGGCCCTAGTCCATCCAGTACTTTACCCCCGGAAGCTAACCCGCGACGCTAGCCCTAAAGCTATTTCGAGGAGAACGGGCAATCACGAGGTTTGATTAGCCTTTCACCCCTACCCACAGCTCATCCAAGCTGTTTTCAACCAACACTGGTTCGGGCCTCCGGTCGGTGTTACCCGACTTTCACCCTGGCCATGGGTAGATCACCTCGCTTCGCGTCTTTTCCCAGCGACTGAATCGCCCTATTCAGACTCGCTTTCGCTGCGGCTCGCTTAACGCTTAGCCTTGCCACTGAGAAAAACTAGCCGGCTCATTATGCAAAAGGCACGCGGTCAGGCACGCCGGATGCAACCCCGGCAACGCCCTCCCACTGCTTGTAGGCATACGGTTTCAGGTACTATTTCACTCCCCTCACAGGGGTGCTTTTCACCTTTCCCTCACGGTACTGGTTCACTATCGGTCGCAGGAACGTATTTAGCCTTGGGAGATGGTCCTCCCGGTTTCCCGCAGGGTTCCACGTGTCCCGCGGTACTTAGGAACCAGACAAGGGAGCCTCTTTCCTTTCGCCTACGGGGCTTGCACCCTGTATCGCCGACCATTCCAGATCGTTCGGCTAGGAAATCGGTTTCTTACTCCCCGGCGCCGCTGCAACGACACCACGTCCGGCCCTGCAACACCCTCGATACAACGCCTGCAGGCTTGACATATCGAGGGTTTAGGCTGATCCCCGTTCGCTCGCCGCTACTGGGGGAATCGCATTTGCTTTCTGTTCCTCCGGGTACTGAGATGGTTCACTTCCCCGGGTTGGCTACGCCACCCTATGAATTCAGATGACGCGCTCGAGGATTTCCCTCGAGGGGTTGCCCCATTCGGAAATCTCCGGGTCAAAGCCTGTTTGCGGCTCACCGGAGCTTATCGCAGCTTACCACGTCCTTCATCGCCGTCCTGCGCCAAGGCATCCACCGTACGCCCTTAGTAGCTTGACCACGACGTTTACACTGCTTGAAACGCGTGGAGTCGACTCTCTAATTCGATGCCCTACAACTTTACTTTTTCATAATTGAGGATCTTCGGTTGTCAATGAGCCGCGGACAATGAGTCCGCAGTGGCCATGTCGCCACCGACCGACCTTCATCCTCGATGAGGGCCGGCCGCTGGCGTCCTTGAACTCAGAGAGCGATCGACGGTGGCTGGTGGAGCTGGCCGGGCTCGAACCGGCGACTTCCGCCTTGCAAAGGCGGCGCTCTCCCAGCTGAGCTACAGCCCCAGGTTCGACGGGTGATGGTGGGCCTAAGTGGATTTGAACCACTGACCTCACGGTTATCAGCCGTGCGCTCTAGCCAACTGAGCTATAGGCCCGTGGCGCCACTCAAAGCCGAACGTCAGCTCTCTTGTGAGTCAAGGATGGGCTTCCAAAGAGCAAAGAACCGCCCGGAGGCGGCCCTC
>CAVXEA010000001.1:127500-1582938 GCA_963760685.1 uncultured Acidobacteriota bacterium
GCGTCGTGAGGACAACCTGCGGTTCGAGTCCGTAGCCGGGCATGATGTCGCGGCCGACGTTCAGGTTGAAGAGCTGGTCGGTGCCGCCCAGCTCGACGTCGGCCTTCAGGGCCACGGAGTCGTAGGCCTGAGCCAGCGGGTACAGGAACTCGTGCACGGAGATGGGCTGGCCCGCTTCGTAGCGTTGCTTGAACTCGCGGCGCTCGAGCATCCGCGCCACGTTGTAGCGGGCGGCGAGGCGCACGATCCCCTCCGCTCCCAGGGCGCCCAGCCACTCGCTGTTCCGCCGGGTCTCGGTCTTCTCGCGGTCGAGGATCTTGAAGGCCTGCTGCTTGTAGGTCTCGGCGTTCTTCAGGATCTCCTCGGGGGTGAGCGGCGGCCGGGTCTTGGACTTGCCGGTGGGGTCCCCGATCATGCCGGTGAAGTCGCCGATCACGAACACGACGCGGTGGCCCAGGTCCTGGAACTGGCGCATCTTTCGCATGAGCACGGTGTGGCCCAGGTGGATGTCGGGCGCCGTGGGGTCGAACCCCACCTTGACGATGAGCGGGTTGCCACGGGCGAGCTTCTGCCGGAGAGCGTCGGCGGTGACCACGTCGATGCACCCGCGGGTGAGATGGACGAAGGCGTCTTCGACTTCGACGCGGCTCGTCGGAGTGCTCACGCTTCGAGAAGCCTCACGCGGCGGCCCTCCACGCGGTAGCGGCCGTCGAGCACGATGCGCGCGGCCCGCGGGTAGAGGCGGTGCTCGACCTCGAGGATCCGGGCCGCCAGGGTCTCTTCGGTATCGTCCTCGCGCACCGCGACCGCCTCCTGAAGGAGGATCGGCCCGGAGTCGAGGCCTTCGTCGACGAGGTGGACGGTGGCACCGCTGACCTTTGCGCCGTAGGCCAGGGCCTGCTTCTGCGGCTCGAGCCCGGGGAAGGCGGGAAGCAGCGACGGGTGGACATTCAGGATCCGCCCCGGGTAGGCCCGGATGAAGTGCGCCGAGAGTCGTCTCATGAAGCCCGCGAGGCAGACGAGGTCGACGCGGTGCGTGGCCAGGAGCTCGAGGACGTCCCGGTCGAACTCTTCGCGCGGGCGCCCCCGGTGGTCCCGGAAATAGGCCGGGATCCCGGCGGCGCGAGCCCTTTCGAGCCCCGGAGCCTTTTCGACGTTCGACACCACGACCGCGATCTCGCCGCCCGAGGCGCCCGCGGCCGCGGCCGCGATGAGCGCTTGCAGGTTCGATCCACGGCCGCTGACGAGGACTCCGATCTTTCCAGGGCTCATCTCACTCGAAGGCCACGCCTTCACCCTTCACCACCGACCCCATGACGAAGCTCGTCTCGCCGCGCCGCTCGAGCGAGTGCTCCACGTCGTGAAGGTCTTCGGGCGCCACCACCACCACCATGCCGATGCCCATGTTGAAGGTGCGAAACATCTCCTCGTCCTTGATCGCGCCCCCCCTTTGGATCAGGCGGAAGAGGGGCGGCACCTGCCAGGCGGTCGCGCGCACGCGGGCGCCCAGGCCTTCGGGCAGGATGCGGGGAAGGTTGCCTTGGAAACCGCCTCCGGTGATGTGGCAAAGCGCGCGGATCTTGTCGCGTTCGAGGAGCGGCTCGAGGGCGGCCAAGTAGCCGCGGTGAGGAGCGAGCAGGGCGGCTCCCACCGTGGTCCCGAGCTCGGGCAGGTGCGTGTCCACCCGATGACCGAGGGCCTCCAGGAGGACCTTGCGCGCGAGGGTGTAGCCGTTCGTGTGGAGACCGGCCGAGGGCAGTCCCAGGAGGACGTCGCCCTCGCGCACGCGGTCACCGGTGAGGGCGCGGCGTTTTTCCACGACCCCCACGATGAAGCCCGCGAGGTCGTAGTCGTGGGCCGCGTAGGTCCCGGGCATCTCCGCGGTCTCGCCCCCGATGAGCGGGCACCCGAACTCGGCGCAGCCCCGCGCGAACCCGCGGACGATGGCCTCGACCCTTTCCACGTTCATCTTGCCGAGGGCGATGTAGTCCAGAAAGAACAGCGGCGTGGCGCCCTGGACCAGGATGTCGTTCACGCAGTGGGCCACGAGGTCGTAGCCCACGGTGTCGTGGATGCCGGCCGCGATCGCCACCTGGATCTTCGTGCCCACCCCGTCGGTCGAGGCCACGAGGACAGGCTCCTCGTAGCGCGCAAAGTCGGGGCGGAACATCCCGCCGAACGAACCGATCTCCGAGAGGACCAGAGGGTTGAACGTCCCCTTGGCCAGGGCTTTGATGCGAGTCTTGGCGGCGTCGGCCGCGGAAACGTCGACGCCGGCCTCTCGGTAATCCATGGGAGCGGCAGTTTATCGCCAAACCGCGGCCGTGGGCGAGGGGCGCGATGAGCCCTGTCGGGCCCGACTCGTACCCCGGCCACAAACGGTGCAATGAGGGCCCGGGAACGCGCTAAGATCGGCGGCGACGCAAGGCAAGGAGCCACGAGCATGGCCATGGTGAAGGAAGGCAAAGCGGCCCCGAAGTTCACGCTGCCCTCGAGCGAAGGGGGCGAGGTCAGCCTCGAGGACCTGAAAGGCAAGGCGGTGGTTCTCTACTTCTACCCGAAGGACGACACCCCGGGCTGCACCCGGGAGGCCTGCGCTTTCCGCGACACCCAGGCGGCGATCAAGAAGAAGGGCGCGGTCGTGCTCGGGGTCTCGGGCGACTCGCTCACCGCCCACGAGAAGTTCAAGGCCAAGTACAAGCTGAACTTTCCCCTCCTCTCCGATCCCGACAAGGCGGTGGCCAAGAAGTACGGGGCGTGGGGCGAGAAGGTGATGTACGGGAAGAAGGTCACGGGGATGATTCGGTCCACCTTCGTGATCGACAAGGAGGGCGTCGTCAGCAAGGTCTTCCCGCGGGTGCGGGTGGACGGCCACGCGGAAAAGGTGCTCGAGGCGCTCGACGCGCTCTGACGGAACCGACCATGCGTGCCACCACCGCCGACTACTCCGTCCTCGAAGCGACCCTGAAGCAGCGCCGGGAGGAGGTCGATCGGACCCTCCTCGCGCTCCTTCGGCCCGGCCGCGCGCCGCGGGTGCAGGCGGCGATCGAGGACAGCCTGATGGCCCCTGGCAAGCGCCTCCGGCCGATCCTCGCCCTCATGGTCACGGAGGTGTTGCGCGGGGATCCGGCGAGCGTGCTGCCAGCGGCGGGGGCCATCGAGATGGTGCACACCGCGAGCCTGATCCTCGACGACCTGCCCTGCATGGACGACGCCACCACGCGGCGCGGGCGCCCGACCTGCCACGTGGCCCATGGCGAAGCCACCGCGGTCCTGGCCGCGTTCGCCTTGCAGAACCGCGCGTTCGAGATCCTGGGGGAGGGCTGGCCGGGAAGCCCGGACGCTTCGGTGCGGGCGGGCCTCACCCGCGACCTGGCCCGGGCCATCGGTCTCGACGGGATGATCGCGGGACAGACCACGGACCTGGAGATGACGGATCGCGTGATCGATTTCCAGACCCTCGAGTTCATCCACAGCCGGAAGACGGGAGCCCTCTTCACGGCTTCGGCCGAGCTGGGCGCGGCGGCGGCGCAGGCGACTTCCGCCGAGCGCGTGGCGGTCTCGACCTACGCCAAGAACCTGGGCCTGGCGTTCCAGGTGGTGGATGACCTCATCGACGCGACGGGAGGCAGGGAAGCGGGCAAGGACGTGGGTCAGGACCTGAAGAAGACGACGTTCGTGTCGTTTTCGGGGGTGGAAGGGGCAAGGGAGCTGGCGCGCGAGCTGGTCGCCGCGAGCGTCCTTGCCCTCCACGGCTTCGGCGCCAAGGCAGAGCCGCTTCGGGACCTGGCGCGTTACGTGGTCACGCGGCGGAGTTAGAGAGAGGCAGGGACGCGAAGATGGCCAAGTGCCCGGAGTGCGAAGTGGACCTCGAGCTGGACGGCTACGACCTCGACCTCGGAGAGACGACGAACTGTCCCGAATGCTCTGTCGAGCTCGTGGTCGTGTCCACGGATCCGATCGGAGTACGGCAGGTGCAAGAGGACGAGTAGAAGCGCGGGCGGCTAGGCTCCGAACCTCCCCAGGGCCTCGGCCTCTTCCCGGTACATCTCGAAGACGGGGAGGAGCCGGGCCATGTACAGGGTCGAGTGCACCCGGTCGCTGGTGCTCAGGATCTTGAGCTCGGCCCCGAAGCGCTGGGCCGTGCGCAGGCCGGCCACGAGCTCGCCCACCCCGGCGCTGTCGAGAAACGAAACCTCGGACAGGTTCAGCAGGATCTTTCGCTTCCCCTCGGCCAGGAGCTCGTCCACGGTCTCGCGAAGGATCTGGTCGCCGAGACCCGACGTGAGCTTGCCCTTGAGGTCGACGACGACGACGTCGCCGGCGGGTCGGACCTCGACGTGGAAGCTCATCGCTCCTGCCCCATGACCCGCTTGAAGGCGTCGGCTTTCCTCTCGATGGTGTAGCGATCGCGGGCCTGGCCCAGGTATGCCTGGAAGAGCTGCCCCTGCTTCTGCTGCTTCAAGGAGGCGACGAGGGTCGCTCGTTCGCGGGCGAAGGCTTCAGGGTCGAAGGCTTTCTTCTCCAACACCCGCAGGACGGCGTAGCCGGCGCCCACCCGGACCGGTTCGGACAGCGTCTTCTCCGGGAGCGAGAACGCGGCGTCTTCGAGGGCCGCCCCCGAGCCCAGATCCCCGAGCGGCTGGCCCCGGCCCACGAGCCCGGGGCTCTCCTTGCGCACGAGCGAGAGGGCGACCGCGGCCTTCTCGAGGTCGGTCTTCAGGGCGCGCGCGCGGAGGTCCCGGGCCAGAGCGGCCGCTTCCGCAAGCGCCTTCTCCTCCACGAGGTCGGCCCTCACCTTGTCCTGCACGTCTTTGAGATCCGGCAGCCGCGAGGGTTGGACCTCGGCGAGGGCGACGAAGACCGCCCCGCGAGCGACCGCGAAGCCCTCTTTTTCGATGGCTCCGGGCTTGAGCTCGAACAGACGCGCGACCAGGCTCGCCGAGCTGAGCGGGTCCTTCACCTCACCTTTTGCCAGGGGGGCGCTCTTCTGCACGGCAAACCCGTGCTCCTTGGCCGCGTCTTCGAGCGAGCGGCCCTTGGCGAGGCTGGCCGCGATCCCTTCGGTTTGCTGGCCGGCCAGGGCCTCGACCTTCTCGTTCGTCACCAGGGGCCGGATCCGCTCCTTGACCACGGAGAGGGTCGGCACCTGCTCCTCGCGCCGAGAGACGAGACGGATGATGTGATAGCCGAACGGGCTCTTGACGAGGTCTGAGGTCGTTCCGGGGTCCATCGCGAAGACGGCCTCGTCGAACTGCGGAACCATGCGGCCGCGGGGGAAGCACCCGAGATCACCGCCGTTCGGGGCCGATCCCTGGTCCTCGGAGGCCTTCTTGGCCAGCGCCGCGAAGTCGCCTCCCGCCTTGACCTGCTCCAGGACGCCCTCGGCGAGCTTCTTGGCCTCCGCGTCGGTGTGGCCTTCCTTGGCCTTGGCGTCGGTGCTGACCTTGACCAGGATGTGGCTGGCGCACGCCTGCTCGTCTTCCTTGAACTCGTCGCGGTGCTGCTGATAGTAGGCTTCGAGGTCACGGTCGGTTACCGTGACCCGCGAGCGCAGGACGTCCCCGTCCACGAGGATGTAGGAGGCGATCCGCTTCTCGGGGAGACGATACGATTCGCGCTTGGCGTCGAAGCGGGCCTTCGTCTCCTCCTCGCTGACCGCCGCCGCGCTCCGAAACCGGGCCGCGTCCACCAGGACGTACTCGGCCTTGATCTGCTCGTTGCGGCGACGGAACTCGCGCTCGGCCTCGGCCGGCGACACCCCGGCCTCCTGGGTCACGAGCCCTTCGAGCTGCTCGCGGAGCATGCGACGGCGAAGCGATTCCTCGAACTCCGCTACGCTCACGCCCTGCAGCTCCAATCGGCGCTTGATCTCCGCTCCGCCCATGAAGCGGCCGTTTTCCTGGAACTCGGGGGAGGTGGCGAGCATCTTGGCCACGGCGCCGTCGGGCACGCTGATCCCGAGGCGCCTCGCTTCGAGAAGCACCAGGCGGTCCTCGACCAGCCCCTGGAACACCTGCTCTTCGAGGCCGAGTCGCCGCAGCGTCGCCGCGTCGAGCTTGCGACCCTGGTAGAGCCGCTCGTAGAACTGGCGCTGGCGGAGATAAGAGCGCTGGAACTCGCCCACGGAGATCGACTCGCCGCCCACGAGGGCAAGGGTCTGGGCCGGGCTCCCCGCACTCTCTCCCTGGAAGGCGGGAATGTAGAGGATGATGAAGGCGGCGATGACGAGCCAGAGAAAGCCGTACAACCACCGTCGATGACGACGCATGAAGCCGAGAGCCATGAAGTCTCCGTGCGGGGGTCTTGGGAAAGGCTCGACCCACCGAAGCAGGCGATTCTAGACGCGCGGGAGTCGCCTTTCAACCGGCGCGGGCCCTTTCGTTGCGTCCCGAGGGCGCTTTGGACTATACTGCCAAAAGCTCCTAAGTCGCATGGAGTCAACAGGATTTTGGGACTGGCGCCCCCTCCTCCGGGGGTGTTTTCTTCGGTAAGCGAGGCATGGCCGCAGACCGGGGCAAGAAGGAAAAGCACTCGAACGGCGACCTCGTCGAGTGGTTCACCGTCTCCTACCGTTCCCTCTACATCGTGTCGGGCGTGGCGCTCCTGGTCATCGGCGGGGGCGCCTACTGGTACTACCACAAGCACGCAACCACCGCGCCGACCACCACAGGAAACCTGCCCAACACCGCCACCTCCGCCCGCTTCGTGGCCATCGAAGGCCGGGTGGAGATGAAGGCCGCGGGAACGCTGCGCTGGGAGACGGCGGCCTTGGCGAAGCTGCTCAACGAGGCCGATCTCGTCCGCACCTTCGCGAGCTCGAGCGCGGAGATCCGCTTCTTCAACGACGCGGTCTTCCGGGTCCGGCCGGACAGCGTGTTCATCATTGCGGAGACGTCGGAAGATCCGGCCTCGAAACAGCGCCGCGCGTCGGTGAGGATCCAGTCTGGAGAGGTCAACTTCCAGGTGCCGCAGAAGGACGTCCGCGGCGGCGCGACGACCATCTCGACTCCCACCGTGAAGACGACCGCAGCGGACGAGGCCGAGGGCAACGTGAACGTCGCGAGCGGCGGGGTCAGCACCCTTCGCGTCTTCAAAGGCACCATGGAAGGCCAGACCAGCGCGGGCGACCGGCTGGCTCTCGCGGCCAACGAAGGGATAAAGGTCGATGCCCAGGGCCGGGCGGGGCCAAAGCTGGCGCTGCCCGGAGTGCCGGTCCTCACCGCCCCTCCTCCGCAAGCCGAGATCGCCTATCAGAGCCCGGCGGAAGCCACGACCCTCCTTTCCTGGAAGGCGGTCCCGGGTGCCGTGGCCTATCACGTCCAGGTCGCCATGACCGAATCGTTCAACCGGCCTTACGTGGACCGGAAGGAATGGAAGCCATTGTCCATGGAGCTCAGCAACCTCGAGGTGGGCGGCTACTTCTGGCAAGTGGCGGCGATCGACAAGGACGGAACCCAGGGCAACTTCTCCGAGCCCTCGCGGTTCGTGATCAGCCAGGGCGCTCCGCGGGGGGCCCCGCCGCTTCTGACCCTGGAACCCCTGGCGCCTCGCGGCCACACCGTCCAGGTCAAGGGACGGACGGAGGCCGGCGCGTCCTTGAGCGTGAACGGCGAGAAGGTCGACGTGCGTCCCGACGGCAGCTTCAACGAGTTCTTGACCCTCGCCTCCGGTCGACAGGAGGTCGTCCTGCGGGCGACGGGCACGGGCGGCGGGATCGCCGAGCTGCGGCGGCCTGTCGTCGTGCCCGACTGATCCGCCGATGGCCCACCTCGCGGTCTTTTGCGACCCGCCGTTGCGCCGGACCCTGACGCGAAACACGGCTCGGGGTCTCTCCTACTCCTTCTTCGGGAGCGCGGGAGCCCCCAAAGACCTCCACTCCTTCGACGGAGTCCTCCTCGAGGTGGGAGCCTCGAGGAGCTCCGCCCGGCTCACCGCCTTGCGCAAGGCGGCCGGGCGACGGCCGGTCGGCGGCCTGCTGGTGCGGCCCGACGCCGCGAAGCTCGCCCGCGCGCGCCGAGCCGGCTTCGACTTTCTCCTCGAGGCGTGGCGTCCCGGCGACCCCCCGGCCGCCGCCGTGCTCGCCCACCTCGCGGCGAGCCGCACGAAAGGCTCGAGCCCTTCCGGCCGGGACGTGAGCCTCACCCTCAAGCGAACGGCCAAGCGCCTCGCCATCCTCACGGACATCGTCAAGACCGCGAACTCGATCCTCGAGCCGCGCAAGGTGATCGAGCTGATCATGGGCAAGATCCAGCAGCTCATCCCGTCGGAAGCCTGGTCGATGCTGATGGTCGACGAGGAGAAACAGGAGCTGGCCTTCGAGCTGGCGCTCGGCGCCAAGGGCAAGGACGTCTCCTCCTATCGGATCAAGATCGGAGAGGGGGTAGCGGGCTGGGTGGCGCAGACCGGCAAGCCCGCGATCGTGAACGACGCCGCCCGCGACTCGCGCTTCACCCGGAAGTTCGACGCCAAGATCCAGTTCGAGACCCGTTCCATCCTCTGCGCGCCCCTCATCTCCCGGGGACGCACCATCGGGGTGGTGGAGATCATCAACCGGGTGGGCGGCCGGTTCACCCAGACCGATCTCGACATCCTCCTGACCCTGGTCGAGCCCTGTGCGATCGCGATCGAGAACGCGATGCTGTTCCAGCGCACCGAGCAGCTCACGATCACGGACGACCTCACCAAGCTCTTCAACTCGCGCTACATGAACCTCTACATCGGCCGGGAGATCAAGCGCTGCAAGCGGCACGGGATCCCGCTCTCCGTGATCTTCCTCGACCTCGACGGCTTCAAGGGGATCAACGACCAGTACGGGCATCTGGCGGGCTCGGGTACCCTGGCCGAGGTGGGAAGCATCCTGGCCGAAGAGGTGCGGGAGTCGGACATCCTCGCCCGCTACGGGGGCGACGAGTTCGTGGTGGTGCTGCCGGAGACCCCTCCCGGGGGGGCCCTGGTCATCGCGGAGCGCCTGAGGCGCGCCATCGAAGAGCATGCGTTCCTGGGCTCCCAGGGCCTGGCCGCGCGCATCTCCGCTTCCTTCGGCATCGCCTCCTACCCGGACCATGCCTTGACTCCCGAGGGCCTCATCCAGAAGGCGGACCAGGCCATGTACCGCGTCAAGGAGCGGGACAAGAACGGCATCGAGGTGGCGGTCTAGCCCGAGGGCCTCATTCCTTCATAGCACTCGCAATCATTAGGAGCAGTCACGCACTCATGAACCTTCGTTCTCTCTTCAATCTGAGCTTTCTTTCGAGCGACCTCGCCATCGACCTCGGCACCGCCAACACCCTCGTCTACGCGAAGGGGAAGGGGATCGTGGTCTCCGAGCCCTCGATCGTGGCCGTCAACCGCATCACGGGCAAGGTCGAGGCGGTGGGCAAGGACGCCAAGGAGATGCTGGGCCGCACTCCGGGCAACATCGTGGCCATTCGCCCCATGAAGGACGGGGTGATCGCGGACTTCGAGATCACGGAGAAGATGCTCAGCTACTTCATAAGGCGCGCGCACAACCGCAATACCCTGGTGCGCCCCCGCATCATCATCGGGATCCCCTCCGAGGTGACCCAGGTCGAGAAGCGCGCGGTCAAGGACTCGGCCTTGAAGGCCAAGGCCTCGGAGGTCTATCTCGTCGACCAGGCCATGGCCGCGGCCATCGGGGCCGGTCTGCCCATCACCGAGCCTTCGGGCAACATGGTGGTGGACATCGGCGGAGGCACCACGGACATCGCGGTCATCTCCCTCGCGGGCATCGTCTACAGCAAGTCCGTGCGCGTCGCGGGCAACGAGATGGACGAGTCGGTGATCCAGTACATCAAGAAGAAGTACAACCTGCTCATCGGCGAGCGCACGGCCGAGCAGATCAAGCAGGAGATCGGCACCGCCTATCCCCTCGACGAGCCGATCAGCATGGAGATCAAGGGTCGCGACCTCATCGAAGGGATCCCGAAGACCTTGACCGTCACCGACGCGGAGATCCGCGAAGCCCTGGCCGAGCCCATCAGCCTGATCGTGGACGCGGTGCGGGTGGCCCTGGAGCGCACTCCCCCCGAGCTCTCCGCGGACATCGTCGATCGCGGCATCGTCCTCACGGGTGGAGGATCGTTGCTGAAGAACCTGGACAAGCTGCTGCGGGAAGAGACCGGGCTCCCGGTCTCGGTGGCCGAGGACCCGCTCTCCTCGGTGGTCCTGGGCACCGGCAAGATGCTTTCGGACTTCGACCTGCTGCGGAAGATCAGCCTTGACTGACGAGCGGCGAGACCCGATCGCCTAGCGATGGCCGGGGCGACCCTCGTCCACAAGAGCCGATTCCTGCTGGTGGGCCTGGTGGTCCTCCACCTGGCCGCGATCAGCCATCAGGTCGACGCGGGGGGCGGGGTCTCCCTCCTGCAGCGCGCCTTGTTCAACCTGCTCTCTCCGGTGGAGACCACTTTCTCGGGCGCCGCGCGGGGTGTCCTCTCGGGCTGGCGCGGATGGATCGACCTCCGGCGGGTGCACAAGACGAACGAGCTCCTCGAAGAGCGGGTCCGCTACCTGGAGACCCTGCTCCAGCAACGGCAGCATCAGGCCCGGGAGGCGGACCGGCTGCGGGAGGTGCTCGCCTTGCGGGAGACCCTGTCGCTCGAGACCATCGCGGCCGAGGTCGTGACCCGGGACGGCATGCCCTGGTTTCGAACCCTCACCCTCGACCGCGGCCGGGATGCGGGTGTGGCCCTCGAGGCCGCCGTGATCAGCCCCGCGGGGGTGCTCGGACGGGTCGTGGCCCTGGGCCCGAGCGCCTCCAAGGTGCAGCTCCTCCAGGACCGCGAGAGCGGGGCGGGGGTTATGATCGAACGGAGCCGGGTGGCCGGGGTCGTCTCCGGGCAGCTCGGCTTCGCGGATGCGGGCGCCAACGATCTGGTGATGAAGTACGTGCCGGGACTGGCGGACGTCGTCGTGGGCGACGTGGTGGTCACGTCGGGGATGGACCGCATCTACCCCAAGGGCCTGATCGTGGGCCGGGTGCGACTGGTGGGCCCTGGTTCCGGGCTGTTCAAGGAAATCCTGGTGACGTCCGCGGCCCGGCCCGATCAGCTCGAAGAGGTCCTCGTGGTCAAGAAGACGGGCTCGGCCCCGGTCTTCGACGAGTCGGTCAAGTGAAGGCCTTCCTGACCGCGGTGGCGATCCTCATGGCGCTCGTGGTGGCCACCGCCCTCGGCCAGCTCCTGCCCGCCCTGGGGCGGGTTGTGGACCCCTTCCTGCTGGTCGTGGTCTATTGCGCGCTTCGCGGCGGGGAGACCGAGGGGATGCTCACCGGGCTCGCCGCGGGCTGGGTCCAGGACGCCCAGTTCGCGGGGCCCGTGCTCGGAATCTCCCCCTTGACGAAGATCCTGATCGGCTTCACGGTGGGGCTCGCGGGAAGGCACTTCCTGCTCGCGGGCCTGGGCGCGCGGACCCTCGTGCTCCTGGCCGCGTCGGCCGCGGACACGTTCTTGTTCCAGTGGCTGGCCGCGGTCTTCGACGTCCGGGTCATCGACCTCGGTCCCTTGGGCCTGCTTTGGAGGGCCACGGTGAACGCGGGCCTGGGGGTCGCGCTCTTCGAGGTCGTCGATCGTCGGCTCCCGCACGAGGGCCACGCGTGAGGATCTACGAGGACCTGCGCATCGTTCAAGGCCGGCTCTCCATCCTGCAGTCGATGGTGGTGGGACTGCTGGCCCTCCTCCTGATCCACTTCTGGAACCTCCAGGTGGTGCGGGGGCGATACTTCCGCGCCCAGGCCGAGAACAACCGGACCCGGGCCGTACCTCTCGCCGCGCCCCGGGGCGCCCTCCTCGATCGAAACGGGCTCGTGCTCGTCGAGAACCGGCCGTCCTTCAACGTGGTGCTGACCCCGGAGCACAGCGAGGATCTCGACAGCGCGGTGGTGCGGCTCAGCCGGGCCCTGGGCCTGGGAGAGGCCGTGGTCCGCGAGCGGCTGGCCCGGCGCCTTTCCCCCTTCCACCCCGTGGTGGTGAAGACGGACGCCTCGCTCGAGGACGTGGCCGCCCTCGAGGCCCGCCGGATGGAGCTGCCCGAGGTCAACGTGGACGTGGTTCCCCTGCGTGCCTATCCGCTGGCTTCGGCGGCCGCCCACGCCCTGGGACGGGTGGGGGAGATCACGGAACGGCAGATCGAGACCCGCGAGTTCGACGGTCTGGAGGCGGGGGCCCTGGTGGGCCAGGCGGGTCTCGAGTCCCAGTACAACCGGAGCCTCATGGGCCGGGACGGCTACCGGCGCGTGGTCGTGAACTCGAGAGGCGTCGAGGTCGCCGAAGCCGCGCGCCAGCCCCCGGTGGACGGCCCGAGCCTCACCCTCACTCTCGACAGCGCTCTGCAAGCGGCCGTGGAGCAGGCCTTCGCCGGGCGCGCGGGCAGCGCCGTGGCCCTCGAGCCCGAGACCGGCGAGATCCTGGCCATGACCTCGATCCCGGCCTACGACCCCAACTTGTTCACGACCGGAGTGGATGCCGCCCTCTGGGGCCGGCTCTCGACGGATCCCGCCACGCCCCTCATGAATCGCGTGATCCAGGGACAGTACGCCCCGGGAAGCGTGTTCAAGATCGTGATGGCCACCGCGGGTCTCGAAGAAGGGGTCATCACTCCGTCCACCACCTTCTACTGCCCGGGCCACCTCTCCGTCTACAACACGGTGTTCCGCTGCAACGTGCCCGCGGGTCATGGGGTCGTGAACGTCGAGCAGGCCCTGGCCCAGTCCTGCAACGTCTTCTTCTACAACCTCGGCATCCGCCTGGAGATCGGGCGCATCGCGGCCTGGGCCAAGAGGATGGGGCTCGGGGCGCCGACCGGGGTCGACTTGCCCCACGAGCTGGGCGGCCTCATCCCGAGCCCGGAATGGAAGATGCGGACCCAGAAAGTGCAATGGTACGGGGGAGAGACCGTCTCCGTGGCCATCGGGCAAGGGCAAGTGAGTGTCACGCCGCTGCAGCTGGCGCGACTGGCGGCGATCGTGGCCAACGGCGGCCGCCTGGTGCGGCCTCACCTCGTGCGGTCGGTGGGTGGCGTGCCCATTCCGATCGAGCCCGCGACCGATCTCGGCCTGAAGCCCGAGACCCTGGCCGTCGTGCGCGCGGGGATGAAGGCGGTGGTCACCCAGGGGTCGGGCTGGCGCGCGCGACTCGAAGGCCTGAGCATTGCCGGCAAGACGGGGTCGGCCCAGGTCGTGGGCAAGGCCCGCCTCGAAAAGAACCCCAACCTCACCGCAATCGTGCCTCACGGCTGGTTCGTGGCCTTCGCCCCGGCCGATGCGCCCCGGATCGCCCTCGCGGTGATGGTCGAGCACGGAGGCAGCGGAGGAGGAGCGGCGGCGCCCCTGGCCCGTGAGATCCTGGCCCACTACTTCGGGCTCGCCGCGGCTCCCGCGAACGCGGGGGCGGTGGTGGCCGAGGTCGCGCCGTGATCGACCGACGACTGTTCTTCAACGTCGACTGGGTGCTCGTGGCCACCACCCTCCTGCTGGCGGGGATCGGCGTGGCCATGATCCTGTCCGCCACCCAGTCCGGCCGCGGCGGCGATCTCTACCTGAAGCAGCTCTACTTCGTCGGCCTCGGGGTCGTGGCCATGCTCGGGTGCCTGCTCTTCGACTACCGCCGGCTGGCCGATCGCGCGTTCTTGTTCTACCTCGTGGCCGTCCTCGTCCTCGTCTACGTCTTCTTCTTCGGGCCACGCATCGCCGGCACGCGCCGCTGGCTCAGCCTGCTGGGCGTGCGCATCCAGCCCTCCGAGTTCGTCAAGCTCGTGGCCGCGCTGTTCGTGGCGAAGGTCTTTGGCGACTCGCGCCAGGAGAGCCTGGGGCTTCGGGACATCGCGGTGCCGGGAATGGCGGTTGGCCTTCTCGTCCTCCTCATCGCCGCCGCGCCCGACCTCGGCACCGCCTTCTGCCTGATTCCCCTCTTCCTGAGTGTCGCCTTCCTGGCCGGGCTGCGCATGAAGGCGGTGGCGTCGCTCGCCATCGTGCTCCTCGTGGTGGGAGGCATCGGCTGGCAGTACGCGCTCAAGGACTACCAGAAGAGCCGGATCTACACCTTCCTGGATCCGAGCCTCGACCCCAAAGGCGCCGGCTACCAGAAGATCCAGTCCCAGATCGCCGTCGGCTCGGGCGGGCTCCTGGGCAAGGGGTTCCGGCAAGGGAGCCAGGCCCAGCTTGGCTACCTGCCCGCCCGCCACACCGATTTCATCTTCTCGGTCCTGGCCGAGGAGACGGGGTTCCTCGGGGTCTGCGTGGTGCTCGCACTCTACCTGCTGCTGTTGTGGCGGATGCTCGACACCGCCCAGCTCGCGCGGGACCGCGTGGGGGCCTGCCTGGCCGCCGCGGTCGCGGCGACGTTCGCATTTCAGGTTGTGTACAATATCGCCATGGTGGCTGGGCTCGTGCCCGTCAAGGGGTTGCCGCTTCCGTTCATGAGCTATGGCCGCTCCTCTCTTCTTTCTTCATTCCTGGCCGTGGGTCTCATCCTGAATGTGCGGATGCGCCGCTTCGCCAACTGACGCATCCGATCTCTTTCCCGCGGCGGCTTCCGCCGCTCCTCTGTCCATGAGGGCCCGCTCGCGCCCTCCTCGGACTCTCATTCGAGTTCGCTCCCTTCTCCGTGAAGCCCGCCCCGAAGGGCCCGACGTTCGAGGGGCCCGCGGGCAGGCCTCGTGTGCGTTCCCGCTCCGGGGGAGAGGGCGGCTCATGGAAGGGACCTTCCATGACCAGGGACTTGATCGTCAGCAGCACCCCCCAAGAGACCAAGGCGGCGCTTCTCGAAGACGGTGTCGTCTCCGAGATCTTCATCGAACGTGAGGCGCACCGCGGCATAGCCGGGTACGTCTACAAGGGAGTGGTCACCCGGGTCCTGCCCGGCATGCAGTCGGCCTTCGTCGACCTCGGCCTCGAACGCGACGCTTTCCTGCACGTCGCCGACGTCTTCGCGGAGCTGCCGGAGAACCTCCTGACCCCCGAGGAGCAGCAGGCGGCGGCGGCCCAGAGCCGCAACGCGCCCATCGAGGAGCGCCTGCGCGAGGGGCAGGATGTCCTCGTCCAGGTCTTGAAGGAGCCCCTCGGCACCAAAGGGGCCCGGATCACTTCCCACGTCTCCCTTCCCGGCCGCTACCTCGTCTTCATGCCCACGGTCGAGCACGTGGGCGTGTCCCGCAAGATCACGGACGAGGAGGAGCGGCGGCGGCTCAAGACCGCGCTCAAGGAGATCCGCCAGGAGCGCGGAGGCGGGGGCTTCATCGCCCGAACCGCGGGCCAGGGCCGGAGCCGTGAGGACTTCGATCGCGACAGCGTCTACCTGGGTCGCACCTGGGACGAGGCGCGCGCGCGGGCCGCCCGCGAGCGGGCCCCCGTGCTTCTCTACCGCGAGCTGTCCCTCGTCCAGCGCCTCCTGCGCGACATCCTCTCCGACGACATCGCCTCGATTCGCCTCGACAGCGAGCGGGAGTTCCGGCGGACCCTCGACCTCGTGAACCAGCTTCAGCCCGAGCTCGCTCCTCGCGTGCGTCTTTGGGAGGGTCGCGAGGGCATCCTCGACGAGCACGGGGTCTCGACGGAGCTGGAGAGGGCGCTCCGCCCCAAGGTGTGGCTCCCTTCGGGCGGCTACATCGTCATCAACCAGACCGAGGCCCTGGTCGCCATCGACGTGAACACCGGGCGCTTCGTGGGGAAGAAGACGCTCGAAGAGACCCTCTTGCGCGCGAACCTGGACGCGGTGCAGGAGATCGTTCGCCAGATCCGCCTCCGTGACCTCGGGGGGATCATCGTCGTCGATTTCATCGACATGGAGGACAGGAAGGGCGGGCAGAAGGTGATGGCGGCGCTGGAGCAGGAGCTGAAGCGCGACCGCTCCCCTTCGAAGCTTCTCTCCGTCAACGAGTTCGGCCTCGTGATCCTCACGAGGAAGCGCGTCCGGCAGTCGCTGGAGCGCACCTTGTGCCAGACCTGCCCTTATTGCACGGGCAGCGGGATGATCAAGAGCGTCGCCACCGTCTGCTCGGAGATCTACGAGGAGGTCAAGAAGCTCCTTCCCGAGGTCAAGGGCCAGCGGCTGGTGCTGCGGGTCAACCCCGACGTGGCCCGCGCCCTGGCCGGAGACGAGGCCGCCGTCCTCAAGGAGCTGACCGGCCTCGTGGACCACGAGGTGTCGGTGCAGGGCGACCCCCTCCTTCACCAGGAACAGTTCGACGTGGTCCCGATGTGAGCCGGCCGGACCTCGAAGCCTACGTCCTGGCCATCGAGCGCCACTTCCGCACCTGGCGGGGTGCCGCCCACACCCTCTCGCCCAAGGACTTTGCCCTGGCGCGAAGCTGGCACGAGGCGGGGCTGCCGCTGGCTCACGTTCTCGTGGGCATCGACCGCGCCTTCGAGGCCGACCCCCTCGCCTCCTCCCTGGCCTTCTGCCGGCGCCGGGTCGAGGAGCTGGCCGACGGACTGATCGTGCCGGGGGGATCGGTCGGAAGGGAGACCGTCCCGCTGCCCACCGTCGAAGACGCCCTGCTGGGTCTCGAACAGCGGCTCCTCGAGCTGACTCCTGAGTCCCGCGGGGCCTTCGCGCTCGTGCTCCCCCGGGTGCGAGAGCTGCGCGACCTGGTGGCGGTAGCGACGCGGCCCAACTGGGACTATCTGCGGCAGAAGCTCCGCGAGATCGACGAAGCGGTGGGCGACCTAGCACCCCAGGCCCTGGACCCCGAGGGTGCTCGGGCCATCGAGCAGGAGGCCGAGCGGGCGGCCGCGCGGCACCAGGGGCGGGTGGACCGAGCGTCGCTCGAGAGCGCGCTGCGTCGCTTGACCCGGGCCCGGGCACGGGAGAGGCTGAAGCTTCCCCGGGTCGACGTGCACTGACGAGAAGCGCGGTCCCACGCGGCCCGACGGCCCGTCAAGCCCTGGGCGCCGCCTTCTGCATCTGCTGCTCGCGAAGGGCGATGAGCCCGTCCTGGATGATCGCGGCCTTCTTCGATCCGAGCGCCGTCTTCGCCTGCGCCGCCTCGATCTCGAGGAGGCGGCCCAGGCCGCGAGAGTAGGCTCCGATCTCGCCCATCACGATGTTGCGCCGGAGGATGACCGCGTCCAGGCTGCCGGTTCCGTCGAGGGCCACGCCCTCGAAGACCGCGCCCCACTCGGAGCGAATCTGCGCGAGGGCTGATTCGAAGAAGCCTTGCGCCCCGTCGCGGAGCTGGTAGGTCACGAGGTCGAACACCAGCCGGTGGAGCTCGTTGAAGAGGTCGATCTCCCGGCCCACCGACGCGGCACGCCCCTTGTCGGTCACGTCGACCTGGGGGGCCTTGGCCGCGCCGTCGATCTGCCGGTCCTCGGGAATCCGGTCGAGCACGCCGGCGGCCCAGAGCCCCCAGATGGTCCGGCAGACCAGGAAGTCGGAGAGCGCGTTGGCCGCGCAGATCTCCTCGACCGTGGCCTCGCCGGCCAGGGTCGCGACGAGCCCGAGCTCGTGCTTCTCCAGGACCAGTCCCGCGAGCAGGGTGCGGTAGTCCGGGGCGAGAGCGTAGCGTTGCTCCAGGGGCCCGACCCCGCCGCGTATCCGGCTCCAGGCCGTGATGCGCCGAATCCCTTCCATGAGGAGGTCTCCGGTCGACATTCGCAGCACGATCACTTCTCGGGAGGGGAGGTCTCCCTCCACGAACTCGTAGGTGCCGACGTCCCAGCGGAAGACGCTGTACACGATCTCCTGCACCTGTTCGGTGACGCCGGAGATGAGGTCGCGCGAGCGGATCGCCCCGTTCTCCACGAGGATGGTGCCCTGTCTCTTCCCGATCTTGATCGCGAGCACCGACTCCTCGAGTGCTCGGTAGGTGATGACGCCCTTGGCCAGGAGCATCTCACCCAGGCGGTCGTCGGGATCGGTCGAGGTCGCGAAGATGAGGCGGCCTCCGGAGACGTAGATGGTCTTCGTCACCGCGGCCCGGATCATGCGCAAGACCCCGGTCTTCCGCTCGCGAATCAGGGGACGGAGGAGGGCGGGCAGGCTCGTGTTCTCGATCGAGCCTCGCAGGAGGCTCATGGGCGGAGCCCGTGCCGGCCGAGATCGACGTGGCCGTCGACGAAGCGGACGCCCTCGGCGCGCAGCCTTCGCCGTTGGATCTCAGGGGAGAGCCCGGGCCGCGGGGAGATCGCTCCCGCCGCGTTCACCACCCGGTGCCAGGGCACCCGCGCGGCCGCCGTTTCGTCGAGGGCCCGAAGCGCCCAGCCCACGGCGCGCGCGGCGCGCGGGGTCCCGGCGAGTGCCGCCACCTGGCCGTAGGTGGCGACCCGACCGACGGGGATGTGGCGGACCACTCCGTAGACACGGCGGAAGAAGCCGCTCCGCTCGCTCACGGCGCCGAGGGGGGAGGAGTAGGGGCCGGGTCGTCCTTCTTCGTCGGCTGCGGAGCCGACGGGGGCACGACCGCTTCCGGCCGCTCCTGCGGGGTGGTTACGATCTCCGCGTCGTCCGCCGCCGGCGCCGCGGGTTGCGGCTTCGGCGAGCTCGGGGCCGGGCGGGCGCCGGGGTCTGCAACCGGCGCCGTTTCTCCGCCCTCGCGCAGGACCGAGGGGGTGGCCGCGCCGGGGCCCACGAGCTCTTGCGGAACCTCCCGCACCATGACGTTGATGATGGCCTTCTCGCGGAGACCGGCGATGTAGCCCTCGAGCTCCTTGTTCATCTTCTTCTCGCCCAGGGTCCTTCGAATGCCGTCCTTCACCTCGTCGAAGGGGGTGACGCTGGCGTCGGCCTTGGCTTCGATCTTCAGGATTCGGTAGCCGTCGCCCGAGGGGATGGGATCCGAGACGGCTCCGGCGGGGAGGGCAAACGCCACCTTTTCGAGGTCCGGGTTCATCTCCCCGCGCGCGAGCTTTCCGAGCTCGCCCCCGGAGCCCTTCGACGGCGCCATGGAATGCGTTCGCGCCAGGTCGCCGAAATCCTCGCCGGCGCGGGCCTTCGCGGCCAGTTCTTCGGCCCGGGTCCGCGCGTCGTCGCCCTTGACCAGGATCTCGCGGAGCTGGACCGTGCCCGGGTGGCTGAACTCGGCCTTGCGGGCGTCGTAGTCGGCCCGGGTCTCGGTGTCCGTGACCACCACCTTTGGCTCGAGATCGCGCCTCAGGATCTGCTGCCTCAGGATGTTCCGCGCCATGTTGCGCTTCAGCTCGTCCAGGGTCATGCCCTCTCGCGCCAGCTGCTCCTGGAACTGCTCCTCGGAGGTGATCTTGTTCTCCTTCTTGATGTCCTCGATGTACTGGTCCACCGGGGGCATCTTGAGGCCGGTGTCCTGGGCCCGCTGCACCAGGAGCATGTCGTCGATCGCTTCCTGGAGGATCCGGGCGTTGTTGTCGCGCAGGTACCCCTGGACGCGGTCCGGGGGAATGCGCGCCGCCTGCGCCTCCTGGATCTGCCGGCCCTGGAACTCCGAGAGGGTGATGATCTCGCCGTTCACCTTGGCCACGATACGCTCGACGATCTCTCCCCTCGCGGAAACCGCGAGGAGCAGGCTAGGAACGACGAGGAGGAAGCTGTGCCGCCGCATGATTCACCTTGGCTCGGGCCATGAGCTCCGAGACGAATTGTCGAACCTTCTGGTCCGAAGACTCCCTGAGCAGCGTCCCGCGGATCCGCCCCTCCGATTCGTCGAGGCTGGCCTTCCTGGCGCTGGTCCGAGAATCGACCCTCAGGATATGGTACCCGAGCGAGGTGTGGAGAACATCACTCGTCCCCCCGGCGGGCAGGGCGAAGGCGGCCGTCTCCAGGTCGGGGGGAAGCTGGCCCCGGGAGAAGGTGCCCATGAGGCCGCCCGCGGCGGCCTCGGGGGCCTTCGAGCGGGTCCGCGCCAAGGCCTCGAAGCTCTTCTGGTCCCTCTGGAGCCGGCGCCCGACATCCCGGGCCTCCGTCTCCGTCGGCACGAGGATCTGCCGGAGAGTCACGGTCTCACCCGTTTCGAACTCCGACGGATGGCTCTCGTAATAGGCGACGATCTGCGTCCTCGAGATGTCGATCCCCTTGAGCACTTCGGTGCTCAGCATCCTCTGTACGGCGTCTTGCTCGACGGCGGCGTTTGCGTCGGCCTTGACCAGTCCCCGGGCTCGCGCCTCGAGGACGAGCACGCGCTCTTCGAGGTAGGAGTCGAGGATTCCGGGAAGCGCGGCCGGGCTCAGGCGTTCTCCTCCCTGGGCCTCGAGGGCCAGGACGTGCTTCGCGAACTCACTCTGGCGGACCACCTGGTCGTCCAGGGACAGGATCACCGGGTCGACGGCCTGGCTCTCGTGGCAGGCCCCGTGCGGCAGGAAGGCCAAGGTCGCGATGCCGGTGAGCCGCTGAAATGCCCTCATGTCCCAGGGTTTGCGCATCCGATTATAGCGTCGACGCTCCGAGCGCCTGCTCGAGCCGGGAGAGGATGCCGGTGAGGGCGGGGGTCAGGGGTTCGCCCGGTGCGTGCGGGACGCGAATGCCGTCGGGTTTGAGCCGGGCGCCCGGCAGGGTCGCCACCGCGGCCACCAGGGCCTCCGGGGTGTAGGTCGGGTCGGGCCCGAACCGCAGCGAGAACCCGCCCGCCGAAACGTCGACCTGGGCGACGCCCAAGGCCTCGGCCTGAAGGCGCAGGGCCGCGTAGGAGAAGAGCCCAAGGACGGGTTGGGGAAAGGGGCCGTAGCGGTCGCGGACCTCGGCGCGGAGACTCTCGAGGTCGGAGGGGGTCGCCGCCTGGCTGACCCTCTTGTAGAGCGACATGCGCTGATGGACGTCGGGCGCGTAGTCCCCGGGAATGCGCAGGTCCTGGTGCAGGTTGAGCACGGCCCGCGCCCGTTCCCGCGAGGGTTGGCCCTTGAGCTCCAGGATGGTCTGCTCGAGGAGCTTCACGTACAGGTCGAGCCCTACCGCCTGGATGTGGCCGCTTTGCTCGCCGCCGAGCAGGTTGCCCGCGCCGCGGATCTCGAGGTCGAGCGCGGCGATGCGGAACCCCGCGCCGAGGTCGGAGAACTCGCGGATCGCAGCTAGCCGCTTCTGCGCGACCTGGGAGAGGACGGTGTCGGGGGGGACGAGAAGGTACGCGTAGGCGCGACGGTCCGACCGTCCGACCCGGCCGCGGAGCTGGTAGAGCTGGGCGAGGCCGTAGCGATCGGCGCGGTTCACGATGAGGGTGTTGGCCCGCGGGATGTCGAGGCCGTTCTCGATGATGGTGGTGGCCACGAGCACGTCGGCGCGGCCCTCCACGAAGGCCAGCATCGTCCGCTCGAGCTCGGCCTCCGGCATCTGTCCGTGGGCCACGACCACCCGCGCTTCGGGCACCAGACGCTGCACCAGGGCGGCCAGGGAGTAGATCGACTCCACGCGGTTGTGCACGAGGTAGACCTGGCCCTCGCGCAGGAGCTCCTGGCGGATGGCCGCGGCGATGGTCTCCGTCGAGAACTTCACGATCGAGGTCTGGATGGCGAGCCGGTCCTTGGGCGGGGTCTCGATCACGGACATGTCCCGGATCCCGGCGAGCCCCATCTGCAGGGTGCGCGGGATGGGGGTGGCGGACAGCGTGAGGCAGTCGACGGTGGTCCGCAGGTGCTTGAGCTTCTCCTTGGCCGCCACCCCGAAGCGCTGCTCCTCGTCGACCACGACCAGGCCGAGGTCCTTGAAGACCACGTCCTTGGAGAGCAGCCGGTGGGTGCCCACGAGGATGTCGATCTTACCCGACGCGAGACCGGCGAGGGTCGCCTTGATCTCCTTGGCGCTTCGGAAGCGCGAGACCATGTCCACGGTGACGGGGAAGGGCGCGAAGCGTTTGCGGAACGTCTTCCAGTGCTGGAAGGCCAGGATGGTGGTGGGGGACAAGACCGCGACCTGCTTGCCGTCGAGCACCGCCCGCATGGCGCCCCGCATCGCGACCTCGGTCTTGCCGTAGCCCACGTCGCCGCAGATGAGCCGGTCCATCGGCGAGTCGCTGGCCATGTCCGCGGCCACCTCCGCGATGGCCGTGGCCTGGTCCTGCGTCTCCTCGTACTCGAAGGCCTCCTCGAACTCGCGCTGCCAGGGGCTCTGGCCGGAGAAGGCGTGGCCGGGGCGCGCCTTGCGCTCGGCGTAGAGCTTCAGGAGCTCCGCGGCCATGTCGCGCATGGCCTTCTTGACCCGCTTCTTGACCTTGTCCCAGTTGCCGCTGCCCAGGCGGTCGAGGGCGGGGCGGGCCCCTTCGGCGCTCGCGTACTTCTGCACGCGATCGAAGGCGTCGACCGGCACCTTGAGCTTGTCCCCGCCCTGGTAGACGAGGACCATGAACTCGCGGCGGAGACCCCCGAGGTCGAGGGTCTCGAGTCCCTCGAAGCGGCCGATGCCGTGGTCCTGGTGGATGACGAGGTCGCCGATGCGCAGATCGCGGAAGTCCGAGAGGAAGCTGCGCGCGGTGAGGCGGCGGCCGCGGCGGTGGAGATGCACCTCCTCCGGGAAGATGTCGCCGTCCGCGAGCACGGCCAGGCCGGCTTCGGGAAGCTCGAACCCGGCGGAGAGCACGCCCACCCGGATCTCCACGGCGCTCTGCGAGCCCGTGGCGACGCCGTCTTCGGTGAGCAGGTCGCGGAGACGATCGGCGCGGCCGTTGTTGCCGAGGAAGAGGAGGCAGCGGCCGGTGGTGTCGCGCAGGTCGGTGGCGAGGGCGCGGATGTCGCCGGCGTAGTGCCGCACGGGCCGGGACGCGACGTGGGTGCCTCGGCCTTCGGGGTCCACCTCGCGCAGGTGGACGGCCGGGGGAGCGGAGAGGCGCCCCCGCAAGAGGTCGAGACCGACGAGGGCCTCCTGGGGGTCGAGGACGAGACCCGTACACCGGGCGTGGTCTTGCCGGGCCCGTTCCCAGTAGGCCTCGGCCTCGGCGTCGACGGACTCGGGATCCAGGACCACCACCGTAGCCGTCTTCAGATGCTCGAAGGGAGGGACGGTGGCGCCGGGCACGAGGGGAAGGAGCTCGACGAGGTCCTCGGGGGGCAGGCCGCGGTTCGAGGGACTCGAGGATGGCGGCCGACCTCGGGGGCCTCCGGGAAGCGGTGGGGAAGATGCTCGCGAAGCGCGGCCAGCGTCGAGCGGGTGGGGAAGAGGTCCGAGAGGGGCAGGGCCGTCACGCTCTCGGCCGGGGCCAGGGTGCGTTGGGTCTCGGGATCGAACGAGCGGAGGCTCTCGATGGTGTCGCCGTAGAGCTCGATGCGGATCGGCTGCTCGCGATCGGAGGGAAAGATGTCCACGATGCCGCCGCGACGGGCGAACTGGCCGGGGGCCGTGACCGGATCCTCGCGGCGATAGCCTCCTTCCTCGAGGGCTTCGAGCAGGATCTCCGGAGTCATCTCCTCGCCCACGCTAACGGACAAGACGCGGGTGGCGAGGAGCTCTGGGGTGAGGCTCGGGCGCAGGAGTCCGGCGGGCGAAGCGACGAGGCCGAGGGCCTGGCCCTCGCTCGCGGCGTGGAGGGCGGCGGCGCGTCGGAGGCAGGCTTCGGCGTGGCGGGGAAGGTCGCGGTAGAGAGACGGGCCCGGAGCGGGAAAGGGAAGGATGGCGCCCAGGAGGCCCAGCTCGAGGGCGAGGGTGCGGAGGTCCTGGACGGCGTCGTCGATCTCGCGCTCGCGCGGGACCACGAACAGGAACGGCCCCTCGCGGAGAAGCAGGGGGACGAGAAGGCGCGCGGGGCCGGTGAGCCCGGAGACGAGGAGGCGGCCCTCGTGCTCGAAGCGTTCGCGGAGCGCGGCGAAGGGTCCCGCGACGAGGGGGGCGAAGGCGGTCACGCGCGGCGGATGCGATCGACGACGCGCTCGTGGATTGCCCCGCGACCAGGGGGACCCGAACCACCCGGCCCCCGCGGCCCGTGACTGCTTCGCGACCCACGATCTCGTCCCGGGGCCAATCCGCGCCCTTGACCAGCACGTCCGGGCGAGAGGCCTTCGATGACGCAGCCAAGGGCGTGGGCTCGTCGTAGATCACCACGCGATCGACGCACTCCAGGGCCAGGAGCGCCTCGGCGCGCTCCGCTTCGGGGGTGAGCGGGCGATCCGGTCCCTTGATCTGTCGCACCGAGCGGTCGCTGTTGATGGCCACGACCAGGAGGTCCCCCTCCGCCCGCGCCGCCTCGAGGAGAGAGACGTGGCCGGGGTGGAGGAGGTCGAAGCAGCCGTTCGTGAGGACGACGGTCCGGCCCTCGTCGGCCCATCGCCGGCGAAGGGCGATCAGGTCGGGCAGCGGAGTCGCGCGGTCAGGGTCGGGGGTCATCGTCGTCGTCGGCCAGGCGAAGCTCGGGCCGCGGCCGGGGGGAGGTGATGAGGACCGCGCCCGAGAAGCTCCAGGAGTGGAGAGGCCGATAGACTCCCACGTCCTTGAGCCGGCTCTTGACGCGGAAGGAGTAGAGGCCGCGATGGTAGTCGTAGGGAGTGCCGTCCCGCTTGTGCACGGCCACGTCCACGAGGTAGGTGCCCTCGGTGAGGCGCAGGTCCTGGAGGACGACGCGGACCTCGCCCTCTCCATGGAGGCGCTCCGCCACGTGCTCTTCGAGGTCGGTGTTGGTGCCGTAGACCTGGGTGCCGTCCGCGGCGAAGAGGCCAAGGCCGAAGACGAAGTCGTCCACCGGCTCTTGCGCGCGCACCTTTAGGACGACGCTCACGGTCTCTCCGGGGACGTACACGTGGCGCTCGCGGTCGCGCCCGTCGAGGAGGCGAACTCCGGTGATCTCCACCGTGCGGCTGCCCCAGCGGCCTTCCCGGTAGCCGTGGCCGGGCGACGTCGTCTCCGCCGGGCCCGGAGTCGGGCGCGGGCCCGGCGGAGGCGGGAGCGTCATGGCCCCGGGCCAGGAGCGCCTCCTCCCCGCCCGCCACGAAGCTCAGGTACGCGTCGACCACGCGCTTGGGATCGCCCCGGTCGGCGACGCTCCCCTGCCGCAGCCACAGGACGTCGTCGCACATCTTCTCCACGAGGCCGAGGCTGTGGGTCACGATGAGTATGGTCCGGCCGCGGCGCCGGAACTCGCCGATCTTGTCGAGGCACTTCCGGGTGAAGGCCTCGTCCCCGACGGCCAGGACCTCGTCGATCAGCAGGACTTCAGGCTCCACGTGTATGGCCACGGAGAAGCCGAGGCGCATGTACATGCCCGAGGAGTAGGTCTTCACGGGGGCGTCGATGAAGCGCCGCATCTCGGCGAACTCCACGATCTCGTCGAAGCGGTCTTCGATCTCGCGCCGGTTGAGGCCGAGCATGATGCCGTTGATGTAGACGTTCTCGCGACCGCTGATCTCGGGATGGAAGCCCGGCGCCGAGCTCGATGAGGGCGGAGATTCGGCCCTGCACGGTGAGCGTCCCGCGCGTCGGCTTGGTGATGCCGGCGAGGAGCTTCAGGAGCGTCGACTTGCCGGAGCCGTTGGCTCCGATGACCCCGAAGGTGGAGCCCTTGGGCACGTCGAAGGAGACGCCCTCGAGGGCGGTGAAGGTCTCGTCGGCTCGAAGGTCGGAGAGAAGGCTGCCGGTCAGGAGCGCGCTCTTCAGGGTCTTGAACTGGTTCTGGTGCAGGAAGCGCCGGTAGATCTTGGTGAGACCCTGGGCGACGATGGCCGGAGGTCCGCTCACACTTCCTCCGCCAGGGTGTCGCGGAGGCGCTCGAAGAGGAAGGCGCCGAGGGCGAAGGTCGCGAGGGCCGCCAGGGCCGCGCGCGCCGAGCCCTTCCCAGTGGTGGAAGTCGCCGTCGAAGAGGATCTGCTGGTAGGCCACGAGGATGTGGGACATCGGGTTGAAGCCGAAGGAACGCGCGGATCGCACCCTGCCGCTCCCCGTAGAGGTAGAGCACGGGGGAGGCGAAGAACAGCAGGTGCAGCAGGTGGCCGAGGATGTTCTGGATGTCGCGGAAGTGCACGGTGAGGGCGGAGATGGCCAGGGCCAGGCCCAGGGTGAAGACGAGCTGCACGAGGACGGGCAGGGGCAGGAGCAGGGCTTCGGGCCGGAGGCGGCCGTAGTAGATCAGGAAGACCAGGAGGATGGGCAGGCCGAGCACGAAGTGCGCGAGGTTCGCGAACACGGTCACGACGGGCAGGACCTCGGCCGGGAAGAGCACCTTCTTGATGAGGTTGCCGCCTGCGATCAAGACCCCGGCGCTCTCGAGGAGCGAGGAGCTGAACCAGGTCCAGGGCAGGATTCCGCAGAAGAAGAAGAGCGCGAAGGGCTCCATGGCCGGCGAGTGGACGCCCGTGGGCAGGACCACGGTGAACACGAGCACGTAGGTGAGGAGCAGCAGCAGCGGATTGACGAAGCTCCAGAAGAAGCCGAGGACGCTGCCACGATAGCGGGCCTTGAGCTCGCGCCCCACGAGGCTCTGGATCAGGAGGCGGTAGCGGAAGAGGGTCCGGAGCTGGGCCAGCATCAAGCTTCCATCTTCAACCCGGAAGGTGCTCTGAGCCGAACCGTCCCGGCCTGCCGGGACGAAGGCACCCCGTCAGGGTTGCCGCTGCCGGGCGGCCACGGAGAGGCGGGTGACGGCGCGGATGTAGGCCAGGTGGGCCTCTTCGTAGCCGGCTTCGTCCTTCAGGTGCTTGAGCCTGCGCTTCGGCTTGTGCCTTCGCCTGCTCGGCCCGGGCCACGTCGATGTCCTCGGCCCGCTCGCCGATCTCGGCCAGGATGTTGACCCGGTCGGGCAGCACCTCGCAAAAGCCCCAGAAACAGGTGAGGTAGCCCGGTCACGGCACCCTTCCGGATAGGTGATGCTGCCGGCGCCGAGGCTCGCGAGCATGGGGGTGTGGCCGGGACGCACCCCGAAATAGCCGTCGGCGCCGGGAGCGATCACCTCGTCGACCTCCTCGCGCAGGAGAAGGCCCTCCGGGGTCACGACTTCGAGGCGGATGTTCTCGGGCAAGGGCATGGGTGTGGCCTAGGAGTGAAGCTTCTTGGCCGCCTCGTGAACGTCTTCGATGGCGCCCGCCATGTAGAAGGCCTGCTCCGGCAAGTGGTCCACTTCACCGTTCACGATGGTCTTGAAGCTGCGGATGCTGTCGGCGAGCGGCACGTACTTGCCGGGGATGCCCGTGAACTGCTCGCCCACGTGGAAGGGCTGGGAGAGGAAGTTCTGGATCTTGCGGGCGCGCGCCACCGTGACCTTGTCCTCTTCCGAGAGCTCGTCGATGCCGAGGATGGCGATGATGTCCCGGAGGTCCTTGTACTTTTGCAGGATCTGTTTGACGGCGCGGGCCGTGTCGTAGTGCTCGTCGCCGAGGATGATGGGATCGAGGATGCGCGAGCTGCTCGCGAGCGGGTCCACCGCGGGGTAGATGCCGAGCTCCACGATCTGCCGCGAGAGGTTCGTGGTCGCGTCGAGGTGGGCGAAGGTCGTGGCCGGCGCGGGGTCGGTGTAGTCGTCGGCGGGCACGTAGATGGCCTGCACCGAGGTGACCGAGCCCTTCTTGGTGGAGGTGATGCGCTCCTGGAGGTCGCCCATCTCGGACTGAAGGGTCGGCTGGTAGCCGACCGCGCTGGGCATGCGGCCGAGGAGGGCCGACACCTCGGAGCCCGCCTGGGTGAAGCGGAAGATGTTGTCGATGAAGAGGAGGACGTCCTTGCCTTCGTCGTCGCGGAAGGACTCGGCCACGGTGAGGCCGGTCAAGGCGACGCGCAGCCGAGCCCCGGGCGGCTCGGTCATCTGCCCGTAGATGAGCGCGGCTTTCGAGTTCTCGGGGTGCTCGAGGTCGATGACCCCCGACTCCTGGAACTCGAGCCAGAGGTCGTTGCCTTCGCGGGTCCGCTCGCCCACTCCCGCGAACACGGAGACGCCGCCGTGCTTCTTGGCGAGGTTGTAGATGAGCTCCTGGATGAGCACGGTCTTGCCCACGCCCGCGCCGCCGAAGAGGCCGATCTTGCCGCCCGCGCAGGTAGGGCTCGAGGAGGTCGATGACCTTGATGCCGGTCTCGAACATCTGGAGGCCGGTCGACTGTTCTTCGAAGGACGGGGCCGGGCGATGGATCGGGTAGCGCTTGGTGGCGTTGACCGGGCCGCGCTCGTCCACGGGCTCGCCGATGACGTTCAGCACCCGCCCCAGGGTGGCGGTGCCCACGGGCACGGTGATGGGTCCGGCCGAGGTCGACCGCGCGCATGCCGCGCACCATGCCGTCGGTGGGCAGCATGCTGACGCAGCGCACCCGGTTCTCCCCGAGGTGCTGCTCGACCTCGGCGATGACGTCGATCTTGACCCCGCCCTCCGGCCCGGGGTCCTCGATCCGCACCGCGTTGTAGATGGCGGGCACGCCCTCGGGGAACTCGATGTCCACCACGGGACCGATGATCTGGACGACGCGACCGACGTTCTCTGGGGCCATGATTGCTCCGGCTTAGTTCGGTGCGCCCGCGCCCGACACCACCTCGATGATCTCCTTGGTGATGGCAGCCTGGCGGACTTTGTTCATGTAGAGGGTGAGGCGCTGGATCATGTCGCCCGCGTTCTTGGATGGCGGAGTCCATGGCCGTCATCCGGGCGCCGTGCTCGGCGGCGGCCGACTCGAGGAGCGCGCGCCAGACCTGGGTCTCGACGTGGCGAGGCAGCATGCTCGCGAAGATCCCCTCGGGACCGGGCTCGTAGATGTAGTCGAGGGGCGGCTCTTTGGGGTCGATGTGGGCCCGGGGAATGGGCAGGAGCTGCTCCACGGTGATCTTCTGGGCGATGACGCTCTTGAACTCGTTGTAGAGCAGGAACACGCGGTCGACCTTGCCCGACGGTGAAGTCGGCGATGGCTTCCTTGGCGATGGTCTGGGCGGTCGCGTACTTCAAGGCCTGGAAGACCCCCACGTGCTCGGCCCGCACCTTGAGGGCCTGTCGCTTGAAGAAGTCCCGGCCCTTGCGGCCCACGAGGTCGAGGCTCAGGTCCTGGTTGCGTCGCTCTTCGATGAAGCGGGCGGCGGTGCGGATGATGTTCGCGTTGAATCCGCCGCAGAGGCCCTTGTCCGCGGTCACCACCACGAGCAGGACCTTGCCGTCGCCCGCGCTCTTCGAGCAGGGGATGGGCGTGGGCGGGCGCGCGAGCGGCCAGCTCGTTCAGGACTTCCATCATCTTCCGAGCGTAGGGCCGGGCCGCGAACATCGCCTCCTGGGCGCGGCGCAGCTTGGCCGCGGAGACCATCTTCATGGCCTTGGTGATCTGCTGCGTCGACTTGACGCTGCGGATCCGGCGGCGGATGTCGAGGAGGGCGGGCATGGCGCTTTCCTGGCGTCCCGGCCTAGCTCGCGGCCTTGGGCTGGAAGGCGCCGGCGAACTCCTGGAGCGCGGCCTTCAGACGGTCGCCGAGGTCGCCCTTCAGGTCCTTCTTCTCCGCGAGCTCCTTCAGGAGGGCCGCGTAGCGGGCGTCGAGGAAGGAGTAGAGGTCGGCCTCGAAGCGGCGGCAGTCGGCGACGGGGATGGCGTCGAGGAACCCGTTGGTGGCCGCGAAGATGATGACGATCTGCTTCTCCACCGGGAAGCGGGCTGTACTGGTTCTGCTTCAGGATCTCGGTGAGCCGCTGGCCCCGCGCGAGCTGGGCCTGGGTCGACTTGTCGAGGTCGGAGGCGAACATGGCGAAGGCGGCGAGCTCGCGGTACTGCGCGAGGTCGAGGCGCAGGCGCCCGGCCACCGCCCTTCATGGCCTTGACCTGGGCGGACCCGCCGACGCGCGAGACCGAGTTGCCCACGTTGATCGCGGGCCGGAAGCCGGAGTTGAAGAGGTCGGCCTCGAGGAAGATCTGGCCGTCGGTGATCGAGATGACGTTCGTCGGGATGTAGGCCGAGATGTCTCCGGCCTGGGTCTCGATGATGGGGAGGGCGGTGAGGCTGCCGCCGCCGTTCTTCTCGTTGAGCTTGGCCGCGCGCTCCAGGAGTCGGCTGTGGAGGTAGAAGACGTCGCCCGGGTACGCCTCGCGGCCGGGCGGGCGCCGCAGGAGGAGCGAGATCTCGCGGTAGGCCGCGGCCTGCTTGGTGAGGTCGTCGTAGATGCAGAGGGCGTGCTTGCCCTTGTCGCGGAAGAACTCGCCGATCGCGCAGCCCGCGTAGGGGGCGATGTAGAGGAGGGGCGCCGGCTCGGAGGCGGAGGCCGCCACCACGATGGTGTGCTCCATGGCCCCGTGCTGCTCGAGGGTGCGGACCACCTGGGCCACGGTCGAGTTCTTCTGGCCGATGGCCACGTAGATGCAGACGACGCCCTTGCCCTTCTGGTTGATGATCGTGTCCACCGCCACCGCGGTCTTGCCGGTCTGGCGGTCGCCGATGATGAGCTCGCGCTGGCCGCGGCCGATCGGCACCATGCCGTCGATCGACTTGATGCCGGTCTGGAGCGGCTCCTTGACGGGCTGCCGGTCGACGACCCCGGGGGCGATGCGCTCGATGGGGTTCGAACTGCGTGGTCGCGATCTTGCCCTTGCCGTCGATGGGCTGGCCCAGCGCGTTCACCACCCGGCCCACCATCGCCTCGCCCACGGGGACCGACATGATCCGGCGCCGTCCGCTTGGCGATGTCGCCTTCCTTGATGAGCTCGCTCTCGCCGAAGAGCACCACGCCCACGGAGTCCTCGTCGAGGTTCATGGCCAGGGCCATGACCCCGCTCGGAAGCTCGATCAGCTCGCCGGCCATGCACTTCACGAGGCCGTGGATGCGCGCGATCCCGTCGCCGACGGCCAGGACCGTGCCCGTCTCGGAGGCCTCGACCCCGGCGGTGAAGCCGCCGAGCTGCTCCCGGATGATCTTCGTGATCTCTTCCGCCCGAATCTCCATGGCCTCTGGCACTCCCTATCGAGCCCGGCTCTCTACTGGTTCTGGTTTGCCCCGTCCGGCTTCAGGCCGCTCCCGAAAGCCTCCGCCGGAGCGCCGCGAGCTGCGCCTGCGACCGTGCCGTCGAAGGTGCGTCCGCCGAGGCTGACGCGCAGGCCCCCGAGCACGGATGCGTCCACCCTCGTCGGCCAGCTCCACGCCCTTGCCCGTGGCCTTTTCGAGCGCCTCGCGGAGCGCCTGCTTCTGCGGGGCGTCGAGCTCCACGGCCGAGACGGCCGCCGCCGCCATGACTCCGCGCGCCTCGTTCCAGACCACGGCGTAGGCCTCGGTGATGGCGGGGAGCAGCGGCGACCCGGTCGCGCTCGACGAGGAGTTGCGACGAGCCGCCGCACCACCTCCGGGCGCCTGGGCCCACACCGCCGCCACGACCTTCTTGCGCGCCGGGGCCTGGCACCCCGGGATGGGTGAGCGCTTGCACCAGCTCGGCGGTTCTCCGCGAGGAGCGACGCGAGCGCTCGAGGGCCGCGTGCACCGCCGCCGGTGCCTCGGCCTGGCCTCCTGGCCCCGCCATGGACGACGTCGAGGAGGGCTCGCGCATAGCGCCGAGCGACCACGCGCGACGTGCCTTTCGAGCTCAAGGGCGAAGCCCCACGGGAACGAAGGTCGAGCCTGTTTGGATCGGCATCTTGGGCTTCATGCGGGCGATTCGAATCCCCTGAGCCGCGAACTTTGGGGACTCGTTCACAAAAGCGCGGCAGCGTAACACGGGCCGCGAAGGCGAGTCAAAAGAGGCTCAGGCGGGGGGCGACCCTCAGGCGACGAGGGAGATCGCGGCCTGGGCCCGCGGCCGCGCCCGGCCGATCACCTGCGCGCCGGGCAGCTCGGAAACCAGGGCGGATGCGACGCCTTCGGGGGCCAGAAGCAGGAGTCCGCCGGAGGTCTGAGGATCGAAGAGGAGCGCTTCCAGGGCCGGGTCGATGCCGGCCTTGGAGCTCGACCAGGGGCTCGAACTGCCGGCGATTGGCCTTGAGGCCACGGGCCTGGAACCGGAGGGCCAGCTCCAGGGCCCGCGGCAGCAGGGGGACGAGGCTCGCCTCGATCTCGAGAGTGAGCGAGCTCTCGCGGGCGATGGCGCTCGGCATGACCCACGAGGCCGAAGCCGGTGATGTCCGTGGCCGCGCGCACGCCGTGGCGCACGGCGGCTTCGGCCGCGGCTCGATTCAAGGTGAGCATGGCGGCCGCCGACGCGGTGGCCGCGTCTTGCGGGGCCTCCCCCGCCTTGAGCGCGGTGGCGATCACGCCGGTGCCGAGGGGCTTGGTCAGGACGAGGATGTCTCCGGGCTGGCCCGCCGCGTTCGTCAGCATGCGGGCGGGATCGACGAGGCCGGTGATCGCGTAGCCGAACTTGATCTCGGGGTCGCGGACGGTGTGACCACCGATGAGCACGCACCCCGCCTCCTTGAGCTTCGAGGCTCCGCCCCGGACGATGGCGCGGGCCCAGGCCATCGGGAAGTCGCCCTCCGGAAAGGCCGCGATGGAGAGCGCGGTCAGGGGTCGGCCCCCCATCGCGTAGACGTCGGAGACCGCGTTCGCCGCGGCGATAGCCCCGAACTCCTCCGGATCGTCGACGACCGGAGTGAAGAAATCCACGGTCTGCACGAGGGTGGTGCGCTCGTCCAGGCGAAAGACGCCGGCATCGTCGCCGGTCGACTGGTCGACGAGAACGCGGGGATCGTCGGAGCGAGGCAACCCGCCCAGCACCTGGGCGAGCTCGGACGGGCCGAGCTTGCTGGCTCAGCCCGCGCAGGCGACGCGTTCGGTGAGACGGAGGATACGCTGGCGATCGTCCGTCACCCTCGGCTCCGTGCCGGGCCTTGCATACTATTTTGTATACAATTCAGGCATGGGTCGGGAGGGCCCGGGGGCGGCGTGGCCGACCGGAACCATCTCGCAGTCCCCCTGGAAGAATGCCCCGTCCTCGATCACGAGCTTGGGGGAGACCAGGGTCGCCTGGACCTTGGACCCGGCCAGGAGCTCGATCCGCTGGCGGCCGTGCACGCGGCCCAGCACGGTTCCCCGGATCGACACCACCCCGCAGTCGATGTCGGCCTCCACGTGGCCCGACTCGCCGACGATGAGGGTGTTGTCGGAGACGATCTTGCCCTTGAGATGCCCGTCGATCCTCAGGGTGTCGCGGAAGCGCAACTCTCCCAGGAACTCGGTCCCCTCGTCCATGAAGCCGTTCAGGCCTTCGGCGGCCAGCCCTCCAAGCTTGATCATTGAGCCTCCGCAAGGGCTTGGCTCCCGGTGGGGGCCCGCCTGAGCAATTCCCGGCACCTCCCCACGGGGAGTGCCAAACATCTGGGGCGAGCCCCGCGCCTATGGTCTGGGGTCGGCCGAGACCTCACGATAGCACGGCCACCTACCGGCTGCGGCCGGCCCGCAGGAGAAGCTCGAAGAGGCGGTTGAGCTCGGCCTCGCCGGTGAAGGGGATGCGCAGGGCCCCCCCGCGGCCCCGACGGTGGATCTCGACCCGGGCCCCGAGGGCGACACGCAGGCGCTCCTCCGCGGCCCGCGTGTTCGCGTCCTTCTTGGACCCTTTGCCTGCCGCCGGGGCGCGCATCTGGGCCACCCGGCGCTCGACCTCGCGGACCGACAAGCCCTTGCGGGCGGTCTCCCGGGCCAAGCCGATGAGGTCCTCCGCGTGCTCGACCGCCAGGAGCGCCCGCGCGTGTCCGGCCTCGAGGCGACCGGCCGCGAGAAGCTCGCGCGCCTCCTTGGGCAGGCGCAGGAGGCGAAGCGAGTTCGCCACCGTCGAACGGTCCCGGCCCACCTTGCGTGCGACCTCCTCCTGGGTCAGCCCCAGGTCCTGTTGGAGGCGCTGGAAGGCCTGCGCCTCCTCGAGCGGGCTCAGCTCTTCGCGCTGGATGTTCTCGACGAGGGCCAGCTCGAGGAGCCGGTCGTCCGGCACCTCCCGAACCGTGACGGGAACGGTGGCGAGGCCCGCCTGCTGGGCCGCGCGCCAGCGCCGCTCGCCGGCGATGATCTGGTGGCCGCTCGCGGTCCGCCGCACGAGAATGGGCTGGACGACCCCACTCTCCCGGATCGACGCCGCCAGCTCCAGGAGACGGGCGGGGTCCATCTGGCTCCGGGGCTGGAGGGGATTGGGTTCGAGCTGGCCCACCGGGACCTCGGTCGTCGACTCGATCCGGGGCTCCCCTTCCGGATCGGGCAGCAGCGCCGAGAGGCCCTTGCCGAGAGCCTTTCGCTTGGGGGCGGGCGCGCTCATCGCGACGAGGCGAACAAGGAGAGCTGGCCGTGGGTCATGACTTCCTTCGCGAGGTCGAGATACGCTTCGGCGCCCTTCGAGCGGATGTCGTACAGCAGCACCGGCTTGCCGAAGCTGGGCGCCTCCGCGAGCCGGACGCTCCTCGGCACGATGGTCTCGAAGACCTTCTCCTTGAAGTGGGCGCGAATGTCCGCCATCACCTGCTGGGTCAGGTTCGTGCGCTCGTCCACCATGGTCAAGAGCACTCCCTCGATCTCGAGCGCTGGGTTGAGCGCCTTTTGCACCCGCCGCATGGTGGCCGTCAGCTCGGAGATCCCTTCGAGCGCGAAGTATTCGCATTGGAGAGGGATGAGCACGCTGTCCGCGGCGGCCAGGGCGTTGACGGTGAGCAGGCCCAGGCTCGGGGGGCAGTCGATGAAGACGTAGTCGAAGCGGGGCGCCACCGGCACCAGCGCCTCCTTGAGCCGGTACTCTCGGGCCAGGAGCGGCACGAGCTCGACTTCCGCGCCGGTGAGGTTGCGGTCGGCGGGGGCCAGGGTCAGGTGCTCGAGGTCGGTGGCGATCAGGATCTCCTCGAGAGGTCGCTGGTCGATGAGGACCTCGTAGAGCGAGGGCCGCGGCTCGCGCCCCTTGCGACCGAGCCCCGAGGTCAGGTTGGCCTGGGGGTCGGCGTCCAAGGCCAGGACGCGTCGTTCGGCGGCGGCCAGGCTCGCGGCCAGGTTGATGGCCGAGGTGGTCTTGCCCACGCCGCCTTTCTGGTTGGCCACCGCGATGATGCGTCCCAAAGGGAATCTCCTTGCCCGTCGAGGGCCGTCAGGATAGCACGCGCGTCACCCGCCTCCCCCGCATCCGTTCGGGTGCCGGCTTCCGCCTAGACAACCCCCGACGTTCCACGTGAAACATCGTCGCGCTCGAGCACGTGGACCGCTCCCTTGCCCGTCGTCGGCTGGGTTCGTAGGCGAAACCCTTCGCTCTTTGGGGGCACCGCGCCCAAGACCAGGATTCGCCCTCCCGGCGCCAGGAGATGGGCCAGCTCGGGGGCGGGAAGCCGCAGGGCGCGGACCGTGACGTTCGTCGCCGACGGGCCGGGAAACTCATCGTGGCGACAGCGGAGGACCTGGACGTCGGGGCGTCCGACGGCTCGGGTCGCCTCCTTCAGGAAGGCCCAGCGGCGGGTCCGTGGTTCCAGAAGGGTAACCGGCCGCTCGGGGGACAGGATGGCCAGGATCAAGCCCGGCGATCCGTTTCCCGATCCCACGTCGATGAGGGCGCCGGGGAGCAGAAGGTCCGTCAAGGGCAGGACGTCACGGATCAACAGCTCTACCTGGGCGGCCGGGGTCCGGGCCGCGGTGAGGTTGACCCTGGGGTTCCAGGCCGAGAGCAGGCTGAGGTAGGCGGCCAGGCGGGACCTTACCGGCTGTGCCAGCCCCAGGCCCTCGAGGGCCGCGAGGTTGGGCCCGTCAGTGAACCTCGCCACCCAGGGACGCCTTCTCGGGCGCGATCGTCACCCGTCGGTCGGCGCCGCCGCCGACGCTGTAGGTGATCACCCCGGGCCGCTCCGCCACCGCCATGTGGACGAGCCGCCGTTCGTAGGCGTTCAGGGGGTCGGTCGTGCGCGCCTGGCCATCCTCGAGGACTGCGGCCGCCAGATCCAGCGCCTTCGCCCGCAGCCGGCCCTCTCGCTGCTCCCTTTGCCCCTCGCACTCGATCCGGAGTCGACGCGGGGCGACCCGATGGCCAAACATGCCGTGCAGGAGATGCTCGAGGGCATCCGCCACGGCGGGCTCGCCGGGGCCGAGCAGGAAGGGTGCGACGTCGCTGCCGACCAGATCGACCAGGAGCGCCTCCGTCGACCATCGGGCGCGGGCGGCGATCTCGACTCCCGCCGCCTTGGCCAGCGCGGCCACGACTCCCTCGACCGCCGCCGGAACATCGGCTTCGGCGGCCTCGCTCCGGGCGGGCGCCGCAGCCGCCACCGGCGCCGCGGGCTCGCTCGCAGGTGCGACCGGCGCTGCGGGAGCGGCGGCTCCCGCGGTCCCCGCCAGCAACACCGCCACCCTCGCGGGCGTAGGCTTGAGCCCCAGGCCACCCGCGGTTCCCTCGTCGAGCACGACGTATCGCAACCGGGCCGGGGGGAGGCCCAAGGCCTGGGCGGCCATCCCCAACGCCTCGGCCACGTCCCGCCCCGAGAAGACCCGGTCGCTCACTTGCGTGCTCGCGCCGGGACGACGTCCTTTCGGCGAAGGATCGCGTAGGTCACGGTCTGCTGGACGATCGCGCAGAGGTTCGAGGACAACCAGTAGACGTTCAGCCCGGCGGGCGCCCACAGCAGCATGCCCGCGAGCATGAGCGGCATCAGCATCATGATCCGTTGCTGGGCCGGGTCCATGGCCGTGGGCGTCATCCGCTGCATGGCGAACATGGAGATCCCCATGAGAATGGGGGTCAAGAAGAGAGGGTCTTTCTGGCTCAGGTCGGGGATCCAGAAGAACGAGGCACCGCGAAGGTCGATCGACACCGAAAGCACCCGGTAGAAGGCGATCAGGAAGGGCATGGTCAGCAGAATGGGCAGGCAACCGACCAGCATCTGGGTGCTCATGTTCATCCCGTGCTTGGCATAGAGGCTCGCCATCTCCTCCTGCATGAGCTGCCGCTTGGGATCCATGAGGGGAACCTTCCGGTAACGCTCCTGGATGACCTTCATCTCGGGCGAGATCTTGGCCATCTTGAGACCGTTGGCGATGCTGTAATGCCGGAAGGGGGCCATCACCAGGTTGATCAGGATGGTGACCAGGACGATGGACCACCCATAGCTGCCGACCGAGGCATGCACTCGCCGCACGAGGTTCATCAGCGGCACCACGATCGGGGGACCGATCCAGTCCCCCATCTGCGCGATGGCCACACGGGAGAGCCCGTGGCCGGCCCGGGCCAGCTCCTGGTAGTCCTTGGGGCCGACGTAGAGCTGCGCCGGGCCCAACCCGGGCGCAAAATCGATGGCCACCATGGCGGCAGGCCGCGGCTTTCCGTCCTCCAGGGGCGGCAGCGCCATCGGCCGCACCTCCGCGCCGCCCTGGCCACCCGGCGGCACGATGAGCGCCGCGAAGTAGTGGCTCTCCATTCCGGCCCACTGCGCCACGCCCAGCCCCTTCGCCTGGGCGAGCTTCGCCGTGGGCGGGCGTTCCACGCCGCTGCCCACGAGGGCGACGCCCTGAGGCGGTGCGTATCCCTGGACCTCCCTTTCGGCAGCGGTGGGATTGCCGATCCCAGGACCCCAGAGGATCCTGAGGGGCAGGTCCTTCCCGAGGCGCGACACCCGGGCGGAAAGCTCCACGAGCGGCTTTTGCGCGTCGAACGTGAGGCTCTTCTCTGCCTGGATTTCTTCGTCCGCGTACTCGAACTTCAGGACCACGGGCCCTCGGGGGGGGACTTGAACGTTCTCCGCCGAGGCCAAGAAGAGCCCTTCCTTGAGCCGCGTGTCGAGGCCCGGGTCCCCGGTCTCGATGTCCAGGGGCCGAGGTCCCCCGGTGATGGCCTGCACCATCTCCTCGGGGTGCCCCTCCTTGTCCTTGAATCGGGCCAGTTGCCAGGAGAGCAGACGAGCACCCCTGTTCGTGAAGGCAATGGCGCCCTGCGGCGACTCCACCTCGATGCGCCGCTCCCTCTCGTCGGCGACGCGAGCCACCGGGGCGGGAGTGGCAACGGCCGTCGGGGACGGTAGCGACAGCGGAGCTGGCGGCGGAGCTGTCGCCAGAGGCGCGCCCGCGGATGGTGCCTTCGGCCGCGACGGCTGCGGCGGGAACAGCATGCTGTATGCGGTCAGGATCAGAAGGGACAATGCGACCGCAAGGAGAAGACGGCGTTCTTCCATTCGAGACCTACGGTACGGGGTCGTATCCCCCGGGGTGAAACGGATGGCAGCGGAGAAGCCGTCGAGCCGCCAGGACCGCCCCCCGACAGGCTCCATGACGCACGATCGCCTCCTCGGCGTAGAGGCTGCAGCTGGGCCAGAAGCGACAGAACCCGCCGAGCAGCGGAGAGAGCGTCACGCGGTACGCGTCAACGAGCATGAGGAGAAGGTGGGCGCCGACGCTCTTCGATCTTGCGCTCGATCCGTCGGACCCGCTCGGCGAGCTCACGGTCCACCTCTTCTTGGCCCTGCTCGGTGAGGACCCTTGCGGCGAGCACCACGAGGTCCAATCCTGGCCTCCCCGGCCGCGAAACCCGTCGGCGGAAACCTTCCCGCAAGAGCCGCCGCGCGCGGTTCCGCGCGACCGCCCCTCCCACCCGCCGGCTCACGGTGAGGCCCAAGCGGTCGTGCCCATAGGCGTTCTCGAGGGCCACCAGCACGAAGAGCGGCCCGGACAAGCGCACACCCTTTTCGAAGACGCGTCGAAACGCCGCGCCGTTCCTGAGCCGCATCCAGGGTGGAAACGCCGCCTCGCGGCGCACTGGAAGTCAGGCTCCGATGCGCTTTCGTCCTTTCTGCCGCCGCCGCTTCAGCACGAGCCGGCCACCCTTGGTGCGCATCCGCACCAGGAATCCGTGGGTCTTCTTCCGCCGACGGTTGTTGGGCTGGAACGTCCTCTTCATGACCGGTTTGCCTCATCCCCGCAAGGTCGATCCGCAAGTCCGGGCGTACTCTCGCGGCACAAAGCTCTAAGGATAGGGAAGATGGCGCCTCCCTGTCAACTGAGCGGCGCTGCGGCGATCGCTTTGCCTTGTCTCCTCCGGATGCTTGTGCTAGCTTTGCCGGGAGAGACGGGACCCCCTTTCCTGAACATTCTCCCGTGAGGCTTGAATCTCTTTTCCACAGGTGTTGAAATCTCTGTGTAAAAGCGGCGTTTGGCCTGACGGCCTCGGGGCGTGGGGCTCGGCAACCTCTCTAAGTATCTGATTTATATGACTTTACTCCTACCTCCCTTGGGCCCCTTGGGGCGACTCGCCCACCCGCTCAATCCCTCCATTCCTGTATCGTGAACCTCTGGGACGACGTGCTCGCTCGCATCGAGAATGACAACAAGGTCAACCGGCACAGCTTTGCCACCTGGTTCCGGCCGACCACCTACCAGTCGCTGGAAGAGTCCCGGTTGATCGTCGGCGTGCCCAATGCCCAGTTCAAGGACTGGCTCTCCAAGAACTACCAGGGGGTGATCGCCGAGGCACTCGACGAGTTGGGGCGGGCGGACATCCACGTCGTCTTCGAAGACGCGACCGAAAGGGCGCCCCTGCCGGACGCGGCAGCCTCCGACCGCGAGTCGTCTTCGCTCAACCCCAAGTACACCTTCGAGAGCTTCGTGGTGGGCGCCTCGAACCAGTTTGCCCACGCCGCCGCGCGCGCCGTGGCCGAGATCCCTTCGAAGTCCTACAACCCCCTCTTCATGTACGGCGGGGTCGGCCTCGGAAAGACCCATCTCATGCACGCCGTCGGACACTACATCCAGGCCCGTCAAAGACGCCTCAATCTGGTGTACATCTCCACCGACCGTTTCATCAACGAGATGATCAACGCCATCCGCTTCGACCGGCTGCCTGCCTTCCGCCAGAAGTACCGTGCGGTCGACGTCCTCCTCGTCGACGACATCCAGTTCATCGCGGGCAAGGACCGCACCCAAGAAGAGTTCTTCCACATCTTCAACTCGCTTCACGACTCCCAGAAGCAGATCGTCATCTCCAGCGATTGTCCGCCCCGCCAGATCCCCACCATCGAGGAACGCCTTCACAGCCGCTTCGAATGGGGCCTGATCGCCGACATCCAGGCTCCCGACATCGAGACCAAGGTGGCGATCCTGCGCAAGAAGGCCGAAGCCGAGCGCGTCGAAATACCGGAGAACGTGGCTCTCTTCATCGCGAGCAAGGTGCGTACGAACGTCCGCGAGCTCGAAGGAAGCCTCATTCGCCTCATCGCCTACGCGAGCCTCACCGGCCGCGACATCGACCTGCCCCTCGCTCAGGAGATTCTCCGAGAGCTCCTGCAGACCGAAGACAAGCCGGTCACGATCGAGATGATCCAGAAATTCGTGGCCGACCGTTACAATGTGAAGGTCACCGAGCTCAAGGCGAAGAACAACGCCAAGGCCGTGGCTGAGCCGCGTCAGATCGCCATGTACCTCACCAAGACCTTGACCGCCGCCTCCCTGCCCGAGATCGGAAAGGGGTTCGGGGGCAAGCACCATTCGACGGTCATCCACTCCCTTCGGAAGATCGACGGCATGCGCAAGCGAGATCCCGAGTTCGACAGGCTCATCAACAGCTTCGTGCAAGCGTTTCGATGACGATAGCGACGATTTCCACACGCGAAGGCGCGGAAAGGCCGGAAGCTCTCGGTGGACGCCGCCAGCTCCACAGCCTGGAGCCCGCGCGCTCACCGTTTTCCACGCGCGAGTCCACAGCAAAATACCCTCTCCCCCAGCCACTTCCGACAGTTTCCGCCGATTCCACACCCTCTCTTTGTATCGTTCCTCTCTTCCTTTCCTCTTGGAGACACTGAGAGATGGAAATCATCGTTCGCAAGAATGAGCTGCTCAAGGAGCTCCAACTCGTTCAAGGGATCGTGGAACGGAAGAACTCCATCCCCATCCTCTCGAACGTCCTGGCCGAGGCCAAAGCGGGCTTCCTGCGTATAGCCGCGACCGACCTCGACGTCTCCTTGCGGTGCGGGTGCCCGGCGGAGGTGGTCAAGGAAGGAGCCACCACCCTCGGGGCCAAGAAGCTCTTCGAGATCGTGCGCTCCCTGCCGGAGAGCGACGTGCACCTGACGGTCCTGCCTGATGCCTGGGCGAAGGTCGAATGCGAGCGGGTGCTCTTCAAGGTGGCCGGGCTCCCGAAGGAGGACTTTCCGTCCCTTCCCGACGCCAAGGCATCGCGGGGAGTCGCCATCCCGGCCGCCACCATGAAGGCCCTGATCTCTCGCACCTCGTTCGCCATCACGGCCGAGGACGCCCGCTACTACCTTGCCGGAGCCCTCCTCGTGCTCGACCGGGAGGGGGTCGCGATGGTCGCGACCGATGGGCATCGCCTCGCCTACGCGCGGCAGAAGGTGGAGCTCAAGATCACCGAGCCGACCCGCGTCCTCGTGCCCCGAAAGGCCATCTACGAGCTCGGCCGCCTTCTCGAGGGAGAGGAAGCGGTGCGTTTCCAGCAGGTCGAGAGCCACCTCGTCTTCTCCGTGGGGGAGAGGACCCTGGCCTCGAAGACCGTGGAAGCGCAGTTCCCCGCGTTCGAAAAGGTGATCGCGGTCACCGGGGACAAGACCGTGGCGGTGGAGCGCGAGGCGCTCGCGACCGCGATCCGCAGGGTGAGCCTGCTCTCCTCGGACCGAAGCCGCGCCATTCGCCTCGCTCTCCGCGCGGGCCGCATCGAGCTTCTCGCCTCCTCCCCCGACCAGGGCGAGGCCCACGAGTCGCTGGGCGCCGAGTACGCCGGCCCCGACATCGAAGTGGGCTTCAACGCGCAATACCTGGTCGACTTCCTGGCCGCGGCGGGAGGCGACACTGTGAAGATAGAGCTCAAGGACGCAGACAGTCAGGGTGTCCTCCGGCCCCAGGAGACCACGGACATCGAATACCGCTACGTCGTCATGCCCATGCGGTTCTAGGCCGCGTTTCTTGGTCTGGGTGAAGGTGCTTGCGCTGCGCGACATCAGGAACCTCCGGGAGCAACGGGTGGAATTGAGCCCGGGTCTGAACGTGTTTCTCGGCCAGAACGCCCAGGGCAAGACCTCGCTGCTCGAAGCCCTGGGCCTCCTCGCCCGAGGCCGCTCCTTCCGGACCGACGATCTCGGCGAGGTGGTGGCCCGCGGCGCGCACGACCTGGAGGTCCGAGGCACCGCGAGCGCCGACGACGGAGAGGTCGACCTCGCGTTTCGATGGACCAGGCAGAAGAGGAGCTTCTCCGTCGACGAGCGCAGCGTGCCCCCGCGCGAGTACACCGGACGCCTCGAGGCCAGCGTTTACTCGACCGCACGCCTGCGCGTCGTCCACGGTCCGATGCGCGAGCGCCGCGCGTACATCGACCGGGCCGGCGCCGCCCTTTCCGCCGCCTATCGCCAGACCCTGCGCGACTACGAGCGCATCCTCCACCAGCGCACCGCCGCCCTCCAGGGTCAAAAGCGCGCGATCTTTGCCTGGGACGAACGCCTCGCCCTGGTGGGCGGGACGCTGCGCGCGCGTCGACTCGCCTATGTCGCGCGTCTCAACCAGGCCCTCACCACCAGCGTTCGGCCAGGTGGGGAAACCTACGCAATCCGGGCCGAGCCCGCCGCGGGCGGGAGCGAAGGCGAGCACCAGAGCCGCCTCGCCGAAGAGATCAGGCAAAGCGCGCAACGGGAGAGACAGGCGGGCCGAAGCCTCGTGGGCCCGCACCGCGACGCCATAGAGCTCCTCGTCGACGGCCAGGACGCGTCGTCGTCCGCATCCTCCGGCCAGGTGCGCAGCCTCCTTCTGGCCCTCACCCTGGCCACCCTCCGCGTCTACCGGGAGCAGACGGGGCGAGCCGCGGTGGCGCTCCTGGACGACCTCGACTCCGAGCTCGACGCCGACCGGGCGCAGGCCGTGTGCCGCACCGTGGCCGAAGAGGGCCAGGCCTTGGTCACGAGCGCACATCCCGAGTGGGCGGCCCGGCTCGGGGCCGTCGGGCGCCTCTTTTCCGTTTCCGCAGGGCGAGTGAGCGCTTCATAGGGGGGTCATGAGCGACGAGACCAAGACCGAGGACGAGCCGAGCGCGGAGGACAAGTCGAGCGCCGCGTACGGCGCGGGGGCCATTCGCGTTCTCGAAGGCCTGGAAGCGGTCCGCGTCCGCCCGGCCATGTACATCGGCTCCACCGGGGAAGCGGGCCTCCACCATCTGGTCTACGAGGTGGTCGACAATTCCGTGGACGAAGCCCTGGCCGGCTTCTGCAACGAGGTGAGCGCCAGCATCCACATCGACAACTCCGTCACCGTGGTCGACAACGGCCGCGGCATCCCGGTAGGGCCGCACCCCACCGTCATCGGAATGGACGCGGCCGAGGTGGTGCTGACCAAGCTCCACGCCGGCGGCAAGTTCGACAAGGGAGCCTACAAGGTCTCAGGGGGCCTGCACGGGGTCGGAGTCTCCGTCGTGAACGCCCTCTCCGAACGGCTCGAGGTGGAGATCTGGCGGGACAAGAAGGTCTACCGACAGTTCTACGAGCGGGGCAATCCCGTGACCAAGCTCGAGAACGTCGGGGTCACCGACCGCCGCGGCACCAAGATCACGTTCAAGCCCGACACCACGATCTTCGAGACCACCACCTTCTCGTTCGACACCCTCTCCCAGCGCCTGCGCGAGCTCTCCTTCCTGAATCGCGGCATCCTCATCACCCTCGAGGACGAGCGCGACGGCAAGAAGAACACCTTCCAGTACCAGGGGGGCATCGCGTCGTTTGTGGAGCACCTGAACCGCAACAAGGCCACCCTCCACCCGACCCCGATCATGATCGAGGGGACGCGGGACGGAGTCCTGGTCGAGATCGCCCTCCAGTGGAACGACGGTTACGCCGAGAACATCTACTCGTTCGCCAACAACATCAACACCCACGACGGCGGCACCCACCTCTCCGGCTTCAAGGGCGCGCTCACCCGTAGCTTGAACGCTTACGCCCAGAGCGCGAACCTCATCAAGGAACTGGGGGAGGTGCAAGGCGAAGACACCCGCGAGGGGCTCTGCGCGGTGGTCAGCGTCAAGGTCCCGAACCCGCAGTTCGAGGGCCAGACCAAGGGCAAGCTCGGCAACTCCGAGGTCAAGGGGATCGTCGAGAGCCTGGTGAACGAAAGGCTAGGCGCCTTTCTCGAGGAGCGCCCGACCGAAGCCAAGCGCATCGTGCAGAAGGTCATCGACGCCGCGCGGGGCCGGGAGGCGGCGAGGAAAGCCCGCGACCTCACGCGCAGGAAGGGCGCGCTCGACGGGGCCGGCCTTCCCGGGAAGCTCGCGGAATGCCAGGAGCGCAACCCCGAGAAGTGCGAGCTCTACCTCGTCGAAGGCGACTCCGCCGGCGGCTCCGCCAAGCAGGGCCGCGACCGCTCCTTCCAGGCGATCCTGCCCCTCCGGGGCAAGATCCTGAACGTGGAGAAGGCGCGCCTCGACAAGACCCTCGCCTCCGAGGAGATCCGAAACATCATTACCGCCCTCGGCACCGGGGTGGGAGCCGACGACTTCGACGTGACCAAGCTCCGGTACCACCGCATCATCATCATGTGCGACGCCGACGTGGACGGGAGCCACATCCGCACCCTCCTCCTGACCTTCTTCTATCGTCAGATGAAGGAGCTGATCGAACGGGGCCACCTCTACATCGCCCAGCCGCCGCTCTTCAAGGCCAAGCACGGCAAGAGCGAGAACTACCTGAAGGACGAGGCCGCGCTCGACACCTTCCTCATGACCCGCGCGGTCGAGAACCGGAAGGTGCGAATCGGCACCGGCCAGGAGTTCGACGGGGTCAAGCTCCAGCACCTTCTCGAGAAGATGGTTGTGGTGTCGAAGCTTCTCGACCGCATCGAGAAGAAGGGCATGCCCCGGCCCCTGGTGGAGCGGCTCCTCCGCGCCCAGGTCAAGGACCCGGAAGTATTCGCGGACAAGGCCCGTCTCCTCGAGGTCATCAAGCCCCTCCGTGAGGAGGGCAAGGACGTGGTCCTCGAGAAGGACGAGGAGCACGGGGTCTTCGAGGTGGTCTTCCAGCAGGAGACGAACGGGCAGGCGCGCGAAGTCCGGCTCCTCGCCGACTTCATCTCCTCTCCCGAATACAAGGCCGCCTACTCGAGCTACGAGGAGTTCCGGGAGCTCGACCAGCTCCCATTGACCGTGGTCGACGGGGGCGAGACCGCGGTCGGCTCCCGCGACGAGCTTCTGAAGCACATCCTCGACCAGGGAAAGAAAGGGCTTTCCATCCAGCGCTACAAGGGTCTCGGGGAGATGAACGCCGAGCAGCTGTGGGAATCCACCATGGACCCCGCGACGAGGGTGCTCCTCCAGGTGCGGCTCGAAGACGACGAGGTCGCGGAGAACATCTTCACCACCCTGATGGGCGACGCGGTCGAGCCGCGTCGGCAGTTCATCGAAGAAAACGCCTTGAACGTTCGCAACCTCGACATCTGATATGGAACAAGAGCCCTTCGCGCACCAGAAGATCCCCGCCAACATCGCGGACGAGATGCGTCAGTCCTACATGGACTACGCGATGTCCGTCATCATCGGTCGCGCCCTTCCCGACATTCGCGACGGCTTGAAGCCCGCGAACCGCCGTGTCCTCTTCGGCATGCAGCAGATGGGCCTCCTGCCTGGCCGGCCCTACCGGAAGAGCGCCAAGGTCGCGGGAGAGGTGATGGGCAACTACCACCCGCACGGCGAGGGCGCCATCTACGACACCCTCGTGCGCATGGCCCAGAGCTGGAGCATGCGCGCGCCGCTCGTTGACGGCCAGGGCAACTTCGGCTCCGTGGACGGCGACCCCCCCGCGGCCATGCGCTACACCGAGGCGCGACTGACCCGCCTCGGGGCCTCGATGATGGCCGACATCGAGAAGGACACCGTCGCCTTCCAGCCGACCTACGACAACAGCGGCGAGGAGCCGGTCGTCCTCCCCACCGTCTTCCCGAACCTGCTGGTCAACGGGGCCGAGGGGATCGCGGTGGGCATGGCCACGAAGATCCCTCCCCACAACCTGGGGGAGGTGGTGGACGGCCTCCTGTTCCTGCTCGAGAACGCCGACCTCACCCCCGACGAACGCCTCGAGGGCCTTCTCGTGCGGATCCCCGGGCCCGACTTTCCCACCGCGGGCATGATCCTGGGCCGGGCGGGGATCCGCCAGGCCTACCGCACCGGGCGCGGCACCGTGGTCATGCGGGCGCGGGCGGAGATCGAGATCAAAAAGGCCGACCGGGAAGCGATCGTGATCACGGAGATCCCCTACCAGGTCAACAAGGCCCGGCTCATCGAGAAGATCGCCGACCTCGTGAAGGAGAAGCGCGTCGAGGGCATCTCGGACATCCGCGACGAGAGCGACCGCCAGGGCATGCGCATCGTGCTCGACGTGAAGAAGGGCGAGCCGTCCCAGATCATCCTGAACAACCTCTACAAGCACACCCAGCTCCAGGACACCTTCGGGGTCATCTTCCTGGCCATCGTGGACCAGCGCCCACGGGTCCTGAACCTGCTCGAAGCGTCGGAGCTCTTCCTCGACTTCCGGCGGGAGGTGGTCAGGCGGCGGACCCTCTACGAGCTCCGGAAAGCCGAGGCGCGCGCCCACATCCTCGAGGGACTGGTCATCGCCCTCGACCACCTGGATCAGGTGATCGCCCTCATCCGCGCGGCCAAGACCCCGCCCGAAGCCAAGACCGGCCTCATCGCGCAGTTCGGCCTCTCCGTGCTCCAGGCCGAAGCCATCCTGGAGATGCAGCTCCAGCGCCTCACCGGGCTCGAGCGCCAGAAGGTCATCGACGAGCTCGCGGAGATCCGGGTCCTGATCGCCGAGCTCAAGGCGATCCTCGCCTCCGCGAGCCGGGTCGACGAGATCGTGGGCGCCGAGCTTCGGAAGATCCGCGACGACCACGGAGACCCGCGCCGCACCGAGATCATGGACTCGGTGGACGAGATCACGATCGAGGACACGATCGCAGACGAGGAGGTGGCGATCTCCATCACCCACACCGGCTACATCAAGCGGACCTCGATCTCGACCTATCGTTCCCAGAAGCGGGGAGGCCGGGGCCGGGTGGGAATGAAGACGAAGGAAGAGGACTTCGTCAGCAGCCTCTTCATCGCCTCCACCCACTCCTACATCCTCATCCTCACCGACCGGGGGCGCGTCTACTGGCTCAAGGTCCACGAGATCCCCGACGTGGGGCCGCAGGGCAAGGGCAAGGCGGTCGTGAACCTCGTCCAGCTGCAGACCGCGGAGAAGATCGCGGCGTTCTGCGCGGTCAAGGGGTTCGACGCGGGGGGCCACCTGCTCCTCGTCACCCGCAAGGGGATCGTCAAGAAGACCGAGCTCACCGCGTTCTCGAACCCGCGGCCGAGCGGGATCATCGCCCTGTCCGTCGAGGACGGCGACGCCCTGATCGACGCCGTGCTCACCTCGGGCTCCGACAAGATCCTCCTCGGCACTCGCGAAGGGATGGCCATCCAGTTCAGCGAGGAGGACGTGCGCCCAATGGGCCGCACCGCCTATGGGGTCAAGGGCATCGAGCTCGAAGAGGGAGACCAGGTGGTGGCCCTCGAAGTGGCCACCACGGGCACCGTGCTCACCGTGACGGAGAACGGGTACGGAAAGAGGACCCCGCTCGACGAGTATCGCGTGCAGAGCCGAGGTGGCAAGGGGCTGATCAACATCAAGACCGCGGGCCGCAACGGCCGGGTGGTGGGGGTCAAGTTCCTCAAGGGTGACGAAGGGGTGATGCTCATTACCGAAAAGGGTATGATCATCCGGCTCAACACGGCGGACATCTCGACCATCGGACGGAATACCCAGGGGGTTCGCCTCATCAATCTGGAAGACGGCGACCACCTCGTCTCGGTGGCACGTCTGGCGGAGCGGGAAGAAGGGGAGGAACCCGTACCGGGGGGCACGCCAGCGTCGTGAGGCGAAGGCGGGGACCCATCGGTTCGGGAACGACGGAGAAAGCAGCGGGGGCCAAGGCGGCTCCCTCTTGCCGCGACCACGAGGCCGCGGCGCCACCAGGTAAGGAGGAGGAATGAACAAGCGAGGAGCCCTACTGGTCGGCCTGGGGATGACGGCGGCGGCGGCCGCCTGCGGCCATCCTGACCAACGGGTCGTCGACCAGTACTTCAACGCCCTCCGGCAGGGCGACACCCAGACCCTCACCAGCTTCGCCCTGGTGCAGCTCGACCAGAAGGTGGACAGCTGGAAGATCACCGGCTCGACCCCGGAGACGCAGGCCCCGGCGCCGCTCCCCGACCTCATCAAGAAGGTCCAGCAGATCGACGCGGACCTCGCGGCCAACAAGCGCACGACCCAGGCCTACGCCAACGAGGACAACGGCAAGCGTTTCCTGCAGATCCAGGAGGTGCAAGAGGCGCAGAAGAAGAACGCGAAGGTGCCCCCCGCCCTCGCCGAAGTGGCCCAGAAGTGGGCGGACTTCAACGAGAAGGACCGCACCCTCAAGAAGCAGCTGGCCGAGGCCCGGTCCGCGGTCGAGCACGAGAAGCGCAACGTGACGCTCTCGGTCGGAAACCAGAACGAAGTGGAGAACATGACCGGCCAGATGGTGACCCGGGACCTCGACCTCGAGCTCACGATCAAGGGTGAGGCCAAGCCCTACGCCATGACCCTCCGAAGATACGACCTCCAGGGCGGCACCACGGGGCGGGTGGTCAGCCGCTGGTTCATCTACTCGCTGAAGCCGAAGACCTAGAGTCCGCGAACGGGGGTCGCGGATCCGCCACTCCGGGTCGCGGCCCCCTCAGAGGACCTCGAGGCCGGCGTAGCGTGCGACCAGCCGCTTGGCCCCCACGCCGGCGAAGGAGACGGTCACCTTCAGATCGTCGCCCGCCCCGTCGCTGCGGAGCACGGTTCCTACACCAAAGAGCGGGTGGCGGACCCTCACTCCGGGCCGGATTTCCGCGAGGCCGTCGGGTCGGGGAGGTTCCGGCGCGTTCGCGGCCCCCGCCCAGGGGACGGCGCCGGTGCCCTTGCGGGTGGGCCGCGTGGCGTAGGACGCCTGTCGCAATCCCCCCGAGCGATCGAGCGCGGCGTCGGGGATCTCGTCCAGGAAACGGCTGGGCTCGGCGAGCCGCCGCTGCCCGAACACTTGACGGCTCTGGGCATGGCTCAGGGACAGGCGCTCCATGGCCCGGGTCATCCCCACGTAGCAGAGCCGCCGCTCCTCCTCGAGCGCCTCGTCGCCGGTCAAGGCTCCGAGAGTGGGGCATGAGACCTTCCTCGAGGCCCACCAGGAACACCGAGTCGAACTCGAGGCCCTTCGCGGCGTGGAAGGTCAGGAGGACCACCGGCGCATCGTCCCCGAGCTCGTCCACCTCGGACACGAGCGCCGTCTGGTCGAGGAAGCCAGGAAGCCCCAACGACGGCTCGCGAGCGTCGTAGTCGGCGGCCGCCGAGATCAGCTCGGCCAGGTTCTCGAGCCGGTCCTGCGACTCCTGGGAGTCTTCCTGGGCGAGAGCCGCCGCGTAACCCGACGCCTCGAGCACCCGGGTGATGAGCCCCTTGACCGTCAGCCGTGGCGCCTCCTCGCGCAGCGACTCGAGGAGCTCGCGAAAGCGGGCGAGGGGCTGCGTGGCGCGGGCCGGAAGCCGAGCCTCGTCCACCACGGTGCCGAGGGCCTCCCAGAGGCTCGCGCCCGTGGCCTTCGCGGCGCGCTCGATCTCCTCCAGGCTCTTGGCCCCGATACCCCGCGGCGGCACGTTGAGCACGCGCCGCAGGGCCACCGTGTCCTCGGGGTTCAGGACCAGCCGGAGATAGGACAACAGGTCCTTGACCTCGCGTCGCTCGTAGAACCCGACCCCGCCCACGACCACGTAGGGCAGCCGGCGTCGCAGGAGCGCCTCTTCGAAGAGGCGGCTCTGCGCGTTCATGCGGAAGAGAATCGCCGCCCGCCCGCGCCCGCTGCGCTCGCTCGCGATGCGGTCCACGACCCAGGCCGCCTCCTCGTACTCGTCCGTCGCGGTGTGGAGGCGCACCGGCGCCCCCGCCGCGCGCACCGCGCGCAGGGTCTTGCCCTTGCGCCTCAGGTTGTGGGCCACGAGGGCCGAAGCGGTGTCGAGGATCGCCTGGCTCGAGCGATAGTTCCGCTCGAGCCGGAAGACCCGGGCCCCGGGAAAGTCGTGCTCGAAGTCGAGGATGTTCTGGATGTCGGCGCCGCGCCAGGAGTAGATCGACTGGTCCTCGTCCCCCACCACGGTCACGTTCCCGCGCTCGCCCACGAGGTGGCGAATGATCTCGTACTGGGCCGAGTTCGTGTCCTGGTACTCGTCCACGAGCACGTAGGGGAAGCGCCGCCGGTAGGACTCCCGAACCACGGCGTTCCCGGCCAGGAGGTCGAGCGTCTTGAGCAGCAGATCGTCGAAGTCCACGGCCCGCGCCGCCTCCAGGGTCTGCCCGTAGCGTTCGGCGATCCGGGCGAAGGTCTCCGCGCCAAAGGAGTCGTCGCTCACCTCGTCCGGCGCGCGCCCCGAGTTGTTCGGCGCTCCCTTCGGGAGACGCCGCGAATTCTTCCGCGCCGAGATGCGTGAGAGGATCCGCCGCGGGGGGTGGAGCTTCTCGGAGAGGTCGAGGGCCCGCAAGGCTTCCCGCACCGCACGCCACCTGGTCGTCCTGATCGTAGATGACGAAGCCCGGGGGGAGGCCGACCGCCGCCGACTCGCGACGCAGGACGCGCACGCAGAAGGCGTGGAAGGTCGAGATCCAGCTCGCGAGCGAAGCGCCGCCCAAGAGCGCCTCGGCGCGAGCCTTCATCTCGCCCGCCGCCTTGTTGGTGAAGGTGACGGCCAGCACCTGATCGGAAGGCACCCCGAGGTCCACCACGAGGTGGGCGATCCGGTGGGTGATGACCCGGGTCTTGCCGCTGCCCGCCCCCGCGAGGATCAGCACGGGCCCCTTCACGGCCAGGACCGCCTCTTGCTGCTCGGGGTTCAGCCCCTGGAGCAGGGGGCTCCGCTCCGTCAAGCCCGCACTACTCGACGGTGACGGACTTCGCCAGGTTGCGCGGCTGGTCCACGTCGCGTCCGGCCCGTACCGCCACCATGTAGGCGAGAAGCTGCAGGGGCAACACCATCAGGAAGGGGGACCACAGCTCGTCGGTGGCCGGCACCTCGATGACGTTGTCCCGCGCGGGGTCGACGACGCTCCGGATCTGCGCGTCGCCCGCGGACACCACCGCGATCACCCGCCCGCCGCGCGCCTTCACTTCCTGGACGTTCGAGACCATCTTCTCGTAGGTGTGCCCTTGCGGGCAGAGCGCCACGACCGGCAGGGTCTCGTCGATGAGGGCGATGGGCCCGTGCTTCATCTCGCCCGCGGGATAGCCTTCGGCGTGGACGTACGAGATCTCCTTGAGCTTCAGGGCACCTTCGAGGGCGATCGGGTAGTTGATCCCCCGACCCAGGTAGAGGAAGTCGCGGGCCTGCATGAGGGTGCGGGAGATCTCGTCGATGGGGCCCTCCAGGGCGAGGGTCTGCTCCATGAGATGGGGGATGCGCGCGAGGCCCTCGAGATGGCGCCGGCAGGCCTCGGCGGAGAGGGTGCCGCGCAGGCGGCCGAGGTGGAGGGCCAGGAGGGCGAGGGCCGTGAGCTGGCCGGTGAAGGCCTTGGTGGACGCGACCCCGATCTCGGGCCCGGCATGGGTCAGCAGCGAGCCCGCGGCTTCGCGGGTCAGCATCGAGCCCTGCACGTTGCAGATGCCGATGGGCAAGGCGCCCTTGCGCTTCGCTTCACGGAAGGCGGCCAGGGTGTCCGCGGTCTCGCCGCTCTGGCTGATGGCCACGGCCAGGGTGTCCGCGTCCACGATCGGGGTGCGGTAGCGGAACTCGCTTCCGTAGTCCACCTCGGCGGGGATCCCCGCCACCTGCTCGAGCAGGAACTTGCCCACGAGCCCGGCGTGCCAGCTCGTCCCGCAGGCGAGAAGCACGACCCGGCGCACGTTCTTGAGTCGCTCTGCGGCCTCGCCCAGCTCCTCGAGATGGACGCCGCCCTCTTCGAGGCCGATCCGCCCGAGCAGGCTGTCGCGCACCGCACGCGGCTGCTCGTGGATCTCCTTCAGCATGAAGTGCCGATAGCCGCCCTTCTCGGCCTGCACCGGATCCCAGGCGATGCGCTGGGGGGCACGGGTGACCGTGGCCCCCGCCGCGTTCTTGAGGGTCACCGAGTCGGGGCGCACGGTGACGATCTCGCCGTCCTCCAGGAAGAGGAAGTCGCGGGTGTAGGGGAGGAGAGCGGGAATGTCCGAGGCGAGGAAGTTCTCACCGTTGCCGAGGCCCACCACCAGGGGCGGCCCGAGACGCGCACCGACCAGGGTCTGGGGCTCGTCCTTGTGCAGCAGGACGAGGGCGTAGATCCCCTCGAGCTCGGCCACGGCCCGCAGCAAGGCCTCTTCGAGCGAGCCCTGGTAGTGGTGGGACACGAGGTGGGCGATCACCTCCGTGTCGGTCTGGGTCACGAACACGTGGCCCGCAGCCTGCAGCCGCGCCTTCAGGGGAAGGTAGTTCTCGATGATGCCGTTGTGGACCACGACGATGCATCCGGCCGTGTCCTGGTGGGGGTGCGCGTTCTCCTCCGTGGGCCGGCCATGGGTCGCCCAGCGCGTGTGGCCGACGCCGAAGTCTCCGGAGAGGGGCTCCTGCTTCAGGCTCAGCTCCAGGTTCTGCAGCTTGCCCGCCGCGCGCCGCCGCTTGAGCACGCCGTTGCGCACCACCGCCACCCCGGCCGAGTCGTAGCCGCGATACTCGAGCTTGCGCAGCCCTTCGATGATCACCGGGACCGCATCGCGTGTGCCCACGTATCCCACGATCCCGCACATGTCAGTGCTTCCCTCCGCCCGCGGCCTTGAGCCTCTCGCGTCTCTTTTGCGCCCAACCCGGCTTCGTCACCTGTCGGGCCCGGCCCACGGCCAAGGCGTCGGCGGGGACGTCCTCGGTCACGGAGCTCCCCGCGGCGATGTACGCACCCTCTCCCACGGTCACCGGAGCGACCAGGGTCGAATGGCTTCCGATGAAGGCCCCGGCTTCGATCCGCGTGGGGTACTTGTGGGAGCCGTCGTAGTTGCAGGTGATCGTCCCGGCTCCGATGTTGACCGCGGGCCCGATGGTGGCGTCGCCGAGGTAGGAGAGGTGCTGCGCCTTCGACCCCTCCCCGAGATGGGTCTTCTTCATCTCTACGAAGTTGCCCACCTTGGCTCCGGCCCCCACCCGGCTCTCCGGGCGCAGGTGGGCGAAGGGTCCGACGCTGGCCGCGGCTTCGACCACGGAGTCGCGCAGGAGGCAGTGATCGATGACCTGGGCCCCCGGGCCGATCTCGGTGTCCACGAGGCGCACGAAGGGCCCGATGACCGCCCCCGCGCGCACGACGGTCTTTCCCTCCAGGAACACGAACGGACGCAGGGTCGCTCCCGCCTCGATTTCCACCTGCGGTCCCACGAACGTGGAGCCGGGGTCCTCCACGCGAACGCCCGCCGCCACCAGCGCGCGCGCGCGAGCTTCCCGCTCGCGTCTCGGGTCGTCTCCGACGTCGGGATCTCTGCTCATGGACGCCTCTTCGACCGTTTGGCGGTCGCCGCTCGACGAGTTTTCAGGAGGCCTGGGGGTAGACGAGGGCGACGAAGTCCGGATCTTCACGGATGGGATCGAAATCGGAGTCGCTCTTCGCCTGGGCCCGGTTCGAGGTGCTGACGCCGATCGCGGAGCGGAGCGCTTTCAAGGCGCCGGTCGTGTCTCCGGACCTCGAAAAGGCCGCAGCCAGGCAGTAGAGAACGTGCTCGTTGCGAGGATGGATCTCGGCCGCCTGCTGAAGGTACTTGAGTGCGTCCTCGAACTCGCCACGGTTGTGGAGGTAGACCCCGTAGTTCAGCAGATCCTCGAAGCCCTTGGGCCGAAAGTGAGGGCGCTTTTCTTGGGCCCTCTCGCACGCCACCCGATAGGCCCGGGCCCGTTCCACGAGCTCGCGCTCCTGACCGTGCTGATCGATCAACGAGTCGAAAAGCTCGAGCGCGCGCTCGAAGTCCTTCTTCCCCAGTGCCTTGACGGCTCTTTCGAAGAGCTCGAGGGCCGGGCCCGGGCGTCGATCCGCTGAGGCCGCCGCCTTCCTCTCGCCCATCTTCCTTGCCTCCAATCCGGGGCCGAAAAGCTGCTCTTGCGAAGTGGACAGACTAACACGAGGCCGCCCATGCCTCCAAAGCGGTCGGTTGTCGACGCCACGACATCCCAGGCGACCCCAGGCCGTCGGGTCCGGCCGGTCCGTGCGGGCTCACCGAGGGGCGGGAAGGCGCAGTGTGGCTGCCGGGCCACAAATGTGCCAAGACAACCGTGGCTGATCGACCACGTCGCCGCTTCGGCCTTCACATAACTGGTTGATAACACGTACCATGGAAGTCAGATCACCGACGGTATCCCTCTTGCAGTTGCTGCAACGGCGGCGCGGCTCGTACTTTGAGAAACTGAGCAACGGGGATCCTTCACCCATCCATGAGTTACCGAAGAACACTCAGGCAGCCGGTGGGTTGCACCGGCATTGGCCTGCACTCGGGCAAGCCTGTGCGCCTCCGCCTGCTGCCGGCCCCGGCCGAGCACGGCATCCGCTTCGTGCGGGTGGACGTGGGGGTCGAGATCCCGGCGACCCTGGCGCACCTGTCCCGGCAGGACCACGCCACGACCTTGAGCCACGACGGCGTGTCCGTCGACACGGTGGAGCATCTCCTCTCGGCGCTCTACGGCCTGGGTGTCGACGACGTGCGCGTCGAGGTGGACGGCCCCGAGATCCCGATTCTCGACGGAAGTGCCGCCCCCTTCGTCATCCTGATTCACGAAGCGGGGCTGCGCCCGCACAACGCCGCGCGGGAATACCTGAAGGTGCTGAGGCCGGTCGAGGTGACGCGCGGGGGCAAGTGGGCCCGCCTCGTTCCCGCCGAGCACTTCGAAGTGAGCTACGCCATCGGCTTCGATCACCCGCTCCTGCGGCATCAGGCCGCGACCCTGCGCGTCACGCCCCGGGCCTTCACGGAAGCGGTTGCACCCGCCCGTACCTTCGGCTTCCTGCACGAGGTCGAGACTCTCCGTCGGCACGGTCTGGCCCTGGGCGGAAGCCTCGAAAACGCGATCGTGATCGGCGAGAGCGGGGTCCTCAACAGCAAGCTGCGCTTCGAGGACGAGTTCGTTCGCCACAAGATCCTGGACGCGATCGGCGACCTGGCCCTCCTCGGACACGCCCTCGTCGGGCGACTCGAGGCCTCGAAGGCCGGCCATGCCCTCCACGCGGCCGTCGCCCAGAAGCTCCTGGCCACCCACGACGCCTGGGCCCTCGTCGCCGAGGCCGGATCGGCCCGCCTCGAGCCCGCGCCGACGGTCCATCCGCAGCTCGGGCCCGCCGAAGCCTAGCCACCGCGGAGCCGCACGAGGTGCGCCTCCGCACCTTCTCGTCGCCAGCGCTCCTAGTGGCCGGGCTCTACCGTGGCCTCGACCTTGACCTCCACGAGGTCGCTCCTGGGGATCGTTCGAACGCACCATGACGCTGCGCTGCACGCGGCCCTTGTAGGTGCGGGTCTCCAGGGACACCCGCAGCGGCGTCGTGCCCCCGGGCTTGACCACCTTGCTCTCCATGAGCGCGGCGGTGCACCCGCAAGTCGTGGACACCGACTCGATCACCAGGTCTTCGTTGCCGAAGTTCCGGATGCTGAACTCCTTGCGGAGGGTCTTGTTCTGGGCCGCCTTGCCGAAGTCGAACGACTCGGGCTCGACGCGAATCCGCGGCCCTGCGGTCGCATTCTTGGCCCCTCTCTCTTGCGCGACGACGAGGCTCGCGAGCAAGCCCGACAACAAGGCCAATCCCAAGGTCTTCACGATGTCCTCCCTGCCGACCGCCCCCGGCCCTTCCGGCGGCTGGCGGTGAGCCGGCGCATGTACGCGTCCAGCATCTCGTTCTCGTAGGTGACCGAGTTCAGGAAGAGGCTCTCCACCAGGTAGCGCCGCCGCTCGTCCTCCGGCATCTGCGCCACGAGGCCCTCGATCTCCCGCATCATGTCCTCGAACGACACCTTGAGCTGACGTTTCAGGGTGACCTCGCGGTAGAGCGCCTCCAGGACCCCGAGGATGTCCCCGTCGAGGCCGAGCTCGAAGCCGGTGGAGAGGCGCACCTTACGCATCGGCCTTGCCCCGCCCCTTCCGGGGCGCGAAGGCCAGCACCGCGTCGTCCTCGTCCCGGTGGATGTCCACGATCTTGTGCACTCCGGTCATGGAGATCATGGTCTCGACCCGGGGCTGGAGCCCGGCGAGCCGGACCGCCCCCGCCTTCTCCTGGAGCAGTCGATGGATGTCCATGAGGCACCCGATGGACGCGCTGTCGATGTAGCTGACCGCGGAAAGGTCGATCACCAGCTTGCGCGCTCCCCCCTCCACGAGCTGGCGCACCTCGGCGAAGAAAGCCGACAGCACGGGGTAGGTGAGCTTGGTCTCCTTGACTCGCACCACGCGAACGTCGCCCTTCTCGTCGACCACGAGCTCCATGACCTCACCTCCGCCCAGCTCTTCGTACGGGTCCTCGCGTTCGCGAGGGCTGCTGCGCCCGCAGCAGCAGCCGCGTCAGCTCCTCGCGTCCCCGGTTGATGCGGCTCTTCACCGTCCCCTCGGGGAGGCTCAGGCGGTCGGCCATCTCCTGGTAGCTCAGCCCCTGGAGATCGCGCAGCACCACCGCCTCGCGCAGCTTGTCGGGGAGCAGGTCCAAGCCTCGCCGCAGCAGGCTGCTCCGGTCCTGGTCTTCGAGCACGCGGTGCGGGTTGCCGAAGGCCGCGGGTGCCAGGTCGAAAGCCACCAGGTCCTCGACCACCACCTCTCGCTCCCGCTTGCTGGCCCGGTAGCGGTCGATGCAATAGTTCCTGGCCACACTGCTGAGCCAGGTGGAGAAGTCGGCGTCCCGGTTGAACTTGTCGAGGCTCCGGAAGACCTTCAGGAAGATCTCCTGGGTCAGGTCCTCGGCCTCGTCGTGCTTGCCCGTGAACTTGTAGGCGATATGGAAGACCTTGCGCCGGAAACGCGCCACGGCCAGCTCCCACGCCGCGTTGTCCTTCCGCAAGCAGCGCTCGATGAGCTCTGCGTCGGAAGGGGAGACCTTCCCTTCGTCCAATCGCCTCGTTCCGTGGGAGTGGTCCGCCTCAGAGACCGCCGACCGAGGCGATGATAGCGGCATCGGGCGAAGACCGTCAAACGCGACGGCGAGCGATCACTTGACTTCCGGCCGCCCGGCCGCGGTCCACGCCGTGTACCAATAGCTGCCGACGTCCTCCGCGGCCCGCGCCAGGCGGTCCTTGAGCACGGGCCCCGCGCGCCGGAGGAGAGCGTCGTAGTAGGCCTCGGTGTAGCCGCTGTTGCCGCGCTTGGCCAGATCTTCGAGATAGAGGACGTTGTCCACCCACACGTAGGTGGCGGCGAGCATCGAGAACACGTACTCCTTGGGATCGTCGAGGTAGACGGCGGGTCCCGGGCTCGAGGTCCAGCTTCTTCTCCATGGCCTCGGCGAGGCGTTGCGAGAAGCGCAGCCACAGGCCGTTCTGGCCGGTCTTCTGCCCGTCGGAGTTGTCGGTCAAGGCCAATGGATTGTGGATGTCGGCCACGAGACAAGCCAGCGTATCCGACTCTTCGAGGATCCTGGTCTTGTCCTTGCCCTTGAAGGCCTCGACCAGACGCGCATACGACTCGTGGATCAACCACGGAAGGCGGCCGATCTCGGTTCCGGGGTCGCCGAAGCGCTTCTTCATCTCCGCCTCCGACCGGGGCAGATCGGCGAAGGGAAACGCCATGAGCCGATCGATGGCGAACCGCCGATCAGGGGTCTTCTCGGGGGCGGTGGCCTCGGGCGAGAGCGACGGCAGCTCGAGGCGATGGTCCTTGTAGAACGGCTTCAGCTGCTTGGGCAGCGTCTCGATGGCCTGGATCAGGACCGCCTGCTCGGCCGTGGTTCCAAAGGCCGCTACCGGATCCGTGCGCAGGAAGACGGCGGCGCCCAGCCCCAGGAACATCCCCGCCGAGGTGACAGCCACCCCGACGCCCCTGCCCGCTCGCCGCCCCGACCGCTGCTCTTCCAAAGGTCCGCCTCCCAGAGAGTAAGGGTCCACGCCGCCGCGGGGCTCAGGCCACCCGCGCCGCGGCCAGCAGCCGAACTTCGGCGGCCCCCCCGTCCTTGAGCGCCCGGGCACAAGCCTGGGCGGTCGCGCCGGTAGTGAACACGTCGTCCACCAGCACCACCACCCGGCCCGCGATCTGCGTCCGCCGCCTCACCGCGAATGCCCCGGCCACGTTCAAGCGCCGGCCGGCCGCCGAGAGGCCCGCTTGCGGTTGGGTGTCCTTGCGCCTCACCAGGGCGCCGGGGGCGGAGGCGATCCCGGTTCGCTCCGCGATCTCGAGGGCGAGGAGCGCCGCCTGGTTGAACCCGCGCTCCTGATGGCGGCGCGGGTGCAAGGGCACGGGAACGAGCACCTCGCTACCACCGAGGACCGCCGCGACCGCTTCTGAGGCCAGAAGCTCCTCGGCCAGCCGCCCCGCCACGCGCCGACGCGAGCGGTACTTGAACTCGTGAATCGCGGCCTTCAGGCTCCCCTCGTAGGGCCCGAGGCTGGCCCCTACCACGAAGGGCTGAAGCCCGCGGCGGCAGCGCCCGCAGGCCGCGAGCCCCGCGGGCAGCGGCAGGCCGCAGCGGCACAAAGCACCCTGGTGCCGGGGCAGCGCCGCCCAACACCCGTCACACAAGGGCCCCCGGGTCGGGTGCGCGAGGGAGACCCCGCACGCGGGACAGGATGAGGGAAAGACCACCGCCAGCAGGGGATCGACGAGCCGCGCCGTCGCGGCCGCGAGGGAAAGACTCACAGGAGGCCTTGCTCCTGTTTCTCCTGGCAGGAAAGACAGTGGCTCGCCCAGGGCACGGCCTCCAGCCTCTTCAGGTTCATCTCGTCCTCGCAGACCACGCAATGGCCGAAGCGCTTGTCCTCGATCCGGTCGAGGGCTCGATCCACGAGCTGGACCATGTCCCGCTCCGAGTTCGAGAGGCTGAACAGGAACTCCTTGGTGTAGGAGTTCGAGGCCTTGTCGGCGATGTCCTGCGCGCCGTCCTCGTCCGCCTCTTTGCCGTACGTCTTGTTCTTCTGAAAGACCTCGAGGATCTCCTCCTTCTTCTGCAGGAGCTTCTCCCGAAAGGCCTTGATCCTCTTCTGATCCATCTTTACCGAGTCCTTGACCTGAGCTTTCACTTTTGACCTCATGGGATCCCGAAGCGGCGCCTCTTCTCCCAAAGAGCCTTGCGGCTGATGCCCAGCACCGAAGCCGTCCGGGTCTGGCTGCCGCCGGTCTCGTCGAGCACGAAACGGATGTATGCCTGCTCCACGTCCCGCAGACTGGGACGTCGCTCGCGGCCGGCCCAGAGGGCCTGGGGCTGCTCCAGGATCGCCGCCGGGAGGGCTCGCCGCGGCACGACGTCGCCCGCCGCGTAGAGGCTCGCCCGCTCCACCACCGACCGGAGCTCGCGCACGTTCCCTGGCCACGGATAACCCTTGAGCGCCTCCATCGCCTCCGCGGCGAACCCCCGCGCCAGGGTCGTCCCCCGCGCCCGCTCGCGGCCGAGGAACAGCCCCGCGAGGGGTCCGATGTCCTCGCGCCGTTCGCGCAAGGGCGGAACCCGCAGGGGGACGACGTTCAACCGGTGGAAGAGGTCTTCGCGAAAGCGCCCCGCGCTCACCGCCTGGCCGAGGTCCACGTTGGTCGAAGACACGAAGCGCACGTCGACTTCGATGGTTCTCGTCCCTCCCACCCGCTCGAAGGACCGCTCCTCGACTACCCGCAGGAGCTTGGCCTGAAGGGCCAGGCTCAGGTCCTGGACCTGGTCGAAGTAGAGCGTGCCGCCGCGGGCCATCTCGATCTTTCCGAGCTTGGCCTCCCGCGCGTCGGTGAAGGCGCCGCGTTCGTGGCCGAACAGCTCGGACTCGAGGAGCTCGTCGGGGATCGAGGGACAGTGCACCCGGATCAGGGGACCGTCGCTTCGCGGCCCGCCGTAGTGAAGCCAGTGGGCCAGGAGGTCCTTGCCCGATCCGCTCTCCCCTTCGAGCAGCACGGCACTCCTGGCCTCCGCGAGGCGGGAAAGGACGGGGAGCAGCGCGCGCATGACCGTCGGACTCGGCCACGATCCCGGTCAGCGTCTCGCGAGCTGCGGTCATCATCCCGCGATCTCCCGCCGCCCGGCCCCGCCCCAGAGCCGCTCCAAGTCGTAGAACGACCGGCTGCGCGGGGTGAAGATGTGGACCACGAAGCCGTCGTAGTCGAGAAGGATCCATTCGCGACGGGGATAGCCCTCGGTGTGCATGGGCCGCGCCCCCTCCTCGCGCAGGGTGTCGAGGATGGCATCGGCGATGGCCAGGAGCTGCTTCTGGTTCGTGCCGGAGACGATGAGGAAGTAGTCGGTGAACGAGGCGTCTCGCCGCACGTCGAGGACCACGACGTCTTCCGCCTTCTTGCTGAGCGCCGCTCGCGCGGCCTTCTCTACCCGCGGTTCGAAGCTCACGAGTAGAGCCCTCGCTTGGCGATGTAGTCGGCCACTCCGCCCGGCACCAGATAGCGGACGCTCCGCCCTTCCTTCACGCGCGCCCGGACCGCGGTCGCGGAGATGTCCAGGGTCGGTCCGGGGACGAGGCTCACCCCGCGCGCCTCCGGGAAGGGCGGCTCCGGCGAGGCCACGCCTTCCCCGGGCCGAGGCACGACCGCGACCTGGCACGCCGCGAAGACCCGGGTCGCGTCCTTCCATCCCGTCATCTCCACAAAGGTATCACTCCCAACGATCAGGCAGAGTGACGATGGTCCCTGGGCCAGGAAATGCGTGACGGTATCGATCGTATAGCTCGGCCCGCTCCGGAGCAGCTCGACGTCGGAAGCCTCGAAGGGACGGTGGCCCGAGGTCGCGAGGGCCGTCATGGCAAAGCGGTCCAGGGCCGAGGCCAGGGGCCCGGGACGGTGGGGAGGCTGGGCCGCCGGCACGAACAGCACACGGTCGAGGCTGAAGCGCCTCGCGGGCGTTCTCGGCCGCTCGCAGGTGGCCTAGGTGGATGGGATCGAAGGTGCCGCCCATGAGCCCGAGCCTCACGCGCCCTCGACGAGGGCCGGAACTCCGGCCTCGGCCAGAAGGCCCGCCAGCGCCCGCTTCAGCTCGAGGAGCCCTTGCCCGGTGGCCGCCGAGACCGGCAGCACGCGAAGTCCGCGGCTTCTCGCCATATCGAGGAGGGCCGGCAGCGGGTCTGGCTCCTGAACGGCGTCGCGCTTGGTGGCGGCCACGAGCTGGGGCCGCTCCAGGAGGGCGGGATCCCAGGCCCGGACCTCTTCGAGCACGTCCTCGAGGTCGGAGGTCGGATCCCGTCCGTTCGTTCCCGAGGCGTCGACCACGTGCAGGAGCACCCGGGTGCGCTCGACGTGCCGCAGGAAGTGCAGGCCGAGTCCCGCGCCCTCGTGCGCGCCTTCGATGATTCCGGGAATGTCGGCGGCCACGAAGGAGCGAGTCGTCGACTCTCGACCACCCCGAGCACGGGGGTCAAGGTGGTGAACGGGTAGTCGCCGATCTTCGGCCGCGCCGCGCTGATCCTCGAGAGCAAGGTGGACTTCCCCGCGTTGGGGGCCCCCAGGAAGCCCACGTCGGCGAGCAGCCGCAGATCGAGACGCAACCACCGTTCCTCGCCCGGCTCGCCGGGCTCGGCCTCGCGGGGAGCCCGATTGGCGTTGGAGAGGAAGGCCAGGTTGCCGCGGCCACCGCGACCGCCACGCGCCACCCGGAGCGCGTCTCCGTCGTGAAGGACTTCGCCCAGCAAGACCCCGGTGGCCTCGTCGCGGGCCTCGGTGCCGGGCGGCACCCGGATCAGGAGGTCCTCTCCGCCCGCGGCCGGTACGGTTGCCGGGACCGCCGTGATGACCCCGTTCGGCGCGGAACTCGGTGTGGTAGCGCAGGGGGAGGAGGGTGCTCTCTTGCGTGGTGGCGACCAGGGCGACGTGGCCTCCGGGTCCACCCACCCCTCCGTCGGGCCCGCCCCGCGGGACGTAGGGTTCGCGGCGGAAGCTCGAACAGCCGCGCCCACCGTCTCCGGCCTTGACGAAGATCTTGACTCGGTCGACGAACATTGAGCAGACCGCGGGCCCTCTGGGGCCAGCCGCCGTCTCGGGCCTAGCTCGCCGCCGGGAGCACGCTCACGCGCAGGCCGCGCGCGCCGTGATCCTCGAACCGGACCACGCCGTCCACGAGCGCGAACAGGCTGTGGTCCTTGGCCAGCCCCACGTTGCTTGCCGGCCTTCCACTTCGTGCCGTGCTGGCGCAGGATGATGGCTCCTCCCCGCACCTGTTCGCCGCCGAAGCGCTTCACGCCGAGCCGTTGGGAGTTGCTGTCCCGACCGTTGCGGCTCGATCCTTGCCCTTTCTTGTGCGCCATTTCGTTTCTAATCCTCGGAATAACCGAAACGGCCACCCGGATTGCGGGGGCCGCCCACGCCGACTCGCTCTGAAGCCCGAGCGAACTAAGCCTGGATCTTCTCGATCTGGAGCGCGGTGAAGTCCTGGCGGTGGCCCCGGGTCTTGCGGTAGTGCTTGCGCTTCTTGTAGTGAAAGACCCGCACCTTCTGCCCGCGTCCGTGCTCCAGCACCTTGCCCACGACCGACGCCCCCAGTACTCGCGGCGAGCCCACGCGGGTCTCCGCGTCCGTGGCCAGGAGCAGCACCTCTTCGAGGGTCACGCTCTGCCCCGAAGCGGCCACGAGCCGTTCGACGCGGACGACCTGGCCCTTCCTCGACGCGGTACTGCTTGCCGCCCGTCTTCACGATCGCGTACACGGCGCTTCCTCCATGCAACATACCGAAACCCCAGAGGTTAGCATAGCCGCGCGCGAGGCGTCAAACCCGACTCCGGCCTCGCCTAGAAGTCGTACCCGAGCCAGAACTGGAACTTCCATCCCTGGGTGGTCACCTTGAGATCGGTGAGCTTCACCCAGTCGAAGTGCAGGGGGTATCCGAGCACGAAGGCTTGCAGCCCGAAGCCGTAGGAGGCGCGTCCGTCGACGAGGTGGAAACCCGACACCGGCTCACCGAACACCGGGTCGTTGACGTAGGAGATGCCGTCATCCTTCGTGCCGAAAGTGTAGTTCTCACCCTGGTACTTGGCCCCCCCGATTCCGAAGAAGAGGGTTCGCCCGCACCGGTCCGAGCAGGCCGATCGGGGTCGCCGCGACGTTGATGATCGGCAGCCGGAGCTCGGCGTTCGCGAAGAACGCCTTGTTGCCGGAGAAGGACAAGTACGGGTAGCCCCGCAACTCCTGGTTCCCCCCGAAATACGTGATGATCGGGTTGTCGCCGGTCGAGATAGGACCCGAAGGCGCGCACGAGCGAAGAGCGTCGAGGTCGAGCCCAGGCGGAAGTAGGCCCGGACATCCCCCCGCAGCGTCTGCCGGCCGAGGGAGCCTCCCAGGGCGGGAGCGATACTCCGCGGTCAGCGAAGACGTGGTGCCGGACAGCGGGCCGAATTGCGCGAAGCGGGTCGTCTCCGTAACCAGGGACAAGGGCGATCGGAACCAGAACCCCGTTGTTCAAGAAGAGCTGCTGCCCGAGCGCGGCCCCGGCGTCCTCGATCGCCTGCTGCGCGTCCTGGTTCTCGAACGACTCGTTGATCTTGTAGATCCCCGCCGAGGTCTCGAGGCGTGGGAACTTGTTGAGCGGGATAGGTCCCCATCACGAGGCCCCCGGTGAAGCGCTGGGTGGCGTAGGCACCCTGCCGCGAGAAGCCCGGCTGGAGGTTGTAGGGCGAGCTGTAGAAGAACTGCTTCTGGTCGAAGAGGTTGATCCCGTACTGGAATCGGTGGGACAGGTTCATGTAGTTCACCGAGTAGCTCTGGAGCTCCCGGAAGGAGTAAGCGGTGATCAACAGGTTCTGGTCGCCAAGGACGTCGGTGAGGGCCACCTGGGAGCCCCCGAAGAAGTCCCCGCTCGAGGTCACGCCCAGGTTCAAGGGCGGGCGACCTTCGAGCTGCATGCCCTCGAATCGCCCTTTGGCCCGCTTGTTCTCGGGGATCACCTGGTGGGGCACGTCGGGCTGGAAGTCGATCGAGCCCTCGTCGGCGGAGCGGACTTCCTGCTCCACCTCCTTCATGGGGTCGGCGGCGTCCCTGGCGTAGAGACGATACTCGGTCTTGTAGTAGGTGATGAAGGCCAGCCGATCCGCGTTCTTTCCCTTGAGGACCGCGGGCGCCATGTTGCCGCCCAGGGCGTCGGTGTACTGCTGGATGACCCCGGTCTCGAGGTCCAGGCTCCGGAGGTTCGGGATGTCGTCGTCCTCGTCCGACGAGAAGTAGAGGCGCTTGCCGTCGGTGGAGAAGGTCGGAGTCAGATCGTCGTGGGGCCCGAAGGTGAGCTGGGTCTTGCGGCTCGGGTTCGCGAGCGGGAAGGAGAAGACCTTGTCGTGGCCCGACACGCGCCGCGTGTAGACCACGGTGGCGCCGTCCGGCGAGACCTGGGGATCGTTGTCGGCGAACTCGTCGTTCGTCAGGTTCTGGATCTCGCCGCTCGCGGAGATCCATGACGAAGATGTCGGAGACCGCGTCCTTCATCGCGGCGAAGATGACCTTCTGGCCCCCGGGAAGGAGGGCCGGCGACTGGGCCTGGTCGAGGTTCAACGGGGATGCGCCGCAGGATCTTTCCGTCGAGGGCCGACACCAGGAACAGGGTCCGGCGCTTGTCGGCCCGGGCGAAGAAGGCAACCGTGTCTCCCTGCGGGTCGAAGCCGATCGAGCGCCCGGCCACGAAACTGTCGCTGAACGAGATGCTCTCGTAGCGGTTGGTGAAGCCGCTCGTGAGGTTCCGGATCACCGAGCCGTCCTTGGTCGAGAGCAGGACGATGTCCGCCTCGCCGTCGCACGGTTCGCGGTGAGGGCCGCCACCATCTCTCCGGAGGGGCTCGGGCTGAACCCGTAGACCTGGGCGAACCGGGTCTTCTCCTGGTTGGGCGAGAGGTCCTTGCCGTAGTCGTCCGGCCGCTGCTTGTCGCGGTAGGGCTTGAAGCGCTCCTTCAGCCACTTGTCGAACCCGGCGTCGAACTCCTCGGGCGTGCTGCGGAAGGCCTGCATGTAGATGTCCTCGACGGTTCCCGCCGAGGATGCCTTTCCGGAGGGTGTAGAGGAACTGCCGGACTCCCTCCTTGCCGTACCGGGCCTCCATGTACTCGAAGCAGGCGTGACCCATGTTGTAGACGAGTCGTCCGCTGAAGGCCTCGAACTCGGCGCGCGAGAGCTTGGGCACCTGGTCCGTGATCGCGGCGTCGCGGATCATCATCAGGTCGAGGGGGTCCCAAAGCCCCCGGAAGTACTCGGCGAGACCCTCGTCGATCCAGAGGGGAATCCCCCTCTGGAAGAGCCCTCGAGGAATCATGTTGAAGGCGAACACGTGGGTCAGCTCGTGCTGGATGAGGCCGTTCAGGCGGTCCGGCGGCTCGTCGATCGGCAGCAGGAGCCGGCCGCGGGTCGGTTCGGCGAAGGCGAGGACACCCTCGGGGAGGAAGGTCGGGAAGAGGTTCGTCTGCTCGAACTCCGAGTGGGTCTTGTACAGGATGGCCGGAATGGGCTCCGGCATCTCGTGCTTCAGGCCCGAGGACAGCTTCTGGTAGCCGCTCTCCAGGTACGAGGTGAGGCGCGCGAGGTGCTGCTCGAACTCCGGGTAGTAGAAAACCTCGAAATGCGGGCTCTTGTAGATCCGCCAGGCGAAGGTGTCGTAGTGGACCTTGTTCTTGCCGAAGTAGGGGATGTACCCCGTGGCGTACTGCGCTGCGGCGGGGTGGGGCAGGAGGCCGAAGAGGACGAAGAGGGCGGTGAGGCCCCGCAGCCGAAGGGCCGGACGGCGATGGTGCATGGCGGTTCCTATTTCAGCAGGACCCGCGTGCCGCGGATCTTCTGGGGGGAGATCACGCCCAGGAAGTTGGGCAGCAGCCGGTCCATGAGCTCGAAGTACGACGACAAGGGCGAGACCTTCTGGTCCTCCCCGTAGAGGACCTCTTCCGTGAACTTCTCCTTGTGAAGGGTCTGTCCGGTCCGACCGTCGACGAAGTAGAAGTCCGCGTTCAGGCTGTAGCCCTTGCGTTCCATGTAGCGATTGCCGCGAACCGTGGTCGGACGGGTGGTCCCCTGCCGACGAACCACCTGCTCCTCGGGCTGGAAGCCGGAACGATTCTGCGACTCGAAGCCCAGGCGTCCGGTGACGATCAAGGGGTTCTGGAACTCCTCCCCGATCTTGCGCCAGAACTCCCCGTCCCCGAGCACGCGATCGGCCTCTACCCGGAACTGCTCCTTGTCCTGCTTGTTCATGCGACCGCCCTCGCCCATCTTCGACAGGATCCGGTCGAGCGCGTCGTTGAGCGGCGGGTGGTCCGGCTCGAGCACCTGCATCCTCGTCCCGGAGCGAAGCTGGTTCTGGAGCAGCCGCGCGGTTTCGGACGAGATGTCCACCTCCTGCGGCCCGGGCTCGGTGATGAAACCGGCGATCATCACGCGGCGGAACGCACTCACGTCCAGCTTGGACTGGAGGGGGGTCTCGACCGGAATCTCCACGAAGCTCGCGCATCCCCCGGTAGCCAGGGCCGTGAGCGTGAGACTAAGGCTGAGGCTGAGGGGTCGTCTTCTTCTTCTTGGCCTTGCGATTTCGCTTGTCATCGGCTTCTCGGAACAGATCGAAGTTCTGTTGGATGTAGACGCTGCCCGGCTTCAGCTTCAGGGCCTTCTCGTAGGCTTCGCGAGCCTTGTCGAAATCGCCCTGCTGCTCGAGGGCGACGGCCAGGTCATTGAGCGCTTCGGCGTTGTCGGGATCGGCGGCGATGGCCTTCTCGAAGCGAAATCGCGCTTCCTGCCAGAGGCCTTTCCGGGCCACGTCGACCCCGAATTCCACCTCTTGCCGGCTGCCGGCTGCGGCCTTGCTGTCGGGAGCGGGGGAGAGAAGAAGCCAGAGGAGCGGTACCAGCACCAGGACACCTCTTCCGTCAATAGGAACGTCCCGATGGTAACTGCCCCGCGGAAACAAAAGCAAGGCCGGTGCCATGTGCCTCCCAGGTCCATTCCGCGGCGGATCTTCCTCGATAGGCGCCTCGGATCCAGGGCACGTGTCCCGTGCGAGGGACAGCGCTGGCACCCGAAGCGGACGACCTGGACCCCGCCTGCCCCCGGCCGAGCCCATAATCCCCTTCTCTCCCCGAAACCTGAACGGAGATCTCAAAGTGGACGAAGTGTTCGAGCTGCTCACGGTCGCGCTCTTGCCGGGTGTCGGGCCACGGCGGGTCCGGGAGCTGGCCGCACGGGGTCCGCTGGGTCCCGATCCTGGCCCGACCCGACGAACACGCCGACCTTCTCCCACCCCCCGCCGTGGAAAGGCTGCGATCCGGGTCGGCGGCCCGCCGTGCCCGGGCCGAGATCGAGACCGCCCAAAGGCTCGGCGTCACGCTGCTGGGATGGGACCATCCGGCCTATCCCGCCCTTCTGCGCCGCGCCTACGACCCGCCGCCCGTGCTCTACGTGCAGGGCGAGGTTCCGCCAGCGGACGAAGCGACCCCCGCCGTCGCCATCGTCGGCGCGCGCGCGGCCTCGGCCGCGGGGCGCGCCCTGGCCCGGGCCCTCGGCCGCGATCTGGCCGCGGCGGGGGCGACCGTGGTTTCCGGACTGGCCCGGGGCATCGACACCGCTGCGCACGAGGGCGCGCTCCAAGCCCGCGGCCAGACGGTGGCGGTCCTCGGCTCGGCCCTCGACCGGCTCTACCCGCGCGAGAACGCTTCCCTGGCCGCGGCCATTGCCCGCTCGGGTGCTTTGGTGAGCGAGTTCCCGTTCGGCACCGAGCCGCACGCGTCCAACTTCCCGCGGCGAAATCGGGTGCTCGCCGCCTGGAGCCGGGCCGTGGTCGTGGTGGAGGCCGCGGCGCGGAGCGGCGCGCTCATCACCGCACGGTGCGCGCTCGACGAGGGCCGCGAGGTCCTCGCGGTTCCTGGCCATCCCAGCCACCGCGGTGCGGAAGGCACGAACCAGCTCCTGAAGGACGGGGCGGCCCTCGTTCGCAACGCCGCGGACGTCGCCGCCGAGCTTGGCCTCGAGCTCGCACCCGTGGCCGAGGGGCCGCGCCAGGATGGCCTTCTCGATTCGCTTCGGCCCGACGTTCCCGTGAGCCTCGAGGAGCTCCGTGAGCGGAGCGGTCGAGCCTTGCCCCAACTCCTCGCCGAGCTCAGCCGTCTCGAGATCGAGGCCCGCGTGCGCCGTCTCCCCGGCCCCCTCTATTTGAGGACCTCCCCCGAAAGGGTTTAGGATCGCCGGACCAAGGACCCGAACGAATCCCGAGAGATGGCCAAGGATCTCGCCCCGAAACCCGAAGGGAGGACCGACGAGGTCTGCGCCAGGTGCGGCTCCGCGATGGTCTCGAGGTCGGGCCGCCACGGTCCTTTCCTGTCCTGCTCGAGCTATCCCGAGTGCCGGCACACGAAACCGCTCCCGGGTGGCGAGCGCGCGTCCGGTGGCCCAGACGAAGTGCCGGACACGACCTGCCCCACGGACGGCGAGGTCATGGTCCTGAAGACGGGCCGCTTCGGCCCGTTCCTGGCCTGCTCGCGGTATCCCGAGTGCAAGGAGACGCGGCCCCTGGTGCGGGGCGACGGCGGCAGGCCTTGCAGGTGGAGGTGCTGGCCCCCATCGAGGAGAAGTGCCCGGAGTGCGGCCGCGACCTCATGTGGCGCCGCGGTCGATTCGGAGCCTTCGTCGCGTGCAGCGACTATCCCACCTGCAAGCACGTCAAGAAGAAGGAAACCAGGGAGGTCGGCCTCTCTGCCCCGAGTGCCACGAGGCGCCGGTCGTCGAGCGCAAGGGGCGATGGGGACGATCCTTCTACGGCTGCCGGCGCTACCCCGAGTGCCGGTTCACCGCTTACCACCGGCCGATACCCGAGCCCTGCCCCGAGTGCGCCCGCCCGTACCTCCTGGAGAAGGAGACCAAGAAGGAAGGCAAGGTCGTCTTCTGCGGCAACGAGACCTGCCCTTCAAGCGCCCGGCGGTCTGAGGCCGCGCCCGATTCCCGCGGGCGCTATACTGAAACCGTGACGCCCAGGGTGACGATCGTCGGCGGCGGACTGGCCGGCTGCGAGGCCGCCTGGCAGCTCTCGCGACGCGGGATCGGCGTCGACCTCGTCGAGATGCGACCGGTGCGGAGCGACCTCGGTGCACCAGACCGCCGACCTGGCCGAGCTCGTCTGCTCGAACAGCCTCCGGGGGAACGACCTCGATCAGGCCGCCGGCCTCCTCAAGGAAGAGATGCGGCGCATGGACTCCCTGGTGGTGCGGGTGGCCGACGAGGTGAAGGTGCCGGCCGGAAGCGCCCTGGCCGTGGACCGAGGCCTCTTCGCCCGCCGCATGACCGAAGCCGTGACCGCCCTTCCCCGGGTCACGCTCCGGCGCGAGGAGGTCCTGCGCATCCCCGACGACCCGCTCACCATCGTCGCCACCGGCCCCCTCACCTCCGAGCCGCTCGCGGCGAGCCTGCTCGAGTTCGTGGGTCGAGCCCACCTCTACTTCTACGACGCGGTCAGCCCGGTGGTGGAGGCCGACAGCATCGACTTCACCAAGGCCTTCCGCGCCTCGCGCTACGGCAAGGGCGGCGACGACTATCTCAACTGCCCTCTGAGCGAGCCCGAGTACCGGGCGTTCTACGCGGCCCTGACCGGGGCGGAGAGCGCGTCCGTCCACGACTTCGACAAGGAGCGGTTCTTCGAGGGCTGCCTGCCGGTGGAGGTCATCGGCAGCCGCGGGCCCGAGACCCTGCGCTTCGGGCCCATGAAGCCGGTGGGACTCCAGGACCCGCGTACCGGGGCGCCGTCCCTTCGCCGTCGTCCAGCTTCGCCAGGACAACCTGGCCGCCAGCCACTACTCGCTGGTCGGCTTCCAGACCCAGCTCAAGTGGAGCGAGCAGAAGCGGGTGTTCCGGCTCGTGCCCGGCCTCGAGAACGCGGAGTTCGTCCGCTTCGGCATGATCCACCGAAACACCTACGTGAACGCGCCCTCGACCCTCGAGCCGACCTTCGAGACTCGGCGTCGGCCGGGCCTCTTCTTCGCGGGCCAGATGTCCGGAGTCGAGGGCTACGTCGAGTCCGCGGCCTCGGGGCTCATCGCGGGAATCGGGGCGGCGCGACGGGCGCAGCGGCAACGAGCCGGTGGCCGTTTCCCGACGACACGGCCCTGGGCGCGCTCGGCCGCTACATCGCGAGGAGCGATCCCGAGAACTACCAGCCCACCAACATCGCCTTTGGCCTGCTTCCCGAGCTCCCGGCACGGATCAAGGACAAGGCCCGAAAGCGCATGGCCATGGCGCACCGCGCCCTCGACAGCCTCGAGCGCTTTCGCCAGCTTCCCGGGGGCGACGATCTTCCCGCGGCTCGGCGCGCCGCCTCCTCCGCCTGAGCGGCTCGCCGTGCGCGAGGCCGTGGACGCGTTCCTTCGCCACCTGGCCGACGAGCGGAACGCCTCGCCCCACACCTGCCGCGCGTACGCCCGCGATCTCGCGCAGTTCCTCGAGCACCTCGACGACGAGCTCGGGCGCGAGCGCCCGGCCCGCGCGACGTGGACCATCTCCTGATCCGCTCCTTTCTGGCCCGGCTCCACCGCCAGGGGTCTCAAGAAGGTCTCGGCCGCGCGCAAGCTCGCCACCCTGCGCACCTTCTTCCGGTACCTCAGCCGGGAAGGCGTGCTCGAGCAAAACCCCGCGCAGGCACTGCTCTCGCCGCGTCTCGAGCGAAGGATTCCGCTGCCGCTCGAAGAGGCCGAGGTCGCCGCCCTGGTCGAGGTCCCGGGCGACGGCCCCGCCGCCTTCCGCGCCCGGGCCATCCTCGAGCTGCTCTATGCCACCGGCCTTCGTTGCGCGGAGCTCGTGAGCCTGGACGTCGGGGCGCTCGACCTCGAAGGGCGCACGCTCAGGGTGGTCGGGAAAGGGAAGGAAGGAGCGGATCGTCCTTTTTGGCGGACAGGCTCGCCGGGCCCTGCGGTGCCTATCTCGAGACCCGGCAGGACTGGCGCCCTCGATCGGACGCGCTCTTCGTCAATCATCGCGGCGGTCGATTGACAGATCGAAGCATCCGAAGTCTGGTCGCTGCGCGGGTCCGGGCCCTGGCCATTGCAACCAGGGTGAGTCCCGCACACGCTCCGCCACAGCTTCGCGACCCACCTCCTTCGCCGTGGGGCTGATCTCCGTGCGATTCAAGAGCTTCTGGGTCATTCCAGCCTCTCCACGACCCAGCGCTACACCCATGTCGACACCCGACATATTCTCCAAATCTACAGAACGACCCATCCGCGCTCGTGAAGACGCTCGATCTCTGTCTATCGACAGACTTCAGACCGAGGCGCGCGGCCGAGCGTCACAAGCAGGCAAGCATGGGGCGCAGCGACGAGCAGCTCGTTGAGGCCTGCCTGGGTGGAGAGGTCGCCGCCTTCGACATCCTGGTGGACCGGTGGCAGCGGAAGATCCGTGGCGCGGTGTACCGAGTGGTGCGCTCGGAAGAGGAGGCACAGGACATCTGCCAGGAGGCGTTCTTGAAGGCCTTCCGGGGCCTCGACTCGTTCAAGCGGGAGTCCCGGTTCTCCTCCTGGCTCTACCAGATCGCGATCAACCTCTCCCGCGACCGGTTGCGCCGCCGGAAGACCCGCAACTGGGTCAGCCTCGACGACGTCGACGAGGCCGTCCCGGCCGGGATCCCGCCGGGCTCCGGCCGAGGCGCGAGCGCTTGGTCGAGGCGCTGGAGGTCCAGGAGCGGGTGGCGCGCGCGGTCGCGGCGCTGCCCGACGAGCAGAGAGAGGCCGTGATCCTGAAGGAATACCAGGGCCTGACCTTCCCCGAGATCGCCGAGATTCAAGGCGTGCCCGTTTCGACGGTGAAGACGCGGCTGTACCGAGGCTTGAGCGTGCTCCGCGAACGCCTCGTCCGACAGGGTCAGGAAGGACCCATGGAGCAGGAGAAAGCGTATGCAGTGCAACGTCCTTGGTGAGGAAGAAAAGATCGACGTCCTCTACGGCTCGGCCGAGCCCGCGGTGGCCCGCCGCGTGCGCCAGCACGTCTCGGGCTGCGCCACCTGTCGCGAGGAGATGACGGCCCTCGAAGGCACACGCGAGCGACTCCGCCATTGGACGCTGCCCGAGGCCTCACGGCCCACGGTCCGGCCGGCCGCGCCTCCCCTGGGGCCTGCCCCTGGCGGCGGCCGTCCTCCTGGCGCTCGGCGCCGCCTTCGCTCTTCGCGGCTCGGAGATCCGCTACGAGGACGGCCGGCTCTCGTTCCGCATCGGGACCGAGCGCCGACTCCGTCCCTTCGCCAGTTGCTCGCGGAGCAGGACGCTCGCCACCAGCGGGAGATCGCCGCCCTGCCGGGCGTCCCTCGCCGAGCCGTCGTCCACGCGCCGCGGTACCTGAGCCGATCCGATGTTCAGAGCTGGATTCGGGAGAGCGAGGCCCGGCAGAGCCAACGCTTCCTGGCCCGCTTCGAGGAGTTCAAGGAGAGGTCCGACTCGCAGCGCCGCCTCGACATGGCTCGGGTCAGCGCGGGCCTCTCGTACCTCGACGGCAAGAACGGCCAGCACGTCGCCCGGACCAGCGAGCTCATGAACTACATGCTGCAGGCGTCCTACAAGAGGTAGCCGTCCATGACCCCGACTGTCCGCTACACCCACGTTGCCCGTTCGCCCTCTTGCCCTGTCGACGACGCTCCTGGGCGCCGACGATCCCGACCCCCGCGCCGATCTCCAGGCGACGCAGATGGCCCTCGATCGCGCCGTGGCCGAAGTGAGCCGGCCCAGCGTCCACTTCGTCCTCGGGGGCCGCGAGGTCGACTCGCGGCCTACCGGCTGAAGGGCGTCGGAGCCTTCTTCGTTCTGCCGCCCCGCGCCCTGCCTCCCACCGGCGAGCGCGACCGGGTCTTGTCTTCAACCGCCGCGCGCCCGCGCATCGTCCAGAAGCTCTCGAAGGAACAGGAGCGCGAGCTTCGTGCGATGCAGATGCAGGTCGAGGCGATGCACCGCGATGCCGAGGCGATGCAACCTGGAAGCCGAGCGGGCCCTCGAAAGCGTCGAGCGCAACGTGCGGATCCGCCTCGTAGCTCCCGCGGCCCCGGGAGCCCCGGAGGCCCCCCGGCCGCCCCGGCCCCCGGTGACGCCGAGCCCCCGAGGCCCCCGAGGCGCCCGAGGCCCTCCCGCCCCCGCCCTGGCATTTCTGGTTCGGCACCAGCGAGGCCGCCGACGACCGGCCCCCGGACCGCGTCGTCGCCGACGTCCAAAGCGCCGTGACCGCCGTGCTCGAAGCCGTGGGCGCCGCGACTGCGCACCGTCCCCGCGGACGAGGCGCGTGCTCGTGGCCGTCGACTTCCTGCCCAGCCGCGGATTCGACCTCGAAGAGCCCTCGGGACCGGTGCGATCCCTGATCGTGAAGGTCAAGAAGCGAGACCTCGCCGATCGCAGCGCGGGAAAGATCAGCGCAGAGGAGTTGCGCCGCCGGATCGAGTACACCCAGTACTGACTGGAGGTCAGGCCCTGCGCGGCCCCCGGAGCAGCGCCACCAGGGTCACGATCGCGAGCGTCCCGTCGGTCGCGGCAAAGAGCAGGAACGACGTCGGCGATCCGCGCAGCCAGTGATCGCGCCACGAAGAGCGCAGCCCCGAGCCCCTTGGCCAGCACTCCGGCGACCCAGAAGTAGCCGCGTCGCGCCTCGGGGTCCGCGTGCCGCCCAGAAATAGCCCGCGGCCAGGGCCAGGGTGAAGACACCGTTGAGCTGCGCGTTCAGCACCGGGACGGGGTCGGGCGCGCCGAAGAGACGGGCGATCGCCACGGGCGCCAGCAGCATCGGCAAGGCCAGCGCCAGATCGTAGAGGCCCGAGACGAGCGCCACCGCACTTGAGGCTCAACGCCTCGCCCCTTCGCCTCGCCGATCGTTGACCCCCTGCCGCACGCCCTCCTATACTAGGGCTTTCGCCACCGCCCCGGAAGGCTCCCTCGGATGGCCACCACTCTTCACGGAACCACCATCCTCGCCGTCCGCCACCTCGGGGGCTGCGCGGTCGCCGGCGACGGCCAGGTGACCCTCGGCGCGACCGTGGTCAAGCACACCGCCCGCAAGATCCGCCGCCTCCACAACGGCCAGGTGCTGGCCGGCTTCGCGGGCTCGACCGCCGACGCCTTGAGCCTCTTCACCAAGTTCGAAGCGAAGCTCGAGGAGCACCGCGGCAACCTCGAGCGCGCGGCGGTCGAGCTCAGCAAGGACTGGCGGACCGACCGCGTCCTGCGCCGCCTCGAGGCCTTCCTGATCGTGGCCGACCGCCAGTCGAGCTTCGTGCTCTCCGGCTCCGGCGACGTGATCGCCCCCGACGACGGCCTCGCCGCCGTGGGCAGCGGCGGCCCCTTCGCCCTGGCCGCCGCCCGCGCCCTCGTGCGCCACACCGGCCTCGCCGCCGGCGACGTCGCCCGGGAGGCGCTCCGCATCGCCGCCGAGATCTGCATCTACACGAACGACCAGATCGTCGTGGAAACCCTCTAGCCCGATGCCCATTCCCCTGCCCGCGAGCAGCGAGGAGCCCCGGCTCCTCGACGCCCTGTCGCCCCGCGAGATCGTGGCCGAGCTCGACCGCCACGTCATCGGCCAGGCCGCCGCCAAGCGCGCGGTGGCCATCGCCCTGCGCAACCGCGTCCGCCGCCAGCGGCTGCCCCCCGAGCAGGCCGCCGACATCACCCCCAAGAACATCCTCATGATCGGCCCCACCGGCGTGGGCAAGACCGAGATCGCGCGCCGTCTCGCCCGTCTCTCCGGCAGCCCCTTCGTCAAGGTCGAAGCCAGCAAGTTCACCGAGGTCGGCTACGTCGGCCGCGACGTGGATTCGATCATCCGCGACCTCGTGGAGTCGGCCATCGACATGGTCCGCCGCGAGCGCACCGTCGAGATCCGCAAGAAGGCCGAGGAGAACGTCGAGGAGCGGCTCCTCGACCTGCTCTTGCCGCCGCCCGCCGCCCGGCCGCCTCGCCCCGAGGGCGGACCGGACACCGTCCTCGCCGCCCGCGACCCTGCTCCGGACCACCCGCGAGAAGCTCCGCGAACAGCTGCGCGCGGGGCTCCTCGAGTCGCGGGTGGTCGAGGTCGAGGTCCCCGAGAAGGGCTTCTCCGGGCTTCCAGGTCCTCACCAACCAGGGCGTCGAGGAGATGGACCTGAACCTCCGGGACATGCTGCCCGGCCTCTTCGGCGGCCGGACCGAAGCGCCGCGCCGCTGCCCGTCGCGGAGGCCCGCGAGGTCCTGCGGCAGGACGAGGAGGGCCGCCTCGTGGACCGCGACCTCGTGGCGCGGACCGCCCTCGAGCGTGTCCAGTCCTCGGGCATCGTCTTCCTCGACGAGATCGACAAGATCGCGGGCCGCGAGGCGGGCCGCGGTCCCGACGTCTCCCGCGAAGGCGTGCAGCGCGACCTCCTGCCCATCGTCGAAGGCACGACCGTCTCCACCAAGCACGGCCCCGTCCGCACCGACCACATCCTCTTCATCGCCGCGGGCGCCTTCCACGTCAGCAAGCCCGCCGACCTCATCCCCGAGCTGCAGGGCCGATTCCCCATCCGGGTGGAGCTCACCTCCCTGGGCGAGGAGGACTTCGTCCGCATCCTCACCGAGCCCAAGAGCGCCCTCGTCGGCCAGTACCAGGCCCTCCTCTCCACCGAAGGGGTCGACCTGCGCTTCACGCCCGAGGCGATCCGCGAGCTCGCGCGGATGGCCGCCGCAGGTCAACCAATCGGCCGAGAACATCGGCGCCCGCCGCCTCGCCACCGTGCTCGAGACCGTCCTCGAGGACATCTCCTTCGAGGCCGGGCACGGCCGGCAGCGGCGCCGGTCGTCATCGACGCCGAGGAGGTGCGGCGCAAGCTCGAGCCCCTCGTGCGCGACCAGGACCTGAGCCGCTTCATCCTCTGATGAGCAAGACCCGTCCGTCTCCTCGCCCTCACCTCGCTCCCGCTCGCGCTGGCCTGCGGCAAGCGTGGCGACCCGCGACCGCCTCTGCGCAAGACCCCGCAACCGCTCGCCTCCTTCCGCATCGCGCAGCGCGGCGGACCGCCTCGAGATCTCGGGCACTGCCCCTCGCCTCTCCACCGAAGGCGTGGCCCTCAAGCCTCTCACCGTGGAGATCCTGCGCGCCGACGGCGACGGGCGACTTCCTGAAGCTCGCCCGGAAACGCTCCTTCGCCGTCCAGCCCGGCGAGCCCTTCACCGAACCCGACACCCTGCCCGCGGCCGGCACCCTCGTCCGCATCGCGGCCCGCGCGGTCGCCTCGGGCAAGCCATCGGCCATGACCGGCATCCTGACCCTGCCCGTCCAGGCCCCGCCCGCAGCCCCCTTCGAGCTCGTGGCGACTCTCAGCGAGGGAGGAGTGCAGCTGAAGTGGTCGGGCAAGAGGCCCACCCCGCTTCCCGCTCCCGTGTCTCCTCCCCCGGCCACGCCGCCCTGCGCCGCCCGCAAGCGGCGCCCCCGCCTCCGCCCCATCGCTTGCGCCACACCGCCGACGCCCCGACGACGTCCGCCCCGACGACCGCGACTCCGGCCGAGCTACCCCTGCCGAAATCGGGGTTCTGGGTCTATCGTCGCGCCAAGGCCGACCGCTACGACCGTCCGCTCTTCGCGGAGCCCACCTCCGACAAGAGCCACCTCGACGGCGAGCGCGACGGCGGGTCAGGAGTGGTGCTACGTCGTACGCGCGGTCGTCTCCCACGACCCGCTCATCGAGAGCGGCCAGCTCGAACGAGGTCTGCCTCACCGCGCGCGACATCGCCCCGCCCACGGTGCCCGCCGGCCTGACCCTCCTGGCCGAGCCCGGCGCCCTCGAGCTTCGCTGGAGCCCCTCGCCGGAGGCCGACCTCGCCTTCTACCGCGTGTATCGCGCCGGGCCCAACGGCGCCGCGGAGAAGATCGCCGAAGTTCCCGCCGGGACCGCGGTGTTCCTGGACACCACCGCGGCGCGCGGGACCGCCTACCGCTACACCATCACCGCCGTCGACCGGGCGGGCAACGAGAGCGCGCACTCGGCGCCCCTCCTCGGCAACCTCCCCTGAGGCGGACTATCATCGAACGCGCCACGAGGGCTAGATAGACCCTCCGAGCCGACCGAGCGAGCCCCGTCGGCCGGCGGTAGCATGCCCATCTACGAATACCGCTGTGCGGACATGCGCTCTCGAGTTCGAAAAGCTCGTGCGCCGCTGGGGCGACGCCACCTCGTGCCCCGCCTGCTCCAGCACCACGGTGGAGAAGCAGATCTCGACCTTCGCCGTCTCCACGGCCCAAGGCTCCGCTCCCTCCATGGGCTGTGGAGCTCCGGCCGGTGGCTGCGGCGCTCCCGCCTGCGGCGGCGGCAGCTGCGGCATGGCCAACTAGGCGGTCCGGAGCACGCCCGTGACTGAACCGTACCCAGGTCCTCCGCGAACGGAACCGGAGGGCCGAGGAAGGCGGTGGCCCCGAGCGTCGCGAGCGGCAGCACGCCGAGGGCAAGCTCACGGCTCGGGAGCGGGTCGACCTCCTCCTCGACGAGGGCAGCTTCGAGGAGCTCGACAAGCTCGTCGAGCATCGCTGCCTCGACTTCGGGATGGCCGACCAGAAGGTGCCCGGGGACGGCGTCGTCTCCGGCCACGGCCGCATCGACGGCCGTCTCGTCTTTCGTCTTCGCCCAGGACTTCACGGTGTTCGGAGGAAGCCTCTCCGAGACGAACGCCCGGAAGATCTGCAAGGTCATGGACCTCGCCCTCAAGGCGGGTGCGCCCGTCATCGGGCTCAACGACTCCGGAGGCGCGCGCATCCAGGAAGGCGTCGCGTCCCTCGCCGGCTACGCCGACATCTTCCTCCGGAACACCCTGGCCTCGGGGGTCGTTCCCCAGATCTCGGCCATCCTCGGTCCCTGCGCCGGCGGCGCCGTCTACAGCCCCGCCATCACCGACTTCAACGTGATGGTCAAGGACACCTCGTACATGTTCGTGACCGGTCCCGACGTCATCCGGACCGTGACCCACGAGGAGGTGAACAAGGAGGACCTGGGCGGGGCCATGACCCACAACGCGCGCTCCGGGGTCGCCCACTTCGCGGTCGACGACGACCGCGCCGTGCCTCGCCCTCATCCGCGAGCTTCTCTCCTACCTGCCCTCGAACAACCTGGAGCAGGCTCCCCCGCGGAAGACCGACGACCCTCCCGACCGCGACGAGCCCGCCCTGGACACCCTGGTTCCCGCGGAGACCACGAAGCCCTACGACATGAAGGACCTCATCGCGGCCGTGGTCGACGACCGCCGCTTCCTCGAGGTGCACGCGCACTTCGCCCAGAACATCGTGGTCGGCTTCGCGCGCTTCGCGGGGCAGAGCGTCGGGATCGTGGCCAACCAGCCCGCGGTCCTGGCCGGCTGTCTGGACATCGACGCCTCGGTCAAGGCCGCTCGCTTCGTCCGCTTCTGCGACGCGTTCAACCTCCCTCTCGTGACCTTCGAGGACGTGCCCGGCTTCCTTCCCGGCACCGGGCAGGAGTGGGGCGGCATCATCCGCCACGGCGCGAAGCTGCTCTACGCCTTCGCCGAGGCCACCGTCCCCAAGATCACGGTCATCACCCGCAAGGCCTACGGCGGGGCCTACTGCGTGATGGCCAGCAAGCACATCCGCACGGACTTGAACCTCGCCTACCCCACCGCGGAGATCGCGGTGATGGGCCCCGAGGGCGCCGTGAACGTGCTCTACCGCCGCGAGCTCGCGAAGGCCGACGACCCGGACGCCCTGCGCGCGGAGCGCGTCGCCGAGTTCCGCGAGAAGTTCGCGAACCCCTACGTCGCCGCGGAGCGCGGCTTCGTCGACGAGGTCATCGAGCCGCGCCAGACCCGCCGCAAGATCGTCGCCGGCCTCGCCCTCACCCGAACGAAGCGCGACTCGAACCCCCCCAGGAAGCACGGCAACATCCCGCTATGAAGGCAGGCGCCGATCCGTGAGGGCCTTTCGCAAGATCCTGATCGCGAACCGCGGCGAGATCGCGGTCCGCGTCATCCGCGCCTGCCGCGAGATGGGCATCGCGCCGGTGGCCGTGCACTCCGAGGCCGACCAGGGCGCCCTCCACGTCCGCATGGCCGACGAGTCCTACCTCCTGGGCGCCGGCCCCTCCCGCGAGTCGTACCTGCGGTCCGACCGCGTGATCGAGGCGGCTCTTCGCGCGGGGCCGATGCCATCCACCCCGGCTACGGCTTCCTGGCCGAGAACCCCGACTTCGCGCGCGATTGCGCTGCGGCGCGGGCTCGTCTTCATCGGCCCCCGAAGCGACACCATGGCCCTCCTCGGGGAGAAGACCTCCGCCCGTCGCGCGGCCGTGGCCGCCGGCCTGCCCGGTGGTGCCCGGGGACCCTGGAGCCGCTCTCGGACGACGCCGCAATCGCGCGCGAGGCCAGCGCCCTCGGCTTCCCCGTGATGCTGAAGGCGGCGGCCGGGGGCGGAGGCAAGGGCATGCGCCTCGTGGCCGGGCCCGGCGACCTGGTCGCGGCCACGGCCCGTGCCCGCAGCGAAGCCAGGAGCGCCTTCGGCGACGACCGGGTCTACGTGGAAAAGGCGATCCAAGAGCCCGCGCCACATCGAGATCCAGGTCCTGGCCGACGAGCACGGCAACGCCGTGCACCTCTTCGAGCGCGAGTGCTCCATCCAAAGGCGGCACCAGAAGGTGATCGAGGAGAGCCCGTCCCCCTTCGTCACCCCGGAGCTCTGCGGGCGCGGATGGGCGATCTCGCCGTGGCCCTCGTCCGTCGCACCGGCTACGTCAACGCCGGAACCCTCGAGTTCCTCGTCGACGCGGACGGCGCCCCCTACTTCCTCGAGATGAACACGCGGCTCCAGGTCGAGCACCCGGTCACGGAGATGGTCACGGGCCAGGACCTCGTGAAGCTCCAGATCCGCATCGCCCAGGGAGAGCCCCTCCCCTTCCGGCAGGCCGACCTCAACCAGCGGGGCCACGCGATCGAGTGCCGGGTCTACGCCGAAGACCCCGACCAGGGCTTCCTCCCGAGCCCCGGACGCATCCTCGGCCTGCGGGCGCCGGGCGGCCCCGGCATCCGCGACGACTCCGGCGTGTTCGTCGGATACGACGTGCCCATCCACTACGATCCCCTGCTCTCGAAGCTCGTGGCCCACGGCGAGGACCGCGCCCAGGCCATCGCGCGGATGGCGCGCGCGGTGGCCGAGTACCAGATCGTCGGCCTTCGCACGACTCTTCCCCTCTTCGCCCGGGTGCTCCGGAACGAGGCGTTTCGCTGGCCGGCGACTTCGACACCTCGTTCCTCGCCGGCCTGCCCGCGGAGCCCCCGAGCCGCGACCGCCTCCTGACCGCCGCCATCGCCGCCGCGGTCCACGCGTTCCGCGATCGCCAGCCCGCACGCCCCCGAGCGCGCCGGCGCCCCGGCGTCCGCCTGGTGGCAGGCGGGCCTTCGCGAGGGGCAGCGCGGCCGCGCATGATCTTCGAAGCGAAGGCCGGCGGCGAGACCTTCCGTCTCGAGGTCCAGGCCCGGAACGGGGCCTACACCGTCGCGATCGACGGCCGCACCCTGAGCGTCGAGGTGAGCGAGACGCGTCCGTTCCTGGTCCTTTCCATCGAAGGCCAGGCCCACGAGGCCGGCCTCTTCCGGCGCGGCGCCGTCTTCGACGTCACCCTTCCCGAGGAGCTCGTCGAAGTCGACCTGCGGGACGTCACCCGGGCCGCCGGTTTCCGGCCCGCCCCACGCCGCGTCGGGTCCGGCCCGGGTGATGGCTCCCATGCCGGGCAAGGTGGCCCGGGTGCTGGTGACGGAGGGGCAGACCGTGGCCGCGGGAGCCGGGCTCGTGGTCATCGAGGCGATGAAGATGGAGAACGAGCTCCGCGCGCCGCGAGCCGGCGCGGTGCTCGAGCTCCCCGCCCGCGAAGGGCAGACCGTCGAATCCGGCGCGCTCCTGGCCGTCGTGGGATAGGACCGCCCTACGATGCGCCGGCGCCGCCTGCTCCTCGTCGCGCTGGTCCTCCTGGGCGGCCTCGTCCTGCTCGCCCGCGGCCTGCCCGACTGGCTCGCAGGCCAGCTGGCGCGGACCCTCTCCGCGGCCTTCCATCGCCCGGTCGTGCTCGGCGAGGTTCGGTTTCACGCCTATCCGCTCGCGGTCGAGCTCAAGGACCTCCGGGTGGGCGGCGAGGGTCCAGGGTCCGCCCCGTTCCTCGAGGTGCCTCGAGTCCTGGTCACGCCGAGCATCGCTCCTCTACGCTTCGGGCGACTGGTGCTCTCGCGCGTACGCCTCGAGGGACCGCGCATCTACGTCCACAGCTTCCTCCAGGGCGGAGACAACATCCCGAAGACCGGCGGAGCGCGGAGGCGCGCGGGATCGAGGTCAGCATCGGCCGGATCGTCATCCAGAGGGGCGAGCTCGTGCTCGAGCACGAGCGGGTCCCGATGGACCTGGACCTGCCCGACTTCCAGGGCCGTCTCGTGGCCCGCCGCCCGCGCGGCCTCGAGGGCAGCCTCTCCTTCGGCCCGGGCACCCTCCGCTTCGGCACCGGCTCCGGTCCTGCCGGTGAGCGCCGACGTGACCCTGGGGATCGACGGACCGGTGGTGACCGCGGAGTCCGGCCACCTGCGCGCGCGGGGCACCGACCTCGCCTGGCGAGGACAGATCCGGTTCGGCGGGCCGAACCCTCGGCCAGTTCACCCTCGACGGACCGGTGGACCTCGACATGCTCGAGCAACACGTCATGCGCACCGGCCTCGGCATCAAGGGCGCGGCCCGCTGGCAGGGGACGGTCTCCGTCGACGGTTCCCGCTTTCGCATCGACGGCAGGATGGAAGGCCAGGAGGGCGCCTTCGACGGCAATCCCGTCGACCGTTTCGGAGGCGAGCTCGCGTGGAGCAGCGACGGGGTGGTGCTCCGGCATCTCGAGCTCCAGGCCCTCGGGGGTGCGGGCACCCTGGACGTCGACGTCCCTTCGGGCTCCCTGCGCCCGATCCGGATCCGGGGCCCGGTCCAGCGACGTCGATGCCGAGGCGCTGCTCCGGGCGCTCTTCCACTACGGACCGCTCCAGATCGGCGCGTCCGCCACCGGAGATCTGAGCGTGGAGTGGCCCAAGGGCCGGGTCCGGCAGATCACCGGCGCCGATCACGCTCGACCTCGCCGAGCGCGCCGACGGCCGGACCCCGCTCTCCGGCCGGTTCGAATGGAGCTCCGACCAGGGAGTGGAGCACGTCGAGCGCGCCGACCTGCGCACGCCACGACGCACGCGCGCCTGTCGGGCCGCGTCGAGCGCGACGACCGGGCCGACCTCGCCCTCGATGCGGACAGCACCGACCTCCGCGCGACCGACGAGCTGCTTCTCCGGGTGCGGCGGGCGCTCGGCAACGCCGAGGCCCAACCTCTCGGGGTTCACGGGCACGGGCCTCTTTCGCGGACGGTGGCGAGGCACCCTCGGAGCTCCCGTCTTCGAAGGCCGCTTCTCCGGGCGCGACGTCGGCTACGCCGGCGTGGTCTGGGGCAAGGCCGAGTGGGCCGGATCCGCGGACGCCGCCTCCGTCCGCTCCCATTCTCTCGTGCTCTCCCGAGGCGGCGCGGAGCTCTGGCTGGACGGCCTCGTCGAGACCGGGTTCTTCGGGGCGCAGGACGCGCTCGACGCTCGCGTGCGACTCTCGGGCTGGCCGGCCGAGGACATCGTGAAGGCCATGTCGTGGGATCTCGAGGGTGACGGGCGCGCTCACGGGTGAGGCCACCCTCAAGGGTCGCCGCAGCCGGCCCGAGGGCTCGGCCGTGGTCTCGGCGGTGAACGGCCGCTACTACGGCGTCCCCTTCGACGGCGCCCGAATCGCGACCGAATGGCGCGGAGACGTCACCGCGGTGACCGACGGACAGGCGCCCAGCTCGGCGGCGGGCGCCTGCTCCTTCGGCGGATCGTTGACCGACGAGGGCGTCTACGACGGGACCGCCGAGGTCCAGGACGTCGACGCCGCTGCGGTTCTTCCGCCCGCGTCACCCGCCCTGCGGGTCGGGGGCCGACTCCAAGGGCCGCGTCACCCTCCAGGGGACCCTGGACCGCCCCCGACTTCGCGCGACGCTTCGTTCCGACCGCCTCTTCGTGGGCGACGAGGGCCTGGGTGCCCTGGACGCGACCTTCAAGGGCTCCGGGGACGGCCGGGTCGCGGTCGACGCCCGTTGTCGATCTCCTCGCGTCGATCTCGCCCTCCGAGGCTCCGTCGGCGCCGACAACACCCTACGCCGCGGACCTTCGCTTCGAGAGCGGGAGCACGAGCCTCGATCCTTTCCTGCGCGCCCTCCTCCCGACCCTGCCGCCGCCGCTGGGACTCATCGTGACCGGCCAGGTCGCGATCCGAGGCCCGCTCGACACCCCGAGGTCGCTCTCGGGAGAGGTCGCGCCTCGCCGAGCTGTCGCTCCTCTTTCCCGAGTACCCCGTCAAGAGCCGGGAGCCCGTGCGCCTCGAGCTCGCGAACGGTGCCCTGACGCCTCAAGACCTTGCGCCTCGCGGGCGAGGGGACCGACCTCGAGATCGCGGGCGAGGCGGGCGTGTTGGGCTCCGCCGCGCTCGCGATCACGGCGCGCGGCACCGCCGACCTTCGGGCCCTCGCCGCGCTCAGCCGGCGACTCCGCGGCTCCGGCAGCGCCCGCTTGTCGGTCAACGTGAGCGGGACCACGGCCGACCCGCGCGTCGATGGACGCCTCACCCTCGAGGGCGCCGGCCTTCGGATGCGCGGGTTCCCCCACGGTCTCGAGGGAACGCGCAAGGCACCCTGCGTTTCAACGAGTCCGCGCTCGAGGTGGAGGGGCTCACGGGCACCCTCGCGGGAGGCTCCGTCGAGCTGCAGGGTCGGGCCACGTACGCGCAGGGACGCCTCACCTCCTTCGACCTGCGCCCGGTGGGGCAGGGAATCGCCCTACGCTATCCCGAGGGCATAAGGAGCCTTCTCGACGCGGACATTCGCTTCTTCGGCGACGAGGACCGCCAGTGGCTGACCGGTTCCATCGACGTGCAGCAGGCGACCTACAGCCGCCGCTACGACGTGGCCAGCGAGCTCCTGGCCACGCGACCCCCGGCCGAAGCCGCCGGCGCCACCATCTCGACGAAGGCCTGCGCTTCGACCTCAAGATCCGGGCCCCGGGCACGCTGCGCATCGACAACAACCTGGCCAACCTGCAGGCGCGCGCCGATCTGACCCTGCAAGGCACGGCAGCAGAGCCTGTCGTGGTGGGCCGGGCCGAGGTCGACCGAGGGCGCCTCTACTTCCAGGGCCAGACCTACGTGATCCGGCGCGGGGTCATCGACTTCACGAACCCGCGGAAGATCGACCCCCTCTTCGACATCGAAGCCGAGACCCGCATCCGGTCGTACCGGGTCAACCTCAAGGTCAACGGCACCCTGGACCGGGTCACCCCCACCCTGTCTTCCGACCCGCCCCTCTCCGTCGGTGCAGATCCTGAACCTCCTGGCCGGAGCCGACGAGAGCGTCGTGTCCAGCCTGACCGAGGCCCAGGCCGGCCAGACCCAGCTCGCGGCCACCGGGCGCCGCCACCCTGGCCGCGGGCCGGCTCTCCGAGCAGGTCGGGCTCGAGCGCGGGGTCGAGAGGGTCTTCGGCTTGAACCGCTTCTCGATCGACCCCTCGATCGTGCGGGGCGGCGCCGGGCACCACCACCTCCGCACGCCTCACCGTGGGCAAGAGGCTCAATCCCGACCTCTCCGTCATCTATTCCCAGGACCTTCGGGGCACGGAGGAGCGAATCCTGAGCGTCGAGTACATCCTTTCCGACCGCCTCTCGCTGCTCCTGACCCGAGAGCAGCCGGGCGGGTTCGGCTTCGACCTGCGCCTGCGGCGGACCCGCCCATGAGCGCCCTCACGGCCTTCCTCCTGGCCGCCGCGGGCCTTTCCTCGGCGCCGTCCTCCGCCGCCAAGGTGCACCGCGTCACCCTCGAGCTGCCGCCGGAGGCCGCCGCCCGCGTGAAGCGCTACGTGACGATTCGCGAAGGCGAGCCGTGGGACCCGATCACGGTCCGGCGGACCGTGGAGCTGCTTGTTCGCCACCGGCGAGTTCGAGGACGTGCCGGTGGACGTCGTGGATGGACCCCTGGGCGTCGACGTCGCGATCCGGCCGCGGCCGTCGCCCCGCCTCCTCGACGTCAAGGTCGAGGGCGACGCCGTCCGCTCTCCGCGCGAGCTCTGGAGCCTCACGCGGCTCCACGCCGGCGAGGCCCTCTGGCCGAATCGGCTCGAAGCCGCCGGCCGGGAAGTGACGCGCGCCCTGGTGGCCGCAGGCTATCTGGAGGCGCAGGTCAAGACGGAGGCCCGACCCGCGAGCAGACCCTTTCCAGGGCTCCGACCTCGTCCTTCACATCACAGCGGGCCCACGCGCTCGGGTCGCCCGGCTCGCCTTCGAGGGCCTCGAGATCCCGGAGCGATCGCTCCTCGCGGGAACGGCCGAGCCTCCGCCCGGCGCGCCCTTCGTGCGGGCGCGGGCCGAGAAAGCCGCGCAGGCCATGCAGCGCCGGCTCGTCGACGCCGGCCGCTGGGGCGCCCAGGTCGACGTGCGCGACGTCTACGATCCGTCCACGGCCCAGGTCGACCTGGTGTTCGCGGTGACCGCGGGCCCGATCGCGGTCCTCGAGATCCAGGGCGCATCCTTCCCCCGCGCGCTCGAAAAGGAAGTCGAGCAGATCCTGCGCGACGGCGGCCTGCGCAAGGATGCCCAGGAGGCCGGCGGAGAGCGGCTGGAGGCGGACCTTCGTCGCCGCGGCCACCGCGACGCCCAGGTCCACGTCCGCGAAGAGGAGCGTCCACCCGGGGTCGCCGTGGTCTACGAGGTGAAGCCGGGCCCGGCCGCCACGGTGTCCTCGGTCCGACGTGGAGGACTTCGAAGGGATTCCACCTCCGCTCGCGACCCGGGTCGGCCTGCCCCTGGAAGAGGCGACCCTGGAAGCGGACGTGCGTGCCCTGACCCGCGCCCTCGAGGAGAGCGGCCACTCCGAAGCCCGGGTCGAGTCCGTGGTTCCCGAAGGCGGAGGGAACCTTCCCGTCGTCTTCCGGGCCCGGCCGGGGCCCGCGGAGCGTCATCGACGCCTTCGCCGTCGATTCGCCGGCCGCCCTGGCCCCGGGGAGGCCGCCTGGAGCTGCGCAGCCGGGTCGGTCAGCCGTACCGAGTCCGCGAGCTCGCGGCGGACCGGAACGCGCTCCTGTCCGCCTATCGTGACGAAGGCTACCTCGATGTCACCGTGACCCCCGACGTGGCCTTCTCCGAGGACCGGACCTCGGCCCGGATCCGGCTGCAGGTCGAGCCCGGCCCCCGCACCGAGGTGGCGGCGGTGGTGGTGGCCGGCCTGCGCCAGACGCGCGAGGAGGTGGTGCGCCGCGAGCTCAAGGTCGAAGAGGGCAAGCCCCTGGGCCTCGGCCGCTTGCTCGAGAGCCAGAAGACGACTGGGGGCGCTCGGCATCTTCGATCGGGTCAGCCTCACCGACCAGAGCGCGGGGCGCGGTGCGGCCACGGAGCGTCGTGGTGGCCGTCGACGAAGCCCCCCGCACCACCTTCTCCTACGGCGTGGGCTACTCGGAGAGGGAGTTGCTTCGCGGCAGCATCGAGGTCACGCGCCGCAACGTCGGGGGCCTCGACCGTACCCTCACCGCCTATGCCCGGGGCAGCTTTCGGGGAAGCCGCTTCGTGCTCGGGTACCGCGAGCCCTACCTCTTCGGGCGCAAGCGCGACCTCTACCTCGCCGGCTTCCGCGAGGAGGAGGATCGCACCGGCTTCAGCTTCAAGCGCACCGGGGTCCTGGCGCAGACCGTGACCCGACTGGGCGAGCACACGAGCTTGAGCGTGCGCTACACCTACCAGGACACCCACGTCTTCGACCTGGAGATCCCGCTCGACGAGGTCGAGCGTCAGTTCCGCAACTACACCCTCTCCGGTCCCTCCCTCTCCCTCGTCGACGACCGTCGCGACGACTCTCTCGACCCGCGCCGCGGGCACTCTTTCTGGGCGCGGACGTCCAGTCTTCGTTTCCGCTCCTCGGGGGCGCCCGCTTCGTGAAGGGGTTCTTGCAGGCCGCGACCTACCGCCGGGTCCGTTCGAATCTCACCCTGGCCTTTGCCGGGCGTCTCGGCCTCGCCCGGGCCTTCGGCGAGGGCGAGCCGGTTCAGCTGCCCCTGCCCGAGCGCTTCTTCGCCGGGGGCGACTACGGCCCGCGAGGGTTCAAGACCGACTACGCAGGCCCGCTCGAGCTCGGAAGCAGCGGCGAGTTCGTGCCCACGGGAGGAAACGCCCTGCTCTTCGGCGGGCTCGAGCTGCGCTACGACCTCCGCCGGACCCTGTCCTTCGCGGCCTTCACCGATGCGGGGTCGGTCTACCCCGTGGTCTCCGACATCGACCTCAAGGAGATCTTCTACACGACCGGGCTCGGCTTGCGCTACAAGACCCCGGTGGGACCGGTGCGCGTCGACTGGGGCTACAAGCTCAACCGCGCGCCCGGGCGAAGGTCCGTACCACATCCACGTCACGATCGGCAATGCGTTCTGACCGAGAGGGTCGGCCCCTCGCCGTGGCCCTCGTGGCTCTCCTCGCCATCCGGCCCGGGCTCGCCGCGGGCCGAGGTCAACGAACGGGTCCTGGCCGCGGTCGACCAGCAGGCCGATCCTTCTGTCGGAGGTCCAGGCCATCGAGGCGGTGCGGGGTCTCGCGCGCCCGGCCGCGGTCGACGCCCTCATCGACGAAGACCTGATGCTTCGCGAGGCCTCGCGCCTTCCCGCGGCGGCGGCGGCCGCGAGCCTCGAGGACAAGGCCTACGCGCGAGCTCCTGGCCGAACGTCCCGAGCTCAAGGACCGCGTGGCCGAGGTCGACCTGCGCCGGTTGGTGCGCCGCCAGGCCATCATTCTCCAGTACGTCGAACCTGCGCTTCCTGCCCCAGGTCCGGGTGTCCGACGACGTGGTTCGCGAAGCCTACGACGCCCGAGTATGGCCAGACGACCCGACGCCCCCTCGTTCGCGGAGGTGTCCGGGCCGCTCCGCGAGCAACTGGTCCGGAGGGATCTCGACGCCCGCATCGAGGGATGGGTCAAGGAGCTGCGCGCGGGCGCCGAGGTCCGCTACAACCCCTGAGGGGCACGGCCTCGTAGCGTCCGAGGAGGTCGTTGGCCCGGATGCGGAGCAGGTCGAAGAAGGCCAGAGCCCCTCGCGCCATTCCCACCCGGCTGGCGGCGTCGTTGCGCCAGGTGACCGCCACCTCGGCGATCTTGAGCCCGCGTCGGCGGGCGATGAAGAGGGTCTCGACGTCGAAGGAGAATCCATCGAGCCGCGCCGGCGCGAAGGCCAAACGGGCGGCGTTCGCGGTGAAGAGCTTGAAGCCGCACTGGGTGTCGTGGAGCCCGCTCAGGAGGAGGAGCCGAACCAGTTGGTTGTAGAGCCGCCCCATGCTCTCGCGGTAGAGCGGCTGACGCACCTCGACCTTGGAGTCGGGCAGGGCGCGCGAGCCGATCGCCACGTCGTGCCCGTCGTCGAGCCGGCCAGGAGTCGAGGGAACTCCTAGATGGGGGTCGAGAGGTCGGCGTCGCACATGAGGCGCAGGTCTCCCCTGGCCGCCAGCATGCCCCGCCGAACGGAGTAGCCCCTTGCCTCGGTTTCTCTCGTTGGCGAGCACGGTGACGGTCGGCCCCCCCGCCGCCCGCGCGCGCGCCGCCGTCTCGTCGGTCGACCCGTCGTCGACCACCAGGATCTCGTAGGTCCGGCCCCAGCCGTCGAGGAAGCCCCGGATGGACGCGAGCGTCGGGGGCAGGCGATCGGCCTCGTTGTAGGCAGGGATGATGACGGAGAGGAAGGGAGTGTTCAGCGGCCGCCTCCGATGTCGCCGAACAGGTCTTGCTTCCCGAACCCGGCGCCGCTCAAGCCCAGGTCTCGCGCGGCCCACCGTATCTCTTCGCGGAAGTAGGACTCGAGGGTCCCGTCCTCCGCGTCTCGATCGAGAACGCCAAGGAGCTCCTCCCGCCTCGCGGCAACCTCGCCCAGAAATCCGGCCAGGACCGCTGCCGTCTCGGCGAGGCCGTGCCGCTCGGCCACGTAGTCGCGGGCGAGACCGCCGATCGTCTCGCGCAACGCCGCGTCTCCGAGCAGCCGCTGCAAGCAGGGCCAAGAGCTCCTCCGCCTCGGTGGGTCCCGGGGTTGACCGGCACCACCACACCCTCGGGAAACTCCAGACCGGCCGGCGTGCCCGCGCTCACGAGGGCCGGCCGGCCGAGCCCCAGCGCGCGGACGAGTGCCGCGGACATCTCGCCATGGCTCGGGAAGCGAAGCGCCAGGACCACGTCCGCGGCCGCGAGATGACGCGTGAAGTCTTCGAGGGACAGGCGGCCGGTCACGAGCAGTCCTTCGCCGAGGCCGGCGTCGCGCGGCCGCTTCCCGGATCCCCGCCGCCGGATCGAGCTCGCCGGCCACCACGAGGCGAACGCGAGGGTCGCGGTCACGGAGGCGAGCCACCGCTCGAACCGCGAGGTCGAGCCGCTTGGCGGCCGTACCCAGGCCCGGGGCGGTCACGAGCCGAAGGTCTCGGGCCAGGCCCAGCGCGCGCCGCGCTTCGTCGCGAGACGGCGCGGGCATCGAGCGGCGAAGCGAAGTGCAGGGGGAGGGCCAGGGCCGGGCGGCCGGGCATGCGCTGCCGGGCGCGACCATAGGTCTCCCGCGTGAGGGTCACCACCGCCAGGCTCGCTTCGAGGACGCGCTCGTTCAAGGGCAGCATCGCCGCGAAGAGGTCGCCGCCGAGGCCGCGCGCCACCTGGCGGCCCACGAAGGTGCCCGTCTCCCCGTGGGCCCGCCGCATCTCCCGCAGGTAGCCCGCGACGTCTCCGCGCTCGACGGTCTCGTGGAGCACCAGGTGGTGGAGGCTCCACTCGTGCAGGAACGCGACTCCGGGCCGTGCAGTCGCGCCGCTCGGTAGACGTAGGCATGGGCCGGCGAGTTCCCGAGGTGGTAGAGGTCGAGATCGGCCTCGGTCTCGCCCCGGGGTCACCACTTCGAGCCCAGGGATGCGCCCCCGATCGACGGCGGCGGGGTCTTCGACCACGGCCTGCACCGCGAAGTGTCGCGCGAGGGCCGGGAGCTGCTCGGCCACGTAGTCGGCCACGCCGGAGGGAGCCGGCGGCAGCGGGCTCCAGACGCGCGAGCTTCACCGGAGGCCCTCGGTCAGGCGTGTCGATCACGTGATCCCAGGTGATTCCGGAGACCCGCCCGTGTCCCTCCTCGCCCATCTCGCGCGAGACGCGCCTCCGGGAGGGCGAACACCCGATCGATGCCGGCGGCGACCGCCTCGGGCTCGGGCGCCGTGACCACGCCGTTCTCGCCGTCGACCACGAACTCGAGGGGTCCGCCGGCGTCGGTGGTGGTGAGCACCGGCTTGCTGCGAGAGGAAGGCCTCCACCGTCACGTAGCCGTAGTCTTCGTTGAGGGGAGCGTAGTAGGCGGCGCGGCATCCCGCGTAGAGGTCGATCAGGTCGTCGGCGGAGACGAAGCCCAGGAGCTCCACCCGATCCTCGACGCCCAGGCCCGCGATCTGCTTCTGGAGCTCCTCCTGGAGCGGCCCCGTTCCCGCGATCTTGAGCCGGGCCCCCGGCCGCGCGCGCTTCATGGCGTCGATGGCCAGGTCGAGCCGCTTCAGCCGGTCGAGACGCCCGGCGTAGAAGAGGTAGTCGCCGATAGCCGTCGCGGCGGTAGCGGCCGAGATGCTGGGGCGGCGGATAGAGGGGCGTGCCGTGGAGGCCGTTGTAGCGCCGAGAGCCGATCCGCGACGTTCCGGGAGATCGTGAACACCTCGCGGCACTCCCCGAGCCCGGCCTGGTCCATGGCCACGATCGCCTCGCGCACCCGCGCGTCCTCCGGGCCCGTCGGTGAAGGAGCCGTAGGGCGTGCCGAAGAGGTCGTAGGCTTCGCGGTGCTGATGGAAGAGCCAGGTCACCTTGCGCGGGTGGCGCACGAGGTAGGACGGGAACTTGGTGGGGATCACGAGGTCCACCGCGGGTGCCGTTGCTCTCGGTCACGTCGAGGAGCCGCCAGGCCAGGGCCTGTCGCACGATCTCCGACACCGGGTACCACTTGAAGGGGACGTTCACCACGTCGACCCGGAAGCCGCGGCGCTCCAGGTTGACCCGGAGCTCCGCGACCAGGATCTCGGCGCCCCCGGTGATGAACGGGGCCTGCACGCCGCAGACGAGGACCGTCTTCATCCGCGGCCGAGACGCTCCTCGAGGCGGAGGAGGCGGGCCCGCACGTCACGCGAGGCCGTGCTCCAGGCCCAGCCGCCCCTTCTCCGCCTCGGCCAGGACCAGGTCGATGCGCTTCACGAGATCGTGGACGTGGGCCACGAGCTCCTCCTGGAGGATCATGTGCCGCTCGTCGATCTCGCCCAGGTGGCGGCCGGTGTGGCCGAGCACGGCGTCGTAGTGGCGGTGGGTGGCGGCGAGGCGGGCGTCGACGTAGTCGAGGATCTCGTTGTCGAGCCGCACCTGCTTCGCGTTCCACTCGACCTGGGCCGCGAGCCTCGGGCCGAGAAGCCGCAGGACGAAGCGCGCCAGGCGGCCCTTCGACGCCCATCGGCGAGCGGCGCCTCCGCGCGCCAGTGCGCGTTCACCTCCGCCGCGTCGGGCCTGGGGAGCGTCGGCTCCGGCTCGGGCCCGGGCTCCGGGGCGATGGGCGCAGGAGGGCGCGTCGCCTGGCGGGCGGCAGCACCTCACCCGCCTCACGGGGGTGGAGGGCCCGGTCGCGCACCGACTCGCGCACCCGCTGGAGCTCGGCCGCGACGTCTTCGCGCGTCTTCAACATCGCGCCCGGATTGTAACCGGGCCTCCGCCCGCTCGCCACGGCTCTCCGCTTGCGGCCGACGGCCATCACGCTGGCGCCGACCGGCAAGCGCAGACCCGAGACCGATGAGCCAGGCCTCGAGCCGCAAGAAGCCGGAGGAAGAGCCATTCCAGGGGGGCGGGCAGGAACTCCACGTCGGAGCCGTGGCGGCCGAGCCAGCGGTCGAGGGTGCGACGCAGGGCGAGCAGGGGAAAGAGGACGATGTTGCAGTAGGTGACCCGCACCGACGTCGAGCCCGGCGCCGCGAAGAAGGTCCCGCAGCTCCGGCGCGGTGTAGCGGTGGCGCGAGTGGACCGCCTCGTCGTGGGCCCCCCAGAGGAGCATCAGGGCGGGAACCCGCACCAGGAGGATGCCCCCTGGCCGCAGGGTTCGCACCAGCTCCTCGACCGCCCGAAGGTCGCTCTCCACCCAGCCGTGATAGATCACGTCGAACGAGGTCACGACGTCGACGGCGCCGCTCTCACGGGGAGCGCCAGCACGCTGGCGCGCGCGGCGGCGACGCCCCGCGCCCGGCAGAAGCGCAGGGCGTCCGGGGAAAGGTCGAAGCCGCACGGCCCGGGCCCAGCCTCCGAAGTGGCGCAGGTTCTGGCCGGTGCCGCAGCCCGCGTCCACGAGGCGGGGGCGGCCTTCGGCGCGCAGGCCGCGGAGCGGCTCCTCCAGGAGCGCGTCGCGTGATGGCGCGCATGCCCGCGTACCACCACTGGCGCTCTTCCGCCGCGTACATCCGCCGGTACTCGTCCTGGTCCACGCGGCGCCCGTCTAGGTGCGTCCGCGCCCGACGTGAAGTAGGCGATCACGCGGTCGAGGATCTCGTCGAGGTGGACCTTGGGCTCGTAGCCCACGAGGGCGTGGACCTTGGTGAGGTCGGGAACCCGCCGGCGCATGTCCTCGAAGCCTTCCTCGTAGGCCTGGTCGTAGGGCACCGTCACGATCTCGCTCTTGCTGCCGGTGCGCGCCTTCACCCGCTCGGCCAGCTCGCGGATCGTGACCTCTTCGCGGTCGTTGCCGACGTTGAAGACCTCGCCCACCGCGCCGGGGTGAGTCGGCGAGGCTCAGGAGCACCCCCACCACGTCGCTCACGTAGGTGAAGCAGCGGCTCTGTCGTCCGTCCCCGTAGACGGTCAAGGGGTGGCCGAGGAGGGCCTGCTTGATGAAGTTGGGGATCACCATCCCGTAGCGCCCGGTCTGGCGCGGGCCCACCGTGTTGAAGAGGCGCACGATCACCACCGGCAGCCGCTTCTCCTTGTGGTAGGCGAGGGCCAGGAACTCGTCGATGGCCTTGCTGCACGCGTAGCTCCAGCGCCCCTTGTGGGTGGGTCCGAGCACGAGGTCGGCGTCCTCGCGGAAGGGCACCACGTTGCTCTTGCCGTAGACCTCGGAGGTGCGAGGCGATCAGCACCTTCTTCTTCTTCTTGTTGGCGATCTTCAGGATCGCCTCGGTGCCGTGCACGTTGGTCTCGATGGTGTTGACCGGGCTCTCCACGATGAGGCGCACCCCCACCGCCGCCGCCAGGTGGAAGACCACGTCCACGCGGTCCACGAGCTCGGCCGCGATCGGCTCGTTGCGGATGCTCTCGATCGCGTAGTGGAAGCGCGGAGCGGTCTTCAGGTGCTCGATGTTCTCGATCGAGCCGGTGGAGAGGTCGTCGATCACGTAGACCTCGTCGCCCCGCGCGAGGAGGGCCTCCGCGAGGTGGCTTCCCACGAAGCCGGCGCCGCCCGTGATCAGAGCCTTCATTCGAGCATGTCCTCCTGGATGACTTCGTCGGCCTGGATGGGCCGCGCCGCGCGGCGGCCGATCACGCGGTCGGCCTCCTTGGGGGCGATCCCGGCCGCGAACCGCACGTCGGTGCGCTTGAAGGCGAGCATGGCCGCGGTCAGCACCTCGCCCCGCGGGAATGAGGCTGCCCGCCACCACCGAGCGCCGGAAGTTCCGGCGGGCGCGACGCGCCTCTTCGCCTTCCGCCGGGGGCCCGTCGCCCCGGGCGCGCTCGGCCTGCCGCAGGAGCTCCACCATCCGGTAGAAGTCCTCGGGGCCGAGCGAGGGCTGGTAGTCGCGCCCCTTGCGGCTGCGGTCGAGAGTGAAGTGCTTCTGCACGAGGTCGGCCCCGCACGCGGTCGCGAGCGCGGGAGCCACGAGGGCGAAGGCGCTGCCGCCGTCGGTGCGGTCCAGGAAGCCGACCGGCACGCGGTGGCGCTCCTTCAGGGGCTGCGATGTCCCGAAGCCGCGCCTCTTCGAGAGGCACCGGGAAGCTCGGAAGGCCGTGCAGAAGGCCGAGCGGCGACGGCCCCCACGAGGTCGATGGCCTCGCGTATCGCGGCCTCGCCGAGGCCGCCCACCGTGAGGAACACGGGCTTGCCGGCCGCGGCCACGGCGCGGATGAACTCCGGGTTCTCCATGTCCGTCGCCGGGACCTGGTAGCCGTCGACCTCCGCCTCGGCCGCGAGCTCGAGCGACGGGGGATCGAAGGCCTCGACCAGCACCCCGAGGCCCGAGGCCTTGGCCGCTTTCAGCACGCGCCGCCAGTCCTTCACCCCGAGCTCGACCTCGTCGAGGGTGCGCCGCTCGGGGTGGCGCCGCACCACCAGCCGCTCCGTGCGGAACACCTGGAACAAGACGGCGTCCGCGCCCATCTTGAAGGCGGCTTCGATCATGCGCAGCGCGGTGTCGGCCGAGCCTTCGTGGGCCTGGGCCACCTCGGCCACCACCAGCGCAGGCTGGCCGTCGCCCACCGGCCGGCCGCCGAGGGTCACGGACATGGGCCTCACCGCGTCGCCGCTCCCACCGACGGCGCCGCGCGTTCCGGGGGCGCAGCCCGTAGCGCAGGCGCAGCAGCGCGAAGTTGACGAGGGCCTTGTAGAGCTCCTCGCCGGTGAGCTTGGAGGCCTCGCGGTCGCGGTTCTTGAAGTGGATGGGGACTTCGCCCAGGCGAAAGCCGTGGATCCAGGCCTGGTAGGCCATCTCTCCGTGCACCACGTAGCCCTTGATGCGGATCCGGTCGAACTCCGTCTCCTCGAGCACCTCGCGGCGGTAGGCGCGAAACCCGCTCGTGGTGTCGCGGATCGGGATGCCGGCCACGAGTGCGATGTACTTGTTGGCGAGCCAGGAGAGGATCGGCCGCCAGAAGCCCCACTCGGAGCTGCCGCCGCCCGGGACGTAGCGCGAGCCGATCACCATGTCGCAGGTCTCGAGCTTCTCCAGGAACTTCGGAAGCTCTCGCGGGTGGTGGGAGAAGTCGGCGTCCATCTCGAAGAGGACGCGGTAGCCTCGCGGATCCTGGAGGCCCTTCGGAAGGCCGCGATCACCGCGGCGCCGCGGCCGCCCTTGCCGTCGCGCAAGAGCAGGTCGACCCGTCCGGGATGCTCGCGCATCGCCTCGCGCACGGCCTCGGCGGTGCCGTCCGGGCTGCCGTCGTCCGCCACCCACACGTCGATGTCGGGCCGGAGGGCCAGAAGCTCGCGGATGAGGGGGATCACGTTCTCCCGCTCGTTGTAGGTCGGCACCACCACGAGCACCCGGCCGCGTCATGCGATCTCCCGCAGGGTGGCTCGCGCACCGCCTCGACCACCGCCTGCGCCTGGGCGTCGGTGAGACCCGGGTAGAGGGGGAGCGAGAGGACCTCCCGCGCGGCGGCTTCGGCCACCGGGAAGTCACCGGGCTTGCCGCCTGCCGGGCGAGGGCCGGCTGGAGGTGCAGGGGGATCGGGTAGTGGATCAGGGTGCCGACTCCGCGCGCCTCGAGCCCCGCGGCGAGCGCGTCGCGCCTCGGGTGGCGCACCACGAAGAGATGCTCGACGGCCTCGCGCGTAGGGCTCTTCCGCGGGCAGGCCCAGGCCCAGGCCGTGCGAGTCCCAGGCGGTACGAGGCCGCGAGCTCTCGCCGCCGCTTGGTCCACTGCGCGAGGTGCTGAAGACCGACGCGGAGGATCGCGGCCTGGATCTCGTCGAGCCGGCTGTTGATCCCCGCCACCTCGTGCCGGTAGCGATCGCTCTGGCCGCCGTTGCGCAGGCGGCGCAGCTTCGCCGCGACCTCGGGGTCCTCGACCAGGATCGCACCGCCGTCTCCGAGCGCGCCCAGGTTCTTGGTCGGGTAGAAGGAGAGCGTGCCCAGGCCGCCCAGGGTCCCCACGGGCCGTCCCTTGTAGCGGGCCCCCACCGCCTGGCACGCGTCCTCGACCACCGCGAGGCCGCGCGCGCGCGCCAGCTCGAGGATGGGATCCATGTCCGCCGGGTGCCCGTAGAGGTGAACGGGCAGGAGCGCCTTGGTCCGCGGCGTGACCGCCCGGGCCATGGCCTCGGGGGCGACGTTCAAGGTGCGGGGATCGAGGTCGGCGAACACCGGGCGCGCGCCGGTCTGAAGCGACGGCGAGCGCGGTGAACGCGGCCGACAGCGGAGAGGTCACGACCTCGTCGCCCGGGACCCACGCCCAGGGCGACGAGGCCGAGCTGGAGCGCCTCGGTGCCGTTCGCCACCGCGACCGCGTCCCTGGCGCCGAGCGCCGCCGCCAGCTCCTGCTCGAAGGCCCGGACCTCGGGCCCGAGGATGAACCAGCCGGAGTCGAGCACCCGGGCGATGGCCGCGTCCAGCTCCGGCCGCAGCGCCAGACACGTGCGCCTTGAAGTCGAGGAAGGGGACCCTGGTCACAGGTAGCGGGCCTGGTGCGCCCGATAGAAGGCGAGGGTTGCCTCGAGCCCCAGGCGCAAGGCCACGCGCGGCTCCCAGCCCAGGGCCTTCCGGATCTTCGCGGTGTCCGCGTAGAAATCGCCGATGTCGATGCGCTTTCTCTCGGGAGGAAAGGGGACGAGCCGATAGGAGCCACGGCCGCTCACCTCGATGAGCAGCCGCGCGAGGTCGAGCAGGGAGACGGGGGTCCGGTCGCCGAGGTTGAAGACCTGCCCGTCCGCCGCGTCCATGGCCCCGGCGCGCAGGAACGCGTCCACCACGTCGTCGACGTGGTTGAAGTCGCGCTTCTGGAGCCCGTCTCCGAAGAGCTGGATCTCCTCGCCGAGCGTCGCCTGCCGCATGAACCAGCCGATGAAGCCCTGCCGGTTGTGGCGGATGAGCTGCCGCGGCCCGTAGGTGTTGGTGAGACGCAGCGACGAAGCGCGGATCCCGTACACCGAGTGGTAGACGAGGTGGTAGAACTCGCCCGCGATCTTGTTGATCCCGTTCACGTCGGTGGGGTTCAGGAGGTGGGCTTCGTCGACGGGCAGGTACTGGGGCTTGCCGTAGACCTGGCGCGTGCCCGCGAACACGATCTTGAGCTCGGGATTCCCCTTGCGCACGGCCTCCAGGATCGAGAGCTGGCTGCGGCCGTTGATCTCGAGGTCGGTGAAGGGATCGACCATGGAGTCGATGTGGCTCACCTGCCCGGCCAGGTTGAAGAGGACCTCCTGGTCCTTGACCAGGAACTCCATCCCGTGCCCGCGCACGTCCGCGATGTTGATGCGGACCCTGCCTTCGTAGCCGTCGAGGTTGAAGAGGTTGCCCCCGTAGTCCGGCAAGAGGCTGTCGACCGCCAGCACCTGGGCCCCGAGGTCGGCCAGGGCACGGCAGAGGTTGCTGCCGATGAAGCCGAGACCGCCGGTCACGAGGACCTTGCGTCCGCGGTAAGAGTCCTTGTAGTCCATGCCGGGGCGCGGACCCTAGCGCCCTTCACGAGCGGCGGGAAGGGGCGCCGGGGACGGGGACTTCAGGTGCTCCTTGCGCACCACGAGCTCGAGCCACAGGCGGGCGAGGTCGACGAAGCGTCCGCGCCACCCGCGGGAAGTTGAAGAACTGGCTCTTGCCGTAGGTCCGGTGGTAGTGGTGCACCCCGACCTCGGCCAGGCGGAAGCCGTGGTCCTGGACCTTCTTCATGAGCTCGACGCAGATGACGCCGGAGGAGCGGGTCAGCACCACCTTGTCGAACACGCTCCGGCGCATGAGGCGGAAGTCGCAGTCCACGTCGCGCAGGCGGAGGCCGAAGGCGAGCTTCACGAACCAGTGGTAGACGCGGCCGATCACGATCCGGTGGAGGGGGTCGGAGCGGCCGATCTTGTAGCCGTTCACGAAGTCGACCTCGGGGCCGAAGGCCTCGTACAGGCGGACCAGCTCCCGCGGGTCGTACTGCGCGTCGCCGTCGGTGTAGAAGACGAGCTCCTTCGAAGCGGTCAGGAACCCGGTGCGCAGAGCCCCGCCGTAGCCGCGGTTCTTCTCGTGGTGAACGACCCGGAGCCAGGGCAGGCCGCGCGCCATCTCGTCGAGCAGCTCACCGGTGTGGTCGGGGCTGCCGTCGTCCACCACGATCACCTCGTAGTCGTCGGTCAGCTTGCGCGCGGTCATGTGCGCCACGATGAGGAGGCTCGCGATCGTGCCCGCGTCGTTGTAGGCCGGGAAGAAGATCGAGAGGCTGGGCTTGGTCATGGGAGCCGGCTCGGGAAGCGAACCCCGCATGCTAACCCGCGCTCTTCGAAAGGGTCAACGCCGGCTCCGAAGCGCCTGGGCGGTCAGCGCCAAGGCGCCCAGGGCCAGGAGGCCGAGTCCCGCTCCCAAACCGGCGGCCTGGTGGGTCAAGGCCACCCGATGCGGACCGGCCGGGAGAGCGAGGCCTATATGGGTCGCGTTGACCCGTACGATGCGGGAGGGCTCCTCGTCCACCGCGCGCCGTCCAGCCCGCGGTCCCAACCCTCGGTGACCACGAGGAGGCCAGGACCCTCAGCCCGGAGCTCGAGGCGCGAGGGCGACGATCGCGCCACCACGGCGCGGGAGGTGCGCGCCCCTTCGGGAACGACGAGGTCTCGTGTCTCGTCCTCCGTGGCCAGGGCCTCCCGGCGCGGGTCGATTCCCAGGCGAAACGGCTCCCGCAGCGCGCCGAGCACGGCTTCGTCTCCGGGCAAGCGCCGCAAGCCGTCCACCACGCGTGCCCGTCCGAGGCTGGCCCGCACCTCGAAGAGCCGCACGAGCGGGGTGGCCGCCGCCTCCCTGAAGCGCACCGCGTCGCTCACGTAGGCGGAGGCGGCCGAGACGCCGGAAGCGCGCCCGCTCCCCGCGTCGAAGAGCCCCATTCGGAAGAGGGAAAGCCGCCCCGTCCGCGGGAGGCTCGACGATCCCGATGCCGTCCACGAGGAATCGCCCGTGGAGGCGCAGGACCCCCAGGTAGCGATGACCCGGGAACGAGGCGCCTTCGGTGCGGAAGGACTCGAATACTTCGGCCTTCCGGTGTTTCATCAAACCGGTCACGTCCGGGCGGTCGAAGGCCCATTCCGCGGTGTCGACGCCCGCGCGAATGGGGACGGGCAGGGTCCGCCCCGACGCGAGACGCAGGTTCACGACGGCGACCGGCGCATCCTGGGGAACGAGCACCGAGTCGGAGAGCGAGGACTCGATCCGCACCTCGGTCGTCGCGGTGATGGGCACCGGGAAGTAGCGCGGCCGGGCCTCGCTCGATCGACGAGGTCGAGCGCGTCGCCGAGACCGCTCGCGTCGGCAGGGGTCGACGAGGTCCCTGGCCTTGACCTGGACGAAGCGGATCTCCGAGGAGCTCGAGCCGGCCGGGGTCGGTGCGGAGGAAGGCGGGAGGCAAGGTTCCGGCCTCGCTCATGCCGTCGAAGGCCGTGCGGCGCCGCGAGGAGACGAGTGGATCGTAGCCGTTGGCGCTTCGCCGTCCCGCTCAGGGAGCCGAGGCCCGCATAGCCGAGGTCGAGGGCGGCGTCGGTGGGCCAATCCCCGACGAGCGAGAGCACGCGCTCCTCGCTCCGCGGGCGCATCACCCGGTCGAGCGCCTGGCGTGTGGGTGTTCCCTCGTAGAGCTCGCTTCGCGTGGGCGCTCCGCTCAAGACCGCGCGGCCATGGGGTTGAAGCAGCAGGGATACCGTGAGCGGGAGCAGGAAGACGTGGGCCTTCACGAAGCTTCGGGAGCCCCCGAACGCCAGGAACACGATGAGGGCCACGGCGAGGACTCCCACCGCCCCCGCGAGCAGCTGGGGCAAGGGCCCGGTGAGGGTGGTCGCGACGGAGAGGGCGGCGGCGGAGGCGAGCGCGCCCACGAGGACGTAGGCCCGGAGGCGCCGGCCGCGCGGCTCGCACCGAGAGGCCGAGTGCTCGGAGATCACGAGTCCGGCGAGGACGGCGAGGGCCAGGTCGAGGACGACGCCCGCAGCGCGACCGGCGAGACCGGGAGAGGCCAGTGCGACCGGCAGGGCCACGGCCAGGACGACGACGCAGCCTCGCACCGGACGCCGCGACAGAAGAGGGAGGGCGGCGAGGGCCAGGGCGGGGGCCGGAGTGTGGGAGACGTAGCGCACGAGCAGGCCCGCGAGGCCGGGCAAGGCCGCGGCCGGCTCGGCGAGGCCGGTCGTGCCCGCCCCGGCCTCCCGAAGGGCCAGCGCGGTCGGGACCAGTTGGGGGGCGGCGAGGAGAAAGCCGCAGCCCAGGGCAAAGAGAGCGTGGAGGCGCGCGGGGGCATGGGTCGAGGGCAGCAGGATGCGCGCGAGGACGAGGAGGGTGGCCGCGCCCGAGACCTCGGGCGATCCCGCGTAGAGGACGAGGGCCATGGCCCCCGCCACCGCCACATCGCGGGCGGCGTCGGGCCGCGCCCTTTGCCACTCCAGGGCCAGGAGGACGAGCACCAGCATGGGGGTGGCGACCACCGTGGCGGTGTCCCCCAAACGGCCGACCAGCAACGGTCCGAGCCCGAGCAGGAGCCCCGACGCGTAGGCTCCCGGGCGACTCGCTCCCTGGCCGCGCAGGTAGACGAAGAGAAGACAGCCGGAAAGGGACAGCGACGAAAGCACCAGAACCTGAAACGCGGTGAACTCGGGCAGCCCCGAAAGAGCCAGCATGAAGGGATGGAACGCGCCCGGTCGATAGGCCGCGAGAAGCGGTGTCCCCGAGAAGATCCCCGGATTCCACGACGGGAGCTCTCGGGCCTCATAGGCCCGCCAGACCGCGACCCGCATCGGGAAGTGCAGGGCGGCGCCGTCGCCCGGCCCCAAGAGCCGGTCCTGGGTCCAGGCGGGGGCGTGCGCGACCGCGGGCAGGAGGGCAAGGAGTCCCAGGAGCGCGAGGTCGCGCCCGCGCCCGCTCATGGCTGCTCCATCCGGGCGCGTTCCACCGCTCCTCTCCAGGACGAGTAGAAGCGGAACTGCCGGAGATTGTCGTGGACCGCTTCCCCCGGGTTGCGCTTCCCCGTGTCGGTCCCGGAAAGGGCAGCCGCCTTGGCGGTGGGGCCACTCGGCCGGGCGGTCGTCGGACCGAGGGCCGGAGTCGAGTGCCGGAACGCGTCGTCGACCTGCGTCCCCTGGGTCACCGAGTCGACCCACGCGCCCAACTCGAGGAGGGACGACCCCTTGAGAGTCGCCCCCGCGCCGAAGTCGAAGTCCCCCGGATCGAGCTCGAGGGGCAAGGGCGAGGTGCTTCGGTGCAGGTGGAAGCGATACCCGTCCTCGAGGCGAGCCGTCCGGATCTTCCGCCGCTCCAGCGGGGCCTGGTACTCGCGGACGATGGGGCCTCGGACGACGAGCAGGAGGTGAGCGGCCGAGACCTCCCAAGACCCCGAGGCGCCCGAGAGCCGCAGGCCATCCCTCTCTCGCACCCCGGCGTGCGCCACGAGGGGCTCCGCCCGCGCGACGGACTCGGGAACGAGGAACACGGCGAGACCTGATGCGCGCAGCCGAGCCGCTTCCTCCTCGGCCGCGGACGGATCGAAGACGCCTTCGAGAGCGTAACCTCCCCGCCGATGGCGCAGGGCCGCCTCGTAGGGGACGAGCCCCAGCGCGTCCCCGAGCGTCGCCGCGTCCCCTGACGACTGGTCGACGACCACGAGGGTCCCCGTCCACGCCCCGGCGGGGGGCGGAGCGGCGTCCGGGGCGGTGACGAGCGCCGCGCTCTCCGCCGCTTCTGCCACCACCTCCGCGGGCAGCGCCGCTCCGCAGTAGAGACACACGGGCCGCGCCATCGCCACGGGCCGCCGGCAGGCCGGGCAGCGCGCCACGGTGCGGCTAGACGTTGAAGCGGAAGTTGATCACGTCGCCGTCCCGCACCTCGTATTCCTTGCCCTCGAGGCGCAAGGTCCCCTTGTCGCGGCACGCCGCGAGCGAGCCCGCGGCCACGAGGTCGGGATAGGAGACGACCTCGGCCCGGATGAACCCGCGCTCGATGTCGGAATGGATGGCCCCGGCCGCGACCGGAGCCTTGGTCCCTCGCCTTATGGTCCAGGCCCGGCATTCGTCCTCACCCGCGGTGAGGAAGGAGATGAGGCCGAGAAGCGCGTACGAGGTCTGGATCACGCGGTCGAGACCGGGCTCCTGGAGCCCCAGGTCCTGGCGGAAGGCCTGCGCGTCCTCGGGCGACAGGTCCGCGATCTCGGCTTCGATGGGGGCGGACACCGGGCACAGGGCGAAGCCGGGGCGCTTCGCGAACTCCGCGAGGCCGGAGGAGGCCAGATACTCGGCCGCCCCGCGCACGCGCTCCTCGCCCAGGTTGACGACCAGGAGGACCGGCTTCTCCGACAAGAAGGAGTAGTTGCGCGCCCGCCGGCGCTCGTCGTCCGAGAGCTCGACTTCCCGGAGCGGCCGCTCCGCTTCGAGACAGTCCTTCATCTTCGAGAAGAGCACGCGCTCGGCCAGGTCTTCCGGCTTGTTGGCCTTCTTGATGTTGGCCTCGAGCCGCTCCAGGCGCCGCTCGACGGCGCCCAGGTCGGCCAGGATCAGCTCGAGGTCCAGCATCCGGGCGTCGCGCAGGGGATCGACCGACCCGTCCGGGTGGGGAACGACGTCCGATTCGAAGGCGCGGACCACGTGCACGAGAGCATCCACGCCCCGGAGCGCGGGCAGGTCGACGAGGGCCGAACCCTCGCCTTTGCCCACCCCCGGCACGTCGACATAGTCGACGGTGGCGAGCGTCTTCTTCTTGGGGCTGAAGATCGCGCTCAGACCTTCGACCCTGGGGTCGGGCACGCGGGCCACGCCCAGGCGCGCCTCCGGGCGCCCCCCCGGGGCCGCGGGAGCGGCGCCGGTCAGGAGCTGGAAGAGGGTGCTCTTTCCGACCGACGACAAACCGATGATGCCTGCTTTCACCGCGAGATTATACTTCGGGGGCTCATGGTCGCCCTTGCCATCCTCGCCTTGCTCTCGACCGTGGCCGGCTCGCCCTCGCCCGTCGCTCCCCCCCCGGGGAGCCCGGAGAGAGCGGGGGAGCCCATCATCCTTTTCCTCGTCGACAACTCGGCCTCCCTGCCCCCGCTCGATCCCGACGAGAAGCGGGTCGCCGCGCTCGAGAAGATGTTCACGTTCCTCCAGGGGCAACGCTACCGGCTGGTGCTCTTCGGCGGCCGCCGCGAGATCTACATCGACGACGTGTCGCGCTACCGGAACAACGGCCAGTGGACCGACTTCTACTTTGCCTTCGAGAAGGCCCGCGAGCTGACCAAGGGATACCCCGCGGGGACCACCTTCCGTATCATCCTGCTGACCGACGCCATCGTCGACCCCGCGCCCGAGGACTGGGCCGACATGAACGTGCCTCCGGGCGAAGACCTCCGGGCCTTCTCCATCCAGAAGACCATCGACCTTGCCTCGAGCCTCAAGATCCCGCTCTACGTGATCCTGGTCGGCGACCCGCCCGCGGATGGGGGGGTGAAGGGGAACCGCGAGCAGGCCCCCGCCCTGGTCCTGGACCTCGTGCGCTCGGCCAACGGCCAGAAGGCGACGCCGCTGGCCCAGACCCTTGCCTCCTTCTTCGGCGACGACGGAGTGCTGCTCAAGAAGTTCATCTTCAGGGCACCCGCGCGCGAGGGTCTGAAGGCCGTGGAGCCCATCGTGAAGCGGATCGTGGCCCCGCCCAAGGCCGGCATCGAGATCCGCCTCTTCTCCTACTTCGTCCTGCCCCTTCTCCTCGTTCTCATCGGCCTCCTGGGCCTCCTCGTGCGTTCCTTCCCCGGACCCGGGGACGTCGAGATGGTGGAGCTCAGCCTCGGCGTTCCCGTCCACCTCGCCGTCGACCGGGCGCGGAAGGGCGGCGGGGGCGTGCTCACCACCACCGGCCTCTCGCTGGTCGGTGACGCCCGCGAGGCCGCGGCGACCCTCACCTACCAGATGCCGACCCTGGATCTCTCCGGGGTGGGCCTGGACGTCAGCAACCTCGACGAGACCACGCAGTACCTCCTTCCCCTCGGGATCGACGACTTGAAGCGCACGTTCGAAAACTACGCCGACGACGGAACGAAGGAAGAGAAGATCTTCGCGCTCAATCTCGACTACATGGCCAAGAACATGGCAGCGGCGGAGGCCGAGCGAATCCTGACCCTGGCCCCCGCGGATCGGCGGCGCATCCAGGCCGTGGATTTCCTGAGGGCCAAGGCCCACCTTCTGGGCAACGACGCGCTTCGCCGCAAGCTCACCGACCCCCGGGTGCTGGTGACCGGCTATGGCCGCGACGCGGTGCGCAAGGAGCTCGTGCCCGGGGCCACGGTGCGGATCGGCCGCTACGGCTTCGTGGTCAAGGACATCTCCCGGGGCGGGCGCAAGGACGCGCGCATCACCCTTTACTACGACCGGGTCCCGTCGCTTCTGGGGCTGAAGACCGTGTTACCCGACGCTTTCCAGCGGGCCTTCCGCTTCCGCCGGAGCAGCCAACGGGTGGTCTCGTAGGCGGGCGCCGAGCCATGCCTCCGGGACCCTCCGCCTGAGAGGACGTGGTGTCCTCATCGATCCTCGTGGCCGGGCTCGACAGCCGCAGCCTCCTGCTCGAGGCACCGTTCCTGCTGCGCGAGGGCGCCTCCATCGCGGTGGCCACTTCGGCCTGGGATCTCATGGAGCGCCTCGCCCGGGGGGGCGCCCGGCTGGTCGTGCTCGGGACCGAGATAGAGGACGCCCCCCTCGTCGAGGTCATCCGAAGGATCCGCGGGTTGCCCGCCACGCGCCAGGTCTCTCTCCTCGTGCTCATCCCCTCCGGGGAGCCGGAGAGCCTCGACGGCGATGCCCTCGAGGCGGGCGCCAACGCGGTTCTGCGCCGGCCGCTCGATCATTCCCATCTCGAGGCCTGGCTCGCCAAGCTGCTCTCCGTGCCCCGCCGCGTCGAGGCCCGTATCCCGGTGGAGGGCCAGGTGGTGGGCACCCGGCGGGACACGATCGGGGGCCATTTCACCGGGCTCTCGAGGAACCTGAGCGTCAACGGCATGCTCCTGGCCAGCCCGGTTCGTCTCGTCGGCTCGGATCTCGACATCGAGTTCCACCTGCCCGAAAGCGGACGACGCGTGCGGGCGATCGGGCGTGTGGTGCGCGAAGCGAGGGACATCGCGTGGCCCTATCTCGGCTACGGCGTCGAGTTCGTGTTCGTGCCCCCGGACAGCCTGGAAGGGCTGGTCGGGCTCGTGACCCGGCATCTCCCGCTCCCTCCCTTGCTCCCACCGCTCATCGAGGGGCCGGCGGCCCGCATCGTGGTCACGGTTCGCCACCCCGCCTGGATCTACGAGATCGTGGAGCCCGTACCCTACGCCACCGGTTACCTGGCCGAGATCCGCCGCGGACCGCGGGAGGGCTGGCGCCCGGGCGCGGCGGGCCCGTACTTCGTGGTGGAGGGAGTCTCGGCGGACGCGGCCTTGAAGGCGGCGCGCGACTTCGTGGCCCGGCACCGTTGATCCCGAGGGTCTCGGTTCTCCTGCCCGTTCGCGACGCGGCAGGGACCCTCGAGGCGAGCCTCCTTTCCCTTGGCGCCCAGACCCTGCGCGAGCATGAGGTCATTGCCGTCGACGACGGATCGACGGATGCAAGCCTCGCCCTGTTGCAGGCAAGGGCCCGCGCGGACCCGCGGGTCCGGGTGTTGCCGAGCGCCGCCCGCGGACTCGTGGGGGCGCTCAACCTGGGCCTCGCCGCCGCGCGGGCCCCCCTCGTCGCGCGCATGGACGCGGACGACGTCGCCCGTGAGGATCGCCTCGAGCGACAAGCGCGTCGCCTGGACCAGGACGAGGCCGTCGACGTGCTCGGCTGCCGCGTATCGGTGGCCCCCGGTACCCCGGCGGGCATGTGCGCGTACGTCGAGTGGTCGAACGCGCTTCTCGACCACGACGCGATCGTCGCCGACCTCTTCGTCGAGTCGCCCCTCGTCCACCCGAGCGTCATGGTCAGGCACGACGTCCTCCGCTCGCTCGGAGGCTGGCGCGCCTTCGACGGCCCCGAGGACTACGACCTGTGGCTGCGGGCCCACGCGGCAGGATTCCGTTTCGGCAAGGTCCCCCTTTCCCTGCTGCTCTGGCGAGACCGGCCGACACGCCTCACCCGGACCGACCCACGCTACGCCCCCGCCCGATTCCTTGCCCTGAAGATCGAGTCCCTGGAGCGGCTTCATTGCCGAGACCCGCGACCTCTCGTGATCTGGGGCGCGGGGAGGATCGGCAAGCGCTGGGCCCGCGAGCTCCAGGCCCGCGGCCACCGGGTGGCGGCCTTCGTCGAGGTCGACCCCGCGAAGATCGGGCAGCGGATCCACGGCGCCGCGGTCCTCGGGGTCGAGGGCGCCCGGAAGGCGAAGGACGCGCTTCACCTGGCCGCGGTCGGACAACCCGGAGCCCGCGCGCGGATCCGCGCGGAAGCGGCCCGCCTCGGGCTTCCCCCCGGGGACCTCGTGGCCGTGGCCTGAGGGCCGCTCGCGGGTTGGTATAATCCCTGCTCGATGTCCCGGTTCTCGCGATGGGGGATTCGCTGCGCGCTGCTCCTCTCCGCGGGGCTCGGACCCGCGCGGCCAGCCGTGGCCGCAAAGCCCCTTCCCCCGCCGCCGCCCCCGCGCATGGAGACCCTGGCCCGCGTCCTGGCCCTCGAGGACGCCCGTACCCTCGGGCAGGGCGAGCTCGAACGAGCCTTGCGCAGCCCCGACCGCAGCATCCGGCGGCGGGCTGCGCTGGCCGCCGGTCGCATCGCGGATCCCTCGGTCAGCCCGACCTTGATCGAGCTCATGAACGACCAGGAGCCCGAGGTCCGCCAGATGACCGCTTTCGCCCTCGGCCTGCTCGGCGACAAGCAGGCGGTGGATCGACTGCGTGCCGCCCTCAAGGACCACGACATCACCGTGCGTGCGCGGGCGGCCGAGGCGCTCGGTCGCCTCGGAGACAAGCGCGCGGCGGCTGATCTCGTCGCCTTCCTCCAGGCCGCGATTCCCCAGAGCCTCGCCGTGGTCACGGTTCGTGGAGACGACCCCGGGAACCCATCCGATCCCTGGGTGGAGCTCCGGCTCGGGTTGTTCGCGCTCGCGGCCCTGAAGGACGCACCGGCGGCCGAGGCCGTTCTTCTCTCGGGCGGGAAGCCACGCTTCGACTGGTGGGCGGCGACCTGGGCGGCCACGCGCCTCGAGCTTCCCTCGATGAAGCCGATCCTCCTCGCCGCCGCCCAGAGCGACGACCCGCTGTCCCGAGCCCTCGCCGCCCGGGGCCTGGGCGCGTTCAAGGACCCGAGCGGATTCGAGATGCTCGCGAAGCTGGTGCGCGACCCCGACGCGAGCGTGTCGGCGTCGGCCCTGAAGGCCCTCGGCGTCTTGGGTGACGCCCGAGGCACCGCGGTCGCGGTTTCCATGCTGGCCTCGCCCGGCCTCGCCCTGAAGAGCCAGGCCCTGCGCGCCCTGGCGGTCCTTCCCGGAGATCGCGCGGCGCGCTCGCGGCTCGTTCCCCTCGTCGGCGCCAAGGAGGCCTGGATCCGCGGGCCTGCCCTGCGTGCGCTCGCGCGGGCCGATCCCGACGAGTTCGCGCTCGTGCTCTCCGGTCTCGATCCCGACCCCGACTGGACGGTGCGCGCCGACCTCGCCGCGGCTCTCGGCGACGTGGGAGGCGAGCTCGGGGCCTCGTTGCTCCTCACCATGCTGAGGGACCCCGACGCCCGCGTGCTCCCCGCGGTGCTCGAGGCGCTGCGCGCGGCCCGGGGTCCGGACGCCACCGACACCCTAAGGCGCCACCTCGAGCACCCGGATCCCGCGGTGCGCGTGGCGGCGGTGGAGGGCCTCGCAGCCCTCGGAGCCCAGGGCCAGGGCGACGCGCTCGGGGCGGCGTACCAGCGCGCGCTCCCCGAAGCCGACCCCGACGTGCGCCTCGCGGTGGTGGCCGCCTTCGCGGCACAGAAGGACGGGAAGGGCCGGGCGTTCCTGGAGCAGGCCGCGAAGACCGATCCCTCGCGGGTGGTGCGGGTGCGCGCCACCCAGGCCCTCCGCTCGGCGGGAGGCGACGCGACCGGCGTGCCCGACCCCGGACCCGAAGACGTGCACCGCCCCCTCGCCGACTATCGGCTGGCCATGGGCCCCTACGACACCACCCCGAGCCTCGGTCTCTACTCCCCTCGCGCGATCCTCCACACCCGCCGGGGGCGGATCGAGATCCTGCTCGACGTGATAGAGACGCCGCTCACCACCCAGTCTTTCGTGGATCTCGCCCGCCGCGGCTTCTACGACGGGCTGACCTTTCACCGGGTCGAGCCGAATTTCGTGGTCCAGGGCGGCTGCCCGCGCGGAGACGGCAATGGCGGTCCCGGCTACGCTCTTCGCTGCGAGATCGGGGAGCGGCCCTATGGCCGTGGGGCCGTGGGGATGGCGCTCTCGGGCAAGGACACCGGCGGGAGCCAGTTCTTCATCACCCACTCGGCGCAGCCGCACCTCGACGGCGGTTACACCCTGTTCGGACGAGTCACGAGCGGGATGGACGTCGTGGATCAGATCCGCCCGGGGGACGTGATCGAGCACGTCGAGATCTGGACGGGGCGCTAGCTTCTCCGCCTCCCGAGAAAATCAAAAAGGGGGTGATCGCTCACCCCCTCTTCGTGGCCGACGAAACGGCCCCTACCTCTTCTTGGCCTTCTTCTTCGGGGCCGCCTTCTTCGCCTTCTTCATCGGCTTTCTCCCTCCTCTCGACCTTGTGGGAAGTGTCTGCCGGCGGTTTCTGGCGCCGTCAGCTCACGAAAAGAACGGGGGGTGAAACGTCCACCCCCCCGTTTCCCCGGGGCGCTTACTTCTTCTTCTTCGCGGACTTCTTCGCAGCCTTCTTCTTCGCGGCCATTCTACAGATCCCCCCTTTCGGTCCGGGAAACGGACATGAGATCGCCCCTCGTCAACATCTCGGGTACTAAGGGGCTTGACATACTAGAGGTAGCGTAGGGACCGGTATTCGCGTTGTCAAGAAGTTTTTTGACGAGAGCGGAGCGCCATGCTCCATGACATGAGTGGCTTAGCCTGTGCACGCGGTGTGCAAATCACGATTGGGCCGCAACTGGAGCGCCCAGAACGCAAATGGGAGGCGTGAAAGTGCTGAGGACCAGAGCCTTCTGGGGAAAGCCCTGGACTGGGAGGATCCTCGATGTTCCATTCGCATCGAATATACTATCTTGAATAGCAGAGCCAGCGTCCCCCTCGATGAGGACGGGTCGCGGTCGGCGCGCCCCCGGACCGTGGGCGCGTGCCGAGGCGTCGCCGCATATACTCCGCCGGTGTTGTCCTTCGAGCTCGAGCTTCGAGACGGCAATGCCCGCGCCGGCCGGCTCCTGACCCCGCACGGAGCGGTCCTGACGCCCGCCTTCATGCCCGTCGGCACCGCCGGCGCGGTGAAGGCGGTGACCGCGCGCGACCTCAGCGACCTCGGAGCCGAGATCATTCTCGCGAACACCTACCACCTGATGCTGCGGCCCGGCTCCGAGCTCGTGGCGGAGCTCGGTGGCCTGCACGGGTTCACGAGCTGGCGCGGGCCCTTCCTCACCGACAGCGGTGGCTATCAGGTCTTCAGCCTCGCCGGCCTGCGTCACCTCGGTGAGGACGGTGTGCGCTTCAAGAGCCACATCGACGGCTCGTCGCACCTGCTCTCACCCGAGCGCTCGATCGCGGTCCAGGAGCAGCTCGGGGCGGACATCATCATGGCCTTCGACGAGTGTCCGCCCTATCCCGCCCCGCGCGAGGCCGTGGCCGAGGCCACGGCCCGCACCACCCGCTGGGCGGAACGAAGCCAGGCGGCCCATCGCCGGCGCGATCAGTGGCTCTTCGGCATCGTCCAGGGCGGCGTCCACCCCGACCTGCGCGAGCAAAGCGCGCGCGACCTCACCGCCCTCGGCTTTCCGGGATATGCGATCGGGGGCCTGTCCGTCGGCGAGCCCAAGGAAGACATGAGGCGAGTCCTGGACGGCCTCGACCCCCTCCTGCCCGCGGATCGGCCGCGCTATCTGATGGGGGTGGGAACGCCCGAAGACCTCATCGAAGGCGTGGCGCGTGGCGTCGACCTCTTCGACTGCGTGATGCCGACCCGGAACGCCAGGAACGGCCAGCTCTTCACGCGCCACGGCAAGCTGTCGATCCGCAACGCGCGCTTCCGGGACGACCCGCTGCCTCCCGATCCCGAGTGCGGCTGTCCCACCTGCCGGACCACGAGCCGGGCCTACCTCCGCCATCTCCACCTCGCGGGCGAGATGTCCGCGGCCACCCTGGCCACCCTGCACAACCTCTGGTTCTACCTTGACACCATGAAGGCGATACGGCAGAGTATCCGTTTGTGCCGCTTCCAAGAGTTTCGAGCGGAAGCGCTCCAGATGCTCTTGGCCGGCACCCCTGAACCATAGCCATGATGAACACGCGCGTCATTGCGGGTCCGATACTCGCCCTCGCCGGTCCCGGTGCCGGGGGCGAGCAGAGTCCCTATGCCAGCCTCATCCTCATGGGGCTCATCTTCGGCATCTTCTATTTCGTCCTCATCCTTCCGATGCGGAACAAGCAGCGCAAGCTCGAGGACCTGATCAAGACCCTGAAGACCGGGGACAAGGTGATCGTGAACCCGGGCATCTTCGGCACGATCGTGGGGGTCGAGGACGACGCCTTCCAGGTCCGCATCGACGACAAGACCCGCATCAAGGTCCTGAAGAGCGCCGTGGCCGGCCTCCAGGGGCCGCCCACCGATTTGGAGAAGAAGTAGGATGCCGCCGGCTCTCGAGAACCCCTTCGTCCTCTGGCTCGTGCTCGCCGCCGCCCTGGGCGGCCTCTGCTACGCCTTCATCCGCCCGGAGCTGCGGACCCGCGCCATCGTCTACGGCGCCTTTCTCCTCGGCTGCCTGGTGCTCATCTGGCCCCCCATCGACTGGAACGGCCAGGCCGGCAAGATCCGCCTCGGCCTCGACCTGCGCGGTGGGATGCACCTCGTCCTCCAGGTGGTCATCGACGACGCCTTGAACGCGACCATCGACGACTCCGTGCAGACGACGCGTGACCAGGCCAACCGAAAGGCCATCGTCTTCGCGAGCGCCACCCGCACGAACACCACGTCGTTCGCGGTCGAGGGCGTCGAGCCGGCCCGGGTGAAGGACATGCGCGACGTCCTCCGCGACTTCTTTCGCGACGGCTGGGAGATCCGGGAGCCGGGCGAAGGCCGCTTCGTAGTGCAGATGACCGAGCTCATGCAGCGCCAGATCAAGGACCGCACCGTCCAGGAAGCCATCAAGACCCTGGAGCGGCGGGTCAACCAGCTCGGCGTGGCGGAGCCGGTGATCGCCCCCCATGGTTCGAAGGGCGATCAGATCCTCGTCCAGCTGCCCGGGGTGAGCGACCCCGAGCAGGCCAAGCGGGTGCTGCAAAGGACCGCCCAGCTCGCCTTGAAGCTCGTCGAGGACCAGGCTCCCACCCAGGAGGCCCTGCTCCAGGCCTTCCAGGGCAAGGTCCCCGACAACATGGAGGTCGCGCAGGGCCAGGGAGACACGCCCGGGCAGCCCAATCTTCTACCTGCTGCGCAAGGAAGCGATCATCACCGGCCGCGACCTCAAGAACGCCCGCGCGGGCATCGATCCGCAGAGCAACTCGCCCGACGTGCAGTTCAGCCTGAATCCCCCCGGCGCCGACAAGTTCAAGCGCGCCACCGGGGCCAACATCGGCCGCCGGCTGGCCATCGTCCTCGACGGCGCCGTGGCCTCCGCTCCCGCCATCCAGGGTCAGATCTCCAACGAGGGCGTCATCCAGGGACGGTTCAGCACCCAGGAAGCGGACGAGCTCTCCAAGGTTCTCCGGGCCGGAGCGCTCCCCGCGACCTTGCGCCCGCTGCAGGAGCTGACCGTCGGGGCCTCCCTCGGCCGCGACTCCATCCGCTCCGGGGTGCTCGCCTCCGCCGCGGGCATGGCTTTCATCACCATCTTCATGCTCGTGTACTACCGGCTGTCCGGGCTGAACGCGGTGGTGGCGCTCGTCGCGAACCTCATCATCCTGCTCGGGGCGATGGCCTACTCGGGCGCCACCCTCACCCTGCCCGGCATCGCCGGCGTCATCCTCACCATCGGCGTGGGGGTCGACACGAACGTGCTCGTGTTCGAGCGTATCCGGGAAGAGCTGCGCAATGGCAAGACGGTGAGGGTGGCCGTGCAGAACGGCTTCGAGCGGGTCTGGATCACCATCCTCGACACCCACGCGACCGCGCTCATCGCCGCGGCCTTCCTGTTCCAGTTCGGCACCGGCCCCATCAAGGGCTTCGCCGTGACCCTGGTCATCGGTCTCATCGCCAATGTCTTCGCTTCCTATTTCGTGAGCAAGTTCCTCTTCGAGTGGGTCCTGGGCAAGCGCCAGGTCCAGGCACTCAGCATCTAGGGCGGCGCCATGGAGATCCTCAAGAACCCCAACTTCGACTTCCTGGGCAAGACCCGGTACTTCGTGGCCCTGAGCCTCCTGCTCATCGGCTCGGGCGTGGCCTACATGGTCACGCAGGGCGTGCGCTACGGCGTCGAGTTCTCGGGCGGAACCCAGGTCATCGTTCAGTTCACGAAGAGCCCCGCGGTGGACCGGGTACGCGCCGCAGTCGACAAGGTGGCGCCGGGCATCGTCCTCCAGACTTACGGCGACGCCACCGCCAACAAGGTGCTGATCCGCGTGGCCGGCCACGAGGGGACCGAGGCCGAGGCCGAGCTCGACACCGCCGCCAAGGCCGTGCGCAACGCCCTGGCCCAGGACTACCCCGAGAACCCGGTGCTCGAGCACAGCACCGAGATCGTGGGCGCGGTCGTGGGGGCCGAGCTGCGGCAGAAGGCCCTCCAGCTCACCGTGCTGGGCCTCCTGTTCCAGCTCATCTACATCGCGGTGCGCTTCAAGGGCGGAGTGTGGGGAGTGGCGGCGGCCCTGGCCGCCGTACACGACGTGCTCATCTGCATCGGCCTTCTCGGCTTCTTCCACTACGAGATCACCCTGAACGTGATCGCGGCCCTCCTCACCCTCGTGGGCTACAGCGTGAACGACACCATCGTCATCTTCGACCGCGTGCGGGAGAACCTGCGCCAGAAGCGGAAGGACCCGCTCGCCAAGATCCTGAACGACTCGGTGAACCAGACCCTGACCCGCACCCTCATCTCGAACGGCACCACCCTCCTCTCGGTCCTGGGCCTCTACATCTTCGGGGGCGAGGTGCTCCGCGGGTTCGGGTTCACCATGGTCGTGGGCATTCTCGTGGGGACCTACTCGACGATCTTCATCGCGATCCCCATCGTCCTGTGGTGGAGCAGTTTCTCGGAAGGGCGCAAGGCACCGGCCGCGAAGGCCGCTTTGTAAAATCTAGCCAAGAGGGGAACTGGCCCGTCCCGTCCGGCGTCCAAATTCTCCAGGGGCTCGTCCCGTGCCTCGGGCGCAGGGGTGGTAACATGGCTACGATGAGCGGCGCCGCATCCCCGATCGCCCCGATCGGACGCCCCACCGACGAGGCGTCCGACGACGAGCCGATCTTCACGAGCCTCATTGCCACGGCGCCGTCGCCCTCGCGGGTCTGGCGCGGCGGCGCCCGCTACTCGCTTCCCGTCCATCTCGTTGCGCTGGCCCTGATCATCCTGGTTCCGCTGTTCTGGCCCGAGGCGATGCCCGAGCAGCCCGACTACATCAGGGCCCTGATCTACAACCCGCCGCCGCCGCCGCCCCCCCCGTTGCCCAAGGGCTCGGCCCTCGTCCAGAAGCAGGAGCGGGCGCAGCCCACGACCCCCGACCCGACACCCCACGACAAGTTCACGGCGCCGCAGGAGAAGCCCACCGAGGATCCGATCAAGCCCGAGAACAAGATCGCGGAGAACCTGCAGGTGGGCAGCGAAACCGGCTCGGAGACGGGCGTGCCCGAAGGCATGGAAGGCGGGGTCGAGGGCGGGGTGGTGGGTGGCGTGCCCGGCGGCGTGCTGGGAGGGGTCATCGGCGGCACCGGGGACGGGCCGGTCATGGATTGGGACCAGCCTCCCCGCGCCATCAAGCAGGTCAAGCCCATCTACCCGCAGGACGCGTTCATCAAGAAGATCGAGGGCACCGTCATCGTCGAGGTGCTCATCGACTCCACGGGGCGCGTCGCGCGCACCCGCGTCATCCAGTCCGTCCCCGCCCTGGACGCCGCCGCGCTCCAGACCGTCAACCAATGGGTCTTCGCGCCCGCCGTGAAACGTGGCCGCCCGGTGCCGACCATCGTGCACGTGCCCGTCACCTTCCGCATCTTCTAGTCGAGAGGGCCCGGGTTGGAACCCGGGGAAGGGGGCCGGTGTCCAAGCCGACAGGAAACGGGTTTGGCGGCTCGGCCCAAGGTTGGCCCAAGACGCATCGGCCGCCGTGGACCCTTGACACCCCGCGAAGCCCGGGATTAGAATCCTGCCTCTTTCTCCGGGGAAAGGGCTAGGAATAGAGGGGGCCCGATGCAACAGCAGCGACTCTTCCAAGACCTGATCGAGTCGGACACGAAGTCCCACAAATCGCAGAAGGGCAAGACGCTTCCCATCTCGCTCGCCCTTCACGCGCTGGCTCTGATGTTCATCATCATCGTGCCGATCCTCCAGCCAGCCGAGCTGCCCGAGCCGACCTCGGTGGTGAAGGCTTTCTTCGTCGAGCCCGCTCCGGCGCCACCGCCACCGCCGCCGCCCCCGCCGCCCGCGCCCCGGGCCGCGGTGTCCAAGCCGATTCCCAAGCCCGTCATGGAGGAGGCCCCCAAGTTCACGGCTCCGGTCGCGGTGCCTGACCAGATCAAGCCCGAAGAGGGGATCGACCTCGGCGTCGAAGGGGGCGTTCCCGGTGGCGTCGAGGGCGGCGTTCCCGGCGGGGTCGTCGGAGGCGTGGTCGGCGGCATTCAGGAAGCCGCGCCCGTCCAGGCGGTCCGGGTGGGGGGCCAGATCAAGGAGCCCAAGAAGCTCAAGGCCGTGGCCCCGGTCTATCCCGACATCGCCAAGCAGGCTCGGGTGCAGGGCGTCGTGATCCTCGAATGCACGATCAGCCCGCAGGGGAAGGTCACGAACGTCAACGTGCTGCGGGGCATCCCCCTGCTCGACGCCGCGGCCATCGATGCGGTCAAGCAGTGGGTCTATACTCCCACGTTGCTGAACGGCGTGCCGGTGCCGGTCATCATGACGGTGACGGTCAACTTCAAGCTGACTTAGCCTCCATTCGAATACAACCCAAGAGAGTCCAGGAGGACGCGCGATGCAGTTCGACATTAGGTCCATGGCCGAACACATGGGTGGCGTGGCCTGGGGCGTGGTGATCGTGCTCTTCATCATGTCCATGTACTCGATCGCGGTGATGATCGAGCGCTACATCACGTACAAGAAGGCCACCGACCAGTCGCGGAAGTACGTGGTCGACGTGGCCCGCTTCGTGAAGGCGGGCAAGTTCAAGGAAGCGGTCGACGCCTCCCACGGCCCGAACGTCAAGTACTCGCACCTCGCCAAGGTTTTCTCCCTGGGCCTCAACGAGTGGCAGTACCAGCTGGAATCGGGCGAAGTGGCCCGCGACAAGGAAGCGGCGGTCGACTCGGCCAAGCGCGCCATCCAGCGGGCCACCGCGGTCAACCTCGCCGACCTGAAGCGGGGCCTCTCGGGCCTCGCCACCATCGGCTCCACCGCGCCGTTCGTGGGGCTCTTCGGGACCACGTTCGGGATCATCAACGCGTTCTCGGGCATGGCCCTCACCGGTTCGGGTGGCATCGCCGCCATCTCCGCCGGCATCGCCGAGGCCCTCATCACCACCGCGTTCGGCCTCTTCGTGGCGGTGCCCGCGGTCTGGGCCTACAACTACTTCAGCGGCAAGGTCGAATCGTTCAACGTCGAGATGGACAACTCGAGCTCCGAGCTGCTCGACTACTTCATCAAGAAGGCGTAGGTTCAAAGAGGCTGTCGCCGGGACCGCCGCATCGGTCCCGGCTCCAAGCCGAGGGAGCATCCCATGTCAATGGCGGTCGGCGGCAACAAGGGCGGGGCGATGTCGGACATCAACGTCACCCCCATGGCCGACATCATGATCGTGCTGCTCATCATCTTCATGGTGATCACGCCCATGCTGCAAAAGGGCGTGGACGTGAAGCTCCCGATCGCCGGGAACACCAAGGAGCGCAAGGACGAGCCCAAGACCATCACCGTCGCGCTGCGCAAGGATTCCGCGACGTTCCTGAACGGCCTCAAGCTCGACAACCAGGCCGAGCTCACCCCCCAGGTCAAGGAACGGCTCGCGGACCTGCCCGACGGCTCCAAGGTCGTATACCTCAAGGCCGACGAGGGCCTGGCCTACTCCGAGGTCATGAAGGTCATGGACTTCGTCCGGGAAGCGGGCTGCGAAGAGATCGCCCTCATCACCGACCGCAAGGTCCAAGGGAGCTAAGCAGTCATGGCCGACCCCAACCCGCCAGCCAAGGGCCGCCACCGCCGCTGGATCGTCCATTCTCACGAGGCCACCCAGCCGTCGCACGTCGAGGCGAAGTCGGACATCAACATCACGCCGCTCATCGACGTGATGCTGGTGCTTCTCATCATCTTCATGGTGGTGACTCCGCTCGCTCAGAAGGGCCTCGACATCGCCCTGCCCCAGCCGCCGCCTCCCGGCACGCCGCCCCCGCCGAGCAACAGCACCACGGTAGTCATCAGCATCGAGGAGGATAACCTCCTCACCGTGAACCGAAACCCCGTGGACATCGCCGATCTCGAATCGAGGCTCAAGGACATCTTCTCGGCTCGCTCCGACAAGACGATCTTCGTCAAGGCCTCGGGCAAGGTGCCTTACGGCAAGGTGGTCCAGGCCATGGACATCGCCCGCGGCGCCGGGGTCGAGCGCATCGGCATCATCTCGGAGAAGATGATCGAGCAGGCGGGCGGGGCCGCTCCCGGCGACTAGAAGCCACGCCCATCCCTCGCTGCATTCCAGAAGGCCCCGGCGACGGGGCCTTTTCTCGTAGTGGGGGACCGACGCCCCGCCCCTTGCCGCCCTGCCTCCCCACTCTTCGCAAATCACTCCAGGAGCCACCGGGGTAGGCCCCAGCCACCGTCAAGACCAAGGGAGAGCCACGCGGCCCAGGCCGGGGAGGAGGACCCGCTCGAGGGCATCGGTGGTGATCCGCCCGTCCGCCCCACGGAGGCATGAGACATGGGACCGGACGCCGCGAGTCAGCGTTCCCCGCCGGCGCGCGCCCGCGCGAATGCGGACAGGCTGGAACGCCTCCAGAGACACGAAGGGCGCGTGACTTGTCACGCGCCCTTCCCCGCCGCGGGCCCGGCGGAGCGGCCCTACTTGGGCGGAGCCGGAGCCTCGCCCCCGCCGGCCGCCGCCGCTTCGGGCGGGACCGCCGCGTTTTCGGCCTGCTGCGTCTTCTTGATGTCCATCGCGCGCTTCTGGAGCGCCGCCGCCTGCTCCAGGAACTGCGCGCGCTCCTTCGGGTTCTTCGCGATCTGCGCCTTGACGCGGTAGAGCAGGCCCTTGTAGATGATGGCTTCCCAGTAGTCGGGCTTGATCTCGAGCGCCTTCTCGACCGCCTCCATGCCCTTGTCGGCGTAGGCCGCCTTCTGTGCCTCGGTCACCGTGGGGTCGCGGTAGGCCTTGTCCCAGTAGAAGGTCGCGACCTTGAAATAGCCGGACGCGTCCTTCGGGTCGAGGGTGGCGCAGCGCTCCAGGGTCTCGATCGCAATGTCGAACTTGGAGCGGCGTCCACCCTTCGACGTCTTCTCGTCGAACACCACACCCTGGTCGTCCCAGAGGGGCTTGTTGTAGAAGCCGGCGAGCGCCGCACACGCCTTGACGTCGGTGGGGTGCAGCTCGGTGATCCTCTTGTAGGTCTTCTCGGCATCGTCGACCTTGCCGAACTTCTCGTAGAGGTTCGCGATCGCGTACAGGTTCTTGGTGTCGTCCGGGTTGTCCTGGGTGAGCTGCTGGGCGTAGCTCAGGGCCTTCTCGAATTCCTGGTAGGGCGGCTCCGAATAGATGCCGGTCAGAGCACCCAGGGCGATGATCCGCACCTTCTTCAGGTTCTCGGTGTTGCCCTTGTTCGTCTCGAGGGACTTCAAGTAGTTCTGGATCGCCTGCTCCAGCTGCTGCTTGTTCTCGGCCCCTTCCTTGCCCGGCCGGAAGAGGGCCTGGTGGGCGCTCCCCAGGTAGCAATAGGCCTCGGCCATGCTCGGGTCGAGCTCGATCGCCCTCTCGTACTTCTCGATGGCCTTGCGGAAGTTCTCTTCCTTGTAGAGCTTGTTGGCGTCCTTGAAGGCCGCTTTGGCTCTGACCTGGGAACAGCCGATCCCGCCGAGAAGCGGCAACACCGCCAGGAGGGTGATCAGTCTCTGTTGGTTCTTCATCCGCGGTCTCCCCGCAAAAGATTGAAGCGAAAGCACCTCGAAGAACGCCAAGGGCGCGGATTATAGCCCCAGTCGGAAAGCCAAGTCAAGGAACGGGTGCTCCGGTTGACGGTCCCGGGTACGCCTCCTAAACTGAACGCGGAGAGAGAGAAAGCCAGCTCTTGGCCCGCCATGATTCGCTTCGAAGACATCTACGAGACGGTGAAGCGCCATCACCCGGGCGCTGACCTCGAACTCCTCCGCAAAGCCTACATCTTCTCCGCGGTCGAGCACAAAGGGCAGACCCGGGCCTCGGGCGAGCCCTACCTCGTGCACCCCCTGGAGGTCGCCGCCATCCTGGCCGACATGCGGATGGACCCCGCCTGCGTGGCGGTCGGCCTGCTCCACGACGTCCTCGAAGACACCCTCACCGACCCCCGAGCGGATCAAGGACTACTTCGGCGAGGACGTCCTCCACATCGTCGAGGGCGTCACCAAGATCAGCAAGATGCCCTTCACCACCTCCGAGGAGCGCCAGGCCGAGACCTACCGCAAGATGCTCCTGGCCATGGTGGACGACATCCGCGTCATCCTGGTGAAGCTCGCGGACCGCCTCCACAACATGCGCACCCTCCAGTTCCTGCCCGCCGAGCGCCGGGTGAAGATCGCCCGCGAGACCATGGACATCTACGCGCCCCTGGCCGGCCGGCTGGGCATGAGCAAGATCAAGAACGAGCTCGAGGACCTGGCCTTCCAGTACCTCGATCCCGAGGCCTACAAGGACCTCACCACCCAGGTCGACGAGGGACGCGACAAGGCGGCCGCCTTCATCGAGAAGATCAGGGCCGTGGTGGCCGAGAAGCTCGAGGCGGCCGGGATCGAAGCCTCGATCGAAGGGCGCACCAAGAGGCTCCACTCGATCCACCAGAAGCTGCGCCGCCAGCGCATCAGCCTGGACCAGGTCTACGACTTCGTCGCCCTTCGCGTCCTGGTGCACGGGCATCCCCGACTGCTACGCCGCCCTCGGGGTGATCCACAACATCTGGCGGCCGGTGCCGGGGAGGATCAAGGACTTCATCGCCATGCCCCGCCCCAACGGCTACCAGTCCTTGCACACCTCGGTGATCGGCGACGAGGGCCAGCCCTTCGAGATCCAGATCCGCACCCAGGAGATGCACCGGGTGGCCGAGGAGGGCATCGCCGCCCACTGGAAGTACAAGGAGGGGCGCACCGGCTACGACAAGGACGACCACGCCTTCGCCTGGCTGCGCCAGCTCCTCGAGTGGCAGCAGGAGGTGAAGGACCCGCACGAGTTCCTGAACTCGCTGAAGCTCGACCTCTATCCGGAAGAGGTCTACTGCTTCACCCCCAAGGGCCTCGTGAAGACCCTGCCCCGAGGCGCCTCGCCCCTCGACTTCGCCTACGCCATCCACACCGAGATCGGCAACCAGTGCGTGGGCGCGCGGGTCAACGGCAAGATGGTCCCCCTGCGCTACAAGCTCAAGAACGGGGACATCGTGGAGATCCTGACCGCGACCGGCCACAACCCGAGCCGCGACTGGCTGGGCTTCGTCGTCACCAACAAGGCCCGGGCCAAGATCCGCCACTTCCTCCACATCGCCGAGAAGCAGCAGGCCCTGGAGATCGGCAAGAAGCACTTCGAGCGCGAGCTGCGCCGGTACGACCTGTCCTTCAAGAAGCTCAACACCGAGAACGGCACCCTGGACGCGCTGGCCCAGGAGCTCGGGGCGGGCAACAAGGCCGAAGACCTGCTGGCCGCGGTGGGCTACGGCAAGGTCTCGATGCGCCAGATCCTCGGCCGCCTGGTGCCCGCGGAGAAGCTCGAGGCCCCGCCTCCTCCGGACAAGGCTCGGCCCCTGACCGACGCGGTCAAGCGGCTGTTGCGGGTGGGCGACGAGCGGATCAAGGTGAAGGGCACCGACGACCTCCTCATCTACCGCGCCAAGTGCTGCAACCCGATCATGGGCGAGCCCATCGTGGGCTACATCACCCGCGGCAAGGGGGTGTCCGTCCACTCCCAGAGCTGCCCGAACGTCACGAACCTCCTCTACGACCCCGAGCGCCGGGTGGCGGTGGAATGGGAGCGCGAGGGCAAGGACGCGAGCACCTACGACGTGCGCATCTCGGTGGACGTCGAGGATCGCCCCGGGCTCCTGGCCGCGATCACGGCGCTCCTCGCGGGAATGAAGACCGACATCCGCGACGCCGAGGTCAAGACCTTCGAGAACCGCACCGCGTGCATCGACCTCACCCTGCGGATCAACGACCTCAAGCACCTCGACCGGGTGGTGAAATCCGTCCGGGGCGTCACCGGGGTCATCGACGTGGAGCGCCAGGCCATTTCACGGTAGACTCCCCGCTCCCGGAGGTTCTCTTGCCCAAGAAGCACGTGGTCACCCCCCAGGCTCCCCGCCCCATCGGCCCCTACTCCCAGGCCGTGATCTCCGGCGGGCTCCTCTTCTGCTCGGGCCAGATCGGCCTCGACCCGCAGACCGGAGAGCTGGTCGCCGGTGGCATCGAGGCGCAGACCGAGCAGGTCCTGAAGAACCTGGTGGCGGTCCTGAAGGAAGCGAAGATGGGGCCCGAGAACGTGGTGAAGACCACGGTCTACCTCGCCGACTTCGCGGACTTCGGCAAGATGAACGAGGTCTACGGCCGCCAGTTCGCGAAAGACCCCCCGGCTCGCACGACCATCCAGGCCGCCGCCCTCCCGAAGGGGGCGAAGATCGAGATCGACGTCATCGCCGCGTTCTAGCGCCGGACCTTTGCGGGGTCTTCGGGGCCGGTCGGAGCCGACCGGCCGCTAGGCGACGGCCGGCGTCTTGGGCTGGGGCGCGGGCTTTGCGACCTTGCCCGACCGCAAGCATCCCGTGCAGACGCGGACCCTCCGATGCGCGCCCCCCACGACCGCGCGCACCCGCTGCAGGTTGGGGTTGAAGCGGCGGTGGGTCACGTTGTGGGCGTGACTCACGCGGTTGCCGAACTGGGGGCCCTTGCCGCAGATGTCGCATCGCTGTGCCAAAGTCTTCCTCCGTCGCCTTCCCTCTAGGGCCCGTCTCGGCCTCAGAATCCAAACCCCGATTGTAGACAGGCGGCAGTCCGGGGGTCAAGTTGCCGCCCTCCCGCGCGCTTCTGCCGCGGGGTCCGCGCACCCCCGCCTACGAAACCGCCGTGCTATAGTTCAACGCCCGTCGCACTCTAACCGGAGAAGCTTCGAGAGAATCATCATGGTCCAGTTCAACTTCAGCGAACGGACCATCAAGGCCAAGGTGGTCTACTACGGGCCCGCCCAGTCGGGCAAGACCACCAACCTCGAGCAGATCCACCGCCTGACCGACCCCGAGGGAAACAACCGTCTCATCTCCCTCAACACCGCCCAGGACCGCACGCTCTTCTTCGACCTTCTCCCGTTCAGCCTCGGGGCGGTGTCCGGCTACGACTTCAAGATCCAGCTCTACACCGTCCCCGGCCAGGTCCAGTACAACGCCACCCGGCGCGTGGTCCTCGCCGGCGCGGATGCCGTGGTGTTCGTGGCGGACAGCCAGAAGGCGGCGCTCAAGGAGAACCAGTCGGCCTTCGAGAACATGAAGGTCAACCTCCTCGCGAATCGGCTCGTCCCCGAGAAGGTCCCGCTCGTCATCCAGTACAACAAGCAGGACCTGCCCGGCGCCCAGCCCGAGGCCGACTTGAACCGGGCCCTGAACCTCTGGGGACGCAAGGCCTTCCCGGCGGTCGCCGCCCGGGGAGAGGGCGTCCTCGAGACGTTCGTGGCCGTGGTGCAGGAGATGCTCGCCGCCATCGCCGTCAAGTACAACCTCAAGGAAAAGGGCCTCGACCCCGCCTCCGTCCCCGAGGTCGTCGCCCAGGCCTTTGCGAGCGTGCTCAGCAAGGCCGTCCCCGCGAGCCCGGCTCCCGCGACGCCCCCGCCTCCCGCCCGGGTGATCCTGAGGGCGGGGGACAGCGGCCAGTTCCCCGCGGTCCAGGCCTCGCCCGACTCGGGCCTGGTCTCCGAAGAGCTGCTCCACCGCGCCATCCGGTCCAACGTGGACCTCGCCGAGGCGCTCGCGAACGTGGTACGGGAGATGAACATCGGCCTCGGCTCCATCCTCTCCCACGCCCATCTCGTGCTGTCCTCACCCGAGGAGGCCAAGCGGACCACGGCCGTCTCCAACATCCAGAGAGAGACCGCCCGCCTCCGGCAGATCGTGCAGGAGCTCGGCCGACGCCGGTGCGCTCTCTCCCTCGGAGCCGCCGCCCACCGGCACCTCCGCCTGTGCCCGTGCCCCCCGCGACCTCCGGTGAGCGCGCCCCGCGCCAGCCCCTCCCGCCGCCACGTCGTCCGCTCCGCCCCCGCTGCCGCCGGCACCACCAAGCGCCCCGGGAACCGGCCTCCTCCCGATGATCCAGGAGGCCATGACCGCCGCCCGCCCCATCCTGGACGCCCGCGGCATCAGCGTGGACGTCCGCATCCCGCCGAGCACGCCGGCCCCACGCTGCTCGCCCCCGAGCCTGAAGCGCGCAGCGAGCGCGCTCCTCCACGGGCTCGCGGCGGTGACCGCGCCCGGCTCGGCCATCGTGCTGCGGAGCGAGAAGAAGCCCGTCCTTCTCCGCAGCAAGGACGGCGAGGTCAAGCGGGACTTCCTGATGCTCGCCCTGAGCCACGGCGCCGCCCTCTCGGCCGACGAGCAGCAGCGGATCCTGCAAGGCGCGTCGCCCGGGCCCCTGGGCGACGCCACACCGCCTGGTCCGCGAGATGGGGGGCTTCGTCCGGTTTGCCCCCCTGCCGGGCGGCGGACTCGAAACCCGGGTCTTCCTGCCCTCGGCCTGACCCGGAGGTCCGGCTCGCGTCGCGGCGCTCCGCCCCGGGAAGCCTAGGGTGGCGCCGCCACCGCGGGGAAGTGCTCCTCGAGCGCCGCCGCGATGTCCTCGGCCGTGATGTCCCAGTTGTCGCGATCGAAGACGGCCCGGCCTCCCTTGAACAGGAAGACCTGGGGCGACTCGTGGGTCACCCCGGTGAGCTCCGCCACGTGGTTGCTCGCGGAGCGCGCCTCGACGACCCGGATGACCCCGAGGGGAATGTCCTCCCGTGGCTCGAGCTTCGCCTGCACGTGGGCGAAGGTCTCCGCGTTCTTCCCGCAGAGGCCCGCCTTGAAGATGGCCGCACTCTTGTGCTCGTCGAGGAATGCGTCCACGTCGGCGGGCGTGGACAGGAGCCGTGTGCGGTCTCTAAGGGACGAGGGCATGGTCTTCAGCCTCAAGGCGCGCTCGCCCCCTGGGCCAGCAGGGGAATGAGCTCGAAGGCATCCTTGACGATGTGGTCGGGACGGTAGGCGTAGCGGGGCAGGTCGGCCTCCTGGCTGACGCCCGAGAGCACGAGCACCGTCGCGAGCCCGGTCTGGACGCCAGCGATGATGTCGGTGTCCATGTTGTCGCCCACCATCCAGCACTCGTCGGTGTGCACGCCCAGGTGGACCATGACCGCCCGCATCATGAAGGCGTTGGGCTTGCCCACGTAGAACGGAGTCTTGCCCGTGATGCGCTCGATGGGCGCCACGAAGGCGCCGCAGCTCGGTCGGCCCTGGGGTCCGGCCACGTCCGGGTTGGTGGCGATGAAGCGGGCCCCCCGGTTGATGAGATGGGCGGCGCGCTGGATCATCTCGAAGTTGTAGGCCCGGGTCTCGCCCACGACCACGAAGTCGACGTCCGATTCCGAGATGGTGAACCCGGCCTCGTACACCGCGTGGACGAGCGCGCCCTCGCCCACCACGAACGCCTTCCTCTTGTTCCCCGCCTGCTTCTTCAGGAACTCGGCCGTGGCCATGGCCGAGGTGTAGAAGTGGGCGGGGGCGATCTCGAGGCCCGCGTCCGCCATCCGGTTGGCGATGTCGGCCGGGGTCTGCGAAGGGTAGTTGGTGAGGAAGACGAAGCGCAGCGGGCCGGCCAGGAGGGCGAGCACGAGCTCCTTCGCTCCCGGGAGCGCGCGATTGTCCTGCAGGATCACGCCGTCGATGTCGAGGATGACCGCTTTCACGCCTCCGCCCTCTCCCTACGCGAAAGAAGCTCCACTTCCTCGCCGTGCTCGGGCACGCGGGTGGCGAAACCCCGCTCCCGGGTCACCCGCGCGGCGAGCGCCTCGGCCGCGTTCAGCTCGCCGTGGGTCACGAAGATCTGGCGAGGCGGCTCCTTCACCGCGGAAAGCCAACGGAGCATCTCGCCAGCGTCCGCGTGACCCGACATGCCCTTCAAGCTCGTGATCTCGGCCAGCACCGCCACCTCGCCCTTGTGGATGCGCACCGATCGGGAGCCGTCGAGGAGCGCCCGGCCCAGCGTCCCCTCGGCCTGGTAGCCCGTGATGAGCAGGGTGTTCTCGGCCTTCGGCAGGCGGACGCGGCAGTGGTGGAGGATGCGGCCTCCCGAGAGCATGCCGGACGACGAGATGATGACCGCAGGCCCCCTCATCGTGTTGAGGGCCTCCGACTCCTCCCGGGTACGATGGAAGTGCACCCACTTGCCGTAGAGGAGGCTCCGGCCCCCCAGGCCCAGGAGGCTCACCCGGTGCGCGTCCGGGTAGTGGCTGTAGATCCGGGTGGCGTCGACCGCCATCGGGCTGTCCACGTGAATGGGAAACGGCCGCATCCGGCCGGCGGCGACCAGCTCGTCCATCAGGAACACGAGCTGTTGCGCGCGGCCCACGGCGAACGCGGGCACCAGCAGAACCCCCCCGCGGGCGAAGGTCCGGGTCAGCACGCCCTCCAGCTGATCGAGGATGGGCACCGGAGCGTGAGTCCGGTCGCCGTAGGTGCTCTCGATCACCAGATAGTCGGCCTCCGGGGCGAGCGCTGGATCCTTGGTCAGGACCGCATCGAAGCGCCCCACGTCTCCACTGAAGACGATCCTGACACTCCGCCCGTCCTCGCTGGCCGTGAGGTCCACGGACGCGGCCCCGAGGAGGTGGCCGGCCTGGCGGTACTCGAACCTGAAGGCCGGGCCCAGCTCGCGGACCTCGCCCAGAGGCAAGGTACGGAAGAGCTGGAGCGCCTCCTCCACGTCCGCGGCGTCGAAGAGCGGCAGCGCGGGCTCGTGCTTCGTCAGCCTCTTGCGATTGAAATACTCGGCGTCCTCCTGCTGCAGATGGGCGGCGTCCAGCAGCAGCACCTCGGCGAGGTCGCGGGTAGGCGGCGTGCACCAGATCCGGCCCTTGAAACCCTGCCTCACGAGCCGCGGGACCCGCCCGATGTGATCGAGATGGGTGTGGGTGAGGATCAGGTCTCCGACCGAGCGAGGGTCGAAGGGGGGATCGGCCCAGTTGCGCAGGCGGAGGGCCTTCACGCCCTGGAACATGCCGCAGTCGACGAGCACCCGCCCGGCGCCGCTCTCGAGGAGGTACTCCGACCCGGTCACCGTTTGCGCTGCACCCAGGAAACCGAGCCTCATGCCGGCAGGAGTATAGCAAGGCGCTTCCGGCGGGCACGCCTGGCCTCCGAAACCCGGCGAGGGCCGGCGCTATACTCGAAGTCGGGCGCGAGCCCGCCTCCATGAGCCAACCGCCCGCGCCCGAATCCGTCTCCCCGCCCAGGCTGGAGGTGGAAGAGCCTTCGCGCCAGAGCGAGAGCTGGCTGAAGACACTTCTCGCCTCGGCGCCGGTCATCCTCTGGGCCACCGACGCGGCCGGGGTCTTCACCCTTTCCGAGGGCAAGGGGCTTTCCGCCCTCGGGCTCCGGCCGGGGGAGGTGGTCGGGCGGTCCGTGTTCGAGTTCTATCGCGATTACCCCGACATCCTGGCCCGTCACCGCCGGGCCCTGGCCGGCGAGACCTTCACCTCCGTGGGGCAGGTGGGCCCCGTGGCCCTGGCCGTGCAGTACGCCCCCCTGCGCGGCGCCGCGGGCGAGATCACGGGCATGATCGGGGTCGGCACCGACGTCACCGAGCAGCGGCGCTCCGAAGAGGCGCTGCGTCAGTCGAACCAGTTCAACGACGAGATCATCTCGAGCGCAGGCGTGGGGATCGTGGTCTACGACCTCGGCCTGCGCTACATGGTCTTCAATCCCTTCATGGAAGAGCTGAGCGGACGCGCCGCCTCCTCGGTCCTGGGTCGCTACGTGCTCGACTGCTTCCCGACCCTGGCCGAGGAAGGGATCCAGGCCCTCCTCGAGAGCGCCCTCTGCGGCGTGACCACGCCCGCCCCCGATCTCTCGTTCACGCCGCCGGGTTCCCAGAACCCGCGCTGGCTGTCCGGGGTGTACGCGCCGCACAGGAACGCCAAGGGCGACATCATCGGGGTGGTTGGCATCATCCGTGACATCACGGAGCGCAAGACCGCCGAGCAGGCGCTCCGCCAGTCGGAGGAGCGGTTCTCGCGCGCTTTCCAGGCGAGCCCCGCGCCCATGATCATCTCGACCCTGCGCGACGACCGCTGTGCCTACATCAACGAAGCCGCCGAACGACTCTTCGGCTACCGCCTCGAAGAGGTCGTGGGCCGCAGCGGGGTGGAGATCGGCTTCTGGAAGGACCCGGAGGACCGGGAACGTGCCTTGGCCCCCTTGCGGAGAGGAGAGCCGGTCCGGGACCTGGAGCTCCAGATCCCGACCCGGGCCGGCGAGACGAAGGACGTGCTGCTCTCGGTCGAGAGGGTCGAGCTCGACGAGCAGCCGTGCCTGCTCACGTTCTGCCACGACATCACCGCACGCAAGAAGGCCGAGCAGACCCTGAAACGGCAGCAGGCCGAGCAACGCCTGATCTTCGACTCCGTCCCCGCCATGATCCTCTACAAGGACCGCGAGAACCGGATCTTGCGCCTCAACCAGGCGGCGGCCGACTGGGTGGGCCGACCGGTCAAGGAGCTCGAGGGCCGATCGGTCTACGAGACCGATCCCAGCGAAGCCGCCCGCTTCCACGCGGACGATCTCGAGGTCATCCGCTCGGGCCAGCCGCGTTTCGGGGTGCTCGAGCACATGACCACGGCGCGCGGGGAGAAACGCCTCATCCAGACCGACAAGGTGCCCTATCGCGACGAGGCCGGGGAGATCGTGGGCGTGGTCGTGTTCGCCACCGACGTGACCGAGCGCCGCCGCGCCGAGATCCTGCAAGCGGCTCTTTACCGGGTGAGCGAGACCGCGGCGCGGGCCAACGATCTGGCCGAGCTCATCGCCGGCGTCCACGCCATCGTGGGTGAGCTGATGCCCGCGAAGAACCTCTACGTCGCGCTCCACGATCCGTCGAGCGATCTCCTGAGCTTTCCCTATTTCGTGGACGAGGTGGAGCCCAGGCCCGAGCCCCAGAGCATGCCCGGAAGCCTCACCGAAAGCGTTCTTCGCAGTGGCCAGCCCCTCCTCGTCTCGCGCGAGAGCTATCCGGACCTCGAACGGGACCACGGCCTGAAACGCATCGGCGTGCCCTCGGTCGACTGGCTGGGCGTGCCCTTGAAGAGCGGGGACGCGACCTTTGGCGTGCTCGTGGTCCAAAGCTACAGCGAGGCGGTGCGCTACGGTGAGCGCGAGCGCGAGCTGCTCGCATTCGTCTCTCGTCACATCGCCGGCGCCATCGAGCGCAAACGCAGCGAGGACGAGACGCGGCGCGCCGTCTCCGTCCTGCAATCGACGCTCGAGTCCACGGCCGACGGCGTCCTCGTGGTCGACCAGAAGGGCCGGGTCGTGTCCTACAACCAGCGCTTCGCCCAGCTCTGGCGGGTCCCCCCCGAGGTGCTGGCCCGGGGCAGCGACCAGGGAGTCGTGGCCCACCTCCTCGAGCAGCTGAAGAGCCCCGACCAGTTCCTCGCCCGCGTGCGCGAGCTCCAGGAGAAGCCGGCCGAGGAGGCTTTCGACATCGTCGAGTTCAAGGACGGCCGCATCTTCGAGCGCTATTCCGTGCCCCAGCGCCTCGACGGGGCGCCGGTGGGTCGGGTCTGGAGCTTTCGCGACATCACCGACCGCCGCCGGGCCGAAGAGCGGGTGGAATTCCAGGCCTATCACGACATGCTGACCGGGCTGCCCAACCGGTTGCTCCTGCGGGACCGCCTGTCGGTGGCGATGGCTCACGCCCACCGCCGTCGCCAGCACCTCGCCCTGATGTTCCTCGACCTCGACCATTTCAAGCTCATCAACGACACCCTCGGCCATTCGACGGGGGACAGACTCCTGCAAGACCTGGCGCAGAGGCTCTCGGGATGCGTGCGCCAGGACGACACCGTGGCCCGGGTGGGCGGAGACGAGTTCACCCTTCTCTTCCCCGGCCTCGGCCGAGGCCTCGATGCCGTGCGCATGGCCCAGAAGGTCCTCCGCTCCATCGCGCAGCCGTTCTTCCTGGACGGCCAGGAGCTCAACGTCACCGCGAGCGTGGGCATCGCCATCTACCCCGAGGACGGCAAGGACGCGGAGAGCCTCATGAGCAACGCCGACGGGGCCATGTACCGCGCCAAGGACCTCGGCCGGAACAACTACCAGCTCTGGACCTCGGGCATGAACTCCCGGGCGCTCGAACGGATGGCGCTCGAGGGTCGGCTACGGCGCGCCCTGGAGCGGGACGAGTTCGTCCTCCACTACCAGCCCATCGTGGACCTGGCCACGGGCCAGGTCGTGGGCATGGAAGCCCTCCTCCGCTGGCAGCACCCCGAGCGCGGACTCGTGGGGCCCGACACCTTCATCCCGGTGGCCGAAGACTCGCGGCTCATCATTCCCATCGGCGAATGGGTGCTGGGTGAGGCCTGCAAACAGCTACGGCGTTGGCACGACCTTGGGTTCACCGGTCTGCGCGTCGCGGTCAACCTCTCCGGCCGCCAGTTCCAGCAGCAGGACATCGCCCGGACCGTGGAGGCGGCGCTCTCCGAGACCGAGCTGCCTCCTCACAGCCTGGAGCTCGAGATCACGGAGAGCGTCGCCATGCAAAGCGCGGAGTGGACGGCCAGCGTGCTCCGCATCCTCCAGCGCATGGGGGTCCGGATCTCGATCGACGACTTCGGGACGGGCCAGTCCTCGCTCAGCTACCTGAAGCACTTCCCCCTCACCACCCTCAAGATCGATCGGTCGTTCGTGAAGGACATAAGGGTCAACCCGGATGGCGAGGCCATCGTCAACGCGGTCATCGCCCTCGCCCACGTGCTCAAGCTGCGCGTGGTGGCCGAAGGCGTCGAGACCGCGGAGCAGATCGCCTTCCTGCGGGAGGTGGGCTGCGAGGAGATGCAGGGCTACTACTACAGTCGGCCCCTGCCCGCCGACGAGATCGGGGGCATGCTCATGGCCGGGCGCTTCACGCCCTGAGCATCTTGCGCAGGACGGTCTGAAGGATGCCCCCGTTGCGCCAGTAGTTGATCTCGACCGGGGTGTCGAGCCGCGCCGTCACCGTGAAGCTCGTCTTCGAGCCGTCCTTGCGCTCGACGGACACGGTCAGGTCCTGCCGCGGACGCAGCTCGCCCCGGAGCCCCGCGATCGACAGTCGCTCCTCGCCGCTCAAGCCCAACCCCTCGGCGTTCTGCCCGGTCTTGAAGACGAGGGGTAACACGCCCATCCCCACCAGGTTGCTGCGGTGGATGCGCTCGTAGCTCTCCGCGATCACCGCCTTGACCCCCAGGAGCAACGTGCCCTTCGCCGCCCAGTCGCGCGAGCTGCCGCTCCCGTACTCCTTGCCCGCCACCACCACCAGAGGCACGCCCTCCTGCTGATAGCGCATGGCGGCGTCGAAGATGTCCATCCGCTCACCCGAGGGTTGGTGGACCGTCACCCCGCCCTCGACCCCCGGCACCATCAGGTTCTTGAGGCGGATGTTCGCAAACGTCCCCCGCACCATCACCCGGTCGTTGCCGCGCCGGGACCCGTAGGAGTTGAAGTCCTTCTTCGCGGCGCCGGTCGCCATCAGGAAGCGGCCGGCCGGGCTCTTCTCCGCGATGTCGCCCGCGGGGGAGATGTGGTCGGTGGTCACCGAATCGCCGAGGATGGCGAGCAGGCGCGCGCCTTCGATGTCGCGGATGGGCGCGGGCTCCGGGGTCAGCCCCTGGAAGAAGGGCGGGTCCTGGATGTACGTGGACTCGTCCTTGAACGCGAAGAGGTCGCCCTCGGCGACGGCGATCGCGTTCCAGGTCGGGTTGCCGTCGAACACGTTGCCGTAGGTGGAGGCGAACATGGAGGCGTTGATGCGCGCCTCGGCGTCCGCCACCTCCTTCTGGCTCGGCCAGAGCTCGGCGAGCATCACCGGATTGCCCTCCCGGTCGTGGCCGAGCGGCTCCTTCGTGAGGTCCTTGTCCGTGGTCCCCGCGAGGGCGAAGGCCACGACCAGGGGCGGAGACGCCAGGTAGTTGGCCTTGACGTCGGGATTGATCCGTCCTTCGAAGTTGCGGTTGCCGGAAAGGACTGCGGAGGCCACGAGCTTGCCGTCGTTCACCGCCTTGGAGACCGCGGGCGGCAAGGGGCCGCTGTTGCCGATGCAGGTGGTGCAACCGTAGCCCACGGTGTCGAAGCCGAGGGCGTTGAGGTCCGCGGTGAGGCCCGCCTTGTCGAGGTACTCGGTGACCACCTTCGAGCCGGGGGCGAGGCTCGTCTTCACGTAGCCCGGGACCTTCAGCCCGCGGGCCACGGCCTTGCGCGCCAGGAGACCCGCGCCCAGCATCACCGAGGGATTGGAGGTGTTGGTGCAGCTCGTGATCGCGGCGATCACGACCGCGCCGTGCCGCAGCTCGGCCTTGTCGCCCCTGGCCTCGACCGGCGCGGATCGCGACAGGTCCTCGGCGCGAAGTCCGAAGCCGCGCTCCTTGACGGGAGCGGTGAGGGCCGCCCGGAAGGCGGCCTTCATGCCCGCGAGCGCCACGCGGTCGTGCGGGCGCTTGGGTCCGGCCAGGCTCGGCTCCACGGCCGCGAGATCGAGCTCGAGGGTGTCCGTGAAGACGGGCTCCGGAGACGCCGCGGTGCGGAAGAGCCCCTGCTCCTTGCAGTAGCGCTCCACGAGCTCCACCTCGGCCGCAGTGCGGCCGGTCGCGCGCAAGTAGCGGAGGGTCTCGTCGTCCACCGGGAAGAAGCCGCAGGTGGCCCCGTACTCGGGGGCCATGTTCGCGATGGTCGCGCGGTCGGCCAGAGGCATCTCCGCGAGGCCGGGGCCGAAGAACTCCACGAACTTCTCGACCACCCCCTTCTTGCGGAGCGCCTGGGTCGCGGTCAGCACCAGGTCGGTGGCGGTGACGCCTTCGCGCAGACGGCCGACCACACGCATGCCGATCACCTGCGGCGTCACCATGTAGAGAGGTTGCCCCAGCATCACCGCCTCGGCCTCGATGCCGCCCACGCCCCAGCCCAGCACGCCCAGGCCGTTGATCATCGTGGTGTGCGAGTCGGTTCCGACCAGGGTGTCCGGGAAGGCCGACGTCTCGCTGCCCTCCCTCCGGGTCAGGACGCCCTTGGCCAGGAACTCCAGGTTCACCTGATGCACGATGCCCGTGGCCGGCGGCACCACCCGGAAGCTCTGGAACGCCTTTTGTCCCCAGCGCAGGAACTCGTAGCGCTCGCGGTTCCGCTCGAACTCGAGCGCCGCGTTCTTCGCGAGGGCGTCCGGGGAGGCGAATGCGTCCACCTGCACGGAATGGTCCACGACCAGGTCCACCGGCACCAGCGGGTTGATCCTCCGCGGATCCGCGCCGAGCTTCTTCACCGCCCCGCGCATCGAAGCCAGGTCCACGACCGCGGGCACCCCGGTGAAGTCCTGGAGGATCACCCGGGCCGGCATGTAGGGCAGCTCGACGTCCTTGGGCGAAGAGGCGTTCCAGGCCGCGAGGTTCCTCACGTCGTCCGCGGTCACGAGCTCGCCGTCCACGTTCCGCAGGACCGCTTCCAGCAGCACCCGGATCGAGTAGGGCATGCGCGCGAGGCCCGGAGCAAGACCGGCCTTGGCCAGGGCTTCGAGCCGGTAGATGGTCAACGACCCTTGACCCGTGGCCAGCGAAGAACGCGCACCGAAGACGTCGGACTTCATCGTTGATCCTCCCTGCTGCTCAGTCTATCGCGGGTCCGCAGGAGGAATGGCAGGCATCACATCGCTGGCCGCCAGATCGGTCACCTGGGGGTTTCTTCGGGCAGCCCTTGCAGTATATTGGCGGGCAAAACCGGGGGACCACAGCGGACAAGCCGCCCGTTTCCGAAGACGTGATGACTTCGGGTGTCAGCGCCCTGTCGACGACGTGCGGATGAACCACGGACGATCGATGAAAGGCACTTACCACATGAAAGTCGCCCTGACGGTAACCACGGCACTCGCGGCAACCGTTCTGCTGGCGGGCGCAGCCCATGCTCAGCACGACATCCCCTTGCCGGAGCACCCGCGCCCCGACTTCGAGCGCCCGGCGTGGGTCAACCTGAACGGCACCTGGCAGTTCCGCTTCGACCCGCGCGACGAAGGGTTGGCGCAGTCGTGGCAGCAGGGCGAGGCGGACTTCCCGCTGACCATCACGGTGCCGTTCCCCTGGGGATCCGCGCTCTCCGGCGTTCCCGACAGCGCGCAGATCGGCTGGTACGCCCGCACGATCGAGGTCCCCGCGGGCTGGGAGGGGCGGCGCGTCTTCCTGGTCATCGGCGCCGCCGACTGGCACACCACCGCCTGGCTCGACGGGCAGAAGCTCGGCGAGCACCAGGGCGGCTATACCCCGTTCGAGTTCGAGCTGACGCCGCACGTGCGCCCGGGCACGCCCCAGCGCCTGACCCTCCGGGTCGACGACGTGGACCGCGCGTTCAAGCTCGAAGGCAAGCAGGGCTACGGCAATGCGCGCGGCATCTGGCAGACCCCGTACCTGGAGGCGCGCGGCACCGCGGCCCTGGCCGCCCTGCACTTCACGCCCGACATCGACGCGAAGAAGGTGACGGTGGACGCCCGCCTGCTCGAGGCGGCGCCCCAGGACTTGACCCTTCGCCTGGCCTTCAAGAACGGAAGCGTGGCCGCGGTGGAGCGCCGCGTTGCCCGGGGGGAGACCGGCGTCCGGTTCGAGGTGGCGATGCCGGACCAGCGCCTGTGGTCGCTCAAGGATCCGTTCCTCTACGAGGTGGAGGCGCGCCTGGCCGGGGCGGGGCCGAATCCGGACGTCGTCAACACCTACTTCGGCATGCGCAAGATCTCGGTCGTGGACCTGCCCGGCACGAACCATCGCTACGTGGCGCTCAACGACGAGCCCGTGTACCTCCAGCTGACCCTCGACCAGGCGTACCACCCCGACGGCTTCTACACCTTTCCGAGCGACGCGTTCGTCCGGGACGAGGTGCTGCGCGCCCGGCAGATCGGCCTGACCGGCCTGCGCGAGCACGTCAAGGTGGAAACCCCGCGAAAGCTCTACTGGGCCGACCGGCTCGGGGTGCTCATCATGGCCGACGTGCCCAACTCGTGGGGCGAGCCCACCGCCGAGATGCGGCAGGAGATCGAAGAGACCCTGCGCGAGATGATCCAGCGCGACTACAACCATCCGTCGATCTTCAGCTGGATCCCCTTCAACGAGACGTGGGGTCTCTTCACGAACGTCCCGAAGGAGCCGGGCGAGGAGAAGCCGAAGAAGGTCTACCGTCCCGAGACCCAGAAATGGGTCGCCTCGGTCTATCGCCTGGCCAAGTCGCTCGACGCGACCCGCCTCGTCGAGGACAACTCGGTCTGCTGCGGGCGCGGCCACACCGAGACCGACCTCAACTCGTGGCATGCCTACCTGCCCGGCTGGGCCTGGGACGAAGAGCTCGACAAGGCCACCAAGGGCACCGAGCCCGGCTCGACCTGGAACTTCGAGAGCGGCTACAAGCAGGACCGCCAGCCCAACATCAACAGCGAGTTCGGCAACGTGTGGGGCTACGAGGGCTCGACCGGCGACGTGGACTGGAGCTGGGACTATCACCGCGCCGTCAATTCGTTCCGCCGTCATCCGAGGGTCGCGGGCTGGCTCTACACCGAGCATCACGACGTCATCAACGAGTGGAACGGCTACTGGCGCTTCGACCGCACCGAGAAGTTCACGGGCATGGAGGACCTCGCCCCCGGCATGACGCTCGCTGGACCTCCACGCGCCGCTCTACATCGCCGTGGGCGCACCCGCCGACCTGAGCCGCTCGGTGAAGGCGGGCGAGACGGTGGAGGTGCCGCTCTGGGCCTCCTTCCTGACGGGCGACACCGCCTGGGGCGACGGGCTCGTGCTGCAGGCGCGCCTCTACGAGTGGAACACCCTGGGCCGGAAGCAAACGACCTTCACGACACGCCGGACCGTGCCCTATCGTCCCTGGATGTCCGAGGCGCTTCCGCCGCTGTCGGTGCCGATGCCGAAAGAGCCGGGGGTGGCCGTCCTCGCCGTCGAGCTGACCGATCGAGCGGGCATCGTCCTGCACCGCAACTTCACCACCTTCGTGGTCGAGGGGGCACGACCCGACGAAGTCGACGCTGGCCGACGGGCGAAAGGCCCACGTGGCGCGCATCGACCCGGCGAGCTTCTCGAGCGCGAAGTGGTCGCAGAAGCAGTGGAACGTGCTCGATGGGCTGAAGGTGAACGGGGCCGGATTCGGGCACTTCGAGTACCGCCTGGCCTGGCCGAAAGGGTTGAACGCTCTCCGAGGTCGCCTCCGCCACGTTCCTGGTCGAAGCGTCGGCCAAGCAGCTCTACGGCAAGGACCGGGAGGACGCCGCAGAGATGGGCGGCGACTACATGCGGGGCCTGGGCACCCTCGACCCGAGCCGGAACCCCAACGCCTATCCGATGACGGACGCAGGTGCGGTTTCCGAGTGCGGTGACGGTCCGGGTCAACGGGGTGGTCGCCGGGCGCCGTGAGCTGCCGGACGACCCCGCGGATCACCGGGGGATCCTGTCCTGGCACGCGCAGCTCAAGGACCGGCGGCTGCGGGAAGCGGGCTCCTACGGGTACCTGCTGGAGGTCGAGGTCCCGCGCGCGGCGCTCGAGCGGGCCGCCGCCGATGGGGCGCTGCAGATCCGCCTGGAGGTGGACGAGGCGTTGCCCGGGCGGCCTCGCGGTGTACGGCGCGCGCTTCGGGCGCTACCCGGTCGATCCCACGGTGGTCTTCGTGCGCAAAGAGTAGGCGCCGTCGACGGCGGAGCCGAAGGACAGCCCTTCGGTGCAACCATAGACCGGCGCCCGGTGAACGGAGCCGCCATGCGGATGCCGATGCGATCTCGACGAGCCGGCCGGCCGGGCCTCTGGAGGCGCTCCGGGGCCACGGCGGTGATCCTGGCCTCAGCGGTCCTGGGCGCCCGCGCCCAGTCGGACGAAGCCCGCATCATCATCGACGCCGCGCAGGTCGAAGGCCAGATCGACCCGCGACTCTACGGGCAGTTCGTCGAGTTCATGTACGAAGGCGTCAAGGGCGGGTTGTCCGCCGAGCTTCTCCGGAACCGCGGCTTCGAGGAGGCGCCCAACAACATCGGACTCTCCCGCCACTGGGAGCGCCATCCGGACGACCGCATCGACGACTACGGGCTCAGCTTCGGCTGGGACGCGGAGGTCGCCTATCCCGTCTCGCTCGACCTCTTCGACGAGAAGCCGGTCCAGCACTCGCTCCGAGTCGACCTGACCGACGGGATCGTCGAGCGGCACGGGGTCTACCAGCCGCGGATCCCGGTGCGCGCGGGGATCGCCTACCACGGGTATCTGTGGCTGAAGACGACCGGCTACGACGGGCGCATCGTGGTGGCGCTCGAGGAAGACCGATCCGGCGGGCGGTGTATGCCGAGGCGGAGATCAAGGAGGTTCAGGGCGACTGGAAGCGATACTCGTTCGAGCTCCGTCCGCGACGGACCGACCCCCACGCCCGGCTCGCGATCCTCTTCGAAGGGGGCCGCGGGCGGGTGTGGGTCGACCAGGTGTCGCTCCTGCCGGGCGATGCCGTGGGCGGCGTCCGGGCCGACGTCGAGGCGCTCGTGGCGGCGCTGCGACCGGCGTTCCTCCGCTGGCCCGGCGGCAACGTCGCGCAGGACTACCACTGGGCGTGGGGCGTCGGCCCCCGCGACCGGCGCCCCATCTGGACCAACCTGTCCTGGAAGAACGAGCCGGAGCCCGGCGACATCGGCACGGACGAGTTCATCGCCTTCTGCCGCCGCGTGGGAGCGGAGCCGTCGATCACGGTGAACGTCGAAGGGCGGGGTGCGACGGCGGAAGAGGCCGCGGCCTGGGTCGAGTACTGCAACGGGCCCGCGACCTCGCGCTACGGGGCCATGCGCGCCGCCAACGGGCATCCGGAGCCCTACCGCGTCAAGTACTGGGAGCTCGGCAACGAGATCTGGGGCGACTGGGTGCGCGGCCACTCCGACGCCCTGACCTACGCGCGCAACTACCTCCGGTACCACGAGGCCATGCGCGCCGTCGACTCCACCATCCAGTTCATCGCGGTCGGCGACAACGACATGAGCTGGAACCGCACCGTGCTCCGGACCGCCGGCGGGGCCATCGACTACCTGGCGATCCATCACTACTACGGGCGCAAGGAGATGGCCGGGGACGCGCGCAACCTCATGGCGAGGCCCCTCTACTACGAGCGGTTCTACAGGGACGTCGAGAAGGTGATCCGCGAGGAAGCGCCGGGCCGCCCGATCCGGCTCCACATCAACGAGTGGGGGCTGGACCTGCCCGAGGCCCGCCAGCATTCGATGGAGGCCGCGCTCTACGGGGCGCGGCTCATGAACGTCTTCGAGCGCACGAGCCCTCTCGTCGCCATGAGCGCCGAATCCGACCTGGTCAACGGCTGGCCCGGAGGCATCATCCAGGCCGGCCGCCACGGCGTCTTCGTCACGCCGACCTACTACGTGAACCTCCTCTACAACGAGCACCGGGGGCGGGACCGCCTGAAGACCACGGTCGAAGGGCCCGACGTTCGACACCAGCCTCGAGGGCACCGGCGTCCCGGTCCTCGACGCGGTGGCCAGCCGGTCCGCCGACGGCTCCGAGCTCTACGTCAAGGTGGTCAACACCGCGCCGACGAACGCCGTCACCACCCGGATCGACCTGCGCGGCGCCGACGTCGAGGCGGAAGCGGACTGGCACGTGATCACGCGCCGACAGCCTGGAGACGTCCAACAGCTTCGCCACGCCCGATGCGATTCGCCCCCGTCGTCGAGGTCATCCCGGCGGGCGGCCGCTTCCAGGTCGTCGCTGCCTCCGCATTCCGTGTCCGTCATCGTCCTGCGGGTCATCCGCTAGAGAGGAGCCTGCCCATGAGGCACAGTGCACGCTGGGTCGCGATCACCGCTGGCTCTCGGCGCCGGCGTCGTCCCGGCCGGGGCCCTTCGAGCGGAGGCAGCCGGAGGCCGCCGGCAAGGCACCCCGCGACTACCCGGTGCAGCCGGTGCCCTTCACCGCGGTGCACTTCAACGACGCGTTCTGGCTGCCGCGCATCGAGATCAATCGGACGGTGACGATCCCCTTCGCCTTCGAGAAGTGCGAGGAGACGAAGCGCGTCTACAACTTCGAGCGGGCGGCCGCCGTCCTCCGGGGCGAGGCGCTCGAGGACAAGACGCCCCCCGGCTATCCCTTCGACGACACCGACGTCTACAAGGTGATCGAGGGCGCCGCCTACACGCTGAGCGTCAAGCCCGATCCGAAGCTGGAGGCCTACCTGGACCGTCTCATCGCGAAGATCGCCGCCGCGCAGGAGAAGGACGGCTACCTCTACACGACCCGGACCATCGACCCCGCGAACCCGCACCGCTGGGCGGGTAGCGAGCGCTGGACCCGGGAGAAGGTGGACAGCCACGAGCTCTACAACCTGGGCCACCTCTACGAGGCGGCGGTGGCCCACTACCAGGCCACCGGCAAGCGGACTCTGCTCGACGTGGCCCTCAGGACGGCGGACCTGCTCGACCGGACGTTCGGGCCGGGCAAGCAGTCGATCTGGCCCGGGCACGAGATCACCGAGATGGGCCTCGTCAAGCTCTATCGGGTGACCGGCGACGCGCGCTACCTGGCGCTCGCGAAGTTCCTGCTCGACGAGCGCGGCCCGGACGGCGCGGAAGGGGCGGGCCGCAAGTACAACCAGTCGCACCAGAAGGTGGTGGAGCAGAGCGAGGCGGTCGGCCACGCCGTGCGCGCGACCTATCTGTATTCGGGCATGGCCGACGTGGCGGCGCTCACCGGCGAGAAGCCCTACGTGGACGCCATGGACCGCATCTGGGAGAACGTGGTCGGCCGCAAGCTCTACCTCACCGGCGGCATCGGCTCCACCAGCTCCGGCGAGGCCTTCGGGATCGACTTCGACCTGCCCAACCTGAGCGCCTACAACGAGACCTGCGCCGCCATCGGCAACGACTTCTGGAACCACCGGCTGTTCCTGCTGCACGCCGACGCCCGGTACATCGACGTCATGGAGCGGACCCTCTACAACGGCCTCCTCTCCGGCGTGTCTCTCGACGGCAAGTCGTTCTTCTACCCGAACCCCCTGGAGTCGGCCGGCCAGCACCAGCGCAGCCCCTGGTTCGGCGTGGCCTGCTGCCCCGGCAACATGACGCGCTTCCTGGCCTCGGTCCCCGGCTACGTCTACGCCAAGCAGGGCGACACGCTCTACGTGAACCTGTTCGTCGGCGAGCACGGCCGAGGTCGAGATGGACGGCGGCCGAAAGGTGAAGCTCGTCCAGGAGACGCGCTATCCCTGGGACGGCGCCGTCCGCATCACGGTGAGCCCGGACCGGGCCGGCCCCTTCACGGTCAACGTGCGCATCCCCGGATGGGCGCGCGGCGAGGCGGTGCCCAGCGACCTCTACCGTTTCGCCGATGCGTCCGACGAAAAGGTGACGCTTCGGGTCAACGGGCAAGGCCGTGCCCCTGACCCTCGAGAAGGGCTACGCGAGGCTCGAGCGGCGCTGGACGACGGGCGACGTGATCGAGCTGGGCCTGCCCATGCCGGTCCGCCGCGTGGTGGCGCATCCCTCGGTCGAGGCCGACCAGGGACGGGTGGCGCTGCAGCGCGGTCCCCTCGTGTACGCGGCCGAGTGGCCGGACAACCCCGGCGGGAAGGTGCGCAACCTCCTGCTGCCCGACGACGCGAAGCTCACCAGCGACGTTCCGGCCCGACCTGCTGAACGGCGTCCAGGTCGTCACCGGCAAGGCCGTCGCCCTCGCCTACGACGCGCAGGGGAAGCTGAGCAGGCAAGAGCAGGAGCTTCACGGCCATCCCCTACTACGCCTGGGCCAACCGGGGACCGGGGGAGATGCTCGTCTTCTTCCCCGACCGCGAGACGAGCGCGCGGCCGCAGCCCCTGCCGACCCTCGCCTCCCGAGCCATCGTGACCTCCTCGCCGGGCGGACACGACCCGCGAGCGGTCAACGACCAGAGCGAGCCGCGCAGCTCCCGGGACGGCACCAACTCCTTCTTCCACTGGTGGCCCGAGAAGGGCAGCACGGAGTGGGTCGCGTACGCTTTCGAGAAACCGAGCCGGGTGTCGGAGGTGGAGGTCTACTGGCTCGACGACACGGGCAGCGGCGAGTGCCGCGTGCCCGTATCCTGGCGCGTTCTCTACAAGGACGGCGAGGAATGGAAGCCGGTGGAGACCCCCGGACCCTACGGCGTCGAGAAGGACCGGTACAACCGGGTCTCCTTCAAGCCGGTGACGACGAGCGGCCTGCGCCTCGAGGTGGTCTTGCAGCCGGAGTGGTCGGCGGGCATCCAGGAATGGAAGGTGCAGTAGGTCATTTGGCGGCCGTTCCATCTTCCGCGCGCGCGACCCTTGTCATCCCGACGTCGCTGCCGAACGGCCGTAGCGACGGCGGTATTCACTCGGAACGAGTCCTTCGTTCGCCTTGAAGACCGCACTCAGGTAGGCCGGATTGAAGCCCGTCCGCTCCGCGATCTCCGACAGCGCCAGCCCGGTGCCGATGAGCAGCTCCTTCACACGGTTGAGCTGCACGCGGAGGATCTCCTGCCGCGGCGTGCGGCCGATGAGTTTCTTGAAGCGCATCTCGAGCGCGCGTCGCGCCATTGGACAATGCCGCAGCACGTCGCTCACCCGGATGCCTTCGCACGCGTGTTCGCGGATGTAGCGCAGCGCGGCCGCGATCCGAGGATCGGCAACGGCGAGAATGTCCGTGCTCTGGCGCGTCGCGATGCCGATCGGCGGGATCAGGTGCGCGACCGGCTCGAGGGTTTCGCCGCCTATCATGCGAGAGAGCAACGCCGCACCATCACGGCCCACGCGGCGCGGGTTCAGGATCACGCTCGACATCGGCGGCGGCGACAGCCCGCACAGCACCTCGTCGTTGTCGACGCCCAATACCGCCACCTGCTCCGGGACGGAGAGCTCGGCGCGGTGGCATGCCTCGAGCACCTGCTGCCCACGGTTGTCGTAGCAGGCAAAAACGCCGACGGGCTTCGGCAGCGCGGCGAGCCATTTGGCAATTTCGTCGACTTCGAGATCGCTCGTCGGCGAGCGATCTCGCGGCTCGTAGATCGCGCAGCTGAGCCCGGCCGAGCGCACGAGCGAGACGAAGCGTTCGCAGCGGCGAGTCGACCAGCTGAACTGCGGATCGCCGCAGAAGGCGAGGTGGCGAAAGCCGCGCTCCAGGAAGTGGTCGGCGGCGAGTTGCGCGATGGCCGCGTCGTCCGATTTCACCCACGGGGCGCGGGGCATGAGTCGGGATGGGGTGAGATCGACGATCGGCCCCCGAAACCTCGCGACCGCGCGAGCCATCGCCTTGTTTTCGCCGCGGACGATGATGCCGTCGCCCTTCCAGCGCGTGATCCAGCCCGGCGGCTCCTCGTCGCGTCCGAGCTCCGCGCAATGAAGGCGCCACGGCCCGTGACTGAGCACGTAGTCACCGATACCGAGAAGCAGCGAACGCGCGTACGCGTTGGTCGTCTCGAAGAGGAGAGCCACGTTGGGCGCGGGGCTGGTCTTGCGCCTGGATTCAGCCATCTCCATGCCGAGGGGTCCTCTGCGCCGAGCCCGTCCCCGCGTGCCGGCCGTCGGCCGTGGGGTATCCGTCACGAGAGGGGTGCGCAATTTCCCGAATCAAATGCGCAATCTTCCGGTTACGCCGCCGACACGATGCTGGTAAAAGAGTGCTCGATTCCAATGCCCCAGTCCCGCATGATCGCCTCCGCCTTCCTCAGCGTCCGCGTCGCCACGTTGACGGCGGCACCTGCGCAACGCCACGCCCGCGTGGGAACGGGGTGCCTCACCAGCGGCCGGACCAGGCCGCCGAAGATTACGACATGTGGCGCGAACGCGTCTACGACGGGGCGAAGCTTTGCGTTGAGCGTTGGCAGGCGAGATGGCCTCGACCACATCGCCAACGGAACGAACTGCGCGATCGGGCTCTCAGGAGGACACATGGCGAACCGAAGGACGCGAAATGGGTCTAGCGTGGCCAGGCTCTCGCTGCTCTTGACGTTGGCCCTGGCCGTGCCTGCGTGGTCGCAGGTCCAGACGGGGCGAATCGTGGGCACGGTACGAGACCCACAGCAGGCAACGGTGCCGAGGGCCACCGTCACCGTGACGTCCTCGGCCACCGGCCAGTCCATGACCGTCACCACCAGCGAGCGCGGGGACTACGTGGTGACGCCGGTCAACCCCGGCCGCTACCGGGTGACGGTGGCGGGGCAGGGCTTCCAGACCGGCGTCGTCAACGCGGTCGACGTCCCGGTCGGGCAGTCCGTGCGAGTGGACGTCGAGCTGAAGGTGGGCGCGCTCTCCGAGACCACCGAGGTGACGGCCGCCGCCCCCCTCCTCGATACCGAGTCGGGCACCCTCGGCCACAACGTGACGAACACCCAGATCGTCGACCTGCCCCTCAACGGCCGAAGCTACTACGAGCTGGCCCGCCTGACCCCGGGGGCCGCCGGGCTGCCGGGGGGAGCGAGTGTGGTGCCGATCCGCGCCAACTTCATCAACGGCACCGCGATCAGCGGAGTGCGGGGCAGCCAGCTCACCTTCCAGATCGACGGGGTGGACGTGACCGACCACCACCAGGGAGGCTCCTACATCCAGACCTCGGTCGACGCCCTCCAGGAGTTCAAGGTCCAGCAGAGCGCTTACTCCGCCGAGTTCAGCCAGGCGGGCGGCATGCTGAACGCCGCCACCAAGTCCGGGAGCAGCGAGTTCCACGGCGGGTTGTTCGAGTTCCTGCGCAACGACCGGTTCGACGCCGCCGACTACTTCGTGAGGCAGAAGCAGGAGCTCAACCGGCATCAGTTCGGGGGAACCCTGGGCGGCCCCCTGGTGAAAGGAAAGACGTTCTTCTTCCTGAGCTACGAGGGAATCCGCGAGAACCGGGCGCTGCCCGTCAACCTGACCGTCGCCTCCGCCGCCATGAAGCAGGGCGACTTCAGCGGCGTCCGGAACCCGATCTACGATCCGCTCACCCGCCAACCCTTTCCCGGCAACGTCATCCCCGCGAGCCGCCTGTCGCCCCAGGCGCTCTACTTCGCGGAGCTCATCCCCGATCCCAACACGAGCACGGGGACCTACGCCTGGTCCGCGGACCGCAGGCTGGACGCCGACCAGTTCACCCTCCGGATCGACCACAGCCTCACGGAGAAGCACAAGATCTTCGTCCGCTACAGCTTCCACGACAACCGCATGGACGATCCCAGCTCGAACCTGGGAGCCCCCTACCTTGCGTACCCCGACCTGGGCAGCGCTCACCTCCATACGCGCGGGCCAGAACCTGGTGGCGGCGGTGACGAGCACGTTCAGCCCGACCGTGCTGAACGAGTTCCGTTTCAGCTACCTGCCGCAGGTCGTCGACCTCGAGCCGTTCGGCCTGGGCACGAACTACCTGCAGGAGGCCGGCGTCAAGGGCTTCGAGGAGACCGGCCGTCCCGGCGTCGTGGGCTCGTTCCCGGACTTCTCCTGGAGCGGCTACAGCAACATGAACGGATCGGCCTTCGACCAGCGTCCGAAGACCCAGGACCTCAAGGTCTTCGAGCTGACCGACAACGTGACCCACATCCGCGGCCGCCACATCTTCAAGGCGGGGACGAAGGTCCGTCGCTGGCTGCCGCACTTCACCGACAGCAAGCAGTACCAGGGCGTGTGGACCTACAACGGCTTCGCGACCCAGAACCCGGCGAGCCCCGCGGGCACCGGCGATGCGTTCGCCGACTTCATGCTGGGGATGCCGCGACAGGTCACGCGGTCGTTCCCCGCCGACACCTTCGGGGGACAGGCGACCTACTCGCACTTCTACGTCCAGGACGACTTCAAGGTAAACGACCCGCCTGAGCCTCAACCTGGGGCTGCGCTACGAGTACTCGCCGTGGGCCTCCGGATACCGCGGGCAGCTCGGCACCTTCGACCCCGCCTCCCCGAGGCCGATCATCGTGGCCAGCGAGACCGACGAGATCGACCTCGGGTCGCAGTTCGCGGGGCCCTCGGCCTACGCGCTCTTCCAGAACTCCATCCAGACGAGCAGCCAGGCGGGGCTGCCCCTGTCGATCACCAGCACCGACAAGGCGCAGTTCGGGCCGCGCTTCGGCTTCGCCTGGCAGCCCTTCGGAGACAAGACGGTCCTGCGCGGCGGCTACGGGATCTTCTTCGAGCAGGAGAACACCGACGGGCGCGTGAACAACAACATGGTGCCCTTCCGCCTCGACGAGACGGGCATCAACGACCTGACCCAGCGCCGGACCATGGCCGACTTCTTCCAGGGCAAGCCCCTCACCACCTCCGCCGCGCCCACCATCGGCGCCACCGCGACGAAGGCGAAGATGGGGCGCAACCATCACTTCAACCTCGGGGTGCAGCAGGAGATCGGCCCCAGCACCGTGCTCGAGGTCAACTACGTCGGCAACATCGGGCAGCACCTGAACGGCACGACCAACATCAACATCCCGGAGCCGCGCGCAGGAGGCGTGCAGGCTCGCCGGCCCTACCCCCAGTTCGGCAACATCCTCTACTTCGACACGAACATGTCGAACACCTACCACTCGCTCCAGACGACGCTCGTCCGGCGGGCCTCCAGGGGTCTCTGGTACATGGCGTCCTACACGTTCTCGAAGAGCATCACCACCCAGAACAACCCCTCGGTGGGAGGCAACACGGGACGCGAGAAGGCCATCTCCGCCTTCGACATCCCTCACAACCTCGCGGTGAGCGTCGGCTGGGAGCTGCCGGTCGGCCGCGGCAAGCGCTTCCTCGGGGACGCGAGCGGGGTGACGCAAGCCCTCCTCGGGGGATGGCAGATGCAGGCCATCCTCATCCTGCGCAGCGGGCGCCCGTTCACCCCCACGATCGGGGCGGATCGGGCCAACACGGGCGTGGGCGGCCAGCGGCCGAACCGCATCGGGTCGGGCGAGCTCGACAACCCCACGGTCGAGAAGTGGTTCGACACCGCGGCGTTCGTGCTGCCCGCCCAGTTCACCTACGGCGACTCTGGGGCCAACATCCTGCGCGAGGGCTCCTACCGGAACCTCGACTTCTCGGTGTTCAAGCGCTTCGGCAATAAACTGGAGTTCCGCGCGGAGTGCTTCAACCTGACGAACACGCCGAGCTTCAACGCGCCGGCCACCGCGATCGACACGGCCACGGCGGGCCGCGTGACGAGCACGCTCAGCACGCCCCGACAGTTCCAGTTCGGACTGAAGTTCAACTTCTGAGGTGCCGCTCCAAGGAGGCCATCGCATGAACGCACGCCGGACTATTCTCGCTTGCCTGGCGGTCTTCGTCCTCTTCGGCCTGCCGACGAGCGCCGGCTCGGCGGCCGCCGACGCGTTCCCGGTCTCGATCAAGGTCGATGCCGGCACAGCCCGTGGGGACCTGCACCCGATCTGGCGGTTCTTCGGGGCGGACGAGCCGAACTACGCGTACATGAAGGACGGGCGGAAGCTGCTCGCGGCGCTCGGCGGGCTGGGGACGCCCCAGGTCTACTTCCGCACCCACAACCTGCTCAACACCGGAGACGGAGCGCCCGCCCTCAAGTGGGGGAGCACGAACGCCTACACCGAGGATGCCCAGGGGAAGCCGGTCTACGACTGGACGATCGTCGACCGCATCTTCGACACCTACCTGCAGCGCGGCCTCAAGCCCTACGCGCAGATCGGGTTCATGCCCCAGGCGCTCTCGGTCAAGCCCGAGCCGTACCAGCACGAGTGGCGCCCCGGTCTGCCCTACAACGACGTCTACACCGGCTGGGCCTATCCGCCGAAGGACTACGCCAAGTGGGCCGAGCTCGTCTACCAGTGGGTCAAGCACTGCGTCCTGAAGTACGGCCGCGCCGAGGTGGAGCGCTGGTACTGGGAGGTCTGGAACGAGCCCAACATCGGGTACTGGAAGGGGACACCGGAGGAGTTCCACAAGCTCCACGACTACGCCGTCGACGCCGTGCGCCGCGCCCTGCCCACCGCCCGGGTGGGCGGGCCGGACACGGCGGGCCGGGACGACCCGTTCCTGCGCGACTTCCTGGAGCACTGCCTGCGCGGGACCAACTACGCCACCGGCGGGAAGGGTACCCCCATCGACTTCCTCTCCTTCCACGCCAAGGGGGCGCCGAAGTTCCTGGACGACCACGTGCAGATGGGGATCGCCCGCCAGCTGCAGGTGATCGACGGGGCGATGGCGATCATCGCGTCCTTCCCCGAGCTGAAGCAGAAGCCGATCGTCATCGGCGAGTCCGACCCCGAGGGCTGCGCCGCCTGCCAGGGGCCGCAGCTCGGCTACCGCAACGGCACGATGTACTCGAGCTACACCGCCGCCAGCTTCGCCCGCAAGCACGACCTCGCGGAGAAGCACGGCGTCAACCTCGAGGGCGCCTTGACCTGGGCCTTCGAGTTCGAGGACCAGCCGTACTTCGCCGGCTTCCGCGCCCTGGCCAGCAACGGCATCGACCTGCCGGTGCTGAACGTCTTCCGCATGTTCGGCAAGATGGGCGGCCAGCGGCTGGCCGTCAAGAGCTCAGGCGACGCCGGGCTCGAGGCCATCATGAAGGACGGCGTGCGCGGGGCGCCCGACGTCTCGGCCCTGGCCAGCCTCGAGGGCAAGAGGCTCAGCGTCATGGCCTGGCACTACCACGACGACGACCTGCCGGGGCCCGACGCCGCCGTGGAGCTGGCGGTGGGCGGTCTCCCGCTCCCGACGGGCGAAGCGCGCCTCACCCACTACCGGATCGACGAGGGCCACAGCAACGCCTACGCGCTCTGGAAGCGGATGGGCTCGCCGATCGCGCCGAACGCCGAGCAGTACGCGCAGCTCCTGGCCGCGGGCCAGCTCGCCCGGATGGAGGCCCCCGCCACGCTGCGTGTCGAGAAGGGCCAGGCCGCCCTGCGCTTCGCCCTGCCCCGCCAGGCGGTCTCCCTCGTCGTGCTCGAGTGGTGAAGGTGCCGGTACGGGACAACGGAGATTGAGCCACCCAGATGCTCCGCTGGCAAATCGCCCTCCTCGTCGCGACGGCGATCGCGATCAGCTACCTGGACCGCCAGGCGTTGCCGGTGGCCATCCAGGCCATCGCTCGCGACATCCCGGTCACGAACGAGCAGTTCTCGCGAGCTGCAGTCGGCGTTCCTGATCGCCTACGCCTTCATGTACGTCGGGGGCGGCAAGCTGATGGACGTCCTGGGCACGCGCCGCGGGCTTCACCGTCATCATGGTGTTCTGGTCCCTCGCCTGCGCCAGCCACGGGCTGGCCGTGAGCGTCGGCACCCTCGCCCTCAGCCGGTTCCTGCTCGGCATCGGCGAAGGGGGCGGCTTCCCCGCCGCCACCCGGGCGGTGGCGGAGTGGTTCCCGGTGGAGGAGCGCTCCACGGCCATGGGCATCATCAACGCGGGCACCGCCGTCGGCATGGTGGTGGCGCCGCCGATGATCGCCCTGATCCTCGGAGCCACGCGGACTGGCGCTCCGTCTTCTTCGTGACCGCGGGCCTCGGCCTGGCGTGGACGCTCTGGTGGCACCGCGAGTACTTCCCGCCCGACCGGCATCCGCGGCTGGGCGACGCCGAGCGCCGGGAGATCCAGTCGGTCCTCGGTGCCGCCGCGGGTCGCCCAGGAGGAGCTGCCCTGGCTCCAGCTCCTGCGCTTCCGCCAGACCTGGGGCGTCGTGATCGCGAAGTTCCTGAGCGACGCGGCGTGGTACTTCTACCTCTTCTGGCTGCCGAAGTACCTCTATGACGCGCGTGGCTTCGACATCAAGGCGGTGGCGACCTTCGCCTGGATCCCGCCGGCGGCGGCGGGCGTCGGCTGCCTCGTGCGGGGGCTGGCTCTCCAGCTGGCTGCTGCGGCAGAAGCTCCCCCTGGACCACGCCCGGAAGATCGCCCTCGGGGCGAGCGCGGTCCTCATGCCGCTCGATCCTCTTCGTGCCGAGCGTGCCCGTGGCCTGGGCGATCGCCCTCTTCAGCCATCGCCTATTTCGGCCAGCAGTCCTGGTCCACCCTGGTGATGGTCCTCCCCGCCGACATCTATCCGCGGCAGGCGGTGGGCGCCGTCGCGGGCCTGGTCGGCTTCGGCGGCGCCATGGGCGGGGTCGTCTTCGGCCAGGCCGTGGGCTACCTCCTGGACCACGGCTTCGGCTACGGCCCCGTGTTCGCCCTGGCGGGATCGTTCCACGTCGTGGCCTTCGCCGTGATCTGCCTGGCCATACCCCGCATCGAGCCGCTTGGCTCTCGCTCCCCGAGGCGCTTCATGAAGATCAAGGAGATCCGTACCCGGGTCGTGGAGTGGCGCGGCAAGACCGTCCCCCTGCCGCCGCACTTCTGCACGAACCCCATGGACCTGCTCGCCCTGCCGGAAGCCTCCATGCGCACCTTCACCTTCCACGGCTGGCTCGTGGTGGAGGTCGTGAGCGACGACGGCCTCGTCGGCGTCGGCAACGCGGCTCTCGCGCCGCGCGTCACGAAGCAGGTGATCGACCTCTACCTGAAGCCGCTGCTCCTGGGGGCCGACCCCTGGGACCTCGAGTTCCTCTGGCAGCACATGTACCGGAAGACGATGGCGTTCGGCCGCAAGGGGATCGGCATGGCGGCCATCAGCGCCGTGGACATCGCCCTCTGGGACCTGCTCGGCAAGTCGGCTCGGCAGCCGGTCTACCGCCTGCTGGGAGGCCGCACCAAGCCGCGCATCCCCGTGTACGCGAGCCGCCTGTACAGCACCCCGCTCGAGGAGCTGGCCGCGGAGGCGCGGCGCTACAAGCAGGAAGGCTACCGGGCCATGAAGCTGCGCTTCGGCTGGGGGCCGGTGGACGGAGCCGCAGGCATGGCGCGGAACGTGGACCTGGTGCGCACCGTCCGCGAGGCGGTCGGCGACGAGGTCGACGTCATGGCCGACGCCTACATGGGCTGGACCCTGGACTACGCCAAGCGGATGCTGCCGCGGCTCGAGCCCTTCCACCTGCGCTGGCTGGAGGAGCCGGTCGGTGCCGGACGAGGTCCACGGCTATGCCGAGCTGAAGGCCTACGGGCGCGTGCCGATCGCGGGCGGCGAGCACGAGTTCACGCTGCACGGCTTCCGCGACCTGCTGGAGGCTCGCGCCGTGGACGTCATCCAGTTCGACACCAACCGCGTGGGCGGCCTGACCCAGGCGCGCAAGATCGCGGCCCTGGCGGAGGCGCACGGGGTGCCGGTCGATTCCCCATGCCGGCCAGATGCACAACTACCACGTGGTGATGGCCAGCCTGAACTCGCCCATGGCGGAGTACTTCCCCATCGTCGACGTCGAGGTCGGGAACGAGCTGTTCTGGTACGTCTTCGAAGGCGAGCCCAAGGCCACGGACGGCTTCGTGGACCTGGACGAAGGCCTCCCGGGGCTCGGCCTCACGGTGAACGAGCGCGCGCTCGAGAAGTTCGACGTGGTGGAGTGAGGCACCATTGACCCGCCTCGTCCAGATCCGGAACGGCCCCGAGCGCCGGGTGGCCCTGGTCGAGGAACCACGCCTGCGGTTTCTCGCCGAGGCCACCTCGGTCTACGACCTGGCCCAGGCCGCCCTGGCCGCGGGGAAGGCGCTCACCGCGCTGGTCGGCGGAGCGCGCCACCGGCGAGGGGGTCGACTACGAGGCCGTGTACCGAGGCGAGTCGACGTGGCGGCTGCTTCCACCGATCGATCACCCCGCGGAGCCGACCCGCTGCCTGGTCTCGGGCACGGGGCTCACTCACCTGGGCAGCGCTCAGAGTCGCCAGGCCATGCACACGACCGCCCGGGAGGACCCCGCCCTGGCGGACGTCACGGACAGCATGCGGATGTTCCGCTCGGGTCTCGAGGGAGGCCGACCCGAGCCCGGCCGCATCGGCATCGCCCCCGAGTGGTTCTACAAGGGCGCCGGCACGATCCTGCGCGCCCACGGCGAGCCGCTTCTGGTGCCCTCCTACGCCGAGGACGGCGGCGAGGAGGCCGAAGTCGCCGGCGTCTATCTCGTCGACGCCGGAGGGCCGGCCGCGCCGCCTGGGCATGGCCGCGGGGAACGAGTTCTCCGACCACCGCTTCGAGCGCAAGAACTACCTGAACCTCGCGGGGTCCAAGCTCCGCACCTGCGCCCTGGGCCCCGAGCTGGTGGTGGATCCCACCTTCGACTCCGTGCCCGGCCGGGTCGCCATCGAGCGCGCCGGACGTGACCTTCTGGTCGAAGGAGATCCGCACGGGTGACGCCGAGATGTGCCACAGCCTGCAGAACATCGAGCACCACCATTTCAAGTTCGAGGTCCACCGCCGTCCCGGCGACCTCCACGTGCACTTCTTCGGGGCCTACGGCCTGAGCTTCGGGGACGGCGTCGAGCTGGCCGATGGCGACGTGATGGAGATTCGTTTCGAAGGCTTCGGGCGTCCCCTCCGCAACCCCGTGAGCGTCTCGCGGAGCCCCGACTCCCTGGTGACCGTTCAACCCCTCAACTGAAAGACAGGCATGCCCCAGACAACTGTCGCTCTGATCGGCCTGGGCCTCATGGGCTCGGGCATGGCCCGCCGCCTGTTGGGCGCGGGGTTCCCGCTGACGGTGTACAACCGCAACCGCGAACGGGCCAGCGCCGCTCGCGACCGAGGGCGCCCACGTGGCGGCGTCGCCCCGCGAGGCCGCGGTCGGCGCCGACATCGTCCTGAGCATGGTGGCGGACGACGCCGCGTCTCGCGCGGTCTGGCTCGGCGAGCACGGGGCCCTGGCCGGGGCCGCCCGCGGGAGCGTGCTCGTCGAGTCGAGCACGCTCACGGTCGGCTGGATCGAGGAGCTGGCCCGGGAGGCCGCCGCCCGCGGCTGCGAGCTGCTCGACGCCCCCGTGACCGGGAGCAAGCCCCACGCGGCCTCGGGCGAGCTCCTCTTCCTGGTCGGAGGCTCGGCGTCGGCGCTCGAGACCGCCCGGCCCGCCCTCACGGCGATGAGCCGCGCCATCGTCCACGTGGGCGCCACGGGCAGCGGCGCCCTGCTCAAGCTCATCAACAACTTCATGTGCGGAGTCCAGGCCGCCTCGCTGGCCGAGGCGCTGGCCTTGATCGAAAGGAGCGGCCTCGATCGAGCCAAGGCCCTGGAGGTCCTGACCACCGGCGCCCCCGGCAGCCCGCTGGTCAAGACCCTCTCGGGCCGCATGACCGCGCGGGACTACACGCCGAACTTCCTGCTTCGGCTGATGGCGAAGGACCTGACCTACGCCATCGAGGAGGGGCGCCGGCACGGGTTGTCGCTCTCGACCGTCGCTTCCTCCTTGGAGATCCTCGAGCAGGGAATCGCCAGCGGTCACGGCGAGGAGGACTTCTCGGTGATCGTCGAGCCGATGCGGAAGGGGGCATCGGGCGGGGCGAAAGGGGGCGCGGCATCCGAACCTTGACCTTCGTGGCTGGAGCATGCTCAGCCGGAAGTCGCGGGCGGTGCGGGTGACATCGTTCCCGAACGCGCCGCAACTCCAGGCGCCGAGGACGGTTTCAGCAAATCGGTTCCCCTCGCCGGCTACAAGGGGTGCGGCCGGGGGGATGGACAGCGTCGCGGCCACGGCGGCCTGGACGTCGGCTTGCCAGTCGACGGCCCGTCCGTCCTCGGGGAGGTACCGACCGGAGCGAGCTGCCTCGAGCGCCGAAAGGCCGAGGGCTTGGCGCGTGCGGTCGGCAACTCGAGCTCGCGGCGTCGGGTCTCGGCGAGCTCCAGGCTGTCGATGACGCCCTCGAGGCGGAGGGTCATGGCCCCGTCTTCAGAAGCTGTATTCCAGCGCGAGCACCGTGACGAAGTTGTCGCGGAGGCCCGTGTTCTTGAGGGACCAGACGGCGCTGGCGTCGAGGAGGAGCTTGCCGGCGATGTTGAACTTGCCGCCCAGGGCGAGGTCGAGGGCCGTGGTGCCGCCAGCGGTGAACTCGATGCTGGGGAACTTAGTGACGCCGTCCAAAGCCGTGTAGGTCGAGGGCGACAAGCGCACCGCGCCGACCGAGCGCGTACAGAGGAGGTCCAAGGAGAAGGTGGCCTGCTTCGACACGCCAAAGTCCGTGCCGGCCGAAAAACGCGCGACCTCGGGGAGCGAACCCTTCTGGCCGGTGAGGACGTCGCCGCCCAGGGTGCTCTTGCCGTTCCATTGATAGGACCCATTCACGTGCGCCCCGAAGCGGCCATGCGAAAAGGACGCCATCAGCACGGGCCGAAGTCCGAAGGCCCCGGTGCCCTGGAGATTCTCCTCGTCACCGGTGGGGACGCGCACGCCGATGGCCGCCGCCACGCTGACGCCTTGTCCGCCTGTGGCACGCTTGAGACTCTTCTTCGCCCGCACGAGCACGTCGCCGAGGCCGGTGGCCGAACCTGACGCCTGGTAGTCTCGAGTCAGTCCGGTCTCGCCCAGTGGACCCTTGAAGTAATGCACCTGGGGATTCGACTCAGTTCCCAGGCGAAGAATCTGGGCCCGCGCGATCGCGCGCAGCTCGGTCTTCACGACCGGGATGGCGACCGCGAGGTCCAGAGTCGCGGTGGCGCCCCACTCACCGAGCAGCGTGGTCTGGTCCTGGACCAGGTTCAAGGACAGAGGGGCGACAACGAAGTCGGACCGGCCGCCGGCAGACGCGTACTCGTGGGAGAAGACGTAGGGGAGCTTCTCGAGGTCCATGCCCCCCACCTGGTCGAAGTCGAAGCGTTGATAGACAACCGCCAGGGAGACGAGGTGACGGCCCAGGGTTTCGGCGCGCTCGCCGAGTACGGGGCCGTAGCTCGCGCTGGACCGGGTGAACACACCGGCGGCGGGACTGAACGTGTAGGTGAAACCCGACGCCGGAGACGGGGCGGCCAGGGCGGCGAGGCCGCCGGCCAGTGCCGAGTTGAGCGCGCTCGAGGTCTGCGCGAACTGCCCCTGGAACGACGCGTTGAAGTGCGCGGCGTGGGTGGAGCCGTCGGGCAGGAGGGCGTCGCTGTCGACGACGAGGCCTTGAGGTCCGTAGAGCGACGGCAGGAAGAACGCGAGCTTCTTCGGATCGGAGGCGTGAGCTGTGTCCGGCAACGTCGCGACCGCTGCACACGCCAGAACGATGCTGACCGCTCTGCTCATCGCGATACCTCAGGACAGGAGGACGCCGTCAGTTGATCGCCTCGATCAGCCAGGTCGTGCTCTTTCGGGCCAGGATGAACCGGGCCGTACTCGTGTTGCGCAGGCGCTGCCCCTCCTTGGAGAGGATCTCGTCGACCCGGTCGCAGGTTGCCGTGGCCGATCCTCCCGAGACCGCGAGCTCCTCCAGCCGCAGGTCGACGCGGTGCGACTGGGAGAAGCGAAAGCCCTCACGGATGGTCCGCTCTATGGAAGAGGACATGGTGGGCCAGATCTTCTTCAACCGGGTCAGGTCCTTGGCTTCGATGGCCTGACGGTACTGTTCGAGCACGCTGGCGACCGCGGCACGCTCGGCCTCGGCGGGGGAGACCGCTGGCGCGGTATCAGCCGGGGCGGGAGGGCTCGCGGTCGGCGCCGCAGCCGGTGATGGGGGTTGCGTCGTGGCTGGAACCGGTATGAGCGACGCCCGGGGGTCCGGGTCCGCTGCCTGGGGGGGGACTTCGGTGGCCAGAGTCGTCGGCACTGGCTCGACACGGCCTTCGGCGGGCGGCATAAGCGGTCGAGCCCGCTGCACTTCCAGCGGGACGGATCGGAGCAACGGCGGGCTGACGACGGCTGCAGCCACTGTCGTAGTGGGGGTCTCCGTCGGTGAGGGCTCGGGACTCACAGGGGGCGCGGACGGCGCTGTGACTGTCGCTGTCGCTGACGAGGTTGGCGCCGGGGCAAGACTGCTCTCGGAAGGCGCTCGCCCGAAGGTCCACACCGCGATCAGGGCGACTGCACCCAGGACCGCGGCGGTCGCGATCGCTCGCCCCGACAGCGTGGTGGGCCGACCCTTTAGAAAGGTCGAGATCGCGGAGCCGGTGGGCGGGTTGTCGAGGGTGAAGACGCCGGGCGAAGGTGTGGCGGGACGGGTCAGGGTGTCGGGGTCCTCGGCGGGGAGCGCCATGGTGCTCCCCGCCACGCCGGCCGGGGCCATCGCCAAGGCGTGGGCCTCCAGGGAGGGGTGAGCGAGCGCTCCCTGGAGGGCATGAAGCATGGCGCGGGCCGATCCGTAGCGTTCCTGTTTGCTCTTCGCGAGAGCGCACTCGAGCACAGGCACGGCACTGGGGGGAATGCGAACGGCCTTCGGACCGACGAGAGCCGGCGGCTCCTCGATGTGCAACAGCAGGGTCGCCACCGGCGTCTCGCCGCGGAATGGCACGTCGCCGGTCAGAACCTCGTAGAGCACCACGCCCAGGGCATAGAGGTCCGTGCGCAGATCCACATCGTGACCCCGGGCCTGCTCGGGGCTCATGTACTCGGGCGTGCCCAGCACCTGGCCGGTCATCGTGGCCCCCGTTCCCGAATCGCCTTCGAACTGCTTGGCGATTCCAAAGTCCATGAGCCGGACGACGCCTCGCACGTCTCTCATGATATTGGTGGTCTTGAGGTCACGGTGGACGATCGACGCGGAATGGACGGCCTCGAGGCCTCGCGCGGCCTGCATCACGGTGTCGAACGCCAGCTCGGGAGGGAAGGGCCCCTGGCGCCGCAGCAAGTGTTTGAGGTCCACTCCGTCCACGTACTCCATGACAATGAAGCGCAGATGACCGTCCTGGCCGAACTCGTGGATGGCGCACACGTTGGGGTGCCGAACCCGCCGCGCGAAACGGATCTCGGAGCGGAAGCGTCGAGCCATCGCGGGCGACTGGCTCTGCGAGCGGAGGACCTTGATGGCGACGATTTCGCTCAGGTCGCGGTCGCGAGCCTTATACACGAGGCCCATGCCGCCGCTGCCCAGGGGCTGGATGATCTCGTATCGGCCGGCCAACACCGCGCCGTCGACCAGGGCATACAGGCCCTTTCCGCACTTCCGGCAGATCTCGGCGCGTTCGTCGTTCTCGGCCCCGCAGAAGCGGCAGTTCACTTTGAAGGCCCAGGCTGGCGCGGACGCGGCGAACCTAGCACGGATCCCGCGCTACCGGGGCGGCCAGTCTACCGATGTATTGTTGCATCATAATGGCGCAACAGGGTGCACCGAAGCTTGGCGTGAAGGCAATTACCGTGCGCAACCTTCCGCCGCATGTGGCCGCGCATCGAACCGCAGGCTTTCGCTCCCCGACGCGCTGCATGACGGTCGATTCTCCAACCGAGGATGGCCAGCGGCCACGGCGAGGAAGACTTCTCGGTGATCGTCGAGCCGCTGCGGAAGGGGGCGCCGGGCGGGGCGAAAGGGGGCGCGGCATCCGAACCTTGACCTTCCTGGCTGGAGTATGCTCAGCCGCGACGGGCCGCCGCAGAGGCTCGTCGGCCAGGCTCGCCGCGGGCGCCGTGGCGGACCAACGAAGGGAGGAACACCTTGCTCGCCCCACTGAAGGAGTCCGAAGTCTGGTTCGTCACGGGTAGCCAGCATCTCTACGGCCCCGAGACGCTGCGCCAGGTGGCGGACAACTCCCGCACGATCGCGGAGGCGCTCGATCGGTCCCCGCGGGTTCCTTGCCGAGTGGTGGCGAAGCCCGTGGTCAAGACGCCGGAGGAGGTCCTCGGGCTCCTCAGCGAGGCGAGCGCGTCGCCTCGTGCGTGGGGTTGATCCTGTGGATGCACACCTTCTCGCCCGCGAAGATGTGGATCGCCGGACTGACCGCGCTGCGCAAGCCCTTCGCGCATCTCCACACCCAGTTCAACCGTGAGCTGCCGTGGGGAACCATCGACATGGACTTCATGAACCTGAACCAGGCCGCGCACGGCGACCGGGAGTTCGGGTTCATCTGCAGCCGCCTCCGTCTGAACCGCAAGGTGGTGGTGGGACATTGGGAGGACGAGGACGTCCACGCCCGGCTGGACGTCTGGATGCGCGCGGCCTGCGCGTGGGCGGACAGCCAGCGGCTCAAGCTCTGCCGCTTCGGCGACAACATGCGCGAGGTGGCGGTCACCGAGGGGGACAAGGTCTCCGCCCAGCGGCAGTTCGGGTACTCGGTGAACGGCTATGGGGTCGGGGACCTGGTGGCGAGGATCGCTAAGGCGACCGACGCCGAGGTCGACCGGCTGGTGGGGGAGTACTCCAGGCTCTACGAGGTCAAGGCCACCAAGGACCAGATGGGAGCGGTGCGTGGGCAGGCCCGGATCGAGATCGGCCTGCGCACCTTCCTCGAGGAGCGCGGCTTCTCCGCCTTCACCGACACGTTCGAGGACCTGCACGGACTCGAGCAGTTGCCGGGGCTCGCCGTCCAACGCCTGATGGCCGAGGGATACGGGTTCGGGGCCGAGGGCGACTGGAAGACCGCCGCCCTGGTGCGGGCCCTCAAGGTGATGGCGACGGGCCAAGCCGCCGGCACCTCGTTCATGGAGGACTACACCTACCACCTCGACCCGAAAGGGGCGAAGGTACTGGGGGCCCACATGCTCGAGGTCTGCCCGACGATCGCCCGCTCCAAGCCCACGCTCGAAGTTCACCCCCTCGGCATCGGGGGAAAGGCCGACCCCGCCCGCCTCGTCTTCGACACCGCGCCCGGGCCCGCGGTGTGCGCCGCGGTGATCGATCTCGGGAACCGCTTCCGGCTGGTCGCGAACGTGGTGGACGTGGTGGACCCCGACGCGCCGCTCCCGAAGCTGCCGGTGGCCCGGGCCGTGTGGGTCCCCCGCCCCGACCTCAAGGTGGCGGCGGCGGCGTGGATCCACGCCGGAAGCTCGCACCACACCGCGTTCAGCCTGGCCGTCGGTCCCGAGCACCTGCGGGACTTCGCGGACATGGCCGGCGTGGAGTTCGTGCTCATCGACGAGCACACGCGCCTCCACGAGATCCAGAAGGAGCTGCGCTGGAACGAGGCCTACTACCTGATGGCGAAGGGGCTTCAGGCCTAGGCCGGGCCATTCATGAGGCCGGTCTTGCCTTCCCATGAATAGCCCGAAAGCCGTTGCGTCCCCACGTCTCGCCGCCACGCGGATGGTCCGGGTTGGCGCAGAGGATCGCCGCTACCCGCGGAAGGACAAGTACGCGGCCAGGATGCAGACCAGGACCAGGGCCGAGGCAGCCACGTCGCGCCAGTCCCAGCTCGCCCGGGTGTGCGCTCGGTCCTCGTCCGTCGCGGTCGCGTAGGTCAGGCTGCGCAGCTTCTCGTAGTCGGGCGCAGGGCTCGTCAGGCTGCCCACCACGGCGCCCAGAGCCGCGACCCCGGTGATCAGGATGCTGAAATACTGGAAGTAGATGTTGTTCACGATCCAGAGGAACGAGCCCGGCGAATAGCCCTGCTCGAACCCGGCAACCCCCAGCGTCACCGGCGTGTCCACCAGCATGCGGAAAAGGCCCAGCGCGAAGCCAGCCATCAGCGCCCAGATGCAGCCCTTCGCGTTCATGCGCTTCCAGAAGACTCCCAGGAAGAACACCACGAAGATGGGCGGCGCGAGGTAGCCCTGGATGCCCTGCAGGTAGAAGTAGAGCCCCTGGGCCCCGCGAATCACGGGAATCCAGGCGAGGGCGACGAGCACCATGACGACCGTCGCGATGCGGCCGGTGCGCACGATCTGGTGCTGCGACGCGCCGGGCCTCCACTTCGCGTACAGGTCCACGGTGAACAGCGTCGAGCAGGCGTTGAAGGCACCGGCGAGCGAGCTCATCAGCGCGGCCAGCAAACCTGCCACCACGATCCCGCGCAGCCCGACCGGCAGCACGTGCTGGACCAACAGCGGGAAGGCCGCCTGGGCGTTGAGGTTGACGACCTGACCGTTCGCACCGAGCAGGGCCTGCTGCAGGGCCGGAACCTTGCCACTCTGGGCCAGGGCCACTGCGATCATCCCCGGGATGATGAAGATGAACACCGGCAGCAACTTGAGCAGGGCCGCGAAGATGGTGCCCCGCCGCGCCTCCGTCTGGTTCGGCGCCCCGAGCGTGCGCTGCACGATGTACTGGTCCGTACACCAGTACCAGAGGCCCACGATCGGCGCACAGAAGAGCATCCCCAGCCACGGGAAATTGCCGTTGAAGTACCAGGCGATCCGGCCCGGCTCCATCACCGGAGCCCAGGTGCCCTCCATCCCCGCTGGCACCAGCGGCTTCCAGAGGTTGAACATGTCCGAGGGCAGGGCGGCGCGGAACGCGCTCCAGCCGCCCAGCTTGGCGAGACCGAACCCCGTCAGCACCGCCGAGCCGATCACGAGGATCGCCGTTTGCACCGCCTCGGTGTAGGCGACGGCGCGCATCCCGCCGACCACGGTGTAGAGCCCCGTGAGCACGACCACCACGATGGAGCCGATCCAGAAGCTGTCGAGCTCGGCGCCGCCGATCGTCAGCTTCAGCTCGGGGATCAGCGTCCCGAAGACGATGCCGCCGGCGAAGATGCCGACGGCGATCTTGGTGAGCACATAGGCCACGAGCGAGATGATCGTCAGCACCCGCCGCGCCCCCGGCGAGAAGCGCCTCTCGAGGAACTCGGGCATCGTGTAGACACCCGAGCGGAGGTAGAAGGGCACCATGACCCAGCCGAGCACCAGCAGGCACCAGGCGTGCAGCTCGTAATGCGCCATCGCGACGCCGCTCGTGGCGCCGGAGCCGGCGAGACCCACGAGGTGCTCGGAGCCGATGTTGGAGGCGAAGATCGAGGCGCCGACGACCCACCAACCCAGGTTGCGGCCGGCGAGGAAGTAATCGGCGGCCGTCTCCTGGCCCTTCCGCATCACCCACCAGGCGATGCCGGCGAGGAAGAGGAAGTAGGCCAATACGACGAGCCAGTCGAGGGTGCCCAGGGCCGACTGACCGCCGGATGCCGCGAGGAGGAGGTGCAGCAGAGTCATGGACGAGCCAACCCCTTCTTACCCGGGGAGATTCGGCGTCCCGTGGCGCCCCCCTTGGGCGCCGCGGTGGCGAGCGGGCCGCGCGACACGCGGGCCAACCTGGGACCGAGCGAAAAGCGGGGCGAGCGTAGCACTCCGCCCGCGCGCGCTCAACAGGGCAAGGCGATGACAGGGGCAAGAGCGATGGCCGGCACCGATGGCTCCCGCTGCCTCCAGTGGGAGCGAAGCGCGGGGAGTGAACGCCTGTCGTTGCCTGACGTTCTGGTCGTCCTTGACGGGGCCGGATGCCGGGGTTAGTGTGCCCGGCGGCAAGGAGGAGTCTTTCCATGGGGTCGTCGTCAGCTGTCGGGGGGCAGGCCTCGACGACGGGACCGACTCCGTTCGGGTGGTCGCGGACTGCGCCGACGGGCGATCGATCGGCACCCAGGTCTTCCACAACCCCTCGGGAGAACAGGGGATCCTGCTCGATGCCAAGGACCCTCACCTCGCCCGTCAGAACCCGGCCGACTACGTGGACGGCCTCCGGGCGACCGCCCCGCTCCGCGAGATCGCGGGCTCGCTCCTGATGACGGCCCGCAGGCCCGCGTGACGTCCCCTCCGGTCGTGGCCGCGCGCGCCGGCGGCGAGCGCGGCCGGGAGCTTCGCCTCGACGTGGTCGTGCCCATGTGGAACGAGGAGCAGGCCCTGGACCTCCTGTTCCCGCGCCTGGAGGCGGTCTTCTCTCCCGAGGCCCGGGGGCGCCATGGGATCGCGTCGGTCCGGTACCTGATCGTGGACGACGGCAGCCAGGACCGCTCCGCGGAGATCGTCGCGCAGAAGATCCGCCAGGGTGCTCCCGCGCTGCTCCTGAGGCTTTCCCGGAACTTCGGCCACCAGAGCGCCGTGAGCGCGGGCCTCGATCACGTGACGGCCGACGTCGCCGCCGTCATCGACGCGGACCTGCAGGATCCACCCGAGCTGATCCTGGAGATGGTGGGGCGATGGCGGGAGGGCTTCGACGTCGTCTACGGCGTGAGGCACAAGCGCCAGGAGAGCTTGCTGAAACGGGCCGGGTACTGGTCCTTCTACCGGCTCGTGGCCTTCCTCTCGGACATCAAGATCCCGCTGGACGGCGGCGATTTCTGCCTGATCGACGCCCGCGTGATCGCGGTGCTCCGCCGTCTGCCCGAGAAGCTCCGGTTCCCGAGAGGCCTGCGGGCCTGGGTCGGCTTCCGGCAGACCGGCGTCGAGTACGCGCGCCCGAGACGCCAGGCCGGGTCCAGCAAGTACACGCTCCGGCGCCTCTACAAGCTCGCCACCGATGGGGTCATCTCGTCGAGCCTGCGCCCCCTGCAGGTGGCCCAGGTCGCGAGCGTCGCCTACCTCCTGGTCATCGTGGGCTTCGGGCTGTTCCTGGCCGTGAAGCCCCAGAAGTTCGACGTTCCCCCCTGGATCCTGCTGCTTTACCTGCTGATCCTCTCCGGAAACTTCGTCCAGGCCCTGTGTGTCTACATCCTCGGGGCGTACGTGGGACGCACCTACCTGGAGGTCAAGGGACGCCCGGCGTACGTCGTGATGGAGGTCGTCGGCGACACGTCCAGCGTCCTGCCCGGCACCCGTGAGTGATCGGATCCCGCCGCGGTCAGACGGGGGGATCGAGTTCCTCTCCACGCCACAGGAGTCGGCGTTCCCCGACGAGTGGTACGCCCTGTCGGGATGCGATCACTTCTGGTTCCGCTGGCGGCTCGCCGCCACCCTGCGCCTGGCGCAGGATGTTGGGATCCCGATCCGACGGCCCTTGCGATGCCTGGAGATCGGGAGCGGCGCCGGGATCCTGCGCGATCAGCTCGAAGCCGAGACGGACTGGAACGTCGACGTCACGGACCTCAACCAGGAGGCTCTGCGCCGCGCGCGCAAGGGCCGCGGCCGGACCCTCTACTATGACGTCCTCGAGGAGAAGCTGGGCGCGGACTACGACGTGGTGCTGGCCTTCGACGTGATCGAGCACCTCACCTCGGTGAGGCCCTTCCTCTCCTCAGCGGGACGCCACGTGAAGCCCGGCGGCCAGCTGCTCCTCAATGTACCCGCCCTGCAATGGCTCTACAGCGCCTACGACGAAACCGTGGGGCACCAGCGGCGCTACGACCGCCGCAGCCTGGCCCGCGAGATCGAGGGTCTGGGTCTCGACCTGGTGGAGGTGCGCTACTGGGGTTTCGCGCTGGTCCCCCTGCTCATGCTCCGGAAGGCACTGCTCGGCATCCGGCGCCGGCCCGCCGACGAGGTGATACGGCGGGGTTTCCGACCTCCGGGCCACCTGGCCAACAAACTGCTCTCGGGGCTCGGCCGCTTGGAGTCCGCGATCGTGGGCGGCCGCCCGCCCCTCGGAACCTCGGTGCTCCTCGCAGCTCGACAGCGATGACGCAGTCCCCCGGAAGGGAACGCCGTCAGGAGATGGCGCGGGCCCTGGTCCCGTTTCTCGCCCACATCCCGGTGGTCCTCTGGTCCTTCGCGGGAGCCCTCTTCCAGGGAAGACTGTTCTTCTTCCGGGACATCTACTGCTACTACTACCCGAACTACGCGTTCTTGGAGCGCTCGCTGCGCCAGGGCGTCTGGCCCCTCTGGAACCCCACGAGCGACGCGGGCGGGCCGTTCCTCATGAGCGACCCCATGGACCTCTTGCTGGTGGGATCCGTCGGGGCCGAGACGGCCCTCAGACTCGCCCTCCCCCTCCACGTGCTGCTCGCCATGTGGGGCGCAACCGCCCTCGCCCGCAGGTTGGGGAATGGTCCCTGGGGTTCCTGGGCTGCCGGTGCCTTCTTCGGACTTTCCGGCTTCCTGCTTTCGTCGCTCAACCTGTTCGAGCTGTCCCATGGGGTGGCCTGGTCGCCCTGGGTCCTCTGGGCCTACCTCGGCCTGTTCCAGCAGCCCTCGCTGCGCCGGGCCGCGGTCCTGGGAGCGCTCGGGGCCATCCAGGTCTCGACCCTCGCCGGCGAGACCGTCATCCAGACCGCGCTCTTCGCCCTGGCCCTGACGCCGCGCTGGCCCGATCGGCGCACGGCATCGAGGCTGCTCGTGGCCGGGAGCGTCGCTGTGCTACTGGCGGCGCCCACGCTCCTCGGAGTGCGGGCCCTTCTGGCGGGCACGCAGCGGATGGCCGGCTTCGACAACAGGCATGCCCTCGCCTTCTCTCTTCATCCCTTGGCGCTCCTCGAGGGCCTGCTGCCCCACTTCCTGGGAAACCCCCACACCTTCTCCGACGCCGGCTTCTGGGGTCAGCCCCTGTTCCCAGACGGCTTTCCCTACATGATCGGCATCTACGTGGGGCCCATCGTCCTCATGCTCGCGGCGCGAGCCGGAAACCAGCGGCTCTGGGCCCTGGCGGCGCTCGGGACGGTCCTGGCGCTGGGAGCCCATGGCCCCGCGGCATCGTTCCTCGCCCTCGCGATGAGGTCGTTCCGCTCGCCGGTCAAGTTCCTGTTCCTGGCCGATCTCTCTTTCTGCCTCCTGGCGGCAGCGGGCCTCGAGCGCGCAGTGCGAAGGCGGGGCAGCATCGGCTGGATCCTGCCGGGCGCTGCCCTCCTGTTGGCAGCCGCGCTGGTCGGAGGCTCGGCCGATCCCGGCTGGCTCGCCCGGCTTTGGCCCGAGGTGCGCGATCCCCGAGCACAGCTCGTCAGGGTCACCGTCTGGCCGGCGGCGTTCGCCGGCACCGGCGCCCTGTGTCTGGCCGCAGGACTGGCTCTGTGGCGCGGTGGCCGCCTGTCCCGTGCCGCAGCGGTGCTCGGCGCTCTCGACCTGCTCATGGTCAACGGTTCGCTGAACCCGGCCGCCAACGCGTCCTTCTACGCGCTGCGCCCTGAGGTGCGGTCGCTGGTGGCCCCCGCGGCGGGAAGCAACGAGCGCTGGTTCTCCTTCGGGGTCGCGGGCTCCGAGGCCCGGTGGTCGCCGTGGGTGGCCAGGATCAACTCCGACGTGTGGCTCTACTACATGGAACGACAGTCGTTGCTGCCCCGCACCACGGTCCTCGACGGCTTCGATGCGGCCTTCGACGAGGACCGCACGGGCTGGGAACCTCCGGCATCCACGCTCCATCCCGCCGAGCGGCGCCCCACGGCCTTCTCGACGATCGTGGAACGCCTGCGGCTCGCGTCGGTACGCTGGGTCGTCTCGTGGAAGCCGCTGCCGGAAGACCTCGTCACGCTCCGGGGCGAGGCCCGCATGCCGGAGATGGTCGACTCGCTTCGCCTCTACGAGCTCCGCGGTGCACGGCCGCGCGCCTATTGGTCTCCCACCGGGCTCGCCCCCGACCCGCGCGGCACGGTTGTCTACGAGAGGCCCGACCCGCACCAGATTTGGCTGCGAGTCTCCGCACCGCGGGGTGTGGTCGTCGTCACCGAAGGCTACCATCGGGACTGGCGTGCCGTCGGACCGGAGGGCACCGTGCCGGTCTCGACGGCCGGGGACCGCTACATGGGTTTCTCGACGCCGGGCGGGGACCGCACCTACACGCTGCGATTCGAGCCGGCCTGGCGTGGACGCTCACTGGCCCTTCTCGGTGCGGGCTGCGCTCTCGTCGCCGTACTGGGACTGAGCCGGCTCAACCGAGAGGTCAGTTCAGAGCAGCTGCCTACAGAGACCCTCCGGAGCGGGCGAGAGAAAGCCTAGAGGCCGACTCGTCCTTGACGGGGCCGGGTGCCGGGGTTAGTGTGCCCGGCGGCAAGGAGGAGTCATCCATGGGGTCCTCGTCGGCTGTCGCGGGACCGGCCTACACCATCGGCCTCGACTACGGGACCAACTCCGTCCGGGCGGTGGTCGTGGACTGCGCCGACGGGCGATCGGTCGGCACCCACGTCTTCGACTACCCGTCGGGGGAACAGGGGATCCTGCTCGATGCCAAGGACCCTCACCTCGCCCGTCAGAACCCGGCCGACTACGTGGAAGGCCTCCGGGCGTCGGTGAAGGGGGCGCTCGCGGAGGCGGAGCGCACCGCGGGCTTCGACCGCGGGCGCGTGGTCGGGATCGGTGTCGACACCACCGGCTCGACTCCGCTCCCGGTCGACGCGGAGAACCGTCCCCTGGCCCTCGACGCGAGATGGAAGGGCCACCTGGCCGCCCAGGCCTGGCTCTGGAAGGACCACACCGGCGCCGCGGAAGCGGCGGCGATCACGGAGACGGCCCGCCGGCACGCCCCGCAGTACCTGGCGCCCATCGGCGGCGTCTACTCGTCCGAGTGGTTCTGGTCGAAGGTCTGGCGCTGCCTCAAGGTCGCGCCCGACGTGTTCGACGCCGCGGCGAGCTGGCTCGAGCTGGCCGACTTCGTCCCCGCGCTCCTGGCGGGGGTCAAGAGCCCGCGCGAGGTCCAGCGCTGCGTCTGCGCGGCCGGCCACAAGGCCCTCTACTCCGACGCCTGGGGGGGATTGCCGGACAAGGAGTTTCTCTCTCGCCTCGACCCCAAGCTCGCCGCGCTGCGCGACCGCCTCTTCGACAAGGCCCACGCGCCAGACCGTCCCGCGGGGCGCCTCAGCAAGGCGTGGGCGGAGGAGCTGGGCCTTCGGGAGGGGATCACGGTGGCCATGGGCGGCTTCGACGCCCACTACGGCGCGGTGGGGGCGGGGGTGAAGACGGGGACGCTGGTCAAGATCATCGGCACGTCCACCTGCGACTGCGCCATCGCCTCCGCGCGCGAGCCGATGAAGGACGTGCCCGGCATCTGCGGGATCGTGAACGGCTCCATCATGCCCGGCTACTACGGCATCGAGGCCGGGCAGTCGGCGGTGGGCGACATCCTGCGCTGGTGGGTGGAGGAGGTCTGCCGGGGGGGCGACGCGCTGCACGCGGAGCTGTCGGCGGAGGCCAGGCACCTCCGGCCCGGGGAGTCGGGCCTCCTCGCCCTCGACTGGAACAATGGCAACCGGACGATCCTGGTCGACCCGCGCCTCAGCGGCCTCGTGCTCGGCCAGACCCTCCACACCACGCGGGCCGAGGTCTACCGCGCGCTGATCGAGGCCACGGCGTTCGGGGCCCGGGCCATCGTGGAGCGCCTGCAGGAGTACGGCGTCCCCGTCGAGCGGGTGGTGTGCTGCGGGGGGATCGCCGAGAAGAACGACCTGTTCATGCAGATCTACGCCGACGTGCTCGGCCACCCGATGCTGGTGGCCGGCTCGCCCCAGACCCCCGCCCTCGGCTCCGCCATCTCGGCGGCGGTCGCGGCGGGAGTCCACCCGAGCTTCGAGGCGGCCCAGGCCCGGATGACGTCCCTGAAGGAGAAGAGCGTTCACCCCGAATCCGGCCGCGCGGGCGGTGTACGACGAGCTGTACCGCATGTACCGGGAGCTGCACGACACGTTCGGCGGCGTGCCCGGGGCCAAGGCCGACCTCCCGACGGTCATGAAGAGGCTGCTGGCAGTCCGCGAGCGACAGGCGCACTAAGAGCGAGGATGGTGACGATGGGGCAGGTGGCCGCGGAGCTGCGCGAGAGAGTCTACCGCGCCAACAAGGAGCTGGCCGGGAGCGGCCTCGTGCACGGGACGTTCGGCAACGTCTCCGGGGTCGACCGCGAGGCGGGGCTGTTCGTGATCAAGCCCAGCGGCGTCCCTTACGAGGAGCAGACCCCCGACCACATGGTGCCGGTCTCGCTGGAGACGGGGGAGGTCCTGGACCGCCGCTTCCGCCCCTCCTCCGACACCCCGACCCACCTCGAGCTCTACCGGGCGTTCCCCTGCGGCGGGATCGTCCACACCCACTCCGAGGCGGCGTCCGCCTTCGCGCAGGCGCGACTCCCCATCCGCTGCATGGGCACGACCCACGCCGACCACTTCCGAGGCGACGTGCCCGTGACCCGGCCCCTCACGCGGGAGGAGGTGGAGGGGGAATACGAGCGCAACACGGGTCTGGTGATCGTGGAGTGCTTCCGGCAGGGCGGGATCTCCCCCGAGGAAGTGAAGGCGGTGCTCGTGGCCCAGCACGGCCCGTTCACCTGGGGAGCGGACGCCTTCGAGGCGGTGGAGAATGCCCGGGTCCTCGAGTACGTGGCCCGTATGGAGACGAGGGTCCGGCTCCTCGCCCCCGACGCCCCCCGCCCCGAGGCCTTCCTCGTCGACCGACACTTCCTGCGGAAGCACGGCCGGACCGCGTACTACGGCCAGCGCTAGTGCGCAGCCTGCGCCTCCACGGGAAGGGCGACGTGCGCCTGCACGAGGAGGACCGCCCAGCAGCCGCGCGAGGGCGAGACGCTCGTGCGGGTGACGGCGGTCGGGCTCTGTGGCTCCGACCTCCACTGGTTCGCCGAGGGGGGGATCGGCGACACCGGTCTCGACCGGCCTCTCGTCCTCGGCCACGAGCTCGCGGGGGTCACCGAGGACGGACGACGCGTGGCGGTGGACCCCGCCATCCCCTGCCAGGCCTGCGACCTCTGCCTCGAAGGTCACCCCAACCTCTGCGAAGGGACCCGCTTCGCTGGCCACGGCGAGGACGACGGCGGCCTCCGCGAGTGGCTGGCGTGGCCGGAGCGGTGTCTCGTCCCTCTCCCCGCTTCGCTCAGCGACGCCGACGGCGCGATGCTCGAGCCCCTCGGGGTCGCGCTCCACGCCGTGGACCTGGCCCACCTCCGCCCGGGATCCCGCGTCGGTGTGTTCGGCTGCGGCCCGATCGGTCTCCTGGTGCTCCAGGCGGCGCGGCTCGCGGGCGCGGCCCGGCTCTTCGCCACGGACCTCGGCGAGCGGCCCCACCGCCTGGAGGCCGCGCGCCGACTGGGGGCCGTCGTCTTCGCGGCCGAGGGCGGGCGCGAGGCGGGAGCGATCCGCGATGCCCTGGGCGGCGCCGGGCTCGACGTGGCGATCGAGGCGGCCGGGGAGAACGCGGCGGTCGACGCGGCGGTCGAGGCGGTGCGTCCGGGCGCGCGGGTCGTCCTCGCCGGAATACCGGCCGAGGAACGCACGTCCTTCAAGGCCGCGACCGCCCGCAGGAAGGGTCTCACCCTGGTCCTGTCCCGCCGCATGAAGCACACCTATCCGAGAGCGATCCGCCTCGTGGAGAACGGACAGGTGGATCTGCGCTCTCCGGTCACCCACCGCTTCCCCCTGGAGCGTGGCCCCGAGGCCTTCGCCGCGGCCGCGCGCCGGGAGGGACTGAAGGTGCTGGTCGAGCCCTGACTAGCGCCTCGCCTTGCTCTCGTCGTCCGAGCAATCGCCCAGCGCGTTGTGGCAGGCGGCCTCCACCAGGATGGCCGCGACGCGATGTTTGCGGACGGCCTCCGCGAGCAGCCCCAGGTCGGGATGACCACGGGAGACGGTCCGTCGGGAAGGGGCGTATGGTCGCGGCTCATGCTCTGGGCGCGGGTGCCGCGGAGTTGGCCCGAATCGGGCCGCGCTTTCCGCTGGTGTCCGAGACGCATCTGGCCTTCTTCGGCTATGACGCGACCTCCGGCTTCGTCGATCCACCGGAGCTTCTGGCTCGCGGGTGGCGAGGGGTCTCGCGCTGGCGCTTCACGCCGCGACCCCGGCGCAGTCTACGGGGGCCTTTGGCGCGAGCGCCGCGCCTTGACGTTGCCGCGGCCGTAGAGGCGATAGGCGCAGTCGGGGCCCACGAGCCGGCGCGCGGCGTCGTGCGGGACCTCGAGCCGGCCCAGCAGGATCAGCCTTCGGTAGCGGTACAGGATCCGCGCGGCGGCCACGCGATCGAGGCGGCTTTCACCTTGCTCGAAGCGCGCCACGTGATCAGGTTAGGCGCGGCCGCCTCGCCCCGTCAACTCGAGACGCGGTTGCGGGCTTCGGGCTGTCGCAGACGCTCGCCTCCTTGCTGGATTGCAGCCTTGACCTCTTCCGTCATTTCGTCCTACCTTGCGGCAACCAACTCTTGGACAGGTCATCGACGGGAAGGTGAGGTGCCAGGTGAGTCGGAGGATCCTGATCGTCGTGGGTGATGGTGGCGAGAGTTACGAGACCTGGTATGCGGTGCACCGCTTCCAGGAGGCCGGATACACGACCGTGGTGGCGGCGCCGGCGAAGCGGCGGCTGAACCTGGTCATCCACGACTTCGAGCCGGGATGGGACACCTACATGGAGCGCCCCGGTTACATCATGGAATCGGATACGACGTTCGATCAGGTCAATCCAAAGGACTACGTCGGCGTGCTGTGCATCGGCGGCCGTGCGCCCGAGTACCTGCGAAACAACAAGCGCGTTCTCGACATCCTTCGCGAGTTCGCCAAGCTCGGCAAGTGGCTCTTCGCGATCTGTCACGGCGTCCAGCTCGTCGCCGCCGCGGATCTGGTGCGGGGCAAGAAGCTGACGTGCTACGAGCACGTACGCCTCGAGGCTGAAACCGTGGGCGCCACCTGGCTGCGCGAGGACGTCGTGCGCGACGGCCGCCTGGTCACGGCGCCGACCTGGCGCGAGCATCCCGCGTTCTACCGCGAGATCTTCGCCTGTCTGAACGAGCAGATTCCATCCTGAAGCCGCGGTGACTCGCGACCTTTTCACCACCGCGCGCGACTTCGTGTGGTCGCTGGAACGGGCGGGCGAAGGACCGCCTGTTCTGGCACTTCATGGCGTCGGCGGCGGTGCTTACTTCTTCCGCGGCCTCGCCGAACGTCTCGGCCTGCGCTACCAGGTGACGGCCACCGACCTTCCCTCTCCTCCGGCGTCCTGGGCGGGAAGTGATCCGGTATCGATGGGGAACTGGGCGGTCGACGTCGCCGAGATCATCGACGGAGTCATAGGCGAGCCGGTCGTCATCGTCGGACACTCGCTCGGCACGATTCTCGGCCTGGAGGTCTGGCGCCGCCGGCCCGATCTGGTCCGCGCCATGGTGTTCGTGGGCGGCCTGCCCGAAGTGCGCGAGCCGGTGCGTGCGCGGCTCGGCGAGCGGGTCGTGGCGATCGCGGCCGCAGGCAGTATGGACGGCTGGGGCGCGCGCGTCTCGCCGGGCATCTTCGGCCGCCGTGCGCTCGAAGAGAAGCCCGAGTTGGTCGGCCTGTTCGAGCGCCTGCTCGAAGCGCACGATCCGGGCCACTACATTCGCAACATGAATGCGCTGCTGGCAGCATCGGCCGCGGACGTAGTGCCGACCGTCACCGTCCCCTGTCTGTCGATCAGCGGCACCGAGGACGTGTACGCGCCGCCCGACTTCGTATCCGCTTTCATCGCCCGCCTGCCGCTGCCGTGCGACCAGGTGCTGCTCGACGGCGTCGGGCACATGCCGTTCTTCGAAGCGCCGGACGCGTTCGCGCGCGCGCTCGGCGCGTTCCTCGGAGACTATGAGAGCGAGCGCCCTGCCCGCTCACTCTCCTCGTAGCCCCAGGGCGGGATCGAGAGCCGAGGCCCGCTGTGCCGAAAGGTAGCTGGCCAGCGCCGCGGCCAGCCTTCCTCGCTCTGCCCAAAGGTCGCTCCCCTACCCCGCGGTGGCTTCGTGCACCAGGTTGATCGCCCGGGACATCCGGCGCCATTGCAGAAGCTCATCGGTCCCCTTCTCCCCGGCCATCGCCTCTCCCCTCGACGAACGAAAAGACGGTAGCATGTTGCCTTCGAGCGTCGCGGGGAGGAGGTCGCGGCCCTGTGCTACCGTGACCAGCGTTTCCGAGCAAATCCATGACTCCTACTCGTCGCCGCTTCCTTCAGCAAGTTGTGAGCGGCGCCGCGCTCACCGCGGCCGCCCCTCCCGCAGCGCACGCCGCTTCCTCCGCACCACCGTCCGATCCGCCGCCGGGCCACGGCCGCTATGACCACCTGGGCCGCACCCCGGGCTACCGCGATTTCACGGTGGTGCCGCGCGGCCTCACCGTGAAATCGATCGAAACGTTCTGCCGCGATTCGCTTGGTCTCGTACGCATCACGGCAAGCGACGGCAGGGTCGGGTGGGGGCAAATGGCCCCGTACGAACCCGACATCTCCGCCGAAGTACTGCACCGGCTCATCGCCCGGCTCGTCATCGGCCGGGACATCAGCGACGTCGACACCATCAACGACGCGGTGATCGACGCGCAGTTGAAGTTTCCCTGGTCCTTTGTCTGTCGCGCCCTGGCCGGCGTCGACACGGCACTTTGGGATCTCTACGGACAGATCACAGGCAAGCCCGTGGCCGTGCTGCTTGGCGGATCCGTCCGGCCTCTGCCCGCCTACGGATCGAGCATGCGCCGGGACATCACTCCCGCCGACGAGGCCGCGCGGCTCGCACGGCTTCGCGACGAGGTAGGCTGCAAGGCCTTCAAGATCCGGCTAGGCACCCCGGGTGGCCGCAACCGCGACGCGGCGCCCGGGCGTAGCGAGGCTATCATTCCGGCGGTACGCAAGGCCGTGGGGCCGAACATCGAGCTTCACGCCGACGCGAACAGCTGCTATACGCCCGAGGTGGCGATCCCGATGGGTCGCCGGCTCGAAGACAGCGGCTATGCTGCGTTCGAAGAGCCATGCCCGTACTGGGAGCTCGAGTGGACGCAGGAGGTGACCCGCGCCCTCAGGATCGATGTCCAGGGCGGCGAACAGGACAACGACATGGCCCAATGGCGTCGCATGATCGCGATGCGCGCGGTGGACATCGTGCAGCCCGACATCTGCTACACCGGAGGCCTCACGCGAGCCTGGCGAGTGGCCAAGATGGCCGAAGCCGCGGGCCTCGTGACCAAGCCCCACGCGGCCAACGTGTCGCTCGTGACCGTGTTCACCATGCACATGCTGGCCGCGTTGCCCAAGGCCGGCGAGGTGGAGTTCTCCATCGAAGCCGACGCGGCCATCACGAAGCTGGCGCGATCGATGTTCGATCCCATCCTGGAGATGAAGGACGGCAAGGCCGTGATGCCCGATGGACCCGGATGGGGCGTCCGCATCAAACCGGAGTGGCTGGCGGCCGCCGAGCGCCGCGTGACCGGAGCATAGAACCCCTCTACTCACAGGATCGCCCCTGAATCCCCAATAGAGCCTCAGGAGGGCGAGATGAGTGACTGCCGAGGGCGTCGCGGACGTGGCGAAGGCGGCCGAGGCGGTGAAGGCCAATGGCGGCCAGATCTTGCACGGTCCCGCCGAGGTCCCCGGGGGAGACTTCATCCTGACTTGCCTCGACCCGCAGGGCGCGGCGTTCTCGCTTCACCACACGACGAAGGGCTAGACCCCGGCAGAGGGCTCGGCCGTCAGCCTTTCCAGTAGAACACTGTCACGCGCAGGCGAAGCTCGAACTGCGGGCCAAGGAGGCGCTCCATCTCCACGCGATCGATACGGATGAGCCGTGCGAGACGGGGCAGGCGACCGATGAAGGAGACCAGGTCTGGGTAGCCTCCGCGCAAGCGCAGCTCGAGCGGGGCCGTGGCTTCGCCTGCCGGCAGCGCTTTGGCATCGACTACGGAGAGCCCGGAGCCCGTGGCGATCGCGCGTAGCCGATCGAGGGTGGGTTCGACCTGGGGCTCGCGGGGGCGGATCTGCTCGACGAGCGCCACCTTCTCGCTCAGCGACGCGCGGTCGGCCTTGAATTCCTCCAGCTTGTTGGCGGTGACCTCGAGCGCACGGAGATCGCGCCCCTTGCTCTCCAGGCTCGCTTCCTCGTGGGCGAGCTCCGAGAGTGCCGCGGGCCGGAGCGCCAGGAGGTAGATCCCCAGGGGCAGGCCCGCGGCAGCCATCGCGAGAGCGCAGAGACCTAGCGTCGAGCGGGTCATGGTGTCGCCTCTGCCTCCGCCGTCTGGCAGCGAGGGAGATCCACCTTGGCGAACAGGCCAAAGATCGAGCTCTCGGGGCTCGCGGTGCCGGCCTCCACCTCCCGAGCCCACGGCGCTCCGCGAAGCCCGGTCGCGAGCTGCTCCACGGCATCACGGTTGGCGGTGCCCGAGAGGACCAAGGTCGAGCCCTCGACGACGATCCCGTCGACCCTGACCCCGCGGCCGTCGCCCTCGAGCTCCAGTCCCGGGAGCGGCCACGGACACTTCCGCTTGCTTCTCTCCTGCTCGATCCATTCGATCTGCTGATTGAGGCGCCCGCGGTCCCGCTGGTAGGCGTCGACCTGGACGCGCACCACCTTCAGGCGATCGAGGGCTACGTCTCTTTCCCGAAGCTGGGTCAGGAGGGCCGCGCGACGCTTCATGAGCGGGAGATGAAACGCCGCGATCACGATCGCCGCCACGAACAGCCCGCCCAGCACTGCCCCCAGGCTCTTCATGGCTCGCTCATCCGATAGTCGACTGTCGCCTCACGCGCGTCGAACGGGCTGTCGGTGAGCCTTACGGATGCGCTGCCGTCGAGAGAGACCGCGTACGCCCAATGCCGCCCTCGGCACACGGCCGAGTCCAGATCCGGCAACCGCCCGGGCCAGCCGTGGTTCGGATCGGCGGCGCGGAGAGAGCGCGCGCGGAGCACGTGACGAGTCAGCTCGACCTCGGCCCCGAGCACCGCCGCGGTGTGGGCGAGGCGATCGACCGATACGCTGTCGTCGCCCACCAGGCTCCAGGAGGCAAGTCGCGGGTCGGCCCCTTGCCCGTCGTCGGTCCGCTCGGGCACGGGCACGCAGTGATCGCCCACCGCCAGGGCCTTTGCATACTCGGCCTGCACCGCGCGTGCATAGTCGGCGGCGCAGAGGCGCATGTACGGCCTTTCGAGGGGGCCTTGGATCCACCGGAAGAAAGGGCTCGCGGCCGCGCGCGCGCGCTCCGCCTCGAGGGCCTTGTACGCGGTCTGCATGGGGGGGGCGCCTCCGCTCAGCACCACGAACAGTGCGCTCGGAAGGCGATGCGCCCGCCGTTCGAGCAGGCCCGAAGCCCAGGCCGTCTCGAGGAACATTCCCCGAAGCGTATTGCGCGGTCCCCTCGCGTCCTCGAGGAAAGACCGGGCTTCGACGGCCAAGGCCCCGAGGGGGCGGCCGTAGTCGGTCAAGAGCTCGAGGTGGGCCAGGACTCCTTCACTGGCGGGCGCGCCCGCTCGCAAGGCTCCGAGCCAGTGTCGATCTTGCATGGTCGCGAGCAGCCGGGCCGACGTTGAGCTGCCCTCCCGGAGGGAGGCGGTCAAACGCCAGGCCGCTTCGAGGCGGCTCGAGGCCAGAGCGGTCTGGCCAGTGCTCAACGCCTCGAGCGCGCTCGCCAGCAAGGCGGAGTGGATATCCCGCGGGCCCGCGAGCGGAAAGGTCTGCCACGTGTCGATGTCCGTCTCCCAGACGATGGGGCCGCCCGTGCGGAGCTGCTGGTCGAGAGCGTCGAGGCGGGACGAGGTCATGGCGAGCCAGGCCCTCACCTCCAGCGGTGGGGCGGCCACCGGGCCTGCCGACCGTCTCGCCTCGCGAAAGACGTAGGCCGACATCGTCGCCTGGACCTGGTCGTGGGAGAACTTGCCTCGAAGCTCGCTCTCGTTCGACTCGCGACCCGCCGCGATTCCCAGTGCGGCCGCGAGACGAACGGCCTCGAATCCCGCCGCGTTCGTCGGGGCCTTGGTATACCTCCCCGGCAAGGCCTGGAGGGATTGCCCCATTCCGGCCCATGCCTGCTCCACCTGCCGCTCGCGCCACGACGCGGCGAGGTTGCCTCCGACCACCCACGTCAAGAGGAGGCCCGCCTGGACGAGAAGGATGCCGCGGATGGACAACGTCGCGGGTTCCTCCGCCAGCCGCCACAAGAAACGAGGACGTCCCCGTCGTCGCAGCCACCGTAGCGTCAGCCCGGTGGCCAGCAACGGGGGCAGGAGACAGAGCATGACCACCCCGGCTCCCTCGAGGGGCTGGCCGAGTGGCCGCAGCCGTTGCTCCACCTCGATCACGGCCATCAGCAAGAGCCAAGGAACCGCGATCAGCGCCAACGTGAGGAGCGCGAGTAGCGCGACGAGGACGCGGAAGAGCGGCGCCCGCCCGAGCGCCAGTCCGACGGCGAGAAGAACCGCCACCACCACCACGACCGTGAGCATCCGCGGCTCCTGAGCTCCTAGGGTGACGCCGATCGTACCCGGACGGTCCTGGGGCGCCAAGGCCCCGACACCGCAGGGCTCTCCGCATCGAAGAACCGCAGCGGGCGATCGGCCGCGCGACGGATGCCGATGCGAGGGGAGACCGCGATGGAGGGGGGCGACGGACCGTCGCGAAGGGTCAAGACCGATCCGGGCTCGAACAGATGATGGCCGGAATGCCTCGTGTCCAGGCCGAGAGCGCGGCAGAGACGGCCGGGACCTCGGCAGGCTGACGCCTCGAGCGCGCCGCCCACGGGTTCAGCCGCGCGGATCAACACGCAGCCGGGGACGCCCTCCTCGTCGACCGTCACGTTCAGGCAATGGTGCATGCCGTAGACGAAAGTAGACGTAGACGGTGCCAGGTGGTCCCCAAATGGGAACGGTGCGCGGGGTGCGCCCGCGGAAAGAATGGGCCGCCGGATCGCCTTCACCCAGGTAGGCTTCGGTCTCCACGATGCGGGCCACCCGCACCGATCGGCCGCGGCGCCGCACCAGAAGCTTCCCGAGGAGCCATCGCGCGGCCTCGACCGGCGCCTGCCGGAGCCCCCGTCGCAACCGGCGCTCCTCCGCGGGACCCGGCAGACCCCAGACCGGAACCCACGTCGCAGCAGGGCGCACGGGCCAGTATATGATCCCCGCCATCCGCGGATCCGGCCCGACCGCCAGGAGAGCCAGTGAACGAACCGCAAAGAGCCTTCGACCGGGTCCTCGGACGCGCCGACCTGCTCCTCTTCTCGGTCTGCGCGATCCTGACCATCGACTCCCTCGCCTCCGCGGCCAGCATGGGCGTCACCTGGTTCACCTGGTGGGTGATCACCATGGTCGTGTTCTTCCTGCCCTACGGCCTCGTCACCGCGGAGCTCGGAGCAGCGTGGCCGGGAGAGGGCGGGGTCTACGTCTGGGTCCGCGAAGGCCTTGGGCCCCGCTGGGGGTCGCTCTGCGCCTGGCTCTACTGGATCAACAACGCCTACTGGATCCCCGCGGTGTATCTGGTCTTCGCGGGCACCTTCCACAGCATCTTCCTGAAGGGCCGACTGGGGGCGTCCTTCGACGAAGGCGCGGGCGCCACCTGGCTCGAGGCGGGCATTGCGATCCTGCTCACCTGGCTGACCGTCGGGGTCGGCATCGTGCGGCTCGAGGTCTCGAAGTGGCTGCCGAACCTGGGCGCGGTGGTCAAGGTCGCGATCTTCCTGGGGCTCGGCGCCCTCGGCCTCCAGTTCCTCTTCTCGGGCCAGAAGCCCGCGAACGACTTCGCCTTCCGCGCGTTCATTCCGAGCTGGGGCGACGGCCTCGCCTTCCTCCCCATCCTGCTCTACAACACCCTCGGCTTCGAGCTCATGAGCTCGGCCGGCGAGGAAATGAAGGAGCCGCAGAAGGACGTGCCCCGCGTGGTCCTGCTCTCGGGCGCCATCATCTGCGTCGTGTACATGCTCGGGGCCCTCGGCATCCTGCTCGTGGTGCCGCTCGAGAAGCTGAGCCTCCTCACCGGCACCTGGGACGCGCTGGCCCTCCTGGGCCAGCAGTGGGGAACGGCGGGGGCGGCGCTCACCATGGTGCTCGGGATCGGCTTCCTCTACGCCTGCATCGCGAACGTCGTGACCTGGAGCCTGGGCGTGAACCGCGTGGCCGCGGCCGCGGCCGAAGACCACATGGCGCCCAAAGTCCTGGGCCGCCTCCATCCCCGCTTCAAGACGCCCTACGTGGCCTTCGTGATCATGGGCGCGGTCAGCACCGCGCTGCTCGTGGGCAACGCGCTCTTGTCCAGCAACCCGTCGAACGTCTTCTGGATGATCTTCAAGCTGTCGAGCCTTTGCCTTCTTCTCTGCTACCTCATGATGTTCCCGGCGTTCCTGGCCTTGCGTCACACCCGCCCCGACCAGTCGCGGCCGTACCGCCTGCCCGGGGGTATGCCCGTGGCCTGGGCCCTCACCGTGGTCTGCTGGCTCTTCGTGTTCCTGACCTGCCTGCTCTTCTTCAAGCCCGCGCCCGGGTCGGCGGACCCGACGAAAGAGGCGCTGCTCCTCGCGGGCGAGACCCTGCTCACGATCGTGGTGGGCTTCGTGCTGATGCCTCGGCCCAGGCGGACCTGAGCGCGAACGAGCTCAGTCGGGCTCGAAGAGGGTCCGCCAGTCCACGTCTTCCTTGAACTCCGGCTGCTCCGTCTTGTCGAGGAAGTAGGGACCGAGCACGAGGTCGTCCATGTGCGTCCGCATGAAGCAGACGTAGGCGTCATGGGGCGTCGCCACGATGGGCTCGCTGCGCACGTTGAAGCTCGTGTTGATGACGAGGGGCACGCCGGTCTGCCGCTCGAACTCCTGGATGAGGTCGTAGTAAAGCGGGCTCGCCTCGCGGCTCACCGTCTGGATGCGGGCCGAGTGGTCCACGTGGGTGACGGCCGGGATCGTGCGCTTGCTCTCACGCACCTGGGCCACCAGCAGCATGTAGGGGCTCGTGCCCTCGAGGTCGAACCACTCCCCGCACTTGTCTTCGAGCACCGAGGGCGCGAAGGGCCGGAAGCCCTCGCGGAACTTGATCTTCATGTTGAGGGTGTCGCGCATCTTGGGGTCGCGCGGGTCGGCGAGGATGCTGCGTCCGCCCAGCGCGCGTGGCCCGAACTCCATGCGTCCCTGGAACCACCCGATCACGTGTCCCTCGGCGATTCGCTTCGCGGTCCGCTCGAGCAGCTCTTCGCGGGACAACGCGTGGTACTGGGCGCCCCGCCCGTCCAGGTAGGCCTTGATCTCCTGGTCGCTGAACCCGGGACCGAGGTAGGCATGGGTCCAGGCCCGCCCGCGCGGGTGCTTCTCGATCGTGTTGTAGAGGTAGTGCGCGACGCCGACCGCACCGCCCGCGTCGCCCGCCGCGGGCTGGACGAAGAGGTTCTTCATGGGGGTCTCGCGGATCACCCGCCCGTTGGCCACGCAGTTGAGCGCGACCCCTCCCGCCATGCACAGGTTGTTGAGGCCGGTCTCCTTGTGGATGTAGCGGACCATGGCGAGCACCACTTCCTCGCAGACCTTCTGCACGGACGCCGCGATGTCGAACTCGCGTTCGTTCATCCAGCTCTCGGGCTTTCGGGGCGGGCCCCCGAAGAACTCGTCGAAGGCCCCGTTGGTCATGGTGAGCCCGTAGTCATAGGAGAAGTACTTCATGTCCAGCTTGAACGAGCCGTCCTCGTTCAGGTGGACCATTTCCTTCATGATCCGCTCGAAATGCACGGGCTTCCCGTAGGGGGCGAGCCCCATCACCTTGTACTCGGCGCTGTTCACCTTGAAGCCCAGGTAGTAGGTGAAGGCGCTGTAGAGCAGGCCCAGGGAGTGGGGGAAGCGGATCTCCTTGAAGAGCTGCACGTCGCTGCCGCGTCCCACCCCGAAGCTCGCGGTCGCCCACTCGCCCACGCCGTCCACGGTCAGGATCGCGGCCTCCTCGAACGGTGAAGGCAGGAAAGCCGAAGCCGCATGGCTCATGTGGTGCTCGGCGAACAGGATCGGTCCCTTGTAGGGCCGGAGCTCCTTGCGGATGAGCGACGGCACCCAGAGCTTTTCGTGGAGCCACACCGGGATCGCCTTCCGGAACGACCCGAACGAGCGGGGGAAGGTCGCGATGTAGGTCGAGAGCATGCGCTCGAACTTCAGGAGCGGCTTGTCGTAGAACCCCACCGCGTCCAGGTCTTCGGGCCCAATGCCCGCCTCCTTGAGCACGTACTTCACCGCGCGGCTCGGGAAGTCGGAATCGTGCTTCTTGCGGGAGAGGCGCTCCTCCTGACACGCGGCCACGATCTCCCCGTCTTTGAGCAAGGCGGCGGCGGAGTCGTGGTAGAAGCACGACAGTCCCAGGACGTAGGTCGACATCAGAACTGGTGCCGCGCGGAGGCGGCGGGGCCCAGGGGGTTCGGCTCATGAGTACGCCAGAACGTTGGCTCGGCCGAAAGCTTCCGGTCCAGGAGATCGCGGCGCAGGAGCCGCATCACGAGACCGACGGGCCCCACCGACAGCAGGTAGACGAGGGAGAGGATGACCGCGGTCCAGACCTTGCCGATGCCCTCGAAGAACCGGGTCCAGGCCACGTAGGCCTTCGACCCGCGGGCGAAGCGGCGGAAGGCCAGCTCGATCAGGAAGACCGCGCAGGCAAAGGCCAGCACGCTCTTCTTGAGCGTCGACATCTGCGCCAGGTGCGACAGGAAACGAGACAGGAACTCAGGCACGAGGAAGAGCCTCTTTCACCGAAACAGACGAACCTCTCAAGGTAGCGCCCAGGGCGGGAAGCGTCAAGCCCGGGCCCGGGCCCGGGCCCTGACCGTGACGAAGGGGACCTGGAGCCGGAGCTCCCCGGTGGAAGCGGCTTTGCCGTTCAGACGCCCCCAGGCCGCGTCGAAGACGGCCTGCCGCTGGGCTTCAGGCACGATCTCCCGCAAGTGGGGGAGCTGGAAGCGTCTGAAGAACGCGTGCGCTTCGAGGGCTGCGGCATCGGCGAAGCGGAAGGCAAAGGAGTCGTGCTCGACCAGGTCGAGCACGAAGCCCGCCGCCTCTGCTGATGCGAGGACGTCGGCGAGCGGGGGGCGCCGCGAGGCGATGAACGCACGGAGGGCGGCCACCGAAGCGGTGAGACCAAGGGCCTCGAGCGCCACCTCGAGCGCCGCGTGGAGCTCGAGGAAGCTGCCCTCCAGGTTCATGGTGAAGACGAGCTCCGCCCCCGGCCGGCAGATCCGAGCGGTCTCGCGGAACGAGAGGTCCAGGTCCGTCACGTTGTTGTAGCCGTTGTTCGACACCACGCAGTCGAAGGCCCCGTCCTCGAAGGGCATGGCTTCGGCACGGCCCTCGTGGAGCCTCACGTTCGTCAGGCCGAGCAGGTCGAGCTTCCGGCGCGTCCGACGATGGGCCCCGGGCCAGGGGTCGAGGCCGTGCACCGTGGCCGACGGCCCGAGCCGCATCGCGAGCTCGATCAGCGGGAACCCGGTCCCAAACCCCACGTCGAGGGCCGTCATGACCCCGCGCAGACGCACGACCTCGAGCAGGCGCAGGCCGAAGGGCGCGGCCCAGAGGGGCAGCTCGTCGAGCGCCGCGACCGCCTCGTCATCATCGGGGTCGAACCGGGCGGGCTCGCTCATTCCCAGACCTTACGACGGCACGGGTCGTACCTGGAAGCCGCGGCGCTTGCCCGGAGATCTCGGGCTCGGCCATGATTCCGCCAACTATGAGCTACGAGCCCCGGAGCACCCGTTACGACCGTCCCGCCCTCTACCGCCGTACCGGCCGCAGCGGATTGAAGCTGCCCGTCGTCTCGCTCGGCCTCTGGCACAACTTCGGGGCCGACTCTGACTTCGCGAACGCCCGCGCCATGGTGTTCCGGGCCTTCGACCTCGGCATCACGCACTTCGACCTCGCCAACAACTACGGGCCCCCGCCCGGATCGGCGGAAACCACCTTCGGCCGCATCCTGGCCCACGACCTGCGTGCCTATCGCGACGAGCTCATCGTCTCCACCAAGGCCGGCTACGACATGTGGCCGGGCCCCTACGGCGAGTGGGGCTCGCGCAAGTATCTGCTCGCGAGCCTCGACCAGAGCCTGAAGCGATTGGGCCTCGAGTCCGTGGACATCTTCTACAGCCACCGGCCCGACCCTGACACCCCGCTCGAGGAAACGATGGGCGCCCTCGCGCACGCCGTGCGCTCGGGCAAGGCCCTCTACGCCGCGATCTCCAACTACGGGCCGGAGGCCACCACCCAGGCGGCCGGTCTTCTCCGCGAGATGGGAGCGCCGTGCCTCATCCATCAACCGCGCTACAGCATGTTCGAACGGACGCCGGAGCAGGGCCTCTTCGACGTGCTCGACCGCGAAGGGATCGGCAGCATCGTGTTCTCGCCGCTGGCGCAGGGCGTGCTGACGAACCGGTATCTGGAAGGCATCCCCAGGGACGCGCGCGCCGCTCGCGACCCTCGCTTCCTGAAGCCCGAGCAGATCACGCAGGACAAGATCGGGACGGTCCGGAAGCTCGACGTGCTCGCGCGCGCCCGCGGGCAGTCCCTCGCGCAGATGGCCCTCGCCTGGGTGCTGCGCAAGCCCGAGGTGACTTCCGCGCTCATCGGAGCCAGCAGCCCGCAGCAGGTCGAGGAGAACGTGGCCGTCCTGGAGAAGCTCGGGTTCGACGCGGACGAGCTCGCGGCGATCGAAAGCGTCCTCTCGCCCACGAGCTGAGGGCCCGGCACCGGCGGCCCCCCGGTCAGGCCCGCCGCAGCTCCTCGAGGAGGCTCAGCCCCAAGGGCCAGTCCCCCAGGCCACTCTGGCTGTTGATGTGGCCGGCGTCGCCGATGTCCACGAGCCGGCTGCCCCAGGCCGCCGCGAACTGCTGCGCCCGGTCCCGCGTGACGTAAGGGTCGTTCCCGCTCGCCACCACGACACTCGGAAAGCGGAGCCTTTGGAGCGGCATGGGGGCGAACCCCGTCGGGCCCTCGGGGTAACTCGGCGCCTCCGGGTCCGAGGGCGCCACGAGCAGGGCCCCGCGCACGCGCGCGTTCGGCTGTCCCGCCGACCAATGTGCCACCAGGGCACAGGACGAGCTGTGGGCCACGAGCACGGCATCCGGGGTGGACCGCGTGGCTTCGTCGAGCCTCGCCACCCAATCGGCACACCGCGGACGCTCCCAGTCCACTTGCTGCACGCGGCGGAACTCCGCGTGCGCCGCCTCCCAGTGGCTTTGCCAATGCTCGGGCCCCGAGTTGTAGAGGCCGGGCAGGATCAGGACCGGCGCGTCAGCCATCCGTTCCTCCTCGCTCCACCCACTCCGTTCGTGCCGATCATAGCCGTTGCTCTCGGAAGCTCGCGCGCCCCCTCCGCCCGGCGTATGCTGCGGGTCGATGGATGTCGCGGGCAAGAGCGTTCTCGTCCTCGGTGGATACGGCCTGGTCGGCCAGGCCATAGCCCGGCGGCTCATCCACGAAGCCCCGCGGCGAATCGTCCTGCTTTCCTTGAAGCGCGAGGAAGCCCAGGAAGCCGTGGCTGCGGTGGGGACCGAGCGGGAAGGGGTCGAGCTCGCTCCCGCCTGGGGCGACATCTTCACCCTGGCCGATCTCAAGGACGAGCCGCGGCAGAAGGTCTTTGCGGATCCGGCCCTCCGCGCGCGCATCATCAACAGCCTGCTCGAGCCGCTCTCGGAGTCGGTCGCCTCCGAATATTTCCTCTACCGGCTGGTCACGGAGGAACGGCCCGACATCATCGTCGATGCCGTCAACACCGCGACCGGCATCGCCTACCAGGACGTCTACAAGACGAGCCGCCTCGCCCGGCAGGCTCTCGACTCGGGGGCCGACCTGCGCGAAAGCCTCGAGATGCTGCTCGTGACCGACTACGTGCCCCAGCTCATCCGCCACGTCCAGGTGCTCTACCAGTCGATGGTGAAGGCGGGCACCGGGGTCTACCTGAAGATCGGCACCTCGGGGACGGGCGGGATGGGCCTCAACATCCCGTACACGCACTCGGAGGAGAAGCCGTCGCGCGTCCTCCTGTCCAAGAGCGCCCTGGCCGGGGCCCACACCCTCCTCCTCTTCCTGATGGCGCGCACGCCCGAGGGGCCCATCACCAAGGAGATCAAGCCGGCGGCAGCCATCGCCTGGAAGCGCGTGGGCTTCGGCGAGATCCTCCGCGGGGGCCGCCCCGTCCCCCTCTTCGACGAGGAGCCCGCGGCGGCCCTGCCCCTGTTGCCGGGCGCCCGCTTCGCGCCCCAGGACCCCTCGCGCGGCCGCGCCCTCGGCCAGAGCCTCCACAGCGTGTTCATCGACACCGGGGAGAACGGGATCTTCTCCCTCGAGGAGTTCAGCGCGATCACCACCAGCGAGCAGATGGAGTTCGTGACCCCGGAAGAGATCGCTGACGTGGTGGCTCACGAGCTTCAAGGCGGCAACACCGGGCACGACGTCATCAACGCCCTCGACAACGCGGTCATGGGTCCGACCTATAGGGCCGGTCTCATGCGCCATTGGGCGCTCGAGAAGCTCAGGAACCTCGAAAAGGAGCACGAAGTCCGGAGCGTGGCCTTCGAGAACCTGGGGCCGCCGCGCTTGTCGAAGCTGCTCCACGAGGCGGATCTCCTGCGGCGCACCTTCGAGACCATGGCCCGGGTGCGGGCCGCGACCGCTGCCGAGTTGAGCCGCCGCGTGGTCGCTCTCTTGACCGAAGACGCGCGGTGCCGGACCGACATCCTCTCCATCGGCATTCCCATCCTCTGGCCCGACGGGCGCCTCCTTCGCGGGCCCGAGTGCAAGATCCCGCCCGTCTCCGCGCCGGGCGAGACCCACGAGATCACGCTCGAGCGGATCGACGCCTGGGCGCGCGCGGGCTGGGTCGACCTGCGCGAAGAGAACATGGCCGCGTGGAAGGCCCGATTCGAGCGCATCGAAAGTGAGACCCTGTCGATCCCGACCACCGACACCTCGTCCCGCTTCCTGCGCGACCGTCAGTTCTGGGGTGCTCTGGGCGTCATCCAGCCCGGCAAGGTCGTGGGCTGGATCTTCGCCACCGAAGAGAAGGGCGCACGGATGAAATGAGCGACGCAGCTTCCCTCCCCAGTTCCACGGGGGCCAGCGTGAGACGCGTCTTGTGGATCACCCTCGTCCTGAACCTCCTGGTCAGCGGCGGCAAGATCGCGGTGGGCCTCCTCTCGGGCAGCGTATCCATGGTGGCCGACGGGTATCACAGCCTCGTCGACGGCTCCAACAACGTGATCGGCCTCATCGTCGCCGCCTTCGCCTACGCCCCTCCGGACCGCGGCCATCCCTACGGCCATCGGAAGTTCGAGACCACGGCCACCCTCTTCATCGCGGGCGCCCTCCTGGCCCTGGCCTACAGCGTGGTGGCCCAGGCCCTCGGCCGTGCGGCTTCGCAAAAGCTCCCGGAGATCGGGTTCCTGAACTGGGCGGTCATGATCGGCACCATGGCCATGAACCTGTTCGTCTCTCTCTACGAAGGCCGCGAAGGGCGGCGCTTGGGAAGCGAGTACCTCGTGGCCGACGCCGTCCACACCCGCTCCGACCTCTATGTGTCACTCGGGGTCATCGCCTCGTTCGCGGGGGCCAAGGCCGGCCTCGTCTGGTCGGATACCGCGGTCGCGGTCGGCATCGCGGTGGTGATCGCGGCTCAGGCCACGCGGATCCTGGTCGGGGCCTTCCACGTGCTCACCGACCGCGCGGCCCTCCCCGCCGACCGCCTCGCCGCGGCCGCGACGGCGGTCCCCGGTGTGCGCTCCGTGCGCGAGGTCCGGACCCGGGGCGGCGCCGATGCCGTCTACGTGGACCTCATCGCCCACGTGGACGGCCACCTCACCTTGCGGGCAGCCCACGACCTCGCCGACCAGATCGAAGCCGCGCTCAAGGAGGGCCATCCCCAGATCGTGGACGTGGTCGTGCATTTGGAGCCGGCCGACTAGGAGCGGGCTCGCGGGGCGTCACTCGAAATAGCCGTTGACGTCAACGATGAGCTCGACCGTGCCGGCAGCCTGGTCGCACCTCACGCTGATGGCTCCACCCGCCCCGAGCGCCACGACCGCGCTGTTGGCTCGGGTCTGCGCCGCGGCGTAGTTGATGGTGGAGACGAGAGGCAGAGCGACCCCAGCCGGGAACACGCGCAGATCCCCCGGTACGGTCGGACCGGTCGCGGTCACATTGATCGAGAGCGCCCTTGCCGAGGACGGAACGCCGCACTTGTTGGCCATCACGAAGGTGCGAACCGTGTCTCCGAGCAGGGCGAAGCCATCCCCGAATCGCGTGTCGACCACCCGGCAGGGGTCTACAGTGAAGAACCTCTGGCCGGCCGGGCTGACCGCGCCCACGGTGAAGGTCTGCTCCGCCGCGAACGGCGAGCCCGCGAAGGCGGTGTCCACGGCCTGGACGCTCCAGTAGTAGGTACCGGATGCCAAACCCTTCAGGATGGCGGTGTTGCCCAATTGGACGTTGCCCATGGCCGGTATCCGCCGGTAGCCCGTGGCCGTGGACGCCATGGGCGAGGACACGTCCGTTCCCCCGGGGGTGGTGCCCACGCGCAGGTTGTAGGTGAGCCCGGCAGGGGGGGTCTGGGCGTCGGTCGCGCTTGCCCAGCTCAGGGCAACCTGCCCCGAGGCCACTGAAGCATTGAGGCCGGCAGGGGCGCCGGGGGCGTTGTTGGCACTGGTGGCATTGTTCCGATAGAGCCAGGTCGAGTCGACGCCGTTGCGATAGCCCGAGACGAGGAGATCCAGATCCCCGTCGTTGTCGTAATCACCCCATGCCGCGGAGCTGCGGGCGACGCCCGTGAGCCCGGCGGCGCTGACGACGAACGTAGCGCCGTCGTTCCGGTACAGTCTCGCGTCGAGGCTGACCGTCGTGCTGCCCGTCACCAGAAAATCGAGATCCCCGTCGTTGTCGTAGTCGGCCCACGAGATCGAGCCGTACTCCGTGCCGCCGACGCCGCTTCCGGGAAAGCTGCCACCGCCCACGTTTGTGTATAGCCAGAGGATGAGGAGGTCGCTGGGGTACAACGGCTGGCGCCCCGTGATCAATATGTCGAGGTCGCCGTCGTTGTCGGCGTCTCCCCACGCCACCGAGCTGTTCTTCACCCCCGCGAAGCCCGCGCCGACGTCCGTGAAGGTGGCGTTCCCGTTGTTCCGGTAGATCTTCGTGACCGAGCTCAGGAGGCCGGTGTCTCCGGTCAGCAGGAGGTCGAGATCGCCGTCGTTGTCGAAGTCGCCCCAGGCCACGGCGCCATAGAGCACGGGGGTGAGCCCCGCGGTCACGGCCGTGAACTTCCCGCCCCCATCGTTCCGGTACACCGAGGCGATGTAGGAGCCGGCGCTCTGCCAACCCGTGAGCGCGAGATCGAGGTCGCCGTCGTTGTCGAAGTCCCCCCAGGCCGACGAGCTGTAGGCCACGTCGGGAAGGCCGGTGGAGGCGACCTCCACGAACGTGCCGGCATCGTTGCGATAGAGCTTCGTCGCCTTGGGGGGGCTGGCGACGGGGGGGCCAAAGAAGCCGGTCAGGAGAATGTCGAGGTCGCCGTCGTTGTCGAAGTCGACCCAGTTCGCGGAGCCTTCGTCCACGCCAACGAGCGGGGCACCAATGTCCGTGAACGTCCCCGCCCCGTCGTTCCGGTAGACACGCGCCGTCCGGCTGGAGCCCGTCCAACCTGCGAGGAGGATGTCGAGATCGCCGTCGTTGTCGTAGTCGCCCCAGGCGAGGGAGCTGCTGCTGACCCCGATGAGGGTGGCGCCAACGTCCGTGAACGCGGGTTGCCCCTCGCTCCGGCCGGCTACCGACAAAGCGAAGAGAAGCGCAGGGACGATTCTCCTCCACGCACGGCACCCGGACCTGACGTGCGACTCCTTTCGCAAGACCTGAGGAAGCGAGCGCGCGGGAGCTTTTGCATGAGTCATGAAAGCCTCGTTTCTGGAACGCCCACTTCTGGTGGTCTATTGGAAGAACCCGTTGACGTCGAGGAGGAGGTGAACGGCGCCTTTGGCCTGGTCGCAGTGGAAGGTGACGGCGCCGCCCGTGCCGAGGGTGAGGACCGCGTTGTTGGCCCTGGTCTGGCCCGGGGAGTAGTTGATCGAGGAGACGAGGGGCAGCTCCGTTCCTGCAGGGAACACGCGAAGGTCTCCCGCATCCGTAGGCTGGGTGACGGTGATGTTGACGGAGACCGCCCTGGCCGTGGACGGGACACCACACGCACCACGAAGGACGAAGGTGCGGTCCTGACCGGCGAGAAGAGCCGGCCCCCCCAGGGGCCCGGCGGGGTCACGGGTGTCGACCACGCGGCACGGGGTGAGGGTGTAGAGCGGCTGCGGCACGAAGATCAGGAAGTCGTTGGTGCTTCGGCCCGTGCCCAAGGACGTGGTGACGCTGATCGGACCGGTGGCCGCGCCCTGCGGCACTGTGGTCTGAATCACCGAGTCCGAAGAGACGGAGAAACTGGCCGGGGTTCCCGAGAAGGCCACACCGGTGGCGCCAGTGAACCTGGCCCCGGTCAGAGTCACCGACGTTCCCGGCTTTCCGCTCGAAGGGGCAAAGCTCGTGATGGCCGGAGCGAGCGGGTTCTCGACCACGATGGCGAGGGACTTGCGGTCGATCCTCGCCTCCTTGTCCTTCACCTGCACGCTGAAGGAATAAGTCCCACCCTGGCCCGGATCCCCGGCGACGACACCCGTGCTCGCATTCAGGCTCAAGCCCGCGGGGAGATAGCCTTCGGGCAGGCTCCAGGAGTAAGGAGGCGTGCCTCCGCTGGCGGTGAGGGTCTGGGTGTAGGCGACGTGAACCTTCCCCGTGGCCAGGGTGGAGGTGGTGATGGTCGGAGAAGAAGCGGACTGGGTCCGGACGTCCGCCTGGTAGGCACCGTCTCCGGAGGTGGCCGCGTAGAAGGTCGTGGCCTTGGTCGTGGCGTCGATCACCCTGCCGCCGTCGTTCGTGACCTTCTTGACCTTGAGCTCGTCGAGACCGTCGTTGAAGGCGGACCAGACCCCGCTCAGGTTCGCGCCTCGGTAGACCCCGCCTTCCCGGTCGGAGAAGAGGCTGACCATGACCTCGTTGGTGTTGGGATCGATGGAGACCGAGGACACCGGGACCCCGGAGGGCAGGCCGAGGTTCAGCTCGGACCAGGAGAGACCGTCGTTGTCGGAGTAGAAGACGCCGGAATCGGTGGTGGCCCAGATGCGGCGCGCGGTGCCCCAGATGCGCCGTGCGACTCCGCTCTCGTGGGTGAAGTCGTTCACGTTGCGGTCGGTGAGACCGGAACCAGCGGCCGACTTCCAGGTCTGGCCGAGGTCGTCGGAATACGAGACCCCGTCCCCGCCGCGGGTCGTGGCCCAGATCCGGCGGGCAGCTCCTACCGTTTCCAACTCGAGGGACGTCAGGTCCAGCGATGCGAGGCCCGAGCTATACATCGTGAATGTGGCACCGTCGTCAGCGGAGAAAGCGACCCCCTGCCCCGGGACCGTGGCCCAGATACGACGCGCGGTGCCGTCGTTGTCGGTGACGAGGTCCGTGACCTTGGCGGCGAGCGTGGTCGTGGCCCAGGTGTTCCCGGTATCGGACGACTTGAAGACCCCGCCGTCGGTGCCCGCGTACATGACGGTCGCCGAGCCCGGCTCGAAGGCGAGGGCATTGACGTTGAGGTTGGTCAGACCGGTCACCCTGGCCGCGAATGTCCGTCCGCCATCCGATGAGACCTGCACGCCGTAACCTTGAGTCCCGACGAAGAGCAGGGTCCCGCTCGGATGCTTGACGGTGATGTTCACCACCTCGCCCACGGTTCCGTACTTGTCGAGCGGGGTCCAGGTCGCGCCGCCGTCCGTAGATCGGAAGGCGCCGCCTTCGGTCGTGGCCACGAACATCGTCCCGGGCAGGGTCGGATGGAGCGCGATGGAAACGACTCCGAAGCCGTCGAGGGTGCCGACCATGCGGATCCAGTTCCGCCCCCCGTCGGTGGTCTTGTAGATGCCCCCCACACCCCCAGCGGTGTCGGGATTGTCGACGCCGGCGTAGGCGATCCGCGGGTTCGTTCCAATCCACGGCCATGCTCAACGTGCGTTGCGGGGGGCTGGTGATCGCGGTCTGCCAGCTACCCACCGCGGGATCGAGGTAGTAGAGCTCGGTCTGGTTGTCGAAAAGCACCGCCGCATAGACGTAGTTGGAGTTCGAGGGTGCGGGCTCGACCACCCCAATCCAGGTCGGGGACAGCCCCGACACCTGCCAGGTCAGGCCACCGTCGTCCGATCGGTGGACGCCGTCGAGGGCGAAGCTTGCGTAGACACGTCCAGGAACATCGCGAGCATAAGTGATGTCAAGCGGCGGGGCCGTGGAGGGTGCGGGGACCTGCGTCCACGTCCGGCCGCGGTCGGTCGAGCGGACAAACACGTTTGAGCCGGTGGCGGCAAGGATGTTGTTGGCGTTCAGGGGATCCGCGGCCCAGGGCGTGACCGCACAGATGCAAGAGCCCTCGAGGGCGAGGGAGTCGCGCCACGTGATACCCCGATCGTCGGACATGAGCAGCGTTCCCCTGAATGGATAGGTAGAGGTTCCGTCGACCCTCCAGACCATGTAGAGATTGGGATCGGCGGCCGAGATGACCGGGGTCAGTATGCGGGCATCGATTGGATTCAGCGGCGCGGATGCGGTCCACTTGTCACCGTTCGTACGGGACAGGTACGCGTAGCCGTTGCTGGTGCCCAGCAGCAGCTCCGCGGGGGAGGCGGTGCTGAGGGCGAGGCCGCCGAAGGTCTGATGCTTGAGGGCCCGATTCTTGCTTGTCCAAGTGAGCCCGCCGTCCGCCGTGTAGAACAGCCCCTGATCGGAGCCCACGTAGAAGGCATTGGCGTTCGTTGGATGGAAGGCGATGGCCGTCACCTTCATGGTCGAGATGCCCTTGATGGCGACCGCGGTCCAGGACTGCCCATGGTTGGTGCTCCTGTGGAGTCCCAGGCCGGCGGACGAGCCCCGGAGCAGCACGGACGGATCGCTCGGCGCTCTCCTGAGGACCGTGAAACTGTTCGCCACTGGGAACCTCGTCCAGGTGGCGCCGCCGTCGAGGCTCCGTTCCACGTAGCTCGATCCAGACGTGCTGACGCCCCGGATGACGTCGAGTGGGTTGCTCTGCGAAACCTGAATGTCGACGGAGCCGAGGAAGAAGGACGACAGGGTCCCAATGTCCGTCCAGGTGGCCCCTCCGTCATGGCTTCCACAGGTAACCACTCCGCCCGAGGTGTGGCGCATTACGTACATGTGGCTCGGGCTCGAATGCGAGACACTGAGTGCGGCGACAATTCCACCGCCCGTCACCAGAGAGCCGCCGCACATGGGGCCGAGCGGCTGCCACGTCGCCCCGCCGTCCGTGGACCGTCTAACCACGCCGGTAGACAAGGACGACATGTACTGCCCGCCCGCGTCATCGAAGTCCATGACCAGCGGACCGAAATAGTCGGTAAATCTCGTGATCCACGTTGCCGAAGGCGGGTCGTACTGCAAGAGGGGGCTGAAGTACCCCTGCGACCAGGCCGACCACACGTGTGAGAACGGACTTGCGAAGAGACCGGTGATCTCCTTGCCCAAGCCCCCGAACCCGTTGTTCAGCGATATCGCTCGCCAAGACTCTCCGCCGTCCGTGCTATCGAAGACGGCATTCTGGGTCGGATCGCCGGCATTGTCGGTAGAGCAGAGAACATGATCCGGGTTGCGGGCGTCGATCGCGATGTGGTTGACGACGCTCGCTTCGGCGCCCAGGGGTTCCCAGACATCGGATCCTGTCCGCGTCACCTTGAGCCTGACCCCCTTGAACGCGGTCCCGGCCAACGCATCCTGCACCCGAGCCGTGAAGTCGTACCTGCCAACGGCAGTTGCGGCGCCGACGATGTGGCCGTTCGCGTTGAGGCCAAGGCCAGAGGGGAGGATGCCGCCTGCCAGTGACCACGTGTAGGGCGTCGCTCCTCCCGTGGCCTCCACGGTTTCGTCGTACGGCGCTCCCAAGTGGGCGGGGGGTAGAGCCGAAGTCGCGATCTGGAGGGCCGGCGTGGCGGTGACGGATATCGCGAGCGCTCTCGTGACGGCCTGAGCGGGAGCAGTAGAATCGGTGACGCGGGCGGTGAAGTTGAAGGTGCCGGTGCCCGTGACGGTGCCGGTGAGGTGGCCGGTGGCGTCCAGGTTCAGGCCCGTAGGCAGGGAGCCCGAGGCGAGAGACCAGGAGTACGGCAGCTTTCCTCCCGAGGCCGACAGCACCTGGTCGTAGACCTCGTTCAGGACGCCGGGCGCCAGTGAGTCGGTCGTGATGCGAAGGTTTCCCGGGCAGGGTGACCCCGCCCACGGTGAGGCTCACCTTCCCGTAGCCCCACATGTCGTTCGGCACCGCTCCCGTGGAGACGTCCGTAGTCGCGGAGTTGATCAGGACGTTTCGGACCTGGACCGCGTCGAGGGTTGGGCTCGTGGAGAGGATCCGCGCAGCGAGACCCGCTACTACCGGAGCGGAGAAGCTCGTTCCCTGGAGGAGACCAAAGGCGTGGTTCGGCGTGGCGTCGGTCAGTAGCCCGGTCGCCTCAGCAAAGGGATGAAAGCGGTAGATCGAGTTTGGAGCGATTCCGGGGAATGCGTCTTTGGACACTGCTCCCAGGACTCTCTCTCCCGGGGCCGTAACCTCCGGCTTCACCCTCCGGTCGCGGGTCTTGCCCGTCGACGAGAAGTCGGAGATGTCCCCGAGGAGCGCGCTTGTGTCTGTTCTGCCGATTCCGTTCACGTCCGTCCAGGAGGTCCGGAAGCGCGTGGTGGCGTCGTGTGCGGAGTAGCTTCCCACCGTGATGCCGTTGATGGCGCTCCCCGGCTTGCCGATGAGGTAGCGGTTGTCGGCGTTGGTCGAGAGATACGGGAAGACGCTGCCCACCTGGGAGTCGTCCGCGAGCCAGGCGTGGTACTCCCCGGTGTCCCCGATCTCCTCGCCCTCGAACGCAATCGTCCAGGTCCCCGTGGCCGGAGCTACTCCTGCCCAGTCGTCGATCAGAAGAAGAGCCTCGACGTCCCCGTTCTCGAGGCTTGGTCCGCCGAGGTTCACGACGAGGACGTTGCCTTGGGGAGTCTCCAGATCCAGATAGTTCCCGAAGGCTGCGGAAACAGGTGAGCCTCCGGGCGGAGTGACCGTGACCTTGAGCTTGTCCCCGCCCTTGTACCAGACGTCCAGGAAGATCCGGTCGTTACCGGGACCTGGGGTTGCAGTCGAAGGTCGGCACCGTGAGGGTGTGGGTGTTGCTGAGGCCGGTGTAGGCCGTGCCCGAGAGGTGATGAAAACGAGTGGAGCGATTGTCCGAGGAGTTGCCGGCCGCGAGGACGGCGACCTTTCCCGGTCGGCCGGGACCCACGATGGTGTCGAGGGCCTGTTCCTCCAGAGACCGGCCGTCGTGGGGAGCCACGATGGTTCCGAGAGACAGGTTCACGACGTAGGGAAGTCCGAGCTCGGCGGCCTTCTGGTCGACGAAGACGAGGGCGTTGATGACGTCGGTGGAGACGAAGCCGAGGGTGCCGTCGTCACGCGTGGCCTTGACCACGAGGAGGTCGGCGGAGGGCGCCATGCCCGGGAAGACGGCATCGTCACCGGCGGCGACGGAGAGACCGTGGGTACCGTGGCCGGTGGTGTCTCTCTCGCGGCATGGACCCCGCAGAAAGAGCGGCATTGATCTGGGCTTCGGTGTAGAGAGTGCCGCCGAAAGGGCCCGACCCCGTCGAGGTCACCGTCACCGTCGGTGTCCCCCGGGTCGGAGAGGTCGAGGAGGTACTTGATGCGGGTGCTTCCATCGGCCTTTCGGAAGTCCTGGTGGAAGACGTCGACTCCGGTGTCGATGAAGGCGACGAGAGCTCCGGCGCCGGAGAGCACCTGCGGTGAGAGGGCACCGGAGGCGGAGGTCTCTGCTCGGGTCGGCCGGGCCCCGAGTGTCTGGAGAGAGGGCGCTTCGTTGGTCTGCGTTGCTTGCAGGGTCGAAGCGGACGAGACGAACTGGACTCCGCCGAAACGGGCCAGATCCGAGAGCCGATCGGGATCCAGGGTCCCGGTGCAGATGGGGCCGATCTGGGCCTGGAGCCGGAAGCCGGCGGCCTCGAGCCCGTGACAGTCTTCCGTGGACCGGACCAGGATGTTCAGCCGCGAGGGGTCAGCCTTCGTGCTCTGGCTGACTCGGGGCCGCCCGAGCAGGCGCTCTCGCGTGGCTCTGGCTCGGGCTCTCGCCGCGCCGCCTACAGCCGACGAGGCCGCCGCCGCGGCCTCCCGCTGCGCGCGGTACACGACACGCAGGCGAGCGTCCAGGACCCTCTCCACCGGGTCCCGCTCCGCACCCAGGACGGGCATGCTGCTCCCCGCCCAAAGCAACAGCCCGACCCAACCGGCGCTCAGGCGGTGTCTCAAGCTCCCTCCACCAAGCCGATCCACACCACCGTTGCAGGCCGTCATGGACCCAAGGCTCATTCCCAGGACTTCGGTTCAAGAGGGATACGTCGGGTGGCTCGCCGGCGGCAAGCGAAATGACGCGCCACCAGCGCGCCTTCGCGTGATGGCGTGTCCGCCACCACCTCTTGCGCCCAGGACGGGCACGAATTACGTTCCGACCGCCCCCTCCCTCTTCGGGCGGGCATCCTTCCCATATCAGGCCACCCAGTGCTTGTTCGTCCCCGGGGCCCCAACGTCAACCGACCCTCAGTGCGTGAGCGCAGTCTAGTGGACGAAGACGAGCCTGTCAGTGACTCGCCCCACACTCGAGGTCAAGGCGTGGTCAAACGGCCTCAACCCTGGGAGCGCCCCTCATCGATGGCCCGCGACGCAGAAGATCGCGGTCGAAGGTGAGGAAGCGATCCGTCTCGGAGGCCGAGGCCAGGTGCAGCGCGTCGGCGAAGTCGAGCCCCGCCTGATAGCCCGCGAGCGCCAGGACGACCGTCTCGCGATCCTCGAAGACCGCGAGCCGATAGCCGAGTAGCCGCTCCATGGCCCCGGAGATGGCGCTACGGGAGAGACCATAGCTATAGCGGAGCACCCACTCCATCTCGAGCAGAACGGTCTTGGCCAGCCAGATCTCGTGGCCCCGCACCTTGCGAAGGGCCTTCCTGACTTGCGCCGGGTCGTCGCGCGTGAGGACCCGGACCAGAACGTTGGTGTCGAGGGTGATCATCGCCGTCGCTTGGCTCCCTTGGCGATTGCCGCTTGCATGTCCGCCAGGGTCTTCGCGGGTCCGTGGTATCCCGTGCAGCCCACGAGATCGTCGAGCTCGGCCGTGGGCAGGGTTTGGGGGCGGCGGAGGGCGACGAAGGCTCCGTGGTCTTCGACCAGGAGCTCGGTGCCCGCTCGCCAGCCCTTCTTGTTCCTGATCTCCTGGGGAATGATGAGCTGCCCCTTGGTCGACAACCGAGTGGTCATGGTAAGAACAGAGTAAGACAGCCTGGTCGCCGGCGTCAAGGACGACCTGCAAACCCATTCAATCCTTGTCGGCCGCCTTCTGAAACGCTGCCGCCTGCTCCCGCGCTCTCCGCGCGCCCTCTTTGTCGCCGCGCTGCATGAACACCTCCGCGAGAAGCCCGAGGGTCTCGGCGGCCAACCCCGGATCGCTCTCCCGACTGATGGTCAAGGACGCCTGGAAGCGCTCCTCCGCCCCTTCGAGCTGTCCTTGCTTCACGAGCACCTCGCCGAGGCTGCTCAACGCGATGGCTTCGTGCTGGGTCTCGCCCAGCGCATGAAACGCGGTCACCACCTCTTCGTAGGCTCGCTGCGCTCCCCCGAAGTCCTTCTGCTCGAGGAGGACGGCCGCCAGATTGTTGAGGCTTCGCGCCGTCCCGCTGCGGTCACCAATCTCGCGCCCTACCCTCAGGGCCTCCTCGTGAAGCTTTCGCGCGCCCACCAGGTCGCCCTGGTCCGAGAAGACGTTCCCGAGGTTGTCGATCTGCCTTGCCGTGCCGCGCCGGTCTCCGATTCGCCGGAACGAGCGCAGCGCCTCTTCGAAGCGGCTCCGTGCCCCCTCAGGGTCGCCGCTCCTGGCGTGGGCGACGGCCACGATGTTCTGGGCCTTTGCGAGTCCGCCGATGTCGCCCGCCTCGCTGAAGATGCGACCCGCCTCCTCGCACGCGCTCTCGGCGGCCTTCGTGTCGCCGAGGTCGACGGCCGCCGCACCCTCGGCCAGCCGGGCTTGGGCCAGGAGCAAGCGCGCGCCCTGCGCTCGTGCGGCGGCCGCGGCCTTCAGGGCCGCTGATCGCTGGCGCGAGAAGTCAGTGAGGGCCTTGGCGGCGGCAGCCTCCGCGAGGTCGAGGCGCGGATCGGTCCGGGCGGGGGGCGGGAGCTTTCTGAGCAATGCCACCGTGTCGAGCGCCTCCTGTCCCTTGCCGGCCGAGGTCTGGGCCGTCGCCAGGCCGAGGCCGTGGTCGAGGCTGTCGGGAAAGAACACGAACAGTCCCCGGCGGATCTCGACCGCCTTGTCCCACTGCCCGGTGATCTCGTGAAGCTGCGCCTCGATGGAGAGGCGGTCCTCGCGCGGCAGGCCCTTGGCCAGCTCGAGCGAGCGTTGCGCCTGGGCCTGCGGCCTTGGCGTCGTAGCCGAGCGCGGCCTCGGCCGAGGCCAGAGCGGAATGGGCCAGGGGGTGATTGGGCTCGGCTTCCACCGCTCGCTCGAGCAGATCCCGCGCGGCCAGGGCGTCGAAGAGGCGCAGCTTGGCGAGTCCCTCCGCGTACAACCGGCTCGCCTGGGGGCTCGAGGGGAAGGAGGCGCGCACCGCCGTCGCTTCGGTCTCGGAGACCGCGTCGATCTTCAAGGCCTGCCGGATCAGGGCCCCGCTCTTCGACACGAGGCCGAAGAGCTCCTCCTCGGTGCCTTCCTGGGTCGCCGTGGCGAGGATCTCGCCCTGTTCCGTGTCCTGCAGGCGAAGATCGAGACGGATCCTTCCATTCGCGAGTGCCAGATAGGATCCGAGAACGACGAGATCCGCGCCCACGTTGGCACGGACCCGCGCGAGGCTGTCCCGCGCCAGGCTGTCACTCGCGGCCAAGGCGAGCTCCACGGTCATGCGCGAGACCGACTCTCCGGGGATGGTGCGGACTCTCTCGCCCGCGGCCAGCTCCGTGCGCAGCATCTCGGAGATCGCGGTGGACAGCCACGCGCCTTCCGGCCGACCGAGGTTCTTGAGGGCGAGCACCGCGACGGAGCGACGGCCCGCCGCCCGCCCCTCGCCTTGGGCGACCGGTGCCGGTCGGGGGGTGGCGGGCCTTCTCTCCAGGTAGGAGACCAGGAGAAGCCCCGTGGCGACGATCAGGAGTCCGCCACTGGCCCACGCGAGCCGCTGCCGGCGGACTCGAGGCGACGTCGATACGGCAGTGCTTTCGAGGGCTTCGACCACGTCCGTCGCCCGTGCGAAGCGATCCGCCGGCCGGCGCTCCAGGCACCGGAGTATCACGCTCTCCCACCGGGGATCGAGGTCGGGAATGAGGCGACGGGGAGGCGTCGGGTTCTGGGAGAGGCGCTTGACCGCGATGGAAAGGGCCGTGTCTCCGGTGAAGGGCCGCTTGCCCGTCACCATCTCGTAGAGGACGACGCCCAGGGCGTAGATGTCGGCGGCTTTGGTGATGGGGCCGCCGTCGACTTGCTCCGGCGCCATGTAGGCCGGCGTCCCGATCATTCCACCCGAGACGGTGGCGTCGGACTCTTCGACCGAGAACCGCGCCAGCCCGAAGTCGGTGACCACGGCGCGTTCCTCTCCTCGCGACGAAGCCAGGATGACGTTTCCGCTCTTGAAATCGCGGTGGATGATGCCCTCGCGATGCGCCGCGGCGAGGGCCTGCACGACCTGGCGCAGGATGACGAGCGACTCCGCCAAGGGGATCCGGCCCAACCGCTGGATCCGGGCGCTCAGGGTCTCGCCTTCCAGCAGCTCCATGGTGAGGAAGCGGACCTCATGGCCCGGCGGCGTCCGGTGGATTCCCAGGTCGAAGATCCGACACACGTTGGGATGCGTGACCTTGCGCGCCAGCTGGATCTCGCGCCGAAAGCGCTCGATCGATTCCGCGTCGCCTCCGCCGTCGCTGCCCAGGATCTTCAAGGCCACACGGCCCTGGATCTCCTGGTCCTCGACCTCGAACACCTCGCCCATGCCGCCCCGCGCGATGAACCGCACGACGCGGTAGCGCCCGGCGACCTCATCGCCGGCCGAGAAGGCGGCGACCCGCTCCCCGGGCTTGGCCTCGGGCGGACGAGCATCGGAGACGGGCACCAGCGCGCTCGGAGAGAGGGACCCCGTATGGACGGCGTCACTGGGCTCGGGCGCCGCAGGCGGCGGGGGCGCGGCGTGTGGATCCGTCGGCTTCACACGACCTCCGGGGCGGGGCAGGCCCCTCGACCTGGGACTATTTGGCGCGAAGCCTAACAGGGCGGATGGAGGGTGTCCATGAGGGCCCGCGACGCGGACGCGCTACCGCTTTTCCCCGCCGCACTCGGCGCAGGGGCACAGGCGACGCAGCAGGCGGAAGCTGTAGATCCCGGTGTCGTGGTGGTCGGCCCAGGTCGGGGCCAGGGCGTAGTTGCCCACCACCTCGATGTGGGTCATCTCCTGGCCGGACAGGTCGAGGTAGCGCGCCACCGGGGCGTGACCCTGGCAGCTCGCGCAGGGACACCAGCTCCTGAGGTAGTCGAGGGCGAAAGGCGAAACGTGACCGTCGTCCCAGGTGAGGACGACCCGCCGTGCGCCCTTCTCGTGCCGGACCTCGACGGGCTCCGGGGTTCCCGCTTCCGCCGACGTCAATCGACGGTCACGCCCTCGAAGTGGATGTCCATGACCTTCCAGTCGGCGCCCTCCTTCGTGAGGGTGAAGGTCGCGGGCTCGGCCTTGCCGCTCTCCGAGAGGAGCACACCGCTGAGCGTCGCCTTGTCGTTCTCGACCGACCTCTTCCAGAAGGTCGAGTCCTTGTTCTCGCCCAGGCCGGGATGCTGCACGGCCAGCTCCTTCAGTCGGTCGCAGTCGAGGCACCCCCCGCGGCCAGATGGCTGCAGGCGGCCGCGTCGTCCTTCGCCTTCAGGGCCTTGAGCTGCTCGCGCACGGCGGTGGCCGGAGCCTGGGTCATGAAGAACACGCCCCCGCCGAGCAAGGCCGCCAGGACGAGGCCGAGGAGGAGGCATCCGCAGCAACCGGCAAAGACCCAGAACACCGGGCCCTTGCCCTTCTTGACCGGCGCCGGGCCCGCGGCCATCTGGGGCACGGGCGGGGGAGGTACGGGCCCGCCCGGCGGCGGGAGCGGCTTGAAGCGCTCCTTGGCCTGGGCGGCACTGGGGGGCGCCGGCGGCTTCGGAGGCACGGGCGGTGGGGGAGGCGGGCTCGTGACCTGTGGGGGGATCGGCGGCGGCACCGGCTTCGGCGGCGGGACGGTCACGAGGGGCGCGCTGGCCATGATCGTGGCCTCCGGCATCGCCGGCAGGCCGGCCACGGTGGCGCCCATGTCCTCGAGGCTCTCGATCTCGACCTTGAAGCTCACGGCGCCGAAGCGAAGCTCCTGGCCGTTCCTGAGCGCCACTTCGGCCACGCGCTGGCTGTCGATGAAGGTGCCGTTGGCGCTGCCCTGGTCGACGACCGTGAAGCCCTCGCCGCGCCTCTGGATCTTCGCGTGTCGACGGGAGACCGAGCCATCCGGGACGACGACATCACAGCCGGGATCACGGCCGACGAGGGCCTCGTCCTTCGCTACCTCGATCGGAGGCCCGGATCCGGGGACGAGCCGCAAATTGGCCATGTTACGGCGATTCTAGGGGGCGCTGGGGGGCACGTCAAACCGTTCCGCCTAGATCATTTGTGAGTGCTTCCCGTCATTGACGCCGCTCGCCTCCGCCTCCTAGAATCAATTCCGGGCGGTTCGACCGCTCGCACTCCGGGGTCAAGGACCTGATTCTTATGACTTCGTCTTCCTCGTTCGCAACGCGCGTGTTCGACGGCCTCGCCTCCCTCCGGCTGGCCGTGGTGGTGATGGTCACCCTGGGGGCGACCTGCGCCTACGCCACGTTCTACGAGATGGAACACGGCACCCCGGCGGTTCAGCGCGAGATCTACCAGACCCCAGGGTTCTCTCTCCTGCTGGGCCTCCTCGGGATCAACATCTTCGCGGTCATGATGAAGCGGTACCCGTGGAAGGAACACCACGTGGGCTTCGTCATGGCCCACATCGGCATCCTGATCCTGCTCGCGGGCTCGCTCATCTCCCTGCACCGCGGGCTCGATTCGAACATGCCGCTCTACGAGGGCGAGACCACCGACCGGGTGACGTTGCTCGAGAAGGCGCTCTTCGTCTCGGTCCCGGGCGCGACCACGCCCGGCCAGTTCCCGGTGGTCTTCGAGAAGCGGCCCCCGGGGCCCGGCCGCGAGCAGCGCTTCCCGGTCCCCGGCACCGACGCGACCCTCGTGGCCGAGGACTTCGCCGCGCACGTCGACGTGACGGACAGCTTCTCGGCGTCCGACCGCGGCGCTCCCGCCCTTCACTTCACGCTCCAGGCCCCCTTCGCGACCCAGGACGGCTGGCTCTCCGCGTCGGCCGAGGGCCCGAGCCATCTCGACTTCGGCCCGGTCTCTCTCGGCTTCCATGCCGCGTCTTCCCTGGCCGAGGCCGAGGCCATGGCCCGGAAGCCCGAGTCCAGCAACCAGATCCATTTCGTCGCGGCCCCTGGCGGGGTTCTGCTCTACGGCGCCCCGGGCGGATCGGGAGCGGTCGATGCCGGCCGGGTCGAGATCGGCAAGCCCATCCCAAACGCGATGGGCGGCATGGCGATCACCGTCGACCAGAGCTTCGAACGCGCGGCGCGGTCTCGCGTCGTGGTCCCCGGGACCCCGCCCGAGAAGGAGGAGCGCCGGCAGCCCGCGGTGAAGGTCCGGCTCGAAGGCCCGACCACCAGGACCGCGTCCGAGTGGCTCCCCTGGTCCGAGGTGCGCCGGGTTCCCTTCGGCGCGGGCGTTGCGACCTTGGCCTACCGCGCTCCCGAGCTGGCGGTGCCCTTCAAGGTCACGCTCTTGAAGTTCCGGTCCGAGAAGTACCCGGGCTCGAACATGCCCGCGACCTACGAGAGCTTCGTCCGCGTCGAAGACCCGGAGAACGGCGCCTCCGAGCACCACATCTCGATGAACCACCCGATGCACTATCGTGGTTACATCTTCTTCCAAGCCTCGTTCGTGGAAGGCACGCCGATGATGTCGATCTTCTCGGTAGCCCGCGCCCCGGGCCTTCCTCTCGTCTATCTCGGGGTGACTCTCATCGGGGCGGGAGTCGCCTGGATGTTCTATCTGAAGCCGTACCTCGTGCGGCGCCAAGCCGCGCGGGCCCTCGCAGCTCACCGTGAGCGGGAGAGTCGGAATGAAAAGCCGTCTGCTGATGCTGTCCCTGGCTGCTCTGGCCCTGCCCAGCCTGCTTCGAGCGGGGCCTGAGCTCGACGCCCTCCGTACGATCGCCGTCCAGGACGGGGGCCGCACCAAGCCTCTCGATACCTTCGCCCGCGAGACCGCGCGGCGGGTGACCGGGGCCCGGGCCTTCGGATTCGAGAGCGTCGCCGGCCTCGACCCCGTGGAGTGGCTCGTGGCCATGATGGCCGATCCCGCCAAGTGGCGCGACGAGCGCTTCATCCGGGTGACCCACGCGGGGCTCCGCGCGGCCGCCTCTCTTCCCCCCGGCAAGGATCCCACTCACCCCGACGCGTATTCGTTCCGCGAGCTGGCCCAGAACGAGGCCTTCCTGAAGGCCGCGGACAAGGTGCACGAGAAGCTCAGGGTCGATCGCGAGGCCAAGCTCGATCCCATCGAGCGCGAGATCTCGACGCTCTACGACACGCTCTCGACCGTGGCCGCGCTCTTCTCGGGTGAAGCCCTGAAGATGGTGCCCCACCCGACGGACGCGACTGCGGCCTGGTTCTCGGTCGCCGACCTCGACAAGATCGAGGCGGCACCGGTCCAGCGCATCAAGACCCTGACCGCGGCCCTCGTGATCGCGTACAAGGACGGAGACCGCGCGAGCGTCCAGGCCTCGGCTCTCGCCCTCAACAAACGCCTCGCTGAGCTCGCGCCCGCTACCTACCCCGCGGCCAAGGCCCTGCGCACCGAGGTCCACTACAACAAGCTGAAGCCCTTCCGTCTGGCCTGGATCCTCTACCTGTTCGGCTTCCTGGCCTTGATCGCGAGCTTCCCCCTGGTCTCCTCGCGCATCGGGTGGGCGGGCCTCACCCTCGTGCTGGCGGGCTTCGTGACCCACGCCTACGGGATGTTCCTGCGGGTGACGATCTCGGGCCGTCCGCCCGTCACCAACATGTACGAGTCCGTGGTCTGGGTGGCGTGGGGCGCCATTCTCTTCGCCCTCATCTTCGAGGTCGTCTACAAGGCACGCTACTTCGCGGCCTGCGCCGCGGCCGTAGCCACCATCTGCCTGATCCTGGCCGACAACGTGCCGATCCTCGACGGCGCCATCGATCCCCTGGTTCCGGTGCTGCGCGACAACATGTGGCTGACCGTGCACGTGCTCACCATCACCCTCGGCTACGCCGCCTTCACCCTGGCCATGGGCATCGCTCATCTGAACCTCGGCCTCTACTTCTTCGCTCCGCAAAAGGCCGTGCTCTTCAAGAACTTGTCTCTCTTCCTGTACCGCGCGATCCAGGTCGGCACCTTGTTCCTGGCCGTCGGCACCATGCTCGGAGGCGTGTGGGCATCGTACTCGTGGGGCCGCTTCTGGGGCTGGGACCCGAAGGAGACCTGGGCACTCATCGCCCTTCTCGGCTACCTGGCCATCCTGCACGGGCGGATGATCGGCTGGTTCAAGGACTTCGGCACCGCGGTGGGGGCGATCATCGGATACCTGGGTGTGCTGATGGCCTGGTACGGGGTCAACTTCGTGCTCGGCACCGGCCTCCACTCCTACGGCTTCGGCTCCGGAGGCTATGCCTACGTCGGCGGATTCGTGGCGTTCGAGCTCTTCGTCATCGTGGCCGCGGTCCTTCGGCAGCGCTCCGAGACCACCAAGAAGAGGCGGGCGGTGGCGGCGGCGAACGAGCTCCAAGCTGCGCACTGAATCGGGTCCATCTCCAAGGAAGGAGGCTTCATGAAGCGGATTCTCGTCCTCGGTTGTCTCGGGCTCTGGTTCGCGTCCGTGGCCCAGGCCGGCGAGCAGACCGTCTCCTACAAGAGCGGCGACGAGACGGTCGCGAGCTTCCTGGTCACGCCGGAAGGCAAGGGACCGTTCCCGGGCGTGATCGTGATCCAGGAGTGGTGGGGCCTGAACGCGTGGGTGAAGGACCAGGCCAAGGCCCTCGCCAAGGAAGGGTACGTGGCTCTGGCCGTGGACCTCTACCGCGGCAAGGTCGCGGACAAGCAGGAGGAGGCGCATCAACTCATGATGGGGGCGCCTCCCGACCGCATCGCCCGGGACTTGAAGGCGGCCTACGCGTGGCTACAGGCGCGGCCCGACGTGAAGAAGACCAGGATCGGTTCGATCGGCTGGTGCATGGGAGGTCGCTTCTCGCTCGACCTCGCCACCAAGGAACCGAGTCTGGCTGCCGTCGTCGCCTACTACGGTGCGCCGCCCACCGAGCCCGCTTCCATCGCCGCGATCAAGGCCCCGGTGCTCGGCAACTACGGGGGCGACGACAAGGGCCCGTCCCCGACCAGGTGAAGGCCTTCGAAGCCGCGATGAAGGCGGCGGGCAAGATGATCGACGTCAAGATCTACGAGGGCGCCGGCCACGCGTTCGCCAACGTCAACAATCCCTGGGGAGGATACCGGGAGGCCGCCGCCAAGGACGCGTGGGCGCGGACCACGGCCTTTCTCGCGAAGTACCTGAAGGGCTGAGCTAGGCCAGAGCCGCGGTCGCGAGCGCCGGGCGCTCGTCGGCGCGCGGGAAACACAGCCGCCGGAAGTTGCACCGCCGGCAGACCCGGGGCCGATCGATCATCGCGAAGTCCTCGAGCCGGGCCAGATTGCCCACCGGGTCGATCAAGAGGGCCCTCATGCTCTTGGCGCTCTTCTCGATGAACGCCTGGGCGATCTCCAGCTTGCGGCGATCGAGCCGTCGACGCACGTAGCGGGGCAGGGCCAGGTAGGCCAGCTCCGTCTCGATCTCCTCGGGCTCTTGCACCCAGCCCTGGCGCGCCGCGTAGAGCGCGTAGCCCGCGAGCTGGACCTCGCTGAAGCGCCCCTCTCCCCGCCCCGTCTTCCAGTCGACGATCACCACCCGTCCCGCGGGGTTGCGGTAGGCGAGGTCCATCCGCAGGAACACCGTGGCGTCGCCCACCTCGAAGGACACGAGGTCCTCGACCGTGAGCCAGTGCTCGCGCCCCACCGCCAGTACCTCGCGCAAGGTCTCGCTCCGGAAGAACGCGCGCAGCGAGCGCATGACGGTGTTCACCACGAGGCGCTTGTCCTCCTGCTCCACCGGGGTCAGGTACTCGTGCTCGAACAGCCGGAAGCCCGAGGTGCCCGCCTCGCTCTCCCGCCAATGCGAGAGCATGTCGCCGTGGACGGTCGCCCGGATGAGCGCCTCTTGTTCCTCCGGCGCGGGCAGGGCGTCGCGGGTCTTCAGGAAGGTCTCGATGGTCTCATGCACCACGTTGCCCGCCCACATGGGGAGGGCGGAGAGCTTCTTGAGGCGCTTGATCTCGGGGTCTTCGTTCGAGGCGTAGTAGGAATAGAAGTAGCGTCGCCGGCAGCTCGCGAACGTGTCGTGCCTCGAGACCGACCACGAGAAGGGGTTGTCCACCGTGGAAACGCTACCACGAGGTGGGATCGCCCAGGGTCCTGTCGCTACTCTCGGCTACACTTGCCCCACTGTGGAAGGAACGAGGATGGGCCGGGTGCTTCTCCTGGGCGTCGACGACCTGACCGCCCGCAGCCTGGCCAAGGCGCCAGAGCTCGACGGCTGTTCCTTTCAATCGGCGTCGGGCGAAGCCGACGCTCTCCGCCGCCTGCGGCGCACCTGCTTCGACGTCGTGATCACGAGCCCGGCCTCGACCCTCGAGGAGGACCTGCCCCTGGCGGAGGAGATCCGTCGCGTGCGCCCGGGCGTCAAGCTCATCCTCCTGGCCCCCCACACCACGCCCGAAGGGGTGATCGCCGCGCTGCGCGCCCACGTCTTCGCGTGCTTCGGCGCTCCTCTGATCAGGGCGAGATCGCCCGGATGACCCGCCAGGCCATCGACGCCCTGGATTGGCGGGACGGCATCGAGGTGGTCTCGGCCCGGGCGAACTGGCTCTCGGTGCGGGTCACGAGCCGTCTCCTCACCGCGGAGCGGCTCGTCGCCTTCCTGAACGAGCTGCCTACTGATCTGCCGGAAGACGAGCGCGACCGTCTCCTGCTCGCCTTCCGGGAGATCCTCTTGAACGCCATGGAGCACGGCGCCGGCTTCGACCCCGACCAGCTGGTCGAGGTCTCCGCCGTCCGCACCGAGCGGGCCATCGTGTTCTACGTCCACGACCCCGGGCCCGGCTTCACCCCGGAGTCTCTCGACCACGCCGCGGTCGACAACCCGCCGGGCGACCCGTTGGCCCACTCCGCGCGGCGAGCCGAGCTGGGGCTACGGCCCGGCGGCTTCGGCATCCTGGTGGCCAGGAAGATCGTGGACGAGCTGATCTACAGCGAGGCCGGCAACGAAGTGCTGATGATCAAGCACACCGTCTAGAGCCGGCGTGACGGCGGCCAGGCTAGACCGGGACCGCCTCCCCGAGCGCCGTGAACAGCACGAGCCGCTCCCGCACCGGGATGCCCGAGGGCCAAGGTGAGGCCGCGGCCGTAGAGCCGAAGCTGGGGGGCGTGGTGCGCGGCCTGATCCACGGCCTGTTCCGCCGTGATCGCGTCGGTCTTGTAGTCCACGACCACGAGCTGGCTCTCCTCTTCGAACACGAGGTCCACCACGCCCTCGATCAGCTCGTCGGTCTCGGGCAGCCAGAAGGGCAGCTCGCGCCACACGCGCGCCGCGCGCCGCGCCCGGTTCATCAGGGAGAGGGAGAGGGCTCGGGCCACATGGCCGGCTGCGCGCCCCGCTGCCTCGGGTTCGAGGCCAAAGCTCGGACCCAGGGCCACCGCCATGGCCACGAGAGCGGTGTCTTCCGGAATCGGCCGGAGCGCTGTGAGCTCCAGCAGACGGTGGACCAGGCGCCCGAACGCCCGGGCCTTCTCTGCCTCGACCCCCGCGCCCACCCCTTCGGTCCTTCCGGCCGCGCGGGCGACCCGGTCGCTCACGCTTGCGGCTCGCATCGGCTGAGCGGCGGCGCCGGCGATGCGCAGGCGTCGCTCCTCCTCCCAGCGCGAAGCCGCCGCGTCACCGCCCTCCGCCAGGGCCAGCGCCCGCAGGTCGGTCGAATCGTCGTCGGGCGGCGCCAGCGCCTCGGCATCCACGATACGCACGTCGTCGTCGCCGGCCAGGGGCACCAGGTCCACGAGGTCCTTCCAGAACGCTCCGACTTGCGCATCGGGGGGCGGCTTGGGGATGACCAGAAGATCGCGGGCCCGGGTGCAGGCCACGTACAGGAGGCGCCGCGCTTCGGCCCAGGCCTTCGCCTCGTCGCGCTTGCGGAGCGCGGCCCAGCCCGGGGGCTGGCAACCCTCGCGAAAGCCGACCGCGATCCGGCCTTCCTCCCAGAGCGGGATCGCGTCCGCCGCGGAGACGAAGTTGTCGGCCGTGTCGTAGAGGCACACGATGGGCGCCTCCAGCCCCTTTGCGCGATGGACGGTCAGGATGCGGACGGTGTGCGGATCGCCGGGCCGGTTCGCGGGGAGGTCGGGTTCCTCGCGGGCGCTCGCGATACGCTCCTCCAGGAGGCGGGCAAAGCCACGCAGGGTGAGGATGCCCAGGTCCGCGGACTGGCGCGCGATGTTCACGATCTTCTCGAGGTTGGCGATGCGGGCTTCCCCGCGCCGCGTGCCCACCAGGGCGGCGAGGATCCGGGTCTCGTCGTACAGGGTCTCGATCAAGAGCGGCGTCGAGGCTTCGGTACGCAGGGCCCGAAGCCGGGCCAGGAGGCCCATGGCCGGGGCCAGGGCCGCCCCACCCGGCAGGGCCTCGTCGACGGCCGTGGGTGGGGGGAAGCCCGCGGACAGGGCGTAGCTCACGATGTCCCGGTCGCTCACTCCCAGGAAAGAGGAGCGCAGGGCCGCCATGAGCGCGACGCCGTCACTCGGGTCTTCGACCGCGCGCAGGACGGCGAGGGCCTCATGGACTTCCTGGCGATCGAAGAACGACTTGCCGCCCTCCACCGCGAACGCGACGCCGGCGCCCTCCAGCGCATCCTCGAGAGGGGAGAGCTGGGTCAATCGCCGCGTCAGGACCATCACGTCGCCGGCACGACTCGGACGATCTTCGCCGCTCGCGGGATCGCGCACCGTGAAGGACCCGCGTGCGGCCGCGGCCACGAAGGACGCGAGGGCCGCCGCTTCGGCCCGCAGCAGGTCGGGCCCCTGGGCGAACGGCGCCTCGAAGCGGAGGCCGATGACCGAAGGTTCCTCGGGCAGGCCGGGTGGGGGAGTGATGGCCTCGTAGGCGGCCTGGTCCGTATCCACCGCGGCCTGGATCAGCTCGGCGAACACGCGGTTCACGAACCGCAGGATCGCGGGGCGCGAGCGGAAGTTCTGGGTCAGCGAGAGGCGGTCGCGCCGCCCCTCCGCGACTTCGGCCAACCTGCGGAACCGGGCCACGTCCGCGCGCCGGAATCGATAGATCGACTGCTTCGGGTCTCCCACCACCACGAGCGCACCCGTGCGTTCCGCGGTCAGGAGCCCGGCGATCTCGACCTGGAGGGGATCCGTGTCCTGGAACTCGTCCACGATCAGGAAACGGAAGCGGTCGCGCACGTGCCTGCGCACGGACTCGTGATCGCGGAGCGCGTCCCGCACCTTCAGGAGCAGGTCGAGGAAGTCCAGGACGCCGCGTTCCGCCTTCTTGCGCTCGAATCGATCGGCCACGCCCCGGAGCGCGCTCACGAGACGCCCGTGGAGAGAGGCGCCGTCGCCCGATTTCCACGTGGTGACGGCTTCCGACGTCCACGCGGCGATGCCGCGGGCCTGGTTCAGGACCTCGTCCGAGGGCCAGCGTGTGCGCAGGCCGAAGGACTTCGAGATCGCCGGGAGGGAGAGCAGATGATCACGCAGGGCACGGCCGGACAGACGGCCGGCCTCGTCGGAGTACAGAGCCAGGGCCCGCAGCCGGCCGGCCAGCGAATCGGCGTCAGGCACGCCCTCGGCAAGCCGCATGCCCCGCGCGGCCTGGGTGACGAGCTCGGCGCGCCAGTCCTCGGGCCGGGAGCGCGCGGCCTCGACCAGCGGTGCCAGGTCGCGCTGCTCCACCAGGGCCCGGGCCAGTCCCCGCAGCGACGATCGCTCTCCCCACGAGGATTGGGCCTCGAGGGGCACGTCGGCCTCGAGCGCATCCACCAGGGCTTCGTTGCTTCCGAGGAGAGCGTCCGCCAGCCATTCCTCCCACGATTCGCCGAAGAGCAGGTCGGCCTCGGTCTCGTCGGCCATGCGAAAGCCGGGAGCGACGCCGCACTCGAGCGGGCGCTCCTGGAGGATCGCGGCGCAAAGCGCGTGGATCGTGGACACCTGCGCCCGCTCCAGCACTTCGAGGGCCAGGCCGGCGCGCCTGCGCTCGTCGTCGGGCCGCGCGGCGTCGGCCCGAGCGATCTCGAGCCGCTCCCGCAGCCGAAGCTTGAGGACGGTGGCCGCGTTCTCCGTGAACGTGACCGCCGCGACCTCGTCGAGGCGGGCGTGGCCCGAGCACACGAGGGCCTCGATCCGGTCCACGAGCAGGGTGGTCTTCCCGGTCCCCGCGCCGGCCTCGATGACCAGGCTGCGGCCGAAGTCCCGCCGCGCCGTCTCGCGCGCCTCGTGATCGACGGGCCGGAAGGTCATGTCACAGGTTCCGGAGCTGGAGATAGCGTTGAAGCCTGCGGTCCGAGATCTTGTAGCCCCGGCGGCGCTCGATCAGTCCCTTGGGTCCGCACACCATGGTGTAGTCGCAGAAGTCGCAGGCCGCCGCCTCCTGGGGGAAGGCGCCCTCCGCGAGGGCGTCGGCGAGGTTCCTGAGCAGCGACCGAAAGCGCTCTCCCCCGGCGGTCTCGGGATCGAACGCCACCTGCCGCCCGCCGTCGACATAGTCGAGGAAGGCCTCGCGTACGGGCTGGCCCGGAAAGAGCTGGGCCGCGGCCAGGATGTAGAAGGGAATCTGGAGCTGTTGTCCCCCCCGGAAGAGGTTGCCGTCGTCGCGCTTGGGGGCCCGGCCCGTCTTGTAGTCGCGCAGGACGAGGGCCCCGTCCGGCCGCTCGTCGATGCGGTCGATGCGGCCGACGACGCGGAGCCTGCGGCCGTCGCCGAGATCCACCGGCACCGGGTCGGGGCTCCAGGCCTCGCCCGGCGCGGCCGGCTGCGGCAGTCCGAACGCCACCTCGAAGTGCCGCGGCACCGAGCGCCCGACCGCGGCCCGCTCCCGCGCCAGCCACTTGAGCGCGGTCTCGCGAAAGCGGGTGCGCTCGCGCTCCCAGAGCAGCGTGAACCGCGGCGGGCTTCCCTCGACGAGCGCCTCCAGCCCCTCGTCGCACATCTCGAGGAGGCGGGTCTCGAGGGAAGGCGAGTCGGTGAGGGGCAGCTCCCCACGGTCGCGCCGCTCACGCAGGAAGCGCTCGGCCACGTCGTGGAACAAGGTGCCGCGCTCGAGGGGCTGGAGCTTTCGGCGTTCCTCGGGCTCGAGGGTGGGCTCCAGGCGAAGCACGTGGCGCAACAGGTAGAGGAAGCCGCACTTGGTGTAGTCCGCCAGGCGGCTGGCGGACACCGTGCCTTTTTCCGAGGCCAGGTCGAGGCGCGCCAGCAGCTCTTTGGGCAGAGGGGCGATGAAGCCGTCGTAGGCGGTGAGGCGGGGCGACCAACGCGCCTTGCCCGCGAGCCGCGAAGACCGGAAGAAGAGGGATCCGGCCGCGATCTCGCGGGCCGCTTCGTCCCCCCCGCGCCGGACCCGCACCCGGTCGCGCTCGGACCGGTCGAGGGCGAGGTCCAAGGGCATCTCGTCCTCGGCGTCCTCGTGGACACGCCGCTCGAGATCCGCCGCGTTCAGCACCTGGCCGGCCAGGGCCTCCGCGGCCGCGACGAAGAAGAGCGAAGGCAAACGTTCGCGACCGGTGCGCGGATCGGCCCGGGGAAAGGAAAGGACGAGCCGCTCGGAAGCCTGGGAGACCGCGCGGTGGAAGAGACGTCGCGTCTCGAGCAGCCGGTCCTGGGCGGTGGCGAGCCGCGCACCGGGAGGGTCATGGGCCTCGGGTGGAGCTTCGTCGAACAGCGCGAGCTGTGCCGCGCCACCCGCGCGTCTCTTCGGGGCCGGCGGGCGGAGGGTGGGATGAGCGCTCGTCGCGCTGAGCGCCTCGCGTTCGGCGTCGAGGAGGAACGGATCGGGACGAAAGACGCCCGGGTATCCGCCTTCGACCAGGCCGGGCACGGCCACGAACCGGAAGGGGACCCCCGCCATGGCGTCCAGGGCCCCCACGTGGACCGCGCCGCCCGAGCCCGGCTCGAGGGGCAGGCGCTCGTCCTCGAAGCGTCCCTCGAGGACCTGCTCGACGTCGCGCCAGTGCACCCTCGCGGAGAGCGCCCCGAGCGCGGCCAGATCGGCCACGATCCTGGCCACCTTCTCCCGCTCCGCTTCCTTTCCGGGTTCCGGTTCGATCCACAGGTCGAGGACCTGCTGAAGGTGGCTCGACCACTCGGGCCACGAGGCGAAGCCATCGAGGCCGTCGAGGGTGTGGGCCAGGAGCTCGACCACCCGCAGCAGCGCGTCCGCTTCGCCCGCTCGCCAGAGACGCTGCTCGCGCCGGCTCCGGTTCCCGTCGGATTCCGCGGCCCCGCGCTCTTCGCCGGCGAAGTGCCGCAGCCCCGTCATCCAGCGATGGAGCCCCGAGACGATCTGGGCGTCCCGGCTGATGCGGTCCCATTGGGCGGGCTGCGCGAGCGCGTCCTCGCCGAGGAAGGCGGAAAACGGGATGCGAGCGAAGGTCAGGAACTCCATGACCGCCGATCGCTCGAGGCCCCGGCACCGGAAGAGCAGCAGCACCGAACGGGCGCAACGACCGACCCGCAGGGGCACGGACGGGTGGAGCCGGTGCGGGATGCCGATGCGGGTCAAAAGGTCGGTGAAGAGCGGCGCGTAGAGGTCGGCCCGGGGCAGGATCACGCCCATCTCCTCGAAGGACATCCCGCGCCCTGCCGCTTCGAGCATTCGGCGGACGATGGCCCGGACCTCGGCGGCTTCGCCCGGCGCGGTGAGAAGGTCCACCGACGGGTCCTGTGCGGGCGAGCCATCGGGCGGCTCGAAGAGCGCCTGGCGCAGCCGCGCGAGCGCCGGTTGCGCCTTGCCCGGGCCGATCGCCGCGAGCCGGGTCTCGGCCCAGGCGGCGAAGGGGACACCCCGGGCCAGGAGGCGATGGGCGGGAGAGGACGCGCGAAGAGACGGTGGTCGGGGCTCGCTCAGCAGGCGCACGCGGAAGCGGACGGCCAAGGCGGCGAGAAAGGCTTCCTCGAGCGGACCTATTTCGGCGTCGCCCACCACGAGGATCTCGGCCTCCGCGAGCCAGGGCGCCTCGTCGAGCCGGTCGTGGGCAGCGCGAAGCACCGCGGGTCCGTCGGCGAAACGTCCTTCGAGGGCCTCGTGATAGCGACGGTAGAGCGCGGCCAGGGTTTGCAGCCGTTGGACGTCCCCGGGCGTGGCCCCGACCAGGTCGCCGCGACTCAGCCGGTCCGGCGACAGGCCGGCGCGGCGGAGGTCGCCGAGGCTTCGGGCGAGCGCGCCGGCGACCGGTGTCCGCGGCATCGCGTCGGGCAGGGCGAAGGCCTCGGCCCCGCCCGTGTCGAGCAGGTGCCGCGCGAGGTGCAGGTCGTGGCCGGGGTTCCAGGGGCGCAGGCCCTGCGCGAGCAAGGCGGGCTCGGCCAGCTGAGCGGCCAGGTCGAGCACGCTCATGGCCTGGGCCGCCACGGCCTCGCCGCTTCCCGCGAGGCGCCGCGGAAGCTCGCGCGCCGCCATGGACCAGCGAGGCACGATCAGGACCAGGACCGGGGTCACGTCCGGCGCACCCCTCGAGCCGGCGACTAGACGGAGTGCGGGTTCAGGCGCACGGTCTCGCCGAGGCCGAAGCCGAGGATGAGGTAGGCCCAGAACGCGCAGGGGAACACCCCCACGCAGCACAGCAGGATGCCGAACTGCGCCACGAAGTGCGCGACGAGGTAGAAGACGAGGCTGAGCGCGTAGTTGGCGAGGTTGGCGCGGATGAACTCGAAGTTCTTGCGCCAGTCGAAGCCATCGGCGAACTCTCCCGAGAGGGCCACCCGCACGAACACCGCGGGCAGGTAGAGGCTCAAGGCCAGGCCCACGAGGATGAGCACGACGTAGAGGCCCGCGAAGCCCAGGGCCCCCAGGGCGCCGATCGCATCGGCCGCCTCGTGCGAGCCCCTGCCGAAGCCGCCCAGGCCAAAGACCACGAGGCCCGCCGCGCAGCCGAAGCCGGCGATCACCACCAGCACTCCCAGCACGTAGACGAAGTACACGCCCACGAGCACGAGCCCGTCCCGGAAGATCCCGCCGAGGTCGTCCCACTCGGGCAGCGGCCGAGCCTCTCCGGCGGCCACCCGCTTCACCATCCGCACCCAGTAGCCGGCCACGAAGAAGAGACCGACGATGAGCGCCGAGGCCAGGGTGAAAGCGCCCCCGATCAGGAGCTTCTTGATCCAGTCCGGGTCGTCGACCACGAAGCGAAAGGAGCGGCCGAAGTCCACGGTCTCGGTCCGGGGCGCGGGCAGCGAGCTAGCCATGCCCGCGACGCTATACCCGCGGCGCGGGCGGGGTCAACCCGCAAGAGCTCAGGAGTAGAGCTGCTCGATCTCCGCCGCGTACTTTCGCGCCACCACCCGTCGCTTCAGCTTCAGGGTGGGCGTCAGCTCGCCGCCGTCTCGTCCAAGAGCTGGATCACCGTCGACATGCGTTCTCCGGCGCCGAAAAGCGTCTCGGCGTGAGCGCCTGATCCTGGTCATCGCTATCCCAGGGGACCGGTCCGAGCTTTTCCTGTTGACGGTTGGCCCGGTGGGGCGTAGCTTTCATCGGCAAGCGAGGGGGTAGAGATGACCTCGAGCGAGTTCGACGAGGCCTACGAAGACGATCCCAGCGGTCGCGAGCGAACGGAGCAACTGCTCGGCGAAGCCATCCTGAACGCGCCCATACGCGTCCTCGAGCCGAGGCCCGCGGTGACGCTCGGCGAGGAGGCGACGATCGGCGATGCGATCCACCTCATGCTCGAGCAGGGAATTGGCGCGATCCTGGTGGTGCGCGGAGGCAGGGTCACGGGCATCTTCACGGAGCGCGACGTCCTGCGCCGGGTGGTGAGCGCGGGCCTCGACCAGGCCCGACCGCTCCGCGAGGTGATGACCCCCGCTCCCGAGACCCTCGGCCTCGAGGATGGCATCGCGTTCGCGCTCAACCGGATGATCATCGGCGGGTACCGCCACGTCCCGATCGTCGACGAGACCGGCGCCCCCCGGACGGTTCTGTCCTTGCGGGAGGTCGTGGCCTTCATCGTGTCGCTCCTGCCCAACCAGGTGCTGAACCTGCCCCCCGAGCCCATGCACGAGGCCCGGTCGACGGACGGGGGCTGACCAGGGGCCTCGAAGCCCTGGTGGTCTTTGGGGGAAAGCCTCGCTAGACTGACTCTCATGCGCATCCGCAGGGCACTGCTTGCCTGTCTGTCGGTGGCTTTCGTGGCCGCCCCGTCTCGAGGGGCGCAGGCGCCGCCCTCTCAAGTCCCCGACCTGGTCCTTCCGGCGGTCACGACCGAGGTCGTCCGGATCGACGTGGTGGTGACCGAAAAAGGTGGCCACCCGAGGCAGGGTCTCCGCCAGGAGGACTTCGTGGTCCTCGAAGACGGCCAGCCCCAGAAGATCGACCAGTTTCAGGCCTTCGCCTCGGCGCGTGCCCCGGCTCCTGTCCCCGGCAAGGCCAAGGTCCCGCCCCCAGTGGTCGCCACCAATGTCGGCGAGGCTCGCCCGGAGCGCGCGACGCCACCCCGTCGCCACGTGGTGCTGGCAGTGGACGACGTTCACATCGAGGCCGGCAACCTGCTCCGGATCAAGAAAGCGCTCAACCGCTTCCTCGAAAGCGAGGTCGAGCCCGAAGACCAGATTGCGATCGTGACCACGAGCGGCACGCGCGGCATCTTCCAGGAGTTCACGGACGATCGCCATGCCCTTCAACGGTCCGTGGATCGCCTCTCGGCCCAGGAGCGTTCGGTCTTGCAGACGGGCGCTCCCTACCTCACGGAGTACCAGGCCCAGGAGATCGAACGGGGCAACCAGGATGCGCTCCGGGTGGCGGTGCAGGAGATCATGCAGGAGGGGCTGTTCCAGGACGAGGAGTCGGCGGGAAATCAGGCCCGGGCGTTGGCCCGCCAGGTGGTCACGGAGTCCATCCACAATTCCCGCATCACCCTGGAGACCCTGGACAGCGTGGTGCGGAGCCTCTCCGAGCTCCAGGGTCGCAAGGTCGTCGCCCTCGTCTCCGACGGGTTCCTGGCCGGGGTCACCATCACGGGTATCGGCGGCTTCGACATCCGCCGCATCACCGATGCGGGAACGCGAGCCGGCGTGGTCATCTACGCGCTCGATACCCGCGGCCTGGTGGCGGCACCGCTGGGGAGGACCGCCTCGAGCCGGATGCCCGCGCTGACCAGCACGTTCAGCGACCGGGACATCCTGAACAAGCAGAGCGAGATCGCGACCCGTGACGCGATGCACGCCCTCGCCGCCGACTCCGGCGGCTTCCTGGTCCAGAACACGAACGACCTCACGACCGGTCTCCGACGGATCCTGAACGACACGGAGACCTACTATCTGATCGCGTACGAGTCCACCAACACGAAGCGCGACGGCGCCTTCCGGAAGATCGAGGTCCGATTGCCGGGGGTGCGCGACCTTCGCATCCGCACCCGCAAAGGCTATTTCGCTCCCGACGACCGCCGGACGAATCCAGCCCGGCTGGCCGAGGCACCGCCCGCCGCCCCCGCCGCCGACTCGGCCCGAGAGGCCGACGACCGACGGGCATCCGAGATCAACCGGGCTCTCACCTCGCTCACCCCGTTGGGCGGGATCCCCGTGCGTCTCGCCGCGGACTTCGTGAGCCTCGACGGCGCGGGGCCCCAGGTGGTGGTGAGCAGCCACGTCGACCTCCACGGGGTCCGCTTCGCCCAGGCCGGGGACCATCACGTCGCCACCGTGGACGCGGCCGCCACCGTCTTCGACGAGAGCGGGGCGGTGGTGGGGACCCTTCCGCCTGAGCGCGCGGCCATGGACCTCTCCGACTCGAGCTACGAACGGGCCTTGAAGAAGGGCCTGCAGTATCAGAGGGCGACGCCCGTGAAGCCGGGACGCTACCGGGTGCGGTTCGCGGCGCGGGAAGACGGCGAGGGAAAGCTGGGCAGCGCGTCGCAATGGGTGCAGGTTCCGGACCTCACCAACGGAAAGCTGGCCCTGAGCAGCCTCTTCCTCCTGGAGAAGGACGAGGTATCGCGGGAGGCGGCCACTGTCGCCGCGGACGGCGGCCTGTCCTTGCGCGGCGCGCAGGCGCAGCGCCGATTCAAGCGCGGGCAGACCCTTTACGTCCAGCTCTTCGCCTACAACCCCACGCGCGACGCCTCGGGAGCAACGAACCTCATGGCCGAGGCCGAAGTCTGGCGTGGGGGTGCCCTCCTCGCCTCGGCCGCGCCGGAGCCCATGGAACAGGGCGCCCCCGGCACGCCTCCGACCCTGCACACCCAGAGCATCAAGCTCGAGCCCTTTGCGCCCGGTGAGTACGAGGTCCGCATGGTGGTCACCGACCGGAACGCCAACGAGATGACGTCCCGGCGAGTGGCGTTCACCGTCGAGTAGCCTCGGGGTCCGGCGGGGTTTTGGGCCATAATCGCCGACCTTAGAGCCAGCATGCGCCGAATCAGCACCACCACGTTCCGGATCGCACGCCGCGGGACCTCGCGGGAGATCAACCGGCAGATCGCCCTGAACCTGGTGCGCTCCCGGCAGCCCATCTCCCGCGCCGACCTGGCGCGGCTCATGGGGGTTCGCCGAGGCGCCATCAGCCGGCTGGTCGAAGATCTCCTGCGCACGAAGCAGGTGTTCGAGGGAGCGAAGGGTGAGAGCAAGCGGGGCCGCAAGCCCCGCTACCTCCATATCGAGACAAGGCGAAGCTGCGCGATGGCGGTGGACATCAGCGCGAGCCGAACCCTGATGCTCGTGACCGACCCCCTCGGCCACCCCCTCCTGGAGGTGCAGGAGTTCCCCACGGGATCCCGTCCCCAGCCCCTCCTCAAGAAGCTGGCCCAGAACATCGATCGCATCCTGGCCGAGCACGCGGAGGTCGGCGAGTGTCTCGGAGTGGGGGTCGTGATCTCGGGGCTCGTGGACAGCGACCGGGGGCGCCTGCGCTTCGCTCCCACCCTCGGCTGGCGGGACCTCGATCTGCGGGGGCCGCTGCAGGAGGCCACCAAGCTGCCGGTGCTCGTGGAGAACTCGGTGAAGGCCTGCGTGCTGGCCCAGGTGTGGGCGGTGCGCGGCCATGCCCCGGTGGACGGACCCGTCGCGTTCGTGAACGCGTCCGATGGCGTCGGGGTGGGAATCGCCATCGATGGACAGCTTCTCCGAGGTGCTCACAACAATGCCGGCGAGTTCGGTCACGCGACCCTCAGCATGGAGGGGCCGCGATGTGCCTGCGGACAGAAGGGCTGCTGGGAGGCTTACGTGTCGGTCCGGGCCGTGGTCGCGCGTTACCGGGGAACCGACCTCTCCTGGCCGGCGTCGGCCGAGCCCACCGAGACCACGGTCGCGACCATCATCGCTCGCGCTCGGGGTGGAGAAGCCCGGGCCCTCGAGACCCTGCGAGAAACGGGCTACTACCTCGGCCGCGGGTTCGCCACGATCGTGAAGGCCGTCGAGCCCCGCCGCGTGTACATGAGCGGCGAGATCACCGAGGCTTGGGACCTGGTCTTGCCCTCGGTCCAGGAAGCCATGCGCGAGCAGGCCCTCATCCCGGAAGCGGCCAGGACGGAAGTGGTCGTGGTTCCCCTTGCTGAAAACCCGCGGCTGCGCGGGGCGGCGGCCCTCGTGAACTCGCCCGTGTTCGCCGCCCCCGTCGTGGCCTGAAGCTCCCGGTGACCGGCGTCGTCTCGAAGCTGATCGGCTCCCCCGTCCTCCTGGCGGCGTTCCTGCTGTCCCCGCGTCCTGCGCCCACCTCTCCGGCCGCCCTGGCCGCGGAAAGCCCGCGCGCCGAGCGACCCTTCTACTACCGTCCGACCCTGAGCGGGTCCGAGACCCTCGAGCCCTTCTTGCGCCACCTGGCCCCCGGGGGCGATTCCTTCCCCGAGGAGAAAGAGGCGGAAGAGCTCACCGCACGCCTGGGGGAGATGGGTGCGAACCTTCGGCAAAACCCCCGCCGGGCCGCGGACGCGCCGGGTTTGCTGCTGGCGGCGGAGTTCAAGGGAGGGCGGCTCACGCCGGCCGAGGAGACGACGATCGTCGACCACCCGGCCCTCCAGGTCTTCCGGTCGAAGGCCATGGCGAGGGCGCTGGTCAGGGACAAGCGCTCCTTCGGTGAGGAGATCGCCGCCCTGTTGGCGGGCCTGGACACGGTGGACGTGGCCGAGTTCCTGATCACGGCGATCGAGCTCGACCGTGCCCAGGGGCTCGCCCGCACCGAGGTGCGCTACGACATCGTGGGCCGGGGCCCCAGGGGGGCGCGGGCCGAATGCGTGGGCCGCTGGACCCTGCGCTGGCGCCTCGACCCGGACCGCACCTGGCGCGTCCTCGAGTGGACGGCGTCCGAGCATCAGCGGAGCCGCGCCTCGGCCCCGATCTTCGCCGAGGTCACGCGAGCCGCCCTCGCGGGAAACGACTCCTTCCGCCGTCAGCTCAGCGTGGGCCTCGACGCCTGGATGGCCACCATCGACGCGGACCTGACCCGCGACTCGAACGGCCACCACGGCGTCGCGGTCGGGGACGCCGACGGCGACGGTCTGGATGACATCTACGTCGCGGAGCCCGCGGGCCTGCCGAACCGGCTCTACCGGAACCGGGGCGACGGCACTTTCGAGGACGTGACCGAGCGCGCGGGCCTGGGCGTCCTCGACGACACCTCGGAGTCGCTCTTCGCCGACGTGGACAACGACGGCGACCAGGACTTGATCTTGAGCTTGAGCGCGGGGCCTGCGCTGTTCCTGAACGACGGCACCGGCCGCTTCACGCAAGTCCCTGGCGCGTTCCGCTTCCAGGAGGCGCTCCGCGGGTCGCCCATGTCCATGGCCATGGCCGACTACGACCGCGACGGCTTTCTCGATCTCTACCTCTGTGCCTATTCCTTCTACTACGGTGCGGGCGAGGGAAAGGCGGGCACGCCCATGCCCTACTACGACGCCCAGAACGGGCCCCCGAGCGTCCTCTTCCGGAACGACGGCCACGGGCATTTCGTGGACGTGACCCGCGAAGCCGGCCTCGAGCCGACCAACGACCGCTTCCACTTCGCCGCCGCCTGGGGCGACTACGACGGCGACGGTTGGCCCGATCTGCTGGTGGCCAACGATTTCGGGCGGAAGAACCTGTACCACAACCAGGGGCTCCACGACGGCAAGGTGACGTTCGAGGACGTGGCCGCGAAGGCGGGGGTCGAGGATCACGCGGCCGGGATGAGCGCCACCTTCTTCGACTACGACAACGACGGCCGCCTCGACATCTACGCCGGCCAGATGTGGAGCGCGAGCGGCCAGCGGGTGACCGCGCAAGCGGCCTTCATGCAAGGCGCCCCCGCGGAAGTGCGTGCCCTCTACCGGCGTCACGCGCGCGGCAACTCGCTCTTCCGGAACCGGGGGGACGGCACCTTCGAGGACGTCAGCGTCAAAGCCCACGCCGAGATGGGGCGCTGGGCGTGGTCGTCCGACGCGCTGGACTTCGACAGCGACGGGTGGGAAGACCTCTACGTCGCGAACGGCATGCTGACGCGCGAGTCGGGGCCCGACGACCTCGACGGCTTCTTCTGGCGGCAGGTCGTCGCACGCTCCCCGCTCACCCGCGTCACGGGCGCTCCCTACGACGACGCCTGGCGGGCCATGAACCAGGCCGTGATCCATCAGTCGATCGCCAGCCACCAGCGAAACGTGCTGCTGCGCAACGACGGCCAGGGTGGCTTCGACGACGTGTCGGGCACGGTCGGGCTCGACCTCGACCAGGACGGGCGGTCCTTCGCCGTGCTCGACTACGACCAGGACGGCGACCCCGATCTCGTGGTGATGGCGGCCCGCGGCGTGCCCCAGCTCCGCCTGTTCCGGAACGACTACGTGGACCGCGGGAGGGTCCTCGCCGTGCGCCTCGTCGGCAAGCACGCCAACCGCGACGCGGTGGGCGCCCGCGTGACCGTGGAGACCGACCGGATGCGGCGCACGAAAGTCGTGAGCATCGGCTCGGGGTTTCTCTCCCAGCACTCGAAGGAGCTGCTCTTCGGCCTCGGCGCCTCGGAGCGAATCCTGAAGCTCACCGTCCAGTGGCCCGCCGGCGGGACGCAGGTCTTCCCGGAGGTGCCGCTCAACCATCGGCTCCGGATCGAAGAGGGCGGCGAGCCCAAGGTCGAGCCGTTGCGGACGGGGCCGCTGGTACCGGCAGACACGGCGGCTCCGGAGGCGGCGGCGCCCCCCAGCGCGAGCTGGCTCTTCGAGCCCTTTCCTTCTCCTGATCTGTCCCTTCCCGACCTCCGCGGTGAGCCCCGCAGCCTCTCGGGCCTGCGGGGCCGTCCCGCCGTGCTCTTGCTCTGGGCGAGCGCGGCGAGCGAGTCCCGCGCGGCCCTCCTGGCGCTCGACCAGGGCGCCCGGGCCCTGAGCTCAGTCGGGGATCTCCAGCCTGGCCCTGGCCCTCGACGATCCCGGGGACCTGGCGAAGGTCAAGACCGCGGCCGCGGGCGTCGCCACGGTTCCCGTGATCGCGGCCAGCACGGACGTGGGCCGCAGCTTCGCGATTCTCTACCGCCACCTGTTCATGAACCGCCAGGCCTTGCCCCTCCCCACGGCGTTGCTCCTCGACGCGGAAGGAAGGGTGGTCAGGATCTACCGCGGGGCCCTCGACGTTTCCGAGATCCAGAAAGACGCCCCCCGGATCGAGGCCGACCCTGCCGTGCGCCGCGCGCGCGCCCTGCCCTTCCCGGGGACGTTCTACTCACAGGCGGGCCAGAGAAATTACCTGCCCTATGGCCAAGAGCTGCTGGATCAAGGGCTCGAGGCCCCGGCCATCGTCGCGTTCGAGAGGGCGGCCCTGGGGAACCCGAGCGCCTCCACCCTTTACCGCCTGGGGACCCTGTTCGCGAAGAGCGGAGAGTCGACCAAAGCGAAGGCCTCCTTCGAGCGGGCGCTCGCGATGCAGCCGGATCTCACCGAGGCCAGCAACGATCTGGGCGCGCTGCTGGCCCAGAGCGGAGACATCCCGGGAGCCATCACCCGGTTCCGCGCGGCCCTCGCTCTGACCCCCGACTATCCCGACGCGCTCAACAACCTGGGCTATGCGCTCCTCCAGACGGGCCGGGAGGCGGAGGCGCTCTCTCTCTACGAGAAAGCCCTGAAGCTCCAGCCCGATTTCCCCGAGGCCCTGAACAACCTCGGCCTCATCCTCGGGCGCGAGGGCGACTTCGACCGGGCCGAGCCGTACTTCCGTCAGGCGCTCGAAAAGCGCCCCGACTACGGCGAGGCCGTCAACAACCTGGCGCTGGTGCTCGTCACCCGGGGACAAACCGACGAGGCGGAGCGTCTCCTCACGGGCTTCCTCCTGAAGACCCCCGAGTTCGAGAACACGTACATCACCCTCGCGAAGATCTACCTCACCACGAATCGCCGCCGCGAGGCGCTCGAGATCCTCGACCGTCTCTTGCAGAGGAACCCAAAGCACGAGCTCGCGCTCGCGCTGGCGCGCGAAGCCCGGACGCGCTGAGAAGCCACTGAGCCGTCGCTCGGCCGCCCGATTGGCCCGGGGCACTCATTCCATGCCGTTGGAGCGCTCCAACGCCCCGCGCGCGGTTCTTGCGCGTTAGCCTCACGTTGCTCAGTGGTTTACTGAGTATCCAACCCCGTGAATCCCGTTTCGTCTTATTGGACAATAGTTTACGAGCAGGAAAATTCCTTTACAGAGTCATTAATCCATTGACAACCTTTTTTGATGGCCCCTATGATCCGAGCTAACGACCTCGGCTCGGCCTCCACGGAGATGGCTTCGTCCAGAAGTGGCTGCGCCGCGAGACATGACGACAGCAGATGGGTGCGAACAAACAAGGTGTTGACATCGAAGCCTTGGCCAGCATATAAAAAGCCACTTTTGACCCCTTTCGGGCCGAATTAGGTCTTGGAGTGAGGAGAGGATCTATGGACTTCGTTCGACGGACCCGCATGGCGGCCGTCGCCGCCTTCGTGGGCGCCTTGTTGCTGGTCGTGCAAACCCCCTTGCACGCACAGACGACGAGCGCGTCCATCTTCGGGCAGGTGAAGGACGCACAAGGCGGGGCACTGCCTGGCGCGACCGCTACCCTGACCAGCAAGACCCAGGGCAACACGCTCAACGCCCAGACGGACGCCGAGGGGCGCTTCGTCTTCGCGATCGTCCGGCCCGACGCCTACACCCTCAAGGTCACCCTGCAAGGCTTCAAGACCTTGGAGCGGACGAACGTGGTGGTGAGCGCGAACGACAAGTCCTCCGTCGGAGTCATGGTCCTTCAGGTGGGCCAGGTGACCGAGGAGATCAGCGTTCTCGGGCGGGTCAGCGAGCTCCAGTCGACGAGCGGCGAGCGCTCGTTCACGCTGGAGAGCGAGGCCCTCAAGAACATCGCGAACAACGGCCGCATGCTCTTCAACTTCGCGAACCTCGTTCCGGGCGCGGTCCAGAACGGCACCTCCGGCACCGAGAACGGGCAGGTCAGCTCCTTCACGGTCAACGGCCAGCGGCCGAACTCCAACAACATGACGATCGACGGTGTCTCCAACATCGACACCGGCGACAACGGCGGCAACATGGCCACCACCAACATCGACGCGGTGGCCGAGTTCAAGCTCCTCACGAACGCCTACCAGGCCGAGTACGGCCGCGCGGTGGGCGGGCAGCTCCAGGTCGTCACCAAGAGCGGCACCCAGGCCTTCCACGGCTCGGGCTACTGGTACGGCCGGCGGTCCGACTGGAACGCGAACACCTGGACCAACAAGCGGGCGGCGGCGCCTCCGCCGGTCGGAAACGGCGCCGAGATCCCGATCGCGAAGTCGTCGCGCAACGATTACGGCTACACCTTCGGCGGCCCGATCTTCATCCCGGGCGTGTTCAACACCGACAAGAAGAAGCTCTTCTTCTTCTGGAGCCAGGAGTACCAGCGGCGCAGCGACCCGGCCGCCGAGCGCCAGGCACGTGTGCCCACCGCTCTCGAGCGCGCCGGTGACTTCTCGAAGAGCGTCGACTCCAGCGGCAACCCGTTCCCCTACATCCGCGACTGGACCAAGAACCTTCCCTGCAACGCGTCGAACACGAGCGGCTGCTTCGCGGACGGCGGCGTTCTCGGAAAGATCCCACAGAATCGCCTTTACGCGCCGGGCGTCGCCGCCTTGAATATCTACCCCACCCCGAACTTCCAGGCGGGCAGCGGCATCAACTTCACGAGCCAGGTTCCCGACGAGGCGCCGCGGCGAGAAGACCTGCTGAGGCTGGACTTCCAGGCCAGCGACAAGTGGCGCTTCACCGGCCGCTACATGAACACGAAGGAAGAGATCACGCAGGCCTACGGCACGACCTGGGCGGGCAATGGCAGCGACCGGCTTCCGACCCCCACCCTCTTCCTGCATCCCGGGTCGAACTATCTGCTCTCCGCCACCGGCATCCTCAACTCGACGACATCGCTCGAGATGAGCTTCGGGCGGGCCGCCAACTCGCTCGACTACGACATGCAGCTGACGAACGGCTACCGCGGGGCGGCCGGGCTCACCCAGATGCCGCTGCTCTACCCGGAGGCCGTCCAGGCGGACTACATCCCCGACATCCGTTTCGCCGGCGGACGCACCGGCAACGCCGGCCAGTACCAGACCGATCGCGGCCCGTTCACCAACGAGAACATCACGCAGGACGCCCTCGCGAACCTCACCAAGATCTGGGGCTCGCACTCCGCCAAGTTCGGCGTCTACTACCAGCACAGCTACAAGCCCCAGAGCATCTTCGCGAGCTTCAACAGCCAGATCAACTTCACGGACGACTCGAACAACCCCTACGACACCGGTTACAGCTACGCGAACGCGGCCACAGGTGTCTTCAACACCTACACCCAGGCCAACAAGTTCGCCCTCCCGGAGTGGAACTACAAGAACTTCGAGTGGTACGGCCAGGACAACTGGAAGGCAACGTCGCGGCTGACTCTCGACTACGGCGTCCGCTTCTACTACCTGACGCCGCAGTGGGACACGACGCTTCAGGCCTCGAACTTCCTGCCTGACAAGTTCGACCAGGCCAACAAGGCCACGCTCTACGTTCCCGCCTGCGTCGGCGCGTCTCCCTGTTCGGGCGCCGCCCGCGTCGGGTTGGACCCCAAGACCGGCCAGACCGTCGAGGGGCGCTTCATCGGGCGCCTGGTCAACGGCACCACCGACGCGCAGCGGTTCAACGGCGCCTTCCAGGCCGGTCAGGGCATCAACGACCAGTTGCAGGACGGCAGCGCCTTCAAGATCTCGCCCCGCTTCGGGTTCGTCTACGACGTCTCCGGCAGCGGAACCACCATCGTGCGCGGCGGCGCCGGCGTCTTCTACGACCGGCCGCAGGGCAACATGGTGTTCGACATGATCGCCAACGCGCCGGGCGTCCTGAATTCGAGTCTCCAGTGGGGTCGGCTCCAGGACGTCACCTCGGCTGGTGGCGGTGGCGATCCCAACCCGACCCTCGGCATGACTCCGACCGTCTACGACTTCAAGCCGCCGAAGGTCTACTCCTGGAACGTCGGCGTTCAGCACAAGGTGTGGCACGCCATCACCTTGGACCTCGCCTACGTCGGCTCCTCGTCGAAGGACATGCTGCGCCAGAACAACATCAACGCGGTGCCCTTCGGCGCCGCCTTCCTGACCCAGAACCAGGACCCGACCAAGCGCGGCGAGTGCCGTCCCCGGGGCGACCGCGCTCCCCAACGACCTCATGCGCCCCTACCAGGGCTACGGCACCATCCGCATGTGGGACTACACCGGCTACGGCAACTACCACTCGCTCCAGGCCGGTATCAACCGCCGGTTCGACAACGGGTTCATGTTCTCGGCGTTCTACGTGTGGAGCAAGGCGCTCACCATCAACAACGACGACTTCGCCGCTTCGTCACGGCCGAACGCCAGCGACGCCGAGATCAAGCGGGCCGACTACTCCTACGCGAACTACGACCGGCCGCAGAACTTCGTCCTCAACTTCGTCTACCAGACCCCGAAGGTCGCGAGCGGCGTCCTCGGCGTCATCGCCAACGACTGGCAGCTCTCGGGCATCTACCGCTGGACGAGCGGTCGGCCGTACACGATCGCCTACTCGATCCCCGGCATCGGCAACACGAACCTCACCGGGACCCCCGACTTCGGCGCCCGCGTGGTGGTGACGTGCGACCCGGGCCATGGCTCGAGCAGCGATCCCTACAAGCAGATCGACACCTCGTGCTTCGCCCCGCCGAAGACCGGCAGCGACGGCACGGAGTCGGCCCGGTTCTTCCTGTGGTCGCCGCCGATCGTCAACCTCGACATGTCCGTGTCCAAGGTCTTCCCGGTCGGCAAGCGGGTGAAGATGGAAGTGCGCCTCGACATGTTCAACGCGCTCAACCACACCCAGTTCACGGGCGTCAACAACACCGCGAACTTCGCGAGCCTCACCGACCCGACGATCACCAACCTGCCGTACGACGCGAGCGGCAACCTCGTCCGGAACAACGGGTTCGGGAGCATCAACGGGGTCGCTCCCCCGCGGACTCTCCAGCTCGTGACGCGCTTGACGTTCTAGACCGTAACGACGTCTGACGTTCCTGGGGGCCGGTGCTCGAAAGAGCCCGGCCCCCTCGTCGTTTCTGCCCTGGTGTCGGCCGGAACCGAGCTAGCGCAGCCCTTCCGACGGAGTCAGGCGACTTCTCAACCGACCCTAGCGGAGCGACGCTGGGGTCGCTCGAGTTGTTCGGCACTCCCTTCGGGAGGTGCCTCGAATTCGAAGCCCCGCCGCGACTCGGACCAACGTCCCCGCGTGAAGTCGGGGAAGGCGACGGGCGCGCTTCCCGTGGCCACCGACTGCTCGGAGAGCGGCGCCGGCGCGCTCCAGCTGGCGGCGTCGTAGACGTCCATGTCCGGCACCAACCCCTCGCGCACGCACTGCAGGAGTCGCCAGCTCATGACGTAGTCCATCCCGCCGTGGCCGCTCTCGGCCGCGAGCCTGGCGAGCTTCGTCCACAGGCGGTGCTCGAACTTCTCCTTCCAGGGATCGAGCTTGCCCCACTCGTGCTCGGCCTGACCGTCCAGGAAGAGCCGCGGCGGGTAGTCGCGGAAAGCACCCTTGCTGCCGGACACCTGGTTGATGCGGCTGTAGGGCCGGGGCGTCGCCACGTCGTGCTGCAGCATCACGGTCCGGCCCTGGGCGGTCTGGATCAGGCACGTGTTCATGTCGCCGCAGCGGTAGGTCTCCGCCTGCTTGGGGCTGTCCTTGGGCAGGTTCGCCGCGCGGTAGGCGGAGAAGCTGCGCTCGCGTGAGCTCATGGACACGAGCCGCTCGAAACGGTCGCCGCGATTGATGTCGAGATAGCTCGCCACCGGCCCGAGCCCGTGCGTGGGGTAGAGGTTGCCGTTCCTGGCGAGGTGCTCGGCCCGGCGCCAGAGGCCCTCGCCTTTGTCCTCGAACAGGAGCTTCCGGAGGTCGTGGAGATAGGCGGCCTCCGCGTGGGTCAGCTCCCCGAGGAGGCCCGCCCTCACCAGGTTCAGGACCAGGAGCTCGTTGTACCCGTAGCAGCAGTTCTCGAGCATCACACAGTGCCGGCGTGTCCGCTCCGAGGTGTCGACGAGCTTCCAGCAGTCCGGGAGGGTCGTGGCCGCGGGCACCTCCACGAACGCGTGCTTGCCGGCGTTCATCGCGGCGAGCGCCATGGGCGCGTGCCAGCTCCAGGGTGTCGCGATGTAGACGACGTCCAGGTCGTCGCGCCGGCAGAGGTTCTCGAAATCGTGGTCGCCCTTGGTGAAGGTGGCGGGGGCCGCCGCTCCCCTCTTGGCGATCAGACGTTCCGACTCGGCGATCCGGTCGGGGACCACGTCGCAGATCGCCAGGACCAAGGCCTTCTCGATCCCCAGGAGGTCATTGAGCAGCGACTGCCCCCGGCCCCCGCAGCCCACCAGGCCCACGCGCACGACCTCGCGCGGCTCGAACCTCACTCCGATCATGCTGGACCCGGCTGCGGGCGGAGCCGGGGCGGCGTGAACGGTGGGGCCGAGCCCCAGGGCCTTCAGGCCGACGCCCGCGACGGCCACGGTGGCCGCCTCGAGGACCCGCCGCCGGGGGACGGAAGCCTTGTCGTCCTTCATGGCTCCTCCGACCTCCGGCCCTCAGGTCCGGAAGCGTGTGCAGTCGATGTCGTACTTCTGGACGGCGTAGCCGACGATGCGCTCGGTCGAGTCGAGCAGGCGGGCCGCCTTGGCCCGGTTCCCGCGCGCGGTCTTGAGCGCGTCGACGATCAGGTCCTTTTCGTAGCTGGCGAGCGCTTCCTCGAGCGACTTCCGCGGCAGGGTGCCCGAGACCTCGGCGGTCTGGAGGGAGGGGGGCAGGTGATGAGCGTGGATCACGCCGCCTTCGCACACGAGCACCGCGCGCTCGATGCAGTTCTCGAGCTCGCGCACGTTGCCCGGCCAGTGGTAGCTCATCAGCATGTCGATGGCGGTGGTCGCGATGCGGCGCACGTCCTTGCCGTGGGCGGCCGCGTACTTCTCCACGAAGTGGTCGGCCAGGAGGGAGATGTCGGGCCGGCGTTCGCGCAGCGGCGGGAGGTAGACCGCGAACACGTTCAAGCGGTAGTAGAGGTCCTCCCGGAAGGTCCCTTCCTTGACCGCGGCCTCGAGGTCCTTGTTCGTGGCCGCCACCAGGCGCACGTTGACCTTGATGGGGGTCACGCCCCCGAGCCGCTCGAACTCTCGCTCCTGTAGCACCCGGAGCAGCTTGACCTGGGTCGACCCCGAGAGCTCGCCGACCTCGTCCAGGAACAAGGTGCCCCCGTGGGCCAGCTCGAAACGCCCTTTCTTCTGCCCGCGGGCGTCGGTGAAGGCGCCCGGCTCGTAGCCGAAGAGCTCCGATTCGATCAGGCTCTCGGGCAAGGCTCCGCAGCTCACCTTCACGAAGGGCTTCTTGGCCCGGGGGGAGCCGTAGTGGACGGCGTGGGCCACGAGCTCCTTGCCGGTGCCCGACTCGCCGCGGATGAGCACGGTCGTCGTGGTCGGAGCCGCCTGGGCCACCTGCTCGTAGACCTGCTGCATGGGCCGGCTGTTGCCCACGATGTTGCGCAGGTCGTAGCGTTCCTTCAGCTCCAGGCGCAGCTTGCTGTTCTCGTCCAGGAGCCGCCGACGCTCCCCCTCCACGAGCTTCTGCACCCGCAGGCCCTGGCCCACCATGGAGCCCACGATCCCGAAGAACTTCATCTCCTCGTCGTAGTTGCGCTCCTTGTCGTAGGCGAGGGCCACGCCCAGGGCGCCCACGGTCTTGGTGTCCACCTTGATGGGGACGCAGACGAAGGTCAGCTCCTCTTCCTTCCCTCCGCGGGCCTTCGGAAAGACGCCGCTCCGGTTCAGGAAGAGCGGCTCCCGGCTGACCCGGGGCACGACCACGGGCCGGCCGCTCTGCACCACCCGGCCCGTGATGCCTTCTCCGACGCGGTAGCGGGCTTGCCGCGCGGCCTGAGCCGAGGAGCCCGTGGCCGCCTCGACCACGAGGTCGCCCGTGTCCTCGTCCTTCAGGATCACGCTGCTGGACACGGTGCCGTGGCTCTGCTCCAGCAGCTCGAGCACGTGGTGCAGCGCGGTCTTGAGGTTCAGGGTCGAGCCGAGGGTCTGGCTGACCTCCAGCAAGTCGGAGAGCTTTCGAACTTCGGCGGGAGCGGAGGTGCGCGTCATCGGGATGGGCCCAGCCTCTTCGGCAAGGGTGCGATCCTACAAATTTGGCGGCTCAAGGTCAAACCGACGCCTCTCGAACGGCGGCTCAGTTCGTATGGGCCCGAGCCCGGGCCGTGGGCCCCGGCCCGTATCCCCCTGCCATTCTCGGGGCTTGCGGGGTCAGGGCCTCGGCCGGCCGAACGAAGGCGAGCTCGCCCGCGCCAAAGGAGCCCGCGGGCCCCGGCGTGCCCGACCGGCTGGTGCCGAGGGCCTTCAAGAAAGCCTGGGCGATCAGGAGGTAACCCTGGTCGTTGGGATGGACGTCGTCCGAGAAGTAGCGGGGCAGATCGCTCGGGTTGGCGGTCGGAAAGGCCGCGAACAAGTCGGCCAGGATCGCGCCCTCGCTCTGGGCCAGGCTCTTGATGAGGGTGTTCATCTGCGCGTTCCACTCGGTTCTCTCGCGGGGCGCGAGGGCCGGGTTCGTGGGGGGCAGCGTGGCGAGCACCGGGTTGCTCGACACTCGCTTCACGTAGTCGACGATGATCCGAAGGTTGTCGATCGTGTAGCACTCGGCCGGGGGCCGGGTCTGGCAGCGCTGGTCGTTCCAGTCGTTCGTCCCGTAGAAGACGAGAGTATAGGCGGGCCGCTCACGGCTCATCACCCCGGGAATGCGCGCGGCCCCTGTGGTGCTGAAGGTGCCGTCGCGGCCGGAGTTCACGACGATGCCCTGGCCGAAATAGGCCCCGAGCAGAGCCTGCAGAGGCGCGCGGTAGCCCCCTCCCGTGGCCGAGCCGACGCCGCTGGTCAGGCTGTCGCCAAAGGCCACGTAGATCTCCGGCTGGTTGTCCCCGATGGGCAATCGCAGCGGCAGTTGCACCTCGGCCGCTCCGGGCACGGTGACCGTGACCCCGGTGGTCGGGACCCAGAAAGGGGGCAGGCTCTCGGCGCGAACGGCGACGGTCTGGGTTCCCGCGGTGGCCTGGACCACGGCCCGGCCGGTTCCGCGCTCGGTCTTCGCGGTGGCCGATCCCGCCACCACCTCCGCCCCCGGCATCCGGCCCGTCTCGTTCGGGTCGAGGACGCCATTGCCGTTCTGGTCGTAGTACACGACGACCGAGACCGGATAGGTCGGGTCGGGGGGCGGTGAGCTCGGACCCGCGGGACCGCCTCCGCCACCACCGCCGCAAGCTGAAGAGAGGAGGGCCCCCAGGGTCAGGACGAGACTAGGCTTCCAAAAAGACATGCAACCGAGAATCCTATCACGGTCGGCGCGCTCACCCTCGACCTGGGGGGTCAGGACCGCGGGCGCCGGGGGGCTTTGGAGCCGCCTTCCGCCGCGGCTCGCCCGTCGCCGAAGCGGGCTGGCCGCTCTTGACGAAGCGCACGCCGACGTCATAGGCCCCGACCTTCTTCCCGGGGGTCACCCGCACGACCTCGCCCTCGAGGTCGACCGCGGCCGCCGACGTGTCCTTCAGCACGACCCGGACCTTGCTTCCCACCTTCACCGGCTCCTTGAGGCTGACCAGGACGCCGCCGGCGGAGACGTTCTGGGCCTTGGCCGCGGCCGCCCTCGCGCCCGAGGCGCCGAGACGCACCGGCTCGCTGGCCGGAACGCGCCGGTGCCGTCGCCGCTCACCCTTGGCCAGGGTGATCCGGTTCTTGCCCGCGGCTTTCGAGCGGTAGAGCCCAAGATCGGCCTTCCGGACCAGGTCCTGGAAGGTGGTCGCGTCGTCGGGATAGGTGGCGACGCCTCCCGAGATGGTGACGTTCGAGACCCCCCGCGTCCGCCGGAAGTGGTTCTCGACCCTCTGGCGCACGCGATCGGCGACGACGAACGCCCCCGTGCGCGAGGTCTCGGGCAGGATCACCGCGAACTCCTCCCCTCCATACCGCGAGGCCACGTCTATCTCCCGAACCCCCTCCTTGATGAGGGACGCGGTCCGCACCAGGACCTTGTCGCCCTCGGGATGGCCCTTCGTGTCGTTCAGCTTCTTGAAGTCGTCGACGTCGAAGAGGACCAGCGACACCTTGGTCTGGTGGCGGCGGGCGCGCGAGATCTCATGGCGCAGGGTCAGGGTGAAGTGGCGCCGGTTGAAGAGGCCGGTCAGGCCGTCCGTGATGGCTGAACGCTCCGTCTGCTCGAAGATCGAGATCTCGATGACCTTCGGGTTCTTCAGCTCCTGGTTGACGTTCAGGAAGTAGTCCAGGAGGGCCACCCGAAGGCCGAGGTCGCGGCCCAGCCGCCCCTTGATCTGGTCGCGGTGGGTTCGGATCTTCCGCCAGTGTCGTTCGGCCTCGTTTTCGGGGAACGTCAGGTGGGTCAGGATGTAGAGGATGGTCGAATAGAGAGGCTGATCCTCGCCCCCCGGCCGTCGTCCCTCGAACTCCGCGAGCAGCCGGTCTTCGTTGGGCGGGTCCGACTCCAGAAGCTCCAGGAGGGTGTGCCGGAAGCTGACGCCATCGTGATTCGTTTTCGGGTCCATTCGCGGGCCTGCCCCCTCTGATGGCGAAGACAGTATGATACGAGGCCACCAACTCCCACAACCCGGAGGCGCCCACTTGATCCTCGCTCCCCTGGTCGTCGCTGGCCTTCTGGCGGTCGCCGGCTCCGGCCCCGACGTCTACTTCGAGCAGACCACCCTCACCCGCACCGACGGACAAGCCTCAGGCCCCGGGGTCTCGTCCCGGGTCTGGGTCTCTGGCCGCCGGCTGCGGCTCGAAGGCGACGCGGCCAAGGGGCCGGCCTTCCTGCTGCAGCTCGACCTGGGGCAGGCCTATCGGCTCGATCCGGAGCGGCAGGTCGCGGTGCAGATCGACGTGGCCCGATTGCGCAACCGCTCGCAGATGGACTCGTCTGCGGCCAGCGACCTCATGGGCAACGCCGCCGAGGGGGACGTTCGTACCACCCCGCTCGGAACGCCCCGCACGATCGCCGGCTACCGCTGCCGCGGCTATCGCCTGAGCGCGGAGAGCCTGACCCTCGAGGTGTACCTGGCGCCCGAGGTCCCCGTCGGCATCGACGCGTTCTCGGATCTCGTGGAGTGGTCCGGGGCGGGCCAGGCCATGGCCGGGTTCCTGGCCGAGATGCGCAAGCTCCCCGGCTTCCCCCTCGAGTCCCGAGCCCGGGTCAAGGTCCGCGGCCAGACCCTCGAGACGGTCTCGACCATCACCAAGGTGCTGATCGGCCCGCATCCCCGCGCTCTCTTCGAACCGCCCCCGGGTTGGCGGGTCGAGCGGGAAGCGCCACCGCAACCCTGAAAGGAGGTCGCTCATGGGCATTCTCTTCCACATCGTCGGCAACGCGATCGCGCTCTTTGCCACCACCGTCGTGCCCGGCATCACCTTCAACGGAAGCTGGCTGACCCTGTTCGTGGCCGGGCTCGTCTTCGGCCTGTTCAACGCGATCGTGAGGCCGATCGCGTTCTTCCTCTCGTTTCCGGTGATCGTGCTCACCCTGGGCCTGTTCTACTTCGTGCTGAACGGCATCCTGCTCTGGGTGGCCCAGTTCGTGGTGCCCGGCTACCACGTCAGGGACCTCTGGGCCGGGATCCTCGGCAGCATCGTCTTCACGGTTGTGAACTGGATCCTGGGCGCGCTCTTCGGCAAGAAGAAGTAGCGCCGCGCTCCTAGCCCACCCTGGCCGCGATCGCCTCGGCGATCTGGGTGGTGCCCGCGCTGCCGCCGAGGTCAGGGGTCAGGGTCTTCCCCTCGCGAAGCACCGTGTAGACCGCCTCGCGCACGCGGCGGGCCGCCTCGGCTTCTCCCATGTGGTCGAGCATCATCGCCGCCGAGAGCACCAGGGCCATGGGGTTCGCGAGGTTCTTGCCCGCGATGTCCGGCGCGCTGCCGTGCACGGCCTCGAAGACGGCCACCTCCTCGCCGATGTTGGCGCCCGGGGCCATGCCGAGACCTCCGATGAACCCGGCGCACAGGTCGGAGACGATGTCGCCGTACAGGTTCTCGAGGAGCAGGATGTCGAACCGGGTGGGATCGAGCACGAGCTGCATGCAGGTGTTGTCGACGATCATCTCGTCGTAGGCGATGCCGGGATGGTCCTTCGCCACCCGCCGGCAGCAGTCGAGGAAGAGTCCGTCCGAGAGCTTCATGATGTTGGCCTTGTGCACCGCGGTCACGCGCTTCCTGCCCTTCCTCCGGGCATGGTCGAACGCGAACCGCGCGATGCGCGACGAGGCCTTCTCCGTGATGATCTTGATCGACTCGACCACCCCCGGCACGACCACGTGCTCGAGGCCGCTGTAGAGGTCCTCGGTGTTCTCCCGGACCACGATGAGGTCGACCCCCTCGTAGCGGCTCTTGACTCCGGGCAGGGTCTTCACCGGTCGCAGGTTGGCGTAGAGGTCGAGGGCCTTGCGGAGCTCCACATTGACCGACCGGTGTCCGGTGCCCACCGGGGTCTCCGTCGGTCCCTTGAGGGCCAGCTTGTTCTTCCGGACCGACTCGAGCACGCGCGGGGGGAGGGCCGAGCCTTCGCTTCCGATCGCGGAGGCGCCGGCGACCTCGGTATGCCACTCGAATCCGAGCCCGGTGGCGGTCAACACGCGAACGGCCGCCGCCACCACCTCGGGTCCGATGCCGTCTCCGGGGATCAACGTGATTGAGTAAGCCATGATTCCGGCTCCAACCCTTTCTCGTTCAGTGGCTTGCATCCTACCGAGCCCCACCTCTCGAATCAAACGGCCCCTCCCGGCGGAACCCGCGACCGCCCCCGCGCGTTACGAGCACGGAGGCGTGGCGATGAAGCGACTCGGTCTGCCGTCTTCCCTGCTGCTGGCGATCCTGGGCACGGGCTGCTTCGTCGAGGTGAACCACGTCGACGATCCGCGACCGGCCTTTGCCCGGGCCCGCGCCGAAGCGACCGAAGCCGCCGGTCACCCGGGGCAGGCCCACCAGGTGAACGTGCTCGTCTACGAGCGGGACGACCAGCAGCTCGTGAGGGTCAGCGTGCCCTTGTGGATCGCCCGCAAGATCGCCAGGCACGAAGGGGGCGAGGCCTCTCCTGATGACGAGACGGGCGACCGCGTCCGCCGCCACCTCGAGCATCGGCTCCGGTTTGAGGACCTGGAGAAGGCCGGCCGGGGCATGGTCGTCGAGGTCGAAGAAGACGATGGCAGCCAGGTCCTGGTTTGGCTACGGTAGGGTGTGGCTGATGGCGAGGAGGCCGCGGACGGGCCGGAGAACCCCGGGTCCGATCGATCGCTCATGGCCCGGCTGGCGGCGGGAGACCGCGAAGCCCTCGACCCCCTCATGGAGCGCCACGAGCGACGGGTCTACCGCATCGCCCTCGCCTACCTCCGCAACCCCGACGATGCCATGGACGCCGTGCAGGAGACCTTCGTGAAGGCCTTCCTGAGCGCCTCGCGTTGGGACGGGTCGTCGGACGCGGGGCCGTGGCTCTCGCGCATCGCGGTCAACCACGCGATCGACCGTTACCGCCGGAGCAAGCGCCGGCGCGCGACCTACTCTCCGCTCGAGGAAGGCGACCATGACCAGCGCATCGCGGCCGACGAGCCGTCGCCGGAGCGCAAGGCCATCAGCAAGAATCTCGGCGAACGCATCGGCGTGGCCTTGCGCGCCCTGCCCGAGAAGCAGCGGGCGGTCTTCGTACTGCGCCACTACGACGACATGACCCTGGAGGAGATCTCGACCACCCTCGGCCTGCGCCTCGGTACGGTGAAGAGCAGCCTCCACCGTGCGATCCTGGGGCTCCGGGAGCGCCTGGGAGGGCTCTCGACATGATGTTCGACCACCTGCGTTTCCGTCCGCTCGTCACGCTCCTGGCCGCGGAGGCGCTCACCGGCCCCGAACGAGTTCGGGTCCTGGCCCACGTCGCGGCCTGTGGTCGCTGCCGCGCCGAGCTCGACGACACGACCGCCCTCTTGAATCGCCTGGGCGAGGATCCCTTGCGCGCCGGTGTCCTTCGGGCCGAGGTCCCCTTGCCGCACCCGCTCCTCCTGGAACGCGTCCACGAGGGCATCGACCGGGCCCTCACGCGACCCCGGGCCACCGCGACCAGCCGCTTTGGCCTCGGAATGGCCGCGCTCGCCACGGCGCTCGCCGTGGGCATCGCGATCCCTTCCCTCCTGAAGATGAGAGGCCCAGAGCCCGCGCCCGCTGCCATCACCCCCGAGGTCTCGGCCGAGGCGCTCAGCCGGCTTGAGCGCAACGTCGCCCGCGAGCAGACGGCGCGCTACCTGAACGAAGCCCAGGACGTGCTGGCCACGGTGGCCTCGTCCCCTCGCGACTGCGAACGGGCCGAGCGGCGGGTCGACGTCGAGGCCGAGTCGCGCCGGAGCCGCGAGCTGCTCGCGCGGCGGGCGCTCCTCCTCGATGCGCACGAGGGTGCTGTGGCCGGTGCCCAGCCTGTCCTGGACGACGTCGAGCAGATCCTGCGCGAGGTCGCGTCAATGGAGGCCTGCGCGCGGTTCCGCGACGTCGAGCGGCTGCAAGGGGAGATCGAGAGGCGGCAGCTCCTCATGAAGGTGCGGCTGATGCAGCGGGAGCTCCTCGGATGACCGCGCGACTCGTTCTTCTCGGCCTGTTCGTGGCCGCCTTCCTGGGCGCCGCACCCCCCGCGCGGGCCCAGGGAGACGCGGAACGGCTGCGGGCGGCCAAGGAGCTCTTCTTCGACAAGAAGTACGACGAGGCGCGACGCGCCTGGCAGGCGATCCTCCCGGGCAAGGGTCCCGAGGCGGAGTCGGCCGCGTACTGGGTGGCCCGCTGCAGCGAGAACCTGGGCGAGCTCGAGCGGGCGTTCAAGGAATATGGGGACTATCTGGGCCGCCCGCCCGCCGACCGGGCCCTGGCCGAAGAGGCGCGAACGAGCCGCGCGGGCATCGCGGCGCGCCTGTACAAGGGCGGCCACAAGGAGTACCAGACCGCCCTCTCCGCGGCCCTCGCCGACCCGAGCAAGACCGTGCGCTACTACGCGGCGCTCCAGTCATGCCGGCTGGAGCCGCCCGCGGCGCAGCCCGCCGTGCCGATCCTGAAGCGGATCGTGGCCGAAGAGAAGGACGAGGACCTCGTGGAGCGGGCCAAGGTCTGTCTCCTGGGGCTCGAGCCGCAGTCGCTGTCCTCGGCCCCTCCGTCCGCCACCCGGAAGGCGAGCTGGATTCGGGTGCGGATCTACGAGAAGGGAAAGCCGACGCCCCAGGTTTCCGTCAACCTCCCGATGGCCCTGGCGGATCTGGTCTTCAAGAGCCTGCCCGACGAGACGCGCCAGAAGCTCGGGCAGAAGGGCTTCGACGCCGACAATTTCTGGGAGCGCCTGAAGAAGCTGGGACCCACCGAGATCATCGACATTCGCGGAGACGATGGCGAGAAGGTCCAGATCTGGATCGAGTAAGGAGGGGGCATGTCGAGATTCGCGCGTTTGACGCTCATTGGCGTGGTCACGATCGGGGCGGGGTCGAGCCGTCCGGCCGATGCGCGAGGCCCGGCAGAGGACGACCTCGCGGTGGTACGCCGCGCGGTGGCTCGGCTGGAGACCTCGCCCGCGCAGCCCGAAACGTCGCCCCCGGCGGCGAAGCGCCCAGCGCGAAAGACCGAGCCCCAGTGGCTCAGGGTCCGCATCACCGAGAAGGACGGGAAGTCCAAGGTGTCGGTCAACGTGCCCCTGGCCTTGGCGCGCGCTCTGGGGGACGACATCCCGCTCGATTGGGCCTGCCGCCGCCACGACGGTGACGAAGTCCGCCGGAAGATCCGCCTTGGGGACGTGCTGGCCTCGCTGGACTCGGGGCAGGACATCGTCCAGGTCGACTCGGAGGACGGCAACGTGCGCGTCTGGGTCGAGTGAGGACAGGTCGACCCGTACCCAGGACAGCCAGGATCCCCGGCTGAACGGGTCAAGTCGTTGCCGCACAGCCGAATAGCGCGGCGGAGCCGCTGGAACGGGCCTTGCTACGCCTTTCGGCAGGAGAAGGAGGCTCTCCATGAAATCCCTCAGGCTCGTGGCCGTTCTTGGCTTGATGTGGGGTGTGGCCCTAGCGGTTCCGGCCTCGACGTCGGCGGCCCAGGGTCGCCAGGGCTCCCGGGGCTATTCCAATAGTCGCTACTACGGGAACGGGGGGCGAGGCTACGGCAATGGCCACTCCTATGCCTACGGCCGATCCTACGGCCATGGCGGGTACGGCTACGGCCGGCACTACGGCCATGCCCCGCGCTACGGCTATCGCTACGGCTACCGGCCGTACTACGGGTATGCCTACGGCTACGCCCCGTACTACTACGACGCCTACGGCTACTACGCGCCGCCCGCCTACTACGCGCCGCCCTACTACGGACCACGCGTAGGGGTCACCGTGGGAGGCCCGCACTTCGGCCTCTATCTGGGCTTCTGAAGCCTCGTCGTTTCTAGCCCGCCGGCCGGTTCGCGGGTGCGTAATACCCGAGCTTGTGCCTCACGGTGGTGCTCTCCCGGTCGGGGACGCGTACCACGATGCGCCGCCACTTGCCGTCCGTTCGCCGGTTCGACGACACGTAGCCGACGCTGTACTGGGTCCGTAGCTCTTCCGCGATGCGGTCGTAGACCGACTCCAGCTCGTTCAAGGACGCGGGGAAGAAGACCTGGCCGCCCGTTTCCTTGGAGAGGGCGGTCAGCATGTAGCTGGCCTGGCTGAAGCTCGGGCGCAGCCGGTCCGCGGGCCGATCGGCGGTCAGGCGGATGCTGTAGATGTTGATCTCGGTCTTGCGGGCCAGCTCCAGGACCTGCTCGTCGGTCACGAGCGAGGCGGTATCCTCTCCGTCCGTGAGCATGACGATGGCGAGGCGCCGCAGCTGGCCGGCCTTCTTCTCCTTCCCGAGCTCCTTCAAGGCGATGTAGAGCGCGTTGTGGAGGGCGGTGGGACCGGCGGCCTGGGTCCTGCGGATCGCGGCCTCGAGGGTGGCGTGGTCGGCCGTGAAGTCCTGGAGCACCGTCGCCCGGTCGTTGAACTGGATCACCTCGGCCGCGTCCTCGGGCCGCAGGGTCCTGATGAACCGCGTGGCCGCGGCCTGGGCCGTGGAGAGCTTCTCGTCCATGGAGGCGGAGCAGTCGATCAGCACCGCCATCGAGATGGGCAGGTTCTCGTGGGTGAACAGGGACAGCTCCTGGCGAATGCCGTCCTCGAACACCGCGAAGTCCTTGGCGGTCAGGTCGGTGACGTAGCGGTTGCGGGCGTCGGTCACCGACAGGTTCAGGTTGATGACCTCGATGCCGACTTCGAAGGTCGGCGGTCTCTGCGGGGCCTGCGCGACCGCCGGAGCGGCCAGGAGCAGAAGGAGGGCCGCCCGTCGCATCAGGAGATCTTGCTCCGCCCGACCCGGACCTTGACCCCCGGCCGCGAGATCTTGATTTCCAGCTTGCGGTCCTTGTCCTTGAGATCGGGAGAACCCACGTACTTCACGCGGTACTGGCTCTTCAGGTCGTCGAGGAGCTTGCCCATGGCCACGGAGACGGCCATGGGCGAGAGCACGGTCTCGTACCGGCCCCCGCTCTGCCGAGCGAGCCCGGCGAGCACGAAGTCGTACTTCTGGCGGTCCTCGAAGTCGGCTCCGCCCTCCTCGTAGCTCACCGCCATGAAGAGGCCGGCCTTCTTGTCGGCCTCTTCCACCGAGCGGTACTTGTCGCGATGGCTGAAGTCCGGGGAGAGGCCGGTGAGGACCACGACCGCCGAGCGCTCCCCTTCCTTCTTGTTGAGGTCGGCCGCCGCCTCCGGCACCGCGTCCAGGAGGGTGTTGCCGCCCCGCGGAAAGAGGCGCGCCAACGCCTTTTGGCCGTCCACCCGGTCACTCGTGTAGTCGAGGACCTTGACCGGACGATCGCCGGTCGACCAGATGGCGAAGCTCGAGCCGTCGGGCAGCCCCTTCAGGAAGGTGGTCGCCGCCTCCACCAGGTTGAGGCGCAGGGCCGCGCGCGTGGTCTCGCTCGTGTCGATGATGAAGGCGAGGGTCATCGGTCGCTCGTCGGCGACGATGGAGACGAGGTCGCGGGCCACACCGTTCTCGAGGATCGCCACCTCGTTCGCGTCGAGGCCGGTGACGGCGCCGCCCTTTTCGCTCGTGACCGTGGCCACGACGGCGCGTACTTCTTCTGGCGCGGCGTCCGGCGCCTGCGCCGCCAAAAGCGCGCTCAGCAGCAGCGTTCCCATCATCCTGGACGGCCCCTTCCTTGTGGCGCCCCCGGCACCTGCCTAAGATTCACTATAGGTGATGGAAAAGGTCCGCGCCACCGTGGTGACGGTCAGCGATTCCGTGGCCGCGGGCACCCGCGACGACGTGTCGGGACGCGAAGCCTGCCGGCTCCTGGCCGAGGCCGGCCTCGCGGTGTCCGGGCCGCTCGTGGTGCCCGACGAGAAGCCTCAGATCGTCGCGGCCCTGCGCGCCGCCGCCGCGGAGAGCCGCCTCGTCGTCACCACCGGCGGGACCGGCCTCGGGCCGCGCGACGTGACCCCCGAGGCCACGCGGCTCGTCCTCGAGCGCGAGGCGCCCGGTCTCGCCGAGCTCCTGCGCGCCCACGGGCGGCAGAGCACGCCCATGGCCGCGCTCTCCCGGGGCCTCGCGGGCACGCTCGGGTCTTCCTTGATCGTCAACCTCCCGGGGAGCCCCAAGGGGGTGAGGGACGGAATCGAAGCGCTGGCCCCGGTCCTCGCGCATGCGCTCGACCTCCTGGCGGGCCGGACTCGGCACGGGTAAGGTGCCGTCCCTTGACCTCTCTCCTTCCGTTTCTATAAGATCCAGCCGCTCTCGTAGCCGAGATGGCTTTCTTTGCCGGGGCGGCCCGCCGGCGGGGGACCGATGAAGTACCTCTCACTCATCCCTCTCTTCCCTCTCCTCGGCTTCCTCTTCAATTTCACGATCGGGGTCCGGGTCCTCGGCCGCCCGGCGAGCGGCCACGGCCACGACGCGCACGGGAGCGGCCACGGCGAAAGCCATGCGCCGAACCCGCTGATCGGCCTCGTTGCCTGCGGCGCCGTCGCGCTGTCGCTCCTCGTCGCCCTCTACGCGGCGCTCCAGGCACACGCCGCCCCCGACCACGCGGTCGTGCAGACCCTGTGGACCTGGCTACCGGGCGGGCTGGGCGAGACCGCGGTCCACGGCACCCCCGGCGCCAGCGCGTTCCAGGTGGACTGGGCCTACGCGATCGACCCGCTCTCTTCGATCATGGTGCTGGTGGTCACGTTCGTGGGCTTCCTGATCCACGTCTACTCGATCGGGTACATGTCCCACGACCCCGGTTACGCGCGGTACATGGCGTACTTGAACCTCTTCATGTTCGCGATGCTCACCCTGGTCCTGGGCGCCAACTACGCGGTGCTCTTCGTGGGCTGGGAAGGGGTCGGCCTTTGCAGCTACCTCCTCATCGGGTTCTGGTTCCACAAGGACAGCGCCGCCGACGCGGGGAAGAAGGCCTTCATCGTCAACCGGATCGGCGACAGCGGGTTCCTGCTCGGGATGTTCCTGATCTTCCACACCTTCGGAAGCCTGGACTTCCGGACGGTGATGGCGGCGGCCGCCCACATGCCGGTCGAAACCACGGGGATCGGGACCCTCACCCTCATCAGCCTCTTCCTCTTCGTCGGGGCCACGGGCAAGAGCGCGCAGCTCCCCCTCTACGTGTGGCTGCCCGACGCCATGGAAGGCCCGACCCCGGTCTCCGCCCTCATCCATGCCGCGACCATGGTCACGGCCGGCGTCTACATGGTGGCGCGCTCGTCGGCCATCTACTCGCACGCGCCGACCGCGCTCGCGACCGTCGCGATCGTGGGCGCGCTCACCGCGATCTTCGCAGCGTCCATCGGCCTCGTGCAGAACGACATCAAGCGCGTGCTGGCCTATTCGACGGTCAGCCAGCTCGGCTACATGTTCCTGGGCTGCGGGGTGGGAGCCTTCGCGGCCGGCATCTTCCACCTGATGACCCACGCCTTCTTCAAGGCGCTGCTGTTCCTGGGCTCGGGCTCGGTCATCCACGGCATGTCGGGTGAGCAGGACATGCGCAAGATGGGCGGGCTCAAGGCCAAGATGCCCTGGACCCACCGCACGATGCTCGTGGGCTGCGTCGCGATCGCGGGCATCCCGTTCTTCGCCGGGTTCTTCTCGAAGGACGAGATCCTCTGGTCGGCCTTCAAGATCGGCGGCTACGGCCGCTTCGTGTGGGCCATCGGGTTCGTGGCCGCGGCCATGACCGCTTTCTACATGTTCCGCCTCTACCACATGACCTTCAGCGGGAGCTTCCGCGGCGGTCACGAGGTCGAGCATCACGTCCACGAGTCGCCCCAGACCATGCTCGTGCCCTTGCAGGTCCTGGCCGTGGGTTCGATCCTCGCGGGCTTCCTCGGGATTCCAGCACTTCTCGGCAATCTCATCGGTGCGCCGAACTGGTTCGAGGAGTTCACTCACCCCGTGTTCGCCGACGCTCACCACGCGCTCGAGGAGGTCTTCACCCAGCCCGTGCCGGGACACGGCATCGAAGCGGGCCTGATGCTGGCGAGCGTCGCCATCGCCGCCCTCGGCATCATCGTGGCCACGCGCTTCTACTCCGCCCATCCCGAGATCGCGGACGGTCTGGCCCAGCGCTTCGCCACCGCCCACCGCGTGCTCACGAACAAGTACTACGTGGACGAGCTCTACGGGAAAGTGTTCGTGCGCGGCCTGGCCCTGGGCGGGGGCAACGCCCTCTTCGCCACCGACCGCTACGTCGTCGACGGCGGAGACGGCGAGCTGCGCCCCGGCCTCGGGGTGAACGGCATCGCCTGGATGAGCCGCGACATCGTGGCTCGGCTTTCGAACTTCGGGGACAAGTGGATCGTCGACGGCAGCGTGAACCTGATGGCCGCGATCCTCGACAACCTGAGCTACCTCTTTCGGGCGGTGCAGAACGGTCTCGTCCAGAGCTACGCGCTCTCCATGCTGATCGGCGTCTTCCTGCTCCTCGCCGCCGGCCGCTTCCTGCTCGGACTGTACTAGAGGGTCATAGGAACGATGGACTTCTACCGCGAGCACCTCCTCTCGATCATCACCTACACGCCGCTCCTGGGCGCACTTCTCCTCCTGCTCCCGATCTTCCGGAAGAACGACGCCCTGGTGCGGTGGTTCGCGAACGCCGTGGGCCTCGTCTCCTTCCTGGTGAGCCTGCCCCTCTGGTTCTCCTTCGACCGCCAGGCCGACGGCTTCCAGTTCGTGGAGAAGCATTCCTGGATCCCGTCGCTCGGGGTGCAGTACTTCTTCGGGGTGGACGGGGTGAGCGCGCTGCTCATCCTGATGACGACCCTCCTCGGATTCATCGCCATCTTGTCGAGCTGGACGGCGGTCCACGAGCGGGAGCGGCAGTACTACATCTTCCTGCTCCTGCTGCAGACGGGCATGCTCGGGACCTTCTGTGCCCTCGACATGTTCCTCTTCTACGTGTTCTGGGAGGTCATGCTCGTCCCCATGTACTTCCTCATCGGGATCTGGGGCGGGGCCCGGCGCCTCTACGCCGCGATCAAGTTCTTCCTCTACACCCTGGTCGGCTCGGTGGTGATGCTCCTCGCCATCCTCGCCCTCTACTTCCAGAGCATGAAGCTCCCCGGCTTCGCGGAAACCGGCACCTTCGACGTGACCGAGTGGTACAAGATGGGGCTGCCCGCCGACCTGCAGTACTGGTGCTTCCTCGCCTTCTTCCTGGGCTTCGCGATCAAGGTCCCGATGTTCCCGTTCCACACCTGGCTGCCCGACGCCCACGTCGAGGCCCCGACCGCGGGCTCGGTCATCCTCGCCGGCGTGCTCCTGAAGATGGGGACCTACGGCTTCGTGCGCTTCTCGCTGCCCCTGTTTCCGCGGGGCACCCTGGAGCTCGCCCCCTTCGTGGTCACCCTCGCCCTCATCGGCATCGTCTACGCCGCCTTCGTGACCCTCGTGCAGAAGGACATGAAGAAGCTCATCGCGTACTCGTCGGTGAGCCACATGGGCTTCGTGATGCTGGGGATGTTCTGCCTTTCCCCGCTGGGTCTCGAAGGCAGCGTGCTGCAGATGATCAACCACGGGCTCTCCACGGGGGGGCTCTTCCTCCTGGTGGGGATGATCTACGAGCGGCGGCACACCAAGGAGATCGCGCAGTTCGGCGGCCTCGCCCACGTGATGCCCGTCTACGCCACCTTCACCCTGGTCCTCTTCCTGGCCTCCATGGGCCTGCCCCTCCTGAACGGCTTCATCGGCGAGTTCATGATCCTGCAGGCCGCTTTCCTCGCGAACCGGGTGTGGGCCTATTGGGCGGTCTCGGGGGTGGTGCTGGGCGCCGCCTACCTGCTCTGGCTCTACCAGCGGGTCTTCTGGGGAAAGATCACGAACCCCGAGAACGAGCACCTTCTCGACCTGAACTCCCGCGAGCTCGCGGTTCTGGTGCCGCTCGTGGTTCTCTGCTTCTGGATCGGCCTCTATCCGAAGCCCTTCCTCGACTACCTGCACAAGCCGATGGGCCGGCTGGCGGACACGGTGCAGCCCGGGAAGTTCACCCCCGGGGTGGCCCACGCGCAGGCCGAAGCCGCCCCGGCCGTGGAGACCGCCGCGCCGGCGCACCCCTAGGGGTCGCGGCCCGAGGAACACCCTGGGGCTCGGCGTTCTCGTTCCCGTTGGGATAGGATGGAGATCCAGGCCTTGGGATCGGGCAGGATCTCCGGGCTGAAAGCGGGTCATGCGTCGACGGCGTTTCGACTGGCTACGCCTCACCGCCTGCGGCCTCCTTCTCTTCGCCGCGTTCTGTCTTCCGTTCGTCGAGGTCGGTGACCTCCTCGAGGACGTCTGGGACGACGCTCCGGGATCCACCGATGTCGCGGACGGGGTTCACCTCGCCCGTCGTCCTCTCGCGGTACCCGATACTCCCGATAGCTCGCCCGCCCCCGACGTGTTCGGGGTCGCCCTCTGCCTTCCTCTCCTGGAGCCGGGCTTTGGCCTGGCCACCGGGCTCGTCCTGCCTTCCGTCCTCCGTCCCGCACGCCCCTCGCATTGCCCCCGCGACATCGAACGGGGCCCCCCCGCACAGGCCTGAGCTCCGGCTCGCTTCGTCCCTGACGGAGCGAGCTCTCCCGACCCCCTGGCCACTGCCGGTCCGTCGTCGGCATTGCCTCGAGGTCTCCGGACACCAGGGTTCCCTCCGAGGGGTGCTTCGAATGAGGATCGTGCTTGCCGACCTGCGGTCTCGCCACGGGTTCGTAGTGAAGGACACGGCCGTCGGTGGTTACGGCCAACGGATGACGGGCTTTTGCGGAGTCACCAAGCTGGCGACGTACCTGCGCAACCGACTGCAGGACGCGCCCAGCGTGCAGATGGCCTACCTGGCGTCGCTGCTCGCTCGCGCCGGCCACGAGGTCGTCTGGACGCGTGAGGAAGTGCCCGACGGGGACGTGGCCATCGTCCTCTCTTCGCTCGTCGACTACCGCCAGGAAACCGCGTGGGCCAACCGGGCCCGGACCCGTGGGCTCTGGACGGGGTTCGTCGGGATCGCCGCGTCCAGGCTCCCGAATCTCTTCGCGCCCCACGCCGATTTCATCGTGAACGGCGAGCCCGAAGAGGCGGTGATCCGGCTCGCCCGGGGCGAGCACCTCTTGGGATTCTGCAGGAGCGAGGAGATCGCCGATCTCGACTCCCTCCCCTTCCCGCGCTGGGATCTCGTGGGGGTGAAGGCCGATCGTCGTCTGGGCAGCGCCTTCACCCGTCCCCTCGGGGCCTTCTCCCTTCTCGCGAGCCGGAGCTGCCCGGAGTTCTGCACGTATTGCCCGCACCGCATCCTCTCTTCCTACAGGTCGCGTTCGGTGGGCAACATCGCGGACGAGCTGGAGCAGCTTTGCGACGACTATCCGGAGCCCTTCGTGGTCTTCCGCGACCCCCTCTTCAGCCAGGACCGGGACCGGATCCTGGCCCTGTGCGACGAGATCCGCGCCCGCGAGCTCGCGCTTCATTGGGAGTGCGAGACCCGTCTCGACCGCCTCGACGACGAGCTGCTCGAGAAGATGCACGGGGCGGGGCTACGGGCCATCACCTTCGGCGTCGAGTCCTTGTCTCCCGACACCTTGAAGAAGGTGGGCCGTCGCCCGATCCCCGAGGAACAACAGCGGCGCGTGGTCGCCAAGTGTGGGACCCTGGGCATCGGCACCGTGGGCTTCTACGTGCTCGGCTTCAACACCGATACCTGGGACTCGATCGCCGCCACCATCGAGTACTCGATCTCGCTCGGGTCGACCCTGGCCCAGTTCAAGGTCCTGACCCCCTACCCGGGGACCCCCCTCTTCAAGCAGATGGAAAAGCAGGTCTTCGAGAAGGACTGGGAGCGCTTCGACGGCTTCACCACCACCTTCAAGCACCCGAATCTCAACGAGCTGGAGCTGCCTTTCCTCCTCGCCGCAGCCTATACTCGCTTCTACCTCCGGCCGTCGTTCTTCGCCAACCTCTCCCGCTTCAAGCGGCAGTGGCTGCTCGAGCTCGTGAGGCACCTCGACCCGAAGGTCAGGGCCCTGCACTCGCGCAAGGAGCTCGCGCTCATGTCGAGAGTCGTGGAATGCTGAGCGCCATCTCGCGGTACGGGGCGCGCTGGGTCCCGGACTTCGCGGAGATCGTCGAGCGGAACCGCCGCCAGGGTAGCCTGATCGAGGGCCCCGAGATCCGCGAGTTCGAGGCGGCCTTCTCGGCGCGGCAGGGCGGGGGCCGGGCCATGTCGACCTCCTACGGCCGGATGGCCGCCTACTACATCCTGAAGGCCCTCGACCTGCCTCCGGGCTCCGAGGTGATCTTCCCGGCCCTCACCTTCTGGGTCGTGCCCGAGATGGCCCGGGCCGCGGGTCTGCGGCCGGTCTTCGCCGACGTCGATCCCGTCACCTTCAACCTGCGCCCCGACGCTCTCGAGAGGGCCATCACCCCGCGCACCCGCGCCGTGGTGCCGACCCACATCTACGGACTCCCCTGCGACATGGACGCGATCATGGCCCTGGCCCGCGCGCCACGGCCTTCGCGTGATCGAAGACTGCGCGCACGCCCTGGGGGCCACCTACCGCGGCCAGCCCGTCGGGCACCTTCGGCGACGCCGCCCTCTTCAGCTTCCAGGTCCTGAAGCCGCTCAATACCTGCGGAGGCGGGCTGGCCTTCACCCGCGACGCAAGCCCTCGGACGCGAATCGCCGCTCTCGCGGAAGCCGAGCCCTGGCCCTCGGAGGAGCGCGTCTTGAAGCGGATCCGGCTCGGGAAGCTGGAGCGGGCGCTGATGAAGCCCGAGGTCTTCAGCCTGAGCATCTTCCCGATTCTCTGGGGTGCCTCCTTCTTCAAGGCGCGTCCCGACGTCTATCTCTGGGAGAAGGTCCGCCCGCTCGACCCCTTTCCCCCTCCGCTACCGTGAGCGCTACAGCAACGTGCAGGCCTCCCTGGGCCTGGCCGGCCTGGAGCGCATCGACGCCTGGACGCGGACGACCCGCGAGCACGCCGCCCTCATGAGCACGGCCCTCCGGACGGTGACCGGCGTGAGCGTACCCCCGGCCCCCCTCGACCGTGTTCACGTGTACTACCAGTACTGCGTCTACGTGCCCGATCGCGACCAGGCGGTGGCGCGCTGCCTCCGCGGCGGCCTGGACGTCGAGTACCACCACATGGACGTCTGCCCCGATCTGCCCCTCTTCGCCGGGTCGCGGACCGAATTCCCGAGCGACTCCCGCGAATTCTCGAACGACCCCCCGTGACGCCGCGGGGCTCGTTCGAGTTGTTCGGCACTCCCTTCGGGAGGTGCCTCGAATTCCCCGGCGCTCAGCGCACGGCCGACGCTCTCCAACTGCCCGTTCACGCGGGCCTGTCCGCGGACCAGCTCGCCCAGGTCGCGTCCCGGGTTCTCCGCGCCCTGTCCGCGGGCCAAGGCGGCCAGAGGCGGTTCGGGCGGCGCCGTGAGCCTGTCTCACCTTGCGGGTCCCCTGGCCTACGTCGGGGTCTTCGTGGCGACCGTGATCGAGGGCGAGGTCGTCTTCGTGGCCGCCACCGTGCTCGTCCAGATGGGGCGGCTCGATCCCCTGGGCGTCTACGGCGCGGCCGCTCTCGGCGGGCTCGATCGGCGACCAGCTCTACTTCTACTCCCTGCGGGGCCGTCTCTCCCGCTGGCTGGATCTTCTTCCCGGGCTGGTCGCGACGACGCGACCTCATCGTCGCCCGCGTGCGGCAGAACGCCTCGGCGATGATCCTTCTGTGCCGATTCCTGCCGGGGCTGCGCGTGGCCATTCCCGCGGCCTGCGCCTACGCCGACGTGGCGCCTCTCCGCTTCTCCGTCCTGAGCCTCTTGTCGCAGCCTCGCCTGGGCCGCCGCGATCATGGCCGTCATCGGCTGGCTCGGCCCCACGTCCTTCGAGCAGCTGGGGATCAAGGCCTGGTGGACTCCGCTCGTTCCCGCCTGTCTCGTGCTCGGGTTCGTCTACTGGCTCGGTCGGGCCACCCGGATCCGAGGAGGTACCCGAAGCCCGGGACCGGTTAGTATCGCGAGCTATGCTCGAGCGCCGCCAGCGCGACATCTTCGCGCCGCTCCTCTATGCGCTGGTCGTGATCCTGGTCCTGGCCTTCTGGGTCTTCCGTCCGTTTCTCCTCACCTTCACGGTGGCCGCCTCCGTGGCCCTCCTCCTGGCCCCGGTTCAGCACCGGCTGGGGCAGGCGCTGGGCCGGCGCTCGAGCCTGGCCGCTTCGATCCTCGTGCTGATCACCACGGCGGCGATCCTCGTCCCCGTGCTGACGTCCTTCTTCGTTCTCGGCACCCAGGCCGTGGCCTTCTTCGCCTGGGTCACGCCGCACCTTCAGCCCGAGGCGCTCGAGAAGATCCTGAAGGAGACGCTGCCCGAGCGCATCCCGGTCCTGCGGCGCTGGCTCGAGCGCGGGCAGGACCAGCTCATGCCTCTCGTTTCGCTCGGGTTGTCGCAGCTCGCGGGAGCCGCGAGCGCTCTCGTCCAGCAGCTCGTGGCCGGCTTCACCGCCGCCGCCTTCGAGCTCGCCCTCTTCCTGTTCATGCTCTTCTTCCTCCTCCGCGACGGCGGGCGGCTCCGGGCCGAGCTGCGCCAGGTCTCGCCCTTCTCCGAGAACCAGGAGACCCAGATCTTCGACCACCTCGGCAAGACCGTGAAGGGCGTCCTGCAGGCGATGGTGGTGGTGCCCCTCGCCCAGGGATTGCTGGCCGCGGTCGGGTTCTCGGTCTTCGGCGTTCCCTCCCCCGTGCCTTGGGGAGTGGCGGTGATCTTCGCGGCCATGGTGCCGATCCTCGGCTCGCCCCTCGGGCTGGGTCCCCGCCTGCGCCTACCTGTACCTCTACGGCGCGACCTGGCAATGGATGGGCATGCTGCTCTTCGGCATCGTCGTGATCAGCGGCATCGACAACGTGATCAAGCCGCTGCTGCTCAAGGGCGCCGCCGACATCCACCCCATGCTGGGCTTCCTCTCGATCCTGGGCGGCGTCTTCGCGTTCGGCTTCTTCGGCTTCCTGGTCGGCCCCGTCATTCTCTCGCTCGTGCTCTCGGCCTTCCGGATCTACCGCCTCGACGTCCTCCGGCCGCATCCTCCGAACGAGGCATCTCAAGTGGCCTCAGCGGCTTAGCGTCACGGCCGGCCCCTTGCCTGTGCGCCCCGCGCTGTGATAGTCTCCCCGGCTGTTGTCCCGCGTGGACTGCGTTTGGATGCCTGACGAAAAGAAGGATGGGGCGCAGAGCGACTGGGGGTCGGCTCTCCGGGACGTGGCGCCCTACCTCGGGATGGGAACCGGCCTGGCCGTGACCGTCCTCGCGGGCCTCGCGGGAGGCTACTGGCTCGATGGCCAGTTCGGGACGCCGGCCGGTCTTCTTCCTGGTCGGCGGTTTTCTCGGCCTGGCCGCGGCGATGTACCATTTTTGGAAGACGGTCACGGGACTGAAGCGGTGAGCCTCTGCTAGATACGCGCTGATCGTGGTGGCGATCGTCGTCCTGAGCCTCGGCCTCGCCTGGCCGCTGGGGCTTCGTGGCCTCGATTCCCGGGCGCGTTGGGCGACGCTCGTGGGTGGGGTACTGGCCGCGGCCAACACCCTCGCCGCCTACGGCCTCGTCACCTGGTCCATCGGACGCTCCACGAACGCTTTCCTGGGCGCGGTGCTCGGGGGCATGGTGGGAAGGATGGGGCTCATGCTGGTCGCGGTGGTGGCCGCGGTGCTGGCGCTCGGTCTCCCCAAGGCCCCCCTCGCGATCTCCCTTCTCTCCTACTTCGTGGTCTTCCTGGTGATGGAGCTCGCCCTCTTGCACAAGCGCACCTCGACGGGAGTGCCGGCCCGATGAGCGGTCTTCGGGCGCTCTTCGCCCTGGCCCAGGCCGCCCAGGAAGCCGCGGCCCAGCATGCCGGTGAGGCCGCCGCGCATGGAGCCCCGGCCGCGGCTGAACACGCGGCCGAGGCCGGACATCACGACACCGCTGCCATCCTCATGCACCACGTGCTCGACCAGCCCTTCTACGGGCTGCCTTCGAAGCACCTCGCCTTCTTCGGGATCGCCGCGCTGATCGTGATCGTGATCGCCCGGCTGGCCATCCGCAGCTACAAGAAGGGCCAGCCCACGGGCCTCGGCACCGCGGTGGAGACCATGGTGGTCTTCGTCCGCGACGAGATCGCGGAGAAGAACATCGGCCACGGTGACGGGCGGAAGTTCACGCCGCTGCTCTGCAGCTTCTTCTTCTTCATCCTGATCGCCGCGCTCCTGGGCCTGATGCCCTTCTCCGCCACCTCGACCGGCAACCTGGCCGTGACCATGGCCCTGGCCACCGTGTCCTTCATCGCCCAGCAGTACGCGGGCATCTCGAAGTACGGGGTCGTCCACCACTTCGCGGGACTCGTCCCGCCCGGCTTGCCCGGCTGGCTCTTGCCGATCATGATCCCGGTCGAGATCATCAGCATGTTCACGAAGCCCTTCGCGCTCATGATCCGCCTCTTCGCGAACATGCTCGCCGGCCACATGGTCATCACCACCCTGCTCCTGCTCATCCCCTTGACGGCGAGCGTGAGCACCCTGTTCGGGGTGGCCATGATCCCGGTGTCCCTGGGCCTCTCGCTCTTCATCATGATTCTCGAGGTCCTGGTGGCCTTCATCCAGGCCTACATCTTCACTTTGCTCACGTCGATCTTCATCGGGATGTACGCGCATCCCGCGCACTGATATCCGAGGCTGCCCTAAACCCTTCCGAAGGAGCTACAGAGAAACATGGACCCGAAAGCCATTGCCTACTTCGCCGCCGGTATCGGCGCCGGTCTCACCATCATCGGCGGCGCCGCCGGCATCGGCCGTCTCGCCGCCGCCGCCATGGAAGGGATCGCCCGCCAGCCCAGCGCCGCCGGCGACATCCGCGGCGCCATGATCGTGGCCGCCGGCCTCATCGAAGGCGTCACCTTCTTCGCCCTGATCGTGACCATCCTCCTCTCCCTCAAGTAGGGCGGGAACGATGCCGCTTGCGCTGTTCCTGGCCGCCGAGGGCGGCGGGCGGAGGGTTGACCGACATCGACCGGACCCTCTTCTTCGCGACCCTCGTTCTCTTCGCGCTCTTCGCCTTCGTGCTCGCCAAGTTCGCCTGGGGCCCGCTGCTCGAGGCGATCGAGGGCCGCGAGAAGTCGGTGCGGGACGAGGTGGAGGGCGCCTTGAAGGCCAACGCCGACGCGCAGTCCCTGCTCGCCCAGCACAAGGAGATGCTTCGCCAGGCGGGCCGCGAGCGCGAGGAGATGGTGGCGCGCGCCAAGCAGGACGCCGAAGTCTTCAAGAACGATCTCATGGCCAAGGCGCGCACCGAGGCCGACCAGATCGTGGCGCGGGCCAAGGCCCAGATCGAGCGCGAGACGAGCCAGGCCATCCAGGAGCTGCGCGCCCAGGTGGCCGACATCGCGGTCGAAGCCGCGGGCAAGATCGTGAAGTCGTCCCTGACCCCCGAAGCCCAGAAGAAGCTCGTGAGCGACTACATCTCTTCGTTGCCGGGAGTCCAGTAGAGGTTCATGGCCGCTTCGGAGATCGCCAAGGTCATGAAGGGGCTGCCCAAGATGTTCGGTGAAGGGCAAGGTCAAGACCCCGCGCACGTTCTACTTCTCGCTGGGCGAGAAGGAGAAGTGGACGGTGTCCCTGGGCACGGACAAGTGCGACGTGACCGCGGGCCGGCCCGAAAGCGACGCCGACTGCTTCTTCAAGGCCTCGGAGGCGATGTTCCTCGACGTGTGGAACGGCCGCCACACCCCTTCCGCCAAGGACTTCCTGACCGGCGCCATCAAGAGCAACAACCCGCTGCTCCTGAAGGAGTTCGTCGCCGCCTTCCGGAAGTAGCTACTTCCGCTTCATGGTCAGGGGATCGCGGAGGGCGAGGTTCTCCACCTTGCCCCCGGGGGCGAGAGAGGCGAGGCTCACGGTGTTCTTGCCATCGCCTTTGTCGATGTCGGCCTGGTTCCCCACCACCAGGATCACCAGCTTCTCCGGCACGATGTATTGCTTCGCCACCCGCTGCACGTCGGCCGCGGTGACCCCCTTGATCCGGTCGCGATAGGTCGACCAGAAGGCGGGGTCGCGCCTCGTGTACTCGTCCGCGGCGAAGATGCCCATGGCCTGGGCCTTCGAGGCGAAGCTGCTCGGGAAGGTCTCGACGAGGTTGCGCTTGATCGTGTCGAGCTCTTCCTCGCTGACCGGCGATTCCCGGATCTTCTTGATCTCCTCGAGGACGAGCCTGGTGGCGAGGGCCACGCTCTCGCTCTTCGACTGGAACAGGGCGCGGAAACGGCCGGGGTAGAAGACCCCGAACGAGATGGCCGAGCCCGCGGAGTAGGCGAGCCCTTCGTTCGACCGCACCGACTTCATGATCCTCGAGGTGCCGCCGCCGCCCAGGATCTCGTTCATGACCTCGAGGGCGTAGATGTCGGGACTGTCACGCTTGACCCCGACCGTGCCCATCGAGACCCGGCCCTGGTTCACGTCCTTGGGCAGGCGGTAGAGGCCGGGGGGGACGCTCGCCACCGTCCCCGGGACCTCTGGGAGAGCCGAGCCCGGGATGGGCCAGTTGGAGAACGCGGCCTCGAGCTTGCGCAGCATGTCCGCCTTCGAGAAGGCGCCCGAGACCGCCGCGATCATGTGGGCGGGGGTGAAGGTCCGTCGGTGAAAAGCCACGAGATCGTCCCGGGTGATGGACTTGATCGAGGCCTCGGTCGAGAAGTGGTTCGTGAAGTGGCTCTCGCCGTAGAGGAGAGCATTCCACTCCGTGCCCTCGATGTCCTCGGCGTCGTCGTTGCGCTTCTTCATCTCCTGGAGGGCCTGCTCCTTGGCCAGGGCCAGGCGGTCCTCCTGGAAGCGCGGCTCCTTGAGCATCTCCACGAAAAGCCGGAGCGACTCGTCGAGGTTGTCGGCCAGGCAGTTGAGGCCGGCCGAACCGGCGGTGGCGCCGATACCGGACGAGACCTGGGCCGCGAGGAAGTCGAGCTTTTCGTCCAGCGCCTCGGCGCTCAGGCTTCTGGTCCCGCCCCGGCGCAACTGTGCTCCGGTCAGGGCCGCGAGCCCTTCCTTGCCTGTGGGCTCGAGCCAGCTCCCGGCGCGCACGGTGAGGGTGATGTTGACGAGGGGCAACGCCCGGTCTTCGGCGATGAAGACGACCATGCCGTTCTTGAGGACCACGCGGTGGTCCCTGGCCACCGGAGGCGTGTAGGCGATGGGCTTGAAGGTCAGCGCCTCGGGTCGGGCTGGAATCTCCTGAGCGGAGACCGGCCAGGAGAGGGGCGCTGCGGCGAGGACGGCGAGGGTGGCGACGTTCAGGTTCTTCATTGCTACTTCTTCCCGCTTTCCAGGACGGCCAGTCGCTCTTCGGCCTTCTTGAGCAGGATGTCGATGCCGGGCTTGAACTCGGGCGGGGCCTGTCCGGCCGCGGCCTTCATCTGGTCCATGCCCTGCCGGAGCTTGGCCGCGTCGGTCTCGGCTTCGATCTGCTTCAGGCCCTGGCGCACCATGGTTGCCGCCGCGGGGGTGAGGGCGGCCAGGGCGGGATCCGAAGGCGCCGCTCCTTCCTTCCTGAGGAACACGCCGACCGTCCGGTTCTCCTTGGTGAGGTAGGTCTGCGCCACGCGCTGGAGGTCCGCGGCGCTCACCGCGTCCGCCTTCTCGGCCGCGTTGTTGATGTACCGCCAGTCGCCCAGGGCGTCGTACACCATGAGCTGCTGGGCGATGAAGAAGGGTGACGACAGCCGCCTATAGGAGTTCGCCTTGAACTGGTTCTTGACCTTTAGCAGCTCCTCGGCCCCAACCTCTTCCTTCTGGATCTTCGCGATCTCCTCGTCGATCGCCCGCTCGGCTTCTGCGGGATCCTTGCCGTCCTTCACTACCGTCTCGAGCTCGAAGATGCTCGCGTACTTCCTGAAGTCGATGGCGGCGTGGGCCTCGTTGGCGATCTGCCGGCCGAGAACGAGCCCCTTGTACAACCTCCCCGTGCGGCCGGAGAGGACGTCGCTCAGGAGGTCGAGGGCGGCGAAGTCCTTGTGCACGAAAGGAACGCTCTTCCACCAGATGCGGACGGTGGGGGAGGTCTCGGCCGAAGCGCTGTATCGCTGCTCGCCCAGGGACTTGGGCTCGAGGGTCACGACCGCGGGCGGGTCGATCTTGCCCCGGGGGATGCGTCCGAAGTAGCGCTCGAGGAGGGGCTTCGTCTCCGCGATCTTGAAATCGCCCACCAGGACTCCGGTGATGTTGTTGGGGGCGTAGTAGGTGGCGAAGTAGTCCTTGGCCTGGGCCAGCGTGTACATGGGAATGTCGGAAGGCCAGCCCACCACCGGCCAGAGGTAGGGATGCGCCTCCCAGAAGAGCGCGTTGAAGGCCTCGTCGTACTTGCCGAGCGGCGTCGACTCCGTCCGCATGCGTCGCTCCTCGAAGACCACGTCGCGCTCGGAATAGAACTCGCGGAAGACGGGGTTCAAGAGACGATCCGACTCGAGCCAGGCCCAGAGCTCGAGGCGGTTGCTGGGAAGCCGGATGAAGTAGGCGGTCTGGTCCTCGGTCGTGAAGGCGTTCAGGTTCTCGCCGCCGTTCCTGGTGTAGATCTGATCGAGGGCGTCCTTGACGATGGTCTCGCGCTGCTTCTGGACGAGGGCGTCATACTCCTTCTCGAGCTCGAGGTAGCGCGGGGTGCGGCTTTCCGGCTTCTGGATGTCGTCGATCTCACCACGCCGGAGCATCTCGCGCATCTTGACCATTTCCGCGCGCATGGCCTCGCGCACCTTCTCCTGGTCCTCGATGAGCTTCAAGTCGGCGTCGATGTCCTTGGTGCCGATGATCTTCGTGCCCTTGAACATCATGTGCTCGAAGAAGTGGCTGAGGCCGGTGATCCCCGGCCGCTCGTTCACCGAGCCCACCCGCGCGGTCCAACCCGCGGCGACGGTCGGCGACTCGTGGCGCTCGAAGAGCAGCCACTTCATCCCGTTGCCGAGCACGACCTCGGTCACTTCTATCTGCGGCTTCTCCGCGGCGTGGAGCGACGTCGCCAGGAAGGCGAGGCCGAGCAGCATGCCGGTCCGATTCGGGCGATTCATGGATTTGGACCTCTGAGGCGACAGGAAAGCAGCAGACTACCAGCGGCCACCGGGCGGGGCAAGGCAGGTTTGAATATTCGCCCTTGCCCCGCTAATCTCGACCCACGGGTGGAACGCAATCGTGCCGGAATCCTGGCCATGGGCCTCTTGGTATCGTTCGTCGCCGGTCGCGCCGCGGGCCAGGAGCCGCCCCTGCCGTCCACCGGAGGCCAGGAACCCTCGAGCCTCGAAGCCGGCGCCGACGAGGCCCAGGACGAGGCCGTCCCCGGCCCCGCCGCCTCTGCCCGCACCTTGAGCCTGGCCGCGACCGTGGCCATCGCCCTCGAGCGCAACTTCCAGGTCCTCGACCAGGCCGACAGCGTGGCCGCCGCGGGCTTTCGCGTGGGCGTGGCGCGGGGCCAGTTCCTGCCCCAGGTGACGCCACGCTTTGCCCAGACCTCCGAGGGCACCTCGTTCGGGGTGGATCTTTCCCAGAAGCTTCCCTGGAGCGGGGGCACGGTCGAGGGTGGGGCGGCGTTCACGTCCAACGAGGACAGCGGCAACCCGGCCGCCCGGAATGCTTCGGCCACCCTGCTCGTGAGGCAACCTTTGCTGCGAGGCGCGGGGCCGAACGCGACCTATTACGACCTCACCAACAGCCGCCGGGCCCATGAAACCCAGGAACGCAACTACGAGCTCTCTCGCCAGCGCCTGGCGGTTCAGGCCGCGGCTGCCTTCTACGGCGTGATCGCCGAGCGCGAGCTCCTCGCCGTCTCGAGGCAGAGCCTGAAGCGAAGCCAGAGCCTGCTCCTGGCTTCGGAGGCCCGTCTCAAGGTCGGCCTGGCCAGCAAGCTCGACGTCTTCCGAGCCGAGCTTCAAGCGGCGCAGACCGAGGATTCGCTGGTGCGCTCCGAGGCCGCGCTCCAATCGGCGCTGGAGCGGCTGCGCGCCCTCCTGGCCCTTCCCCCCGGCGATCCCGTCGAGCCCCCCGCCGTCTCCCTCATGGAAACGGTGACGACGGAGCCGGAACCCCTCGAGGCCCTGGTGCTCCGCGCGCTCGAGCACCGCATCGAGATCCAGGAAGCCCGCGACCAGGTCAAGGACGCGCGCCGGAGCCTCGCCCTCGCCAAGCAGAACCTCCTGCCCCAGCTCGACGCGGTCCTGGGCGTCTCCCGTCTCGGCGGCGGCCCGGCCTTCTCGGACGCCTGGAACCTCGCCGACACCCGCACCACGTTCGGCCTCAGCACGTCCTATCCGCTCGAGCGCTCCGCCGACAAGGCCAACCGGGCGCTCGCCGAGCTCGACCTCGCTGCGCGCGAGCGCGCTCTTCACGAACGGGAGCTCGACGTGGAGGCGGAGGTCCGCTCCGCGGTTCGGGAGATCGTGCGCATTCGCAAGAGCGTCCTGCTCCAGAAGCAGGCGGTCGCGGTGGCGGCCCAACAGCGCCGGCTCGCCACCTTGCGCTACGAGCGAGGCCTGGCCTCGAACTTCGACGTGGTGGACGCCGAGGGGAGCCTGGTGCTGGCGCGGAGCGCCCTCGCGGGCCTTCTCGCGAGCTACAAGGTCGCCCTGGTCGAGCTGAAGCGCGTCACCGGTACCCTGGACGTGGCCACCGAATTCTCAGAGGAGCCCGCCGCAACGGCGCCGGCCTCCTCCGAGCTGTTCGGCGCTCCCTTCGGGAGACGCCTCGAGTTTGCCACCGAGGCCGGCTCGTGACTTCTTGGCAAATGCTGCGCCGGGCGGTCCTCGAGATGAACGCCCGTGCCGCGAAGGCCGCTCGCCCCTGGCTGCGGCGCGACACCTGGACCCGCGAGAACCTGCAGGGCCTGGCCGGCGAGGCTCGGCGCCACCCACGCCGGACCGCCGCCGTCTTCGCGGTGGCCACGGCCCTGGCCCTCGGGCTGTCGTTCGCGTTCTCCGGCGGCGATCCCGCGCAGGGCATCGCCACCGCCCGGGTCCAGGAGGGGCCGTTCCGGGTCACGATCACCGAAGCCGGCACCCTCCAGGCCCTCCGCTCCATGACCTACGCCTCGACCATCCAGAGCAACCAGGCCAAGATCGTGGCCCTGGCTCCGGAGGGAAAGCTGGTGAAGAAGGACGACCTCCTCGTCCTGTTCGATGCGGCGCCGTTCGAGGAAGAGATCCGCCGCAACCAGGCCCTTCTGTCGCAGGCCGAGGCCGACCTCGTGAAGGCACGGCAGGACGTGAACCTCCAGCAGATCCAGAACCGCGAGGAGCTTGCGACCGCCCGGCTCAAGGTGGAGCGGAGCGACCTCGAGCTGCGCGACGTCCAGGAAGGCAAGGGGCGGCTCAAGGAGGACGAGGCCGCGGCCGCCGTCGGCAACGCCGAGCGCGACCTCAAGAAGGCCGAGAGTGCCCTCGCGGACTTGAAGCCGCTCCTCGCCGAGGGCTTCATCACGAAGGCCGAGCTGGAGCGGGCCGAGCAGCAGGTGAGTCGAGCCCAGGAGGACCTCAACCTGGCCCGTCGCCGCCACGACTCGCTCTTGAACTTCGGCCGACCCCTGGAGCTGGCCCAGGCGCGATCCGACGCGGTGCAGAGCAAGGAAACGGCGCGCCAGCTCGAGGCCGCCGCCTCCTATCGCACGGCGCAGAAGCGCGCCGCCATCGACGCCGCCGAGAGCCGCATCGAGGAGGCCTCGAGCAAGCTGGACCTGGCCAAGGCCCAGCTCGCGCGGACCGAGGTGCGGGCCGACGTGCCCGGGATCGTGGTCTACAAGGAGGTGTTCTTCGGCTCCGAGCAGAGGAAGCCGCAGGTGGGCGACCAGGTCTGGGCCAACCAGCCCCTCATCATCCTGCCCGACATCTCGGCCATGGTGGTCGAGACCAAGGTCCGCGAGACCGACATCCACAAGGTCGAGAAGAACCAGCAGGTCAGGGTGCGCGTCGAGGCCTACCCGGACCTGAAGCTCACCGGTGCGGTCACCCTCGTGGGCACCCTCGCCCAGGAGGGCAAGGACCGGCGCGGCACGAAGTTCTTCGGCGTGACCGTGGAGATCAAGGAGCGCGAGCCCAGGCTCCGCCCGGGCATGACCGCCCAGGTCGAGCTGCAGGTCGAGTCGCTGCCCAAGGCCCTTTACGTGCCCCTCGAGGCGGTGTTCGAGCGCGAGGGCCGCCACCTCGTGTACGTGGTCGACCGGCGAAGCATCCGGCCGGTGGAGGTCGTGCTCGGGCCCTCGAACCAGGATTTCGCGGTCGTTCTCAAGGGACTGCGCCGCGGGGAGCGGGTTTGCCTGCGCGATCCCACCGCGGCCCCCTCCGATTTCAGCGGCCTGCCCGCGCGTTGAGCGTTCAAGCACCTCCGCTCGTCGATCTCGCGGGGGTGAGCAAGGTCTACCCCCGCGGCGGCGGCGACGTCGTGGCGCTCGCCGGCGTGTCGCTCCGGATCGAGAGCGGGGAGAAGGTCGCGATCATGGGGCCTTCGGGCTCGGGCAAGTCGACACTTCTCGGCATCCTGGGTTGTCTCGACCGGCCGAGCGCCGGCGAATACCGGCTCGACGGCGAGGAGGTTGCGTCCCTCGACGACGACCGCCTATCCCACATTCGCAACCTCCGCATCGGCTTCGTGTTCCAGTCCTTCCACCTGATCCCCGAGCTGACCGTGGTGGAGAACGTGGAGACCCCGTTTCTCTACGGCCCCGTGCCCCTCGCCGAGTGGCGGCCCCGCGCCCTCGCCTGCCTGGCCCGCGTCGGCCTCGGCCATCGGTCGGACCATCGACCCTCCGAGCTGTCGGGCGGCGAGGCCCAGCGGGCGGCGGTGGCTCGCGCCCTCGTGACGGAGCCGCGCTTGATCCTGGCCGACGAGCCCACCGGCAACCTCGACAGCGCGACCGGCGAAGAGATCGCGTCGCTGCTCGATGGCCTTCATGGCGAGGGGCGGACCATCGTCCTCGTCACCCACAACGAGGCCCTGGGCGCGCGGGCGGACAGGCGCATTCACCTGCGCGACGGACGCCTCGCGTGACTTCGAGCCGGGTCCTCCTCCGCTTCGGCCTCCGCAGCCTGCTCTTGCACAAGCTCCGCTCGAGCCTGTCGATCCTGGGCGTCGTCTTCGGCGTGTCCGCAGTCGTGGCCATGGCCTCGGTGGGGGAAGGCGCGCGGCGAGAGGCCATCGCCCAGATCGGGGCGATGGGCATCGACACCGTGACCGTGCGCGCGCGCCCCGCCCCGGACGTGCCCTCCTCCGGGCTTCGCCTCGGCCACGCGGAATCGATTCGCGCCGTGGTGCCGGACGTGATGGCGGTGGCCCCGGTTCGCGAAGCGAGCCTTCCCGTCACCGGGGGCGGACGCTCGCTCGACGCCACTGCGGTCGGCACCACTCCCGGGTACCGCGACGCGGCCCGCCTGTCCCTCGAGAAGGGCCGGTTCCTCGCTCCCCTGGACCTCCAGGACCGGAAGCGCGTGGTGGTGCTGGGGGCGACCCTGGCCCGCGCCCTCTTTCCGTTCGGCGACGCGCGGGGCGAGCGGGTGTCGATCGGGGGCGACTGGTTCCAGGTCGTGGGCGTCCTCGAAGAGCGGGCGTCGGCCCGCGGCAAGCCGGGGCCCATCCGCACGCGTGACGTGAACCGGTGTCTGTTCGTGCCCTGGTCCGCTCTCGACCGCGGGGCCGATGCTCAGCCCGACGGCGTCGACGAGCTGGTGGTCCGGGTGGCCGTCCCCGAGCGGGTGGGCGCCACGGCCGAGGTGGTGCGAGCCCTGCTGTCGCGGACCACCGGGGGCACGGCCTTCGACGTGATCGTCCCGCGCGAGATCCTCCGCCAGCGCGAGCGCACGCAGCAGATCTTCAACGCGGTGACGGGCGCCGTGGCCGCGATCAGCCTCCTCGTGGGCGGCATCGGGATCATGAACATCATGCTCGCGAGCGTCGCCGAGCGGACCCGCGAGATCGGCGTGAGGCGCGCGCTCGGGGCCAGGCGCAAGGACATCGCTGCCCAGTTCCTGGTCGAGTCGTCCCTACTCACCTCGATCGGCGGCGTGCTGGGGGCGATCCTGGGAGTGGCGGGGGCAATCCTCATTCAGCACTGGGCCGATTGGCCGACGGCGCTCGCGCCCTTGATGCTGGTCGTGGCGCTTCTCATGGCCGTGCTCGTGGGGGTGGGCTTCGGCTTCTACCCCGCGTGGCGCGCGGCCCAGCTCCAGCCCATGGAGGCCCTGCGCCGCGAGTGAGGCTGGCCGTCTGTCTACCTCGAGGGACCCCTTCCTGCACACTCGCTGGCCGGTGTTGACGCCACTGGCCTCACCAGCGCCGCCGACAGAGGAGTCCGACCGTAGTCACGGTGCTTCCCAGTCGAGGGCGTAGATCTCGTGGGTGCCCACATCGCGGAGGACCAGGGGCGAGTCGTCGGGCGCGAGACCGACCCATGCTCCCCAGCCGGACGGTCGGCCGAAGCCTTTCAGGCTGGCGACCACATCGACGTGGCCGTCGTCGATCCGTACACGGCGCACCTCGGAACCGCCGTCGAAGTACACATGACGACCATCCCGGGACCAGTTCGACCATCCGGCGATGCCCTTGTAGAGCTCGGTCCACTTGCCGAGATTGAAGTCGAAGAGCATGAGGGTGAGCCTGTCGAAGGACAGGGCCACGACGTGCCGGCCATCCGGCGAGAGACGGGGGTCGAATAGCCCCTGGGAGCCCGGCAGCTCCGAAACCCCCCCGGTCGCAACGTCCAGCACATGGATCACGGCGTCCGGAGACGTACGCGCTACGTGCCATGGCGCCGTTCCGAAAAGCATTCGCCGCCCGTCAGCCGTCCAAGACGGGTCCATTTCGGCAAGCTCACGGTTCGTGGCCCGGCGCGGAGTGCCCCCTGTGGCCGGGATCCAGTAGATCCTCGAGCTGCCGAAGCTGCCGGAGGCGGCCCTGGAGTAGAACGCGATCTGCTGTCCATCCGGAGACCAGCGCGGGCATGCGGCCCCGAGGGGTGGAAACGTGAGCTGCAGGCGCTCGGTCCCGTCTACGCGGCTTCGCCAAAGGGCCCCCTCCGGGAAGGTGACGTAGGCGACCCAGCTCGCGTCTTTCGAAAAGGCCGCGCCCCAGGCCGAGAGGCTCGACAGGAATGGAACGAACTGCCCGAGTCCGCTATCGAAGCGGAGCAGCTCTCCTTTCTCCTGGCCCCCCACCGCGAAAAGCCGCTCGCCGTCGCGGCTCGGCAACGGTGTGCCAAACCTCATCGGCCCGAAGGTCAACTGCACCGGCGTCGCACGGCCCCGCTGGAGAAGCCCCCGTTCCTCGCGTACGGCCCAGAGGTTGCCGTCGGCCACGAAGACGAAGTACCTGCCGTCCGGAGTCCAGGAGCCGCAGCATGGGTTTGGTCCCTTCCAACCTTGCAGAGCCTCCCTCGGGTTGGCTCCATTGGCGTCGACTTCCCAGAGCGTGGATACGCCGGTCTGGCCCTCCCAAACCGTGTAGCGTATGCGACGTCCATCCGGTGACCAGCGCGGCCAGGATGGCCGGCCGGGCGCGGTCGCGAGCGTGCGGGCTTCAGTCCCATCGCTGTGCGCCAGGCGGAGCTCGTACCCCCGGGTATGGACGATCTTCGCGCCGTCGGGGGACCAGGCGCCTCCGAACGACACCAGTCCGGTTCGCAGGTCCCCCAAGCGTCGCGGCGTTCCGCCCAGGACGGGTCTCACCCAGAGGTCGGCTTCGTCTTCCCAGCCTTTGAACATCGAGACGAGCAGCTCGGTGCCCTCGGGTGAGATGTCCAGGATCTGGGATATTCCCGGAGCCAGGGTGACCGTCTCCCCGCCCGTGCTGGCCACCTGGGCCAGGAAACGCTCCTCCGGGCTATCGCTGAGGCTGCGCTGCACCGAGAAGTAGAGCCGTGAGCCGTCGGTGACGGGGTTGCTCTTGAGCAAGCGATCGTTCGTGATCTGTGTCGTGCCGGTGACCTTCGGCGGCGGCAGCGACGACGCCCGCCACACCGCGGCCATCAGGCCTCCGAGCGCGACGACCAGACCGAGCGTGGCAGGGACGAAGCGTTTTTGGCGCCTTCTGGTGGCCACCACCGGCACGGATGCGAGTCCGGCCACGCCCGTTCCTGGCGACATGCGCCCCGAGGCCGAGTCGCGCTTGAAGCGCTTGAGGTCAGCGAGCAGGTCCCGCGCCGACTGGTAGCGTACCTCGCGGTCCTTTTCCAGCGCCTTGCCGATGATCCGCTCCATCTCTGCCGGCAAGACCGGATTGACCTGCGTCGGGGGGAATCGGCTCCCGGTTGAGGATCGCGTCGAAGAGGACCGGAGCCGTCGGCCCGTCGAAGGGCAGCCGTCCTGTCGCCATCTCGTAGAGAACCGCGCCGAACGAGAAGAGGTCCGTCCGCGCGTCGAGCGCCTTTCCCCGAGCCTGCTCCGGCGACATATAGGCCACCGTCCCCAATACCGTCCCCGGGCTCGTCAGATGCTCGGGTGGTGTGGACGAGGTGGGCAGGCTCGAGACTTCGCGGTCCGTCGTCACCCGCCGCTCCGGGCCCAGCATGGCCAATCCAAAGTCGAGGAGCTTCGCCTGCTCCCGCTCCGTCACGAAGATGTTCGCGGGCTTGATGTCGCGGTGGACGATTCCCCTGGCGTGGGCCGCCTCGAGCGCGTCCGCGATCTGAATCGCCAACTCGAGCAGCGTCTCCACGGGCATGGGCCGGCCGTCAATTCGGTGCTTGAGCGTGCGCCCGTCCATGCGCTCGAGAGCGATGAAGTGCTGGTCGTCGGCTTCGCCGATGTCGTACACCGTGCAGATGCCGGGGTGGTTGAGAGCAGAAGCCGCTCTCGCCTCGCGTTGGAATCGCTCGAGGGCCACGGGGTCCTGGGCGAGAGTCTCGGGGAGAAACTTCAAGGCGACGGCCCGGCCGAGCCGCGTGTCTTCGGCCTCGTACACGACGCCCATACCCCCGCCGCCCAGCATCCGCAGGACGCGGTAGTGGGACACGGTCTTGCCAATCACGGCGGGCCTCTTCTCCGCGAAACGTCCCGCGCGGGAGGTTGACGATCGCCAGGATGTTGAGCGATACGGAGTCTATCGCGGATCGGGAGCGCCCGTGCGCTCCCTGCGGGGTGCGCCCCGCCGTGTCGCGCGGGACGCCGATGTCGCGCTGGTGAGGTCGAGTGCGTGGATCGCGCTCGTAGTCCTTCCGGTCGTTCCCTGAGGCAGGAAATCGAACCGCCCGGAGCTTCCGGGGCGACGCCTTGGCGGACCCTCCAAGGCCATCGCTCCCTTGTGTCGACCACCCGAGTGCGCTCTAATCTCGTTCATACCCGTTTTTGGCGCCGGCAGGAGTCGACGGCTACGTGTCTCGAACCGGCGTGCCGCCAGGCCGTTGATGGCGCGTCCAATCTATCGGGAGGCATTCAATGCGCGATCGTCGATCAGGAGGACACCGGGTCCTGCGTCGGTGGGCCACCGCAGAGGGCGTGGTGCGGTCGGCGACGGCCGAAGGCGCAGCCGCCCGGAGAGCCTCGCGAGGGTGAATGACGGGCATCTTCATCAGCTACCGTCGGGAAGACACGGCCGCGGACGCGGGCCGCCTCTTCGACGACCTCGGCCGGCGGTGTCGTCGCGATCTCGTGTTCATGGACCCCGACATCCCGCCGGGCGTCGATTTCCGGGGGATCCTGTCGGAGAAGCTCGCGGTGTGCGACGTGATCCTCGCCCTGATCGGGCCCCGTTGGCTGGAAGCGATGAGCCCTGAGACCGGGAAGCGCCGCCTGGAAGATCCGGCCGATTTCGTGCGCTTCGAGATCCAGACCGCGCTCGAGAAGGACAAGAAGGTGATCCCTGTTCTCCTCCCCGGGGCGAAGGTCCCGCGCCCAGAGGATCTGCCCGAGCCCATTCGGGACCTGGCCTGGCGCAACGCCTTCGAGCTCAGGCGCGACCGCTGGGCGGTGGACCTGAACGAGCTGATCAAGCAACTGCCCTCGAAGCTCGGGTGCGGCCAGGAGCCTGCGCACGGGCTGCCCGCGCGGGCTTGGGCCTTCGTTCTCCTCTTGCCCATCCTTCTCCTGAGCTCGCTGCACCTCGTGACCGTGTTTCGCCTGGGGACGGTCAACCCCCTGGTCCCTTCCGTGGTGGCGTCGATCCTGCTGGGTGCCGCCAACACACTCCAGTTCCGCATCCCCCTGTCGCGGAAGCTCCTGGCCGGCTCTGTCGTCGCACTCGCGTCGGTGTTGCTGGATTCCGTGCTGGTGCCGCTCCTGGGAGGGGAGAACGTCATCCCGCGAGCCGACGAGGTGCGCTTGACCCTGGAGGGGATCGCGTCGTTCGCGGCCGCGAGGCTCGCGGGATACCTCGCGGGCGGCGTGCTCGCCGACCTCGTCCTCTCACGCGGCGGAGGCGGGCCCGCCGCGGGCTCTGCTGTTTCTGGGTCAGGACCCTAGGGAACGGGAATCACCTCGAGGTCGATGGCTCTCCGGCCCAGGTGCTGCAGAGTGTCCTCGACCTGCACCAGGATCTGGTGCTTGCCCACCGGGGCGTGTGCGTCACGAATGCGGATCACGAGCTTCCGGTCGCTTTCGCTGACGAGGTTCCGGATTCGCGGGAGGAGATTCACCGCGGGCTTCTTCCGGTACGTCACCTGGAGCGAGTCGACGTTGATCCTCGCCCCGCCGCGGGGAGTGATCTCGACGGTCAACTCGAAGGGGGAGGTGGTCGTGAGAATGCCGTGGACCTCCACCCTGGGCCCGAGGAGGGGCCCCGGCCGATCCCCCTCTTTGTAGCGATCGTCGGGGCGTGTCCCTTCCGCGGGTGTGATGAGGTCGAAGGCGAGGCCCCGCGACGACAAGCAGCCCCAGGCGAGGAGCAAGATCCACGGCGTTCGAGACCGCGACCGGGCGGCGGCCTTCACGGGTTCCCGTGGCCAGCGGCTTCGGGTGGGGGACTCTTGGGCGGCACCTGGCTGACGCGCCTGCCGAGGCGCACGACCAGTCCAGCATGGGCCCGGAACTGGTTCGCATCCGGCTCATCGGGCTGGATGACCCAGCGATAGTCGACGCCGGCGTCGATGGCGACCGTATCGGAGATCCGCCCTGCGATCCCAAGGCCGGGCTGGACCGAGGTGTGGGTCAAGGACGCTGTCACGGACGTGCCTTGGTCGGACACGCTGCGCGAGTAGCGGGTGGCTCCGACCAGCACCTGGGCGTACGGCGTGACGACCCGGTCGTCGTGGTCGGTGTACCGGACGCCGGCGTGGAAGGCCTGGACGCTCGGGTTCACTCCGGCGAGCGGCGAGGCCTGCTTCCCAAAGGGTGTGATCGCGGCCGGCTCGGACACCGCCAGTGAGCCGTCGTGCAGGCTCACCTCGCCAACGAGGCCGAGCCTCCGCGACACGTTGACGGTGACCGAGAAGAACGCACCCAGCTTGAAGCTCTGGTTGATCCCGAAGTCCTTGAGGCTGAGGCTGTCATCCCAGAGGTACGCGTACCCGAAGGCAAGCTCTACGATCGGGCTGGTCACGGTCAGGGCGTCGGCCGGCTTGGTCGGCGACTCGAGGGCGTGCGTCGCCGGCGGGGGTGGGGAGGATCTCTCGGGCGGCAAGGTGGGGGGGGCGGCCCCGCTCTGGCTCGTCGGCGGTGAGGGCGCTTCCTCGGGCTCAATCGGGTCGAGAGCCCTCGTGCCGACGCCCCTCGCGCCGGCACCCCGCGCGCTGGTCGCGGGGGGCGGAGACGCCGCGCTCGGGGCCGCGCGGGCGGCCCGCGGGGCGCTCGCCGGAATCGAGGCAAGCACCGCGGCCACGGCCGCTGTCATCCGGTCCGGGGTCTGGGCGGCCGGCGGCGCGGCCCGGCTCGCTGCCGCGGCTGACGTGCGCGAGTCGAAGAGCCCCCAGTAGAGGCCGAAGCAGTCCTGGTCGCGGACCGTCCGGTGGAGGAGGAAGAGATCTCGCGGAACGCCGGAGGTCCGCAGATGGCGCTCGAGATAAGCCACGTCGCAATAGACCGCGACCTGCACCGTGAACTTCGACGCGGCCCCCGCCAAGTCTTCCTTGAAGGCATCCGCCGCCTCGAGGTAGCGCCCCGCCGACAGGAGTGCGCCGCCCCGAGCGAGACTCCCGCTGCCGCCCGGCCTGCTCTCGGCCTGCGGGTCCGCGGCGGCGGCGCCGATCGCAAGGAGCCCCAGAAGGCTCGCAATCACGAGTCTCCTCATGACATCCCGCCTTGCCCGCGCTGGGAACTGCAACCTCGGCTCCCTCAGGGAACTCGGTCCCGCCTCTGTCGGTTGGCTCCGTAGCGCCAGATTACACCTTTCTTGTCCCCTTCTGTTGCATTCTTTGGCCGAGAGGCATATTTTGATTCAGGAAGTCCCTCCAGCCAAGCCGGTTGCGCGAGTCGGGCGACGGCCGGGGGTCTACGATGCCTGATCGGCAAGAAGCGATGGAGTCGCGTCCCAAGCTCGGGGCGACCGCCGCATTGCTCCTGGCGTGCGCCGCGACGGCCTCTGCCCAGATCATCACCGTCCCCATGTCAGCGCCCTCCACCACGGGAGGGTCAAAGCGCGACAAGTTCTCGTTCCACCTCATGGAAACGCCCCTAGCGAAATGGGACTACAAGGAGGTCTACATCAACATCTCCCAGACGAGCATCACCGGCGGGGTCATCAGCGGCCAGCCCAACTCCAACTTCATGGTGGCCGGCGAAATGGCCTTCGCGCTCGGAGAGGGAAACTGGTCCATGACCCTGGGAGGGTGGCACAACGCGATCGGCCAGAATGACTTCGCCCTCAACGCCCTGTTCGGCGTGGCCACTCCGGTCGGTCCCCTGGTCGGTCCCCTAGTCGCGACGGTGCCGCTGAAGCTCACGATGTACGAGGCCCACGTGGGCTTCTTCTACAAGGCGATTGGCGTCCAAGTGGGCTTCGTCAGGACACAACAGGGGCTGGGACAGTCTCTCGTCGATGCGAAGTGGACGGTCAAGCTCCACCCGTCGGACCCGTTCCCCACCACGATCCCCTTGGGCGAGTTGCCCCTGGGCGAGTTGCCCGCGGGCACTCCCGGTCCCGTGCCGCAGTTCCACGCCACGACCAACGACCTCACCCTCTTCGCCGTTTATCGGAGGTCCGAGAGGCGCTGGGGCTTGTCCCTGGGAGCCGGTGCGTACCTGAAGGAGGGCATCCCTGGCAAGTCTCCGCTGCGCTTCGAGAACGACGAGACCGTTCCGTCCGCTTTCGTCGCGGGGAGCCTGAGTATCTACAAGGGCCTGGGACTCGACTTGTCTTACTGGTTCGTGGGCAAGACGAGGAGCATCGAACCTTTCGTGGAGGGCCTCGAACCTTTCGTGGAGGCGACCGACTTCAAGACGCGCACGGACTCCCAATCGCGCCTCACGGTCGGCCTCGGGTTCAGTTTCTAGGAGGTCGGTTACGGCCGCCACTCGCCGATGGGCGAACGTTCACCTCGTTGCCGCTGGCCTCGCGATGCTCGACCTCTGGCCAGGCCCGACCGAGGCCGCGAGTCGCTGGGCGGTCGTCGTGGGCGTCGACGCCTACCAGGACACTGAGATCCGACCCCTGGATGGGGCCGTGGCTGACGCGGAGGGCATCGCCAATGCCCTCCGCCGTTACGCCCAGTTTCCGCCGGAGCAGGTGCGTCTGCTGACGAGCACCACCCGCGACAAGCCGACTCGTCAACAGATCCTGGACACGTTCGCGGAGCTCAAGGTGCGAGTCAGGCCCGAAGACCTTCTTCTCTTCTTCTTCGCCGGCCACGGCGTGGAGATCGAGGGACGCCGCTTCCTGCTGACCTACGAAGCCTCCTACGCCAGCGTGGGTTCTCTCGAAAGCACCGCCTTCCCTGCCTCCCAACTGATGCAGAAGCTCCAGAGCATCCCGGCCCGGAACCGGCTCGTGATGGTCGACGCGTGCCGCTCCGATCCCATCAATCCTTCGCGGCCGCAGCTGAACGCGGCGACGGCAGCACTCGAGATGGAATTCACGCTCCAGCGGTTGGACGAGGAAGGAGTGAAGGCGAACTTCCTGTCAAGCAAGAGGGGCCAGAGCGCCTACGAGTGGCTGGAGCAGAAGCGCGGCTTCTTCTCCTACTTCATCGAGAAGGGCCTCTCCGGCGACGCCGCGGTTCGCGGCCGGGTGACGGTGACGTCACTCGCCGGCTACCTGAACGAGTTCGTTCCCCGAGAGGTCAACGCGCAGCGCGGCGAGGAGCAAACCCCGTTCATGGACATCCAGGGTGGAGAGCTGGTGCTCGTGGACGACCTGGGCGCGGCGCCGGTGCGACCGGCGGCGCGCACCGTCTACGGCGTCGTGAAGGACAGCAGCGGAAGCCCGATCCCGCGCGCGCCCGTCCGTCTGGCCTGGGACAGCGGGGCCTCGCGCGCCCTGGCGGGCGGGGCCGCGAGAGAAACACGCGCGACCTCCAACGATAAGGGATTCTTCAAGGCAGACGTGCCGCGCGAGGCGGTCGTGACCATTACCGCTGGCGGCATCCATGGTTACGGCGTCGCCGCGGCCACCTCCTCCGCGCGGGACGAGGGCAAGGAGATCAACCTGTTCCTGACGTCCCCAGCCGAGAACGAGGCTCAGGGGCTGGCCCGCGTGGCCTACCAGTCCTTCATCGTCGGCGACTGGGATGGGGCGGAGCGCGCCGGCCGCAACGCGATCCAGAAGGACGCTCGGAACCTCCTGGCCGGGGCCGTCCTGGCCAACTGCTTCGCCTTTCACGGCGTCAACGACCGGGACCCCGCGCGCCTGGCCGACGGTCGGAAGTGGGCGGAGTGGGTCCTGACGGAGGCGTCCGGTACGGCCCGGACCCTGCCTCTTGCCCTGGCCCGCAACGCCCTGGGGCTCTCCTCGTATGGCACCGGAGACAAGGCTGGGGCCGCAAGGGAGTTTCGAACGGCCACGGAGTTGGACTCGAGGCTGGCCATCGTCGACTCCAATCTCGGGCAGGTCTACCTCGAGTGGGGGCAGTATGCGGACGCGGAGCGCGCTTTCCGCTCGGCCATTCGCACCGAACCCAGGAACGCCGTCCCCTACAACGGCCTGGCCCAGGTCCTCATCAGGTTGGGCCGCCCCCAGGAAGGAGTCGACGCGGCGCTCGACGCCATCAGCCGTTACCACGTACCCGACACCTATCTCGGCAAGTACTACCGGACCCTCGCGGCCGCGCTTCAGAACGCCGGCGAGAAGTCGGCGGCCCGCGAAGCGTCCGCGCGTGCGGCTTCCCTGGGAGCAGGAAGCTCCTACTAGCGCCGGATATGGCTTGCCCATACTCAGCAGTATGGCTAGTATGTATCGATGAAGACCACGGTCGAGATCGCGGATGCCCTCTTGGAGCGGGCTCGCAAGCACGCTGTCAACACCGGACAGCCGGTTCGAGCGTTGATCGAGGAGGGGCTGCGGCTGGTCCTCGACGCCCCTCCCCCGGGAAAGGCATACCACCTTCCGGATCGTAGCGTGGGGAAGACGGGAGCCGCCGACCCTCTCGAGGCCCTGAGCTGGCAGGACCTCCGGAGCGAGATCTACGGTGAGGGCGGGGCCTGACCGGTGCTCGCGCTGGACACCAACATCCTGGTCTACGCCCATCGCCGCGAGGCCGGCGAGCACAAGAAGGCGTCCCTGGTCGTGCGCGACCTTGCGGAGGGGCCGCGGGCCTGGGCGATTCCCTGGCCCTGTCTTTACGAGTTCTGGAGTGTCGTGACGAATCCGAGAATCTGGAAGGAGGCAGCGACCCGCCCGGACCAGGCCTGGGCCCAGATCGAGGCGTGGGTGGCCTCGCCCAGCCTCCGCCTGCTGTCGGAAACCCCCGAGTTCGTTCCCCTCCTCCGCACCTTCCTGAAGCGCCCGCGGGTTCGCGGGCCCGCGGTTCACGACGCGCGGGTCGCGGCCCTCTGCGTCGCCCACGGGGTCGAGGCTCTCTTGACGCGCGACCGCGACTTTTCCCTGTTTGCCGAGCTCGAAACGAGGGATCCCCTGGCGGCGGTCAAGTAGGAGGACCTGCGCGGCGAATGGGAGGCTACACGGCCTCGATGCTCGGGGGCGGGCCCGCGGAGGGAACGGGCGTCAGCTTCGCCAGATAATCCTCCAGAAGGTGTCGTTCCTCGGCCGGCATTCCCACGAAGCGGATGCCCGAGCCCTCGACCAGGTGGCACGAGCCCTTCCGGATGTCGTAGGTCCAGACCACTCGCCCCTGCGCGCCGATGGTCACGTCGGAGCCCGGCAAGCTGAAGCTCAGGTCCACCTCGGTATCCAGGGGGAGGACGGTCTCGATGAAGACCCCTCCGCGGCTGATGTTGGTAATCCGGTTCGCCAGAAACAGATCCCGCGTGGCACAGTTGACCTGGATCGCTACACTGTAGCGAGGCACCCGACTCGACATAAATCGGCCCCCTTTGAGTCCATTCATCAAATGCTGGGAATCATACAGACGTTTTCCGAGGCGTCAATCGGATCAGTGGTTATGACAGGCCATACCAGGAGCCAACGGAGCCAGAGAACGGATTCCTCTCGGCCGCCGAGGAACGAGCTCTGCGGCGCGCGACTAGCCCGTGAAGGTGCGGGCGGCTTCGCGGGCGGCTTCGATCTGCCGCGGGTTTGGGCGCACGACGGGTCGGCGTGCGGACAGGAAGTTGAGGGCTTCGTCGGACGCCGCCTCGCGGAACCGGCCCGCCAGGAGATGCGCGAGCACCAAGGTCGAAGACCGGCCGACACCCGCCATGCAGGCCACGAAGACGGGCATCTGGAACTGCTCGCACTGCCGGAGGAACGCGATGCCGAGGTGCAGATGGCGCTGGCTCGGGGCGTCGTGATCGGGCGTGGGCAGCCAGAGGAAAGCCTCGAAGGCCCACGGGTCGGGACCTTCCTGCTTCATGTCGACGCAGGCGCGGACGCCCTGGGCGCGGAGGCGGTGAAAGTCCTCGAGCGAGGCGATCCGCGAGCCGAGCCAGACCGACTCCGTGATGCGGTCGAAGCTCGTGCGGTCAGGCGAGAGGATCACGGAAGCGTTCGCAGAGATCGACCATGGTCTTGAGCCCGAAGCCGATGGCGCCGGCCTCGAAGTACTTCCAGTCCTTGTCCCGGAACATCGGCCCCGCGATGTCGAGGTGGGCCCAGGCGGCCCCCTCGGGCACGAACTCGCGCAGGAAGAGCCCGGCGGTGATGGCCCCGGCCAGGCCCCCGGCCGAGATGTTGTTGAGGTCGGCGAACGGCGTCTTGAGCGACTCCTTGTACTCCTCGACGAGGGGCAGCTCCCAGAAGGACTCCCCGTGGTTCTCGCCCGACCGGATGATGCGCTGGATGAGGGCGCGATCCGTGCCGAGCACCCCGGCCACACTCGGGCCCAGGGCGCGCACCACGGCGCCGGTGAGGGTCGCGATGTCCACGATGTGGGTGGCCCCTTCTTCGCCCGCGCGGTAGAGGCCGTCGGTCAGCACCAGCCGGCCTTCGGCATCGGTGTTGTCGACCATGATCGACTTGCCGTTCTTGGCGGTGAAGATGTCGCCGGGGCGCTGGGCCGCGGCGTCGGGCAGGTTCTCGGCACAACAGAGGATCCCCACCACCCGCACGTCGGGCTTGAGGCGCCCGAGCGCTCGCATCGCATAGAGCACGGCGGCCGCTCCCGCCATGTCTCCCTTCATCTCCCACATGTGGTCGCCGGGCTTCAGGCTGATGCCGCCGGAGTCGAAGGTGATGCCCTTGCCCACGAGGGCGAGCGTCTCCTTCGACGCCTGTCGGGGTACGTGCCGCAGGATCACCATGCGGGGCGGGTGAACGCTGCCCTGTCCGACCTGCACGAGCCCGTGATAGCCGCGGGCCTTGAGGCCGGCGGGATCGAGGATCTCGATCTCGAGCCCCAGCTCCTTGGCGATGTCCCCCGCCGTCTCGGCGATGACCTCGGGCGTCACCGCCGCTCCGGGCTCGTTGATGAGGTCCCGACACCGGTTCACGTTCTCGGAGACCCAGGCGTAGCGGGCCTTGCGCGCCTCGGCGTCCGCCTGGTGGTCCGGATGAACGAAGACCGTGAGCTGGACCTCCTTGGCCAGGAACTCGTCCTTCTCCTGGCGATACTTGTCGAAGGTGTAGGCGCCCAGGACCGCGCCTTCGATCACCTTGCCCACGAGCGGCGCCGAGTCCCTCGCGTTCACGAGCACGCCCACGCGCGCGAGGCGATAGTCCCGGGCCAGGCGCAGGCCGCGGGCCACGAAGGTCTTCACGTTCTCCCAGAGGTTGAAGCTCTTGAGGCTCGGGCTCCAGAAGACGACGAGGGCATGGACGGGCCCGCCGTCGGGCAGGGTCACGAAGTACTCCCGCTTGAGCGACTTGTCGCGGAACCCGGCCCCCGCCCGCGCGAGGTGACCGGAGATCACCGGATCGTCGACCGCATGGAGGGTCTTCTCCTCGTCGAGCACGACCACGAGGAGGTCGACCGGAGACTGCGCGAGAGAGCCGAAGGCGAGGCGCATGTTCATGGCGAGCGCGATTATACCCGAGGCCGAGGGGCGCCCCCGTGCTCGCGGGCGAGGTCGCGCCGCCCCCGCCGCAGGACCGCGTAGACCCCGAGCGACAGGATCAACGCGGCGAGGGCGATGGCGCTGCCGAAGAGCACGACCGTCGACGAGAGAATGCTGCGCTCGTCCATGAGGGCGCCGAAGACCAGGGGCTCGCCCCGCAGCGCCGCGGTCACGTCCTCGCGCCAACCCACGATATTGCCGCGCTCGACTCCGTCCGTCGCGTTCTGGTGCTCGTAGAGCTTGCTGGGCAGGTGGAAGCGAACGGCAAGAAGGCCATTGATGGCACCCGGGGCCAACCTTGCCGGCGTCCCCCGCCACTCGCCGAGGAGCCGCAGCCGGTCACCTTCACGGCGCAGGGCGATGCGCAGATCGGGGAAAGCGGCCGAGCCCGAGAGGGCGTTCACGTCGGGGAAGTCCGCGGAGACGAAGAGGTACGGCCGACCGCCGCGGCTCGTGATCACGGCCCGCCGGATACGGAGCCCAGCCTTCGTGAAGAGGGCGCGCGCGGCTTCCGGGGTCACCGTCTTCGGGTCCCCTGGGTCTCCGAGTCCCTTGAACGCCGTCCACAGCTCCGGACGGCCGGTGACGTCGATGGTGCCGGAGCCATCGACCCGAAGCCAGAACTCGTGCTCGTACTCGTAGCTGAGACAGCCTTGCAGGCCCGCGGCCATGAGCAGCACGGCGGCATGGCGGGGCAGCATCGGCCGGGATTCTATACGATACGACCCATGAGACCGGCAGGCGCTGGTGGCAAGAAGACCCTCTACCTCGTCGACGGCAACGCGCAGTTCCATCGGGCGTATCACGCGATCCGCGGCTTGGCCACGAGCCGTGGTCTGCCCACGAACGCTACCTACGGCTTCACCACCATGCTGCGCAAGCTCGAGCAGGACGAGCGCCCGACCCACATCGGGATCAGCTTCGATCCGCCCGGCGCCACCTTCCGCCACGAGCAATACGCCGACTACAAGGCCAACCGGAAGCGCATGGACGACGACCTCGCGGTCCAGCTTCCCTTCGTCCGCCGCGTCTGCGAGGTGCTCAAGATCCCCATTCTCGAGCTGCCCGGCTACGAGGCGGACGACGTCATCGCCACCCTCACCGCGAAGGCGGTGGCCGAGGGCTGGCGCGTGGTCGTGGTCTCCGGCGACAAGGACCTGCTTCAGCTCGTGAGCGACGAGGTCACGGTGCTGAACCCCGGCCGCGACGGCATGGGAGCCGTCCGTTACGACCGGGCGAAGGTCGAGGAGAAATGGGGGGTGCCGCCCGAGCGCATCGTCGACGTCCTCGCCCTCATGGGCGATTCCGTCGACAACATTCCCGGAGTGGCCGGCATCGGCGACAAGGGAGCCCGTGACCTGGTCCGGGAGTACGGGCCCGTGGAGGTAGTGCTCGACAACGCGGACAAGGTGAAGCGCGCCGCCTATCGGGAGGGCCTCAAGACCCATCGCGCGGAGGCGCTCCTCTCCAAGGACCTCGCCACCCTGCGCCAGGACGCTCCCATCGCCCTCGATCTCGACGCCTTGAAGCGCCACCCGCCCGATCGGGGGGAGGCCCACGCCCTCTTCTCGGAGCTCGAGTTCCAGGCGATCGCCAAGGAATACGTGCCCGACGCCAACCCCTCGGCCGCCCACCATCGGGTGGCTGCCTCGGACACCGATCTCCAGGCGGTGGTCGACGCGGCTCGGGCCGCGGGCCGGGTGTCCCTGGCCATCGTCGGCACCCACCCCGAGCCGATGCGGGCGCAGGTCCTGGGCCTGTCCCTCGCGGTGGCCCCCGGCGGCGCCCTCTATGTGCCCCTCGGTCACCTGAGCCTCGAAGGCCCGGGCGAGGTCGCTCCCACCCGGGCGCTCGCGCTCTTGAAGCCCCTCCTCGAGGACGCCGGTGTCCACAAGCTCTCCGCCAATGCCAAGCGCGATCTCGTCCTCCTCGCGCGGAAGGGCGTGCGTGGCGCCGGTTGGACCTTCGACGCGCTTCTCGCCGCCTACGTGCTGAATCCGGGCCGGCGTGTCTACAGCCTCGACGAGCTTTCGGTCGAGTTCGTGAACGAGCGCCGCACCACGGGCGCCGAGACCGCGGGACCGAGCGCCTCGGTCGAAGCCACGGCGCAGACCGCGGGCCAGGACGCCGACGTGGTGCTGCGCATGGCGGACCTGGTCACGGCCCGGCTCGCCGAAGAGCAGCTCGACGGGGTCTACGCAGACATGGAGATGCCGCTCGCCCCGGTCCTGGCGGACCTGGAGCTCGCGGGGGTCAAGATCGACACCCTGCTTCTCGAGTCGATGAGTCGCGACATGGAAAGACAGCTCGAGGGCCTGACCCGGGAGATCCACTCGCTGGCCAAGGGCGAGTTCAACATCAACTCTCCGGTCCAGCTTCGCGAGATCCTCTTCGATCGCCTCGGCCTCCAGAGCGGAAAGAAGACGGCCAAGACCCGGGCCGCCTCGACCGCGGAAGACGTGCTCGAAGAGCTCGCCCTCGTCCACGAGCTCCCCCGGAAGATCCTCGACTACCGGTCCGTTCAGAAGCTCAAGTCCACCTACGTCGACGCCCTGCCCGGGCTCGTGAACCCCGAGACCGGCCGCATCCACGCGTCCTTCAACCAGACGGTGGCGGCGACCGGCCGCATCTCGGCCTCCGATCCAAACCTCCAGAACATTCCCATCCGGACGCCCGAGGGCCGCCGCATCCGCGAGGCCTTCGTGGCCGAGCCCGGGCACCTGCTGCTCTCCGCCGACTACAGCCAGATCGAGCTTCGGATCCTCGCGCACCTCTCGAAGGACGAGACCCTCATCGACACCTTCCGCCGGGGAGAGGACGTCCACGATCGCACGTCGCGTGAGATCTTCGGGCCCCTCTCTCCGGTCCCGCCCCTGGAGCAACGGCGCATCTCCAAGATGGTCAACTACGCGCTCCTCTACGGGAAGACGGCCTTCACCCTGGCCACGGACATCGGGGTGTCCCGGAAGGAGGCGCAGACCTTCATCGACGCCTACTTCGCGCGCTATCCCGCGGTGCGTCGCTTCATCGACGAAACCATCGCCCGGGCGCGCGAGACCGGCACCGTGCGCACCCTCCTCGGTCGCCTCCGGCGCCTCCCCGACCTGCGCTCCAGGAACGTCCCCATCCGCATGGAGGCGGAGCGCCAGGCCATGAACACCCCCGTACAAGGCTCCGCCGCGGACCTCATCAAGAAGGCCATGATCGACCTTCACCGGGAGCTCCGAGATCGCGGGATGAAGTCACGGCTCATTCTCCAGATCCACGACGAGCTGCTTCTGGAGACCCCTGAAGCCGAGGCCGAGCTTGCGTCTTCGCTCGTCAAGGAGACGATGGAAGGGGCCTTGACCCTCGACGTCCCCCTCGTGGCCGACGCGCGCGTGGGCCGCAACTGGGCCGAGGTCCATTGACCTGAAAGGCGAGCTTTGACGGCCGCGGACCTCGGTGGTAATATCCAGTTACGAGGTCATTCTCGGTGCCCCTTTACGAGTACCAATGCCCGACGTGCGGCCGGTTCGAGGTGATTCGGAAGTTCTCCGACTCGCCGCTCGACGAATGCCCGACGTGCGGCAAGACGATCACCAAGCTCTTCTCGGCCCCCGCCATCCAATTCAAGGGTGCGGGCTGGTACGTCACGGACTACGCCAAGAAATCCCCGAGCAACGAGGGGTCGAAGTCCGGCGAGTCGGCACCCTCGTCGAAGGAATCCGCGACCCCGTCCAGTTCCGCTTCATCATCCAAAGACACTAGCGCTCCTTCCACACCCTCTTCCGCGACAAGCTCTGCCAGTGGCAGCAGCCCCTCGAAGTAAGACGCAGAGAAGTAACAATCCTACCTAGACGCAAACCCCCCCGGGCAACCGGGGGGGTCCCTCCATCAGGGCGGTTGACGCGTCTTTCCGCTCCGTCGATACTCTCCGCCTCCGATCTCCGGATGCGAACCGCGAGTCGAGTAGTCCTCGGGGACCACTCGGGCTCGTCCGTCGGTCGTCTACAGGTTCAGGGACTTGAGGTAGGCGCGGAAGGGCGCGCCCAGGTCGGGGCGCTTCAAGGCGAACTCGACCGTGGCCTTCAAGAACCCGAGCTTGTTGCCGGCATCGTGGCGGACCCCTTGGAACCGGTAACCGAAGAGCGAGCGCTTCCGGCACAACTGACGCAGGCCGTTCGTGAGCTGGATCTCGCCGCCCTGGTCGCGGGGCGTCTTCTCGAGCTCATCGAAGATATCCGGAGTCAGGATATAGCGGCCGATGATCGCGAGGTCGGAGGGCGCCTCGTCCGTCTTCGGCTTCTCGACGAGGTCGCGGATACGGTAGACCCGGTCCTCGTTCCCCTCGACCTTGCCGTCGATCACGCCGTAGGCCGAGATCTCCGACCTGGGCACCTGCTGTACCGCGATCACGGGGCCGCCGTGCCGCCCGAAGACGTCGACCATCTGCTTCATGCAGGGCACCGGGCTGTCGATGATGTCGTCGCCCAGCATCACCGCGAAGGGCTCGTTGCCCACGAGGTCCTTGGCCATCAGCACCGCGTGGCCCAGGCCCAGGCTCTCCCCCTGCCGCACGTAGGAGATGTTGATCAGGTTCGAGATGCTCCGCACCTGCTCGAGCAGGTCGGTCTGGCCCCGCTCCTCGAGCAAGCGCTCCAGCTCCTTCGAGACGTCGAAGTGGTCCTCGATCGCGTTCTTGCCCTTTCCGGTGACGATGATGATGCTCGTGATCCCCGAGGCCACGGCCTCCTCGATCACGTACTGGATGATCGGCTTGTCCACGAGCGGCAGCATCTCCTTTGGCTGCGCCTTGGTGGCGGGCAGGAAGCGAGTGCCGAGGCCGGCGGCGGGGAAGACGGCTTTGCGAATCGGCATGGTCGCAAATGCTACCACGGGCGGCGGGCCGCCCACCGGCGGGAAAGCCTCGTGCTATCCTCACCGGCCCGGGGGAGTCGGTTCATGCTGGACTTGAAGTTCGTCGCGGAGAACCGCGAGCGCGCGAGCGAGCGGCTCGAGTCCCGCGGCCAGGCCCTGGCCGGGCCCCTGGCCTCTTTGTGGGCGAGCGACGCCGAGCGACGGGCCCTCATCGTGAAGGTCGAGGCCCTGCGCCACCAGCAACGCGTGTGCGGGGAAGAGATCGCGCGGCGGGGCAAGGCCAGGGAAGACGCCTCGGCCCTGAAGACGGAGATGAAAGGCGTCGCCGACGAGGTCAAGTCCCTGGAGGCGGCGCTCGAGAAGACCGAGAGCGCCCTGCGCGCCGTGCTCCTGACCCTGCCCAACCTGCCTGACGCCAGCGTGCCCGTCGGCCGGGACGAGGCCGCGAATGTCGAAGTGCGACGAGTGGGGCCAGTCCCGGTCTTCGACTTCCTTCCGAAGGCCCATTGGGACCTCGGAGTCGAGCTTGGCATCCTCGATTTCGAGCGGGCCGCGAAGCTCTCGGGAGCCCGCTTCTCCGTCGCGTGGGGCGACGGGGCCCGGCTGGAGCGCGCCCTCGCCCAGTTCATGCTCGACCTGCAGGCGAGCCGCGGGTACCTCGAGGTCGTCCCGCCCTACCTCGTGACCGCGGAGACCTTGACGGGGACCGGACAGCTCCCCAAGTTCGAAGCGGACCTCTTCAAGACCCGCGCGGGAGACCGCGACCTCTTCCTGATTCCCACCGCCGAGGTGCCCCTCACCAACCTCCATCGCGAGGAGATCCTCGAAGAGGACTCGCTGCCCCGGAAGTACGTCGCCTGGAGCCCTTGCTTTCGTTCGGAGGCCGGTTCCTACGGCAAGGACGTGCGCGGCCTGATCCGACAGCACCAGTTCCACAAGGTCGAGCTCGTCAAGCTCACGACTCCCGAGACCTCGATGGCGGAGCTCGAGTCGATGGTCGCGGACGCGGAAGAGGTGCTGAAGCGGCTGGGACTGGCCTATCGCGTGGTGGCATTGTGCACGGGCGACCTCGGCTTCTCCGCGGCCAAGACCTACGACCTCGAGGTGTGGCTGCCGGGCCAGGATGCCTACCGCGAGATCTCGTCGTGCTCGAACTGCACCGACTTCCAGGCGCGCCGGGCAAGCCTGCGCTATCGGCCCGCCCTCAAGGGGAAGCCGCGTCTTCTGCACACCCTGAACGGCAGCGGGCTGGCGGTGGGCCGTACCCTCGTCGCGGTGCTCGAGAACTACCAGCAGGCGGACGGCTCGGTGCTGGTGCCGGAAGCGCTCCGACCCTATCTGCGCGGCCAGGAGCGGATCGCGAAGCGCGAGGGTTAGCGTCCCGCGGCGGGCTCGGAACGGCTCAAGGCGGCGTGGCGATAGGCCGTCGCGGCGCGCGAGGCATAGGCTTCCATGAGCCGATCGTCCGGGGTTTCGCCGTCGGGATCGAGCAGGACCAGCGTGCCCACGTGGACCTCGGGAGTGGCGACGGGCACGAGGTAGACCTCCTGGGCGGGGACGTCCACTCCGAGCAGCTCGGCGCTCTCGTGAAGCCGCGCCGGGGCGAGACGCCTCGTGGCGACCGAGGCCAGATCGGAAGGCGCGGGTCGGCCGACCGTGCCCTCGAACACGTCGCCCATCGAGGCGGCCACGCGAGGGCCGCCCGGCCCCTGGATCACGAGCAGCCCGCCCTGGTAGCTGCCGATGCGTCCTGCCCCTTCGAGGATGGCCTGCGCCACCGCCTCGAGCGCGGCGCCAGTGAAGACCACGTGGTCGACGGCCACGACCTGCTCCATGAGGGCCGCGTAGCGCCGGACCTGATCGAGGAGCTTCGCCTTGCGGATCGCCGCCGCCGCCGAGAAGGCGAGAGCCTTGGCGCGGTGCACCTCCTCGTCGGCGAAGGGCTCGACCTGGCTTCGGCCCAACGCCAGGAGTCCGATCAGCTCGCCCTCCACCAGGAGGGGGATCACGGCCCAGGAGCGCACGGGCGGCGAGCCGGGCCAGGGAGCGAAGCGCTCTTCGGCCTCCACGTCGGCCAGGTGGAACGGGATCTGGCGCTCGCGAATGAGGTCGGACAGCGCATCGCGGAAGCGCACGCCCACGGCCTCGGAATCCGCCACCGTGCCCCGGGCCGCGATCACCCGCAGCCGACCGTCGAGGTCCAGCAAGGTCAGCCAGCAGCAGTCGAAGGGGACGATGCGCGCGAGCTGCTTCAGGACCTCCTCGATGATGCTCTCGAGTCGCGCCGCGCGGTTGATCGCTTCGAGCACGTCCCGGAGGGTCTCCGCCTCCACCCGGCGCTCGCGTTCGTTCTCGACCGTGGTCCCCGGCTCGACCCACCTCCGCTCGCGGCCGATCTCCTCGCGCAGCGCATCCAGGACCTCGACCCGCGCGGCTTCGGGCAGGTCCTTGAGCCTCTTCTCGACGTCACGCAGCAACCGGTCGGTGTTCATGGCTTGGATGTGGCGCAGTGTAGCAAGCGTTGCTCCGCGTTCGAAATGCCCGGCGACCGCCGCGATCCCGCGAGCTGGCGGAGGGCGAGGGACTCGAACCCCCAAGGGCCGCAAGGCCCGGGAGCTTTCAAGGCTCCTGCCTTACCAGTTAGGCTAGCCCTCCTCGAAGCGCCGTGGCAGAGCGAATCGTCCCGACCTTCACCGCTGATGGTAGCAGAGGCGCCGGGCTCGCACCCGCAGTGGGAGGTCTCCGGCAGGCTGGCGGAGAGGGGGGGATTCGAACCCCCGGTACAGGCTTTAGTCCCGTACAACAGATTAGCAATCTGCCCTATTCAGCCGCTCTAGCACCTCTCCGTGCGAATACGGGCGCCCTTTCGGGCCGTGGCGACCGATGCGGCCGTCACGAAAAGCAGCAACCGGTAGGATACCACCGCCCGCAGCCATTCGGGCCAGGTGGCCGCGGGGGACCTGCTATGCTCTCCGCGCGATGCGCTCGCTGCTCTTGCTCCTTGCTCTCGAGCCATTCGCGATTCCCCTGGCGCCGGGCTGCTTCTGGGAATATCGGGAGTCCTACTCAGAACGGATCGGCCCGATCGACTCGATCACCGAAGAGCCCACGCGCTTCGAGGTGCGGGGCACCCCGGGGCACCTGGTGATCCGCCAGACGGGCGGCGCCGACCCCGCGTCCGGGCCGGTGGAGATGGGCGAGGGCTGGATTCGCCTCACGCCCTGGACGGGAGAAGAGGCACTCCCGGTTCCTCTCGAAGTAGGCCGCGAAGGGCCCCCGTCGGAGGCCGGGGCCGCGGTTTGGAAGGTGGAGGTGGATGAACGGGTCACGGTGCCCGCGGGGACCTTCAGCGCCCTCCGCTGCGCCCTGCGCACCCCCACCTCGGTATCGATCCTCTGGATCGCTCCCGGGGTGGGAGTGGTCAAGGAGCAACAGGGAACACCCAAGGCCCGCCCCCAGATCGAGCGGGTCCTTCTGCGCCGGGGGACGTCCTAGAGGCCTCCGAGAACGTCCTCCCTTCGTTCCGCCGCCAGCGAGGTGAGCAGCACCTTCAGGCTCTCCAGCGACTCGTCGGTCAGGGCTTGGAAGTCCTGGCGGATCGCCTGAACCTGGTCCCACTCGCGCTCGCTCTCCGGCTCGCCCTTCACGATGCGCTCGGTCGACTCGAGGAGGAACCGGGTCCCGAGGGCGAAGCTCCGGCCCAGGATGTAGACGCGCAACCGGTAGCGCTCCGACGTCGAGACCAGGAACTGATGGAGCACGCTGTTCAGGTAGGCGAGGCTCACGAGCTGGGCCAGCTTGAAGTCCTTGGGCCGCAGCGGCGCCACCGGGGCCATGGCCGAGACCATGCGGGAGAACGTCGCCATGGCGGCGAGGAGCTTCAGCATGTTCGGCGAGAAGCGCTCGATGACGCGGTAACCGACGTCCAGAAGGTGCTTGGCCTCTTCCACGGACCCGAGCCCCCGCACCTCGAACGCCTCGGCGTAGGTCATCTCGGCGAGGTCCATCTCAGACCTCACCCGATTGCGAATGTTGCGGTAGAGATGCTCGCCGCGCGGAGTGAGCAGGAGCTCCCAGTCGCGCGCCACCGCCCGTTCGTTCCGGAGGCCGAAGAGGAACAAGATGACGGCCCCGCCGAGGAGGGTGAGGCCGAGGAAGAACCACATGGTCATGGTGCGCGCCGCCGATCAGCTCGCGCTGCTTTGGAGCGCCACGGAAGGCTGTGCCGCCCTCACCCGTACGCCCGCCGGCGCCCAGGCTGCCCGAGCCCAGAAGACCAGGAGTCCAAAGTAGGCCACCGTGTGGACGTAGTTCGTCAAGGGGATGAGCTGCGGTCCGTACTCCCCAACGTAGTTGAGAGCGGCGCTGAAGATCAGAAGGTACGGCACCCACCCCAGGAGGATGGCTTTGTGGAACGAGTCCACGGGAAGCCGATACCACAGAATCAACGCGGCCAGCGCGGTGAAGAGCCACACGCAAGCGCTGATCACTCGAGGTTGGACCTTGTTCACCAAGGTATAGGCATCGGGCTGATCGCCAGTGGCGGTGAGCACCACCACCAAGGTGGCGCTCACGAGCAACAGGAAGACCGCCCGGGCGGTCCGGTGGGCCGAAGGGAACGCGCGGAAGGTCCGATACATCAACTCCAGCGCCACTCCGAAGCGCAAGGCGTTGATCGCGTTCTCCTTCTGAAGGTAGAACGAACGCCGATAGAACGTGTCCGGCCAAAGTTGCCCGAGTAGCTCGGTAACGAAGACCACCGCCGCATAGACCGTGAACGTATAGGCCACATCGTAGCGGTGTCGGGTCAACAGGCCCGCCAGGAGGATGGACAAGGCAATCAGCCCCATGATCCCGATCGTCGTTTGAATTGGGCTCATGACCTACCTCCCTCCAGTCTAGCCCGAAATTGAAGACGGAGGGGGCACCCCGTTGCTCCGGGGTGCCCCTGAAGAACTCTGCGCAGAAGGAGCCTTGCATTCGTTTCCCCTCGTCCTAGAGGCGCACCGGAGGCTGACCGTTGGAGCCGTCCATGACCTTGGGCGGCTGACCGTTCCCCCCGTCCATTACTTGCGGGGGCTGACCGTTCCCACCGTCCATTACTTGCGACGTGCCATCCATGGTCCAACCCGCGCGCGGGCCCATCGTGCGATCCCCATCCAGGATGAAAAGCCGCGAAACCATCCAGCCGACGAAAATCCAAGTCATCTCAAACCTCCTTGAAAAACGTCACGGCTTTGAGTATACAGATAACGGGGCAGTCAACACCGCAATGCGGATTGTTCCCAGGAGTGACGCCAGGAGCCGGCGACTTCTTGACCGATAGCGGCCGAGTGGCTAATATTGGAACTGCGTAATGGAGGTGTAACTGTGAAACGGCGCGTGGACCTCATCGATCAATTTGCCGATCTCGTCATCGGCGCCGACGACCCGCGGCGTCTCGCGGAGCGGACGCTCGAAGTCGTCATGTCGCTGAACAACGGACGCAGCGGCGCGGTCTTCTCGCACCAGAACGACCGCGTGGCGCTCTTCGCCTCGAAGGGAATCGACCAGTCGGTTCTCGACAACGTCCAGGCGGTCTGGGGCCGCTTCCGCGAGTCGCTGCAGAAGGGGGAGACCTTCTACGTGCCCGACTGCGCCGCGGAGCGCCGGCTGCCGCTCGAGACCGCAGACCGGGCGGGCGCCGCCAGCTTCGCCGTGATTCCGGTCTTCGACGAAGAGGTCCTCGTGGCCCTTCTCTACGTGGACAGCCTCGACCCGCACTTCTGCGCCGCCCACGATCTCGAGCGGCTCACGAAGTTCTCGCGGATCGTGGCCAAGGCGGTGACGGACACCACGCCGACCCGCGACAGCGGGGGTCGAACCCACGCCGAGGCGTGGGAGACCTACCTCGAGCGCACTCCGGTCGAGGATATGGAGCGCGAGAAGCTCCTCCTCCTCCTGAACCGCAACGAGTGGAACATCGCGCGGGTAGCCCGGCTCATGGGGGTGACACGGCGGACCATCTATCTCCGCCTCCAGCGCTACAACATCCCGCGCGAGCGCGTTCCCAAGACCCGCGTGCGGCCCGCCACCGCCTGAGTCTTCCCGCCTTCACCTTCCCTCGGCAGCCGCCTTCGGCGGAGCCGGGTGGCCTTCGCGGCGCTATACTCGCAAAGCGCCGCGGAGGCCGGGAGAGCGAAGTCCGATGAAGGGTGCAGGCGGGACGTCGGGGGGATTGGGCACGTTCTTCGTGGGCCTCGCCATGGCCGTGTCGGGCGGCTATCTCGTGACCAACCAGGTGACGGTGACGAGCGGCTTCGGCGCCTGGTTCGGCCCCCACACTTTCGGCCTCACGCTCCTGCCGCTCATCGTGGGCATAGGCGTCTTGTTCTTCGACGGCAAGAGCGTCCTCGGCTGGATCCTCACCGCGGCGGGCGCGCTCTTCATCTTCCTGGGCGTGCTCATGAACCTGCGCGTCTACTTCGAGCCCACGAGCCTCTTCAACACCGTGGTCATGATCGTCCTGCTGGCGGGGGGCCTCGGTCTCGTCGCCCGTTCCCTGAAGCCGTACGCCTAGGCTCGGCGCCTCGCCCGCGCCCCACGCCTTGCCGCTCCCGCAGCCGCGCGGTATGATCCTTTGCTTCCGCTCGGGGCGCCCTTAGCTCAGTTGGATAGAGCGACAGACTACGAATCTGTAGGTCGCACGTTCGAATCGTGCAGGGCGCACCAACCCTCCAACAGGTCTCGGGCCGCTTCCCGTCCCACCGCGACGCCCATCGCCCAGAGATCGTGCGGGCCGACGCCTCAACCCACCGGTCAGAAGCCAGGTCAAAAGAAGACGATGAGGACCCGACTGCCAGGCCGTCATGGACGAGCTCGACGCCCCGGGCCAACGGCCCGCGCCGCTCTCCGATCGTAGGTCTACCTGCATGTATCCTGTCGCAGCGTTCAGCGGGGAGGGGCAGGTGAGACTCATCGGGCGGTCGGCTCCGGCCAGCAAGCGACACCTCGCACGGACCTATCGCTGGGTGACGGCCTGGCTCATCGCGGGCGCGATCCTCGCGCTCCTCCTGCTCGCCAACTCGATCCGGGACTACCTGTTCGTCTGGCGCCTCCTCGCCGTTCAGCAGGTGCGCCGCGAGCTGAGTCAGCAGGTGGTGGCTCTCGAGCAGAAGCTGCGACGGCCTTCGACGCCGGACTCTTCGCCAGAAGGGGTGCTGGCCGAAGTGCTGGAGGGTGGCTCCGAAGAGCCGCTGTGGACCGAGCTGCGGAAGCCGGACGGCAGCGTGCTGACGCGGCGCGGGGTCCCGGGAGGCGCTCGTCTCTTCTCGAACGAGGAGGAGAGCGCCCACTTCCGCAGCCGCCAGCCCCTCTACCGGATCGTCTCCGTATCCGCCGGCGAGGCCGTGGTGGAGGTCTTTCCGGTCTTCGGCTCCGGCCTGACCTCCTCTCCCCCACCGACGGCTCAAGGATCGGTCCCCTCGACCCCCCGGCGCTCGCTGGTGGTCGTGGAGATGGCCGCACCCCTCGTCGTGCGAGACGCCTCCGCGATCTGGCCCATCCGCCGGAACCTCGCCATCAACTGCAGCGGGGCGCTGGCTCTGCTCGGGACCGTCGTGATCGCGGGTCTCGGCTTTCGTTCCTATGCGCGCGGCCGCCGCCTCGAGCAGCAGGTGGAGATCGCGCGGCAGGTGCAGGTCGAGCTGCTCCCGTCGGGGACGCAGGCCCTGGCCCCGGTGGAGGTGGCGGCCGTCTACCGGCCGGCGGAGCAGGTGAGCGGCGATTTCTACGACGTGTTCCGCATCGGTGACGGACGCATCGGGATCGTGATGGGCGACGTCTCCGGCAAAGGCGTGCCCGCCGCGCTGGTCGCGGGCGTGATGCACGGCGCGGTTCGCTCCAGCGCGTGGTCGGAATCGACGTCCGCGCACGAACGCGAGTCCGGGCGGCTCAATCTGCTGCTCTGCGACAAGCCCACCGGCGCGCGCTACGCCAGCATGTTGTGGTGCTACTACGAGCCGCTCACGCGTCTCCTGTGCTACGTCAACGCCGGACACTATCCCCCGCTCCTGATCGGCGACCGGGGACAGGGAAGGGAGATCCTGCGCCTCGACGTCGGCGGCGGCCCGGTGCTCGGCATCCTCCCCGCCGCGCGCTACCAGCAGGCCTGCTGCGAGGTTCGCTCCGGAGACGTCCTCGTTCTCTACTCGGATGGACTGACCGAGGCCACGAACCCGGCCGGCGAGGAGTACGGCGAGAGCCGGCTGCGCGATCTCCTGGCGACCGCGGGCCCCGGTAGCCCCTTCGACATCCGCGACGCGATCCTGGCGTCGGCGAGTGCCTTTGCCGGCGCCGCTCCGCTCCGAGACGACCTCACCCTGGTCGTCGCGAGGTTCGCGTAGTGGAAACCGCTAGGCGGAACGGTGCCTTGCCCCGCGACTCAATGACACAATGAAGACCTGAGCCGGCGCGCCCGCCGGCCGGGCAGGAGAGAGCATGCCCAACCTCGCGCAGCTCCACCCCGTGATCGTCCACTTCGCCATCGCCCTGGCCGTGGCCGGCGTCCTCTTGCGCTGCTTGTCGCTCAGCGGCCGCGTCGCCTGGGCGGGTCCGGCCGCCGCCTCCCTGCTCCTGACGAGCGCGGTGGTGGTCTTCGGCGCCGCGCGCTCGGGGACGGATGCCCATGGGCCCGTCGAGCGTGTGCCGGGCTCGGCCGCGGCGGTGAGCGCGCACGAAGAATGGGGACAGCGCGCCCAGCAGGTCTTCCTGGTGGTGGGACTGCTGGAGCTGGCGGCACTCGCCCTGCGCTCACGCGGGCGCGCCAAGCCGGCGCTCTTGGCGTCGGCCCTGGTGGGGTTGGGCGGCCTCTTCGTACTCTACGAGGCCGGCGAGCGCGGCGGCGAGCTCGTCTATTCGTACGCGGGAGGTGTCGGCATCCGCACCGGCGCGCCCGAGGACGTGGGTCGGCTGTTGCTGGCGGGGCTCTACCAGCAGGCGCAGCTCGACCGCAAGACGCAGCACCCCGAGGACGCGGCTGCCCTGCTGGAGCTGGCCGCCCGGCGGTTCCCGGCCGACCCGGGGGTCCAACTGGCGGCCGCCGAGTCGTTGCTGCTCGATCGCAAGGACGCCCGGGCGGCGGCTCTTGCGATCGAGCGCATCAGCGTCCCTCCCGGCGACCGTCGGCTGCGTATGCGCCGCGCGTGGCTGCTCGCGGACGCCTTCGAGAGCGAGGGAAACAAGTCAGCCGCGCTCGCTGCCCTCGAGCCGCTGAGCGCGGAGTTCGCCCGCAACGAGCGGCTCCAGAAGCGGATCGAGCAGCTCCGCAGCGGCCGCTAGGCGCTCGCCAGGGTCCGATGCGGGACGGGCCTCTCAGCGGCCCATGAGAATCAACACTCCCGCCACGATCGCAGCCACGGACAGGAGCGGCGACAGCGCCATCAGGAACGGGAGATACGGAAAGACGCCGATGGCGATCAGGTAGAACCCGAGCACGATCATTCCCAGCCTTCCCTCGGTCTTCATGGGTTTCCTCCGAGCGGCATTATGGAGGAAGCCGTACACGACCGTTGGCCCTGGCTTATCCTCTTCTCACTCCCAAGGAGGGCCCTCATGTCGCCACCGACCGATCGCCAGAGAGTCAACGTCCTCTTCTTCTACGGCGCGGTCCTGCTGCTGGGCTGGCTCTTCTTCAAGATCATTGAGCCCTTCATGGTGGAGATCGGGTGGGCCGCGGTCCTTGCCATCTGCTTCCAGCCCGTCCACGCCCGCCTGGTCCGTCGCTTCGGCCCGTCCCGTGCCGCTCTTTCGAGCACCCTCATCGTGACCGCCCTCATCGTGATGCCGGCCATCCTGGTGGCGAGCGCCCTCGTGTCCGAAGGGAGCCGCGCCGTCAACGACCTCGAGTCCGCGTTCGAGAAGCAAGGCACCGCGCCGGTCCGCGAGGCCTGGGAGTGGGCGCGAGCCCGCGTGCCCCTTCTCCCGCCGGCCAGCGAGGTCTTGGCCCGGGTGGGCGAAAGCACCGGAGGCCTGGCCGCCGCGGTGGCCGGGCGGGCCGGGGGCGTCGTCAAGAACGTCGCCAGCTTCCTCTTCAGCCTGGTCATCACCCTCCTCATCCTGTTCTTCTTCCTCCGGGATGGCGCGGCGGTGGGAGAGGTCGTCGACCGCACCCTCCCTTTTCCTGCGGACCAGCGCCGCCGCCTGGTGAAGCAGACCGAAGACCTGGTGTCCGCGAGCGTCATCGCCACCCTCGTGATCGCGATCGTCCAGGGGACCATGGGCGGCCTCGCCTTCGCGGGCCTGGGCCTTCGCTCCGCGGTGGTCTGGGGCGTGGTGATGGGCGTCGCCTCCTTCATCCCCCTCGTCGGAACCGCCCTGGTCTGGCTGCCCGCCGCCTTGTGGCTCCTGGTCTCGGGGTCGGTCGTGAAGGGGGTCGTGCTCCTCGGGATCGGCGTCCTCATCGGCAACGTCGACAACCTGGTGCGCCCGATGCTGCTCTCGGGCAAGTCCCAGTTGAACGGCGTCCTCGTGTTCATCAGCCTGCTGGGAGGGGTCTCGGCCTTCGGCTTCATCGGGATCGTGCTCGGTCCGCTGGTGGCGGCGACGGTGGTGGCCCTGCTCGAGAGCTACACCGAGCCCGCCACCGCACCCGCTCCGCCGGAACCCGTGGCGCCGTTGCCCGGCACCGCCGGCTGAACGCCCCTGCTCTATACTTTGACTGTTCCTCGAGCGAGGAGGTCCACCCATGCTCGTCCGCGCTGCGCTCGTCGCCCTGGCCCTGGTCACGGCGCCCGCGTCCGCACAGGAGTTCAAGCTCTCGAAGCCGGGTCCGGAGGTCAAGGTCGACGCTGAGCCGGGGACCGATTTCTCGGCCTACAAGACCTTTGGCTGGGCCGAGACCCAGGAACCCGCCCCGAACCCGGTCAACCACATCCGAATCACCCGTGCCGTCGAGCGCGAGCTTCAAAAGAAGGGTCTGAAGCCCTCGGGCAGCAACCCTCCCGACCTGCGCCTCCACTACTTCGGCCACATCGACCAGAAGATCAAGGGCACGCAGCGCCAGGAAGACACCTACCGGCCCACCGCCGACGTCAAGACCGTCGTCGACTTCAGCCGGGTCAAGGAGGGGACGCTGATCCTGGAGCTCTTCGCGCGCACCAGCGGACGGCTCTTGTGGAGGGGTGTGGCCACGGAGGCGGTTGGCCCCGCGGACGAGACGGAGGCGCAAATCAACCGCATGGTCAAGGCGCTCGTCGACCGCTATCCCCCGAAGAGCTGACCCCAGCAGGGTGACCAGGACCCCCGACTCTCCGGCCGTGACCGCGGCCTCCGTGGTGGCCGCCACTCTGGTCGCCCAACAGGTCGCGGGCAAGGCGGCGCGCGACGCCCTCTTCCTCGCGGCCTTCCGAGTGTCCTCGTTGCCCGCCATGATGATCGTCTCCGCGGCGCTCTCCGCGCTTTCGGCGATCCTCTTCGCGCGGGCCATGCGCCGAAGCTCCCCGGCCCAGAGCCTCACTCTCGGTCTCGTGATGTTCGCCTTGCTCTCCCTCGTCTGCGGCTTCCTGAGCGAGACCTGGCCCCAGCTCGTGGCGGCCGCCTTCTACCTGCAGGTCACCCTGTTCGGCGCCGTCCTTCTCTCCGCGTTCTGGTCGGTGGTCAACGAGCGCTTCGACCCGTACTCCGCCAAGCAGGCCATCTCGAAGATCGCGGGCGGGGCCACCCTCGGCGGGGTGGTGGGAGGCCTCTTCGCCTGGCTCGCGGCGCGCTACGTGTCGGTGTCCGGCCTCCTCTACGCGATGGCCGTGGCTTCGGCCCTCTGCATCGCGGGTCTACGCTGGCTTCGCGGGGCGTCGGGGACCAGGTCGCGCCCGGCCGGCGACCTCGACGAGATCGCCACCGGCCTCGGCGTCTTCCAAAGGACGCCCTACCTCAAGGACCTGGCGCTCCTCGTGGGTCTCGGGTCGCTGGTCGATGCGCTGCTCGACTATGCGCTCAAGTCCGAGGCCGCGGCTCGCTACTCGGGAGGCGAGGCGCTCTTCGGATTCTTCTCCTCCTACGCGGCCCTGGTCGGTCTCGTGACCTTCCTCGCCCAGGCCCTGGTCTCGCGGCCCGCGCTCGCGCGCCTGGGTCTGGGCGGCACCGTCGCCCTCCAACCCGGCGGGGTGTTTCTCTTCACGCTTCTCGGGGCCTTCGAGCCCGGCCTTCTGACCGCCACCCTGGCCCGCGGCGGAGCCGCCGCCCTCCGCGACTCGGTCTTCCGCTCCGGCTACGAGCTCCTCTACACTCCGTTGCCGCCGACCCTGAAGCGCGCCTCCAAGGCGGTGGTGGACGTGGCGGTCGATCGCCTGGGCACGGTCCTCGGCAGCGCCATCACCCTCGTGGTGGCGGTCTTCCTGCCGAGACCCACCGGGGCGCTCCTGGCGCTGGCCGCGGGGCTGGCCCTCGTCGCCGCCACGGTCTGCCGGCGGCTGCACCGGGGCTACGTCCTCGCCCTCGAGACCAACCTGCGGATCGGCGCGGTGCACGTGTCCCCGGAGGAGGTCGTCGACGGGACGACCCTCGCGGTGACGCGGAGCGCGCTCGGCCTCGACCGCCATGCGCTTCTCGCGGAGATCCGAGCCCTTCGCGGGGACAGCACGGCCAGCACGGCTTCGGCTGATCCCGCGGTGGATTCGCCTCCTGGCGACGATCCCCTGCTGCGAGACGTGGCCGATCTTCGCTCGGGCTCGAAGGACCGCATCCGCGCCCTCCTCGAGCGCCCCGCAGGCTTCGACCTGGCGCTCGTCGGCCACGTGATCCCGCTTCTCGTCCGGCGAGATCTCGCTCCCGACGCCTTGCGCGCGCTCCGGCCCCTCGCCTCGAAGATCACCGGCCAGCTCGTCGACGCCCTTCAGGACACCGCCTCCGAACCCGCCTTGAGGCGTCGCGTGGCCCGGATCCTCAAGAGCAGCCCCACCCCGCGCTCGGTCGAGGGCTTGCTCCTGGGATTCGCCGACCCGGACGCGAGCGTCCGCATCGAGTGCGGCAAGGTGCTGGGCGCGATCAAGGCGGCCGAGCCCTCCGTCGTGGTCCGGAAGGACGCGGTCTTCGAGGCCGTCCAGAGGGAGCTCGCCTCGCCGAACGCCGCCGGGGACACGGTCGCCCTCGACCACGTCTTCGCCCTCCTGTCCCTGGTTCTCGAGACGGAGCCGGTCTTGATCTCGCTTCAGGCCTTGCGGGGAGGGAACAAGGAGCTCCGCGGCACCGCGCTCGAGTACCTCGACAACGTGCTCCCGCGCGCCGTGCGCGACGCGCTCTGGCCGGCGCTGGGCGTGACCGCCCACGGCGCGGCTTCGGCTCGCGCTTCCCAGGACGTCGAGCGAGAGCTGATCCGCTCCATGTCCGGCATGAGCACGGTTTCCCTACGCCGCGCGCTCCTGCGTCCCGCCGGCCGACCGCTGCCGAAGGGTTGAGCTACCTCCGGGACAGCCGCGACGCGGCCGCGGGATCGAGCAGGAAGTGGGTCTGCGCCTCGCGCCGCGCCAGCTGGGCGACGGGCAACGCCGAACCGGGGTCTTCGAGCGCCGCCTGGAGCGCCTCCGCCTTGCTCTCTCCGAACGCGGCCACGCACACGACCCGGGCGGCCACGAGCGCGGGCAGAGACAACGTGACCCGCCGCGGCGGCGGCTTGGGTGAGTCGGAGACGGCGAGCACCCATCGCGTCCCCTCGCGCAGCGCTTCGTGACCGGGGAACAGCGAGCACACGTGGCCGTCCGGGCCCATGCCCATGAGCGCTATGTCGAGGGTGGGAGGGTCGCCCAGGGCCGCCACCATCTCGGCCTCGTAGTCCAAGGCCGCGGCCGCGAGGTCGGATGCGTCGGCCTTCATGCGGTGGACCTGGCGCGCCTCGGCGCCGATGGGCCTCAGGAAGAGCCGTTCGCCGAGCCCGTAGTTCGAGTCGGGATGATCGGGCGCCACCGCCCGCTCGTCGCCCCAGAAGAAGCGCCAACGGCTCCAGTCGACGGGGCGCCGCGGCGAGCGGGGGAAGGAGGGTCTCGGCCGTGGAGCCGCCGGGCAGCGCCATCGAGAGCCGGGTCTCCGCCGACCCGCGCGTCGCGACGTCCAGGAGGGTGACGAGGTGCCGCGCCAGCACGTCGACCTCACCCACCACGATCTCGGCGCCCATCCCGCCCTCCTGGCGCTCGCCAGGGGCGCGTGCTTGCGCCGCCCCCAGGGTTGGCGCAGTATAACCGGATCACCTGAAGGGACCATGAGCAACGACGACGCGCTCGATCAGCTTGCGATCAACACCATCCGGACCCTGGCGATGGACGCCGTACAGAAGGCCAACTCGGGTCATCCCGGCACCCCGATGGCCATGGCGCCCGTGGCCTACGGCCTGTGGCAGCGCCACCTCCGCTTCGATCCAGAGGATCCCGTGTGGCCCAACCGCGACCGCTTCGTCCTTTCCGCGGGGCACGCGTCGATGCTCCTCTACGGACTGCTGCACCTCGCCGGGGTGAAAGCGGTCAACCCCAAGTACGAGACCCTCGGCCAGCTCGCCGTCAGCCTCGACGACATCAAGGACTTCCGCCAGCTCGACAGCCGCACCCCCGGCCATCCGGAATACCGCTGGACCTCGGGGGTCGAAACCACGACGGGCCCCCTCGGCCAGGGCGCTGCCAACAGCGTGGGCATGGCCATCGCGTCGAAATGGATGGCGGCCCACTTCAACCGTCCGGGCTTCGACATGTTCACGTTCGACGTGTACGCCCTGGCCGGGGACGGCTGCCTGATGGAGGGCGTCTCGCAGGAGGCCGCGTCTCTCGCCGGCCACCTGAAGCTCGACAACCTCTGCTGGATCTACGACAGCAACCGCATCACCATCGAGGGGTCGACGTCCCTGGCTTTCAGCGACGACGTGGGAACGCGCTTCGAGGGGTACGGCTGGGACGTCGTGCAGGTGGCCGACGCCAACGACCTCGAGGCCCTCGACCAGGCCTACGAAAAGGCCAAGGCGACCCGGGACCGGCCGACGATCATCATCGTGCAGAGCCACATCGGCTACGGCGCGCCCACCAAGCAGGACACGAAGGCCGCCCACGGCGAGCCCCTCGGCGACGAGGAGATCCGGCTCACGAAGAAATTCTACGGATGGCCGGAGGACGCGAAGTTCCTGGTGCCCGACGGAGTGCGCGAGACCTTCGCCAAGGGCATCGGCGCGCGCGGGGCGAGGCTCCGGGCCGAGTGGATGGCGCTCTTCGAGGCCTACAAGGCGAAGTACCCCGCCGAGGCCGACGCCCTCTACCGGATGCAGCACCGGCAGCTTCCCGAGGGATGGGACAAGGGGATCCCCGAGTTCCCCGCCGACCCCAAGGGAATCGCGGGACGCGATGCTTCGGCGAAGGTGCTGAACGCGGTGGCCCAGAACATCCCGTGGCTCATCGGCGGCTCCGCCGACCTGGCACCGTCCACCAAGACGCTCCTGACTTTCGCGGGGGCCGGGGATTTCGAGGCGGGCTCGTGGGGCGGCCGCAACTTCCATTTCGGCGTTCGCGAGCACGCGATGGGCGCGGTCCTGAACGGCCTCTCGCTTTCCAAGGTGCGCCCGTACGGCTCGGGCTTCCTGATCTTCAGCGACTACGGCAAGCCGGCCATCCGCCTCGGCGCCATCATGGAGATCCCGGTCATCTACGTGTTCACCCACGACTCGATCGGAGTGGGGGAGGACGGCCCGACCCACCAGCCCGTGGAGCAGCTCGTCTCGCTCCGCTCCATCCCCGGTCTCGTGACCATCCGCCCCGCCGACGCCAACGAGGTCGCCGAGGCCTGGCGGGTGCTTCTCCAGTACCGTCACGCGCCGGCCTGCCTCATCCTCACCCGCCAGGCCCTTCCCACGCTGGACCGCACCAGGTTCGCGCCGGCGTCGGGTCTCGCCAAGGGTGCGTACGTGCTGGCCGATCCGAAGGACGGGGCCCCCGACGTGCTCCTCCTCGCGACCGGCAGCGAGGTGTACCTCTGCACGGCGGCGCACGAGCAGCTCGCTCAGGAAGGCGTCAAGAGCCGGGTGGTGAGCATGCCGTCCTGGGAGATCTTCGAGAGTCAGCCGCAGGAGTACCGGGACGCGGTCCTGCCTCCCGCGGTCAAGGCCCGGGTCTCCGTCGAGCAGGCGTCGACCTTCGGTTGGGAGCGCTACGTCGGCGCTTCCGGCCGCATGATCGGCATGAAGACCTTCGGGGCCTCGGCCCCGATCAAGGACCTGCAGAAGAAGTTCGGCTTCGACCCCGGGAACGTGGTGGCCGCGGCCAAGGAACAACTGGCACGGAAAGCCTGAGGTCGATGCGCCTCGTGCTCGGCTCCGACCACGCCGGCTACGTCCTCAAGCAGGACCTCGCGGGCATGCTGCGCGCGGACGGTCACGAGGTGGTGGACGTGGGCACCGACTCAGAGGCCCCCGTCGACTATCCCGACTTCGCCGAAGCGGTGGGGCGAGCGGTGACCAGTGGCCGCGCCCCCCGCGGCATCCTGATCTGCGGCAGCGGGGTCGGCGCCTCGGTGGCCGCGAACAAGATCCCCGGAGTGCGGGCCGCCATCTGCCACGACTCGTACTCGGCCCACCAGGGGGTCGAGCACGACGACATGAACGTGCTGGTGCTCGGAGGTCGGATCGTGGGCCCGGCGCTCGCCAAAGATCTCGTTCGTGCGTTCGTCGGGGCCACCTACTCGGGCGAGGAGCGGCACGCCCGCCGCCTCGCCAAGATCACGGCCCTGGAGCATCGTTCCAAGTAGCGTCCAGGAGTCTTCCAAGGGAGAGGGTGTCATGAGCAGTCCTACGTCGCGTTCCTCCGCCGTGGCCAATCCTGTCGCCGCGCTCCACACCTACGGCCAGTCCGTCTGGCTCGATTTCATCCGGCGCAGCCTCATCGCGAGCGGGGAGCTCGCGCGCATGGTCGAGGACGATGCCCTGGGCGGCATGACCTCGAACCCCGCGATCTTCGAGAAGGCCATCGACGGGAGCGACGACTATCGGACCGCGATCGACGAGCTCTCCCGGGACGAGCCCGGTCTCCAGGCCAAGGCGGTCTACGAGCGGCTCGCGATCAAGGACATCCAGGACGCCGCCGACGTCCTCCGGCCGGTCTACGACCGCACGAAGGCGCACGACGGTTACGTGAGCCTGGAGGTCTCGCCCGATCTCGCGAACGACACCGCGGGCACCCTGGCCGAGGCCCACCATCTGTGGAAGACGGTGGGCCGGCCCAACGTGATGATCAAGGTGCCGGCCACGCCCGAGGGCATCCCCGCCATCAAGGCCCTCATCGCGGACGGGATCAACGTGAACGTGACCCTGCTCTTCGCGCGGAGCGCGTACGAGGCGGTGGCCAAGGCCTACGTCGACGGCCTCGAAGCGCGCGCGGCCAAGGGCCTGCCCCTCGCGGCGGTCGCGAGCGTCGCGAGCTTCTTCGTGAGCCGCATCGACAGCGCGGTCGACACCCTCCTGACCGAGAAGCTCAAGACCGCGACCGGATCCGACCAGGCTCGCCTCGAAGGCCTCCTGGGCCAGGTCGCGATCGCCAACGCCAAGCTCGCCTACCAGAGCTACAAGGCGATCTTCGCCGAGCCCCGCTTCCAGGGGCTCGCGGCCAAGGGCGCCCAGACCCAGCGCGTGCTCTGGGCCAGCACCGGCACCAAGAACCCGAAGTACCGCGACGTGGTCTACATCGAGGAGCTGATCGGGCCCGAGACCGTGAACACCGTCCCTCCGGAAACCCTCGCCGCGTTTCGCGATCACGGGGCGCCCCGCGCCAGCCTCGAAGAGGACCTGCCCCGGGCCGCCCAGGTGCTCCAAGACCTCGAGAAAGCCGGGGTCTCGCTGGCCAAGGTCACCGACGACCTCCTCGCCGACGGGCTCAAGAAGTTCGTCGAACCCTTCACCAAGCTCCTGAAGGCCGTGGAGCGCCGGAGCCGCGAGGCCAACCGCGCCCGGATCAACGCACAAACCCACGCCTTGCCCGCGGGCCTCGCCGCGGCCGTCGCCGCCCGTCTCAAGGACTGGGATGGGGAGGGCGGCACTCGTCGGCTCTTCGCCGGTGACGCCTCCTTGTGGTCGGGTCAGGACGAAGCCCATTGGATCGGCTGGCTCGGCGTCGTGGAGGCGGAGCTCGAGGAGCTCGCGCCCTTGCACGCGCTTGCGCGACGAGGTGGAGAAGGAAGGCTTCACCCACGCCGTCCTCCTGGGCATGGGAGGCTCGAGCCTCTGCCCCGAAGTGTGGAAGGAGACGTTCGGCCGCGTGGCGGGCTTTCCCGAGCTCTTCGTTCTGGACTCGACCGACCCCGCGCAGGTCAAGGCCGTCGAAGAGAAGGTCGACCTCGCGAGAACGCTCTTCATCGTCTCCAGCAAGTCGGGCTCGACCCTCGAGCCCAACATCTTCAAGGCCTACTTCCTCGATCGCGTGAAGCAGGTGCTCGGCGCCGAAAAGGCCGGCCGCCGCTTCGTCGCCGTGACCGATCCGGGCTCGAACCTGGAGAACGAAGCCAAGAGCGACGGGTTCCGCCAGGTCTTCTCGGGCTTGAAGAGCATCGGCGGGCGCTACTCGGCGCTTTCGAACTTCGGGATGGTCCCCGCCGCGGTCATGGGGCTCGACGTGGAGCACCTCCTCGACGAGGCCGAGCGCATGCTCACGGCCTGCGCCCCCGGGGTGCCCGCCGAGGAGAACCCGGGCCTCGTGCTCGGCACCATCCTGGGCCTCGCGGCGAACCAGGGGATCGACAAGCTGACTCTCGTGGCCTCGCCCGGCCTCCACGACCTCGGCGCGTGGCTCGAGCAGCTCATCGCCGAGTCCACCGGCAAGGAAGGCAAGGGCATCATCCCCGTGGACCGCGAGCGCCTGGGAGCGCCCACGGTCTACGGCCAGGACCGGCTCTTCGCGTACCTCCGCCTCGAGGAGGCTCCCGACGCCGCGCAGGACGCGGCCGTGGACGCGCTCGAGAAGGCGGGGCAGCCCGTGGTGCGCATCCGCGTGGCCACGACCTACGACATCGCCGAGGAGTTCGTGCGCTGGGAGATCGCGACCGCCATTGCGGGGTCGGTCATGGGCATCAACCCCTTCAACCAGCCCGACGTCGAGGCCAGCAAGATCGCCACGAAGGCGCTCACCTCGGAGTACGAGAAGGCGGGCAAGCTGCCCGCGGAGACGCCCTTCTTCACGGGGGACGGGGTGAAGCTCTTCGCGGACGACAAGAACAGCGCGGCCTTGCAGAAGACGGCAGGCGCCGTTCCTTCTCTGGTCGCGTACCTGAAGGCCCACCTGGATCGAGTCACCGCGGGCGACTACGTCGGGCTGCTCGCGTACCTCCCCATGACCGGAGCGCACGAAGAGGCGTTGCAGAAGCCTCGCCACCTCGTGCGCGACAAGAAGAAGGTGGCGACGTGCCTCGGCTTCGGTCCGCGGTTTCTCCACTCGACCGGCCAGGGCTACAAGGGCGGTCCGAACCGCGGGGTCTTCCTCCAGATCACCTGCGACGACGCGAAGGACCTCGCGGTGCCCGGGAAGCCCTACACGTTCGGGATCGTGAAGGCGGCCCAGGCCCGCGGCGACTTCCAGGTGCTGGCCGAGCGAGGCCGTCGGGCGCTGCGGGTGCATCTCGGGCCGGACGTGGCCGCCGGGCTCGCGGCTCTCTCCGCCGCCCTCGAAAAAGCGCTGGCTTGAGGGTGGGTTCGCGGCTCCACGTCCGGCGGGCCCAGGGACGACATTGCCCTTCCCGCGGTGAAGGGACAGCGTGGGGGTCTTTGACTGATGCCTAGCAACGACAAGCTGCAGTTCGGGATGATCGGGCTCGGTCGCATGGGCGCCAACATGGTGCGGCGCCTCATGAAGAACGGCCACCCTTGCGTGGTCTACGACCGTTCGGCGGACGCCGTGGCCGCCCTCGTCAAGGAAGGCGCCACCGGCTCTTCTTCGCTGGCCGAGTTCGTCAAGAAGCTCGACAAGCCGCGCCATCTCTGCTTGATGGTGCCCGCGGCCTACGTCGATTCTTCGATCGGCGACCTCGAGCCCCTGCTCGAAAAGGGCGACACCCTGATCGACGGCGGAAACTCGAACTACCAGGACGACATCGCGCGCGCGAAGCGGCTCGCGACCAAGGGCCTGCACTACGTGGACATGGGGACGAGCGGGGGCGTCTGGGGCCTCGAACGTGGCTACTGCCTGATGATCGGGGGCGAGGACGAGGTGGTGAAGCGCCTCGATCCGGTCTTCAGCACCCTGGCTCCCGGGCCGCGGCGACATCCCCCGCACCCCGGGCCGCGAGAAGCTCTCCGGCACCGCCGAGATGGGCTACCTTCACTGCGGCCCCAACGGCGCCGGCCACTTCGTGAAGATGATCCACAACGGCATCGAGTACGGCCTCATGGCCGCGTACGCCGAGGGCTTCAACATCCTGAAGAACGCGAACATCGGCAAGCACCAGCACGAGGTGGACGCGGAGACGACGCCGCTGCGGAACCCCGAGCACTACCAGTACGACTTCAACCTCGCGGACGTGGCCGAGCTGTGGCGGCGGGGCAGCGTGATCCCGTCGTGGCTGCTCGACCTGACCGCGCAGGCCCTGGCCTCGGATCCGCAGCTCGAAAAGTTCGGGGGCAAGGTCTCCGACTCCGGCGAGGGCCGATGGACGGTGGCGGCGGCCAACGACGTGGGAGTTCCCGCCCACGTGCTGACCGCGTCGCTCTTCGAGCGTTTCGCCTCCCGCGGGCTCGACCTCTTCCAGAACAAGGTGCAGTCGGCCATGCGCTTCGGCTTCGGCGGCCACGTCGAGAAGAAGTAGGCGATGGCGAAGGCCGAACGCCCGCGCTCCGACGCCCTCGTCTTCTTCGGGGCCTCCGGAGACCTCGCCTACAAGAAGATCTTTCCCGCCCTCCAGTCCCTGGTGCGCCGCGGACGCGTGGACTTCAACGTGGTGGGGGTCGCCAAGTCGGGATGGACCCGCGACCAGCTCATCGAGCGGGCCCGGGCCAGCGTCACCGAGTACGGCGGGCTCGATGCCGAGGCGTTCTCCAAGCTCGCGTCCCTCCTCCGCTACGTCGACGGCGACTACAACGACCGGGCGACCTTCGAGCGGCTGCGCGCCGAGCTCGGGTCCGCGCAGCGGCCGGCTCACTACCTCGCCATCCCCCCCAGCATGTTTCCGACCGTGGTCAAGCAGCTCCAGGGTGTCGGCTGCACCACGAACGCGAGGGTCATCGTGGAAAAGCCTTTCGGCCGCGATCTCGCCTCGGCCCAGGCCTTGAACATCACCCTCCACGAAGTGCTGCCGGAGGAGAACATCTTCCGGATCGACCACTACCTCGGGAAGGAAGCGGTACAGAACATCCTCTACTTCCGCTTCGCCAACGCCTTCCTGGAGCCGATCTTCAATCGCCAGTACGTGGAGAACGTCCAGATCACGATGGCCGAGAGCTTCGGGGTCAAGGGTCGCGGCAAGTTCTACGAGGAGACCGGCGTCATCCGCGACGTCATCCAGAACCACCTGTTGCAGGTCGTGAGCTACCTGGCCATGGAGGCGCCGTCGTCCATGTACGACGAAGCCATCCGCGACGAGCAGGCCAAGGTCTTGCGGACCATAAGGCCCATGAGCACCGAGAACATGGTGCGCGGCCAGTTCCGCGGGTATCGCGACGAGCCGGGGGTGGACAAGGAGTCCTACATGGCCACCTACGCGGCCCTGCGGCTCAACGTCGATTCCTGGCGCTGGGCGGGCGTGCCCTTCTATGTGCGCGCGGGAAAGTGCCTGGCCCGGACGGCCACCGAGGTCTTCATCGAGTTCAAGAACCCGCCTCCCGTGGTCTTCACCGAGCCGCCGCCTCCCGTCGGCAACTACGTGCGCTTCCGCTTGAGCCCCGAGGTCGTCATCGCGATCGGGGCGCGGGCCAAGCGCCCCGGCGAGGGCATGACCGGACAGCCCCTCGAGCTTTCGGTCGTGCAGCAGGCACAGCAGGGAGCCGACGGCCGGATGGGCGACTACGAGCGCCTGCTCGGCGACGCCATGGCCGGCGACGCCACCCTCTTCGCGCGCCAGGACGTGGTGGAAGCGGCCTGGGCCATCGTGGACCCCGTGATCCATGGACCGAGCCCGATGTACGAGTACGATCCGGGCACCTGGGGGCCGTCCGAGGCCGACCTGATGGTGGCCGAGGTGGGAGGTTGGAACACACCGCAATGAAGAAGATCCTGGTCATCGACGTCGGCGGCACCAACGTGAAGGTGAGCCTGGGCCTTCGTAAGGAGCCGCTCAAGATCCCTTCGGGCGAGGACATGACCGCCGCGCGGATGGCGGCCGCGGTGAAGAAGGCGATCGCCGGGTCGAAGTACGACGCCGTCTCCATCGGTTATCCGGGACCCGTCCTCCGGGGCCGGCCGCGCCTGGAGCCGGCCAACCTGGGGGCGGGCTGGGTCCGCTTCGACTACCAGCGGGCCTTCGGGAAGCCGGTGCGAGTGGTCAACGACGCCGCCATGCAGGCCCTCGGCAGCTATCAGGGGGGGCGGATGTTGTTCCTGGGCCTCGGCACCGGCCTTGGCTCGGCCCTCGTGGCCAACGGAACCCTGGAGCCCCTCGAGCTGGCCCACCTTCCTTACCGCGACGGTCGAAGCTACGAAGACTTCGTGGGCCTGCGCGGCATGAAGCGCCTTGGCAAGAAGAAGTGGCGCAAGCACGTCGCCCGGGTGGTCGCACTCTTGAAGTACGGGCTTCAGGTGGATTACGTCATGCTGGGGGGCGGCCAGACGAAGTACCTGAAGCGGCTCCCTGCCGACGCCCGCCTGGGGACGAACGCCCACGCCATCCTGGGTGGCGTTCGCATCTGGGACGAGCTCGAGCCCCGGCACCCGCGCCGGCTCGCCCAGAGATCGCGCTCCCGTCGCAAGCCGCGCTCCCCGCGCAAGCCGACGCCCGTCGCCATTCCTGTTGCCGCGGACGGAGTGGCGGTACCTTCGGCGTCTTGAGCGGGCCTTGACCACCCGGCTCTACCTCGTCCGCCACGGCGCGACCGGGCTCACCGCCGAGGACCGGTTCTCGGGCTCGGTCGGGGTCGACCTTTCCGAGGACGGCCGTGGGCAGGTGAAGCGTCTTGCCGCGCGCATCGCGGACGACGCGATCAGCGCCGTCTATTGCAGCCCCCTGAGCCGCACCGTCGAAACCGCGGCTCTCCTCGCGAAGCCGCACCGGCTCGCTCCCACCCACCGCGACGGCCTGCGCGAGATCAGCCACGGCCGCTGGGAGGGCTTGACCCGGCGCGAGGTGGAGGAACGCTTCCCCGACGAGTACGCCGCCTGGGAGGCCGATCCCTTCACCTTCGCCCCGCAGGACGGCGAATCCGGCCTGGGCGTGCTCGCGCGAGCCCTGCCCGTGATCCGCGAGATCGTGGTCGGCCATCCGAACGAGACCGTGCTCGTGGTCTCCCACAAGGCCACCCTGCGGCTCATCCTTTCGAGCCTTCTCGGCTTCGACGCCCGCGGCTACCGCGACCGGCTCGATCAGTCGCCCGCTTGCCTGAACGTCGTGGACTTCAAGGACCCCGTGCGCGCGCGCCTCATGCTGTTCAACGACATCTCCCACTATCAGGACGCCCCGCGAACGCCGCAGGCCAACCTGTCGAAGTGGTGGGACGTGGCCGCCTCGCCGCCCCGCGGCCGGAGGCGGGCCCGGCCGCCTCGTACTCGGGCTCGACCCGAACCTTCGAAGCGACGCGCGTGATTCTTCCCATCGGCGACGCGCCCAACGCCACCGGCCCCCACCCGATCACCACCCTTCTCATCGCGACCAACGTGGCCGTCTACCTCTTGCTGAGCCTCCCCTTGGAAGCCCGGCGTCCCGATCCACGAGATCCGGCGTTCCTCGAGTACGTGGAGGTGGTGTCCCAGGCGGCAGGAGGCCGCGTGGACCCGCGGGCGCTGGCCGAAGAGGCCACGTCGTACGACGTGTTCGTCTTCGCGCACGGCTACCGGCCCGCTGCGGCGTCGCTCACCGATCTCTTCGTCTCGATGTTCCTGCACGGTGGGTTCCTGCACCTCGCCGGGAACATGCTGTTCCTCTGGATCTACGGGGACAACGTCGAGCGCCGCCTGGGCTCGGTCCGGTACCTCCTCTGGTACCTGACGACCGGCGCCGCGGCGACCCTCTTCCACGCCGCCTTCGATTCGGGCTCGGACATCCCCCTCGTCGGAGCTTCCGGCGCCATCTCCGGCATTCTCGGGTTCTACTTCGCGTGGTTCCCGCGCAACCAGGTGCGCCTTCTGTTCCTGCTACCTCCCTTCCTCATGAACGTCTTCGAGGTGCCGGCGCGCATCGTGCTGGGTCTTTACCTCGTCGCCGACAACCTCCTGCCCTTTCTCCTGGCGGACGGAGGTGGGGTGGCCCACGGAGCCCATATCGGCGGGTTTCTCGCCGGAGCGGCGGCCGCGTTCCTGCAGGACTGGCGCGCGCAAGGGGCGTCGTTGCCCAAGGCCGCCGGGGACGAACCCGCGGACCCCTCTTCCCTGGACGAAGGGCTGGCCCTGGCCGGCCGCCTTCGGGCTGCCGGCCAACCGGACGCCGCCCTCACCGTGCTCCGGCGGATGGTGCGCGACGTGCCGCGCGGAAAGGGCCTCGCTGCCGTCTACCTGCTGGCGGGCCTGATCCTCTTGCGCGACAAGGCGGAGCCCACGGCGGCGTACCAATACCTGCTCTCGTCTCTCGACCTCGAGCCGACCCCGGAAGCGGCCGCGGCCGCCGTCGGCGCCCTCCGCGAGATCGAAGCGCTCCAGAAGCGCCGAATCGGTCAGCTCCACGCCCGCCGCGACTGGCGATCCTGACCCATGGCCTCGCCAGGGCTTTCGGGGACTCCCCGCGATCGACATCGACGGCTACAACGGCCCTTCCTGGTGGCCTCTCTCGGAGATCGCAGAAGCCCGGCGGAACCCGGGCCTGCGCCGCCTCGCCTTTGCCTGGGTCCTGATCAACATCGCCTGCGTCCTCACCGGCATCCTCAACGTCAGGTGGGGCTGGAACGCGATACCGGTGGCGATCGGGCCGCTGCGCTTCGACCTCACGATCTGGCCGCCGCTGGTCCTGAGCCTGCTCTGCGCGGTCTGGCTCGGGCCGCTCTGGGGAATCGTCCCCGCCTACCTCGCCAACCTCGCGAGCTCGGTCTCGAGCGGCATCTCCTGGCCGGTGGGCGCGCTCTTCTCCCTGGCCGGGGCCATCGAGATCGCGATCTTCTGGGGCTCCATGGTCACCCTCAACATCAGCCCCGACCTGCGCCGATTCCGTGATCTCGCCCGGTTCACCGCCGTGGCCCTGGTGGCGCCCACGACCTCGTCCCTCGCGGTCATCATCTGGAACACGGCCAACGGCCTCGACTTCCTCGCCGGCCAGAGCACCTGGCGTGGCTGGGTGCTGGGCGATCTCGCGCAGACCTTGCTCGTCGCGGCGCCCCTGCTGCACTGGCTGGGGCGGCCGGTCAGGAGCCTCGTCGATCGCGTGTTCCCGACCTCGCCGCGTCAGAGCCTCACCTACACCCGGGCGGCGGTCTTGTCCTTCAGCGTCTTCACGATGATGGGGGTGCTCGTCTTCGTGGGGATCGGAATGCTCCAAAGCTCGCTCGACATCGATCCGCGGACCCGAACCACGAGGGGCGAGCTCCTGGCGCCGCGCCTCTTCGAAGTCGAGTTCTTCCTGGTCCTGCTGGTGGTCGCCTCGATCGTGGCCACGGGCGTCTTTTCGACGGCACTCGCGCAGATGGGGGAGCGGCAGCGCACCCTGGCCTACCGGGAGAGCCTCACCGGGTGCTTCAACCGGCGTGCCTTCCACGAGCTCTTCCAACGGGAGGCCGATCGGAGCCGGAGGCTCGGGCAGGGGCTCTCACTGGCCTTTCTGGACGTCGACCACTTCAAGGCCATGAACGACGAGCGCGGCCACGAGACCGGAGACCGCCTGCTCCAGCAGCTGGCCCTGCGCGTTCAGGGCGTCGTGCGCGAGACCGACCTCCTCTTCCGCTGGGGCGGCGAGGAGTTCGTGATCCTGCTGCCGCACACCTCGCCCCAGGATGCACGGGCCCTGGCCGAGCGCGTGCGCGTGGCCGTCGCGGAACGGCCCTTCCTCGGCGCCGAGCTCCATCCCGCGGTGCCGATGACCGTGAGCCTGGGTACCGCAGGATCGGCCGAGTACCCCCTGGTGGCCGAGGTCCTGCTGGCCCGAGCCGATGCCGCGTGCTACGAGGCCAAGCGGCGGGGGCGGAATCGCGTGGAGGTGGCGCCTGTCGCTCCGGCCTGATATACCTCTAGCACACACACACGGGTCCCAACCTCGAGAAGGAGGAGTCATGGGTTTGATCATCACGCTCGTCATCGGCGGGATCGTGGGCTGGCTCGCCAGCCTGGTCATGAAGACCAACGCCCAGATGGGATTGATCGCGAACGTCCTGGTGGGCATCGTCGGGTCTGTCCTCGGAAGCTGGCTCTTCGGCGTTCTCGGCCTCGCCGCGATGGGAACGATCGGGAGCTGGATCATGTCGGTGGTGGGGGCGGCCGCGCTCATCGGCATCCTGAAGGCCCTGAACATCTTCAAGTAGAGCTCGTCGGGAACAGACCACCCGCCACCCGTAGCGTGGGTGGCGGGACGCGACCGCAATCTGTCCGCACCGGGCCAGGAGTGATGCCGGTCACTGGATCGGCCGCGATCGCTCCGATACGCTAGCGATTCCGGTGGTCGATCTGTCACCGTGTTCCGAGTGGGGGAATGCCAGACATCCAGGCGAGCTATCGTCTCCTCGAAGTCTCCCCGGACGCTTCTCCGGTGGAGATTCGCAAGGCGTATCTCTTCCTGGTCAACATCTGGCATCCCGACCGGTTCGTGCACGAGCCGAACGTGCAGGATCGGGTGGAGGAGAAGCTCAAGGCGATCAACGAGGCCTACCAGACGATCAAGGAGGCTCCGTTGCTCGGCGGCCGCGAGCGGAGCGGCGCCCGCTCCGTTCCCACGGCCGCGCGCCTCTCGGGAACGACGCTCACCGCCCGGGAATGGCTGGCCCGGGCGAAGCTCCTGACCTCGAAGCCCATTCGCCTGAAGCCGGGTGAGGCCATCGACTGGAGCAATGTCGAGAACCTGAACGAGCACATCGAGGGGATCCGGGCCTTCCGGGAGGCGGTGCGGATCGACCCGCGGTTCGCGGACGCCTGGCATGGCCTCGCCCTCGCCCACGTGCAGCTCGGCGAGACGGCCGATGCGATGAGGGCGTTCCAGGAGGTCGTGCGTCTCGATCCCGACCATCCGACGGCCTGGGTGGGGGTGGGCGCGGCCCAGGCCGAGATCGGCGACTTCAAGGCGGCGGCGCGTGCCTTCCGCGAGGCGGCGCGCGTCCGGCCCGATGCCTCGATCTTCTTCGGCCTGGGGTCGGCCCATGCCCAGCTCAACGAAGCGGAGGAAGCGCGCCGCGCCTTCCGTGAGGCCGTGGCCATGAATCCCGACCTCGCCGAAGCCTGGTGCAGCCTGGGGGTCGAATGCGCCTTCCCCGGCCCCGACGGTCAAGTGGAGCCCGAAGAGGCCCTGGCCGCCTTTGGCAACGCGGTGCGGCTGAAGCCTGACCTGGCCGAGGCCTGGTGTGGCCGGGGAACGACCCTTCTCGGGTTGCAGAGGTACGACGAGGCCCTGGCCGCGCTCCGCGAGTCCGTTCGTCTCAAGCCGGACTTCGCCGACGCCTGGTACGGCCTCGCCGTGGCCGCCCGCTACTCCAGCCACTCCGACGCGCGCCGGTTGATGAGAGAAGCCTACGCCCGCCTCAAGCTCCTGAACCGCGACTCCGCGACCCGGTTCAAGGACCTCCTTCCGTACCACCTGCGCTTGTCGTTGCTGGGCGCAGGCCTCGTCGCGCAACGCGGCTAGGAGCGCTCGTCGTCCGGCCGCCGTGCGACCACCCCCGAAGACCTGGCTAGAAGACCTGGCCTAGAGAGAAGTAGACGCGTCCCCTCGAAGGCTTGAAACCCTCGTCGAGGGGGATGCCGTAATCGAGGCGCAGGATCCCGACCGGCGTCACGTAGCGCACGCCGAGGCCGGTGCTCCAGATCGACTCACGAGTCGATTGCCCCGAGAACCTGGCGGTCGAGAGGGCTCCGTCGCCGAAGAGCACGCCGCGCACCGGGCCCTTGATGGGGAAACGCAGCTCCGCGTTCAGGACCAGGAGCGTCGTCGAGCCCCCGAGAAAGTTGATGAGACTGCGCGAGGTCAAGGCGTCCTCCGAATAGCCGCGGACCGTGTTGGCGCCCCCCGCCTGCAGCCGGTCGGTGTCGAGAAAGGCAGAGCCCTGGCCCGACGCCCGCTCCACCCGCCCGGCGGCACCGAACACCATTCCCCCGGGCGCCGGAAGATAGACGAACTGCTGAAGGAGGGTCTTGGTGAGCGGATAGTCCGAGCCGACGGCGTCGCCGCCCCACTCGAGGCTGGCGGAGCTGAAGGCGCCACGCGAGGTGTCGATGAGGTCGTTTCGGGCGTCGAAGAGAGCGGTTCCCACCAGACGGGCGAGCCTGATGTCGGAGGGGCCGCTCTCGCCCACATCGGGCACCGATTCTCCGAAATCGAACCGGCTCCACTGGAGCTTGTAGGCGGCGGCGAAGTCCAGCTTGCGCCTCATCCGCATCCGCTCCTCCCAGGTGAGCTCGGTCTTGTGGACGTCGGCCTGTGCACCGAGGACGTCGTCGCTCGTGCGCTCGGGCGTCGCGGTCAGGAAGAGGCTCGAGCGCACCCGCGTGCCGAAGGTGCGGGGCAGGCTCAGGTAGGCCCGCGCTTCCTGTTCCTTCTGGCGCAGCTGGACGCTCAAGCCGGAGGAAGCGGCTCGGCCGAAGAGCGTCTGTCGCGAGACCTCGGCCACGGCTCCCGCCTGCAAGTCCTGACGGCCCTCCTCGGACGCCAGGTTGCCCCCCGTGACGAGCTGGAGCCCGTAGCGGAGACGAAGGTCCGGCCACTCCTCGACGCGGACGGTCGCCTTGACCGGCAGGTCGCCCTCGTCGGCCACGGTGGCTGGAGAAGCCTCGGGGTTGATGTCGACGCTCCGGAAGAGCCCGGTCTCGTACACGCGCCGACGGGCCTCCGTCCACTTGTCCAGGTCCACGGGCGCGCCGGGCGTGAGGCGGAGCCGGCGCCTTATCCGCGCTTGCACCTTGGGGCTGCCGCCCTCCACCCCGACCTCGGCCAGGACTTCGCGCGGCCCCTCCTTCACCTCGAGCTCGACCTTCATGGCGGCCGCGGTCGCGTCGAGATCGCCGTGGCTGCGCACGGTGGCCTGGTTGTAGCCGAGCCGCCGATACGCAGATTCGACCCGGGCCTTGGCGGTCTCGATCTCCGCGGGTTTGAAGGGTTGGCCCTCGCGCAGACCCGCGGTGGCCAGGACCGTCTCCGCCGTAAGGCGCTTCGCTCCCGCGACCCTGACCTCGCCGACCTTCACGACCGGCCCCTCGTCGATGGTCGCCGTGAGCTGGGCCGCGTCACCGACGAAAGTGATCCTGGGCGCCTCCACCGTGGCCGCCAGGAAACCCTCGCTCTTGTAGAGCGCGAGCACCGCCTCGCGAAGCTCTTCGGGGGCGAGCCATGCCGCCTCCCCGCGTCGCTTGTCCTTGACCAGCGCCTGGAGCCGATCGCGGGAGATCTGGGCGTTTCCCTCGAAGACGATCCGTCGCGAATGGACCGGCGCCCCGGCCACAGCCCGCACGGCGAGGGTCTTCACATCGCCGTCGGGCGAAGTCCAGACCCGCGACGTCACCTGGGCGCGGAGGAAGTCGCGCGAGTAGAGGTGGGCACGCGTGAGGGCCTTGGCCTCTTCTTCGATGGTCGAACCGAAGTCGCCCAGGCCCCAGGCGCGTTCGATGCGGGTTCGCAGATCGCCCGGCGAGGGCACGCCCTCGATGGTCAACGAGGTCTTGGGTCCGCGACGAACGTCGTACACGAGCGCCACCCTCCTCGAGGCCGGCGTCCTCGGGGCCGGGGCCGTATCCTCCGCGGGCGGCGTCTCGCGGCTCGCGAGCACGCGACCCTCACCGTAGCCCTCCCGGGTCAGCGTCTCCTCCAGGCGATCCCGATCCTCGAGCCAGCGCTCGTAGTCGAACGGCTGGCCGATCTTCATCTTCAAGTCGGAAGGGCGCGCGGCCACCGGATCGCCCTTGATGCTCACGGCGCTCACCGTCTCTCCGCTCCGGCGGCGCCGGCGGCGCCTTTGGGACGGCGTCGCCGCCGGCTTGCCTCCCCCGATCGTGAGATCGTGTCGGAACTCCAGGGCTCCGGTCCGGTCGTCCCGCTGCACGACCCGCAGCTCCAGCGGCGGCTTCGGCTTCCAGGCCACGAACCAGGTGTAGCTGCCCGCCTTGGTCAAGCTCTGCGAAAAAGTGGCGGACAGGTTCGAGGCAAGGCGCTTCGAGAAGGTCAGCCGGGACGACGGATCGGCTTCCGAGTTGATCGCGGTGGGATCGAAGTCGAGGCTTTGCGGATCGGGCGCGCTCTCGATCTTGAGACTGTCGAGGCCCAGCCGCTGGCCGGTCTTGCCGAGCATGCCTCCCGAGGCCATGCTGAGCGCGTCGGACTGGGGCCCCGTTCCTCCTGCCCCCACCGTCCGTCCCGAGGTGAGCAAAGCGACGATGTCCCGCTCTCCCAGGGGAGGAGTGGAGGCGAACCGAGTCGTCGCGCGGGTTGCGGGCCCGGCCACGTCCGCAACCACCGTGTAGTCCGACACCCGGGTGCTGGCGCGGGCCTGCACGTAAGGCTCGAACCCGGCTCCCCGCGTGAAGTCGAGGAAAGCGGAATCGACGTCGTAGGTGCGTCCGCTCATGAACACCTGCCCGCCGGCGGCGGCGGTGAGGCGGCCCCCGATCTCGGGCCTGCCCACCGAGCCGCCGAGATGCAGGTCGACGCCCACCGCCAGCCGTCCGTCCACGGCGTCGAGCTCGACGTCTTCGTTCGACTTCAGGGTCAGGTCGAGCCGCAAGGGATCGAAGCGGGACGCAGAGGTTCCGGTGGAGAAACGGTTCACGAGCTCGAGAACCTGGAGGCTGAAGTACTCGCGGGTCCGATACGTCCCGTCCCGCACGCGGAGGGATCCGGCCAGTCGCAGTCCGTCGTCCGAGGGCTCGAGGACCAGGTTCGCCCGCAGCCCGGCACGGAGCCCCGGGGGCCACTCGAGGAAGACGCTGCGGGCCTGGAGGCGGAGGGCCCCTTCGAATCTCGGCCCCGACTCGCGGGGGCGAAGCGTGCCGGACGCTTCCAGCGGGCCGCCGTTGAGGCTGCCGCGCAACCCCTCTATCTCGAAGCCCGAGGGCCCAAAGCGCAACGTACCCGTGAGCCCGTCGAGCGCCATGTGGGTCGGGCGGTGACGAAGCGCTCCGCCGTGCAGATGAATCTCGCCGTCGGTCCGAAGCGCCGAAGGCTTTCCCGCGACCTTGAGGCGGAAGGTGGCCGTCCCTCCGCTCTCGATGCCGCGGGCCAAGGCTTTGAGCAAACGGAGGTCCGCGTCTCCGGAAAGCTCCGCATCGAGGTCCGCTCCCCGGACGGGGTCGTCCTGGGGGCCGATCGTGGCCTGGGCGGAGAGGTGCAGCTCCGTGAGCGGCCCGCTCCACGCCGCGCCTTCCAAGGCCAGGCCCCCTTCCTGGACGCGCAGGGTCGCCGCGCCTTGCTGCCGCAGCGCGACATCGCTCGTCTGGAGGTTGGCGCCCTCGAGCCGAATCTCTCCGCGCACGGCCTCGGGCCGGGCGTCGTCGGCCTCGAGGACGGCGGTCAAGACCGCTGCGTGGCCAGAGCTCCTCACGCGGTCGCCGAGGAAAGGGGCGAGCACGAGGCCGGCGTCTCCCTCGACGCGCGCGCGGACGGAGGCTCGCGGCGCCGTCCCCGGGTCTGGTGTCCGGAACCTCGCGGGCCACCAGGCGCTCAGGAAGGATCCGTTGGCGTCACCGCTGGCCACGAGGCTCGCCCCCGCGAAGGTTGCCTCCAGGTGCTCGAGGGTCAGGCCTCCCGGATCCAGCGAGCCCTTGGCATTCACGTGCTCGACCGGCGGCAGCGGGGGCTTGCCTGACGGAGGGGGACCGAAGCGGAAGACGCCCTCCTCGAGACGCCCTTCCCCGGACACGCGAGGCCGCGCGGGTGGTCCCGAGACGACGAACGACACGTCCGCGAGCCCGTCGAAGCGGGCTTCCGATGCGGGCGCCTCCGGGACCGTCGCCGGGGTGGCAATCCCTGCAAAGTCGGCGAGCCGCCCCTCTACCTTTCCTTTCAGGAGCCCCTTCCCCTGTGCGTCGAGCGCGCCCTCGAGGCGAAGACGGCCCTCTCCGAGGGAGACCTCGAGCGCATCGACGCGAACGAGACCGGGAGCGACCTCGACCTGGGTCGCGCGGTCGAGGCGCAGGGGCCGGCCGCGGACCGTGCCCGCGAGCTCGTCGATGGTGAGCGACGCCGCCGTGGCCCGAGGGTCGTCGACCGCGCCCTTGGCCGCCGCGCGCAGTGTGACCGTGCCGGAGGTGAGGGCAGGGTCGAGACCCGCCCACCTCGCCGCCGCCTTCAGATCGGATCCGTCGAGTCGGGCCGCAATCGAAAAGGCGTGAGGGGGATCGAGGGAGACGCGCACCTCCGCGTGGGCCGAAAGGTCGTCGGCCGTGATGCCGGCGCGCAGCCCCTCCCGAGTGAGGTCCAGATCCGCGGCCAGGGGCCCGAGGCTCCGACCCTCCCAATGGCCGTCGGAGAGGGCGATGCGCCCTCGACCTTCTCGCGCCGACTCGGTCCCCGCGCCCGCGAACTCGAGATCGACCCGGCCTCCGAGCCGAAGGCTCCCCGGCCCCACCAGTCCGGCCGGGAGGGGACCGACCTCGACGGCGCGACCCTGGACGTTCAACGAGAACTGACCCTTCCGCGAATCGTAGGCTCCGGAGGCGCTCAGCCTTCCCTCCGCCTGCACGAGCTCGATGGAATCGGCGCGGAGCGCACGGCCCTCGAGGCCCAGCTCGAAGCGGCCGGTCTCGGCGGTCTGCCCGGCCATTCGGAGCTCGGAGCCTTCGGCCGACAGCGTGACCTTGGGCTCGCTCCAGGTGCCTCCGAACGAGCCCTTGCCATGGAGAGTGCCACCGGGATCGAAGCCCGCGGGCAGGGCAGACCCGAGAGCGGCTAGGTCGGGGAGGTCGATCTCGTAGCGCCCGTCGAGGCCGCCGTTCGCGAAGAGGAGCCGACCGGTGGCCAGGGCGTGGGCCGAGCCGGAATGGAGATCGAAGCTCTCGAGGGCCAGACCCACCCGATCGATCGTGCCCTGGGCGCTCAGGTCGGCACGTGGCCCTCGGTCCACGCGAAGGCCCAGACCGCGCAGGTCGACGTCCGCATGGAGGGAGTCGATCGTTCCCGCGACGAGAACGCGGCCGCGGCCCTGCCCCGCCACCTCCAGGTCCCCGATCGCGCTCGCCAGGGGCGCGAGGTCAGGGGCCTCGAGATCGAAGCGCCCGGTCACCGAGGTTCCGCCGACACCTTCGGAGCCGAGCTCGCCCCCGAGCTGGCCGGCGAGCCGCGCATCGTCCCGCGAATGCGCTCGCGCCTCGACGGTCCATCTCCCCCTGCGCAAGTCCAGGCGCGCCTCGCCCTCGACGGGAAGGCCGGCCTTCCCGTCCGTCCCGGCCGAGCTCGCTTCCGCGACCGCCTGCGCGAGGCCGCGCCGCCATTCCCTGCCCGGCCATGAGGCGCTCACGTGCCCGGCCATGAGGCTGCGCACGCGCGGATGTCCGGGACGAGCGCCGTTCGGCGCGAGCAGGGAGGCGAGGTCGAGCCCGCTCCAGTGGGCCTCGAATCGGCTGGCGGTAGCCGCGGCAAACCCGATGCGCCCGCTCCCCTCCACAGATCCTCCGGCGATCTTCACGGAGGCGGAGCCCAGATCGAGGCTCTGTCCGGTGAGAGCGGCGTGGCCGGCGAGCTTCATCCCGTGGCCGCCGGCGCGAGTGTCGTCCGAGCGCCAGGTCAGGTCGGCCCGGGGCTCGCCCAGGGCCCCTGAAACCCGTCCTTCGAGATGCAGCGAGCCGTCGATCAGGGGAGCGCGCTCGGCCCGGGCGGCGAGCCGGCGGAGGTCGAGGTCCGCGTCGAAGGTCAGGGCCAGGCCATTCGTGCCGAAGAGATCCGACCACGTTCCTCGAAGGTGCACGGTGGCTTCGCTCGAGCGAGCGCTCCATTTCTCGAAGGTGAGGGTCTGACCCAGCCGAAAACGCGCCGGCGTGAACTCGATCTCCCCGGTCTGCCTCCCGGCGCGCCAGCGCAGAGGCTCCTTGATGTCGAGGATTCCGACCGTCTCCAGTCGAGAGCCCGTGGCCTCTAGGGAGATCCCGCCCACGTGGGCCTCGAGCCCGTGCGTGCGGTCGCTCACCTCCACCGCGACATCCCGAAGGGAGATCCGCAGAGGCAGGACCGGCGGCCCCGCTCCCACCGGAGCCGAGCTCGTGCCTCTGGCGGGCAGGTTGAAGCGCCCGTCGGCACCCAACCGGACGTCGATGCGCACTCCTTCGACGTCTACGGATTCGGGCGTGAGCCCCCGGCCCACCGGCAGCAGGGACCAGCCCAGCCGGAGGTCCGCCACGCGCACGAGAGGCTCCGAGCCGGGCCCCGCCAGGCTCAGCGCGCGCACCCTCACCTCGCGCCTCAGGACCGAGACGTCCATTCCTTCGGCCCGGGCCACGAGACCGGTGCGGCTCTCGATCGCACCCAGGGCCGCTCGCAAGAGAACGGATCGGCCCGCGCTCGTCTCGAGGGCCACGAGCACGAGCACGAGGAGAAGGCCCATGCACCCGACGACCCAGAAGAGGGCGCGCCGTATCCGGGCGGCGAGGCCGCGAAGGGTCACCGCGGTGTCAGGCCGGGCCGAGGCCCTTGGTCGCTTCGGCCAGCCACTCGGGGGCCTCGGGATCACCCGCCGCGCCGCGGGCGAGGTCGAGGGCGTGAAGGTAGGCGGCGCGTGCCTCGTCGGGCCGCCCGTTGCGCCGGAGAGCCTCCGCGAGCGCCAACTGGTTCGCGGGATGATCGGGGGCGAGAGTCACGGCTTCCCTGGCCTCCGCGAGGCCGGCCTCGGTGTCGCCCGGACCCGCGGGCCAGCCCGGCGCCCGGAGATAGACGAGGGCGAGCACGCGGTGGGGCCCGGCTCCGTCGAGGCGGGGCTCGCTGGCGATCGCCCGCCGCAAGGCCGCGACCATCTTCGCGAGGCCATCGTGTCCGGTGGCGTGCCGCTCACGGGCTTGCTGGCCCAGGGCGATCGCGAGGGCGTATTCGCAGGACCCGGCTGCCGGCGCGCGGTCCGCGCAAAGCTGTGCGGCCTGCACTCCAACGGTCACGAGCGACCCGCGCTCTGCCGCGACGCTTGCGTGCTCCACCAGCCACGCCGTCGCCCGCGCCAGGCCAAGGAGACCCTCGACCCGGGTTTCGTCGGCGCGCGCGGCCTCGAGGAAGAGCTTTTGGGCGGCGCGTGCCTGCTCGGGGAGATCGCGGCGGTGGTAAGAGTCCTCGGCCTCCGCGAGCAGTCGGTCGACATCGGCCGGTCCCGTCGTGGTGGGACCAGGGGCCAGGATATCGGGCCCGAGTTGCGACACCCTGGGCGGATCGTGGAGGGCCGGCGCACAACCCGCGGCGGCGACCAACAGGGCGGGGAGTGCGAAGCGCTTCAAGGCGAGTCTTTGACCGCCAGGTACGCGGCTCGAGCGCGCCCCAGGCTCTGCGTGTCGAGGGAGGTGAAGCTCTCGGTGCGCATGGCGGCCAGCGCGGTCGCACCCGTGGGGCGATGCACGAGATCCAGGAGGGCCTTCCTGGCTTGCTCGATCCGAGCGGGGCCGACGCGTCCGGTCAAGGAGCAGACGAGGGTGGCGGGCATGGCCGGTGAGCGCGTCACGACCTCCAGCTCCTTGGCGAAGGGAAGGCTCGGCAGGGCCGCGGTCTCCGCGCTGTCGAGGACGAGGGCCACTTTCTCTCCGGCGGCCGCGCGTCGCAGGGCAGAGAGCACGGCCCCCGACGCCACGAGCTTCGCTCCTGCCGGAACCGAGCCCCAGGCCGAGAGCGCGGTACCCCGGATGAACCCTGGCGCATAGGCGGCGGTGGAGACGATCTCCCAGCCGTCGAGCGCCGCCGGTCCGGTCACCTTGCCCTTCGCCGCGACCAGCGCCCAGGTCTCCCGCGCCCGTCCTCCCTCCGCAACCGCCTGAGCCTGCGCGACGAGCTTGAGTGGCACCTCGTGCTTCAAGAAGAAAGGCAGCGGCACCAGGGCGAAACCCGCGTCGGCGCGGGCCAGACGCTCGAGCCCACGCCCCTCGTCCTCGTGATACTCGGCCCGCACGCTGCCCGGGCCCCACCCGGTGGCCTCAGCCAGCGCGGCGGCGAAGGCATCCATGACCGGCTGCGCCTCCGCCGTCGAGCCCGGATACCCGGGGGCGCAGGCCACGAACGTCATCGGCTCTTCGGCGGCGGCGAGAGCACGAAAGGCCAGAAGGACGGCGGCGAAACACGGAGCCGACGAGCGCATGGGCTTATCGTACCGTCCCTTCCCGTCCTCGGGTATCCTGCTGCCGCTTGCCCGAAACGGCGTCGGCCTCTCCACGACTGGCCGCCCTCTTCCAACAAGTCCTTGGGTGGCGGCGAGGAATCGTCCTTGGCTACGCTCTCCTCGTTCCCCTCGCGGCCTTCCTCGCCCTTCGCATCCCCACCGACAACGCCATCGAACGGATGATCGTCGCGTCGGATGAGGACTACGCCGCGACCCGCGCGTTCCAGAGCGTCTTCCCCGAGCCGCCCACCGTCCTGCTTCTCGCGGAGACCGACGACCCCTTCCAACCCGACTCCCTGGCCGCCCTGCGCGCGCTCGAGCTGGCTCTCTCCCGGGTGCCCCGGGTGGCCCCTTGGAGCGCCCTCTCCCTCGCGGAGCGCCTCCGGCCCGGCATCTCCCTGGCACCAGACAGCCCGTCTGCTCTCCGCCGGTTCCTGACCGGCACCTCCTTCTTCCGGCGCCAGGCCCTGCTCGGAGACCACTTCCTGGGGCTCGCCCTGCGCCTCGACGTCCATACCCCCGAAGAGCGCGACACCACCCTGGCCGGGATCGAGCCCGCGGTCGCGGCCGCGAGCCCCGCCTTTCGCAGGATCCGCCGCCTCGGCGAGCCCTTCGTCTCGTCCTACCTCGAGCAGCAGACGCGGGAAGCCAGCAACCGCTACTTTCCCCTCTTCGGCCTCTTCGTCGTGGTCCTGAACCTCTTCCTCTACCGCTCGGGCCGGGCCCTGGCCGCGATTCTCGTGACCCTCGCCGTGTCCGTCCTGCTGGGCGTGTCGCTCGCGGCGCTCTTCGGCTTCTCCTTCACCATCGTGTCCTCGCTCGTGCCCCTCACCCTGATGATCACGAGCAGCTCCACTCTCGTGTACCTGCATTCCCGCTTCGTCGATCGACCCTTGGACGTGCCCGTGGACGAGCACCAGGTCTTCGCCCTCGCCAACAAGTTCACGGCGGTCACGGTCTCGATCTTCGCCACCGCGGTGGGATTCGCGGCGCTCGCGGTGTCCCGGATCCATCCCGTACGGGAGATGGGTCTTTGGACAGCGGCGGGCCTCCTCCTCGTGTGGCTGACGTCCTTCACGCTCTTTCCCGCACTGCAGAAACTGCTGCGCACGCCGACCCGCCTCGAGCGCGCGATCGCCGGAGAGTGGGTCATCCGAGCCGCCCACGGGATCCCGCGATGGTCGTACCGGTGGCGCCATGCCCTCGTGCTGACCGCGGCGGGGCTCAGCGTCGCCGGAGCGGTGGCGGTCTTCGGTCTTCCCGGCCTCGTCCGGCCCATGCCCCTCGAGACCGATTCTCTCGACTACGTCGACCCCGCCGAGCCGCTGTACCAGGACACGCGCGCCTTCGAGCGTGAGGTCTCGGGCCTCACGTCCTTCAGCCTCTGGGTCACGACTGCCCAAGGCGCCGTTCTCGATCCCGCGTTCCTGGCGGGTCTCGATCGCTTCGCACTGGCCCTCGAGCGCGAGCCCGGGGTGGGCGCCGTGACCGGCCTCCCCTCGGTGCTGCGACTGCGGCGCTACGCGGCGGGGCTGCCGGAGGCGTTTCCCGAGGACCCGCGGACGCAGGCGCGCGTCGCCGCCGACCTCGAGCAGCTCCTCCTCCGGGAGGAAGGGCTGCGCGCTTTCGTGGACGTGGGATCCTTGGCGGGTGCTCGTCTCGACGTGTTGACCGCCGCGGGAAGCCGCGCTCGGATCGCCGACCTCGCCCCCGCCATCCAGCGCCTTTGGGCCGCGGTGGGACAGGGTGAGCCGCTGCTCGCGAAGAGCCAGGTGCGCATCGTGGGCCAGGGCCTCCTGGCCGAGAAGATCGGCGCCCACCTCGTGCCCACCCTCGTGGAGAGCTTCGCCTTGACCGCGGCCGTGATTTTCTCGACCTTCTTCCTCGTGTTCAGGAGCGGGGCCGCGCGACTCATGGCCATGGTGCCGTCGGTCTTCGCCCTGCTCGTGATGTTCCTGCTGATGCGTCTCTTCGGCGTGGCCCTGAACGTGGCCACCATCCTCATCGCCACCACCGTGCTGGGAGCGACCGAGAGCGACCAGGTGCACTTTTTCTACCACTTCAACGAGAAGAGGAAGGGGGCGACGACCGAAGAGGCCCTCGGCCACGCGATCCGTGTGGCCGGGAGCGCGATCTTCTTCGCGACCCTCGTGAACGCGGGCGGCTTCCTGGCGCTCGCCTTGTCCGATCTGCCGCCCATGCGCCAGTTCGGGACCCTGACCGCGACCGCGTTCGCGCTCGCCCTCCTCGCCGACTTCACCGCCCTTCCCGCCGCGCTTTGGATCGTCTTCAGGGCGCGGCCCGACGTTGACGGTGGGGTCGCGGGGCCGTTACGGTAGGCGGCGTGCACGTGCTCGGGATCGACGCGGGAGGGACGAAGACGGTCGGCTATCTCGCGGACGAGAGAGGCGAGGTACTGGCCCGGATCCGAGCCGGCGCCGCCAACCTGCACGCAGCGGGGGAGCGTGAGGTCGAGCGGGTCCTGCGGGAAGTGGTAGCCGAGACCACGGCAGGCCGCGACGTCGAAGTCTCTGCGGTCTGCGTGGGGATGGCGGGCGCATGGAGGGACGCCGACCAGGAAGCGGTCCGCGCGATCCTCGGACGCGTGGGCCACCTGGGACGGACGCTCGTGGTCAACGATGCGCTGGTCGCCCTCGCGGCGGGGGTGAGGGATGGGCCGGGCATCGTCGTCATCTCGGGCACGGGCTCGATCGTGTACGGGCGCAGCGCGCGCGGGCTCGCGGCGCGGGCCGGGGGGTTCGGAAGGATCTTCGGCGACGAGGCGAGCGGTTACTGGCTCGGACGACGGGCCCTCGAGGCCGTGGCCCGGGCGTCCGACGGGCGGGGCCCCGCGACCCGGCTCACGCCTCTCGTCCTCGCGCACTTCGGCGTGACCCGGGCCTTCGACCTCGTCTCGCGCGTCAACACCCAGGCCTCGGAGCACGGCCTCGTGAGCGCTCTGGCCAAGGTCGTGGACGAGGCGCGGGCACAAGGAGACGCCGTGGCGACCGCCATCCTGGGCGAGGCAGCCGAAGAGCTGCTGGGAGCCGGCCTTTGCGTCGCCGACCGTCTCGCCATGAGGGACGACCCCTTCACCTTCGTGCTCGCGGGCGGCGTGTTCAAGGCCGCGCCCTGGCTCACGGGTGAGCTTCTTCGCCGCCTGCCCGGCCTGGCGCCCCAGGCCACGGCGACCCTCCTCGAGGCCGAGCCCGCCCAGGGCGCGGTGTGGCTGGCCCTGGCCGAAGCCCGTGGCACCCTGCGCCTGCCCACTCCCGTCGAATAGGTCGAGTGGCCATGCCCGCTTCTCGTCGAGATCTGCTGAGGAGCGCGGGTGCTTTCGCCCTCGGCCGTGCCTGGTCGTCCCTTGCGGATACGGAGGCCCCCATGATCCAGGACCCGCGCACCCTTTCGGTGACCGAGCTCGCAGCCGCGTTGCGCCGCGGCGAGCTGTCGAGCGAGGCGGTGACCCGCAGCTATCTCGACCACCTGGAGGCAGTCAACTCCAGGCTCAACGCGGTCGTGCAGGTGCGCCGCGAGGAGGCGCTCCTCGAGGCACGAGCGAAAGACGCCGTGCCCAAAGAGCAGCGGGGCGTCCTCCACGGCGTTCCCATGACCGTCAAGGACTCGCTCGACACCAAGGGCATCGTCACCACCGGCGGCACGAAAGGGCGGACCGCCTACGTCCCGCCCGAAGACGCGACCGTGGTGAAGCGGGTGCGGGCCGCAGGCGCCATCGTCATGGGCAAGACGAACACCCCTGACCTCACCTTGTCCTTCGAGACCGCGAACCTCGTCTACGGCCGCACCAGCAATCCCTTCGATCTGGAGCGGACTTCGGGAGGGTCGAGCGGAGGTGCGGCGTCCATCGTGGCCGCGGGAGGATCGCCCCTCGATCTCGGGAGCGACACGGGGGGAAGCATCCGCCTGCCGTCGCATTTCTGCGGCATCGTGGGCCTGAAGCCGACGGCCGGCCGCGTCCCTCGGACGGGACACATCATCGACTACCGCGGCGTCTCGGAGTGCCTCACCCACATCGGTCCCCTGGCCCGGCGCGTGGAAGACCTCGCCCTCGTCCTCGGCGTCATCGCCGGGCCCGATGGGGTCGACCCGCACGTCGTGCCCGCGCCCCTGGGCGACCCCGGGGTGGTGAAGGTGGCCGGTCTTCGCATCGCACACTTCACGAAGCTGCCCCCGCTCGAGCCGACGGCGGAGACAACGGCCGCCGTCCTGAAGGCGGTCCTCGCGTTGGAGCGGGCGGGGGCCCGGACCGCTGCCCTCGGCGCGATACCGGATTCGGCGCGCATCTACGACGACCTACACGAAGCTCCTCTTCGGCGACGGCGGGGCCGCCGTGCTGCGGCTTCTCGACCGGTGGGGCAGCGCCGAGTCGACGTTGCGCGCGCGGATGGCAGGGATGACAGCCCTCTCGGGCAGTGAGCTCACCGCTCACTACGAGTGGGTCGACGCCTGGCGCAGTCGCATGTTGGCCCTCTTCGAGAGTCATGACGCGATCGTGTGTCCCGTCAACGTGGGGCCCGCGCCCCGGCACGACACCTTCGATCGGGCCACCGCGGCCTACACCCAGGTCTTCAACCTGACGGGCTGGCCGAGCACGGTCGTGCGCGCGGGAACGTCGAAGGAGGGACTGCCCATCGGCGTCCAGGTGGTCGCCCATCCCTGGCGCGAAGACCTCTCCCTGGCGGTCGCGCGGCACCTCGAAGGGGTGCTCGGACCCTTCCCGGCGCCCGTCCTGTGAGGCGCGGGAGCCCGAAGGCCGATCAGTAACGCAGGACGAGCGGGAGGTTGGGCCGAAGGTCGGCCGAGTTCCGCCTCGGCTCCGGCCCGAAATCGATCTCCAGGAGGTGCTCGGCCGCGGCCTCGAAGGACACGAAGCCCGCGGCCTCGACCGCGCGCAGGCCCTCGGTCCACGGGCCGGGCTCCGGGATGCCGATGGTGACCGCCGCCACTTCGAGGCGCGCCTGGGTCGGCGTCCTGGGCTCGTGCGCGAGGTCCTCGGGCCGCCGCGGTTGCCGGAAGTAGAACAGCTCGGGCTCGCAGAGCCGGGTACCGACGGCCACGTCGATGGCGAACCCCGCGGGAAGGTACGAAGGGCGATAGGGCCAGGTGGGAAAGGGCGGCTCCGCGGGACCGGACCCGGCGTTCCTCAGGATGACGCCGAACGGGGAAGCGCGGGTGTGGCGGAGTGACCATCGCTCGAAGAGGCGTGTGGGGAGGGACGCTGGGCTACGCGCTTCCGCGGCATCGTGGACCCACGCGAGCTCCAGGTAGAGGTGCTCGAAGAAGAAGCGACGGCAGGCGGTGCCCTGTCCCGGGTGGGTGTTGCCCGAGCCCTCCCGAAAGCCGAGGCCGGTGAGCGCCTCGGCCTCCGGCGCGCCCTCGGCGCACAGCACGAAGACGTGGTCGAGGAGGTGTCTTCCGCCTGGGCTCATCGGACGTTTCAGTTCCAGGTGAACCGCAGGCCGAGCTGGATCTCCCGCGGGCTGCGGGTGGAGGTGATCTGACCGAACGTGCTCCCCGTAACCGCGCAGGTCGGGTTGCTGACGCTCGCGGCACAGACGTTCTGGATGCCGTTCGGGTCGAGCTGGGTGTGGTTGAAGGCGTTGATGAAGTCGGCGCGGAGCTGGAGCCTCGTGTCCTTGCTCGTCCGCCAGCTCTTCGAGAGCGTGATGTCCCACTGGTCGACTCCCGGAAGCCGGAAGATCGCGCGGCCGGTCCCGCCGTAGCTCCCGTCCGCCGGGGAGGCGAATGCGGCCGGGTTGAACCAGTAGACCCCGCCGATGGGGTCGGCCGGCCGGCCCGCGAAAGGATCGCCCACCTGATCGACGCGTATCCCGCGACGACCTCCGTTGGTGGTCCCGTTCACGACCCGCGAGACCGGCGGGCCCGACCAGATCTGCGTGATCCCGGAGACTTGCCAACCCCCGAGGGTGGCCGCGAGCAGGCCGCGCGCGTTCTTGAAGAACGGCAGCTCGTAGACGTAGTTGGCGGTCAGCACGTGCGTGCGGTCGCTGCGGGCCAGCGCATACTCGGCCCCGAGGTCCAGCGGGTTCTGGGGCAAGTCGACGGCGTCCCGGTCGTTGGTCGCGTCGGTCTTGCTCTGGCTCAGGGTGTAGGCGAGGTTCAGCGTCCCCGCGCGCCCGCCTTCGTGCCGGAACCCGATCAGCAGGCCGTGGTAGCGCGCCCGGGCCGTGGTCTGGCGCAAGGTGATCGACCCGTAGCCCGGATACGGTCGCGCGCGGTTCAAGGAGCCGACGGCCACCACGTCCGCGGGCTGTGGCTGGTTGATGTCGACGGGCTGGATCCAGTCGTCGCCCGCCGAACCCACGTAGCCGACGTCGATCACGCCCCGTCGATAGAGCCGATGCTGAACCCCCGCGTTCCATTGCAGCGTGCGGGGGACCGCGAAGGGATCGGAGGTCCCGATGAGGCCGAACGGGGCCCTCGTCGTGGCGGCCTGGCCCGCGGCGGGATTGGAGAGCTGCGCGTTCAGCACGACGGGCTGGCTCACGAGGGGCGGGTTCACGGCGGCGTTCTGGAGGAAGACCCCGACCAGGGGCTGGTCGTAGTAGATCCCGAAGCCGCCGCGCACCACCATCCGCCCGTCGTTGCCCAAGTCCCAGGAGAGGCCCAGCCGCGGCTGGAGGTTGTTCTTGTCGGTACCGTAGATCGCCCGACCGTAAGGTGAGTTCTGACCCGCGACCACGATGCCGTTGGTGGGATCGCCGGTCCCCACCACCAGGGTGGTCCCCGCAGAGTTGGCAAAGGTCGGCGCGCGCCCCGGGTCGTACCGCGAGGGGACGAAGTTGGTGAGCAGGTCGCTCACGTCCGTGACCGCCGGCGCCACCGCGTACCGCAAGCCGAGGTCGAGGGTGAGCCCCGGCCGTGCCTTCCACGAATCCTGGACGTAGACCTCGTAACGGTTGAACCGAAGCTGGCTGCCGATCTCCCGCTCGACCTCGCTGTAGCTGCAGGCGGCCCCGCACGCTCCGTCGGGGTTGCCGCGAAGGAAGTTCTGGAAAGCGGTGAAGCCGCCCGCGGCGGCGAAGCTGAAGCTCCCCTGGGTGAGGCCGGTGCTGATCTCGTCCTTCAACTCGAAGGCCAGCAGGAAGCCCCCCTTCCATGTGTGGCTCCCGCGTTGGTACGACAAGCCGTCCGCGACCGTGTAGTTGCGATACTTGTTGTCGAAGAGCTGGGTGGACCCGAGGCTCGAGATCCCGGTGACCGCGACCTGGGGGATCAGCCCCTCGCGGTTCTCGGGGAAGAGCTCGGGGATGGCGATTCCGTACTCATCGCGGGTGTTGCGCACGTTCGACCCGTATTCGGACTTGATGGCATTGCCCGAGAACTGGAAGGTGAGCTCGTTGAGCATCCGCGGCGAGATCGTGGTCGTGAGCTGGGCCACCCCCACCTGCCCCGGGACGCTCGTCTGCGTGGTGGCGATGTCGGGGAGGGGAGTATTGAAGAAGAGACCGCCGGGTTCGGTGGTCTCGCTGGAGTCGTGGGTGTAGCGGGCCATGAAGCGCCAGCGCGGTGCGATCTGCCAGTCTACCCGGAGTACCTCCTGGCGCGTCTCCTGGTCGTTCGGCCGCGTGTCCTGGAAGCCGGTCCGGCCGAGGTTCGGCGCCGGCCAGGCGCTCAGGAGCTTCACCGCGTTCGGGTCGCGCAACCCCGGGGCCACGTAGTTCACGTTCGTCGGGTCGTCGAGCCAGGCGGGGTCGGGGACCTGGGCCACGACCGACGCCGGGGCCCGCGAGATCTTGCGCCACTCCTGCGACCAGAAGAAGAAGACCCTGTCCTTCACCGCCGCGCCGCCCAGGGTGTAGCCAAAGTTGTGGTAGCGGAGCCGGGGCGGGTGGTCGCGGATGGCCGGATCCGTGCTCTGGTTGCGGAAGAAGCTGTTGGCGTCGAGCGCGTCGTTGCGCAGGAACTCGTAGGCGCTGGCCCGGAGCCGGTTGCTGCCCGATTTCGTGACCACGTTGACGATGCCGCCACCGCTCCGGGGCCACTCCGCGTTGTAGCCGCTGGTGATGATCTTGAACTCCTCGATCGACTCGAGGGTGGGAGTCGAGAGGAGAGTGATGTTCGAGCCCACGTCCACGTTCGAGGCCCCGTCCACGAACCAGTTCACGGCGCTGCGCCGCGCCCCCGCGATCGACACGCTCACCGTGCTCGTGAGGCCGATGCCCACTTCGTCGCTCAGGGAGCTCGTGACCCCCGGCACCAGGGTGGCGAGCTGGACGAAGTTCCGGTTGTTCAGGGGCAGCTCCTGTACCTGGGCCGGCCCCATGAGGCTCTGAACCGCGGCCGTGGGTTGGACGAGGTGGGCGGCCGCCGCCACCTCCACGATCTCCTGCTGGCCTTCGACCCGGAGCACCACGTTCACGGTCAGGCGGTCGTTGACGTGGAGGCGGATGCTTCGGGCCACGAAGGTCTGGAAGCCCGCGAGGGTGAAGGTCACCTCGTACTCGCCCACGGGAAGGAAGGGCACGGTGTAGGCGCCGCTGATGGAGGTCAAGGCTTCCTTGACGAACCCCTGGCTCACGCTGCGCGCGATGACGCCGGTCCCCGGCAACGCGGCTCCGGTCTGATCGGTCACCACCCCGGTGAGGGTGGCCGTGGTTTCCTGAGCCGAGGCCCGAGGCGAAGCCAGGAACAGGATGCTCGAGAGGGCGAGGCAAAGGGTCCGTCTCATCAGCCTCGAATTCTCGCCCACCCGGGCCCCGCTGTCATGGTCGTGCGCCCGCGCCGCCCTCGGGAGCCCTCTGGGCCGCTCGTTCTTTGTGTCCCCGGGGCCTTTGTGGTGAACTCTAGCCATGTCCAGCGCGCCGCACGGCTTCCTGCGCGTCGCGGCGGCCTGTCCCCGGGTGGTCGTGGCCGACCCCGAAGCCAACGCGACCGAGATCGTTCGGCTCTCGGCCCTGGCCTCGGGGGCGGGGGCGCAGGTCGTGGTCTTTCCCGAGCTCGCGATCACCGGGTACACGGCCGGCGATCTCTTCTTCAGCCTGAGCACCCTGATCCAGGGTGCTTCGAAGGCCCTTCTGCGCCTGCTTCACGAGACCGCTGCGTTGCCGACGGTCATCGCGGTCGGACTCCCCTTGGCCCTGGACGGCCGCCTCTTCAACGTTGCGGCCCTTTGTCAGGAGGGTCGTCTCCTCGGGCTCGTTCCCAAGAGCTTTCTTCCCAACTACAAGGAGTACTACGAGGAGCGTTGGTTCTCCTCGGCCCGGGACGCGGTATCCGACGAGGCCACGGTCGCGGGGCAGCGCGCACCCTTCGGCGCCGACCTGCTGTTCGCGCTCGAGGACGCGCCCGATGTCGTCCTCGCGGCCGAGGTGTGCGAGGACCTCTGGGCGCCCATCCCCCCTTCGAGCCATCACGCGATCGCCGGCGCCACCGTGCTCTTGAACCTTTCCGCCTCCAACGACCTCGTGGCCAAGGCGGACTATCGGCGTGAGCTCGTCCGCCAGCAGTCGGGGCGCACCCTCGCCGCCTACGTGTACGCCAACACCGGGGTCCACGAGTCGACCACCGACGTCGTCTTCGGGGGCCACCTCATGGTGGCGGAGAACGGCGTCCTCCTCGCCGAAGGAGAGCGCTATAGGCGCGACGGCCACTTCGTTCTCGCCGACGTCGACGCGGAGCGGCTCGTGGTCGAGCGGATGGTCCAGAACTCCTTCGCCGATGCCGTCCATCCCCTGGGCCCGGCCTACCGGCGGATCCAACTTCGACCGATTCCGCCGCCACGCCCCCACCGCCTGGTTCGCGCGATCGACCCGCACCCCTTCGTGCCCAGCGACCCGCGAACCCTCGACGAGCGCTGCCGCGAGATCTTCTCCATCCAGACCGCCGGGCTCGCCCGCCGCCTCGAGCACACGGGTCTTCGCCGCGTCGTCCTCGGGCTCTCGGGAGGGCTCGATTCGACCCTGGCCCTCCTCGTCGCGTCGCGGACCTTCGACCTTCTGTCCCTGCCCCGCGCCGGCATCCTGGCCGCCACTCTTCCCGGGTTCGGCACCACCGAGCGCACCTTGACGAGCGCGCGCCGCCTCGCTTCCGCCTCGGGCGCCGAGCTGCGCGAGATCGACATCAAGGCCGCGTGCCTTCAGCACATCCGGGACATCGGCCTCGACCCTGGCGACCGCACGAGTGTCACCTATCAGAACCTGCAGGCCCGAGAACGCACCCAGATCCTCATGGACCTCGCCAACCTGGAGCGCGGCCTCGTGGTCGGGACCGGAGACCTCTCCGAGCTGGCCTTGGGCTTTTGCACCTTCGGCGGCGACCACATGGCCATGTACAACGTCAACGCGGGCGTGCCCAAGACCCTGGTGCGCCGGCTCGTGGCCTGGGTGGCCGAGCACCAGTCGACCCCGGCCGAGCGCGCGGTCCTCCAGGCGGTGCTCGAAACCCCGGTGTCTCCGGAGCTCGTTCCCCCGGGGGCCGACGGGACGACCGCCCAGCGGACGGAAGAGATCGTGGGCCCCTACGAGCTCCACGACTTCTTCCTCTACGCCTTCGTGCGGCTGGGGGCGGGGCCCCGCAAGATCCTCTTCCTGGCGGGGCACGCCTTCGGCGACCGCTACGACGAGACGACGCTCAGGAAATGGCTGCGCGTCTTCGTCGAGCGGTTCTTCGACCACCAGTTCAAGCGATCGACGATGCCGGACGGCCCCAAGGTGGGCTCCGTGAGCCTCTCGCCGCGCGGGGACTGGCGGATGCCGAGCGACGCCAGCAAGGCGGCCTGGCTCCGCGAGATCTGAGGCCTAGCGCCTGCTCATCGCCCTCATCTGCTCCGACCGCCCGCTCGACCTCGAGCTCGGCAAGACCGTGCTGTGGCGGAGCAACGTCGATCGGCGACAGGCCCGAAGCCTGGAGGAGGCGCGGGCCCAGGCCGCCGCCGAGCGCCCCGACCTCATCCTCGTCGACGGTCGCATGCCGCAAGCGGTGTCGTTCGTGAGCGCCTTGCGCCACGACCCGGCCACGCGCACGGTCTCGCTCGTGGCCATCGGCGGCGACGACCTGGGGGCCTCCGATCTCGAGCTGCTCCAGAGCGGGGTGAACGCGATCCTGCACCTGCCCTCGAACCCGGATTGGGACGATCGCCTCTACCGCCTGATCCACGTTCCCGTGCGCCGCGCCACGAGGTTCGAGGTCCACCTCCAGGTGGACGCGGGGTTTGGTCCCGAAGGGTCGACCTTTACCGGCCAGGCCCTGAACCTGAGCGTCAACGGGATGCTCATCTCCGTCGAGCGGTCGCTCCGGGTGGGCGACGACCTCCACTTCGCCTTCCAGCTGCCCCAGGCCGCGGGCTTCATCGAAGGCTCGGGCACGGTGACGCGGTCCGCGGGCGCACGGCAGTACGGCATGGAGATGACCCACGTCAAGGGGGACGGACGCCATCGCATCCGCACCTTCGTCGAGGGAGGCTGAGCAACGGGGTCAGGCCGGCCCTTTGGACGCCGGGGCCCGGCGGGCATAGACTCTCGCAGCGATGACCGTCGTCGTGATCTGCTCGCCCGTCCCCCTCGAAGACGGCCTTCGCTCCACCTGCCTGTGGCGCGACGGGACCCTGCGGCACCAGACCGCCCAGGCCGCCGAAGCCCGGGCTCTCGTCCGGGCCGAGCGCCCCCGCCTCCTGGTCGTCGACCGCGACCTGCCCGGCTCGGTGGGTCTCGTGGCCAGGCCTGCGGCAGGACGCAAAGACGCGGCACCTTTCGATGGCGGTGGTGGTGCGGGGCGAGTTCGCTCCCGTCGAGGTCGACCTTCTCGAGGCGGGCGCCAACGCGATCCTGCGGTTCCCGGTCAACCCGGAGTGGGACGAGCGCCTCACCCGCCTTCTCCAGGTCCCGGCCCGCCGCGACGGGCGCTTCCTCGTCCGCTTCTCGGTCCACGCCTACGCGGGGGTGCCCGGGGGCTCGGGCCAGGCCACGGCCTTGAACCTGAGCGTCAACGGCATGCTGCTCGAGTGCCCGTTCCCCCTGGGGGTACGCGACGAGCTTTCGCTCGAGTGGAAGCTCGACCCCGCGGGCCCCGCGATCTCGGCGGCCGGTCGGGTGGTGCGCGTCGCCCCCGCAGGCCGATTCGGAATCGAGTTCCATCGCCTGGAGGGCGGCGCGGTCCAGCAGATCCGACGGTTCGTCGAGTCCATGCGGGCCTGACGGGCTATAATCCAGCCCCGCCTCGGGGGCGGCCACCCCCGTCGAGAGGAATCCCCCAGAATGGAAATCCGAACCCTGCACACCGCCGACATCGAGCTTCCCCCGACGCTCGAACGCCTGCGCGAGCTGGCCTACGACCTGTGGTGGAGCTGGTCACCGCTCGCCCCGCGGCTCTTCTCCTGGATCGATCCCGAGCACTGGCGCCGCTACCACAACCCGGTGCAGATCCTGATCAACGTGGAGCCGCAGCAGTGGATGCGCCTTCTCGCGGACCCGGAGTTCCGCCGCACCTTCGAGAACGTGGTGCGGTCCTGGGACGAGTACCGCTCACGGCCGCGCTGGTTCGACGCCCAGAAGGAGACGCTCGGCGGCCCGGTCGCCTACTTCTCGATGGAGTTCGGGATCCACGAGTCCCTGGGCGTCTATTCGGGCGGCCTCGGCGTGCTTTCCGGCGACCACTGCAAGGCGGCCAGCGACCTGGGCGTGCCCCTGGTGGGCGTGGGCCTGCTCTATCGCTCGGGCTATTTCCGTCAGACCGTGGACGCCGACGGCTTCCAGCAGCACATCTACCCGGACTACGACTTCGCCCGGCTGCCCATCCTGCCCGTGCAGGCCCCCGGGGGCGGTGTCCTCACCGTCCCCATCGACCTTCCCGGCCGCGTGGTCCAGGCCGCGGTCTGGAAGGCCCAGGTCGGCCAGGTGCCGGTGCTCATGCTCGACACCGACATTCCCTTGAACGACCCCGCCGATCGGCCCATCACCAGCGTGCTCTACGTGCGGGGACGCGAGATGCGCCTGTGCCAGGAGATCGTGCTCGGGGTCGGGGGCGTGCGCGCCCTCTACGCCCTCGGCATCCATCCCGCGGTCTGGCACATGAACGAGGGGCACGTGGCTTTTCTCGGCCTGGAGCGGGCGCGGGAGCGGGTGCGCGACGGGGACGGACTGGCCTCGGCCTTGAAGGCGGTGGCCAAGAACTGCGTGTTCACCACCCACACCCCGGTCCCCGCGGGCAACGAGGCCTTCGACCGCGGCCTCGTGAGGCGCTATCTCGACTTCTGGACCCGGGAAGTGGGCTGCGATCCGGAGGAGGCCCTCGCCCTGGGGACGGAGAACGGCAACTTCAACATGACCGCCCTCGCCATCCGCATGTCGTCCAGCAGCAACGGGGTGAGCAAGCTCCACGGGCAGGTCTCTTCGGCGATGTGGCGGCATCTCTGGCCCGGCTCTCCGGAAGAGCCGGTGACGTCGATCACGAACGGCGTCCATACCGAAAGCTGGGTCGGTCCGGAGATGCGGGCTTTCTACGCCCAGCACCTCGATCCCCGGTGGGAAGACCATCTCCTCGACCCCGACCTCTGGAAGCAGGTCGAGGGCGTTCCCGATGCCGAGCTCTGGGCCGCCCATCGCGCCCAGAAGGAGCGCCTCGTGCGCTTCGTCCGCGAGCGGGTCCGCCAGCAGTCCGCGCGCCACGGCCTCTCGCCCGACGAGCTTCGGCAGGTGGAGGGGCTTCTCGATCCCCACGCCCTCACCATCGGCTTCGCGCGCCGCTTCGCCACCTACAAACGGGCCTTCCTGATCCTCTCCGACCTCGATCGCCTGCGGGCCATCGTCTCCGACGCCGAGCGGCCGGTTCAGCTGCTCTTCGCGGGCAAGGCGCACCCCGCCGATCGCGCCGGGCAGGACGTGATTCGCCGCCTGGTGGTGCTGACCCAGGGCGAGTTCAAGGGAAAGCTGGTCTTCCTCGAAGACTACGACATCGAGATCGGGCGCATGCTCGTGCAGGGCTGCGACGTGTGGCTCAACACTCCGCGCCGGCCCCAGGAGGCGAGCGGCACGAGCGGGGAGAAATCACCGATCAACGGGGGCGTCAACGTCAGCATCCTGGACGGCTGGTGGGCCGAAGGCTACCGGGGCGACAACGGCTGGGCCATCGGCGACATCCGCGTCGACCCGGACTCGGCCGCCCAGGACCAGGAGGACGCGAACTCGCTCTACCGCATCCTCCAGGAAGAGCTGGTCCCGCGGTTCTTCACGCGCGAGCCGGGGGGCCTGCCCCACGCCTGGATCGCGACCATGAAGGCCTCGATCGCCTCGGTGGTCCCCGCCTTCAGCGCCCACCGCATGGTGCGCGACTACGCGCTCGACTGCTACTTGCCGGCCGCCGCCCGTCGGGGGTAGCCCGGACTCTTCATGAGGTCCGCCTGACCCTACCTCATGAAAAGTCCGATCTGGCTACGTGTCAGGGCTATTCGTGCCCCAGCCTGAAGCCTGACGAAATGATCCGGGCCAGGCCTAGCCGGCCGCGGCTTCGAAGCGTCTGCGGGCGTCGACGAAGACCTGGTAGAGCCGCTTGCGCTCCGTCATGACGCTGCGCATGAGGTTGTCGGCACCCGCGGCGTCTCGCGAGTTCAGGACGAGGTCGGCCACCGTCGCGAAGGCCTGCACGCTGTCGCCGCTCTTGAACTCGTCGCCGACCAGGATGACGAAGAGGCGCCGCCTTTGGTCGGGCGACAGCCTCGTGATCCGCTGGTAGAGGCTCTCGGGCCGGCCGGGTCCGGCACCCGCGCGCGAGGTGGCGGCCACCGCATAGGCCCCCTGCTCGACGAAGCGGGCGGCGTCTTCGTGCTCTTCCACCGAGTCGACGCTGTAGCCGAGCCGGGTGAGGATCAGGGTGATGGCCGCGGCCTGGGCCCGATCGGGGATCGACACGAGGGCCCGCTCGTGGTTCGCAGGCTCGGCTCCGGGGCCCGACATCTCCCGCCGGAGCTGGGCCATCACCTGGGCCCGGACCTCGTCGTGGTGGACCGAGGCCGCGGGGTCGCCCAGGGGCACGCTCGCGGCCAGGGCCGGGCTCGGCGAGGCCGGCGGCGGGGCCGGCGGATCCGGCAGCCGCGGCTCCTCGAAGGAGAGCTCGGGCTCAGGCTCGGGCGTCGGCGCCGACTTGCCCGGCAGCCGCACGATGGTCTGGCACTTGGGGCACTTCACCGCGAAGGGCTTGTCCGGCACCTTCGCGTCGTCGATGACGATCCGTTGCGCGCACTGGGGGCATTGGGCCTGCACGGTCTACCTCTCGATCAGGTCTTCGAGGCCGTCGGACTCGGGCTTCTGGGCAGGGCGTCGCGGCGCGGGCGCCGCTCCCCGCGCGGGTGCTTTCGGAGCTTCGACCTTGTCCATTCCACTCTGGGTCTCGAGCCGGAGCTGAAGGTTGGTGCGGTTCGTGGCGTAGGAAAGGGCGACCTCGGTGTCCACGATGCCCGCCTGGATCAGCCGGTAGAGCTCGCTGTCGAAGCTCTGCATTCCCTCGAGCGCGCCGTCCTCGATGGCGTCGCTCAGGCTCTTGCCCTCGCGCTCGCCCTCCTGGATGTACTCGCGCGTCCTCGAGTTGCTGCGCAGGATCTCGCACACCGCGAGCCGGCCGCCCCCGATCTTGGGCACCAGGCGCTGGCTCACGATCCACTTGAACGACTGCGAGAAGCGGGTGCGGATCTGGCGCTCCTCGTTCTTGGGGAAGACACCGACGATGCGGTCGATGGTCTTGCTCGCGTCGATCGTGTGCAGGGTGGAAAGCACCAGATGGCCCGTCTCCGAGGCTTCGAGCGCCGTCGACACCGTCTCCACGTCGCGCATCTCGCCCACCAGGATCACCTTCGGGGCCTGCCGCAAGGCCGCGCGCAGGGCCAGGGCGAAGGTGCCGGTGTCGGATCCGACCTCGCGCTGGTTGATCGTGGCCTTGTTGTGGGGGTGCAGGTACTCGATGGGGTCTTCGATGGTGATGATGTGGACCGCGTGGTCGCGATTGATCTTGCTGATGACCGCGGCCAGGCTCGTGGACTTGCCGGAGCCGGTGGGCCCCGTGACCAGCACGATGCCGTTGCGCTCATTCGCGATCTCGTTGAGCTGGGACGGGATGCCGAGCTCCTCGACGGTCGGGACCTTGTTCGGGATCACGCGGAGCACGATCGAGAAGCTGCCGCGCTGCGAGAACACGTTGACCCGGAAACGGGTGCGGCGGGCCAGGCTGTAGGAAAGGTCGGCGGAGCCGCCCCGCACCAGCTTGTCCGCGAGATCGCGCTTGCCGGCGAGGAGACGCATCGCGATCAGCTCGGTCTGGTAGGGAAGCAGCCGCTCGAGGCCGGCATAGGCTACCGGCCGCAGCTGGCCATCCACCTCGACCTGCGGGGGACGGCCCACCGAGAGGTTCAGGTCGGATATGCCGGGCGCCGCGTCCAGCATGGTCTCGAGTAGTGGGTCGAGGTCGAAATAGGCCATCTCTAGACCCTCCGGGGAGACGGATGATACCACCGGCTCGACTGCGTTACACTCCACCCGTCTTGCTGAGCCGGCGCCGCGCCCGATCGACGAAAACCCGGTTCGCCGCTCTCCAGCCTTGGCCGTCGATCCTGCTTCTTCTCCTTCTCGTTTCCCCGGCCGCGGCCGAGGTCGAGCCGGCCGTGAGCGCCGAGTTCGGCTCTCCCTTGAAGCTCTCCGCCAACCTCGGGATTCGCATCGGCGCCACCAGGGATGGCGAACCGGGCGCGGGCCGGGGGTTCCTGCTCCAGGTGCAACCGGGGCTCGGCGGTGGTGCCTTGAACGTGGGCTGGGCGCCCGTCGCTCTTCCGGCCTGGGGCACGCAAGCCATTGGTTTCGCGGTGAAGGCGCGGCTCCTCCGGAGCTGGGGATCACCCCTGGCCGTCGAGCCAGAGCAAACCTTTGGCGGCCTCGAGGTGGAGGCGGCCTGGATAGTGAAGATCTCGTTCGGTTTCCTGCAGCGTCTTCAGTCGGGGTCAGGCAAGGCCACCGTGTTCACCTGGAGTGTCGGCATCGGCCTCTGACGTCCTGACTTGTGACACGTTTCGCGCGGCGCCTCCGCGTCTCGGGTTGAACCGAAGCTCGAGTGGAGGTCGACATGGTGCGCAGACATGCCCCCGGACGCGCCGTCCTGGCAGGAATGGCTCTCCTGACTTGTCTTCCGGGCCCGGCGTCGAGCCGAGATCGCGAGGATGGTGGTGACGACCACGCGGGGAAGCACGCGTGGGCGCACCCCCTCGTGATTCGGAGCGCGGTGGCGGACCCCGCCGGCGAGCGGGTTACGATTCGAGGAGAGAACTTCGGCCGCCGCCCCCGTGTCGCCCTGGCCCTGACCGAGCTCGAGGTCTTGAGCGCGGGACCGGAAGAGATCCTGGCCGCTCTTCCCCCGGGTCTCGAACGAGGGACGTACCTCCTGCTCGTCGCCCGTGGGCGGCAAGGCGATCAGGTGGGATCCCTCAGCCTCGCGATCGGCGAGGAAGGACCGATGGGACCTCCCGGCCCGACGGGGGCCACTGGGCCTCAGGGGCCGATCGGACCCACAGGACCCACAGGGCTCACGGGGCCCACGGGGCCGACCGGCTTGACCGGCGCGCCGGGCGCCACCGGCCCCGCGGGGCCGGCCGGCATCTCGGGCTATCAGGTCGTGGCCACCTCGCAGTCGCTGGGCGCCCTCGCCGCCGGTGCCTCCATCAGCGGGACCGCCGAGTGTCCGGCCGGCAAGCACGTTCTCGGAGGTGGGGGCAATATCACCTCGCCGGTCGGTGCGCTCTTCATCACGGCTCCCAACAATGTCGGGACGTCCTGGAGTGTGGGCCTCGAAGTCACGTCGGGCTCGGGACCGGGCGTGATCTTGGTGACTTGGGCGATCTGCGCGACCGTCGCCCTCTGAGGCGCACCGCCCATCGCGGGGAGGCTTCGCTTACGGAGCGGTGAAGCTGTAGAGAGGTTGGGGCACGTCCGCCACCTCATGGGCCCGGATGCTGACCCCGAAGGCTTCGGCCGCGGCCTTTCCCGAGAGGACCGCCGCCGGCGCCCCTTCGTCCCTGACGCGGCCTTCGGAGAGCAACGCCATCCGCTCCGCCCAGGCCCCCGCCCGCTGCAGGTCGTGCACGACGGCCAGCACCGCAACCCCCCGCCGGCGCACCTCGTCGAGCACCGCGAAGAGCCGGAGCTGGTGCCCGATGTCGAGATGGGCAGCAGGCTCGTCGAGCAGCAGGACCTCGGGCTCCTGGGCGAGGCCGCGGGCGAGGGCCGCCAGCTGACGTTCGCCGGCCGAAAGCGTGCCGAGGGGACGACCCGCGAGGTGCTCGATGCCGGTCTGGGCCAGGGCGCGGGCCACGGCCTCGTGGTCATGGGGGGTGAGGGGGCGAAAGGGCCCGCGGTGCGGGTAGCGGCCGAGGGCCACGCGGTCCGCCACCTGGAGGGTCGCGGCTCCCTCTTCTTCGGCCGCGACGAGGGCGACCGCGCGCGCCCAGGCGTCCCGCTTCCACGCGTCGAACTTCCGGTCCTTGAGCCGAACCTCCCCGGCCCGCGCGGTCAAGAGGCCCGCCATCGTCCGCAGCAGAGTCGACTTTCCGGCGGCATTCGGTCCCACGAGGGCCAGGGCCTCGCCCGCGCGCAAGGACAGGCTGGCTCCGTGCAGGACCGGGGAGCGCCCGCGCTCCACCACGAGCTCGCGCGCCTCGAGAAGCAGGGTCATGCGCGCTCCTCGCTGGCGCGGAGCGCGAACAGGAAGTACGGGGCGCCGACGAACGCGGTGAGAGAGCCGAGGGGCAGGTCGAAGTGCGTGCTCAGGGTGCGCGCGAGGAGGTCGGCGAGGACCACGAGCAAAGCACCCCCCAGGAACGACGCGGGGAGGAGATGGCGGGAGAGAGGGCCGACCAGCGGGCGCAGGGCGTGGGGGGCCACGAGGCCCACGAAGGGAACGGAGCCGGCCAGGGCCGTCGCGGGTCCGGCCACGAGCGACGCCAGGCCGAACGTGGCCATGCGTGTCGTGTGGACGGGCAGACTCAGGGACGAAGCCTCGTCGTCACCGAGGGAGAGCACGTCGAGAGGCCGCGACAGCAGGAAGAGGGCCGCGGAGCCGGCGAGGATGAACACGCCGCCCAGGCGGGTGTGCTCCCAGCCCCGGCCTTCCAGGCTGCCGGACAGCCAGAACAGGATCGTGCGGACCCGGAACTCCTCGGTCGACACGAGAACCACGGAGGTCGCCGCGCCGGCCAGGGCGGACACCGCGATGCCGGTCAGGAGCAGGCCCTGGATGGAGGGCCGTCCCCTGGCGTTGGCCAGGGCATAGACCATGACCACGGCTGCGAGGGCTCCGGCAAACGCGGCGAGGGGCAGGCCGAGCATCACGTTCTGGAGGCCCACCTGCACGGCCAGCACGGCGCCGAGGGCGGCCCCGGGTCCCACCCCGAGAAGACCGGAGTCGGCCATCGGGTTTCGAAAGAGCGACTGGAGGGCGGCGCCGACCAGGCCCAGGCCTCCGCCCACGAGGGCGGCCAGGAGCACGCGGGGCAGACGCACCGACCAGAGAATGGCGTCGAGCGCGGGCGCGAGCGACGGCCCGTCCCGAAGACCCAGGTGCGACAGCAACGACCGGAGAATCCCGGGGACGGGGAGGGAGACGCTGCCCGCCGAGGTGGCCACGATCATGGCCGCGGGCAACGCCAGGAGCAGGAGCAGGAACGTCCTGAGACGGGCGGGTGCGGTGCTTCTGGTCACCGGCATTCGAGCGAAGAGGCCGGCGCACGGCGCGAGCAGCGGAGCCGAAGCACGAGCGGGCAGTCTCGCAGGCGCCGACGCGGGCTGTCAAACCTGGGCGAGCGTCGTGATACGGTGAACGCGCAACGCGGAGGTCGCTTGACCAGGGTCACGGACGTGGTCGTCGTCGGCGGGGGGGTCACCGGTCTGACCGCCGCCTACCGTCTCGCGCGGAAGGGCGTTCCCTTCCACCTCCTGGAGGCGAGCCCGCGTCTGGGGGGCGTCATTCGGACCGAGGTCCAGGACGGGTTCCTGCTCGAAGGCGGACCCGACTCCCTCCTCGCCCAGAAGCCTCAAGGCATCGCTCTTTGCGAGGAGCTCGGCCTCGGCCCCCGGCTCATCCCCACGAACCCCGACCAGCGGACGGTCTTCGTTCTCCACCGGGGCCGGCTCCACCCGCTGCCCGAAGGCATGGTGCTGGCCGTCCCCACCCGCATCGGCCCGCTGATCCGAAGCGGCCTCTTCTCGTGGCGGGGGAAGATGCGCATGGGTCTCGATCTCGTCCGTCCCGCCCGCCGCGAGACGGGAGACGAGTCGATCGCGGCCTTCTTGCGTCGACGCTTCGGACAGGAAGCCGTCGATCGCCTCGGCGAGCCGCTCCTGGCCGGGATCCACGCGGGCGACCCCGAGCGCCTCTCGATCCGCGCGTCGTTCCCTCGGTTCGTGGACCTCGAGACGCGCTACGGCAGCCTCATTCGTGGCCTCTGGGCGAAGACGCCGCCCGCCAAGCCCGGCAGCTCGGCGTTCTACTCGCTCACGGGCGGCCTCATCGAGCTGGTCGAGGCCCTGGCCTCTCGCGTGCCGTCGTCTGCCCTGCAAACCGACACCGGGGTGTCGAGCCTCGAGCGGCGGAACGGCTCGTTCCGCATGACCGCCGGTGGGTCCACGATCGACGCCCGCGCGGTCATCCTGGCCCTCCCTCCGTCGCGGACGGCGCCCCTGGTGCAAGGGCTCTCGGCCCCCCTCGGTCAGGCGCTCGGAGAGATCCGCGCCTCGAGCACGGCCACCGTGTGCCTGGGCTTCCGCCGGGAAGACGTGGTGAACCCGCTGGACGGCTACGGGCTGATCGTGCCCGGCACCGAAGGCCTGCGCACCACGGCCTGCGGGTTCTTCTCCACGAAGTTCCCCGGACGCGCTCCCGCAGGCTCGGTCCTCCTGCGCGGCTTCGTGGGCGGGCCTCGCGCGCCGCACGTGCTCGACCTCGACGACGAGGCACTCGTGTCGCTGGTCGTGGGCGAGATGACGCCGGTGCTCGGCCTTCGGGGCGCGCCGGTCGTTTCCCGGGTCTTCCGCTGGCCCGAGGGCACGCCCCAGCTCGAGGTGGGACACATGGACCGCGTCACGGCCATGGACGCGCAGATCCGGGGCGTCCCCGGCCTCTTCGTGGCCGGGGCCGGGGTCCGGGTCACCGGGATCCCGGACTGCATCGCCCAGGGGACGGCCGCGGTCGCCGAGGCCGCGGCTTTTCTCGGCGCCTAGACCGCTGCTATCCTGAGCAGATGATCCTTGGCCTGGTCGCCCTCGCCGCGACGACGGCCGCCCCCGCGCCGGCGTCGCTGCACTCAGTGGCCGAATCGGTCGTCCACCTGCAGGTCTATCGCTCGCGCGCCGACTGGAACCTGCCTTGGCGCATGGAGCCCGTCGACTCCGCCATGGGCAGCGGCTTCCTGATCGAAGGCGGCCGCGTCATCACCAACGCCCACGTCGTGGCCGACGCGCGCGAGATCCTCGTGCGACGCCCCGACCAGGCCAACCCGTACGTGGCCACCGTGGCCATGGTGGGGAACGACTGCGACCTGGCTCTCCTTCAGGTGAAAGACCCCGCGTTCGCGGTCGGACTCAAGCCGCTGGCCCTGGGCGACGTGCCCCGCTCGGGCAGCAGGGTCCTGACCTACGGCTTCCCGCTGGGCGGCCAGGACGTGTCCTCGACCGCGGGCATCGTGTCGCGCGTCGAGTCCCGCGGCTACGTTCACAGCGGCATCGACTCCCACCTCGTGGTCCAGACCGACGCGGCCATCAACCCTGGCAACAGCGGCGGGCCCGTGGTCCAGGACGGTCGGGTGGTCGGCGTGGCCTTCCAGGGCTACCCCGGCTTCGACAACATGGGGTTCTTCATCCCGGTGCCCGTGGTGCGTCACTTCCTCGCCGATCTCGGCGACCAGGACTATCAGGGATTCCCCGATTCGGGCCTCTCCACGAGCCCCCTCCTCTCTCCCGCCTACAGGCGTGAGCGTGGCTTGCCTCCGGGCAAGAGTGGAGTCGTCGTGGACCAGGTGGCCCCCGGGGGTACCGCCTTCGAGGTGCTGCAGCGCGGTGACGTGATCCTGGCCGTCGAGGGCACGCCCGTGGCCAACGACGGCACCGTGGTCAAGGGCGATGCGCGGGTGACCTTCGAGCACGTGTTCGACATGAAGCAAGTGGGGGATCCGGTCAAGATCACGGTCTGGCGGGACGGGAAGGAAGAGAACCTCGTCGCCACCTCGCGCCACATCGCCCGTCTCGAGAACCGCCGCAATCGCTACGGAGTGGCTCCGCGCTACGTGGTCTACGCCGGGCTCGTGTTCATGCCTCTCGACACCGAGCTTCTCAAGGTGTGGGGCCGCAACTGGATCAACACCGCCGACCGCAACCTGCTCTGGCAGCACCTCTTTCGGGAGGCCGAAGACCCGGAGAACGCCGACCGGGAGGTGGTGGTGCTGACCCGGGTCCTGCGCCACGTCGCCAACTCGCAGTTCACCTTCACCGGGCCCGTGGCCGTGGAGAAGATCAACGGGGTTCCCATTCGCAGCCTCCGTGACGTGGTGAGCGCATTCGAAGGCAATCACGAGCGGTTCCACCGCCTGGAATTCGAAGGTGCTTCGGGGATCGAAGCTCTCGACCGCGAGAAGGCGGACGCCGCCCATGCCGAGATCCTGAAGCAATATGCGATACGCCGTGACCGCAATCTCTAGCGCCCTGCGCGCGGCACTGGCGTTGGCGCTCGCCGCCGCAGCCAGCGAAGCGGCCGTGGCCACTCCCGCTTCTGCCCCCGTGAAAGTGCAAGATCCCCTGCGGGCCTCCGTGGTGACCGTGCGCATCACGGGCCAGGAGTGGAACTGGCGCACCCCGTGGGCCAAGCAGGTCCCCTGGAACCGAGTGGTCACGGGCCTGGTGGTTCCCGGTCCGCGCATTCTCGTCGCGAGCACTTCGATCGGCAATCATCTCCTGATCGAGGTGCAGAAGCTCGGGCGCGACGAACGTTGGCCCGCACAGGTCCACCTGGCTGACCCCGAGGGGCCGCTCGCTCTGGTCGACGTCGCCGAGCCTTCCTTCTGGACGGGCTTGGCTCCCCTGGACCTCGCGGAGACGGTTCCCGTCAGTGGGGAAGTGAAGGTATATCGCTGGCTGGGCTCGGGACAGTTCGACGCCGCCACCGCCAACGTGCGCCAGGTGCGCGCGGCCCGCCACGGCATGTCTCGGGTGAGCCTGCCCAGCCTCGAGATGACGAGCGCCATGGAGGGGGGCGACGGGGAGGTGGTCGTGGGGAACGGCAAGGTCCTGGGCCTCGTGACCGGCCGCGCCGGGGACACCCTGACCGCCATCGCCTCTCCGATTCTTCGCCAGTTCCTGAAGGTCGCAGGGGAGGGGACCTACGCGGGCTTCGCGCGCGCGGGCCTGGCCTGGCAGGACATGACCAACCCCGCCCTGCGCGAGGACCTGGGTCTGCGGCCTGGCGAAGGCGGCGTGCGGCTGACGCGTGTGCTTCCCCACGGCAGCGGCGCGGGGGTGCTCGAACCCGGAGACGTCCTGCTCAGCGTGGGGGGGGTCGAGATCGACGCCACCGGCCAGTACGAGCATCCCCTGTACGGCCGCCTCTCGTGCGCCCTGCTCTTCACCGAAGGACGAAGGCCCGGTGAGTCGCTCGAGCTCGGCATCCTGCGCAACCGTGAGCGTCTCTCGGTCAGGATCACGCTTCGCCGCATGCTCCCCGAGCAGGAGGAGGTCCCGCCCTACGTGATCGGGCGCGGCCCCGACTATGCGGTGGTTGGGGGCCTCGTGTTCCAGGAGCTCACGGGCCCGTACCTCATGGCCGCTTCGGCGGGTGGTCGTCGGCCGGCCCCCCGGCTCCTCATCGCGGTGGATCGGGAAGGAGCAGTACCCGACGCCGCCCATCCGCGCATCGTGATCCTGACCAGCGTCCTTCCTGATGCCGCCAACCTCGGGTACCAGGACCTGCGCGACCTGATCGTCACCAAGGTGAACGGGGAAGCCATCGGCTCCCTCGCGGATCTGCGTCGTGCCCTCGCCTCGCCGAATGGCGGCTACCACGTGGTGGAGTTCCTACCCGGCCAGGGGCGCGGCCGGCTCGTCCTCGACGTCGCGGAGGCGGAGGCGTCTCGTGAGCGCGTGCGCAACCTCTATGGAGTAGGATCCGGAGCGGACTGAGGCACACCCTCAGGAGACGGCCATGCCCGACGCTCACTCCGCCCGTCTTCGCCCGATTCCACCACCTGCTCGGGCTCGCCATGGAATGGTGCGGCTGGCCGCACGGCGCCGAGCAGGCGTTCCGCGATGCCCTGCGCCTGAGCCCCGCCTTCCCGAGCGCCCACTACCGGCTCGGGGAGGCCCTGGCCCGGCAGCGCCGCTGGCTCGAAGCGAGCCAGGCCTTCGCCGACGCGGTGCGCCTGCAGCCCGGCGAGCGCCGAGCTGCAAGGCAACCTCGTGCTGGCCCTCGGCCGCGCGGGGCGTTGGGACAAGGTGGCGATCGAGCTGGCGCGCCTCACGGCCCTCCGGCCCCGGGAGGGCGAGCTCTTCCTGCTGCTCGGGGCGGTGCTCAAGCGGCTTCGCCGTCACGACGAGGCGATCCGGGCGTTTCGCTGGGCGGTCCGACTGGAGCCGTCGCTGAGCACCAGACGCTTCTTCCTCGGCGAGGAGCTCCTGGGCCTTCGCGGCTGGCAGCAGGTCCTTGCGTCGTGGAGTCAGGCCCTGCGCCTGTCCGCCGTGCCCGCGGCGAGTCAGCCGTGGGAGGTGGCCAGCCGCGCTCCACCGGCATCCCGGCCCCCGCCTCGCGGCGGCCACGGCTTCGCGCCCGGAGTCCGCCCCGGGCGCCCTCGCTCGCTTCGCCACCCGGCTCGATGCCTGGAGCCAGCGCTGGGAACCGCCTCGGGAATCCTTCTCGGACGTCCTCGATCGCGAGGACCGCGAGCGCGCCATCTTGCGCGTCTACCGCGAGCCCCGGCCCTTCCCGGTGTCCGAGGCCGGGCCGGCCGGTCACCGTCTACCGGAGCGCCGCGGCGGCCCGCGAGCGCAAGCGGCAGGGCTCGGCGAGCCGAAGAGGCCGGGCTTGACGAGCGCCCTGGCTCTCGCCGTCGCCCTGGCCCTGGCCCGCTCCCCTGAAACCGCGGCCTCCCGGGAGCAGGCCCGCCTTTGCGAGAAGCTCACGGGTGAAGAGTCGCTCGCGGCCTGCCGGCGCGCGATCGAGCTGGGGCTCAGTCCCGAGCGGCTCGAACCGGTGCGCCAGATCGTCGCCCGGCGCCTGGCCTCGCTCGAGCGGTGGCCCGAGCTCGCGGACCACTTCCGCGGCGACGTGGCCCTTCGGCCACTGGACGCCGGGGCTCATCTCCGGCTGGGCTCGACCCTGCTGTTCGCAGTGGGTGAGCCCGCGGAGGCGGAGGCGGAGCTCACGGAAGCGGTTCGCCTCGAACCGGACTCCGCGGTGGCGCGGGGCCTTCTGGCCCTGGCCCTGGCCGCCCGTGGCCGTTTGCAGGAGGCGGCCGACGCGTTCGACGCCGCTACCAGCCTCGACGAGCACCTGCTCGACCACCGGCCCGCGATGCGCGCCGCCATCGAAGCCGCGCGGCGAGGCGAGGCCTGGCCGTGAAGCGCGCTCGAGCAGGCCACCGCATGCCCACGAGGAAGGACGGGCCTGTCCAGGTCCTCGTCGACATGCTCGAAGAAGCCTTCGCCAGGAAGTCGTGGCACGGGACGAACCTGCGCGGCTCCATCCGCGGGCTCGCTCCCGCTCTCGCCGCCTGGCGCCCGGGCCCCGGCCGCCACAGCATCCGGGAGCTGGTGGTCCACGCGGCCTACTGGAAATACGCGGTGTGGCGAAGGCTCGCCGGCGAGAAGCGCGGGAGCTTCTCCCTCGCAGGGCAGCAACTGGTTCCCCCGGCCCGACGACCCCGATCCCGAAGGGCTGGGCCGCGGACGTCGCGTTGCTCACCGCCGAGCACCGGAGGCTCAAGGATGCGGTCGCGCGACTTTCTCCGGCCGACCTTCGCCGGGTTCCGAAGGGCTCGCGCTTCACCGTGGCCGGCCTCGTGCGCGGCGCCGCCGCGCACGACCTCTACCACGCCGGACAGATCCAGCTGCTGAAGAGGCTCGAGACCCTCGGCGGCCCGCTCGCCGAAACCAAGCCCCAAGCTCGCTGAGCGACGCCTCCCCTCTAACGCCGGGGACCCGCTTGACGACAGTTCCCGCGGGTGGTGGGCGTCAGTGCTTGCCGGGCTCCAGGGCCACACCCTTGCGCTCGGACAGGATGTAGGTCTCCACCGAGCGAAGCACAGGATCGTTCTCCGCCAGAGGCTTGCCCTTGAGCGGGTTCTCGATGCACCAGTTGATCATGTCGCGCAGGAGGGCGACCTTCTTGAGCTGGGGCTGGTACTTCGGATAGCTCTCCGGGTGCGTGTTGGTCGTGTTCGGATGGCACATGTCGCAGGACACGCCGATGGTGCCGCCCAGGGCCTTGGCGTTGTGGAAGGCCTTGTAGCCCTCGTCGACCCACTTCTTCTCTTCGCGCTTCCAGAGCATCTGGTCGCGGGAGGTGAACTTCGTGGGCTGACCCGCCTCGGGTGCGGCGGCCGGAGCCGCCGTGGCCTGGGGCGGTGCGGTGAGCAGGGCCGCCTCGGCGGTCCAAGACGCCCAGCGGACCTCGCCTTCGGTCTTGCGCCAGACCTGCATCATGTCGGCCGCCACCTTGCGTGCTTCGGGCGGAGAGAGCTCCTGTCCCGGCTTGAGCCCGGGCACGGTCATCTGGCTCTCACCGTCGCAGAGGGAGACGGTCACGTCCTTCGGGGCGGCGGCCTTCGAGTCCCCGCGCGCCCCGCCGGCGAGGGCCAGCACCGCGACGGGGGCCGCCCAGAGGAGCCTCGTACGCCTGTCGGTCGTTGCCATCGTTGCCTCCTCAGTAGTTGACGTCGGTCTCGCGCGGCGGCCGCGCGGAGGCGCCGTCCGAGTCGAGATAGGCGGCCGCCACCTTGATGGGGTTGCGGCTCCAGAGGTTGTAGCTCTTGTCCACGCGGCCGTTCTGGAAGACGTCCACGGAGCCGTCGCCGCAACCGTCGAACTCGTCGAAGGGATCGGCCCGGTTCATGCGGACGGTGAGCTTGGGCAGGCCCTGGGGTGCGTAGGGCCAGGGCCACGCGGTCGAGAGCATGCCGTGGAAGTGGATGTTGCCGACGCGATTCGACAGCATCTGGTGGGTGTGCCCGTGGATCACGGTCACGGTCTTGAAGGGAGCGAGGAGTGCCTGCACCTGCTCGGCGTCGTCGGTCCAGAAGTTCCAGGCCTTGTAGATCTTGTAGAGCGGAGAGTGGGAGAAGACCACGACCGGGGTGTCCGGCTTGACCTTCGCGAGGTCGTTCTTGAGCCAATCGCGCTGCGCGTCGCCCACGGTGAAAGGCCGCCCGTTCGGGTTGTCGAGCTGGGCCATGGCCAGCATCCGCTCCATGGGGGTGAGCTTGGGCCCCGTCCAGTAGTCCTCGACGATGACCGAGTTGAGGACGACCATGTGGACGCCCTTGTGCTCGAAGGAGTAGGTGTCCTTGCCGAAGAGGGCGCGCCATTTCTCGCCCAGGTCGAGATACCAGTCGTGCTCGCCCACCATCATCCTCACGGGGGCCTTGAGCGCCTTCAGGATCTGGGCGCCCTCTTCGAGCTCTTTCGCCTGTCCGAGCTGGGCGAGATCGCCGCCGTAGAGGATGAAGTCGGGCTGCGGGTTCAGGGCGTTGACGTCGTCCACGGCCTTCAGGATCGAGCGGACGAAGCGCTCGTTGAGCGATCTCTCGAAGAGGTGGCTGTCGGAGATGTAGGCGAAGCGGAAGCTCTTCTCCGGCGCGTCGGCGTGGACGACGTCCACGGGTTGGAACGAGTGGGGCAGGGCCTTCCCGGTGGCGGCGGCGACCGCGGCGGCCATTCCTGAAGCCTTCAGGAAATCGCGGCGGCCGAGTCGGCGCACCCGGTCGAAGTAAGCGTCCCGCTCCTTCAGATACTCAAAGAACCGGTCCTTCATCGCGCTGCCTCCTTCTTGGCGGGATCCTGCAGATCGGCCCGGGTGGGTGAGCCCGCGCCCTGTCCGGTCAGCGATTCCATGAACGTCACGAGGTCCTGCTTCTCCTGGTCCGTGAGCTTCAGGGGGACGATGCCTCCGTCGAGGTAGGGATTCGGCTCGCCACCCTTGTCGTAGAACTTGATCACGTCGAGGAGGGTGGCCTCGCTCCCGTCGTGCATGTAGGGCGCGGTCAAGGCGACGTCGCGCAGGCCGGGGCTCTTGAAGGCGCCGATGTCCTTGGGCTGCCGGGTGGCCACGAACCGGCCGAGCTCGGTGAAGTCGGGATCGAAGGCCAGCTCCTGCGGGTCGCTGACCCCGGCCGCCCTGCGGGCCAGGCCCGCGAAGTCGCGGCCCTTGGCCGCCACCCCGATGTTGTGGAACTTGTTGTCGGAGAAGTTCGGGGTGGCATCGCCGAAGGGGTGGCAGGTGTTGCAGCGGGCCTTGCCGTTCCAGAGCTCCCAGCCCCGTTGCGCCGCCGCGGACAGCGCGCTCTTGTCGCCCGCATGGAAGCGGTCGAAGGGCGAGTCGCCGCTCACCACCGTCCGCTCGAAGGTCGCGATCGCGGCCACCACGTCGTCGATCGTGGGCTCCCGGCCGAAGATCCTGGCGAAGGGCTCCTTGTACTCGGGGGCCTTGCGGATGACCGCAACCACCAGCTCGTGGTTGTCCATGCCCATCTCGACGGGGTTGGTCATGGGGCCCTTGGCTTGCTCTTCGAGGCTCGAGGCCCGACCATCCCAGAACTGGAACTCGTAGAAGACCGCGTTCAAGACGGTGGGACTGTTCCGGGCGCCCTTCTTCCCGCCGATTCCCTCGGCCACCTTCTTGCCGTCGGCGAAGCCCTTGGCCGGGTCGTGGCACGTGGCGCAGGACACGGTGCCGTCCCTGGACAGGCGCTTGTCGTAGTAGAGCATCCGGCCCAGCGCGACCTTCTCAGGGGTCACCGGGTTTTCGGGTGGCACCAGGATCTCCCAGAGGTCGGCGGGCAGGCCCTTGGGCAGGGATGCGGGCGGGCCCGCCGCCTTGGCCTGGACGAGGAACAGCGTGCAGAGGACCGGGACGATGGTGCGGGCGAGTGCCCTCGTGATGCGCATCGTGCTCTCCTTGGCGGTCTTCCGGGACGTCAGGGGAAAGAACACCTGAGGCGGGGGTTTATTCCCCGCCAGGTCGCTAGGGACGAAAGGTCCCGTTCGAGTGTTATGTTCGAGAGGATGGCGGACGGCGAGGGCCGGGGGAGGAGCGGGAGCGACGACGGGGAGTTCCGCCGCGAGGCGGTGGCGTGTCTCGACCGCCTCTATGGCTTCGCCCTGAGCCTTGCCCGCGACCGCCTGGTGGCCGAGGACCTGGTGCAAGAGACCTACGTGCGCGCCCTGGCCGCTCATCGCAAGGCCGCGCCTGGCGAGAACATGGGGGCCTGGTTGTTCACGATCCTCCACAACGTCTGGCGCAACGAACGTCGCCGGAAGCAGCCCTTGCCCCTCGAAGATGCGCCGGGACTGGCCGACCGGCTTGTGGCTCCGGGCCGCGATCCCGAGCACGCCCTCGCCCTCCAAGAGACGAGAGACCTCGTAGATCGTGCCGTCGCCCGGCTACCGGAGTCCTTTCGTGAAGCCATCGTGCTGCGCTGCGTCTATGGCTTCAGCTACCGAGACCTCGCACAAATACTGGGCTGTCCGGCGGGAACTGTCATGAGCCGTTTGGCCCGGGCGCGCACGATTCTGCGGCGCGAGCTTCAGGCGCCGGCCGCCGAGAGAGACGGGGCGGCATGACCGGTTGCGCCGCCTTCCGGCAGTTCGTGACCGCCTTTGTGGACGGCGAGCTCGTGGGTGAAGACCACGCCGCCTTCGAAGCCCACCTCGGGTCGTGCCCCTCCTGTCGCCTCCTGCTCGAGAGGGAGCAGACCACGGCAGCGCAGCTCTCCGAAGCCTACCCGATCCCCGAAGCCCCGGCCGCGCTTCGCGCGCGGGTCGAGGCGATCCTGGCCGCACCGCGGCGCACTTCGAAGCGCTGGGGCTCTTGGGCCTCGGCGGCCGGCCTCTCGGCCGCCGTGCTGGCGGGCATCGCCCTTCGGGAACGGCCGTCGCCCGTCGACGTGCGACGGACCGAATCGGCCTCGGCCTTCGCGGCCATGGCCGCCGACACGCACCTCCGCTACGCGCGGGGTGCGCTCCCCCTCGAGGTGCAGTCGGACCGGCCCGAGCGCGTCTCCCAGTGGTTTGCAGGCCGCGTGCCCTTCCAGCTCGCCTTGCCCGACTACCCGGTCGGCCCCGGCGAGCAGAAGTTCTATCGCCTCGAGGGGGGCCGGCTGGTGTCGTTCCGCAGCGAATACGTGGCCTACGTCGCCTACCGCATGGACGAACAGCCGATTTCCCTGGTCGTGACCTCGGCCGCGACCGTCGCCCCGGAAGGGGGGAGCCTCGTGAAGTCGGGCGCGCTCACCTTCCACGTCGAGTCGGTGGCGGGCCTCAAGGTCATCACCTGGAGCGACAACGGCCTCACCTACGCCCTCGCTTCGGACGTGGCCGTCGAGGCATCGCGTTCCTGTCTCGTCTGCCACGGCTCCGTGGCCGAGCGCGGCAAGGTGGAACGCTTTCCCCGCCGTCCCGCCATCTAGGAGTTCTGGGGCGACGAGAGCCCCCGGGAAGAGCCGCCGCGGCGTTACACTCCAGCATTCACGCGCCGCGGAGGCTACTCATGGAGCAAAGCGACCTTCAAGAGCACGTACTGTCGACCTACTTGAGCCTCAGGTACGGCACCGGGATCATCACCCTCTGCTTCCCGATCCTGGTTTGGCTGGCGGGTCTGCTCGGGGGCGTGGGTCTCCAGAGCTCGATCAGCGCCTACTATTGGGCGGATGGCTACACGCCGGCGCCCGTTCGCGTTTGGTTCGTTGGCGTCTTGTTTGCGCTGGCCTCCTTCTTCTACCTGTACAAAGGGTTCACCGCGAGGGAGAACATCGCCCTCAACCTGGCGGGAGTCTTTGCGATCGGGGTGGCGTATTTCCCGACGCCTTGGGGCTGCGCCACCGAATGTCCGAAGTTCACGGTCCACGGCTTCTGCGCGGTTTCGGCCTTCGTTTGCCTCGTCTATGTCGTGTGGTTTTGTTCCTCCGACACCTTGGCCGAGCTGAAAGACCCGGCTCTCGAGGACAAGTACAAGATGAGGTATCGGAGAATCTCAGTGGTGATGGCCGCGTCGCCTCTCACCGCATTCGCTCTGAACGCGTTCATCGGCAGGCCGGGCGCGTTCTTGTTCTTCGTAGAGTCGTGTGGCCTCTGGGCCTTCGCGTACTATTGGTGGGTCAAGAACGACGAGCTTCGGAAATCCAGTGCCGTACGCAAGGCACTCCGCGCCGCTTGACCAGGGACCCCCACGGAAAGACCCTGGTCCAGCCTGCGCGCGAGTCGGGAAAAAGAGGGGATCGAGGGAGGACGACCGATGAAGGGCAACCCCCGGACCATCGACGAGTACCTCGCCGCCTTGCCCGATGACCAGCGCGCGGCCCTTCAGAAACTCCGCAAGACCATCAAGGCGGCGGCGCCCAAGGCGGAAGAGTGCATCACCTATCGGCTCCCGGCGTTCCGTCTTGGGGGAAAGATCCTCGTCGCGTTTGGCGCTCGCGCGAACCACTGCGCCTTCTACCCCATGAGCGCTTCTACGGTCGCCGCCCACCAGGACGAGCTCGAAGCCTACGACACCAGCAAGGGCACCATCCGGTTTCCCGCGAAGCGCCCTCTGCCCGTGGCCCTCGTGCGGAAGCTGGTGAAGGCCCGGATCGCCGAGAACGCCGATCGGTGAACGAGACGGCCTAGGCTTCGGCTTCCTGCTCCGCGGGCAGGGACCAGCCGAAGTTCTGGAAGAGCGACAGCAGGCCGGCGTAGAGGAAGCCGCACTGGAAGAGCATGATGAAGGGCAGGGTGCCGTAGATCCCGTAGGCCAGGGCGTACACGGCCATGGAGGTGAAGTAGAGCCCGAGCAGGAGCTCCACGTAGGGCACCCAGGTGAGCGAGCCCTTGTAGCGCTTCTGCTTCCACTCGTCCCCCGCGCCTTCGATGTGGTACTTGGGGGTGCGCGTGAACTCCGACTGCCCGCCGAAGAGCCCCTCGATGACGGCCTTCGCGTTGTTGACGGAGATGCCCACGCCGATCGACAGCACCGCCGGCAGGTACTTGAGACGGGCGGGCCAGGACTTCGGGAAGAGCTCCTTCTGGCTGAAGAAGTAGAACGAGCACACGCTCAGGGTCGCGCCCACGAACAGGGGCACGTCCACGATGAGCATCTCGTAGAGGCCCATGTTGTAGCGGATGACCATGGCCGGGAACATCAGCACCGAGAGCACGAGCATCAGCGGGTAGGCGAGGTTCGCGCTCAGGTGGAAGATCGACTCGAGCTTGACCCACCAGGGCAGCTCCGAGGCCAGCACACGGGGCAGGAGCTTGCGGCAGGCCTGCACCGAGCCCTTGGCCCAACGGTGCTGCTGGCTCTTGAAGGCGTTCATCTCCACGGGGAGCTCGGCTGAGCTCACCACGTCCTGGAGGTAGACGAAGCGCCAGCCCCGGAGCTGGGCACGGTACGACAGGTCGAGGTCCTCGGTGAGGGTGTCGTGCTGCCAGCCGCCCGCGTCGTCGATCACGGTGCGCCGCCAGATTCCGGCGGTGCCGTTGAAGTTGAAGAAGCGGCCCGAGCGGTTGCGGGCGCCGTGCTCGAGGACGAAGTGCCCGTCGAGCATGACCGACTGCACCTGGGTCAGGAGCGAGTAGTCCCGGTTGATGTGCCCCCAACGGACCTGCACGAGCCCGACCGCGGGGTCCTGGAAGCGGCCGAGCGTCTTCTCGAGGAAATCCTCGGGAGCGATGAAGTCCGCGTCGAAGATCACGACGAACTCGCCGGTGGCCGTCAGGAGCCCGGCATCGAGGGCGCCCGCCTTGTAGCCGGTGCGATCGGTGCGGTGCAAGTAGTGGATGTCGTAACCCTCGGCCTGGTAGCGCTCGACGAGGCCACGGGCCAGGGCGACCGTCTCGTCCGTCGAGTCGTCGAGCACCTGGATCTCGAGAAGCTCCTTGGGATAGCGGATGCCGCAGACGGACTCGAGGAGCCGCTCGACGACGTAGAGCTCGTTGAAGATGGGGAGCTGCACGGTCACCCGCGGCAAGGTCTCGGGAAGGGGAAGCGGAACCGCACGCTCGTCCCGGTTCTTGAAGTACAGGTAGACCATCACGTAACGGTGGAAACCGAGGACGGCGAGAATGACGAGGGTCAGGAAATAGAGACCGAGGATCCCGGATTCAAGTGGGCTCATGACGTTACGGGGACAGCCCTCCTTACTGTCGCGGCCCTGTGCGGCTCCCCTCCCTTGACACGGTCGCGAGCCGCAAGGGAACATCACCGGTCCTCGGAAGCGTCCCTTTGCGGAACGCTTCCGCTCTTGTCAGGGGAACGGGGAGCGCCGGGGCCCTAATCATTCTATTCTAGCGGGTGTTGAAGACCCTCGTCAATGGATCCTGAAAGCCTTCGTCGACTGCTTCACGACGTGAAGTCGGGCGCCACGAGCCCGGAGGCCGCAGCCGACCGCCTGCGGACCCTGCCCTTCGAGGACCTGGGCTTCGCGAAGGTCGACCATCACCGCGCGCTCCGACGCGGGTTCCCCGAGGCGATCTTCGGAGCCGGCAAGACGAAGGAGCAGATCGCGGCGATCGTGGGCGCCATCGCGGCGCGCGGGCAGAACGCGCTCGTGACCCGCACCACCGCCGCCGTCCACGCCCACGTGGCCGCCGCGCAGCCCGCGGCACAGTTTCCACGAGGCCGCGCGCTGCGTGACCCTCGAGATGGCGCCGGTCGCGCCGCTCCGCGGGGCGCGTCGCCGTGCTGTGCGCCGGGACGTCCGACATCCCCGTCGCGGAGGAGGCCGCGGTCACCGCCTCCTTCCACGGCGCCACCGTCGACCGCATCTACGACGTGGGGGTCGCCGGGCTTCACCGGCTGCTCGACAAGGCCGAGAGCATCCGCAAGGCGAGCGTCGTCATCGTGGCCGCGGGAATGGAGGGCGCGCTGCCCTCGGTGGTCGGCGGCCTCGTCGACACGCCGGTGATCGCCGTGCCCACCAGCATCGGCTATGGCGCGTCGTTTCAGGGACTTGCCGCCCTACTCGCCATGCTGAACTCGTGCGCGTCCGGGGTGGCGGTGGTGAACATCGACAACGGCTTCGGTGCCGGCCACCTGGCCAGCCTGATCCTGCGTGGCCAATCGACCCAACCTTGACAAAACCGTTGATTCTCCACATCTTGTGGAGTAGTCCTGTCCTGTCCGTGAGGACGGGCGCCTAAGAAGGGCACCAGGTGGGGGCCCTTTCGTGTCCCTATCCTCCTTGTGCACAACGACTTCGCTGGGCAAGAGCGCGCGAGCCGCGCCCGGCGTCGTTGCGCGCAGTGGAGAGGGGACGACAGGTTCGGTTGAACAGAGGTCAGGCATCGCTACGTGAACCTAGATTCGTTTCGGACGCTCGAGTTCGACCAGATCCGCGACCCTGCTGCTGCAGCACACGGGTTCGGTGAGCGGCCGGAGGCGCATCGAGGCCCTGCAGCCGTCGACCGAGATCGCCGCCGTCCGTGAGGCGCTCCACCTCACCTCCGAGGGCGTTCGCGTCCTCCAGACCCTCGGCCGTCAGCCCTACCACGATCTTCCCGACGTCACCGCGATCCTCCCCGCGGCCCGCGTCCAGGGCCTGCACCTCGAGCCTCTAGCCCTTTCCGACGTGGCGTCGTTCATCGAGGGCGCGGTCGAGATCGCCCGCCGCGTCGCCCGCCACGAAAGCGCGCCCCGACTCGCCCACCGTGCGTCGCTCGTGCGCGACACGACCGAGGTGGCGGCCGCGATCCGCCGCGCCATCCTTCCGGGTGGCGAAGTCGCGGACGACGCCTCGCCCAAGCTCGCCGAGACGCGGCGGGCCCTGGTGCGGCTCCGTGCGCGGCTCACCTCGGTGATGGAGTCCTTCCTCCAGGGCAAGGACGCCGACCGCGTGCTCCAGGACAAGCTCATCACCACGCGCAACGACCGCTACGTGGTGCTGCTGAAGGCCGAGCACCGCGGCCAGATCCCGGGGATCGTGCACGGAAGCTCGGGCTCGGGGCAGAGCGTGTTCGTGGAGCCGTTGCCCGCGGTCGACCTCAACAACGACATCGTCGAGCTTCAGGACGAGGAGCGGCGCGAGATCGTCCGGATCCTGAAGGCGCTGACCGTCCGCGTGGGCGACCGGGCCGACGACCTCGGCGCTGCGGCCGAAACCATGGGCGAGCTGGACGCGGTCCAGGCCCTGGCCATGCTGGCCCGCGACATGCGTGCGGTCGAGCCCGAGATCGCGGCCGACCTTCGCCTCGACCTCCGGGAGGCGCGGCACCCGTTGCTCATGCCCCACCTCGCCGAGCGCCTCGGTATCGATCGGACGCTCGCACCGCGAGCCGGTGCCGGTGTCGATCCGCGTGGGCTTCGGCGAGCCGGTGCTCGTGATCAGCGGCCCCAACACCGGCGGCAAGACGGTGGCCCTCAAGACGGCCGGCCTGCTGGCCCTGATGGCGCAGTGCGGCCTGCACATCCCTGCGGCCGAGGGCAGCCTCTTGCCGGTATTCCGGCGGCTCTACGCCGACATCGGCGACGAGCAGTCGATCGCCGCCAACTTGTCGACGTTCTCCGCCCACCTCGCCGCGATCGTCGAGATGACCCAGCGACCTCGTGGCGCCGGCGCTGGTGCTGCTCGACGAGGTGGGCGCGGGCACCGATCCCACCGAAGGCGGGGCGCTGGGCGTCGCGATCGTCGACCACTTCCGCGCACGCGGGGCCATGGTCGTAGCCACCACCCACCACGGCCTCATGAAGGCCTACGCGCAGTCGACGCCGGGCGTGGCCTGCGCGTCGTTCGGCTACGACCCGCAGACCTACGAGCCCACTTACCGGCTGGCCCTCGGCGTGCCCGGCCGCAGCCTCGCGCTGGAGATGGCGGAACGGCTGGGCCTGCCCGCGGCGGTCGTGGCCGACGCGCGGTCGCGGCGGGACGAGAAGCAGGCGCAAGCCGAAGACCTGCTCGCGCGGCTCGAGAAGGACCAGGCCGAGCTCGAATCGGCTCAGGGCCGTCTGGCCGACGAGCAACTGGAGCTGAACGCAGCGCGCGCCCGGGTGGAGATCCTGGAGCGCGAGGCGAAGACCAAGAAGCGGACCGACGCCGAAGCGTTCGCGCGCGAGCTCCGCCGCCGTACCGAGGAAGCGGCGCGCAAGGCCGCCGACGCCATTCGCGAGGCCGTGCAACGAGTCGAGACCACTCGGCGTTCGGCGTCGGCCGAGGGCCAGAAGGCCCGTACCGAGGCGGTCCAGGCCATTCGTGAGGCGCACGACGAGGCGGTCCGAGCGCCCGAGCTGGAGCTGCCGGCCGAGGTGGAAGCGGTCGAGCTGCCCATCGCGGTGGGCGCGCGGGTGCGGCTCAAGAGCCTGGCCATCACCGGCGAGGTCACGGCGCTCCACGAGAGCGGGGTCGAGGTTGCGGTCAGCGGCAAGCGCATGCGCGTGCCGCGCACCGAGCTCGTGGCGCTTCAGGGCGGATCGCGCCGCGAGGCCACGCCCCGGCCCGCTCCGCTGCGCGAACGCAGCCACGACGGGGACGCGGCCCAGGTGAACCTCGTGGGGCTTCGCGTGGACGAGGCGATGCCGCGAGTCGACAAGGCCCTCGACGACGCCGCGCTCGCCGACCGCCACCAGGTGCGCGTGGTCCACGGCTTCGGTGAAGGCAAGCTGCGCCGGGCGGTGGCCGAGCTGCTCGACGGACATCCCCACGTGGCCTCCTGGCGGTCGGGTGCCGCCAACGAAGGCGGAGGCGGCGTGACCATCGTCGAGCTCAAGGACTGATGGCCTTCCCCGATTCCTTCGTCGACGAAGTGCGGCGCGCGGCCGACATCGTGCGCGTGATCTCCGAGCACGTCACCCTCCGCAAGATGGGGACCTCGTGGAAGGGCCTCTGCCCGTTCCACCAGGAGAAGACGCCGTCGTTCAACGTGCGCTCCGAGCCTGCGATCTTCCACTGCTTCGGCTGCGACGCGGGCGGCGACGTGTTCAAGTTCCTGATGCTCTTCGAGCGCATGAGCTTCCCCGAGGCGGTGGAAGCGCTGGCCCGGCGGTATTCGATCGCGGTGCCCGAGAGCCGCTACGAAGTGGGACCCGACCGCAAGGAACGCGAGGAGCTGCTCGCGGTCATGGAGGCCGCCGCCCAGCACTTCGAGCGCACGCTGTGGACGGCGCCGGGAACGAAGGCCCGCGAGTACCTGCTCGGCCGCGGGTTCAAGAAGGAGACCCTCGAGAAGATCCGCGCGGGGGCCACCCGCGACTCGTGGGACGACCTCCTGGGCGCGCTCCGCGGCAAGTTCTCGCCGGGGGTGCTCCTGACCGCGGGCCTCGTGCTCGAACGACAGGGGAAGGACGGCCAGTACGACCGCTTCCGCAACCGCGCGATGTTCTCGATCCTCAACGAGTCGGGCAAGGTCGTGGCCTTCGGCGCACGCTCTCTCGACGGCAGCGAGCCCAAGTACCTGAACTCGCCGGAGACCCCGGCCTACCAGAAGAGCCGCACCCTCTACGGCCTCTCCTGGGCCAAGGAGAAGATCCGTCAGGAAGGCGCCATCGTCCTGATGGAAGGCTATCTCGACGTGGCGCGCGCCCACGAAGCCGGCATCACGGAAGCGGTTGCGACCTGCGGCACCGCGCTCACCACCTCGCACGCCCGACTCGTCCACCGCTTCGCGGAGCGCGTGATCCTGAACTTCGACCAGGACGAGGCGGGCCAGAAGGCGGCGCGCAAGAGCTTCGACGTGCTCATCGAAGAAGGACTCCGCGTGCAGGTCGTCGAGCTGCCCGCGGGGGAGGACCCCGATACCTACCTGAAGTCCGCGGGTGCCGACGCCTATCGACAGCGGCTGGCTTCCGCGCCCGACGCCATCGAGTGGCTGATGCGCCGGGGCGCCACCGAGCACGACCTGTCGAGCCCGGTGGGCAAGGGGGCGTACATCGAGTCGATCATCCCGACCCTCGCCAAGGTGGAGAGCGCCGTGGAGCGGGCCGCGTGGCTCCGGCGGGTGGCGGAAAGGGCCGGCATCGACGAGGTCTCGGCCCGCGACGAGATGAAGCGGTATCTGGGCGGCGCGAGCAACGCACCGCGTGCCGTGCGCGAAGCTCCCGCATCCGCGCCGGCGCCACCGCCGCCGCTTCTCTCCGCGGAGAAGTGCTTCTTGTCGCTGCTGCTGCAAGGGGCCGAGGGCATCAGCGAAGCCCTCGGCGAGCTGAGCGAAGCCGACGTGGCGGGGCTCGGGTCGGCTCCGGTCTTGCGGGCGGCCAAGGGGCTGTACCTTCGGGCGGTGACGGTCGACGCCTCGTCGCTCCAGGCGGCGCTCGCCGGCGATCCCGCCGAGCGGTTCTTGACCGCGATCGCGGTCGAGGGGGTTCAGGCGGAAGGTGTCACTCCGGTCGACTGCGTCCGGGAGCTGAAGCGGCAGCCCCTGAAGGCGCGGATGGCCGAGATCCAGAGAAAGCTCAAGGAGGCGCCCGGCGAAGCGGTCGACGCCCTCCTCCAGGAAAAGAACCGGCTCGCCTCGCAGATGGCGAGCCTCTAGGCAGAGTCCTAGCGCACACGAAAGGAACGAGGCGGCATGGCGTTGTCGATCGAAGAGAAATACGACGAGGTACGGCAGCTCATCACCATGGGCAAGGAGAAGGGCTACCTTCTCTACGAAGAAGTCAACGACATGCTTCCGTCCGAGATCACGTCCTCGGACGAGCTGGACGACATCTTCTCCATGTTCGGGTCCATGGGCATCGAGGTCGTGGACTCGGAGCAGAAGTACCGGGAGAAGGCCGAAGGGGAGGAGGGCGCCGAGCTCGACCTGACCCCGGGTGCGCTCGACAAGACCAACGACCCCGTTCGCATGTACCTGCGCGAGATGGGGACGGTGCCGCTTCTCACCCGTGAGGGCGAGGTCGAGATCGCGAAGCGCATCGAGCGGGGCAAGAACGCGATGCTCCGCGCCATCTCGCGGACGCCCATGGCCGCGCAGGAAGTGGCGCGGCTCGGCGAGCGCCTGGCCGCGCGGGAGATCAACCTGCGCGACGCCGTGATCTTCAACGAGGAGGAGATCACCGAGGAGAAGCTCGAGGCCAAGATCAAGGACACCTTGAAGCGCGTCGACAAGGTCAACGTCGCGCACCACAACTACCTTCTCCACCGGAAGAACTTCCTGAAGATGGAGAAGAAGTCGCGCGGCTACGTGAAGTCGAAGTGGAAGCTCGGGCGCCTGCGCATCGGCGTCTCGAAGGCGATCCGCAACATCGAGTTCAGCGAGCCCGTGAAGCGGCGCTTCGTGGAGAACCTGCGCATCGCGGTCGACCGCGTGTACGACTCCGAGTCGCAGATCGACAAGTACGAGCCCAAGCTCAAGAGCAAGGTCTCCGACGAGTACAAGAAGCAGCTCCGCTCCTGGATCCGCGAGCAGAAGGAGCTCCTGGCCCAGATCCAGGACGAGTTCGACACCCGGCCCGAGGAGCTGAAGCACACCCTGGACGTGGTCCTGACCGGCGAGATCCAGGCCGAGCAGGCCAAGAAGGAGCTGGTCGAAGCCAACCTCCGCCTCGTGGTCTCGATCGCGAAGAAGTACACGAACCGCGGCCTCCAGTTCCTCGACCTCATCCAGGAAGGCAACATCGGCCTCATGAAGGCCGTGGACAAGTTCGAGTACAAGCGCGGCTACAAGTTCTCGACCTACGCCACGTGGTGGATCCGCCAGGCCATCACCCGCGCCATCGCCGACCAGGCCCGCACCATCCGCATCCCCGTGCACATGATCGAGACCATCAACAAGCTCATCCGCACGTCGCGCGCGCTGGTGCAGGAGCTGGGGCGCGAGCCCACCTCGGAAGAGATCGCGAAGCGGATGGACATCCCGGTCAGCAAGGTCCGGAAGGTCCTGAAGATCGCCCAGGAGCCCATCTCGCTGGAGACGCCCATCGGCGAGGAGGAGGATTCGCATCTCGGGGACTTCATCGAAGACCGGAACGTGGTGTCGCCCTCCGAGGCCGTGATCAACATCAACCTGAAGGAGCAGACGGAAGCGCTGCTCAAGACCCTGACCCCCCGCGAGGAGAAGGTCATCAAGATGCGCTTCGGCCTGGGCGACGGCAGCGAGCACACCCTGGAAGAGGTGGGCCAGAGCTTCGCGGTCACCCGCGAGCGCATCCGCCAGATCGAGGCGAAGGCCCTCCGTAAGCTGCGGCACCCGTCGCGCAGCCGTAAGCTGAAGGCGTTCTTGGAGGGCAGCCGGATCTGAGCCGGGCCATCAGTCCGAGCAGAACACAACGGCCACGAGCCCGGACGGCTCGTGGCCGTTCGTGTTTGGAGTCTCGCCGGCTCCCCTTACCTGTGGGCGCTCTAGACGTGACAGGGTATCCTCGGTGGAGATGAGACGAGCCGCACTCCCTCTCGTCTTGGCGACCGTGGCTTATGCCGAGCTCGGCTCGGCTGAGGAGCCCCGCGTCTATGGGCGCGGGGAACTGCACATCACCGAGCTCAAGTCCGCCACACTGACACCCGTGGATAGCGCGTGGTATGGCCTCGTGCCCGAGGGCTCACTGCGCAAGGCTATCGGCAGCGTAGGAGGAGCAGTTGATCTCGTTCGCTGGCCGCTGGGCGGCATCACATCGGAACACGCTCGTGAGCTGTATTGGACGGCACTCGTGTTGGGTGGTGAGCTGGGAATCAGGTTCAGCGGTGAGGTCGACGAACGACGTCTCGCGAGTTTGTCCTTCGTGATGGTGCCCGCTGGCCTTGGACATGCGGTACGCTGCGTGTCGCGCTCAGACTGCCTACTGTTGGTGTTCCAAGGCGGGCCCCACAATAGAATTGTTCCCTCGGCTGCTCCGACCGGGTCCGAGACGACATCACCTGAGGGTATCCCGCCCGCCATCCTCAGGCTCAGCGAAGTTTCATGGCACGACGTTGCGAGGGGCCTTTGGCGGGGCGATCTCGCGGCGCCGCCTTGGGCGCGGTTAAGCGTTGGGGCGCACGACGCCGCGATCTGGCGACTGGCGCCACGACGAAGCCGGGAAGCGGGTCTTGGCGGCGGGCATTCAAGCTACCAGATAGGCCTGGTTATTGAAGGGGCGCTGCTTCTTGCGTCGAGGGGCGGAGGCAGCGAGCGTCTTCCTCCCCTTACGCATTTCGAGGTTCCTCGGACCTCAAACCTGACCTGCGTGTCCGAATCGCCGTGTGTCTTGCTGGCAAATTGACGCTTGTCGTCCCAAGTCAGCAAGACAGGCCAGTCGGAAAGCGCCGCGGTCACTGGCCCACGATCTCCTTCAGGAGCGCGTCGGCGTGGTAGACCTTGGTCAGCGCTTCCTTGATGATCGCCGGGTGCACGGCGATGGCCCGGTTCTTCTCGGTGTCGAACCAGTACGAGCCCGAGATCGAGTGGATGTTGCCGTCGAACAGGAGACCCACCAGCTCGCCCTTGGCGTTGATCAGGGGGCTGCCGGAGTTGCCGCCGACGATGTCGTTGTTGGTGGTGAGGTTGAAGCGAGTGCTCATGTCCAGTGACCCTTTGAGCTGTTGCCAGCGGGGCGGGATGCGGAAGGGCTCCTGGCCGGTGGCGCGATCGAACGCGACCTTGAGGGTCGTGAACGGCGCCACGCGCTCGCCCTTCTCGACCCAGCCTTGCACGGTGCCGAAGTTGAGCCGGAGCGTGAACGTCGCGTCGGGGTAGGTGCTCGTGCCCAAGGCTTGGAAGCGGGCCCGTGCGATGCGCTCGCTCGCGACCTTGGTGGGGGCCTCGACCTGGTCTTCGTAGCGCTGGCGAACGGCGCGCGCTGTCGTGTCGATCTTGCTCGCCAGCCGTATCATCGGGTCGGCGGAGGCGTCGATCGCGGCCTGCCCTCCGGTCCAGAGGCCCTCGCGCACCTTCGCATCGGCGAGCTTGGTGCCGTCGATCAGCTTGGCGGCCAGGGAGTCGGGAGACTCCTGGCCGAGCAGCTCCCTGACCAGCGGATGATCGGGACCGAGCCACTCGCGCATGCGCTCGAGCGAAAACGAGAGGGTGAGCTTCTCGAGCGCGGGATAGACCGGCGTTGGCGCCCGCAGAGACTGCTCGAGCGCGGGGAGGGCCGCCTCCGTGAACTCACGGTAGCGCTGCTCGTTGGGCTTCGGCCGCTCCGCGGCCCCCCGCACCAGCGCGCGCGCGTACTGGTAGAGCGTGCTGTTGAGCCCGGCCGCCTTCTCGATGAAGGTGTAGGGCAGGAGCTGATCACGATAGGCGGCCTGGGCCTTCGCCATGTCGTCCCAGGCGGGGCCGACGAGCGCCTTCAGCTGCGGATCGGCCGCGACCTTGGCCCGTAGCGCCGCTTCCGCGGTCCGCTTCGACTGCATCATGGCGTCGTCGAGCAGGGTGTCGAGCTGCTTGCGGCGGACCTTGATGGAGTTCTCGATCGAGTTGAGGTCGTCCTGTACGACCCGCAGCGACTCGGCATCCTGCTTCCCGAACTGGATGAAGCGGCCGCGGAGCTCGGCGTAGCGCAGCAGCCAGAACGGCAGGAACGCGTTGCGCGTGGAGACGAGCTCGTCCACGCTGAGCAGCCGGTCGGTGCCCCCGGGATGCCCGGACACGAAGACGGGCTGCCCGTCCTCGGGTCCCGCGAAGTTCACCGCGAGATGGTTCGGGGTGCGCGCGGGCTGGCCGTTCTCGTAGGCGCGCAGGATCGACATGTCGAGGCAGTAGCGCGGAAACTGGAAGTTGTCGGGATCACCCCCGAACGCGGCGATGCCGTCCTCGGGCGCGAACACCAGGCGCACGTCCTGGTAGCGCTTGTACTTGTAGAGCGAGTAGCGGCCGCCGTTGTAGAGCGATACGGATTCGCAGGACAGCGGGCCGGTGCGGGCGTCGGTCTTGGCCGCTTCCTCGCACGCCTGCTCGAGCCGGGTCAGCTCCTTCTTGCGGGCTTCGTTGGCCGCCTTGTCGTCCTTGCCCGCGGTCGCGGCCGCGACCTTCGCGGTGACGTCCTCCATGGCCACGAGCACCGAGATCTGCTCCGTCTTGCACTGAGGCTCCTCCGCGCGCGACGCGGCCAGGAAGCCGTCGGCGAGGACGTTCTTCTCGGCGGTCGAGATCTGGGCCAGGCAAGTGGCGGCGCAGTGGTGGTTGGTCAGCACGAGGCCGTCCCCGGAGATGAAGGAACCCGTGCAGCCGGACTCGAGACGGGTGGTGGAGAGACGCACACGGTCGAGCCAGGCGTCGGTGATCTCGACGCCGAGCTTCTGCCGCACCACGGGCTTCGGGACGCCGTCGAAGGTCCACATGCCTTCGTCGGCGAAGCCGGCACGGGCGAGGAGAAGGAGCATCACGGCGCAAACCGCAGGTTTCATCGAGTTCCTCCAGGAGCGTGGCACGAGTCTGTCTTCTTTCCCCCCGCGTTCGAGGGCGGGAGGGCTACTACTGTCGCCCAGGCGGTCCGGAAGCTCAAGGCGGGCATCCAATCCCATGATTGGCGCCCCCCGGTTCGCCCTCCCGGCGGAATCGACCCTGGCTCGACCCGGGGAGCTGGTTCGGCTCTAGGCTTTCACGGCGCGCTTGAGCGCCGGGCCGAGCGCAACCGGGGTCACCCGCCCGACCGTGACCTCTCCGGCACCCACGAAGCTGGCGAGCGATCGCAGCGCCTCGCCGACGCCCGCGAGCGCGGCGTCGCGGTCGACGGGTCCCCAGGAGGCGGCGGGAGGAGCCGCCCCCTTCGTGAACCACGGCTCGAAGTGGACCGCCTTCACCTCCAGGCGCTTTTCGGCACGGTGGGTCTTGGGGTCGAGGCGGCCGATGAGCTGGCCGTCGTGGAAGATCGGCAGCGAGTAGTAGCCGTGGACCCGCTTGTGCCCGGGGGTGTAGACCTCGAGGGTGTAGTCGTAGCCGAACAGTTGGCGCGTGCGCTCGCGATGCCAGAGGAAAGAGTCGAAGGGGGAGAGGAGGGTGGTGCCCGTGGCGGGTCGGCGTTTGCGGCCGGCCGCGGCCAGGGCGGGCAGGTCCTCGGCGAGAGCCAGCCAGCGGCCGCGCGCCCCTCGGACTTCGACCTCCGACGATCTCGCCCGAATCCAGCGCCGCGCGCAGGGCCTTCTGCCTCTCGCTCACGGCGGTGCGCGGGTAGGTGAGGTACATGCGCAGATCGCTCTCGCTCGCGGCCCCCATGGCGTGCAGCGATTGCCGCAGATGCCACCGGCGGAACTCCAGGGGCGTGAGCGCCTCGCGGGCTACCGCCTCGGGCATCATCCGCTCCGCGAGATCGAAGCGCTTCTGGAAGTGCCTCCGCGAGTGGACCAGGGTGCGGCCGCTCATCCAGAGGTAGTCGAGGGCGTGTGCGGCGGGCTTCCAGTTCCACCAGCCCCCGGTCGAGCCGCGGCGGTGCGCGAAGTCGGCGCTGCCCATCGGACCGTTGGCAGTGATCGCTTCCTCGACCGTCCCCAAGACCGCGCGGTTCTTCTTGAGCCACTTGCCCCAGGCGCGACTGCGGACCGAGTAGTCGAGCATCACCCGTCGCCAGGCCGGGAAGTGCGCGGCAGAGACCAGGCAGGCAGCGTGGGCCCAGTACTCGAACAGCAACCGCTGCCGGTAGGCGATCCGCTCGACCGTCCGGCGCTCGAACGGTCCGAACCGGCTCCACAGCGTGAGGTAGTGGCCGCGCTCGACGACGTTGATCGAATCGAGCTGAAGGCCCCCCACGTCTTCCACGAAGGCCAGGAGCGAGCGGGCGGTGAGGCGCCGGGCCCTCGGCCGGGCGAGGTGCTGGCGGGCCACGAAGAGGGCAGCGACGGCACGTCGATCGAAGACGGGCAGGGTCATGGCGAGCGCCTCGGGTTGGACCTCACGCCATCCTAACCTCGCCGGCCTTGCGGGCTGGTCCCACGAGAGCATTGACGCCGTGCATGGGAAGGCCATACGCTCGCGACATGAGCGACTCCGACAAGTCCGGCCCCCCCCTTCCCTCCGTTCCCCGGAGGACCTTCCTGGCGAGCGCAGCCGCGGGCACCGCGGGGTTCACCATCGTGCCGCGGCACGTTCTGGGCGGCCAGGACACGCCGGCCCCGAGCGACCGGCTCAACATCGCGGCGGTTGGCGTCGGCGGAATGGGAAAGACGAACCTCGCTCCGGTGCGAGACCGAGAACATCGTCGCCCTGTGCGACGTCGACTTCGAGCTGGCCGACCCGGTCTTCAAGAAGTACCCGGGCGCCAAGACCGTACAAGGACTTCCGCGTCATGCTGGACGAGCAGAAGGACATCGACGCGGTCATCGTCGCGACTCCCGATCACACCCACGCGGTGATCGCCATGGCCGCCATGGCGCGGAAGAAGCACGTCTACGTGCAGAAGCCCTTGACCCATTCCGTCCACGAGGCCCGGCTCCTGACGGAGACCGCCCGCAAGTACGGGATCGCGACCCAGATGGGCAACCAGGGGCATTCGGGAGAAGGCATCCGCCTCCTGTGCGAGTGGGTGTGGGACGGCGCCATCGGCCCCATCCGCGAGGCCCACGCCTGGACCAACCGGCCGGTGTGGCCCTCGGGCGTCGAGGTGGACCGGCCCACGGACACTCCCGCGGTTCCTCCCGGCCTCGATTGGGACCTGTGGCTCGGCCCCGCCCACGCCCGTCCGTATCACCCGACCTATCACCCGGCCAAGTGGCGCGCGTGGTGGGATTTTGGAACCGGCTCGCTCGGCGACATGGCCTGCCACATCGTCGATCCGCTCTTCTGGGCGCTGAAGCTCAAGTACCCGGTCAGCGTGGAGGCCAACGTCTCCAAGTACTGGAAGGCCTTCTTCGACGAAGCGCAGCCGAAGAACGAGATGTTCCCCCGCTCCACCATCGTGCGCTTCAAGTTCCCGGCTCGGGAAGACATGCCCGAGTGCAGACGTGACCTGGTGGGACGGGGGCTTGATGCCCGCGCGCCCCGCCGGCCTCGAACCGGGCCGGCGCATGGGCGATCTCGACGGCGGGATCCTGCTGATCGGGGACAAGGGCGCCATCCTGGCCAGCTGCTACGGAGAGTCGCCCCGGCTCGTTCCGGAATCCATGATGAAGCGTACAAGCGGCCTCGGAAGACCCTGGAGCGGATCCCGGAGGGCAGCGACGGCCACGAGAAGGACTGGATTCGCGCGTGCAAGGGCGGCAAGCCCGCCAGCTCCAGCTTCGAGTATTCGGGCCCCTTGTCGGAGACGGTCCTGATGGGCAACCTGGCCATCCGCTTCCCGGACCGGGAGCTGTTCTGGAACGGCGAGGCCATGGAAGTGACGAACGACAAGGATGCGAACGCCTACGTCCGGCGCGAGTACCGCGAGGGCTGGCGTCTATAGAGAAGCGAGCGTCTTCTCGAGCCGGTCGAGGGTCCGGTAGGCGGGGAGCACCTGGGCCACGCTGGCATTGGGCTCGCGGCCTTCGCGGATGGCGGCGAAGAACTCGCGGTCCTGGAGCTCGATGCCGTTCATCGACACGTCCACCTTCGTGACGTCGATCCTGGCGTCCTTGCCGTCCATCAAGTCGTCGTAGCGGGCGACGTAGGTGCCGTGGTCGCAGATGTATCTGAAGAACGTGCCGAGCGGCCCGTCGTTGTTGAACGACAAGGACAACGTGCAGAGGGCGCCCGAAGCCACCTTCAGCTGGACGGACATGTCCATGGCGATGCCCAGCTCCGGGTGCGTCGGCCCCTGCATCGCGTGGACCTGCGATGCGGCCTGGCCGGTCTGGTACTGGAACAGGTCGACGGTGTGGCAGGCGTGGTGCCAGAGCAGGTGGTCGGTCCAGCTGCGCGGCTGGCCGAGGGCGTTCATGTTGGTTCGGCGGAAGAAGTAGGTCTGCACGTCCATCTGCAGCACCCGGAGCTCGCCGGCGGCGATCCTCTTGTGGATCCAATGGTGGCTGGGGTTGAAGCGGCGGGTGTGACCCGCCATCGCGACCAGGCCCGTGTCCTGTTGGGCCTTCACCAGCGCCTCGGCGTCGGCCAGGGTGTCGGCCATCGGGATCTCGACCTGGACGTGCTTGCCGGCCTCGAGGCACTGAATGGCCTGAGCCGCGTGCATCTGGGTGGGCGTGCACAGGATCACGGCATCGACGTCTTTCCGCTTCAAGCTCTCGGCGAGGTCGGTCGTGACGTGCTCGACGCCGAACTTCCGGGCGACCTCTTGCGTCGGCTCCAGGCGGCGGCCGACGAGGGAGACGACCTCGACCCCCTCGATCTTCGCCATGCCCTCGAGGTGCTTGATGCCGAAGGCGCCGGCTCCGGCGAGACAGACCTTCATGAGCGCGCTCCTTGCCCGGGGGTCAACGCGAATTCTCCAGGACGATGTGGCCGACCGCGGTGTTCGAGGCCGGCACGTGGTAGAAGCGATGGATCTCGCGCGCCGCGGGTTCGAGCGCTCCGCGCATGACCAGCCACATGACCATCTCGATGCCCTCGGAGCCCGCCTCGCGCACGTACTCGAGGTGCGGGATGCGGACCAGGCGTTCGGGGTCGCGGGTCAGGTCGTCGAGGAAGCGCGGTCGAAATCGCGGTTGATGAACCCGGCGCGCGGGCCCTGGAGCTGGTGCGACATTCCGCCGGTGCCGCAGACCATCACCTTCAGGTCCTGGTCGAACGAGTCGACGGCCTTTCGGATCGCCCGGCCGAGGTTGTAGCAACGATTCCCCGTCGGCGGCGGGTACTGCACGACGTTGACGGCGAGGGGAACCACCCGGCAAGGCCACGCCTGGGGCTGGCCGAAGAACAGGGACAGGGGCACGGTCAGCCCGTGGTCCACGTCCAGACGGTTGATGATGGTCATGTCGAACTCGTCGAGGATGGTCGACTGGGCGATGTGCCAGGCCAGCTCCGGATGGCCCAGGACCACGGGCACCGCGCGTGGCCCCCAGCCCTCGTCCGCGGGCGGGAACGCGTCGGCGCAGCCGATGGCGAAGGTGGGGATCACCTCGAGCGAAAAGAACGAGGCGTGGTCGTTGTAGACCAGGACCAGCACGTCCGGCTTCTGCTCAGCAAGCCATCGCTTCACGAACTCGTAGCCCTGGAACACCGGCTGCCAGTACGGCTCCTCGGTGCGGCCCTGATCGAGGGCCGCGCCGATGGCGGGCACGTGCGACGTGGCGACGCCGGCGACGATCCTAGCCACGGTCCTTCGACTCCGTCTTGCTGCGGTTGCCCACGGGCGAGCGCCCTCCCGCCACCATCATGGCCCGGTATTCGTCCTCCGGCATGCCCGTCATCTTCGAGGCCAGGTTCTGGTAGGAGAACCCGTCGGTGGCGCCCAGCTTGGCGAGGAAGTAGATGTTCCCCCCCAGGGCGATCATGCGGTTGTAGTCGCGATCCAGGACCGCCTGACGCTGCTCCCCGCTCATCGGCCATTTCTGGAGGTAGCCCGGCTCGTCGGCCTTGAAGGACACACGGTTCTCGGCCTTCATCAGCGACACGCAGAACATGTTGAGGTGATAGCCCAGGCGCGACTGGATCGCGTCGAACACCACGGTGCCGGGAATGTCCTTGAACTGGTCGTCGTAAGCGGTCACGTCGCTCTCCTCATCCGCCCCAATAGAGCCGCAGGGGATTGTCCACCAGGAGCTTCTTCTGCAACTCGGGTGTGGTGGCGATCTTCGGCACGAAGTCGACCAGGGCGCCGTCGTCGGGCATGTGCGACTTCAGGTTGGGATGCGGCCAGTCGGTGCCCCAGAGCACCCGGTCCGGGAAGGTCTCGACCACGCGCCGGGCGAAGGGCACCACGTCCTCGTAGGCCGGGGGGCCGGATTGGGACAATCGCTCGGGACAGCTCACCTTCGACCAGAACGTGGGGTGCTCGTGCAACAGCCGGATGAACCGCGCGAACTCCGGCCCCTCCGCGGGTTGGGACACGTCGGGACGGGCCATGTGGTCGAAGACCACGGGAGTGGGCAAGGACGTGAAGAACTCGGACAGCTCGGGCAGGTCGCGGGCCTCCAGGTAGACCACGACGTGCCAGCCCAGCGGCGCGACGCGCCTGGCAATCTCGGAGAGCACCTCACGCGGCGTGAAGTCCACGAGGCGACGGACGAAGTTGAAGCGGGCGCCCCGCACGCCGGCGTCGCTCAGGGCGCGTAGCTCGGCGTCCGTCACCTCCGGCCCGACCGAGGCCACACCCCGTGCGCGGCCCTTCGCGCCGCCCAGGGCATCGACCAGCGCGCGGTTGTCGTGGCCGTGGCAGGTGGCCTGCACGATCACGTTGCGCTCGAAGCCGAGGAAGTCGCGAAGGGCGAAAAGCTGCTCCTTCGACGCATCGCAGGGCGTGTACTTGCGCTCCGGTGCGAAGGGAAACTTCTCCGCGGGGCCGAAGACGTGGCAGTGTGCGTCCACCGCGCCGGGCGGCAGGGCGAAGGCCGGCTTCGACGTCTGGGGATGAAAGGGGAGCCAGTCGGGATCCATGCTCTTCCTGGAGACGAACGCGGTTCAGGCCCCCTTCGCGATTGCCCGGAGGATCCGATCGGCATCGACGCCCCAGTCGGCTGGGCCCTCGTCAGCGCCGCTCGCACTCCACGGTCGACGAGGTCGGCCTCCACCGCCTGGCGCTTCGCGATGAGCGTAAGTGAAACAAGGGCGGTTGGCCAGTCAACCCGCGTCGTCGCGGGCGTCCAACCCTACCTTCAGGACCCGGATCACGCCCGACGCGTTGGCTCGGCCGCGCTCCGGGGCGGGCCCCCGCGACTACGCTACTTCCTCGCCTGCCCCGTGGCCACGCTTTGCGCCTTCGTCCTCGTCACCAAGAACCTGCCGGCCCAGCTCGGACGATCTTTGTCGCTCATGACGGCAATTTCGTCCACGTCGGGGGACGAGATCGTTCGCGTCTGAGGACAACCGCCGGTGCGAGGGTGACGGCGGCCATCATGCCCACCGCAAGCGTTGCGCCTCCCAAGTCCTCGGAATCCGAGGCGCGCCTGGGTGCGGCATTCTTTGACAAGTGTTGCTTGCTGACGGGGGCACGGGTTTCATCCCGGGAGATTGAAAGGATTCCGGCGGCTTGCGTGCCGCTCATCGAAGGTGGCCGGTGCGACGGTCGCTCGAGGACCTGCTCGACAGGGTGGCATCAAACTGGCAGGCAGGATAGAGAGGTCCACCAGATTCTCGCTCCTGGCGTGAGCCTTGCACCGCCGCCGTGCCGTGAAAGAAAACACGTCCCGGCCTCGCCCCCGAGGCGCGGCACTCTGGCTCTGGCTCATCGCCGCCCTCCTTCCCTCCGTCGCCCACACCGCGCCGCCGAACGGAACTCCAAGCATTGCACCCGCGATCGACCTGCCGACGGACAGCGGCCGGATCAAGCCCGCAGATCTTGCCGGCAAGGTCGTCTATGTAGACTTCTTCGCCTCGTGGTGCGGGCCGTGCAAGGTGTCGTTTCCCTGGCTGAAGTCGATGCAGGAGCAATACGCGGCCAAGGGACTCGTGATCGTGGCGGTCAACGTCGACAAGGACCGCGCAGACGCCGCGCAGTTCGTTGCCCGCTTCTCGCCGACGTTTGTGGTCGGTTACGACCCCAGAGGCAAGACCGCCGAAGCTTTTCACGTGGAAGGAATGCCCTCGAGCTTCCTTGTGTCCCCAAGCGGAACCATCCTCTACTCGCATGTCGGCTTCGACATGAAGGACGCCACCAAGATCCAGGCCCAGATCGAGAAAGCCCTGAATCAATGAGACACACTGGACTCCGCTGCCTCGTGGTCCTCCTGACTTGCAGCGCCGCCTTGGGCTGCGCCACGGTCAAGCCGTGGAACAGGGACCTGCTCGCGAAACCGGAGATGCAGTTCGTGACCTGCCCTCAGCTTCAAGCGATCGACCAGCATGTGTACTTCAGCAAGGAAGCGTCCACGGGTGGATCGAGCCTGGCGGGCGGTGGCTGCGGATGCAATTAGACGCGCCGGAGCCCCCCAGGGCGGTTCGGGCCAAGCTCCGAGCCGCCACCTGCCTCCTGCTCACCGCGGTCGCGCCGCGGCTGGCTCACTCGGCCGATGCTCCCCCCATGCCGAAACCAGATCCGAGTCCGGCCAGTCAGATCGACCTGACGGGCCTGTTCTACAGCGAGCGAATCCGGGTGTTCGAGCCGACACTCCGCTACACCCGCACCTACTTCAACGGTCGGTCGTTCTTTGGGCAGCTCAGCGTCGATTCGGTCACGGGAGCCTCGCCCAATGGCACGCTGCCCACCGGCCAGGTGCAGACCATCACGTCGGCCTCGGGCCGGACCCGCAGAGTGGCCGCTACGGACATTCCCACTCAGGACTTCAGCGACACCCGGATCGCCGTGGAGGCGGGAGTTCACCAGCCGGTGAAGATGTTCGCCTTCACGCTCGGCGGCCACCTCTCGCACGAGAAGGACTACCAGTCCGAAGGGGTCACCGGTGACGTCGCGATCGACCTCAACCACAAGCTGACGACCCTGAACCTGGGCGGCGGCTACAGCAACGATTCCGTGTTCCCGGTTGACGGGACGTCGGTGGGCATGGCTCCGCCCGGAACCTTCACCGGAGTCGCGAGCAACCCCAAACACGTCAAGACCGCACTCGTGGGTCTGACCCAGGTCCTCAGCCGACGATGGCTGGTGGGGGTTTCCGCCTCGCTGGCGAGCGAGGATGGCTATCTCACCGATCCCTACAAAGCGTTGAGCGTGGTCGACGCCAGAACCGGCATTCCCGTGAGCCAGATCTCCGAACAGAGGCCCGACACGCGGGAGCGGAAGAGCGTACAGGCCGATTCCGTCTACCACTTCGATTCGAACGTCCTCTACCTTTCGTATCGGCGCTACTGGGACGACTGGGGTGTCGGGTCCCACACGATCGACGCCCGGTATCGCCTCCCCAGGGGTTCCCTTGGCTTCCTCGAACCCCACCTGCGCTTCTATACGCAGACGGCGGCCGACTTCTATCGCTTCGGGCTCATTGAGGGCGCAGCGCTTCCGCAATATGCGACCAGCGACTATCGGATGAATGCGTTCCAGAGCCTCACCTTGGGCGCTACGATCGGGTTCGCTCCCGGCGGGCGCAGGGCCACGAGCGAGTGGACCGTCCGCGCCGAGTACATCGGGCAGTTCGGCGACAGCTCTCCCCCAGGCACCGTGGGGGTGCAGACCACGATGAATCTGTTCCCGGCGGTCAATGTATTCAGCCTCGTGGTGAACTACCGCTTCAACCGCTGAGGCGCGGCTGCGTGACCCTCAAGCGCGTCGAGGACTACTTCATCGGGCGGTTCACGGCCATGGCCGGGCCGTGCGAGGTCCTCGTCGACACGGACTCGCAGCCGCGAGCGCAGCGTGCGTTGGAGCTGGCGCAGCGCGAAGCGCGGCGCATCGAGCGGAAGTTCAGCCGCTATCTTCCGGACAGCGAGGTGGGGAGGATCAACCGGTCTCACGGAGAGCCCGTGATCGTGGACGAGGAGACGGCACTCCTCCTCGACTATTCCGCCACCTGCTACGCCATGTCCTTTGGCATGTTCGACATCACGTCGGGTGTTCTTCGGCGCGCCTGGAAGTTCGACGGGAGCGACCGCGTCCCGACGGCGGCGGCCGTCGCCGATCTGCTGCAGCACGTGGGCTGGGACCGGGTGGCGTGGGGCGATCGAAGACTCACGCTGCCGGCCGGGATGGAGATCGACCTGGGCGGCATCGGAAAGGAGTACGCCGTGGACCGCGCGGCGAACCTGATCGCGGCCCAGTTGCCCGACTCCTTCGTGGTCAACTTCGGCGGCGACCTCTACGCGAGCGGTCTCCGGCGCGGGGGCCGCCCCTGGGGCATCGGTGTCGACGACCCCGAACGAACCGGCCGCGCCGCCGTCAGCAGGATCCCCATGTCGCAAGGCGGCCTCGCCACCAGCGGAGATGCCCGCCGCTACATTCTCTTCGAGGGCAAGCGGCTCGGACACATCCTGAATCCGAAGACGGGCTGGCCGATCGAGGGCGCGCCGCGATCGGTGACCGTCGTCGCCCCAACCTGCGTCGAGGCCGGGACACTCTCGACGCTCGCCTACCTCAAGGGCGGAGGGGCGAGGGAGTTCCTGGAAGCGGAAGGGGTCGAGTTCCAGATCGCCTGATGGTTGGGGTCGACCTCAGCTCCTCCACAGGTCTCGACAAAGGCGAGCTTCTGGCGACGAGCGCGGGATCGGTCATCGGCTCCGTTCCGCCACGCGGTCGATCGTTGCCGGCCGCGAGGGCGGATAGCGACGATACCGGGCGCGGATCGAGGTCCCGCACCACCTCGTGCAGCCCCGTCGCTTCGGGCCGATGGCGCCGATAACACCGGGTGCGGCGGCTTGTAGACCCGACACGTGATCTCCACACCGGCCGACATGCCGGTGGAGAGCGTCCGCGAGTGCTGCCTTCCTAGGGCGGCAGGGCGAAGGCCGGCTTCGAGGGCTGCGGATGAAAGGGGAGCCAGTCGGGATCCATGCTCTTCCTGGAGACGAACGCGGTTCAGGCCCCCTTCGCGATTGCCCGGAGGATCCGATCGGCATCGCGAATCATCAGCCTTCCAGTCCCGAGGATTCCTCGAGTCGCGTGAGGTCTTCGATCGTCCCCGCGAATGCAAGCGCTACATCACTTCCGGAACAGCGCTGGCCGGCGCGTCGTCGCCCCACGGGAGCCGCGGCGGCCCGGCCCACGGATCCACGCTGGTTCGTGCGGCCCACGCGTCCCAAGCCGCGGCGAGCGCCTTGACGAGATCGGGACGACGGGCGGCGAGGTCGTTGCGCTCGACCCGATCCGCGGTCATATCGTAGAGCTCCCACGCCCTCGGATACCTCGAGACGAGCTTCCACTTGCCCGATCGCACCGCGCGATTGCCTTCGTGCTCCCAGCACAGCGGTTGGGTCCGGGTGAGCGCGCGGCCCGCAAGCGCCGGGCGCAGGCTGACGCCCTCCATCGCCGGGATGGCCTGACCTCGGAACTCGCGCGGGTAGATGGCACCGGCCACATCGAGGATCGTCGGCATCACGTCGATGACCTGCGCCGGCTCGTGGACGAGCGCGTTGCGGCGGCCCGCGGGGATACCCCGCGGCCAGTGCACGATCAGCGGCGCCGCGATGCCCCCTTCGTGGGTGAAGTGCTTGAACCGGAGAAAGGGAGTGCTGCCGAGTGTCGCCCAGTTCATGCCGAGATACAGGTTCGAGCTCGGCCCGCCCGGCGGAGTGCCGTCGAAGCGCCCATTGGGACCCGACTCGGCGTTGGCGCCGTTGTCCGACATGAAGAGGATCAGCGTGTTGTCGAGGGCCCCGCGCGCTTGCAGCCCCTTCACCAGCCTGCCCATGTTCGTGTCGATGGCTTCGATCATCGCGGCGTACACGGCCATCAGGTGGTCGAAGCGGTCCCTGGCGTCGTCGGTCAGTGACTCCCAGGCCGGTGAGGCCGGGTCGCGCGGGCTCAGCGGCCATCGCCGGTCGATCAGGCCCATGGCGATCTGGCGGCGGTACCGCGCTTCGCGCAGCCGGTCCCATCCGGCCTTGTACTTGCCCCGATGCCTGGCGATCAGGTCCGCCGGCGCCATCAGTGGGAAATGCGGCGCGTTGTACGGCAGGTAGAGGAAGAACGGTTTGTTGGCCTGGCGCGCGTCATCGACGAACCGAAGGCCGAAGTCCGTCCACAGGTCCGTCGCGTACCAGTTGCCGCCGAAGACGGGCGCGTCGCGCGGCGTGGGAGTGCCGTCGAGGTAGAGGGGCTCGCGAGCCCGGGCGGTCAGCGCATCGTCGCCGCCGCTGAAGTTCTGGTTGGGGAAATACATGCCGCCGGCGCGCAGGCTCAGCACGCGGTCGAAGCCGCGCTGCCAGGGTGGCGACCCGTGGTCCTGGCCCAGATGCCACTTGCCGGACATCGCGGTGAAGTAGCCGGCGTCGCGCAGCACCTCGGCGATCGTGACGGAGCGGTCGTTGAGCCGGCCGGTGGTGCCCGACGAGCCCGCACGGACGACGTTGTCGAGGTGGCCCATGCCCGCCTGATGCGGGTACAAACCGGTCAGGAGGCTTGCGCGCGTCGGCGAGCAGCGCGGCGTGGCGTAGAACTGCGTGAACCTGACGCCGCCGCGGGCGAGCGCGTCGAGGTTCGGGGTAGGAATCTCACCGCCGTAGGCACCGATGTCGGACCATCCCATGTCGTCGACGAGCACGACGACGACGTTCGGCCGGGCATCGGCGCGAGCCGCGGGCGCTGCGCGCACGCTGCTTGGCGCGACGAAGGCAAGGACTCCGGCCGCCGCGACGAGCGGCGCACGCCGGATCCATGGAGAGCGCCTGGTTGCCATCGGGACCTCCGACCGCATTCTATCCTTCGCCCTCTTACGGGCGCGGGCTAGTTCGCCTGGATCTCGATCACGGCCACCGTGTACGGGGGCAGATCGAATGCCATGTCGCGCATGTAGGGCTTCGTGGCTTCCACCCGACGGAGCTTGTCGGGTTCGGCGAGCGAGTTCGCCTCGTCGAGGCCGGCGGTCAGGGTGACGAGCTTCACGGTGGCGCTCGCCGGCGCGCGCGAGCCCTGGACGCGCGTGAGCAGGGTGTGCTGCGCACCGTCGTAGTTCACGGCCTTGACGATGAGGCGACGGCCGTCGGCGGTGCTGGTGGCGATCGCGTCCACGGTGTTCGGCGTCCAGTCCTCGGGCTTCATCTGCGAGATCGCGTCGAAGAACTCCTCTCGCCGCGGGATGTCCTTGAAGGTGCCGGACGCGAAGGCGAGCCGCTGGGGCGCGTAGTAGTCGCGAAACAGCTTCTCGGCCACGTATCCCGAACCCGCGAACCACGACGCGTGGTCGTGGTAGATCCACGAGCGCCACTCGGGGTCGTCGGTGGTGTTGCGCATCAGCAGCGCCGGGCTCGACAGGGCCAGGGCCGGGCTCAGCTTCTCGTAGGAGAGCAGGCTGCCCGCCGCGTGGAGGCCCGCCCGCCAATCGTAGGTGCGGGCGGCGCCCCACTCGAGCACCGCGATCTCGATGCTCGGATGAGCGGAACGACGCACGTACTCGACCAGCTTTTCCAGGTAGTCCTCGATCCGCCGCACGCCGGTTGCGTAGTTCTCGGGTTCGTACTCGTAGTTGTGGCTGCCGAGGATGTCGAAGTTCTGGCCCGCGAGATCGATCAGCTTCTCGCTCCAGTTCATGTCGTTCGAGCGCTTCTGTCCGCAGGCGACGATCTTGGCCTGCGGTGCAATCGCCCGCAGCCGCGGGCCGTAGAGATTGACGATCGCGGCGTACTGGTCGGGTGAGAGCTTGTGGTTCATCGGTTCGTTGTCGATCTGGAAGTAGGGGACGCGATAGGGCTCAGGGTGGCCGTTCGCGGCCCGCCTTTGGCCCCACTCGGTGGTCGGCGGATCGACCAGGTAGTGCACCCACTCGAGCGCGTACTCGAGCTGTGCCTGGTCCGTGCCGGTGGCGGCGAGGACGATCATCGGCCCGGCCCCGAGTTGCCGGCAGAGCTCCAGGAACTCGTCCGTGCCGAAGCCGTAATAGTCGGAGTAGCCGCCCCAGATCGTGTTCGGGTTGTACTTGCGTGAGACCGCGGGACCGATGCCGTCCTTCCACTTGTAGATCGAGGCGTACGAACCGCCTGGCCAGCGGATGAATGGCGGCGCCAGCCCCTGGAGCGCGGCCAGCAGGTCCGGGCGCAGCTTACCGCTGTCACGCGCGCCGGCCCGCATGAGGGAAATGAAATCCACGAGCACGGAGCCCGTTCCGGTCGCGACGAGCTCGAACGACGCCTGCCGATCGGTGGCGGCGCTCGTGAACTCGAAAGGGACCTCTTGCCAGCCCCCGCGGCTGGTCTTCAAGCGCCCCTTCGCGAGCTCGCGTCCGGCCCCGCTCACGATGCGCAGGCTCACCGCCAGCGTCCCGCGCTCGGGATAGAGCCATAGCGAGCCGTCGTACTTCTGTCCCGCTTCGACGTAGAGGCGGCCCTGGCGTATTCCGGCCGTGCCGGCCCGCGCCGCGAGCCGCACGCTCTGCTCTCCCCGCTCGAACGCCGTGGCGACCAGCGTCGCGTCGCCGCTCGTGCCGAAGGGCATCCAGTAGTCCGCGAAGTCCTTTCCTTCGAAGCCCTGGCCACGGACCTGCTCGGCGTAGAGGCCGTCGACGACCGAGTGGTTGATCTCCTCGAGAAAGTGGCCGTAGATGCGCTCGTCGATCGTCCCCGCGACCCGATCGGTATCGACCAGCAGCACGGCGACACCCGAGTCGGCGGCGAATGCCGGCCGGGCGGAGAACCCGCAGACGAGCCAGACGGCCAGACCGGTGACGGGTACGACGCGGAGGGAGTCGGGCAGCAAGCAGCCAAGCAAGGTCATGGCGCAAAGACTACCCTACCGCGTCAGCGACTCGCGCCTCTTTCGCGAGCCGGGCGAGGATCCGGTCGGCGGGCACGCGCCAGTCGGCACGCGATGCGGCAGGGTCGCCCATCGCCCCCTGGTCGACGAGGTCGGCCACCCAGGCCTGGCGCTCCGCGGTGGCGCGAGCGGACCAGGGTTCGAGCCCCACTTCCCGCACGGTCTCAGCCACCTCCTGCATCTCCTCGGCGCGCCGGCGGCCGTGCCGGATCACGCGCTCGAAGATGTAAGCGCCCTGCTTCTCCCAATCGATGCCAGGGAACGTCTCGGCCAGCGAGGCCAGGACCTCCCGCTCGACACCGTGGCCGCGGGCGGCCGTGAAGGCCTCGACGACCATCGCCTCCAGGCCCTTGATGATCACGCTGCGGCACATCTTCGTCGCGGAGGCTTTGCCGATCTCGCCGGACTCCACCCTGGCCTCGAAGCCTTTGGCATTGAGCAACGGGGCGAGGGTGGCGGCGTGCGGGCCGCCCAGGAGCATCGGCACGCGGATGCGGTAGGGCCCGATCGCGGTCATCACCGCCGCCTCGACGTAGCGGCCCCCCGCTGCGTCGACGAGGCGGGCGGCACGCCGCTTGGCGCCCGGCGAGGCCGAGTTCAGGTCCAGGAAGAAGGCATCTTTGCGCAGGGCGGGAGCGCAAGCCTCCGCGACCGGGACCGCCTGGCTCGCGGTGACCGCCGACACCACGAGATCCGCGTCGCTGGCCAGCTCACGGTGTGACGTGGTGAGCTTCACGCCACACTGGTCGGCATGCTCCCGCAGCGGCGCCTCCAACCCTCCGCCCAGCTTGATGTCGTAGGCGCTCACCGCTGGGCCCGCCTGCGCACGCAGGTCCTCGGCCAGGATGCGCCCGACCTCCCCGTAGCCCACGAGACCGATACGCCATTGCAGCAGGTCGTCTCTAGCCATTCACATCTTCTTCATGTACTTGTCGAGGAAGTCGGTCACCGTCTTCCAGGTGGGTGTATAGGGACTGGGGTTCACGACCGTGCACCCCGCGGAGGCGGTCGAGCGCATCGTGGCCCCTTCGCGCAGCGCGTCATCGCTCAGGAACCCGGTCCAGTTACCGTGGGGTGCCTTGGGCAGGCTGATGAAGATCGCGTCCTTACAGGCCTTGTTGAGGGCCATGTAGAGTAGTTCGCCCTGGTTGTGCGGCACGAGGGGATCCGAATCGCCGTGCAGGATCAGGATCGGCGGATCTTTGGCCGTGATGTAGTGGAGGGGATTGGCCGCCTGCACTTTCTCCGGGCAGGTCTGGATGGCGCAACCCACGAGACGTGATTCCGGCGAGTTCTCGTTGTCGTGGCAGTTGGGCTCGGTACACTTGCGGAGCGCCCAGGCGTCCATCAGCAGGAAATTCGTCGGCGGATAGAACGCGACCGCCGCCTGCACGGCGCTCGAGACACCGGTGGTCCCGACCGAGCCTTCCATCTCCGGCGCATCGCCGGTCAGCGCCGCCATCGCGCTGGTCCAGCCGCCGGAGCTGTCGCCCACGATGGCGATGTGATTGGGGTCGAGGTTGTATTTCGCCGCATTGGCGCGCAGCCACCGAATCGCCGCCTTGATGTCGTGCACCTGACCCGGGAACTTGACCTGGGAGCTCGACCTTATCGAGACGCCGGCCACCGCGTAGCCCGCCGGATTGAGCTGTCGAGCCAGGCTGCCGGCTCGGCCCTTGCCGGTATCGGCCAGCCAGGCCGAGCCGCCGGTCCAGATCACGACCGGCAGAGGGCCGGTCGAGCCCGAGGGGATGTAGAGATCGAGCTTGTGGCCATTGCTGGTCGGGGGCTCCGCCGGCGCGTACTCGAGGTTCGCGTGAGTCGGCGGTGGGCCTTGCGGTGCGCCTTGAACCTGCGCGAAGGCTGCGGACACGCTGGCGCCTGCAGCAAGCCCCAGAATTGTGATCCATCGACGCATCGTTCGCTTCTCCTCTTCAGTCAATGTAGCGGAGGCCCGCTTTGGCCAGCGCTTCGCGCATCCCGTAAAGGTCCAACCCCAGCTCGCCGGCCGCGAGGCGTTGACGCTTGGCGGCTTCGTTCTTCTCCCGGGCTTCGGCCGCGTCCGCAGCCTGCTCGGCGACCGCGCGCGGCACCACGACCACGCCGTCGTCGTCGGCCACGATGACGTCGCCGGGGTGGACGAGGGCGCCGGCGCAGACCACGGGGACGTTGACCGAGCCCAGGGTCGCCTTGACCGTGCCCTTGGCGTTGATCGCGCGGGAGAACACCGGGAATTGCATGGTGGTCAGGTCCTTCACGTCGCGCACGCCCGCATCGATGACGAGCCCCTGTGCTCCGCGCGCCCGGAAGGAGGTGGCCAGGAGCTCGCCGAACATGCCGTCCTCGTTGTCGGTGGTGCAGGCCACCACCACCACGTCGCCCTTCCGCAGCTCCTCGGCCGCGACGTGCAGCATCCAGTTGTCGCCGGGCTGGGCGAGCACGGTGACCGCCGTCCCGCACACCGTCGCCCCGGGGTAGATCGGCCGCAGGTACGGCTTCATCAAGCCCACGCGGCCCATCGCCTCGTGGAGCGTGGCCACGCCGAAACGCCCGAGCCGGGAGGCCACGGCGGGGTCGGCCCGCTCGATGTTCCGTCTCACGATGCCGAGATGGTTCATGGGGGTGATCATGGAAGCGTCCTTCTCTGGTCGGGCTCAGCGACCTCGCGCCTTCAGCGCCGCATCGAGCCGTGGGTACACCCGGCGGGCGTTGCCCTCGTAGATCTTGAAGCGGTCGGAGGCGGAGAGGTTCGGCGAGGCCTCGACGTAGCGTTTGGTGTCGTCGTAGTAACAGCCGGTCTCGGGATCGACGCCGCGCACCGCGCCGATCATCTCGGAGGCAAAGAGGATGTTGTCCGCGGGGATCACCCTGGTCAGGAGGTCGATGCCCGCCTGGTGATACACACAGGTGTCGAAGAAGATGTTGTGGAGCAGGTGGTCCTTCAGCACGGGCTTCTGGAGCTCCTGGGCGAGGCCGCGGAAGCGCCCCCAGTGATACGGCACGGCCCCGCCGCCGTGGGGAATCACGAACTTCAAGGTCGGGAAGTCCTTGAAGAGATCCGCGGTCAAGCACTGCATGAAGGCGGTGGTGTCGGCGTTCAGATAGTGCGCCCCCGTCGTGTGGAAGCTCGGGTTGCAGCTCGTGCTCACGTGAATCATGGCCGGGAGGTCGTGCTCGACCATCTTCTCGTAGAGTGAGTACCAGTGCCGGTCAGAGAGCGGCGGCTCCTTCCAGTGGCCGCCCGAGGGGTCGGGGTTGAGGTTGATGGCGACGAAGCCGTACTCCTCGACGCAGCGCTCAAGCTCGGGAATACACGTCGCGGGGGGGACGCCGGGCGATTGCGGCAGCATCGCCACGCCGACGAAGTTGTCCGGAAAGAGCGTCGCGACACGGGAGCAGAGCTCGTTGCAGATCGCGGCCCAGGCCGAGCTGGTGGCGAAGTCCCCGATGTGGTGCGCCATGAAGCTGGCGCGGGGCGAAAAGAGGGTGAGGTCGGAGCCGCGCTCCTTCATCTTCTGGAGCTGGTTGCCTTCGATCGTCGCCCGCAAGTCGTCGTCACTGATGCGCAGCTCCCTGGCCTTCGGGGTCTGGGCCGGATCCTTCAGCCCGGCGATCTGGCGGTGGCGCCATTCTTCCAGGGCCTTGGGGGCCGTGGTGTAGTGGCCGTGGCAGTCGATGATCAGCTCGCTCTTCCTTTCCAGAGGGAGGAGGGGACGAACACCTCCCCACGCATCAGGAGCCGCGCCGTGCGCAAGAGCGCGGCCCGCGTCACCTTCTGTGGATCCTTGGGGTCGACCTCGAGCTCCACACTGAACTCGCCCGAGGGATGCTCCACGGAGACGGTCTTGACCGTGCCGGCGGGCACGATGGCCAGATCGTTCGCCACCGAGCCCAGGAGCACGCAGGCCGTGGCCACGGTCACCGCCGCCAGGACGCCGATCGCGTCGTGGCACACGTGGGGGATGAAGGTGCGGGTGGCGATGCTGCCGCCCTCCCGCGGCGGGGCCAGGAGACACATCTTCGGGTAGGTCTTTCCCGAGACGTCGCCGAGTCCCATCCGCAGGCCGGCCTCGAGCCGCAGGGTCTCCAGGCGCGCCTTCAACTCGGCGTCGGCGTTCAGCTCGTTCACGGTCTCGTAGCCGCTGCGCCCCAGGTCTCCGGCGCGAATCATCACCATGGGCATGCCGTTGTCGATGCAGGTGACCGCGAGCCCGTCCATCTCGTCTCGGACCCGGCCCGTAGGCAGCAGGCCCGAGCACACCGAGCCCGCGGTGTCGAGGAAGTTGATGGTGATGGGGGCGGCAGTGCCGGGCACCCCGTCAATGCGCGCGTTGCCCTCATAGGTCACGCGGCCTCCCGGCGTGGCCACGATGACGTCGCACTTCATGCCGGTGTTGCGGGTCAGCACCCGCAGCGTCGTCGTGTTCCCCTGCGGCTCGACGAGCCCCGTCTCCAGCGCGAACGGCACGACCGCTGCCAGCATGTTCCCGCAGTTGGGCGTGGTGTCGACCTTGGCCTGGTCGACCACGACCTGCGCGAACAGGAAGTCGAGATCCACACCCGCGTCCTTGCCGCGGCCGACGATCCCGACCTTGCTGGTCAAGGGATGGGCGCCCCCCAGGCCGTCGATCTGGCGCCGGTCGGGGGAGCCCATGGCCGCCAGCAACACCTGGTCGCGGAGGGCCGTTTCGGCGGGCAGATCGGCCTCGAGAAAGAACGGGCCACGCGACGTGCCGCCGCGCATCAGCAAGCAGGGAATCCCGGTCTGCATCTCAGAATGTCACGGTAGAGCACCATCGAGGCTGCTGCAACTACGCACCTCGAAGTAACCCGAAGGGGCTATCGAGCTTTCGCCCTCGCCTCGAGCACTGCCTCGATGTGCTCCTCGGCCCATTCGCGAATCGCCGCGAGCGGCCCGGTCAGACTCAACGTGAAGCAGGCGATGCCGCGACGTTGAAGCACCACAGCGTGCCGCGGTCGCGCACGTAGAGTCGTCCGTTCGCGATGGCGGGGTACGCCCACGCCTTTTCCATCGGGTTCATGTGCTCAGGCTGACCGGGAGGTGTGATGCGTCCCTTCTCTCGATAACCTTCGGCGCTGGCGTCGACGAGCGCAACGTCGCCGTTCTCGCCATGGAGAAACAGCAACCCGTCAGCGGCGATGATGGAGCCCGGCCCGATGCCCGGCGACTGCCAGAGCACCTTGCCGGATTTGTAGTCGGCGGCGACGAGGTTCTCTTTGGTCGTCCCGTAGAGCGTCGTTCCCACCAGTACCGATCCCCCGCTGGTGTTCGGCAGCCCGCGCTCGAGATAAAGCTGCTCCGCGTTGACGGTGTCGCCCACTGCCGTCACTCGAAGCAGCGCGCCTCCCACATTCCCCGCCGAACTGTAGACGTTTGCGCCGGACGCAACCGGGGTAGGCATGTTCGCCGGCCCCTTGCTCGCTTCGTCGTAGCGCCAGAGGAATCGACCGGTTCTGGCGTCGACCCCGACGATGCCCTTGCCGGTGAATTGGACGTATTGCCGGGGCCCAGCCTCGTCGAGCACGATCGCAGAGGCATACCCGGCGGGATCACCGCCCGGCACGGCGGACTTCCAGATCACACTCCCCGAGTTCTTGTTGAGAGCCACGATCGTCGCCTCGGCGCCCCCCGGGGTTACGACGACGGCGTCCCCATCGACCAGCGGGGACTCGGCATAGGCCCACTTCCCAGGCTGGCCTGCGAAGTCCTTGCGGAGGCTCTTCTGCCACCGAACCTTCCCCGTCTCCCTCTCGAGGCACGCCAGGTCCCCGTCCGAGCTCAGCGCGTAGAGGAAAGCGCCGTCCACGGTCGGGGTCGACCTCGCTTTCGGGTAGTTCGGCGCTTGATCGGGATTCCCGACGTTCCCCAGGCGCGCCTTCCAGATCGTCTTGCCGTCTTCGACCGCGAGGGCCTGTACGAACTCGTTCTCCAGCCCTTCGCTGGCAAGGGTGTAGAGTCGCGACCCCACCACCGCGACGCTCGCATAGCCATCGCCAATGTCCTTGCGCTGCCAGAGGAGACGAGGGCCTTCCTGCGGCCACTGGCGCAGCAGTCCGGTCTGGGCTGACGTCGCGCGGCGGTCGGGGCCGCGCCACTGTGGCCAGTCGGCTGCTTCCCCGATCATCGACAGCCCAATCACACCCGTCACGGCTGCCAGCGCAATGTCCTTCATGTGACCTCCTCGCAGCGGAGTCCCAACGGGTTCACTTTGGGCCGACGCCTAAACCCTACTTCTTTGTGACCTTGAAGTGCTACTTGTGCGTCCCGAAGCCGGTCGTATGCTCGAGACCGGGCTTGACCAGACCGATGTTGTCGATGTGCGTGATCCGGCCCTGCTCGACCTTGAAGACCTCGGAAACATACATCACCTGATTGGAGTACATCAGCAGCGTGATTCCGAGCACGGTCCCGTGCTCGACGTCGATCACCGGGAAGCGCTGCTCGAGCGCGGGACCCCAGGGCTTGTTCCCCTCGTTGGCGGTCACGCAGGTGCGCGCACCCTGGCCCTCGACCAGGTTGCGGCTGACGTTGGTGATCTGGTTGCCGCTGTGAAAGCGATTGCAGCGGGCCTCGTCGTAGTCGGCCGCAACGGGCTTGTGGTCGGTCAGTGTCTGGAAGTACCGGTGAGCCAGGGCGTCGAGCGCCTCGCGAGTCATGCGCTCACCTTCAGGCACGGGGGCCGTCAGCACCGGGGGCAGGCTCCAAACGTAGGTGGGATTGGCACGAGCGACATCGGAGCTGAGCTCGACCTCCGTGATCCTTCCGGCCTCGACTTTGAGGCGCGTCGAGAGGTAGGCGGCCTTGCCATCGACCATCTCCACGCCGTCGCGAGAGACCACGTTGGCGGTCACTGCGTCCGCGAACACCGCACTCGACTTGACGGCCTTGACGTCCTTCCAGGCCGACTTGTCGACCGTCGTGATTTCCATGTTCTCGCGAACTTCGGCGTCTTGGACGAGCTTGACGGGCCTCTTGGCGAGGACGCTCGCCTTGAACTCGGCCATGACGTTGGCCAGACACGCCTGGGAGCAGGGCTGCGTCTTGCCCGCCGCTTGCCGCGCGGGCATCGTCATACAGGCTCCTGGGTGCACGTCGATCAGCAGCGCGAAGAGGGTCGCGGTCAGCACCGTGGACTGGGTTGTTGCCTTCATGGTGCCATGATAGGAACCCGCGGAAAGCGCACGCAAGAACGCACCTCTAGGTAACCGGTCGGTACTAGAGGCCGGGCAACCAAGAAACCGTGTGGACGACCGGTCGCAATGGTCGGCCGAGGACCGAGGCGAGTACAGGCGACCGCGCCAGGCCTTCGAGGACCCACGGCTCGCGAGCGCTCTACTGCGAACGCACCGCGCTCATCGGGTCGACGCGGGCGGCGCGCCTCGCCGGCCAGTAGCTGGCGAGCAGGTTGACGACCAGCAGGAAGAGAAGCGCGCCAGCGAAGGTCGTGGGATCCGCGGCGCTGACTCCGACCAGCATGCCGCCGACGCCTCGCGCCGCGGCGAGCGCCACGGCCATCCCCACCAGCACCCCCGGGACGGCGAGCAGCAGGCTCTCGCGCGCCACCATCCGCACGAGGTCCCGAGGGCTGGCGCCGAGCGCCATTCGGACGCCGAACTCCTGGACGCGCTGGCTGACCGCATAGCTGATGACGCTGTAGAGCCCCGCGGCCGCCAGCAGCAGGCAGACCGCGGCGACCACGGTCAGCAGGCTCGCCGTGACCATGGGCACGTAGAGGGAGTAGCCGATCGCATCGCGGAGCCGCACCGAGTGGAAGACGGCGTCCTGGTTGAGCGCCAGCGCCTGGCGGCGCAGCTCCGGCACCACGAGCATCGGGTCGCCCGTGGTCTTCACCAGGAACGCGAAGTTCAGCCCGGGCGCAAACTGCTGCCGGAACGGCCGGTAGAAGTAGGGCTTCGGCCCCTCGGTCGGCGTGTCGTACTTGCTGTCCTTGACGAGCCCGACGATCGTCCCTACCCCGCCGGCGACCGTTCGCCCGATCGGGCTCTTCCCGGCGAAGAAGCGGCGGGCGAAGGTCTCGTTGACGATCAACACGGCCGACGCCCCGGCCTCGTCGCGCTCGGTGAACTCGCGGCCCTCGAGCAGCGGTATCCCCATGAGCTCGAAGAAGCCCGGCGGCACCGTGGCGCGGGGAAGCCGCATCCGCTCGTTCGGCGCGGGGACGTATCCATCGACCTCGAGGTGGTCCTCCGGGCTCGATGCGGGCGAGGTGAGCGGCACGAAGTCGGAGTAGGTGACGCCGACGACGCCCGGCACGGCCTCGATGCGCTCGCGCAGCATCCGGCAGAAGGCCCACTGCTCCTGGGCACTGTAGCCGGCGTTCGAGAGGTAGAACTGCGAGACGACCACGTTACGGGTGTCGAAGCCGGGCTCGATGCGGTTGGCGTTGCGGAAGCTGCGGAGGAAGAGCAGGGCGCCGACCACGGCCACCACCGCGAGCCCCACCTCGACGCCGACCAGCAGCTTCCGCAGCCGGTGCGAGCGCGGTCCGCCTGTCCCGCCGCGCCCTCCCTCGTTCAGCGTGCGGCTCAGGTCGCCGCGCACCGAGAGCAGCGCCGGGGCGAGCCCCGAGGCGACCGTCGCCACCAACACGACCAGCAGCGTGAAGGCGACCGTCGGCCCGCTCAGGCCGCCGCCGATGTCGATGGGGAAGTCGAGCGGGGGCAAGAGCAGGTCGAGCGACTGCCCCGTCCAGCCCACGAGCTGCAGACCGAGAGCTCCACCGGCGAGAGCGAGCAGCAGCGTCTCGGTGAGCAGCTGCCGGACGACCCGGCTGCGGCTCGCTCCGTGGGCCACCCGGATCGCGAGCTCCTTCTGCCGGGAGATCGCCCGCGACAGCAGCAGGTTGGCGACGTTGGCACAGACGATCAGCAGCAGCAGCACGCTGACGGCGGTCAGGATCGCGAGCGGCTTCATCAGCATGCCCTGCGCGCCCAGCTGGCCGGCCCACACCGGCACCACGGTCGCCTCCACCCCGCGGTTCGTGTCCGGGTAAGCCGCCGCCAGCCTCTTCGCGACGGCGCCGACCTCGGCACTAGCCTGCTCGATCGTGGCGCCCGGCGCCAGCCGGACGAGGGCGGAGGTGAGGTCGCGGCAGGCGCGGTAGTGCAGGGTGGGCCCGCCGGCCATCTCGCCTGCCATGGTGATCGGCATCCAGACGTCGTAGACGAAGCCGACCATGCTGCCGCGGAACTGGGGCGGGGCGACGCCGACGATCGTCAGCAGGTGGCGGTTGAGGCGGATCGTCGTCCCGAGCACTCCCGGGTCGCCGTGGTACCGGCTCTGCCACATTCGGTGGCTGATCACGGCGACCGGGAAGGCGCCAGGTTTGTCGGCCCCTTCCTCGGGCAGGAAGGCGCGCCCCAGCACCGGCTTCACCCGCAAGACGTCGAAGTAGTTGGCGGAGACGAGCTCCGCCCAGGCGCGCTCCGCGTTGCCGTCGGCGCCGACGCTCAGCGGCGTGAGCCGGCCGATCGCCACCTCTCCGAGACCCTTCAGCCCGTCCCGGTAGTCCCGGTAGTCGAGGTACGACGAGGCGCCGCTCGAGGTATTCGTCTGGACGAGAGCGAGCCCGCGCGTGTCGGTGACGCCGGGGTAGGAGTGCAGCAGCACGCCGTCGATCCAGCTGAAGACGGTCGAGCAGACGGCGATGCCGAGGCCCAGCGTGAGCACCGCCACGAGCGTGAACCCCGGGCTCGCGGCGAAGACCCTGAACCCGAAGCGCATATCCTGCCGAAGGTTCTGCAGGAAGGTCCCGAAAGACAGCCGGGTGTTTCCCCCGGATGGCATGGCAGCGGCCTCCCTCTAACCTAGCCTACGACAGGGAGCCGAGGTCGTTCGCGGCTTTCGTCTCGAGCCGCTCTCGCCCGTGTGCGTCGTCTCGATCCGAGGCAACAGCAAGGGATATGCCACGTCCCATTGGCGCATCGATCTGCGGCTGCAACCCACTCGTATCCAGCCTCTTCCGCCACGGCGCGGCCTTTGGCCTTCGCGCCGTGACGGCCCAAGCATTCCCGCGCACGCGACCTCGCGTTCCGCTCGTGGGACGTTAGAGCTGCGTGGCCCGGAGACGATCCGTTCGGTCGAGGGGAGGGGGCGGCGGCCCGCTTCGGCTCAGTAACGCTCGCGCATGTAGTCGGCTCCGATGGCCAGGGTCTCGCGCCAGGCGCCTTCGACCTCAGGCGAGAAATCCGGATCGTGGACGCGGGCCGTGTCGATGAGGCAGGTGATCCAGAGGTCGTAGAGACCAGGCCGGATGTCGAGGTCGCGGCGGCTGTGGCGTTCGGCTAGGCGCGGCAGCGCCTCCCGGGCCGGGCTTCCCTCTCCGCCTTGGGAGGCAACCGCGACCACGTAGAGTGAATCCTCGAGCATCCGGACCTGCCGCTTCATGTCGACACCCTCGAACTTCGCGCGGACCTCCTCGGAGGAGCCAACGAAGCGCTCGTAGAAGTCGTCCAGGAAGCCGGAGGCCGCGAGGCACCGCCTCAGACTCAGGCGGAAGGCTTCGTTCGAAGGGGAAGGCACGGTGCCATGATACTTGAGGTCGGCGAGTCCACGGCGGACGTCACTTAGGAGCGGCCGGTCAAGCGGGACGCGCGCCTCCTCGGGACGGACCGTCGGAGTTCTTCGCGCCCCGTGGTTGCGTCGCCGAAGCCCTCGAGCTTCACCCCCCGCGATCCATCAGCGAGAGGTGCAGGCTGCAGGCTCTGCGGTTCGCGTCCCCCTCATGCATGTAGTCGACGCCCTCGACGAACTTGAAGTTCATCTGCGACAGGTCGTTGTTGAGCATCAGGGGTGGCCACACGCGTCTTGTCCATTTGGAAGGCGAGCACGATGAGGTCGAGCAGCTTCCCGACGGCCTCGTGCGCATCACGCTGAAGAAGGCCTATACCGACGGGACGATCGCGGTGGACATGGGACCCGCTGTCTTTCCTGTGCTGGCTGGCCACCAGCGTGGCTCCTCCTCGCCTGCACACCCTCCGCTACGCGGGGGTGCTGGCCCCGGCGAGCGCTTGGAGGTCGCGTCTCGCCGCAATCGCCCCAAGCCGCCGCTGCGGGCGACAAGCCGGGTAGGTCGGATCACGCAGGTGCTACCGCCCGTGGGCGGAGCTCTTGGCGCATACCTTCGCCGTGGACGTACTCGCCTGTCCCACCTGCCAGGGGCGGATGAAGCTGCTCGCGCTGGTCAAAAGTCCGGCGAGCATCGTTCGGTACCTCGCCACGGTGGCGGATGCGACCGAGGTGCCTCGGCGGTCGCCCGGTCACGTGCCGCCGTATTGGAAGAGTCGAGGTCGGCGCGACGGAGGCCGCTCCGGGGCGCGGGTGGGCGAAGCTGCAGGGTGCGATGGAGGGGCCCGAAGGCCGAGGTTGGCCGCCCGCGACGACGTGCCTTGACTGGCGAACCGCCCTTGTATTACCTACGCTCTACTCATGCCACGGCAGGTCCGACCCCGCCGGGCCCCGGCGCCCACGACGCGTATGCGAGGCGGGCAGGCTCGTCCCGTTTGGCCGGGCGCCGCTGGAACGAAGAAGACGGTGAAGGTGTTCATCGCCTCCCCCGGCGATCTGGCCTCGGAACGGCAGACCTTCAAGCAACAGGTCGACGAGCTGAACGCCGGATTTGGAGATGGCGCCGGGGTCGACTTCGTTCCGATAGGCTGGGAAGACACCCTCGCGAGCACGGGTCGGCGCGTCCAGTCCGTGATCAACAAGGACATCGACACGTGCGACGTCTTCGTGCTGGCCATGTATCGTCGCTGGGGTCAACCGGCACCCGACTCGTCCTACAGCTCCTACACCGAGGAGGAGTTCCAGCGCGCCATGCAGCGCTTCGAGCGAACCGGCCACCCGGAGATCTTCGTGTTCTTCAAACACGTGGACGAGGCTTCGCTCGCGGATCCCGGACCCGAGCTCAGCAAGGTCCTCAAGTTCCGGCGGGAGCTGGAGAGCACGCGGGCGGTGCGGTGGCGTCCCTTCAGCAGCCCGGACGACTTCGGGAGGGAGATCGACGGACACCTGAGGGCCTTCACCCAGGGTCGGCTGCCGGCGGTGCCGGTCGAGCCGGCACGTCTTCCACTTCCCGTCCAGCTGGTGGAGCGTGTCGAACAGGTCGAGGCCGAGGCACGCCAGCGGGCAGAAAAGGCCGAGGCACGCGCGAAGCAGGAGGGTGACGCGGCCAAGGCGGCCGCCCAGCGTGCCGCCGCCCAGGAGGCTCGCGCCGCGGCGCTGGAAAGCCTGCTGGCGATGCAGTCCGCCACGGCCGCGCGCGAGGGCAGCGTCGAGGAAGCGCGGCAGCGCTTCGCCAACGCGACGGTGGGGACGGTCAATCCACAGGTCCTCAACTTGGCCTTCGAGTTCTACTGGAGGACGGGCCTGCTGGACGCCGCCGAGGACATGCTCAAGCGTTGGTTGGCAGCCACCGGCAGCGGCGCTCAGACGCCCGACGCTGCGGTGGCGCTCGGCAATCTCGGGCTCATCCATCACACCCGCGGTGACCTCGACGAGGCGGAAAAGACGTTCCGCCAGGCGCTGGAGATCGACACGCGCCTTGGCCGCCGCGAACGCATGTCGGGCCACTACGCTAATCTCGGCCTGATCCGCCAGACACGCGGCGACCTCGAAGAGGCCGAGAAGATGTTTCGACAGGCGCTGACCATTGAAAAACGCCTGCGGCGCCGCCAGGGGCTTTCCGACCAGTACACCCACCTCGCGTTGATTCAGCAGGCCCGTGGCCAGCGCGATGCGGCCGAGGAGATGCACCTGAAGGCGCTGTCCCTCTACCCCTCACCCACGTCCGACACCCTGGCGCCCGGGATCATCACCATCCAGGTGGTGGTTCATGTCGTCTACCGGACGCCGGACCAGAACCTCCCCGACAGGCAGGTCACCAGCCAGATCGCGGTCTTCAACCAGGACTTTCGAGCCCGCAACGCCGACCTTTCCAAGGTCCCCTATCCATTTCGGCGACTGGTGGGCGACGCACGGCTCGAGTTTCGGTTGGCGACGAAAGATGCCCGTGGACAGCCAACCAGCGGCATCACCCGAACGCACACGCAGCGCGCGAGCTTCAACACTGACGACGCGGTCAAGCGACGCGCAACCGGAGGAGTCGACGCCTGGGACACCAGCCGCTACCTCAACATCTGGGTCTGCAACCTGACCCTTGGGGTCATGGGATACGGGCAGTTTCCGGGCGGCGACCCGGCTACCGACGGCAGTGTCGTCATTGGCAGCGCGTTTGGCACGGTGGGCTCCGCCACACCCTTCAAGATGGGTCGCACCGCCACCCACACGATCGGACACTGGCTCGGCCTCCGTCACCTCTGGGAGGAAGTGTCCGTCGTTGATATCACGAAGCAGAAGGCGCCGAACTTCGGGATACCGACCTTCCCCCACGTATCCGACAGCAACGGTCCCCACGGCGACATGTTCATGAACTTCATGGACTACGTCGACGACGCGGCCATGCACATGTTCACCAAGGGCCAGGTGCTCCAGATTCATGAGGCCCTTTCGGGGCCGCGAAAGCGTTTCGGCCCCCGTGTCGACGAGTTGGCTGGCAGGCGTACCCGAAGGCGCTAGGGGGGGCCTCAGGAAGCAGCTCTCTGTTCGCCGGATGCTCTCTCACCGGCAAATTGGCTGGTGTCGTTCTGGCTCCGTGAGCTGCGCGGGTCCTGGATCCAGGGCCGGTTGACGAATGGCCTCAGCGGTCCTAAGTGGGTATAATTGCCAATATGGCAAATACGGGTAAGACGCTGAGCGAGCCCGTGAACGCGCTGCCAAAGGTGCCTGCCTCCGACGTGAAGCGACGTGGGTGGCGCGGGGTCATGCGGACGCTGCGCGAGGAGGGGGTGGTCCTCGTCACGAACCACGACCAGCCCGAAGCCGTTATCCTCGCGGCCGAGACGTACGAGAATCTGCTTGAACGCGCGAAACAGGCGGAGTCGCGCGTCGAGTCCGATCTGGCACTCCTGCGTCGCCGATTCGACGAGCGGCTGGCCGCACTCCGGCGACCAGGTGCGAGCCAGCGTCTCCGGTCGGTCATGCGGGGCCCGGCCAGGCTGCGCGGAAGGGTCAAGGCGGGCAAGAGCTACTGAATGGGCCGTCCCGCCCTGTTCGTGCTGGCGGGGGTCAACGGCGCCGGCAAGAGCTCGATTGGTGGTTACCTGCTCGAGCAGCGGGGCCTGACCTGGTTCAACCCGGATACCTTCGCGCGCGAGCTCGTCGCCGCGTCGGGCTGCGACCAGACCACGGCCAACATCCATGCCTGGAACGAGACCCTGCGTCGATTGGACGAGGCTGTCGCCGCCGGGCACAGCCACGCTTTCGAGACCACGCTCGGTGGACGCACGGTAGCGGGGCGGATCGCGGCGGCCACTCGGACTCACGAGGTGGTGATGTGGTTTTGCGGACTGGCGTCGCCTGACCTGCACGTGGCGCGCGTACGCGCCCGGGTCGCGGCCGGCGGGCACGACATTCCAGAGGCCAGGATCCGCGAACGATTTCCGCAGGCGTTGCAGAATCTCATTGCGCTCATGCCGGATCTCGCCCAGCTTCAGGTCTACGACAACAGCGCCACCGTCGAGATTGGTAGACCTATCCCCGATCCGGTGCTCGTGTTGGAAATGCAGGACGGCCGTCCGGTGTGGCCGGCGTCCGATGACGAGAACGCATTGCGGCACACACCAGATTGGGCGAAGCCCCTCGTCGAGGCCGCGCTCATCGGATAGTTGGCCTCAGTCGGCCGGTGAGGCCCGCCTGGAGTACGGCCACCGATCCAGTACTCGGGGATCCCGGCACCGGCGTACACACCGGCTTTCCTGGTAAGGTCGTACTCGAGGGAGTGTTGGACACCTCGACCAGCAGGTCGGCCGACGGCGGGTGGCGATCGACGTGGTCGCGGGGTGTCCCGGCACTACGGCGAGATCGGGCTCGGGCTCCGAGGTCTTAGAGGCCCGCTGACGGAGACGATCCGCGCGGCGGACATCACCGCCGGCGAACGCGTCGTGATCTCGTCCGAGGGCAACGTGCTGACCTTCAACGGCAAGGCGCCGCAGACCGCTGAGATCGCGCAGTTCGAATCGCCGGTGCCGAAGCGGAAGTTGAACTGAGGTAAGGCTTGAAAGCGATTGGATGCATCCCGTCAGCGGTGCATCCTCGCTCGTCTATTTCCTCGTGACCTTGTAGATCGCGTTCTCCAGATCCGACGAGAAATAGATCGTACCCGTCGCGCCGATGCCGATGCCGGTCGGGATGTTGCTCGGCAAGCCGCCGGGCGTTGCGGGGAGGCCGATCGGCAGGTTGCCGGCGATCTCGGTGACGGCGCCGTTGGCCGGATCGATCGATACGATGCGCCTGGCGCCGACCTCGGCAACGATCAGTTTGCCGTCGGGCGCCAGTGCGATGCCTTCGGGTCCCTTCAGGTCCTTGGCCACCACGCTTCTTTCGCCATTGCTTGCGACCTTCGACACCTGTCCGGCAAAGGCCTCGGTTACATAGACCGCGCCGCCCGGTCCAGCGACCATCCCGACCGGCCCCTCGAGGCCGCTCATCACGACCTTGCGGTCCTTGCCGTGTTCGCCGCTGGCGCGGACGAGCGATTTGCTGCCGAGTTCGTTGACGAGGATGCTGCCGTTGCCGAGCTTGATGGCGTCATGCGGCGCCTTGAAGTCGTGCAGCATCTCCTTGGTCTTGCCGGACTTGCGGTCGATCAGCTGCACCGTGCCGGTAAACCAGCTCGACAGCAGCACGTCGTCGCCCTTGGCGGTGGCGCTCATGGGATATTCCAGGGTCACGCCGTCAGCATGCATGCGGGCGGGTTCGGAGACTTCGCCGGTCGTGCCGTCCACGGTGCGGTAGGCGAACACGTCGGCGACGTAGATGGTGTCTTTGCCGCCGTCGGAGACCACGCCGATGCCGCCGGGCAGCGCCAGCTTGCCGATAATCACCTGTTTGGCCGCGCCGGTTAGAGGGTCGATCTCCTGGATGCCGTTGTCGGCCATGTTGGAGACGAAGATGCGATCCTTGTCATCGATCGCGAGATTGTCGAGCGAGGGCTTGAGCTGCGCGACCATATTCTTGGCGCCGGTCTTCGGGTCGACCCGTACCAGCTGCCCGAGCGCGGTATCGACCACCCAGAGATTGCCCTTGGAATCGAAGTTGACCGCCGCCGGAATCTTGAAGCCGTCGGCGACCACGGTCAGTTCGGCCTTGTCGACGTCGACCCTGGCGACCTGGCGTTTGAACCATAGCGGACCGTACAGCATGTCGTCCGGCCCGAATTCGAAGCCGTTGAGGCCGCCCATCTTCTCCATGATCTTGCGCGGCGGCTTATCGCCTGCGACATCGATCTCGTAGAGCGCGTCGCCGAGGAACACCTGCGTCGCGTACAGCCGTCCGTCCTTGCGGAACGCCAGCGAATTGATGCCGGGCAGGCCAGAGGCAAGTTTCTTGACCGGGCCGTCGCCCTTGCGCGCGTAGAGGTCCCCGGTCAGAAACCCCGTCCAGGCCATGGTGCCGTCGGGCGCAAACGCGATGTCGTCGGCCATGCCTTCCGGCGACGGAATCGAGATCTTCGCCGTGCCGCTGGTGCGATCGACTTCGTAGAGCGCGGCACCCGCGACGCTGCCGGCGAACAGGCGTCCGGTCTTGTCGATCCCAAGTCCGTGCACGCCGTGAAACGCCGAGCCGGGAACGAGTTTGGTGACTTCGTAGGTCTGCGCCGAAGCGCCGAGGCTGGTGGCGCAAAGAACGATCGCCGCGACGGGCGCAACAAGCACAAGCTTGCTCGTCATGACGTTACCTCCGGTTGGCTTGGGCGAGGCAGTACTTGTCGCGGCGGGCTGTTTGGCAAACGAAACAGTTGCGACAATCGCGGTGCCATTGCCATAGATCCGACACACACCGTCGATGCGCGAATCTAGGTCTTCGCGATCTTATCGAGGGATCAGCGGCTGACCTGGCCCGCGACGACGCGGCTTGACCCTCCCCGGTCTGCATCTCAAGAACCCTTCCCGAGCCCGAACAGCCTGGCTGCGTTTTCCTTCAGGATCAAGGGTCGTACGTCGTCCTTGATGCCGATTTGCGCGAAGTCGGCCAGCCACCGGTCGGGCGTGATCCATGGATAGTCCGACCCGAACAGCACCTTGCGCTTCAAGAGCGAGTTCGCGTACTGCACGAGGGTCGGCGAGAAGTACTTCGGCGACCAGCCCGAGAGGTCGATGTAGACCTGGGGCTTGTGCAGGCACACCGAGATGGCTTCGTCCTGCCAGGGAAACGACGGGTGCGCCATGATGATGGGCAGGTCGGGAAAGTCCACGGCCACGTCGTCGATGGCCATGGGGTTGCCGTACTTCAGGCGGATGCCGCCGCCGCCGGGCATCCCCGTGCCGATGCCGCTGTGGCCGGTGTGGAAGATCACGGGCAGGCGCGCTTCCGCGAAGACCTCGTAGAGCGGGTACGCGAGACGGTCGTTCGGAAAGAACTGCTGGACCGGCGGGTGGAGCTTCAGGCCTCGGACGCCGCCCTTCGCCAGGAGCCGCCGGGCGTCGGCCACGGCCTCCGGCCCGCGGGTGGGATCCAGGCTCACGAAGGGAATCGCGATGTCGGCGTGCTCGGCCGCGAAGGCCAGCACCTGCTCGTTCGTGGCGTGGGGCCGGCCGGTGAGACGTTCCTCGACCGTGAAGACGACGCAGCCGATGCGCCGGGAGCGGTAATACTCGGCCTGGGCGCCCCACTCCCGGGAGGCTCCGCTGTCGCCGAAGTGCTTGGTCGCGGCCTTCTCGGTCTCGGTGAGGGCGCCGCCGTGCTCGAGGTGCACGTGGACGTCGATGGCGGTGAGCGCGTCGAGGTTCACGCCTTTGCCCCCGGGTGGATCACCGCCGGCGAAATGACGTGCGAGGGCAGCAGGTCGGCATAGAGGTCCTGGACCAGGTTGGCGCGTCTTTGGAGCACCGCGCGTTGATTGACCGAGCCCTTGTCGGTCAGCTCGCCGGCGTCGAGCGACAACGCCTCGTCGAGCAGGATGGCGCGCACGACGCGCGTGGCGCTACCCGTGGCTTGCGCTCCGAACGACGACAGCCGCTCGGCCAGGTCGGCGCGTACCGCCGGATGCGCCACGATCGCCGCCAGGGGAGCGTCGGCCGGGAGGTCGCCCGCGAGCGAGCGGCAGGCGTCGACGTCGGCCACGGCCAGCATGCCCACCTCGTCGCGACCTTCGCCCGTGATCACCGCGTCGCGCACGCGGGGGGCGAAGTGGGCGATGACCTTGGCCCGGAGCGGACCCACGTGGACCCAGGTACCGGTCGAGAGCTTGAAGTCCTCCTTGAGCCGGCCGTCGAACAAGAACCCCTGGGCGATGTCCTTTGCATCGACGAGCCGCACGCTGTCGCCCATTCCGTAGAAGCCCTCCTCGTCGAAGGCCTCCCGCGTCAGCTCGGGCTCCCGCCAATAGCCGGGCGTCACGTTGGGCCCGCGCACCCGCACCTCCAGCCTCTCGCCCGCGGGCACGAGCTTCACCTCGAGACCGGGCACGGGCAAGCCGATGGCGGAGGCGAGGGCGCTCTTCCACGGGCGGCAGATGGCCATGGGGGCGGTCTCGGTCGCGCCCAGGCCGGTGACGAGCAGAACGCGCTCGCCACAAGCATCGATGGCGATCCGCTGCAGCTCGTCGGCGACGTGCTGGGGCAACGCCGCGGCCGCGTAGAACAGGACGCGCAGGCGGCTGAAGAACCGGCGGGCCAGTGCGCGCTCGCGCCCGAGGGCCTTGACCAGCTCTTCGTACCCTTTGGGCACGTTGAAGTACGTGGTGGGAGCGACCTCCCGCAGACTGCGCACGGACTCCTCGAACATACCCGGCATGGGCCTGCCCTCGTCCAGGTACAGCGTGCCGCCGTTGTAGAGGGTGAGGCCGACGTTGTGATTGCCGCCGAAGGTGTGATGCCAGGGCAGCCAGTCGACCAGGATCGGCGGTTCCTCGCCCAGCAAGGGCAGGGTCTCCAGGATCATCTGCTGGTTGCTGTTCAGCATGCGGTGCGTGTTGATCACGCCCTTCGGCACGCCGGTGGACCCCGAGGTGAAGAGGAGCTTCGCCACCGTATCCGGCCCCACGGCGGCATGGGCAAGGTCCACGTCCTCGGTCGGCGTCGTCGCCATGAGCGAGGCGAAGGGCGTCGTCGGGCGGTCGTCCAGGGAGGTGGGCGATCCGCAGACCACCTCGATCGCGGGGTCCAGCACCGCTCGGAGAGCGCGCGCGAAGGGTCCCGCGTCGGACACGAACACCATCCCGGGCGAGAGGCGCGCGACGACGTGCCGAAGGGTGGTGAAGTCCGAGGACACCAGGGAGTAGGCGGGGGAGACGGGCGCGAAGGGCACACCGACGTGCTGCGCGGCCAGCGCGAGCAAGAGGTGCTCACGGCTGTTGCCGGAAAGGATCGCCAACGGTCGATCGGCGGAGAGCCGGCGATCGAGGAGCGCCTGGCCGAGCGAACGCGCGGCCGAGAGCGCCGCCGCGTACGTGAGCGGTACGAACCGTCCCTCCACCCGCGTGGCGAGGAGAGCGCGCTCGGGCGCCACGCCGGCCCAGTACGCGAGCCGCTCGGTGAAGCGCGCCGGATAGGCGCCCAGGGGCCGGATCGCGCGGACCAGGATCGTCCCGTCGGGCCGGTGCTCGACGGCCGGCGTAAGATCGCCGAGACTGACACGCCGATAGGGGGCACGGCCCGCCGCCGCATCGCTACCGGGACCGAGCTCCTCACGATCCGCTGAATTCATGAAGGCTCGATGAAGATGGCGACCTTCTTCTTGACCCGCCGCACAAAGCAGCCGGGAGGGCGGCTATTATGGCACGCACGGTTTCCATGACGAGGCGCCACCTGGTTCCCATCCTGTTCGCTGGCGCCATCGCCTTGGCCAGCGCGGACTCGCCCCCGCCCGTCACGCACGCCGCCGAGCCGGCGAGGGGGCCCGCCCCCACCGCGCCCGGGCTCGTGCTGGCGTTCGAAGCGCACGTCCTCCTGGGCACGCCCCTCGAAGTGGGACAAGTCCCGCGAGGCCGGCGGCGCGTGATCCCGATCGTGGGCGGAACCTTCGAAGGGCCTGGCCTCAAGGGGCGGGTCTTGTCGGGGGGCGCCGACTGGCAGATCGTCCGCGACGACGGGCTCGCCGAGCTCGACACGCGCTACGCGCTCGAGACCGAGAAGGGTCAGGTCATCTACGTCCAGAACGCCGGCATCAGGCGCGCGCCGCCGGAGATCACGGCGCAGCTCCTGGCCGGCCAGGCCGTGAATCCGGCACTCGTCTACTTCCGCACGGTGCCGACCTTCGAGACCGCGGCTCCCGACTTGCAGTGGCTGACCCGGTCGGTTTTCCTCGGCACCGGGGAGCGCAACCCCTCGGACGTCGTGATCCGGTTCTGGCGGGTGGAGTAGCGTGGCCGTCCTCGGAGTGGTGGGCGCCGGAAACATGGGGAGCGGAATCGCCCAGAAGATGGCGACCGAAGGTTTCGAGGTCGTGCTCAAGGACGTCGACGAAGCCAAGGTCGCGCGCGGTCTGGCCGCGATCGACAAGACGCTCTCCGACGGGGTTGGCCGCGGCATCTTCGCGCCCGACCGCGCGGCGGCCATTCGCGGCCGCATCCGCGGCACGACGCGCGACGAGGACCTGGCCGAGGCCGACCTCGTCGTGGAAGCAGTCTTCGAGGATCTGGCCGTCAAGAAGGCGGTGTTCGCGCAACTCGACAGCGCCTGCCGCCCCGAGACCATTCTCGCCACCAACACCTCGTCGTTCTCGGTCGCCGAGCTGGCGGCGGCGACCGCGCACCCCGAGCGCGTGCTGGGCCTGCACTACTTCTACCATCCCGCCAAGAACCGGTTGGTCGAGGTGGTGGCCGGGGCGGAGACGGCCGAGCGGCACCTGCGGCGCGCATGGACGCTCCAGGAGATCCTGGGCAAGACCCCCATCCGGTCGCGAGATGCCAAGGGCTTCATCGTGAACCGGTTCTTCTCGCCCTGGCTCAACGAGGCGGTCCGACTGCTCGACGAGGGGGTGGCCGATGCCGCCACCATCGACGCCGGGGCGAAGAAGGCGTTCGGCATCGGCATGGGTCCCTTCGAGCTGATGAACGTGACGGGAGTGCCCATCGCCCTTCACACCGCGGACACGCTGGGCGACGCCTTCGGCCCGCTGTACGCGGCCCCCGCCCGGCTGCGGCGCCAGAGCGAATCGGGTGTTCCCTGGGACCTCGCCGGCGAGCCCGACGCGTCGAAGCTCGACCTCGTCGCTGACCGGCTCCAGGCGGTGGCGTTCTTCGTCGCGGGAGCCCTCGTGGACGAGGGCGTCGGGACCATCGAGGACACGGACATCGGCGCGCGCGTCGGGTTGCGGTGGCGCCGAGGTCCCTTCGAGCTCATGAATCACTTGGGCATCGCAAAGGCGGCGACGCTCGTGGGCGACCTGGCCGCGCGGTGGAAGGCGGCGGTCGGGGACACGCTGGCCACACGGGCGCGGACCGGCAATCCGTTCGCGTTTCAGCTGGTCAAGGTGGAGGTGGCTGACGGCATCGCCACCTTGACCATTCAACGGCCGGACGCCATGAACGCGCTCAATGAAGCGGTGGTCGCGCAACTGGGCGCGGCGTTCCGGACGGTCGAGATCGACCCGGCGGTCCGGGGCATCGTCATCGCGGGCAGCGGCAAGGCCTTTGTCGCGGGCGCGGACATCCGCTTCTTCATCCGCAACATCGAGTCGCATCGGCTCGACCGCACGACCCAGTTCACGAAGACCGGGCAGGACTTGCTGCTGGCCTTCGAGCGGTGCCCGAAACCCGTGGTCGCGCGCCTTTCCGGCCTCGCCCTGGGCGGCGGCGTCGAGCTGGCCCTGGCCTGCCATCACATCGTGGCCACCCCGCGTGCGACTCTCGCGTTCCCCGAGACCGGCATCGGCATCTACCCGGGGCTCGGCGGGACCCAGCGGACCCCGCGCCGCGTCGGGGTGGGGCTCGCGAAGTGGCTGGTGCTCAGCGGGACGGTGATTTCCGCGGAGGACGCGGCGGCAATCGGGCTGGTGGACCGGGTGGTGCCTCCGGAAGCGCTCGACGCGGCGGTGGCCGAGGCCGTGGCGGCGGGCCCCGTGGGGACGCGCCGACCCCGCGCCGTGCCCGACGAGTTCCAACGGCTCGCGCGGTTCTTCGAGTCGCACGACGTGGAGGCCATTCGCCTGGGCCGAGCTGACCCCGGCGGCGACGCGCGCGTGGTTGCGGCGATGCGCCGCGTGGCCTCCCGAGCGCCCATCGCCTTGAGGCTCGCGAGCGAGCTGATCGACCAGAGCGCGACCGCTTCCATCGAGGAGGGACTCGGCCTGGAGCTTCAGAAGGTGGAGGAGATCTTCGCCACCCAGGATGCGTCAACCGGGCTGTCGAGCCTCGGCGGCAAGCCCCCCGTGTTCGAAGGGCGGTAGCGGGGTGACCCCGCTCGACGTCGGCGCCGTCCTCGACGCCGGGCAGTGGGGCCGCTACCAGAAGCTGCTGATCGCCCTGGTGGCGGTGACCATCGTCTTCGACGGCGTCGACATCCAGCTCCTGGGCCTGGCCATCCCGTCCCTGATGCGCGAGTGGTCGGTGCCCCGGTCTGCGTTCGCGGCGGTCCTCGCCGCAGGGATGTTCGGCATGATGATCGGCGGCGCCATCGCCGGTCTCGTGGGTGATCGCTGGGGACGCAAGGTCGCGCTGCTCGGCAGCGTCACGACGTTCGGCCTGCTCACGGTCGCGGGGGCGATGGCCCACAGCCCGGCGACCCTGGGCGTGCTGCGGTTTCTCGCCGGCCTCGGCCTGGGAGGGGCGATGCCCAATGCCGCGGCCCTCGCCTCCGAGCTCGTGCCCCGTCGCCACCGCCCGTTTGCCGTGACCCTGGCCATCGTGTGCGTGCCCCTCGGGGGCATGGTCGCGGGAGCGGTCGCCGAAGGCGTGCTGCCCGCCTGGGGATGGCGGACGCTCTTCGTCATCGGTGGAGTCCTGCCGCTCGTGGTGGCCGGTGCGTTGGCCGTGGCGCTCCCCGAGTCGCCCCGCTTCCTCGCCCGGCATCCCGCGCGCTGGCCCGAGCTGGCGCGGCTCCTCGGCCGGCTGGGCCACCCCACCCCGCCCGAGGCCCAGTTCGCCGACGCGTCCGAGCGCGCCGTGGGGCGCGCGTCCGTGGCCACGCTGCTCCAACCCGCCCTCCGGGGCGACACCCTGGCCCTCTGGTCGGCGTTCTTCTTCTGCATGCTGGGCGTCTACACCGCGTTCAACTGGGTGCCGTCGATGCTGGCCGGCGCCGGCCTCGCGGCCTACGCGACTCGCGGCATCCTGGCCTTCAACCTGGGCGGGGTCCTGGGCGCCGTCGCCGGCGGACTGGTCATCGCCCGACACGGCTCGAAGCCGACCATGCTCGCGCTCTCGGGCGGGGCCGTGGCGAGCGCCCTCGGCATGGCCACCCTGCCCATCGTGGCCGGCTCCGCGCCGCTTCCCATCATCGCCATGCTCGCGCTCACCGGATGCCTCATCAACGCGGTGCAGACCACGCTATACGCGCTCAGCGCGCACGTCTACCCGACCACGGTTCGGGCCACGGGCGTGGGCACGGCGGTCGCCGTGGGTCGCGCCGGCGGGGTGCTCAGCACCTACGCGGGCGAGTGGGCCCTCGCCCAGGGCGGCAGCGCGGCCTTCTTCGGTCTCATCGCCTCGGCCATGGCCGTCGTCTTCGGCGCCCTCGCCGTCGTCGTTGCCCACATCCCGCGCACCGGCGGCTCGCCTGCACGGTGACCCCGCCCGTGGCCGCACCGCGTCAGGCGATACGAACCGACAGGTCGGCCTGAGACGGCACCCGCGCGTCCGGGGTGAGGATGCCCTGGAAGTTCAACGGGTCGGCGGCCGAGACCTCGACGGCGGCCGCGCAGAGCGGCCGCTCGCCACGGCGCCGCACCTCGCGGAGGACGCGGACCGCGTCGGGAAGCGCGTACTGCTCGCCGTCGAAGCCGGCGACGAAGCGGCCGCCGCGGATCTCGCCGCGCGCCTCGAGAACGCGGCAGGCCCGCGCGACGTCGCGCCAAGGCACGGGTAGGCGCTCGCGCGCGAGGGTGCGGCGGAAGATCACGCCGGTGCGGCGCAGGAGCTGCTGGGCCACGAACACCGCGCGCGCCGCCGGATCGAGAGGGTCGGCCGAGGACGCGATGAGGCTCCAGCGGCCGCTGGCACGCCCCGCGCTGCGTCGGCGGCTCGCGGGCAGCAGCAGGAAACGCAGCCCGCCGTAGGAATCGCAGGTGACCCGGCCTTGAGCGACGAGCGCCGCGAGCCCTTCCTCGACCGTGGCCTGCGGGAGACGCGACGCGCGCGCGATCTCCTGGCCGAAGACGGCCCCCCGCGACTGGAGCACGGCCAGGACCTCCGCGGAGGTGGGACCCGGATCCGCGCGCGGCACCTCGGCCGCGAGCGCGGCCCAAGTGGGTAGCTGCTCTCGCGGCACGAGGGCGATCGGCGCGCGCCGCACCACGACGTCGCTCGAGCCGAAGAACCGTCCCCAGACCACGTCTCCCGCGAGCGTGAGCTGGTCGAGCCATTCGCGCTTGTATCCGCGCACGCGCATGGGCAGGACAGCGCCCTCCCAGGCCGCCGCGGGTACCTCGAAGCCCGCGAGCTGCTGGACGACCTCGGCCACGCCCGCCGGTCCATCCACGCGCGCGGCGGGATCGACGTGTTGCCACGTCGCGAGGAAGCGCAGGAACTGCTGGGCGGTTACCGGCTCGATCTCACGCCGCAGGCGCTCGACGGTGTAGCGGTGGATGCGGGCCAGGAGGCGCCGATCGCACCAGGCCTGCGCTCCGCCGATGCGGGCGCGCAACACCGTGCCCTCGGACTCGAGCTTGCGTAGAAGCGCCTCGTCCTCGGAACCCGCGTCCACGAAGACCGGGCCCAGCGCCTCGAGCCGCCCCCGCAGCACGAGCTTGGGATCGCGCGTGGCTTCCACCGCGAACCAGCGACCGCCCTCGCACACGACGCGGCCCCCGGCCTCTAGCTCGTCGAGCCAGGGTTGCCAGGGAGCCGCCTCGACGGCGGTGACGTAACCCATCCACAGGAGGGACTCGTGGACCTCCTCGACGTCCGCGGGGTGCGGCCAGGCCTCCTCGCGAACCCGCGCGACGGCGTCGGGGTCGAGCGCGCCCAACTCGTCGGCGGTGCGCACGTCGAGGATGCGGCGGGTCATCACCGCCTGCGTCCGCCGTTCTTCGAGGGGCGCGTCGTCGAGGAAGGTGTAGGGCTGACTCGAGAGAATGCCGCGCGCGAACGCGGACGGCTCCGGAGTGTCGATGGCGCGCCGCTCGATCGAGCCGTCGACCAGGCCCTTCAGGACCTCGAGGAAGCCATCGACGTCCATGGCCTCCGTCAGGCAGTCCTCCACGGTCTGGCGGACGATGGGATGGTCGTCGGGGACGGGGATAGGGCCGCCGGGCAGCGTCTCGGGACAGGCGAGCGCCTCCGGGAACGCAGCCGCCAGGAGATCGTCGGCCCGCATGCGCAGGAGCGCGGCGGGCACGCGCTTGCCATTGCGCGCCCGCTCCAGGAGGAGGGCGCGCTGGACGTTCCAGCGCCACCGCGTCGCGAACATCGGCGCGGCCAGGAGGGCCTGGACGAGCACGTCCCGCGCGGTCGTGGGGTGCAGGTAGCCGAAGACCTCTTCGAGCGGGAAGCTGTGCTGCGGCCCCAGGCTCAGCACGATCGCCTCCTCGTTGGCGGCGGCCTGAAGCTCGAACCCGAACCCCACGCAGAAGCGCTTCCGGAGCGCGAGCCCCCACGCCCGGTTGATGCGTGATCCGAAGGGCGCGTGAACCACGAGCTGGGTGCCGCCCGCCTCGTCGAAGAATCGTTCCAGGACCACACGGCGCTGCGTCGGAACGCAACCCAGGGCTTGCCGCCCGGCCAGCACGAACTCCGCGAGCTGGAGCGCGGCCGGCTCGCCCAACGCCTCGCCACAGGCCTCGAGGAGAAAGGCCACCGCTGCCGCGATCCCGGACGTGCCTGCGGCTTCGGCCTGCGTGGCCATCTCGGCGCATCCCTCGCGTAGATCGGCCAGGCTGCCCGAAAGCTCGCGCGTGCGGCCCGGACCCTCGCCCAGCCAGAAGGGAATGCTCGGAGGCTGCCCCTTCGCGTCGGCCACGCGGACCGTGCCCGGCTCCACACGCAGGATGCGCCAGGACGCGTTGCCGAGCTGGAAGACGTCGCCGGCGTTGCTCTCGATCGCCCAGTCCTCGTTGACCGTGCCGAGAAGGGTGCCTTCGGGCTCGAGCCTCACCTGGTAGTCGGCCGTATCGGGAATGGCCCCGCCGGACTGGAGCGCCACGAGCCGCGCGCGTCGCGTCGCGTGCAGGCGGCGGCCCACGCCGTCGCGGTGAAGCAGAGCCCGGCGACCGTTGTCGGCGTGGAGGCGGACGACCTCGTCGAACTCCGTGCGCACGAGATCGCGATAGGGCCACGCCCGGCGCGTGCGGTCGAAGAGCTCGTGCTCCGCCTGGGATCCCGCGACGCACTCGGCCACGAGCTGCTGGGCCAGGATGTCGAGCGGCCGAGGCGGAAGCGGCGTGCGGTCGAGAAGCCCGTCGCGCACGCAACGCAGGAGCGCCGCCGCCTCCACCAGCTCGTCGAGGGCGAGCGGGAAGATGCGGCCCTTGGGCGTGCGCGAGAGCGCGTGGCCGGAGCGCCCCACGCGCTGGAGCAGCGTCGCCACCGAGCGCGTGGCGCCAATCTGGATCACGAGGTCCACGTCGCCGATGTCGATGCCGAGCTCCAGGGACGCGGTCGCCACCAGGGCGCGGAGGGCGCCCGCCTTCAGCCGCTGCTCGGCGTCGAGCCGCCGCTCGCGGGAGAGGCTGCCGTGATGGCTCGTGACCGCGTCCTCTCCGAGGAGGGCGCCAAGCTGGGCCGCGACCCGCTCCGCCATCCTCCGTGTGTTCACGAACACGAGCGTCGTGCGATGGGTGCTCACGAGCTCGCCCACGCGCGCGTAGATCTCCGCCCACTGCTCGTGGGAGCACACGGTCGCGAGCGGCGAAGGCGGGACCTCCACCGCGAGGTCGAGACCGCGGAACGTTCCGGCGTCCACCAGCGCGCACTCGCGCCCGACCCCCACCAGGAAGGCGCCCACCTCGTCGAGGGGCTTCTGCGTGGCGGAAAGGCCGACGCGCTGCAAGGGTCGCGCGCAGAGCGACTCGAGCCGCTCGAGGGACAACGAAAGGTGCGAGCCGCGCTTGTCGCGGACGAGAGCATGGATCTCGTCCACGATCACCGTGTGCGTGGTGCCGAGCATCGCGCGGCCGCCCGCCGAGGTGAGGAGCAGGTAGAGGGACTCGGGCGTCGTGACGAGGATGTGCGGCGGACGCCGTGACATGGCGGCGCGCTCGCTCGCCGGAGTGTCGCCCGTCCGCACCAGGACCCGGATCTCCGGGAGCTGCGGATCGCGGGCGCGGATCGCGGCCAGGGGTTCCTGGAGGTTCTTCTGGACGTCGTTCGAGAGCGCGCGGAGCGGAGAGACGTAGACGACCTGGGTCTCGTCGGGCAGGCCGGGACCTTGCCGGAAGAGGTCGTCGAGGGCGGAGAGGAAACCGGCCAGTGTCTTGCCCGATCCCGTGGGCGCCGCGATCAGGACATTGCGCCCGGCCTGGATGAGGGGCCAGCCTTCGCGCTGGGGCAGGCTCGGCTCGCCGAGCCGCGACTCGAACCAGGAGCGGACGGCCGGATGGAAAGACGACAGGCTCACCGTCCCATACTACTCGCGCCGGTGACGCCCCGTGTCCGAACTCGGTGGGGTTGCCCGGTTGCGGTCCGCCGTACTGTTCCCATGGCGCCGATGGTACAGACGACTCTCGCCTTCACGCCGTCCGCGGTGCTAGGCTCTGGTCGCGAAAGCCGACGGATCAACGTGCCCAACCTGGAGGGAGTCATGAACTCGGTGAATTGCCCCGTGCGTCGTGTGGGTAGTGGCGTCTTCCCGGCTCTCCTCGCAGTCCTCGCCGCGACCCTCGCGGCGCAAGCCGCAGAACCGGAGAGCGTTGCCGCTGGACCCCAGCTCGGCAAGGCGTCGGTCAAGACCATCGTCAAGGCCATGACGTTGGAGGAGAAGGCTGCGCTCGTGGTCGGGACCGGGAGAATGGGCTTCCCGCCTCCGTCGACGGCCGCTGGCGCGCCCGGAGCGGCCGCGGCTACCGGTGCATCCGCCGCAGCACCGGCGGCGCCGGCCGCGGGCACCTCCGCTCAGGCCACGGCGCCCGCAGCGCTCGCGACCGGGACAATCGGCTCCACGCAGAGTCTCGTCCCGGGCGCCGCCGGGACGACCCATGCGGTGCCCCGTCTCGGCATCACGCCTTCGGTCCTGGCGGACGGACCCGCCGGCCTGCGCATCAGCCCGACGCGGCCGAACGACACGAGCACCTACTACGCGACGGCGTTCCCGATCGGGACGCTGCTGGCGTCGTCGTGGGACACGGCGCTCGTGACCCGGGTCGGACAGGCGATGGGCAAGGAGGTCCTCGAGTACGGCGCGGACGTGCTCCTCGGCCCGGGCATGAACATCCACAGGAACCCGCTCTGCGGCCGGAACTTCGAGTACTACTCCGAAGACCCGCTCGTGACCGGCAAGATGGCGGCGGCCATGGTGAATGGCGTCCAGTCGAACGGCGTTGGCACGTCGATCAAGCACTTCGCCGCCAACAACGCCGAGACCGCGCGGACCCTGCTCGACACCCACGTGAACGAGCGGGCGCTGCGCGAGATCTACCTCGAAGGCTTCCGGATCGCGGTCCAAGAGGCTCAGCCCTGGACCGTGATGTCGTCCTACAACCTGCTGAACGGCACCTATACCGCCGAACGGCCGGACCTCCTCACGACGATCCTGCGGGGTGACTGGAATTTCCAGGGTTACGTGATGACGGACTGGGGCGGGGGCCGGGACCCGGTGGCGCAAGTGGCCGCGGGCAACGACCTGATCATGCCGGGCTCCCCGGCCCAGAGCGAGCAGATCGTGAAGGCCGTCAAGGAGGGCAAGCTCGACGTGAAGGTGCTCGACCGCAACGCGGAGAGATTCCTGAACGTGCTCGTTCGGGGGCCGCGCTTCAAGGGCTACGCCTTCTCGAACAAGCCCGATCTCAAGGCCAACGCCGAGGTGGCGCGCCAGGCCTCGACCGAGGGGATGGTGCTGCTCAAGAACGACAACAAGGCCCTGCCGCTCGGCAAGGACCTGAAGACGGTCGCCGCGTTCGGGAACGCGTCCTACGCCATCATCTCGGGCGGCACGGGCAGCGGCGACGTGAACGAGGCCTACACTGTCTCGCTACAGGACGCGCTACCCAAGGCGGGCTACGCGTTGAATGCCGACCTGCAGGCGCTCTACGTCGGCTACATGAAGCTCGTGAAGGCCGGGCGTCCGGCGCCGACAGGAATGCAGATGTTCCGGCCCGCGCCGATCGCGGAACTCGAGGTCCCCGCCGATCTCGTCAACAGCATGGCCAACCTCTCGGACCTCGCGATCATCACGGTCGGCCGCAACTCCGGCGAGGGGCGCGACCGCACGAACACCGAGGGCGACTTCCAGCTCACCGCGGGGGAGCGGAGCCTGATCAAGAACGTCTCCATCGCCTTCAAGGAGAAAGGCAAGAAGACGATCGTGCTTCTCAACCTCTCGGGCCCGATCGAGGTCGCGAGCTGGCGCGACCAGGTGGACGCGATCCTGCTCACGTGGCAGGGCGGGCAGGAGCACGGGAACGCCGTGGTCGACATCCTGACCGGCCAGGTCAGCCCGTCCGGGAAGCTCGCGACGACGTTCCCGGCCACCTACGAGGACGTGCCCTCGGCGAAGACGTTCCCGGGCAAGGAGAAGCCGAACGCGCCCGAGCCCGACCGAGCCACGCCCTTCCGCCGCGGCAAGCCGTCCGACATCACCTACGAGGACGGGATCTACGTCGGCTACCGTTACTACGATACGTTCGGGGTGAAGCCCGCCTATGAGTTCGGCTACGGCCTCTCCTACACCACGTTCGAGTACGGCGCGCCGAAGCTGACCTCGCCTCGATTCAACGGAAAGATGACGGTCAGCGTGGACGTCAAGAACACCGGCGCGGTCGCGGGCAAGGAAATCGTCCAGGTCTATTTGACGGCGCCCGCCAAGGTGCTGGACAAGCCGGCCCAGGAGTTGAAGGCCTTCGCCAAGACCAAGCTGCTCGGACCCGGCGAGTCGCAGACGCTCACCCTCGCGCTCGACGCCCGGAGCCTCGCGTCCTTCGATCCCGCGCTCTCCGCGTGGGTCGCCGACGCCGGGGAGTACCAGGTGAAGCTCGGCGCCTCGTCCAGGGACATCCGCCAGACGGCCGCTTTCACGCTGGGCAAGGACACGGTCGTGAAGACGGAGGCCCGAGCGCTCGTCCCGAAGGAGAAGATCGTCGAGCTCAAGGCGCCGGCCCGCAAGTAGCCGACGCGGCGCAAGGTCAGCTGCCTGTCACTTCGCGCTGATCCCCGTCTCCTCGATCAGACGCCGTGTGCCGTCCAGGGCGCAGGCAGGTCCCGTTTCAGATGCATGAGTCGTATCTCCAAGGGTCTCGCGAGCTCAGTCCTCGAGCGTTTGCCTTCGCCTTTCGACGACGAACGCGAGACCGAGGCTGCCGGGGTCGAGGTGGCGTACACCAGCAAGGTGCGATAGCCATTCGTAAGCCTCGAAGGCCGCCTCGTCCCGAGGTGAAGCGCGTATCACGGACCAGCGCTGCGATTCCGCCCGCGGATCGTTGAAGACCTCGCCTACGGCTCCGCGATACAGAGCGGGGCCCCCGCCGGCTTCGAGGGCGACACCGAGGTCGGTCCAGCGATGCTCGTCGTAATGCCTCGCGAGCTGGGAATCGACCTTGTCGCCCGCGAACGCCAGTCCGAGAGTGGCGACGGCCACGAGGACGCCTAGGAAGGAGCGCATCAATGCCTCGCTCTCTCAGGGCTCGCGACTGGCGCCCGATCGCATGGCCTCGACGCTCCAGATCAGCACCTCGAACGTCCTCTTGCTGCCGGGCCTCGGGACCCAACCCACGGTGGCGAGCGAGGCCCCGTCTGGACTGAATTCCATCCTTCCCAGGTACTTGACCTCGATCGGCGAGCCGAGGGCGCTTGCGGCGTCCACATCCACCAGGCCGAAGCCCCCATCCCCGGCAAGCGATGAGCCGCCGCCCCAGGAGTAGGCGAGGGTCCGACCGTCGCGACTGAGCACCGGGCGGCCGGCCTCCGAGCGCAGGAGTCCCGTTCGCACCAGCAAACGAGGGATCGGCTGCGAAAGGTCCCAGATGTCGGTGATCCGACAAGAGTCCGCCAGCACGCGCCCATCGTGACTGAGAAGGAGCTGCGGCCCGCTGCGGATTCGATCGGCATCGAAGGTCGTGCACCTGCCGCGATTGCCCTTCTCCCTCATTGGAAGCACACGGGCGCCGGGCGACGTCGACTGCTCCCCCTGACGAACCTCGACGTCACCGTTGCCGTTGACGAAGGCGGTAACCCGGCCGTCGGCGCTCGATGTCGGGCTGCCGGCCGTCGAACCAGACGACGCGGTCTCGCGGATCGCGGCCTCCCAGGTGCTCGGCAACCCCTCGCTCTCTTGCTTCAGCACGAGCTCCCGGGTGCCGACATCCCACACGGCCGTCTTCTTGCCCCAGTTCCAGATGACGAAGCGCCCGTCGCCGCTGAAGCCAAAGTAGGAAGGCACGACGCCGTTGGCGTAGGCATAGGTGAAGGCGCCGACCTTCCACCCTCCCTCGAGAGGCGCCGCCGGCCTGCCGGTGGCGATATCGAAGAGGAGCACCGAGCCGCTGTCCTGGGGTGCTGCCAGAGTCGTCCAGTCCGGACTGATGGCGTAGACGCGCTCGTTGCAGGTGATGCTCCCCAGGTTCCCGATCGTCATCGCCCGCTTCAGGAACGCAGACGTGTCGGCACGACGCAGCGCAGGTGCAGGAGACGCCGTAACGTCCCCTGGAGAGCTCATGCCCAGCGGGAGCATGAGGAGTCCACTGAGTACGGTCCCGCCCCCGGCCTGTCGTCGGCGAAACGAGAGGCCCCATTCCGGCATGGGTCAACCTCCTGGTGACGCGCCCCTTCGAGATTCGAGGTGTCTCCCTGGGGTCGCCCCCGGTCGAGGCTCGGGGCGCGGGCTACGCGTCTCGATGGTGGGCGAAGAACTGTGCGAGCCGCGTGCGCTGCGTGTCTGCCACCGCGGCGCGCAGGGATTGCATCTCCGCGGCACCGAGGGGAGCGAACGATCGCGCGAGCGCTGCGTTGCGATCGACGAGCTCCGGCTTGGGCATCCCGACCGTGGCCAGGCTGACCGGGAGCGACAGCGCGTAGTAGAGCAGCTTCTCCGGCGGGGCGGCGGTCAGCAGCTGGTCCTGACCGAACACCTTCATGGCGATGATGCCCATCTTCTTCTTGACGGCCACCGGGAGAGCCAGCGCCTCGTAGCTCGCGTCCTGCATGGGGACGGGATGCGGACCCTTGTCGTCGAACAGCATGCGGGCGCGCGCGAGGTTCAGGGCCATCTGCACGCAGTCGAAGTCGTGACGCTCCAGAGCCGCCTGCATCGCCGCCGGGTTGGCGTGGCCGGTGATGCCGATGAAGCGCGCGATCTTCTCTTCGCGGGCCTGCTGGACGACCTTCAGGACCCCGTCCTTAGCCTCGATGGCGGCGAGGTCGTCCAGGCTCTCGAGGGCATGGATGTGGAGGACGTCCAGGCGGTCGGTGCGCAGCCGCTTGAGGCTCGCCTCTATCTGGCGCTGCGCCTCGTCCCCCTTGCGAGAGGCGATCTTGGTCTGGAGGAAGACCTCGCCACGGCGGGCCGGCATCAGGCGCCCCACGCGCTCCTCGCTCTTGCCGTTCCCGTAGTTGTTGGCGGTGTCGACGTAGGTGAAGCCCAGGTCGATGGCGCGGGACAGCACCGCCACCGCCTCGTCGTCGTCCTTGTAGGCCAGGAAGCGGGAGCCGCAGCCAAAGGCCAGCAGCGGGACCTGAACGCCCGTGCTGCCGAAATTTCGCGTCGGGAGCTTTGCGGGCCCGCTGAACGCGTTGACGCCGAGGGGGCTGAGCGCGGCGGCCCCAAGAAATGCGCGACGCGAGATGCTCACGTCCTCCTCCTTCCCGGCAGACCGGCCTCGGCCCCAATCCTATCGCGTTCAGCCTCCCCAGACCTCCCGTGCGGTCTCGACGATGAGGCGCAGCTTGGCGATCTCCTCGTCGATGGTGAGCGCGTTGCCTTCGACCGTCGACGAGAAGCCGCACTGCGGGCTCAGGCACAACTGGTCCAGGGGAATGAACTTCGACGCCTCGTCCAGCCGGCGCTTGAGGTCGTCCTTGTGCTCGAGCGCACCCTTCTTGGTGGTGACGAGCCCGAGCACCACGACCTTGTCCTTGGGCACGAAGCGCAGCGGCTCGAAACCGCCGGAGCGGGCGTCGTCGTACTCGAGGAAGAAGCCGTCGACCTCGAGCTGATTGAAGAGCGCCTCGGCGACGTGGTCGTAGCTGCCCGTGGCCACCCACGAGGAGCGGAAGTTGCCGCGACACATGTGCGTGCACACGCGCATGCCCGCCGGCTTCTTCGCCAGCGCCGCGTTGATCAGGCGGATGTACGTCAGGTGCTGGTGCTCGCCGTCGCCGCCGGCCTTGGTGACGAACTCGCGCTGCGAGGGGTCGTTGAGGTAGGCGAGGCTCGTGTCGTCGAGCTGCAGGTACGTGCACCCGAGTCGGCCCAGCGCCTCGATCTGCTGTGCGTAGACCGCGGCCAGGTCGGGCCAGAACGTGTCCAGGGTCGGATAGATCCCCGGGTCGATGGCGGCCCGGCCTCCCCGATAGTGCACCATGCTGGGCGACGGGATCGTGAGCTTCGGCGTGCCCTTGGCGACGCTCTTCAGGAACGCGAAGTCCTCGCCGAAGATGCATTTCTCGAACGACAGCTTCTCCGAGACCCGAAGGGCAGCCGGCGTGAACTCGAGGTCGCCCTTCTCGTTGTGAAATCGGACCGTGAGGTTGTCCTTGACCTTGGTGATGCCGCCGATCTGGTAGATGAAATCCATGTGCCAGGAGGCGCGGCGGTACTCGCCGTCGGTGGCACTCTGGAGCCCGACCTCCTCCTGCAACCGTACGACCTGGCGAATCCCTTCGTCCTCGATGCGTCGCTTTTCGGCCGCCGAAATCCGACCCTGGGCGAAGTCCTCGCGGGCCTGCAACACCTCCTGGGTTCGGAGCAGGCTGCCGACGTGGTCGGCTCGAAAGGGGGGGCTGGTCCTGGCGCTCATCGCGTTCGTTCTCCGAGAGCGGCAATTATTGCATGGGGGCTGTAACCTTTCCGACGGACCGAGGTAGTCCCCTTGAAGAGCTCGAATTGGACCCGCTCGACGACGCCCTGATCATGTCCGCCGTGAAGGAAGGCCGCCTGGAGATGCTCGCCATCTTGTTCGAGCGGCATCACGTCCGCCTCTTCAACTTCTTCCTGCGCCTGACCCGCGACCGGGAGCGCAGCGAAGACCTGGTGCAGGAGCTGTTCGTGCGCATCTTGAAGTATCGGCACACCTTCCGCGCCGACGGCTCCTTCACGGCCTGGGTGTACCAGATCGCGCGGCACGTGCACCTCAGTCAGCTTCGCCGGCAGAGGCCGGAGCTGCCCCTCGACGAGATACTCGACCGTCAGCCCGACCCCACCGAGTCGCCCTCGCACCGGCTGGTGCGCGAAGAAGAAGAGGACCTTCTGCGGCGCGCGCTCGAGCGGCTGCCTCTGCGCAAGCGCGAGTTGCTCCTCCTCTCCCGTCAGCCGGACTTGAAGTACAAGGACCTGGCCGTCCTGTTCGAGTGCAGCCTGGGGGCGATCAAGGTGAGCGTGCACCGTGCCGTGCACGACCTGCGCAAGGCGTTCCTGGAAGTCCAAGGAGGCTCGGCGTGAAGTGTGAAGACGTGGCCGCCGCCATTCCCGACTACCTGACCGGCGAAGATGACGCTGCCTTGCGTGCCGGAGTCCAGGCCCACATGGCGGAATGTGCCCCTTGTCGGACCGAGATCGAGGGCCTCTCTGAAACCTGGGCGCGTCTGCGCGTGCTGGAGGAAGTGCTACCCAGCCCCGCGCTTCGCGCCGGGTTCTACGCCATGCTCGAGGCGTACCCGCGCGAGGGGGAGGAGGCCCCTCCGGCGCTGGCGAAGCGAGGCTGGTGGTCGCCGAGGCCTTGGGCCTCAGCTCTCCGGCCGGCCGCGGCGATGCTGATCCTCGGGTTCGGGTTCGCCCTCGGGCGCTCCAGCCTGGCCCCTCGAGTCGACCCCGCCGGAGGCGCCGCGATGGCCACGGCCAGCCCGGGACCCGCAGGCAGCGGGCCGGGGGCGCCGCTGGCCCTGATCAAGGAGGCCTCCGCTAGGGAGCGGCTCGAGGGCGTGGCCTTGGCGAGCCAGGTGGAGCACCCGAACGAGGCTCTCCTGAACGCGCTCCTCGATACGGTGGAGAACGACTCCAACGTCAACGTGAGGCTAGAGGCCGTGGAGTCGCTCTTCCTGTTCGCCCACCAACCTGGGATTCGGGAGCGGCTCACCCAGTCGCTCGCCCGGCAGACCTCACCGGTCGTTCAGATCGCGCTCATCGACCTCCTGGTGGCGAGTCGCGAGAAGCAGGCGGCCGAAGCCCTGGCCCAGCTCATCAAGAACCGACAGATCCGGCCCGAGGTGCGCGAGCACGCCGAGTCGGGCATCAAGCGCCTGCTCTGAGCGTAACCTTTGCCGCCGTCCTCGGTATTCCTCTAAGGCTGACGCAAGGCGCCAAGGAGGTTTCATGCCGGGAAGCACGATGCTCGGAATGGTGATGGCCCTCAACCTGGTGTTCCTCCTCGCGGACGATCGACCGCCCCGCTCGGCCGAAAAGCGCGAGAGTGTGCAAAGGACGTTGACCTTCGAGGATCCCTCGGCGCCGAAGACGATCGTGGTCGACGACGTGTTCGGCTCGGTCGAGGTGACGGGTGGCGCCTTCTCCGACGTGCGCGTAAGCGGCGAGCGGGTGGTGCGCGCCGAGTCGCCGGAGGCGGAGGAGCGTGCGCGACAGGAGGTCACCCTGGACATGACCCAGAAAGGCAACACGGTCGAGATCACGGTCAACGGTCCCTTCCGGTGCCCCAACGGCTCCATCCAGTGGAGCTCCGAGGACCGCAAGTACGTGGTGAAGTACGACCTCAAGGTCCAGGTCCCCGAGCACGCCGACCTTCGCCTCAAGACGGTCAACGACGGAAACGTGGTCGTGCGCGACGTCCGCGGCCGGTTGGCGATTCGCAACGTCAACGGCCGGATCGACCTGGAGCGCGTCGCCGGATCGGTGGACGCGCAAACCGTCAACGGCGGAATAGACGCGCTCTTCACGGAGAGCCCGGCGGAAGCCAGCCAGTTCAAGACGATCAACGGAGACGTGCGCCTCGCCTTCGCGGCGGGCCTGTCCGCCGACTTCGCGCTCAAGACCTTGAACGGTGAGCTGCGCAGCGACTTCGAGGTCCTGAGCCTCCCCGCGAGACCAGGAGAGGGCCGGCGCGAGAACGGCCGCTACGTGTATCGCAGCGATCGCTTCCAGAACTACCGCATCGGCACCGGCGGCCCCCGGGTCTCGATGGAGACCCTGAACGGCGACCTCATCGTCGCCTCCCGATAAGAGACCCTGAGGAATCCCATGAAGACCTTGAAGCTGCTCGTCCTCCTGCTCGCCGCGGTTCCCGGGCTCCGCGCCCAGGAAGCGGGCGTCGACCGCACCACCGTCCACTTCAGCGATCCGGCAAAGCCCGGCTGGCTGAAGGCCCACACCATCAACGGCGGCATCACCGTGAAGGGCTATGAGGGCAAGGAGGTCGTGATCGAGGCGCGCCTCCGCCCCGGGCGCCAGGAGAATGACCGAAGCGACCGCCACCCGGGCATGAAGCGCCTGCCGTACCAGACCACCGGCCTAACCGTCGAAGAGCAGGCCAACGTGGTGGTGGTCAAGACCGAGTCCTGGCGGGCGCCCGCGGACCTCGTGATCCAGGTCCCGTTCAACACCTCGCTGGAGCTCGGCTGCGTGAACGACGGCAGCATCGTGGTGGATCAGGCACGAGGGGAGATCGAAGCCCAGAACGTCAACGGACCCATCACCCTCAACAACATCTCGGGCGCCGTGCTCGCCAACACCACGAACGGCGGGGTGACGGTGACGTTCAACCGGCTCGAGGCCGGAAAGGCCATGTCCTTCGTGACCTTGAACGGCAACGTGGACTTGACCCTTCCCCGCGCGACCAAGGCCAACCTGAGCATGAGAATCGACAACGACGGGGAGATCTACAGCGACTTCGAGATCGCGACGCGCGCCGCGCCGGTGGCCAAGGCCGAGGCCAGCCCCCGGGGGAAGGACGGGCGCTACGTGCTCAAGGTGGACCGCGCGGTCTACGGAACGATCAACGGCGGCGGCCAGGAGCTCACGCTCAAGACCTTCAACGGGGACCTCCTGATCCACGAGGCGAAGTAGGTCAGGGAGTGGGAAAGACGCGCCGCAGGATCTCCTGGAAACGCGGATCGGAGCGAACCGGATCGTAGAGCGGGTTCACCTTCAGGCTGGTGAGGGCCACGGAGCGCTCCGCATACGCCTTCTCGAACCAGGGCAAAGCCTGGTCCATGTCCGCCATGCCCACGTAGGTGCAAAGAATGGCCCCCGGGTCGAACGGCCGGCGCCGGTTCAAGGCTTGCAGCCTTTGCGAGCGCCGAACGCGCTTGCGCGACCTTGTTCGAGCGGCCGTAGACGTAGGCGAGCATCGTCCAGCTCCAGGGGGTGTCGTCGGCGCCACGCCATTTCTCGATGTCGGCCAGCGCCTCCGGGAATAATCCCTCCTGCGCATACGTGAAGTCCAGGAAGAGGTGGGCACGCGGGAAGGCGGGCTCCATTTCGAGCACGGTGCGAAACTGCTCGATGGCGCGGTCGTACTGCCGTGACAGGTAGAAGAGCTCGCCGTGGTCGGTGGCGATGATCAGGGACAATGGGTCGAGTCGGCGCGCACGCTCGATTTCGCCGAACGCTTCGGGGAAACGGCCCTCCAGGGCGAGATACTCGGCGTACCAGTGGTGGGCGGTGGGATAGTTGGGGTCGAGCTCGATGGCGCGGCGGTATTCCCTCTCCGCGGTTGGCCAGTCCCAATCGTAGTTCTGGGCAATGGAAGCACGCGAGGCATGGGCTTCGGCGAGACCCTCGTCGAGCTCCAGGGCCCGAAGCGCCGCCGCGCGCGCCTTGGGCGCGGACTCGCGAGGCGGAGCGAGGCTGTACCCGCTCATCAAGGCGTGGGAATCGGCCAGGCCGGCATAGGCGCGGGCGTAGGTGGGCTCCCGGGCCACGGCTTGCTCGAAACACTTGATCGCCTGCTCGAGACCCTGGGGCGTCCGCTTGTTCCAGAAGTAGCGGCCCTTGAGATAGAGGTCGTACGCCTCGTAGGCGTCGGCGGACAGCGAGGGCGGACGAGTGGGCCCGACTCGCGGCTGCGCCAGGGAAGGCGCGGGGCGGAGACGGGTCGAGCTTCGAGCGGATCTCGGCGGCAATGGCGCGCGCCACGTCGCTTTGCAGGGACAAGATGTCGCGGAGATTGCGGTCATAGGTTCGGGTGAGGAGTTGCACCCGACCGCTGGCTTCCAGAAGCTCCGCGGTCACGCGGACGCGGTCGGCCTCGCGCCGTACGCTGCCCACGAGCACGTATTGGACCCCGAGGTCTCGCGCCACGTGGTCGAGGCGTTCGCGGTCCGCCTTGTACCTCATGACCGATTCACGCGCGATGACCCGCATGCGCCCCGGGTCGATCCGGCCGAGCGCCTGGATCATCTCTTCGGTGAGGCCGTCGCTGAAGTACTCCTGCTGGGGGTCGCCGCTCAAGTTTTCGAAGGGGAGCACCGCCAGGACGATCTCGCCCGGCGGAAGGGCATGGCGCACCGCGGCCGACCGCCAGGAATACCAGGAATACAGGGCCACCGTCGCGGCGAGCACGGTGAAGGCGGCCGCCGTCGCGTAGCCCGGTCGTTGCGGAGGGCGGTCGCTACCAACCGGGGCTGGCGGGGACGGTGGGTCCGACGCCAAACGTTCCACGGGGGCAACGAAGCGGTAGCCGACGCGGGGCAGGGTCTCCACATAGCGGGAGTTCTCGGGCGAGTCGCCGAGGGCATCGCGCAGCTTCTTGATCGCGCTGTTGAGGCTGTGCTCGAAGTCGACGAACGTGTCCGCGGGCCAGAGCCGCTCGCGGAGTCGTACCCGCGTCACGATCTGGTATGGGTGCTCCAGGAGGAGGGCGAGGATCTCGAAGGGCTGACCGCTCAGCCTGACCCGGACACCATGCTTCCGCAACTCGTGCGCGGCAAGGTTGACCTCGAACACGCCGAAACGGAGGCGATCGCCGGGTTCGAGGTGCGGAGGCATGGTTGGCGCGCCTCAGGTATCCAGCGAGGATAGCACCGAGCCTCGGGAGCGCGCACCGCCCGTCCTCCAAGGTGGTAATCCGCGACCGTAAGCCACACAGCTCGGACCAGTTGGCCGCTCACCGACAATTGAGATCCCGAGCATTGAAGTGATCGAGTGTTTCCGTAATGCTGGTCCCACGCCGCTCTAACCTGCGCATTCTCCTAACCTGCACGCAGTGCCACTTCGCCGCTCTTGGTCGAAGCGTCAGGTCTGGGTGCGATCGGCACGGGAGAAGCCCTGAGGAACTCGATGCAAAATACGCGCAATTCTGCCGGGTGGTCGTTGTTGCTGGCCTTGACGCTGGGCTCGGTGCCTGTGCTCAGGGGACGGGCTGCTGCCACCATGCAGGCGGCCTCCGTCGCCGTACCTCCATCCCTTCACGGCCCCTTCCACGTGCGCAGTTACCTGGGGAAATGCCTGACCTATGGGGCCCTGCAAGCCACCGACCCGACCTTGTCCCAGACAGGCGGCTCCCCGGTGTACGTCCAGGACTGCCATGGAGGATCACCGCTGCCCCACGTCGGACCCGTCGAACAGGACGTCGTAGTCGCCGAGTTCGGCGACCGGCACGAGGTCAGGCTTCGCGCCGGCGACAAGGTCATCGGTATCGCAACGAGCTTCCTCATCGCGCAGGCCGGGCTCGCGATCCCGGAGACGCCGCTCGAGTTACAGGACGAAGTGGAGGACGGCAATGGCGGTCAAGTGTTCGCCCTCGATGGCGACAGCATCATCCTGGCCGCCGATCGGGACCTCGTGGTCAAGGTGAAGAACGGGCGCGGCGCCAACCTGACCCCACTCGTGCTCGGACGCCGCGACCTCGACGACTCGGAGTTCTGGACGTTCGTCGCCGTCGACGGAACGGACCAGAGGCCCACGAGTGGCTTCGTGCGGGTACCCCAGGAGAAGGATCTCGGGAGTGCCCTCGGAGAGGCAGGGTGGGGCACGGTGGTCGAGGTGGACGGGAGCGCGTCCATCAACCTGCGCGACTATGACCAAGCCACACAACTGCAGATTCCGGCGGGGGTGACGATCCGAGGGGACCGCCGGGGCACTCTGCTCGGACCGGAGCTCGGTCTGCCTCTTCCGGACTCAAGGGACCACAGGCCACTCAGGACCCTCAATCTCCAGGTCGCCTATGACAGTCCCGGGGACTGGGTGCGCATTACCGGGTTACGCCTGCACGGGCCCTCGAGGAGCCATGCCCGGATTGACTATTCAAACGGCATCTTCGTCGACGACCGCGCCACGGTGATCATCGATCACAACGACTTGTCGGGTTGGACGCAGGCGACGGTGAACGTGGATGGCGATCCGGCCGCCGCGCCGTTGTGGGCTTGCCCCCCCAAGGACGACGCCATCCCACCCACAAACGTCCGCCTCGTAAGGAATTTCATCCATCACAACGAGAGGGACGGCGGGGGCTACGGCGTCGTGGTGGGGGCGAACGGCCGGGCGACGATCACGGGCAATACGTTTCTCATGAACCGTCACGCCATTGCCGGGAAGGGCGCCGCGCTCAGCGGATACAGCGCCTGGTTCAATCTCATCCTGTCCCATGCGCCACAGTACGGTTTCAACCACGAACACGATTTCGACATGCACGGGAGCGACTTGAGCAGTCATCATACCGGTGGGATAGGGGGCTCTGATATCGAAATTGCGCGGAACACGTTTCTGGGTACGGACCGCCTGAACTTCAATCTCCGCGGGGTTTCGTGCGGTCTCGATCGGCTCCACGACAATGTCTCCCGTCAGGGCGACGAGGACGCGCTCAGGTGGTATGTGGCCGCAGCTCGAACCACCGACCCCGGTCTTGCCTCAGCGTGCCGCCTCGAGCTGCTGGGCCAGAGGTACCACCAATGGTTCTGTGGATATCAGGATTCTCCCTCGAGTCCTCCCCCGCCTTGGCTGGACATCTCCGACAGCAATCGGTTCGGAGCGAGCCCAGACCCAACGGCAAGGTTGGGCGTCGGCGATTTCGACGGCGACGGGAAGGACGACCTGTTCCTCGCCACCGGCGCGGCCTGGTACTACGCGCCACGGGGCAAGGCCGAGTGGCGCTATCGAAACGCCCAGACGGAAGAGATGGCCAGCCTCCGATTCGGCGACTTCGACGGCGACGGCCGCACGGACGTCTTCACCCAGCGCGGACGCGATTGGCTGGTGTCGTGGGGCGGGGCGTCGCAGTGGGAAAAGATCAACGAGAGCGACGCCGGGATCAGCGACTTCGCCATCGGCGACTTCGACGGCGACCATCGTGCCGACGTGTTCTACGCCGATGGGAGCCAATGGTGGGTGTCTCATGGCGGCGTCGGACCGTTCACTCCTTACGCGGCCTCGAACCACCAGGTTCCCGACCTTCGCTTCGGTGACTTCGACGGCGACGGCCGGACGGACGTCCTCGGAGTGGTGCACGGCTACTGGCAGGTCTCATATGGGGGCACCGAGTCCTGGTCGCCGCTACGTTCTGCGTTGACGAGCACCGTTCGCCACTTGGTAGTTGCGGATTTCGATGGCGACGGTCGCGCCGATATTGCCACCTCGACCGGCTCGGGCGACGACTGGCAATGGAAGATATCCCGGAGTGGAATCGGTCGCTGGACGCTGCGAATGGGCAGTGCGGGCGTGGCGTTGGACCAGGCCGTCGGTGTCGGCCGCTTCGACAACCCGGGCCGTGCCGATGTCCTGGTGTGGGATGGCCGGCTCCTCGACATCGTCGTAGGGGGGCTGTCCGCGCAACACCGACAGAGCCGGCAGGACATGCGATGAAAGGCTTCGACCTCGCCGGTCAGTGCCGGCACGCGGCGCTGACGGGGCGGTAGTCGGGAGCGAAGGAGGATCCATGAAGAGGTTCAGGTTTCTCGCGGCAACCGTCGGCGTACTGGTGGTGAGTGGCGGCCTGGTACTGGCAACTGGCGACGCGGTGACCCAGGGGGAAGGCTCGAATCACCATCAACCTCAGCCGCCGCCGCGATACAACCCGTTTCGGCAGATCCTGGACGAGCTCCAGGACATCAAGGACCTACTGACCTCCCATCAGGGGGGCGACACCCAGGGCCTGACCCAGAACTGGGACAAGGTGCTGCCGGCCGACTCGCGCTTTGTCGTTTTGGCTGACTTCGGCGGCGCAGCGGTGCGGGACAATGAGACGGGGCTCGTGTGGGAGCAGGCGCCGATCTTCAACGACATGGGGTGGAACACCGCCCTCCTTTTCTGCGCCTCCAGGAGACTCGGCGGACGCGAGGGCTGGCGGTTGCCGTCCTTTTCCGAACTAACGAGCCTGCTCGATCCGTCCGTTGCGCCACCCGGGCCCATCCTCCCGCCTGGGCATCCGTTCAGTGTCACACCGAGCGCGTTCTGGTCGGCGACCTCCGGTAGCCCCGGAGGTGCGTGGGCCGTGAACATCAGCGGCAACGGCTACCACACCCATGGCACTGACGTGGAGATTGCCGACCACGATCGCAGCCTCCGCGCATGATGCGTCCGTGGTCCCGGGCCGTTGGCGACGTATTGAGTGACTCTGCAGGGTCCAGTCCAGGAGCAGGGCGCCGAGTTTCACTGAGGAGGAGCGCCATGGGAAGCAGGCTTGCGCCTCGGCCAAGTGTGGTGGCAATGGCGGGCGTCGCATTGGGGCTCGTCCTGTCGTCGGTGTCGGTGGCGGCGACCCCGCCGCCGGCGCGGGTCGACGCGGACCACGACGGGATCGACGACCACCTCGAGCAGAAGCTCGCCGAGCGCTATGCCCCGATTCTCTTCATCGAGCCCGACGAATCCAACTACCCGGTCAATGTCGAGTGGTTTCTGGCCCGTGCGCACCTCCAGTACCACGAGGACTGCACCTTCGACATCGACGAGGACGTCGGCTACAACCCCATCTCCAGCCAAGCCAACCTCATCGGGCCCACGGGGGCATACTGGGCGGGCGGGCCCAATTGTGGAGAAGACGACACGGGGTATGGCCATCCACCGCACCACGTCCTCACCACGGTCGCCGCCGATCCCGACGGGCAGTTCTCCGTCGGCTCGTTCACGACCGGCTACTCGGACCAGCAGACCTTCGTCCTACCGGACGTGGATGATTCGTACCGCCTGGGCAGCACCGACCCGCGCGAGTGGAAGACGTACTTTCATGTCTATCCAAGCGCGGACGGCGGCGTGATGATCCAGTACTGGCACGTGTTCACGTACAACCAGCTCGCCATCCTGGGGGTCGGCCGCCACGGCGGTGACTGGGATGCGTCGATCCAGGTACAGCTCGGCCCCGATCTGGAAGTCGAGGGGGTGTGGTTCTCCCGGCACGCCGACGATCACCCGGGCAACTTCTTCGAGACTGGCAATTCCAACCTCCACTTCGCGGGCACGCATCCGCTGATGGCGATCGACGGCGGGGGTCACGCCGCGTTCGCGAACCCCGACGACTTCTGTGGCCACGCCGCTACGGCCGTGGTGAGCGCGATCGCCTGGCCTGTCGATGTGGGCGTTCCCGATGATCCCGCCCGGCTTGGTCTCGGCGTGTCGACCGCGGTCGGGTGCGGGTTCGTCACGAACAACGGCAACGGGATAGGCGGGATCGTCTGGGAGACCTGGACCGGTGGTCGCGTGCTCGCCAGCGCGTTTCTCAGTCACCCGATCAGCGCTCCGAGCGGCCACGGCGGCCTCGTCAACATGGGCGAGTACAACCCGTGCACACCCACGACCTGCTTTGGCTCCGCCCAGGCGAGCAGCCTGCTCGCGGGGCAGTTCTACCCGCTCAATGGCCAGACCTTCATCCAGTACTCAGGCAAGTGGGGAAGCCTGCCGCACATCCAGAGCTTCGTCGGTAACCCCCCCCGCGGCCCCGTGTTCCAGGGCTTCGAAGACCGTGGGATGAACGCCACCAGCATGTACACGGCCTGGTACAACAACGGCGGCAACTCTCCCGCCGATCGCAGCAACAGCCCGTGGCGGGAGCCGCCCGCCACCTCCTTCCAGATCCCCAGCGGACCGACTTACCCGCGATCGGATGGCGTGCGGTTCGTGTCCAGCACCACCTCCTTGGCCTTGACCGCGACCGAGTCCTCGATCGCGATGCGGTTTGGCCCGCCCGTGACCGCCTACCGGGTCTTCCCGGCCGCGGCCTCGGCGGGAGGACCGTACCTGCCGTACGACGCGCCCTTCCGGCTCACGGGCGGGGACGGAGCATACGCCATCAACTACTTCAGCCACGACGGACTCGACAACGAGGATGCGGTCGGGTCGCAGGTCCTCACCCTGGACGACTCGCCCCCGGCCTCGAGCATCGCCGCTCCCGTCGCGGCACCGTACGTGCACAGCGCGACCTTGACCCTCGCCTACTCGGCGACTGACGGGGCCGGCGCCGGCCTCCGTGGATTGACCGCGACCCTCGACGGCCACGAGGCCTTGGCCGGCCACGTCCTGTCCAGCGGGCAGGCGATCGATCTCCTCACCCAGTTGCGACTCGGGACCCACACCTTCGCGATCGACGCGGTCGACAACCTCGGCAACACCCGCGACCTCGCGGTGACCTTCACGATCATCGCCACCCCAGAGAGCATCGAGGACGACGTCCGGCAGTTCCTGGCCGCAGGAAAGATCAAGCCGCACGGCCTCGCCCACAGATTGCTCGCCGAGCTGCACGCAGCCGCCGAGGCCAGCGAGAGGGGACACTGCCGGAGGGCCGCCGACCAATACCGGGAGTTCATCGACGTGCTGCACGCCCGCCGCGGAAGAGGTGTCGACCCCGAAGCGGCCCACATCATGATCTCCGACGCGCGATACCTCATCGCGCACTGTCCCGATTGCGGGAGCGGGCCGAAGAAGCCGCATCCAGGCCCGCGTTTCGGGGACCCTGAAGTGGACGCGAATCACTCTTGCGGGACCCTCCGCGACGACCCCAAGGAGATTGCGGAGGGCGAACGCATCCTGCCCAACCGGGACTGAAGGGCGGAGAGAGCCTCGCGCTTCAGGCCCGCGGGTGCGCCTGGGTGTGCTGGGCGAGGGTGGCGAACAGCTCGGCCACGAGGCCGGCGATGTCCTTGCGGCCCTGGTCGTACCACACGTTGAAGGCGGTGTCCATCATGGCGCGGGCCACGAAAGCCAGGAGGGCCGGCGTGCTGTTCTTCGAAGGATCGGCGCCCAGCCGATCGGCGAGCAGGGTGGCGAGCCGCTCTTCCATGAGGGCATGCCGCTCCAGCATCGCGCGCCGGAGCGTCCGGCTCTCGCGGAGCAGCCGGATGATCGTGCGGGATCGGTCGGCGGCTTTGAGCTGGCCCTCCAGCACGAGCACGAGCGCGCGCTCGATCGAGACCAGCGGGGGCTCGTCGCGGGGCCGCCCGGCCATCGCCGCGAGCATCGCCTCGGCCAGATCGTCCGTGGTCGCGGTGAGCACGTCCTCCTTGGAGGCGTAGTAGCGGAAGAAGGTGCGCCGCGAAACCCCGGCGGCGGCCGCGATCTCGGCGACCGTGGTGGACTCGTAGCCTTTCTTGCCGAAGAGGTCCCAGGCGGCGCTCGCGAGCTCGCCGCGGACCAACTCCTGCTTGCGCTCTTGCAGGCTGAGCTCGCTGGTCGCCATGCGGGATTATCGCACGTCTCGCCCTGGTGTGGCACTGGGTGTTGACTTCGACACTGGATGCCATTATGGTTCCCGGGTTGGAACTGCGACGAATCTCACGTCGAGAAGGGCAGACAGCGCCATGTTGAAGATGAGAGGGCTTTCGGCAGCCGCGGGCTTGTGGCTGGGAACGGCCGTCGCCGTCTCCGCAGCCCCCCTCACGGACGCCCAGATCGAGCAGAAGGTCACGGCCTTGCTGGGCCAGATGACGCTGGCCGAGAAGGTCGGCCAGCTCACCCAGGTGGGCGCGTTCCCGGGAATGGACCCGGCGACCGCCATCCGCAAGGGCGGCGCCGGCTCCGTCCTGTGGCTGAACGACACGAACCAGTTCAACGCGCTGCAGAAGATCGCGGTCGAGGAGACGCGGCTCAAGATCCCGGTGCTCTTCGCCCTCGACGTCATCCACGGCTACCGCACGATCTTCCCGGTGCCCTTGGCCATGGCGGCTTCGTGGGATCCCGCGGGCTACGAGAAGGCCCAGGCGGTGGCCGCGCGTGAAGCGCGGGCGGCCGGGCTGCACTGGACGTTCGCGCCCATGCTCGACATCGCGCGCGACGCGCGCTGGGGGCGGATCGTCGAGGGCGCCGGCGAGGATCCGTACCTCGGCGCGGCCATGGCGGTGGCCCAGGTTCGCGGCTTCCAGGGCGCGTACCCCGGATCGCCCGAGCACCTCATCGCCTGCGCCAAGCACTTCGCGGGCTACGGTGCGGCCGACGGGGGCCGCGACTACGACCCCGTGTCGCTGCCCGAGGGCCTGCTGCGCAACGTCTACCTCCCTCCGTTCCAGGCCGCGGCGAAGGCCGGCGTGGGCACGTTCATGAGCGCCTACATGGAGCTCAACGACGTTCCCGCCACCGCCAACCGCTTCCTCCTTCGCGACGTGCTCCGCGGCGAGTGGGGATTCAAGGGCTTCGTGGTGAGCGATGCCTTCGGGGTCGCCAACCTCATCACCCAGGGCTTCGCGGCCGACGGCAAGGACGCCGCCCGCCGCGCGGTGGAGGCCGGGCTCGCCGTGGACATGGCCAGCAACACCATCGGGCAGAACCTCGCGGCCGAGGTCGAGGCCGGTCGGATCCCCGTGGCGCGCATCGACGAGGCGGTACGACCCATCCTCGCCGCCAAGTTCCGCATGGGCCTCTTCGAGGCGCCGTTCGTGGACGAGTCGAAGGCGGCGGCCGTGCTGGGGGCGCCGGCTCATCGGGAAGAGGCGCGGCGCGCGGCCCAACGCTCGATGGTGCTCCTGCGCAACGAGGGGCAGACGTTGCCGCTGAAGAAAGACGTGGCCTCCATCGCGGTGATCGGACCCCTCGCGGATTCGAAGGCGCGATACCGAAGGCTCGTGGATCGTCTTCGGCCAGCCGCCCGCGGCGGTCACCATCCTCGAAGGCATCCGGGCCAAGGTCGGGGCGGGAGTGAAGGTCACGCACGCCAGCGGGCCCCAGATCCGGCGCGAGACCCCCTCGATGTTCGAGCAGTTCGTCCCCGGGCTGAAGCAGCCCGCCCAGGCGCCGGAGGCGGCCGAGGCCGCGTTCCAGCAGGCCGTGGCCGTCGCCCGAGAGGCCGAGGTGGTGGTCCTGGTCCTCGGCGAAACCGCCTACATGAGCGGCGAGGCGGCTTCGCGTGCCTCGCTCGACCTCCCCGGCCGCCAGCAGGAGCTCCTCGAGTCGGTGATGGCGCTCGGGAAGAAGGTCGTGCTCGTCCTGGTCAACGGCCGACCCCTCACGCATCCCGTGGGCGGTCGAGCACGTGCCGGCCATTCTCGAAGCCTGGGAGCCCGGCAGCGAGGGCGGCAACGCGGTGGCCGACATCCTCTTCGGCGACGTCAACCCCGGCGGCAAGCTGCCGGTCACCTTCCCGCGCAAGGCCGCGCACGCGCCGCTCTACTACGCGCGTGTCCTCACCCATCAGCCGGAAGGCTCGCCGCGCTACCAGGCACGCTACTGGGACGGCAGCGAGTCGCCGCTCTTTCCCTTCGGCTACGGCCTGAGCTACACCACGTTCGCCTATTCGAACCTCAAGGTGGCCGCGCCGAAGGTCGCGCTGGGGCAGACCGCCACCGTGTCCGTGGACGTGAAGAACGGCGGAGCCGTGGCCGGGGACGAGGTCGTCCAGCTCTACGTCCACCAGCGCTCGGGCAGCGACTCGCGCCCGCGGCGCGAGATGAAGGGCTTCGAGCGCGTCTCGCTCGCCCCCGGCGAGACGAAGACGGTGTCGTTCAAGCTCGGGCCCGAGGAGCTCCGCTACTGGAGCACGGCGCAGAAGAAGTCCATCCAGGAGGCCGCCTGGTTCGACGTCTGGGTCGGCGGCGATTCGACGGCGAGCACCCATGCGGAGCTCGAGGTGACCCGGTGAAGGGTACCTTCGGAGGTTTCATGATGTCGCGAGGTTTCGGGTCGCGGTTGGCGGTCGCTGCTGCTCTGGCGGGCTTCCTCGGAGGGGCCAACGGGGCGATGGCGGAAACCCGGACGGCCGCGGTGAAGACGGACAAGGGGCCCGTGGCGGGCACGATCGCCGACGGAGTGGCCTCGTACAAGGGCATTCCGTTCGCGGCCCCGCCGGTGGGCGATCTGCGGTGGCGCGCTCCGCAGCCGCCCAAGGCCTGGACGGCCCTGTTCGCCGCCGACAAGTACGCGCACGACTGCATGCAGAACCCGTTTCCGAGCGACGCCGCCCCATTGGGCACGCCGCCGGACGAGGACTGCCTGTACCTCAATGTCTGGACCCCCGAAAAGCCCGGGAAGACTCCCCTGCCGGTCATGGTCTGGATCTACGGCGGCGGCTTCGTGAACGGCGGCAGCTCGCCCGCGGTCTACGACGGCTCGCACTTCGCGCGCCGCGGCATCGTCTTCGTCAGCATGAACTATCGCCTCGGCCGCTTCGGCTTCTTTGCCCACCCCGCGCTCACCCAGGAGAACCCGAAGGGGCCTCTCGGAAACTACGCCTTCCTCGACCAGATCGCGGCGCTCGAGTGGGTGAAGAAGAACGCCGCGGCCTTCGGCGGCGATCCCGGCAACGTCACGATCTTCGGCGAGTCCGCGGGGGGCGGCTCGGTGAACACCCTCATGATCTCGCCCCTCGCGAAGGGTCTCTTCCACAAGGCGATCGTGGAGTCCGGCGGCGGCCGGGCCCGCGGCATCATCTCGATGCGGCCCATCCGCGACACGACGCCCGGGGGGCCTCCTTCGGCCGAGACCCTGGGTGTCGTCTTCGCGGAGAAGGCCGGGGTGAAGGGTGAGGGCCCCGCCCTGCTCAAGGCTCTCCGCGACTTGCCCGCGGCGGCGGTCGTGAACGGCATGAACTTGATCAGCCCGCAGCCCGACACCTACTCGGGCCCCATGGTGGACGGGCAGATCGTCCCCTCGGAAGCCGAGCCCGCGTTCCGCGCGGGCCAGCAGGCCAGGGTCCCCTACATGATCGGCGCGAACAACCGCGAGTTCGGCTTTCTCCCCCTGCCCCCGGAGCGCACCGACGCGCTGTTCGCGGCCTTCGGCAACGACAAGGAGAAGGCCTTGAAGGCCTACGACCCCGAAGGCAAGGGCGACAAGGGGGATATGGGGGTGGGGCTCATGAGCGACCAGGCGATGGTGGAGCCGGCGCGGCTCCTCGCGCGCCTCGCCGCGAAGACCCAGCCCACGTGGAGCTACCGCTTCTCCTACGTGGCCTCCTCCCTCCGCGCGAGCCAGAAGGGCGCGCTCCACGCGACGGAGATCCCGTTCGTGTTCGGGACCGTGCGCGCCAAGTACGAAGCCGCCACCACCCCCGAGGACGAGGCCATGGGCGAGGTCATGAACGCCTACTGGGCCGCGTTCGCCAGGAGCGGCGACCCGAACGGCGACGGGCGTGCGAAGTGGCCGGCGTACACCGCGGACAAAGATGAGGTCATGGACTTCGCGGCCTCCGGGCCCGCGGCCAAGGCCGACCCGTGGCGGACGCGGCTCGATCTCGTCGAACGCCTGGCCTCGGCGCCTCCGCGTCCGCAATAGGCGGGCGCGGGACTATCCAAGAGAGCGCAGCAAGGGCAAGGGGCGAAGCAGGCTCTCCCCCAGGTACACGGTGACCACGATGCCGGGCCGTTGGCCACGAGAGATGGGGACGTTGCCCACGAAGCGAAGCCTGCGGAAGTAGGGGGCGTAGAGCCGCAGGGCCTCGCCTTCGGATCGCCGCCGCACCACGAGCACGACGTCCTTGCCCAGGGAGGCGGGCGGGTCCTCGACGTAGGCGAAGCCTCGCGAGTCCTCGCCCACGCAGGCGACGATGGTACCGGGTCCCATGGCGTGCGCCAGCTTGGCGGCGTCGTCCCAACGCGACCCGCCGATCAGCGTTCCGGGCTTCGGAAGGCCCCAGGCGCGGATCTGCTCGGCCACGGGCGCCCAATCCAGGAGGTCGTTCGTCGGATCGCCCTTGGCCAGGAGGTCGGGGGCGACCGTCTGAGCCCAGCCGTTGCGAACGTGGGCCACAAGGCCGACGACCACCAGCGCGAAGCCGACGCCACACGCCGCAAGCCAAACGCGGGTCTGCGCGCGACGGCCATCGGCCAGGCGCCGGGCGATGTCCGCACCGAGGATGGGGAGCAGCATGAAGTAGCCGGGAGCCTGCCAATGCGGGTGGCCGCGCTCGCCCCCCACGGTCAGCAACGTGAACCCAAGGATGGGGCCCGCTCCAAGACAGACGAGCAGCCAACGTCGCGCGTCCCGAGGGCCGGTGCGAAGCGCGGAGAAGAGGACCACGAGCAGGGGAATCCAGATCCAGGGGAGGATCCACGTCGCTTGACCGGCGAGGTCGTCGAGGAAGGGGGTCGCTCCCGCTCCTTCGAGAGGCACCGCGCGTCCGAGCTGGAAACGAAACGAAGCCCAACCGTGTTGCGAGTTCCATATCAGGACGGGTGTGAACACCGCCGCGGCGAGGGCCGTCGCCAGATAGGGCTCGGGACGCCGCAGCCACCCGATGCGCGAGCGCGACGAGAGCAGGAAGACGCCGCCGCCCAGCAACAGGAAGCACCCGTGGTACTTCGACAGGAGGGCGAGGCCGGTGAACGCTCCGAAGGCGATCCAGGCGCGCGCCCTGCCGGGCCCAACCGCCGCATCGGCCTCCGGCTCACGGCTCATCGCCAGCGTCGCTCGTGCCAGGCAGTAGGCCGCGGCCGTGTCGAAGAGCAGCAATGGCCCGTCGGGCAGCGCCCAACCGCCGGCCGCCAGCGAGAAGAACAGGCTGAGGTTGAGGACGACCACGGCCCAGAGGCCGGCGCGCTCGCCGAAGAGGAAATGGCCCAGCCGGAACAGCAGCCAGCTCGTCGCCGCGAAAGCTGCGATGAACGGCAACCTCACGAGCAGGGGGGCCTCGCTGCCCAGAAAGCCACCCGCCAGTCCCGCCCACCAGAAGGTCATCGGCGGGTGGTCGAAGTAGCTGAGGCTCAACTCGCGCGACATCACGGCCGCGTAGGACTCGTCGACACTCAGGCCCAGGGAGGCTCCGAGTGCTATGCGCACCGCCGCGCCCGCCAGGATGAGCAGAAGCACCCAGCGCCGTGTGTCGGGGACCGCCCTTTCGGACTCAGGGAAGGACAACGGTCTCCTCGAGGAACGGTCGTCGCCCGGAAGCGGCGGATCCGTGCTCGCCGACGTGGTACGCTGCCCGCGGAGCGACGGACCGACGCTCCTGGCGGCCGCGGACAGGAGCAGCATCGTGCCAGAAGCCCTCACAGCCGGAGCGCGGGTCGGCTCCTACGAGGTGATCGACCGCCTGGGCGCGGGCGGCATGGGCGAGGTCTATCGCGCGCGCGACGTCCGGCTGGGCCGCATCGTGGCCCTGAAGGTCCTGCGCCAGGGTGCCGATCCCGAGCTCTTGCACCGGCTCGACCGCGAGGCCCGAGCCGCCTCCGCCCTCAACCATCCGAACATCGTCCAGATCTACGACGTGGGCGAGGCCGCGGGCCAGGCCGGCGCGCACTACGTGGTGATGGAGCACGTGGAAGGCGAGACCCTGCGGCGCAAGCTCGCGCGCGGCCCCCTCCCCATCACCGAGCTGCTCGACCTCGGCGCGCAGCTCGCGGATGGCCTGGCCAAGGCCCACCGCGCCGGCATCGTCCACCGCGACCTGAAGCCCGAGAACCTGATGGTGACCCCCGAGGGACGGCTGAAGATCCTCGACTTCGGCCTGGCCAAAGTGGTGGTGGCTCCGCTCGGGGACCTCGACGCACGCGAAACCCTTTCGCGACATGGTACGCAAGCCGGCATGCTCCTGGGTACGCTCGAGTATATGTCGCCCGAGCAGGCGAAGGGCGGGCCGCTCGACCACCGGACCGACCAGTTCTCCGTCGGGCTCATCCTCCACGAGATGGCCACCGGGCGGCCGACGTTCCGGCGGGACACGCCGGCCCAGGTGCTGGCGGCCGTCATCGAGCGCGACCCGGAGCCCCTCCGCCGAGTGCGCCCGGACGCGCCCGAGGCGCTCCAGGCGCTGGTCACACGCTGCCTCCAGAAGGACCCCATCCAGCGCTTCGCCAGGACCGACGAGCTCGCCGTGGAGCTGGCCGCGCTCGTGGGACGCTCGCGCGCGGGCTCGCTCGCCGAAGCGGCGCCCGTCTCCCGCCCTTCCGCCTCTCCGCTGTCGGCAGAGGTCTTGCTCGCGGGGCTCCTCCCGTCCCGGGCCCAAGGCCCGCTCGCCTACCACGTCAAGGAAGGCGATCGGGTGCGCAGCTACGGCGAGGAGCGCCTGGTCCGGCTGATCCGTAGGGGCAAGCTGAGCGGGGCCGAGATGGTGCGGCAGGACGACGACGAGCAGTGGCGGCCGCTCTACGAGAGCCGGGTCTTCCGCCGGGAGGTCCCCCTGTCGGGTGACCCGCGCAATGCGGTGGGCCTGCGCATGCTGCGCGGGCTGGCCGGCCACTTCACCGGCTTTATCATCACCGGGATAGTGATGTACTCGACGCAGGGCCACCTTCCCTTCTGGATGGCGATCTGGGGTGTGGTCCTCGGGATGCAGGCGCTCCGGGCCGCACCCACGGCCTTGGCCCTCCTGCGTCGGCGGGACCGCGAAATCCTTCCGGGAGCCGAGGGGCCGGCCCTCCCCGCGCCGCCGCCGCCCGCCCTCCTGCCGCCGGTAGCCGCGCCGGGGGTACCCACGGCTATCGCGCAGGAGGCGGCCCGAGTGCGCGCCCTGATCGAGCAGAGAGGAGGGAGCGACACTCCCCGGCTGCTCGCCGAGGTGGACGGGATCCTGAAGCTCACGGGGGAGCTGGCCCAACGGCAGGCCGACCTCGAGGAGCAGACCTCGGAGCGGGAACGGGAAACCCTGGCCAAGGCGATCGCCGAAGGTCGCGCCCGCCTCGAGCGCGCCGATCTGGCCCAGGACCGCCGCCTGTTCGAGCGTCAGCTCGAAGTCGTGCAGGGACGCGAGGAGGCGATCGTCAAGGCGATGCGCGTGCTCGAGCGCCTGCGGGTGCGCCGCGAGCTGGCCGAGCACCAGTTGAAGCAACTGCGCCTGGACCTTTCTCGAGGCGCGGCCAGCGGCCTCGACATCCCCGAGCTCTCCTCGCGTCTCCAGTTCATCCGTTACGAGGTCGACGCCAAGGAAGAAGTCGCGGACATCGCCGCCGACCGCACCTGACGTCGGGCAGGGTCGGCCCCGCGCCGCTAGTGCGCCTTCGGGACCTTGAGCTCCGCGAGCTTGGCGAGAAGGTCTTCGGCCGAGGTCGGGGGCTTCACGGCCTTGTCGATGGCGGCGATGGTACCGTTCTTGTCGATGTAGAAGGTCCAGCGCTGCGCGAAGCCGCGCTCCGGGTGCACGACGCCGTAGGCCGTGGCCGTTTCCTTGGTGGGATCGCTGAGCAACGGGAAGTCGGCCTTCTCGGACTCGGCGAACGCCTTGTTGCCCTTCTCGCCCTCGACCGGATCGACGCTGGCCATGAAGTAGGCCACTTCGTACTGGCGGATCTTGTCGCCGTTCGCGGCCAGGGACTTGCACTCCAGGGTGCAGCCTCCCGTGAAGGCCTTGGGGAACCACGCGAGGACGACCGCCTTCTTGCCCTTGAAGTCGGCGAGGTGGTAGGTCTTGCCGTCGCTCGCGGCGAGCTTGAAGTCCGGGGCCTTGTCGCCCACGTTCAACTCGGCAGCGGCCGCCTGGATCGCCCCCGAGCCGGCCGAAGCCACGGCAACGACCAGAGCCAGTCTCGCGAATTGCCTCATCATGTCCTTCCTTTCGCCCCCGTTCATCATACCCTCGGCCTGCTCCTTACGGCTCAGCGCGCGGCCGATCCCGGCCGATACTTCTCGAACCAGGCCAGGATGTAGCTGACCTTCGCGATCAACTGGCTGGGGCGGGTGACGAGCTCGTGGGACGCGCCCGGGAAACGCACCAGTGCCGTGTCGATCTTGCGAAGCTTGAGTGCGGTGAAGAACTGCTCGGCCTCCGAGATCGGGGTGCGGAAATCCTGCTCCCCGGTCAGGAGCATGGTGGGCGTCTTCACGTTGCCCACGTACTGGAGGGGCGACCGCCGCAGGTACTCTTCGGGCTTCTCCCAGGGCGGAGCCGCGAACCAATAGCGGGTGAAGAAGTTGGTCCCGTCGGAGGTGAGCACGAAGCTCGCCCAGTTGATCACCGGCTTGGCGGAGACCGCGGCCTTGAAGCGGTCGGTCTTGCCCACGATCCACGCGGTGAGCACCCCGCCTCCGCTGCCCCCGGTCACGTAGAGCTGCTGCGGGTCCACGTAGCCCTTGGCCAGGACGGCGTCGACCCCGCTCATGAGGTCGTCGTAGTCGTGGCTCGGGTAGTCGTGGTGGATGAGGTTGCCGAACTCGGCGCCGTAGCCGGTGCTGCCCCGCGGGTTCGTATAGAGGACGACGTAGCCGGCGGCCGCGTAGAGCTGCATCTCGGCCCCGAACCGATCGCCGTAGTCCGCGAAAGGTCCACCGTGGATCTCCAGGATCAGGGGGTAGCGCTTCTGGGCGTCGAAGCCCGGCGGCTTCACGATCCAGCCCTGGATCTTCCGGTGGTCGAAGGACGACTCGAACCAGGTCTCCTCGGTGGAGGCGAGCTGGCGGAAGGGGAGGAGGTCGTCGTTCAAGTGGGTGAGGGTCTTCGTGGGAAGGCCCCGGGCGGCGAGGGCCACGTCGGCGGGGATCTCCGGGCGGCTCAGGGTGTAGGCGATGCGTCCGGTGTTCGACACGGAGTACGAGCCTCCGCCGTAGGGGCGGCCCAGATCGCCGCCGCCGAGATCGGAGGCCAGGATCTCGACCTTCCCCGCGGTGGGACCCGCCGCGGCCACGAACGCCACCTTGCCATTCCCGCGGTCGGCGGTGTTGAAGTACAAGCCCTTCCCGTCGCTGCTCCAGTCCGGGTCCGCGGCGTCGCGGTCGAACTCCGCGGCCACCAGGCGCGAGCCGCTCCCGTCGCGGTTCATGACGTAGAGGCGCGTCACCTGGTAGCCCTGGTACCGATCGTCGAAGCCGAGATAGGCGATCGCGCGACCATCGGGGGAGACGGTGGGAGCGAAGTCGGGACCGCGGCGGTCGGTGAGGGCGTGGAGGGTGCCGTCGGCCAGGCTCACCTCGTAGATCTCGGAATCGTTGGGCTCGTACTCCGAGTCCGGGCGGCGGTTGCTCGAGAAGAGGACCGAGCGGCCGTCCGGAGTGAAGACCGGGCGGCCGGCCACGTTGAAGCTGCCCGTGGTGAGCGGCCGCGGCGTGCCTCCCTCGGCCGGCAGCACGAAGAGCTGGACGTAGCCGGACTCGAGGTACCCCTCGCCGTCCGCGCGATAGACGAGCTTCTGGATGACCTTCGGGGCATCCGCCCACGCGGCCCCCTCGGGCTTGTCGGGAAGAGTGGCGAAGGGCTCGGCCTTGGCGGGCACCAGCATGGTGAAGGCGATGGAGCGGCCGTCCGGCGACCAGGAGGCCGCGTTTGGCGCGCGCGAGACATGGGTCAGGCGCGAGGTCTGACCGGTGTCCAGGTAGCGCACGTAGAGCTGCACGGTCTCGCCCTCGCGCGCGGCGTAGAGCAGACGGCTTCCGTCCGGCGACCAACGGGGCAAGAACGCGTCTCCGCTTCCGAGGGGCCGATGACCCGAGCCGTCCGCTCCGATGATCCAGAGGCTGGAGCGCCGGCGGTCGGTCATCACGTCCATCGAGTGGCGCTCGTAGACGATCCTCTGGCCGTCCGGTGAGATCTCGGGGCGCGCCGCCCACTCCAGCTCGAAGACGTCCTTCGCCTCGAAGCGCGTGCCCGCTCGTTCCGGTGCGGCCTTGGGTTCCTCGCCCGACGCCGCCCGCGCCGCGGCCAGGACCACGAACGCGGCCCAAGGCACCCACCGCCGTCGGTCATCCCTCATGAGCGTCTCCCTCCCCGGTGCCGCACGCTATGCCGGGTCGCGGTCGGCGTCAAACATGGATCAGCCCCCGATCCAGAGCAGCAGGGCGAACACCACCACCGTGACGGTGACGACGCGCTGAACCCAGGCGTGGCCCTTGAGGACCGTGAGGCGGACGCCTGCGAGGCTGCCCAGGCAGCACCCGAAGGCCATGGCGAGGCCTGGCCGCCAGGCGACTTTTCCCGCCCACGTGAAGACGGCCAGGGACAGGGAGGTCTGGACCAGGACCAGGAACACCTTCACCGCGTTGCCGCGTACGAGGTCCAGGCCCAGGAGCGAGGTGAGGGCGAGCACGATGAAACCGACTCCGGCCTGGATGAACCCACCGTAAAAGCCCGCGCCCAGGAAGCCCAGGGCGGCGAGCGCCGTGCGGGCCGCGGGCCGCTCGGGCCGGAAGCGGCCGGGATCGACCAGGGCGAAGAGGGTCATCAGGAGCATCAGCACCGAGAAGACCCGACGCAGCTCGTGGTCGCCCACGTGGAGAGCCGCGTACGAGCCAAGGACCGCTCCGATGGCGCAGGGCAGGAACGTCCGGCGGGCAAAGCCCCAGTCGAGCACGCCATGGGAATGAAAGCTCAGGACGCCGGTGATGTTCTGGGCCACGACACCCACCCGGTTCGTCGCGTTCGCTTCGCCCGCGGGCAGGCCCAGGAAGATCAGCAAGGGCAGGGTCAGGAACGAGCCGCCCCCCGAGACCATGTTCAGGGCCGACGAGACGAACCCGGCCAGGGCGAGGAGGCCGGCTTCCGCGGGGGAGGACACGGGCGGAGTGTGTCACGCCTCGGGCGAACGAAGGGGTCAGGTCTGGAATCGTGAATGCGAATTCACAATTCCAGACCTGACCCCTTTCGCGCGAGGTCGACCTCCCGCGACCGGAGGGCCCGATAGCCCTCGGGGGCCTCGGCCGGCGGGTGGGCCAGGAACGAGGCCACGATCTTCTCGAGGTAGTGGCGCAGGGGGTCGTGGCGGAAGCCGAGCTCGGCCTTGGCCCGCGTCGGATCGAGGAACGACATCCAGCGACCGCTGAAGGGCGAGACCCGAACCAGGTCGAGGCCTGCGCTCACGATCCGTGCGGACGGCACCTCGACGAAGCGGGCCGCGGCGCCCAGGATCTCACCAAGGACGGCGAGGATCTCGGCCAGGGTCGGGGTCTCGTCCTGCGCGAGGTTGTAGGCCTGCCCGAACGTGGTCGGATTGCCGAGGATGCGCGCGATGGCTCGGGCCACGGCGCCGCTGTAGACGTGGCGGGTGGGCGTCCGGCCGCCGTCGGGCAGGAGAAGGGGGTCGCCGTCGAGCAGCCGCCACAGGTAGCCCTCGATCCGCCGGTGGTAGTCGCGTTCGCCGTTCACCATGGGGATGCGAAGGCGGGTCGCGGGAAAGCGCCGATCGGCCCAGGCCGCCTGGAGCGCGTCCTCGGCCCCGCGCTTGCCCATGCCGTAGTCCCATTCCTCGCGTTCGCCGGGTTCTTCGGGTGCGGTCATCACCGGCCCGTCGTAGTCGGCCTCGCGGGCCGCGTTCCGGGGCCTGGGCTCGCGGACCAGGTAGACCTGCCCGGTGCTGATCATGACGTAGTGGCCGACTCGTCCCTGCAAAGTGAGAGCCGCGCGGCGCGTGTCCGCCTCCTGGAATGCGGCGAAGTCGACGACGGCGTCCCACTCGCGGGCCCCGATGAGACGCTCGAAATCCCCCGTGGTGCGATCGCCGACGAGACGCTCGATGCGGTCGGTGAAGGGATCGGCCAAACGGCCCCGGTTGAACGTCGTGACCTCGTAGCCTGCGGCCAGGAACCGCCAGACGAGATCGCGTCCCACGAATCGGTTGCCGCCGATGACCAGGACCTTCACGCCAGGGGGTCCTTCGTCAGAGCCTTCCGGGCCGCGAGGACGCGGTCTCGAGCCTCGGCCGTGGTCGGGGCCAGAGCCGTGAGGTGTCCCATCTTGCGGCCGGGCCGGGCCAGGGCCTTGCCGTAGAGGTGCAGCTTCACCTCGGGGAACGCGCAGGCCGCGGCCCAATCGGGCTCGCCGCCCGACCACAGTTCGCCCAGGAGGTTCGCCATGGCCGCGGGGCGAAGCAGTTCGGTCGAGCCGAGCGGGAGCCCGCACACCGCCCGCAGCTGCTGCTCGAACTGGCTGGTGACGCAGGCGTCCACGGTGAGGTGGCCGGAGTTGTGGGTGCGCGGCGCCAGCTCGTTGATCAGGAGCGAGCCTCCCTTCGTCACGAACATCTCCACGCAGAGAAGCCCTATGACGTCGAGCTCTTCGAGGACGGCGCGGGCGAGGGCCACCGCACCGCCCGCGACCGCGGGCTCCACCGGGGCCGGGGACACTGAGACGTCGAGGATGTGGCTGCGGTGCACGTTCTCGATGACCCCGTAGTGGGCGAACGAGCCGTCCAGGCCGCGAGCGGCGACCACGGAGACCTCGCGCTCGAAGTCCACAAAGGCCTCGAGGATGCACTCTTGCCCGCCCACCGCCAGAAAGGCCGCCTCCGCCTCGGCCAGCGAGCCCACCTTGGCTTGTCCCTTCCCGTCGTACCCGAAGGCCGCGGTCTTCAGCACGGCGGGCGTGCCCACCCGGCCGAGGGCCGTGCCCAGGTCTTCGCGCGAGCGCACGGCCACGAAATCGGGCACGGGCAGCCCCGCCGCGGCCAGGAAGCCCTTCTCGCGAAGCCGCTGCTGGCACACGTGGAGCACACCGCCGGCGGGGCGCACGGGCGCGCGTTCCTCGGCGGCGGCGGCGGTGGCCGCGGGCACGTTCTCGAACTCGAAGGTCACGACCGCGACCTTGGACGCGAACGCCCGCACCGCGTCGAGGTCGTCGTAGGCGGCGGCCATCTCCACGTCCGCCACCTGGCCCGCGGGGGTGTCGCTGTCGGGGGAGAGGACGTGGACGCGGTAGCCCATGCGGCGCGCCGCGATCGCGAACATGCGCCCGAGCTGCCCGCTGCCCAGGACTCCGACCGTGGAGCCGGGGAGGATCACGGGGCGCAGGGCGCTCACGGCAGCTTGTCTTTCCCGACCTTCTCCGTCTGCTCCTGCCGGAAGACCCGTAGCTTCTCGCGAAGCTCGGGGCGCGAGCGGGCCAGGATCGCCGCCGCGAGCAACGCCGCGTTCGTGGCCCCCGCCTTGCCGATGGCGAGGGTGCCGACGGGGATGCCGCCGGGCATCTGCACGATGGACAGGAGCGAGTCGATGCCCTTGAGCGCGTGGCTCTCCACGGGGACGCCGAGGACGGGCAGGAGGGTGTGGGCCGCGACCATTCCGGGCAGGTGGGCGGCCCCGCCGGCGCCGGCGATGATGACCTCGAGGCCGCGCGACTCCGCGGTCTTCGCGTACTCGGCCATCCCGTCCGGCGTGCGGTGGGCGGACACCACCTCGCACTCGTGGTCGATGCCGAGGCGGGTGAGCATGCTGTCGGCGTGCTGGAGGGTTTCCCAGTCGGAGGTGCTGCCCATGATGACGCCGACGAGCGGCTTGCCGCCGGGCTTCGCGGTCACGCGCCGGCCGCCTTCGCCAAAGAGGGCGGGATGAACCGGTTCTGGATCTGGCGGTAGATCCGGGGCCGCTTGACCTCCAGCCAGTCCAGGAACTGACGGGGTTCGCGGAAGGTGACGGCTTCGCCCTCGGTCGAGTTCACGTCGCAGGTCTTGTTGTCGAAGGCCCGGCAGATGTGCGGGCGGTCCTCGTAGACCCCGCAGAGGAGATCGTCGCGGAGGTTCCGGCAGCGCGCTTCGAACATCACGCACCACTCGCCGTCGCCGTCGAGGTAGACCATCACCTTCTCGTGATAGAGGTACCAGAGGATGTCGGTCGCGTAGCGAGGCTTGGTGGGGGCGTTGATCCCCACCGCCACGTAGGTGCAGCATTTCGCGCACTCGACGCACTGCACGAGCGGCTTGGCCTCGGAGGGCGCCAGGGGCAGGGGAAGCGGCTTCACTCTTCTCTCTTCCTCCGGTGGATGCTGTAGACGCCGACGCCCTCGGCCACGAGTGTGCCGTCCTGGGTGAGGGCCACGCGGACGTGGCAGACCCGGTTGCCCTTGCGCACGAGCCAGGCCTCGGCTCGCAGGGGCCCCGCGAGCCGGGCCGGCTCCAGGTAGTCGACGCGCAGGTCCACGGTCGAGACGGTCTCGCCCTCCGGCAGGGCCGACCAGGCGGCGACCCCTCCCGCGGTGTCGATGAGCGCCGAGAGGACGCCCCCGTGGAGGGCCGGGCGCCGCGGGTCGCCCACGAACTCTTCACGAACGGGCAGCACGAGCACCGCCCGCCCCACCTCGGCGGATTCGCCCGCGGATCCCGAGCATGCGGTTGAAGGGGACGTGCTCCTGCATCATGCGCAGCACGCCCTCCGGCCCGAAGGTCATGCGACTATCCTACCGTCGGCGGGTCGGCGAGAAGGGCGAACGCCTTCTTCATCGCGGCCGCGGTCGTGGCCACGGCCTCGGCCTTCGGCTTCTCCGCGAGCGCCTTGTTGAAGGGCTCGGCCCGGACGGGGCCGTCGTAGCCCATCGCGAGGAGCGCGCGCAGGAATTCGGCCGCGGGGATCTGCGCCCGTGGCGAGGGGCAGCTCGCGGGCGTTGTCGACCTGCTGGTCCTTGGCGATGCCGGCGGGCGCGTCGTTCAAGTCCACCGCCACCACGTCTTCTCCGCGCAGGACGGCCAGGTCGCTGGCGCTGTCCCCGGCCAGCCACCAGTGCCAGCTGTCGAGGATGTACCCGACGTTCGGCCGGCCGATCTCGGCCACGAGCTCGCGGGTCTCGGCCAGGGTGTGGAGAAAGGGATAGCGAAGGGCGGCCCAGGCCGTCTTCGGGCCGACGTACTCGAGGCCGAGGCGCAAGCCCCCCTCGCCTTCGAGCACCTTCGCGGTCTCCCGGAGGCGCCCGGAGACGGCCGCGAAATACTGGCGGTAGGTGAAGGTGGCGGACGAGGGCGGCAGCCAGGTCCCGACCCGCGTCACCCCCGCGCTCTTCAAGGCGCGCGCGAAGGCCGGCAGGCCTTCGCTCGTCCGCCGGAACGTCTCGTCGTCCTTCCTGAAGTCGACGGCGAGGTTGGCGGCGCCCCAGACCAGGCCCTTCGCCTTCATGAGCCCGCGCAGGTCGGCGAGCTCGCCCTCGGCCATCTTCTCGAGGTCGCCGGCCTGCGCCCCCACCGACTCGAAGCCGTTGGCGGCGGCCAGCTCCGCCGCTTCCCTCTGCGGCACCTTGACCCCGATGTTGCCGCACACGAGGTCCAGGGTCATGCGCCTCCGCGGGGTCGCGGGTGCAGCGAAGGCACCCCGCGGTGTGGCCGCCAACCCCACGGCTCCCGAGCCCAAAGTGGCGAGAAAGAGCCGACGCGTCTGTTCGCTCAAGAGCCCTCCCGAGTAGCCTCTGGAAAGGATACCTCGGCTGCGGCTTGACCCGCGCCCGCGGGGTGAGCCTAAATAGCTCGTTTGCCCGCCCCCTCCGCGGCTCCGGGCGCGAGGAGAAGAGAGCACCGATGAGCGAACGCCGCGCCGGAATCACCGCGCTGGGCCGCTACGTGCCGGAACGGGTGGTCACGAACGCCGAGATCGAGAAGATGGTGGCCACCTCGGACGAGTGGATCCGCACCCGCACCGGGATCCGCGAGCGCCACTACGTGGAGCCGGGCACGCCCACGAGCGAGCTCGCGGTCCGGGCCGCCCGGGAAGCCCTCGACCGGCGGGGGATGACCGCTTCCGAGCTCGACCTCATCATCGTGGCCACGGTAACGCCCGACACGATCTTTCCCGCGACCGCCTGCGTCCTCCAGGACAAGCTCAAGGCCACGAAGGCCTGGGGCTTCGACATCTCCGCCGCCTGCTCCGGGTTCCTCTATGCGCTCACCATGGGCGCCCAGTTCGTGCAGAACGGCAAGCACCAGAAGGTCATGGTGGTGGGCGCGGACGTGATGACCTCGATCCTCAACTTCGAGGACCGCACCACCTGCGTGCTCTTCGGGGACGGGGCGGGGGCCGTGATCCTCGAGCCCAGGGAAGACGGCACCGGCCTCCTGGACTACACCCACGAGGTGGACGGCTCGGGGGCCTGCTTCCTCTACATGCCCGCGGGGGGAAGCGCCATGCCCGCCACCCACGAGACCGTGGACAAGAAGCTCCACTACGTCCACCAGCAAGGGCAGCACGTCTTCAAGTACGCGGTGAGGAAGTTCGCGGAGGTGAGCCAGACCCTCATGGAGCGCAACGGGGTGAAGCCCGAGGAGATCGACCTCTTCGTGGCCCACCAGGCCAACCTCCGGATCATCGACGCGGTCAAGGATCGGCTGGGCTTCCCGGAAGAGAAGGTGGTGAAGAACATCCACCTTTACGGCAACACCACCGCGGGCACCATCCCCCTCGCCCTGGGCACGGCCCTCGACCAGAAGCGGCTCGAGAAGGGCGATCTGGTGCTCCTGGCCGCGGTGGGGGCCGGGTTCACCGTGGGCACCGCCCTCCTTCGCTGGTCCGGGGTCGACTAGGGTTGGCCGCCGAAGAAGCACTCCTGGCCGAGGTCCCCTTCTTCTCCCTTCTCGACGAAGAGGAGCGGGCCACCCTCGCCTCGCAGATCGACGTGGTGCGACATCCCGCCGGGCACCTCCTCTTCTCGGTGGGCGATCCCGGCGACTCTTTGTACCTGATTCGCTCCGGCGCGGTCGAAGTCTTCGTGAGGAACGACACCGGCCAGCGCATCGTGCTGGAGACCGCGGGGCCGAGGGACTTCTTCGGCGAGATGTCGCTCCTCGACGGCGGGCCGCGCACGGCCTCGGTGGTCGTCTCCGAGGACCTCGAGGCCATCCGGGTGGATCGGAACGACATCCACCGGCTCCTGGAGAAGCACCCGACCGCGGCCGTCGACCTCTTGACCGCGATGGGCCGAAGGCTGCGCCAGACCGGCGAGCTCCTGCGCCACACCGCGTCCCGGAACGTGAACCGGGAGGCCGAAGACACGCGCGGCCGCGTGCAGCGGATCGCGGACTGGATCGCGGAGTTCTCGGGGAGCCTCACCTTCCTGAACCTCCACCTGCTGCTGTTCTTCTTCTGGATCGTCCTCAACACCGAGTGGGTCCGCAAGCTCGATTGGGCGTGGCTCACCCCCACCACCGGGTTCGACCCCTTCCCCTACGGCCTGCTCACCATGAGCGTCTCGCTCGAGGCGATCGTCCTCTCGGTGTTCGTCCTCCTGAGCCAGAACCGCCAGGTGGCCAAGGACCGCATCCGGTCGGACGTCGAGTACGACGTCAACCTGAAGGCGGAGCTGGAGGTGGCCCACCTTCACGAGAAGGTGGATCGCCTGAACGAAGAGTTGCTCGCCCGCCTCCAGAGAATCGAGGGGAAGCTCCGGTAGGAGCTACTCGCAGAACTCGTGCTGGTGGAGCTGGCAGGTGAGCACGGGGCAGGGCGCCTTCCTGATCACCCGCTCGGCGGTCGAGCCGAAGAGGGCCTGGTCGAGCATGCCCTTGCCGTGGGTCCCGAGCACGATGATGTCGACGCTCTCCTCCTTGGCGATGCGCGTGATCTCGGCCGAAGGCTTGCCCTGCACCACCATCTCGCGGACCGCCACGCCCTTGGACCGGATCTCGGTCGCGAGCTTGGCGATCTCGGTCTTGGCGTAGCCCGAGATCTCGTCGAACACCTCGGCCATGGGCACCGGAAACAGATCGCTCGCGTAGCCCACGGTCAGGGTCTCGACCACGTGCACCAGGAAGAGCTCCGCCTTGTACTCGAGGGCGAAGGACACGCCGTAGTTCTGGGCGTGCGCGGCGCTCTCGGAGAAGTCGGTGGGGACCAGGATCCGCTTGATCTGTATCACGGTCACCTCCGGACGCTCGGCTCGGCCGGGCGACGCTCGACCTCGAGATTCTAGTCCCGCGGCGGGCCGGGGGTCGAGGCGCTCCCGGCGCCGGCGCCTTGACGCCACGAACCCCCGACTGAATAATCGTCCGTCTCGGCGCTTCGAGGAGGAAGGGTCCATGGCGGGGGCGGGGCTCAGGAACGTCGCGGTCGCGGAAAGCCGGATCTCGTCGATCGACGGGACCCGCGGCCTCCTCGCCTACCGGGGCGTCGACATCCATGCCCTGGCCGAGCAGTCCTCGTTCGAGGAGACCGTTTACCTCCTGCACCAGGGCGAGCTGCCGACCCGACGGGAGCTCGAGGCCTTCTCGGCCGCCCTCGCCCGAGAGCGCGCCGTCCCGGACGTGACCCTCGCGGTGCTGCGCGCGTTGCCCCCCGACACCCATCCCATGACGTCGCTGCGCACCATGGTCTCCGCGCTGGGCGCCTCGGACCCCGACGCCGCCGACGACGGCGAGGCGGCCCGGGTCCGCAAGTCCCGCCGCCTGATCGCGCAGATGGCCACGGTGGTGGCCCTCATCGAGCGGCACCGGGCGGGGGCGGAGCCGGTCGCTCCCGATCCCGCGCTCTCGCATGCCGCGAACTTCCTCTACATGTTGAACGGCCGGCGCCCCACCGAGAGCGCGGCGCGGGCCATGGACGTGGCCCTGGTGCTCCACGCCGACCACGAGTTCAACGCCTCGACCTTCGCGGCGCGGGTCGCCGCCTCCACCCTCGCCGACGTCCATGGCGCGGTCGTGGCCGCGATCGCCACCCTGAAGGGCCCGCTCCACGGCGGGGCCAACGAGGCGGTCATGAAGATGCTGGAGAGCATCGGCTCGATGGACCGGGTCGAGGGCTTCCTGCGCGAGGCCTTCGCCCAAAAAAGGAAGATCATGGGCATGGGCCACGCGGTGTACCGTACTGAAGACCCGAGGGCCACCCACCTCCGCCGCATGTCGGAAAGGCTCGGGGCCGAGTCGGGTCAGCCCCTCTTCTACGAGATGTCGCGGCGGATCGAGGAGCTCGTGCGGAAGGAGAAGGGCCTGAACCCGAACGTCGACTTCTACTCCGCTTCCGCCTATCGCATGATGGGGATCGAGACCCTTCTCTTCACCCCGGTGTTCGCGGTCTCGCGGATCGCGGGCTGGACCGCGCACATCCAGGAGCAGCTCGCCGACAACAAGCTGATCCGGCCCGAGAGCGACTACGTCGGGCCCAAGGGCGTGCGCTACGTCCCGATCGCCGAGCGGGGCTGAAAGGCAGGGCGATGAAGCGCGAGCCGATCGTCTACGCCGCCGCCGGGATGATCCTCGGCTTCGTCCTCGGCTACATGGCCGCGAACGCCGGGGCGCCGGCCGTGGCCCGCGCGGTGCCCGCGGCGGTGGCCAGCGCGCCCGCCTTCACCCCGCCCACGAACGCCGAGGAGGGCGGGCATGCCGCCCAAAGCCACGCCCCGGTGGACCCCAACGAGGTGCTTTCCCTCGAGTCGCTGGCCGCCCGCGACAAGACCAACGCCTCGGTGCGCACCGAGCTCGGCAACCTCTACATGGACCACGGCCAGTGGCCCGAGGCCGTGCGCTGGTACGGCGAGGCGGTCGCCCTCCGGCCCGAGCCCGACGTCATCGTGGACCTCGGGGCCTGTCTCGTGAACAGCGGCAAGGCGAGCGAAGGCCTCGAGCAGTTCGAGCGCGCCTTGAAGCTCTCGCCCGGACACAAGAAGGCGAGCTTCAACAAGGGCGTGGCCCTCATGGAGCTGGGTCGAACCAAGGACGCGGTGGAGGTGTGGGACGACTTGCTGAAGCGCTTCCCTGACGACCCGCAGCTCCAGACCCTGCGACGTCAGATCGATCAGGTGCGGGCGGGCTCACCCAAGCCGTCGTGATGCGCATGCTGGGCTACCTCCTCCGCTTCCTGGCCGTCCTCCTCCTGATCCGTTTCGTGCTGCGGGCAGTCGCGGTGTGGCTCCGGCCCCGCCAGTCCTCGAGCCCGGCTCGCCCGCCCGCCGCCCCGGTGCAGGACCTGGTGCGCGACCGCGTGTGCAACACGTTCGTGGCCCGTGACCGCGCGGTGGTGGCGATGGTGAGCGGCCACGAGGAGCACTTCTGCTCCACGGCCTGCCGCGACAAGGCGCTCCTGGGCCAGTCCCGGGCCGCCTCCTAGCCCTCCCTCGCCCGGGATCAGTTCGCACGCCTTCTGGATCCGTCCGCCGATTCGCGGCCACCGTTCGCCGATCTTCGCGAGACTCGAGGCCCCGGCCCCTCGTACCTTCTGGGTGAGGGACGAAATGGCAAGCAAGATCGAGCTCGGCGCGCGCGCGAAGAGACAGGCGGTAGTATCGAAGGTCGTCTGGGGCGTGCTCCTCATGACCATGGGCGTGCTCTTCATGCTGGAGAACCTGGGGATGATCGACCTCAGCGAGAAGGGCAAGTACCCGGCCAGCTACGCCGTGGACGGAAACCCGGAGACCCGGTGGTCCTCGGCGTTCAGCGACCCGCAGTGGATCACCGTCGATCTCGGGGCCAGCACCGAGATCACCAAGGTGCGGCTCAACTGGGAAGAAGCCTATGCGAAGGCCTACACCATCGAGGTGTCGGACGACGAGGCGACCTGGTCGACGGTGAAGAGCGTGACCAGGAGCTCCGAGGGCCTGGACGAGCAGGAGCTGACGGCCACCGGCCGTTACCTGCGCATCCGTGGGACCAAGCGGGCCACGCCCTGGGGCTACTCGCTCTACGAGCTCGAGGTCTTCGGCCCCTCGGGGCTCGTCTCCCAGGGCCGCCCGACGACCGCCTCGTCCCGCGAGGGCACGGGCCCCTGGGCGCTCTATTGGCCGCTACTCATGATCGGCGCCGGCCTGCCGGCGCTCATCGCCCCGAAGGACGGCGGAGACCAGGTCCTGGGCCTCTTCCTCACCGGTTTTGGCGTGTTCTTCCAGCTCCAGAAGCTGACCCTCGTGAGCTGGACCTTCGCGCAGACCTGGCCGATGCTGGTGATGGGCGGCGGGCTCCTCCTCGTCATCCAGGCCTTGCAGCAGATGACCCACAAGCCGGGCGGCGGCGACGCGGGGGCGGGGAGCGCGCAGTGAGCGCGCCGCCGCTTTCCGGCCCCAAGGGCCGCCTGGCCCTGGGCCTGGTGCTCATCGTGATGGGTCTCCTGCTGACCCTCGAGCAAGCGGGGATCCTCCACGTCGAGGGCATCGGCCGGTTCTGGCCGCTCTTTCTCGTCGGTATCGGCTACGTGAAGGTGCGCCAGCCTCTCGCCGACGGCCAGCGCGCAATCGGCGTCGCGCTGCTCGGAGGCGGGGGGCTCTTCCTTCTCATCAGCCTCCTGAGTTGGGGCCGGGCGTGGCCCCTGGCCCTCGTCTTCGCGGGCGGCCTCCTCTTGTGGCAGGCGGTCGAGCGCCCGCCCGCGCCCGCGGCCGCGCCGCCCCTCTCGCCCTACGTGTCCGAGCTCGCCCTCATGGGGGGCCTGAAGCGCGTCCTGCGCGTCCCGAACCTTCGGGGCGGGTACATCACCGCGGTGATGGGCGGAATCGACCTCGACCTGCGCAAGTCAGGAATGGAGAGCCCGACCATTACCCTGGACGTGGTCGCGTTCTGGGGTGGGATCGAGCTCAAGGTCCCTGCGGAGTGGCACGTGGAGGGATTGGTCGTTCCGATCATGGGGGGGTTCGAGGACAAGACGAAGACCCTCGTCAGCTCCGACCAGGCGCCCCGCCTGGTCGTGCGCGGCTACGCGGTCATGGGTGCCGTCATCGTCGGCAACTGAGTTGAGCGCGATCCCCACCGAGCGCCGTCGCCTGGCGGTGTTCGTGGTCGCGACCTTGTTGGTGGCGGCGGCCACGACCACGATGCTCACGCGCGGCCCGCGCCCGTTGACGCTTGCGCCCGCGATCCTGTTGTCGGTACCGTTGGCCCTCGTGGGCATCGGTCTCCTCCTGCCCGTGCGCTACGTTTGCCAGACCCTGCCCCTCGGCGAGGCGTCTCTTTCGCGGCTCGTGGTCACGCACGGCCTGAGCGCGCTCTTCTTGAGCTCGGCCTGGGTATCGATCGGGGCCGGGCTCGCCCGCTTCGCGGTCTTTCGAGGGCCGGAGGCGGACGCCGGGCTCACCGCACCCTACCCGGAGCACGTGCCCGGGCTCCTCGCAGGCGGAGCCATCCTCTACCTCGTGGCCGCCTCTCTTCACTACACGCTCCTCGCGGTCGAGGCGTCGCGCCGCGCCGAGCAGCAGTCGTTGGAGCTGGCGGTGCTCGCCCGCGACGCCGAGATCAAGGCGCTGCGGGCCCAGGTGCATCCCCATTTCCTCTTCAACAGCCTGAACTCGATCAGCGCGCTCACCACGAGCGATCCCGCGAAGGCCCGCGAGATGTGCATCCTGCTCGCGGAGTTCTTCCGGAAGACCCTGGCCCTGGGCGATCGGCCCAGCGTTTCCCTGGACGAGGAGGTGGCGGTGGCCCGGACCTATCTCGCCATCGAGGGCCTTCGCCTGGGCGCGCGGCTCGAGGTGGTGGAGGCGATCGACGAGGCGAGCCGGTCCTGCTTCCTGCCTCCGCTCCTCCTTCAACCCCTGGTCGAGAACGCGATACGCCACGGCATCGCCACCCGCATCGAGGGCGGCGTGCTGCGGATCGAGGCGGAGAGCGACGGGCGCACCCTGCGCCTCCGGGTCCTGAACCCCTTCGACCCCGAATCGCCTGCCCGCCCCGGCGTCGGCCTGGGCCTTTCGAACGTCCGCAAGAGGCTCCGGGCGCGCTACGGGGACGCCGCGGAGCTGGACGCGGATCGGACGGAGGATCGGTTCCGCGTGAGCCTGGTCCTGCCCGCCCAGGGTCCCGAATGATCGACGTGCTCATCGTCGACGACGAGGAGCCCGCGCGCGCGGTGCTGCGCGAGATGCTCTCGCGCGAGCCCGACGTGCGGATCCTCGGGGAGTGCGCTTCGGGGATGGAGGCGGTGAAGGCGGCCGCGGAGCTGAAGCCGCAGGTGGTTTTCCTCGACATCGAGATGCCCAAGCTCGACGGCTTCGAGGTGCTGGAGCTTCTGGATCCCGAGGTGGCGGTCGTCTTCGTCACCGCCTACGACAGCTACGCGCTGCGGGCCTTCGAGGTGCACGCGGTGGACTACGTCCTGAAGCCCTTTCGGCAGGAGCGGCTCCAGGAGGCCCTCCGAGGGGCGCGAGCCCACGTGGCGCAGCGGCCCGAGCCGGCGGTGCTGGCCCAGGCCGCGCGGCGCGCCGGCGACTACGCGACCCGGATCGTCCTCAAGGACGCGAGCCGCATCCACCTGATTCCGGTGGACCGCCTCGAGTACGCCCAGGCCCAGGACGATTACGTGGCCCTGCGCAGCGAAGGCAAGACCTACCTCAAGATGCAGACCCTGGCCAGCCTCGAAGCGAGCCTCGATCCTGCGGTGTTCGTTCGGGTCCACCGCTCGTTCCTGGTGCGCCTCGACCGCATTCGCGCCCTCGACCTCTACGCGAAGAACAGCCGGGTCGCGACCCTCCAGGACGGCACCCGCGTGCCCGTGAGCCGGGAAGGACACGCCCGCCTCAAGGAGCTCCTCGGGGAGGGCTGAAGCCTCGTCCTCGCCCCGACCTTGACACTGCGCCGGTGGCGCTCCAAGCTTGCGGACCTATAGGGAGGGCCGTCATGGGTGAAGCGCTGGGGATGATCGAGACGCGGGGATTCGTGGCCATGATCGAGGCGTCCGACGCCATGGTCAAGGCCGCCAAGGTCACCCTCGTGGGCTACGAGAAGATCGGGTCGGGCTACGTGACGGCACTCGTCCGGGGCGACGTCGCGGCGGTGAAGGCCGCCACCGACGCGGGCGCCGCCGCGGCCCGGCGAGTGGGAGAGCTGGTCTCGGTCCACGTGATTCCGCGGCCCCACACGAACCTCGAAGAGGTCCTCCCCATCGGCAAGGCCGGCAAGTAGGCCGCTCCGGAGCCTTCGCATGATCCTGGGCCGCGTCGTGGGCACCGTGGTCGCCACCCGGAAAGACGAGCGCCTCCTGGGCGCGAAGCTGCTCGTCGTGCGCCACGTCGACCCCCAGGGGAAGGACGAGGCCTCCTACTCGATTGCCGTCGACACCGTGGACGCCGGTTTGCGGGACCGGGTGCTGGTGGTGACCGGCTCGTCGGCGCGCATGGCCTCGGGCATGAAGGACGTGCCAGTGGACGCCGCGATCGTGGGCGTGGTGGACGCGGTCGAGGTCAAGGAGTAGCCGTGCAGTTGGCCAGGGTCCTCGGAACCGTGGTGGCCACCCACAAGGACCCCGGTCTCCAAGCGGTCAAGCTTCTCGTGATCCAGCCCCTCGATGCGGACCGCAAGCCGCAGGGCAAGGCCCTGGTGGCCGTGGACTCGATCGGCGCGGGCGTCTTGGAAGAGGTCTTCTACGTGCGGGGGCGCGAGGCCGCGTTCCCGTTCGAGCCGCGCCAGGTGCCGGCCGACGCGGCCATCGTGGGGATCGTGGATCCCCGGCCGGCGGGGGCTTGAGGCCGTGGTGATCGCGCGGGTGGTGGGCAACGTGGTCGCGACCCAGAAGAACGCGAAGCTCGAAGGCGCCAAGCTGATGCTGGTCCAGCCCCTGGACCTCGCGGGTGCGCCCCGGGGCGGGACGGTGCTCGCCATCGACTCGGTGGATGCCGGGGTGGGCGACCGGGTCCTCCTGGTGCAGGACGGCAAGGCGGCGCAGCAGGCGCTCGGCCGCGGCACGGCCGCGGTGGACGCGGCCATCGTGGGCGTGGTGGATACCGTGGACCTGGTCGCGTGATGGACGACGAGCGGATCCGGCAGCTCGCCGAAGAGGTGCTGGCCGCGGTGCGCGGGGCTCCGTCCGAGCGCGACGCCGAGTCGTCGACCGAAGCGCGGCTCGCGGCACTCGAGGCCGCCGTCCGGCGTCTCGAGGCCGCGCGCCCGGCGGTGGCGACGACCGCCGTGGCCGTGGTCGCGGCCCCGGGCACCCCGGCGACCGCGGTGCGCCACCCGAGCCTGCGCCTGCTCGACGTGCCTGGGGGCGACGACCGCTGCATCCTCGAGCCGGACCAGCCGTGCGAGAAGAGCGGCCGTTGCCGAACCCTGGGCTACTGACGACCCCCACCCAGGGCCTCTTCTCCGAACCTTCTCCGCCGCCGGACCTGCCCGAGCCCTCTCGTGACGTAGAGTGGCCCGAGGGCCTTCCGCCGCCATGCCTTCCGACTTTCGAACGATCCTCCACGTGGACATGGACGCGTTCTACGCGGCCATCGAGCAGCGCGACCGGCCCGAGCTCGTGGGCCAGCCCGTGATCGTGGGCGCCCATCCGCAGGGCGGGCGCGGGCGCGGCGTGGTGTCGACCGCCTCGTACGAGGCCCGTCGCTTCGGAGTGGGGAGCGCCATGCCCATCTCCCAGGCCTATCGCCTGTGCCCCAAGGGCGTCTACCTGCCCGTGGACATGGACAAGTACTTGTCGGTGTCGAAGGAGGTCATGGCCATCCTGCGCCGCTTCACCGACGTGGTGGAGCCGGTGTCGATCGACGAGGCGTTCCTGGACGTGACGGGCAGCCGCCGGGCCTTCGGCTCGGGCGAGGAGATCGGGCGCCGGCTCAAGGAGGCGATACGCCGCGAGACCAGGCTCACGGCGTCGGTGGGTGTCGCCCCCTCCAAGCTCGTGGCCAAGGTGGCGTCCGACCTTCGCAAGCCGGACGGGCTCTGCGTGGTCGAGCCGGGCCAGGAGGCCGCGTTCCTGGCCCCGCTCCCCATCCGGCGCCTCTGGGGCGTGGGGCCGAAGATGGAAGAGCGGCTCGCGAAGGTGGGAGTCCAGACCATCGGGGACCTGGCCGCACTCGACCCCGAGCGCCTCGAGCGAAGGCTCGGCACTCACGGGCGAGACCTTCTGCTCCTGGCCCAGGGCCAGGACGACCGCCCGGTTCTCGCGGAATCCGAGGGAGCCAAGAGCATCGGACAAGAGCACACCTTCGACGCCGACACCGCCGACGTGGAGCGCCTGCGCCGCACCCTGCTCACTCTCGCGGACGGCGTCGCCGGCCGGCTCCGTCATCAGGGTCTCCGCGGCCGCACCATCACCCTCAAGTACCGGGACGAGGGCTTCCACACCACGACCCACGCCGAGACCCTGGCCGCGCCCATCGACTCGAGCAACGACCTCTACCGCGTGGCGGCGCGGCTCTTCGGCGACGTGCACGGCCGGAAGAAGGTCCGCCTCCTCGGGATCTACGCCTCCGGGTTCGGTGCCTCCGGCGGCCAGCTCGGGCTCTTCGCCGAGGAGCCCTCGCCCGCGGACCTGCTCCGCGACAAGCTGAAGGAGAGATTCGGCGAGACCGCCGTCACCAGGGCGAGCCTCCTCGGCAAAACCGAGCGCCGAAACCCGTCCGACCGCTGAGCGCGCCTACCCCTTGTTGCTCTGGTGCAGCGAGAAGGCCGCGCCCTGGTCGTCCAGGCAGTTCACGATCACGTCCCCGCCCGGCACCTCCATCGGGCCGTTCAGGACCTGGCCGCCATTCGCCTTCACCAGCTCGGCCGCCTTGGCCACGTCCTTCACCCGGAAGTAGAGCTGGATGTGGGAAGGGGCCGGCATGTCCGCGGGCTTCTTGAAGATCCCGCCCATTGGCCACGCGACGCCCGGGCGGCCGTACTCCTGGTAGAAGCCGAGGGGCCCCATGTCGTGGGCCTCGCCTTTCCTCTCCCAACCGAAGAGCGCGGTCATGAAGGCCCAGGTCTTCTCGACGTCGGTGGTCACGATCTCGTACCACGAGCAGTCGCCGACTTCGGCCGGCGCCTCGGGCGGGTTCGGGCTCTCGGGAGCCGGCGTGAAGGCGTTGAACGCGACCCCCGCGGGGTCGGCGATCACCGAGAAGCGACCCACGGTGGGGATGTCGGTCGGAGGCATGTAGACGGTGGCGCCCAGCTTCTTCGCCTGCTCGGTCGTCTTGTCCACGTCGGGAGTCGCGATGTAGCCAGCCCAGTTGGGCGGCGCCCCGCCCGCCTTCATCTCGGCGGGCATCCCCATCACCCCGCCCACCCCAAGGTCTCCCTTCTTCCAGACCGTGTACTCGTTCGGACCCGCGAAGGGCTCAGCGCCCCAGCCCACCACCGTCTTGTAGAAGGCGATCGCCTTCTTGGTATCGCGAGTCAGAAGCTCGAACCACACGTATCGGCCTCGGTTGTCGCCCATCGTTGCCTCCGTTTCGGCCCCCGCCTTCGGGGTCCACTCTTCCATTCAGCAAGTGACGAAGTTCCTTTATCGGGACCAAACGAGAGAGGCGCGAGAGACCGGCCACGGTCGCGCGACGCCCCCGCATTGCTTCACTGCCTGGTACTCACCGGAAGTTCTCGACAAGCATGAGCGACGTCGTCGAGGCTCACGCACCAACCCGCATCCGGGCGGCCGAGAGCGCTTGCCAACTAAGCATGTCGTTGTCTGAGAACCGGGGCCGAATTGTACACCGCCGCGGCTGTGCATCGCGGTGGCGCTAGCGCGCGCCGGTTGTTGTCGGACGTACCGAAGCCTCCGTGCTCGTCTCGTGCTACCGTGCCCGACGCGCCGGATTCACACGCTTGGGCGAGGCCCTCGGTCAGTACGCGCAGCACACGGTGATCGACGACGTGAAGATCAACATGTTGGCCCACATACCCGAGTTCCGAGCGGCCTTTTCCTGCAAGGCCGGACAACCCCTGGTCCGGCAGCCGGTCTGCCAGGTCTGGTGAGACGGTGGCGGTGAAGCGACCGGGGATGTCGGGGCTCACGCTGGGCGCTGCCATCGTCGGGGGCATCGGGCTCGTCTTCCTGGCCGCGGGCCTCGCCGTCTTCATCCTCGGGACGCGGTCGGCCGACGCCGAGTACGCGCGGATCGAGACCCTCCGCCCCAGCGACGCGGCCGCGTTCACCGCCCTCAAGCCGGGAAGTGCGGTGCTCGTCGAAGGCCGCATCGGCGAGTCGCAGCCCGTCCTCTTCCGCGACTTAGTGGCCTACGAGCGCATGGAGCGGGAGGCGCCGCGCTCGAACGAAGACAAGCCGGCCTGGACCACGCGCGAGAGGAAGACGCCCGCGCTCCGCATCGACATTCCGGGGGGCCGCGTATGGGTGCTCGAGCCCTACCGCCTTTCCGGGGTCGCCTCGTGGCGTGATCCCGAGGTCGCGGGCGGGAGAGAGAGGGTCTACCACGGGCTTCGGGCGGCAGAAACGGTCATGGTCGTCGGCCGGGTCCAGGAACGCCCGGCGGCCGCGTGGACCTCGGATCCCACGCGCGGGATCGAGGCGGATGTCGTGATTCCCGGAGACCGCCGGCGCTACCTGGAGAGCCTCGCCTCGGGGCGCTCCGTTTCGCGGCTGCTGGGCGCGCTCTTCGTGGGGCTGGGCGTCCTCATGTCTGGCGTCGCGCTCGCCCTCCTGGTGCGCGACCGGCGACGCCGCGCGTAATCGAAGGCGACACCCGCCCGCTCGCGGCGGGGCCGTCGTCGCGCCATGTGGGATCTGCCGAAGTTGGCGCGGGATGGTGCATCATTCTTCGAGGGCTGGGACGTACGGTCGGCCTCCGACTCGTTGTGCGTGAGGGATCGTGAGAGCCGAAGCGTGATGTCGCAGCAGTGAGCAACCGGGGGAGGGCCGGTGTTCCGCAATAGCAGCATGTACTTCGGAGCGCTGCTACTTGGAGCGCTGGCCGCATTCTGGCCCAAGTACCTCTCGAGGCCGCCTCACTCGATCGACGCCTACACGCACGTCCACGCCTTTGCCATGACGGCCTGGTGCGGCCTGCTCATTGTCCAACCCCTCCTCATCCGAGGCGGGCGGCGAGCCCTGCACCAAGCGCTGGGCGCGGTCTCGTACGGGCTGGTTCCCCTGCTGCTAGTCGCGTCGCTGTTGCTTGCGCACACGCGCTTTCACTTGATGGACGAGTCGAGGTTCGAGACCGAAGCCCCGAACCTGTTCCTGCCCTTGTCTGCGATCCTGCTCTTTGCCCTGGCCTACGCGCTCGCCGTCGCGTACAGGCGGACTCCACCGCTACACGCGAGGTTCATGATCTGCACGGCGTTGCCGATGATCGATCCCGTGGTCGGGAGGCTTCTCGCCTTCTACCTGCCGCCGTTTCCTCACTATCTGTACTATCAGGCGGTGACCTTCGGGGGCACCGACCTCATTCTGCTGATCCTCGCATTCAAGGACCGGAGGGAGGTCCGGGCCCGCTGGGTGTTTCCCGCGATGCTCGTGCCGTTCATCACCGCGCACGTCCTGTGGTTTACGTGGGCCCAATCGGATCTGTGGCGCCCGATAGCCGCGTGGTTCAGGCGCCTACCTCTAACGTGACCTGTGCCGGTTGTGGCCGTGGCTTGCTCGAAGCCGCCGCACCATGGGCAGTCAGCCCAGCACCGTGGCAATGCGGATCGTGCCCCTGAGCGTCTTGGCCACGGGGCACTTCTCCGCGATCTCGACGAGCCGGGACTTCTGCTCGTCGGAGAGCGCACCTTCCACGTGGAGGGTACGCTCGATCAGGAAGCCGCCTTCCTCATGCCGGCCGTTCAAACGGACGTGGACCCTCTCGAGCGGCCAGCCCTTCCGGTCGGCGTAGACCTTCACGGTCATGGACGTGCAGCTTCCGAGGGCCGCCAGGAGAAGCTCGTGGGGCGAAGGTCCCGTGTCGTCGCCCCTCTCCTCCCTGGACTCGTCCGCGGCCAGGGCATGGGGCCCCACCTGGATCTTCTGGCCGAACTTGCCGGAGGCGGTGCGAACCTCGACCTCGCGCATGGGCGTCAGCCCCTTGCCGGTGAAGGATCGGCCGCCGGTGCGAGCGAGAGCGCTCCCGACGGACACTGCTTGACCTGCGCGACGATCGACGTGGTCGAGGCTGCCTGAACGTCCACCCAGGGTCGTCGTCGAGGGTCGAAGACTTCGGGCAACCCATGGAAGCAGATCGCGGAGTGGACGCAAACATCAGGCTTCCACACCACCGTGACCTCGCCGTTGCTGTAGGTCTTCGTGATCTTCTTGTCCATGGCCCTCCCTCGCATGCTTCGGGAAAGTCGACGTTAGCACGAGGGGCGCGGAGCGCGCCCACGGGCCTGAGGATATACTCGCGGCCACGACCTCCCCGGAGCGCAACCCATGACCCCTCGTCGCGTGCGGCCCTTCTTGCTGGTCCTTGCCTGCGTCCTCACGGCGGCCTTGGCGATCGCGGGCCCGCCGAGGGCCGACCTCGTCCTCACGAACGGCGTTCGTCTACACGGGGGAGGCCAAGCCCGGCACGGTCGAGGCCCTGGCCATCAACGGCGCGCGGATCTCGGCCGTGGGGTCGAGCCAGGCCCTGGCGCGTCTCGTGGGGCCGAAGACCCGGGTGATCGACCTGCACGGGCGTGCCGTGGTGCCCGGCTTCGAGGACAGCCACGCGCACGTCCTCGGCATCGGCTTCGCACGGATGGACGTCAACCTGACGGGAACGAAGACCTACGCCGAGGTGGTGGACAGGGTGGCCGCGGCGGCCCGAGAACGAAAGCCCGGCGAATGGACCCTTGGGCGGGGCTGGCACGAGAGCAAGTGGAGCGAGATTCCAGCCGACGCGGTCCGCGGGTTCCCGCGCCACGACGCGTTGTCCCGGGTCACGCCCGACAACCCGGTGGTGCTCGAGCGCGCGGACGGCCATGCCGTGCTCGTGAACGCCAAGGCCCTCGAGCAGATGGGGATCACCAAGGACACCGCCGCCCCGGCCGGTGGCGAGATCATCCGTGACGACGAGGGAGTCCCCACCGGCGTGTTCGTCGACAACGCGCAGTCGCTGATCCGCCCGCCCGAGCGCACGCCCGAGGAGAACCGGCGGGCCCTCGACCTCGCGATGGCTGAGGCCCTGGAAAAGGGGGTCACGACCTTGACCGACGCCGGGGCCGACGCCCCGACGCACGGCGCTCTACCGTGAGTACGCCGCCGCGGGAAAGCTCGGCGTGCGGCTCTACGTGATGGCCTCGGGCCTCGCGACCCTCAAGGAATGGAAAGAGCCGCGGGTGGGGCTGGGCGGCGGCTTCCTCACCCTGCGCGCGGTCAAGCTCTACGCCGACGGGGCCATGGGCTCGCGAGGCGCGGCGCTGCTCGAGCCTTACGACGACGACCCGTCGAACTCGGGCCTGCTCGTGACACCTCCCGAGGCCATCCTCGAAGCGGCGCGCTGGGCTCTGCCTCGGGGCTTCCAGGTCGCGACCCACGCCATCGGCGACCGGGCCAACCGCATCGTCCTCGACCAGTACGAAACCGCGTTCCGCGAGTTCCCGGGAGTCAAGGACCACCGCTTCCGCGTGGAGCACGCCCAGCTCCTGGACGAGGCCGAGATCCCCCGCTTCGGCAAGTTGCACGTGATCGCGTCGATGCAGGGAATCCATGCTCCGTCCGACCGGCCCTGGGCGCCGGCGCGCGTGGGCATGGCCCGGGTCACGGAGGGCCTCTACGTGTGGCGCAAGCTCTGGCAGGCGGGGGCGCGGATCGTCAACGGCACGGACGCGCCGGTCGAGGACCTGTCCCCGATCCAGAACTTCTATGCCTCGGTCACGCGCATGGGGTTCGACGGGAACCCTCCGGGCGGCTTCGACCCCGACCAGCGCATGACGCGCGAGGAGGCGCTGCGCACCTACACGAAGGACGCGGCCTATGCCCAGTTCGAAGAGAAGGAGAAGGGCACCCTGGAGGTGGGCAAGCGGGCCGATCTGGTCGTGCTCTCGCGCGATATCATGACCGTGCCCGAGAGCGAGATCCTGAAAGCGGAGGTGGACGTGACCATCGTGGACGGCCGCGTGCGCTACGAGCGCGCGGCGCCTTTGGCGAGATAGGCCGTGGAGGTGCGGAGCATCGTCGCCGGCTTCGTGGCCTTCGGCTTCTCGGTGCTGGCCAGCGCTCTCCTCGTGTTCGTGACCTACCGCTTGAACACGCTCATCACCAGCAAGCTCGATCTCGAGCGCCACCTCCTGAGCGGCCACCGGTCGGTGGCGATCACGCTCGGATCGGTGGTCCTGGCCCAGGCCATGCTGCTCCGGCACGCCCTGTTCCCCACCATGGTCGTGATCCGCGAGCTGTTCCTGCGGCCCTTCACCCTGGCGGGCACCGCCTGGGCCCTGGGCCACGCCCTCCTCTTCTTCGTGGTCATCGGCGTCTTGTCCTTCGGATCGGTGGCCCTGGCCGCGTGGCTCTTCACGCGGATGACGGGCACCCTCCCGGAGCGCGAAGAGATCCTGAAGGACAACGTGGCCGTCGCGATCTTCTTCGCGTTCGTGGTCCTCGGAACCGCCCTCATCGTCAACGAGGGGCTGGCCGACCTGGCCCGGTCCATCATCCCCTTCGCCGAGTCCGGGGTGTTGCGGATCGAATGAGCCGGCGATCGGTGGCGGGGGCGGCCGTCGCCTTCCTGGTCGCGACCGCAGTGCTCATGGGCCTCGCGCAGAGGCGCGACGCGCGGCCGCGCCCGCGACCACGACAAGCCACGGGGTACGTGGACCGCGTCTCGTCCTTGAACGCCTTCCGCCGCAGCGACTCGGCGGAGGCCTACGAGGTGGAGTACGGCTTCATCGACCACCAGGGCGAGAGCCACGACGTCGCGTGCCGTATCCTGCGCCGGGACCACCAGCGGCTCACCGCTCGCTTCGGCTATTCCGAGCGCGATCTCGACGCGCAGGTGGCGGTGCAGCAGCAGGCCTTCGCCGACGCCGAGCTCAGCCGTCTCGGGCTCGCTCCGTACTTCCGGATCGACGTGTCGACGGAATCGGTCCAAAGTCGCGTGGCCGCCACGCCCGGCGTCTGGTCCGACCTGCCCCCGGCGCGGGTCCAGGACCTCCTGGCCGCGCTCCAGAGGCTTCGCCAGGACGTGGTGGTGCGCCGCGACGAGATCGAGGCGGGCCTCTACCGAGAGCGTGGCTTCCGGCTCGAGGGCCGCGATCTCTCGATCGACTACCCGGGCCTCGTCCAATGGTCGGCGCCCGCGCTGGACGGGTGCGCGAAGGCCCTTCGCTGGGCCGGCGCCGGCTACGACGAGCGCCAGTACCTCGGCATGTTCACCGCCTTCGTCCAGGAGATCCGCTACGAGGTGCCGCCCGACGTCCAGAACGGCAAGGAGACCCTGGGCCTGTGGGTCCCGACCGAGGTGATCGCCAACGACCACGGCGACTGCGACTCCAAGGCCGTGACCTTCTGCGCGCTCTGGCGCGCGTTCGCGGCCCCCACGATCGTCGTGATCCTGCCCCGCCACGTCCTGGTCGGCGTGGCCATGGCCCCCGGCCCCGGCCAGCAGTTCGTTCGCGTCGGCAACCGGTACTACGTGCTCTGCGAGGTGGCGGGCCCGGGCAAGTCGGCGCCGGGAAGCGGACGAGTCGAGGGCAGCTTCCGCTACATGACCGTGGAGTAGGCGCTCACTTCCGTGAGGGATCGGCCACGCGGCCCATGAAGACGACGAGGCCAGACGCGTGGTCGCGGATCAGGAACAAGAAGGGATGGTCGGCGCGAAAGACGATCGGCTCTTCACGCGGAGGGGCCGAGCCCGCCCGCGCCATGGCGATGGCGGTGGCGGCCGCGGCCTCGGTGCCCTTCTCGTCGACCTTCACGAAGGCCTTGTGGAAGACGCGGCTGATCACGAGGCGGTCGGCGGGATCCGGCGGGTTCGCGATGCCGGTGAAATCGGCCTTCCGGCGGTCGAAGGCATCGCGCATGCCGAGCGCCACGAGCAGATCGCCGAGGGAGAGCGACTGCGGGGGGTCCACTTCGAACTTGGGCAGGGCGACGGCCACCCGCGCGGGCGCGAGATCCCGGACGATGGCCTCGAGGGAGGCTGCGCTCAGCGAGTCCTCGAGGGCGGGAAGGCCTTCGAGGGCTTCGGGCAGAAGGACGAGCATCGACATCTGCCGGCCCTTGTACGGCAGCTCCAGGGCCAGAAGGCCGCTGCGGCGGGCGAGGCGAAGGGTGTCCAGCCGGTGCATGGTGGGGACGGACCGCTCGTCCCGCGCCGTGAGGTGGAAGGGCGCCGGTGAGGTGGCCTCCTTGGTGAACGGCTCTTGCCAGTCGCCCAGGAAATAGAGGGCGTTCACGAGTACGAGTCGGGTCTCGCCGGTGACGCCCCCCGAAGGCACGAGGTCGCGAATGCGCTTCTCGGTTTGCGCCTCGACCCACTGATTGATCGCCGCGCGCGCGGCCTCCGCGGCGTGGCGGAAGTCGGTGGGCTCGAGGCCGGCCCCGAACGCGGTGCGGGTCGTCTCCAGAAACGCCGCCTCGAAACGGTAGCTCTTCTCGCCGAAGAGACGGTTGGCCACCCGAAAGAACACGGGCCGTGCGGGATCGGCCAACGTCTTGCTGAGGTGGCCCGCGGCCTGCACCACGGATCCGGGGCCGCCTTCGAAGTGCAGGGCCTTCTGCATCTGCGCCGCGGTCTCGCCGCGGGCCCCGTTCCAGGTCATCGCCAGGGCGGTCGTGATGCTGGCGGGCGACACGACCTGGTTGCCGGGCGCCCCCTTCACCAGGCGATAGAGGTCGAAGGCGAAGGCGTTGCTGCTTCGCGCAAAGCGAGAGGTGTCGTCCATGAGGGCCTCGGGGGGGACCGCGGAGACGGCTGCGGTCAGGACGAGGGCGGCCGGCAGACAAGGGATGGGCATGGGAACGCCTCCGTGGCAGGCGCCTGCATGGTACCCGGGTTAGCCTATATCATCGGACCAGAGCGGGGCCGTGGGTCGGGAGGTCGGTATGGGTCGCGCCGGTAAGCCGCTGTTCGTAGCCTTGCTCCTTCTCACAGGTGCCGCCGGCTCCGCGTCTGAGCCTGGCCGAGCGATCCCCACGTCTGTGTTCCCCCTGGCCACGGAGCGCGTCCAGGTGGACGTCGTGGTCCGGGACAAGAAGGGGGCGATCCTCCGCGGTCTCCGCGCGGCGGACTTCGAGGTCTACGAAGACGGCGTGCGCCAGGACATCGAATCGTTGGACCTCCTGGAGCGAACACCTCCACCCTTCGTTCCCGCCGATCCGGAGGGGGCGAAGGCGCAGGAGAAGATCACGCCGACCTTCGTCGCGATGGCTTTCGACCGCCTGACCCCGGGGGCGCGCGTGTTCGCGCAGCAGGCCCTGCTCCGCTACCTCGGCGGACCCCTCGCCACGACCGCCTGGTTCGGCGCGTTCGCGATCGACCGCGGGCTCACGACCCTCCAGCCGTTCACTCCGGACCGCGAGAAGCTGCGGCGCGCGGCCGTGGCCATGACCTCGCTCGGCTCGACTGCCTACTCGGGGGTTCGCGAGCGCGACCTGATCCGCAACGCGTACGCAGGCATGGCCGAAGGCCCGGGCCAGGCGCACGTGGCGTCGGCCGAGCTCGCGGGGGTGCCCGAGTGCCGTGGGGTCGAGGACGACGTGGTCCGGCGCCTCGAGCTGATGGACAGCCGTCTGATGGAGACCTACGAGGGCCTGGAGCGGGACGAGCAAGGTTTCGCCACCACCCACGCCCTCCTGGCCCTGGTGAGCGCCGTGGCCAAGCTGCCCGGGCGAAAGGCCGTGGTCCTGTTCTCCGAAGGCCTCGTCATCCCGACCGGAGTCGAAGCGGCCTTCCGCTCGGTCGTGTCTGCCGCGAACCGGGCGAGCGTCAGCATCTACACCGTCGATGCCAGCGGCCTCCACGCCACGAGCGTGACCGACGAGACGCGGCGAACCCTCGACGTGCTCCAGGCACGTCTCAAGCCCGACGGCATGGACAAGCCCATGGTTCGGGGGCCCGGGAACGGGGACCGGGTCGAGAGCGGGCTCGCCCTCCTCGAGAAGAGCGAGGATGCGTTGCGGTTCGCGGCCGAGAGCGGCCTCGGCCGCCTCGCCGACCAGACCGGCGGTTTCCTGATCCGCGACACCAACGACCTCTCCGTCGGACTCGCGCAGATCGACGAGGAGTTGAGCGCCTACTACCTGCTCTCCTACTCGCCCAAGAACCAGACCTATGACGGCCGATTTCGAACCATCAGCATCAAGCTGCGTTCGCCTCACGCCCGGCTCCAGGCCCGCCAGGGCTACCTGGCCCTGAAGACGGCGGCCTCTGTCCCCGCCCTCGACTACGAGGCGCCGGCCCTCGCGCGCCTCGACGCGGGGGGGACGCTCCCGACGCAGGTGCCGCTGCGCCTCGGCGGCCTGCAATTCCCGGTGGAACCCGGGCTGTCCGTGGTGCCGGTCGTGATCGAGATTCCCGCCGGGGCCCTCGCCTTCCGGGTGGACAAGAAGGCGGGCACGTTCCTCCAGGACTTCACCATCGTGGCCCTCATTCGGGATGGCGCGGGCGAGGTGGTGGCCAAGATGAGCCAGCGCTATCCGCTTACAGGACCGTTGGCGCGCCTCGAAGAGGCCCGGAAGGCCGAGGTGCATTTCTACCGGGAGACTCGCCTTCCGCCCGGGTCCTACAGGCTCGAGGCCGTGGCCTACGATGCGCTGGCCGACGCCGCGGGCGGCGTGCGCGCCAGCCTCGAGATTCCCGCGGCGGCTTCGGGCCGGCTGCGGGCCAGCAGCCTCATCGTCGTGCGAAACGCCCAGAAGGTCCCCGCGGGTGCGGCCTCGGGTCCTCGTCCGCTGCAATACCACGACGTGCTGCTCTATCCGAACCTCGACCGGCCGATGCGGCGCGAGGCGGGCCAGGAGCTGACCTTCTTCTTGACGGCTTGGCCGTCGCTCGAACGGCCGGGGGTGAGCGCCCAGGTGGAAGTCGTCCGCGACGGCAAGAAGGTCGCGGCCACCCCGCCTGCCCGCGTGCTGCCGGATCCCGACGGTCGCATCCAACTGGCGAGCAGCGTCCCCATGGGGAGCTTCACTCCCGGGGCTTACGAGCTTCGGGTCACGCTCAGCGACGGCCGGGACGCCGAGACCCGCACCACCGTCTTTCCCATCGCCCCCTGAGGCGTTACCGTGGCCGCGGTCGGCTGATCAGGTTCGCGAGCAGCCGATAGGCCCCCGGGTTTCCCGCGGGCAGCTGGCGGAAGAGCACGAGCCCGGTGTAGGTCCAGGTGCCCTTGCCCACCTGGCTCTCGACCAGGATCCCCTTCTGCACTCCGGGGTTCTTGGGGAAGGGGTCGGCCCCCGCGAGGAGCTCCACATAACGCGGGTCGCGGGCATCGAGAAGCTGGATCGCGCGCTCTTGAACCCAGCCGGTCCAGTCGGCTGGGTCGAGGCGATTCGGGGTGGTGAAGACGGAACTCGCGGGCACGAGCGCGTCGAGCTTGGCGGTCTCGTCGGTGATGCGGCGCGAAGTCACGGAGGCGGGCCACGGCGTATAGGGGCTGTTCGGAACCGCGGGCGCCGTCACCGGGTCCCCGTTGAAAGCCGCACGGTGGTATTGCACGAGCAGGTGTCCGCCTGCCTCCACCCACTTCATGAGCCGCGGGTGATGGGCCCGCAAGTCGGGCCGGGTCTCGTAGGCGCGGACACCGATCACGATCGTGGAGAACCGGCCGAGGTCCGAGAATGCCAGGTCGTCGGCGGTGAGCAGGGTCAGCGGGAGTCCGAGCGCCTCGATCGCGGCGGCGACCTGATCCCCCGCTGCCCATCACGTAGCCCACGCGTACCCCGGGAGCGGTGCGGACGTCGAAGGCCAGGAGACGCGCTTCGGCCGGGACCAGCCTCTGGCGGGACTGGATGTGGGGGTAGGCGATCTCCTGCACGAAAGAGCCGTACTCGCGCCCTTCGCGGACGGCCACGGCGTGGAGGGTGGCGCTCGTCGCGCGGAGCCCCAAAGGAGCGGTCACGTAGAAGCGCGCGGTGGCCTCGTCCCCCGGGCGGTTCAGGCCCACGGGGACTTCCTTGGGCTCGACTTGCCACCCTTCGGGGCCGAGGACGCGGACCGCGGCCGTGGTTGCGCCCGGCGCGTAGCTCTTGACCTTGACCCGCACCTCCTTGGCGGCGCGGGGGCCGCCGGTCGGAAAGACCAGCACGTCGGGGCTCACAAGGACGGAGAGCGCGGGCACGACCTCGAGCACGTGCTGCTTCTCGCCGCCACCGGCCGCCTCGTAGCGAAACACGGCGGGAGTCTCGAGGCGAAGGGCAACCCCGGCCACGCGGACGCGGGCGCTCGCGGTCACGTCGGGCCGGCTCCAGGGAAGGCCCTCCGCCCCTGCCGGATCGATCGCGTAGCGCTCCTTCTGGGGTTGCCGCTTCCAGTAGGGCCCGGTCGGAAGGGCCGAGGCCGCGGCGGTGATGTCGTAACGCATCCGCAAGGACTGACCCGGCTCGACCGCGCGCACCTCGCCCTCCTTGCGCGACGCCGACCAGCCGCCGGGCACCTCGACGCTGGCGTCGTCCACCGACACCGCGGCTTGGCCCTGGTTCCAGATGGACAAGGTCACCGCGAGCGTCTGGCCGGGGACCACCGTGCCCTCGGCGAGTCGGGCTTCGATCACGAGGCCCTGGGCGAGGGCGAGAGCCTCCGAAGCGTAGCGCTCCTGGTCGTCGAGTCGGGAGAGGAGCTCTTCGCGGGCGGCTTCGGAGAGGCGGCTCTGCGCCACGTCGTCCCAGGTCTTGCGCACCGCACCCAGGACCTGGGCCAGGGGCTCGGTCGCCTTCTCGGGAGAGCGCGCGTCGTAGGCGTCCCGTGCGCTCCGCAGGGCGTCTTCGAGTCGGGCGAGGTCCGGGGCCAGGAAGGCCGCCTGCGCCTCCTCGCCCTTCACGAAACGGGCGAGGCCCGAGAGCGTCGTGTCCAGGCCGTCGAGGATACCGGCTTCGGGGCCGTCGCCTTTGGGCTCGCGGTCCACGAGGAGGAAGGTGGCTTCGCCCTTGCCGGGGTCCTCGCGCATCTGGCGCGCGGTCTGCGAGCGATGAGCGGATCGGGCCAGGACCCCGAACTGCTGGGCGCTCATGCCGAGCAGGGGATCGAAGGCCGCGGTCGAGAGCTTGATCGGCGATCCGCCCGCCGCCGCGGCGCTTCCCCCCACGCCGCCTTGGTAGATCCGTGCGGCCTGCCAGGGGCGGAGCCCGCTTTGCACCTGTTCGGGGAAGCGGTCGGGAAGGGCCGCGGCCCGGAACGCCTCGCGCGCGAGCAGGGCGCTCGTCGAATGGTGCTGGTGGGTGGGCTCGTCGAGAGGCAGGGTGAGGATCACGTCCGGCCGAAACGTCCGGATGGCCCGGACCACGTCACCCAGGGTCTCGTCGTGGCCCCATTTCTCGAGCGTTTCCTCGACGTTCACCGAGAAGCCGAACTCGTAGGCGCGGGCGAAGTACTGCTCGACGCGGTCGTAGCGATGCACCGCGAGGAGCTCTTCGGTACGCAAGACGCCGAGGGCCTCGCCGAGCTCGGGGCCGATCGCGTTCTGGCCGCCCTCGCCCCGGGTCAGGGTGAGGAGGGCGGTCCTTTGGCCCAGGCCGCGAGAGAGGCGCACGAGCACGCCGTTGTGCTCGTCGTCGGGATGGGCGGTGACACAGAGAACGCGCCCGGTGACGCCCAGCCGCCGAAGGGCGAGGCCCAGGCCGTTGCCGCCGAGGTCGACGCTCACGGGCGTGAGCTGGGCCCGGAGCGGCACCGCGGCCAGGATGCCGAGGACGAGGACGAGGGTGCTAGGGAGGGCTCTCGATCTCATGGGGGGCCTCGCCGGCATTCTACCGAGGGCGGCGCTACACTGCTGGGCCATGGGGTCCTACGGGCAATTCCCGGCGGAGGGGCGGCCGCCTGCGGCGGTGTCGGCGCTTCTCGAACAGGTGGAAGGAGACGGCGGCCACGTCCTGGCCCTCTACCGCGAGCCGGTCGGCGATCGCTGGCAGGCCTTCTGCTTGCTGCCTCTCGACAAGGTCGAGCCGACCCCCTACCAGCGCGACCTCTCACCTACCCACGCGAAGCGCCTGCAAGAGGTGGTGCGCAAGATCGACCGATTCGTCGACCCGATCGTGGTCGTCTCGCCGCGGCCGGGAGTCTACTGGACGCCCAACGGCCACCATCGGCGCACGGTGCTCGAGAAGCTCAAGGCAAAGTGGGCACCGGTGATCCTGATCCCCGAGGCCGAGGTGGCCTATCAGATCCTGGCGCTGAACACGGAGAAGGCCCACAACCTCAAGGAGAAGTCCCTCGAGGTGATCCGGATGTACCGTGGGCTCGCGGTCGAGCAGCCGAAGCGGGGAGAAGAGGACTTCGCTTTCCAGTTCGAGGCTCCCCACTTCATCACCCTCGGCCTGCTCTACGAGGAGAACAAGCGTTTCGCGGGCGGGGCCTTTGCCCCGATCCTCCGGCGGGTCGACAAGTTCCTGAAAGGCCGGCTCGCCGATTCGCTGGAGGTCCGGGGCGAGCGGGCCGCCGCGGTGAGGGAAGTGGACGCGGCCCTCGCCGGCGTGGTCGCCGCCCTCAAGAAGCGCGGGATCCGCCATCCCTACGTGAAGAACTACGTGCTGGCGCGGACCACACCGTTGACCCGTGCGCGCAAGACCCTGCCCTCGTTCGACCAGACCTTCGCCAAGCTCAAGGGCGCGATCCTGGCCTTCGACGTGGGCAAGGTCCGCTACGAAGACGTGCAGCGCTCGGCGGTCTTCGCGGCCCCGGCCGGGGACTGAGGGCCGGGCGTCTCTTCGCTAGCGACGGATGTTGAAGACGAGGCGCAGGTTCAAGCTGACCTGCTCGACGCCAGGCTCGATGTTCAGCTCGATGGGCAGGGTGACGTCGTTGCGACCGGCCTCGACTTCGATGACCAGGGGCGCCGGCTCGCGCGAGCGAGGGGAGTAAGGTACCGGTGGAGAGTAAGGCACCGGCGTGGGTGCTGGCGGAACGGGCTCGAGGGGCGGCAGGTCCTCCGTCTCCGAGAACGACGGCGGAGCCAGGGTCGGCTCGACTTCCTCGCCGTCGCCTTCGGGCTCGAAGGTGGTGAGGGGCTCCGAGTCGAGCGAGATCTCTTCCATCACTTCCGGGGAGGAAACTTCCTCGACCTCCTCGAGGTTCACCTCGTAGTCGGGCCCCGAGATCGGTCGCGTGATGCGCCGCCGCAAGTCTTCCGCCTCGTCCGCCTCGGCGACGAGCGTGCTTCGGGCGTGCGCGGCCGAGGCGGCGCCCGCCCCCTCCCGGCCCGGCTCCACCTCGAGGCCCACGGCCGGGGGCGTGAGATCGAGCCCGTCGAGCAGCTCTTCCGGGCTCTCGGGCACGATGCGCGGGCCCTCGGGCGGGATGGTGGCCGACGGTGCTCCCACGGCGGAGCGAGGAGGCAAGCCCGGTACCGGGTTCGTGGCCGAGGGCGCGGCGGAGGACGGGGCCGGTGCGGCCCCCGGCTCCCCGTACTTCGCGGACAACGACTTGAACACGAGCTTGGTGACACCCTTGAGCGTCTCCTCGACCCCGACCCCCTTGACCGCCACCGCCTCGTAGAAGGGGAACCCGTTGGGGTTCATGCGCTCGTTCAGGATCTCGATGGGCAGCGCGTTCGGAAGGTCGCGCTTGTTGTACTGCAAGACCATGGGGATCTGGTCCGGGTTGATCTCGTTGGCCTCGAGGTTCTGGCGGAGGTTCTCGAAGCTCTCGATGGACGCGTCGAGCATCGGCTCCTGGCTGTCCACCACGAACACCAGGCAGTCGGCCCCCTTCAGCACCATGCGCCGCGTCGCGTTGTAGAAGACCTGGCCCGGGACGGTGTAGAGCTGGATCCTCGTCTTCATGCCCCGGATGGTGCCGATCTCGATGGGCAGGAAGTCGAAGAAGAGGGTGCGGTCGGTCTCGGTGGCCAGCGACAGCATCTTGCCCTTGTTCTTGATGGGCACCTTTTCGTGGATCCACTGCAGGTTGGTGGTCTTCCCGCAGAGCCCCGGCCCGTAGTAGACGACCTTGGCGGTCAGCTCCTTGGTCGAATAGTTGAAGAGGACCATGAGGATAGAGGCATTCTAAGGCCCCCCGCCGAGCCGAGCAACCACGCCGCTGATACAATGCGGCGTATCCGGGACCAAGGAGGGAGGCTCACTCCAATGATCGTTGCCCTCGTTCCGCTGTTCTTCGCGCTGGCCCAGGCCCCGCCCGCGGCCGCCCCCGAGCCGAGGCCCGCGCCGAGCGGCCCGGTGGTCGTGCTCGAGACCTCTCTGGGGACGATCCGGATCGTGCTCAACCCCGAAAAAGCGCCCCTCTCCGTGGACAACTTCCTGAAGTACGTGCGCGCCCACCACTACGACGGCACGATCTTCCACCGCGTGATGCCCGGCTTCATGGCCCAGGGCGGCGGCTTCACCCCGGACATGAAGGAGAAGCCGACGCGTCCTCCCGTCAGGAACGAGGCCAGGAACGGCCTCCGTAACTCCCGGGGCACGGTGGCCATGGCCCGGACCAACGATCCCGACAGCGCGACGTCGCAGTTCTTCGTCAACGTGCGGGACAACCACCGGCTCGACTTCGGGATCGGCGGCGCCGGCTACGCGGTGTTCGGCGAGGTCGTCGAGGGCATGGACGTCGTGGACAAGATCGTGGCCGTCGCCACAACCACGAAGGGCGACGCCTTCAAGGACGTCCCCATCACGCCGATCTTCATCAAGAGTGCCCGCGAAGGCGCGCCGTCCCGCAGCCCCGGCCCCGCCCCGGCCCGCGAGCCTTCCCGCCCCCGGGGGCAAGCCTTGAGCCGGCGCACCCTGATCGTGCCCGCGGTCCTCGGCCTTCTCGTGGTCGCCCGCGCGTCCTCGGGCGACGACGCGCCGTGGGTCGCCCCCCAGGCCGAGCAGGCGAAGGTGAACCCCGTGTCGCCTTCCAAGGAGGCCCTGAAGCGGGGCCGCGCCCTGTTCTTGAAGCACTGCTCCACCTGTCACGGCCAGGGAGGCAAGGGCGACGGGCCCGCCGCCGCTTTCGGAATGGTCACCCCGCGGGACCTGACCTCGCCCACCGTGCAGGCCCGCCTCACCGACGGGGAGATCTTCTGGAAGCTCTCGAAGGGCCGGAAGGTCGGTAGCGACGTCCTGATGCCACCCGGCGAGGAGAAGATGTCGAGCGAGGAGGATCGCTGGAGAGTGGTCCTCTTCGTCCGCTCGCTGCTGCCCACCCAGAACCCCTAGCTCAGAGCTCCTTGAAGGCCTTGATGAGGTCGTCGGCCTTCGGGCCCTCGAGCTTGAGCACGGCCGCGTCACCGCTCCGGCGGGCGTAGGCCAAGTCGCCCTTCTTGCCGACCGCGAGCTGCGACTGGCCCTTGCCCGCTCCCATGCGGATCACGAGCTGGAACGCGGGAGCGTCGAGCCCGTACTCGGCGTCGGCCTTGGGCGCGTCGATGAGCTCGCTGGCCTCGACCCCGGAGACCTTGAAGAGCGCGTCCTCCACCTTGCTCGTCTCCAGGTCCTTGGCGTCGGGGGCGGTCCGCTTCCATTTCGAGGTCGGGACCCCGTCCTTGTCCTTGACCGTGCTCTTGGCGTAGGTCTTCTTGACTCCGGCCTCGGTCGCGTCGAAGCCCTCCACGTCGTAGGTGGCCACGTCGAGCAGGCGCTTGGCCCGCAGGTTGGCCATCCCCTTGGCCAGCTCGTCGACGAGCGACGGGGGCACCACCGCCACCATCGCCGAGCCCGACTGGCGCACCTGGTACTTCTTGTCGGCGGTGGCGGCCCCGATCTCGAGGGTCCTCGTGCTGCCGTCCGCGAGGCCCAGGGTGACGGTGCGTGCGGGCTTGTCGAGGCCGAAGGGCTTCAGGTCCTTGGCGTCCTCGGCCGCGACCGAGTCCATGCGCAGGTTCTCGACCGGGCCCAGGAGGCCGTCGACGGCCCAGCGCCCGGCCTTGGTCTGGAGCGGCGCGGTGAAGGCCCACTCTCCCTTGTCGTCCCGGGCCAGGGCGTAGCGGCCCTCGGGTCCCTCGACCGCGAGGGTCTTCACCGCGTCGCGCTTGACCTTCAGGAAATCGCGGTCGCGAAGGTCGAAGGGCTTCTTGTCGAGCGAGCTCTCCACGTAGGAGGCGATGGTGAAGACCCGCGGCTTGTCCGGCAGCTTGGCGTAGACGCCGCTCCCGTCCACGAGCTTTTCGCCCAGGAGGAGACGAAGGGGCTCCTTGGCTCCGTCCGCGACCACCGTCAGCTGGATGCGCGGAGCGCCGAGGCCGTAGTCCGCGAGCCGCTCGGGGTTGGCCGCGGCTTCGTCCTGCACCTCGAGCCCCTCGAGGCTCGACAGGAGGCTCTCGACCGCCGTCGTGTCGGCGGCCACGGCCATGGGCTCGGCCATGCGCCAGTCCGCGCCGCTCTTGACCAGGCGAATGGTCTCGCCCCCCGTCCGGGCGAGGGTGATCTCCTTCACCTTGGCCTTGTCCAGGGTGAAGAGCTTCTCCTTGGGCTTCTCTCCCGTGCTCGGCTCGCGCTTCTGCTCGACGAGGAAGATGTAGGCGGCGAGGCCGGCGACCACGACGAGGGCGACGTACGTCTTCCAGAACTCCGGCAGCTTGTTCGTCATTGCCGGGTCCCTACCGCCGCCGCCACCAGGTCGCGATACCGAGGACGATGAAGAGGCCGGGCAGCAGGATCAGGGCCAGGATGGCCACGTTCTGCTGGGTCTGGCGCGAGACCGTGAGGCGCTGGTCTTCGGGCTCCCGGGGCCGGATGGAGATGAGGTCCTGGTCTTCGGACAGCCAGGCCACGACGTTCAGGAAGAAGTCCTGGTTGCCCTGGAAGCCGAGGAGCGCGTTGCTCGCGAAGTCGCTGTCGCCGAAGGCGGCCACCTTGCCCTCGGGCGGCTTGGGCGCGTCTGCCGCGGGCGAGGGCGACGGGCTCGGAGCCGGGCTCGGCGCGGGCCCGCGCACGGTCACGACCACGCCCAGCGACACCGGACCGGCCTTGTCCTTCCCCTCGTTGAACTCGGGCTGCCTCTTGAGGTCGAGGTCGGTCTCCCCCCAGCTGTCGCGCGAGGTCTTGACGAGGTCCTGGGCGGAGACCCCTTCGATCGTGGCCTTTCCGGCCTCCATGCTGCGGGCCATGTGGAAGGCGGTGGCCACGCGGAAGTCCTTGGTGATCTCGTGGTACGGGTACTCGAGGGCGAGCGGGGTCAAGGGCCCGGCGCCGAAGAGCTGGCCCATGCCCGAAGCGTCGACCACGATGTCCTTGCCCGCCTCGACGTTCCACTCCTTGAGGAGCGCGGTGAGGTTCGGGTAGGCGGCCTTCGTCTCCGGATCGATTCCCGCGAGCAGGCGCCCGCCCCCCTTCACGTAGCTCCGGACCGCGTCGATCTCCTCGGGCAGGAGGTCGTTGTCGGGGCCCCCGATCACGAACACGGTGCAGTCCTCGGGCACCTTCTTCTCGCGGAGGAGGGCCACCTTCTTCGTCTCGTATTGGTTCTTGGTCGAGCGCGCCCTTGGCGTTCGACCAGCCGCGATCCCCGCTGTCCTCGACGTCGCGCTCGCCCTCGCCCTCGGCGAAGCAGACCGTGCGCTTGCTGTCGCGCGTGATCTTGATGAGGGCGTTCGTGATGTCCTGCTCGGAGTCGTTGGTGATCTTCTCCTTGCTCGTCCCCTTCTCCACGATGAGGATCGGCCAGGGCCCGCGGACGTCGTAGGCCTGGGTCTTGCCCGGGCTCGCCACCGGGTCCACGAACTCGACCTTGATCTTCGACGAGAGGGACTGGTAGGTCTTCAGCCGGTCCTGCCCCCGCTGGAGGTCGCGGCCCCTCTGGAAGTAGGTGATCTTCACGTCCTCCTTGAGGCCGTTCACGACCTTGGTGGTCTGGTCGGAGAGGCTGAAGCGCTGGCCCTTGGTCAGGTCCCAACGAACCCCGCGGCGCGCCGCCACGTAGTTGACGCCCCCGAGGATGGCCAGCACCACGAGGGCCAGCACGAAGGTGTTGGCGCCGTAGCGCATCTGGCGGCGGCCCACGAGCCCCGCGATGTCCTCCCATCGCAGGATCAGGTGGAAGAGCACGAGCACGGCGCCCGCGATCAGCCAGTAGTCGGCCTTGCCCGGGAGGTTCTTCCCGGCGCGGACCCAGGCTTGCGAGCCGATCATGACCAGAAGGCCGAGAGGTGCGAGGAGATCGACGAGCTTCTTCATGCTCACGCCCTCCACCGCTGGCTCTCCACCGACTGGTGGGTCAGGAAGAGACCGAAGGCGATCAAGCTCAGGTAGAAGACCACGTCCTTGAGCTCGAGGATGCCCTTGGCCATCTCGTCCATGTGCGTGGTCACGCCCAGGTAGGCCACGGTCTTCATGACCGGGCCCGCGACCGGATCGTCGGCCCAGCCCAGGGTCCAAAGCCCGAGGAAGAGGCAGAACGAGAGGATGCCGGCCACGATCTGGTTCTTGGTGAGGGTCGAGAGAAACAGGCCGAGGGCGATGAAGCAGGAGCCCAGGAGGAGGAGGGCGAGGGCGCCGGTGAGGATCGGCTTCCACTCCGGCGGGTTCGCGGCGTAGACCCAGAGGAAGGCCACGTTGACGAGGCCGGACGCGATCATGAGGGCGTAGAGGGCGACCGCGGCCAGGAACTTGCCGATCACCACCTGGAGGTCGGTGATGGGGGCCGTGGCCAGGAGCTCGATCGTTCCCTGCCGCTTCTCCTCGGCGAAGAGCCGCATGGTCAGCATGGGGGTGATGAAGAGCGCCACCACCGCCATGTTCCGGATGACCGGCCCGATGAGGTAGTCGTTCAGGGACAGCTTCATGCCGCCCCCCATCTCCTGGCCCATGGAGCGCATCGACTGCTCGAGGAAGAAGGAGAACGCGAAGTAGAAGAAGATGCCGAAGAGCATGGTCCAGACGAAGAGGGCCACGTAGGCGATGGGGCTGCCGAAGTAGTGGCGCCACTCCTTCTCGGCGATGGCGAGGACGTTGCGCAGGGCGGTCACGCGTGCACCTCCGGGGTGGCGGCGGCCGGGGCCGTCGCGGAGTCGGTCGTGGTGAGCTCCAGGAAGATGTCTTCGAGACTCATGCCCGCCTGGTGAAGGCCCAGCAGGCCGAGGCCCCGGGAGACGACGGCCGCGGCCAGCTCCGCGCGCAGATCCCGCCCGGGCTCGGTGTCCACTTCGAAGACGGTGGCATCGGAGCCCTCGGGCCGCGGCCGGATCGCGACCACGCCGGGTACCGCACGGAGGGTGTCGAAGGCCGGTCCCTGGTCGCCGCGGATCTCCACGCGCAGGGCGCCCGAGCCCTTGAGCCGCCGGGTGAGGTTCTGCGGCGTGTCCTCCGCCACCACCCGCCCCTTGCTGATGATGACGACGCGCCCGCACGTCATCTCCACCTCGGGGAGGATGTGGGTCGAGAGGATGATCGTGTGCTCACCCCCCAGGCTCTTGATGAGCTCCCGGGTCTCGATGATCTGCTTCGGGTCGAGGCCGGCGGTGGGCTCGTCGAGGATCAGCACGTCGGGGTTGGCGAGGATGGCCTGGGCCAGGCCGACCCGCTGCCGATAGCCCTTGGAGAGCTTGCTGATCAGCTTGTTCCGGACGTCGCCGATGCGGCACTTCTCGGTGGCGTCGGCGATCCTGGCCTTGCGCTCCTTGCCCGGGATGCCCTTGATCTTGGCGCAGAAGTCGAGGAACGTGTCGACGTCCATGTCGGGATAGAGGGGCGGGGTCTCGGGGATGTACCCGATGCGCTTCTTGACCTCGAGCGGCTCCTTGAACACGTCGTGCCCGGCCACCCGGGCGGTACCCTCGGTGGGCGGCAGGTAGCAGGTGAGGATGCGCATGGTGGTGGTCTTGCCCGCGCCGTTCGGCCCCAGGAAGCCCAGGATCTCGCCACGCTCGACGCGGAACGAGACGCCGTCCACAGCCGTCGCGCGCCCGTACCTTTTTGTAAGGCTCTCGACCTCGATCATCTTCGCCTCTGTGGTTGCCGCGCCGCCGAAAGGAGTCTTCCGGCGAAGGCACGGGCGAGCGCTGCTGCTCTCCTGGCCTCACGGCTGAATGATTCGTATCATAGGCAGGGGCTCTTCCGGCTGTCAATAAAAGTGAAACTACGGTCCCGCACGCACGCGCTGCGGCGCCTGGCCGACGAAACGCTGCACGCCACCGATCCCCAGGACCTGGCGCGCCTGCTCACGCAGTCGTTGCCCGCGGCCCTGTATCTGGACCGGGCCGTCCTCCTGCTCTGGGACCGGAAGATGGAGACCTTCGAAGGTCTGTCGCTGGGCGATGGCGGCGGGGTGCACCCCGTGGGCGCGGCCGACGGCGGAGTCCCTGCCCCCGAAGCCCGGTACCTCGTCGCGGACGGCCAGGTCGTGGAAACTCCCGGGAAGGGAGACGGGGCGCTCGTCCCCTTGATGGCGCGTAGCGGGCTCGTGGGGATGCTGGTTCTCGGGCCGCCTCGCCGCCGCCGCCGGCTCCCGTTCCAGCCCGCCGAAGCCCGGCTGCTCAGCGTGATCGCCGATCACTCCGCCCTCGCCCTGGAGAACCACCTCTACCAGAAGGAGCTGATCGCTTCCGAACGCGTGGCCGCCCTCGGAACCATGGCGGGAATGCTCGCCCACGATTTCCGCGGGCCCATGACCGTCATCCGCGGGTACGCGGAGACCCTGCTCGAAGACGGGCTGCCGGCCCAGGAGGTGCGCGACCGGGCGCGCCTCATCGTGGACAACGTCGACCGACTGGAACGGATGACCGGCGAGACCCTCGACTTCGTACGGGGCAGCACCAAGCTCGTGAGGCGGCCGGTCGTGCTCACCTCCCTGATCAACGATCTGGCCGCGGGCGTCGCCGAAGAGCTACCCCGCCTGGAGGTGACCACGGACGCCGACCTGCCTCGGGGAGTGAGCGCGGCCCTCGACGTCGACAAGCTGCGGCGGGCGATCTCCAACATCGCGGCCAACGCCTGCGACGCGATGGGGGGCCGAGGCCGGCTCAGCCTCGTGGCCCGTCTCGAGCCGGGTCCGCCAGGCCCGGAGCCGAGCGAGCCCTGGCTGGCCGTGCTCATCGCCGACGAGGGGCCGGGGGTGGCGGACGCGATTCGCGACAAGCTCTTCCAGCCCTTCGCCACCTTCGGCAAGAAGAAGGGCACGGGCCTCGGCCTCGCCGTTTCGCGCCGCTTCGTCGAAGACCACGGGGGGACCCTCGAGCTCCTGCCGAACCCGGAGCCCCCCGCGCACGGAGCGCGCTTCCGCATCGCGCTCCCCATACCCCAACCCGCCCCGGCCGGAGGGCCGGTATAGAATCGGGGCATGGCGAAGCGTTTGGCGGCCGCTCTTGCCGCGGTCCTCGCGGCGAGCGCGTGCCAGACCCCGGAGCCGCAGAAGGAGCTCGAGATCCTGGGCCTCGAGACCTACTACGCGATCGAGCGGAAGGCGGGCGACACCCTCTACATCTCCCCGGTCGTGCGCTTCACCCTTCGCAACAAGAGCCAGGGGCCCACCCGGCCCATCCAGGCCTCTGCGAACTTTCGCCGGGTGGGGGAAGAGGGGCAGACCTGGGGTGGTGCCTGGGAGCAGGTCACTCGTTCCGACAAGCCGCTCGCCCCCGGAGCCCTGACCCTCGTGGTCTTGCAGTCCGAGGGGCACTACACCACCACGGGCAAGGCGGAGGGGATCTTCGCTCACGAGCTCTACAAGGACGTCATCAGCGAAGTCTTCCTGCGGGTGGGCTCGTCGGGATGGGCGAAGATGACGACGGCTCCGGTGGACCGTCGCATCGGCCCCAAGAGCGTTCAAGAGGTCAAGTGAGCCGGCTCGGATGGAGCCGCGCGGCCTGAGCTTCATCCACCTTTCCGGGGCACGTCGGGGCCAGGTCGACGACGTCTCCCTGCCCGCCGGCATCGGATCGCGGCCGGATCTCGCGGTGGTCGTGCCCGGCACCGCCGAGTACCACGCCCTGCTCTTCGAGCGCGAGGGCGAGGTGGTGGTCCGGGACGAGGCGTCGGGTCTCGGCATCTCGGTGGACGGCGAGGCGGTCGAAGAGGCCGTCCTGCGCGACGGCGACGTGATCGAGCTGGGTGCGGACGGCCCCAAGCTCCGGTTCCGGGCCGGGGACAAGGTCCGGACCTCCTTGTCTCAATCCATGCGCTGGGCACGGCCCGAAGGCCCGGTGCACGCCACGGACGTCCTCCGGTTCCTCTGGATCCTGGCCCGGGAGTTCCGCCGCCGCACCAGCCTGTCCTTCCGCATCACGCTGGCGATCATGCTCTGCGCAGGACTCGCGGCCGGAGTCTTCGCCGCCTGGCAGTCCCACAAGCTCCGGGTGGAGATCCGCCATCTCCGAGAGGCGATGCAGGCTTCGGAGGCCGAGCAACGCCAATTCCGTGAGCGCATCGACGCGGAGCGCCGCCGGTTCGAGGAAGAGCGTCGCGCGCGCGTGGCCGAAGCCCAGGAGTTCGAGCGTCGCGTGCGGGAGCTGAACCAGCGGCTGGCCGAGGCCCGGGCCGGGGAGGTGGAGGCGGTACGCAGCGACCTCCAGGCCACCCGCGAACGCATCGTGAGCCTGGAGACGGAGAAGGCCGGGGCGGAGCGGATCATCCGCGATTTCGGCCCCGGCGTCTGCCTGATCCAGGGCTCCTTCGTGTTCGTGGACGCCGAGGGCCGTTCCCTCCGTTACGTGCTGGACGCCGCGGGCCAGCCCCGGCGGGACGCCGCCGGCGAGTACACCCTGGATGCCCTGGGGACGGGCGAAGTCCACTCGGTGGACTACGTGGGGACGGGTTTCCTCGTGGAACGGCACGGCCTGCTCCTGACCAACCGCCACGTCGCCGAGCCCTGGTGGAAAGACGCGACGGCGGCGGCCGTGCTGGCCCTGGGGGCCAAGCCGCGGGTGGTCTCGTTCCGCGCCTTCTTCCCCCGCGAGTCCCGGGCCCTCGACCTGACCGTGGTGCGCGTCTCGGAATCGGTGGACCTGGCCCTCGTCCGCGTGGACCTCAAGGGCCGCAAGGTGCCGGTGCTTCCCCTGGACCGATCCGGGCGTGCGGCCGTGCCGGGGAGCGCGGTCGTCGTCCTCGGCTATCCGACGGGCCTCGAGGCCATCCTGGCGAAGGCCGAGACCCAGGCGGTGAACGACATCGTGGAGGAGAGCGGCATGAGCGCCCTGCGCATCGCCGACGGGCTGGCCGCGCAGCGCCTCATTCGCCCCTCGGCCACCCAGGGCCACATCGGGGACGTCACGAAGACCGACATCGTCTTCGATGCCCAGACCACCCACGGCGGCAGCGGGGGGCCCGTCCTCGACCGCAACGGAGAGGTCATCGCCGTCGAGTACGCCGTGCTCACGAGCTTCGGGGGGAGCTCGTTCGGAATCCCCGTGCGCTATGCGTTGGAGCTTCTGGCGCCGAAGAGCAGGAGCGGGGGATAGGCATGTCTCGGGATCTGCGTCTGGCCCTGCTCTTCGCGGTCGTGGCCGCCGTGTTCCGGCTGCCCTTCCTGGCCTTCCCGACCGAGGAGTACTTCGACGAGGTCTACCACGCCAAGAGCGCCCGGCAGTACCTCGTGGGAGAAGCCCCCATCGACTGGGTCCACCCACCCACCGCGAAGCTGCTCATCGCCACCGGCGTCGCCACCTTCGGGTACAAGCCCTGGGCCTGGCGGCTGCCCTCCGCCCTCGCGGGCATCGCCCTCGCCCCAGTCTTCTATCTGTTCGCCCGGCGCACCCTTCAGGCCGAGCGGGCCGCGATCCTGGCCACGGTCCTGCTCCTCTGCGACGGGGTCTACCTCGTGCAAAGCCGTATCGCCATGACCAACATCTTCGCGGTCCTGTTTCAGCTCGCCGCGGCCCTGGCGCTCCTGCGGGCCGTGCTCGAGGAGAGGCTCCTCGTGCGCGACATGGCTCTCCTCGGGACCTTCCTCGGCCTCGCTCTCTCCACGCGGTGGACCAGCCTCTGGGCCGCGGGGTTCTTCGGGCTGGTGTTCCTCGTGGTCCGCGGGCGCCGGCTCCAAAGGCCGCGCGAGATGGCGCTCCTGGCCCTCGCCTTCGTCGTCTTGCCCTTCGCCTTGTACGTGCTGAGCTATGCGCCGCTCCTCGCGCAGTGGCACCACCGCGGCGAGTTCCAGAGCGCGTGGGGGGCCGCGGAGCGCCTGGTCCGAGAGCAGCGCAACATCTGGAACTACCACGCCCACCTGAACGCCACCCACCCCTACTTCAGCAAGTGGTGGACCTGGCCCTGGCTCTACCGCCCCGCGTGGTACTTCTTCGAGAACAAGAACGAGATCGTGCGCGGGATCATCGCGGTCGGAAATCCCCTGATCTGGTGGCTCTCGGTGCCCGCCGCGGCCTGGGCCCTCGTCACCGGTGCGCACGCGCGTGACCCGCGTCGAATCTTCGCGGGGGCCGGATTCTGCCTGCTCTACCTGCCCTGGGGCCTCTCCCCGCGCACCCTCAACTACAGCCACTACCTCTTCGAGGCGATTCCCTACGCGTGCTTGAGCCTCGCCATGCTGCTCGACCCCTGGTGGGACGAGCCCGAGGGCGCGGGCGCACCCCTCGCCCGAAGCTACGTCGCGGCCGTGGTCGTGATCTTCCTGGTGTTCGTACCCCTTCTCACCGCGCTGCCCATCCCCTCCTCGTGGTTCTCGGCGCGCCTCCTCGGCGTGGGGGTGTGGACCTGGTTTCCGAGCTGGATCTGACCGGCTCCCGGCGAGAGCCGGATGCTATACTCGCGCCCCGATGGCGCTCATCGACGACGAGGTTGCGGGGGAGCTGAAGCAGGAATTCCAGAACCTCGAGAACCCGGTGCGCCTGCTGGTGTTCTCGCAGGCCCTGGCCGACCCCGAGTCGGAGCAGGTGAGGCGCCTCGTGGAAGAGCTGGCCGGGCTCGACTCCCGCATCCGCGCCGAGTCGTACAACTTCGTGCTCGACCTGGACAAGGTGCGCGAGTTCGGGATCGCGCGCATCCCGGCCATCGCGGTCGTGGGCGAGAGCAAGGACTACGGCGTGCGCATGTACGGGCTCCCCCAGGGCTACGAGTTCGGCTCGCTCGTGGACGCGATCCTCGCGGTGTCGAGCGGGGAGAGCGGCCTCAACAACGAGACGAAGGCGGCCCTTCGCGCCCTCGACAAGGCGGTGCACATCCAGGTCTTCTCCACCCCGACTTGACCCTACTGCCCCCGGGCGGTTCGCCTGGCCTACCAGTTCGCGATCGAAAGCGACAAGGTCACGGCGGACGGGGTGGAGGTCACGGGGTACCCCGACCTGGCCCGCAAGTATCGCGTCTCATCGGTGCCCAAGACGGTGGTGGGTGAGAGCGGGGAATTCGTAGGGGCGGGACCGGAGTCGATGCTGCTGAAGCATGTCCAGGAGGCGGCCGGGCAGGGCGAGCCCGGGGCCTGAGCGAAGGCCGTCGTCGTCAAAGGCCGCTCTCTGGTCTATCGTTCGCGTGTGGCGTCGGCGCGGAGTGCCAACCGTGAGGTCTACATCGACACCTTCCGGGGCCTCATGGCCCTGGTCATGGTCCAGGGCCACCTCTGCGACGCCCTGCTCCGACCCGAGATCCGCGCCCAGGGCTTCTACCAGTTCCAGACGATATTCCACGGGTCGACGGCGCCCGGCTTCCTGTTCGCCTCGGGCTTCGTGGCCGGCCTTCCCCGCGCTCCGCTCTCCGCACGGGCCGCGATCCGGCGGGCGAGGCGACTCGGGTTCATCCTCGCCGTCGGCTATGTCCTCCACCTTCCCTATTTCTCGCTGATCAAGACGCTCGCCGCCACGCCCGCCGAGAAGGCGGCGCTCTTCGCCTGCGACGCCCTCCAGGTGATCGCCGTGACCCAGCTCGCGGTGATCGTGCTTCAGGGCCTCGCCGGTACCCGATGGACGGCCTGGGCCGGGACCCTGGCCGTGGGGATCGTCGCCGCCGGCCCCTTCGTCTGGGCCGCCCGGGTTTCCTTCCGGCTGCCGCCCTTCTTCGGGGCCTACTTCGACAACCACACCGGCTCGATCTTCCCGGTCTTTCCCTACGCGGCCTTCGTGCTCGCGGGAACGGTGGCCGGCGCGGCCCTCGGCCGACAGGAGCCGCGGGTGAGGCATCGCCGGGCCCTGGGCTTTGGCCTGGCGCTCCTGGCCCTGGGCTCCGTCCTGGCCTGGCTCCTCGAGGGCCGCGTGGACTACTGGAGCATCTCGCCCGCCTACGTGTTCGTGCGTCTCGGGGGCCTGTTGCTGTTCTTCCGCCTCGTCGAGGCCCTGGTGGCACTCGGCATGCCGGGGACCCAGGCCCTGGCCCTTCTCGGCCGCGAGACCCTGCTCGTCTTTGTCCTCCACTTGTACTTCCTGTTCGGCGGGATCACGGGCTCGGCGCCCCTCGGCCGTTTCGTGGGCCGCCTCGATCTCGCCGGCGCCGCTCTGGCGCTCCCTCTCCTGACCGTGGTCCTCCTCGCCGCGGCCTGGCTCTGGCGTTTCGCAAAGCACCGCGCTCCCCACGAGGCGTCGCTCGCGCTCACCTTCGTGACCGTGGCGTTCCTCTACGAGTTCGTGACCCGGCCCTGGTGAGCGGCCGGCCGGGCCTAGCTGAAGAGCTTCTTGAGGCTGGTCAGCGCCGAGTCCTTGGGGGAGAGAGACTCGAGCTCCTGCCGGGCCAGCTTGTGCCTGGGGTTCAACCGGACCGCGGTCCCCAGCTCGGCCACCGCCCGCTGCCGCTGCTTCATGGCCTTGTAGTAGAGGCCGAACTGGTAGTGGATGTCGGCGTTGTCCGGGTCCAGGCGCAGCGCCTCCATGAACTGGCGCTCCGCGTGCTTCGAGGTGCGGGGGTAGCAGGCCATGGCGATGGCGAGACGCGCGCGGAAGGCCCCGACCTTCGGTGCGATCTCGACGAGGCGTTCGTAGACCTTGACCGCGTTGGCGTAGTCCGAAACCGTCATGCGCACCTCGGCTTCCATCATGAGGTGCTCGATCTGGGCCCGGCCTTCGAAGTTGCTCACCCCCACGCCCACTCCACCCTCTTCGAGGGTCCGCGGACGGTGAGCGGGTGCTGGGGCCTCCGACGGCTCATCGGGAGGCGGAGACGACAAGGGCTGGTCGGGGGCCGGCGCGGTCGCGGCTTCGGCCGGCTCCGGGATCTCCGTGAGCTCTTCCGGGGGCACCTCCTCGATGCGAGCCGTCTCCACGGGCCGCGGCGAGGGTGGCGGGGGCGGAACCGCACGCGGCTCGGGTGGCGGGGGCGGAACCGCACGCGGCTCGGGGGGAGGGGCCTGGCGGGCGAGCCGGAGCATCGCGGAGGCGCGGCCGAGGATGACCTCGATGTCGGTCTTGATCTGCTCCTCTTCCCCCACCGCGTCGCGGAGCGCATGATAGCGCTCCATCTTGTCCTCGAGCGCCCGGATGAGGTCCTCGCGGGGTGCAGTGCGGGTGACCTTGAGCCAGGCCTCGCGGTCGAGGCGCGCGGAGCGATCCAGCTCTTCTTGCACTTCGCGACGGATCGCGGTGACGCCCGAAGGGTCGGGCTGCCGCTGCAGCACGGAAAGCAGGAAGGTCCCGGTGTCGAGCTGGACCACGGGCTGCGGTACCGACGCGACGTCGGCCGGGACGATCACGCCCGACGCGGTCAGGGCGTACACGGCGCGCAGCCGGGAGAAGGCGAGGCCGCCCGTGGCCCAGGCCAGACGGCGCACCGTCACCTTGCGGCGTGCCAGCTCCAGGATCTCGACTTCCTCGGGCGTGCAATCCTCGAGGTGGAAGCGGAAGGGAGACCCCGTGGCCAGCACCACCGGACGGTCGAGCTGGCCGAGGCCGGCCAGGACGAGGTCGCGGCTCGTCATGAGACGGATCCCCTCGAAGAGGATCCGGGGCACGGAGAGGCTCACCATGTAGTCGAGAGGGATGACGCAAGGCCGCTCTTCGAAGGACGCCGCCCCCTCCTCCGACTCGAAGAGGGAGAGCACGATACGCCGCACCTGCCGCGCGACCGAGGTGCCGAGCTCGTTCTTGTCCATCACCCCGGCCGCGATCAGGGCTTCGCCGAAGCGCCGCTTCCGGTCTCCCTTCATGAGGGCGGAGACCCGGGTGAACTCCTCGTCGGTGATGCGGCCCAGGGCCAGGAGCGCCTCGCCCAAACGGTCCTTCTTCAGGTTGCTGCCCGCGAAGACCAGACGCCCGTGATCGAAGGACGCGATCTTGACGAGCTTGCCGGTGCGGATCTGGAGGTCGCCGCTCCGCCGCTCGACGGCGAGCCGGCGCAGGGTTTCGGCGATGGGGGTGGTGGCGAGGTCCGTGAGCATCGTCAGGGTGTTGTTATCACGCCCCCCGTTCGGTCACAACCGCTCGTGTGGCCGGCCTCACCGGCGCGAGCGCCCCCACCGAGCGAACGCTAGAATCACCACGGAGGTCGCCATGTTGCGAGCGAGCATCGTCGGCAGCGGGGCCGAGATCGCACCGAACCGGGTCACCAACGAGATGATGGCCCGCATCATGGACACGACCGACGAGTGGATCCGCGCGCGGAGCGGAGTCGAGACCCGCTACTTCGCGAGCCCCGACCAGGCCACCTCCGACTTCGGAACCGCCGCCGCGAAACGCGCCCTGGAGGCCGCCGCACGTGGCCCCGGGCGAGGTCGACCTGGTGGTCTTCGCGACCATGACCCCGGACCACTACTTCCCGGGCTGCGGAACCCTCCTTCAGCACAAGCTGGGCTTGCGCGACGTCCCCTGCTTCGACATCCGGCAGCAGTGCTCGGGCTTTCTCTACGGCCTCGAGCTCGCGGACGCGCAGATCCGCGCGGGCCTGGCCAAGACCGTCCTCCTCGTGGGCGCCGAGGTCCATGTCGGCTTCATGCCCTGGACGGTCGCGAACTGGGACTACATGCTCGGGACCTCCGCGGTCCCCCCCACCCCGGAGGAGTTCGCCTGGAACTCGAAGTTCCGGCACCTCGTGGTGCTCTTCGGCGACGCGGGCGCGGCGGTGGTGCTGAAGGCCTCCGAGGGCGAACGCGGAGTCCTGGACCACATCCTTCACGCGGCCGGGGCCGACTACGAGAAGCTCTACGTCCCCGGCACCGGCTTCAAGCATCGGCCCTACACCGACCCCGAGCAGTTCCGCCGGGGCGACCACATCCCGGTCATGGACGGCCGCTTCGTCTTCAAGATGGCCACCACGAAGATGGTCGAGGTCGCGGCCGAGATCCTGAAGCGAAATCACACCTCCGTCTCGGACCTCAAGATGGTGCTGATGCACCAGGCCAACCTGCGCATCAACGAGTACTGCGCGAAGGCCCTGGGCATTCCCGAGGAGAAGCTCGCCCACAACATCCAGAGGTACGGGAACACGACCGCGGCCACCATCCCCTTGCTGTGGGACGAGTGCGTGCGCGACGGCCGCATCGTCCCCGGCGATCTCGTGCTGATGGTCGCTTTCGGAGCGGGGATGACCTGGGGGGCGAGCCTGGTCCGCGCCTGATCGCGCGGGACGAGAGACGGTGACGCCTTCCGAGTGGTCCAGCTTGAAATCACAGCCTGTGATTTCAAGCTGGGGGGCAGTCGCCGGGCTACGGCCTACGCCTTCACGGAGGACCCCCGGCGGCCGGGCAGAGCGTAGAATCGCGAAGGAATGCTTCACGGGAAGAAGGTCGTGGTGGTCTTGCCCGCCTATCGCGCGGCGCGGACCCTCGAGCGGACGTACGGCGACATCCCGAAGGACGTGGTGGACGACGTGCTCCTCGTGGACGACGCCAGCGACGACGACACCGCCGCGCTGGCCGTGCGCCTCGGGATCAAGACCTTCCGCCACCCGCAGAACCGCGGGTACGGGGGCAACCAGAAGACGTGCTACGGCCAGGCCCTGCGTCTCGGCGCCGACATCGTGGTCATGCTCCATCCGGACTATCAGTACGAGCCGCGTCTCATCACCCCGATGGCGGGAATGGTCGCTTCGGGGGTCTACGACCTCGTGCTCGGCTCCCGCATCCTGGGCAACACCGCGCGGGCGGGGGGGATGCCGCTCTACAAGTACGTCTCCAATCGGGCCCTCACCGCCTACCAGAACCTCATGATGGGGACCAAGCTCTCCGAGTTCCACACCGGCTACCGGGCGTTCTCGCGCCACGTGCTCTTGAGCCTGCCTCTTCTCGCCAACTCCGACGACTTCGTCTTCGACAACGAGATCCTGGCCCAGGTGGCGGCGGCGGGGTTCTCGATCGGCGAGATCTCGTGCCCGACCAAGTACTTTCCCGAAGCCAGCTCCATCAGCTTCTGGCGGTCGGTGCGGTACGGGCTTGGGGTCGTCAAGACGAGCACCGGGCTTTCGGCTCTGGAAGTGGGGCCTGTCCGACCCGCCGATCTACTCGCCCTCGCACACGCTGCGCCTGTCGGGCGAGGCCCCCCGGCCGCAGGAGGCAGCCGTGGTCAGCGGTCCGGGCTCGTAGCCGCAGTTCCATCCGGCGGGGCGGCCACGAAGCGGAAGCCAGGACCCGACCGCAGGAAGCCCGCCGCGGTCAGGAACGGAGCCAGGGGGCTCGAGGCCAGGGGCAACCCGTCGGCGGTGCTCCAGCCGAGGGCCGAGCGGCCCGTCCGCGCCGCCCAGGTGGCGAGCGCCCGGCAGAGGCCACGCGCCGTTTGCGACCGCGACGGCTCGTCCGCGGGCAGGAACGTCCGCAGGTCGCGCTCGCCGCGCCCGAGGTAGGCGGCCAGCCGGCCATCGACGATGGCCACGTGGGTGCCGGCCGCCCGCATCGGCCGCGCCGAATCGTCCTTCGGCCAGGGCAAGGCGGCGCCGTAGGGATTGGCGGGATCGGTCGAGGCCAGGACCACGCCCGATGCGTTGTCGTCGTCGGCCGCGCTCTCGCGAAGGGCCCGAAGCCGGTCGAGCGCGCCGGGATGGGCGAACTGTGACCCGCCCAGGCCGGTGACGAAATAGCCGCGGCGCACGCGGCCCGACTCCTCGAGGGCGCGGAGCACCGGGTAGACCGCGCTCATGCCTCCCTCCACCTCTTCCGCGCCGATGGCCGCCCGGGTGAGCACGCCGTGGCGTGCCACGAGCTGCTCGGCTCGGGCCGCCGCACACAGGGTCGGCGAGGGAGCCTTCTCTCCCCGCGGGGGAACCAGGAGGCTCCATCGACCGGTGGCGCTGGCCGGTGCCTGTCGTCGCGAACGGAAGGGGCTTCGCCGGCGGAGGCGTTCGGTCGCCCGCGACGGACGCGACCCCAGGAAGGCGCGGAGAGCGCCGGGCGTGTCGTTCGTGACCTCGCCGGCGAAGACGAGGTCCCAGAGGGCGTCGAGAACGGGCCGGGCAAGGCCTTCGCCGGAGGCTCCCTGAAGCTCGGCGAAGAACGACGCGCCTTGACGGGAGAGATGCTCGCGCAGACGGCCTTGCAGATCGCCAGAGGCGGGGCTCGCCGAAGGTGCGTTCAGAAGCCAGAGATCGTCGGTCAGGTAGAGGGCGATGCGCCCGTCGTGCTCGCCCAGCGCGGACACGCCTACCCAGACCACCTCGCCCGCGGCGCAGAGCATGTCGAGGTGCTCGGGCCGGTAGTCGGGCAGGCGCGAGGGCAGGATGTCTCGCTCCAGGGCCGAGGCAGGGAAGGCCGCGCCCTGGAGCTGCTCGATCACGTCGAGGAGGCCGTCGGGACCGCGGCGAGGGGGAGCGCCGGCCGCAATGCCGTGCCAGTCGAGGAGCAGGCGAGCGAGCGCCTCGGGCTCGGCCGGCTCGGCCTCGCGACGGAGGCGTGCGAGCGAGCGCCGGCGCAGGGTCGCGAGGACGTCGGAGCCGCACCACTCGCGGCCGGAGCCGCCGGGCCTGAACTCTCCCTCCACGATGCGCCCCGACTGAGCAAGAGCCCGCAGGGTGGTGAGCGCCACCGCTTCCCCGATGCCGAAGCGCCGGGCCGGGTCGGCCGCGCGGAAGGGGCCATGCGTGCGGGCGTAGCGAACGAGCAGGTCCTCCAGGGCGTGGGGGGCCTTGCCCAGAAACGCGTCCGGCAAGCCCGGCGGCAACGCCACGCCCAGTGCATCCCGCAGGCGGCCGGCGTCTTCGACCGCGGCGATGCGCTCCTCGCCCGCGATCAGGACGCGAATCACCCGGCGTTCGGCTTCGAGCGCCGCGACGAACGCTCCGGCCACGGGTTCGCCCGGCGGCTCGACCCGAACCGCCAGCTCCGCCAGGCTCTGCGCGCCCAGACGCAGCAGGAGGTCGTGCACGCGGTCGGCGCTGCGCGCGCCGCGGCCCTCGTCCAGGCCCTGGAGGCTCGGCTCGACCTCGTGGAGGACCGAGGGGTCGAGCAGCTCGCGCAGCTCGGCCTCGCCCAAGAGCTCGCGCAGCTGGGCCTGGTCGACGGAGAGCGCCTGGGCCCGACGCTCGGCGAGGGGAGCGTCGCCGTCGTAGAGGTAGTTGGCGACGTAGCCGAAGAGGAGTGACGACGAGAAGGGGGAAGGGGTCAGGGTGTCCACGGTCACGAGGCGGACGGTGCGCCGCTTCACCTGGCGCGCGAGGTCGACGAGGGCCGGCACGTCGAACACGTCCTTCAGGCACTCGCGGTAGGCCTCGAGGATGATCGGGAACGACCCGTAGCGCGCGGCCACGGCCAGCAGGTCGGCCGACTTCTTGCGCTGCATCCAAAGCGGCGAGCGCTGCCCCGGCCGGCGACGGGGCAGGAGAAGCGCCCGGGCCGCCGACTCGCGGAAGTGGGCGGCGAAGAGCGCCGTCCCGCCGAGCTCGCCCACCACCAGGTCTTCGATCTCCGCCGCCTCCGGAAGGAGCGCCTGCGCGTCGGGCGGGCGTTCGCGGTCGGAGACCCGCACCACGATGCCGTCGTCGCTCCACACCGTTTGCACCTCGGCCTCGCCCAGGGAACGCAGCTTCGCTTCGAGGGCGAGGGCCCAGGGGGCGTGGACGCGGCCGCCGAAGGGGGAGAGGAGACAAAGGCGCCAGTCTCCCATCTCGTCGCGGGTGCGTTCGAGGACCACGGTGCGGTCGTCGGGCAGGGCGCCTGTGGCCTCGCGCTGCTCGTCGAGATAGGCGAGCAGGTTCTCGGCGGCCAGGGCGTCGAGCGAGTGCTCGGCCACGAGCCGCTTCTTCGCGACGTCCCGGCGAGCCGCGAGGAGCTCCCGCGTGAGCGCGCCGATGGCGCGGCCCAGCTCCACCGGCCGCGATCCCCGGTCGGCCTTCCAGAAGGGCATCTTCCCAGGCTCGCCCGCGGCCGGCGTCACGAGCACGCGGTCGCGCGTGATCTCGGCGATGCGCCAGCTCGAGGCCCCGAGCACGAAGACCTCGCCCTCGCGGCTCTCGAACACCATCTCTTCGTCCAGCTCGCCCACCCGCCGGCCCGGCCTCGCCCGGCCCCGCGAATCGAGCGCGGTGCCGTCGGCGAGGAAGACGCCGTAGAGCCCGCGGTCGGGGATGGTCCCCGCGTTCGTGACCACGAGCCGTTGCAGGCCGTCGCGGCCGCGGACGGAACCGCGCAGGCGGTCCCAGGCGAGACGGGGGCGCAGCTCGGCGAACTCGTCCGAGGGATAGCGGCCGGAGAGCATGTCGAGGACGCCTTCGAACTGGGCCCGGGTCAGCCGCGCGAAAGGCGCGGCGCGGCGCACGAGCGCGAAGAGGTCGTCCACCTTGCGAGTGCCGTCCACGCAGCAGGCCGCGACCTGCTGGGCCAGCACGTCGAGCGGGTTCTCGGGGATGCGCGTCTCCTCGACCGCTCCTTCCTTCATGGCGCGGGTGATGGCCGCGGTGGCGAGGAGGTCGCCGCGGAACTTCGGAAAGATGATGCCGCGCGAGACCGCCTCGACCTGGTGGCTGGCCCGGCCGATGCGCTGGATGCCGCTCGCCACCGAAGGCGGGGTCTCGATCTGGACCACGAGGTCGATGGCGCCCATGTCGATGCCGAGCTCGAGCGACGAAGTCGCGACCATGCACGGAAGCCGGCCCGCCTTGAGCGCGTCTTCCATCTCGACGCGTTGCTCGCGCGCGATCGAGCCGTGATGCGCACGGGCCACGTCGGCCTCGGCCAGGTCGTTCAGGGCGCCGGCCAGGCGCTCGGCCAGGCGGCGGCTGTTCACGAACACGAGGGTCGAGCGGTGCGCCTTGACCAGCTCGAGGAGCCGGGGGTGGATGGCGGGCCAGATGGAGCGCCGCGGGACGCGGTCGGCGGGGCCCTCGGGCACGTCCTCGGGCGTGGGCACGAGGACCTCGCCGAGGCGGGACATGTCCTCGACCGGCACCTCGACCTTGAGGTCGAAGGCCTTGCGCGCCCCCGCGTCCACGACCTTTACCGGCCGCGCCCTCCAGGTGCGCACCCCTTCGCCGCCTCCCAGGTAGCGGGCCACGGTGTCGAGCGGCCTCTGGGTGGCGGAGAGGCCGATGCGCTGGAGCGGCGCGCGGGCGATCTCCTCGAGGCGCTCGAGGGACAGGGCCAGGTGCGCGCCGCGCTTGGTGGCCACGAGCGCGTGGATCTCGTCGACGATCACCACCTCGACCGAAGCGAGCAGGGCGCGGGCCTGCGAGGTCAGGATCAGGAACAGCGATTCCGGGGTGGTGATGAGGATGTCGGGCGGGGTACGGGCCATCTGCGCCCGCTCGTTGGCCGGAGTGTCGCCGGTACGGATGGCGACGGAGGGAAGGTGCACGGTCTCCCCGCGGCGGGCCGCGGTGCGGGCCACGCCAGCGAGCGGGGAGCGGAGGTTGCGCTCGACGTCCACCGCGAGGGCCCGCAGCGGCGAGACGTAGACCACCCGGCAGCGGTCGGCGCGTGCCGGCGTGGGCGCCGACATCAGCCGGTCGATGGCGGAAAGGAAGGCCGCCAGCGTCTTGCCCGAGCCCGTGGGCGCGAAGATCAAGCGTCGAATGGCCGGCCTTGATCTCGGGCCAGCCGAGGGCCTGCGCGCGGGTCGGGGCGGGATAGGTCTCGGCGAACCACTCGCGCACGGCGGGGGCGAAGAGGTCGAGGGGAGCGGACGCCTTCTCTCGAGTCACGGGCCAAGGACCTCTCTGATGATATGAGACACTCCGCCGCGCAAGGTCCGATGAAGAAGCGCCTCCCCCTTTTGATCGGGCTCGCCCTCCTGGCGGTGGCGGCACGGGGCGTGCCGCCGGTCGAAACCCGCGTCCCCTCGCCGGAGTCCCTCCTGGGGTTCCGCCCCGGCGACGACGGCAAGCTGGCCGATTGGCCGGAGGTCGTGCGCTATTTCCGGGCCCTCGAAAGCGCCTCGCGGCGTGTGCTGGTCGAGGACGTGGGGCCGACCACCGAAGGCCGGCCGTTCCTGATCGTCACGATCACGTCAGAGGCCAACCGGGCGCGGCTCGATGAGATCCGGCGCGACAACCTGCGCCTGGCCGACCCCCGCGGCCTCTCCGAAGAGGACGCCCGCCGCATCGTGGTTCGCGGCAAGACCATCGTGGCCATGAACTACTCGATCCACTCGACGGAGGTGGGCGGCACCCTCACCGCGATGCTCCTGGCCCACCACCTGGCCGCGGCGAGCGATCCCGCGACCCTCGACCTGCTGAACCGGACGGTGCTCCTCATGATTCCGTCCCACAACCCCGACGGGACCGACATCGTGGCCGCCTGGCAGCGCAAGCAGAAGGGTACGCCGTTTCAGGGGACGGAGCCGCCGTTCCTGTACCACCACTACGCGGGCCACGACAACAACCGCGACTGGTACATGTTCACGCAGGCCGAGACCCGGCTCACGGTGGCCCACCTCTACGATCGCTGGCATCCGCAGATCGTCCACGACGTGCACCAGATGCGGACGAACGGTGCGCGGCTCTTCGTGCCCCCTTACCTCGACCCCTGGGAGCCCCACGTCGATCCGGCCCTGCGTTCGGCGGTGAGCGCGCTCGGCAGCGACGTCGCGGCGCGGCTGACCGGCGCGGGCCAGGCGGGCGTGGTCGTGGGCGCGCTCTTCGACGCCTGGACCCCGGCCCGCGCCTATCCCCACACCCACGGCGGCGTGCGGATCCTGTCCGAGACCGCCTCCGCCAAGCTCGCGGACCCCCTGGAGATGCCGGCCACGAGCCTGCGTCCCGGCGCCCGGCTACGACCCGCGGAGCGCGTCCTGGAACCAGCCGCTCCCCTGGCCGGGCGGGACGTGGCGGCTCCGCGATATCGTCGATATGCAGCTCCGCGCGTCACTCGCGATCCTCGCCCACGCCGCGGCCAATCGGGAGTTCTGGCTCGAGACCGCGCTCGGCGTGAACCGGCGCGCGGTTGCGGCACGCGAGCCCTTTGCCTTCGTCATCCCCGGCGGTCAGGACGATCCGCTGGCGGTGGCGGAGCTGGTGCGCGTGATGCGCACGGGCGGGGTGGAGGTCCAGCGTTCCCGGAGCGTGCTGACCGTTGCTGGGCGCACCTACCCCGCGGGCTCGTACGTCATCCTCATGCAGCAGCCGGCGAGCGCCTTCGCGCAGACGGTGCTCGAGCGCCAGCACTATCCCGACCTGCGGGAATCGCCGGGCGGACCCCCGCGGCGGCCCTACGACGTGACCGCGCACACCCTGCCGTTGCTGTTGGGAGTGGAGGCGGTCGCGGTGGCCGCGCCCTTCGCCGCAGCGCTCGAGCCGGTGCCCGCGGCCGCCGTCGTGCCGGGGACGGTGGAGGGTATGGGCCCCGTCTTCGCGATCGGCCACAAGAACGGCGACCTCGTGGCTCTCGGCCGTCTGCTCCGCGAGGGCGCCGAAGTGAGCTGGGCGCTCGAGGCCTTCGAGGACGCTGGCCGGCGTTTCCCCGCCGGGTCGTTGCTGGTGCCGGCGACGGCGAGGCCCCTGCTTCTGCGCGCCGCCGCCAACCTCGGCACGGTCGCGCGGTCGATCGCTCGATCGCCGCAGGCCTTGCGCTTGCGGCGGCCGCGGGTGGGGCTCTACCAGTCGTGGGTCCCCTCGATGGACGAGGGCTGGACCCGCTTCGTGTTCGAGAAGCAGGTCGAGGTCGATTACCAGACGCTGCACGACCAGGACCTGCGCCGCGGGGGCCTGCGTGAGCATTTCGACGCGATCGTGCTCCCGAGCCAAGCGCCGTCGCAGATCCTGAACGGCCACGTCGCCGGCGAGATGCCCGACGAGTACACGGGAGGCGTCGGCACAGCGGGCGTTGCGGCCCTGCGCGAGTTCGTGGAGGCGGGCGGGACGCTGGTGGCCCTCGACGCCGCGGCCGCGTTCGCGACCACGCAACTCTCGCTTCCCGTCACCCAGGCCCTCGGCGCGGGTGGCCCACCGGCCGGGGACTTCTTCTGCCCGGGCGCGCTCCTCGAGGTGGCCATCGACCCGGCCCTGCCCCTGGGCCACGGCCTTCCCCCCCGCACCCCCATCTGGTTCGAGTCGAGCCCCGCGTTCGACGCTCCCGAAGGCACGGTCGTGGCCCGCTATGGCCGCGACAACCCGCTCCTGTCGGGCTGGCTGCTGGGAGGTTCGCGCCTCGAAGGGAAGGCCGCGCTGGCAAGCGTGCCTCTCGGCCGCGGCCACGTGGTCCTCTTCGGCTTCCGTCCGCAGTACCGGGCCCAGAGCTGGGCGACCTACATCCCTTTCCTGAACGCGCTCTATCTCTCTGCCGCCACCGACGACCATTGAGGCCGTAGACGCACGGTGACAATCCTGTGGGCAAGATCGGCCTCGACCTGCAGTCTTGTCTCCCGGCGGGAGACGCCCTGGGGTTTGCCGGGCCCCTCCATCCGACGCTGAAGCTCCTCTTGGGCTTTGACTTGCCCGAAGAGGACGCGACGTCGCCCAGGCCGGGAGTCTGCGGCACGTCTCTTGCCTCTTTCAACGGGCCGATGACCCCCACCCACACTGGCGTCCCGGACGAACGGGCCCAAGTGGCGCCGGCAGGGGGAGGGGCCTACCGCGTGCAGCTCGAAGGCTCCTTCCCCACAGGCTGGGCCGGCTCGCTGTCGCTGGCCCTCGCCCGCGCCCACATCGCAATCGTGAGCGGGGTGGCGCGGAAGACGGGCCCCCTGCGGTGGACCGTGGCGATCGTCGTGCGGCCGCAGTCCGAACGCGCCCACCCGGAGCGCGTGGACTATCTTGCTCTCGCTCACCGAAGGCATCCCCTGGGCACAGCCGTGCCCATCGACCTCACGAGCTTCGCGGTCGTGGCCGACGACAAGACCGGAGCGCTTCTCCTCGAAGTCACAGGACCCGATCGCATCGGATTCCTGGGCAGCCTCCTGGACCGCCTGGCCGGGCTGGCGCTCTTCCCCGAGGACATGACGATCGAGACCCAGGACGACCTGGCCCTGGACCGGTTCGCCTTGAAGGCGCCCGGCGGCCACGCCCCTTCCGCCGAGGCGCATCAGGCCCTCGTGACGCTGCTCGGAGACCTTCGACGCACCTAGCCCGGGGTCGAGCGGGTCAAGGAAGGCCCCAGGGATTCGCGAGCACCCGGTAGCTTTCCCGCGGAAGCTGCACCAGCACGGGACGGGCCATGGGGTCGAGCCACTCGAGCAGCGCCTCCATCGGCGCGGCGTCGAAGGCGGTGCAGCCGGCGGTCGTGGCCGCGGCCGAGGCGCGCAGGTGAAGGAAGATGCAGCTGCCTCCCCCGGCTTCGGCTGGCGCGTCGTTGTGGCCAACCCACACCACGAGCCGGTACAGGTCGTCCGTTCGGCGCATGTCCTCGGCCGAGGACCAGTCCTTCTTGACCTGGGCCTCGTCCACGAGCTGGTTGTAGAAGGCGGAGGCCGCGTCGTCGACGCAGCGCAGCGTCGGCGTGGCCGTGCGGTAGCGGAGCCTGGTCCCCGGCGGGGGAGCGGACGCATACCCGGTGGCCTCTCGCAGGTCGAAGACGCCGGCCGGCGACTTGCCGTCGCCCTCGCGTTTGGTCGGACCCTGAAGCCTCCCGGAATGGAGGCCGAGCCCCCAGCCCAGACCCCGGCGACCCAGGGACGCCGGGACGTCCGCTGCCACCGGTTTCCAGGGCTGGGCCGCTGCCGCCCGTTCGTACCGCCGCACCTGCGCGAAGGGGGAATCCCAGCTCTCGCTCACCGACAGCACCAGCTGACGGGTCTCAGCCGGAACCGGGCTCGCCGCGAGCAGCAGCAACGCAAGGACCATCCGCGCCAGTCTAGCAGCGGCCAGGGCCTGCGTTGAAAACCCGCCCGCCCTCCGCTAACATCGCTAGTCCCGCCTGCTGGGAGGTCGTCCAACGGTAGGACATATGGCTCTGGACCATAGAATCGGGGTTCGAATCCCTGCCTCCCAGCCAATCGATCCAGCCCAGGTAGACCGACACCGGCACGCGAAGCGTGGCGACTCGTGCCTCGCGACGAGGCTGATCGCGAGACGAGAACGACCGCAGGCGAGCGCCCAGGACTCGGACGCTCGGGAGGCGGGCGGGCCCTGGGACGCTCGGGAAGGAGAAGCCGAGCTTACAGGCTTCTGTCCAGTCACGTCGAGCGGCAAGCGTGAAATTGCGAGCCTCTCTCGACAGAGTAGACACTTCATGCGGAGTGCCTTCGGCAGTTGACCCGCGAAGAGGGAATGGGCTGAATGAGGAGGCCTTTCGCAGTGCTACGATCGCGCGGCTCAGCCTGGGACGAATCGCGAGCGATGGAACAGCAGGCGGACTGGCCTGCTCATGCGGGCTTCATGGAGGCTCTCCATGCCGAGGGGTTCGTCGCCCTGGTCGGGCCTCTCGAGGGTACGCGCGAGGCGCTCCTCGTGATCCAGGCGGAAGATCCCTCTGAGATCATGCGACGCCTATCGACCGATCCGTGGACCCGGAATGGTCTCCTGGTCCTGAAGGACTGCTGGCCGTGGCAGATCAGGCTTGGGTCTCTGCCTTCTGGCCCCGAATAGGATCGCGGTGGATCCACCGTCCAGCGGCGAGTGTCGACGAGCGATGGGCGAGGTGCCCTCTAGTCGATCTCGAAGGCCAGGAAGCGGAGCTGGCCGGCGCGCTCGACCTGGAGCACGACCGCGTCGCCCGGGGGCACCTTGTCGATCGCGGAGCGCAGCTCGGCGAGCCCGCGGACCGACACGCCGTTGACCGCGTAGATCACGTCGCCGGGCTCCGGGCCATCGGGCGGAGCGAGGGCGGCTCGCGAAGCGACGACCACCCCGGCGTCGCCGCGCAGCTTGGGCATGAGCTTCGCCACTTCGGGGTCGATCTCGATGCCGAGGACTCCGACCCGCGGGATCAGGTTGCGTTCGGGGGTCACGAGGCCTTCGAACCGATCCGGGTCTTCGTTGCGCTCGACCACGGGGACGGTCAGCGCCAGGGTCGCCCCCGCGCGCCGCACGCCCAGGGCCACCGTCTCGCCCACTGCCTTGCGGTAGAGGTTGACCTCGAGCTGCCGCGCGTTCTGCATCGGTCTCTGGTCGAGGGTGATCACGATGTCGCCGACCCGGAGGCCGGCCTTCGCCGCGGGCCCGTCCGGCAGGACGTCGGCGACGATCACGCCGTCGTCCTGGGGCAGGGAGAGGCCCTTGGCCAGGAGGGGAGTCAAGGTCTGCGCGCGCGCGCTGATCCAGCCGCGGTGCACCCGCCCGTTGCGCACGAGCTGCTCGGCGACGGGCTTGACGATGTGGCTCGGTATGGCGAACCCGATCCCCTCGTTGCCGCCCGACTGCGAGAAGATCATCGTGCTCAAGCCCACCATGCGCCCCTCCGTGTCCACCAGCGGGCCCCCGCTGTTTCCGGGGTTGATGGCCGCGTCGGTCTGGACGTAGACCACGGGGTCCTCGGGCTTGATCTGGCGCGCCACCGCGCTCACCACGCCCAGGCTCACCGAGTTCTCGAGTCCCAGGGGACTCCCGAAGGCGAGGACGAGCTGCCCCTGCTTCAGGTCCTGCGAATCGGCGACCGCCAGGGGCGTGAGAGTGGGCCCCTCGACCTTCACCACGGCCACGTCGGTCTCGCGGTCGAGGCCTACGAGCCGAGCGGGCAGCCGGACACTCCTCGGGCCCAGGATCGAGCCACGAGTATTCGCGGAAGGTGGTGCCGGCCGCAACAGCACGTAGATCGACGTGGCCCCTTCCACCACGTGGGCGTTCGTCACGATGTGCCCGTCGGCGCGGAGCACCACGCCCGACCCGCTCGATCGCTCACGGCTGATGGCCCCCACCTTGCCCGTGGCTGCCGCGGTGTAGCCGGACGCGACCACTTGCACCACCGAGGGCGCGACGCGCTCGGAGATCACGCGGAGGTCGTCGTTCAGGCGATCGAGCGTGGGGGCGAGTGGCTTGGGTGCCGGCTGCGCGGTGGCGATACCTGGTCCCGCTGCGCAGGACAGGACAAGCGCCGCGGCTCTCGTCCAGACCCTCACTCGTCCATCGCGCATGGCTTCCTCCGGAACGGCCGATTCTACTGCGGCCGTCGGCGGCCCGACGTATCATCGCCGGACCGCGAGGTCTGGAGCCCGGCGCCCGGACCGGGAACCGTGGCTCACAAGCGCCTCGGTCGAGTAGACCGAGGTACCATTGCTCATGGCGAGGCGCATCACTCGATGAGCAAGTCCTGGGTGACCCGCCTCGTTCCGCGGCCGGCCGCTCGGGCGAGGCTGTTCTGCTTCCCCTATGCGGGTGCGGGGGCGTCCGCGTACCGGCTCTGGCCCCGAGGCCTCCCCGAGGAGCTGGACGTCTGCGCGGTCCAAACGCCAGGACGCGAGAGCCGGCTGCGCGAGCCGCCGCTCGCGTCCATTCCCGCGCTGGTCGAGGCTTTGCTCCCCGAGCTGCTGCCCGAGTTGGACCGGCCCTTCGCGCTCTTCGGGCACAGCATGGGCGCGGTGCTTGCGACCGAGGTCGCGAGAGCCCTCGAGGCGCGGGGTGGACCGATGCCTGGCCATCTCGTGGTCTCGGCTCGGCGGCCGCTCCACATCCCTCCGACGGAGTGCCCCATCCACGGGCTCTCGGACGCCGCGTTCATCGCGGAGATCCAACGCCGCTACGGCGGCATTCCGGAGCAGATCCTGCGAGACCCGGAACTCATGGCGCTCGTCCTCCCCACGCTCCGGGCGGACATCCGGGCGTTGGAGCTGCACAGGCCCGGGCCACGGCCGCCTCTGGGCTGTCCGATCACGGCCTTCGGCGGCGCTGGCGACGCCAACGTCTCGCGCGAGCACCTCGAGGCATGGCGCGGGGAGACGCGCCGCGCCTTTCGGATGCGGATCTTCCCGGGCGGTCACTTCTACCTCGATGGAGGCCGGAGCGAGCTTCTTGCCGACCTGGCCGCCTCGCTGGCGCCCCTGACGAGCGCGCCCGTCAGCGAGGCATCCGCATGAGCTCGGCCGTCGCGATCGTTGGCATCGGCTGCCGGTTCCCGGGCGGCGTCACCGATCCCGAGCGTTTCTGGTCGCTGCTGCGCGAGGGCCGCTACGTGGTGGGCGAGATCCCTCCCGACCGAATGGATCTCGACCGCTGGCTCGATCCTGAGAAGCCGGGAAAGATCCGAGCTCGGTGGGGCGGCTACCTGGACAGCATCGACGAGCTCGACGCGGGGTTCTTCGGGATCTCGCCCCGCGAGGCGGAGCGGCTCGACCCCCAGCAGCGGCTTCTCCTGGAGACCGCCTGGGAGGCGCTCGAGGACGCTGGCCTTGACGCCGTCCGGCTGGACGGCTCCCGCACCGGGGTCTTCGTGGGTCAGTGGATCAGCGACTTCGAGGCGAGGCTCTTCGCCCGCCCCGGGGAGCTCGACTTCTTCATGACCACCGGCAGCGGTCGATACGCTTCGTCGGGGCGGCTCTCGTACGTCTTCGGGTTCCGCGGACCGAGCGTCACCATCGATACGGCCTGCTCGTCCTCGCTGGTCGCGGTGCACCTGGCCGCCCAGGCGATCCGGAATGGCGAGTGCCAGCTCGCCCTGGCGGGCGGCGTGAACGTCATTCTGCAGCCCCACGTCTCGCTGGCATATTCGCGCAGCGGCATGCTGGCGGCCGACGGGAAGTGCAAGTTCGGCGACGGCTACGTCCGCAGCGAGGGCGCGGGCGGGGTTGGGACAGGGGGGAAAGGGTGTCGGGAGGACTTGCGGGGCTCCTAGGGGCGTATAGGCGTTCTGGCGGGGTCTTGACGGGAGGGGCGGGCCTCCCACCTGCCCCTCGGAAAGACCCTCGACACCCTTCGACCTCGCGCGGCTTCCCAAGCCCCTGCTGCGCAAGTTCGAAGGGCTACTCCAGGGAGCCTGGGTCGAGGAGGCCGCAAACGCCCTCGCCTTCGGTCTTCCCGGTGTCGGCAAGACCCACGCCGCCGTCGCTCTCGGACACGCCCTCATCGAGCGCGGCCATTCCGTGCTCTTCACTCCTACCTTCCGGATCTTCCAGGAACTCCTCGCCGCCAAGCGTGACCTCCGCCTCCCGAACGCCCTGCGGAAGCTCGACGTCTTCGACGTCCCTCGGCCTCGACGATATCGGCTATGCCCAGCAGTCCCCCGAGGAGGTCGAGGTCCTCTTCACCCTCAGGGCCGAGCGCTACGAGCGGCGCAGCATGCTCATCACCTCGAATCTCGTCTCAGCCAATGGGACCGCATTTTCAAGAGCCCGATGACGACCGCCGCCGCCATCGACCGCCTCGTCCGCCACTCGACCATCCTCGAGTTCAATGTCCCGAGCTACAGAACCGAGAGCCGCGCCGCCAAGCTACCCGCGCCGCCGACCCCTAGGCCGTGGAGGGCGTCTAAGTGCAGCAAGCAGGGTCGACCTCCGGGTCGTCCACCTCCCGCTGCGTCGATCCTGGGGCATCCTGGTGCGTCGGTATCGCCTCACCCACCCTCGGGGGCGCCGCTCGCGGTTGCCTGCGGTCGCCAGGCCCTCCCTCGAACTCTGGCCCCCGGCAAGAATAGTTGTCGCGGACCGCCAAAAGTAGTTGACGCGGATCAAGAGAATCCTCGCCCGCCTCCTCGACCGCCATGCCATCTCCCCGAGCTTGTCCTCGACACCGACTCGCCCGACCCGCAGGACGCTCTCCCAGGTCGCCGCCAGGATTTCCTCGGTCGCCGTTCTCGGTTCCACATGGCCGGAGCGAGCGGCTTCGCCCTCGACCTTCAACTCCGCAAGCGCCAGGCGGTCGATCTTGCCGTTCGGCGTGAGTGGGAAACGATCCACAAGCTGGAACCCCGAAGGCACCATGTAGGCGGGCAGCTTCTTGCTCAGGTGCTCGCGAAGCTCCGCCAAGGCAAGCGGCGATGCCGCGCCGCTGGTCACGTACTCGACCAGGCGCCGATCCCCGTCCGCTGCCTTCTGGGCCAGAACGACCGCTCCTTCGACGCCCGCGTGTTCTCTCAGCGCTGCTTCGATCTCCGCCAGCTCGATCCGGAAGCCCCGGATCTTCACTGGTGGTCGAAACGCCCCAGGCACTCCAGACGGTCATCCGGCAAGCCACCGCGCCAGGTCACCCGTCCGGTACAACCGCCTCCCCGGATCCCCGGAGAGGGGGTCGGACACGAACTTCTCCGCGGTCAGCTCCGGGCGTCTCCAGTAGCCCCGTGCCTCCGCTGTACAAGTCTCCGGGAACTCCCACGGGGGCTCCAGGTTCCCATCTGCTCCGCCGACAGAGCGCCGCGGGGCGCACGGAACCGGAGTCGGTCTCCCTAGACCCACAGCTCGACGCCCTGGCTCTCCAGCGCCGACAATAGCTCAATCACTGTCAAATCGTCCCCTCGTCCCAGGCTTCGGGCGCCACACCCACCGCGGCGCCATCTGCCGTCTCGTTGCGGTCGACGTCTGCGCTGCCTCGCGCATTCAACGCGGTGGCAACCACCTCCGCCACTTGGGCGACGCTCGGGCCGTCGAGGAGTCTCACCAGTGGAATGATGAGCTGGAGCTCCCGCGCGATCCGGCTCTTCAGCTCCAGCGCCATCATCGAGTCGAAGCCGAGGTTCGAGATGGGCTGGTCGACATCGAGTTGATTTGGGGCGAAGCCGAGTACCGAACCGACGCACTCGGCAAGGTAGCTCCGCGCCGCTCGACTCCGCTCCTCGCCGGTGCGGGCGCGGAGCAACCCAAGCACCAGACCCTGGTGCTCGGCACCGCGACTCACGGCCTTCGCGCTTGCCCCGGCCATCAGCTCGTGCATGAATGGACTGCGTGCCAGCTGGGGATACTGGTCGCGCCAGCGGGTCCAATCGGAGCCAAGTACCGTAGCCTGCGAGGCGCCGCCGGTGATGAGGCGCTCCATCGCGGCAATGCCCTCGGCCGGGGAGAAGGCATGATCGGTGTCGCGCGTGTCCTGAGGATTCTCGATCGCGAATCGGGCACCCATCCCCACCTCTGTCCAGGCGCCCCAGTTGATGCTCAGCGCTGCTTGCCCATTCGCGCGGCGCAGGTGCGCGAGTCCATCGAGGAAGGCGTTCGCCGCGGCGTAGCTCCCCACGAGCGGTGATGGCAGGATCGCCGCGGCCGACGAGAACAGCACAAAGAAGTCGAGCTCAGTGGCAAACGCGCGGTGCAGGTTCCAGCCGCCGCTCACCTTCGACTGGAATATCTCGCGCATGTCGGCCTCGGTCTGCGTCGCGAGCGGCTGGTACTGCATCAGACCAGCCGCGTGCACGACGCCACGGATCGACGGCCACCCCAGACGCCCGTAGCTCTCCAGGAACGCCGACAGTTGACGCTCATCGCCCACGTCGACCGCCGCGTAGCACACCTGGAGGCCTCGCGCCTCAAGCTCACGAACGTGCTGGATGCGCTCGTGCGCTGCGCTGTCGGGCGTCATCGAGGTCCATGCCGCGCGCGGCGGCAACGGAGTGCGCCCGAGGAGGACGAGATGCTGCGCCCCCCGGCTTGCGAACCAGCGCGCCACCTCCAACCCCAGCCCTCCGAGGCCGCCGGTTACGAGGTAAGTCCCGGAGGGGCTGCAGGCGAACGGGGCACGCCGGGGAGGCTCGAATCGTCTGAGCCTCGGCACGAAGCGCTCGGCGCCACGAACGGCGATCTGATCTTCACCCGATGCTTCCGGGCCCAGGAGAATGCGGAGAATCTGCGCCGCGGCTGTCGTCGGCTCGGCGAGGGCATCCGTGTCGATCAGCCCGCCCCAGAGCTCCTGATGCTCGGCTTTGATCGTGCGGCCGAGTCCCCAGATGGCCGCCGGCAACGGGTCGCAGTCTCCGTCCGCATCGATCGGCTGCGCGCGAGCGGTGACCACCCAGACACGGAGCTGTATCGAGGACGAGCGGCGCGCCGCTGCCTGCACCAGGTAGAGGAGCTCGCGGCAGCGCTCGGCACAACGAGCGGGCACGAGATCGATGTCACTTCCGCGCGCCGCGGCGCTGTCGAGACCCCAGAGGAAGAGAACCGTTGCCGGGCTGTCCGTGTCGCCGAGAGCCGCCAGCACCTTCCCGTAGTCGTCCCGCTCGCCGCTGCGAACCTGGAACCGTTCGCCGATCGCGGCATACTCGGCGCCTCGCGTCACCACCTTGCCGCTGCCCCCGTTGGCGCGCAGTTGTTCGAGCAGCGCGGCGCCGACACCGGCGTCGTCGGCGAAGATCAACATCGGTGAGAGGACTGAAGGCGCCGCCGCCTTGTCGGGCTGCGGGATCCACTCAGTCTGGTAGAGTCCGACCTGGCTATCGGCCAATTCATCGCCCTTGTGGTCGAGGTACCAGAACCGCGCACCCTCGGTCACGCACAGCGTTTCGCCGGCTTCGTCCATCAATGTCACGTCGCCGACCAGCACGCTTCGATCCTGTCCCGGCGTCACCGGACGGATGCGCGCGTGGGCCCAGAACCGCCTACCCTGCGGGCGGCGCACCAGCCTGACCGCGTCGATGCCGCCTCCGACGAAGGCGCCGGCACGCGCGCCGCCCTCGGACATGAGGGATATCGTCGCGGCGAGCACCTGGCCGGAGGCGTCGGCGAGCGCCGGATGGAGGTAGTAGCGCTCGAGCTGGCCGGCGATGGCCTCCGGCACCTCGATCTGGCTGAGCGCCTCCGACTCGCCCTGCCAGAGACGGCTCACGCCCTGGAACGTTGGCCCCCACTGGTTTCCGCGCTCGGCCATTCGCGCGTAGAACTCCGCGCCGGTGACCGGAACGGTGCAGCGGCGGCGGACGTTCTCGAGCGCGTCCATCGGCGTCACCGGTGGATTCGGCTCCCCCAGTTCGACAATGCCAGTTGAATGGAGCATCCATCCATCGCCCGGGCCCCTGCGGCTGTGGATGCGGTAAGCCGCCGATCCGTGCGCGTCGCGCACCAGCTTGACTTGGATGGAGGCCCGAGACCCAGAGCTGACGAGCAACGGCCGGTGGAAATCCACATCCCGCAGGGCAATGCCCGTGCCCGCGGCTCCGTCTCTCCCGGCGGCGAGCGCGAGCTCCATGTACATGGTCGCAGGCACCACGGGGACACCCTGAACCCGATGATCCTCGAGGTACGGCAGCTGTGCGGTGTCGAGCACGCCCTCCCACACGACCGATCGTGGCTCGTCCGCCAGCTCCACCTTCCCTGTGAGCACCGGATGCGCCGAGCTGTCTGCCTGCGGTGGGCGGTCGCTCCTGTGGGTCTCCTCCGGCCAGTGGCGCTCGCGCTGAAACGCGTACGTCGGCAGGTGCACGCGACGTCGCGCGGAGCCTTCGTCGACGCTCTCCCAGTCGACCGCGGCGCCACGGACGTAGAGCATCGACAGGCTCTCGAGCAGTTGCTCCCAGTCGTCGCGTCCTTTACGGAGAGACGGGACGAGCACCGCACCTGAGCCGGGGATGCAGGGGGCCGCCATTCCGCACGCGGTCGTGTGCGGCCCCATCTCCACGAAGTAGCGGATACCCCGAGCGTTCAGGGTGCGCACGCCGTCGGCGTAGCGCACCGCTTCCCGCGCGTGGCGTCGCCAGTACCCCGGGTCACGCTGCTGCGCCTCGGTCAACGGCTGGCCCGTGACGTTCGAGATGATCGGAACGGTCGCCCGACCGAAGCCCGCGCGCGCAACCGTCCGCTCGAACTCGTCGAGGATGGGCTCGAGAAGCGCAGAGTGAGCCGCGTGCGGCACGTTGAGCGGTCGCACGTCCACACCGTCTGCCACCAGGCGATCGCCCGCCCGCTGCACGGCGTCTCTCGCGCCGGAGATGACGACGTTCTCCGGGCCATTGATCGCCGCGATCGACAAGGCTCCCTGCTCGCCGCGCATGGCTTCGCGCACCTGCGCCTCCGACGCGAAGACCGCGGTCATGGCGCCGTGCGGCGGCAGTGAACCCATGAGCCGGCCACGCACGGCGACCAGCCTCAGCGCGTGCTCGAGCGGCAGCAGTCCAGCCACGCAGGCCGCCGCGTACTCGCCCAGGCTGTGCCCGAGCAGCGCCGCCGGGCGCACGCCCCACGCCTGCCACAGGCTGGCGAGCGCGTACTCGAACGCCAGGAGAACCGGCTGGGCGTAACGGGTCTCGTCGATTGGCGTGGCTTCCCCGGGGGGCGGATAGAGCACGCGGAGCAGCGGCATGTCGAGGTGCTCGCGCAGCAGGGCGTCGCAACGGTCCAGTGCGTCGCGGAACACAGCCTGCGTCCGATAGAGGCTCTGTCCCATCCCGGCGTACTGCGCGCCCTGGCCCGGAAACAGGAACGCCACGGTCGGCTCGGCGCGATCGACGGTGCCCTTGACGACGCGCGCGTCTTCTCGCTGGCCGGCGAGCGCCTCGAGGCCCTCGCGCACGCTGTCGAGCGTGTCGCCCACGACGACGGCTCGGTGGCCGAAATGGGCACGACCCACGTTCGCCGTGTAGCACGCGTCGGCGAGATCGGCCGTCGCTCCCGTGCGCAGGTGTGCCGCGAGGCGCCCGCCCAGCTCCGCCAGCGCCGGGGCGCTTCGGGCGGTCACGCGCATGGCGAATCGAGACCGCTCGACGCCCGCCGCACGCACCTCTGCTTGCACAACCGGCGCCTCGCCGATCACCACGTGGGCATTCGTCCCGCTGAGCCCGAAGGCACTCACCCCCGCGTACCGCGACCCGCCGGCCGGCGGCCACGGGTAGGGGCTGCTCGGCAGTACTACCGTGGTGCCCTGGAAGTCGATCTCCGGATTCCAGCGGGTGAAGTGGAGATGCGGCGGAACAACGCCGCGCTGCACCACCAGCGCCGCCTTGATGAACCCGGCGACGCCGGCCGCCGCCTCCAGGTGCCCGATGTTGGACTTGACCGACCCAACGGCGAACGGTGACGCGGGCGAACGGCCCTCGCCGAGCACGCTGCAGAGCGCGTTCATCTCGATGGGATCGCCGAGCGAGGTGCCCGTCCCGTGCGCCTCGACGTACCCGATGGCCGCCGGCTCGAGTCGCGCCTGCTGCAGCGCGGCTCTGACCGCGGCCGCCTGCGCCGGCCCGTTCGGCACCGTGAGGCCGCTGCTCGCCCCGTCCTGCGTGAGGCCGGAGCCTCGGACCACGGCGATGATCGGGTCCCTCGCCTCGACCGCGTCGGACAGACGCTTGAGGACCACCATGCCGCAGCCTTCACCGCGCACGAAGCCGTCCGCCGACGCATCGAAGACCTTGCTGCGGCCGTCGGACGAGAGAGCCTGCGTGCGCGACAGATACACCGACACGAACGGAGACAGCATCACGTGCACGCCTCCCGCCAGCGCCAGATCGCACTCGCGCTGCCGGAGGCTCTGAAACGCGAGGTGCAAGGCGACAAGCGACGACGAGCATGCGGTGTCCACCGCCAGGCTCGGTCCGCGCAGTCCGAGCACGTAGGACAGGCGACCGGCCGCGAAACAGGGCCCCCCTCCCGTGCCGACGTATGCGTCGACCTCGCCTAGATCACCTCCCCTCATCTGGAGTTCCGTGAAATCGCTGCCGCCGATTCCGACGAACACGCCGGTCTGCGATTCCCGAAGGGAGGTCGGGGGGACGCCACCGTGCTCCAGCGCTTCCCACGCGACCTCGAGCACGAGTCGCTGCTGAGGATCCAGCGTGCGCGCCTCGCGCGGAGAGATGCCGAAGAACTCCGGCTCGAACTCGTCGACCCGGCCGAGGAACCCGCCGTGCCGGGAGTACATCTTGCCGGGGGCGTCGCGATCTGGCGAGTAGTACCGTTCGATGTCCCAGCGGTCGGCGGGCACCTCGACGACGGCGTTCTCGCCGCGCTCGAGGAGCTGCCAGAACGCTTCCGCGCTGTCGGCGCCCCCGGGGAAACGACATCCGATCCCGATGAGGGCGATCGGCTCCGTTTGCACCTTTTCGGCGGCGACCAGCTTCGCCTGCAGGTCCTCGACGGCGCCGAGAGCCTGCAGCAGGAGAGCGTGGTAGTCGGCCGGCGGCTCAGTCATGGCGCACCCGAGCGACGACGGCGGGAGGATGAGTTTCGGCCGGATCGGATAGCATGTTCAGCGTGTCTCTCGCAGTCTGGCCGAGAGGCGCATCGCCAGCTCCTCGGTCGTGAGCTCGTTGAGCTTGTCGTCCCTGCCCGGCTGTGCCCGGGGCTTCGGCACTGCGACCGGCGCAGCGACGGGCACCCCCAGCCTCCCGGCGAGATACCGGCCGAGCGCCGACACCGAGGCATGGTCGAACACCACCGTCGCCGACACCGGCTGGCCCACCAATCGCTGGATGCGGTTCTTCAGCTCGACCGCGGTCAGTGAGTCCATCCCGAGCGCGAAGAGCCCGCGATTGACGTCCACGGGCTCCTCCGCGCGGAAGCCGAGCACGTGGCGCACCTCGCGAGCGATGAGAGACAGCAGCAGGTCCCAGCGTCCCTCCGGCGCCACCGCTCCCAGCGCGCGCGGCAGCTCAGGCGCCTGGGACGCCGCGGTCACGCCGACCTCGGACGGAGCGGATTCGCGCGCCAGATCCGCGTAGAGCGGCACCGCGCGCCCGAGCGTGTCGAGAAAGCGACTCCATTCGACATCGAGTGCCGCGACCTGCGCGGGCGCGCCACCCATGAGTCGTCCGAGCAGGTCGAGTCCCTCGGCGGCCGTCATCGCCGAGAAGCCCGCGGCGCTCCACTGCTGTTCACGCTGCTCGCCAACGGCTTCCGCCATGCCGATTCGCTCCCAAGGTCCCCAGTTGATCGCGAGCGCGGGCCGGCCGAGGCACCGCCGCCGCAGGGCCAGCGCGTCGGTGAACGCATTCGCGGCCGCATAGTTCGCGAGGCCAACCGGCGCCAGGAACGATGCTCCAGATGAGAACGCGACGAAGAAGTCGAGCTCGAAAGCGGCGGTGAGGCGGTCGAGCAGCCATCCGCCCCGAACCTTTGGTGCGAGCACGCGCTCGAAGCGAGCCCAATCCTGGCGCATGATGACCCGATCGTCGAAGACGCCGGCGATGTGCATTACGCCCCGGACCGGCGGCAGCGTTGCCCGCAGCTCGTCGAACAGCGCGGTGAGCGCGACCTCGTCCGCCACGTCCACGCTGCGCGTGATCACCTGAGCGCCGGCGGCGCGCATGCTCTCGATGGCGACCTGCACGCTCGAATCCGGTTGCCGGCGGGCGAGCAGCACGAGATGCCCGGCGCCTCGCTCGGCGAGCCATCGAGCGACGCGCAGTCCCATTCCGCCGAGGCCGCCGGTGACGATGTAGGTCGCGGCGCGCGACAGGGCTGGAACCGCCGGACCCGGGGGGAGCCTGCATCGCCGAACACGCGAGGCGTAGACGCGCCCGTTCCTCACGCAGAGCTCGTTGTCGTCACGCACCGCCAGCGCGCGCGCGATGGCTTGCGCCGCGGCCACCGCCTCGTCGGCGTCGATGTCGACGAGGCCTCCCCAGATCTCGGGGTGCTCGGACGCGATGGTGCGCGCCAGTCCCCAGATCGGCGCGGCGGCAAGGCTCTCGGCGCCGGTACCCTCACACCCCGGCTGGGCCTCCCGCGTGACGACCCAGAGTGCGGGCGCGCCGCCCGATGCCCCACGCACCACGCCCTGAACCAGGTCGAGCAGCGGACGGGTGGCTCGAGCAACGGACGCGGCGAAGGCGTCGACGGTGTCGCTCGGAGCGGGCGCTGGTGTGACGTACACCACGTGTGTCGGCGCGCCACCCAGCTCCCCCCGAGACGCGTCCAGCAGTGCCGCGTACGCCTCCGGCCCCGCCGTTTCCGCCGGCAGGAGCAGCTCGTCCGAGCGTCCCTCGGCGGACCCGCCGACCAGCACCGCGGCAGCACCGCGGGCCCGCAGCTCGTCCACGAGGGCGCGGCCGATCGTCGTCTCCTCCGCGACGACTAAGTACGCGCGCGCCTCGGTCGAGGCGCCCGCCGGCGACGCGGGTTCCGCTGCGACCGCGGCGCTCTTTCGGGCCACCATGACCGCTTGCCGCGCAAGCGGCCCCACCGCTTGCGCCGAATCGGGAAGCAACACCGCCTCGGCAAACCCAGCGTCGGCAAGGAGGGCCGACCACCCGTCCCGAGTGAGCAGCGGGTGATTGGATCGAAGCTGCTGATCGCCGAATCTCCACCACCCATCCGTGAGGCCGAAGGTCAGGTCCACCCAGCGCTGCTTCTTGACGCCTTCGAGAATCACCATCAGACCGCCCGGCGCGAGGAGCGCGCCGCTGTTGTCCAGGCTCTGACGCAGGTCCCTCGTCGCATGAAGCACGTTCGCCCCGACGACGATGTCGAACAGGCGGCCCTTCAACCGCGAGGCGTCCGGGTTCTCGAGATCCAGGCTCTCGTACTCCACTGAGGCGTGGGTCGCGAACTTGTCCGCGGCGCGGGCGAGGAACAGCGGCGAGACGTCCGTGAAGCAGTATTCGACACGCCCTTGCAGGGCGGCGAGGATCGACGCCGTCGTGCCGCCGGTTCCCGCGCCCACCTCGAGGATGCGCAGCGGCCGATCGAGTCCGGCGCCGGCGGCCTGGATGACGGCGCCGACGAGGGCGTTATACGCCTGTGCCGCCGGCGAGGATTGCGTGAGCGCCTCCACGCGAGCCATCGATCCGTCCGGGAACAGGATCTGCAACGGATCCTGCTCGCCGCGCAGCACCGCTGCCAGCTTGGAGGCGCACGCGTCGAGGAGATCGATCTCGCCCTGGAACTCCGGATGCCGCTCACGCGTGCCACGCACCCGGTCCGTGATCGCCTGGACGCTGCGTCGCTCCGCAACCGCCCAGCTGTCGACGCCAGCGTCGACAAGGATGCCTTCCTCCACGAGCATCTGCGCGAGGCGGCGCAGCAACCGCGAGTACTTCGGCGTCACGCCACGCCCGAGCAGGTCGGACATCGTGATCCGCGTGCCGGCTTCGAGTTGTATGCCAAGCGCGGAGAGAGCGGTGACGACGTACTCGATGCTGAGGCCCTCGAGTTCGCCGACGAGCGCTTCGTAGTCGGCCAGGCCGTAGTCCGGCACCAGTCCGGCCACGGTCGGACTCAGACCCGCCGCCAGCTCATCTGGCGCTGCGAGCGCCACCGTGGCATCGGTGGCGGCCCGCGCACCGGCACACGGAGTCCAGGCGATCTCGTACAACGAGCGATCGGGGTCGCGCCGGTCGCGGAGCAGAGCGGCTCGAGGCGCCCGGCGAAGCCGCAGGCCGGCGACGCTGGCGATCTCGGCGCCGGCCTCGTCGACCAGCCGGATGTCACCGACGATCCCGCGTTCCTTCGCGCGCTCGGACGGCCGGATCGTGGCGTGACACCAGCCGCCGACGGCGCCGGCAGCGGGTAGCGTGCATCGGTCGAAGCCGACCATCAAGTGCGTTTCCGCACCGTCCTGGGTGTCCGCCCCCACGGCAGCACCCAGGGTCTGGAAGCACGCGTCGAGGAGCACGGGGTGGAACGGGGCGTCGGGCGACACGGGGGCCAGACCGGCCGGCACGCGCACGAGCGCCAGCGCCTCCCCGCGGGTGCGCCACACGCGCTCGACCGTCTGGAAGCTCGTGCCGAACGCCACACCGTTCTCCTGGAGGCGGCGGTAGAAGTCGGCTCCGGCCACCTCCTCCTGCAGGCGCGCCTTGATCGCGTCGAGCGGCAACGGCGCCGGCACGGCCGCTCTCTCCGACGTCACGCGCCCGGAGGCGTGCCGTACCCATCCCGCCGTCGAGTCCATGCTCGCGCTCGCGACCTCGAACGTCGCGCTCTTTCCGTCGGGCAGCGTCGTCACCACGGCCTGCATGCGGATCGGATCGGCCTCCGGCAGCACGACGGGCTGCGTCAGGACGAAGTCCTCGAGCGCTCCGCCCCGCCACTCTCCCATCATGGAGGACGCCGCGGACCGGCCCATCTCGATGATCACCGGCGCAGCGACGACCATCGCGTCGTACACGCGGTGATCGCGCAGGAACGGAAGCGCCGAGGCGCTGAGCGCGGCCTCGAACACTGCATCCCGCGTGGCGACGTCGAGCCGTGTCCCCGGGAAAGGGTAACCCCCGGCGCGCCCGGCGGCGCGGGCGTGTGAAGTTGCGGCGTGACTCTCCGGGGCGCGGAGCCAGTGCCGCGAGTGCCTGAACGGGTACGTGGGCACCGACACCCGCCGGCAGCGACTGCCGGCGTAGAACGCTTCCCAGTTGATCGGCAGCCCCGTCGCGTACAGTTGCGCGAGACTCTCCAGCTGGACCGTCACGTCGTCCCGCTCCCGGTGCATCGTGGCGACCCACGTGCCCGTCCCGTCGGGCATGCAATGCTGCCCGAGCACGAGAAGCACGGGATGCGGCCCGATCTCGACGAACACGTTGCAGCCGAGCGAGCGCAGCGTCTGCATGGCACGCGCGAACTGGACCGGCTGCCGCAGGTGCCGGCGCCAATAGGACGCTGTTCCCAGGTCGCCCGGCGCGAGTTCGCCGGTGACGTTCGAGACGATTGGATGCGTGGGCGCGGCGAACGCGAGGCGTCCGGCGAAACGCTCGAACTCGTCCAGGATGGGCTCCACGTGCGTCGAGTGGAAGGCGCGCGAGATCGGCAGCTCGTGGGTTCGCTGTCCCCGTTCGGCAAACTCGCGCGCGATGGCCCGCACGGCCACGGCCTCGCCCGAGAGCACCGTGTTCTGCGGCCCGTTGATCGCGGCGACGCTCACTCGATCGCCCAGAGGCGCGATCAACGGGCGCAGGACGTCGGCCTCCACGGAGATCGCGACCATCGCTCCGGTCTGCGGGAGGCGAGCCGAGAGCCGACCGCGCTCGACCACCAGGGCGAGACCGTCCTCGAGCGAAAGAACGCCGCCCAGGCACGCGGCGACGTACTCGCCGAGGCTGTGCCCCATCATGGCGTCCGGCTCGACCCCCCAGTACCGCCACTGGCCGGCGAGGGCATACTCGAGCGCGAAGAGCGCAGGCTGGCCGAGCTCCGGGCGCTCGAGCTGTCCGTCGCCGTCGCGCGAGGCGAACAGCAGGTCGACAAGAGGCCGGCCGATCAGCGGCGCGAGGACGCGGTCGCAACGGTCGATCTGCTCGCGGAACACACGGTGCGCGCGGTACATTCCGCGTCCCATTCCCGCGTACTGTGCCCCCTGCCCGGTGAAGAGGAACGCCACCTTGGGGGGCGTCGCCGGATCCACGAATCCGCGCACCAGTCCCGGACGCTCGGCGTCCCTGGCCAGCAGCGCCTCGCGCATCTCGCCCGCCGACTCGGCGAGGACGGCGATCCGATGAGGTCGCTGCGACCGACCGAGCGCGGCAGTGAAGCAAACGTCGTCGAGCCTCGCATCGCCGCCGTCCAGACGCTGGGCATAGCCCTCTCGGAGTGTCTCCAGCGCGCTCGGGTCGTCGGCCGAGAGACACAGGAGTTGCGGCGCGCGACTTGGCGGTCGAGCCGCGGAGTCGGGCGCCGGCGGTTCGGCGAGCACGACGTGCGCATTGCTTCCGCTGAAGCCGAACGAACTGACTCCGGCGATCCGCCGCGCGTACCCGGTGGGCCAGGGCGTGACGTTCACCGGGACTCTGACTGGCAGGCGGCCCCAGTCGATGTACGGGTTGGGCGTCTCGAAGTGGATCTGCGGCGGGACCTCGCCACGGCTCACCGTCAATGCGGCCTTGATCAGGCTGGCGATGCCCGCCGCGGCCTCCAGGTGGCCCAGGTTCGCCTTCAGTGCACCGATCAACACCGGCCGGGCGGGTTCGCGGCCCTCGCGCAGCGCTTCGCCGATCGCCTCCACCTCGATCGGATCGCCGAGTGCGGTGCCGGTGCCGTGCGCTTCGACGAAGCCCACGTCGGCCGGTGCAACGCCGGCTTCGGCCAGCGCGGCGCGGATGACCGCGCGCTGCGCCATGCCGTTTGGTGCGGTGAGTCCATTGCTGCGACCGTCCTGATTGGTGGCAGAGCCGAGAATCACCGACAGCACGCGATCCCCGTCGGCGACGGCGTCCTCCAGTCGCTTCAGCGCGACGATTCCGCATCCCTCGGAACGAACGAACCCGTTCGCGCGCGCGTCGAACGACTTGCAGCGCCCGTCGGGTGCCATCATGTGGCCCTTCGACATCGCGATCGTCGCCTCGGGGAGGAGAATGACGTTCGCTCCTCCGGCCAGGGCCAGGTCGCATTCGCGGGCGAGCAGGCTCTGGCATGCGAGATGGACCGCAATGAGCGACGACGAGCAGGCAGTGTCCACCGTGACCGCCGGCCCGTTGAGCCCGAGCAGGTACGACAGTCTTCCCGACGCCACGCTGTGGGAGACGCCCGTGGCGAGGTATACGTCGAACTCACGCGGGTCGCGTCGCGTGAGCATCTGGTGATAGTCGGAACTGCAGAGGCCCACGAACACCCCGGCGCGCGACCCCTTCAGCGAATCGGGCGCTCGGCCCGCGTGCTCGAGCGCTTCCCACGCGACCTCGAGCAGCAGCCGCTGCTGCGGGTCCAGGCTCGCCGCCTCGCGTGGAGCCATCCCGAAGAACCGGTGATCAAACCCCGCGAGGTCCCGCACGAAGCCACCCCATCGGCTCGACATCTTGCCGGGAGCGAGCGGATCGGGATCGTAGAGGGAGTCGACGTCCCAGCGATCGGCCGGGACTTCTTCGATTGCGTCGGTGCCCTCCTTCAGCAGCTCCCACAGGGCCTCGGGATCCGCCACCCCCCCCGGCATGCGGCAGCCGATGCCGATGATGGCGATCGGGGAGCGCCGGGACCCCTTCGCCGCCTCCAGCTCCGCGTGAAGCTCGACCGCGAGGAGCGCCAGCTTCGTCGGCGAGAGCTGCGCGATACGATCGAAGAACGCTCCCTTGTCATCTGCCACGGCTCAACCTCGCTGCAAGCAGCTCCGCCGCCATCTCTTCCGAGAGCTCTTCGACGCCACCGAGCACCTCGGATCCGGCATCCAGGGGGTGTGCCGACGCTGCCTGCGCTCCCGGCCGCTCTGCCGAAGCGGCGCCGCCGAACAGCTGCTGCTCCACGTACTCGGAGAGCGCCTGCACCGTCGGGTAATCGAACACGACGGTCGCCGACGGCGCCCGCTCCAGTCCGAGATCGCTCTTCATGAGGTTCCGCAACTCGACCGCCATCAGGGAGTCGAGGCCGAGCTCCTGCAGCGGGCGGTCGCAGGCGAGGGCCGGCAGCGATTCGAGGCCGAGCACCTTCGCGGCGAGCGCGCGCACCCGATCGCGGAGCAGCTCCCTGCGGGCCGCAACGGGTGCCGCGCGCAGGGCGCTCGCGAAGGAGCTTTCCGCCGCGGGCTCGCCGGCTTTCGCGGCGCGCGCCGCCGCGGCCGGGGGCGCCGGTATGACTTCCGCGAGCAGCGTGCGCTGAAGCCTGCCCCCGGCGAATCGGCGACCGAACGCCCCCCAGTCCACGGGCATCGCCGCGGCCTGCGTCGGATTCTCCCGCATCAGCCGCTCGAGCAGTTCGATTCCCCGCGAGGGCGGTATCGTGCCCATTCCCTGCGCGCCGATCCGCGCCGCGACGTTGTGCTTCGTCGCCGCGCCGACCTCCTCCCACGCGCCCCAGTTGATGCTCAGCGCCGGCAGTCCCCGTGCGCGCCGATGATGCGCCATGCCGTCCATGAAAGCGTTGGCCGCGGCGTGGTTGCCCTGACCCGGTGAGCCGAACAGCGCGGAGATCGACGAGAAGAGGACGAAGAAGTCGAGCGCAGCGTGCTGCGTGAGCCGATGCAGATGCCACGTCCCGTCGATCTTCGGACCGAACGTCCTGGAGAACTGCGACCAGTCCTGGCCGGCCAGCACGCCGTCGTGCAGCGCACCCGCAGCATGGATGACACCGCGCAGTGGATGCTCCTGGCTAGCCACGTGCGCGAGCACGCACCTCACGTCGTGCTCGTCGCCGACGTCGCCGCGAACGATCGAGACCCGCGGGCCGCCACGGTTCCATTCCTCGATCGCTGCCCTGGCCGCTTCGCCGGCGTCCCCGCGACTCATCAGCACCACGTGTCCGGCGCCGCGCTCGAGGAGCCGGCGTGCCACCACCATGCCCAGTCCGCCGAGTCCGCCCGTGATGAGGTACGTCCCGTCACCGCGCACGGCGCTCGGGTCGGCTACGTGAGCGCGGGTGACCACGATCTTGCCGATGTGCTTCGCCTGCGCCATGAACCGGAAGGCGGCGGTGACGTCGCCGCTGGTGAACTCCGTGCTGCGCAGCGGCGTGATCTCGCCGGCGCGGACGGCCCGGTCCACGTTCCGCAGCACGGCGCCCAGGACGGCCGGGCGTTCGGCGCCCACGGCGGCGAGGTCGACGACAAAATAACGGAGGGAAGGCCGGTACTCGCGCACCTGCGCCTCGCTCCAGATCCCGCGCTTTCCCAGCTCGACGAACCGCCCGCCCTCAGCCAGCACGCTCAGGCTGCTTGCGATGTGGCGGTCGGCGAGCGAGTTGAGCACGACATTGACGCCCTTGCCGTCGGTGAATGCGGCGATCTCCTCGGCGTAGGCGACAGACCTGGAATCCATCACGTGATCGACGCCGAGCGAGGCCAGGAACGCCCGCTTTTCCGGCGATCCGGCGGTTGCGAAGACCGTCGCGCCGACCCGCCGGGCGAGCTGGATGGCCGCGAGTCCGACGCCGCCGGCGCCCGCGTGGATGAGCACCCGCTCGCCGGACCGAAGACCCGCGAGATCGTACAGGGAGTGCCAGGCGGTCATGAATGCGCTCGGCATCGTAACGGCCTCGCGCGGCGTGAGCCCGGGCGGCAGCGCAAGCACCAGCTCTGCCCGCGTGATCGCGTGCGAGCCCAAGCCGCCCGGCGCCATGGCCACGACCGAGTCGCCGCGCGCCAGCCCCGGCACGCCGGGGCCGACGGCGACGATCTCGCCGGCGCACTCGCCACCGAGCCGCTCGGCCGCGCTCGTTCCAGGGTAGAGGCCCATGGCGATCAGCACGTCGCGGAAGTTGAGCGCGGCCGTCGTGACGCGGATCTCCACTTCGCCCGGACCCGGCGGCTGCCGCTCCGCCGCGATGAACCGCAGACCATCGAGAACACCCGGCGTCGTGTTCACGAGGTACACGCGCTCGTCCACCGTCTCGCGGCGTTCCGGCAGGTTGCCCGACGCGTCCTTGCCCAGCCGAACGAGGCGCGCCGCGTACCAGCGGGAGTCGCGCACGCCCAACTGCTGCTCGCTCCGCGAGAGGATCCTGGCGGCGAGGCCGTTCGCCGGCTCGCTCGCGTTGGGATCGAGATCGACGCACACGCATTCGAGATCCGGATGCTCCAGCCGGATCGTGCCGGCGAGCCCCCACATGCACGCGGCGGCGAGCGCCGAGACATCCGCGCCCTTCACCGGCTGCGCGCCACGCGTGGCGAGGACGAGCTTGCACGACGTGGTGGCCGCGCGCGTCGTCAGCGCCTGTGCGAGATACAGCGCACTGCGGCTTCCGCGTTCGTGCGCGGCGTGCAGCTCGACGGTCGAGGCGTCGCTGCTCGAAACCGCGTCGAGCGACCACAGGTGCACGACACCTGCCACTTGCGGGTGCCCCTCGCCGGTCAACTCGTCGATCAATCGCCGGTACGCCGCCGCGTCCACCTCGGGCAGCTCGACGTCGGTGCCGTCGCGTCTGAACGCGCGCCCCGGCCTCACCGAGACGACGTCGCGGCCGGCGGCGCGAAGATCCCGGGCGACCGCGTGCCCCGCGCCCCCGGAGTCGGCGAAGACGATCCACTGCTCGCGACGGGCGACCGGCGTCCGCGCGATCACCAAGAGGTTCTGCTCGAGCACCGGCCCCGACCCCTCGCCCGGGGTCGCGGCCACTTCGTCGAACCCCGACGCGCCGAGCGCGTCGTGCCACTGGCGTCGGCCGATGAGCGGATAGTCCGGCCGCAGCGCTCGATCGGTGAACCGCCACCACCCGTCCGTCAGGCCGAACGTGAGGTCGATCCAGCGCTGGGGGCTCGTCCCCTCGAGCAGCACGAGCGCACCGCCGGGCCGCACGAGTCGCCGCGCGTGCGCCAGTGTCTCTGCGAGATCGCGGGTGGCGTGCAGCACATTGGCGGCGATGACCAGATCGAAACTCCCGGGCTCGAGGCCCTGGCTCGACGCGTCGCGCTCGATATCGAGGATGCCGTAGTCGATGAATCGGTGTTCGCTCATTCGCTCCTGTGCGCGCGCCAGGAAGAGCGGCGAGAGATCAGTGAACCGGTACCTCGTGCGCTCGGCGGGGAGCGCGGGGAGGACGAAGGACGTGGTGCCGCCGGTGCCGGCGCCGATCTCCAGCACACGAAGGGCCGCGCCGGCCGGCGCCGCCTCGACGATCGCCTCCACCGCCTGACGCGCCAGCGCATTCAGCAGCAGTGCGGGCGGCGAGCGGCGATACAGGTCGTCGGCCGCGTCCAGCCGGCCGCCGGGGAACAGGAGCGAGAGGGGGTCAGCGTGCCCGGCGAGACAACGGGCGAGCTCCGGGCCCGTGGACGCCAGCAATCCCAGCTCGGCTGTGGCGCCCGGGAACTCGGCGCGCAGCTCGTCCAGCCGGCCCTTCGTCGGCGTCGCCAGCAGCGGGCGCTCCACGACCCAGCCTTCGCCTTCGCGCGCGAGGAGTCCATCCTCGGCCAGAATGCCCAGGAGCCGTCCGAACAGCCGCCGATGCTGCGCCGCGATGCCCAGCTCCGCGGCGAGCGCGGGCTCGTCGACCCGCGTCGCCGGCGCGGGTCTCCAGCCGAGAGCCGACACCGCCTCGATGATCAGGTCTCGACACAGCGCGTCGAGCTCCGGCAGCCGCCGGCCGTACTCGGCCATGCCGTGGCGGGCCGCGAGATCGTCCACGCTCCGCGAGACGGATGCGGCGATTTCGGACGGTGCCGGGGCGTTCCACTCCGTAGCCGCTTCCGCGGGCGACTCACTGGAGGACGCCGCCTTCCACTCGATGCGATAGAGCTGATCGTCGAGGCGGCCCGGCGAAGCGGCCGCCCACGCCGGGGCTTCCACGCGCCGCAGCTGCAGCCCGGTCACCTCGGCGACCGGGGCGCCGTCGCCATCGTAGACGCGAATGTCGGCGATCGGCGATTCGCTCTCGGCGCGCTGACGGGCCGTCGCATGGCTCCACAGTTCGCCGGCCGCCGGCTTGAGCACGCGAAAGCGCTCGACCGCGACGGGCATGTACGTCTGCCCCGGCTCGCCGAGATCCGCCTCGCTGAGCAGCGCGGCCGTTACCACCTGGAGTGCGGCGTCGAGTAGCGCGGGATGCATGTGATAGCCCGCCAGCTCGCCGGCCAGGTCGGGCGGCGCGTCCAGCCTGCCGAGTGCCTCGCCCTCGCCCTGGTGGATGGCGTCGAGCCCCCGGAATCGCGGGCCCAGCGCGATGCCCCGCACCGCGAGAGCCTCGTATAGCTGCGACGGGGAGAGCCTGCGCGGGCACCTGGCCCGAATCGCGTCGAGATCCGCGCCGGCGGCTTCACGTGGCCTGCCGCGCAGCGACACCGTGCCCGACGCGTGGGAGTGCCAGACCTTCGCCGCTCCGTCGTGCTCCTCGACGGAGCTCACAACGCGGAACGACGCCGCCTCGCTGGCGGCGTCCGAGAAGGAGAGCTGCATCGTGCTGCCCGTCCCATCGGGGATCACGAGCGCCTCGTGGATGTCGAGGTCCTCGATCGCGGCGACGGCATCTCCGTGAAGCAGGCGTGCGCCGGCCCAGATCGACTCGAGGTAGGCCGTAGTCGGAAGCACGGCCGACCCGAGCACCCGGTGATCCTCGCACCATGGAACCGTATCGAGTGAGAGCTCCGTCTCGAAGATCGGGTCATCGATGAACGGCGAGGCGATCCGACGGGCGAGCAGCGGATGAGGCCCGGGAGCGCGGCGCGTTCCCGACACGAGCGGTTTGCCGGGCGCGGCCCAGTAGCGCTGGCGCTCGAACGGATACGTCGGCAGGGCGACGCGCCGCCGCGGATAGTCGCGGTCGAACGCCGCGCCGTCCACGGCTACGCCCCTGGCATGCAGCTCCGCGAGCGAGTCGAGGAGGATCGTCCAGTCGTCGTAGTCGCGGCGCAACGACGGCAGCCACGCTCCCGGGCTGTCGGGAAAGCACTGGCGGCCGAGGCCGAGCAGGGTCGTGTGCGGCCCGACTTCGAGGAACGTCGTGTAGCCGTCGGCGATGGCGGCGCTGAATCCCGCGGCGAACTGCACGGGCTGACGGAGGTGTTCGGCCCAGTAACTGCCGTCCGACATCTCTCCCTCGGCCGCGCGGCGGCCGTAGAGATTCGAGAACACCGGCACGCGCTGGGTGCCGAACGAGATCCGGGACGCGGCGCCCTCGAATTCGGCGAGCATCGGCTCGATGGCGCGCGAGTGAAACGCGTTCGAGATCGCCAGGGGCTTCACCTCGATCCCTTGTGCGACGAACGAGGCCGTCGCCGCGGCAACCGCCTCGCGCGGCCCCGAGATGACGTTGTTCTCCGGCGCGTTGATGGCCGCGACGGTCACGAGATCGCCGAGCGACGCGAGCACGTCGCGCACCCGCTCGACGCTCGCCAGCACCGCCGCCATCGCTCCCGTCGGCGGCAGCTTCTGGCTGAGGCGGCCGCGGATGGTCACGAAGCGGAGCGCGTCCTCGAGTCGCAGCACGCCGGCGACCGTGGCGGCGACGTACTCCCCGAGGCTGTGTCCCATGACGGCACTCGGCTTCACCCCCCAGCTCTGCCAGAGCGACGCCAGCGCGTACTCGAGCGCGAACAGCACCGGCTGCGTGTATGCCGTCCGGTCGAGCAGGGCGCCGGCCTCGCCGGGCGAGTAGAGCACGTCGAGGATGCCGGGCTGGACTTCGGCGCGCAGCAGCTCGTCGCATTCGGTGAGCACTCGCCGGAACGAGGGCTGCGTCTCGTAAAGATGCCGCCCCATCCCCGGGTACTGCGAGCCCTGGCCGGAGAACAGGAACACCACGCGCGGGCCGTGGCTGCCCGTGGTCTCTCCCGAATGCACGCCGTGCCCGGCCGCGCTGGCGGCGAACGCACGAAGGCGCGCCGCCACCTCGTCGTCTGGTCCGATCGGCAGCGCTGCCCGGTGCCGGAACCGCGCTCGCCCGACGTTGGCGGTGTGTGCGATGTCCGCCAGCGACTGCTCCGGGTGCGCCGTGATGTGTCCCGCGTAGGAATCCGCCAGAGCGCGCAGACCGGTCTCGGTCGGCGCCGAGAGCAGCAACAGATGGCGCGGCCGCTCCACGGTTGCGGACTGGACCGGCTTGGCTGCAGGCGCCTCCGACACGATGACGTGCGCGTTGGTGCCGCCGAAACCGAACGAGCTCACGCCCGCGACCCGCGGCGCTCCTGACGACTCCCACGGTGTGAGCTCGGTCGGCACACGCACCGGCAGCCGCTCCCACGGGATCAACGGGTTCGGTGTGCGGAAGTGCAGGCTCGCGGGAATCGCCCCGTTCTTCAGGGCCAGGATGGTCTTGATGAGGCCCGCCACGCCCGCCGACGCCTCGAGGTGGCCGAGGTTGGACTTGACCGACCCGACCAGCACCGCGTCACCGGCCGGCCGGTCCGCTCCCAGCGCCGCCCCGATCGCCTGTGCCTCGATTGGGTCGCCGAGGACCGTGCCGGTGCCATGCGCCTCGACGTATCGCACCTCGCTGGGGCGCACACCCGCGGCGCGCAGGGCGCCGCGGATGACTGCCTCCTGTGCGGGACCGCTGGGCGCGGTCATCCCGCTGCTCGCACCGTCCTGGTTCACGGCGGACCCGCGGATCAGGGCGTGGATCGTGTCGCCGTCCGCGATCGCCTTCGAGAGCCGCTTGAGCACGACCACGCCCGAGCCCTCTCCGCGCACGAAGCCGTCGGCGGCCGCATCGAACGGCTTGCACCGGCCGTCGACGGCCATCATTCCGGTGCAGGCGAACGCCATCGCGTTGTCCGGGAGCAGCACCACGTTCACTCCGCCCGCCAAGGCCATCTCACAGTCACCGCTCCGCAGCGCCTGACATGCGAGGTGCACGGCGACGAGCGACGACGAGCAGGCCGTGTCGACGGCGACGCTGGGGCCGCGCAGGCCTAGCAGGTACGACAGCCGGCCAGGGATGATGCTGTGGGCGATTCCCGACGCGTAGTGCGTGCCGAGGCCCGAGAGATCGCCGCCCCGGGTCTGCATGTTCGAGTAGTCGTTGGTACAGACCCCCACGAACACGCCCGTTGCCGTGCCGTTCAGCCGGTCGGGAGCGATGCCGGCGTGCTCGAGCGCCTCCCAGCACACCTCGAGGAACAGGCGCTGCTGCGGATCCATCGCGATCGCTTCTCGCGGAGCGATGCCGAAGAACTGGGGATCGAACGTGTCCACCGACGACAGGAAACCGCCCCATCGAGTCGCGTCTTCACCGCTCGCATCCACCGTCGCCGGGTCGCTCGCCCAGCGTCCCTCGGGCCTCTGCGAGATCGCGTCCACGCCGCCGCGCAGCAGCTCCCAGAACTGGTCCGCATTCACGGCGCCGGGAAAGCGGCACGCGAGGCCGACGACGGCGATCGGCTCGGTCCGCGGAAGCTCCAGCTCGGCGACCTTGCGCTGCAGCGCCTCGAGGGCGAGGAACGCCCGCTTCAGCGGCGAAAGCTCTGAACCTGCACCGGTCATTGGGCGATTCCCTTCAATCGGTCGGCCAATAGCGCCGCGACTTCCTCGTCCGTGAGATCGGCGACGGCCTCCGCCGCCGACTGACCAGGAGTCGACTCTTGCACGTCGGCCTCGGGCAGTGCCGTCTCCGCGCCGAAGCCGAGCGAGGACAGCACGAGCGCAGCGATCGCGGCGATCGTCGGGTGATCGAAAATGAGCGTCGATGGAAGCTGAATCGACCCGTTGACTTCCTTGAGCAGCAGCTTCTTCAGCTCGATCGCCATCAGCGAGTCCATCCCGATGCTCATCAGCCGGTCGCCCGTGCCCGGTGCCGGCGCGCCCCGCCCGAGCCTCATCACGCGCATGACCAGGCGTTGCACGATACGCTCGACGATTTCCGTCTGCTCCCCGTGAGTGAGTCCGGCGAGCCGGTCGCGCAGCGCGACCGGGGGGGCGTCCGCGACGGCGACCTCGGGGTCGCTTCGCCGTCCGCGCTGCGCCGGCGTCGGAGCGACCTCGGCGAGCGGCGGTGGGGTCGCCGTGGCGGACGCGGCCGCTTCCGCCGACGCCGACGCCAGGATCACGTGGTGGCCGAGTATCGTGGCCGGTGATCCGCTCCGCGGATAGACGCTGACGCGGTCGAAGCCCCGCTCGCGCAGCGCACGCTCCCAGAGCGCCGGCGTCAGCAGCGGTGTCTCGTCGCGCAGGTCGTCCTTGTGGTGCTGCCACCCCTCGACGAGCGCGATCGACATCTCGAACCAGTCGAGGTGCGTCGTGACCTCGTACAGCATCAGCACGCCGTTCGGGGCGAGCAGGGATCGCGCTCCATCGATCGCACGAGCGAGGTCCTTCGTCGCGTGAAGCGCGTTCGCCGCCACGACGAGGTCGAAATGGCCCGCCGGAAGGCCCTGTGCGAGCGGATCCTCGTCCAGGTCGTACTTCCGGAATCGCATGAAGGCATGGTCCGCGTACTCCCGCTCGGCGCGGTCGAAGAAGTGCTCGGAGACGTCAGTGAACCAGTACTCCGTCACCGTCCCCGCCGCCGCGGCGATCGGCACGAGAGCCGCGGTCGTGCCACCGGTGCCCGCGCCGATCTCGAGAACGTGCTGCGGCCGCCCGCCCGCGCGACCGAGAAGCGTCGTGGCGGCCGATCGGAGAATGCCGTTGTAGTAGCGCGCCAATCCCCATTCTCGGTAGAAGAAGTCCGCCGTCTCGAACGAGCCGCCGGGAAAGAGCGTTTCGATCGCCGCCTGCCGCCCGGTCACGATGGCGGCGAGTTGCCGATCGCAACGCGTCAGATAGTCGCGCAGGATCGACGACGCGTCCCCCGCGGCCGAAGACGCCTCGCCCGCGTGCGCGATCGAGCCGGAGGGCTCCACGGCGACGAAGGCATCCCCACGACGGGCGAGGATTCCGGCGCGCGCAAGCCGCTGCATCCAGAGCGAGAGCAGGTGACCATATACGGGGAGAACGTGACCCTTGGCCATCGCGGTCTCGATCGTGTGGCTCTCGCCCGGCGACTGGAAGAGACCGACCTCCCCGATCGTACGTGCGACGGCGCGGGTCGTGAGCGCGTCGAGGTCCGTCCACAGCTCGCGGTAGCGACTCAGCTCCACGTCCACCGGCACGAACTCCGCCTGGCGCCCGGCCGCGAGGTTGACGGCGTCCCACGCCGAGACGACGTCGGCGGCCTGGGTGGACGACGGGGCCTTCTCCTGAAACCAGTACCGTTGACGCATGGACGGCGCAGGTGGGACATCCACGCGCGACCGTCCGTGGTCGCGGTCGAAGCCTCGCCAGTCGATCGTGCCGCCGCGGACGAACAGGTCACCGAGACTCGAGGTCAACGGCCCCCATTCGAGTGGGCGGATCTCCAGCACCTCGCTGAAGCCTTCGCGCGCGGCGGCGGCGAGGGCGGCCACCCGCTGCGCGGACTGCGGACGCCCCGCGGGATCACTCGTCCCCTGCAGCATGCCGGTAAACTCGGCGAGCGTCGAGCGGCGGCCCGTCGCACTCGAGAAGATCGGTACCTGGGGCGCAGCCACCGCGTCGGCGGCCAGCGTGCCACCCCTGGCGAAGCGAAGCGCGTCTTCCAGCTTCAGCACACCTGCGAGCGTCGCCGCCGCGTAGTTGCCGACGCCGTCGCCGAGCACAGCGTCTGGCGCGACACCCCAGCGCCGCCACACGGCGGCCAGCGCGTACTGCACCCCGAACACCACGGTCGGTCCATGCGGAGCGTCGGACGCGTCGAGGACGCCCGGTTTGCCGTCCGCCCGAAGAAGCGCATCGCACTCGGCGATCGCCTCCCGAAATGCAGGCTGCGTGGCACACAGCGTCCGCGCCACGCCGAGGTCTGCAGGTCCCTCGGCCGGGAAGGAGAACACAACCCGGGGGGCAGCCCCCTCCGCCGCCACGCCTCGCCGGACGTTCGCGTCCGGCCGCCCGGCCGCCACGTCGTCGAGCCGGGAACGCATCTCCTGTACGTTCCGCGCCACGATGAACGCCCGGTGGGGGAGCGCCGCGCGGCTGGTGTTCACCGAGAAGCACACATCGGCCAGTTCGGCTCCGCTCGCATCGAGATGCCCGGCCAGCTCCACCGCCGCCACACGCAGCGCGGCATCCGTCTTCGCGCTGAGCGCGAGCACGTGAAGCGGGCGGTCGCTCGACGCGCGTGCGCACGTGCTCTCCGGTGCCTCCTCGAGCACGAGGTGGACGTTCGTGCCGCTGAACCCGAACGCGCTCACCCCGGCGATACGGGGTCCCCCCTGCGCGCTCCAGGGCGTGCGTGTCGTGGGCACCCGCAGGTACGGACAGGAATCCCACTGGATATGCGGATTGGGCGTGCGGAAGTGAAGGTTCGGCGGAATCTCGCGATGGTGCAGCGCGAGCACCGTCTTGATGAATCCGGCGACTCCCGCCGCCGCTTCGGTGTGGCCGATGTTGGTCTTGACCGAGCCAAGCAGCAGCGGAGACGATGCGTCCCGTCCCTCGCCGAGCACGGCCGCCAGCGACTCCACTTCGATGGGATCGCCTAGCACGGTGCCCGTGCCGTGCGCCTCGACGTAGCTCACCGCGGAGGGCGTCACGCCGGCGTTCGCGAGCGCCGCGCGAATCACGGCCTGCTGTGCCGGGCCGTTCGGAGCCGTGATGCCGTTGCTGCGCCCGTCCTGGTTGCACGCCGTACCGCGAATCACCGCGAGGATCCGGTCGCCGTCGCGTTGCGCCTCGGCGAGCGGCTTGAGCACGACCACGCCCGCCCCCTCGGACCGGACGAAACCGTCGGCCCTCGCGTCGAACGCCTTGCATCGTCCGTCCGCCGCCATCATGCGTCCCTTCGAGAGGCTGATGTAGTTCTGTTGCCCGAGCAGGATGCCGACGCCGCCGGCCAGCGCCGCGTCGCAGCTCCCGGACCGGATGCTCTCGCAGGCGAGGAAGATCGCGACCAGGGACGAGGAACACGCCGTATCCACCGAGATCGATGGACCGTGCAGCCCGAGGAGATACGAGATCCGCCCCGACGCGACGCTGTGCGCGTTTCCGGTGGCAAGGTACGCGTCGATGTCGGCACGCGCTCCACGCAGCGCGTACTCCTGGACATAGTCGTTCGGGCCGATGCCAACGAAGACGCCCGTTCGTGACCCGGCCATGCGATCCACGGCGCAACCCGCGTGCTGGAGCGCCTCCCACGCCACCTCGAGCAGCAGGCGCTGCTGCGGATCCATCGTTTCCGCCTCGCGCGGCGAGATGCCGAACGCGTGCGCGTCGAACTGGTCGATTCCCTCCAGGAAGCCCCCGAATCGCGTGGCGATCTTCCCCGGCGCTTCCGGGTCGGGGTCGTAGCAGCTCGCAACCTCCCACCGGCTCGGCGGCATCTCGGAGATGGCGTCGACGCCGTCGCGGAGCAGCCGCCAGAACGCCGCCGGCCCATTCCCGCCACCGGGAAAGCGGCAACCGACGCCGATCACGGCGATCGGCAGGTTGCGCGCGCGCTCCAGTTGCTCGATACGCGCCTTGAGGCGCCGCTGCTCCAAGAGCGCTCGCTTGACCGGGGAAAGCTCGCTGTTCGTCACTCCAGTTCCTCCAAGAGCAGCGCTTCGGCCTCTTCGTCGGTGAGCGACGCGATGTCGGCTTCGCTGATCCCCGACGCAGCCGCTCGCGCGGCGGGGGCCGGGGCCGCCGCGGGCGGCCCCTCGAGGATCGTGTCGTGGAGATGCCCGGTAAGCGCGTTGATCGACGGATAGTCGAAGAGCAGGGTCGCGGAAAGGCGCTTGCTGAGGCCAAGCTCCCGGTTGAGCGCGTTTCGCAACGCTACGGCGAGCAGCGAATCGAGTCCCATCGCGGCGAGCGGCACGTCGCCGTCGATTGGCCGAGACGCGTCCAGTCCAAGCGCCTTCACGACCTGCTCGCGCACGAGCCGCGCGACGAGTGCGTGCCGCTCACCCGGCGCGGCACCACGCACTCGATCCGCGAATCTGGCGGCGGCCACCGCCGCTTCGCTCGGGGAGGCCGTGGCGGAGGGGTGCGCCAGCATGAGCTCGGACAGGAAGCGCGGCTCCTGCCCGTCGCCGAACTGCTGCCGATACACCTGCCAGTCGATCGGCAGCACCCCGACCTGCGGTCGCGACCATCCGAGCACGTGCTCCAGCACGGCGAGACCGGCGTCGGGCGTGATCTCACCCCAGCCGCGGCCAGCGATCTGCTGGCCGATCTTGCGCCGGGCCGCCGCCCCCACGTCCGCCCAGGCACCCCAGTTAATGCTTAACGCCGGCAAGCCGCGCGCTCGCCGGTGAGACGCCAGCGCATCGAGGAAGGCATTCGCCGCCGCGTGGTTGCCTTGGCCCTGCGAGCCGAGCAGCGACGCGATCGACGAGAACTGGATGAAGAAGTCGAGGTCGAGGCCGGCGGTGGCCTCGTGCAGGTTCCAGCCGCCGGCGACCTTCGGCGCCATGACACGCACGAACCGGTCGCGAGTCTGCTGCACGAGCACGCCGTCGTCCAGCACGCCAGCCGCGTGGATCACGCCCCGTAGCGGCGGGCACTCAGACGCCATCCGCGCCATGACGCGGGCCACGTCGCCCGGGTTCGCGACGTCTCCGGAGAGCACGAGCACCTGCACGCCTTGCTCGACGAGCCGCCCGAGCGTCGCTTCCTCCGCCGCACCGGGGGGGCGGCGACCCATCAGCGCAAGGTGCCGCGCGCCGCGCTCCACGAGACGCTCGGCCACGAGCAGACCCAGACCCCCGAGGCCACCGACGATCAGGTAGGTCGCATCGGACGTGATGCGCTGCGTCGGCTCGCCGACGCCTTGCCGGATCACGACCTTTCCGATGTGTCCAGCGCGCGCCATCAGCCGGAACGCGAGGACCGTGTCTGCCGCGTCGAAAGTACGGTGCGGCAACGGAGAGAGTTCGCCGCGCTCGACGGCCGCGACGATGTCGCGCAGCACGCGTCCGAACCGGAGAGGCTCGTTCAAGCATTCCTGCGCGACGTTCGGGTTGAAATAGCTGCCCTCCCCGAGACGCGCCCTGGCGCCTGCCGACAGCTCGCTGCCAAGACCCAGCTCGACGAACCGGCCACCGACGCCGAGCGCGCGGACGCTCGCTTCGAGTACGTCACCGGTGAGCGAGTTCAAGACGACGCTGACGCCCCTTCCCTCGGTCAGCTGCTCGATCTGCCCCGCGAACCCCGTGTCGCGCGAGCTGAAGACGTGGGCGACTCCGAGCTTGCTCAAGGCTGCGCGCTTGGCGTCGCTACCCGCGGTCGCGAAGACGGTCGCGCCGGCCCGCTGTGCGATCTGCACGGCGGCAAGGCCCACGCCGCCGGTGGCCGCATGCACGAGGACGCTGTCTCCGGCTCCGATCTTTGCCAGCGTGTGCAGCGAGTGGTGCGCGGTGAGGAATCCGCCGGCGATCGTGGCGGCCTGCTCGAACGAGAGCGCCGCGGGCTTGTGCGCGACGAGGAGAGCGTCCGCGATCACGTGCGTCGCCAGACTCCCGGGAGCGAATGCGATCACCGCGTCGCCCACGGCGAACTCGGTAACCGCCGCGCCTACCGCCACCACCTCGCCGGCGCACTCGTGCCCGAGCCCTGCGGCCGGATCCGGGAATCGGCCGAGCGCGACCAGCACGTCCTTGAAGTTCAGGCCTGCGGCGTGCACCGCGATCTCGACTTCACCGCGGCCCGGCTGGCGCCGCGCCGCGTCGACGTAGCGCAGTGCGTCGAGCAGCCCGGGCTCCGACGAGGCCAGGCGCCGCAGCGCGCCCGGCACCGGAACGGCGTCTGCTTCGTCGGACGTGGCGCGCACGAGCCGCGCGACGTACCGCACCCCGCCGCGTACGGCGACCTTCGATTCCGCCGAGTCTTCTTCCAGCTCGTCCCACAGCGCGTCGTCGGCCGAGTCGTCGGCCGCATCGATGTCGATGCACGAGCACCGCAGTTCGGGGTGCTCGAGCAGGATGACGTTGGCGAGACCCCACATGGACGCGGCAAAGACCCCAGGCACCTCGTCGGCGGGAGTCACCGCCTGCGCGCCTCGCGTCACCACCCACAGGCGCGCCGACGACGCGGTGGGATGGGCCACGAGCGCCTGCGTCAGTGAGAGAAGTGTCGTCGTGCCCGTCGTCTCGGACGAGCCCTCAGCGAAGAGAATCACGGCGTCGAGCGGCTCGCCGCCGCCAGCGGCGTCGAGAGTCCCCGCCGGGTTCCGCTCCAGGGCGTCGACCGTCGCGATGGCGGCGCTCACGTGAGCCGCCTCGCCGCGCTTCACGAGGCGTGCGGCGGGGCCCGATCCGTCGTCCACGACGAGCCAACGACGGCGCAGTATCTTGTCCTCCGCGCTCGACGTGTCACGCGCGAGCGGCGCTGCGCGCCAGGTGGGCTCGTACAGCCAGCGCTCCCACTCTCGCGGCCGTCCGGCTGCCCACCGTCTTGCATCGGCCTCCTGCAGCACGATGCCGCTCACCTCGGCGACCACGTCGCCACCTTCGTTCGCGATGCGAACGTCGCCGTGAAGCGTTTTCGAAGCCGCGGGAGCGGGGCGAACAGCGGCGTGCGCGAGCAGCCGCGGCGGAAGCTCGCCGAGCTGGAACCTTCCGACGCGGACCGGGAGAAACGCCTTGCCGGTGGGAGCGAGCCCGAGGACGATCTGCAGGCAGCTGTCGAGGAGCGCCGGGTGGAACCGGTACGCCCCAACGGTGCGCTCCAGCCCAGCCGGCAGCCGTACTTCTCCGAGGATCTCGCCCTCGCCCAGCCACACCGATTCGACTCCTCTGAACAGGGGGCCGTAGCCGAAGCCTCGGCCGGCGAGCTCGGAGTAGAACTCCTCGCTCGGCAGACGGCGCGTGCACCGCGCGCGGATCGCGTCGCACTCGACGCGATCGCTTCCGCCGTGCGCAGAAGACTCGGCCGCCGACACGCGGCCGCCGCCATGCCGCCGCCACGCGAGCGTCGGGTCCTCGCCGCGCGAGAAGAGCGCGAAGTCGAAGCCATCTCCATCGGACTTGAGGATCGCCTGGGCGAGGCTGGCGCCGCCGTCGTCCGACGTGAGCGGCTCGGTGATCTCCAGATCTTCCACCACGGTCGCGCGGCGACCTGTCCGGGCTTCGACCGCCTCGACCGCCGCCTCGACGTATCCGGTCGCCGGGAACACGACCCCTCCGAAGATGCGATGGTCGTCGAGGAAGGGATGCGTGGCGGAATCCACGCTGAGCTCGTACGCGAGGTCGCTAATCAGCGGCGACTCGACGATGCGGCGCAGCATCGGTTGCGCGAGCGCGCTGCGATCCGATGCGCTCGGTGCGACCGCGGCTGCCGGCTCGATCCAGTGGCGCGTGCGCTCGAACGGATAGAGCGGCAGCGGGACGCGCCGATGCGCCGCCGCCGCGTGCACTCCCACCCAGTCCACGTCCACGCCGCGCACGTAGAGCTCCGAGAGGCTCTCGAGGATCTGGTCCCAGTCATCCCGCCCGCGGCGCAGCGACGGCAGGAACACCGCGCTGTCGTCGGTGACGCAGCCGGCCGCCATCGCCGTGGCGGTGGTGTGTGGACCCATCTCGAGGAAATGGCGAATCCCCCGGTCGTAGAGCGTCCGCACTCCCTCGGCGAACCGGACGACCTCGCGCGCGTGCCGGCGCCAGTAGTGCGGGTCGTGCCCGTCCGAATGGCTCAGCACGCCACCGGTCACGTTGGAGATGATCGGAATCTCGGCGCGGCCGAAACGGGTCTTGGCGACCTCCCGCTCGTACTGATCGAGGATCGGGTCGAGCCATCCGGAGTGGAATGCCTGGGCGACATTGAGGATGCGAACCTCGACCTGCCGCTCGGCGAGCCGGGCCGCCACGCGGGCCAGCGCGTCCGACCGGCCTGACATCACGATGCTCTCCGGCCCATTGATCGAGGCGATCGAGACGACACTCGCATCGACGCCGATGGCGTCCCGCACCTGCTGCTCACCGGCGAAGGCCGCGGCCATGCCCCCCCCCGCCGGCAACGTGTCTGCCAGTCGTGCCCGCGCCGCAACGAGGCGAAGCGCCTCCTCGAGGGGCAGCAGCCCGGCCAGGCACGAGCCGGCGTACTCACCGAGGCTGTGTCCGAGCACCGCCGCCGGCCGCACGCCCCACGATTGCCAGAGCATCGAGAGTGCGTACTCGAACGAGAACATCACCGGCTGGCCGTACGTCGCCTCGTCGATCGGCGAAGACTCGCCGGGTTCCGGATAGAGCACGCGCAGCAGCGGGCGGTCGAGGTGGTCGCGCAGTAGGACGTCGCAGCGTTCGAGCGCGGCACGGAAGACCGGCTGCGTCTCGAAGAGAGTGAGCCCCATTCCCACTTGCTGCGCGCCGAGGCCGGTGAAGAGAAACGCGACGGGCGGCGCGTCCGCGGCCTGCCGTTGTCCGCGAACGACCCGGGGGTCGTGCTCGTCGCGCGACGCCGCGGCGAGGCCATCGCGCAGATCCGAGATCGAACCTGCACGAACCACGGCCCGGTGCGCGAGGTGGGCACGTCCGGTGTTGGCCGTGAAGCACACGTCGGCGATGTCGGGCCCGTCGGCAGCCCCCAGGTGGTGCGCATACGATTCGGACAACGCCGCCAGCGTTTCCCCCGTGCGCGCCGTGACGCGCATGACGTGCATCGGTGCAGGGCCGGGCTGCGGCCGGTCTCGCCGGGCAGGCGCCTCCTCGAGAACCATGTGCACGTTGGTGCCACCGATTCCGAATGCGCTCACGCCCGCACGCCGGACGCCCGCCGCATCCCACGGCTTGAGCGTCGTGTTCACGTAGAACGGGCTCGCCGCGAAGTCGATCGCCGGATTCGGCCGCCGGAAGTGCAGGCTCGGCGGCAACTGGCCGTGCTCGAGCATCAGAACGGTCTTGATGAAGCCGGTCACGCCGGCGGCCACGTCGAGGTGCCCGATGTTCGCCTTGACCGTTCCCAACGCGCAGCAGCCCGTGCGCGCGGTGTGCTTGCGGAACGCCTCGGTCAGGCCGGCGATCTCGATCGGATCGCCGAGCGTCGTGCCCGTGCCGTGCGCCTCGATGTAGCTGATCGAGTCGGCGCGCACGCCCGCGTCGGCCAGTGCCTCGGCGATGACGCGCGACTGGCCCGTCGGGCTCGGCGCGGTGTACCCCGCCTTGCGGGCGCCGTCGTTGTTCATCGCGCTGCCCGTGATCACGGCGCGGATGCGGTCGCCATCCTCCAGCGCCTGCGCGAGCGGCTTCAACACGACGATCCCGCCGCCTCGGCCGAACAGGATGCCGTTCGCGTCCGCATCGAACGCGCGGCAGTGTCCATCCGGCGACAGGATCATCCCGTCCTGATAGAGGTAGCCGCGGTCCTGCGGGAGGTAGATCGAGACGCCGCCGGCGAGCGCGACGTCGCACTCCCCGTTCAGCAGGCATTGCCGCGCGAGGTGGATCGCCGTCAGCGCGCTGGAGCACGCCGTCTGCACCGCGACGCTCGGCCCTCGCAGGTCCAGCTTGTAGGACACGCGCGTCGCGATGAAGTCGGGGCCGTTCCCGAGCACGATCGGAATGTTGCCGAGTCCCAGGATGAAGTCCTGCGCGTCGAGCCGGCCCCCGAGGTTCTGGAGCAGGTAGGTGCTGAGCGACGCGGACGCGAAGACGCCGATCGATCCGGAATGCTCGAGCGGGGAGTAGCCGGCGTCCTCGAGCGCGTGCCAGGCCAGCTCGAGACACACGCGGCTCTGCGGGTCCATCAGCGCGGCTTCCCGCGGACTGTAGCCGAAGAGCGCGGCGTCGAAGCAGTCGGCGTCGTCCAGGCGTGACGACACGGGAACGTAGCCCGGAGCGTCGCGAATCGACGCGGGCACGCCGGCCGCCGCGAGATCCGCGGCGGTGAGCACTGCGGCGGATTCCACGCCCTTCGCGATGTTCTCCCAGAACTGCTCCAGATCGCGCGCACCGGGGAAACGGCCGGCCATGCCGATGACCGCCACGTCCGCGGCGTCATCGCGCCCGTCGTGCAGGTTCTGCGGACGAAGATCGCGGGTCACAGGCCGCGACCCCGCTGCTGCGCGCGCTGCGCGCGGCGCGCCTTGCCGCGCTTCTCGCTGTCGTCGAGACCGTCGGAGTCGGCCTGACCGGCCCCGCCGTAGGCCTGGGCGAGCAAGCGCAGCGTCGGGAAGCGGTAGACGTCGGTGAGTGGCACGTCCCGCCCCAGCTCCTGCTGCAGCTTGCGACAGGCGGTGGCCACGAGCAGCGAGTTCCCGCCGGCCTCGAAGAAGTTGTCGTTGGGTCCGATGGCCCCTGATGGAAGCACCGCGCTCCACACCGAAGCGATCGTGCGCTCCAGATCGTTCCCGAACGAAGGCTCAGACGCCACCGCATCGCCGCCGGTCGACGGTCGGCCTCCCGGCTCCCGGAGCCACGCGAGATCGGCCACATCCTGCACGCGACAGGGCACGGGTGCACCGAACGGATCGCTGAGCGTCGGGACTGCCACGGGGGCAGCGCCAGGGCCCGCGGCGCGAACGCAGTAGGCGCCGACGGTCTCCGCCACCACGACGTCCTCGACGTACTGCTGGATGTGCGGGTTGGCACCGTCCAGCCCGATCAGCAGCTGGCCCGGCTCGCTCCCCACGGCCGCGACGAGCGACATGACGCCCTGCGGCGTCGACAAGGCTCGGAACCCGCGCCGCGCTGCCGACTCCTTGAACGCGAACTCGCGACTCATGCCGATGCCGTCCCACAGGCTCCAGCCAAGCGAATACGCGCGACGTCCAAGCTCGGCGACGTGGTGCTGCACCAGGCTGTCGCCGAACGTGTTGGCGGCCGCATACGCGCCGGCGCCGTAGCCCCCCAGGTAGCCGTTGACCGACGAGAACACGATGAGCGCCGCCCCGGGATGCCGCAGCAGGAGACGATGGATGCTCCACGCACCGTGTACCTTGGCGTGCAGGGCCACCGAAAGCGTTTCGGCCGTCTCGGCCGCGAGCAGCCGAGGCTCGTAGACGCCCGCCAGGTGAAGCACTCCGGCCAGGGCGCGCTTCCAGCGCATGGCGGCCGCCGCAACTGCGCGCTCCAGTGCATCGTGGTCCGCGACGTCCAGCGCCTCGAAGTGCACTTCGCCGAGCGCCTGGAGCGACGCCAGCGTGGCGCGTCGCTCGTCTGCCGCGCCGGCGAGAGGCGTTCGCCCGACGAGGAGAATCGGCGTTTCCGCCGTGCGGAGCAGGTGCCGGCACACCTCCGCGCCGATTCCACCCAGGGCGCCGGTGACGACGTAGAAGCCGTCCGTGCGGCCGAGCGCATGGCCAGCATGAACCGGGAACGGCGCACGCTTCGTCAGGCGGCGAACCCAGCGCGTGCCTTCCCGGTACGCCACCTCGGGTTCCTCACTGCGGTCGGCGAGTTCGCCGAGCAGCAGTCCGGCGAGGCTCGCCGGTGGCGCGCCGGGCAGGTCCACATGCCGAACCGAGATCTCCGGATGCTCCGCCGCCGCGGTTCTCACGATGCCGAGAACGCTCGCCTTGCCCACGACCACCCGGTCACCGGGGACGACATGCTGCGCCCCGCCGTCGTAGACGAGGAGCTCGCACGGCGCGCTGCTCCGCGGCGATTGCGCCAGCGTCCGCACCAATGACACGAGACGCTCCACGGCGCGAAGCACGAGGTCCGGCTCGTCGTGCCCGCCCGCACTCGGCCGCTGGCCGTGCTGCTCGCCCGAGACCACTATCAACCGCTCCGTGACGGGCACGGCCGCGACGGCGCGCGCCAGACCGTCGCCCCCGGCGCGTACGACGCGCGCACCCGTCGCGTGCAGAGCGTGCTCGAGCGCGGACGTGAGATCGCTCTCGGCGGCGAGCAGCAGGACGACACAGTCCGGGCCCACCGGCCGGTGCGGCACGGACTCCCGCTTGCGCCACACGGCGCGGAAGAACCAGTCGGGCAGCGTGTCGGCGCGCTGGGTCAGCTGCTCGACGCGCTTGACGTAGGCGTCCAAGCCGCCTGCTTCGAATCGCTTCGTGAGCGCGGGACGTTGGATCTTTCCGATGTCTGTCTTCGGGATGTCGTTCTTGCCGACCGGAAGCAGGTAGCGGGGAACGACTCCCACGCGCTCCAGCACTGCCGCGCGAACGCGCCGGAGCACCTCGACGATCGCTTCGTCGTCGTCGTTCGACGTGTGGAAGGCGACCACCAGCGCGTCGGTTTCGGCGCCGAGCTCGCGCACGGCGAAGGCGGCGGCGAACGACGGCGTGACGCCGTCCACGTTCTCGACCGCCGCTTCGATCTCGTGCGCGTAGTAGTTGACGCCGTTGATGATGATGCCCTTCTCGCGACCCGTGATCGTGAGCCGGCCCGCGGTCAAGCGGCCAAGGTCGCCCGTCCGAAACCACCCATCGGCGGTGAAGGACTCCGCGTTCGCCTTGGGGTTGTGGAGATAGCCCTGGGTGACGTTCGGACCGCGCACATGGAGCCTTCCTTCTTGGCCCTGCGGCACCAGCTGGTCCCGGTCGTCCACGATGCGGATCTCGAACTCGGGGTCAGGCGGACCGACCTCGACCAGCTCGTCGGTGTCGCGCGTGGCGTCCAGCAGGAACGGGTCCGCAAACGCGGCCGCCGACGACGTTTCCGACATTCCCCAGGCCGGATGCATCGCGGTGGCGGGCAGCCCGTGCGGAGCCAGCAGACGGAGGAAGCGCCGCGCCGTCTGGGCGACGACCGCTTCGCCGCCGTTCAGGACGAAGCGCATCGACGAGAGGTCCCACCGGCGCTGAGCCACTTCGTTCGCGCGGTCGTTGACGAGAGCGAACGCGAAGTTCGGCGCCCACGTGAAGCTGGCGCGGAAGCGATCGATGAGATCCAGCCAGCGCAGCGGATCCTGCAGGATGTGCTCCGTTCGCACGTGCACCTGCCGGGAGCCCAGCGCCACGTACATCAGGTGGCACATCACGAGCCCCCCGACGTGGTCAAGGGAGATCCAGTTCAGCGACACGTCGCTCGACGAGAACGAGTTGCGCTGCGACATCGCCGCGCACGCGGCAAGCAAAGAGCTCTGCGTCTGGGTGACGGCCTTGGGCACGCCCGTGCTGCCCGACGTGAGCAGCAGCAGCGCGAGGTCGTCGGGGGCGGCCTCGTGCCAGCCCTCGCCCTCCGACGACTGCAGGAGCTGGTCGACGGTGACGAGGCGCATGTCCGGCGCGTCCAGCAGGTCGCGCAGCCGCAGCAGCGCCGGCTCCGCCGCGGCGCTCGTGAGCACGCGGGGACGACCGAGCAGCTGCCAGACGTTCCTGAGCTTGGTCGCGGGACCGCTCGTCGGGTCCGGAGTCGCCGGCACCGCGATCGGCGCCGGGACGAATCCCCCGAGGACGCAGCCCCAGAATGCCGCGACGAAGTCGACGTTCCGGTCCAGCTGGAACAGCACCGGATCCCCGGGACGCAGGCCCACGGCGACGAGGCCCGCCATGACCCGCCTCGCCCGCTCCATGAGCTCAGGGTAGGTCATCACGTGCTCGCCGTCCCGCTCGATGCACGTGACGCCGTGCGCCGGGAAGCGCTCGGCCGCGCGCACCAGCAGATCCGCCAGGCGCGAGGGCCTGTCGCCGCCCCAGTCGATCGGATCCCCGACGCTGATCGACGGTGCCCCGCCGGGATCGGGCGCAGGGTGCGCGTCCGCCGGTCCAGCCCGAGCCACCGGCGAGCGCGACCACCCCGGCAGCAGGGCGTCGACCCGCAGGCCCGCTTCGGGCGGGACCCGCATCTCGCTCACGACCTCGACGTCGGCGACGCCGCCGGCCGAGCGCATCATCGCGCGACAGCGCTCGAGCGTCGCCGCGTCGACGACCGGCAGCGCAACCAGCACCTTCTCGTCGACGCGCCCGTCGTCCCGCAACGGGATGGTCGACACGCGAACCAGGGCGTCCGGGAGGACCGAGCCGCCACCCTGGCGGATGAAGCCGCTGAGGTCCTCGAGCGTCAGCTTGCCTGGCGTGACGACATACGCGACGACGAGCGACGCCCCGTCTCGCCCCGACCGCCGCAGCACGGCGCAGTCGTGGACGCCCGGGTGGGCGAGCACGCGCGCCTCGAGGTCGTGGAGCGGCGACGTCGAGCTGTCGAGCATCACCGCATCGGCACCGCTAGTGGTCATCGACCCTTCTCCTGTCGGCCGCGCCGTCGTCGATTCGGGCGACCTCGGCGGCGACGACGCTCAGCACCGCCGCTCTCGCCGTGGAAACGAAGAAGTGATCGCCGGGGAAGAGGTGCACCTCGAACCGGCTCGACGTGTGCCGACTCCAGGCGTGCAGGGACTCGCGCGGGGCGGACCCGTCGCTCATGCCGCCGAGCGCGTGTATCGGGCACTCCAGCGCCGGCCCGTCGCTGGGGCGATACTGCGAGACTGCGGCCACGTCGGCTCGCAGCGGCGGCAGGTACAGCTCGCGGAACGCCGGATCCTCCCTCAGCACTGCCGGGACGCCGCCGAAGAGCCGGGCGATCGCGCTGATGAACTCGTCGTCGGAGAGCCCCTCCAGCCTCTCGCGTCGCTGCGACAGATGGGGCGCCTGCCGGCCCGAGGCGAAGAGCATCGCCGGCGCCTGCCCGCGGTCCCGCAGCCGCCTGGCCGCCTCGAACGCGATCAACGCGCCCATGCTGTGGCCGAAGAAGGCGAAGGGGCGGTCGCGGAGAGGCGCGATCCGCCGCGCCACCTCGTCTGCGATCGCCGCGAGATCCTTGATCGGCTGCTCGCGCAGCCGCGTCTCGCGGCCCGGCAGCTGCACGGCCCAGGCTTCCGCGTCCGCCGGCAGGTGCTCCGGCCAGCGGGCATACATCGATGCTCCGGCCCCCGCCGAGGCGAAGCAGACGAGCCGCACACGCGGGCGCTCCCGAAGCCGCAGAGGGACGAACCAGCTCGTCGTCACGAGCACCCCCCGGCGCGGGCGGCAAGGCTCGACTCGACGGTCAGACCTTCGCGGACCGGGCCGCCCGCAGGCTCGCCGTCGTCATGTCGATCCAGACTTCCTTGATCCACGCGAGGCACTCGCTCTTCGTCCCGCTCTTGCCCGCGGGACGCCAGCCGTTGGGGAGCGCCTTGCTCTCCAGCCAGATTGCGTACTGTTCCTCGTTCACCGCCGCCAAGTAGGCTCTCGTGTCTTCTCTCTCTTCGTCCGCCATCGTTTCTCCCCGCCTCAGGCCGGGCCACCCAGTCCCGCACACAGATGGCGCGCGGGTGCCCCTCAATCGCGAGCGCTCCACGATATCCCGACCCCACCTCGATCGCCCGGAGCGACCAGTCGCCCGCCCTGGCACCCGCGACCCGCAGGAGCCGCGCGGGCTCGCCGGGGGCGAGTGTCACGTCGAACGTGTCGAGCGGCCGTGACAGCCCCTCGCCCAACAGCTTCACGAAGGCTTCCTTGCGTGTCCAGCCGTCGAAGAAGCAGTCGAGACGCACCTCTTCGGGCAGGGCTCCCAGCGTGCGTTTCTCGGCTGCGGAGAAACAGCTCGCGGCGAGGCCGATTACGTCCCCGAGCGGGCGAACGGCCTCCAGGTCCACGCCCACCTCGCGGTCCCAGGCCACCGCCACGAGAGCGGTGTCGCCGGAGTGCGATAGGCTGAAGCACAGGACGGTGGGGGGACTCGCGAGGACTGGCTTCCCTAGGGTTCCCTTCGCGATGACCAGGCACGCAGGGTCGGCACCGAGGTAGCGGCCGAGGATCTGCCGCAAGCATCCGTGCGCCACGACGAACCGGCGCCGGTCGGTTGCGAAGGCGAAGAGGGCGGCGCGGGTCCGCTCCTCCACCGACAGGAGGTTCTGCAGGTACCCCGTGATGTCGGCAGGGAGATCGAGGGCCACGCGCCACACGTGGCATTCGTGGCGCCCAATCTCGAGGCGCTCCTGGGAACTGGCGCTCATCGATGGCCTGCCGCAACGGGGGTCTCCTCGACCTGGGCGCGCACGAGACCCACGACCTGCTCCTCGCAGCTACGGAAGAAGAAGTGCCCTCCTGCGAATCGACGAACCGTGAAGCGATGCCGCGTCTCGCGTCCCCAAGCGTCGAGTTCGTTGCCGGAGGCCAGCGCGTCGTCGATCCCTCCCATGACGGTGATCGGGCACTCGAGGGGCTCCTCGCTCGTGTACTCGTAGGTCTGCAGCATCTCGAAATCCGCACGCAGAGCGGGGAGCAGGAGGCGCATCCGCTCCGGCTCGCCAGCCACCTCCGGGGGGATGGCATCGTACCGTCGCCGAACCCGCTCTACGAAGGAGGCCTTAGGGAGGGCGTGAACGGGCGCCTCGTTCTCGCGAAGGCTGGGCGCACGTCGCGCGCAGCTGAACATGTGGCACGGTGGTGGAACCGCGCGTCGCCGAAGCTCTCGCGCCAACTCGAATGTGACTAGTGCCCCCAGACTGTAGTCGAAAAGAGCACACGGATTGCCCAGGCGAGGTGCGACGACCTCGGCGAGCGCCTTGGCAAGATTCTTCAGGCGAGTCCGCGGCGTTTCTGCCAGCCGAGTGCCCCGCCCCGGCAACTGGACGGGCAACACATCCACCCCGGGAGCGAGCCACGCAGGCGATCTCCTAGACACGGCTGCGCTTCCGCCGGCGACCGGGAGGCAGAAGAAACTCGCCGTGTGAGCCGAGTCCGGGACTTGTCCAAGTCGGAGAATCCAATCAGGCATGTTTCGCCACGGAGCTTTCCTTTGGGAAGGAGCCGTACATAATAGCACTTCCGTGCAAGGCCATTAGACTTCGAAATGCCCCAATCGCAGCAGTCAAGTAGGAGAGGCTCTTCGTGGAAGCGAGTGGGTGAAACCGCACAGCTGTGGTTGGGAGAGACGACGACTCAGGCACTCAAGTCGGTGATGTCTCGGCGTGGCTGGGGGTGGAGCACATCCCGTCTTGGCCTGCGTGTCTCAAGGTCCACCCACCGGAGCAAGGACGGCAAGGACCACCGCTACTACTCGCTGGTCGAGTCGGTGCGGACCTCGCGCGGCCCGCAGCACCGAACGCTGGCATACCTGGGCGAGCTGAACGGCTCGACGGGAGTCGGCGTGGCGCAAGTCGGTTGAGGTGTTCAACGGGGAAGGAACCGAGGCCCAGCTGGAACTGTTTGCGAGCGACACGCCTGTGGTACCGAGCGGCGAGCGTGTCGTGCAGGTGGTTCTGGACCGGGTGAGGTGGGAGCGGCCACGGGACTCTCTCGCGCGGCACCTGTGCGGCTTCTGGGCCTTGAGGAGCTTCTCGAGGAGCGGATGGGGCGGGGTGGGGAGGGGGTCCCGTGGCCGGTGATGGCCTTCATCCTGACCGCGGCGCGTTTGATTGCGCCCTCGTCGGAGCTTGCGATCGAAGAGCGGTTCTACCCGAAGACGGCACTCGAGGACATTTGTGGCGTGGCGGAGGAGCAGGTGAACAAGGACCGGCTGTACCGCGCGTTGGGCATGGATGCCGAGAAGCTCGATCCGTCGACCCCGCTCTCGTCCTTCGGGTTCGACTCGCTCATGGCGGTGCAGCTCAAGACCCGGATCGAAGCCGAGCTGGGCGTGACGCTGGCGATGATCCAGTTCCTCAAGGGACCGAGTGTGGACGAGCTGGTCCCGAGCCTGGTTGCCGCGGTCGCAGCCCTGGCCGTGGCCGGGGGCGCCCCTTCGAAGCACCCAGAATCGTGGGAGGAGGGTTCGCTGTGACAAACGCCCTGGTTTCAAGCACAATGGATGGCTTTCAGAAGGTCGGTCCACCCGCTTGTCTTGCAGCGGAAGGCGATCTGCCGCGGGCCTCCCCATGCAGGGGGTGCAAGAGGGTGCAGGGGGGAAGATGATTGTGGAGTGGCTGCGCGCACTGGGCGCACGCGGCGTGGAGTTCTGGCCGGAGGGTGACCGGCTCCGGTTCCGCGGGCCGAAGGGATCGCTCTCGGCGGAGGAGCGGACGGAGCTGTCGTCGCGCCGAGCCGAGATCACAAAGCACCTCCGCGAGGTCGCATCCGCGCAGGTGCGGAGCTCGCCGCTGTCCTTCAGCCAGCAGTCTCTCTGGTTCCTCCACCAGCAGTCGCCGACCAGCACCGCCTACCACGTCTCCTTCTCGGCCCTCGTCGGCACGACGCTCGACCTGGCCGCTCTCCGCAGCGCCCTGCAAGGTCTCGTCGATCGGCACGCTACGCTTCGTACCACCTACGCCTTCGCCGATGGCGTCCCGAGCCAGCGCGTCGCGGGCGCGGCGCCCGTGGCCTTCGACGTCCACGAGCTCCCCGGGGTCGGTGACGACGAGCTTCGGACGGCGGTGGAGGCCGACTACCGGCGGCCGTTCGATCTCGAGCGCGGCCCGATCCTACGCGCGGCGCTCTTCCGGCGCGGCCCCGCCGACCAGGTGCTTCTCCTCACCGTCCACCACATCGCGGCCGACGGCTGGTCGCTCATGATCCTGGTCGAGGAGTTGCTCGGGCTCTACGCGGAGGGAGTGGGCGGCGAGCCGGCCGGGCTCCCCCGCCCGGCGGTGGAGTACGTCGACTACTCCCGGTGGCAGCAAGAGATGCTCGGCGGCCCCGAGGGACAGCGGCTGTGGAGCTACTGGCGCGACAAGCTGACGCCCGAGCCGCCGCCCATCGAGCTCCCCGGGGATCGCCCCCGGCCGGAGGCCAAGTCGTTCCGCGGCGCCTCGCACCTGCTGGTCCTGCCCGCCGAGCTTACGCAGCGGACCAAGGAGCTGGCACGCCAGGAGCGCACCACGCCCTTCGTCGTCCTGCTCGCCTGCTTCCAGTCGCTGCTCTTCCGACTCTCCGGGGCGAACGACGTCCTGGTCGGGACGCCCGCCTTCGCCCGCGCCAAGGCGGAGTTCATGCGGGTGGTGGGCGATTTCGTCAACTCGGTGCCGCTGCGCGGAAGGCTCGATGCGGCCGCGTCGTTCCGCGCACTCGTGCAGCAACTCAAGCTGACCGTCATGGAGGCGCTCGACGCGCAGGAGCTGCCGCTGCCCCTCCTGGTGCAGCGCCTCCAGCTCGCTCGCGACCCGAGTCGCTCACCGCTCTTCGAGACGTTCTTCGTCTTCCCGCAGTTCGATCAGTTCAAGGATCTCCAGTGCCTCATGGCCGGCAGGGGCCCCGAAGACGCGGTGGAGCTCTCGGGCCTGCGCCTCACGCCGTTCCCCCTGGATCAGCAGGAAGGGCAGTTCGACCTCACGCTCCAGATGGTGGAGCGGGCCGGCCTGCTCCAAGGTGCGTTCAAGTACGGCACGGAGATCTTCGACGCCGCGACAGTGGCGACGATCGCCGATGGCTTCGTGGCCCTGGCCGAGACCTGCCTGCGCGAGCCAGATCGGGCGCTGGGCGATCTCCCGGCGCCCAAGGTCCCTGGGCGCGTCCAGCCGGCCGCCGCCGCGCAGCGGACCGAGGTTGCCGCGGCGCCGACGCGGATCCCGCGCGACGGACCGCTGCCGCTCTCCTCGGTCCAGCACCGGCTCTGGTTCATGGATCGGATGGATCCCGGCCGCTCCCACTACAACATCGGTGCCGCCTTCCGGTACCGCGGGCGACTCGACGTCGAGCTGATGAAGCGTGCCGTTCAGGAGCTGGTCTGCCGCCAGGAGTCCCTGCGGACGCGGATCGGCGAGCGCGACGGCGCGCCGGAGCTGGTGGTGCACGAGCCGGATGGCGTGGCGCTCGACTGGGCGGACGTCAGCCACCTCCCCCCGGAGGCCCGGGAGCCCGAGGCGGTGCGCTTGAGCGCGGAGCGGGTGAAAGCGCCCTTCGACCTGGCCCGCGGGCCGCTCTGCCGGTTCCTCCTCATCCGTCTGGCGCAGGACGAACACGTCCTCGCCATGGTCATGCATCACGTGATCTCCGACGGCTGGTCGATGATGATCGCCGCGCGGGAGATCGGTGAGCTCTACGAAGCCCTGTCGACCGGCCGCGCGTTGCCGCCTCCGCCGGAGCTGCAGTACGTCGACTACGCCGCGTGGGAGCGCGACCGGATCGGCGTGGGCCTGCGCGGCGAGATCGTCTATTGGCGGCAGGAGCTCGAGGGTGCCCCGGCGCTGCTCGAGCTGCCGACCGATCGCCCGCGCCCAGCGGGCGTCTCGTACCGGGGGCACTCGCTGCGCCGGGTCTTCTCCCCCGGCCTGCTCCAGACGCTCAAGCGGCTCTCGCGGGAGTATCAGACGACGCTCTTCACGACACTGGTGGCCGGCCTCCAGGTGCTCCTGCACCGGTACTCGGGCCAGGACGACGTGGTGATCGGCTCGCCGGTCGCGAACCGCGACCTCCCTGAGTTGGACCGTGTGGTCGGCTGCTTCGTCAACAACATGGTCCTTCGCGGGCGGCTCGGGGGAAATCCAACGTTCGGGGAGTTCCTAGGGCAGGTCCGCAAGATCACCCTCGGTGCCCTCGACCACCGCCACCTCCCCTTCGAGGTCCTGGTCGACACCGTCCGGCCCGAGCGGAGCACCAACCATGCCCCCATCTTTCAGGTTCTCTTCGCGCTCCATTCGTTCGGAATCGACCTGCCCGACGTGGCCGGCCTGAAGGCGGAGCCCTGGGTGCCGAAGTCGGTGGCCGACCTCGGCGTCGCCCGGTTCGACCTCGCAGTGGACATGGTCGAGCACCGGGACGAGTTGTTCGCCATGTGGGAGTACGCGCGCGACCTGTTCGACGAAGAGACCATCGCGCGGATGCACGGGCACCTCGAACGGCTCCTGGAGGCGGCTGCGGCTCAGCCCTCGTGTCGGGTGCAGGACCTCCCGGTGCTGACGGTGGACGAGGAGCGGAGGATCCTCGACGACTGGAACGCGACGGAGCTCCAGCACGACCGGAGCCGCTGCGTCCACCACCTGCTCGAGGAAACTGCGCGCGCCCGCCCCGACGCCACCGCCGTGATCGACTCCGACGGCAAGCTGACCTTTCGCGCGCTGGAGGAGAGGGCCAACCGCCTCGCCCACCTGCTCGTCGAGCGGGGCGCCAGACCGGGATCGCTCGTTGCGGTCTGTGTCGACCGCACGGCGGACATGCCTGCCGCCATCGCGGCGGTGCTCAAGACCGGCGCAGCCTACGTCCCGCTCGATCCCACTCACCCGGCCGAGCGGCTCCGCTACACGCTGGAGGACGCCGGAGTCGCCTGCGTCGTGACCCTCGCTCAGTTCGCGCCGCTTCTGGGCGACGCGGGCGCCCCGCTGGTGCTCCTCGACAGGGTCGCGGCCGAGCTGGCGGCGAAGCCGGTCACTTCCCTGGCCGTGGCCGTGAAGCCAGAGGATCGCGCCTACGTCATCTACACCTCGGGCTCGACCGGCCGCCCCAAGGGCGTGGAGGTCGAGCACCGCAACGTGGTCGCCTTCCTGGAGGCGATGCGGCTCAAGCCGGGCCTGACCGCCGACGACGCGCTTCTGGCGGTCACCACACTCTCGTTCGACATCGCCGGCCTCGAGATGTGGCTGCCGATGATGGTGGGCGCGCGGATCGTCATCGCCACCAAGACCGAGGTCCTCGACGGTGAGCGGCTGATCGCGCTCTTGGAGGAACAGCAGATCACGATGCTTCAGGCGACGCCCGCGACCTGGCGGCTCCTCCTCGGCGCCGGCTGGACCGGCAAGAGCGACCTCAAGGCCCTGTGCGGCGGCGAGGCGCTGCCAAAAGACCTGGCACAGGCGCTGGTGGGCCGGGTGTCCGAGCTCTGGAACATGTACGGGCCGACCGAGACGACCATCTGGTCGACGCTCAGCCGGATCGACGATCCGAACGCCTCGATCACGGTCGGCCGGCCCATCGAGAACACCCGCATCTACGTGCTGGAGAGCTCCGGCCGGCCGGCGCCCATCGGCGTTCCCGGCGAGCTGTGCATCGGCGGCGAGGGAGTGGCACGCGGCTATCACGAGCGGCCTGAGCTGACGGCCGAGAAGTTCGTCACCGTGAGCTTGCCGGGGAGGCGGAGCGATCGGGTCTACCGGACGGGCGACATGGCGCGGCTCCTGGCCGACGGCCGGATCGACTTCCTCGGCCGGCGCGATCACCAGGTGAAGATCCGCGGCCACCGGATCGAGCTCGGCGAGATCGAGGCGGTGCTGGCAAACCACCCCGGCGTCAACCGCTGCGTGGTGGTGGTCCGCGAGGACACCCCCGGAGACGCGCGGCTCGTGGGCTACGTGGTCGAGGAGGGCGCGGGCCGTTTCGTGGCGGACGACGCGCGGGCCACGCTCCGGGCCAGGCTGCCCGAATACATGGTCCCGCAGGTCTTCTTGGTCCTGCCGGCGCTGCCGCTCACGCCCAATGGGAAGATTGACCGGAAGGCGCTGCCCGCTCCCGATGGCGTGGCCAAGACGGCGAGCGCGCCGGTGGACGACGCCCAATTCACTCCTGTCCAGCGGCGGGTGGCGGCCGCCTGGCGGTCCGTGCTCCACACCGACCGCGTTGGCCCGCATGACAACTTCTTCGACCTCGGGGGCCACTCGCTGCTCCTCGTGAAGCTGCACACCGCGCTCCGCACCGAGTTCGGCGGCGAGCTCAAGCTGGTGGACCTCTTCCAGTGGACGACGGTGGCGGCCCAGGCGGCCCGGCTCCAGACGACGCGCGCGACCGGCGCCGCAGCCGCCGCCCCGGTCGCCGCCCCCGCAGACAACGCGCTGCGCCGAGCGCAGGCCCGTGCCGCGAGGCAACTCCGTGGCTGATCCCAACCGCAAGGACGCCGTCGCGATCATCGGCATGGCGGGTCGCTTCCCTGGGGCTCGCACCCTGGAGGACTTCTGGCGCAACGTCCGCGACGGAGTCGAGTCGATCGAGGAGTTCAGCGACGCCGACCTCGTCGCCAACCGGATCGACCCCGCGCTCAGCAGGAACCCCCGGTACGTGCGGCGCGGCACGGTTCTCGCGGACGCCGACAGGTTCGACGCCGCCTTCTTCGGGTTCTCGCCTCGCGAGGCCGAGATCCTCGACCCCCAGCAGCGCGTCTTTCTGGAGATGCGCCTGGGAGGCGATGGAGCACGCCGGCTGCGCGGGCGACTGCGCCGGCCAGGCGGTGGGGGTCTACGCGGGAGTCGGGATCAACACCTACGTGCTCCGCCAGGTCTTCACCAACCCGGCCTTGGTGGCGCTGGTCGGCGGCTACCAGATCATGGTGGGGAACGACAAGGACTTCCTCGCCACCCGCGTCTCCTACACGCTCGACCTCCGCGGCCCGAGCCTCACCGTCCAGACCGCCTGCTCCACCTCGCTCGTGGCCGTGATCGTGGCCTGCCGGGCGCTTCAGCGCAGCGAGTGCGACATGGCGCTCGCCGGCGGCGTGGCCATCCCATTCCCGCAGCGAGGTGGCTACCTCTACGAAGAGGGGATGATCCTCTCGCCCGACGGCCACTGCCGGCCGTTCGACGAGAGCGCCAAGCGGGATTCGCGCCGGCTCCGGTGCGGGGGTGGTGGTGCTGAAGCGGCTGGCGGACGCGCTCGCCGACCGCGACACCATCCAGGCCGTGATCCCGGCGCCGCCGTCAACAACGACGGCGCGGCCAAGGCCGGCTACACCGCACCCAGCGTCGAAGGCCAGATCGAGGTGATCGCCACGGCGCAGGCGCTCGCCGGCATCGATCCCCGGACCATCGGCTACCTCGAGGCACACGGCACCGGCACGCCGCTCGGCGATCCCATCGAGATCGGCGCGCTCACGCAGGTGTTCCGCGCTTCGACGCCCGACGTCGGGTTCTGCCGGCTGGGCTCGCTCAAGGCCAACCTCGGCCACCTCGACGCCGCTGCGGGCGTGGCGAGCCTCATCAAGACCGTGCTCGCCCTCCGCCACCGCGAGTTCCCGCCGCTCGTCAACTTCCAGCGGCCGAACCCGCAGCTCGCCCTGGAGTCGAGCCCCTTCACCGTCCCCACCGCGGCTGCCCCCTGGACGGCCATCGGCAACGAGCCGCGCCGGGCCGGCGTGAGCTCCTTCGGCATCGGCGGGACCAACGCGCACGTGGTGGTCGAGGAAGCCCCGCCGCCCGAGCCCGCGCCGGCCGCGCGGGTGGCCCAGCTCCTCGTGCTCTCGGCTCGGAGCGAGGCCGCGCTCGACCGATCGACGGCCGACCTCGCCGCGTACCTCGAGGCCAACCCCGGCGTTCGCCTCGCCGACGTGTCCTACACGCTCCAGCTCGGACGCAAAGCCTTCCCGCACCGGCGCGCGATGGTCGCCCGCGACGCCTCGCAGGCGGCCGCGGCCCTGAAGGAGCCGGCGGCGGCGCCGGTCATGGCCGGCGTTCGGAGCGGCTCCGGCCGCCCGGTGGCGTTCCTCTTCAGCGGGCAGGGCAGCCAGCACGTGGGGATGGGGCACGGGCTCTACGAGACCGAGCCCGTCTACCGGACGTCGTCGACCGGTGCTCAGAGCTCCTCGAGCCGCACCTCGGCCTCGATCTTCGCAGGATCCTCTTCACGCCTGCCGGCGAAGGAGCGATCGACGAGACCCGCCTCACCCAGCCCGCGCTGTTCGTGACCGAGGTGGCGCTGGCGGCGCTCTGGAAGACGCGCGGGATCACGCCGTCCGCCATGGTCGGCCACAGCCTCGGCGAGTACGTGGCCGCCCACCTCGCCGGTGTCTTCACGCTGGAGGATGCGCTCGCCGCAGTCGCCGTCCGCGGGAAGCTCATGCAGTCGATGCAGCCCGGGACCATGGCGGGCGTCCAGCTCCCACCGCAGGAGCTCGAGCAGCTCCTGGCCGAGTTCCCGGCGGTGGAGATCGCGGCCGTCAACGCCCCCGGCCTGTGCACGGTCTCTGGCCCGAGCGACGCCGTCACGGCCCTCCTCGAGCGCCTCACCGCGCGCAGCGTCGGCGGGCGCCCGCTCCACACCTCGCACGCGTTTCACTCCGCGTCGATGGAGCCCGCTCTGGCGCCGTTCCGGGCGGTGCTGGAGAAGCTGAAGCTCTCGGCGCCGACCCTCCCGTACGTCTCCAACCTGACCGGCACCTGGATCACCCCGGAACAGGCCACGTCGCCGGCCTACTATGCGGATCACCTCCGGCGGGCGGTCCGCTTCGAGGACGGCGTCCGCGCGATCTCCTCCGACCCGTCTGCGATTCTGCTGGAGGTCGGGCCCGGGAACACGCTCACCACGCTCGCCAAGCTCACCCTGGGCAAGGACGCGGCGAGGGCGGTCTCGTCGCTCGCTCACCCGCGCGAGAAGCGCCCCGACGACGAGGCGGTCCTGGAATCGGCGGGCCGGCTCTGGCTGGCCGGCGCCGACCTCGACTGGAGGGGACTGCACGACGGGGAGGCGCCCCGGCGGATCCCGCTGCCCACCTACCCGTTCGAGCGGAAGCGGTTCTGGGTCGAGGCCTCCGCGCAGCCGGAGACTGGTCGCGCCTCCGCCGCGCCGGCGGCGGGCCAGCCGGACGCACCGCCCATCCTGACGCTGAGCACCGATCCAGGGGACTGGCTGTACGAGCCGACGTGGGCTCGGAGCCACGGCGCCAGGCCGGGCGGGCGCCTGGAGGGCACGTGGCTCGTGCTCGCCCAGCCGGGGCGCCTGTGCGAGGCTGTGGAGAGGGCGGTCACTGACGCCGGCGCCTCAGCGGTGGTGGTGGAGCCCGGGTTCAGAATGCAACGGCTCGGGCCCAGTCGCTTCCGCGTCCGCGCGGGCGTGAGAGAGGACCTGGCGGTAGTGGTGAAGGAGGTCCGCGAGGGCGGCGGCACCGTGCGCGGAGCCTTGCACCTGTGGCTGATCGAGAAGGTCTCGCAGGATCCCGTGCGGTTGGGATACGACGCGGTGGTGACCCTGGCCGCAGCGCTCCAGCCCACGCCCGAGGCGCCCGCTTTCGTCCTGGTCGGCACCGACGGCGGCGTGAGCGTCCTGGACGAGCGGGTCCGACACCCGGAGGCCGCGCTGGCCATGGGGCCGGTGCTGACGCTGCCAACAGAGGTGCCGTGGCTCCGGATGCGGAGCGTGGATCTCCAGGTTGGGAATGGGCGTGAGGCGGTGGAGTCGGCCGCGCGCGACCTGATCGCGGAGGCGGCCACGCCGGACGGCGAGAACGTGGTGGCGCGGCGTGGGGGGTGCCGGTGGGTCCGCCGTGTCGAGCGGATCTCGGTCCCCAAGCCGAGCCCCGCGGACCTGCCCGTGCGCAAGCAGGGCAGGTACCTCGTCACCGGCGGCCTCGGCGGGGTCGGCCTGACGCTCGCGGGCTGGCTGGCGCGCGAGTGCTCCGCGCGGCTCCTCCTCACGGCCCGCACCTCCTTGCCGCCCCGCGAAGAGTGGGACGCTTGGGTGGGATCGCATCCGGCCACCGAGCGGAATGCTGCCGCCATCCTCGCCGTGCGCGAGATGGAGAAGGCGGGGGCCGAGGTCATGATCGTAGCAGTCGACGCCACAGCGCCGGCCGCGATGGGGAGCGCTCTCGCAGAGGCGCGCGAGCGCTGGGGACGGCTGGACGGCGTGATCCACGCGGCCGGCATCTCCGGCAGCGATCGAGTTGCGTTCCTCAAGGACGACTCTGAGGTGCGCGGCGTGCTCGCGCCCAAGGTGGACGGGCTGGCGGTGCTGGTCCAGCTCCTCGGCAAGGAGCCGCTGGACTTCGTGGCCTTGCTCAGCTCGATCAGCTCGATCATGGGATGGCCGCGCCTCGGCGACTACGCCTCGGCGAACGCCGTCCTGGACGCCTTCCCGGACGCGACCTCACGGCCGGCGGCGTGGAAGCGGGTCCTGGTCCTCAACTTCTCCCATTGGCGCGACGTCGGCATGGCCGCCCGGGTGAGCGTCGGGGCCGATCGGCGCCGGGACTTGGACGAGATGATGCGCACGGCCATCCCGCCCGGGCCGGGGACGGAGGCGTTCGTCCGGGCGCTCGCGTCGGGGCGGCAGCGACTCGTGGTAGCGCCCTACGACATCGTCGAGGGAATGGCGCGGCTGCGCGGCGTGGTGCCGGCCGCGCGTCACGGCGAGGTCCGGCCGAAGCCGGAGGCCGCTGGGGCCCCGGAGGCGCAGAGCCCGGCCGACGATCGCCCGACGCCGGAATCCCCATACGACGCCCCGTCCACCGCGACGGAGAAGATGCTGGCCGCGATCTGGTCGGACCTCCTGGGCGTCGAGCGCGTCGGCGTGAACGACGACTGGTTCCAGCTCGGCGGCCACTCGCTGCTCGCCACGCGCCTGTTCTCCCGGATCGAGCAGGTCACCGGCAAGAACCTCCCGCTCGCGGCTCTGTTGGATGACGCCACCATCAAGCATCTGGCGTCGCTCGTCGGCGAGACGGAGCCCGAACCGGAGCCGGAGAAGCCGATGGCCAAGGTCCCGGCGAAGCGCCCGGCAGAGGAGAAGATCGGGGAGCGCACCTTCGCACGGCTGGTCCCCATCCGCCAGCAGGGCACGCTGACGCCGTTCTTCTGCGTGCACGGCGCCGGAGGGAACGTCCTCAACCTCCGGGACCTCGCTCGGCACATGTCGCACGAGCGGCCGTTCTACGCTTTCCAGGCGCGCGGGCTCGACGGCAAGACCAGGCCGCACCAGACCATCGAGGCCATGGCCGAAGAGTACTTGAGCGAGCTCCGAACCATCCAGCCGAAGGGGCCCTATGTCCTGGGCGGCTACTGCGGCGGTGGGCTCGTGGCCTACGAGATGGCCCAGCGCCTCCAGGCAGCCAACGAGCCGATCGTGTTCCTGGGCCTGATCGATCTGCTGCGGCCCGGGGTCTGGCCGAAGGAGACCCGCGCGCAGCGGTTGACGCGCCTGATTCGCGGGGAGGATCGGCACCTCTTGGAGGTGAGGGTCAAGGCCAAGGCGGCCCGCGACTTCGCCTTCCTCTCCGCGCGGTTCCGGGTCTGGCTGCGGACGGCTTTCGGACGGACCGTGCCCCACGAGCTCCGCGAATTCTGGCTTATACAGGAGTATGTGCTGGCCCAGGAACGCTACAGGGTGAAGCCCTACAACGGCCGGCTGGTCGTCTTCCGCGCCCGCGACGGCGGCTGGGATCTGCTGGAGGACCCGGGGCCGGATCTGGGCTGGGGCGGGCTGGCCGCCGCAGGGATCGATGCGCGCCCGGTGCCGGGCGACCACGACACGGCCATGCTCGATCCCAACGTCCGCGTGCTGGCCGAGCAGCTCGAGGACGCCATCGCCGAGGCGGAACGGGCGCAGCTCAACCGAGCCGGGTAGGCGCGGGTCCGCGCATCACCGCGAGCGTCGCGGCGTGGTCCGGGTCGAGGTCGAGGTCGAAGACCTCCACCTCGGCGCGCAGCTCCGCCGTAGCGTGTTCCTCTCCGACCAGCCCGAGGCCGAGGGCCTTCAAGATCGCCTCCTTTCGCGTCCAAACGCGGAGGAAGCTCGCGCACCCGTCGCCGCCCGTGGTTCTCCATGCGGCCAACTCCTCGGGCGTGAAGACGCCTCGGGCCAGCGCCGCCGCGTCCAAAACCTCCCGGATCCGCTCCACGTCCACGCCGAGCGGGCGGTCGCCGCCGGCGGCGAGGAGCCCGCAGGCGCCGGAGCTGGAGTAGCTGAAGGCAGGACCGGCGGAAAGGTGGGGCTTGCCGTGCGGGCCGAGCTCGAAGAGCAGCGCCTCGGGGGCACCGCCCGTGTAACCGGCCAGGATGACTCGCTTCGCGGCCCGCCCAGCCACGAACCGGGTCCGGTCCCTGTCGAAGACGAAGCGGCTCGCGCGGGCCCGTTCCTCGGCCGTCAGCAGCGCAAGCGCTCCGGGGATGGGCCTGTCGAGATCAATCCGCCAAAGGTCGACGCCGGCGACAGCGGCGGGCAGCCGAGTCGCGTAGCCTTCGAGCCCGGCGCTGCGGCCCGGTCCCACGGCCGCGATCTTACTCCGCTGGGGGCGGACCCATCCAGCCGTAGGCCTGCTGGGCGTGGACGTGAGCGGCAGCATAGTGCCGCCACCTGAAAGACCATTGGGAAGCCGTGTGCGGGATATCCGCACGCACGGTTCGATAGAGGGCCCGATGGAAATGCCCCGTAGCCCATCACGAGTTAGGAAAGTAGGATCTACCAATGAAGACTCTTTTCTTCGGCGCGCTCCTCGTCGCGGCGTCCGCCACGACCGCATCGGCCTCCGGCGGGGAGGCGGCAGAGGCGGTCACGGTCTTGCAGACCCAGGTCGCGGCTTGGAACCGCGGCGATCTTGCGGCATTCTGCGAGGTCTACGTGGAGGACGCGACCTTCCTTTCGCCGTCCGGGATCACGCGCGGCCGCCAGGCCGTCCTGGACCGCTACCGCAAGCGCTATCCGGACAAGGCGGCGATGGGGACCCTGACCCTCGACCCGATCGAGACCCGGCCGCTGTCGCCCCCCGATTCGGGCCCGGTCCTGGCCGTTTCCATCGCGGCCCGCTGGACGCTCTCGTACCCCGACAAGCCGGAGGCGAGCGGTCTTACCCTGCTGGTGTTGCGCCACGTGGGTGCCCGGTGGCAGATCGTCCAGGATGCAAGCTTCTGAGTCGGGTTCGGGCGTGAACGGACCACCGGTCGTGATCGTCCTGATGGGGGTCACGGGCGTCGGGAAGACGACGATCGGCCTTGTCGTCGCCCGGGACCTCGGCTGGGCCTTCCTGGACGCCGACGACTTCCATCCCGCCCAGAACGTCGAGAAGATGCGTGGCGGCATTCCCTTGACCGACGCCGACCGCGAGCCGTGGCTCGCCGCCTTGCGCGCCGAGATCGACGGGCGGCTGGCCCGGGGGGAGCCGGCCGTGCTCGCCTGCTCGGCCTTGAAGCGGGCCTATCGCGATCGCCTGGATGCCGGCGCGTCGGTGAGCTTCGTCTATCTCCGAGGGGACGCGGCGCTCATCCGCGCGCGTCTCTTGGCGCGCAGGGGCCACTACATGGACCCGGGCCTATTGGACAGCCAGTTCGCGGCCCTCGAGGAGCCGGAGGGTGTCCTCGCGATCGATGTCGCCGCGACTCCGCGCGAGATCGCGTCGAGCATCGAATCCAAGCTGGGGCTGACGCCTCGGCCCTGACCCCGCCCGTCGCCTTCCTCAAGGCGTCGCGTCGGCCCCGCCATCGGGAGCTCGCCGGTCGGTGCCGCCTTCGAGGAGCCCGCTCTCCGCGTCGAACACGATCCCCTGGGCCACGCCCTGGACGGAGGTTTCGGACAGGGTGTAGCCGCGTGCCCGGAGGAGCGCGATCGTGTCGGGCGAGAGCCCGTAGCGCTCGTAGCGAACGACGTCGGGCAGCCACTGGTGATGAAATCGGGGCGCGTCGATCGCCTCTTGCACGTTCAGGCCGAAGTCCACCACGTTCAGGATGACCAGGAGGACCGTGTTGATGATCGTGCGGCCCCCGGGGCTGCCGACGACCAGGAACACCTTTCCGTTCCTGGCCAGGATCGTCGGCGTCATGCTGGAGAGCATTCGCTTTCCCGGCGCGGCCAGGTTCGGCGCGGTGCCCACCAGGCCCTCGCGGGTCGTGAGCCCGGGGCCCGCGTTGAAATCGCCCATCTCGTTGTTCAGCAGGAATCCCGCGCCGGGCACCACGACCTTGGAGCCGTAGCTGTCTTCGAGGGTGTAGGTGAGCGAGACCGCGTTTCTCTTCGCGTCCACGACCGAGAGGTGAGTGGTCTCCGCGCTCTCCTTCGGCCATTCGAAGGATTCCGGGGAAGACGTCGAGGCCTGGTCGGCGCGAATGGTCTTGCGGAGCTCCGCGGCGTAGTCCTTGGACGTGAGCCGGGCCACCGGGATCTCGGGATTGAAGTCGGGGTCGCCGAGGTGACGCGCGCGATCGGCGAAGGCCCGCCGCATGGCTTCGACGACGAGATGGACGGTAGCGGCGGAGCCCGGACCCGTCGCCTTCAGGTCATAGCCTTCGAGCACGTTGAGCATCTCGATCAGGGCGACGCCTCCGGAGCTGACGGGCGGCATGCTCGAGACTTCGTACCCGCGGTAGGTTCCTCGGATCGGCGCCCGTCTCTTCGGGGCATAGGCCGCGAGGTCGGCTTCGGTGATGAGGCCGCCGCCCGTGCGCATCTCCTGGGCGATGAGCCGGGCCGTCTCTCCGCGATAGAAGCCGGCGGGACCCTCTGCGGCGATGCGCTCCAGCGTTCGCGCGAGATCTCCCTGCTTGAAGAGATCGCCGGTGCGATAGGGGACACCGTTCTTCGAGAACTGGGCCAGGGAGGCGGGGTGGGCCTGGAGCGCGGGGAGGACCGCCCGAAGCGACCGCGCGAAGCCATCCGTCACCACGAAACCGTCCCGCGCCAGGGCGATCGCGGGCTCGACCAGTCTTCGCCACGGGAGCTTGCCGTTCTCCTTCCAGGCCAGGTGCAACCCGGCCACGGTGCCCGGCACGCCCACCGCAAGGTGCGATTCGTGGTGGAGCTTCTCGTCATAGGTCCCGTTCTTCAGGAACATCGTGGGCGTGGCCGCGGCCGGCGCCGTCTCGCGGAAGTCGTACGCCGCGGGCTCGCCCTCCGCGGGCCGGTACAGGAGGAAGCCCCCTCCGCCCAGGTTGCCGGCGGCAGGATGGGTGACGGCCAGGGCGAAGGCGGTGGCCACCGCCGCGTCCACCGCGGTGCCTCCCGCGCCCAGCACTTCGGAGCCCGCCTGCGAGGCCAGGCTGCTCTGCGATACCACCATTCCCGCCGCGCTTCGACGGGGGTGATCGGTGTCCGCCAGGACGAGCGGCGGAGCGATGACGAGTAGCAGGAGAGCGCGCAGGCCAGGCTTCATGTCGGTCTTGTCTCCGGGTGGTGTCCGGGGCCGGGGCTGAGCCCGTCCTCGACCGGAGATATGATAAGCGGCGGCCACCTGGAGACGCCTTGACCGACCGACATTTCCCGACATTCCCCGAGCTGTCGACCCTGGGCGCCGAGGTTTCGCTCGCCCCCGGCGAGTTGCTCTGGAAGGAAGGGGACCCCGGCGACTACGTCGTCCTCCTCCTCGACGGGTCGCTCGAGGTCACCCACGAGACTCCCGAAGGGGAAGTCGTGGTCCTCCGCAATATGTACCCCGGAGCGGTGGTGGGCGAGATGGCGGCCCTCGACGGCCAGTCGCGCTCGGCCACGGTCAAGGCGCGCGCCTCGTGCCGGGTGCTGAAGATCCCGGCCTCGAAGTTCCGGGAGTTCCTGCGCCAGCGGCCGGACATCCTCGAGCAGCTCTTCTGGCTTCAGCTCGAGCGGGTGCGCAGCCTCACCTGGCGGGTGACCCGCACCCACCATCGCGCCATCACCGACCCCCTGACCAACCTCTACAACTTCGGGTTCTTCCGCGACCGGCTGGAGATCGAGGTGGATCGGGCGCACCAGACCGGCGACCCGGTCTCCCTCGCCATCTTCGACATCGACCACTTCAAGCGCTACAACGACACCCACGGCCACCACGAGGGCAACAAGGTGCTGGAGCGGGTGGCCGAGATCCTGAAGAAGGTCGGCCGCCGGGGCGACGTGGTCGCGCGCTACGGGGGAGAGGAGTTCGTGGCCCTTCTCTACGGCGCCCAGCGCGAAGAGGCCAGCCGATTCGCGGAGGCGGTGCGCGTGGCCATCGAGACCCACGACTTCTCGGGCCGACACACGCAGCCGGGAGGGCTCATCACCCTGAGCGGAGGCGTCGCCTCATTGCCCGCGGACGCCTCGGACGATCTGTCCCTCATCAAGGCCGCGGACGCGAACCTCTATCGCGCCAAGGAAGAAGGCCGCAATCGTGTGGTCCCCAGGCCGCCGCACGACTAGGGGAAAGGCCTTCGGCCGGCGCCTTCGGGTCGCGGGGCCTTGCCTTCTGGTCTTGGCCTCGACCCTGGCCTACGCCGGTGAGGGGAGCGACGCCGTCGTCACGCTGGAGGCGATCTCCCCGTTGCCCGGTGAGCAGGTGGCCGCGGCACTTCCATTGCGGTTCGCCCTCCTCGAGAACGGGGCCGTCTTCGTAGGCGGGACGAGCCAGGTCCTGACCGGACAACTCGGCAAGGACGAGGTGTCGGCCCTCGAGCGCCGGATGAGCGACGTGCGCAAGCTGCCGGGCCTGGCCGCCACGGTCACCTTCGGTCCCGGCCCCGCCGGGTTTCGGCTCATGCTCCGAAAGCCCAAGCCGCTCGACGTCCTCGTCCACGGCGATCCCGCCGCCGCCCCGCCGGGACTGCTTCCCCTCGCGAGCCTGGTCCGGGACCTCGCGCAGTTCACCCATGCCTCGCTCCGTCCCTACGAGCCGGGGAGCTACGCCCTCGGCGCTCGGGAGGGAAAGCTCGCCGGCGGTTGCCGTCCTTGGACCCTGCCTGTGCCCCTGGCCGACGCCGAGGCGTCTCCTCGTGTCCTGTCGGCAGCGTCGGTCATCGGCTGGCCGACCGGAGCGACACCGGCCTCGGTCTGCGTTGGGGACAAGACCTACGTGGTGACGCTCCGCCCACTGGTCGCCGGCGAGAAGGCGCAGTAGCTACCGAGCGGATGGCAGATAAACAAATTCTTGACTCCACCGAAGGTCCCGGCACATAGTCGGGGCCTCTCGGTCGTTCCAGCAAGACAGGGTCACAGGCGACAGGCTTGGCCGCTGGGCCAAAGCTGCGTCGGGCCGCGCTGTCCCGCCTTTCTCGGGCCGCCGAAGATCAGGAGGAATCCAGAGATGAGGAGAGGCTTTCTGAGGAGCTCGGTCGGGCTTCTTTCGGTCATGGTGTTGCTCTCTGCGTCCGCGTCGGCGGACGAGAGGGAAAGGGTCATCATCCGAGGTGCCAAGCCCTATGGCGCTCTCATCGCCCAGGTGCGCGGCCTCGGGGGCGAAGTGACCCAGCAGTATGAGAACGTCGATGCCATCGCGGCCCTCGTTCCCAAGGACAAGCTCACCGAGTTGAACGCGCTCGCGGCGGGCAAGGTCACGCGGGAGACGCAGTTCAGCGTGCCGCGTCCGGTCGCGAACGACGGTACCTCGACGCGAAGAGCGGCCGGCATCCAAACCGTCGAAGCCGAGTCGGTGCAGGTGCTGAATGGCGATGCATTGAGCCAGGTCATCGGGACTGTCCCCAACGACTACAGCTTCAACAACAGCCTCATCGGGGCCTCGGCGCTTCAAGCGGCCGGTAACCTCGGGCAGGACATCATTGTCGGTCTCATCGACAGCGGCACCGCGAACAATCCGGCGGTCGTCGCCTCGATTGCGGGGAGCGTCATCGGCGGCGAGAGCTTCGTGACGGGCGATGCCGTTGCCTCGGCCACCAGCACCCTCAACGGTCAGCACGGGACGTGGACGGGCACCGTGATCGCGAGCCACGTGATCTTCGGGTTCTCCAACAACTCGACCCTCGTGAAATCCATCAAGCTCCATGCCCCGAGCTCCATCACCGGAGCCTGCCCTGACCCGCCAGCAGTAGCGGTTTGCGGGGTGCCGCTCATCGGCGTGGCGCCTGGAGCCAAGATCTATGCGCTCAAGGTCTTCCCGTCCACGAGCGACAGCACGTCGGAGTCGACCATCATAGCGGCCATGGACCGGGCCATCACCCTCCGCCGCAACTTCAACCACGGCGTGCCCTCGGTGCATGTCTCGGGCACCGGAACCGAGAACGACCCCTTTGTCTACAACTCCTTGAAGATCGACGTGGTCAACATGAGCCTGGGAGGCCCGACCCTCTTCGCGGGGAGGGACCTCGAGGACCAGTTGACCACCCAGATGCTCGAGGTCGGCATCACGCTCGCGGCTTCGGCCGGGAACGACGGCCCGCACGCGATGACGGTGGGCAGCCCGGGATCGGGCTTTGGCTCCCTGACCCTCGGTGCGGCGAGCACTCCGGCTCACGAGCGCATCCTGCGTGATCTTCAACTCGGCTTGGGCGCCGGGGCGCTCTATCGTCCGTTCAACGGCATCCAAACGGCCTACTTCAGCTCGCGGGGCCCGAACGCCGACGGTCGTACCGACCCCGAGATCACCGCCAATGGTTTCGCGACGCTCGCACAGGGGGCCAACGGCGGCATCTCCCTCGTGTCCGGGACGTCTTTCTCGAGCCCCACGGCGGCCGGCGCGGCCGCCTTGCTTCGCAAAGCCGCGCCCTGGGCAAGCGCAGCCCAGATCCGAAACGCGCTGGTGCAAGGGGCGAACCCTCACCTGTTGGCTGACGGTTCGGGGCGGAACGATCAGGGCCGGGGCTTCCTCGACGTTTCGAAGGCCCAGGATCTTCTTCTCTCCGGGTGTGTCAGCGGCCGCATCGATCGCAGCTTCGCGTTCCCCTGGGTGGGCCTGAATGTCGCGCTCTCGGGCCAGGGCATCGTGGACTTCAGGAACGAAAAGTTCAAGACGAGGGTCAAGAACCTGAAGCCAGGTCAGGTCGCTCAGTTCTTCGTCCCCTCGAGCGACCGCACCGACCAGTTCACGGTCAAGGTCGAAAACGTCACACCCGAGCTTCCACCCGCCTCGCAGAACCAGCTCTTCGGTGACGACATCTTCATCCAGGCTACCGACGCGCCCACGTCATTCGCGGAGCCGTTGATCACGTTTGCCAACGGATTCACGCTCGGCGGCACCTTCCCGATCAACAACCCCCAGACCGGGCTCGTCCGCGTGGCGGTCTCGGGAGACTGGACGAACGCGGGGCGCATCTCCGCGGACGTGACCATCGAGAGGAAGAAGGGCCTGCAAGGCTTCCCCACCGCCGTGGGGACGGTGGAAGACGGAGAGTTCCTTGAGCAGGACTTCGTGGTCCCCGCGGGAACGGCGCAGCTCGTGGTCGAGCTGTCCTGGGACACCAACTGGGGACACTACCCCACGGACGACGTCGACATGTACCTGTTCGATGCCAATCCGGCGAATCCACCCAACTTTGACGGCGCGACCACGGACAGCCCCGAGCGGGCGGTTATCGACAACCCGACCCCGGGCGAGTGGGCGGCCGTGATCAACGGCTTCACCGTGCACGGCAACAAAGCGCACTTCGTGCTGCGCGCGACGGCCGACGGAGTGCGGCTGCACTGAGGGAAGACTGAATGACGGGGGGCTTCGTCGAGCCCCCCGTCCGTTTCCTCAAGGGCCAAACTCGGCGCACGCGACCGCGTGTTCCGCGTCGGCATCGTACCGATAGATCTTGCCCCCGGCTTCCAGCTTGACCGCGAACCTCGGTTGGTCGCTCCCCTCGGAGCTCGGTTTCGCTCCGGGACACGGGCTCTCGGCCTCTGGCTTGGCGACCACCTTCCAGGAGCCGGTGATGTTCTTCTCGGCGATGCCCAGCCGGCTCGCGAGGTCGCGTCGGGCCAGAGCGTAGGCCTTGGCTCCAGTCACCACCAACCCGGACCTCGCGGGCGGCGTGTCTCCACAAGTGACCGCCGTCTCGCCCGCGACGTGCACCTCGTAGCTCTGGTCGGCCGCGCGAAGAGTGACGCGATGCCCTGCGGTGATGACCTGGGCATAGACCATGCCCTTCTCTCGGCAACCGAGGCTTCGGTCGGGCCATTCCGCGGCCGAGACCACGACCAGCGTCAAGGCCTGGGGATCGACCTTCAGGCGCTCCGCGAGGAACTCCCGTGCGGTAGTGACCGCTTTTTCTCCCGCGCCGTCCGGATCCGCGGGCCCGAGCATCGCCATGACGCACCCCAGCACGAAAGCCAACCGCATCGTTCCCCCCGAAGCGACTCCCCTCGCACTATACCGCACGCGATCAGCGCCTATTCCTGATTCGTTGCGCCTCCCCCTTGACACCCCGCCCACAAAAGCCCCATAGTCTTGGGCGGAGGAGACGATGATCCAACCGCGGAGGGCGGGCCGCCCGTGAGGCACGGCCCGCGACACTCGCGGCGCCATCGACACCCCCACCGTCCAAACGGGCCCAATGGACCCCAGCCGCAGCCGGGGCCAAGAGGGCCGAGGGATCCCCGACAAGTCCCGATCCCAACGACTGGTCCGACGACTCCGGTCACGGGCGTGGTCGAGCTTACAGAAGGGGCTGGCGGATACCTTAGGCAGGCCGCAAACAACTACCTGCCGCTTCGCGACGACGCGGTCGTTCCGGCCCAGATAGCCCGGGACTATGCGTTGCGCGACGGCACGGAGATCGAAGGCCTGGCTCGGGACGGTGGTGGCGGTCGACGCGTCGTGGTCGAAATCCAGAAGGCTTCGGGCCTCGGGCTCGAGGAGTACAAGGCCCTGCCCCATTTCCAGGACCTCGTTTCCATCAACCCGCGAGAGGCCTTCGAGCTCGCGGCCGAGCAGGCGGAAACGAGCCTCCGGGTCATCGACCTGATCGCGCCCATCGGGCGCGGCCAGCGAGGGCTCATCGTCTCTCCGCCGAAGGCGGGCAAGACGACGCTGCTCGAGCACCTGGGGCAAGCCATCGCGAAGCACCACCCCGAAGTGCACCTCATGCTGCTCCTCGTCGACGAGCGGCCCGAGGAGGTGACGCACTTCCGGCGAGCGGTGAAGGCCGAGGTGCTGGCCAGCTCGTCCGACTCCGCCGCCGACTCGCATCTGAAGCTGGCCCGTCTGGCCATGGAGCGGGCCAAGCGGTTCGTGGAGTCCGGCAAGCACGTGGTGATCCTGCTCGACAGCCTCACGCGCCTCGGTCGAGCCAGCAACCGCGAGATCGGCCCCGGGGGCCGCACCATGTCCGGCGGCGTCGACAACCGCGCGCTGCAGTTCCCCCGGCAGTTCTTCGGGGCCGCGCGCAACTGCGAGGGCTCGGGCAGCCTCACCATCCTCGCGACCGCACTCATCGACACCGGTAGCCGGATGGACGAGGTGATCTTCCAGGAGTTCAAGGGCACCGGGAACATGGAGCTGATCCTCGACCGGCAGATCGCCGATCGGCGGATCTTCCCCGCGGTCGACGTGCTGAAGTCGGGCACCCGTCGCGAGGAGCTCCTGTGTCCGCCGGAAGAGCTGGCGAAGCGCCATCTCCTGCGGCGCGCCTTGTCCGACTTGTCGACCGTCGACGCCACGCAGTTCCTCATCGACAAGATCCAGAAGACGCCCTCCAACCAGGCTTTCCTGGCTGGGCTCGTGGCGCCGGCTCCCGCGGCCGCCCGCCGGTTCCGCTAGAGTCGCCGCCTCTTCGTTCCCCCGGCCCCCGGTTGGGTTGCCCGCGCGCCAGGGGTCGGGGACAATTCGGAACCGCGGAGGACGTTTCCATGCTGGTCGAGCACCACGGATGGCATTCCCCACGGCTTGGCCGGGGCATGGGGATCGACGTCTACGGCCACTACGGCGCGCCCATCGTGGTCTTTCCCACGAGCGGCGGGGACGAGCGCGAGTACGCGGGCCAGGGCATGATCGAGGCCCTCGCCCACTGGATCGACGCGGGGCGGGTGAAGTTCTACTGCATCAACACCGTCAACAACGAGTCGTGGTACGACAAGGGGGCGCATCCCCGGCACCGCAGCTACATGCAGGCCATGTACGACGCCTACCTCGCGGAAGAGGTAGCGCCCTTCGTGGCGCACCACTGCCAGTCGCCGGGCATCGGCATCACCACCACCGGGGCTTCGTTCGGCGCGTACCACGCCGCCAACACCCTCTTCAAGCATCCGGACAAGTTCAAGCGGTGCCTGGCCCTGTCCGGGGTCTACGACATTCGCCGCTTCATGGACGGCGACTACGACGACAACTTCTACTTCAACAACCCCGTCGACTACGTCGCGGGCCTGTCCGACCCTTGGTACTTCGGCCACCTGTCGAGCTGCGACATCCGCCTGGTGACGGGCCATGGGCCGTACGAGGACTCGGGACCCACGTATCGCTTCTCGCAGATCCTCGAGGAGAAGGGAATCCGCCACTCCGTGGACGACTGGGGCGGCGACGGCGGGCACGACTGGCCGTACTGGAAGCGACAGATGAACGAGTACCTCGCGCGCCTGCCCTGGTAGGCGCCTGCCCGACGGCGTTCGCCGGCGGGGGATGGGCATTCACCGAAAAGGGCAGGGAGGCCGGGACCGGCACCCGTAATGGTCCCTAGTAGGAAGGCAAAGGGAGTCTCGAACTTGACGGATCTCAAAGGTGACCTCGCAACCCTGAAGATCGACCGCGTCCAGCCGGCGCGCAGCCCCTGGCGCTGGCCGCTCTTCTTCTTCGTTCCCGTTCTCCTCGTGCTCGGCGTGCTCTACGCGCTTCGGGTCCAGCAGGCGATGGCGGCTCCCGAGGTGGAGACGGTCGTGGCTGCGGTGTCGCGCGACGGAGGCGAGGCGGCGGCGGGCACCCCGATCCTCACCGCCTCGGGCTACGTGGTGGCGCGGCGCAAGGCCGTGGTCTCGTCGAAGATCCAGGGCCGCCTCGCCGAGCTTCGGGTGGAAGAGGGCAGCCGGGTGCGCCAGGGCGAGGTGTTCGCCCGTCTCGAGAGCACCGACTACGAGGCTTCCGTGAAGCGGGCGGAGGCCGCGGTGCAGCGCGCCGAAGCCGACCTTGGCGAGGCCAGGAGACAGCTCGACCTTTCCGAAAGGCTCGCCAAGGACAAGGTCGTCTCGGAAGACACGGTGGACGCGAACCGCAGCAAGGTCCGCATGGCGCAGGCCCAGCTCGCGCAGAACCAGGCCGACCTCCAGTTCTCGGAAGCCAGTCTCGCCAACACGCAGATTCGGGCGCCCTTCACCGGGGTGGTGGTGAAGAAGATGGCCGAGGTGGGAGAGAGCGTCGCGCCCATCCCGCCGGGGGTGAACATCTCGACGGCCTCGGGCGCCATCGTGGCCCTGGCCGACCTCGACACGCTCGAGGTCGAGGCGGACGTGGCCGAAGCCAACGTGGCCAAGCTCGGCGCGAACCAGCCCGCGGAGGCCTCGGTCGAGGCCTTTCCCGACCGCAAGTACAAGTCGATCCTTCGGCAGATCATCCCCACCGCCGACCGCACCAAGGCCACGGTGCAGGTGAAGGTCACGATCCTCGACAAGGACAAGGACCTGAAGCCCGAGATGAGCGCCAAGGTGACCTTCCTCGAGCCGGAGAAGAAGAAGGACGAGTCGCAGGTCAAGGCGCCGGTGGCCCCGACGGTGACGGTCCCGAAGGACGCCGTGGCCACTCGCGACGGCAAGTCGGTGGTCTTCGAGATCCGGGAAGGCAAGGCCAAGGCGCGGCCCGTCACCGTGGGGATCGAACGCCAGGGCCAGGTGGTGATCCGCGAGGGTCTGTCCGGCGGTGAAACCCTGGTCCTGCGGCCCGGCGACGCGGTCAAGGACGGAGCCGCCGTGAAGGTGAAGAGCTAAGAACCGGGAGACAAGCATGTCCATGGTCGACGTCCAGAAGGTCGTCAAGATCTACAAGCGCGATACCCAGGAGCTGACGGTGCTCGACGGGATCGACGTCTCGATTCCCGAAGGCGAGTTCGTGGCCCTCATGGGTCCCTCGGGCTCGGGGAAGACGACACTCTTGAACCTCATCGCGGGGATCGATCGCCCCACCTCCGGCAAGGTGGTGGTGGCGGGCACCGACGTCGCCCAGCTCTCCGAGAGCGAGCTCGCCTCCTGGCGCAGCCACAACGTGGGCTTCATCTTCCAGTTCTACAACCTCATCCCGGTGCTGAACGCGACCGAGAACGTCGAGCTGCCGCTCCTGCTCACCCGGCTCTCGAAGAAAGAGCGCCGCGAGCGGGCGCTCACCGCGCTCAAGGTCGTGGGCCTGGCCGACCGCGCAGGCCACTACCCCCGCCAGCTCTCGGGCGGACAGGAGCAGCGGGTGGCGATCGCCCGCGCCATCGTGGCCGACCCCAAGGTGCTGGTCGCGGACGAGCCCACCGGGGACCTCGACGCCAAGAGCGCCGAGGAGATCCTCGCCCTCATGGAGTCGCTCAACCGCGACTTCAAGAAGACCATCGTGATGGTGACCCACGATCCGCGGGCGGCGGAGCGCGCGCACATCCAGCACCACCTCGAAAAGGGCGTTCTCAAGAATTAAACGGAGGACGCCATGAAGTTTCTTCCCTATCTCCTGAAGCACCTCCGGCGGAACTGGATCCGCACGGCGAGCACGGTCATGGCCATGGCCGTCTGCATCTTCTTGTTCTGTACCTTGCAGACGATCCTCGCGGCCGTCACCTGGGGGCTGAAGAGCGCCAACGCGTCCCGGCTCATGACCCGCCATGCCGTGAGCCTCGTCTACAACCTGCCCGTCACCTACAAGGACAAGATCAAGAACCTTCCCGGGGTGAAGAACGTCGCGGCCTCGAACTGGTTCTTCGGGTTCCTGGGCGGGGGTCAGCCCGACTACCGCAACTTCTTCGCGAACTTCGCGGTCGACGCCGAGGAGCACCTCGCGATGTACCCCGAGTACATCCTCACCCCCGAGGAGAAGGCGGCCTTTCTCGAAGACCGGCGGGGCTGCATCGTCGGACCGGATACCGCCAAGAAGTTCGGCTGGAAGGTCGGCGACACCTTCCAGCTCGAGAGCGTCATCCCGCCCTACCGGGTGGGCCGGCCCTACGATTTCGTGATCCGCGGCATCTACCGGGTCGACAACGTGAAGTACCCCGGTACCGACGGCCGCCTCATGTTCTTCAACTGGAAGTACCTCTACGAGTCGACGCAGCAGCGGGCCGGGGTGGGCACCTTCGAGGTGGAGATCGCCGACCCCGCGCAGGCCGCCGCCACTTCCAAGGCCATCGACGCGATGTTCGAGAACTCCGACCGGCAGACCAAGACCGAGACCGAAGCCGCCTACCGCGCGGGCTTCGTCTCCCTGGCCGGGAACCTGGCTTTGCTCCTGAACGGGATCGGCCTGGCCGTCACCTTCACCATCCTGCTCGTGACCGCCAACACCATGAGCATGGCGGTCCGCGAGCGGCGAACGGAGATCGCGGTGCTCAAGACCCTGGGCTTCGGCAGCGGCCTCGTGATGGCCCTGATCCTGGCCGAGGCCGTGCTCCTCGGCATTCTCGGGGGCGCCGTGGGCCTGGGCCTCTCCACCCTCATGATCCGGGCCCTGCCCTCCATTCCCTACGTCGGCGACGCCGTGCGCGCCTTCCCCAACCTCGGGCTCTCGCTCCCGGTGGGGGCCCTCGGCTTCGGCGTGGCCGTGGCGCTCGGCCTCTTCGCGGGGATCGTCCCCGCCCTCAATGCCTACCGTTCCAAGATCACCGACATGCTGCGGACCGTCTAAGGAGCCCGACCATGGCCCTTCCCCTTTCCTACAACGTCCGCAACGTCCGCCAGCGCTGGCAGGTCACCCTCCTGGCCATCTTCGGCATCGCCCTCGTGGTCACGGTCTTCGTGTTCCTGACCGCGATGTCGTCGGGCTTCCGCATCGCCCTGCGGGCCACCGGGCGCACCGACAACGCGATCATCGTCCAGCGCGGCTCCAACTCCGAGCTCACCTCGGGCATCGACCGCGGCAAGGCCAGCGTCTTCATGGTCGACTCGCGGGTCGCCCGCGGCGGGGACGGCCAGCCCCAGGCCTCCGGGGAGATCCTGATCGTGGCCAATCTCAAGCGAAAGGCCGACGGCGCCGAGGTGAACGTCTCCGTGCGCGGCGTGACCCAGAAGACCCTGGAGGTGCGGAGCGGCATCAAGGTGGTCGAGGGCCATCCCTTTACCCCCGGGCTCGACGAGGTGATCGTGGGCGAGCGCGCGGCCGACCGCTTCGGTCTCACCGTCGGCTCCTTCGTGAAGATCCAGAAGCGCGACTGGAAGATCGCGGGCATCTTCACCGCCGAGGGGAGCGGGTTCGAGAGCGAGATCTGGGGCGACCTCAACGTGATGGCCGGTCCCCTGCGCCGCGAGGGCGGGTACCAGGTCGTGGTGGTGCGCCTCGCCGATCCTTCCACGCTCGAGGCGTTCAAGAAGACCCTCGAGGACGATCCGCAGCTCCAGGTGACGGTGACCCAGGAGCGGGCCTACTACGAGGCGCAGGCGGGGAACGTGGCCAACGCCCTCATGGGGCTCGCCATCTTCGTGGCCGTGGTGATGGGGACGGGGGCGGTGTTCGGCGCCATGAACACGATGTACGCGATCGTGGCCGCGCGGACGCGCGAGATCGGCACCTTGCGCGCCCTCGGCTTCTCGCGCCGGAGCGTCCTCTTCTCCTTCGTCACCGAGTCGGTGTTCCTGGCCTTCATCGGCGGCCTGCTCGGCTGCGTCCTGGCCCTGCCCGCGAACGGCGTCACCTCCGCGACCAACGGCGCCAACTTCAGCGAGCTGGCCTTCGCCTTCCGCATCACGCCCTTCGCCCTGGGCATCGGCATCGCGTTCGCGCTGGTCATGGGGATCCTGGGCGGCCTGCTGCCCGCGTTCCGGGCCGCGCGGATGCCCATCACCTCGGCCCTTCGCGAAGCCTGACGGTCGCGGAGAAGCCGCTCTAGACGAGCCCCCATGCGAACGAACATCGTGCTCGACGACGAGCTCGTGACCCGGGCTTTCCGGGTCAGCCAGTCCAAGACCAAGAGAGGATTGGTGGACGAAGCCCTCCGCGAGCTCGTCCGGGTGCGCAGCCGCAAGTCCCTGCTCGACCTCAAGGGGCAGATCCGGCTTCGCGACGGGTATGACTACAAGAGGCTGCGAACGGGCCGTTGATCCTCGTCGACTCGTGGCCCAGGTGGCTCTGGACAATCGGCTCGCCCTGCTCCACAGCGACCGCGACTTCGAGACGATCGCCAAGGTGAGGCCTCTCCAGACCCTTTCGTAAGGGCTCCCTTAGGCTCCGGTGGTGGTCCCAGACCTCGGGGGCGCTTCCCGCGTCAGAAGGTCGATGTGCTAGCCTGATCGCATACTCGACGATGGGTGTGCCTCGAGGGCCACACAAAAGGGTGGAAGAAAGGCCCGGCCTCGACGGTACCGACTACCAAGGGAGATGCCTCCTCCATCAAGGTGCGGCCTCGCTTTGGCGCTCGCGGCCTCCTGGGCCGGGGCGGTGTCGTGTCGGAGCGCCTCCGGCGGGAGCGACGCGGGCCAGAAGGGTGAGGTCCGGGCCGTGCGGCGCACAGTCGAAGACGTCTTCCTGCTGACCGGTGAGCTGAGCGCCGTGCGCTCGGCCTCGCTCACCGCCCCCCGCGGCCAGGAGCTGCAGATCCGGTGGATGGTCGAGGACGGGGCCGAGGTGAAGGAGGGGGAGAGGGTCATCGAGTTCGACGCCTCCCGCCTCAACGAGAACCTCGAGGAGCGCCGCCTCAAGGTCCGGCAGGCGGAGAGCGAGCGGGAGAGCCGCGAGCGGACCCTCCTGGCCGAGACCGAGCGCAAGCGCGTGGCCGTGGACAAGGCCGAAGTGGAGATGCAGAAGGCGCGGATCGACGCGGAGGTGCCACGGGCCCTCAGAGCCGCGATCGACTGGCGCAAGATGCAGTCCACCTACCAGGAGAAGCAGGCGGCCCTCGAGAAGGCCCGGCTCGACCAGGAGTCCTTCAAGACGGCCTCTCGTGCCGACCTCGAGGTCGCGCTACGCGCCGAGGAGAAGGCCCGGAGAGACCTCGAGGCGGCGGAGAAGTCCCTGGTGGGCACGTCGCTCATGGCCCCCAAGAGCGGGATCTTCCTGGCCGGGAACTTCTGGCGGTGGGGACCCGAAGGACCGCGCAAGCTTCAGCCGGGCGACACCGTGTGGCCGAACTTCCCGGTGGCGTCCATCCCCGATCCATCGGAGATGGAGGTCTCGGCCACGCTGTCCGAGGTCGACCACGGGCGCGTGGCCGCGGGCATGAAGACGCGTTGCCTCCTCGACACCTACCCCGACCGGGTCTTCGAGGGACGGATCGAGCAGGTCGGGTCGGTGGCCACGGAAGCCAGTTCCTCCCGTATGTCCTCCGGTGGCCCCTCCGGTTTTCCGGTGCGGATCTCCCTGACCCGTACCGACCCGGTGATGCGCCCGGGGCTGTCGGTGCGGGTGGAAGTGGTCCGGGGTCAGTGGCCCCAGGCCCTCGTGGTGCCCCGCCAGGGCGTACGCTTCGAGAAGGGCCAGCCTGTCGTGGAGCGCGGCGGCCTGGTCGGACGGAAGCCGGTTCGCGTGGCCGCCTGCACGCCGGTCGACTGCGTGGTCGAGTCGGGCCTCGCGGAGGGGGACCGTGTCCTCGTTCCCTGACCTCGGCCGTTTCCGGCGCTTCGTGCCGCGCGGTCGGTCCGCCGCTCTCGGGGCGGCGGGTCTCCTCGCTCTGCTGGTCTTCCTGGGTCTCCGCAGCCGAGGCCCTGACGTGACGAACGCCGTCACCGTGAAGCGGGAAGACCTCGTGGAAACCGTCGAGGTCGAGGGCGAGCTTCAGGCTGTCCGCTCCACGGAGATCGGCGTGCCGCCCATCGGCAACTGGGACTTCAAGATCGCGTTCATGGTCCCGGAGGGCACGACCGTCAAGAAGGGCGACCGCATCCTGGCCTTCGACACCGAAGCCCTGCAGCGCCAGCTCGTCGAGAAACAGGCCGAGTACCAGGAAGCCGCCAAGAAGGTGGAGCAGAAGCAGATCGACCTCGGCATGAAGCGGCTCGACATCGAGCAGCAAGCGGCCCAGGCCACGGCCGACCTCGGCAAGGCGAAGCTCCAGGCCGAGGTTCCTCCCGAGGTCCAACAGAGGGTCGAGCTGCTGAAGGCGCAGCTCGACCAGAAGGGCCGTGAGCGCGATCTCGAAAACCTCACGATGGAGAAGACGGTCACGGAGTCGGTGGCGGGCTCCGAGCTGCGCTCCCTCGAGAGCCAGCGCGATCGGGCCCGGGGCCGGGTCGAAGAGCTCCAGGCCTCCATCGCTCGCTTGACGGTGATGGCGCCCCAGGACGGGATCGTGATCTACAGGACCGACTGGGAGGACAAGAAGAAGAAGGTCGGCGACTCCATGTGGTTCGGCGAGACGGCGCTTTCCCTGCCCGACCTGACCGAGATGAGAGCCGCCGCCACCGTCGACGAAGCTGACGGTGGGCCGGTGGCCGAAGGCCAGAAGGTCACCCTCCGGCTCGAGGCTCGGCCCGATCTCGACATCCGGGGCAACGTCCGCAAGGTCGGCCACACCGTGAAGCAGAAGTCGTGGCGGACGCCCGGAAAGGTATTCAAGGTGGAGGTGGCCCTGGAGAAGACCGATCCCATGGTGATGCGGCCGGCCATGCGCTTCCGGGGCGAGATCGAGACCGGACGCGTCCCTGGCCTCCTGCTCGCCCCGCGCGAGGCGGTCTTCCTCCGCGCGGACGGGCCCGCGGTCTTCGTCCGGCGCGCTTTCGGGTTCAGGGAGGTGCGAGTCACCCTGGGCCGAAAGAACCGGCGCCAGGTGGAAGTGCTCTCCGGGCTCCGGGAAGGCGACCGCCTGAGCACCGTGGATCTCAGGGTGGCCTCGGGCACGACGACGGCCGAGGCGCGAGGCGCGCCGTGAAGGTCGTCCTCCCGGAGTGGCTGCAAGGGCGTCGGGTGGCCGCGGGCGCACTCGGCCTGGTCACGGTCGCCGCCCTGGGCGCGAGCCTCGCCCGCAAGGACGGGGGCGACGGGGTGACGACCTTCGAGGCCCGGCCCGGCCGCTTCGTCCGTGAGGTCACGGCCACGGGCACCTTGAAGGCGGTGAAGGCCACGCCCATCATCGTGCCGGTCGAGAGCGGCCGCGAGCAGAAAGTCGCCGCCCTCGCGAAGAACGGCGCCTACCTGAAGGCGGGCGAGATGGTGGTCGAGTTCGACCCCTGGGACGCTGAGCGCGAGGCGGCTGACGGCAACGCCGACCTCGCCGCGGCCCGCGCGAAGATCGACAAGTCGAAGGCCGAGGGTGGGAAGACCGCCAAGTCCCTGAGCCTCGACCGCGACGTGGCCAAGGAGGCGCTCGATCAGGCCGAGACCTTCAGGATCACCGACGAGCAGCTCTATGCCCGGAACAAGATCATCGAGTCGGCGCTCGACCGCGACCTCTTCAAGAAGAAAGCCGACGTGGCGGACCGGAGGATCGACACCAGCGGCAAGCTCTCGGCCGCGGATCGCGCGCTCGGGGAGATCGAGGCGGGCAAGGCCACGGTCAAGGTGCAGAACGCCCAGAAGAGCCTGCGCGCGCTCCGGATCACCGCACCCCACGACGGGCTCGTGCTCCTCGAGAAGAAATGGAGCGGGGAGCCCACCTTCGTCGGCGACTCGGTCTGGCCGGGCCAGAAGATCGCCGAGATCCCCGACCTGTCGCAGGTCGAGGCCAAGGTGTTCGTGCTGGAGGCCGACGCCGCCGGTCTCAAGGTGGGCCTCGCCGCCCGCCTGTCCATCGAAGGCCGGCCGGGCAGCGAGTTCCCGGCCCGGATCACGAACGTGGACGCTCTCGCCAAGCCGCGCGATCGGGGATCTCCCGTCAAGTACTTCGAGACCACCCTTTCCCTGGAGAAGACCGACCCCGCCTTCATGAAGCCGGGGGAGCGGGTGCGTGCGGAGATCTCGCTGGAGGAGGCGGAGGGCGTGATCGCGATTCCGCGCGGGGCCCTCTTCGAGAAGGATGGAAAGCGCGTGGTTTATCGGCGCGAGGGCGGAGGGTTTCAGCCGGTCGAGGTCACGGTGGGTCGCAACAGCGTCTCCCGGGTCGTGGTGGAGAAGGGCCTGCGGTCGGGCGACGTCGTGGCCCTGCGCGACCCCACGCAGAAAGCGACCCCCGCCGCCGGCCCGAAGTCGGGGCCGGGACCGGTCGAGGCCGCCCCTTGATCGAGGTCAAGGAGGCCCTGGGCTCGAGCGTCGAGAGCCTGAGGAGCCACGCTCTGCGTTCCGCCCTCTCCATGCTCGGCATCATCTTCGGGGTGGGCGCGGTGATCGCCATGCTTTCCATCGGAGCGGGGGCGGAGCGCGAGGCCCTCGAGATCATCGACGCCATGGGCCTGCGCAACGTGATCGTGAAGGACAAGATCTTCGAGCGGGAAAACGACAAGCAGGAGATCCGCCGCAAGAGCGCGGGCCTGGCCTTCCGGGACGCCGCTGCCATTCGTGACGCCGTGCCCGGGGTCGAACGCGTGGTCGCGAAGATCGAGGTCGAGCCCTGGAAGGTGCTCTCCGCCACGGGCCGGGCGAAACCCAAGGTCCTGGGCGTCTCCAGCGAGTATGCCGAGCTCGTGAAGCTGCCCCTGAGCGAGGGCCGCTTCTTCGACCGCCACGACGAGGAGACGTTCGCCCAGGTGTGCGTGATCGGCGACGGCGTGCGCCGCGAGCTGTTCGGCTTCGACCCCGCCCTCGGCCGGCCCTTGAAGGTCAACGACCAGTGGCTCACGGTGGTGGGCGTCCTGGCCCCCGGCGGCGGTCCGCGGGAGGTCCAGGGCGTCAGTCTCTCGGGCACCGCCAACGAGATCTACCTGCCCGTGACCGTGGCCGAGCGCAAGTTCAGCCGGGCGCCCCTCAAGAGCGCGCTCGACGAGCTGGTCGTCCGGATGACTCCGGGGTCACCGGTCCAGGAGTCGTCCTCGGTGATCGCGAACCTCCTCGACCGCCTGCACGGCGGCGCCGCCGACTACACGATCACCGTGCCCGAGGCCCTACTCGAGCAGAGCCGCAAGACGCAGCGTCTGTTCGACATCGTGATGGGCGCGATCGCGGGCATCTCGCTCCTCGTGGGCGGCATCGGCATCATGAACATCATGCTGGCCACGGTGCTGGAGCGGACGCGGGAGATCGGGGTGCGGCGTGCGGTGGGGGCGCGCCAGATCGACATCCGCAACCAGTTCGTGGTCGAGGCCTTCACCATCACCGCCGTGGGTGGCATCCTAGGCATCGTCATGGGCGTGGCCATCGCCAAGGGTGTCGCCTTCTATGCAGGCTGGAAGACGATCGTGACCGTGTTCTCGATCGTTCTCTCGGTCGGAGTGTCGGTGGGCGTGGGCCTCGTCTTCGGGATCTATCCCGCGCTGCGCGCGGCCCGGCTCGACCCCATCGAGTCGCTCCGGTACGAGTAGAGGAGGATGAGCATGCGGCTCCTGTTGCCTTGTCTCGGAATGGTCTTTTGCTCGGTGACGGAGGCCGGCGAGTTGGCCCATCGTGCGGTACCGGCCGCGGCCGGCATGTCCGCTACCCCGCTGCGGACATTGAGCTCGACCCTCGCCCCCATCGGCGACTACTTTGCCTGGACCGGCCAAGCCCTCTGTGACGAGAACGAGAACGCCTATTTCCTCGCCTTCCCGCCAATCACCCCCGGCACCGCAAGAAGGCCCGGCGCGGTGCTCAGGATCAGCGCGGACGGCAAGAAGAGACTGAGCTTCGCCCCTGCCGCGGTCGCCGAGTTCGCGAGCGCCTCCAGGCTCCAAACGATCGCCTTTGCCCTGGACTCGGAGGGGGGCTTGTTCATCCTCGTCTGGTACGAAGGGGGCGGTCAAAGCGGCCAGTACATCGTGTCCTTCGACACGAACGGAGGCTACCGATCCTATTTCGAAGTCGACTCGCGGGAGATCCTCGTCCAGCAGTTCGAGGTCTTCGGATCGGGCCAGTTCCTGCTGCGTGGGAGTCGTCCAAACGGCGAGCCACGGCTCGCCGTCCTTTCCGGCAAAGGAGGTGAGCTCACGGACGTCTTCGGCCGGTCGGGCCAGCACAGGCCCCCGGCGGAGCCATCGCCTGCGAAAAGAGGCATGGTCAGGCTCGGTCATCTCGCGCGTGGCGGCGATGGCCGGATCTACCTTGCCGAGCCCGACGCCCGGCAGGGCGAAGATGTCGTGTACGCATTTCGACCCTCGGGTGAAGGCGAGGAAGTCCTCACGCTGCGGGCGGTGCCGATGGCCCCACAGCTCGTGGGTTGGAAGGCGGAGGGGGATCGGCTCGCGGCCGCGTATTACCGACCCGACCCCCAACCCGACGGTTCAACCAGCGAGCGCAGGGGAAGCTATTGGATCGCCGTCTATGGCAGCGTAGGGGCTGCTGGGAATGAGCCGCCGGTCGTCTACGGACCCGCTCCCGGAACGCCCATCTGCTACTGGCACGAGGACTCCGGCGATCGCTTCACGTTCCTGCACGGGGGGAAGCTCGTAACGATGGCGTCCCCGCTCGCGACCATGGCGGCCCGCTAGGCGCCGCTGACGCCGAACCGCGGCTACTCCACGCTGAACGCCAGCGTCTTCGAGCCGTGCTGCGCGAACCAACAGTGGCCCTCCGCGACGAGATCCACGGCGAAGCGCCGGCCGCCAGGGCCCAGGGGCATGGGCACCCGCGCTTCGATCTCCGCGGTCTCCCCCGGGGCGACCGGCGCCGGCAGCGGCAGGCGGTGATAGTCGAGCGTCGCAACCGTGCCGTCCTCGGCGAGCCGCTGTACGCCGACGCCGACCGTCCCCGCCTCGGCCGCCGAGCCGGCAAGCCAGGTCGTGTCGCCCGTGTTCGTCAGGCGCAGACGCAGCGGAAAGGCGCCGTGCTCGGCGCGCGGAGGAAAGGGCCCCCTCGGTTCGATGAGGGCCTGGCAACGGTGCGGAGCCCGGCTGTCGGACCACTCCACCTGCATCTCGAGATCCGTGGTCGGCGACCCACGCTGTGAGAACCAGGCCACCTCGGCAACTGCGAGGTCCAGGCGCAGGGTGAAGCGCCCGGCCTGGGGGGGGAAGGGGAAGTGGGTCTCGACCGTGACCGCCTCGCCGGGGCGCACGTCGCGCGGCATTCGGTCCGAGAAGTAGCCGATGCGGACCGGCCGTCCCTCCGCGTCGAAGAGGTGGGCGCCGAAGGTCACGTAGCCGGCGGTCATTCGGTTCTCCGTGGCCAGCCAAGTCGTGTCACCGGTGTTCAGGACGCGGGCCCGAAGACGCGCGAGCGTGCCCGCCTTGCCGGCAAGCCGCAGCGGTTCCTCCACCGTGATCGTGGCCTGCAGGGTGCCGGGATTGCGGCTGTCGCGCTCGGACCGGCCCTTCTGGAAGATCAGCACGTGGAACTGCCGGAGGCTGTCAATCATGTGGTCCATCGGGAACAGGCTGTGGTCGCCCTCCAGTAGGCGCAGGTACGCCTGCCCGCTCAGCACCAGGATCGGCACGTCGGGGTACGGCTTGAGCTTGGCGTCGTCGAACCCCGCGCGAGCGGCGCGCTCCAGCAGCTCCTCGAGGACGAGGTCGTTCTCGAGCACGCCGAAGTGCTGTTCGTCGAAGAGCGACGCGTGGGAATGCGAATGGCCCTCCCCCGGCTCCGCCATCACCAGCCGGCCGCCCGCGCGCAGCACGCGGAACATCTCCGCCAGCACCTCGTCAGGGTTCGGCACGTGGTGAAAGGCGTCGAAACAGATGATGCGGTCGACCGACTGGTCGGGCAGCGGGAGCACGTGCCCGTCGTAGGCGAGAAAGCGCGGTTCGAGCTCTGGCCGGGCCTGCGGCTCGCGCGCGAAGGACTCCCGGCCGATGGCAAGCGCAGTCTCGCTCACGTCCACGGAGACCGTCCGGCAGCGCAGTCGGTTCAGGATCAGCGAGAGCCAGCAGCTGCCGGCGCCGAAGTCGAGGACCGTGTGGCCCAGGCCGAGGTCCAGCGCCTCGAGAGCGAGCCCGAGTCGGTAGAGCATGGCCGGGGTCTCTTGCAGCCCGGCGAAGGGCTTCTCGAGCAGATGGTGGCGCTGCGCCCGATCGCCGCCGATCGTCTGGTACTGGCCCTCCGCGGCCGCGTTGAACTCCCCGGTGCGCCGCTGCACCTCCTCGTCCGTGCGACGCCGCACGGGGGAGGACGGCCGGCGCCAGAGGGCCCGGAAGGCTAGCCGCAGGTAGCGTCGCCCCTCGCCGAGCCTCTCCTTGAACCCGCGCTGCATGTGAGCGGTGATTATGCGCCAGTCGCCGCACGGCCGCCGCACGACCGCCGGCCGGCCGTACGGGCGGCCGGGAGCGGATCTCTACCTGACCGATGATCCCTTCCAGTGGGCGGCCACCCTCCCGCGGCAAAGTCGGGTACCTTGTGCACGGTGCCGACGAACTTCCGCCGGTGGACCGCCCTGCTTCTTCCCCGGGACTCGATGGCGCCCCGGCTCGGTCACGCCCTGTCCGCGGCGGGAGCGGGCCTGCTCGTGGTGGCCGCGGTCGTGGCGTGGCTCGGCGGCTCGCGACTGTCCTTGGGCCCCCTGGACCTCTCGGTGGCCTCGCCTTTTCGGCCAGCGGGACAGGGCCTGGCGCTCCTGCTCGCCGGCGAAGCCCTCAGCATGTCCACCACGCGCCACGCGCGGCTTCGCTTCCTGGGCCTGCTCGGCGCGTTCGTGACCAGCCTCGTCCTCGAATCCCCCACTCGTATCGTGGGCGACGGCCACGAGTACGTGGCCATGGCCTGGAACATGGCGCAGGGCCGGCCGCCCTCACTTCTTCCCCAGGAGCTGCGCCAAGTGGAGGCCTTGCTCCCGCCTCGCATCGGCGGCTACCGACTGTGGGCCGCGGAGCTCGTCAGCGCCGACGGCCGCCAGGACTTCTACCATTCGTGGCTCTACCCGTTGACGGCGGTGCCCCTCGTCCGCGCGGCGCTGTGGTACGGTACATCCATCATTCCGGCCTTCGCCGCGCTCAACGTCGCGCTGCTGGTGGTGGCCGCTTACTTCTCCTGGGAACGCCACGGTCCGCGGGTGACCCTTCTGGTACTGGGGGGCGCCGTCCTCTGGTGGGTGGACAAGGCGCACACCGAGGTGTTCCTTGTGTCCCTTCTCGTGGCCGCGGTCTCGCTGCTCGAGAGCCATCCCGGATGGTCGCTGGTGCTGCAAGGCGCCGTCGCCCTGCAAAACCCCACGCTGGCCGTGCTGCTGCTCGGAAGCGTCGTCTGGCTCATCCACTTCGACCGAATGCGGGGACGTGGGGCCCGCTTTGGTCTCGCGGTGGCCCTGCTTCTGATGGGGCTGGGGCCCGCCTACTATACGTGGCGCATCGGCTACCCCTCCCCCTTGTCGACGACGGTCGTGCCTCACTGGCCCGGCCTGGCCGAGCTCCTGGCCATGCTCGCCGACACGAACCTCGGCCTGGTGTTCGCGTGGCCCGCCCTGGGCACAGCCCTCCTCGCCGCCCTGGCCGCGCTCGCGCATCGCTCATCGCGCGTCCTGATGCGGGAGCATCCCCTGGCCGTGGCCCTCCTCGCCGGCGCGGCCCTCGCGGTTCTCGTCGCCGGGACCCAACCGGGCAACCTCAACAGCGGGGGGACGCGCTCCCTGAGCCGTTACGCGCTGTGGCTCGTGCCTCTTGCCGTTCCCGTGCTCGCGCGATTCGAGCGGGACGTTCCCTGGGGTCGTGCCTTCCTGGCGGCCATGGCCGCGGGCTCCCTGGTCACGTCGCTCGGCGACTACCACCCCCGCATGCGCGAGCGCTACGTCACACCCACGCCCCTCGCCGAGTGGCTCTGGCGGCACTACCCGCGGGCCGCGGCCCCGTTGCCCGAGGTCTTCGCCGAGCGGACCGCGCACTTCGAAGGCCCGGGCATCGTGCCCGTGGCCACCGAGGGATGCGAGAAGGCGTTGCTGGTCGGAGACGGCACTGCCGTCGGCGCCTGGCCGCTGTGGTGTCGGCCGCAAGCCGTGCCCGAGGAGTGCTCCGTCCCGGGTGTGTACTGCTACGCCCACACCACGAGGGCGCCGTTCTCCTTTTCGCGCGCCCCGCGCCAACCGGGGTTCGACGGGCTGCGGCCTTACGCCTGGTACTGGACGGGTTCGCCCGACGAGGCTCTCGTTCGCTTCCTGGCCGGGATCCCGTGGTCGAAGTTGTGGCTCCCGGACCCCCGGGAGCACCGAGGCGCTGTTTGCGGGACGGCGTGGCCTCGGCCGTTTCCAGGCCCGCATCAATCGCGAGGTCCTGCTCGTGTGGATCGAGAGGCCGCGCTCCCCCGCTTCCGTCACCCTGCATCCCCTGCCGGACCACCGGGCCGTGCTCATCGATCCCCTTCGTGCCCAGGTGCTCGACAGCGTCGTTCTCGACCCCTCCCAACCGACCACGGTGGTCGTCCCCTATTTTGCGCCCCTGCTGCTCGCGGTCACCCCTGCCGCGCTGGTGCCGAGCGCCGGGTTCGCTCCGACTCCTGGCCCCTGATCGGGGGGCCGAAGGTAAGGGTTGGCCACCCGCGGATGTGCGGCGATGCGGCTGCGACGATGCGCTGCGCGGTCCGAGGCGACGCTCGGCTGCGATGGCCGACTTCGTGCGCGGGGTGGTACAGTCTCCGGAGACCCCACCACCATGACTGGAGCCACGACCATCCGCATCCTCGTTCCCTCGATGCTGCGCGAGTGCTGCGCGGGCGCATCGGAGCTCTCGCTGTCGGCCCCGAACGTGCGCGACGCGCTCCACCAGATCGAGGAGAGCTACCCGTCGCTCTACCGGAGCGTCTGCTACGAGACGGGTGCCGTGCGACGCCACGTCAACCTTTTCGTCAACACGGATCACATTCGCGACCTCCAAGGGCTCGACACGCCATTGCGGCCCGGGGACGTCGTCGCGATCCTGCCCGCGGTTTCAGGAGGCTAGAGCATGCCGGAGCGAATGATCGTCACCATCGGGACCCGCAAGGGCCTGTTCGTCGCCGAGTCGGCGAAGACCCGGGGCAAGTTCACCCTTCGTGGGCCCTTCGGCTCCGGGGTCGCGGTCTACGCGAGTCTGATCGACACCCGCGGCACGCCTCGGATCTATGCCTCGAGCTGCAACGCTTTCTTCGGCATGAAGGTCCTGCGCTCCACCGACCTGGGTAAGACGTTCAAGGCCACGAAATCGGCCCCCGCCTTTGCGAAGGACGACGGGCGCGCCCTCGCGAACATCTGGTCGCTGGAGCCCGGCTTCGGCAAGAAGGACCTTCTGTGCGGAGTCGAACCGGCGTCCCTCTTCCGCAGCGAGGACGGCGGCGATTCGTGGGAGATGGTGCCGGGCATCAGCAATCACGAGCACTCCCGGAAGTGGCAGCCGGGCGCGGGGGGATTGTGCCTGCACACGATCCTTCGAGACGGGAACCGAGTCCACCTCGGAATCTCGACGGGCGGCCACTACCTGAGCGAGGACGGAGGCGTGACCTTCAAGGCCTCCAACACGGGAGTCGGGGCCGGCTTCGCACCTGACCCCTATCCCGAGTTCGGCCAGTGCGTGCACAAGATCGTTGGCCACAAGGACGCTCCCGGCCGGCTGTACATGCAGAACCACGGGGGCTGGGCCAATTGGGATGGACCCGGGGGGCCGAGACCGGGTATCGGTGTCCTGCGCAGCGACGACCACGGCAAGACCTGGCGTTCGATTGCGAGCGGTCTCCCGTCTGACTTCGGCTTCCCGATCGCCGTGCACCCGCACGATCCCGACACGGTCTACGTCCTGCCCCTCGAGCCCGAGACGCGCACTTGCCCCGGCGCCGTGCCCGCGGTATGGCGGAGCGAAAACGGAGGCGGCACGTGGAAGAAGCTCAACCGCGGGCTGCCGAAGAAGGAGAGCTTCTTCACCGTCCAGCGCGATGCGATGGACATCGACGAGCTGAAATCGCCCGCCCTCTACTTCGGGACCACGACGGGACAGCTCTGGATCGGCCGGGACGGCGGCGAGGACTGGAGCTGCCTGTTCGATTCGCTTCCCCCGATCCACAACGTGAAGGTCGCGGTGGTGTGAGCTTCCTCTGACGCCGCCGCCGGAGCTCGGCGAGGACGGGAGGGTCGTTCGGGTCACCTCGCCGCATAGCTGGGACTGAGGAGAGATATGCTTGGCGCCATGAAGACGATGGCCTTTACTCTCGCCTTGCTCTTCCTGGTGTCTCCGAGCCGCGCCGCGGAGCCCGAGAAGAAGGAATGGGTCCAGCTCTTCAACGGCCGTGACCTCGACGGTTGGACGCCCAAGATCGCCGGCTACGCGCTCGGCCTGAACTTTGCCAACACCTTCAGGGTCGAGGGTGGACTCCTGAAGGTGGGGTACGATGGCTACGCTGGCCCCTTCGCCAACCGCTTCGGCCATCTGTTCTATCGCCAGACCTTCTCGCACTACGTGGTCGCGGTGGAGTACCGCTTCGTGGGCCAGCAGGCGCCCGGCGGACCGGACTGGGCCTTCAAGAACAGCGGGATCATGATCCACGGCCAGAGCGCGGCCAGCATGCTGAAGGACCAGGACTTCCCGATCTCGATCGAGGTGCAGCTCCTCGGGGGCCACGAGACCGGCGACCGCCCGACCGCCAACCTCTGCACGCCCGGCACCAACGTGGTGATGAAGGGAACGCTCGTGACCGAGCACTGCACCAACTCGACGTCGCCGACGTTCCGTGGCGACGAGTGGGTGCGGGTCGAGGTGGAGGTCCACGGCGACGGCCTCGTGCAGCATCGCGCCAACGGCGCCCTGGTGCTGAGCTACGAGAAGCCGCAGATCGGCGGCGGTAACGTTTCGAACCACGATCCCGCGGCGAAACCCGACGGCAAGCTCCTCGCCGAGGGGACGATCTCGCTCCAGAGCGAGAGCCATCCCATCGAATTCCGGAAGGTCGAGATCCTCAACCTCGTGGGATGCAAGGACCCGAAGGCCCGGAACTTCAAGTCGTACTTCGAGAAGGCCGACCCGAGCGCCTGCCGCTACCGCTGACCTTCGTCAGTCCAGGCGGAGATCGAGCGGCGGCAGGCCGAGCAGATGGCGGCGGGCGAGACCCCAGGCCTCGCGGGCGAACGCGGCGAGGGCGTGGGCCGACGGCGCCAGGAAGCGGACGACGCAGCCGTCGCGCGCCAGGAGGCTGGCCCCGCCCTGAACGCCGGTCTGATTCGCCAACAGATTCACGAGCGCGGCGATCACGCCGCCCCACTCGGCCCGGCCCGGAGAGCAGAGCAGGATCGTGCCGAGGTAGACGCACCCCTCGGCTCCCCCCAGGGCTCCGAGGTTCGCCGCCTGATCCGAAACCAGCCGGCAGCGGTCCAGGTAGAGAGGGCGGCCCCCGCTGGTCACCCGGACCTCACTCGCCAGCGAGCCGAAGGCCCAACGCTCGCCTCGGGCGACTCGGCCGAGGGAAAGTCCGTCGAAGAGGATGAGCCGGCTTTGCGGACCAAGATCGACAGCGACGGTCTGCTCGACGGCCGCGCCCGCATGCGGAATGAGATGGTGCGGAACGTACTCGAGCGCGGCGCCTTCGCCAAGGGCAACGGTCGTGTGCAGCACGGCGGACCGGTCCGGGCACCGATAGACCTTCGTGGCCGAGGGGGTGGCCACGGTCAGGTGGGCGCCCGGACCAAGCTCGATCTCGGTCCGCAGACGATCGCCGCCCAGGACCCCGCCTCCCGGGTTCAGCAACACGGCCAGAGCCGACCCGTCGCCGGCCAGGTCGAGGGGCTCGAGGACTTGCAGCGGGGAACGGAACCGCCGGGAGACCAGGACGGTCCGGTCGTCTCGCCGGGCAAAGCGCAGGCCGAGGAACCCGTCGCGTCCCACCCGAGTCGGCGCGCGCGACTCGGGCCCCGGCCCAGGCTCGGCCGCGGTCAGCTCTCGAACAGGAGCTCGCGCCGGATCCACTCGGACACCGTGTCGACGCCGTCGCCGGCCCGGACGTTGGTGAAGACGAACGGCCGCTCGCCGCGCATCCGGCGCGCGTCGCGCTCCATGACCCCGAGGTCGGCGCCGACGTAGGGCGCGAGGTCGATCTTGTTGATGACCAGGAGGTCGGAGCGCATGATCCCGGCGCCGCCCTTGCGCGGGATCTTCTCGCCCTCGGCCACGTCGATCACGTAGATCGTGGCGTCCACGAGCTCGGGGCTGAAGGTCGCGGCCAGGTTGTCGCCGCCGCTCTCCAGGAAGAGCAACTGGAGGTCGGGAAACCGGCCCAGGAGCGTGCGGATGGCCTCCAGGTTCACGGAGGCGTCTTCCCGGATGGCGGTGTGCGGGCAGCCGCCCGTCTCGACGCCGAGGATCCGCTCCGGAGCGAGCACGCCGCGGCGCACCAGGAACTCCGCGTCTTCCTTGGTGTAGATGTCGTTCGTGATGACGGCGAGGTCGTAGCTGGTCCTTGAGCTGGCGCGAGAGGGCTTCGACGAGCGCGGTCTTGCCCGAGCCCACCGGCCCGCCGATGCCGACCTTCAAGGGCTTCGGAATCACGAGCGGAAGAGCCTGGCCTCGAGCTCGGCGTGACGCATGCTTGCGGCGTCGATGCCCGGGGTGAAGCCCCAGAGGTCGCCGTCGGTCGCGTTCGCGGCCGCGCACGCCAGGCGCGTGATCAAGGGACGGACCGACGACAGTACACGCTGACCTTCGAGCTGCCCCATCGGAAGCAACCGGAGCGCCGAGCCCACGACCACGACGGTCGCCGCGTGCAAGTAGGCGAGAGCGGCCGCCTCCTTCGTCCAACCGAGGGCCGCGCCCAGGGCTCCGAACACGACCGGATGGTGGGCGGGGGTCCGGTCGGCCTCGGCCTCGGTGTGAAACCGCCGCAGCAGGTCGTCGCCGGTCAGAGCGGCGGCTACCCGCAGCGTCTGACGGCCCATCTGCCGGCTCGCCTCGCGCAACTCGGCCGCCGGCCGCAAGGCGTCGAGACGCGCGTCGAGGGCCCGAAGGCCGGCTTCGTCGCTCCCTCGCGCGTGCTCGAGGGCCAGGGTCACCGCCACCGCGTCGCTCGGCCCCAGAGCGCCTTCGAGGTAGGCCGTGACGAACGAGACGACGTCGGCGCCGCCGCGCACCGTGCCCTCCTGGACGTAGGTCTCGAGGCCGAACGAATGCGCGTGGCCCCCCGCGGGGAAGAGGCCGTCGGCGAATTGGAGCAGCGTGGCGAGGGACTCAGTGTTCATGAGCGTGGGCGAAGCCGAGGGGGCTGTAGACCACCGTCCGCCGCTCCCAACCGACGTGCAGTCGATCGAGGAGCTGGGCCATCGCGGTGTCGTCCGGGACGAGGAGAGCATCGCCGTCTTCCGCCAGGGAGAAGTGCCGATTGCCCACCTCGAAGGCCACGCGCAGGGCCTCGTGGTGGTCTTTCGGCCTCACCGCGATGACCGGCTCCGGCTCGCCCTCGACCGCGAGGTACCAGTCCGGCTCGAGGTGAAGGACCGCGCCGAGGGCCAGCACGGTGCCCGTCGGCAACGCGAGGGCCACCTCTCGGCCCGCGCTCGTCTGGAGCCTCTTGCGCGTCCACCGCCGTCCTTCCCAGGTGAGCCGCAACGTGTCGCGCTCGAGGCCTGTGAGGGACGCGGCATCGACGTCGTGAAGGACCCGCTCGATGACGATCATTCGCGGCTCAGAACAGGAAGTAGCGCTGAGCCATGGGGAGGACGGTGGAGGGCTCGCAGGTGAGCCGTTCGCCATCGGCCCTCACCTCGTAGGTCTCGGGATCGACCTCGATCCGGGGCAGGGCGTCGTTCATCACCATGTCCCGCTTCCGGAGCCCCCGGCAGTGCTTTACCGCGACGGCACGCCGGCCGAGCCCCAGCGTTCGCGGCACCCCCGCGGCGACCGCCGCCTTCGACAGGAAGGTGACGGAGGTGCGCGCCGAGGCGAGGCCATAGGCGGCGAACATCGGCCGGTAGAGGACAGGCTGGGGCGTGGGGATGGACGCGTTGGGATCGCCCATGGCCGCCCAGGCGATGAGGCCGCCCTTCAGCACGAGCTCGGGCTTGACCCCGAAGAAGGCCGGCTTCCACAAGACGAGGTCCGCGAGCTTGCCCACCTCGACCGACCCCACCTCGTGGGAAAGGCCGTGGGCGATGGCCGGGTTGATCGTGTACTTCGCCACGTAGCGGCGGGCGCGGAGGTTGTCGCATCCCGGCTTCTCGCCCGGAAGCGCTCCTCGCTGCTTCTTCATCTTGTCCGCGGTTTGCCAGGTGCGGATGACCACCTCGCCGATACGCCCCATGGCCTGCGAGTCGGACGACATCATGCTGATGGCGCCAAGATCGTGCAGCACGTCCTCCGCGGCGATGGTCTCGGCCCGGATCCGTGACTCGGCGAAGGCCAGGTCCTCGGGGACCTTGGGATTAAGGTGGTGGCAGACGATCAGCATGTCGAGGTGCTCGTCGAGGGTGTTGACCGTGAAGGGCATGGTCGGGTTCGTCGACGAGGGCAGGCAGTTGGGCTCGCCGCAGACGCGAATGATGTCGGGCGCGTGGCCGCCCCCCGCGCCCTCGGTGTGGTAGGTGTGGATGGTCCGGCCCTTGAAGGCCGCGATCGACTCCTCCACGAACCCGGCCTCGTTCAGGGTGTCGGTGTGGATCGCCACCTGGACGTCGTACTCGTCGGCCACGCCCAGCGCGCAGTCGATGGCCGCGGGCGTCGTGCCCCAGTCCTCGTGGAGCTTCAGGCCGATGGCGCCGGCCTCGATCTGCTCGCGCAACGGCTCGGGCCGCGAGCCGTTGCCCTTGCCCAGGAAACCAAGATTCACGGGGAGGCCCTCGGCCGCTTCCAGCATGCGGTGGAGGTTCCAGGGTCCCGGCGTGCAGGTGGTCGCGTTGGTGCCGGTGGCCGGTCCGGTGCCGCCGCCGAGGAGGGTCGTGATCCCCGCCGAGATGGCCTCCTGGCAGAGCTGCGGGCAGATGAAATGGACGTGCGCGTCGATGGCGCCCGCGGTGACGATCTTCCCCTCGGCGGAGAGCGCCTCGGTGCCCGCGCCCACCACCATGCCCGGGCTGACGCCGTCCATGGTGTCGGGATTGCCCGCTTTTCCGATGCCCACGATGCGCCCGTCGCGAACCCCGATGTCGGCCTTGACGACACCGGCGTGGTCCACGATGAGCGCGTTCGTGATCACGAGGTCGAGGGCGCCGTCGGCGCGCGTGGCGCGGGACGACTGGCCCATGCCGTCGCGCAGCACCTTGCCGCCGCCGAACTTCGCCTCGTCGCCGGGCACGGTCAGGTCGCGCTCGACCTCGACGAAGAGGTCGGTGTCGGCCAGACGCACCCGGTCCCCGGTGGTCGGCCCGTAGAGGTCCGCGTACTGCCGGCGGGACATGCGCAGGGTCATCGCGACGTGTCCCCAAATCCGCCCGTGTGCGCGCGCGCCAAGGCCGCCTCCTTGGCGTCGTCCGTGGTGGCGCCCTCCGTGAGCCCGTTCAGGCCGTGGACGAGGCGGGCGCCTCCGAAGGCGACGAGAGTGACCTTCTTCTCGTCCCCGGGCTCGAAACGCGCGGCGGTACCCGCGGGAACATTGAGGCGCATCCCGAACGCGGCCGCACGATCGAAGCGCAGCGCCTTGTTGGCCTCGAAGAAATGGAAGTGCGAGCCGACCTGGATGGGACGGTCGCCGGTGTTGGCCACCACGATCTCCACCGTCTTCCGGCCCACGTTGCCGATGACGTCGCCCTCTGCCAAGAGGTACTCGCCGGGAATCATGGAGTGCCCTTCACCGGATCGGATGGTGGATGGTCACGAGCTTCGTGCCGTCCGGGAAGGTGCCCTCGACCTGCACTTCTTCGAGCATCTCGGGCACTCCTTCCATGACGTCGTCGCGGGAGAGGATCTCCGTGCCCCAGGCCATCAGGTCGGAGACGCTCCGCCCGTCCCGGATGCCTTCGAGCACCTCGGCCGTGATGAGGGCCATGGCCTCGGTGTAGTTCAGCTTGAGCCCACGCGCCCTGCGCCGCCGGGCGAGGTCGGCCGCCACGACGATCAGCAGCTTCTCCTGCTCCCGTGGTGTCAGGTGCATCCAGGGTTCCTCTGCCTCGAAGGCCGCGCGGCAAGGCCGATCCTATCCCGAGCCTCAGCGATGGCTCAACCGGCCAGCGCGAAGAGGATGCGCCGGGGATCGCGGCGGGCGCAGACGGGTAGCGTTCTGCGTGGCCGGGGCCATCGGCTGCTGAGCGCCGAGTCTTTGAAGATTGATTCGATTGGCGATACAGAATTCTGTATCATTCAGACATGAAGACGACGCTCGACATCAACGATCAGCTGCTTGCCAACGCGAAGGCGCTTGCCGCCCACCAGAGGACCAGCCTGACCCGCCTGATCGAGGAGGGGCTCCAGATGCGGCTGCGGGCGCAAGTTGCGCCGCGGCGCCGTAAACTGCGCCTGCCCGTGTTCAAGGGGCGCGGTGGCCTGGTGCCTGGCATTGATCCGCTCAGCAACAAGGCGATGCTGGAGGCGCTGGGCGGTGACGCCTGACGTGAACGTACTGGTTGCCGCGTCGCGCGGTGACCATCCCCATCACGCCGTGGCCCGCGCTTGGCTCGAGCAGGCGGCAGTTGCCGCCGCGGCGGGCAGCGCGTTGGCCCTGATGCCGATGGTACTGGCCAGCTTCCTGCGCTTGGTGACCAGTCCGAAGATCTTTCAGGTTCCGACGCCGATCGACCAGGCCGTGGACTTTGTCGAAGCACTGCTGGCCGCCCCCGGCGTGCACTTGGCGACGCTGGGCCCTGAATGGCCGCACCTGCGTCAGCTGTGCATCGACCATCAACTCACGGGGAATAGCGTGCCCGACGCCTGGCTTGCTGCGGCCACGATGCATTTCGGCGAACACCTCGTCAGCTTTGACCGAGGCTTCAAGAAGCTGTTGGGCCGTTCCCAGTTCACTCTGCTCGAACCGCTGGATGGCTAGGGGAGACTCTCACACCGAGCCTATCCATCCGACCCATGCCGAACGACCTTCCTTTCATCGACGAGCAATGAAACGGTTCGCGACCTATCGACTGTCGTTCTTCGTGGATCCTCTGTCCGAGCGTCGCTCCCGCTTGCGGGCACGTACCGACGCGGTCTTTACGGGCCTCTCGGGCGCCGTCTATCGCGCGTTCGTGATCGGATCGTCCGGCCACAGGATCATCGTGACGCGCATGCTGGACGCCATCTCGCGGGATGCGATCCACTCGGAGGCGCGGGCGGCCTCGTCCCCGCTCGACTAAGGCCGTGGACGCCGGATATCCCGCGGTGGACGCCCTCGTCCGTCACCAGCATATGGTATTCGGTCTCGAGCCGATCGAAACGCTGTGCGATGGCATCGAAGCCGGCGTGCATCTCGTCACGAAGCGCGTCGACTTCCTTGGCCACCTCCTCGCGCACCACTTGCCGCACCTCGGGCACCAGGATTTCCTGGTGGAACCTGGCGAGCACTGCAAGTGTGAGGGGCTGGTCCGACATGGCCCTATTTTACGGCGGTCAGCGTCCGTTCGGGGTCCAACTTCCTCCTGACGCTCAAGAAGATCGGCGCCTGGACCAGCACCGACCTCCCGCCTCTTCCGAACGGCGGGCCTGCCAGCCGACCCCAGGCCTGGTCCCGTCGCCCACGCCCTTGGTCGTGAAGAAAGGCTCGAAGATGCGGGTCTGGATGTCCGGAGGGATGCCGGGGCCGTTGTCGATCACGCGCACGACGACGTGCGCGGCTTCCCGCGCCGTCTCGACCCGCAGCTCGCCTCCCGCGGGCAGCGCGTCGATGGTCTTGCCGATGAGATTCGTCCAGACCTGGTTCAGCTCTCCTGCCCGATCTTCATGAGGTGACGTTCGGGGCGGGGGGCTCCTCGGCTCGCGCCCCGGATTGAGAGCGAAAGCGAGAGCTCTAGGGCTTCGCGGAGGCCCAGGCGAGGCCGTCGGCGGCCGGTCCGGCCTCGATGAGCCGCCCCACCTTCCATTCCTTGAGGTCGATCTCGGCCACCTGATGGCTCGCGTCGCAGGACACGTAGGCCATCAAGCCATCCGGTCGCACCAGCACCTCCTGCGGCGCCTTGGGCACGTCGAAGGTGTGCGTCACCTGCATCGTCTTCAAGTCGAGGACGCCGACCTTGTTGACGGTGGGGAGCGCCATCACGAGATAACGGCCGTCCGGGGTGGGTGCGGTGCCGTAGGCGGCGCCGGGAAGATCCACGAGGCGCTCGACCTTGAGGGTGGCGGTGTCGATCACCACGAGCTGGGGCTTCGTCTGGTCGGCGGTGAAGGCCCGGCGATCGTCCACCGAGAGGGCGATGCGCTGCGAATAGGCCGAGATGGGCAGGGTGCCGATGACCTTCCTGGCCACGAGGTCGATGGCGCTGACGCTGCCCGGGTGCACGTTCGAGGTGAAGGCGCGCTTGCCGTCCCTGGTGATCGCGAACATGTGCGACTCGGGGTTGTCGGTCGGGACCTTGCCCACGATCTTGTGGGTCGCGGGATCGATCACGCTGATCGAGTTCGTGATCTCGGTGGAGACGTAGAGCTTGCCGTCCGCGCCGAAGTGCGGGCAGTGCGGCCGCTCGGCCTTGCCGAAGTCGATCGTGGTCACCAGGCGCCGCGAGGCGATGTCGATCACGTCGAGGGTCTGCCCGTCGCTCCCCGGCTTGCCCACGCCCGAGTCGCCGTAGATCGGCACGTACGCAGTCTTGCCATCGGGTGACGCGATCACCTCGTGTCCCGTGACCCCGCTCTGTTTCACGGTCGCGACCTGCTTGCCGAGGCCGGGGTCGATGATGCCGAGGGTGTGATCGCCCTTGTTGGCCACGAGCAGGAGCCCGCCCGCGGGCTTGGCCGGAGCGGCGGCCGCGCGCGCCCCGCTTTGCGCCGTCATCGCCAGGACCGCCATGAGCGCGGCTCGCATCCGCATAACGCCTCCCTCTCTTGGTGGGTGAGATCGTACATCACTGGTGGCGTCCTCAGGCTCAGGGCTCGGCCTTGCCGGTCTTGAGCAGCGTGTCGAGCCATCGCCCCACGCGGTCGGTCTGCTCGGGGGTGGTGTTGTGGCCCGTCTCGAGGGCCAGGAGCAGCTTCTTGGGGCCCGGAATCACGCCGTAGGCCGAATAGGTCGAGGTCGGCGGGCACGTCTCGTCGTTGTATCCCCAGGAGTAGATGCCGGGGACCTTGACCCGCCGCGCGAAGTTGACCACGTCGTAGTAGCGGATGGTCGAGAGCTTGGCCGGAGTGCGGTGCAGGGTCTCGTCCTTGAACATGTGGGGCCAGCCCCCCGCGCGACCCTTCGTGTAGCCCGTAGTGTCGGACAGTGCCGGATAGTAAGCCGCGAGCCCCGTGACACGCGGATCGAGGGCGGCGGTGACGATCGTCAAGGCACCTCCCTGGCTTCCTCCGGTGATGGCGAGGGTCTTGCCGTCCCACTTCGGATGGGCGGCCAGGAAGTCGTCGGCCCGCAGACAGCCGAGGTACACGCGGCGGTAGTAGTAGCGGTCGCGGTCGTCCAGGTTGAAGGTCGGATAGCCGGCGAGGCCGCCCACCCGCAGGCTGTCGTAGACCAGGGGGTCGAGGTTGACCGGCAGGCCGTGGATGCCGACCTGGAGGGTGAGCACGCCTTTTTCCGCCAGCTCCACGAGACCCTTGTACGGTCGCACCCCCGCGCCGGGGGGGCTCATCACCGCGGGAAAGGGCCCCGGGCCTTTGGGCTCGGCCAGGATGCCGTAGAAACGGCTGGCGCCGGTCCCGTCCACGCCCACGTTCTGGAGGCTCACCTGGTACACGTCGACCTTCGAGGTCGAGAGGTCGGGCAAGAGCGTCAGCCTGGCGTCGATCGGCAGCTTGGCGAGAGCCTCCTTGCCCGCGGTCCAGAAGGCGTCGAAGTCCGGGGGGTCTTCCACGGTGGGCTTGATGGCTTCGGGCGCAAAGCCCGCGGTGGCGAGCCCGCGGTACTTCTTGCCGTCGACCTCGGCCGTCGCCACGAGCCGAAGAAAGCCAGGCTCGGTCATGGTCCCCGCCGCCACCACGAGCCCGTCCTTGGGCACGCTCGCCGTCTTCTCGACCTTCGGCGGCAGCATCTCGGGGCCATAGGAATAGCTGACGCTGGCCCCGGGCAGGGGATTGCCGTCGCGGATCACCTGGATCCGGAAGGTCACCGGCGCTCCCGTCTTGTAGGTCCAGTCGTCGCGGTCGGGGCTCACCTGGACGCGGACGACGCCGGTTCGCTCCTGCGCTCGAAGCGGGCCCGAGGGCACCGCCAAGACCAGGGCCAGGACGAGGAAGGTGCGTCGGGACACTTTCTTCATAGGCCGGGAATCATACCCGCCCCGGCCCCGGCCGCCACTTTCCTCTTGACACGTGGTCCTATTAGTACTATTTCTTTAGTAGATATGCGCAAGAAGAGCCCGACCCTCACCCCGCAGGAGCTCTTGCTCATGAAGATCGTCTGGGAGCGCGGATCCTCGACGGTTCGGGACGTCTACGAGGCGCTCCTCGGGGAGCGCCGCGTCGCCTACACCACGGTGATGACCATGATGAACGTCCTGGAGCGGAAGGGGCACCTGCGCAAGGAGGCGGACGGCCGCTCCTACCGTTATCACGCCGTGCGGCCGCGGGGCCAGGTGGTGGGAGGGATGGTGCGCGAGTTCGTCGATCGGGTCTTCGGCGGCTCCGCGGCGCCCCTCCTCGTCCATCTCGTCGAAGACCGGCGGGTGACGGCCGAGGAGCTCGACACGCTCGCACGCCGCATAAGGAAGGCAAGATGAGCCTCGCCACCTTTCTCCAGGACCTTCTCGCCTTCGCGGTCCAAGGCGTGTTCGTCACGGCCGTGGCCGCCGCCCTGGCTCGTGCGCTGCCCATCGAGCGGCCGGCGTGGACGCTCGCGTGGTGGCAGGCGGTGCTTGTCGCCTCCCTCGCCCTGCCCTTCCTGGGCGACTGGGCGCCGGTTGCGGGTGACCGGATCCAGATCCGTTTCGAAGGCCTCGGCTCAGGAGCCTCGTCTTCGCCCTTCTCGCTTGGCCGCGCGTACTGGCCCGAGGCCGTGGCCGCGGTTCTCGCCCTGGGTGTCCTGGTCCGTGCCCTGCGGCTCGTCCGGGGAGCGTTGCGACTACGGGCCTGCCGCCGCGGAGCGATCTCCTTCACCCCGGAATCGCTCCACGGGCTGGCGGACGGGATTGGCGCCAAGGCAGAGGTCCGACTCTCTCCGGACGTGGTCGTTCCCGCGACCTTCGGCCTGCGGCGCCCTCTCGTTCTCCTGCCCGCCCACGTGCAGGAGATGGAGCCCGATCGTCAGCGCGCGATCGTCGCGCACGAGCTCATCCACGTGCGTCGACGCGACTGGCCCCTCGCGGTCGCCGAAGAGGCGCTGGCCGCCGTGCTCTGGTTCCACCCCGCGGTCCACTTCCTCCTGGGCCGCATCCGCCTGACCCGTGAGCAGTGCGTCGACGCGACCGTGGTGGACGCGCTGGGCGGCCGCACGGCGTATCTCGAGTCCCTGCTCGAGGTGGCGCGCCGCCACCTGCGGGCCGCACCGGTCCCCGCCGCCCTGTTCCTGGGCGAGCATCACCTGACGGAACGCGTCGAGCTGCTCCTGAAGGAGGTCGTCATGTCGAAGGTCCGGGCCATCACTCATCTCTGCGTGAGCGCGCTCTTCCTCGTGCTCGCGGGCGCCGTCGCCACTTCGTCGTTCCCGCTCGCGGCCTCGGCGGCGCCGGAAGAGAAGGCGTCGGCCCCCGCGGAGAAGGCCAAGGTGGGCGAGCCCCGCCTCGTCCACAAGGTCAACCCCGTCTATCCTCCGGAAGCCAAGAAGGACCACATCGAGGGGGTCGTCCACATCCTTGCTCGCCTCGCCAAGGATGGCTCGGTGGCCGAGGCCACGGCCACGGACGGGCATGAGACGCTCGCGGCAGCGGCTCTGGCCGCGGTGCGCCAGTGGCGCTACGAGCCGGTCCTGGGTCCGGACCAGAAGCCGGTCGAGGTAAAGCTCACCATCACCGTGAACTTCCGCCTCGCCGACTGACCCGCGACGAGCCGGACGACGCCGGCTCGCCCGCCGCCCGCGCCATGAGACGAATGGATCAATGGACATCTCCCAGCCGTATTGTCTAGCGTAAGAGTGTCCCCCCGGGGGGGAGCCACGCTCGCGGCGAGGAGATGCGCTCATGAAGGACGACCTGCGCCTGGCCCTCCGTTCCTTGCGCAAGGAGCCGGGTTTCGTCGCGGTGGCGATCCTGACCCTGGCACTCGGCATCGGCGTCAACACCAGCCTCTTCTCCCTGGTCAGCGCCATCTTCCTGCAGCCGCTGTCGGTGAAGGACCCGCAGGACCTCGTGGTGGTCATGCAGCGGGGCGACCTGATCAACGTCCCCTACGGCCATTCCTACCTCGACTACCTCGACTTCCGGGAGGGCACGACGTCGTTTTCGCAGCTCGCCGCCTACATGCCGACTCCCGTCCACCTGAGCGCCCCCGGCCAGACGCCAGAGCGCACCTGGATCGAGGTGGTGTCGCCCAACTACTTCGCCCTGGCGGGGGTCGAGGCCCACCTGGGCCAGGTCCTGCGACCCGGGGAAGGAGAGGGCAAGGGGGCGGCCCCCACCATCGTGCTTGAGTCATCGCTATTGGCAGCGGCGCTTCGGCGGCGATCCGTCCATGATCGGCAAGGCCATCGTGCTCAACGGGAAGAGCTTCACGGTGCTCGGCGTGACCCCCGCGAGCTTCTCCGGCTTGTCCTGGGCGATGGCGGTGAGCGGGTTCGTCCCGTCCGGGGCCATGGACACCCTCTCTGGAAGGAGGCTCGGGCTTTCTCGAGAACCGAGGCGCGCACGCCTTCCGCTTGATGGGCCGCCTGGCGCCGGGCAAGACGGTGGCGCAGGCGCGGGCCGACATCGAGGTCGTGGCCAAGCGGATCTACGCCACCTACCCGAACGACCACAAGGGCTCGAAGGCCATGGTCGTTCCCGAGAGCCGCTCGCGGCCCGACCCCAGCATCGCCGACTTCCTGCCGGTCTTCGCCGCGATCTTCGCGGCCATGGTGGCCCTCGTCCTCCTCATCTCCTGCGCCAACGTGGCGAACCTCATGCTCTCCCGCTCCCTCGTCCGTCAGAAGGACATGGTCATGCGCTCGGCTCTGGGCGCGAGCCGCGCCCAGCTCGTGCGGCTCCAGGTGATGGAGAGCCTGGTCCTGGCCGCGGTGGCCGGGGTCTTCGCCCTCGTCCTCGCCCGCTGGGCCGGCCAGGCCCTGGCCGGCTTCACCCCGGCGGGCGACATTCCCGTCAACACCGACCATCCCTGGGACTATCGGATCTACGTCTTCACGGTGGTGATCGCGGCCGCGGCCGGGCTGGCCGCCGGTCTCTGGCCGGCCCTCAAGGCCTCCAAGTTCGACCTCAGCCAGAGCCTGAAGGAGGGAGGCAACGCACCCCTGGGCTCTTCCCGGCATCCCCTGCGCAACCTGCTCGTGGTGGGCCAGGTGACGGTGTCCCTGGTCGTGCTCTCCTGCGCGGCCCTCTTCTTCCACAGCCTGCGCGAGATGGGAGGCATGGCCCTCGGCTTCCGCCCCGACCACCTGGTCATGATGTCGCTCGACCTCGGGCTCCAGCAATACGGCGACGAGCGCGGACGACACTTCGTCGATCAGCTCGTGGAGCGGGCCTCCGCCCTGCCCGGCGTCGGTTCCGCGACCGTCACCCAGCACGTGCCCCTCGACTACGGCATCGCCATCACCGATGTGGCCATCGACGGGGAGATCCCGGGTTCGAAGGACGGCTACGCTCGAGCGCGTTCACCGTCGTGGGGCCACGCTTCTTCGAGACCATGGGGACCGCCGTGAAGCGGGGCCGCGCGCTCGCGAAGAGCGACGACGAGCGCTCGTCGCGGGTGGCGGTGGTGAACGAGACCATGGCGACGAAGCCTCTGGCCGGGTCAGGACGCGGTGGGCAAGCGCTTCCGCAACGGACGAAACGGCGAGTGGGCGACGGTGGTGGGGGTCGCCGCCGACGGCAAGTACCTCATGCTCGGCGAGGCGCCGCGGACCTACTTCTACGTGCCCCTCGCCCAGAGCTACCGCTCGCCGATCACCCTGATGGTGCGGTCCACGTCGGATCCCGCCGCCCTCGCGAAGCCGCTCCAGGACCTGCTCCGGGAGATGGACCCCGACCTGCCCGTCTTCAACGTCCGCACCATGGAGCGGCACATGAAGGACAGCGTCTTCGGGCTCATGCCTCTGCGCATGGGCGCCGCCATGGCCGCGGTCGAGGGGCTCCTGGGGCTCTTCCTCGCGATCATGGGGCTCTATGCCGTCGTCTCCTACTCCGCCCGCCAGCAGGTCCACGAGATCGGCATCCGCATGGCGCTCGGCGCCCGACCGCCCGACGTGCTGCGCCTCGTCGTGCGCAAAGGCATGAGCCTGACTCTGATCGGCGTCGCCCTGGGTCTCTTCGGAGCCGCCGTCGTCGGCTTCGGGTTGTCGCACGTCCTCTACGGGCTCAAGCCCCTGGACCTGCGCGTCCTCCTTCCTGTGACCGCCCTGCTGATGGGAGTCGCCGCCCTCGCCTGCTATCTCCCCGCCCGCCGGGCCACCCGGATCGATCCCATCGTCGCGTTACGAGGCGAATGACCCGGTTATTCCAGGAGTTTTGGACGTGGTGAATCGACGTGTGAGGCCCATCACATCGAGAAATCCGCCGATGTGTCATTTCATAGGCCGCACCGTCGTCTCTGCGTGTTGACCCCACCCGGTCAAGGACGCGCCTTTGGCCGGAAAAACACTGGAGTCAACCCCCCGTGCAGCACGAACCAGGGATCCCTCTCTCGCCTGAAGCCCAGGTGCCCTCTGGCCTCTCCCAAGCCGAGGTCGGGCTCTATCGCCTGGCTCATGCGCGCGGGCTCGAAGGCCGCACCGAAGAGGCGATCGCTGCCTACCGCCAACTGACCGTCCGGCGGCCCGATCTGGCCGACGTCTGGAGCGAGCTCGTCTCGCTCTACAGCGTGACCCGGGCCTGGGGGCGTGCGCTCGATGCGGCCCGGCAGGTGGTGCGGCTCCGCCCCGAGGATGCGCTGGCCTGGCACAACCTCGCCGTGCTCCTCCAGAACCACGCCCGCCCCGGCGAAGCCGTCCCCGTCTTCCGCGAGGCCCTGCGCCTCGACGCGACGATGGCTCGCTCGTGGCACGGCCTCGGCTGCGCGCACCGTGCGCAAGGGCAGCATCGCGAGGCGCGCGCGGCCTTCCAGCAGGCGGTGCTCATCGATCCCGACCTCGCTTCCGCCTGGTACCGTCTCGGGAACCTGCACGAGCACTACGAGGAATACGCCGAGGCCATCAAGGCCTACCGCGAAGCGGTGCGGGCGAAGCGCGATTTCGCCGCCGCCTGGTACAGCCTCGGGGTCGTCTGCCGCGACGAAGGGCAGCTCCCGCAGGCCACGAACGCGTTTCTCGAGGCCCTGCGCTTCAGGCCGCACCACACCGACACCTGGCTCGGCCTCGGCATCGCCTACACGAAGCAACGCAACCGCACGGGCGTGCTCGACGTGTTCGAAGAGCTGGCCTTGCTCGATCCCACCGTGGCGGAGGCGTTCGCGACGCAGTACGTCAACAACTGGCCCGCGGCGCCGGAAACGACCCTCACCCTCCCCCCCGCGGCCCCGCGCCGCGCGCCCGTCCAGGGGAAGAGAGCCGGAGTGCACCCCCTGGCCGAGACCTGGTACGAGATGGGCGTCCTCCATCGCCGGGAAGGCAAGGTGGGCGAAGCCATCTCCGACTTCGTCGAAGCCGTACGCTTCGATGCCGACCACGCCAAGGCCTGGTTCAGCCTCGCGGGCTTGTACAGAGCGGCGGGCCGCGTCGAGGACGCCCTCACCGCGCTGCGAGAGGTGGTCCGCATCAAGCCACAACTGCCCGCGGCCTGGCGCGACCTGGCCATGATCCAGGCCCAGCGCGGACAGCACTGGAAGGCCGTGAAGGCCTTGGGGAAGGTGGTCCAGCTCCAGCCCGAGGATGCTCCGTCCTGGCACGCCCTCGGCCGGGAGTGCATCCAGGTGGGCGATGCGGACGCCCTCGCGCGCGTGATCACGAAGTTGCGGGCCCTCGATCCCACCGCGGCCGAGCGGCTCGTTCTCGAGCACGCGACGGCCGCCGCGAGCCAGAGCCTCGGTTCACAGCTTCCGACCGGGACCCCGGCGGTGGCAAAGCGCTCCGCTCCGAAGGGTCCCGCGAAGGAGGAGCTCCGTTTCGACGCCTGGCTCGGAGCCGTCGATCAGCCGGCATTCGGCGCGAATCAGGCCGGCGCGGAGCTCGCCCACTAGGCGCCCCACTACCCGGACTGGCCGCGGGCTCGTCGCCCGACCGGGGCGCCGACGCCCGGCACGTAGTGGAATCGGACCAGATACACGTTCTCACCCTTGCCGTGCTTCGCGACCTTGAGGAGGTCGATCACCCCCTTGAAGCCCGATTTGCGGGCCAGCTCGGGGGTGATGTCGGCGAGATGGATCGGCACGACCGAATCCACCTCGATCGCCCCCTCTTCCATGCGGTAGCGACCGCCGACCTTCACGTGGGGACGCATCCAGATGCGGACGCTGCACGTGATCTCGCCGCGCCGAACTCCATCGCGCAAGCGTTTGCTGAAGATCACGCCTTCGGCAGCACCCACGGCGCGCGGTAGGGCCGACTCACCATCTTCTGGGCCTCCGGGTCGCCGAGGACGGCCTCCTTCTCCGGGTCCCACTTGACCATGCGGCCCAGTCGCTGGGCCATGTTCCCGAGGTGGCAGGCGATCATCGAGTCGTGGCCGATCTCCACGTCGGAGGCCGGCCGTGCGCGCGACTTCATGCAGTCGAGGAAGTTCTTGACGTGCTTCAGATGGTAGTCCTCGTTGCCCGCCCCTTGGCGCGGCACGCCCACCCGCTTGTACTCGCGGATGCGCTTGTCGATCCGGTCGGTCTCCGCGTAGACCTCCCAGCCGCCGCGGTCGATCACGAGCGTGCCGTACTCCCCCACGAAGGCGACGCCGTGCTCGCGGCCCTCGGGCCCGCGGCCGATGCCGAGGGCGTGCTCCCAGATCATGGTGAAGCTCGGATAGGCCCACACCACCTGCTGGGTGTCGGGCGTCTCCATCGCGTCGGTCGGATAGCCGTACTTGCCGCCGAACGACACCGCCGAGGACGGGGCCTTGATGCCCATCGCCCAGTTGGCGACGTCGATCATGTGCGCGCCCCAGTCCGTCATCAGCCCGCCCGCGTAGTCCCAGTACCAGCGGAACGTGAAATGGAAGCGGTTCTTGTTGAAGGGCCGCGCGGGTGCGGGGCCGAGCCACAGGTCGTAGTCGACGCCTTCCGGCACCGGTCCGTCCGGGAGCACCGGGGTCTCGCCCTTCCAGTCGAGGTAGGCCCACGCGCGCACCACCCGCACGCGGCCGAGCTTGCCGCTCTTCACGTACTCGACCGCGTCCGTGTAGTGGGTGGCGCTCCGCTGCTGCGTGCCCATCTGCACCACGCGATTGTTCTTGCGCGCCGCGTTCACCATGGCCCGGCCCTCGCCGATGCAGACGGAGAGCGGCTTCTCGACGTAGACGTCCTTGCCGGCCTGGCAGGCGAGGATCGTGGGCAGGGCGTGCCAGTGGTCCGGCGTGGCCACGATCACGGCGTCGACGTCCTTGCGGTCGAGCACCCGGCGGAAGTCGCGGGTCACGAGCTCGGGCTTCTGCTTGACCGTGTCGGCGTCCAGGATCTCCTTCTGCGCGATCGCCGATTGCGCGTCGTCCACGTCGCAGAGGGCCACGCACTGGACCCCGGGCAGCTTCACGAAGTCGCGCAGGTCGGTGCGGCCCATCCCGCCACAGCCGATGAGGGCGATGCGGATGCGCTCGTTGGCCCCCGCCACCTGGTCCGCCGACGTCGCGCTGGCCGAGACGCCCGCCAGCACCGCGCCTGTCGCCCCGAAGCCGATCGAATCTCGTAGGAACTTGCGGCGGCTGCCTGAGCTCATGGGGACCTCCGGTGCGCGTGGGCGCGTGCCTCGATTGTCCATCAACTTGGACCCCGGCCGCGACGGCCCCGGTCACGGGCTACTGCGGTCGGGTCGGCCAAGAATCTCCTGCAACCCAAAGTGCTTCCCAGGCATCCCAGGGCTATGGCGATCCTTGCCCAGCTCAAGCACGTGATGCGACGGCTCCGCCGCTCGCCGATCTTCACTTCCATGACCCTGGCTACCCTCACGGTCGGGATCGGCGCGAACGCCGCCATCTTCAGCGTCGTCGAGAGCGTCCTGCTGAAGCCGCTCCCCTACCCCCATCCCGATGAGCTGGTGGGGGTCTGGCACAGCGCACCCGGGTTCAACGTCACCAAATTGAACGCCGCGCCCTCGCTCTACTTCACCTATCGCGAGGAGGGCCGGACGTTCCAGGACATCGGCCTCTGGCGGGAGGGGGCGGCGAGCGTGACCGGTCTGGCCGAGCCGGAGCGGGTGAGCGTCCTCCGGGTCACGGACGGAGTCCTCTCCTTGCTCAGGGTCCCGCCCGCCGTCGGCCGCGTCTTTTCCGCGAAGGACGACTCGCCCGGCAGCCCGCCCGTCGTCATCCTCACCTATGGATACTGGCAGGGCCGGCTCGGCGGCGACCTCGGCGTGGTCGGGCGGCGGCTGATCGTGGACGGGGAAGCCCGCGAGGTCGTAGGGGTGATGCCTCGCCACTTCCGCTTCCTGGACCAGAGGCCCTCGCTCATCCTCCCCGAGCAGATCGATCGCAGCAAGGTCGTACTCGGGAACTTCAGCTTCCAATCGGTGGCGCGGCTCAAGCCGGGCGTGACCCTCGAGGCGGCGAACGCCGATGTCGGGCGTCTCCTTCCCGTCGCCTTCGAGCGTTTTCCCCCTCCCCCCGGAGTCGACAAGAAGATGTTCGAGAAGGCGCGCATCGCGCCGAACCTTCGGCCCTTCAAGCAGGACCTGGTCGGGGACATCGGCAACGTGCTCTGGGTCCTCATGGGAACGATCGGCACGGTGCTCCTTGTGGCCTGCGCGAACGTGGCGAACCTCCTGCTGGTTCGCGCGGAGGCGCGCCAGCAGGAGTTGGCGGTGCGCGCGGCGCTCGGAGCGGGATGGGGCCGGATCGCCCAGGAGCTTCTCCTGGAGAGCCTGACCCTGGGGATCCTCGGCGGTGCCGTGGGAGTGGGTTTCGCCTTCGCCCTTCTCCGGCTTCTCGCGTTCCTGGCGCCCGCAAACCTCCCGCGGATCGACGAGATCGGCATCGACCTTCCGGTGCTCCTGTTCACGACCCTCATTTCGCTGGCGGCGGGTGCCTTGCTCGGTCTCATCCCGATCCTCAAGTACGCGGGGCCGCACCTCGCCGCCGGCTTGCGCGGGGGCGGCCGGTCGGCGAGCGCGAGCCGCGAACGCCATCGCGCGCGGAGCGCGCTCGTCGTCGTCCAGGTGGCCCTGGCCTTGGTCCTGCTCGTCAGCTCCGGCCTCATGGTCCGTTCCTTCCGCGCCCTCCGGAACGTCGAGCCCGGTTTCGCGCGGCCCGAGGAGGTCCAGACCCTTCGCCTCTCGATACCGGAATCGCAGGTTCGGGACGAAGAAGCCGCAACGAGAATGCAGCAAGCGATCGGCGAAGCGATCGGGGCGATCCCCGGCGTCACTTCCGTGGGTCTGGCGAGCAGCCTCCCCCTGGATGGCGACAGCTGGCACGACCCCATCTTCGCCGAAGGCCACCCCTATTCCGAGGGCCAGCTCCCGCCGCTTCGTCTCTTCAAGTTCGTTTCCCCCGGATACCTAGAGACCATGGGCACTCCGCTCGTGGCCGGGCGAGATCTCACCTGGAGGGATGCCTACCAGCGGATGCCGGTCGTGATGGTGTCCGAGAACTTCGCGCGCGAGATGTGGGGCGATCCGGGCGCGGCCCTCGGCAAGCGCATCCGCGAGACGCAGGAGAGCGCGTGGCGGGAAGTGATCGGAGTAGTGGCCGACACGCACGACGACGGGCTCGACCGCAAGGCGCCCGCCATCGTCTACTGGCCGCTCCTGATGAAGGGGTTCGAAGGAGACGGGATGAGCCGCTCCCTGGCCTTCGCGATTCGCAGCCCGCGCGCCGGCTCCGAGCCTTTCTTGAAGGAGATCCAGAAGGCGGTCTGGTCGGTCAACGCGAACCTGCCCCTGGCCGGAGTCCGAACGCTGCGGGCCGTCTACGAGCGATCGATGGCCCGGACCTCGTCCACCATGGTCATGCTCTCCCTCGCGGGCCTGATGGCGCTGCTCCTCGGCGTGGTCGGAGTCTACGGCGTCATCGCCTATGCCGTCTCCCAGCGAACCCGCGAGATCGGCATCCGCATGGCCCTCGGGGCGCAGCGGCCAGACCTCACGGCGATGTTTGTGCGCCACGGCCTCCGCCTCGCGGCGATCGGCGCGGGGTGCGGGCTTCTCGCCGCCTTCGGGCTGAGTCGTGTTCTCACGTCGCTGCTCTTTGGGGTCGGCGCCGCCGACCCCGCGACCTACGCCCTGGTGACGGTGACCCTGGTCTCGGCCGCCGTGGTCGCGAGCTACGTGCCGGCCCGACGCGCCACCCAGCTCGATCCCGTGGAAGCGCTCCGGGCGGAGTAGGCCGGGTGGCGCCGGGCGCTCGCACCCTATAATCGCGCATGGACAGCGAATCGCCGGACTCGGCGACCGCTCCCGCCCTTTCCCCGACCGTAGGACCGTCCTTCCTGAGCCTCCACGCGGTGCGCATCTTCGTGCGCGACCTCGACCGGAGCCTCCGGTTCTACCTCGATCAGCTCGGCTTCCGGCTCGTGGTCGACACGCGCATTCAGTCCGGCGAGCGCTGGGTCGCGGTGTCCCCGCCGGACGGCAGCGCCATCCTCTCCCTCGTGGCGCCCCGGCCCAAGTCCGCGGAGCATCGGCTGATCGGCCGGGCCACCCAGGTCGTGCTCATCACCGCCGACGTGGCCGGCCGCTTCCAGGAGTGGTCGCGGAAGGGCGTGCGGTTCGTGAGCGCGCCGCGGCTGCGGCGGATCAAGTACGACCGGGGGCCCGCCACCCCCGCATCGTCGCGTCGCCTCCTCGGCGAGGAAGCGCCGGTGTGGGGCGGGGTCTTCGCCCGCTTTCGCGACCCCGACGGGAACACCTTCTCCCTCGTCAGCTTCGACGAGGTGACCCATGCCGCCGAGGCCGAGCGGCGCGTGGCCGCCGGCAAGCTCGAGGCGGAGAGACGCGCCGCGCACGAGCTCGTGATCGCCCGGCAGGTGCAGTCCCGGCTCTTCCCCCAGTCCATGCCCGCGCTCCGCTCGCTCGACTACGCCGGAGCCTGCCTGCCGGCGCGCGCGGTGGGCGGCGACTACTACGACTTCCTGAGCCTGGGCCCCGACCGCTTGTGCCTGGTGGTCGGAGACGTGATGGGCAAGGGGATCGCCGCCGCCCTCCTCATGGCGAACCTCCAGGCGAATCTGCGCAGTCGGGTGGCGTTCGCGCCCGACGATCCACAGGGCCTGCTCCAGTCCGTGAACCACCTCTTCTGCGACAACTCGCCCGACGGCGCCTTCGCCAGCTTGTTCTTCGCGGACTACCACGACGCCACGGGCCGTCTCCGCTACGTGAATTGCGGCCACCTCGCCGCCTTCCTCGTTCGCGTGGACGGGACCGTGGAGCGCCTGGCGGCCACCTCGACGGTGCTCGGGCTCTTCCCTCAGTGGGAGTGCGACGTGGGCGAGAGCCGTCTGGATCCCGGCGATCTCCTGGTCCTCTATACCGACGGGGTCACGGAGGCTTTCGACGAAGCGGGCGAGGAGTTCGGTGAGGAGCGATTCCTCGATGCCGTGAAGCGCCATCGAGGCCGTTCGCCCCAGTCTCTCCTGGCCTCGCTGCTGGAGGAGGTCCAGAGCTTCAGCGCCCACGAGCAACACGACGACGTCACCCTCATCGTGGCCCGTCGTCGCGCCTCTTCGGCGGCCTGATTCAGCGGCGCGCCCCGTCCTTGGCCAGGCCGAGCGCGTCGACGCGGTCGAAGAACTCGCTCTGTAGCGCGAGGCTCTTGTCGTCCGCCTTCACCGCCTTGAGCGCCTTCACCAGGCGCTCGACCTGGGCATCCACGAAGACCTGGCCCAGCTCCTTCGTGGCCTTGTCGCCTTCGCCCGCGTAGTGGTTGGGGAAGCGCGCGTACCACCAGATCGCGGTGTAGAGGTCGGCCGGCAGCTCGAGCCGCTTCTGGTCGGCGCCCGACTCGTCCTGGGCGTGGTCCATGCGCACGAGACCGGGGACGGTGTAGAGCAACGTGGAGGTCTCGGACTCGCCCGCGTGCATGTCGAGCGCCGGGTCGGAGCGCCTGAGACCGGCGGCCTTCTCGGCGACCGCGGCGTCGCGATTGGGGGTGAAGAAGTAGACGACGTGGTTCCGGCGGCGCTCCAGCCGGGTCTGGATGAAGTAGCGGATCAGCTCCGGGTTCCCGCCGTGGCCGTTCACGATCACGATCCGCTTGAAGCCGTTCCGGCCGATCTCGTCACAGGTGGCGTCGAGGAGGTCGAGGACGAGTCGGGCGGGCAGGGCGAACGCACCGGGCTGGTGCCGCGCCTCGTTGATCTGCCCGTAGAAGTACTCGGGAAAGATGACCGCGTACTCCTGCCTGGTGGCCCGGGCCGCGAGCTCGCGGACGTGCACGATGTCCGAGCCGAAGGGGGCGTGCGGCCCGTGTTTCTCGAGGATCCCGATGGGCAGGACGCAGGTCTGCGCGGATTTCTCCATCGCCTGGGGCCAGGCCGAAGCGGTGAGCTCGTCCCAGCGGGCGGGAAGTGCGGTGGGCGCGCTGCCTTGCGCGCGGGCTGCCGGGGCCAACGGTCCGGCGAGGCAGGCCACGATGGCAAGGGAAGTGAGTCGCATGGGCATTGACCCCTTCGTTCTTCAGAACGCCGACGACGGCGGCTTCACGTCGGCCTTCGCCCAGGCCTTCGCAAAGCGGGCGTCGACGGCAGCCGCCTCGTCTTTCCGGCCCTGAGCCGCGAGCGCCTTCGACAGGCCGAAGAGAGACCACCCGTTCTCGGGGTTTCGCCGGAGGTCGTCCCAATAGACGGTCTCCGCCTCGTGGGGCCGCCCCGCTTCGAGGAGTGCCGCGCCCAGGAGCTGGCGGGGCGGATAGTGCCATTCCGCCGGCTCGGTGTAGACGAGGCCGTCCTCGAGGCGCACCGCGCGCTCGAGGTGGAGGATCGCCGCGTCGTACTCCTTCTTCTTGAGCGCGATCACGCCGGCCAGCGCCTCGGGGGCGATGGCAAAGATCGTCTTCGCCTTGTTGGGCGAGAAGAGTGTGAAATCGAGGGCGGTGCCGCCCGCGACCTTCGTGACCTCGTCGAGCTCCTTCTGGGCCTCTTCGAGCTGTCCCTTGCCCGCGAACGCGATCCCTCGGGTGTAGTGCCACGTGGCCTTCACGTAGACGTAGCGGTCGGCTGGCTCCGGCTCCTTCAGCATCTCGTCCCACTTTCCGAAGCGGGTGAGGGCGTAGTAGGGCACGATGCGGAACCCGGCCAGCAGGGGAAGCTGGTCCATGCTCTCGTCGGTGACGCGCGCCGCCACCTTGCGCGCGGCCGCGATCGCGGTCTCGCTCCGGCCCTCCATGCTCGACGCAGACCACAGGAAGTGGATGTTGTGCGGGTAGTACCCGATCGGGTAGATGCCCTGGGCGCGGCACTGGGTGATGTAGTCCTCGTCCGCCAGGATCGCCGCTTCGTTCACGGCCGACGCATCGGCGTAGCGTCCCACCCGCATGTAGATGTGGCCGGGCATGTGGACCATGTGGCCCGCGCCCGGCATCAGGGTGCGGAGCCGATCGGCCGCGGCTTCGGCCCGCTCCGGGCTCTTCGTCGCTTCCAGGACGTGGATGTAGTAGTGGTTGGCGCCGGGATGCTTGGGCTTCCGAGCGAGGACCGACTCCAGCACCGCCACCGCTTCGTTCGTCCCGGGGTAGGGCTTGCCGTCCGGCGCCCAGTAGGCCCAGGGCCGGAGGTCCATGAGCGACTCGGCGTAGAGAGTGGCGGCGTCGAGGTCGCTCGGGTAGCGGCGGGACAGGTCGCGCATCGCGTCGGCATAGGCCTGGTCGCGGGCGGTCCGGTCCTCGGCCTTCCCCGAATAGCGCTTCGCCACCGCGTCGATGTACGCCCGCTCGCGCGCTGAAGCCTTCGCCTTCAGGCTGACCGCCTTTTGGGCCAGCTCGTAGGCCTTGGGCTCGTCCTCTGGCGTCATCGGCAGGTTGATGTTGGGGCCGAGAACAAGAGCCTGTCCCCAATAGGCCATGGCGCAGGTGGGGTCGAGGCGTGCCGCCTCGCGGAAGGCGCGTCCGGCCTCGACGTGGTTGAACCCGTACGTGAGGTTCACGCCCTGGTCGATGAAGGCCTGGGCCTTCTTCGACTTGGTGGTGACGGGGAAGGTGTGGGCGCCCAGGTTCTGCAGCCGCGGGGCCATCTCGCCGGTAGCGCTCGGCTTCTCGGCCTCCGGCGAGCTCTCGTAGTGTTTGTGGGCGGGCGCCTGGGCGAGCCCACGGGTGGGGGCCAGGCCCAGGGCGATCGCGACGATCCCGGCCACTCGGATTGGCGTGAGGGATGGTGTGGTCTTCACGGGTCCTCCTTGGAAGGAGGCCATTCTAAGCCTTGCCGCCAGCCGCGGGTGGCACTACGCTCGGGCACCTTGGGGAATGGACCGGACGGCTTGTACGCGGAGCTTCTCGGCTCGGCCTGGGCCACAGTGCCGGCGATCGTGCGCCGGCTGCACCAGGAAGGCCGCGCGCGAGGCGAGGTCACCATCGAGCGCGGCCGTTCCAGCCCGGCGCGTTGGCTCGGGCACCTCCTCGGATTCCCGCCGTCCGGCGAGAACGTCGCGACGTCTCTCTCCGTTCTTCCTCGCGGGGAGGAGCAGGTCTGGTCACGGCGGTTCGGCGAGCACACCCTGGTCAGCCGACAACGGCTTGGTCCCGGGGGATTGCTCGCCGAGCGATTCGGCTTGTTCGAGTGCCGGTTCCGTTTGCGCCCGACCGCGCGGGGCATCGACTACGATCTCGTGGGCGCGGTCTTGGTGCTCGGTGGGTTGCGCCTGCCGCTGCCACGACGCCTGTCGCCGCGCGGCGACGCGACGACCTGGGCCCTGGAGGACGCGATGGGTCTCGATGTAAGGCTAAGGGCCCCGCTCTTCGGCCGGGTCCTTCGCTACCATGGCCTCGTGAGACCCGACGAGGGCCACGGCATGATCACGGCTCTCTACCTGCTCGCGGCCCAGGGCGCCTTCGGCGCCTTCGACACGCTCTACTACCACGAGTGGCGGGCGCGACTGCCCGCGGGCGGCGCCCAGACCCGGCCCGAGCTTCTGCTGCACGCGGTGCGCGACATGGTCTACGCGCTTCTCTTCGGCCTTCTGCCGCGCTACCGCGGCCAAGGCGCCTGGGCCGGGCTTCTGGTGGTGCTCGTCGCCTTCGAGATCGTGATCACTCTCGTCGACTTCCGGGTGGAGGACCGCGTGCGTGCGCCCTTCGGCGGCACCTTCCCGGGAGAGCGCACCACCCACACGATCATGGCCATCATCTACGGCGCGTTTCTCGGACTCTGGGCGCCCGGCCTCGTGAACGATTGGAGCGCGCCCACGGGGTGGGTCGCGGTCGAGGCGCCACCACTCCTCGTCGCGGTGATGACCCTGATGTCGGTCGGCGTGTTCGCCTCGGGTCTGCGGGACCTCTACGCGGCCTTCGGAGGCAAGGGAGGAGGGTGGCCGTGGACGAAGGCTTGAAGCGCCGCGGGCTTCACCGCGTGACGTTCGCCCTGGCCGCGGTCTACAACCTGTCCTGGGGACTCTTCACCGTCGCCGACCCCCAGTGGTTCTTCCGTTTCTCCGGGATGGCACCCCTCAACCATCCCGAGATCTACGCGTGCCTCGGGATGGTCATCGGCGTCTACGGGATCGTCTATGCCGAGGTCGCCCGTCGGCCCGAGCACGGATGGCTCATGGCCGCGGTCGGGCTTCCTGGGCAAGGTCCTCGGCCCCCTCGGCATGCTGCAGCTCGTCGCGACCGGGGTCTGGCCCGCGCGGGCCGCGTCCTTGTGCCTCACCAACGACCTCGTCTGGTGGATCCCATTCGCCCTCTACCTGAGGGACGCCTGGCCGCTCTGGCGGGCGACCTGGCGAGCCTAGGCCGCCATCCCATCCCCCGCTGGGACCAAGCCGCGCAAGCGTTGCCCGCCGAGCCGGGGGACGGCTGGGGCTGCCGGCCGACGAAGAGGCTTGACTCGCCTCCGGCTTCGGCCGTATCTAGGGACAGCGGTCACACACGGAGAGGAGTCCTATGCGCACTCTCGCCTTCCTCGCACTCGCCGCCCTGACGCTGGGCAACGCCGCTGGGGACGCCACCCCGGAAGCGCCCGCGGCGTTCGACGGGGCCACCAACGGCCTGGTCGACCAGGCCACCCACGACGCCGATGGCGAGGCGTTCGACGAGGTGGAGGTCCTCGGGGACGGGCTCGGCCCCATCTACAATGCCCAGTCCTGCCGGGAGTGCCACCAGAATCCCGTCTCGGGAGCGCTCAGCCAGATCACCGAGCTGCGCGCCGGCCATCACGACGCCGCCGGCCGCTTCGCTAACCCGAGCGTGCCCGTCGCCAACGGCGCCGCCGTGATCACGGGCCGAACCCTCATCAACGACCGCGCGGTCTGCCCGAGCGCCACGTACCCGGACGTCGAGCTCCAGGAGCGGGTGCCGGACACCGAGACGATCCGCACGCAGCGCACGTCGCTGAACCTCCTCGGCGACGGCTTCGTGGAAGCGGTCGCCGACGAGACCCTCAAGGCGCTGGCGGCGCGCCAGTGCAAGGAGTCGAAGGGAAGGATCTGCGGGCTCGCCCTTCCGGTGCCGGTACTCGAGGCGCCGGGGAAGAAGGCGATCGGCAAGTTCGGCTGGAAGGCCCAGCAGGCGAGCCTCCTGTCCTTCTCGGCGGACGCCTACCTGAACGAGATGGGGATCACGAGCCGCCTCCAGCCCGACGAGTTCACGACACTGTGCGACTCGCAGCCGGACCCCGAGGACAAGATCGAAGAGGACGGACTGGGGGACATCGACCGCTTCGCGCGGTTCATGCGAGCGACCAAGGCTCCCCCCCGCGACGCCAAGCTCGCCCAGACCGAGGACGGGACCAAGGGGTCCGCCCTCTTCGACGCGATCGGCTGTGCGACGTGCCACGTCCGCACCCTGCTGACCGCCCCCGCGGGGACGACCGTGAACGCCGGGGCGTTCACGGTCCCCGAGGCCCTCGGAGGGAAGTCCTTCCATCCCTTCGGCGACTTCCTGCTTCACGACGTGGGGACGGGCGACGGCATCGCGGTCGCGGTGGTCGAGCACTACGGGAAGGCGTTCGCAGCGAACCTGATCGAGATGCAGCGGACCTTCGAGCCCACCGCCCGCCGCATGCGCACCCCCCCGCTCTGGGGCGTGCGCACGCGCAGCCGGCTCATGCACGACGGCGCCGCGGAGACATTCACCGACGCGATCCTGCGCCACCGGGGGGAGGCCCTGCTGGAGCGGGGGAATTTCGTCAAGCTGACGCCGCGCGACAAGCAGCAGCTTCTCGCCTTCCTGCGATCGCTCTAAGCCCACCCTTCGTCTTCGGACTTCAGTCTCCGAACCTCGTCCGCCGGGTCGTTGTCCGCGAAGAGCACCACGAGCCGGCGCAACGCACGGCCCCGCTCACGCCGACGCTCCTGAGGCAATCCGAGCTCGGCGTCGCGCTGGCGAATGAGCGCCCGGCGCATCGCCTCGGAGACGGAGCAGCCGTAGCGCCGGGCGAGCTGCCGGGCCGCCTCCCGTGCCTTGTCGTCGAGGACGAGGGTCGTTCGCGATGCCACACCTTACGCATAGCAGAAGTGTGTTGGAGCAGCAACCGTCGGCACCGACTAGGCCTGCCGGCGCGGGAGTGGCTTCAAGAGCGCCATCAGGATCAGCACGATGTCGAAGTGCAGACCATGGCGGCGCCCGTCGGCAGGTCGAGCCTCAACGAGAGGTCGGTGCCGATACCACACGGTGGGGGCCGCGGCTACGCCTGGCGGCGCTTCCAGGTGTAGGCGTTCGCGTTGAACTGGGCGGCCAGGTCGCGAGCCACGTCCAGCACCCACTCGGCCTGGCGCAGGTCGGCGAAGTCGGCCGACCACTGGATGACCGCGGTTTCCGCCGGCACGTCCGCCTGCATGGTGGCGAACCAGCCGGTAGCGTCGTCGCGCACGAGACGCACCGTGTAAGCCATCTCACACCACCCCCGGACCGGCGGGCGAAGCGACCCGTCCCCCGGCCGCGATCTGCGGCTTCGCGTTCGAGGTGTCAATACGACCGGGGTGGGGGACAGGGTGTGAGGCGGCTCACGACCTCAGTATTTCGAGCAGCGATCTCGGCCGCTCGCGGTGACGAAGATCGCGCCCGAGGGATCCATCGTGACCGCAGTCACTCGGTTGCCGTGTGCAGCATCACCCCGCTCCTGCCTCAAGCCTGCCGGCGCACCAGCGGTTTCACCAGGGCCATCAGGATCAGCACGATGCCGAAGGTGCAGACCATGGCCGCGCCGGTCGGCAGGTCGAGCTTCACCGAGAGATAGATCCCGAGGGCGGAGACGATGGTGCCCATGCTCCAGCCGATGGCGAGCCGGGTGCCGATCCGATCGGCGTAGAGCATGGCCGCCACCGACGGCACGATCAGGTAGCAGAACACGAGCAGCACCCCGGCGATCGCCACCGACGACGTGACCACGAAGCCGAACGAGGCGTAGAAAAGAAAGTCCCACAGCTTCACGTTGAGGCCGTTCACCTCTTCCTTGCCGTGGCTCATCGAGATGGTCAGGAACTGCCGGCGAAAGATGTAGTGGAAGAGGCCCACGCACGCGTAGAGGGCCGCGGTCTTCTCGACCTCGGGCCACGAGACCGCGAGGATGTTCCCCACCAGCATGTCCTTCAGGTGCTCGCTCTCCGAGGTGGCGTGGCTCATGGCCAGGATGGTGGCGCCGGAGGCGACCGCGTAGGCGATGCCGATGATCGCCTCTTGCGGGATGCGGGCCTTCTTGCTGCGGATGGTCGAGAACACCGCGGCCCCGATGAAGGTGAAGACGAGGCTCGTCCAGTAGACCCAGGGGCCGTGCGCGTCGCCGTCCGTGAAGGGAAGCAGGATCGCCATGGTGGAGCCCAGGGCGGCGATCTGGGCGAGCGAGAGGTCCACGAAGATGACGCCGCGTTCGACCACGTGCACGCCGAGGTAGGCGTGGATCCCGGTCAGGATGAGGCTGGCCACGAAGGGCGCGGCCAGGAACTGCAGGATGGTCCAGTCGAGTCCCACTAGCGCGCTCCTGTCTCCTTGATGGCCGAGACCAGCAGGTTGATATCGTAGTCGAACAGCTTGACGTAGTCGGTGATCTCCTTCTCGCCGCCCACGGAGGGCAGGAGCACCAGCACCTTGGCTCCGGTCTCGCGGCCGATCGACTGCGGGGTCTTGAGGTCGAAGTAGGGCTCGACCAGCAGGATCTTCACGTTCTGCCGCTTCATCTCCGCGATCAGGTCGAGGGTGTGGCTGGGCGAAGGCGGGATGCCGGGCCGCGGCTCGACGTAGCCCATCACGTCGAGGCCGAAGCGGTCGCAGAAGTTGGGCCACGAGCGGTGGTAGGTCACGACCTTCAGGCCCTTGTAGGGGGCCATGAGGCCGTCCCAGCGCTTCTGGGCCTCGGCCAGGCGCTTGTCGAAGTCGGCGTAGCGCGCGTCGAAGTAGGCCGCGTCGGCCGGGCTCATCGCCTTCAGCTTGTCGCGCACCGCGGCCGCGATCTTGCGGCCGTTGTCGGGGTCGAGCCAGTAGTGCGGGTTCCCCTGGGGGTGCACGTCGCCCATGGCCCGCGTCACCTGGCCCGTGGGGATCTCGAGGATCTTCACCGTGAGCGAGGCATCGAGATAGCCCTCGGCCCCGGGCTGGATCTTCGCGTTGCGGCTCTGCTGCACGAGCGGCGGCAGCCAGCCGATCTCGAGCTCGCGCCCGACCGCCACCAGGAGGTCGGCCGAGTGCAGCTTCAGGATGAAGCTCGGCTTGGCCTCCACGAAGTGCGGGTCTTGATAGCCCTTGGCCAGGGCCTCGACCTTGACCTTGTCGCCGCCCACCTCGCGGGTGAGGGCGGCCAGGTCCTCGGTGGTCGCGATCGCGTTGATGGCGGCGGAGGCGCCGGGGGCCGCCGCGAAGGGCAACGTCACGACAGCAGCTAGCAACAATCGTTTCATGAAGAACCTCAGGGTCAGAACGCGTGAGCGCCGTGGGCGCCGATGGAGAAGAGGAACTGGAACAAGAACTCGTCGGCGGTCTGGCCCTCGCCGAACCGCGTGTGTCTGTACTGACCACGCACCTGGCTGAACTCGCTGGGCCAGTAGGTCAGGAGGAGCGAGCCGCCCTTGTCGGTGAGCGAAGGGTCGGTGGCCCGGTCGGAGAAGTCGTAGCGCGCGCCCGCGAACCAGCGGCGGGCGAACTGGTACTCGGCCGTGGCGTAGAAGCCGAAGGCATCGCGCGTCGCCCCCGGCTCCTCGCGGCGGCTCCACACGAGCTCGGTGCGGGCCAGGAAGCGGTTGTAGATCGCGCGGCGGAGCGGCCGCCAGCGGTACGTCGCGTCGGCCCCGACGAGGCGCGTGTGGAAGTCCGGTCCGCTGTCGTTGGAGCCGTAGGCGAAGGAGCCGCCGAGGTCGAAGTTCGACGACTCGTTGATGTCGCGATACGCGCGCAGGTGGCCCACGTAGGCGAGATCGCTCCGGCTCGGTGCCGGCGAACACGTTCGACTGGCCGCGATAGACCTGCCCCGTGGCTTCGAGGAAGAGGAAGCGATTCGGGATGAGGCGCGAGAGGGTGATGCCGTAGTCGGACATCCCGTCCTCGCCGCCGGTCAGGTTCTGGGTCACGAGCGGTCGGTCCGTGAAGGGCAGCACGTGGTTGTGCTGGCTGTCCACCTTGCCGAAGACGTCGCGCAGCTTGCCGATCTTGGCGAGGAAACCGCCGGGCAGGGTGGGGAAGGTGACGAAGCCTTCCTCCACCCCGATCTCGTCGGGCCCGATAGGTGAGGAAGAAGTCGGCGCGCGCATACGGATCCACGATGGCCTGGAAGCTCAGCTCGGCCTCGTGCAGCTCCAGCGAGGGCTCGGTGCTCTGCCCCTGGTGTCCCACGGCACCCAGGAAGTCGCCGATGACCGCGATGTCGGGGTTGAAGACCTTGGAGCTGGCCGCGGGGTTGTAGCCCGGAACGGCGCCGGCGGCTTCGGGTGCGGCCAGGCCCGGAGGAACGGCCGTACTCTCGGCCGGCGTGGGCGGGGGAACCGGTGTGGGCGAAGGAGCCGGCGCGGCCTCGGCTACCGCTGCGCCCGCCGGGGACGCGGCTTGAAGCGCTTCTACCTTGGCGGTCAGCTCCGCCATCTGCTTCTGGAGCGCCGCGAGCTCGGCCCGCAGCGCCGCGACGTCTTCGGTCGGAGCCGTCGATTGGGCCCCGACCACGACCGGCAGGCCGGTCAGGAAAGCCGACAGGAAAAGGACGTACCGCCACGACACGACTGCGCGCATGGGACCTCTCGCAAAGGTGAAGACGACGAGCGGGATGAAACGCATCCCGGTGCGAGCGAGAAGACGCTCAGGCCGGCGGGGATCGGTCCTTGAGGCTGCCGACGAGCAGGGGCGCGGCCGCCGCGACCTTGGGAGGTGCGGGATCCTCGGCGGCCAGGAGGAGGGGAACGGCCAGCGGCGTCTTGTGCTCGCCGTCCTCCGCGGCCGGGTTGGCCAGGCAGGCCGGGCAGTGCGCCGGGGACTTCGCGTGGCAGTCGAAATCGTGGTGGAAGATCGGGCTCACGCACAGCACCGCCACGTAGAGGACGGCCGCGAAGAGCGCCAGGTGCCGGACCCGCCGAGCCGTACTCACAGACCTCCAGTATAGGGCTTTCTCGCCCCAAGCCCCACGAGCGCCACGTTGACTCGTGAGCGGGCGGGGCGTAGTTTGGCCCGGCTGATCCCAGCGAATGGAGGCGGGCTCATGGGCTTGACGCGACGTGACTTGCTCGAGAAGTGCGTGGCCCTGGGGGGCGTCAGCGTGGCCTCGGCCGTGGCTCCCTCGTTGGTCCTGGGCGCCTGGGCGGAGCAAGAGAAAGCGGCCCGCGCCGCCACGCCCCGGAACGAGCTGGGCCCTTTCTACAAGAAGAAGGCCCCCGCGAACGCGCTGCTGCGCGCCGCCGGCGATCCGGGCCTGCCACTCTCCGTCGCCGGCCGGGTCTGGAGCGCCCGCGGCCAGGCGCTGCCGGGTGCCGTCATCGAGCTGTGGCACACCGACCACCTCGGACACTACGACCTCGACGGCTACCGCTACCGCGCGAGCTTGCCTGCCGACGCGGAGGGCAAGTACTCGGTCGAGACGGTCATGCCCGGCCACTACCCCGACCGCGTCTGCCAACACGTCCACTACCTCGTGACCGCGCCGGGCCACAAGCCCCTCGTCACGCAGCTCTACTTCGCCACCGATCCCGTGTTCGAGGGCGACCCCGACCGCAACTTCGGCAAGGACCCCCTCATCCAGAGCCGCGAGCTGGTGCGCCCCGTGATGCTGACCGGCGATCCGAAGCAGGTCCAGGCCGCCGTGCAGTTCGAGCTGGTCCTGGAGGCGCTGTAGATGACGCGCGCCGGTGTGGCGCTCGTCGTTCTCGCCCTGGTCGGCCCCGCGTCGGGCCAATCGCTCGACCTGGTCGCGACCCTGAGCGCCGCCACCGACGTCCGCTTCACCGCGGTCTCGCCGGACGGCCGCCAGATCGCCGCAATGGGCGGCGACCGAAAACTGCGCCTCTTCGCGCTGCCCGCCGGCGTGCTGGCTCGCACCCTCGACCTGGGCGACAAGCGCGTGGATGCCCTGGCCTATTCACGGAACGGCCGGCGTCTGGCCGCGGGCGGGCCCATCGCCGCCCAGGTCTTCGACACGGACAGCGGTCAGCGCGTGGCCGAGATCTCGGCCATCGGCGGCCGCGTCGACGCCGTCGCCCTCTCCCCGGACGGCCTTCTCCTCGCCATGGCACCCCTCGACCTGCCCGCCCAGCTCTGGGACGTCGCCCAGCAGAAGCGACTCGCCTCGCTCGAGACCCGGTTCGCGGGCGCCACCGGCCTCGCCTTCTCTCCCGACGGCAAGCTCCTCGCGGCCATCAACGCGGACACCACCGTTCGCTTGTTCGAGGCCGCCACCGGCCGCCCCTTGTGGACCTTCGAGGAGCTCAGCCTCGAGCCCTTCGCCTTGGCCTTCTCGCCCGACTCGAAGACCCTGGTCGTGGGCGGCGCCGACAAGATCGTCGTGGCCGTGGACACCGCCACGGGCAAAGCCACCTCCCGCCTCGCCCGCCAGCCCGACCCCATCGGCGGCCTGGGCGTCCTCGGCAACGGCCGCACCGTCATCGCCGCCTGCTTCAACGCCGACAAGATGGCCGAGACCCGCGCCATCCTGGCCTGGGACCTGACCACGGGCGCTGTGAAGACGGTCGGCCAGGGCCAGAGCTTCAACGGCGGTGCCGTCGTGTCGGACGGCCGCCTGTTGCTGACCGCCGCCGGCAAGGACGGCTTGGAGCTGTGGGCGGTGCGGTAGAGCGAGTCGAACCGCCGGCCATCGGCGCGTTTCTCCGGACCTTGTGCGGCAGAGGCGGCGCTATACTGAGCTCCGCTCTCCCGGAAAGGCGCCTGTTGCCGTGACGAAGAAACAAATCGACGAGGTCAAGGGACATTTCGACAAACGGACGGCCGAAGTCAGGGGGCTCTTCGTCGAGCTCGGGGAGCATTTCGACGAACGAACGACCGAGCTGAAGGCGCACTTCGATACGAAGACGACCGAGCTCAGCCAGCGCATTGACGAGAAGAGCGCCGAGCTGAACACTCGCTTCGACGAGAAGGCAGCCGAGATGTCGCGCCACTTCGATCTAGTGGGCGAGGGTTTGCGCACCGAAATCCAACTGGTTGCCGAAGGGGTCACCTTGGCCCACCAAAGGATCGATGGTCTCTCGGTCAAGGTGGACCGGATGGGCCAGGAGCTGCGCTCGGAGATCCGCCTGGTGGCCGGCGCCCAGGCCGACCTGCGAACCCGGGTCGAGCGTCTCGAGTCGAAGCCGACGTCGTAGCTCGGGAGGGCACGGGCACCTCCGATCGAAACAGGCATCGGCGCCGGGCGCGCCCAGCCCAGCGTGGCTCGCATTGGCAACGTAGTCGATTGCCAACTGTATCTAAGCAGCACACTTCGCGAGCCTTCCGAAGATTTCTCACTCCTCCATCCGCTCTGAAAGCGATTTCATCGTTGACAGAGATCCAGTCCACTGAATAAGATCCGCGGTCTCATCTCCCAGGAATTGAGTGACGCGGCTGGAACTAGGCGATTCGTGTCGCCACTGGGTCGTCCTGTGTCTTGGAGGGTTAGTGATCGGTCGGTGGCGATACATCGGCGGATGGGCGAGTGCCTTCCTGGTGCTCTGTCTGCCGGCGTTCGCGCAGACGACCGTATACCGCAAGATCGGCGAGATGGAGCTGCGGCTCCTCGGTGTGTCTGCGACCGTTGATCCGCTCCACCCTGTCGTGCCCAAGAACATTGCCTCGGCGGTTCGCATCCTAGTCCGCGCCGGCGGTACCGAGCTGCCGCTCGCCGATGCGCTTCGCTTCCTGGGGCCGGGCATCCAGGTCAAGGGCGACCTCTCCGGGCCCGGGTTGCGCGAGACGCTGAGCCTTCCCCTCATCGCAGCCGGCGAGCCGGCCCCCGCTGATCCTTTCCTGCTGCCCATTCCAGGTTTGTCGGTCTCGGGAAACTACACCCTGACCAACCTCCGCATCGAGTCGGAGGGGCGGCCGGTGCTCGACGTCACGCCGCAGACGGTGACGGTCGAGGTGATCGAGCAGGTCCTCGTGACCTCGGTGAAGACGCGGGCGCTCACCCTCGACGAGATCCGTGAGAAGGGCATCGTTCTCGACAGCGACGACTACCTGGGCTTCGAGTTCACGCTCGGGCTGAAGCTCGAATCGCAGCCCGTGACCCTCAGCTTCCCGGTGGTTTTCGACCGCCAGGGCGTGCCGATTCCCGATCCCTTGACTCCGCCGCCGGCTCCCGCGCGCCAGGGCGTCCCGATGCCGACGATGGTCCCGCTCCTCCTCGAGGCCTTCGCCGATGACGGAGGCGCCGGCGAGGGAGGAGGTCAGCGCCTTCCGATCACGCTTCCGAACGGCCAGCCCGTGCGCATTCCGGCCGTCCTCGTCATCCCCGGGAACGTCGGCTACCTGAAGCAGTTCTTCTCGGCGCAGCTCTTCGTCGCGAACGGGGCGCCGGTCGGATCGGGCCTCACCGTGAGGAACGTGACCGGCACCGTGAAGCTGCCGCCGGGGGCCGATCACGAGCTGGGCACGGACGACGACCCTCTGGCGCTGCCCGACACCGTGCGCGGTGCCCAGCCCGTCGACCCTCCCCGTCCTGGGCGTCGGGCCGGACGGCAAGCCCGGCACCGAGGACGACGATCGCCCGCTTCGCCCCCGGCGAGCAGGGCCAGGCCGAGTTCCTGATTCGCGGCGAGCGCGAAGGATTCCACTCGATCGACTTCGACATCGCGGCCGTCCTCGAAGGCCTGGTGAGCGGGCCCGTGACCATCAAGGGCAAGGCCAGCGGCGGCGTGCTCGTGCGCAATCCCTTCTTCGACATGACGTTCACCGTGCCGTCCGTGGTGCGCCGCGGCGAGCGCTTCAAGCTCTACGCGACGGTCACGAACATCGGCCAGGGCATCGCCAACGACGTGACGGTCTCGCTCGACGCGGCCGCGCTCTCGGGCGCGCGGCTCGTCTCCGACCAGACGGTGCACATCGATACCCTGCGGACGGGCGACTCGAAGACCGTGGCCTTCGAGCTCGAGAGCCAGAAGACGGGGCAGGTCGTGGCGAGCTACCTGAAGCTCGAAGGCCCCGGCCAGTCGGGCGGCACCCTGCGTTTCGCGCTGGGCGTCGGCGAGCGGGGCGTCCCGCTCTCGCCCGATACCCTGGTGCTCCCGGCTGCGGTGGACGCGGTGCCGGTCGCGGTCCTGGACGCGGCGATGCGCGTCCTGGGCCAGGCCTGGAGCGTGGCCAACGCGCCTTCGGGCACGCTGCCGCGCGGCGTGCTGCGCACCAGCAAGGCGGTCGTGGTGGCGAAGGCCCTGGCCCTGGCCGAGGCGGGCCTGCGCATCGGCCTCGGTCAGGACATCGCGGGCTCCATCGAGTCTCTCGACTACGACTTCTTCGCGGGACCGCCGCGCGATCCCGGGTTCGACCAGCTCCTCCGCGACACCGAAGCGGGACAGGCGCTGCGCCAGGTCTTCGGCGGGCCCGCGCCCACGGACGAGCCGGCGGACCTGGGTGGCCCCCGGCTCGTGGCCGCGAGCGTCATCGGCCCCGAGGTCCTCGCGGGCGCGGGACCCTTCGGCCTCCACGCGATCCTGGTGTTCGACCGCATCCTCGACGGGGACAGTGCCGCGATCGCGACCCGCTACGTCATCCCCAACAACACGGTCCGCGTGGCCAAGGCCGTGCTCTCGGGCCGTCTCGTCATCCTGAGCCTTGCCCAGCCGGAAGGCCCATACGTGCCCACCACGGTCGACGTCAACGGCGTCCTCGACCTCCGGGGTCGCCGCGGCAGCGGGAGTGCCTTGCTCCAGTCGCGCCTCGTCGACCCGGGCGCGATCGTGAGCGGGCGGGTGATCGGCGCGGACGGAACCGCGGTGAGGACGGCGAACGTCGTCTACTCGAACAACGCCGACTTCACCTGCAACTTCCCGGCGCAGAGCGGGCTTGCTTCTGTGCCGGTCGACGGCGACGGCCGCTTCGAGTACCGCTACGTCCGACGCGACAACTGCGGATTGCCCTTCGAGATGGTCACCCAGGACCCGGGCACGGGTGCGGTCCGCAAGTCGAGTGGCTTCGTGCGCGCGGCTGGGGAGCGCATCGTCCTCGACATCGTTCTCCTGGGTCGCGGCTCCGTGGAAGGCACCGTGCGCGATCTCTCCAACCTGCCCGTTTCGGGAGCCAAGGTCGTGGCCTTGAGCGGCTCCGATCCCCAGTCGGGCGGCCAGGCCACGACCGACGGCCTGGGTCACTACCGCATCGACTTCATCACGGTCGGTCCCTTGAGCGTGAAGGCGGCGAAGGGCATCGCGCTCGGACGCGCGGCCGGCCGCATCGACCGCGCGGGGACCGTCGCCACCGTGGACATCGTCCTGGACGGCGGCTCGGTGAGGGTCGCGGGTACGGTGCGCAAGCTCGAAGGCGGCGTGGAAACGACCGTGCCCGGCGTGGGGGTCATCTTCGCGATCGACCCTGCGCCCATCGCCACTCCTGTGGGCTACGTGAAGACCGGCCCGGACGGCCGCTTCCAGTTCGACGCGATGCCGGCGGGGGTGGCCCTGCTGCGGACGCAGCTCGACACCGGCGAGTCCGCGTCGAGCCCCCTCTTCACGGTGGCCGCGGGCGACGACCTTCAGGGGCGAGACCTGCTGGTCGTCGTGCAGCCGCCCGAAGAGACGGGCACGGTAGAAGGCGTGGTGCTGGTTCCGGGCGGGGAACCGGCGGCGCAGGCCGTGGTCCAGGTCGGGCCCCGGGGCGCGGTGGCGGGCAACGACGGCGCCTTCCGGCTCACCGGTGTCCCGGTTCGGCCGGGGCAGTCGCAGACCCTGAACGCCCGATCGCGCGACGGCAAGCGCGCGGGAACGGCGGCGTTCCAGATCAACCACGGGGGCGACGTGGCGCCGGTCGCGGTGACCCTCTCGGGTCTCGGGTCCGCGCGCTTCACCGTGCTCGATCCCGCCGGCGCGCCCCTGGCCGGCCAAGAGGTCCGCATCGTCTCCGCCGCGTGCTCCGATCCGTGCGGGTGCTCGATCCGCACCACCGGGGCGGACGGCCAGGTGGTCTACGAGGGCTTGCCCGTCGGCACGATCAACGTGCAGGCCATCCGCAACATGGGGACCGGCTACGAGGCGGCGACGGCCTCGGCCTCGGTGATTCGCGACGGCGAGACGGGGTTCGGCGTGCTGCGCTTCGCGGGCCTCGGCACCGTCGCGGGTCTCGTGCTCGATCCCGAGAGCCGGCCCGCGTTCGGCGCCGACGTGGCCATGGTCTCGCGGCAGTTCGTCTACGACGGCTTCTATTGCGGCACGATGACCCGCGAATCCCACCGCGGCCGCACGGGGACGGACGGCCGCTTCCGCTTCTCCGGGGTCGGGGTGGGTCCTTTGAGCCTCAGCGCTCGCCAGGACTTCTATCCCACCCCGGCCACGGCTTCGGGGACTCTCACCTCCGGAAGCCAGGAGCTCTCGTTCACGCTGCAGCTCAGGGACACGACCGCGGGCGTGCTCTCCGGGACGGTCTTCCTCCCCGACGGAGTGACGCCCGCGGGCCGCGGGGTCGAGGTCACGGCCACCGGGGCGTTGCCGGACGTGGTGGTCGAGACCAACGACCAGGGCAAGTTCCGCTTCGCGAAGATCTTCCCCGAGGGATCCTACCGGCTCACCCTGAGCGACCCCGTCACCGGCGGCCGCGCCCAGCTTCGCGTCTACCTTCGGGCCGGCCAGGACCTCGCCCAGGACGTGCGCCTCAAGGGTCGCGGCACGGTGCGCGTGAGCGTCGTCGACGGCGCCAACCTGCCGGTTACGAGCGCCTACGTCAAGATTGCAGGAGACGGAGTTCCCGAGCCGCAACTACGAAGCCGCGGTCGAGCCCCCCGACCAGGGCGTCGTCCCGATCGAGGGCGTCTACGAAGGGCCGTTCTCGATCGAGGCCTCGGACGTCTTCGGGCGCGGCGGCCGTGCCTCGGGCACGATGCCGCGGGCGGGCGAGGTCGTCGACGATCAAGGTGCGGCTGACGTCCACCGGCACCGTGCGCGGCCGCTTCCTCATGCCCGACGGCGCCACCGCCATTCCCTATGGCGTCGTGAAGCTCACCGCCGGCGCCAAGCCGATCGGGCAGATCACGACCGCTGGGCTCAGGTGACGTGGGCCGCTTCTCCTTCGACTACGTCCCGGCCGGCCAGGTGCGCCTCGACGCCGAAGACCCGCTCACGGGTCGCACCGGCGTGGCGGTCGGCGAGATCGACGCCGAAGGCCAGGTGCTGGATCTCGACGTGAAGGCCCAGTCCCTGGGCTCGGTCGAAGGCGTGGTCACGAGCAATGGCCTTCCCCAGGCCGCGGCCAACGTCAGCGTGGTCTCGGGCGCCTATCAGGCGTCCACCCTCGCCGACGGAGCCGGCCGCTACGTGGTGCGCGGCGTTCCCGCCGGGCGCGTCGTGGCGACGGCCAGCCTCGCCGGCGGTTTCCTCCAGGGCACGGCCTCGGGAAACCTCGAGGCCGAGGGTTCGACCCTCGCGCTCGACGTGGCGCTTCGCGGCTCGGGCCAGGTGACGGGACAGGTGCTGGCCGCGGACGGCGTGACCCCGGGGCCGATCTCGGTGGTTCGCCTCACCGTGGGTGGGGTGGGCGGCGGACAGCTCTCGACCATCACCCAAGCCGAGGGTCGGTTCTCCTTCGACCGCGTGCCCGCGGGCCAGGCCCAGGTCGAGGCGGACGTGGTGAGCAGCATCGACGCGGGGCAGACCCAGGCCCTCGTGCCGAGCGGCGGCACGGTCGACGTACCGATTCGCCTGCGCGGACTGGGCGTGATCCGGGGCCAGGCCCTCGACTCCTCTGGCCTGCCCACCGCCGGCTTCGTCGGCTTGGTCCCGGTCGGTGGTCCGATCAGCCTGAACGTCGGGAACGACGGGCGCTTCGAGCTGCCCGAGGTGCCGGCCGGTCCCTTCACGGCCACGCTTCGCATCTCCGCCGACGGTTTCACGCTCTACGGCTCGGCCTCGGGGGAAGTGCGTCCCCGGAGCCGTGACCGACTTCACCCTCCAGGTCCAGCCCAGCGGGACGGTCACCGGCGCGGTCTTGCGCCCCGACGGGACGACACCGGCTTACGGGGCGCAGGTCACCGTCCGCCTCACGAGCGGGCCACTCGTGAACGTGCAGGCGCAGGCCGACGGCCGGTTCACGGCGCGTGGCGTACCCCTCGGCGTGCTCACGGTCACGGCCAGCGATCCCATCACCGCGGGGCTGGCGGTCGCCCGGGGCTTGAGCCTCGCAACGAACGGCCAGGTGCTGGACATCGGTACCCTGGTTCTCGACGCGAGCCCACCGGTGCTCACGCCGGTCGAGCCAACACCCGGTTCGGTCCGCGCGGCGTTCGGCGGCCCGCTGGTGCTCGAGGTCGCGGACGCCGGTGGGGTGGACCCGTCGTCGCTCGCGATCGTCCAACCGTACCTGGGGAACGCGGCTCCCTTCGTCCTGGCTGCCGGCCGCGCCACGAGCACCCTCCGACCCGACGCCGTGGTCGTGGGCGAGAACCGCTACGTCGGCGCAGGTCAAGGACCTCTCGGGCAACCTGACCACCACCGAATGGCGCTTCACCGTCACCGGCGGAATCCTCCGCGGCACGGTCCTGCGCGCGGACGGCACGCCCGCGTCCGGCGCGCCGCTGAGCCTCGACCACGTGCTCGAGCCGCCGGCGGACGGCGCCGGTGGATTCGTGTTCACGGGCCTGCGCCCGGGGCTCCACACGGTCGAGGCCACCGACTCCGACACCGGCCTCGTGACCGCGCTGTCCCTGACCCTCGGCGACGGCGAGGACCGCACCCTTGCCGAGCCGCTGCGCCTGCCGGCCTTCGGGCGCATCGCGGGAACCGTGCGGCGCGCCGACGGAACACCGGCACCGGGTGTGACCGTCTCGCTCCTCTTCCGCCCCGGCTCGGTGTCGACCGGGGCCGACGGCCGCTTCGACCTGGGCGCGCAGCCCCTCGGCAACTACACGCTCCAGGCCGCCGTCGCCGACGGAGACCGAGGCCAAAGCTCGGTGACCCTCACCACCCTGGGGGTGACGGTCAACGGCGACATCAACCTCAACGGCGTCGGTCTGGTGCGCGTGACCCTGCGCGACGGTACCGGTGCGCTCGTGGGCGGGGCCAGCGTGACCGTGACCTCGTCGTCTCCCTTCGCGGCGCTCCTCTCCGGAGTGACCGCCTCGGACGGCGGCGCGGCCGTGTTCCCGTCGGTCCTCGCGGGGACCATCACCGCCCGCGCGACGCACCCCACGAGCGGGCTCCACGGAGAGACGACGGGCCTGCTCACGCCGGGGGGAACGCTGGACCTGCCGACCACCCTGCAGCCCACCGGGCGAATCGCGGGCACCGTCCTGCGCCGCGAAGGCGGAGTGGCCGCGGGCGTCACGGTGACGCTTGACCCAGCCGCGCAACCAGACCACGACCGCGGGAGCGGACGGCCGCTTCGCGTTCGAGGACGTGCCCCTCGGCACCTGGTCTCTCACCGTGAGCGACGCGGCCACCGGGCGACGTCGGACAGGCCAGCGGCCTGCTGGCCACGGCCGGGACCACCGCCGACGGGGACGTGACCCTGAACGGCGTCGGGACCGTGCGCGTCACCGTGCGCGACGCGGGCGGCGCGGTCGTTGCCGGGGCGGCGGTGAACGTCGCTTCCTCGGCCGGCCGCGCGTACGCGGCCACCACGGACGCCGCCGGCCTCGCGGTGGTGCCCCACGTGCTGGCCGGGGCCATCACCGTGACCGGCATGCACCCAACGAACGGCACCCGCGGCACGGCCTCGGGCACGCTGCTCCGCGGCGGGCAGCCTCGACCTGAGCCTCTCGCTGCAGGCCACCGGCATCCTTCGCGGCCGCGTGCTTGCGCCCGACGGGGTCACGCCGGTGGCCGGCGCCTCCGTGGCCAACGGCTATGGCAGCGCAACGACCGGCGCCGACGGCCGGTTCGAGTTTGCGGACGCGGCTCTCGGCTCGTACACGCTCTCGGCGACGGTGGCGGGCCGACTCCGGGCGCGCGCGACCGTTACCCTCGACACGAACGGCCAGGTCGTCGACCGCGATCTGGTCCTCGTGGGCGCAGCGGCGGTGGGCGGCCGGGTCACCGACGCGGGCGGCCAGCCCGTCGCGGGCGCATCGATCAGCCTTTACAGCCTGGCCGCGATCTACGGCGGCGTCTTCGGGGCGACGACCGACGCCACCGGCCACTACCTGATCGCCGACGTGCCCCTCGGCGCCTTCACCGTCACCGGCTCCCGGGGCGCGGACCGGGCCTCGGCCAGCGGGACGTTCGCTACCGACGGTCTCGGCGTGACCGTCGACCTCACGCTCCTCCCCAGCGCGGTCGCGCTGCCCGTCAGCCTCTCCGACGGCAACGGATTCGGCTGGCAGGTCGCACGCGATGGGACCGTGAGCCAGAGCATGATGTTCAAGGGGCCCGAGAACGGCGCGCGGCTCGCGGTCGTGCGGAACGCGGTGGCCACGGCATTCGCGGGTCCCGCCTGCACGCCGACCTGCACCGCGGCGACCGAAGAAGGCCAACGTGAGATCGTGCTGCCCGAAACGGGCGTCGCGGGGGTCGAGGTCACGCGCAAGGTCTACGTGGCCAAGGACGGCTACTTCGCGCGCCAGCTCGACGTGGTCCGGAACCCCGGCCCCGACCCGGTCACGATCGACCTGAGCTTCACCTCCCACCTCGCGGCATCCTCGCTCTTGGCCACGTCCTCGGGCGATGCGGCCTATGGCACCGACGACCGCTGGGTCACGATCGACGATGGCGACGCCACCAACCCCTACGACACCGCTTTCGGCCCGAACAGCAGCTTCTGGCCGATCGGCGTCGTCACCTCGGGCGTGGGCGGCCAGGCGCCCTCGGCCGCATCCGCCACCGTGGGGGGCGACGGCGGGCGAGTGCTCACCGAGACCTGGTCCACGGTGACCTTGGGCCCCGGCCAGAGCGTTCGGCCTCCTCCGCTTCCAGACGCCGCAGGTGGACCGCGCGCGGGCGCAGGCCGCGGCCGAGCGCCTCGTGCAGCTTCCGCCTGAGGCCCTCGTCGGTCTCACGCCCGAGGAAGGGGCGTTGGTGCGCAACTTCGTGGTGCCGCCCGGCCTCGCGAGCGTGGTCGCGGCGTTGCCCGCGAACGACGGCGTGGTCGATGGCCGCGTCCTGGCCGGCGACGGGCAGACGCCCGCCGGCGCGCGGACCGTGGTCTTCCGCAGCCGCAGCCCCTACTTCGGCCGGCCCGTCTCCGTGGCGTCGAACGGCGCGACGGGGGCCTACCAGGTTCAGGGAACGCCCGCTTCCTCGCTGCTCGTCCCCCGCACGGCCTTCGACCTCAGCTCCTCGACCCTGGTCTTCGGCACCAGGATCGCCTCGGCCTCCGGCGACTTCGCGCTCGACGGCAACGGGCAGCCCGCCGCCTCCGCCACGGTCGACGTGGTCTACCAGGGCACCGGCGTCTTCGACGTGTCGGTGAGCCGCGCGGACTCCTCTCCCATCTCCGGAGTGAGCCTCACCCTCACCGACGGGACGTCGAGCCTCTTCGGCACCACCGACGCCTCGGGGCTCGGCCGTTTCGTCCTGCTGCCGGCCGGGCCCTTCACCGTGACGGCCCGGATGGCGAACGGACCCGAGCGTGCCGTGCCCGCGACGGCGGTGGCCGACCAGAAGGTGATCGTGCCCGTGGTCCTCGCCGACCTGGGCGCGGTCGAGGGGACGCTGCGCACCGCAGCCGGCCAACCGGTCCACGGCACGGTCACGATCGACGTGCCCGGGGGCTTCACGCGCACCACGACCGCGGACGCCGCCACAGGCCACTACCGACTGGCCGACGTGCCGTTCGGCACTTACACCGTCGTGGCCAGCGACGTCTACCGCTCGGGTGCGGTCGTCCGGGCGACCACAACCGTCACGGGGACTCTCTCGCTGGTCGATCTCCAGTTCCCGCCCGTGGGCCGCGTCAACGTCACGGTAAAGGTCGGCAGCCCAACGGGTACGCCCGTCCAAACGTCGCCCGTCCGCTGGAAGTCGGACGCTCGCGGCCCCGACTACGTCTTCACCGGTTACACGAACAGCATTGGCCAGATCTCGATTGCCTTCGTGGCCGGCCCGGAGTTCCGGGTACGGGCCGACTACCCGTCGAACGCGGCGTCCTTCGGCGAGAGCCCGCTCACGGCGATCGCCGAGGGCCAGACCGTCGACGTCACGGTGGTGGTGCCTGGGGTTGGGACCGTCGCGGGCACGCTTCGCTCGCGGGACGGCGTCCCGCAAGCGGTCCAAGCGATCACGGCCCTCGCGGCCGCCTCCTCCGCCACGCTCGCCTCCGGCACCACGGATGCCGCGGGAGCTTTCGCCATCGCTAACGTCCCCGTCGGACCCCTGCGCCTGAGCGCCACCTGCGACACGGTCTACGGCCCCTTCCACTTCTTCGGGAGGGCCGAGGTGGACGCCAGCCTGCCGTCCCACGGCGCGACCGTGAACCAGGATGCCCTCTGTCCATTGGGCTCGATCGGCGATCTCCACCGTCGTGACTTCTGGACCTTCTCGGCGGTCGCGGGTGAAGCGGTCGGCCTCATGCTGGCGCCCGCCGCGACCGGCGCCGCGCTCGCTGATCCCTACCTCGAGGTCTACGGCCCCGATGGTGTGCTCGTCGCGGCCAATGACGACCGCGCTCTTGGGGAGAAAGCGGGCGAGGTCAACTTCGCGGCCCCCGCTGACGGAGTCTACGTGGTCGTGGCCCGGGCCGCCGCCGGCCAGACGGGTGACTATCGTCTGGGCCATTTCGTCTTCGCCAACCTGCGCACCCTGCGGGCCTTCGAGCCGCCACGGGTGGTGGGCGTGGCGCGCAAGGACTCGGACAGTGCACCAGTGCCCGGTCAGGGCATCCGCATCCTGAGCGGCGCGATCGCGCGCGAAGCCGTCCTCGCCGGAGCGGACGGCGGGTTCAGCCTCGCCGTCTTCCCGCTTGGAGCTTTCACCCTCGAAGCGACCGACGCCGAGGGGGTCGTGGTCGCGCGGGCCACTGGATCCGCGGCGACGCCGGGCGTGAACGTGACCCAGGACGTGATCGTCCCCGCGCGCGGAGCCCTCTCGGTCCTGGTCCAGCGCGGGACGGAACGCCTCGGCGGCCTCGCGGTCACGCTCACGAGCACGCACGCGGGCGCCCTCGACGAAGACCGGCTGCGCGTCCGGACCACCGCAGCGGACGGCACGGTGACCACGACGTTGCCCTCGGGCCCCGTGACTGCCCGCGTCACCGATCCCCGCAACGGAGCGCAATACGAGGTGGGCGACACCCTCGCCGACGGCGGGAGCCTCACCCTGACGATCGACCTGCCCGAGAGCCTGACCCATCTCTTCGGGACGGTGACCGCGGCCGACGGCGCGACGGTGCTGCCGGGCGCGGTCGTCAACCTCACGGGTCCGCTCTCGGTCTCGACCACTGCCGATGCCGCGGGCCGATACGACTTCGTGTCGCTGCCGCCGGGCGCCTACACCCTGACCGGCGCGATCGGCGGCGGCTCCGGCGCGACCAACGTGACCCTGAACGGCGGCGAGCGGCCGGTCGACCTTCGGGTCGAGCGTTCCCGTCTTGAAGGGGCGGGTGACCGAGGCGGACGGAACGACCCCGGCCGCGGCCACGGTCGAGCTTTGCGGCGGCAATCCCTATGGCTGCGTGTCTCAGCCGACGACCGCCGCCGGGTTCTACGCCTTCTACGGCGGATTCCCCGCCTGGCCCAATGGAACCTACGTCAGTGTGCGCGTGACTGCGGCCGACGACTCGGCGCTGACCCAGTACTACGCCCTCTACTTCAGCACCGGCGTCGCGACGCAGAACTTCGCCCTGGCTCCGGCCTGGGCGGTCTTCGGAGTGGTGCGCGAGGCCCAGGCGGTACGCCCGCGGCCGCGGCCGTCCGTCTCCTCGGCAGCTAGGCCCCGAGCGCTCCCGTCCAAACCGGGTCCGACGGCAGCTTCCGCTTCCCCCACGTTCGCGACTTCGCGAGCGTCGCCGTGACGGCCGCCGACCTTCAGTACGGCTCTGCCGGGCCGGGCCGAAGGGTTCGTCTACGGCGGCGACCTGGAACTCGACGTGACCCTCGCGCCGGGGGCCGTCTTCGCGGGCCAGCTCCAGGACGCGGCCGGCGCGCCGCTCCAGGCCGCAGTCCAGCTCGAGTCGCTGCCCTACACCGGCGATCGACGGGTACTCGCGCTGGACGACGGCGATCCCGACCGACGGTGCGGGTCGGTTCAGCACCGTCGTCCCCGCCGGAGGATTCCGCGCCGTCCACGATCCGGGCTCGTGCACGACGGCGGGGCCCGTGCGCCGGCTCCTGGCCGTGGCCGACGGAACGCTCGTGGCGGGCTCGAACCCCGAGGTGACGCTGCGCGTCGGCGAAGGCACGCCTTATCCGGCGGTGCTGGCCGGCACCCTCGGAGCCTACGGCCCGTCGCCGCTTCACCCGTCGCGCGACACGCAGTGCGCCACCGCCGGCGACGTCACGTTGACGGCCTCGGTGGCCGGGGACTCGTCGCCCGCGACCGCGGGCCGGCTCTCGCCCACCGGCCAGAGCGTGACCACCTTGCTGTCGCAGGCGAGCGGCCTCGACGTGCGGCAGGAGCAGTTCGTCCCGGTCTCGGGCGCGTTCTTGCGGACGATCACCTGGCTCCAGAACCCGGGGGCGGCCGACGTGGCCGTGGACGTGGTCGTGACCGCCGACTTCGGCGACGGCCTTGGCTGGGCGCTGACCGGACCTTCCAGCGAACGCTACTACTCCCTGACCACCGCCGACACGTGGGCCCACGCCGGCCACGAGGCCAGCGCCTCCGAGGCGGGCGCGGCGTGGGGAGCAGGAGCAGCCTCCGCGCACTTCCAGCGTGGCTCCAATGGAGATGGCGTCTTCCGCGCGGGAGTCACGGCGTCCTTCTCGGTGACGGTGCCCGCGGGCCAGCGGCTCGGGCTCATGGCCTTCGCCGTGGGCCGGGCTCAGAACCTCGGAGTCCCCGCCCAGGTCCGGGCCCTGGCCGACCTCAGCGACCCCGAGGCGCTCGAAGGCCTGTCCGAGACCGACCGCCAGCAGATCGTCAACTTCACGGTCCCGCGTTACACCGAACCCGCCCACCGGCGTCGAAGGAACGGTGACTCGCGACGGCGTTCCTTCTGCCGGCGCGCCAGTCGTGGCGCATCGACGACGTCGAACGGCCTCGTGCTGGCCTACGGCTCGACCGACGCCTCCGGCCATTTCGTTCTGCGCGGTTTGCCCGCCGGCGACGTGCGCCTCGTGGCGCGTCGATCCCGCCACGAACCGGCCCGGGACCACGACCGCCATCGTCACCGATGGGCTGCTGACGACGGCGGACATCGCGATCCTCCCCGCGCCCGAGATGGGCACGGTCCAGGGCACGGTCTCGAACTACTCGGCCGAACCGGTCGCGGGCGCTCGGGTGACGGCGACGAGCGACGCCTTCGCGCCGCTCTGGAAGGCCGAAGGCACGACCGGCCCCGCGGGCGAATACGGTTGACCGCGCCGCCAGGAACGGTCCACGTCCGGGCCAACGACGACCCGTCCATCGAGAACATCGGCGCCCTGGACCCGGGCGGGACCCTCGTCCTCGACCTCACGGTGCCCTGAGAGACACGATGCGAAGCTCCGCCCCTTTCACGCGCCGTCTCGTGGCCCTTGTGCTCTCATGGGTCTTGCCCGCGACCAGTGTCTGGGCGTCGGACCCACCGGCCCCTCGGGCCTCCCCGAACTTCCGTCGTGGCCAATCCCAGAGCGGGCTTGGGCGCGCTGCCCCCGGCGTCGGCGCCACTCGGCGCCGCGGCGCAAGCCTCCGCGGCGGCCTCGGCCTCGGTGCCTTTCTTCGGACCCCAGAAATACGTCCGGACCACTGGTTCCAAGAACGTCTACACGACGACGGTCACCGTGCCGGCCACGGTGACGAGCCCCTTCACGCTCCGCGTTCAAAACGGTGAGGCCGACGGCTCGCACCGCGTCTCCTCGGCCTGGATCGAGGTGGGCGGCGTCGAGGTAGTCTCCCCCTCGGATCTCAATCCGAACGTCGCCGGCTTCGACCGTCCGGTGACGCTCACCGCGCAGACGACCCTCAGGGTCACGCTGGCCAGCCAGCCGTCCTCGTACCTCTACTTGGCACTCCTCGGCACCTCCGGCGACGTCACGGCGCCCGTGGCGGCGTGGGCCGAGCCCGTGAGCGGCTCCGTCAGCGGCAACCGAACGCCACGCCTGCGCGTCACCTACAGCGATCCGCCGGGCCCGAGCGGGGCCGCGGCCTCCGGCATCGACACCGCGACCCTCGTGGTCCTGCTCGACGGCGTCGACCGCACGTCGCTCTTCACGAAAGGCGCCACCGAGGCCACCGCCCAACTGGGTTCGAGCGCGGCCCTTGCCGACGGCCTGCACACCCTCGAGGCGCAGATCAAGGACAAGGCCGGGAACCCGACGACCGCGAGCGCCAGCTTCACGGTCGACCTGCCGCCGCCGCAGGTCGCCTGGGCCGAGCCAGCCAACGGCTCGCTGAGCAACAACCGGACACCGCGGCTGCGGGTCACCTACGCCGACAACCCCGGGCCCGGCGGAGCCTCGCCCTCGGGGATCGACACCGCGACCCTCGTGGTCTTGCTCGACGGAGTCGACCGCACCTCGCTCTTCACCAAGGCCGCGGCGGAGGCGAGCGTCACCCTGCCGGCGAGCTCTCGCCCTCGCGGACGGCGACCACACCCTCGAGCGCGCAGGTCAAGGACGCGGCCGGAAACCCGGCGACCGCCACGGCAGCCTTCACCGTCGACGCCAACGCACCCACGGTCACGATCACGGCGCCGTCCGCGGGCGACACGACCAAGGAAGCGGCCATCACGGTGTCGGGCGGCGTCACCGACGCTTCGCCGGTCACGGTCAAGGTCAACGGGGTCGACGCCGCGGTCACCGGGTCGAGCTTCACCGCGGCTGGGCGTGCCGGTCGGGCCGGGACCCACGCGACCTTCACGCGCGGTCGCGACCGACGCCGCGGGCAACACCGGCTCGGCCAGCGTCACCGTCCAGGTCGACCGCACCGCGCCTACGGTCCAGATCACGAGCCCGGCCGAAGGTGCGACCGGTCCGAGGGCCCGAGGTCGAGGTCCGAGGCACGTTCGCCGACGCGTCGCCGGTCGCTGATCGAGGTCAACGGCGCGCTCGCCACGAGCGCGGGCAACGAGTTCACCGGCCACTTGACCGCGGCCGATGGCCCGCTGACCGTCGTCGCCCTGGCTCGCGACGCGGGGGGCAACACGCGCGACCGCCACCGTTCATGTCACCGTCGACTCGGCCGCGCCGGTGATCGCGATCGCAGAGCCCGCCGAGGGTGCCGTCACGAACGCGAACGCGCTCCCGGTCCGCGGGCAGATCACCGATGCCTCGCCCGTCACCGCGACCCTCAACGGCCAGCCGCTGCCCGTGGCGCGGTGGGTGCCTTCGACGCCAATGCCGCACTCTGGCCGCCGAGGGGACCGCTACCCTCACCGTGGCCGCGATCGACGGCGTCGGCAACGCCTCGAGCGCCGACCGCCATGTGGTGGTCGACCGCACGCCGCCCACGCTCACGATCGCGAGCCCGGTCGCCGGTGCGCGGATCACGGCGTTCCCGGTCGTGGTCCAGGGTCTCGCGCAGGACGCGACGGCCACGACCGTCACCGTCGATGGCGCGACCGCGAGCCGGACCGGAGACGGCTGGCAGCAGAGCGTGGCCGTCCTCCCGGACGGTCCCCACGTCTTCACGGTGGTGGCCCGCGACGCGGCGGGCAACGAGACGACGCGGACCGTGTCCGTGATCGTCGGCGGCCAGGACGCTCCGGTCGTGCAGATCGCGTCGCCGGCCGCAGGCCTTCTCACCCGCGACGCCGACGGTCGCGGTCACCGGCACCGTCCAGGCCGACGACCCTGGCGGGGGTCGTCGTGAACGGGACCGCGGCCGTGGTTCAAGGCTCGGGCCCTTTCACCTTCTCCGTCGCGTCGCTCGCCCTGTCCGAAGGCGACAACACGATCACGGCGGTGGCCACGTCGGGCACGGGCCAGACCGGGAGCGACGCCGTGCTCGTCACCCGCGACTCCACGCCGCCCTTCGTCGATCTGACGGCGCCGGAGCGGATCGCGCGTGGCCAGGCGGTGTCGGTCGTCGCCACCGCGACCGATGCGGTGGGCGTCGACACGGTTGCCTTCCGAGTTTTCGTGAGCGGCCGCGACTCGTGTGCCGGGCGCCGGCCCGACGCTCACGGCGCCGCCCTACGCCTTCGACCTGTCGGTCCCGGCCTGCGCCGCCACCGGCGAGACGCTGACCGTCGTGGCGGAGGCCACCGACCGCGCCGGCAACCACGGCTCGGCGTCGCGCGGCGTGAGGGTCGGTGCCGACGGCGCGGCGCTCGGTCAGGTGCTGTCCGACGCCACGGGCCTGCCGCTGGCGGGCGGCCACGGTCGTGGCCAGCCGCGCCTCCGCTGACCGCGTCGGCCACGACCGATGCCCGCGGCCGCTTCACCTTCGCCCTCGGCGATGGGCCGACGCTGCTGCGCGCGTCCAAGGCCGGATCGACGGCGGTCGAGCGCCCCGTGGTGGTGGCGCCCACCGTGGGCACGGTGGCCGTGGACCTCCGGCTCACGCCTCGCGCGGCCGCCGACCGCGGTCGACGCGAGCGGCGGCGTGCTCTCGGCGCCGGCCACGCGCCGCGCTGCCCTTCGGGGTGACGGTCACGATTCCCGGCCGGCGCGTCGCCGCGCCCGACCACGCGCCACCCTGACCCGGCTCTCGCCGCAGGGCCTGCCGGGCCTGTTGCCGCTGGGGTGGTCGCCGCTCGCCGCGTTCGAGCTGGCCGCGGCGATGCCCGTCGGCGGCTCGCTGCCCGTCGACATCGCGCGTGACCCCGGCGCCCGCCCTCGCGCATCTCGCGCGCTACGACGAAACGCTGCACGCGTGGACCCTGGTCGTCGCCGGCCTCGTGCCCGCGGGCGACGACCTTCGCGGCCAACCTCAATGGCCTGGGCAGCTACGCCCTGGTCGTCCCGGACGCCGGGGATCCGCCGCTCGCGGTGCCCGCGCCCGGGCGACATGCTCGCAGGGCCTGGCCATGGCGGAGCTGCCCGCGACCGCCACGAGCCGCAGCCGAGTCGAGCCCGGCGCGTCATTCCGCCCGACGGGCGGGACCGCCGCCGGCGCGCTCACCGTCACCTCGCCCACACCGCTGCCCTCGGGCACCGTGGTCTCGGCGGACGTCACCGAGACCTACACCCTCGCGACGGGCGTCGTGGCCTCCGAGGACAAGCGACTCGATCGACATCGTCCTCTACCGCGCCGGCACCGCGGCGGTGCCGCTGGAGACGGGTGCGACGGCGCCTGCGGGAACGTCGAGCTGTCGGCTCGCTTCCCGATCACGCCCGCGCGCACGTTCGAGGCCATCGATCTCACCACGGGCACGGTGCACCTCGACATCCTCGCGGGCCGCGAGGGCGTTCGCGGCGTCCACCGGCGGCAGCGAGGCGATCCAGCTCCGCTCGGGCGATGCCGCGCTCGCCATCCCGGCCCTGGCTCTCACCGCGCCTACGCCCATCGATTTCCGCCAGGTCGAGCTCGACGCCTTCCTGCCGACGGGCCTGGCCTCACCCCGATCGCCGAGGTCTCGCTCGACCTTGCCGGGCGCGACGCTCTCGCCATCGGCGCGCAGCTCACGCTTTCGGGGGCCGCCATCGCGACGATCGGCGCCGGGGGACGGACTCCTGTTCGCGCGGATCGACCGCTTCGACGGCGTGCCGACGCTCGTGGTCGTGGCCCTGGCCGAGCTCCAGGGCGACCGCGTCGTCTCGACGCCCGGCGCGGGCCTGCCCGGGGATCGTCCGCGAAGGCCGCTACGTCCTCTACCGCTCGACCGACTCCCTTCGGCTTCGTCGCCGGCGCCACGACCGCGCAGTCCGCGGGCGGCGCCGATCGCGGTCCAGGCCCAGGTCACGACCGCCGGCCTTCCCTTCGTGGCGTCGTCCGACTCGGCGGGCCAGTACCTCGCTGGTGGCCCTCCCGGGCTCCGTGGTCGTGACGGCGATCGTGCCCGGCACGTCGCTCGCGGGCACCGGAACCGCCGCGGTCGTCGCGCGGCCAGACCACGGCCCTCGACCTGACCCTGGCCGGCACCCTGACCACCGCGACCGTGGCGCCTCCCGATGGATCCCTGGGCGTCGAGCCCACGGTGCAGTTCGACGTGACGGCCACGAGCCCGCTGCGGTCCGACAGCGTGACCGCGGACGCGGTGAAGCTCTACAAGGGAGAGCCCGCCGGGCGGCGTCACGGTGCCCGTGCGCTTCGTCTTGTCCACGACGAAGCGCCTGCTCTCGGTGGTCCCGGTCCAGCCCCTGGAGTACTCGAAGAGCTACACCCTCGTGGCGAGCGGACTTCTCGATGGCTTCGGCGGCCCGTGGCCGTCCCCACGGTTCGGATCACGACCAAGGACTTCGTGCCGCCGGTCTACGACGCGACGAAGCTCGTCTTCAGCTACCCCGATGCGAACGGCTTCGTCACCCTCACCGCGCCGGCGGGCAGCTTCGCCCCCGGCTCCGAGGTCCTGATCCTCAACACCGGCAACGGGGACGTGTCGACGTTCCAGGTCGACAACCAGGGCGGCCTCGGGATCCTCGTGCCCGCGACCATCCGCGCCTCCATCTCCGATCGCCTGCTGGTCACGATCACCGACCCCCAGGGCAACGTGACGACCTTCACGCGCAGCGAGTTCGTCGCACCGGATGGAACGACCGGCATCGGGGCGGGCGGCGGAGTCGTGAAGGGCGACGGGGGCGTCGAGCTGCGCATCCCCGAAGGCGCCCTCGCCCAGGGCGTCACCCTGCGGCTCGAGGCACTCACCGCCGCGCAGCTCGAGAGCCTCTATCCGGGCCAGCAGCCGAGCTTCGGCAACGACGCGAGCGGGCGACCGCGGGCCCACGTGGCGAGCGGCCTGCGCATCACCTCGGCCGACAAGCCGCGCTTCAGCAAGGAAGCGCACCTCGCGTTCCCCGATTCCCGATTTCAGCGGAGTGCCCGCCGACCAGCGGCCGCCCCGCCCCGAGGACGCGGTCTACTACGTGGCCCGTCGGGTCGAGGGGCCGGATGGGCGGTTCGTCTACCAGACCCTGGCCCATGCCTCGCTCCAGGGCGACGGGCCCGCGCGTCGCGTGGTCACGGAGTCGCCGCCCTTCAGCGGCTACGTGGACAGCCTGGGGGTCATCACCTCCGGCGGCCGGCGTCTTCGGCGTCGAGGGCGTGTCGCAGAGCAACACGATCCTCTTCTGGACCTACGACTCGCTCCTGCCGGGACAGCCTTCGGCGCGGGCTGGTCACGGGCAAGGTGCTCCGCGCGGTGTGGAACCCGCAGGCCGTGTCGCCCACCTACGAGCCCGTGGCCGGGGCCTGGGTCACCGGGAGTCGATGCAGGCGGCCAGCCTCTCCTGAGCGGGGGCGCGTTCGGTGCGATCAGTCAGGCCGACGGCACCTTCACCCTGTGGGACCCGCAGTACGTCGGGGGCAATGTCCAGATCGCGGCCCTCGCCGAGCGGAGCGCCCGACAACGCGACCTGCGGGACCAACGAAGGGCGCTCGTTCCAGTGCGCCACCGCCTTCGAGGTGGCGCCCGCGAGCTACCCCCCGGGCTCGCCATCCGCTACCGCAGGAACGTGGCCACGACCAACGTCTCGTTCCCCGCGATCGAGCCGCCGCTGCCCACGCCCGAGATCCAGATCCGTTTGATGAGCGAGACTGCGGGCGTCCGCAAGGTCGTGACGAACGGCCTGGTGATCCAGGGCACCACCCTCGTGGTCGGCGTCTCCACTTCCGACGGAGTCACCCTCACCTCGGTCGAGGTCCAGGGGCGGTCCGTGGGGCGTGCGCCGCGATCCACGCGCGGGCGAGCCGCTGGGCATGCCCTACATCCTCGACCCCGCGGTGGAGCCCAGACTCGCTGGGGCTCTACACCGTGGCCGTCACCGCGCTGCCGGCCTTCGGGGCGCCCGGTTCGGGCCACCCTCAACTTCCGGGTCATCGCGGGCGGGGGGACGGGCGACGACAACCTGCCCAACGACCCGCCGGCGGTGCTGAACGACCAGACCCTGCCCGCCGACCGGAGCAACGGCGTCACCACCGCCGTCTTCCCGCGGGTCGTGTTCTCCGAGCCGGTGCGGCGGATCGTTTCGACGGGCCGGCCCAACGTGACGCTCGAGGAGATCACGACCACGGGGGCCGTGGCCGTGCCGGCCTCGCTCTCGGGCGTCGGCCGCGACGCCAACGGCACGCCCGTCGCCTACGAGAACATCGGCGACGACACCACCACCGTCACCTCGGTCACGATCGAGCCTCGCGGCGGCCTCAAGTACGGGACGCGCTATGCGATCGTGGTCAAGGGCGCCGACCTCGTGCCGGACGGCATCGTCGACATCGACCGCGATGCGAACGGCAACCCGGCGCCCAAGGCCCTCGCCTCCACCTATCGCTCCGAGTTCCAGACCTACGCGCCCGGCTCCCTGAACCCGCCGGGCACCGGCGAGACGTTCCTCTCGCCCGGCATCGTGGTCCTCGGCGATCGCGCCTGGCTCGTGCAGAACGACTTCTACACCGGCACCCTGCGCTCGTTCGACGTCTCGAATCCCGTATTCCCGCGCGAGGTGGTGCTCGGCGGGTACCCCTTCGTGACCGGCCGTCCGCTCGACCTTACCGGCGAAGAGGGCACGGTCGTGGTGGCCACCGGGCCGCACGAGCCGATCGCTCCCGGCGAACCTCGACGTGTTCGACGTCTCGAGCCCGACCGACGCGCTCTGGGTCGGAGCGGCGAGCCTCACCAGCAGCACGGTCGAGGGGTACGTCCTGCGCGCGCGTGTCCGCAACGACCGCGCCTACGCCTCCACCTTCCGCAAGGGAATCCAGGTCGTCGACCTGGGCCGGGCCCGCGACAACTTCTTCGCGGCCACCGGCGGGCAGCTCTTCAGCACCGGCTACTTCAGCATGGTCCAGAAGCTCAACACCGACGGCCAGGGCTTCGGCAACGACGCCGTGGTTTCGACCACGAAGGTGGAGACCGCGCCCGGCCAGCCCGCGCGGCTCTACGACCTCGACGTCGCCGACCTCTCGGTCGACGGGCTCAGCCAGCCGGTGGTGGTGGCCACGGGCGACATCGGGCTCGCGACGGTCAACCCGCAGACACAGCACTTGCTGTTCCCGACGCCGGTGGCGCTCGGCCATCTCGACTCGGGCGGCAACCGGCTCGACCAGGGCCAGGCGGTCGCGGTGGGCGACGTCGTGGGGGGACCGGTCGCCGTGGTGGCCGGCTTCGGCCGCATCAACGGCACGCCGAAGGCCTTGCTCGTGGTCGTCAGGGTCTCGCAGCCCCAGAGCGCCCGAGCCTCTCGGCTGGGTGGAGCTGCCGGAGGCGCCCACCGACGTCCTGCTCCGCGACGGGATCGCGGTCGTGGCCACGTCGCGCGCCGTGTACCTGGTCAGCGTCCTCGATCCGCGGAACCCGACGGTCATCAGCGCGGCCATCCAGGGAGTGGGCGGAACGCTCGCCGCCGGGCCCACGAGCGACCTCATCTTCTCGACGGCCTACGGCATCTTCGGCGGCTCCGATCCGCTGGGCGGCATCCGCTCCGCGTCACTCAAGCCGCCGACGGGCGGACGAGGCCTGCCCGCTTCTGAGCCTCAACACGCCAAAGGTGTCGCTCTCGGCCGTGCAAGACCCCCTCAACGGGACCCTCTGCGGCGACGAGGCGCCCGTCGTCTTCGGCCTCTGCCGCGCGGCCAAGGTCGACTTCACGATCGACGGGCGCGCCGAGTCGCTCTCGATCGACGGCGCGGCGCCCGCGCCCATCGCGAGCCTGCCCCTCGGGCCCGGCGTGCACACCGTCACCGTGCCCTACGGCGTCCTGGGCGGTCCGGTCCTCGCCAGGAAGCCCTTCGAGGTGCAGGCCCAGGATCTGGCGGACTCCGACCATCGTCCAGCGCGCGAGCGGCGAGATCGAGGGCGACCTCAAGAACCGCTCGGTCCTGCCCGTGGGCCACACCTTCGTGAAGGGCGTCGACGTCTTCGACGGCCACGTGGTGCAGGCAGTCGACGGACCTCAAGGTGCCCGGCCGCCACCTCGGCCTCGAGGTGACGCGCTCGTACTCGAGCGCGGCCAAGGGCGCCGATGGGCCTCATGGGCGCGGGCTGGAGCTTCAACTACGAGTCGCAGTTGACGCCCACGGCGTGCGGGGTCGTGGGTCGTGCAGACCGCGGACGGCAGCAGCCAGTCCTTCCGCACCACCGACGACGGCCTGACCTTCACGCCGCAGAAGGGCTACCACACCAAGCTCGGTCCGGAGCGGCGACGGCTGGGACTTCATCGACAAGTCGGGGACGCGGCATCACTTCCGCGAGCCGGTGTCGCCGCGCGAGCCCACCGGGTCGAAGCGCCTCGAGTACATCGAAGAGCCGCACGGCGACCGGATCGTGCCGCGCTACGACGCCGACGGGCACGTCGATCGCGGTGTCCGAGGTGCAGGCCCCGAACGCCACACCCGTCCGCACCGTCAGCTTCACCTACGTGTCGGCGGGCGGCCACGAGCGCGTGGCGACGGCGACCATCGCCCCGCTCGCCCTCCGCGTCGAGTACCGCTACGACGCGCAGGGCAACCTGATCGAGGCCAGGCGCGTCGGCACCAACCTCTCCGGCCAGCCGCGGGCCGAAGACCGGGTGGAGACCTACGAGTACTCGACGGGCGACGTGCGCGACCGCTACCAGCTCACCGCCGCCGTCGATCCCAACGGCAACCGCACCGAGATCTCCTACTACCAGTTCGCCGACACCTTCCCGGGCGAGACCGCAGCCGGGCGCCCGGGCCTGCTGATCGTCGGGAAGGAGGAGTACGTCAAGGAGGTGCGCGAGTTCCCGGCCTCGGGCCAGACCCTCACCACCGCGTTCCAGTTCGACTACCAGGAGGCGCATCGCGGGCCGGTTCAAGAACACGGTCACCGACCCGCGGGGCAAGCCGACGCTCTACGTCCTGAACGGCAACGGCAGCCCGCTCGAGATCCAGGAGCCGCTCGGCAAGACCACGCGCATGGCCTGGGCCACCGACGACGTCCTGAAGCTCCAGGAGACCGACGCCAACGGTCGCGTCACCGACTACGGCTACGACCCGCGCGGCAACCTCACCTCGGAGCGGGTGCAGACGACCGACCTGGGCGTCGTGGAGACGCAGTACGCCTACGACCCGGCGTTCAACAAGCTGACGAGCAAGACCGACGCCGAAGGCCGGGTCACCCGGTACGAGATCGACGCGACCACCGGCGACCTGAAGTCCACGACCGACGCCCTGGGCAACGTCACGCGGTACGCGTACGACACCCTCGGCCGCCTGATCTCGACCACCGACCCGCGCGGCAACGCGACCACGCACTCCGACCACGACAGCTTCGGGAACCCCGAGACGACCACCGACCCGCTGGGGAACGTGCTCGCAGCAGGACTACGACGCGCGGGCGCGGCTCGTGCGTGAGACCGACGTCTGGGGCCGCGATCACCGGGTCACGTACGACGGCATCGACCGGCCGGTGCTCGACCGGCGGGTCGCGGCGGGCCAGCGGCGCCCGAGGTCTCGGACGACGAGGCAGACGGAGACGGAGTACTTCGTCGGCGGGCGAGACGCAGGCCGTCACCAACGCCAAGGGCGCGCGGACCGAGATCACGCTCGACGGCCTGAACCGGCCGGTCGCCACGCAGACCCGCTTCGGCTCGACCACCCTGACCACCGCCACCGAGTACGACGGCAACGGGAACAAGACGCGCGAGACCGACCGCCGCGGCGTGCGTCGAAGAAGCACACGTACGACGATCTCAACCGGCTGACGAAGACCGAGGTCGAGACCGGTGTCGGCTCCGAAGGCCCGCTGGGCCAGGTCGCGACCTTCGAGTACGACCTGGTGGGGAACAAGACCGCCGAGACGGACCTCGCGGGCCTCCGGACCGGCTTCGTGCTCGACGGCCTCTACCGCGTCAAGGAGAAGGTCCTGCCCGAAGCCGCGGCCGGCCGTACCGCGAGCAGTACGCCTACGACAAGGTCGGCAACCGCACTGTCCGTCACCGACGCCAACGGCCACGCGACGCAGTACGCCTACGACAAGCTGAACCGGCTGGTCCGCACCACGAACGCGCTCGGCCAGGTGGCGACGGCGACCTACGACGACCCCGAAGGCTCGCACGTCAACAAGAGCGAGGACCGCGACCTCACGCGCGGGCTGCGCACGACGTACCGGTACGACAAGCGGAACCGCGAGCTGACGCGGACGGTGAAGCTCGAAGGCGCCGGCGCGGCGGGGGAGACGTACGTCACGAGCACGACCTACGACGACCGGACGCATTCCATGACCACGACCGATCCGCGCGGCAACGCGGTGCGGACGACCCTGGACGGCCTCGACCGGGTCACGAACCAGGTCGTCGATCCCGGCCGGCTGGGGCTGGAGACGGTCTCGGTCTACGACGGCCTCGGCAGCAAGAAGGCGGTCCAGGACCCGAACGGCCACGTCGACGCGGTTCGAGTACGACGCCCTCGGCCGGCTGGTGCGCACGGTCGACGCGCTGGGCAAGGAGACGCTCGCGGCCTACGACGGCGAGGGCCTGAAGACGCAGCAGACCGACCGGCGGGGGATCGCCCACGCCTTCACCTACGACAACCTCGGCCGGCCGCAGGACGGAGAGCGGTGGACGGGACGCTGACCGGCGTGCCCTGGAGCCGCGAGACGGTCTACGAGGACGTGGCGCGGAAGCAGACGGAGAAGGACGCGCAAGAACCAGGCCACGGTCCACGAGCTGGACGGCCTGAACCGGGTCACGAAGACCACCGACCCCGCGAGCAAGAGTGTGGTCACGACCTACGACGGCGTGAACAAGCGTCGCGGAGACGCGACAAGCGCGGCAACACCACGCCGCTTCGACTACGACGATCTGAACCGCCTCACGAAGACCACCGATCCCGCGCCCTTCGACAGCGCAGACCGTCGAGGTCACGTACGACGACGCGCGGAACCGGAAGACCGAGAAGGACCGGCGGGGGATCCTGACCGTGACCCAGACCGACCCCCTGGGCCGGGTCGTCACCGTGACCGACGCCGCGACCGTCAGCGCGTCGACCGGAGCCGTCACCGGCATCGTCCTCGAGACCCACGTCTACGACGGCAACGGCAACAAGACCTCGACCAAGGACGCGGAAGGGAAGGAAACCCGGTTCACCTACGACGCGCGCGAACCGGGTCGCCTCGCGGACCGACGGCTTCGGCACGCCCGAGGCCGCGACCACCACCTACGCCTACGACAAGAACGGCAACGCGACCGAGGAGAAGGACCAGAGGGCCGCCGACCTCGGCGAGCCGTTCTCGGTGCAGAAGACCTACGACGACCTGAACCGCCTTCGGACCGTGAACGAACGGGGAAGGCGAGGTCACGACCTACGCCTACGACGACGAAGGGAACAAGACGGAGGTCAAGGACCCGAAGGACCAGGCGACCGACTTCGCCTACGACGAGCTCGGGCAAGCTCATCCGCGTCACGCAGGCCGCGCCCGGCGTCCGGCGACCCCCGCCCGGTCACGAGCTACGCCTACGACGAGAACCGGAACCGGATCCGCCAGACCGACGCCAACACCCACGTCGTGGAGATGGAGTACGACAGCCTCAACCGGCTGACCGTCTTCACCCAGGACCCCGGCGGCCTCGGCTTCGTCACCCGCCACGAGTACGACGAGAACGGCAACGAGACGATGCTCACCGACCCCAAGGGCCAGACCGTCACGAGCACCTACGACGAGCTGAACCGGCTGAAGACGAAGGCCTACGCCTTCGCGCGCCGGCGATCCCGTCCGGCCCTGGCGCCACACCACCGGCGATCGCCTACGCCTACGACGCCGAACGCCAACCTGCACCGCAGGTCGACGAGTCGGTGGCCAGCGGCACCGATCCGCCCGAGACGACCTGACCACCACGCGGACCTACGACGACCTCGACCGCCTGGCAAGCCGAGACGACGCCCGCTGCCCGACGGCGGGACCCGCACCGTCGCCTACACCTACTTCGCGGAACGGCACGCGGAAGACCGTCACCGACCCCGACGGCCGTCGTCACCCAGCTACACCTACGACGGCCAGAACCGGCTGAAGACCGCGACCACCGCCTTCGGCCGTCCCGAGGCCGCGACCACCACCTACACCTACTGGCCCGACGACCTGCTGAAGACGGTCACCTACCCCGAACGGCGTCGTCGCCACCCACGGCTACGACAAGGCCGACCGGCTCACCTCGCTCGACGAACGCCAAGGCCGGCGCCACGGTCAGCCGCTACGCCTACACCTACGACCCGAACGGCAACCGCCTGAGCCAGGTCGAGGACGAACGGCGGCCTCGACCGAGACGACGACCTACACCTACGACGCCCTCAACCGGCTCGCGCACGGTCACCTACCCGACGGACGCGAACTACCCGAACGGGCGGGTGGTAACCTACGGCTACGACGCCGTCGGGAACCGCACCCGGGAGACGGAGCGGACCACCGGCCGGCGCCGTCCTTGCGGACAAGCAAGGGGTCTTTGACAACCTCAACCGCCTGACGTCGCTCGCCGACCTGGTCACGCCCGCGAACAGCACGGCCTTCACCTGGGACACGAACGGCAACCAGCTCACCAAGACCGTCGGCACCGGCCAACCCACCGACTACCGCTACGACATCCGCGACAAGCTGGTGGAGTCGGTCCAGGGCGTCGAGCACCCTCGGCCGCTTCCAGTACGACTTCGACGGCCGCCGCACCAAGAAGATCGGCGAAGACGGGCATCGCGCAGTACGTCTACGACCAGACGTCGCGTCCTGGCCGAGTACGACGAGACCGGCGTCCAGAAGGCCAAGTACGACTACGGCTCCGACCGCCTGATCAGCCTCTTCCGCACCGACGAAGGCCGCCGCTACTTCTCACCTCGACGGCCTCCGCTCCGTCGTCAACCTGACGGACGACGCCGGCTCCGTCGCCGCCAGCTACCACCTCGACGCCTGGGGCAACTACCGCTTCCCGACCGAGCTGGCCGCCTCAGCAAGAACCGCTTCGGCTTCACCGGCTACGAGTGGGACCCGGAGACGGGCCTCTACAACGCCAAGGCCCGCTACTTCGATCCGCAGCTCGGCCGCTTCCTCACCCAGGACTCCTTCCTCGGCCAGATCGACGACCCGCCTAGCCTGCACCGGTACTTCTACGCGAACGACAACCCGCTGCGGTACGTCGATCCGACCGGGCACGAAAACCAGCCTGCCAACCCGACCAGCGGAGAGACGGCCCGGCCATGGGAGGAGTACGGCAAGGTCAGCCCTCAAGTGCGGGGGTCGTCAGCAGGCGAGGCAGATGGTAAGCCTCCGACACCTGAAGTTGTTGGCGAAGAGAATCATGGGCCCCTCGGGAACATCATCGAGGGCGCCGCCAAGTGGCTTGGTCAATCTCGCCTTGGGCAGGGGGCTAGATACCTAAACGATCAGCTCGACGCGCTCGGCAAGAAGATCGGCGTGCTCGGCAAGGGCCTGTGGCTCGACCGCTTTAGCCAGGACCGGAGTGCCGAGGCCGAGGCGCAAAAGCAACACCGTGACGCTCAACTATCCGCCGCGGGCGGTGACACGAGAATCGAGAAGGTCCTCGTCAACACGCCCAATTCATTCAAGGAAGCACAGAACGCTAGCGGTGAGATCGTTGGTAAAGGCGTAGAGGAGGGTGCGAAGTGGGCGGCCACAGAAGCCGGGGTCCGCGCTGCGGGTGCAGTCGGCGGCATCCTAACCAGTGGAGCCCGTACTCTAAGTCAGGAATTGAGGGCTGGCCGTGGTGTTGCTGCTGGCGGCGAGGGACTTCCACTCATAAGAGGGCGCTGGCTTCGCGGATCTGAAGGCAACGCAGGGCTCGTGCCTCGGCAGATTGCCGAAAAGCTACGAGGGCAGGAGTTCAGAGATTTTGATCAGTTCCGAGGGCAGTTCTGGAAGGCGATTGGCGAAGACCCACAGCTGTCGGCACAGTTCAGTTCCGCCAATCGAGCGCGCATGAGGGAGGGATTCGCACCAAGAGTCGTAAGAGGCCAAGAGCTCGGCGAGCAGACCTCCTACATTTTGCACCACCGGACGCCGATTCAGCAGGGGGGTGGCGTCTATGACCTAGAGAACATCATGGTCGTAACCCCGCGGTATCACAAAGAAGTCCTGGACCCTAACCTTCACTACTAACCTGAATCTGGGATGCCCCAACACCTCACGAAGCAAGAGCTCGTGGCACTTGTAGAGCGCCTGATGAACGCCGAAGGCACCGAGGAGGAGTTGGTCGAAATAGAGAAGCAAGTCCAAAGCAGCGTTCCGCATCCCGCCATCTCCGACCTGATCTACTACCCGAAGGTACAAATGACGGCAGAGGAGGTCGTCACGACTGCGCTGACCTATCAACCCATACGACTCCCAGGCGCTACCTCAGAAGAGAAAGAATAGGTCCTGGTGACGGTTGCCTTGTCCCAATCGTCGCGTTGAGGTTGGGACCCAGTTTCGCCGCGGAATCACTCGCCTTCGTACACGGCCTGATGATAGCCGTCGCACTCGAGGACCTCGCACACCCAGAAGCCTGGCGTGTCCTCCGTGGCTTCGCTGCCGCACTTTGGGCAGATCGGGGTGCCGTCTTCCGACCTCTCCACCGGGATAGCCGCCCAGATCCTATCGACGAGTTCCCGCGCCTCGTCGTAGCTAAGTGTTTGTCGCCCGACCAGAAGCATCTCGCCCTCTCGCTTGACCGCGATCATGGTTTCCTCTCGCCTGTGACTCTGTGCCGAACCGGGCTTGTGTAAGCGTGTCGTGCCGCGGCTGCAGGATCGGCCAGACTAGATTCGCTGGGGCTCGAAATCAACGACCACGTTCTCTGAACGTCGGACCCTGAAACCGCCGAGATTGGGGGGAGAGTGTCGAAAAGGTACAACCACCTGTACGCCGTTGGCTTCAGCGTCGATAGTGACCAGAAGGACGAGGCGACGGCCGATGAAATCCTCGCGGCCCTCCTCGCGCGGTGGTGGGAAATGCGCCTTACCGGCGAGGTGCATGAGGCCGTGGGCATCCCCGATGAAACCGTGGTCAACGAGACCGGCGAGACGCTCTTCCAGGAATAGGCACAGCAGGGGAACGGCTCGTCGACCGGCGATCTTTGCACCGGCAAGGGCTCGCTACGCCACAGCCGCCGCGAAGGACGCGAACAGGTCGCCCGGCAGGCGGTGATGCAGCCGCCAGGTGATCGCCATGGGCAACTCCGACTCGTGGCTCACGTAGTCCGCGGGCCCGAGGAAGGAGAAGGCGCGGTCGTCGGTGCGGAGGCGGGCGAACAGCATCACGCTCGTGCCCTGCTGGGCGTGGCGTTGGTAGCGGAGGCCGGTTTCGCTGTCTGCGCGCGTTGTGGACTGGCTTTCCCAATGGATGAGGTCGCGGCTGATCGCGTAGTCGCGGTATCGGGTCGTTGGCGAGAACTGGCCGCTTGTCTTGTCGAGTGTAAACGCAAGCAGGTCGGCGCCCGCGTCCTTGGCCCAGTACACGCCGGTCTGCCAGGGCGCAACCCTGGCGCCGTCTCCGACGTCGAAGGCTGCCAGGATCTCGATACGGGAATAGCGGGCATGCACTTGTAGGGGCACGTCAGGGTGAGCCGTCAACGGATGCGCTACATGCTGGAGCCGCGTCGAGAGGATGGTCAGCAGTTCAATGAGCTCCGCTCGGATCTGGGGGTGGACCCACAAGAGCCGGCAGCCTTCTGCAAGGCTCGTGGTCGCGGTCAGGACCCGCCCGACGACCGCGGCCACCAACATCCGGAGAAGGCGGCGATCGAGGCTGGACAAGGACGAGGGCACCGGAGGGCGATCATGAGCAAGGAGCTTGCGGTAGCCATCGATCCGAAGCAGGTCGTCGAGGTGGAGAAGGCGGCCGCATGATCGGCGGAGGACTCCTTCATGGGGTCCCGGAGTTGCCGTCAGCAGGCCGGCATCCGCTCGAAGGTCTGACCAGGACTTCCCGCCCGTGTAGATGTCGTCCAGATCGAGCCCCGTCTCGCTCAGGAACTCAGCCAAGCCGATGTCGGGCTTTCGGCTTGCGAGCTGGTGCAACTCCTCGACCTTCGCTGGCCAGCGTGAAGGCAGGGCTTCGCGGATGTTACGGAGGACGATCTCGCTCGCGACCGGGTCGAGCTCCATGTGGCAGCCGGCAGGGAGGAACGGAAAGCCCTTCTCGATCTGCTCCGTGAGGTCCTTGCGGCTTCCGCCCAGGAGGGCCCGCAGGCGCCGGTCGAATCGAAACTCGGTGCGGTGGCGCCCGACGAAGTCGAGGACCGTGCAGACCGTCTTTCCGTATGAGCGCCGGAGCCCACGGCCCAGTTGCTGGAGAAACAGGGTGGGGCTATCGGTTGGACGCAAGAGCAGGAGTGTGTCGAGCGTCGGTAGATCGACACCTTCGTTGAAGAGGTCCACGGAGAAGACTACGTTCACCCGGCGGGCAGATAGATCGGCGAGAGCGGCCCGTCGCTCCGAATCCGGGCTGTCGCCCCACACTGCCGTGGCCTGAATGCCTGCCTCGCCAAACACGCGCGCCATGTGGCGAGCGTGCTCGACGCTGACGCAGAACCCGAGAGCCCTCATCGTGTGGACGTCATCGACGTGGGCGAGCAGCTGCTTCAGAACGAGGTTCGTCCAGGCCGAGTCTCCGGTCAGGAGATTCGAGAGACGCTCGACATCGTAGCCGCGGCCGCGTTGCCAGGGGATGGTGCGGAGGTCAAGCCCGTCATGGATGCCGTAGTACATGAAAGGCGACAGGCGATGCTGGTCGATGGCGTCCCATAGCCGCAGCTCTCCAGCGATCCGATTGTCGAACCAGCCCAGTATCGAGAGGCCGTCACTTCGTTCAGGCGTGGCGGTCAGCCCGAGTAGCTCGATCGGCTGTATGTGGTTCAGCAGCGTGGTGTAGGTCCGAGCCGCGGCATGGTGGAACTCGTCGATGATCACCACATCGAAGTGGGTTGGATCGATGTCGGCGAGTCCTGTCGCGTGGAGGCTCTGGATCGACGCGAAGACGTGTTCGAACCGGCGAGGCCTCTGCCCGGCAACCCACAACTCGCCGAAGGCCTGGTCGCGGAGGCCATGGCGAAACGTGGCGAGGCTCTGGTCCAGGATCTCCTCGCGATGAGCGACGAAGAGCAAGCGCGCCCGTGGCAAGGTCTCCCTGAAGACGCGCGTAGTCGACCGCCGCCATGACCGTCTTGCCGGTGCCCGTTGCCGACACGAGTAGATTGCGGTGATGCCCGCCTTGGCGTGCGAGAGCGATCTGATCGAGCAGTCGCTCCTGGAAGGGCTCAGGACGGAGTTCAACCGGACTCAGAACCACGTGGGTGCCGCCCCTGGCCGCCTCGACGCGCGAAGCGAACTCATCGGGGTTGTAGGGCACGAAGTCGCCCGCGTTCCAGTAGCTCTCGAACACGGCCCCCATCTTGTCGATCACATCCGGGTTCCTGGCACCGGAGACACGGACGTTCCATTCCAGCCCGGTCACCTGGGCCGAGTGCGTCAGGTTCGAGGAGCCTATGTAGGCGGTTGAGAATCCCGATCGCCGGTGGAAGAGCCAGGCCTTCGCGTGGAGGCGGGTCATGGTCGTGTCGTACGAAACGCGAACGTCGCCGCCGATCTTGCGGATTGCGTCCAGGGCTATCCCCTCGGTCGACCCGGTGTAGGTCGTGGTCAGGACTCGAAGAGGGCGGCCGCTCTCGCAATGCAGCCGGAGGGGCTCGAGCAGCGGCCCGATGCCGCTGCGCCGGATGAATGCCATGACAACATCGATTCGATCTGCCGACTGGATCTCTGTGCTCAACTGGTTGCCGACCCGGGGCTCGCCCGGCGCGTTGGTCAGGAGCGTTGTGTCGAGCAAGGGGATCAGGGGCTCTAGGATTTGTTCAATAGAGCCGTCCGGTTGCCTGCTGGCCACCGCCCGCAGAACACTCCCCGATTCCAGGGGTGCCTCGGCGGTTGCGTCCGCACCCGTGACGGCCGCGTCAATCTGCTGAAGCAGTGTCCGCGCGAGTGCGATGCTGACGCCAACGCGCTCTTCATCACCGACCGCGGAGAGCGCCCGCTGAATGATCCGGCTCAGGTGGAGAGCGATGCGGTCGGCTGCCTCGGCTGGGCGCAGGCTGCTCCGAAGTGCTTGGAGGCGCTCTCCCAGACCCTGAAGATGCGCGTCGAGCGCCTCGGTGACCAGGACCTCATAGAGGCCCCGCTCAAGCTTTGGCATGGGCGCGATTCTAGTCGAGGGAGGGGCCAGGAGGAGGGTCGGGAGTCATCTCGGCTCGCCGCTGACGCACCTGACGCGGAAGCGTTAGAATGGATTGCGATGGCGACAGCAGCGAAGGCGACGGCCTATCCCCACATCAGCCGCAATGCTGAAGTGTGCGGTGGACAGCCGACGATCGATGACAGCCGTGTGCGGGTCAAGAACATCGTCGCGCTCCTCAAGGAAGGCAAGAAGGCCGAGGAGATGATCGTCGAGTACCCCTCCCTCAACCTGGCCCAGGTCTATGCCGCGCTTGCGTACTACTACGACAACCCCGCCGAAATCGACGCCTCGCTCCAGGAAGAGCTGGACTGGGAGGCCCGACACGAGCAGATGAGGGCTGAGGGCCTTGCCCGCCGTACGCCCAAGTAGTGCCCGGGCGCTGGCCACTCTACACGGACGCCGACATCCGGGGACCGCTCGTTGAGGCCCTGATTCAGAAGGGATGGGACGTTCTCCGCGCCGTCGACGCCTACCCGGAACGGACCCGAGACCCCATTCACTTCGAGCGCGCAGCGCAGGACGGGCGAGTCTTGGTTTGCCACGACACGGACCAGGTGAAACTCGCCATCCGATGGGTTGGCGAGGGGCGCCCATTTCGGGGCTTGTTGACCTGGCCGCAGCGCCACCACAGTCGGTTCCCTGAAACCGCCTTCGTCGCAGCCTTCGAGAGGATGGCGTCGGAAGAGGATCCCTTCCCCGCGGCGTACCCGATCCGGTACTTGAGCCTCAGGTAGGTACGCGGCCTTAGGCAACGAGCCAGCGCCTTCCTGTCCGACAGGCCTTAGCGGATTGCGGCTCCCTTGCCGGGGGCCGGCGCAAGGGCCGAGCCCAGGAACTTGAGACTGCGGGCCAGGTACGAGCGCACGAAGTCGTAGCCGTGGTCGCCGGGGTCGAGGCTGAAGGTGTGGGGGACGCCGCGGGTGGTGAGGGTTTTGTCGAGGTCCTGGTTGCCGACGAAGAGGCCGTAGCGGTCCTCCTTGCCGCAGTCGAAGTAGAGGGCGGGGGCGGTCTTGGGGTCGGCTTTCTGGGCGGCGACTAGAGGGTCGGCTTCGGTCCAGCGCGCGGTGTCGATGGGGTCGCCGAAGACTTTCTGGAACGCGGCCATGTGCCACTTGCCGGCGCCGGCTTCGGTGCTGGGCACCTTCTCCAGCAGCATGGCGCTGTGGGTGGCGACGGCGCGGAACACTTCGGGCTGCTGGAAGGCGATGCGGAGCGCGGCGTAGCCGCCCATGGAGATTCCTAGAAGGGCGCGGTTGTCGCGGCCGGGCTTCACGCGGTAGGTTGCGGCGACGTGGGCGAGCACGTCCTGGGTCACGAGGTCCTGGTAGCGGCCGTCGGGTCCGTTGACGAAGAACGAGTTGCCGCCGTCTGGGGCGACGACCAGGAACTCGGGCACGTCGCCTCGCTGGCGGAGGTCGGCGAGGATCGGCGCGAGGCCGCGGCGTTCCCAGAAGGCCGAGCTCTCGAACAGGCCGTGGAGCGCGATCACGACGGGATAGGCGCGGTCGCCCTTGTCGTACGACGGGGGCAGGTCGACGACGTAGGCAACGTCGCGGCCGAGGGCGGCCGAACTGGAAGGTCGCGCTCCGGACTTCGGCGCCGGCGGTGGTGGCTGCGGCCAACGCCAGGACGGTGGCCGCGAGGGTGCTGGGTCTAACCATGGGTCTTCTTCTCCAGATGCCGCTTCACTGCCTTGAAGACGGTGTCGAAGGTCCGAGGGGTCAGCTTACCGGTGAACGTGTTCTGCTGCGAGGGGTGGTACGAGGCGAAGAGGCGGAGGCCATCGCCCAGGTCGTGAGCGACGCCGTGGCCGAAGCGGTAGGCCTGGCGCCGAGGCAGATCGGCCTTCGTCGCGCAGCAACGACACGAAGCCGTCCATGGCGATCTTGCCGAGCGCGAGCACGGCCTTCACCTCGGTGAGGAGCGCCCACTCGCGCACGAGGAACGGCCGGCAGGCCGCGACCTCCTCGGGCAGCGGCTTGTTGGCGGGCGGAGCGCAGCGGACGAGGGGCGTGATGTAGCAGTCGCGGAGGGCGAGGCCGTCGTCGCGATGCACCGACGTGGGCTGGTTGGCGAAGCCGGCGCGGTGAAGGGCCGCGAACAGGAAGTCGCCGGATCGATCGCCGGTGAAGACGCGTCCGGTGCGGTTGCCTCCGTGGGCCGCGGGTGCCAAGCCGACGATCAGGAGCCGCGCACGCGGATCGCCGAAGCCGGGCAATGGCCGTCCCCAGTATTCCTCGAGGGCGAAGCGCTTGACCCTGACCTCGGCCACCTCGCGGCACCAGGCGCGGAGCCGCGGGCAGCGTTCACAGGAGACGACGTCGCGGCCCACCTGGATCAGAGAATCGCGCATCCGACGCGCATCGTACCTTGAGACTCGCCGCACCCACGGCGCCACGAGCGCCCAGTCCGAGGTATGCTTCGCGCAGGCATGAGCGTCCATCGCTTCGAGCGAACGAGCGTCGGCGGCTTCGGCGTCGAAGACCAGGTCGCCGAGGCGCGCACCGCGGTCGTCCGCGTGGCCAAGCAGATGTCCCGGCTGGGGCTGGTGGTCTCCGTCTGGGGCAACGCCTCGGCCCGCGTCCGCGGCACCGATCTCGTGGTCATCACGCCCAGCGGCGTGGAGTACGAGTCGCTCTACGAGGGCATCATGCCCATCGTGGATCTGCGCACGGGTGACAGGATCCAGGGGCGTCTCAAGCAGAGCTCCGAGACGCCCACGCACCTCTCGATCTACCGCGCCCGTCCCGACGTGTTCGGCGTGGTCCACACCCACAGCATCCAGGCCAGCGCCTTCGCCGTGCTGCGCGAGGCGATTCCCGCGCTGGTGGAAGACATCGCCCAGGTGGCGGCCGGACGCGTGGAGTGCGCGGAGTACGCTCCGCCCGGGACACCGGAGCTGGGCGAGCGGGTGGTGAAGGCGCTGGGGACCCGCAACGCGGCGCTCCTGGCGAACCACGGCCTGATGGGCGTGGGGCCCACCGTCGACGAGGCGCTCCGCGTGTGCCAGGTCGTGGAGAAGGGCGCGCAGATCTACGCGACCGCGCGGGCCGTCGGCAAGCCGGTGCTGCTCTCGGACGAGGAGGTGGCGCGCCTGCGCCAGTCCTACCTCACCTCGTACGGCCAGACCAAGGAGTAGGCGCGCGGCTCAGTCCTGCCGCAGGGCCACGACCGGATCGACGCGGGTCGCGCGCCGCGCGGGGATGTAGCACGCGAGAAGCGAGGCGCTTCCCAGCACGCCCACGACCGCCGCGAAGGTCAGCGGGTCGGTGGGACTGATGCCGAACAGCATGCTCGAGACCGCGCGGCTCGCGGCCAGCGCCCCCGCCACGCCGAGGCCCACGCCCCATGCCGAAAGCCGGGCCCCGTCGCGAAGGATCAGCCGCAGCACGTCGCGCGGCTCCGCACCCAGGGCCAGCCGGATGCCCAGCTCGCGCGTGCGTTGCGCGGTGGAGAAGGCCATGACGCCGTAGATGCCGATGGTGGCCAGGAGCAGAGCCAGCACGCCGAACGCGGCGAGGAGGCCCATGCTCAAGCCGGCGCTCGGCCACCGTCCCGCGCAGCAGGTCCTCGAGCGGCCGCATGCTGGCGATGGGCTGGTCGGGGTCGATGGCCCAGACCGCCTTCTGCGCGGCGCGGGCCACCGCGAACAGGTCGCCGTCCGCACGCAGCGCCAGAGAGAGGCCGTTGTCGGGGAGCTGGCCCTGGTAGAAATACACCTCCGCGCGCGGCTCCTTGTCGAGGCCGGAGCGGCGCATGTCGCCCACCACGCCGACGATCTCGGCCCAGGTGGTGCGCGGGTTGGCGGGGTTGCCGAAGGTGATGCGTCGGCCCAAGGGGTCCTGGCCCGGGAAGAAGCGGCGCACCAGCGCTTCGTTGACCACGGCCACTTTGCCGACCGGCCGCGCGCGCAGCTCGTCGGCCGGGAGCGCGTCGCGTGCTTCGAACAGACGGCCGCTCTTCAATGGCACGCGCAGCGTCTCGAAGAAGCCGGTGGTCACGGCGTCGAGGGTCACCGGCTCCTCGGGCGTACCCGGCGGCGGGGCCGGCACGCCTTGCACGCGCAGGGTGCTGGAGTTGGGGAGGCGGCTCAGCAGCACGCTCGACGCGCCACCCGCGGAGCGGACACCGGGCAGCGCGCGCAGATCGGTGAGCAGGCGGTCGTAGAAGCCGTGGATGCGGTCGGGCTCCGGGTAACGAGCGTCGGGCAAGGTGAGGCGTAGCGTCATCACCTGGCTCGCGTCGAGGCCGGGGTCGAGATTCAGGATGCGCGCGAAGCTTCGCACCAGGAGGCCGGCGCCCACGAGCAGCACGAGGGCGAGGCCGTCTCGGCCACGACGAACGACGCGCGGAGCCGGTGGCCGCGTCCTCCTTCGGACGAGCCGCGCGTGGCGTCGCCGAGGTGGTCGGACACGCCTTCGCCAAACGTCTGGACCGCGGGCACGAGGCCGAAGGCGAGGCCGGTGAGGATCGAGGCGGCGAGCGTGAAGAACAGGACCGTGCCGTCGACGTGCACGGTCTCCAGACGGGGGAGCGCATTGGGGTTCGCGGCCACGAAGGCCTCCACGCCAAAGCTCGCGAGCAGGAGCCCCAAGCGTCCCGCCCATCGACTCCCAGCAGAAGGCTCTCGGTCAGGAGCTGACGGACGACGCGACCGCGGCCGGCGCCGAGCGCGGAGCGGATCGCGATCTCGCGCCGGCGACTGGAGGCGCGGGCGAGCAGCAGGTTCGCGACGTTGGCGCAGGCGATCAACAGGACGAAGCCCGACGGCGCCGAGCAGAAGCAGGAGCGCGGGCCGCACGTCGCCGCTCACCGTCTGTTGCAGGGACTCGAGCTTGACGCCGTACTGGGACCCGTCCGGATAGGCCTTGTTGATGGCCGCCGCGACCGTGTCCATCTCGGCCTGCGCCGCGGGCAGCGTGACGCCGGGCTTCAGGCGCGCGATGACGCTCAGCCAGAGGCTGCCCCGCGACGCGATGAGCTGCTGGAACTGGCCCACGGGCGCGAGCGGAGCCCACAGCTCGGCCTGCTCGGGGAAGTGGAAGCCGCGGGGCATCACGCCAACCACGGTGTAGGCGGCGCCGCTCAGCGAAACCGTCTGGCCGACGACCGCGGGATCGCCGCCGAAGCGCCGCTGCCAGAGCCCATGTCCGAGCACCACCACCTTCTCGCGCCCCGGCAGGTTCTCTTCGTCCCGAAACCCGCGGCCGAGCGCGGCCGGCACGCCGAGCATCGGGAAGAAGCCCGCCGCCACCCACGCGCCCCGAAGCTGCTCGGGCTCGCCGCGGCCGGTGAGGGTGAAGCCGCCGTCGGTGTACGCGACGATCTGCTCGAAGCTCTTGGCCTGCTGCCGCCAATCTGCGAACAGCGGGAACGACGCGATGTCCTTGTCGATCCCCTCGCCCGGGTTGTTGACCCACACCATCGCGAGGCGTTCGGAGTCGGGGTAGGGAAGCGGCCGCAGCAGGATGCCGTGGACCACGCTGAAGATCGCGGTGTTGGCGCCGAGGCCGAGGGCCAGGGTCAGCACGGCCACGGCCGTGAAGCCGGGGCTGCGGGCCAGCTGGCGGATGGCGTAGCGGACGTCCTGGATCAGGGTGTCCATGGCTTCTCCTCGGGGCGGGCGCACCCCTCCGCACTCTCGAGCACCAAGGTGCGTGCCAGCCGAGGCGCAGCCCCGAAGTGCCTCTGCGGCCACGAGAAGGCACGCGGCCAACGATTTGGACGGCCCTACGGCTGTACGCCAATGGGAGCCCGTCGTCCCGAAGCCGGTCAGCGGGAAGAGAGCGGCGCGGGCCTCTAGAGCGTCTTCTGGAAGGCCTCGTTCTGACTCTTCATCCGCCTCAGGAAATCGTCGAAGGCCGGGTAGCCCCGTAGCCCGGCGAGAAACGGATCGCCCGCAAAGAGCGGGTAGCAGGGCATTCCCTCACGGGCCACTCGCTCGAGCATCGCGACCGACTCCTGCTTCTTGCCGAGCAGGGCATAGGCGACGGCAAGGTTGTAGGCGGCGTGGTGAAAATGGGATCCGCCGTTGTCGTTTCGTAGGGTCATGTCGATCTGGGCGAGGGCGCCAGTCTCGTTCCGGGCCTTCGCGAGGACCACGGCGTACGTGCTCGGCATGTCGGTCCGATCCCCACCGTCCGCGCGAAGGTCCTGACCTGCTGACTCCACGAGGCGCCGGGCCTCCGCCTCCCGGTCCAGATGCAGGAGGACGATCGGAACCTCGAAGGACCTCGCGGTTTGGGAACTCGACAGAAAACGCTGGAGCGAGTCCGCGTACCTTCCCTGATACCAGAGGGTTCGGGCCACCCGAGGGGGTGCGAACACTCCCGTCGGTTCGAGACGCAGCGAGGTCTCGAGGTGGTCCATGGCGCGGTCGAGGAGGCCGGCGTGCATGTAGAGCGACCCGATGGCATCGTGGGCCCTGGTGCTGTCGGGGTCGGCCGCGAGGGCGTGCCGGAAATCCGCGGCCACCTGTTCCATGGGGAAGTCGTTCACCTTCGTGTAGGCCAGGCTCCCGCGCGCGACCAGGGCTTCGGAGGCGTCCGGGTTGAGGTCGAGGGCGCGCCCGATGGCCGCCACGGCCTTGGTCTCCCAGGCGCGCTCCGGATCGCGCACGAAGACCTTGCGCGAGTATTGCGCTGCGAGCTCCGACCAGGCGGCCCCGAAGGTGGGATCGAGGGCCACCGCTTGCTCGAAGAGAGGAATCGAGCGGTCTTTCTCGATGAAGGGTTCCTTGAGTGCGTAGTAGTGCGCCTGTCGGTAGGCTTCGAGGGCCCCGGGTACGGAGGACTGGGCGGTTGAGCGTCTAGGGACGCCGCCCGGGCGGCGCAGGTGCCAGGCGCCGAGCACTCCGAGAACGACCAGGCCGACGCCCGCTGCCTGCTGCCACCTCGACGTCCGCCGGACCCAGGAGCCGGCTTCACGTCTACGTGCGGGAGGGCTCGAGCGCGCGGCGAGAGGATCGAGGACCGCGACGACTTCGCTCATCGAGCCGTAGCGGTCCGCGGGCAGGCGGGCCAGACAGCGGCTCACCACGGCCTGGATGCCCGGGCACTGTGCCTCGACCGTCGGGGGAAGCGCCGCCGGTGGATCGCGCAAGATCGCGGTCAGGACCTCCATCAGTGACGCACCCTCGAAGGGCCGCCGCCCCGCGAGCATCTCGTGCAGCATGACCCCGAAGGCGAACTGGTCGGTGCGTGCGTCGACGGCGCGTCCCGCCGCCTGCTCGGGGGCCATGTAAGCGACCGTCCCCACGACCGCCCCGGGACGGGTCAGCCGCAGCGCCGTGGTGACGTCGTCCGCGCTCGCGTCCCCGGGAGCGACCACGCTGACCGCAAGGCCGAAGTCCAGTATGCGGGCCCGCCCGTCGGAGGCCATCATCACGTTCTCGGGCTTCAGATCGCGGTGCACGATGCCGGCCGCGTGGGCGTGGGCCAGGGCGGCCGCAACTTCGGTCGCGACCTGGAGCGCCCTCGTCACCGGGAGCGGGCCCGCGCGAAGGGCGTCGCGAAGGGGGCGTCCCGACACGAGCTCCATGGTGAGAAAAGCCCCCGAGCCGTCGGCCACGATGTCGAACAGCGTGACGATGCCGGGATGGCTGAGTCGTGCCGCGGCTCGGGCCTCGCCTTCGAGACGGGCGAGGGCTTCCGGGTTCTTCGCTATTTCGAGGGGCAGCACCTTGAGCGCGACCGCGCGACCGAGGCGCTCGTCCTCGGCGCGGTAGACCTCGCCCATCCCTCCGGAACCGAGGAGGGCGGTTATGGTGTACCGATCGCGGATGCGGGTACCCGGCGCGAGAGCCATTTACGGTCGAGATTGTAGAGGCTCGGCTCCGGCGAGGACAGCCGGCGCGCCGGGCCTACTTGCGGCTACGCCGGGAGGGGCCCCGCGACGATGCGACCCGCAGCGAGCGCTTGACCGGCTTGCCGTCGGTGCCGGTCGCCGATTCGGGCTCGGCCTCGGCGGCCTTCGCGGTTTCGGCGCCCGGCCGCGGTCTCGGCCTTCGCAGTCTTGTTGGCCAAGCTCGCCTTCAACGCTTCCATCAGGTCGATGATCTGCGCGCGCGGCGCTTCGGGGGCGGCCGTGACCTCCTGGCCTTCGACCTTGCGCTGGATGGCCTCGTGATACCGCTTCTTGACCTCGTCCTCGTAGTTCTCCGGCTTGAACTGGTCCGAGGAGATCTGCTCCACGAGCTGGATCGCGAGCTTCATCTCGCTGTCCTTCAGCTCCGCATCGCCGACCGGCACCTCGGAGAACGGCTTCACCTCGTCGGCGTAGAGAAGCTGCTGCATCACGAGGCCGTTCTTCACGGGCCGGATCATCACGAGGTACTGCTTGCCGCGGGCCGCCCACTTGGCGAGCGCCGACCGCCCCGTCTGCTTCATGGCTTCGGAGAGCAGCTTGTACGCCTTGTCGCCGCCCTGGTCGGGCCCGAGGTAGTAAGCACCGTCGAAGAAGACCGGGTCGACCTCGGACGCGGGCACGAACTCGGTGATCTCGATGGCCTTCTGCGTCTCCTCGGCCATCTGCTTGATCTCGTCCTCGGTGAAGCTGACGTACTGGTCCTTGGTGAACTCGTAGCCCTTCACCATGTGATCGCGCGTGACGATCTCGTTGTCCTTCGGGCAGACGTACTGCTGCTTCAGCCGGGACTTGCACGCGTCGTGGAGCAGGTTGAAGGACACGGCCGACTTCGATTCGCCCGCCGAGTAGAGACGGATGGGGATCGAAACCATGCCGAACGAGATGGTGCCGGTGCCGATGGATCGTGCCGCCATATGAGCTCAGGATTCCCCAGGAAACCGGGAAGGTCAAGTGTTTGTTGAGCAATGACTTCTGGGCACAAGATGTGGCGTGCTCGCCGCCCTGGCGGCCCATTCCTTGAGTGGCCGGCCTCCGAATGCAGACGCCCTTCGCGGGTAAGATGGTCGCGATGAGCCGCGAAACGCGCGACCTGCTGATCGTCGGGGCCGGGCCCTCGGGCCTGGCCGTGGCCATCGCCGCGGACCGCGCGAGCCTCGACTACGAGGTGATCGAGAAGGGCGTCCTCGTGAATTCGATCTTCCACTTTCCTCGCGCGATGACGTTCTTCACGACCCCCGACCTGCTGGAGATCGGCGGCCTGCCCTTCGTGACGCCCTACGAGAAGCCGACGCAGTGGGAGGCGCTCCGCTACTACCGCCGCGTGGCGGACACGTACCGGCTGCGCATCGCCTTCGGCGAGGAGGTTCTGGAGATCAGGCGGCGTGACGACGGCTTCGTGCTCCGCACGCGCTCCGCCGCGCAGGGGGAGATCGAGCGACGCTCGCGGAACGTGGTGTTCGCGACCGGCTACTACGACCATCCGAACCGGCTCGGTGTCCCCGGCGAGGACTTGCCGCACGTCACCCACTACTACGACGAGCCGCACCCGTGGTACCGCCGCCCGGTCGTGATCGTGGGTGGCAAGAACTCGGCCGCGATCGCGGCGCTCGAGCTGTGCCGCGCGGGCGCCACCGTGACCCTGGTCCACCGCGGGCCGCAGCTCGCCGACTCCATCAAGTACTGGATCAAGCCGGACATCGAGAACCGCATCAAGGACGGGGCGGTGCGCGCGCTTTTCGAGACGCGGATCGTGGAGATCCGTGAGCGCAGCGTCGTGGCGGAGAGCCGGGCGGGTCGCGCCGAGATCGCGGCCGAGGGCGTCTTCCTGATGACCGGCTACCGGCCCGAGACGCGCCTGCTGGCCGAAGCAGGCGTGCGCGTCGACCGCGCGACCCTGAAGCCCGAGCACGACCCGCAAACCCTGGAGACCAACGTCCCCGGGCTGTTCCTCGCGGGCTCGGTGGCCGCGGGCCTAGAGACCAGCAAGATCTTCATCGAGACCGGCCGCTTCCACGGGGAGGCGATCGTCAAGGCGCTGACCAGCCGGGCGCGCGCCAAGGCCTGAAGACGCTCAACGAAGGATGGCCTGGTAGGTCATCGCCCGGAACACCGACGCGGGGCGGAAGTCGCCGGGGTAGAGCTGGGTCATGAAGACGGCCACGAGGCGCTCCTTCGGGTCCACCCAGTAGCTGCTTCCGTAGATGCCGCCCCAGCCATAGGCGCCGGGAGAGCCCGAGATCTCCGTGGCGCCCAGGTCGACGACCACGTCGACCCCGAGACCGAACTCCTTGCCCGGGTCGACTGGCCATCGGCTCGCGATGTCGTGGGTGTGGCTGGTGGTCATCAACTGCACGGTCTTGGGCGAGAGCAGCCGCACCCCGCCCAGCTCGCCGCCGCGCCGCAGCATCTCGAGGAAGCGTGCGTAGTCCAGGGCGGTGGAGACGAGACCGGCTCCGCCCGAGACAAGCTTCTTTGACGGTCGGTAGTACTCCCAGGGCGACATCACCACGAGGTCGAAAGTCTCCGGGTCCTTCATGGGGCGAAGGCCCCCGCCCTCGTCGCCGGTGTAGACGCCGGCCAGACGCGGCCACTTCGCCTCCGCAACCACGAAGGAAGTGTCGTTCATGTGGAGAGGCCCGAGAATCCGTTCCCGGAGGAAGACGTCCAAAGGCTTACCAGAGACCACCTCGATCAGACGTCCCAGGAGGTCGCTGTTCAAGCCGTAGTGATATTCGCGGCCCGGCTGGCTCACCAGGGGGGTGCGGGCGAGGCGCGTCATGTTGTCGGCGAGGGTCACCTCGGGCCCGCTGAGGCCGTCCGTGACCTTTTCCTTGCGATAGGCCTCGCCCACGGGCCCCTTGTCGATGAACCCGTAGGTGAGTCCCGAGCGGTGGGTCAAGAGGTCGCGGATCGTGATCTCGCGCTCGGCCGCGACGAGCTGCGGCGCGCCTCCGTCCTTGCCGGGCACCAGCACCTTCGGACCCTTGAACTCGGGAAGAAAACGGGAAACCGGATCGGTCAGCAGGAAGCGGCCATCCTCGTAGAGGAGCAAGGCGGCCACGCTGGTGATGGCCTTCGTCTGGGAGGCGATGCGGAAGAGAGCGTCGGTTCGCATGGCCACGTGGCGCTCGCGATCCATCTGGCCGATGGCCGATAGCCCGGCGACGCGGCCGTCGCGGACCACCAGCATGACCGCGCCCGCGATCTCCCCACGTTCGACGCAGTCCTGAAGGGCGCGACGCATGCGGCCCAACCGTTCGCTGGACAAACCCACCGCCTCGGGTGCCGCCGGCGACAGCGGGGACAAGGCAGCCGGGGACGCCGCGGCTGCGGCTGCGGCGGTGGGCCTCTCGGCTCGGAGGGGCGTGATCCAGGGGGTGCTGACGATGAACGCCGCGGCCAGTACACGAATCGAGCGGGCTCGTGTCATGGTTCTCTCCCGGCGCCGGCACACCGGCGCGACGAGCAGATTCTACGCCCGCCCGTCCACCGTCGACGACCGGGTCGAGGTTAGAAGCTCGAGCCCCCCTCGGGGAGGGGCCCGAGCCCGGACTCCTCGATCGTCCCGGGAAGCTTTCCTACTTCGCGCTGTAGAAGACGATGTTCGCCTGAGTGTCGCGGTGCCCCGCCGGATCCCGGAGCTCGGCGAAGGCCAGGCCGATGGCCTTGCGCTCCTCGGGCGTCCGCTTCTGGCGGGCAGCGTCAAACGCGGCTTCTACCTTGTCGAGAGCATCGGCGTCGGGCATCACCTGCCAGAAGAACCGGTAGCCCTGGTCACCGGTGTGAATGAGCTCGGTGTCGACTCCGTAGGCGGTCACGGCGCCGTCCTTGTAGAGCTGCTCCAGGACCGGCTTCGTGTACTTGTCCCAAAGGTCCTGGTACTCCTGCGCCTTGCCCGGCAACAGCTTCTGCGCGGAAACCTGCCCGTATCCCTTGTCGGTCTTCACGGTGCGGTTCTTGAAGGAGACCGAGCGCAGGATCATGTCGGCGTGCTTGGTACCGGCGAAGTCGGTGTCCTGCTTCTTGCGCTCCACGTCAGTGAGCTTGCTCTCCGACTCGACGAGGGCGTCGAGCGCCTTCTCGAGCCCGGCCAGGCTCTTCGCGGTGAACCAGGTCGAGTGGGTGTACCCGTCCGGGCTGTGGACCGTGGTGCGGTCGGCCCCGAACTCGGTGATGACCCCGTCGGCCAGCAGCTTCTCCATCACCGGGACCGTGTTCTTCTTCAGGTCCTTCTCGTAGGCGCCCCAGTTGGGCCGGGCGATCTGCCATTGGGCGACCCGGGTGTAGACGACGGGCTCTTCGGCACGCACGGTCGGAACCACGGCCAGGCCAAGAACGCTCCCGACGAGAGCGATGGCCCACGGACAAGTTCTCTTGCTCATTCTGAGTCTCCAGGGTTGTGAGGGATGACGGCTCGGTGGGAATGCGGCCCGTCAGTGTCGTTCTTTGACGGAACGAAAGCAAGCTCCTTCGTCCGCGGCAGATTCGGCGCGCTTAGCGCACGAGGGACTGGTAGACCATGGCGTGAAACGTCTCGTTCCACTTCACGTCGTTCTCCGGGTAACGCTGCGTCATCAGCACGCCGATGAGCTTCTCCTTCGGGTCTACCCAGAACGAGGTGCCGAAGAGGCCGCCCCAGAAATAGCTGCCGGGTGATCCCGCGTTCTGGGTCGCACCCACGTCGGTGACGATGCCGAAGCCGAGGCCGAACTCCCAGCCCGGCCCCACCGCCGGCAGGTCGCGGGTGTGGCTCACGGTCATCAGCCCGACGGTCTTCGGCGAGAGAAGGCGCACGCCGTCCAGCTCGCCACCGTTCAGCAGCATCTGGAGGAAGCGCGCGTAGTCGGAGGCCGTGGAGGTGAGCCCCGCGCCGCCCGAGAAGAGATGGCCCGGCGCTCGGTAGTTTCCGGCCGTCTCTACCTCGTCCTTGTCGAAGGTCTCCTTCTCCGCCATCGGCCGGATCCCGCCTTCCTCGAGGCCACGGTAGAGCGTCGCGAAACGACTCCACTTCTCGTCCGGTACCACGAAGGCGGTGTCGTCCATGCGGAGGGGCTTGAAGATCCGCTCCCGAAGGAAGACGTCGAGGGGCTGACCGGAGACGACTTCGACCACGCGCCCGAGCACGTCGGTCGAGAGGCCATAGCGAAAGCCCCCGCCGGGATCGCTCGCGAGCGGCGCCTTGGCCAGGCGGGCGATGTTGTCGGCCAGCGTCTCCTCGGTGGGGGCAATCCCCTCGTTCACACCGATGCTCCGATACGCATCACCCACCGGACCCTTGTCGAAGAAGGCGTAGGTCAGACCCGAGCGGTGGGTCAGGAGGTCGCGGAGCGTGATCTGCCGTTTCGCGGGGCGCGACCTTGGTTCCGCGTCGCCTTCGGCCTTGGACAGGACCTGGCGATCGCCGAACGCCGGGATGTACTTCGAGAGGCGGTCGGTCAACAGCAACCGCCCCTCCTCGAAGAGCATCATCACCGCCACGCTCGTGACCGGCTTGGTCATGGACGCGATTCGGAAGATGGCGTCGGGTCGCATCGGCTGGCGCTTCTCGCGATCCTGCATTCCGCCCGCCCACTGGTCGACCACCTTGCCCTCACGAGCCACGAGGGTGACGAGACCGGCCAGCGCGCCACGGTCGACGAAGGCCTGGAGGCGCTGGTGCATTCGGTCGAGGCGCTCGGCGGAGACGCCGGCCACGTCGGGTCGAGCGGGGCGCGGGCCCTCGCTCGCGGCCGGCTGGGCCAGGGCCAATGCGACCAGGAACGCGGCGACCGGTCTGATCTTCAAGAGGCCTCCTGGGAAAATCCGCCCCTTATACCACCCATCGCTCGGTAACGATCACGTCTTCGCGGTGGGAGGAGGTATCCTAGCCGGGGCAGGTATGCGGCGAGCCATCTCTCTCAAGGACGCTCGCGAGCGGAAGTTGCGGACGCTGGAGAAAGGCGTGCGACGGGCGCGTTCGCTCGTGCGAAAGGCCCTGAGCTTCGTCGCCATTGGCGGGAGCGGGCGCACCAATACCGCCGAACGCCACGAGGAATTGCTCTTCAAGGAATCCTGAACCTCCTGGGGAAGCGCGATTCGACTGTTCTGGCCTACCGGGGCGCGGCCAAAGCAGCCACGAAGCGCGCGGCCATGGCCGGGCCCTTGCCCGCGTCCTCGTGCTTGAAGAACACGAACGCGCGCTCCCAGGGCTGGGCGTGCACGCGGTCGACCCAGGAGCGCAAGGCCACGTCGTCGTAGTCGGCGCGGCGCAGCCGCAGGTAGCCCCAGGACGTGGTGGGCACGATGGGTGCGCCTTCCGCGCCCGAGTCGTCGGTGTCGGCGGCGCAGAGTGCCGCTCCCTTCTCGCGCAACGCCGAATAGACCTCCTCGTCGAACCAGCTCTCGTGCCGAAACTCGAAGGCCACGGGCCGGTCGGCCGGGAGGAGGCCCAGGAACTCGCGGAGCCGCTCGACGTCCTTCTTCAGGTTGGGGGGAAGCTGGAAGAATACCGGCCCGAGCCTGGGTCCGAGAGTGGCGGCGGTGCGGAAGAAATAGTCCACCGGATCGGCCACGTCCTTGAGCCGCTTCATGTGGGTGATGCGCTGCGCGCCCTTCAGGACGAAGGTGAAGCCTTCCGGCACCTGCTCGGCCCAGTGCGCCAGCATGGCGTCGGTGGGCATGCGGTAGAACGTGTTGTTGATCTCGACGGTGGCCAGTCGCTCCGCGTAGTAGCGGAGCATGTCGGCGGCCTTCAGGTCTTCGGGGTAGAAGGTGCCCTTCCACTCCTTGTAACTGTAGCCGCTCGTCCCGACCAGGACCTGCATGCCGCCCCTCCCGTCGTGAGAAGCTAACACGTCAGCGCGAGGTGCGAATGGTCGATGGCGTCGTCACCGACGACCGGGCGTCGGGAATATCGCTCTGGCTGGTGCCCGAGGGTGCCGAGGCCGACCTTCTCACGCGTTTGATCTCTGACCTCGCGGCCCGGCTGGGGACGCCGCGCTTCGCGCCGCACGTGACCCTCATCCCCGGCCTCGGGAGCCGGGAAGGCGACGTGGTCCGCCGGGCGAAGGAGATGGCGACGACGCTCGAGCCGCACGCCCTGCCCCTGGGCCCGGTCGAGGGCCGATCCGAGTACTTCCGCTGCCTGTGCGCGCGCGTTCCCGAAACCCTGCGACTACTCACCACTCACGCCCAGGCCCGGCTGACCTTTCGGGGAGCCGCTGAAGCTCCCTTCGAGCCGCACCTGTCCTTGGCTTATGGTCGACTCTCACCCCAGGACAAGGAGCCGCTCATCGCCGAGCTGGCGCCGCGCCTGCCTTCACGGCTCGCGTGCACGGCCCTGGAGGTGGTTCGCACGGAAGGGCCCGCCGCCGACTGGCGTTCCCTCGCGCGCTTCGACCTGGGCTAGGCGCGTCTTTGCCGACGCGCCAGCAAGAGGGGGCGCTCGGCCCTGAGGTCCAGTGGTCTCACTTCAATACCCGGGCCACGGCGGCCGCGAGCGCCGCCCGCACCGCCTCCGGCGCGGTGCCCCCCGGTGCGGCCTTGGCGCGCACGGCTTCCTGCGGATCGAAGAGGACACCGACCCGAGCCGCCACCGCCGGGGCCTCTTCCGCGAGCACGCGCGCGGCGACCGCGGAGAGCGTCTCGCCCGTTCGCTGGGCTTCGGCGACCAGCGACCCGACGAGGCCGTGGGCCTTGCGAAACGGCATTCCGTCGCGCGCGAGGGCCACCGCGAGGCCGGCGGCGATCATCTCCTGCGCGCTGGCCGCCTGCCGCATGGCCTCGCGATTCTGACCGAGGCCGCTCACCACGCCGGTCATGATGGCGACGGAGGCGGCGGTCGTGTCGGCGGCGTCGAACACCGCTTCCTTGTCTTCCTGCATGTCCTTCTGGTACCCGACGGGCAGCCCCTTCATGAGGACGAGCAGGCGCACGAGGTCGCCGTCCACGCGGCCCGCCTTGCCGCGGACGAGCTCCAGGGCATCGGGGTTCTTCTTCTGGGGCATGAGACTCGACCCCGTGGTGAAGGTTTCGGGCAGGGCGAAGAAGCCGAACTCCGGGCCGGAGAGCCAGATGAGGTCCTCGGAGAGGCGGGCGAGGTGGGTCTGGAGCTGGGCGCACGCGAACACGAACTCGGCGGCGAAATCGCGGTCGCTCACCGCGTCGAGGGCGTTCGGCGAGACGTCTTCGAACCCCAGCTCGGCCGCGAGCGCACGGCGGTCGATGGGGAGCGCGGTCCCCGCGAGCGCCCCGGAGCCGAGGGGCAGGACGTTCACGCGACGACGCGCGTCCTTGAGGCGATCGCGATCGCGGACGAAGGCCCAGGCGTGCGCCCCCGCGAAATGGCCGAAGGTGATGGGCTCGGCGGCGCGGGTGTGGGTGAAGCCGGGCATCACCGCCTCGGCTCCGGCCTCGCCCTGGGCGGCGAGGGCGCGGACCAGTCCCGCGACACCGTCGGCCATCCGGTCGATGGCCTCGCGGATCCAGAGCCGGAGCGCCGTCACCGCCTGCTCGTTGCGGCTTCGACCCAGGTGACCCTGGCCGGCCAGGGCGCCCACGATCTCGCCGAGGCGCGTCTCCACGAAGCTGTGGACGTCTTCGGCGTCGAGATCGAGATAGGCCGGGTCACGCTCCGCGCGCACGAGGACCTGGGCGAGTCCCTGGTCGAGGGCGGTCGCCTCTTCGGGCGGGATCGCGTTGCAGCGACCGAGGGCGCGCGCGTAGGCCCGCGAGGCCGCGATCTCCTCGCGCAGCAGGCGCCGATCGAACGCGAACGACCGGTTGAACTCCCAGAAGGCCGCGTCCGGCCCCACCTCGTAGTTGCCGCCCCAGAGCTTCATGACCGGTAGTGCGCGTTGATGTCCACGTAAGCGTGGGTGAGGTCGCAGGTCCACATCCACCCGGCCTGGGATCCCTGGCCCAGGTGCACCCGGATGCGCACGGGGTCGGCGATCATCGCCGCATGGGCCGATTCCTCGTCGTAGGCGCGGGCCTGGCCGTGATCCGCGACCCACACCTCGCCGATCCAGATGCTCACCCGTTCGGCGTCGATGTCGACCCCGGAGCGGCCGGCCGCGGCCAGGATCCGGCCCCAGTTCGGGTCGCCGCCGTGCAGAGCGGTCTTGACCAGGGGCGACTCGGCGATGGTGCGGGCCACGCGGTCGGCCTCGGCCGTGGTCCGCGCGCCTTCGACCTTCACCTCGGCGACCCGACTCGCCCCTTCCCCGTCCCGCACGATCATCTCCGCGAGCGCCCGCGAGGCCAGAGCGAGGGCGTCGCGGAACGAGATGTAGTCGCGGGCCTTCGGCGGTGATGGGAGGAGCCTGCACCGCGCCGCTGGCCAGGGCCACCGCCATGTCGTTCGTGGAGGTGTCCCCGTCCACCGTGATGCGATTCAGACCCTCGCCGACGGCCTCGGCCAGGGCTTGCCGAAGCAGCGGGGGGTCGATGGCCGCGTCGGTGGTGAAGAAGGCGAGGAGAGTCGCCATGTTGGGCGCGATCATTCCCGCGCCCTTCGCCATCGCCCCCACGCGGGCCGCGACCCCTCCCACCGCGAACGGCACCGTCACTTCCTTGGGCCGGGTATCGGTGGTCATGATGGCGCGGGCCGCCAAGGCACCACCATCCCAGGACAGCGCCGCCACCGCCCGGGGGATTCCCTCGCGCAGCTTGTCCATGGGCAGATGGACGCCGATGACGCCGGTCGAGGCGACCACCACCTCCTCGGGCCGGCATCCCAAGGCCGTCGCCGTGAGCGACGCCATCTCGCGCGCGTCCAGAAGCCCGCGCTCTCCGGTCGCGGCGTTGGCGCATCCCGCGTTCACGACGACCGCTCGCGCCTGGCCCCCCAGGAGATGCTCGCGCGAGACCACGACGGGCGCGGCCTGGGCGCGGTTCGTGGTGAAGACCCCGGCCGCCGCGCAGGTTCGGTCCGCGACCAGCAGGGCCAGGTCGGGCTGGTCGGGCTTGATGCCCGCCGCAACCGCCGCGGCCCGGAAGCCCAGGGGTGCGGTGACGCTCACCGAGAGCGACCTCCCGGCGTGGTCGACCCGGTGACCTCGACCGCCTTCACGTCGACCGGGATGCGGTCCCGGGTGAGCGCGCGCACCCGCTCGGGCAGGCCGAAGAGCCGGATGAAGCCCTCGGCATCCTTGTGGTCGTAGGCCATGCCCTCGCCGAAGGTCGCGAGGTCCTGCCGGTAGAGACTGCGGGGCGAGCGGCGGCCCACTCCTTCGGCGCGTCCCTTGAACAGGCGAACCCGCACCTCGCCCGTCACTTCCTTCTCCGTCTCGTCCACGAACGCGGCGAGCGCCTCGCGGAGGGTCGAGAACCAGAGGCCGTCGTAGATGAGCTGGGCGTAGCGCACGGAGACCGTCTGCTTGAAGTGGAAGGTGTTGCGGTCGAGGACGAGGCGCTCCAGCTCGCGGTGGGCCACGTGCAGCACGGTGCCGGCCGGAGTCTCGTAGACGCCGCGGCTCTTGATGCCGACGAGGCGGTTCTCCACGAGGTCGAGGCGCCCCACGCCGTGCGCACCCGCGACCCGGTTGAGCTTCTCGACGAGCGCCACCGGCCCCAGAGCCTCGCCGTCGACTGCCACCGGGACCCCGCGCTCGAAGGCCAGGGTGAGGTATTGCGGCGTGCTCGGCGCGTCTTCGGGATCCACGGTGAGCTTGAACATCTCCTTGAGCGGCGCGTTCCAGGTGTCCTCGAGGTTGCCGCCTTCGTGGGAGAGATGCCAGAGGTTGCCGTCCCGGCTGAACAGGTCGCGCGGCGACTGGTCGACCGGAACGTTGTGGGCCGCGGCGTAGGCCAGCGCATCCTCGCGCGAGCGGATCGTCCATTCGCGCCAGGGTGCGATGACGCGGAGGTGGGGCGCGAAGGTGGCGTAGGTCACCTCGAAACGGACCTGGTCGTTCCCCTTGCCGGTGGCGCCGTGGGCGAGGGCGTCGGCGCCGCGGGCCAGGGCGACCTGCACCTGACGGTAGGCGAGGAGGGGGCGAGCCAGGGCCGTGCCCAGGAGATAGTTGTCCTCGTAGACGGCGCCCGCGGCCAGGGCCTTGAAGGCGTAGTCGCGGATGAACTCCTCGCGAAGGTCCTCCACCACGCACTCGCTGGCCCCGGTGTCGAGCGCCTTCTTCCGGACCGCTTCGAGGTCGTCGCCCTGGCCCACGTCTCCGCAGTAGGCGATGATCTCGGCTCCGCCGTAGTTCTCCTTGATCCACGGCATGATGATCGAGGTGTCGAGGCCCCCCGAATACGCCAGCACGACCTTCTTCACCGAGCTCATCTCTTCTTGACCTTTCGCGTGAGAGGCATGATCCACTTCACGCCGGGACGCCGGCGCCGGCTTCGAGCACGGCCTCGAGGGCCGCGAGGAACGACTTGATGTCGGCGCGGGTGACGACGAGCGGCGGCAAGAGGCGCAGCACCTTGTCGCCGGCCTTGGTCGCGAGAACGTCGCGCTCGCGCAGGCCCTTCACCACGGGGCCGGCCTCGCCGTGGAGCTCGACCCCCACCATGAGCCCGAGTCCCCGCACTTCGGCGATCGCACGCGGGAACCGCTTCTTGAGCTTCTTGAGGCTCCGGAGCAGGAAATCGCCCCGCTTCGCGATGCTCTCCACGAAGCCGTCCGCGGTGAGCCGATCGAGCACGGCCAGGGCCGCGGCCGCGGCCACGGGATTGCCGCCGAAGGTGCTGCCGTGATCGCCCACGTGGAGGCGATCCGCCCATTCGTCCTTCAGGAGGATCGCGCCCATGGGCAGGCCGCCGGCCAGGGGCTTGGCCAGGGTCAGGATGTCGGGGACGACGCCCGCGTGCTCGTAGGCGAACATCTTCCCGGTGCGGCCGAGGCCGCACTGCACCTCGTCGAAGGCGAGAAGGGCGCCCTTGCTGCGGGCGACCTCTGCCACGCCGCGGAGGAACTCCGGCGTGGCGGGGCGTACGCCGCCCTCGCCTTGCACCGGCTCGAGCATCACCGCCGCGGTCTTGTCGGTGGTCGCCGCCTCGACCGCGGCCAGATCGTTCCAGGGCACGAACCGCACTCCGGGCACCAGGGGCTCGAAGGGCTCACGGTACTTGGCGGTCCAGGTGGTGGAGAGCGCGCCCATGGTGCGGCCGTGGAACGATCGCTCGAAGCAGACGTATTCGAACCGGCCCGCGTCGCGACCGATGCGCCGCGCGAACTTCGAGCGCCCCTTCCCAGGCCTCGGTTCCCGAGTTGCAGAAGAACACCTTCGAGGGGAAGGCGAGGGCGACGAGCCGTTCCGCGAGCGCCGTCGCGGGCTCGGTGTGGAACAGGTTGCTCGTGTGGATGAGCTTGCCCGCCTGCTCGCGGATGGCCTTGACGATCGTGCGATCGCCGTAGCCGAAGCCGTTCACGGCGATCCCGGCCGCGAAGTCGAGGTAGGCGCGGCCTTCCTTGTCGAAGAGCCGCGCGCCCTTGCCGGAGACGAGGGTGAGGTCGCGTTCGTAGAGGGGAAGCAGCGCGCTCATGCCCGCACCTCGCTTCGCACCGGGGCCAGGATGCGGGTGCCCGCAAAGCTCCCGAGGAGGCGCGCCTTGCCCGCGATCACGACCTCCGGGATGCCGGCCGCCGCCGCCTCCAGCGCGACACGCACCTTGAGGCTCATGCCGCCGGCGATGGTGCCGTCCTCGATGCGTCGCGTCGCCTCCTCGGCATCGAGGGCCGTGGTCGCGGTTCCGTCCACCCGCACCCCGTCGACGTCCGAGAGATAGACGAGAGCCCGCGCGCCGAGGGCGCGAGCGAGGCCGAGCGCGGCCTCGTCGGCGTTGACGTTGACGCTTTCGCCTCTGGGCCCCGCGGAGACGGGCGAGACCACCGGCACGAAGCCCGCGGCCCACAAGGCGCGGATCGGCTCGGGGTTCACACGCTCGGGAGTGCCCACTCGACCGAGCCCTTCCTCGAGCCGCGCCCGCACGATGCCGGCGTCGCGGCCCGAGATCCCGATCGCCGCGAGCCCCGCAGCGCAGAGGCCCGCGGCCAGCCCCTTGTTCATCGTCCCCGAAAGGACCATCTCCACCACCTCCATGGCCTCGTCCGACGTGCGCCGCCGCCCCTCCACGAACTCCGACTCGATGCCGAGCGCCTTCAGCAGACGTTCCACCTGTCGGCCCCCGCCGTGGACCAGGAGCACGGGCCCCGCCGCGCGCTTCACCTCCGCGGCGAGGGGGCCGAGCAGCGCCGCGTCCTCGAGCGCGGGGCCACCGACCTTGTAGACCACCGGCAGCGTCCCGGCGCTCATCGCGCCACCGCGTGCGCCTTCGCGGCCCCACGAAGCCCAGTGGGCAGGCCGAGCGACTCGTCCCGGCCGAGCGCGACGTTCCAGTTCTGGATGGCCTGGCCCGCCGCGCCCTTCACGAGGTTGTCGAGGGCCGAGAACACGACGACGCGGCCGGGGGCGGCGGCGTGCACCGAGAGGAGGCAGTCGTTGGTGTTCTGGACGTCGGAGAGCCGGGGGGGCGCGTCCTGGACCCGGACGAAGCCGCTCTTGCCGTAGAACGCGACGAGCGCCGCGGCCACGGCCGCGGGCTCGCGGTCGGTCTTGAGGTAGAGGGCCGTGAGGATGCCGCGGTTCACGGGCAGCAGGTGGGGACAGAAGGTGAGGGCGACGGGCTCGCCCGCGGCCTCCGCCAGGAGCGGCTCCATCTCCCCCACGTGCCGATGGGTCCGGCCCGGGGAGTACGCCGCGAAGTTGTCCTGAAGCTCGCAGAAGAGCAGGTCTTCGCGGAGCGACCGGCCGGCCCCGCTGGCCCCGCTCTTCGCGTCCACGACGACGTCCCCGGCGTCGACCAGGCGCGCACGCAAGAGGGGCAGCAGGGGCAGCAGCACCGACGTCGCGTAGCAGCCGGGGTTGGAGATGAGGCGCGCGCCCGGCAAGAGGCCGCGGAACACCTCGGTGAGCCCGTAGGGGACCCGGCCCAGGAGCGCCGGAGCGGGATGATCGTCACCGTACCATTCGCGGTAGGCTGCGGCCGTGGGGAGCCGCAGGTCGCCGGACAGGTCGACGACGACGGACCGCGGGAACCGCTCGCGGAGGGTGGCCGCGTAGCGCGCGGAGACCCCGTGGGGCAGGGCCAGAAAGTAGGCGTCGGCCTCGCGCTCCAGGCCGGACTCGTGGGGGAGATGGCCGCCGTCGCTGCCGGTGGTGAACTCGACCCTGGCCTCCGGATGGACCGCGAGCAGTCGCACCACCTCGCGCCCGGTGTAGCCCGTGGCTCCGAACACCCCCACCGTCTTGGCCACCCGCCCTCTCCCTCCAAAAAAGCCCATGAAAAAACCCGCTGGGGCGCTTGCCACCAGCGGGCCTCGGATCCGTTCGCTTGCGACGAACTAGACCTGGACCACCCGCTGGACACACGGGCCTCGCCTCACGCGGGCCTCGGGTCGCACGGCGGGTCGGTGCATCATCGTGATTTCCGATGATACAAGCTGCGGACCGCGTGTCAAGAGAAGTCCACCAGCTCTCACCCGCACGGGGTTAGCATGAGGGAGGAGAACCGCCATGGCCGACAGCAGTATCACTCCCCGGAGCCTTCCCCTCACCGACATTTCCGAAGACGAGCAGGCCTTCCGCGAGGTGGTCAGGGACTTCGCCAAGGACCGACTGCTGCCTCTCGTCAAGCAGATGGACGACGAGGCCAGGATCCCTCGCATCCTGATCGACGCCTGCTTCGAGCTCGGGATCATGGGCGTCGAGATCCCCGAAGCGTACGGGGGAGCGGGGGCCACCTTCTTCATGTCGATCGTCGCGGTCGAGGAGCTCGCCCGCGTGGACGCGTCCCTGGCCGTACTCGTGGACGTGCAGAACACGCTGGTCAACAACGCCCTGCTTCGGTGGGGGAACGAGGCCCAGAAGGCCCGGTACTTCCCGAAGCTGGCCGCGGAATGGGTGGGGGCCTACGCCCTGTCGGAGGCGGGCTCGGGCTCGGACGCCTTCGCCCTGGCTTGCCGGGCCGAGGACAAGGGCGGGCACTACGAGCTGAGCGGGCGCAAGCTCTGGATCACGAACGCCGGCGAGGCCGAGCTCTTCATCGTGATGGCGAACCTCGACCCCGCCAAGGGCTACAAGGGGATCACGAGCTTCCTGGTCGAGCGCTCGTTTCCTGGATTCACGGTGGGGAAGAAAGAGGACAAGCTCGGCATTCGCGCTTCTTCCACCTGCGAGCTCGTCCTCGACGCCTGCCGTGTTCCCAAGGAGAACGTCCTCGGCGAGTCGGGCAAGGGCTACAAGATCGCGATCGAGACCCTGAACGAGGGGCGCATCGGCATCGGCGCGCAGATGGTCGGGGTGGCCCAGGGCGCCTTCGAGCACGGGCTCGAGTACGCGCAGAAGCGCGAGCAGTTCGGAAAGCCGATCGCGGAATTCCAGGGCGTGCAGTTCGAGCTCGCCGACCTCGCGACCGAGATCGAAGCCGCGCGCCTGCTCACCTACAACGCCGCGCGCCTGCGCGAGACCGGGGCTCCCTTCGTCAAGGAGGCCGCGATGGCCAAGCTCTTCGCCTCGCGGGTGGCCGAGCACGTGACCTCCAAGGTGGTCGAGGTCTACGGCGGGAACGGCTTCAGCCGCGAGTACCCGGTGGAGAAGTACTTCCGCGACCAGAAGGTCGGACAGATCTACGAGGGAACCTCCAACATGCAAAGCTGCTGGTCATCGCGAAGCAGCTCCTGGGGAAGATGTGATGGCGCTCCTCGACCTGGCGGTCGGCTCCCTCCTCGACCGGTTCGCGTCCCCCGACCCGACCCCGGGGGGAGGATCGGCCTCGGCCCTGGCCGGAGCCACCGCCGCTTCGCTCGTGGCCATGGTCTGCGCGATGCCGAAGACGAGGACGGGCGCTTCGGAGGAGCGGGAGCGCCTGACCGTGGCCCTCGGCTGGGCGCGCGAAGCGGGTGCGCGCCTGCGCGCCCTGGTCGACGAGGACAGCGAGGCCTACGACGCGGTGGTGGCGGCCTACCGGCTTCCCAAAGGCACCGACGCGGAGAAGGCGGCGCGCAAGGAGGCGGTGGCCGGGGCCATGGCGGGCGCCATCGCGGTTCCCCTGCGGACCGCCGAGGCCTGCCTCGTCGTGCTACGGGCGGCGGGCGAGAGCCTGGCCCACGGCAACCCGAACGCTTCGAGTGACGCCAGGACCGCCGGCGCCCTGGCCTGGGCCGGTCTCCTGGGCGCGGCCGAGAACGTGAAGATCAACCTGGGGCCGAACGTGGAGCCGTCCGACGAAAGCGCCTCGCGCCTCACGGCGCTCCTCGCCGAAGCCGGCCGCGAGTTCTCGTCGCTGGGCTTGCCCCGCTAGTAGAGACCCGCGGGGGCCGCGCGCCTCAGACCAGAGGCTGATCCGACGTGAAGTCGAACCTGAAGACCCGCTTCCATCCCGGCAGGACCTCGGCTGTCCTCTCGTAGGTCAGGACGATCCGCCGGCCGGTGTCGGTCGTCGAAACCCGGAAGTTCTCCCGACCGATCCAGGTGTCCATGCGGCGCTCGCGCACCTCTTTCATGAGCATGTCCATGATCTTCTCGTCGGTCTGGGCCTTGTAACGGGGGGTGCGGCAGATCTCGTTGACCTTGTCCTGGAGGTCGTAGTGGTTGAGGTAGACGGGCGCGACATTCCAAGCCGCCCAGGCCAAGGCAATGATGAGGGCCAGGAAGATGAAGCCTCCAAGCCTGCCTTCTCCCCTCTCGTTTCGCGAGTCCATCTCGTTCCTCCCGGCCAGTGCCCTGGCCATCAGCGGATCAGGTGGAAGAACCGGTCCCATCGGGTCTTCCCGAACGCGGTCAAAGTGTCGCGGATCCACTCGAAGTAACCCGTGCGATGGTACTCGTCACGGTTCGCCTCGTAGGACCAATAGACGAGGAGCGCGCGGCCTTTCACCTGGTCGCGGGGCAGGAACCCCCAGAACCGGCTGTCGCGACTGTTGTCGCGATTGTCGCCCATCACGAAGAGCTGCCCCGGGGGCACCACCTTGGGACCCCAGTTGTCCGATTCGGAACGCATGCCGTATTCGGGGTCGTCGGGACGCAGGGGTGGCCGGAGGAAGTGGGTGTAGGTCTCGACCAGCGGTTGGCCGTTGATCAGGACCTGCTTGTCGCGCACTTCGACGGTCTCGCCCGGCAGACCGATGACCCGCTTGATGAAGTCGCGCGAAGGATCCTCGGGGAACTTGAAGACCACGACGTGTCCCCGCTTCACTTCCTTCTTGCCGAGCAGGGCGTCCTCGAGCGGCGTGAGCGAGGGCGAATAGACCAGCTTGTTGACGAGAAGATGGTCTCCGATCAGGAGGTTCGTCTCCATCGACCCGGTCGGGATCTTGAAGGCCTGGACCGCGAAGGTGCGGATGAAGAGGGCGAGGATCACCGCCACCACGACGGATTCCAGGTACTCGCGGGCCGTCGACTTCTTGTAAGGGGCCGCCTCTTCGGCGGGCTGCTCGCTCATTGGCGTCATTCTAGCCGAAGAGCCCCGGGGGGCGCCAAGGCCAGGCCTCGTCGCTACTTGCCGATCTCCTCGATGGTCCAGCCCTTGGGCCCCCGGCGGAGGACGATGGTCTGGGGAAAGCTGGCCACGATCGAGCCGATCGTGTCTCGGCGCGCGAGATGCACGGTGGCCTGCGACTCCTTGACCTCGACGGAACGCAGCGTGATCTTGACGGAATGGGACACGGCGTTCGCGAAGGCCGTGCGCAGCCGCTGTTCCTCGTCCGGGGAGAGCACGGGCTTGACCGAGCGGAACAGCTCGAGGTCGCGCGTCTCGATGGCCCGCGCGTAGTCCGCGATCACGGCCGAGATGGCGGTTTCCTCCGGCGACGATGCGGTAGCGATCCCGGCCAGCAGGGCCATGGCCGCTCCGACCCACAGAGCCTTCCGGCCCATCCGGCCGGTCTCTTCACGTAGCACGCTCATCACATCACACCTCGCAATCTGGGTCCCGTAGCCCGTCTCTCGAGAGCGGCTGGAGGGGCCGCGACGTGTGCGCCTGCGAACGCCGCCCGGAACCGATGCAATGTTTGCGCCGGGCCGTAAGTCATTGATTTACTTGTGGAGACGCGTCGGCGGCGGCTGAATACCGGCGCGTTTTGTGTCCGGGGCGGACAGTTCTTGCCCCGGTGCGTGCCTAGTCCACTCGGAGCACGGCCAGGAAGGCTTCCTGCGGGATGTCGACGCGGCCGACCCGCTTCATCCGCTTCTTGCCTTCCTTCTGCTTCTCGAGGAGCTTGCGCTTGCGGCTGATGTCCCCGCCGTAGCACTTGGCGATCACGTTCTTGCGGAGCGGCTTCACGGTCTCGCGGGCGATGACCCGGGAGCCGATCGCGGCCTGGATTGCCACCTCGAACATCTGCCTCGGGATCATCGCGCGCATCTTCTCGACCAGCATCTTCCCGCGCGGGTAGGCGGTTTCCTTGTGGACGATGAGGGAGAGGGCGTCCACGGGGTCGCCGTTCACGAGCACGTCCAGCTTCACGAGGGGCGAGGTCCAATAGCCCGTGAACTGGTAGTCGAGCGAGGCGTAGCCCTTCGAAGCCGATTTCAGCCGGTCGTAGAAATCGAGCAGCACCTCGTTCAAGGGCAGCTCGTAGGTGATCATGACCCGCGTGGTCGTGATGTAGTCGAGGCCCTTCTGGATCCCTCGCTTCTCCTCGCAGAGCTTCAGGATCGGACCCACGAACTCGTCGCCGGTGAGGATGGTGGCGGTGATGACGGGCTCCTCGATGCTCTCCATGGAGCCCGGGTCGGGCAGGCGGGCGGGAGAATCGACCTCCACCACGTCTCCGTTCGTCTTCGTGACCCGGTACCGCACCGAGGGCGCGGTGACCAGGAGCTCCAGGTTGAACTCGCGCTCCAGCCGCTCCTCCACGATCTCCATGTGCAGGAGGCCCAGGAATCCGCAGCGGAAGCCGAAGCCGAGAGCGGTCGAGGTCTCGGGCTCGTAGAAGAACGAGCTGTCGTTGAGGCGCAGCTTTTCGAGGGCGTCGCGCAGCTCGGCGTACTGGTCGGCGTCCACCGGGTAGAGACCGGCGAAGACCATCGGCTTCACTTCCTTGAAGCCCGGCAGCGGCTCGGGTGCGGGGTGCTTCTCGTCGGTCAAGGTGTCGCCGATCTTGGTGTCGGAGACCTTCTTGATGCCCGCGATCACGAACCCGACCTCCCCCGCGCGGAGCCCTTCGACGAGCAGGGGCTTCGGCGTGAAGACCCCGAGCTGCTCGACCTGGTAGGCCCCGCCCGAAGCCATCAGCTTGACCTTCATCCCGGGGGCCAGGGTGCCGTCGACCACGTACACGAGGATGACGACCCCCCGGTACTGGTCGAACCAGGAATCGAAGACCAGCGCACGCAGGGGTCCGTCCGGGTTCCCCGGGGGCGGGGGCAGCCTCGTGACGATGGCTTCGAGGATCTCGTCGATCCCGATGCCCTGTTTCGCCGAAGCCAGGATGGCCCCGGACGCGTCGATGCCGATGATGTTCTCGATCTGCTCCCTGGCCTTGTCGGGCTCGGCCCCGGGCAGGTCGATCTTGTTGAGCACGGGGATGATCTCGAGCCCGGCATCCACCGCGAGATGAGCGTTGGCCAGGGTCTGCGCCTCGACTCCCTGGCTCGCGTCGACGACCAGGAGGGCCCCCTGGCAGGCGGCCAGGCTGCGGGAGACCTCGTAGGAGAAGTCCACGTGGCCGGGCGTGTCCACCAGGTTCAGGATGTAGTCCTGGCCGTCCTTGGCCTTGTAGTCGAGGCGCACCGAGTGCTGCTTGATGGTGATGCCGCGCTCGCGCTCCAGGTCCATGGCGTCCAGGAACTGCTCGGTCATCTCGCGCTCGGTGAGCGCGCCGGTGCGCTCCATCAACCGGTCGGAAAGTGTCGTCTTCCCGTGGTCGATGTGGGCGATGATGGAGAAGTTTCGGATGTGATTCATCGGGGGCGGGGCGAAGATTCCATTCTAACCCGGCTCGCGGGATCCCTCCGCGCGCGGGGAATGGCGCTCAGCCGCCCTGGCCGCCGATCACGACCAGGTCGAGCCGGGGCCGTCCGAAGAAGAGGCCCCGTCCCTTCTCGTCGACCCGCCAGGCGGAGTTCAGGCGCAGGAGGCGGTCGGCCAGCACCTCGAGGGGTCTTCTGAGCTCGTCGCGGAGTCTCTCCGCTTGCGGGCAGACCACGACGAGGCCGACCTTGCCGTTGACGAAGGCCAGAAGGAACTCGTCCTCGGTGCCCGCGAGGGATTCCCACTCGGCGAACACGTCGTCGATCGGCTCGTCCTCGGCCAGCGCCTTGGGAATGGAGAACAGCTTGGCCAGGCGCTCCTCGAGGAATTGACGCGACGGCCAGGTGGCCTCCGTCGGCTCCGCGATCTCGAAGCGCACGCCGCTCCGCTCGACCACGCAGGCGTAGCGCGCGTCCGCGGCCTCGCGGATCGTGCCGAGCAATCCCAGGATGTCCTCACGGAGCCGGGCTTCCGACTCGAACATCCTAGGCCTGCAGCCGGACTTCGGCGCCTCGCATCGCCACCCGCGCGGCCCCCACCACCCCGGAGTCGCCCCCGAGCTCGGCCAGTCGGAACGAGCAGTCCTCGAAGGCCTGCGGCCAGCAGCACTTCCGGGTCTCGCGCACGATGCGGTCGAGGAGGAAGGCGCCGGCCGCGGCCACCCCCCCCCCGATCACCGCCCGCTCCGGGTTCAGGATGTTGAGGAGAGCGCCCAGGGCCCGCCCCAGCGCGCGGGCCGTCTCGTCCACTACTTCGAGCGCAACCTCGTCGCCCTCGCGCGCCGCGGCCACGATGGTGGCGGGCTCCATCTTCTGGCCGGCGAGGCGAGACCCTCGAGTCTTCATCTTCTCCCCGGCGCGCCGCAACCATCCGGCGATGCCTACGACCGTCTCCAGGCAGCCGCGCGAGCCGCAGCCGCAGGGCTCGCCGTCGGGGTCGAGCTGGATGTGTCCCGCTTCTCCCGCGTAGCCGCTCGACCCCGTCCAGAGCTGCTCGCGCAGGATCACGCCTCCGCCCACACCGGTGCCCAGGGTCAGGAAGACCAGGCTTCGGGCGCCGCGTCCGGCTCCGAGCCAGGCCTCGGCCAACGCCGCCGCGTTCCCGTCGTTCTCGATGAAGGTGGGAACACCCGTGCGCGCGCCGACCTCGGCCTCGAGGTCGCGGTCGCGCAGGGCCAGGAGCGCAGGCAGGTTCGGGACCCCGCGCAGGCGGGCGGTGGCGTGGTCGACGATCCCCGGCAGTCCGATGCCTACGGCGCGGACTTCGCCGTCCCCACGGAGGGCCTTGACCGCTCGCTCGAACTGGGCCAGGAGATCCTCCGCCCGTTCCCGCACGATGGGCTCGTGGAGCCGGGCCAGGACCTGGCCCGACTCGCCGATCCGCGCGCCCTTCAGGAAGGTTCCTCCGACATCGAGCCCGATGAACATCCTCATGGCAAAGCCACGCTCCGCGAAGGCGCGGACTATACCGCGGTTCCCTCTCCGGTTGAACGCCCCCGCCTTCGGTGGTAGAACCTTGGCCTACTTTGCCTCGGCCGAGAAGCCGCCCATTCGCAGCAGGAGCGGGAAGCGGCATCCGAGGGGCGCGCGAGGAGCAGGCCCGATGCTCAGGAAGATCCTGGCGGTCGACGATTCCGCGCTGATCCATCAAATGTACAAGTTGTTCCTTTCCCGGTACAAGAGCTGCAAGCTCGTGAGCGCCATGAACGGGCTCGAGGCCTTGGACAAGCTCGGCCAGGAAGAAGGCATCGACCTCATCCTTCTGGACATCAACATGCCGGTGATGAACGGCCTCGAGTTCCTGCAGCGCGTCCAGAAGGAGCCCGCCTACCAGTCCATCCCCGTCATCATCATCTCCACCGAGGGGAAGGAAGAGGACACGGTGCGCGGCCTCAAGATGGGAGCCAAGGGCTACGTGAAGAAGCCCTTCCAGGCTTCCGAGCTCCACGGTCTCATCGAGAAGATCACCGCGGGGTAGCAAGAGGCTCGAGGAGCCACCATGGATTTCCAGGTCTCCCCCGAGCTCCTGACCATCTACGTCGAGGACGCGCGGATCCATCTCGAGGCCCTCGACCACGGCCTCCTGGCCCTGGAGCGCGAAGGGCTCGATTTCGAGGTGATCTCCTCCATCCTGGGCCCGCTGCACACCCTGAAGGGGAACAGCGGGATGATGGGCTTCACCGGGATCAAGGACTACGTGCATCGGCTCGAGGACGTGGTGGGCCGCGTACGCGACCGCGGGCTCGAGCTCGAAGCCTCCCTCTTCGACCTTCTCTTCGCCGGCGCCTCGGCGCTGCGCGACAGCATGGAGCACGCCGCCCTGACCGGCATGGAAGGCCAGGACCTGCTCGCCGAGCGCCAGGCCTTGGAGCAGCTCCTGAGCCGAACCGCGAGCCCGCCCCCGCCTCCCGTCCCCGACGCTCGTCCGGCCACCCTGGCGATCGCCCCGGCGGAGGCCGCGGAGCCCAAGGCCCTGTCGCCGACGCCGCCCCTCGCGGGCCGCAAGGGTGGAGTCGAGGCCCACGCCTCCGTCCGGTCGAGCATGGTCAGGGTGGATTTCGCCCAGCTCGACCACCTGCTCAACCTGGTCGGCGAGCTGATCGTCTACCGCACGAAGCTGCAACAGGTGGCCAAGGACCTGAGCCCGACCCTGGCCACGCACCCGGCGGGCCGCGAGCTGATCGAGGCCGTCCATCAGGTTTCCGGGGTGAGCGGCCAGCTCCAGGAGACGATCATGGACGTGCGGATGCTCCCCATCCGAAACGTCTTCGAGCGCTTCCCCCGGCTGGTGCGCGATCTGGCCCGGCAGCAGGGCAAGCAGGTCGAGCTGATCCTCGAGGGCGAGGACACTCGCGTGGACAAGGCCATCATCGACGAGCTCGGAGAGCCGCTCGTGCACATGATCCGCAACAGCGTCGACCACGGCATCGAGCACCCCGGAGTGCGGGTGGCCCGGGGCAAGTCGGCGACCGGCACCCTGCTCCTGTCCGCGGCCCAGGAATCGAACCAGGTGGTCCTGAACATCGTCGACGACGGGGGCGGGATCGACGTCGACGAGGTGCGCCGCCGAGCCGTGGAGAAAGGCCTCGTGCGCGCGGACGAGGCCCTGAGCGACAAGGAAGCGGTCCAGCTCATCTTCTCCGAGGGCTTCTCCACCGCGCGCACCGTCACCGATCTCTCCGGCCGCGGCGTGGGCCTCGACGTGGTGCTGAAGTCGATCGAGAAGCTGAACGGCCTCGTGGAAGCGGAGAGCCTGCCCGGGTCGGGGACCAAGTTCACGATCCAGCTCCCCTTGACCCTGGCCATCATCTCGGCCCTCATGGTCGAGGTGAGCGGGGAGACCTACGCGGTCCCCCTCGGCTCGGTGGTGGAGAGCATCAAGTTCCGGCCCCAGGACATCACCCGCATCAACGGCCACGACACCCTGCGCCTTCGGGACCGCATCGTGCCCCTGCTGCACCTGGCTCAGGCGTTCGGCACCGACCAGCCGCACGCGGGAGAAGGTGCGTTCGTGGTGGTGCTCGGCCGCGGCGACAAGCGGCTCGGTCTAGTGGTCGCGCGGCTGCTCGGCCAGCAGGAGATCGTGATCAAGGCCCTCGACCCCGTGGTTTCCGGCGCTGCGTTCGCGGTGGCGGGGGCCACCATCCTGGGCAACGGCCGGGTGGTCCTCATCCTCGACGTGGCCGCTCTCTTCGAGGGCCGTCGCCACGCGACGCTCCTCGGGCGCTTCGCCGCGGGGGCGCTGGTCTAGCCCATGTACGAAACGCACTACGGGCTCAAGGAACGGCCGTTCCGCAAGACGCCGGACCCCCGGTACCTCTTCCTCAACGAGGTCTACGAGGAAGCCCTGGAGCAGCTCCTCTTCGCCGTCGAGGAGATGGACCTGGCCCTCCTCACGGGCGAGGTGGGCTCGGGCAAGACCCTGCTCACCCGGGCGCTCGTGGACCGATTGGGGGAGAAGTACGAGATCGCGATGATCTTGAACCCTCGTCTCTCCCCCCGCCAGCTTCTCCGCGCCCTGGCCTCCGAGCTCGGGGTCGTTAACCCGCGCTTCCACACCACCGACCTCCAGGGGCAGATCCACGAGCGGTTGCTCGAGCTGGACGAGGCGGGGCGCGCCGCCTTGCTCATCGTCGACGAGGCTCACCTCATCCCGGGCAAGGCCACGTTCGAGGAGATCCGCCTGCTCACGAACTTCCAGCTCGACGATCGCAACCTGATCGCGGTCGTCCTGGTGGGCCAGCCGGAGCTGCGTGAGCGCCTTCGGCACCGTGCCTACCGGGCGCTCACCCAGCGGATCGGAGCGCAGTTCCACTTGACGCCGCTCACGGCAGAGGGCACCCTCGCCTACCTGCGCCACCGGTTGACGGTGGCCGGAGCGTCGCGATTCCTCTTCGACGAGCAAGCGGTCCTTCTCCTTCACGAGGCTTCGGCGGGTCTGCCCCGGGTGCTGAACCAGCTCGCCACCGACTCCCTCATCGAGGGGATGGCGCGGGGGGTGAACGAAGTGGGCCCCGCCATCGTCGAGGCGGTGACCCGCGGTCGGGATTTCCTGGACAGGCCGGTCCTTCACAAGGCGGTGTAGGGGAATCATGGGACGCATGTCCGAAGCACGAAAGCGAGCGCGCCAGAAAGGGACGGAGCGGCCATCCGCCCCCACGCCCCTCGAGGGCGAGGAGATCGCGGCCGCGCCGAGCCTCGAGGCCGGAGCCGGGGCGGAGCCTGTGCCCACGCCCGAGGGCGAACCCGTGGCGCGCGAGGAAACGCTGGTCTTCCCCGCGGACGCTCCGACGGAGAGCGAGGCCCCCTCCGGCGAGCGCTTCGAGCTTCCCTCTTCGGGCCTGGCCGAGGACATCCTCGGCCTCCAGGGGGCCTCGGCCTTCGCGGCCGAAGCGGCGCCCGTCGCGGAAACGCCCGCGCCCGCGGAAGAGTCGCCCAGCCGAGGCCACACGGTGTCGTTCTTCTCGGCGCCCGCGCGCGAGGAGCGGACGGCGGTCGAGGAGACCGAGCACCTCGCGACGTTCTTCCTCGACCGCGAGGAGTACGGGGTGGACGTGCGTCTCGTCCAGGAGATCCGCCGGGTCACCGAGATCACCCAGGTGCCCCGCGCCCCCGACTTCATCAAGGGAGTGATCAACCTGCGCGGGCGCATCATCCCGGTCATCGACCTCAAGAAGAAGCTCGGGCTCGGAGACGTGATCGTGGGCAAGGTCTCCCGCATCGTCGTGGTCACGCTCAAGGGCCGTCTGCTCGGCCTTCTCGTGGACGGGGCCTCCCAGGTCCTGAAGGTCAAGGTGTCGTCGATCGAGCCGGCCCCCGAGGAGGTCGTGCAAAAAGGCGGAGACTACCTGCGCGGGGTCGCGAAGCTCGAGAATCGACTGATCATCCTCGTGGACCTCGCGACCGTCCTCGCGGTCGAGCTCCGAGAGGGAACGGCGGCGTCCGCGTGAAACGGCCGGCACGGTCGGTGAAACGGGAGAGGACATCCATGGCGAGAGCGCGCGTGTTGTTGCTGGGAGCCGCGGTCTGGGCCGGCCCGGCCATCCTTTCCGCGGCCGAGGTGGCGCTCTTGAAGAGCAGCGACGTCGCCGCCTGGAGACCGACCCTCGACGCCTTTCGCAAGGCGACCTCGGGTCACACCATCACCGAGTTCGATCTCCGGGGCGACCGCAGCGAGGGGGAGCGCGTGCTCGGCGCGCTCAAGGGACGCAATACGATCCTCGTGACCCTCGGGCCCATGGCGGCCCAGGTGGCGCGCCAGTTCCTGCCCGACGCCCCCCTCATCTTTGGGATGGTCCAGGACCCGGGCAAGCTCGGCCTCAGCGTGCCCGCGGTGTCGGGCGTGGCTTTCTCCGTGCCCCCCAAGAACCAGCTCGCCGCCTTCCGCCTGGTCTTCCCCCGGGGCAGCCGCATCGGTCTCATGAGCAGCGACGACCGTACGCTGCAAGAAGCGCAAAAGGCGGGCGGCGTGGTACGGGTGAACGTCGTGACGCGGGCGGTGGCGTCGGAGAAGGACGTGCCCTCGGTCCTGCGCTCGCTCCTGAAGGGAGCCGAAGCGGTGGACGCGATCTGGATCCCCGCCGACCCGGTGCTCCTGAGCGACGAGACCCGTCGCTTCATCCTCGCGGAGACGCTCAAGGAAGGTAAGCCGGTCTTCAGCTTCTCCCCCGCCCTGGTGGCGGAAGGGGCCCTGGTCAGCGATGGTCCCGACCTCGTCTCGGTCGGAGAGCAGCTCGCCGACCTCGTGAACCGGATGGCCGCGGGCGACAAGACGGCGAAGGGCACCCTTCTCGTCCCGCGAGCCGAGCTCGTGATCAACAAGAAGATCGCGGACAAGCTCCGGATCGAGATCCCGGAGGAAGCTCTGCGCGCCGCGAACAAGGTCTTCTGACGAAGGGACGGTTATGGCTCTCGGAATGACATCGGTCCGCTCCAAGCTGGTGGCGCTGGTCATCGGCATCGCGTTCGTGGTGGGGGGAGGTTCCGCCCTCTACGACCTCGTGGGCAGCCAGGAGCTCCTGAGCAGCGAGCTCGCCAAGCGCGGCCGCTATATCGCGGCCAACCTCGCCTACAACGCCAAGTACGGCGTGCTCACCGAGGACAAGCCCCTGCTCACCCAGTTCCTCGACGGTGCTCTCTCTTCCGGGACGGGCGAAGGCTCGGACGTCATCGCCGCCGTGATCCGCGATGCCAAGGGCCAGGTTCTCGTGCAGAAGGGCCCGGTCCTCCAGGACCTGCCCACTCTGCCCGCGGCCGAGCTCGAGGAGCGGGACGCGGTCACGGTGGGCGGGGACCAGGTCAGGCTCTTCCGGGCACCGGTCACGGGCTCGGGGGGCGGCGGCGACATGGCGGCGGAGCTGGGGCTCGCTTCGCCGACCCAGGCCAAGCCTGCCGAGGTCCAGAAGGGCGGGGTCGAGGTGGCGATCACCAAGTCCACCATGCGCTCCCAGCAGCGGCGCCGGCTGGCCACCACGATCCTCCTCGGTCTCGGTCTCGTGGCCGTGGGCGCTCTCGGGGGCTGGTATCTCGTGGGCCGTTGGTTCCGGCCCCTCCAGCACATGGTGGAGTTCTCCTCGGCCGTGGCCAGGGGGGACCTCCTGGAAAACCTCCAGATCGAGAGCGACGACGAGATCGGCGCCCTGGCCAAGGCCCTGAAGGAGATGGTCGGCAACCTGCGCCGCATCGTCGACAACATCCAGGAAGCTTCGGTCCAGGTCGCGTCCTCGGCGGGCGAGATCTCGGCCAACGCGCGGCTCATCAACCAGGGCGCCTCGGGCCAGGCCCAGGCCGCCGAGGAGACCTCGACCTCGATGGAGGAGATGGCGGCCTCCATCCAGACCGTGGCCGCCAACGCCCAGAGCCTCGCGAACTACGTGGAGGAGACCTCGTCCTCGATCACGGAGATGGGGGCGTCGATCGAGCAGGTGGCCCGCTCCAGCGGGACGCTCGCCACCAACGTGACCGAGGCCTCGGCCACCATCGAAGAGATGACGGTTTCCATCGACCAGATGGCCCGCAGCATCGAGAGCCTGGCCGAGACCGTGACCGAGACCTCGGTGACGGTCGAGGAGATGACCACCATCATCACCTCGGTGGCCAAGAACGCGGAGAGCCTGTCGACGGCCGCCCACCGCACGAGCATCACGGTGTCCGACATGGCCGGAGCGGTCACCGACGTGGCCAAGCTCGCGGAAGAAGCGGACAAGATCAGCCAGCGCGCGAGCCACGACGCCAAGACCGGAGACGAGGCGGTGGGCCGCACCATCGACGGGATGAAGACGATCTCCGAGACCATGGAGAACACCGCGCGGGTCATCACCGGGCTCGGCAAGCGCTCCCAGGAGATCGGCAAGATCCTGGAGGTGATCGAGGAGATCGCCGACCAGACCAACCTCCTGGCCCTGAACGCGGCCATCGAAGCGGCCCGCGCCGGGGACGCCGGCCGCGGGTTCGCGGTGGTCGCGGACGAGGTCAGGAAGCTCGCCGAGCGCTCGGTGGAAGCGGCCAAGGAGATCGGCGAGGTGGTGCGCCAGGTCCAGGCCGACACCGGTGACGCGGTCGACGCGGCCAAGGCCAGCGCGATGCAGACGAAGGAGGGCATCGGTCTCGCCGACAAGGCCGGCCTGGCCCTCCGGAGCATCATCGAGTCGGTGAGCCGGTCGAGCCAGCTCATGGGCCAGATCGCGACCGCGACCGCCAAGCAGTCCCAGGCCTCCACCGAGGTCCTGCAGACCGTGTCCCACATGAACAACGCCACCACCCAGGTCACGACCGCGGTGCGCGAGCAGGCCGAGGGCTCGCGCCAGATCAGGTCCGCGATGGAGAACATCAAGAAGGTCATGACCCAGGCCGCCTACTCGACCAAGGAGCAGGCGGCCGGGGGCCGCCAGGTGCGGACCGCGGTCGAGGACATGAACCGGATCGCCTCGCAGGTCGGAATCGCGACCAAGGAGCAGGCCGAGGGCAGCCGCCAGATCATCGACGCGGTCGAGAAGATGAACGGCATGACCCAACAGGTCTCGCACGCCACCGCCGAGCAGAAGAAGGGCGGGGAGCTCGTGCTGAAGGCGATGGAGAACATCTCGGAGATCGCCCGCGACAACCTGGGCACGGTGGAAGAGATGTCGAAGGCCACGAGCAACCTGGCCCAGCAGGCGGAGAACCTGGCCAAGCTCGTGTCGGTCTTCCGCCTGCAGTGACCAGGGTTCCGCGGGGTCCTTGCCGATGACCCTCGACATCCAGGCCGCGATCGACTCGCTTCGCTCCGGGGAAGAGGCGGTGCGCCGGCGTGTGGTCGACGACCTCGGGCGCTCCGGCGCGCAAGGAAGCGATCTCGCCCCTGCTCCTCGCGGTGGCCGACGAGAGCTGGCCCGTCCGCCAGGCCGCCACCGACCGCCTCGCCGGCTTTCGCGAGGAGGCGCTCCTGCCCGCGCTGGAAGCGGCCCTGCGCGACGGCGAGAACGCCGGGATGCGCAACGCCGCGATGGAGATCTACGTGCGGCTCGGCCCCGCCGCCATCGAGTCCCCTCCTGGCCCTGCTGCGCGACGGGGACGAGGAGGTCCGCAATTTCGCGGCCGTGATGCTCGGCTCGCTGCGCGACCACCGGGCGGTCGACCCCCTCATCCTGGCCATGCGCGATCCCGACGTGAACGTCCGCCACGCGGCCGCGGCCAGCCTGGGCCAGATCGGCGCGCGAGAAGCGGTGCCCCCCTTGATCGACGCCTTGACGGCGGAGCCCTGGCTCCAGTATCCCGCGATCCACGCGCTCGGGGAGATCGCCGACCCCCGCGCCGCGCCCGCTCTCCTCGAGCTCCTGGGCGACGAGTTCTTCCGCGGCCCGGCCCTCGAAGCGCTCGGCCGCCTGGCGGACCGCGACGCCCTGCCCCGCATCGTGCCCTACCTCTACGACCCGGAGCCCGCCCTGCGCAACCTGGCGGTGCGGGCGGTGGTGGAGATCGAGCAGCGGGCGACGGCGGGAGGCGTGAGCCTCGACCCGGAGGTCCAGGCGGCGCTCGCGCGCGGCGACCTCGTCGACCATCTGCTCCAGACCCTGTCCGACGAAGACCCGCACAACCGGAGGACGGCGGTCATCACCCTGGGGTGGCTCAAGGAGGCCCGGGCCGAGCCCCTGCTCATCGATCTCCTGGCGGAGACTGGTCTCCAGGAGTACGTGTCCCATGCCCTCGTGTCCATCGGCTTTCGGGACCCCGAGGCCTACCGCCACGGCCTCGAGCATGCGGACGACGTGGTCCGGCAGGGCACCGTCCGCTGCCTGGCCTGGATCGCTCCCCCGTCGGGCATCGATCTCGTGGCCCCCCTCATCCACGATCCCTCGCCCGAGGTCCGCGCGGAGACGGCGGCGGCGATCGGCCGGCTGGGGGACGAGGACGCGGCCATGCTGCTCTTCGAGCTCCTGGCCGACGAGAGCGAGCTGATCCGCGAGAGCGCCATGGCCGCGCTGTCGCGGATGGCGCCGGAGCGTGTGGTGCCGCTCCTGCTCCAGGCCCTGGAGAATCCGGAGGAGGAGGTGCGGATCCGGGCGGCCTTGACCCTCGGGCTCGTCCGCGACCCGGGGGCGGTGGCCGCGCTCATCGCCGTCTCTCGCGACCCCAGGGAGAACGTCCGTCGGGCCGTGCTCAAGGCGCTCGGGGAGATCGAAGGCCCGGACGTGAAGGGCTTGTTGCGCTCGGCCCTCTTCGACGAGAGCAGCCTGGTTCGCCAGCAGGCGGTGCAGTCCCTGGGCCAGCTGCAGGAGCCGGAGACGGCCGACGACCTCCTCCCCCTCCTCGACGACCCCGACCCCCGCATGCGGTTCGTGACCCTGCGGGCCCTGGGTCAGGTGCGTAACGCCTCTGCCCTGCCCCGCCTGCTGCCCTTCCTCGCCGATCCCAAGAAGGAGCTGCGCTTCGCGGCGGTCGAGGCCCTGGGCGCCATCCGGGCGGTCGCCGCCGTGGCCCCCCTGGTCGAAGTCCTGCGCGACCCCGACCGCAACCTGCGCCGGGCCGCGGCCGAGAGCCTGGGCGTCGATCGCCGATCCCCAGGCCGTGGCCCCTCTCCTCCTCGCCCTGGAGGACGAGCACTGGTCGGTGCGCTGCGGCGCTTCCACGGCCCTCGGCCGGATTGGCAGCGCCAAGGCGGTGCCTGCCCTCCTGTCCCACCTCGCCGACGACGACCCGACCGTCCGCCGCGCGGTGGCGACGGCCCTGGGCGAGATCGGGGACGCGCGCGCCGCGGGGCGATTGACCCAGGCCCTGTCCGACCCCGGCCTGCAGTCGACCGCCGTCGAGGCCTTGCGGCGGTTGGGGGCAAAGGCCCTGCCCGAGATGGAGCGGGCCTTCTCCTCGGCCGGCCCCGAGATCAGGCGGCTGCTCATCGACCTCGCCGGGCGGATCGAAGACCGGTCGGCTCGCCGCCTGCTGCTCTCGGCCCTGACCGACGACAGCGCGCCGGTGCGCTCCGACGCGGCCCTGGCCCTCGGGGAAGGCGGGTTTCGCGAAGCCCTCCGCCCGCTCATGGACCTGAAGGCTTCCGACCCTTCGCCGGCGGTCCGGCAGAGTGCGGCCCAGGCCCTCAAGAAGCTCGCTCCCCGATGAGCCTCGTCGCGCGGTGCGCCGGAGCGGGGCTCCGGCTTTTCCGGCAATAGAAACTTGCTCCGCCCCTCCGATCACGACGCCGAGCTCTCCGAGGAGGAGTTTCGCCTGCTCCGCGAGTTCATCCACGAGAGGTTCGGCCTCTTCTTCGAGGAGAACCAGCGCGGCTCCCTCCGCACGCGGCTCGCGGGCCGGCTGTCGAGCCTGGGCCTCCTCTCCTTCGAGGACTACTACCGCTACCTCCGGTTCGGGCCGCAGCGGGTCGAAGAGGAAGCGCGGATGATCTCCCACCTCACGAACAACGAGACCTACTTCTTCCGCGAATCGGCCCAGCTCCAGGTCTTCGGGGAGGTGGTCCTGCGCAACGTCAAGGAGCGCAAGGCGCGCAAGGGTGAACGCACCGTGCGGGTGCTGTCGGTCGGCTGCTCGACCGGCGAAGAGGCGCTGACCCTGGCCATGATCGTCTACGACAGCGGCCAGTTCTTCTGGGGCTGGGACGTGAAGATCTTCGGCCTCGACGTGGACCCGGAGGCGCTGGGCAAGGCGGCGCGCGGGGTCTACCACCAGAACTCGTTCCGGGCCATGACCGAAGCGGCCGCGGAGCGGCACTTCGTCAAGGTCGCCACCGGCAAGCAGGCCAAGGACGTCCTGCGGCGCATGGTGACCTTGCGCCAGGGCAACCTGCTGGAGGGGGCGAGCTTCGAAGGCCTCGCTCCGGTGGACGTGATCTTCTGCCGCAACGTCCTCATCTACTTCTCGGACACGACCACCTTGCGCGCGGTGCGTCTCTTTCACGATTCCCTCGAACCCGGAGGCTACCTCTTCCTGGGCCACGCCGAGTCGCTCTCCCGCATCACCGACAGCTTCACCCCCATCCGCTTCCAGGGGGCGATGGTCTATCAGAAGCCGGAGACTCCACGATGAGGGCGAGCCCCGAAGATCCGCGTCCTGATCGTCGACGACTCGAGGTTCGTGCGCCAGGCCGTGGCCCGGATGCTGAACTCGGCGCCCGACATCGAGGTGGTGGGGCAGGCCGCGGACGGGCGCCAGGGGATCGAGAAGGCCCGAGAGCTCCGGCCCGACGTGGTGACCCTGGACGTACAGATGCCCCGCATGGGAGGGCTCGAGACCCTGGAGCGCCTCATGGCGGAGGCCCCCGTCCCGGTGCTGCTGCTCTCCTCGCTCACCTCGGAGGGGGCCGACGTCACCCTGCGCGGGCTCGAGCTCGGCGCCCTCGACTTCGTCGACAAGTCGACCGCCCAGGGGAACATGAACCTCCTGAGTCTCGCCGAGGAGCTGCGCGCCAAGGTCCGGGCCCTGGCCGGCTCACCCCGACGAAGGCAGGCGGCTGAACCCCATGCCGCCTCCCTGGGTGGGGCCCCGACCGACTCGACCGGGGCGCTCGTGGTCGCGATCGGCACCTCCACCGGAGGGCCAACCGCTCTCCAGAATGTCATCCCCCGCCTGCCCAAGGACCTCCCGGCCGCGGTCCTCGTGGTCCAGCACATCCCGGTGGGGTTTACCCGCTACCTGGCCGATCGCCTCGCCCAGCGAAGCGCCCTGCCCGTCACGGAGGCCAGGGATCGGGAGACCGTCGCCCCGGGCCGGGTCCTGATCGCCCCCGCCGGCCTTCACATGAAGCTCTTCCAACGAGGCGATGCCGTGGAGGTCCAGCTCGACGAGGAGCCCCGATCGAGCCTCCATCGCCCCTCCGCCGACGTGCTCATGGCCTCGGTGGCCGAGGTGTTCGGGTCGCGCTCGGTGGGAGTGATCCTGACCGGGATGGGCACGGACGGGGCCGAGGGGCTCGGCGCCATCCGCAGGGCCGGGGGGCGCACCATCGCCGAAAGCGAGGAGACGAGCGTCATCTACGGCATGCCCAAGGCCGCCATCGAGGCCGGAGTGGTCGACCGCGCGGTGCCCCTCCACGGGATCGCCGACGCCATCCTCGCCGCGGTGTAGAATCATCACGCTGTGAGACCCGCAGGTAGCGTCTTCCTTGCGTCCGACGCTGGATGGAGTCGCGAGCGGACGCTCGGCAAGTCTGGCGCTGCCGAGGACGTGAAGAAACGATGAGCCTCACCGGCAATCTCGAGGACCTGCCCCTCCTCGACATTCTGCAAATCGTCTCCTTCAGCAAGAAGACGGGCTACCTGACTATCCGGGCCGAGGAGGGGGAGGGCGGCATCGTCTTCCTGGACGGCCTCGTCGTGGCCGCGTTCACCTGGGACAGCCTGCCCGTGGAGCCGCGGGTGGCGACCCTCTCCGAAGGCGCCCGGGGGAAGGCCATCAGGAGCCGCATCGAGATCGCCCTCGAGCAGCTCATCCGCCTGCGGGAAGGCCAGTTCAACTTCAGCCTCACCGCCGGCCCGCCCAAGGTCGTGGGCCAGCGCGACATCAGCCTCGAGACCCTCGACTACGGCATCAACCCCCAGGAGCTGCTGCTCGAGCTGGCCCGCGGCATGGACGAAGACCGCCGGGACTCGACCGCGGCCGTCGAAGCTTCGTTCGCCCAGCCGGAGGAGGAGGTCGGGGCCCTGGCCAGCGATCCCGAGGCCCGGAAGATCGTGGCCATGCACGAGGCCTCGGCCTCGATGCCTTACCCGCCCGGACTACGAAGAAGGGGCGACGATCCCCATCCCCGCCTTCCGACTTCCCGCCCCCGATTCGGAAGAGGCCAGGGAGGCCGCCTCGGTCGTGGCCCCAAAGGCGATGGCGCCCGCCCAGATCCGGACCATCCTGCTCGTCGACGACGAGGAGGACATCCGCAAGCTCCTGGCCGATCAGTTCCGGGCGGACGGCTACGTGGTCGTGGAGGCCGGAGACCCCGAGGCGGCGGTCAAGCAGGGCAGCCGCTTCGGCCGGGAGAAGACGCCTTTCCTGCTGGTGGCCGACCTCGGGATGCCGACCTCGGGAGGGACGTCCTTCCAGGGCGGCTTCGAGGTGGTGAAGCGATTCGGCAAGATGAACCTCCACCCGCCGGTCCTGATGATGACGGAGAGCCTCAAGCCCGCGCTCCACCTCCGCGCGAAGCAGATGGGCATCTCCTCGTTCGTGTTCAAGCCGGGGCTCGCGAAGCTCAACCCGAAGCAGTTCGAAGCCGACATGCACGCCTTCGCCAAGAAGCTCCTGGCGGACGTGCTCCCCAAGCTGACGAAGCCCGCAGCTCCCGCTCCGCGACCGTCGGCGCAGCCGGGGGCGCCCTCGCCCCGGGCCGCTCCCTCGGCGGAGGAGATGGCGGCGCAGATGTCGTCGCTCCAGCGCCGCCTGACCGAGCTGCGGGGGCCGGGGAACGCCAACCAGATCGCGATGCTCGTCATGAAGGTCGCCCGCGAGTTCTTCGAGCGGTCCATCCTGTTCCTCATCAAGAACGGCGAGGCCCGCGGACTCGGCGGCTTCGGTCCGGCCCCCAAGGGCTTGAGCCTCAACCTCCTCGCCCGCGAGGTCGTGATCCCGCTCTCGGAGCCCTCCGCCTTCCGGGACGCGGTGCAAAGCGGCCGTCCCTTCAGCGGCGCCCTGCCCGACGGCAAGTGGACGAAGCACCTCATGGGCAAGGTCGGCCGCTTCCAGTCGAACTCGGTGGCCCTCTTCCCGCTCGTCACCCACCGGGAGAGCATCGCCGTCCTCCTCGGCGACAACCCGGAGACCGGGGAAGAGTTCCGCCCGCTCGACACCCTCGAGATGTTCATCGACCAGACCGGAGTGGCGCTCGAGAACGCGTTTCTCCAGCGAAAGATACAGGCCCTTTCCGGACGGACCTGACGGAGGCCGGAGACAGGCAGAACCGGGTTTTGGGCTAGAATGCCGGCTTCAGCCGCCGAGGTGGCCACCATGACGACCGACGATCCCCTCAAGAAAGGCCAGGACTTCCTGCACATCGTGGCCAAGGCCAAGGAGTTCACCGAAGAGCTCCTGAAGGAGAACGAGCGCCTCCGCTTCAAGATCGCATCCCTGGAGACGGCCGGAGCCACCGCCGCCGCCGAGGACCGGATGCGCGAGCTGACCCGCCGCATCCGCGAGCTCGAGGAGCGGCTCGCCGAGCTCGACGCCCGCTACCGCAAGGTGGAAGAGGAGAACAAGGAGTTCGCGGACCGCTACATCGAGATCGAGGAGCAGAACAACAACCTCGCGAACCTCTACGTGGCCTCCTATCAGCTCCACTCGACCCTCGACTACAAGGAAGTGGTGAGGATCGTGCAGGAGATCGTCATCAACCTCATCGGCGCCGAGGTCTTCCACCTCTTCATGGTCAGCGAGAAGACCGGGCAGCTCGAGCTCGAGACGTCCGAAGGGCAAGAGGCCCTCGCCAACGTCATCACCATCGGGCGAAGGCCTGATCGGAGAGGCGGCGAAGAACGGCGAGAACTACTTCGCGGAGAACGTGGCCCGGCGCGAGCCCAGCCCCTTCGCCGAGCCCATCGCCGTGATCCCGCTCAAGATCAAGGAGGCCGTGATCGGGGTCATCTCGATCAACAAGCTCCTGGTCCAGAAGACGGCCTTCACGAGCATGGACTACGAGCTCTTCACCCTGCTCGCGGGCCATGCGGCCACCGCGGTCTTCTCCTCCCGCCTCTACTCGGCCTCGACCCGGAAGCTCTCGACCTTGCAGGGCTTCCTGGACATGATCAAGCAGCCTACCAAATAGAGCCCTCGGGAGGCCTTCGGCCTGCGCCGCCTATAATGAAAGGCGGAGGAATCGCATGCCCACCCCTCGGACCCTCGGCGAGCTGAAACAGAGCGGGATCACCGGACGCAGCCCCAGCGTCAAGGAGGAGATGCGCAGAAACCTCGTCCGGAAGCTGCAGGCCGGAGAGAAGCTGTTCCCAGGGGTGCTCGGCTACGAAGACACCGTGATCCCCCTGGTCACGAACGCGGTCCTCTCCCGGCACAACATGATCCTCCTCGGCCTGCGTGGGCAGGCCAAGAGCCGGCTCTTGCGGAGCCTCACCACCCTGCTCGACCCCTTCGTTCCCTGCGTTTCGGGCTCGGAGCTCCATGACGACCCTTTCCATCCCTTGAGCCAGTACGCTCGCGACCTCGTGGCCGAGCTCGGTGATCTGACCCCTATCGAGTGGCGGACGCCGGATCAGCGCTATGTGGAGAAGCTCGCGACCCCCGACGTGACCATCGCCGACATCATCGGGGACATCGATCCCATCCGCGCCGCGCGCGGCGGCCACGACCTCGCGAGCGAGCTGACCATGCACTACGGCCTGCTGCCGCGGGCCCACCGCGGGATCTTCGCCTTGAACGAGCTGCCCGACCTCGCCGGCCGCATCCAGGTAGGTCTCTTCAACATCCTTCAGGAAGGAGACGTGCAGATCAAGGGCTATCCGGTGCGCCTGCCCGTCGACGTCTGCATGGTCTTCACCGCCAACCCCGAGGACTACACGGCCCGGGGCAAGATCATCACGCCCTTGAAGGACCGCATCGGCAGCGAGATCCGAACCCACTATCCCGCCACCCTCGAGCAGGGCGTCGCCATCACCCAGCAGGAGGCCTGGACCGACCGGGGCGAAACCCTTCGGATTCCCCGCTTCGTCCGCGAGGTCGTGGAAGGGGTCGCCTTCGCCGCCCGCCGCGACCGCAAGATCGACCGGCGCAGCGGGGTCAGCCAGCGCCTTCCCATCAGCGCCCTCGAGAACGCGGTCTCGAGCGCGGAGCGGCGGGCGATCCTCGGGCGCGAGACCCCGGTGGTGCCGCGGATCTCGGACGTCTATGCGGCGCTGCCTTCGCTGACCGGCAAGTTCGAGCTCGAGTACGAGGGCGAGCTGGTGGGAGCCGAGAACGTCGCCCGCGAGCTGATCCGCGAAGCGGTGGGCGAGGTCTTCTCGACCTACCTGGGCTCGGCCGACCTCAAGAACGTCGTGGCCTACTTCGAGGGTGGGGGCACCCTGAAGCTGCGCGACGACGCGCCCGCGGCCGAGGTGGTGGCCCAGCTCGGCCGGGTCCCCGACCTCATCCTGAACACGGAATCGCTGGGGGTGGCCGCCGCCGCGCCCGCCCCCACCGTGGCCGCCGCCGCCGAGTTCATCCTGGAGGGACTCTGGGCCCAGCGGAAGATCGGCAGGAGCGACGACCGCGGGTTCGTGGCCCTCGAAAGGAAGAGCGACGTGGAGGTCGACCTCGAGCGTCTCGAGCGCCTGCGCAAGATGAAGAAGCAGGTGAACTGACCGCCATGGCCGTCACCCGCTACCATCGATACATCGGCGAGCTCTGGGACGACTTGAACCTCGAGGACCTCGTGGGCGAGCTTTCCGACTTTCTCATGCAGAGCGGGTTCGGAGAGGAGCCGGGCGAATGGGACGAGGACAGCCTGCAGGCCCTGCACGACGCGATCCTCGAGGCCTTGATGCGGCGCGGCCTGCTGTCCGACGAGGACCTGCAGAAGCTCTTCGACGACGCGGACGCGCTCGAGCAGTTCCTCCAGAAGACGATCGAGCGGATGGTGCGGGAAGGCTATCTTCGGACGAGCGAGGCGGAGCCGTTCCGCGACCCCACCGGTAGTGGGGGTGGCATGGGGCCCGCCGGGCCTCCCATCAAGTTCGAGCTCACGGAGAAGGCCGTCGACTTCCTCGGCTACAAGGCCCTGCGCGACCTCCTGGGATCGCTCGGGAAGTCGTCGCTGGGGCGCCATGACACCCGTGACCTCGCGACGGGGATCGAGTCCTCGGGGCCTCCGAAGGAGTACGAGTTCGGCGACACCTTGAACCTGGACGTGAGCGGCACACTGCTCTCCGCGGTGCGACGCGAGGGGCTCCAGGTCCCGCTGCGTGTCGACTACAAGGATCTCCTGGTCCACCAGAGCGAGTATCAGTCGTCGTGCGCCACGGTGGTGCTTCTCGACTGCTCGCACAGCATGATCCTCTACGGCGAGGACCGCTTCACCCCCGCCAAGAAGGTGGCCCTCGCCCTGTCGCACCTGCTCCGCACGCAGTTTCCGGGCGACAGCCTGAACCTCGTGCTCTTCCACGACTCGGCGGAGGAGGTGCCCCTGTCGCAGCTGGCCAAGGTCCGGGTGGGTCCCTACTACACGAACACGCGCGAGGGGCTAAGGCTCGCGCAGCGCATCCTGGCCCGGCAGCGCAAGGACATGAAGCAGATCGTGATGATCACCGACGGCAAGCCGTCGGCTCTCACCGAGGATGGGGGCCAGATCTACAGGAACCCCTTCGGGCTCGATCCGCGGGTGGTCGCCCTCACCTTGAAGGAAGTGGCGAACTGCCGCCGGCAGGGGATCCTCATCAACACCTTCATGCTCGCGCGTGACCCTGACCTCGTAGCGTTCGTGAAGAAGGTCACCGAGATGTGCCGGGGCAAGGCCTATTTCACGAACCCCTACACCCTGGGCGAGTTCGTGCTCATGGACTATCTCAACAAGAAGGTCCGCAAGGTCCACTAATTGCCGCTGGAGCCGCGCGGGAGCGCGCCTCCGCTGCTTCTAGTCGCTGACGCTCCTAGTTGCCGCGGGATCGCACAGGGGTGCGATCCCGCAGCTTCACGGGCGCTGACGCGCCCTTAGTTCATCGGGGCCTGGGGCTGGCGCATGAGCTGGGCGAGGTCACGGCCAGGGATGGCGCGGCTGAAGAAGAAGCCCTGGTACTCGTCGCACGACTCGCCCTTCAGGAAGGCGAGCTGCTCCTTGGTTTCGACGCCCTCGGCGATGACCTTGAGCTTCAGGCTGTGGGCCATGGCGATGATGGCCTTGGCGATCGCGGCATCGTCGGAATCGGTGGTGACGTCCCGCACGAACGTGCGGTCGATCTTCAAGGTGTCGATGGGGAACCGTTTCAGGTGGGCGAGCGAAGAGTAGCCCATCCCGAAATCGTCGATGGCGAGGGTCACGCCCATGGCGGAGAGGCCGTGGAGGATCCTCAAGGCCTGGTCGGCGTCCTCGATCATGCCCTCGGTGATCTCGAGCTCGAGGTCGGTGGGCTCGAGTGCCGTCTCCTTGAGGATGCGGGTGACCGTGGCCACCAGGCTCGGATCGTTGAGCTGCCGCGAGGACAGGTTGACCGACATCCGCGCCACGGCCAGGCCCTCTTCCTTCCAGGCCTTCTTCTGACCGCAGGCCTGGCGCAGGACCCACTCGCCCACGGGCAGGATCAGGCCCGTCTCCTCGAGGAGGAAGATGAACTCCGTGGGGCTGATCAGCCCGAGCTCGGGGTGCTGCCACCGGATCAAGGCCTCGACCCCGGTCAGCCGGCGGTTCCCGAGGTCGATCTGCGGCTGGTAGTGGACCTCGAACTCGCCGCGCTCGAGCGCTCGGCGCAGGTCGGCCTCCAGCCGAAGGCGCTCCGCCGCCTTCTCGTTCATGGAGGCGGCGTAGAACTGATAGGCGCTCAGCCCCTGGCGGCGGGCGCTGTGGGTCGCGGCCTCGGCGCTCCGGATCAAGGTCTCCGCGTCCTCGCCGTCCGGGGGGTAGAGGGCGATGCCGATGGCCGTGGTCATCACGAACTCGTGTCCCTCGACGTGGAAGGCTGGCCCGAAGGCGGCCTGGATCTTGCGGGCGATGGGGGCCACGTCGTCCGAGCTCTTGACCTCCACGAGGATGATCGCGAACTCCTCGACCCCGAGCCGCGCCACCGTGTCCCCGTCCCGCACACAGTGGCGCAGGCGCATGGCAATGAGCTGCATCAGACGATCGCCCGCCGCCTGGCCGACGGTGTCGTTGATCACCTTGAAACGCTCCATGTCCACGCGCAGCACGGCCACGAGCACGTTGTGCCAGTTGGCCCGGGCCAGCGACTGGTTGAGGCGGTCCATGAAGAGCGCACGGCTCGGCAGGTCGGTGAGCGAGTCGTGGTTCGCGAGGTGGCTCAGCTTGTTTTCCTCGCGCCGCCGCTCCACCTCGGCCACCACGCGGGCCCCGAAGATCCGCACGAGCCCCTCCGCCGCCGGGTCCAGGCGCAGGGGCTTGTCGTGCATCATGCCGAAGTGCCCGAGGGGCGCGCCCTCGCGGTCGAAGAGCGGCTCGCCGAAGAAGCTCACGAGGTCCATTTCCTTGAGCCGCTCGTCTCGAGGGAAGAGCCCGCGCAGCCCGTCCGGGAAGTAGGCCCGGGCGCGGCCTACGACGGTCTCGTCGGGAGTGCCGGCCAGGGAGAACTCGACGCCCTGCTCGTACTCTCCGTCCTTCCAGGCCGCGATCAGGCGGGCGCGAGCGTTCTCGGAGTCGGCGAGCTCGGCCACGAAGGCGAAGCGCACGCCGAAGAGATCGGCCATGTGGCGAACGATGGCGCGGAACAACTCCTCGCCGGTGAGCGAACAGACGGAAAGGACGATCCGGCTGTGGAGGTCGTCGCTCGAGCTCAACGAGCGGTTCCCGAGAAAACCAAGCAGCTTCGAGGGGAATGGGCGGGCATTCTTCTCGCAGAGCGCCGTTTCGCGCTAAAGCACGATCCGTTTTTCGGCCCAGAATCGTCTTGAACAGTTTTACACTAAATTGCCTTCAATGCAATTAATCTCGAGAAGGGAAGCCGTTTCCGGGGCCGGAGTGGTCGCGCCTCAATTCCCGGCTGCGGCCGCCACTCGAGGCGCGAAGTGCAGCGCCTCTCCATCGCTGTCGACGACGATGTGCGCCCCTTCCCCGAAGCGGCCGGCGAGCACCTCTACCGCCAACGGGTTCTCGATCATGCGCTGGATGGTGCGCTTGAGCGGCCGCGCCCCGAAGACCGGATCGTATCCACGCTCGGCGAGAAGTGCCTTCGCGGAGGGCGTGAGGTCGATCGTGATCTTGCGATCGGCCAGGCGCTTGCGCAGATCGCCGAGCTGGATGTCCACGATGCTCTGGATCTCGCCGGGCCCGAGGGCCCCGAAGATCACGGTCTCGTCGATGCGGTTCAGGAACTCGGGCCGGAAGGTGCGGCGGAGCACGTCCGTGATCTGCCGCTTCAGGCCCTCGCTCCTGACGCGTCACCACCCGCGTCCTGGATGAGGTCGGAGGCCACGTTGCTGGTCATGATGAGCACGGTGTTGCGGAAGTTGACGGTGCGCCCCTTGCCGTCGGTGAGCCGGCCGTCGTCGAGCACCTGCAGGAGCACGTTGAACACGTCGGGGTGGGCCTTCTCGATCTCGTCGAACAGCACCACCGCGTAGGGCCGCCGCCGGATGGCCTCGGTGAGCTGGCCACCCTCGTCGTAGCCCACGTACCCGGGAGGGGCGCCCACGAGCCGGGCCACGGAGTGCTTCTCCATGTACTCCGACATGTCGATGCGCACCATGGCCCGCTCGTCGTCGAACAGGAACTCGGCCAGCGCCCGCGCGAGCTCGGTCTTGCCCACCCCGGTCGGGCCCATGAAGAGGAAGGAGCCCATCGGGCGCTTGGTGTCGCCGAGGCCGGCGCGCGACCGCCGCACCGCGTTGGCCACGAGCAGGAGGGCCTCGTCCTGGCCCACGACGCGCTGGCGCAGCCGGTCTTCGATGTGGAGCAGGCGCTCCACCTCGCTCTCCAGCATCCGCGAGACCGGGATGCCCGTCCACTTGGCGACCACCTCGGCGATGTCCTCGGCGTCGACCTCCTCCTTGAGCATCCGCTGCTTCGACTGCAGCTTGCCGAGGACGTCGTTCTCCTCGCTGAGCTCCTTCTCGAGCCCGGGCAGGGTGCCGTAGCGCAGCTCCGCCGCCTTGCCCGAGGTCGCCCTGGTGGGTGGCCTGCTCCGCCTCGAAGCGCGCCTTCTCGATCTTCTCCTTGGTCGCCCGGATCTTCTGGATCGCGGCCTTCTCCTGCTGCCAGTGGGCCTTCATGGCGGCCGAACGTTCCTTGAGGTCGGCGAGCTCCCGCTCGATCTTCTCCAGCCGCTCCTTGCTGGCCTTGTCCTTCTCCTTCTTCAGGGCCTGACGCTCGATCTCGAGCTGGACGATCCTGCGCTCCACCTCGTCGAGCTCGGTGGGCATCGAGTCGATCTCGATGCGCAGCCGGCTCGCGGCCTCGTCCATGAGGTCGATGGCCTTGTCCGGAAGGAAGCGGTCGGCGATGTAGCGGTGGGAGAGGGTGGCCGCGGCCACGAGGGCCGAGTCCTGGATGCGCACCCCGTGGTGGACCTCGTAGCGCTCCTTCAGGCCGCGCAGGATCGCGATGGTCCCGGCCACGTCCGGCTCGCCCACGTAGACCGGCTGGAAGCGGCGCTCCAGGGCCGCGTCCTTCTCCACGTACTTCTGGTACTCGTTCAGGGTGGTGGCGCCCACGCAGCGCAGCTCGCCGCGCGCGAGCGCGGGCTTCAGCATGTTCGAGGCGTCCATCGAGCCCTCGGACGCCCCCGCGCCCACCATGGTGTGCAGCTCGTCGATGAACAGGATGACGTCGCCTTCGGACTCCTGGACCTCCTTGAGCACGGCCTTCAGCCGGTCCTCGAACTCGCCGCGGTACTTGGCCCCCGCGATGAGGGCGCCGAGGTCGAGGGCCGATGACCCGCTTGTCCTTGAGCGACTCGGGCACGTCGCCGCTCACCACGCGCTGGGCCAGGCCTTCGACGATCGCGGTCTTGCCCACCCCGGGCTCGCCGATCAGCACCGGGTTGTTCTTGGTGCGCCGGGATAGCACCTGGACCACGCGCCGCACCTCGTCGTCGCGCCCGATCACCGGGTCGAGCTTGCCCTTCCTGGCGAGCGCGGTCAGGTCACGACCGTAGCGCTCGAGCGCCTGGTAGCGGTCCTCCGCGTTCGGGTCGTCGACCCGCTGGTTGCCGCGGATCTCCTTCAGGACCTTGAGCAGCGCCTCTCGGGTCACCCCGTGCTTCCGGAGCAGATCCTGGGCGGCGCCCTTCGTCTCGATCAGGCCGAGAAGCAGGTGCTCCGTCGAGACGTACTGGTCCTTCAGGGCCTCGGCCTCGCGAAGGGCCTGCTTCAACGATGGCGTCGAGGCGGGGCGAGACCTGCGTGGCTGCGCCCTGGGTGCGCGGCAACGAGGACAGCGTCTTGTCCACGGCGGCGCCGATGGCCCCCGTGGCGAGGCCCAGCTTGCCGAGGGCCGCGGGAACGACGCCGCCTTCCTGAACGAGGAGGGCCTTCAGCAGGTGTTCGGGGGTGAACTCCGGGTGATCGCTCCGCTCCGCTTCGGCCTGGGCCGAAGTCAGCGCTTCCTGGGCCTTCACCGTGAACTGATCGAGGCGCATTCGCAGACTCCTTCGATTGGAAATCTAGGCCGTGGAGTCTGAATTGTCAAGAAATCTTAGTGTAAAGCAATCAATCTAAGCATGAATCTCCTTAGGGTCGGCCCGCCACTGATCTAGGTTAATCTACGAAGAACAAAGCACTTGAGATAGTAGGTCTCCGGCACGCCGAGCAGGACCGGGTGGTCCCGGGCCTGGCGACGCTTCTCGACGACCGTGACCGAGACGTCCCGCGTCCACGGCGGCCGCGGCCAGGATCTCTTCGAAGTCGGCCTCGTGGATGTGGTAGGAGCACGAGCAGGTGACGAGGCAGCCGCCAGGCCGAAGCAGCTTCAGGGCTCGCAGGTTGATGTCCTTGTAGCCCCGCCGCGCCTTCTCCACGGCGTCCCGGCTCTTGGCGAACGCGGGAGGGTCGAGGATCACGGTGTCGAAGCGCTCGCCGGCGTGGTGAAGCTCGCGCAGCAGGTCGAAGACGTTGCCTTCGCGGGCGGTCACGTTCGCGAGCCCGTTTCGGGCGGCGTTCGCCGCGACGCGGGCCACGGCCTCCGCGGAGACGTCCACCGCGAGGACCGAGTCGGCCGACGCCGCGGCCTGGAGGGCGAAGCCCCCGTCGTAGGTGAAGGCGTCGAGCACCCGGCCCCGCGCGTAGGACCGGACCATGACGTGGTTCTCCCGCTGGTCGAGGAAGAGCCCGGTCTTCTGGCCGTGGACCAGATCGACGGCGAACCGCACGCCGCCCTCCTCGATCTCGACCGTCGCCGGCACCTCTCCGTGGAGCACGCTCACCGTCTGCTCGAGGCCCTCCAGTCGGCGAACCTTGGGGTCGTTCCGCTCCAGGATCCCCGCGGGTTTCAGCAGCTCTTCGAAGCGCCGAGACGATCTCGCCCTTGGCCCGCTCCGTGGCCTGCGACAGGGTTTGTACGACGAGCCACGTCGCCGTACCGGTCGACGATCAGCGAGGGCAGGCCGTCCCCTTCGCCGTGCACGAGCCGGCACGCCGCCGCCCCCGCGGCCACCGTCTCGCGCCAGCCGAATCGCCGCCGCCAGCCGCTCCTCGAGCCAGTCGGCAGGAAGCGTCTCCTCCGCGCGACACCATGCGCAGGCGGATCTCGGACCGCGACGAGAAGAAGGCGAAGCCCGAGTGGCTGGCCGCGCGGACCCTGGACGCGGACGACGCTTCCCGGCTCCACCCGCTCCGCCCGGGTCACGTCCGAACGGAAGACCCAGGGGTGACCCCGCTGGACGCGCGCTTCTCCCTTCGGGCTGATTCGGACGACCGCGCTCACGGAGTCTTGCCGCCGTCCTCTGGCTTGTTCTCCGACGGGGCCGGAGTCGCTGCTGGAGGGGTGGCACCGGCGTCGCCCGAAGGCGAGGCTCCCGGGGCAGGTGCCGGAGGGGCCTGGGCCGGGGCCTGGGCGACGACCGGGTTGATCGCGCCCTCGAGCACCGCGCCCTCCCGCACGCTCAGCCGCTTGGCCAGGAAGGTCCCCTTCGCCCTTGCGGTCTCGGTGAGGGTGAGCGAGTCGGCGCGCAGCTCGCCCTCGAACTCGCCTTCGATCTCGGTCGACCGCGGCCTTCACGTTGGCCTTCACCCGTCCCTGCTTGCCGATCCGCAGGCGGCCCTTGACCTCCACGTCGCCTTCGAGCCGTCCCTTGAACGTCCAGGTCCTGGCCGCTGAAGCGGCCCGAGAACTGGGAGTCTTCGCCCACCACCGCGGCTTTGCTTTCGTTGGCCATCGCTTGTCTCCTGCAGGACAAAGGGCGCTCTGGGGAGCCGCGCCGGGAGGGCAAGGATATACCGCGTGCGTTAGAATCGGGCATGGAACATCTGGCCCTCACCGATCCCGAAGTCGCCGACGCCGTCCGCCACGAGACCACCCGCCAGGGCAGCCAGCTCGAGATGATCGCCTCGGAGAACTTCGTCTCCGAGGCGGTGCTCGAAGCCATGGGCACCCCCTTCACGAACAAGTACGCGGAGGGCTATCCCGGCCGGCGCTACTACGGGGGCTGCGAGTACGCCGACGTGGTGGAGAGCCTGGCCATCGCCCGCGCCAAGCAGCTCTTCGGGGCCGATCACGCCAACGTCCAGCCGCACTCCGGGGCCCAGGCCAACACCGCGGTCTACATGTCGGTGCTCAAGCCCGGCGACACCATGCTGGGGATGAACCTCTCCCACGGCGGGCACCTGACCCACGGCCATCCCCTGAACTTCTCCGGCCGCTTCTACAAGGTCGTGGCCTACGGCGTGCGCAAGGAGGACGAGCGGATCGACTACGACGAGATCGCCTCCCTCGCCCGGCAACACAAGCCCAAGGTGATCGTGCTGGGGGCCAGCGCCTACCCGCGGACCATCGACTTCGCCGCGGTGCGCCAGGCCGCGGACGAGGTCGGCGCGATCGTGTTCGCCGACATCGCGCACATCGCGGGGCTGGTCGTCACCGGCCTTCATCCGAGCCCGGTGCCCCACTGCGAGTTCGTCACCACCACCACCCACAAGACCCTGCGCGGCCCCCGCGGCGGCCTCAGCCATGTGCCAGGCGAAGTGGGCGAAGGAGCTCGACAGGGCCGTCTTCCCGGGAATGCAGGGCGGCCCTCTCGTCCACGTGATCGCGGCCAAGGCCGTGGCCTTCAAGGAGGCCCTGGCCCCGGAGTTCAAGGCCTACCAGCAGCAGATCCTGGCCAACGCCCAGGCCCTGGCCAAGACCCTTCAGGGGGAAGGCTTCCGGCTCGTCTCGGGGGGCACCGACAACCACCTCATGCTGATCGACGTCTTCTCGCGCGGGATCACGGGCAAGGCCGCCGAAGCCGGACTCGACAAGGCCGGCATCACGGTCAACAAGAACACCATCCCCTACGACACCAACTCGCCCATGGTCGCCTCCGGCATCCGCGTGGGCACACCTGCCCTCACCACCCGCGGGCATGAAGGAAGCGGACATGGTCGAGGTGGGCCGGCTCATGGCCCGGGCCCTCCTGGCCCTCGACAACGAGACCACCCTGGCCGAGGTGAAACGCGACGTGCACAAGCTGTGCGCGAAGTTCCCGCTCTACGCCTCGCGCCTCGCCGCATACGAAAAGGCCCTGGCCCGCGCCTGACCGGTGCCTTCCGCCTGACCCTCTGGTACGATCGCCCCGTTTTCCTGCGGACGACGAGAAATGTCCAAGCGAACGTGCGAGGCGTGCGGGTTCGAGAACGCCGAGCCCGACAAGCCCTGCCCCCTCTGCGGGCAGAGCGAGACCCGAAAGCTCGCCCACGTCGACGCTCTCGTCACCCGGGAGATGCGCCAGGACCAGACGCCGACCTACGACCTCAAGGGAGGGTCACCCAGGGACCCCGTCGATCGCCTGGGCCAGGTCTTCGCCGAGCGCTATCGGGTCGATGCCTTGATCGGCGCGGGCGGAATGGGCGAGGTGTTCCGGGCGCGCGATACCCGCGAGCACCGCGACCTCGCCCTGAAGGTCCTGCACTCCGCGCGCGAGGACGACGCTGATCGCACGGAGCGCTTCAAGCGCGAGATCGGCATCCTCTCGCGGATCAAGCACCCGGCGGTTCCCGCCATCCTGGATTTCGGCCTGCACGAATCCGAGCTCTTCTTCGTCTCCGAGCTCGTGGACGGGACCGACCTCAAGACCGAGATCAAGCGTCGGGGTCCCTGGGCCCCCGCCGACGCGGCCGCCCTCGCCGCCAGCGTCGCGGACGCTCTCGCCGTCGCCCACGCGCTCGGGGTCGTGCACCGCGACGTCAAGCCCAGCAACATCATGATCGGGCGGGACGGGGCGGTGAAGCTGCTCGATTTCGGCCTGGCCCGTGGCGTGGGCATCGACATGACCACCCTCACCCGCACCGGGACCATCGTGGGCACGCCCAGCTACATGTCGCCCGAGCAGTTCGACACCCATGGCGTCGACGAGCGCAGCGACATCTACTCCCTCGGGGTCGTCCTGTTCGAGATGCTCACGGGGAAGCTGCCCTTCACCGGCCAGACCCCGGTGGCCGTGGCCATCAAGCACAAGATCGAGCCGGCCCGGCCCCCGCGGGCCCTGCGCCCCGACCTCCCCTTGTGGATCGATCGCGCCGTCGCGCGCTGTCTCGAGAAGGACCCCGCCCGTCGGTTTCCCACGGCCGCGGAGCTGAGCGCCGAGCTCCGGAAGGCCCGCGGCACCGGACCCCACGCGCGACGGCTTCCGAGCGGAGACGCGGTGATCGAAGACGAGGGAGGCAGCACGAGCTGGGCCCTCGTCCTCTCCTCGGCCCACGAGAAGACGGGATGGGTGCTGGGAATGGCCATGCGGATCGAAGAGAAGCTACTACCGGCTCGACGCGGTGCAAGCGCCCTCGGGGGATTCACGGCGCTGGACCTACAGGTTCGGGGCGTGGCCCGAGGGCTCGGTGTTCCGCCGGCTCGTCGACTACGACCAGGACTGCGCGGAGCGAAGCGCCGCCTCCGCCCAGGGCCTGGGCTCGAAGCTCACGCGCTGGATCAAGAGAAGCTGACGCAGTCTACCGAGACGAGACCCCGAGGGTGGCCAGGCGCATGACCACGTCTTCCCGGCCCGGATCGATCCTCTCCACCCGCCGAAGGGCCTCGATCGCCCGTTCCCGAAACGCCACGGCCAACTCGTCCGCGACCCCGATCAGCACCGGGATCGCTTCCTCGCCCTTGCCGGTCTGGACCAGCACGTCCGCGAACTGCATGCGCAGCTCCGGGCTTCGGTTCCCGCTCTCGAACTGCGAGCGAAGAAGGGCCAAGGCTCGCGCATACTTCTTCCGAGCCACGAGGTCAGAGATGCTCTCTTCCCCCGCCCCGGTGCGGGGCTGCGATCTCACTTCCGAGCGCTTCAGCCAGTCGAACGTCATCAATCCCATTGGCCTCGAGCTCCCCGCTCTCCTCCGATACAAAGCGGATGCCAGGTCTGGCGCCGCCTTTTGCGTGCCCCGGTACCGCAAAAACGCGTGAGTTCTGGCCAGGGACGCTTCCCTCTGTCCGAACTTCAGCCAGGATGTCCTCAGCAAGCCATGGCCCCCGCTAAGATGGCCGGCATGCGTACCGGCGCCGTCTCGTCCTTCTTCGGCCCCGCCGGGCTCCTCGCCCGGGCGCTCCCCGACTACCAGGAACGCCCATCGCAAGGCGCCCTGTCCGAAGCGGTCGAGCGCACGCTCCACGACGGGGGCCTGCTCCTCGCCGAGGCCGGCACCGGCACCGGCAAGACCCTCGCGTACCTTCTCCCTGCCGCCCATCTCGGCCGCCGGGTGGTGATCTCGACCGGCACCAAGAACCTCCAGGAGCAGCTCCTCAACAAGGACATCCCGATCCTCGCCCGCGCTCTCGGCCGCGAGCTGAACGTGGCGGTGATGAAGGGGCGGGCGAACTACCTCTGCCTGCAGAGGTTCGGGTCCTTCGGGCAGGCGGGCAGCTTCCGTCGCTTCGAAGAGATCCCGCTCTATCGTGCAGTGGAGGCCTGGGCCCCGGCGACCGGGACCGGCGACCGAGGCGAGATCGCCGATCTGCCCGACGGCGTCGACTTCTGGCGCGAGATCTCGGCGGCCAGCGAGAACTGCATCGGCCAGGCCTGTCCCGACTTCGACCCCTGCTGGGTCACGCGCATGCGCCAGCGCGCCCTCGAGGCGGACATCGTGGTCGTGAACCACCACCTGCTGTGCGCCGACCTCGCGGTCAAGGACGGCAACTACGGCCAGGTGATCCCCCCGTACGACACCCTGGTCCTGGACGAAGCCCACCTGATCGAGGACGTGGCCACCCAGTACTTCGGGGTGCAGATCTCCTCGCACCGGGTCGACGAGATCTGCCGCGACGTGGAGCGCGAGCTGAAGGCCGCGGCGCTCGACGCGCGCGAGGTGCGGGCCGAGGTCGACTCCCTCCGCCATCGGGCCGACCGCTTCTTCCGGCTGCTGTCGCAGGGGCACGGCCGTACTCTTCGCCCCGACTGGATGACCAGCCGGATGGCGGAAGAGGCGGCCGCCCTCGTGTCGCGTCTCGACGGCCTGCGTACCGCGCTCCTCGCGATCCCGGACCGGCCCGAGTCGCTCACCGGCCTCGCGGGCCGGGCCCTCGCCTTTCGCGGCGAGCTCTCGTTCGTGCTCGAGGCGGCGGACGACGGGCACGTCTACTTCGTCGAAGCCCGCGGCCGGGGGGTCTTCCTGAAGGCCACGCCCATCGACGTGTCCGAGCGGCTCCAGCAGCAGCTCTTCGGGTCAGTGCGGGCCGCGGTCCTCACGTCGGCGACCCTGGCCGTGGACGGGCGCTTCGACTACTTGAAGGCCCGCCTCGGCATCACCGAGGCCGACCGAGCTGATCCTCCCCTCGCCCTTCGCCTTCGACGAGCAGGCGGTCTTCTACGTCCCCTTGCGCATGCCGGAGCCGCGTTCCCCGCTGTTCGTCGAGCGCGCCGCGGAAGAGGTGATCCGGCTGCTCGAGATGAGCCGCGGCCGTGCGTTCGTCCTCTTCACCTCGTACGCCAACATGAACGCGGTGGCCGAGAAAGCCGCGGGGCGCCTCGACTACCCCATCCTGATCCAGGGCGAGGCGCCCAAGCCGGTCCTGCTCGAGACGTTCCGGACCACGCCGGGCGCCGTCCTCTTCGCCACCGCGTCCTTCTGGCAGGGGGTCGACGTGGTCGGCGATCAGCTCTCCTGCGTCATCATCGACAAGCTGCCCTTCGCCTCGCCCGGCGACCCGGTGGTGGCCGCCCGCATCGACCGCCTTCGCAACCGTGGCGGCAATCCCTTCGCCGAGTACCAGGTCCCGGTGGCCATCCTCATGCTGAAGCAGGGACTGGGCCGCCTGATCCGCTCGGCCTCCGACCGGGGCATCCTGGCCGTGCTCGACAGCCGCCTCGTGGAGAAGGGGTACGGACGTCGGTTCCTGGAGAGCCTGCCCCCCGCGCGCCTCGTCCACGACATCGCCCTGACCGCCCCGTTCGTCGAGCCGCGCGCCTAGAGCGGAGCGGGCCGCGAGGCTTCGGGCGCCGCCGTGGTCGGGCGCGTGCGCAGGCGCAGGGCGAGGATCGCGGCGGCGCTCACCAGGAGCGCGCCCACCACGAACTGGCGGTCCGGCATGGTCCGCCAGAACACGAAGTCCAGGGCTCCGGCAAAGACCACGCCACTGTAGAGGAACGGGCCCACCCGGGCCGCCGAGGCGTACGAGTACGCGCGGGTCAGGCAGAGCTGGCCCGCGGTCGCGAGCGCGCCCATGGCCAGGAGGACCGCGAGAAGAGACGCGCTCGGCGTCCGCCACACGAAGACCAACGGGAGTGCGGACACGGTCGAGCTGATGAGGCCGAAGTAGAAGACGATCCGAGTCACGGGCTCGGTCCGGGTGAGCCGGCGGATGCCCACCTGCGCCACCGAGGCGAAAAGGGTCGAGGCCACGGCCACGAGGGCCACGGGGCCGAACAGGTCCGGCCCGGGTCTCAGGATGAACAACAACCCGGTGAACCCGAGGCCGATCGGTCCCCACAGGAGAGGTGCGATCGGCTCACCGAGCCAGACCCTCTCGACCAGCGGAAGGACGAGGGGAACGGACTGGTAGACGAGGATCGCGTCGGCCAGGCGCATGTGGCCGATGGAATAGAACAGGCAGACCATCGCGGCGAGCCCCATGAGGCTGCGGAACAGATGCTCGGGGAAATGACGCGTGCGGAGCCCCTCCCGGCCGCCACCGCGGAGCCACGGCAGCAGGACCAGAAGCCCCACCGCGTTTCGGAAGAAGACCACCATGGCGCTCGGCAGCTCGTGGGAGGCCGCCTTGACCGCCGCCCCCATGCCCGCGAAGAACAGCGCGGCGAGGAGCATGGAGACGGCGCCCCGACGCAGGTCCTCGGTCGGGGGGCGGGCCGCCATGCCCGCATCATAAGGGCCCGGGCACCTCCTCCCGCATCGGCCGCCGGCTTCGCGTGCGCCCTCGCGCGGGGTAAACTCCGCCCCATGTTCGTGCGCCGAAGCGAGGCGGTCGTGGAGCACCCCGAGCCCGGGGTTACCCGACAAGTCCTGGGGCACGATTCCGAGGTGATGATGGTCCGCGTCACGTTCGTGAAGGACGCCGTGGGCTACCTCCACCACCACCCGCACCGCCAGGTGAGCTACGTCGAGCGCGGCGCCTTCGAGGTCCGCGTGGGGGACGAGACGACGGTCTTGCGCGAAGGCGACTGCTATTTCGTGCCGCCGGACGTGCCCCACGGGGTCAAGGCGCTCGAAGACGCCTCCCTGGTCGACGTCTTCGCGCCGGCTCGTCTGGACTTCCTGTCCCGCTAGTCTCGCCGATGACCACGATCCTCACGATGGACGACGCGGTGGCCCTCCTGAACGCCTACCAGGACCGCCTCGATCGCGCGGCCGCGGAAGGTGCCGCCCGCTACGGCGAGGTCTTCGCGAACCCGCCGGCTGGAGTCGGTGTCCACGAGATCGACCAGAAGCGCATCATCACACGTGTGAATTCCGCGGAGGCTGAGCTTCTCGGCTACCCCATCGAGGAGCTCATGGGCCGCCCCGTGCACGATTTCATCGTCATGAGCGAAGCGTCCCAGCGCGCCATCGAGAAGAAGCTCTCGGGCGGCGCGGCGCTCCGGCCCTTCGTGAGGAGCTTCCGCCGAGCCGACGGCGGGGCCGTGCCCATGGCCCTGGTCGACCGCCACCTCAAGGATGGCGCCGGCCTCGTGGTCGGCATCCGGACGGCAATGGTGAGGATCGCGGGCTAGCCCGCGTCGCTGGCCGGAGAGGCGCCCCTTGAACCTCGAGCCTTGTGTCCTCGTGGTCAAACGGACGGTCCTCGATCGGGGCGGTCGAGCGGCTCGTCTGGCCCGCGCCGGCCACGCGACCGCGAGGCGCCTCCTCTCGGCCGCGGCCGAGCAGCACCAGACGATGGCGATGGTCCTGGCCTCGCTCGCCCGGCGCGGGATCGCCGCGGTCAGGCTTCCCGCGGACGACCTCGACGCGGCGGCGCGCCGGCTCCTCTCACGGGCCCGCCTCGTGATAACGATCGGCGGCGACGGGACGCTCCTGAGCGCCGCCCACCACATCGAGGACGGCCTGGCGCTGGCCGTGAACTCCGCCCCGAGGGACAGCGTCGGCCATTTCTGTCTCACCGACCGTCGTGGCTTCGAGGCTCGGCTCGCGGCCATCGAGCGCGAGAGGCTCCACCCGCTCGTCCTGTCTCGACTTGCCGCCACCCTCGACGGGCGTCCGCTACCCGAGCTGGCCACGAACGACGTGCTGATCGCCCACGACCACCCCGCCGCGACCAGCCGGTACTCCCTGAAGGTCGGAAAGTACGCCGAAGAGCACCGGAGCTCCGGCTTGTGGATCGCCACCGCCGCGGGCTCGACCGCCGGCATTCGCTCGGCGGGCGGCCGGCCGATGCCCGTCCGTTCGAAGCGGCTCCAGTACCGCGTTCGCGAGCTCTACCGCGAGCCCGGCCGCGTCTATCGGCTCGCGGCCGGTTTCGTGGGCCCGGGCGAATCACTGGTGGTGGACTCGAAGATGGAGGCGGGTTGCCTCTACATCGACGGCGCCCGCACCGCCTACCGCTTCAGGTTCGGCGCCCACCTCGAGGTGCGGACCGCGAAGAGCCCGCTTCGTCTGTTCGCGGACCCTTCCCGGTGGGCCTCGGCCTGAGCGCGTGGGTGAGCCCGATCCTCTATGCGGACCGATACCAGGCGTGAGACACTGAGCCGGCAACAGTCAAGAGGAGGAACGGCGATGAAGCGTGTGTTGGCGGCGGGAGGCCTTCTGCTCGGGATTCTGCTCAGCGGCGTCCCGGCCCAGGCCCAGGTGGGAGCCGCGCGCGGCAAGGTCGTCGACGACAAGGGCCAGCCCCTCGAGGGAGCCAAGGTCTTGATCGACTTTACCGGAGGCGTCACCCGTAAAGCCGACGTCACGACCAACAAGAAGGGCGAGTTCACCCGGGTCGGGCTCCCGCCCGGACCGTACCGGATCACCGTCTCCAAGGACGGGTTCGCGCCGCAGTACATCGACGTCCGGGTCAGCCTCGGTGATCCCACCGACATCCCGGAGATCAAGATGGTGCCCGCGGGGAAGGCCGCGGGGGCGGCGCAGCAGGAGAGCGAGAATCTCCAGGCTTCCTTCGACAAGGCCCAGAAGGCGGCCCAGGCGGGGCAGTTCGACGAAGCCGAGGCCGCGTACAAGGAAGTGCTCGGCAAGAACCCGAGCAAGCCCGAGGTGGTCTGGCTCAGCCTGGGCATCATGTACAACCAGAAGAAGGACCAGGCCGCCTCGGAGGAGGCCTTCAGGAAGGCCATCGAGCTCAAGCCCGACTACGCCGACGCCTACTCGGACCTGGCGAGCCTGCTCATCAGCGCCGGCAAAGGCCCCATGGCGATAGAAGCGGTGAAGAAGGCGGCCACCGATTTCCCCGCGGATCCGAAGATCCAGTTCGCCTACGCATGGACGCTCTTCAATGCCGGGCAGGCCCAGGAGGCGGAGGTGGTCTTCAAGAAGGTCGCGACCATGGACCCCCAGAATGCCGAGACCCAGTACTACCTCGGCTCGATCGCGGTGGGCCAGAACAAGATTCCCGACGCCGTGGCCTATCTCGAGAAGTACCTCACCATGAACCCGACGAACGCGCAGAACGTGGCCACGGCCAAGGGGCTCATCGGGGCACTCAAGCCGAAGAAGTGATCGCCGAGCGTATCGCCGCCGTCCGGGAGCGGATCGCCCGGGCGGCGGCCAAGGCTGGCCGCGAAGCCTCCGCCGTCACCCTCGTCGCGGTGAGCAAGACCCAGGGGGCGGAGGCGGTCCGCGAGGCCTTCGCCGCGGGCGTCCGCACCTTCGGTGAGAACCGGGTCCAGGAAGCCGAAGCGAAGGCCCCGGCCCTTCTGGACCTTCGGGAGGCCGGGCTCCGAGTGGCACCTCGTGGGCCACCTCCAGGAGAACAAGGCGCGCAAGGCGGCGCCGCTGTTCGAGCTCGTCCATTCGATCGACAGCGCCCCTCTCGGCCGCAAGCTGGCCCGGCTCTCGGTCGAGGCGGGTCGGACGACGCGAGGGCTCGTTCAGGTCGACCTTGCCGGAGAGGAGACCAAGTTCGGCGTCCCGGAGGCCGAGCTTCTCACCGTGCTCGAGGAGCTCCGAGCCTTCCCGGGTCTGCGCCTCGAAGGGCTGATGATCCTTCCCCCGCTCTTCGAAGAGCCCGAGCGGACACGTCCGTTCTTTCGCCGACTCCGTGCGCTGCGCGACCTGGCCCTCGAGAAGGGGCTCCTCGCCCAGGGCTCCCTCTCCATGGGCATGAGCCACGATTTCGAAGTCGCGATCGAGGAGGGCGCGACGCTCGTCCGCGTCGGCACCGCGATCTTCGGCGAGCGAAAGGCCCCGCCTTCGGCTCCCTAGGCTAGTGCAGCCACTTGGGTGGCTCTTCGCCGGCCTCCCGGTCCACCGGACGCAGGTGCGAGGTGCGGCGGCGCCAGGCCCGTGTCTTCAAGCTGTACCGCAGCCTCAAGAGCCAGTTCTCCCAGAACGGCTCGCGCATGTAGAGGAGGGCCAGGCCCTGGGCCACGAAGTGCGGGATGTAGCGGGTGACTCCACCCAGGAGAGCGAAGAGCACGGTGCCGCCGACGGTGGCGTAGATCAGGTTCCGGCCCCGGAGGGGCAGGACGAAATACACGAACACGTCGCGGTGCGGGTAGAGCAACGCCCAGGTCACGATGAGCCCGCTGACCAGCGCCCACGGCCCCACATGGGGAAACCCCATGAGCAGGGAGGGCCAGACGAGCGCCAGCAGGCAGACGATGACCCCGGTGAGCCCGGCCAGCGCGAAATAGGCGGTGAGAAAGCGAACGGGACCCCAGGCTTGGCTCAGGTCGCGGCCGAACCAGAAGAAGGCCAGGCATGCGAACACGAGACCCAGGGGGTCCATCTCGAAAAAGACCCAGGTGAAGAGGCGCCACGCTTGACCACCGAACACGAGCGCGGGCACGAGGGCCGCCGACTGGACCAGGCCCTCGAGGCCGTTGCGGAAGCCCACGGCTCCGACGATCGAAGCCCCGAGGGTCAGGCCGATGAGCAAGCCCACGACCCTCGGCACGCGGGAGCCGAGTATCAGGAAGCTGCCGGCCAGCGGATTGGGGCGCGCCATGCCCCATACTAACCCTGGAACCCCGCGGGCTTGAGCCGTGGCCCGGCCCGTGCGACCCTACGACGAAGACGGGAGGCACTCATGAAGATCTCGCCCATGGACATCCAGAGGCAGACCTTCGCCCGCCGGTTCCGGGGCTTCGATAGCGAGGAGGTCCGAACCTACCTGGCCCTGGTGGCCGAGGAGGTCGCGTCGCTCCAACACGAGCGCGACGACCTCGCGCGGCAGCTCCAGCACATCAAGGTGCTGCTCGAGGAGCACCGCGAGCGCGAGACCATCCTGAAGAACACCCTGCTGACCGCCCAGAAGCTCTCCGAGGACATTCGCGACAACGCCCGCAAGCAGTCGGAGAGCGTGGTTCGCGAGGCCGAGCTCCAGGCGGACCGCCTGATCGAGCTGGCCCAGTCCCGGGCCCACGAGGTGGAGCGGTCCATCCTGGACCTGCGGTCGCACCGCAGCAACATCCGCACGGACGTCCGCGCCCTCATCAACCGCCTCACCCAGCTGCTCGATCTCCAGGAGGAGGCCGAGCTCGAGGACAACCTCCGATTCCTCCGCCGGCGTGAAGAAGGGGCCTGACGGCGTAGCGATCTCCTTGGACCTCGTCGAGCGGAGCGGCGCGGTGACCCTCAAGGTCCGGGTGCAGCCCCGGGCCTCGCGCGAGGAGATTCTGGGAGCGCGTGAAGGAGCGCTCGTGGTCCGCCTCACCGCCCCCCCCGTCGAGGGCGCCGCCAACAAGGCCCTCACCCGCCTGCTGGGCAAGAAGCTCGGAGTGCCTCCCTCCGCCGTGGCGATCGCGGTGGGGAGCACGGGCCGCAGCAAGCTCGTGGTCGTGAACGGGGTGACCGCCTCCGAAGTGCTTTCCCGCCTCGAGGTCCACGGGACCGGGTCTCGCGGCGGCCGATCGTGATCGCCGCCGACTTCGCGGTCCGCCGCATCGGCCTCCTGGCGACACTCCGGGGACCGACGCCGCGGGTCGGTCCGCAGCTCCGCGACCTCGGGGTGATCGGGGACGCGGCCCTGGCCGCGGCCGACGGGCGCATCGTCTGGATCGGCGCCGACGCCGAGCTCGCGACCCGGGTCCAGGTGCCGGCCCAGCACGTGCTGGACGGCGCCGGGGCCGCGGTCGTCCCCGGCTTCGTGGACGCCCACACCCACCTGGCCTTCGCCGGTCACCGCGACGACGAGATCGTGCGCCGCCTCGCCGGCGCTTCGTACAAGGAAGTCGCCGCGGCCGGGGGGGGCATCGTGCGGTCGGTCGAGGCGACGCGGGCGGCCTCCGTGGAGGCGCTGGCCGCGGCCATCGCCGCGCGTCTCGACGAGATGCTGCTCTGTGGCACCACCACCGCCGAGGTGAAGAGCGGCTACGGGCTCGAGACCAAAGCCGAGCTGCGGTCGCTCGAGGCCATCGCTCTCGTGGCGCGGCGTCACCCGGTCACCGTGGTGCCGACCTTTCTGGGCGCCCACGAGGTGCCCCTGGAGCGCCGCCACGACCGTGCTCGCTACCTCGACGAGGTCGCGAGCGAGATGCTGCCCGAGGTGGCCCGGCGCGGTCTCGCCCGCTTCTGCGACGTGTTCTGCGAAGAGGGGGTCTTCAGCGTGGAGGAGAGCCGCCGCGTGCTCGGCGCCGCCCGCGATCTTGGCCTGGGGCTCCGCATCCACGCCGACGAGCTCGTCTGGACGGGCGGAGCGGAGCTGGCCGCGGAGATGGGAGCGCGCTCCGCGGACCATCTGATCTTCGCCTCCGAGGCCGGCATGCGCGCCCTCGCCGCCGCCGGCTGCGCCGCGACCCTGCTCCCCACCGCGGCCTTCTACCTCCGCCTCGGGCGCTTTGCCCCGGCCCGCGCCCTCGTCTCGGCCGGGGTCCCCGTGGCCCTCGCCACCGACGTCAACCCCGGCGCCGGCCTGTCTCCCTCGATGACGTTCGCGATGGCGCTCGCCTGTTTCGGCATGGGCCTGTCGCTCGAAGAGGCCCTCGCCGCGGCCACGATCGGGGGGGCCTACTCGGTCGGACTCGAGGCGGAGGTGGGAAGCCTCGAGGTCGGAAAGCGGGCGGACCTCCTCGTGCTGCGCTCCGAGCGTCTCCTCGACCTCCTTCGCGTCGGGGCCCCCGCCGTGAGGGCGGTCGTGAAGAACGGGCGCGTGGTCGTGCGCGACGGCGTTCGCCTCTCTCCTTGAGTCCGCCCGGCGGACCCCGCGTGGTAGGATCGGGCGGTCGAGCACTCCTCGACCTTCCCAATAACCCATGCTCACGGTCGAGAATCTCGTCAAGACGTATCCGGCTCGCCGCAAGACGCCCGCGGTCGAGGCGGTCCGCGGCGTGTCGTTCTCGGTGCCCGCGGGGGAGTTCTTCGGGCTCCTGGGGCCGAACGGCGCGGGCAAGAGCACCACCCTCGGCTGCATCAACACCCTCGTCCGCCCCACCAGCGGCCGCATCACGGTCGACGGGACGGACGTGGCCTCTGACCCGCTGGCCGCCCGGCGACGGATTGCGGTCGTGCCCCAGAACCGGAACCTGGACCGCGACCTCTCGGTGCGGGAGGTGCTGACCTACCACGGCCGCTACTTCGGGCTCCCGAGCGCCGAGCGGGAAGCGCGGGCCGACCGCCTGCTCGACGAGCTGCAGATCGCGGACAAGTCCGGGGCCAAGCCGCTCACCCTGTCCGGCGGCCAGCAGCAGCGGGTGATGATCGCTCGCGCGCTCATGCACGACCCCAAGGTGCTGCTCCTCGACGAGCCGACCACCGGGCTCGATCCCCAGGCGCGGCGAGTGCTCTGGGAGACCCTGCGCGGCCTGCACGCGTCCGGCCTCACCATCATCCTCACCACGCACTACATGGAAGAAGCCGACCGGCTCTGCCAGCGCCTGGCCATCGTCGACCATGGCAAGATCCTGACCCTGGACACGCCCTCCGCCCTCAAGGCCACTTTGCCGGGGGGCCGAATCCTCGACCTCTGGCTGCGCGCGGCCTCGCCTCTGGGCCCCCGCCTCGGGGCCGTGCCCGGGGTCCTGAAGATCGAGGCGGTGGCCCTCCACGGGGAGGACGACGGCCTCGAGCGCTTGCGCCTCTTCGTGGATCCGGGCGAGGGGCTCCTCGATCGCGTCCTGCGCGAGGTGAAGGAAGGCGGCGGCGACATCCATCACGTGAGCCTGGCCGCGCCCAGCCTCGAAGACGTCTACATCCACCTCACCGGGAAGGAGCTTCGGGAATGACCACCTTCCTGGCCTTGCTGCGCCGCGACCTCGTGGTGGCGGGCCGCAACGCGGGGCCGTTGCTCCTCGCCACCTTGACCCAGCCCATCCTGGTCGTGCTCGTGTTCGGGAACATCATGCCGCGCATGAACCTGGTGGCGGACAGCTTCCGCACGGTGATGCTGCCCGGGCTCATGGCCATCACCATGATGATGGCGGGGGTGCAGGGCGTGCTCATGCCCCTGACCCAGGACCTCTCGGGCACGCGTGAGGTGGACGAGCGCATCCTGGCGCCGATCGGGGTCCTGGGGGTGGCGCTCGAGAAGGTCGTGGCCGGGGCCATCCACGCGGGCCTCGCGGGCCTGACCGCCCTGCCCGCGATGATGCTGCTGATGCACGAGACCGCGGGCATGAGCGTGCATCCGAGATGGCTGTCCCTTCTACCGCTCGTCGTCTGCTGCGGCCTGCTCTCCGCGTCGTTCGGGCTCACCCTCGGCACCAACGTCCAGCCCCGCTTCGCGGGCCTCCTCTTCGCGGTCGTGCTCGGTCCGATGATGCTGTTCGGCTGCGCCTACTACCCCTGGGCGGGGCTCACGGCCCTCGGGCCCATCCGGTACGCCTTCCTGTTGAACCCGCTCGTGTTCATGAGCGAGGCCATGCGCTCCGCGGTCACCCCCGACATGCCCCACATGCCCTACGGTCTGCTCTTCGCCGGCCTCGCCTTCTACTTCACGCTGCTCGTCTACGCCGGGGCCCGATCGTTCGAGCGGAGGACGATTCTCTAGCGCGGCCGCGGGCCCGGCCGAGGCCCGCAGAGCGCATCCGCCAGCGCGGTGAGCGAGGCGAAGCGCGGGCAGTCGTGGCTGGAGTAGAGGCCCGCCACGTCCAGGAGCGCCGCCTGCAAGCCCGCGGCTCGGGCGCCGACCACGTCGATCTCGTAGAAGTCGCCCACGTGAAGGGTGCTTGCCCGTCGTGCTCGAACGCGATCGAGCGCGATCTCGAAGAGGCGCGGGTCGGGCTTCTCCACCCCCTCTTCGAAGGAGTCGACGATCAGCGAGAGGTAGGGGAAGAGGTCGAGGCGTTGGAGCAGCTCGCGGAGCCTCCCGTTCGAGTTCGAAACCACCACCACGCGCAGGCCGGCGGCTTGAAAGCGCTCGAGCGAGGGCCTGACGTCGCCGGGAACGTCTTCCCACAGATTCTCGCGGGCGTGATACTCCCGGACCTCGACCAGGGCGGCCTGCCGGGCGGGACCGGTCGGGACCCCGGCCAGGTCGAAGACGAGGTCGAAGTAGCGGCGGGCCCGCGAGGCGTCCCCGCTGGCCGCGACGTACTCGTTCGTGTCCATCCGGCGCTTGGCCCGGGGCTCGGCTTGGGTCAACGCCTTTGTGGTGACGGAGAGACCGTGCCGGGTCAGGGCCTCGGCCACCCGGCCCCAATTCGGGTTGACGAGCACACCACCCGCGTCGAGGAACAGGGTTTCGACGACCGCGAGGGCCATGGCGCCAGAGAACCTATCACGGGCGACGAGCCGTTTCCTCGGGCTTCTCGTGTACTCTAGGTCAGGTGATCTCGCGACGCGCCCAAGGCACCCTTCTTCTGGTCGCGCCCCTCAGCTTGAGCCTCTCCTGCGGAGGCGGAGGCACCTCGACCGCCCCCACCCCCGCCCCCTCGGCCACGCCGACGCCGTACGCGGGCCCCCCCAACATCGTCCTCATCCTCGCCGACGACATGGGATACGGGGACTTGTCGAGCTTCGGCTCGACCACGATCAAGACCCCGAACATCGACCGCATCGCGAGCGAGGGCGTGCGCCTCACCGGCCTCACCGTCCCCGCCGCAATCTGCGCCGCCTCCCGCGCGGGCCTCTTGACCGGTCGCTACCCGATCAAGGCAGGCATCCCCTGGAACCCGCCCGTCCGGCTCGACGACCGCGAGCTCACGGTGGCCGATCTGCTGCGCACGCGAGGCTACGCCACCGGGATCCTCGGCAAGTGGCACCTCGGCTGGGAGAGCGAGGACATGCCGACCCACCACGGGTTCGACTTCTTCTTCGGCACGCCTTCCGGCGACGAGCGGCAGTTCTGGTCGGGCGATCAGCCCACGAACGACGGCACCTCGGAGGAGCTCCTGACGGAGCGCTACACCCAGGACGGGATCAAGTGGATGCAGTCGGTCAAGGACCGGCCGTTCTTCCTGTACCTCGCGTACCACGCTCCGCACGAGCCTCTCGCCGCGTCCCCCGCTTTCCTCGGTCGATCGGCAGGAGGCCTCTACGGTGACGTCATCGAAGAGCTCGACTCGGGCGTGGGCCAGGTCCTGAAGGCGATCGTCGACCTCGGACTCGACCAGAAGACGCTCGTCGTCTTCCTGAGCGACAACGGGCCGACGCGGGCGAAGGGCGAGACCGGTGGATCCTCGGGCCCCTTCAGCGGCGGGAAGGGCTCGTGCCTGGAGGGAGGACTCCGAGTGCCCGCGGTGGTCCGCTGGCCGGGGCGCATCTCCCCGGGCCGCACCATCGCCGACAACACCAGCACCCTCGATCTCCTTCCCACCTTCGTGGCCCTGGCCGGAGGCGCCCTCCCCACCGACCGGCTCTACTCGGGTCTCGACCTCACCGGTTTGCTCACCGGCACGCAGAGCCGCCTGCCGGGCCCCGGGGTCGACGGGGGGCGCGAGCTGATCCACTACTTCAGCACCGCCCCGTCGGCGATCCGGACGGGCCGGTGGAAGTATCTCGCTCCCGGCTTCTGGTCGACGAGCCCGGGCCTCTTCGACCTCGATGCCGATCCCGCGGAGAACGTCGATCTCCGCGCCAGCCGGCCCGATCTCGAGGTCCGCCTCAAGCAGCGGCTCCAGGAGCTGGCCGACCAGGTGGCGACGAGTCGCTGATCAGCCGGTGCGACGCACGCGCAGCTTCTTCATGCGGCTCTGGAGGGTCGAAGGCTTGACCCCCAGCAGCTCGGCCGCGCCCGCGGTGCCGTAGATCCGTCCGCCCGTGAGCTCGAGCACCCGTTCGACGTGCGCCTTCTGGGCGTCGTCGAGGGTGAGCACGCGTTCCGCGGGACCGGCCCGGCGCAACGGCGGGGTGTGGCTCGAGAGCGCGGCCCGCGCCGGCAGGTCCAGCACCTCGGGCCCAAGCTCACGCCCGGTGGCGAGGATGGTGGCGCGCTCGAGCACGTTCGCGAGCTCGCGGAGATTGCCCGGCCACGCGTATTGGGCGAGCTTGGCCAGGCCCTCTTTGGTCACGCGCATTCCGCGCCGCCCCGTGCGGCGGGCTTGCTCCTCGAGCAGGACCACCGAGAGGCGCGGCAGGTCCTCGAGCCGATCGCGCAGGGGGGGCAGGTGCAGGGGGAAGACGCTCAGCCGGTAGTAGAGGTCCTCGCGGAAGCGGCGCTCGGCGATCGCGCGCGGGAGGTCGACGTGGGTGGCGGCGAGGATGCGCACGTCGACCTTCACCGTGCGGTCGCTGCCCACCGGCTCGAAGCGGCCTTCCTGAAGAACGCGGAGCAGCTTGGCTTGAAGGTCGACGGGCAGCTCGCCGATCTCGTCCAGGAGGAGGGTGCCACCGTTGGCCATCTGGAACCGTCCGGGCCGGTCGCGGTTGGCCCCGGTGAAGGCGCCCTTCACGTGGCCGAAGAGCTCGCTCTCCAGGAGGCCGGCGGGGATCGCCGCGCAGTTGATGGTGGCGAACGGCTTGTCCGCGCGCGGGCTCCACTGGTGGATGGCCCGCGCGAGCCGCTCCTTGCCGGTGCCGGTTTCACCCAGGATCAGCACCGGGGTGTGGGTCTCGGACACCTGCCGCGCCCTCCGCGCCAGATCCCGCATCGCGGCGTTCTTGCTCGTCTCCAGGATTCCCTCGGCCTCTCCCCGAAGCTGGCCCTCGAGGACCTTGGCGTGGGCGTGCTCCTGGCGATGGAGGCGCTCGAAGGTCGCGCGATCTTCGGCGTTCTGGATGGCGATGGCCAGGATCTGACCGTAGACCTCGACCAGGTTCACGACCGACGCGGGATAGGGCTCACACACGCTGCGGTCCAGGGCCAGGACGCCGAGCGCGCGCTCGCCGGCGCAGAGGGGAACCACCATGCAGGAATGGCCGTCGGGCAGATCGAGCACCCCGTCGAAGGGGTCCCCGTCGCCGTGGGCGTGGTCGTCCTCGGTGTAGGCGCGCGCGCGGCGGGTCTCGAGCGCTTCCTTGATCGTGGGGAAGTCGGAAAGGGCGAGCTCGTGGTGGCGAACGGCGTCGCTCGCGAGCGGCCCGCGAGCCGCGCGTGCCACGAGCTTGGGCCCCTCGAGGATGAAGAGGGTGGCGAGGTCGTAGGGCGCGATCCGGCCCAGCCAATCGAGACCACGGCGGAACAGGTCCTCGACCCCGTCGTCCTTGGCGGCCATCTGGGCGAGCTGACCGAGGTCCCGCGTCAGGTCGAGCTGGGCGGTGTCCTCCACGCCCGACAGCCTATCACGATTCACCGACATATCAGTGATTCGGGCCCATGAAATACCGGTTATCACACCGATATATCGTGGTCACCCTCGACTAGAACCTTTAACTCATTGATCTTACATGAATAGGAGGATGGCATGGTACCTGCTCTTTGAGGTGGCTGTGGGTGCCGCCTCTCGTGGCGCCTGCCTTCAAGGAGGATAAGGTCAATGCTCACCGTTGGAGACACGCTGCCTCGTTTCAACCTGCAGTCGGTCGTAAGCCTGGAGAAGGGCAGGGAGTTCCAGGACATCACGAGTGAAACCTTCACGGACAAGTGGCTGGTGCTCTTCTACTGGCCCATGGATTTCACCTTCGTCTGCCCCACCGAGATCGCTGAGTTCGGCAAGCGCAACCGCGACTTCCAGGAGAGAAACGCCCAGGTCCTCGGCGCGAGCACCGACACCCACTTCGTCCATCTCGCCTGGCGCAAGAGCCACGACGACCTCCGGGCGCTTCCGTTCCCCATGCTCGCCGACACCAAGCGCGAGATGGCCGAAGCGCTCGGCATCATTCACAAGCAGGAAGGGGTGGCCCTCCGCGCCACCTTCATCGTGGATCCCCAGGGCGTCATCCGGTGGGCGAGCGTCAACGACCTCTCGGTCGGCCGAAACGTGCCCGAGGTCCTGAGAGTGCTGGACGGCCTCCAGACCGACGAGCTGTGCCCCTGCAACTGGGAGAGGGGTCAGCCGACCCTTCAGGTGGCCTGAGATGATCGCAGTCGAAGAAGTGCGAAGCGCCCTTCCCGACGCGGCGAAGGACATTCGCCTGAACCTCCAGTCGGTGCTGGAGGGCGGGGCTTTGAACGACGCCCAGAAATGGGGCGTGGCCGCGGCCTGCGCCATCGCCACCAGGAACGATCGCCTTCGCGACGCGGTCCTAGAGGACGCCCTCGACCTGGCGGGCGCTCCGGTGGTGGAGGACGCAAAGGCGGCGGCGGTCCTGATGGCGATGAACAACGTGTACTACCGCTTCCGGCACATGGTCGGCAAGCCGGGCTACTCGCAGAGGCCGGCGCGGCTCCGGATGCAGAGGATCGCGCAACCCCTCACGAACAAGGTGGACTTCGAGCTATTCTGCCTCGCGGTATCCGCGATCAACGGTTGTGAGGCGTGCGTGAGGTCCCACGAGCAGGTCGTGGTCGAGGGCGGGCTCGGCGAAGAGCACGTCCACGATGCCGTTCGCATCGCGGCGGTAGTTGGTGCCGCGGCGGTCGCCCTCGAGGTCTAGCAGAGTACCAGGAGGAATCATGTACAAGAGTCCAAGCCCGCTCTCCGAGTCCGCGCGCAAGGAGATCGGCGTCTCCCTGAACGCGCGCCTGGCGGACGGCCTCGATCTGCACAGCCAGATCAAGGTCGCCCACTGGAACATCAAGGGCCCGAACTTCGCGGCCCTGCACCCCCTGTTCGAGACCTTCGCCATCGGCCTCGCCGTCCACAACGACGCGCTCGCCGAGCGCGCGGTCACCCTGGGGATCCAGGTCTACGGCAGCGCCCGCGCGGTGGCCAAGGCCTCGACCCTCCCCGACTACCCGCCGGAGACCAAGAAGGACCTGGAGCACGTGAAGCTCCTGGCGGAGCGCATCGACTCCTATCTCGAAGGGGTGCGGGCGAGCCGGGACGTGGCCGAGAAGCTGAAGGACCAGGACACCGTCGACCTGCTCACCGGCATCATCGGGGAGTTCGAGAAGCACGCCTGGTTCCTGCGCGCGAGCCTCGATTGAGGAAGCCCCGCCCGGCGGGGTCGACGTGCCTGGGCGGGACCCCGTCTCACTTCGCTGGCGAGGGATCGGGCACGTAGAGTCCCTCGTAGGCGGTCTGCCACGTTGCGCCTCGGTCGCGTGACTGCTCGATCAGCTGTCGTACCCGTCCGTCGGGAAGCGGGGTCAGGGTCGTGCGGTCGAGGATCGGCTGGCCGTTCCTGGCCACGGTCCCCTGGAAGCGGACCCCGCTGCCGGGGAAGTCGGAGACCAGGCTCTTCTCTTTGACGGGACCCGAATCCGTGACCCAGACCTGCTTCCATGCGCCCCTCGGACCCGGCCGGTAGAAGAGGCTCTTACCCTCCCAACCCGCCGCGTCGCGCCAGTTCTCGACGATCGCGCAGCCTCCGAGAATCTTCTCGACGACGTTTCGGCCGTCACGCTCCCCGCTCGGGCCGTACACCGTCCAGGTTCCCACCCAGAAGTCGAGGCGGTGGAAGTCGGGATCGGCCTCGCAGGAATGCGGGGTGGCCGCCGAGACCGGACCCGCGACCAGAACCGCGACCAGGGTGAAGAGCCGCTGAAACCGCATCAAGACCTCCCTCAGATCACACTCGGAGAAGATACGGTCCCGGGCGCAGCCTCGCCGTGAGCGGCACCTGAAATCGTCATGAGTTGGCCTGCGGCTCGGGCCTGCCCGCCGTGGCATACTCGCAAGAATGCCCGTGATCCCGAGCCAGGTGGACCCCCTGTCCGCCGAGTTCCGAGACAACCAGTCCCACATGGACGGCCTGGTCGCGGACCTGCGGTCCCGGCTCGCGGCGGTGCGCAAGGGCGGCGGCGACGAGGCGGTGCGCCGCCACCGCGAGCAGGGCAAGCTCCTCGTCCGCGACCGCATCGAGAAGCTCTTGGATCCCGAGACCGCCTTTCTGGAGATCGGGGCCCTCTGCGCCGACGGGGTCTACGACGGGGCCGCCCCCGCGGCCGGCCTGGTCGCCGGGATCGGCCGCGTGCGCGGCCGCGAGGTCATGATCGTCGCCAACGACGCCACCGTGAAGGGCGGGACTTATTTCCCCCTGACCGTGAAGAAGCACCTCCGCGCGCAGGAGATTGCGGCCGAGAATCGCCTCCCCTGCCTCTACCTCGTGGACTCCGGCGGCGCCTTCCTGCCTCTCCAGGCCGAAGTCTTCCCCGACCGCGAGCACTTCGGCCGCATCTTCTACAACGAGGCCCGCATGAGTGCTCTCGCGATCCCGCAGATCAGCGTGGTCCTGGGCTCGTGCACGGCGGGTGGCGCATACGTTCCCGCCATGAGCGACGAGACGATCATCGTGAAGGGCCGCGGCACGATCTTCCTGGGCGGTCCCCCCCTCGTGAAGGCGGCCACCGGCGAGGAGGTCACGGCCGAAGAGCTGGGCGGTGCCGACGTGCATTGCCGGATCAGCGGCGTGGCCGACCACTACGCGCTGAGCGACGAGCATGCCCTGGAGTGGGCCCGGGACGTCGTGGGCGGCTTGCCCTCGCGGAAGGACCTTCCCTGGGACCTCGAGCCGAGCGAGGAGCCGCTCTACCCCCCGAGCGAGATCGCCGGGATCATCCCCAAGAACCCGCGGCGGGCCTACGACGTCCACGAGGTCATCGCCCGCATCGTGGACGGGAGCCGTTTCAGCGAGTGGCGGGCCCTCTACGGCGCGACGCTGGTCACGGGGTTCGCGCGGATCATGGGTTATCCCGTGGGCATCCTCGCGAACCGCGGAGTGCTCTTCTCCGAGAGCGCGCTCAAGGCCACGCACTTCATCGAGATGTGCTGCCAGAGAAAAGTACCCCTGGTCTTCCTCCAGAACATCACGGGCTTCATCGTGGGCAAGGAGTACGAGCAGCGGGGGATCGCCAAGGACGGGGCGAAGATGGTGCACGCGGTGGCCAACGCCCTGGTGCCGAAGTTCACGGTGGTGATCGGGGGCAGCTTCGGGGCCGGCAACTACGGCATGTGCGGGCGCGCCTACGGGCCGCGGCAGCTCTGGATGTGGCCCAACGCGCGCATCTCGGTGATGGGGGGTGAGCAGGCGGCCTCGGTCCTCACCCAGGTGAAGCAGGAGCAGCGCGAGCGGCAGGGCAACCCCATGACCGAGGCTGAGGTCGCGGCCCTCGCGGCGCCGATCCTCGCCAAGTACGAAGAGGAGGGGAGCCCCTACTACTCGACGGCGCGTCTTTGGGACGACGGGGTCATCGACCCCGCCGACACGAGGACCGTGCTCGCCCTCGGTCTGTCCGCCGCCCTGAACGCGCCCATCCCCGAGTCGCGCTTCGGCGTCTTTCGCATGTGAGCGCGCGCCCCTACCACGCCCTTCGGCACCACGACTTTCGCAACCTCTGGCTCTCCCAGATGGTCTCCCAGGTCGGGGGCCAGATGCAGGTGGTGGCCATCAACTGGCACGTCTATCTGCTGACGCACTCGGCCCTGGCCCTGGGCTTCGTCGGCCTCACCAGGGTGGTGCCCATCATCGCCTTCTCGCTCCTGGGCGGCGTCGTGGCCGACCGCCGCGACCGCCGCCTCGTCATGCTCGCGGCCCAGACGGGGATGACGCTCGTGGCTCTGGCCCTCGCCGGCCTCACGTTCCTCGGCCACGACCAGCTCTGGGCGCTCTACGGGCTGAACGCGCTCCAGGCTTCGGCCGCCGCCTTCGACAACCCGGCGCGGCAGTCCCTCATTCCCCGCCTCGTCCCCACCGCCGAGCTTTCCGGCGCGCTCTCGCTGAACCTGACCGCGTTTCACGTGGCCATGATCGGGGGGCCGGCGCTCGCCGGCCTTCTCATCGCGGGGGGAGGCGCGGCCCTCCTGCCCAATCCGACGACTTTCGCGGCCGCACCCGCAACCACCACGAGCCACCTGGCCTGGATCTACCTCCTGAACGCGCTGTCGTTCCTGGGCGTGATCGTGACCCTGGTGCGCCTTCGCACGTCGGGCAAGGTCGAGGGTCCGGGCCCCACCGAATCGGCCACCGCGGCCCTCCGTGAAGGTCTTCGTTTCGTCTTCACCACCCCGATCATGGTGTGGACCACGGCACTCGATTTCTTCGCCACGTTCTTCTCGGGGGCGATGTCCCTGCTGCCGATCGTGGCCGACCAGGTGCTCCACGTGGGCCCCGCCGGCTATGGCTGGCTGGTCGCGGGCCCGGCCGCGGGCGCCCTCCTCGGCTCGCTCTACACTTCGCTCCGGCCCCTGCCCGAAAGACAAGGGGTCGTGCTCCTGACCTCGGTCGCCTTCTATGGCGTCGCCACCGTGATCTTCGGCCTGTCCCGGGCCTACTGGCTGACCCTCGTGGCTCTCGCCCTCACCGGGCTCGCCGACCTCGTCTCGACCGTCATCCGCCAGACCCTTCGGCAGCTCATCACTCCCGACGGGCTGCGCGGGCGCATGACCTCCGTCAACATGATCTTCTTCATGGGCGGTCCCCAGCTCGGGGAGATGGAAGCGGGCCTGGTGGCGTCCCTTTTCGGCTCGGCGGCGGTGGGGGTCACGGTCTCGATCGTCTCCGGCGGTATCGCGACCATCCTCTGCGCCGCGGTGATCGCCGCGGCCTCGCCAGTGGTGCGCCGGTTCGGGACCTCATGAGGAGGGTCGGCCAGAGCGCGCTGTGGCATACTCGCGCCGGCCGCCGGGAGATCCGCACGTGAAGCTCGAACGCCTGGAAGTAGAGCGCGATGGACCCGTGGCTCGGGTCTGGCTCAACCGGCCCGAGGTCCGGAACGCCTTCGACGGCCTCATGGTGACGGAGCTGCGGAAGACGCTCTTCGATTTTGGCACCGTGGACGAGGTGCGGGTGATCGTGGTGGGCGGGCGCGGGCCCTCGTTCTGCGCGGGCGGCGACCTCGCCTGGATGAAAGCGGCGGCGCACTTCACTCGGGAGGAGAACCTCCGGGAGGCGCAGGCGCTGGCCGACCTGTTCTTCACCGTCTACAACTCCCCGAAGCCGGTGGTGGCGCGCGTCCACGGCGCGGCTTTCGGGGGCGGGGCCGGCCTCGTGGCCGCGTGCGACATCCCGGTCGCGGCCCTCGGCACCCAGTTCGCCTTCAGCGAGGTGAGGCTCGGCATCATCCCCGCGGTGATCTCCCCCTACGTCGTGGGCAAGATCGGCGAGTCGGCGGCGCGCGAGCTGTTCCTGACCGGCGAGCGCTTCGAGGCGGTTCGGGCCCACGAGATCGGCCTCGTCCGCGCGGCGGTGCCTCAGGAAGACCTCGACGCGACGGTCGAGGGGCGCGTTCGGGAGCTGCTCCAGGCCGGCCCGCGCGCGATCGCCGAAACCAAGGCCCTCATTCGCGAGGTGGCCTGGAAACGGGTCGAGGACGTCCAGCGCTACACCGTCGAACGGCTCGCCGACCTGCGCGTGTCGCCCGAGGGCCAGGAGGGGATGAAGGCGTTCCTCGAAAAGCGCAAGCCGGGCTGGACCTCGTGAGCACACAGGCGTTCCGCAAGGTCCTGATCGCGAACCGCGGCGAGATCGCGGTGAGGGTGGCGCGCACCTGCCGGGTGATGGGAATTCGGACCGTGGCCGTTCATTCCGACGCGGACGAGCACGCTCTGCACACGCGGGTCTGCGACGAAGCGGTGCCTATCGGAAGGGCGGAAGCAGAGCACTCGTACCTTTCGATCGACGCCTTGCTCGACGCGGCGCGCAAGACCGGGGCCGACGCCGTCCATCCCGGATACGGCTTCCTGAGCCAGAACGGCGACTTTGCCGACGCCGTTGCCGCGGCGGGCCTCGCCTTCATCGGCCCCCCGGGATCGGTCCACCGACGGATGGGGGACAAGAAAGGCGCGCGCCGACTCATGGCCGCGGCCGGCGTGCCGGTGGTGCCCGGCTACGACGGCGACGACCAGCAGGATTCGAGCCTCGAGGCCGCCGCTCGTCAGATCGGCTGGCCGGTCATCCTGAAGCCTTCGCGCGGTGGGGGCGGCAAGGGGATGCGGGTGGTGCGTACCGAGGCCGACTTCGCGGCCGCCCTTCAGGCTTCGAGGCGCGAGGCGAAGGCCGCCTTCGGCGACGACGTCATGGTCATCGAGCGCTTCCTCGACCGGCCTCGCCACGTCGAGGTCCAGGTCCTGGCCGACCGGGCCGGCCGGACCCTTCACCTCGGCGAGCGTGAGTGCTCGCTTCAACGCCGCCACCAGAAGGTCGTCGAGGAGACGCCGAGCCCCGCGCTCCGGCCCGAGCCGCGCGCCGCGCTGTGCGCGGCCGGGGTCGCGGCCGCGCGGGCGGCGGGCTACGAGAACGCGGGGACCGTCGAGTTCATGCTCGACTCGGCGGGCGCCTTCTACTTTCTCGAGATGAACACGAGGCTCCAGGTCGAGCACGCCGTGACCGAGTGCGTCACCGGCCTCGATCTCGTGCGCCTCCAGATCGAGGTGGCCGCCGGCCGCCCGTTGGCCTCGACCCAGGAGCAGATCTCTCTGCGCGGCCATGCCCTCGAATGCCGGCTGTACGCCGAAGATCCCGACCGCGGCGACCTGCCCTCGCCCGGCCGCATCCTGGCCTGGTCGATGCCGGAAGGGCCCGGCGTTCGGGTGGACGCGGGTGTCGCCACCGGCTCCGAAGTGACGGTCCACTACGACCCTCTCCTGGCCAAGGTCGTCACCTGGGGCGCCGACCGAAGCGAATCGGTGGCGCGGATGGCGGACGCGCTCAGCCGCGCCGTGGCTCTGGGCGTCACCACCAACCTGTCGCGTCTTCAAGCCATCCTTGCCCACCCCGCGTTCCTCGCCGGCGACCTCCACACCGGCTTCCTGGATCAGCACTGGAGCGAGACCACCTCCGCGGCCGGTCCGCCGGCGGAAGCGCTCGCGTCGGCGGCTCTGGCCCTTCATTCCTTGGCGCGCCCCGGCGGAGGGGCCCTGGCCCCCGCCGCTGCTGACGCCTGGACCCAGGTCGGGGCCTGGCGTCTCGGCGCCACGCGGGCCGGCGGGTGAGCGTGCGGCTCGTCTGGGGCGAAGAGACGCACTCGGCCACGGTCAAGCCGGGCCCCGGGGAGACCCAGGTCACGATCGACGGGCAAGCCTTCCTGGCCCGCCTCGAAGAGACGGGGCCCTCCGCCTATCTGCTGAGGATGGGCGATCGTGCGGAGCCGTTTCACTGCGTGCGGGACGGCGACGTGGTCCACCTCTGGTGGAGGGGCGTCTCTTACCGCCTCGCGGTGGAGCGCGAGGGAAAGCACTCCGCGGCGCGCGCGCCGTCGGGCAGCCTGGAGGCGCCGATGCCGGGCAAGGTGATCGCGGTCAAGGCCACGGCCGGCCAGGTCGTGGCGAAGGGCGACGAGCTTCTCGTGGTCGAAGCCATGAAGATGGAGAACGCGCTCCGGGCCCCGCGGGCCGGAGTGGTGAAGACGGTCAGGGTGCGGGTGGGCGACATGGTCCAACCCGGCCTCGTCCTGGTGGAGCTCGAATGACTTCGTTGCCGACGCGCGTCACCGTGGTGGAGGTCGGACCGCGCGACGGTCTTCAGAACGAAGCCGTCGGCCTGGGCATCGACGACCGCGTGGCCTTCGCCCAGGCCCTGCTCGACGCCGGCCTGCCGGTGGTCGAGGCCGGTGCCCTCGTCTCGCCGCGCGCGGTGCCGCAGATGGCCGGCTCCGAGGAGGTCTTCAAGGGCCTGAAGGCGAAGGGCGGGGTGCGCGTCCCCCTGCTCGTGCCGAATCGCCAGGGATTCGAGCGGGCCCTCGCGGCCGGTGCCCACGCCATCGCGGTGTTCACCGCGGCCAGCGAGACCTTCAACCAGAGGAACATCAACGCCACCATCGACGAGTCGTTTCGGCGCTTCGCGGAGTTCGTGCCCGAGGCTCGTCGCCAGGGATTCTGGATCCGCGGCTACATCTCCACTGCCTTCGGGTGCCCCTACGAGGGACCGGTGGACCCGGCGAGGGTCGAGGACGTGGCCCGCCGCCTGGTCGAGCTCGGGTGTGACGAGATCTCGATCGGCGACACGATCGGCGTCGCGGTCCCCTCGCAGGTCGCCGACCTCCTGGGCCGCCTTCAGGAGGCCGTCGCCCGCAAGCACCTCGCCGTGCACTTTCACGACACCCGCGGCACCGCGCTCGCGAACGTGCTGGCCGCGCTGCAGCAAGGCATCTCCATCGTGGACAGCTCGGCCGGCGGGCTCGGTGGCTGCCCGTACGCTCCGGGCGCGAGTGGGAACCTCGCCACCGAGGATCTCCTGTACATGCTCCAGGGCATGGGCATCGAGACGGGCGTCGACCTCGCCGCCGTGGCCCGTGCCTCGAGTGCAGTCGGCCGGCTTCTCGGCCGTGTCCTCCCCAGCCGGTACGTGCAGGCCGGTCCTCCGCGGGCGCAGGGACCGACCGGCCGGTAGGACCAGGCCCTTCCTTCCCCAGGAGGCGGCCTCACGCTAGAATATTCGCTTCTAGTCGCCATGCGTATTGCGCATGGAGCGGCGGGTAAGGCGAGGGTCCTGAGTCTCATGAAGCCTGTCGAACGCTGGGTGCAAGAGGTCGAGCGAACCGTCCGGCCAGAGCGGGTCGTCTGGTGCGATGGCTCCGCGCAGGAGAACGAGCGGCTCGTCGACCAGATGGTTCGCGAGGGCTCCCTGGAGCGCCTCCACGAGCGCGAAGCTCCCGGGTGTACGCTCCACCGCAGCCATCCGACGGACGTGGCCCGCACCGAGCACCTGACGTACATCGCCAGCCGATCGAAGGAAGACGCGGGCCCCACCAACAACTGGATGTCCCCGGACGACGCGCGGGCCCGGGTGGGGCCGCTCTTCCACGGGGTGATGAAGGGCCGCACCATGTACGTGGTGCCCTACGTGATGGGACCGCTCGGCTCGCCCTTCAGCCGGGTCGGGGTCGAGGTGACGGATAGCCCCTACGTGGTGGCCAACATGCGCATCATGACGCGCATGGGTCAGGCCGCGCTCGATCAGCTCGGAGGCAGCGACGACTTCGTGCCCGGCCTGCACTCGACCGGCGACCTTTCCCCGGATCGCCGGTTCATCGTCCACTTCCCCGAAGAGCGGCTCATCTGGAGCGTCGGATCGGGCTACGGGGGCAACGCCCTCCTCGGCAAGAAGTGCTTCGCGCTGCGCATCGCGAGCGCCATGGCCCGCGACCAGGGCTGGATGGCCGAGCACATGCTGATCCTCGAGCTCGAGCTGCCCGGGGGAGAGACCCACTACGTGGGCGCGGCGTTCCCTTCCGCCTGCGGCAAGACCAACCTGGCCATGCTGGTGTCGCCCTTCGAGGCCCGGGGTATCAAGGTGCGGACCCTGGGCGACGACATCGCCTGGCTTCGCCCGGGAGAGGACGGCCGCCTCTGGGCGGTGAACCCCGAGGCCGGGTTCTTCGGAGTGATGCCCGGTACCGGTCCCGACACCAACCCGAACGCGATGGCCACCATCGCCAAGGACACGATCTTCACGAACGTCGCCGTCACCAGGGACGGAGTCCCCTGGTGGGAAGGCAAGGACAAGAGCCCGCCCAAGGACCTGCTCGACTGGCAGGGGAAGCCCTGGGACGGACGCGCCAAGGCCGCGCATCCCAACTCACGGTTCACCGTGGCCGCGCGCCAGTGTCCGAGCATGTCCTCGCGTTGGGAAGACCCGCAGGGCGTTCCCCTGTCGGCCATAGTTTTCGGGGGCCGCCGCGCCCGGCTGGCGCCGCTCGTCTTCGAGAGCCGCGACTTCGCGCACGGCGTGTTCGTGGGCGCCACCATGGGCTCCGAGACCACGGCCGCGGCCACCGGGCAGGTGGGGGTGGTGCGCCGCGACCCCATGGCCATGCTTCCCTTCTGCGGCTACAACATGGGCGACTACTTCGCGCACTGGCTGAGCGTGGGGGCCAGGCTGGAGCGGCCGCCCGCCATCTTCCACGTGAACTGGTTCCGGACGGGAACGGACGGCCGCTTCCTGTGGCCGGGCTTTGGCCAGAACATCCGCATCCTGCTCTGGATGATCGACCGCGTGAAGGGCAAGGGCGGCGCGACCGAGACCCCGATCGGCCTCGTGCCCACGCAGAGCGCGGTCGACTGGGACGGGCTCGATCTCTCGCCCGCCGAGCGCGCGGCCCTTCTTCAGGTCGACCGAGGGGAGTGGGCGGCCGAGGTCCCGGACATCCGCGCCTTCTTCGACCGCTTCGGGTGCCGGCTGCCCGACGCCCTCGGGCACTCGCTCGACGTCCTCTCCGGACAGCTCACCGCCACGGCGGCCTAGAAACGGCCCATAGCTCTCTCGCCAGTTGGCTAGGGATGGAGAGTACGGCTCACGAATAGAGAGTTAGAACTGCGGCCGGCTTCGCCGGCCGCAGGACTAGGCCGCTTCGGTAGCCCGGGACGAGATCGAGGTGAGCGCCTCGAGCAGCTCGGCGACCTTCTGGTAGCGCCGCTTGGGGTCCTTCTCCAGGCACTTCAGGATCACGGCCTCGAGCTCGGCGGGCACCCGGGGGCTGATACTCCGGGGGCGCGGCGGCGGGTTCTGGATGTGGCCCAGCACGATCTTCATGATCGTGTCCCCGGTGAAGGGGAGCTGGCCGGTGAAGCTCTCGAACAGCACCACCCCCAGCGAGTAGATGTCCGAGCGGAAGTCCGCGGCCTCGCCCTGGGCCTGCTCGGGGGGCATGTAGTCGGGCGTCCCCATCACCATCCCCGCGGTGGTGAGGCCCGAGCCGGGAGCGCCGCTCTCCACCTCGGACCGACGGGCGATGCCGAAGTCCATGATCTTGAGCTCGGCCCGCTCCGGAAGGATCAGCATGTTCTGGGGCTTGATGTCGCGGTGGACGACGCCTTGCTCGTGGGCGGCCTCGAGGCCGTGACACATCTGCTTGGCGATGGACAGGCCCACCCCCACCGGCATGGCACCCTTGCTCTTGATGAGGTCCTTGAGGGTGACGCCTTCCAGGAACTCCATCGAGATGTAGAAGGTCCCGTCGCTCTCCCCGAAATCGTGGGTCCGCAGGACGTTCCGGTTCGTGATCCGGCGCGCGAGCTTGATCTCCTGCTTGAAACGCTCGAGCATCGTCGGGTCTTCGGACAGCATCTCCCCCCGGAGGACCTTGAGGGCGACCACCTCGTCGAGCTGCTTGTCGCGCGCCCGGAAGACCACACCCATTCCGCCCTTGCCCACCGTCCCCAGGATCTCGTAGCGGCCGGCGAAGAGAGACCCCTTCTCGACCTTGACGCCGCGGGTGGGGGTGACCGCCTCGAGCGCAGTCGTGGCTTCGGGCCCGGACAGGGTGGAGGACGACTCGGCCCCCCCCTTCTTGAGCAGGGTCATGCCTTCGCGCAGGAAGCTGATCATCTGGTCTCGCTCGCGCAGGTCGGCGAGGAGAGCGTTGAAGGAACGCGCGAGGGTTCCGATCTCGTCCTCGGTGGCGACACTGACGGCGCCGGAGAACGAGCCTTCGCGCGCGCGCTCGACCAGGCTCACCAGGGTGCGCACGGGCCGGGTGATGCGGGTGGCTGCCACGTAGGCGAGACCGAGGGCCACGGCCATCACGCCCAGGGAGACGAAGACCAGGAGGTTGCGAACTGGCGAAAGGAAGCGGTCTCCTCGGAGAGGCTGCGCAGGACCACGACCGCGCCCACCGAGTCGCCCCCGGCCGCCTTCAAGGGCACTTGCACGCCGATGTAGTCGTCCCCACCGAGACTCACGGAGAACGGCGCATCGCCCGGCTTGGCCAGCTCCGGTCGCGTCAGGGCCGCGCGGAACGCGTTCTCCTTGGTCCCGAGCGACGAGACCGCGAGCTGCGGAGGCTGGCCGGCGGTGGTGGTGAGGAACGCGACCTGGCTGTGGGTGAGCTTCTGGATCTGGCTGGCCAGGGCCTCGTTGAGCCCGTACCCGGCGACCAGGACCCCGACCACGTTGGAGCCGAAGGCCATGGGTACGGAGACCGCGTGGAAGAGCTGGTCCCCCTGGCGCCACACGGTCGTCGACTCTTCGCCCGCAAGCGGCTTCGTCACCATCGGGTCCTTCGACAGGTCCTCACCCTGCGCCCCCGGGCGATCGCTCCGGGCGATGACATGGCCGTTCGCGTCGGTGGCCAGGACGAAGTCGGCGGCGATGTCGCGGCTGCGCTCCTGGAACATGTCCCGGACGGTGCCGAGCGCCGTCTCGCCCCCCTCGTCGGCGAACTGCTGGATCGCGGCCTTGAAGACGGGCTCGTTGCCGAGCGCGCGCAGGCCCAGCTTCAGCTTGCTGAAGCGGTCGGCCTGGAAGGTCTCCCAGACGCCCCGGGTCTCGACGAGGCCCCGGTTGATGTTGGCCTTGGCCAGGCGGTCGGCCTGCACCGTGGTGAACCCGAGGCTGATGGCCACGAGCGCGATCACGATGGCGCTCGTGAAGAGGAGGATCTTCTGGGTCAGTCCCATGGGACGCGGCGTCTCCTTCAGTACTTCTCGTCGCCCGAGTAGTCCTTGCCGAACTTGTTCTTGTGCGGGACCCGCTTGAAGGTCGAGGCGTCGAGGGTGAGCTCGGCGCTCGTCTCGCCTGAAGCCGCAACCGTGATCTCGACCGACCCCTCGCCGGCGCGCTCCTGCCAGGCCTTGAGCTCGTACTTGCCCGCGGGCACGTCTTCGATGACGAACGACCCGTCGACCCCGGCCTTGGTGAAGTAGGGATTGTCGCGCACCACCACGACCGCGCTCATCTGGGGATGGATGTTGCAGTAGACCCGGACGATGCCCGGGTGCTGAAACGTCCAGGAGCCGCTCTTCGGGCGCTTGTAGAGGTCGAGGTCGAAGCGGTTCTCGCCGGAGACCGAGAACACGTTGTGGAAGATCGGGTCCTCGTTCGGAAAGTCGACGGTGCCGCCCACGGACACCGCCACCACCCGCGGGAGGAAGCTCTTCCCCTTCATGGTGACCGTGGCCCGGGCGGGCTTGGGCTTAGTCTTGACGCCGTCGACGTAGACGACCACGTCGGAGACGTCGGTCGCCTTCTTGCCGCCCTTGTCCACCACCTGGATGCGGCCCTTGACGGTTCCGGCCGACGCATTCGTGGCCAGACAAAGTGTCACGAAAAGCGCGACCCTGCGCATCCACTCACCTCCCGACCGAGGTCGAAGTGTAGCACCTCGCCTATAATCCCCGCCTCGATGACCCTCCCGGTCGCCGCACTCGCCCTGGCCGCCGCGGTCGACGGCCAGACGGTCGTTCGCCACGCCGCGGCCCTCAGCTCTCTGGGCCCCCACCCCTTCGGGTCGCCCCGGACCCGGGCGGCCGCCGAGTACGTCGCTTCCCAGCTCCGCGACGTCGGGGTCGCCGAGGTCCAGGTCCAGGAGTTCCAGGCCGGCGGCCGGCAAGGAGCCAACGTGGTGGGCGTGCTGCGCGCTCCCGGCCGCGACTTCGTGGTGATCGCCACCCACCACGACACCGTCGCGGCCTCTCCGGGGGCCCACGAGGCGGGCGGAGGTCCGGGCCTGCTCCTCGAGCTCGGCCGGGTGTTCGCGCGCGACGGCGCGCGGCCTCGAACGCTGGTGTTCGCGTCGTTCGACGGGGGAGCCTCGGGGCCCGACCGGGGGGCGGGAGCGACGGCGTACCTTGCGGGCCTTGGCCCGGAGGCGAAGGACCTGGTGGCGGCGGTCATTCTCGGCGGCTTCGGCTGGAAGGGGGGCGCGCCAGTGTTTCAAGCCCGCGGGGACAGGCCCAAGATTCCCGGGGACCCTTACGCGTTCTGCCCGGCCTGGCTTGCCCGGGTCGCCCTCGACGGCGCCGCGCGGGCGGAGGCGCCGCTCGCCGTGGGGAATCCCGGGCTCTTCTCCTGGCTCTACCAGCCCGCGGTGCGGACCTTCCGGCTCGCGCGATCGGGCGGAGACGCCGCCGCCTTCGCCTACGAGGGCTTCCCGACCCTCCTGATCGACGACTCGCCCCTGGCCGCTCCCTCCCCGTGGCGCGACCAGCCCACGGATACCGTCGACAAGCTCGACATCGACGCTTTTGCACGAGCGGGGCAAGCGGCCGCGGGCGCACTGCGCGCGATCGTGCAGGCGCCCCGGGGTCCCTCCCGCGAGCCCACGTGGTTCGCCGCCTTTGGTCGGGTGTTGGGGATGGGCGTCCTCGTCACCCTCGGCATCCTCTCTCTTGCCCCCGCCCTGGTGCGGGCCTTCCGCGCGGGCGGCGTGGACCTCTTCGCGCGGATCGCACAGGCTCTCCTCTTCGCCGTGCTGCTCTGGCGTCATCCGATTCCGGCCCTGGCCGTGCTCGTGTTGCCGAACCTGGCCGCGGCCGCGGGCTCGCGGCTCCTGTCCGCCCTGGCCCTGGCGCCCGCCTTGGCTCTCGTCACCACCGGCTTCATCGGCTGGCGGCGAGGCATCGTGACGGGCACGTGGCTCGAGGCCTGGGAGATCGCTCTCTTCGGCCTCGCGCTTGCGGTGTCCTTGATTCCTTCGCGACGGGTCCCCGCGCCCGGCAGGCCCGCCACGGTCTCGACCCGCGGCAGGGGGCTGCCGACGGGTCCGAAGCGGCGCCCCCGGGCGCGTCAGCGCTAGCGGCTCGACGCGGTCACGACGGCGGGCGGCGTCGGCTCCGGCACCCGGTTCTTCACGGCCGGGATCGTGCGCAGGTAGGCGTACACGGCGCGCAGGTCCTCGTCGCTCAGGTTGCGGAAGTTCTCCCAAGGCATGGGGGGGAGGATCGGACGCGCCACGCCCATGTGCCGGCCGGTGCGCAGCGCCTTCGTGAAGGTCTCCTCGGACCAGCTCCCGATGCCCGTGTTCTCGTCCGGGGTCAGGTTGATCGCGTAGCTGATTCCCCAGGGCCCGGACCACGCGGTCAGGTCCCAGGTCGCGGACGCGATCCAGGGCCCCTGGGCCGCGGGTGGGGGCGGGAGCTTCGAGCCCTCGGGATGCCCGGAGAGGAAGCGGCTCGCATCCGGCGCCGGACCCTGGGCGCCCATCTTCTTGGGGGTGTGGCAGTCCGCGCAGCCGATCGAGGCCACGAGGTACTTGCCCCGCGCGACCCGATCGCCTTCGGACGCCGCCACCCGCTGTTGCTCGGCGCCGGCCAGGAGCGTCCCGAAAGGCACGGCCAGGACGGCGAGACCCATGAGGAATTTCCGCGTGTCAGTCATATGCAACCTCCACGTGGAACTACGGGGTGTCGCCTTGGATTCCCACCACCTTAAGGGCCATTCTGGGGGAGCCCGCAGAATGGCTCTTTCGGGCCATCAGACCCCGAGGCGGGCGGCGTGGGCGGCGGCGGCGGCGCGCGAAGGCAGCTTGAGCTTCGTGAGGATGTTGGCCACGTGGCGCTTGGCGGTGTGCTCGCTCAGGAACAGGCGCTCGGCGATCTCCGCGTTGCTCAGGCCAAGGGCCACGAGCCGCAGGACCTCCAGCTCGCGGGCCGACAGGCCGGTGACCTGCGGACCCGCCAGGGCGGCCTGGCCCGCGGCATCGGAGACCAGGGCCGCGGCCTTGTCCCGCTCGTGTTTGGCTCCCAGCGTCTCGAAGGCGGCCACGGAGGCCCTCGCTTCGCGCAGGGCCGCGTCGTTCCTCCCCAGCGCGCGCAGCACGAAGGCCAGCTGCCGCCGGGTTCGAGCGCCCTCGAAGGCGGCCCCCGCCCTCTCGTAGCGGTCGAGCGCGTCTTCGAACGAGCGCTGCGCGGCGAGGAGCTCGCCGCCCGACGCGGCCAGGGCCCCCGCGGCCTCGGCCGCGGCCGCGCGCAGGCCGTCGGTTCCCGCGGCCTCGGCCAGCGCCCCGAGGTGCTCGAGCGCCTCGGCGGCCTTCTCGGGCTGGCCCAGGGCGGCAAAGGCGCGCACCAGCACTTCGAGGCCTCCCGCGCGCTCCACGATGGCCTCGGCAGGGAGCTGGCGGAAGCACCGCTGCACCTGGTCCACCGCGTCCTCCGGGTCTTCCTGGTCGAGGTCCATGGCCGCCCGCGCGAGGAGCCCCAGGGGATGGGTCGCGACCTTCGAGAGAAGGGCGCGAGCCTCGTCGCAGCGTCCCTGCCGTCGTCGCAGCTCGGCGAGCCGGACCGTGGCCTCGGGGATGGACACCGGCGCGAAGGTGGCGAACTCCTCGGTCATGGCGCCGAGCTCGCTCTCGGCTTCGCTCCACGCCCCCCGCCACATCAGCGCCTCCGCGTAGTGGCGCCGGCAGTAGGTGAGGGCCGCCGGGGCCTGCCACCGCCGGAAGAACTCGCGGATACGATCGAGCCACTGCAAGGCGCGGTCGAAGTCGCGCACCTGCTCGCACGCCGAGAGCACGTAGCAGCAGGCCTGTCCCGCCGCTTCCAGGTGATCGAGCTCTCCCGCGAGGACGGCCGTCGTGGTCTCGTCCAGGCGGTGCAGGCCCTCTTCGATGTGCCCCTCGGAAACGAGGGCGATGCCCTCGAGGGCGAGGGCCATGGTCACGACGTCGGGCAGGCGCAAGGAGCGACCCAGCTCGCGTGCCTCCGTCACCAGGCGCCGGGCCTCCACCGTCTCGTGTCGATAGAGGAGTGCCAGGTGGGCTTCCCAGAAGCGCAGCCACGCGTGCTCCGGGGTGGGGGCCAGGTCTTCGAGCTGCCGGTGGGCGCGCTGCAGCCAGCCGTTGGAGACGGCCGACTCGCCACGGTTGGCCTCGTAGGCGACCGCGAGGCTCGTGGCCATTCGCGCGGCCCCGCGTCGGTCGCCCCGCTTGTGGAACAGGCTATAGGCGCGCTCCTGGCCCCGATAAAGCGAAGGACCATCCGCGAGCCAGTAGGCGGCACCCGCCAGGCCCTCGAGGGCCTCCGGCGACTCCTCGGTTTCCAGGGCCGATTCGAACTTCTGCCGCGCCTGGGCCCACTCGCCGCGGGCAAGCGCGGCCTGTCCTTCTGCCAAGTCGTCGAGCTGTGGGGGGGTGGGCAGTTGGGAGTCCATGCGGAGCCGAGACGAGGATAGCCTCGACTCGGGCACCGGCCAAGCGAGGGAGGAGCCAAGCATGCTTTCTCGATCCGAAGAGCCAATACGGGAGGCCAACCCGAAGTGTTCCCACCGAAACGGGACCTCTCCCGCGCTTCCCCGGTGGTAGGCTAGCGATCGTGACCACGGTCGACACTCTCCCCGTCGAAGCGCCGGAAGCGGCCTGGCCGCTCGTCCGTCGCTTCACGATCGCCGAGTACCACCACCTCGCCCTTGCCCGGATCCTCGGCGAAGACGAGCGCGTGGAGCTTCTGGAGGGAGTGATCGTCCGGATGAGCCCGCAGAGCGAACAGGCGGTCAGGGTGCTCCTCTTCCTGAACCGTCATCTGAGCCGGAGCCTGGGCGACGAATACCAGGTGCGGCCGCAGGTTCCCGTAACCCTGCCGTCGAGCGAGAGCGAGCCCGAGCCCGACCTCGCGGTGGTCCGGGCGGCCGATGCCCTGTCCCGACTCGAGCATCCGCAGAAAGCCCTCCTCGCCATCGAGGTCTCCCTGACCTCGCTCCGCTTCGACCGCACCGTGAAGGCCCGCGTCTACGCGGGCGCCGGCATCCCGGAGTACTGGATCGCGAACGTCGAGACGGGATGCGTCGAAGTGTTCCGCGACCCCGATCCGGCCGCCGGCGCGTATCGCACAACGCTCCTGGTCGGGAAGCAGGAAACCCTCTCGTCCACCGCCGTTCCCGGCCTGTCGCTGTCCGTCGCCGCGCTCTTCGGCTGATCCCGCCGCTGTATACTGTAGTGCACCTGACGTATCTCGGAGGGCGAGTGGCCCAGCGCAGAGAATCCGTCGTCCTGACCCTCAGGGTTCCCCCGATCCTGGACCGCCGGATCGAAAGGGCGGCCCGCCGAAAGCGGCAAACGAAGAGCGCAGTGCTTCGGGAGGCGCTACAGAGCGCCTTTGGCGGAGAAGCGCCGGCAGACGACCCTGTGTTGGAGGCGCGCCGCCAGTCGCTCCTCGTGAGCGGTCGGAAGTCGGAACGGGAGACCCTCGAGTTCATCGATCGAGTCGCCGACGATCGGGGCTGGCCCTCTTTCGCCTCACCCTGCCGCCAGGCTCGCGCACCGGCCTGAACAAGGTCTCCCAAGTCATGATCGACAAGGTCGTCAGCGTTCCCCGCGACTCGATCAGCGGGGAGATTGGCGAATGTGACGCCGGCGAGATCGAGGCCACCGACCACGGTCTGCGGCGTTGGCTCGGGCTCGACTAGGCAGACCGTTGGTGGCCTGATCCCGCGACAATCCCATGTCTTCGGGAGAGCTTCTCATCAGGGCCACGGCGTGGCTGAGTCTCGCGGCCTGGGCGGCCAGCGAATGGACCCGCGCCTTCGCTGGAGCGATTCACCGCGAGCGCCGGGCCCGTGGAACGTTCACCTTGGGTGCCTTGGCTCTGCTCCTGCACACCGGTCTCGCCCTGCATCTCCGCCACGCCTGGAGTCAGACCGACGCCATGCGCGAGATCGCGCGCCAGACCGCCGAAGTGACGGGCCTCGCCTTCGGCGGCGGTCTCGTCGTCAACTACGCCTTCCTGGCGTTCTGGCTCGCGGAAGCCTTCGCGTGGTGGCGCTCTCCGGCCCGCTACCGCGATCGTCCCGCGGGGGTCCGTTGGGTCAGTCGTGCGGTCTTCCTGTTCATGTTCGTCAACGGCGCGGTGGTCTTCGGGCACGGCCCGGTGCGCATCTTCGGGACCCTTGCCATCCTCGCGGTTTGTGTGTGGTATCGGCGCACATAGTCGCACCCAGCTCAGAAACTGCTCTCGGAAGAACTCCAGCAGGCTGATTGCGCGGCCGTGGGCATAGCCAAGACCCACCCTTGCGCGCTCCGTCATGCCGGCGCCACGTCTTCCTGCGGCCCCCGAGGGAAAAGACCTACGAAGGCAAGGAGAAGCGGTAAGATGCAACTGAAGGCAAGCCCCATGAGCAGCGTGAAGATCGAGATCGAAGAGCCGCTTGCGGCCATCCTCCACCGGACCAACCAGCCGGTTCAGGTGGCTGGGCGGGAGATGATCGTACTCGAGCTCTACCGCCGGGGGACCGTCTCCAGCGGCAAGGCCGCTGAGCTCCTGGGCATGCCGAGGATCGATTTCATCAAGCACGCCTCGCGCCTCGGGATCCCGTACATCGACATGACCGAGGAAGAGTGGGCGGCTGAGAAGGCGGGCAGCGAGTCCTTGTGACCGGCGTCGTCGCCGACGCGAGCCCCTTGATCGCATTCCAGCAGATCGGCCAGCTTTCTCGCGGCCAAGCGCAAGGGCCTGATCCCGGCGGTGAGGCCGCAAATCGAGGCACTGCTCCAGAACAGCTTCTGGATCAGCCCGCAGCTCGTCGAGAGGACGCTGGCCGACGTCGGGGAGAAGGCCGAACCGTGAGGCGGTGGCCGCGAAATAAGCCCGGTGCGGCTCTCCTGACAAGTTCGAGGATCGAGCGCTCGCGATTGGGTACAACTCAAGAGGAAGTCGCGAGTGGGACCTCGCTCCACAAGCGGATGGCTACGGCGAGCTGGTGGCGGCCATCGAGGCTCTATCGGAGCCCTTCCCCCATCTCGTGATTCACCTCAAGCCGCGGCCATGAAGACATCCTGAGATGGCGGATCCAGTGTCGGCCTACCGCCCTCCGCCGGCGATTGCCGGCACGATGGCCACGGTGTCCCCTGCCTTGAGTGCCGTCTTCTTGCCGTCCAGGAAGCGCACGTCTTCCTCGTTCACGAAGACGCGCACGTAGGCGCGCAGCTCGCCGGTGGGGTCGCAGAGGCGGTCTTTCAGGCCCTTGTGCTTGGCTTCCAGGGCTTCCACGAGGGCGCCCACGTCTCCGGCTTCCACCTGAACCTCGTCGGCTCCGCCGGTCAACGATCGCAGGGGCGCGGGGATCTGGACTCGAATCGACATTGTTCTCTCCTTGAGGATCAAAACGTCTCGAAGGCTTCGGCCTCGAACTGCTGGGTCGCGTCGCGGAAGACCCAGGCGGTGGGTGTCGCCTCTTCGCCCTTCTCGACTCCGACCACCACGTGGATGACGCCGTCCGAGAGGGTGTCGGCCGCGCGCTGCCGATCGGTTTCCGAAGGGCGGGCGGGGTGATCAGGGTGGCTGTGGAAGTATCCGAGGATGTCGAGGCCGCGCTGGCGGGCGTCGCGGTCGATGCGGATCAGGTCCTCGGGGGCGATCTGGTACCGCACGCGTGGCTTCTCGGTCTCGCGGTTCACGACCGGCATGACGTCTTCGACCACGGCCGGGCCCGCACCCTGGGGGCGGCCGAGGAACACGCCGCACGCTTCGAAGGGGTAGCCGCTCCGGGCGTGTGCGAGCACCCTCTCCGCGAGGGGTCTCGGGATCCTCACCGAGGTGCCGTCCCGGAGAGGTAGCGCTCGCCGCCGTCGCTCAGCAGGGCCACGACCACACCGCGGGTGAGCCGCGTGCACACGTTGTAGGCGGCGTGGAGGGCGGCTCCCGCCGAATGGCCGACCAGGATCGCATCGGACTCGAGCACTCGCTGGCACATGCGGAGCCCCTCCTCGGTGGAGACGACGGCCCTCTCGTCCTGGACGCTCCGGTCGTAGACCTCGGGCACGAGGGCGGTGGCCAGGTGCTTCAGGCCTTCAAGGCCGTGGAGGGGCTCGTCGGGCTCGACCGCAACCACCCGGATCTGCGGGTTGCGCTCGTGGAGGAAGCGCCCGGTGCCCACGGTCGTCCCCGTGGTTCCGAGCCCGGCCACGAAGTGGGTGATCCGCCCGGAGGTCTGCTCCCAGATCTCGGGGCCGGTGGTCCGGTAGTGGGCGAGGGGATTCGCGGGGTTCCGGTACTGGTCGGCATAGAAGTAGCGGTCGCCCTCCCGCGCCACGGTCTCGCGCACGTGGTGGAGCGCCCCGTCCGAGCCCGAGAACGCGGCGGTCTCGATGATGCGCGCGCCGTACGCGCGGCAAAGCCGCTTTCGTTCCTCGCTGACGCTCTCGGGGATCACCAGCTCCACCGGGTATCCCTTGGCTCGGCCCACGAGGGCGAGGCCCACGGCGGTGTTGCCGGACGACGAGTCGATGATGGTCTTGCCGGGCCGGAGCACGCCGCGCCGCTCGCCGTCCTCGATGAGCGAGAGCGCGGTGCGGTCCTTGACCGACCCGCCCGGGTTCCACCACTCGCACTTGCCCCAGAGCTCGACGCCGGGCGGGATCCCGGGCAGCGACAAGCGGAGGAGTGGCGTGCCTCCGATCGCTTCGAGGACCCTGCTCAGCACCCGGGTCGGGGCGGCGGTGGCGACGCTCACGCGGTGGCCACCGCCTCGGTCCTGGGCACGAAGTGACACGACCACTCGAGGTCGGCCGGGGCCTTGACCGTCGGCGCGTCGCCGCAGACCACGCACTTGGGATCACGCCGCACCTTGTACTGCTTGAAGGTCATGGCCAGCGCGTCGTAGGACAGGAGACGGCCCTTGAGCAGTTGACCCTTGCCGAGGAGCGCCTTCAGCGCCTCGGTGGCCTGGATCAGGCCCACGACTCCTGGCAGCACGCCGAGCACGCCCGCCTCGTCGCACGACGGCGCCAGCTCGGTGGGCGTCGGCTCGGGGTAGAGGCACCGGTAGCAGGGGCCGTCGTGGGCCACGAAGGTGGAGGCCTGTCCGTCGAACTGGAAGATGCTGCCGTACACGTTGGTCTTGCCGGAGAGCACGGCGGCGTCGTTCACGAGGTACTTGGTGGGAAAGTTGTCGCAGCCGTCGATGATCACGTCGTAGGGCGCGATCACGTCCATCACGTTGCTCGCGTCGAGGCGAAGGTCGTGGCGCACGACCCTCACGTCCGGGTTGAGCGCGCGGATCGTGGCCTCGGCCGACTCGGTCTTGGGCTTGCCCACGCTGGCCGTGGTGTGGAGCACCTGCCGCTGGAGGTTGCTGAGATCGACCACGTCCGAATCGACGAGGCCGAGCGTTCCGACACCCGCGGCCGCGAGGTAGAGGCCTGCGGGAGAGCCGAGGCCGCCGGCCCCGATCAGCAGCACCTTCGAGGCGAGGAGCTTGGCCTGTCCGGCCTCGCCCACCTCGGGCACCAGGAGGTGCCGGCTGTAGCGGTTCTTCTGCTCGGCGCTCAGCGTCTTGGGCACCACGATGGGGAAGCCGGCCTCTTTCCAGCGGCCGAACCCGCCGATCATCGACGAGACGTTCGAGTAGCCGAGGTCGGCGAGCGACTTGGCGGCGAACGCGCTGCGCGTGCCGCCGGCGCAATAGAGGATCACGTCCTGCGCCTTGTCCTTGACCTTCTCTTCGACCCGCTGCTCGAGGAAGCCTCGGGGAATGAAGACCGAGCCGGGCACGTGGCCTTGCGACCACTCGTCGGTCTCGCGCACGTCCACGAGGACGGCGCCTTTCTCCGCGCGCCGGCGTGCTTCCTCGACCGAGACCTCGTGGATCTCGGACTTGACCTGGCGGATCAACTCCTTGAACGTGCTCACCGGTCCTCCTCCGTGGCCGGAGGAGGTGCCCCAGGAAAAGGCAGAGCTTCGCAAACGCTCCCGTGCGGCGGGAGGATCCGATCATAACATGGACCCGGGGTGCTACACTGCGCCCGACCGTCATGGAGAAGATCCTCGAGGGCAGCCTTTCCCACTTCGAGGTCCCCGACCTTCTCACCTTCCTGAACGTGGGCCGCCGGACCGGGGTGCTCACCCTCGAGCGCACCGACCGCGAGTCGAAGCTCTTCTTCCGGGAAGGGCGGCCCGTCTACGCCACGTCCACGGCCGACGACCTGCGTTTCGGCGCCCTGCTCGTCAAGTTCAAGAAGCTCGACCCCGACGCCCTCGACCGGGTCCTCCACGCCACCCGGCCCATGGGGCGCATCGGCCAGACCCTGCTCCAGGCGAACCTGCTCACGGAGGAAGAGCTGGCCTCCTTCCTCAAGGTGCAGGTCTCCGAGGTCATCTTCAACACCTTCGAATGGCGCGAGGGCGTCTTCGCCTTCTTCGACAAGGTCGATCCTCCGGTGACCGCGGTGACCCTCGACATCGACCTCCAGAACCTCATCATGGAGGGGGTGCGCCGCATCGACGAGCGCAGCCGGATGGCCGAAGCCATCCCCGACAAGAGCGCCGTGGTCGAGGCCCTCGCCAACCCCGAACGCGTCAAGCAGAGCGTGACCCTGACCCCGGACGAATGGCGCGTGTTCTTCCTGGTCGACGGCCGCCGCAGCGTGAGCGAGATCTGTCGCGCCGTGGGCAACCCCGACGAGCTCGCCACCCTCCAGATCGTCCACAACCTGGTGCAGGCCAAGTTCGTGCGGCTCTGCCCGGCTCGCGCGGTCGGGGACGAGGAGGCCCTTCCCGCCACCTCGTTCGGGGGCAAGAACGCGGCGACGATCCTGCTCGACCCCAAGTCGGCGACCAAGGGCGCGAGCCCCAAGGTGGAGTACAGCCCCGCCCAACCCGCGCGCAAGGACGAGGGCGACGACACCCGGGAGATCGTCAACCCGAAGGCCCAGCCCTATCTCGAGGACGCGGGCAAGGTCACGATGAGCCGGCTCGTGCTGGTCAAGGACGGCGCCGAGACCTCGTTCCCGCTCGTCCTCGACAGCTACACCCTCGGTCGCCATCGCAACAACGACATCGTGGTCAGCGACCCCAAGGCATCGTCCTTCCACGCCCGCATCGACCGTTCGCCCGAGGGCTTCGTGCTCGTGGACCTGAAGAGCCGCAACGGGTGCTGGCTGAACGGCCAGAGGGTCGAGAGCGCGCGCCTCACCACGGGCGACGAGGTGCGGGTGGGCATGGCCCGTCTTCTCTATCGCGTCGACTACCAGAGCTCATCATGAGGAGGTTCGCCGTTGCCTGAGATCCGCCCGTTCCCCGGGGTGTTCTACCGCGTTCCCGAGGGGGACCTCCAGAAGGTCCTCGCTCCGCCCTACGACGTCATCCCGCCCGCCTACCAGGACGAGCTCTACGCCCGCGACCCCCGCAACATCGTGCGGGTGGTGCTGAACCGCGAGCCCGGAGACGCGGGCTACGCGGAGGTGGGCCAGACCTACGCACGATGGCTCGCCGAGGGCGTGTTGTCGCCCGACCCGGAGCCGGCGCTCTACCTCCTGGAGCAGACGTTCCGGATCGAAGGGCAATCGCTCCAGCGATTCGGCCTCCTGGCGCGGGTCCGCGCCGAAGACCCGGAGAAGGGGGTGATCCTCCCTCACGAGCACACCCGGAAAGCCGCGAAGGAGGACCGGTGGCGGGTGCTGAACGCGACGCGCGCGAACTTCAGCCCCATCTTCATGATGTTCCCCGACGCGGCGGGGCGGTTCGTGGCCGCGACCGAAGCCGCGACGAAGGCGTCACCCGCCCTCCGTTACACCGACGACGGCGGAGTCGAGCACCGCCTGTGGCGCCTGCCGGCCGGGCCCGCGACCGCGACGTTCGTGACCCTTCTCGGGAACACCAAGGCCTACATCGCCGACGGCCACCATCGCTACGCCACGGCGCTCCGCTACCGCGATGCGAAGGGACCCGACGGGGCGTGGACGCTCGGCTACTTCACGCCCATGGAGGCACCCGGCCTCGTGATCCAGCCCTACCACCGGATCCTGTCCGAAGGCCCGACCCTCGCGCAGGCCAAGGCGGCGCTCGCGGGGAAGTTCCTCCTCGCCGACGCCAGGGACGTTGCCTCTGCGGCGGCCGTGGTCGCGCGTTCGACCAGGACCTACGCCTTCGCCCTCGCCTGGCCAGAGGGCGGCGCGCTCGTGGCCGAAGCCTTGCCCGAAGGCGAAGCCTTGTTCGCCGCCGACACTCCGCCGAGCCTGCGCGCGCTCGACACCTACTTCCTGCACCAGGTGGTCCTGCGACCGTTGCTCGGCGTCCCCGACGAGGCGGTGAGCTACGTCCACTCGCTGGCTGAAGCCGAGGAAGCAGTGGAGAAGAAAGCCTGCCGATTGGCGGTCCTGCTTCGTGGGACCCCGGCCCGCCAGATCGTGGACGTGGCCGAGGCCAAGGAGTCGATGCCCGCGAAGAGCACCTTCTTCTACCCGAAGCTGCCGTCCGGTCTCGTGATCCACCCGCTCCTGGCCTGAGCCAGGGAGAGGCCGGGTCAGTCGGTGAGCGCCTCGATCATGACCCCGGGCCGGTTGGTGGCCAGGCCGTAGAGCTCGAACGGCTCGAGCGCGGCCAGCTCCTCGGGGTCGTCCACCACCCAGGTGGCGAGCTTCAGGCCCGCGGCCTTCGTCAGGTCGCGCAGCTCCAGGGAGAGCATCGACTTCTCCGGCATCACCACCTGCGCGCCGACTTCCACTGCGGCCGTCACCGCATCCTTCTGCCCATGAGCGAAGAGGTGGCCCCGCGCGATCTCGGGGGCAAGGTCACGGCACCGCCTTAGGGCCCGGGTGTCGAAAGAGACGAGGGCGAGGTCCTCCGACATGCCCTGCCGCCGCACCTCCTGAATGGTGCGGGCCTCGATTCCGCCCACGGCGTCGTCGCTCACCGAATCGGGCTTGATCTCGATCATGGCGCGCATGCGGCCCCGGATGAAGGCCAGGACCTCGGCCAGGGTGGGGATCCGCTCCCCGGAGTAGCGTTCCCCGAACCGCTCCGGGTAGCCGGCGGACAGGGCGCGCAGCTCGACGAGGCTCATCTCTCCGACGCGGCCACGGCCGTTCGTGGTGCGGTCCACGGTGGGATCGTGGATGACCACCACGTGGCCGTCGCGCGTGAGCTGAACGTCGAACTCCACGAGCGCCGCCCCCACCTCGAGCGCGCTCTGGAACGAAGCCAGGGTGTTCTCGGGGCGGTGCGCGGAATCGCCACGGTGCGCGATGACCAGCGGAGTTATCGAGCCACCTCGGCCTCGGCCCCGGCCCGAGGCAGCGTTCGTTCGTAGACCTTCGCCTCCACGAAGACGGTCAGGAGGGTCGGGTCGAGCTTTCCGTGGCGCGCCTCGTCGGCCAGGATGTCGAGGGCCCGCTCCACCGGCACCGACTTCTTGTAGGGCCGGTCCCAGGCCACCAGGGCGTCGAAGATGTCCGAGATCGTCATCATCCGCGACTGGATCGGGATGTCTTCGGCCTTGAGCTTCCGGGGGTAGCCGGTCCCGTCCATCTTCTCGTGGTGGGCGTAGGCGATGGTGGGGACGCCGCGGTACTCGCCGGTCCAGGGGATCTCGGACAGGAAGCGGAAGGTGTGGGTCACGTGGCTCTCGATCTCGCGGCGCTCCTTGTCGGAGAGGCTGCCGCGGCGGATGGAGAGCGCCGCCACCTCGTTCGAGGTCAGGAAGGGCTGGGGATTGCCCTCCATGTCGCTGAAGGTCCGGGCGGGCAGGTCCATGAGCGCGCGGAAGCTTTCCTCCTCGAGGATCGACGGCTCGTTGGCCTGCAGGACGGTGCGCAGGGTCAGGTCGATCTCCTTCTGCCGCTCCTCGTAGGACGCGTCCATCTGGCTCAGGAGGTCGGGAGTGGACTGGCCGCGCAGCACCTGGTCGAGCTTGGCCCGCAGGTGCTCGGCCTCCATCGTGCGCTTGATGTAGGCGAAGCGCTGGCGGATCACCATCATCTCGCCCACGTAGAGCTTCTTGCCCTTGATGAGCACCTTCTCGCGGACCCCGACCTTGCCGAAGTCGTGGAGGAGGCTCGCGTAGTTGATCTCCTGGAGCTGGTCGGGGGTGAAACGCACGTCGCGGAAGGGGCCTGCCGATGCCGCGTCGATCTTCTCGGCCAGGCCCACGGTGAGCTTGGCCACGCGCTCGGAGTGCCCCGAGGTGGTGGGATCGCGGCTCTCGATCGCGGTGACCGCCGCCCTGACGAACGAGTTGAACAGGCCCTTGATGTCGGCCAGGAGCTTGGTGTTCTCGAAGGCCACCGCGGCCTGGCTGGCCAGCGAGCCCACGAGCTCCTCGTCCACCGTGGTGAAGGGGATCACGCACTCGTCCACCACGCCCACGGGCCGCAGCACCATCTTCGGGTCGCGCTTCTTGTTGATGAGCTGCACCACGCCGATCACCTTGTCCTGGTGATCGCGCATGGGCACGACGAGCATCGACTTGGTGCGGTAGCCCGACTGCTCGTCCCACGAGCGGCTGATCTGGAAGGGATAGCCCGGAGGGATGCGGTAGGCGTCGGGCAGGTTGACCGACTTGTTGGAGAGCGCGCTGTAGCCGGCGATCGAACCCTCGCTCAGGGGCAGGGTCCGCTCTTCAAAGGGGAGCGTCACCGAGTCGTTCTGGGCGAGGCGGAAGCGGAGCTGGTCGTCCTGCTGGGTGTTCTCGTCCTTGCCCCGCTCGACCAGGTAGAGGCTTCCCGCATCGGCGGCGGTGATCTCCCGGCACTTGGCCAGGATCAGCTCCAGGAGCTTCGTGATGTCGCGCTCGGCGGAGAGCGCCACCCCGATCTTGTTCAGCTCGTGAAGGTCGTCGCCCTTTCGGTCGAGGGCCCCTTCCAGCTGCCGGATCACGCGGCGCGTGTGCAAAGTGTCTAGGGCGCGCTCCAGCCGCAGCCTCATGCGGGTCGGGGTCACGGGGTGGAGAAGGATGTCGTCGAGGAACGGGAAGCGACGCAGGACCTCGTCGCCTTCGGCGGCGTTCGCCACGGACACGATCAGGGCCTTCGTCGAGCCTCCGTCCTTGAGCCAGGCTTCGAGCGCCGGCCGCTCGGCTTCGAGGCGAGCCGGATCGGCGACGATCAAAGCATTCGTGCGCTCGTCGAGGCGTGCCGTCACTTCGGCCAGGGTATAGACCTCCTCGGCCGACACCCCCGAGGGGAGGTCCCCCTGCACGACCTCGCGGAGCTTTCCCCAGACGAGGAGTTGCGCCATAGGAGTCTCTAGCGGGTCAGGGTAGCACACTCGACCCGGGGGAAGGATCGTCGAGTGTGCGCTGCAACACACGGATGTCGTCGATCGTCCGGTCGGCAGGCTCCGCCCGGAGGCTCGCGGGATTGAGGCCCCAGGTCACACCGATCGTGCGCACGCCGGCCGCCCGTCCCGTGCGGACGTCCACGTCGGAGTCTCCCACGAGTGCCGTCTCCCCGGCCTCGGTGTGGAGGTCCGCGAGGAGGCGGCGAAGGCCGCCGGGGTCGGGCTTTCGTCCGCCCGCCTCCTCGGGGCCCCAGATGCGGGCGAAACGGGAAGCGACGCCGAGGCCGGCGAGCAGGGTGCGGCTCAGATCGCCGGGCTTGTTGGTGAGCACGGCGAGCGTCCGGTCGGCCAGCTCGTCGAGGGTCTCGAGCACTCCCGGGAAGAGTCGCGTCGTGTCCAGCAAGTGTCGCCGGTAGCACTCGAGAAAGACGGGCAGGACCTGCTCTTTCGGCAGGTCGACGCCGGCATGCCGTAGCGTGCGTTGGATGAGCACCGCGGCCCCGTCACCGACGAAAGCCTTCACGACTTCGAGCGGCAAGGGCGGCCGGCCGGGCGCCACCCGGGCGAGCGCATCGTTGACCGTGGTGGCCAGGTCCTGCGCCGAGTCCACGAGCGTGCCGTCGAGGTCGAAGACGACCAGCCGGACCTTGCTCACTGACCGAGATAGCCGAGGGCCTTCAGGCGCTCGCGGGTGTCGTGATCGAGCTCCACCAGCTTTCGACCGGGGGGCAAGACCAGCCAGAAGTGGACGCCGGCCGCTTCGCTCGTCGGAGCCTTGAAGAGGCCGGTCGGCGCCTCGGCCTCGGTGTCCGTGTCGACCTCGGGCAGTCGGAACGGTATCGCATCGGCTCTCCGGCCATCGCCCAGAGTCACGTCGTCCTTACGGAGAGGCCGTCCCGCCCGCGTACCTTCGAGCCAGACCGGCACGCCCAGGGGCCGGGTCTCGAAGGCCACCTCGCGCGGCTGTCCCGGACGCGGGCGGACCACGAGGTCGAGGCGGCGGCCGTTCTCGCCGAGCTCGAACCGCTCGCCCTGGCCGAGCCCGGTGGCCTGCACCTGCTCGATCCAGCCGCCGGTCCTGAGGGTGAGGGCGAAGGCGTCGCCCCCGGCGAGGCGGAGGACATGGCGGAAGGGGTTGGGCATCATCGCTTCCTCCGCCCGCGCACGGAGCCGGCGCACGCGCTCGGGTGCCTCGAGGGCGACGCTCGTCTTCTCCTTCGGGTCCTTCGCGAGATCGAAGTAAAGCTCGTCCTGCTCCGGGTTGAATCGGCGGATGAACTTGTCGGCCTCGGTGCGGACGCCGTGGGCGACGATCCCGCGGTGGCTGATCTCGGCGATCGCCTCGCGCCTGGGGGCGTTCCCGGCCAGCGTTTCCTGGAGCGGCCGGCCCGCGATCGCGGGCGCTTGGGGAACGGGCAGACCCATCGCGGCCAGGAAGGTGGGAAGGACGTCGACGCCTTGCACCTGCTGGGCCACGCGCCGGCCCGCGTCCTTCTGCCCCGGGAACTTCACGATCATGGGAATGCGGAGGAGCTCGTCGAAGAGGCTCCGGCCGTGAAGCCACTGCCCGTGGTCCAGGAACTCCTCGCCGTGATCGCCCAGGAACACGATGAGGGCCCGGTCGTAGAGGCCGCGGCTCTGGAGCTCGCGGATGAACCGCCCGAACTCCTGGTCGCCGTAAGCCACGTCGCCGTCGTACTGCGCGACCATGCGCTCCCGGTCCAGCGGCTCCTTGTAGTCGCTGCGCGGATCCGTGGCCGGGTGCTCGGGGGTCGGATGTGGCTCGAACATCCGGTCGAAGGGCGGCGGCGGCGAGTAGGGGACGTGCGGATCCATGGTGTGCACGTAGAGAAAGTTGGGCATGCCCCGGCGCGAGTCGAGCCAGCGCAGCGCGGTGTCGACCACGAAGGCCGCGTCCACCAGCTTCGAAGGCCGGCCCTCCTCGCCGTGGAGGCCTGCGAAGTAGTCGAAGCCGCGATCGAAGTTCGACTCGGGGAGGTAGATCACCGAGTTGGCGATGGAGGCGCCGGTCGAGAAGCCCTTGGCGTGGAGCATCTCGGAAACCAGCACGTGCGAGGACTCGAGGGGGTCGCGGAGCTGGACCGCGCGGTGCTGGCCGGGCAGGAGCGAAGTGAGGATCGAGGCCACCGACGGCTTCGTCCAGGAGGCATGGGCGACCGCGGTCTCGAAGACCACGGCGTCCTTCGCGAAGCGGTCGAGCGCGGGGGTGGTGGGGCGGGCGTAGCCGTAGGGGCCGGTGTGGTCGGCGCGGAGGGTGTCGACGAGATAGAGGATCGCGAGCGGGGCCTCGTGGCTCGCCACCCCGATGGCGGGTGCGCCCCAGAACGCGCGCCGGGGGTCGTTGCTGGTCTCGAATCCGCGGGTCTCGAACACGAGGTCGATCGGTCCGGACCACTTGAGGTCGACTTCCCCGGGCACGAAGCCGCGGTGCTCGGGGTGGCTGATCGGGTCGAGGAGCTTGGAGAACACGACCTGCTCCCGGCCCTTGGCGATCACCTTCACCACGAACTCGACTCCTGGCCGAGTCTGGTAGTCGGCCCCGATCGCGGTCGTGAACGTGAGCCTGGCACCCTTCGGCAGGTCCAGCCTGAAGCGCATGCGGCTCGGTGGACCCGCGGGCAGCGTGAGCTGCGACACGTCCCAGAGATGGGCCTGCGCGCCCATCTGGGCCACCACCCCGGCCTGGTCGAGGCCGGGGGCGGAGGCCTCGACGACCTGCTCCTTCGCGCGGAGCAGGTCGATGGGCTCGGTGGGTCCGGTGCAACCCACGACGCCCGACAGGAACAGGCCTGGGACTACGGCTCGCGAGAACCTCTTCAATCCGCCTCCGCAGGCCACGCTAGCACGCACCTCGGGAACGCTCCAAAGGCGGCGCGGGTCGCCAGAAGCTCCACGGTTCCCCGAAGAAGCCGGCGCGGCAGTTGGTCCCAGGGACGAGGCTTGTGGTTTCCGGGGTGAGGGTTTGGCGGAGGGCGGTCTGCTGGGGGAGTGGCGTCTCAGCGAATGGCGTCGGTGTAGACCGTCCGTCCATTGAGCGTCTGAACGGGCCGGTTGTTGCCCTTTATGATCGCCCGCATGGCCCCGATCTGCGCGGCCGATGCGGGAACGTGGTCCTTCATCACGAACCACTTCACGGCTTCGCTGCAAGGCGGCGTGGTCAACGAGCCTGCGTAGCGGTAGACGTCATGGCGAGGGGGCAGCAGCGTGCCGATGCTGACATTGCCGCGGCCGAGGTCGACCGGGGCGCTGGCCGACTTCGGCAGGCTCTTCCAGAACGGCGTGAGCGCCGGATTCTCGGCCCCTTCTTCGAAGAGGACGCCGACGACCGCCAGCCTTCCGTCCGCGCCCTTGTGAACGAGGTGGGCCTCGAGGGGAAAGTACCGCCCGTCGACGGTGTGCTCGCTCGGGCTGTGGAAGTGGAATTGCTGGAGGACGTAGCGGTCGTTGCCGATCACGAGCACGCCGGAGCCGACTGCGTCTACCTCGACCGTGTGGCCGTTGTTCACGATATCGACGGGCACCGCCTCTTCGGTGGCTGGACCCAACCGGACCGCGTCGAAGCCGGCGGTCCCGGCGAGGAGCGGGGTGGCCGCGGATGTCACGATGTCGATGGGCGATTGCTGATGGCCGACACCGCAGGAGGCGAACTCGGGCGAGAGCTCGGCCCAGTGGGGAGGGGCCTCCGCACCTTCGTACGACCAGTGCGGCCCATGAGCGGCGGGATTCGGCGCAGCCGGCACCTGGGCGGCCTTGGCCGTGGGTTGCCACGCCGCAACTCCGAGCGCGACGACGCCGACGAAGAGGGCACTGGAAAGCCCGCGGGGAGAACCGACGACGTGCTTCGACATCGATCATGCCTCCGGGAAACCATCAGTCTACGCCCACTGAGCGACGTCGGGGAGCGACCGCGTGCTCGAAGGCGAGCGGCGAAAGCGCTCGACGTCCCGCGGGCCCTACCTATCCGGGCTCGGCTGAACCCTGCGGAACTCCACCCGACGGTTCCGCGCCCGGCCCTCGGGCGTGGCGTTGTCGGCGACCGGCCGACTCGAGCCGTAGCCTCGCGCGGTCAGGGCGTAGGACTCGATCCCGCGCGCCACGAGGTGGTCCCTGACGGCGATCGCCCGACGCTCGGACAGGGGCTGGTTGACGGCGTCCGAGCCGCTGGCGTCGGTGTGGCCTTCGACCTCGAAGCGCCCGCCACGCCAGCAGGGCGCGAGGCGGTCGAGGAGTGAACGGCCCTGGGGCGTGAGCTCCGCGCTGTCGGTCGCGAAGAGCACATCGGAGTCGAGGGCACTCGCGCATGCGGCGTCGCCAGCGCGAGGAGCCGCTGGTGCGGCCTCGCTAGCGGTGTGGGCAGGCGGCAGGCCGCAGCACAAAGCCGCGCGGGTCGGCCCCAGGCCGGCCAGCCAAAGAACGAGGAGCAGGAGCGAGAGCGCGACCGCGCCCATCAGCTTCACCCGGTCGTAGGCTGCCCATTGCTCGGGCGTGCGGCCGTTCACGTGCTGCATGACGGCCTCCTCACTCGCGGCCGGCGGTCAGCCGGTCCTGGAGTTCCTTGAGCCCGGCCCAGTCGTTGCGCACGCAGTGGCCGGCCTGCTCCGGCCACGTGCCGGGGTTCGCGATGCGGAAGTTCGGACCGCCCTTCTCGAGGATTGCCGCGATCTCGGCTGGAGAGGCGGACGCGAGCTGGACGAAGGTGGTGATGCCGTGCTGTCGCAGGAGCTGCGCGATCTTCGGCCCGATGCCCTCGATGATCTCGAGGTCGTCGGGGCCCGACATGTCGAAGCCGGCCGCCTTCGCCGCGGCCACGTCGATCACGACCTCGGCCGGCACGTCCGCCAGGAGCTGGACCCCGGCGTACAGCTCGTCCTGGTACCGCTTCAGACCCGCCCAGTCGTCGCGTACGCAATAGAGAGCCTGCGCCGGCCAGGTGCCGGGGTTGGCGAGCTTGAACCGCGGGCCGCCCTGGTCGAGGATCGACCACAGCGCCGCCACTTCGGTGCGAGCGAGCGTCCCGAACGAGTCGATCCCGTGGCGGCGCAGGAGCTCGGCGATCTTCGGGCCGATGCCTTCGATGACGACGAGGTCGTCCACGCGCGGCGGCGCTGTCGCAGCCGAGACCACGGGGGCGGGGGGAGCGGGCGCGGGCATCTCCTGGACCCCGGTGCGCCCGACGAGCCGGTTGACGAGCCACGACAGCAGCCAGCCGGCGAGGGCGCCCAGCACGAACCACCACAGGCAACACGCGAGCAGCGACATGGAGATCACCTCGATGTGACAGCCGGGGTCGGGGGGCGCGTGGCCTTCTCGAGCGTCGACTGGCACAGGTCCGCCTCGCCGGCGATGCGATCCACGAGCCCCTTCACGACCACCGACGCGCCGGCGGTCGCCGCCGCGATGCCGCCGGACGCGGCGCCCTTGGCCCCCACCCCCAGCCTCGGGCTCACCAGGGTACCGTCGAGCTTGAGGAAGGGGTTCGTGAACATACCGGGGCTGACCCCGATGCCTTTGCGCGGGCGGGTGTTGAAGTCGAACACGAGCTCCTCCGTACGGAGGTCGACCTTGCCATCCGCGGTGACCGTGACCTTCTCGGACTGCATGAGCACGGGCTCGACCTTCACCTGGCCGTCCACGATGTCGATGCGGGTCACGGTGCAGTCGAGCTTGGTGTACGGGTCCTTCGCCGAGAACGGGTTCAGCTTCGAGGCGAGCTGGCCGAGGATGCCGCCCCCCAGCATTCCCACGAGGCCGCTCGTGACCTTGCCCGGTCCAATCGCCACCAGGATGTTCCCGTTCGCTCCCGCCGCCATCTGCCGCGGCGAGGCGCCCCTCGCCTGGAGCTTCACGTCCACGCTCGTCGGCGGCACCTCACGGGGATCGACACCCTCCGCCGCGGCGAGGCCGGCGCGCACGCTCTTCAGCGAGGCCTCGACGCTCAGGTCGGCGGCGCCGTCGCCGGCCGGCAACAGCTTCACGGTGCCACCGAAGGAGCCTTCGTAGCCGCCGCTGGCGCGCCACTCGAGCGCCAGCTGGCCCTGGTCGACGATCAAGGTGCCGTCGACGTCCTTCAGGAGGCCCGCCTCGAGCGACAGCTCGGTGACGACGACGTGCAGCTTGACGTTCACGCCCTTCAGCTTGTCGAGGGGCAGGGGCGTTTCGTCGAAGACGAACTTCTTCTTCGGCTCTTTTGCCGTCGGCGTTGCGGTCGCGGCCGGGGCCCCCTCGGCCACCTTCTCCTTCTTCGCGAGCGGCGTCAGGTCGAGGCGGGGCGAGATCAGCTCGGCCTCGACCCCCTTGGGGTCCTTCCGGCGCAGCGTGGCCGATCCCGAGATCTCGCTCTTGCCGACGGTGGCCTTCAGGTCCCGGAGCTCCCGCGTGTCCCGGCTGCCGGCGTAGCTCCCGCTCGCCCGGAAGGGAATCTCGGGCAGCCCTTCACGGAGTCGCGACAGGCTCTCGGCCATGACCGAGAACGTGATGGCGGCGCCCCGGTCCCGACCGACGCGAAGGCTGCCATCGGCCTTGGCCTCCGCTCCGGCGAACTTCGCAAAGGCCCCGTCGAGCCTGATCTCCTTGCGTGAGGATACGACGTGCCCGCCGACCTCGAGGGTCTCGGCCGGTACGCCGGTCACGTCGAACGCCGACGCGAGACGGGACGCGTCCGCGACCGAGGCCGAGAAGCGCAGGTCTGACCCGGGGAGGCCGAGTGTCCGGAGTGTCCCGGTCACGTTCGCCGCGCTGCCGCCGAGCTTCGCGTCGACCTCCACCTGGGTGAGCTCGCCCTTTTCCTTCAATCGGGCGTCGACGTTCAAGGGCCCGGTGGCGACCACCGGCAGATGGAGATTCTCCAGCATCGTGCCGACATCCGGGTGCTCGACCTTCAGCGTGAGGTCGGCGCCGTCCAGGGGATTCAGGCGGCCCAGGCCGCCCTTGACGTCGAGCCGGAGCTTCTCGACCCCGGCCGCGAGCGCCATGCGGATGTTCCGCCCCGAGAAGAGGGCGTCGAGCGGCCCCAGCTCTCCTGAGAGCGTGGTCGCGTACTCGTCGACCCGGCCCTTGCCGGAGATCGCCAGCAGATCGGCCGTGCCGGGCGCGATGGTGAGCGTCTCGAGGAGCGCGACGCGGTCCGGCTTGCCGGCCGTGCGATAGGTGACGCGCACGTTCTTGAGATTGCCCTTGCGGATGACGGCCGGGACCTCGGTCACGCCCGGGTCCAGCGAGTCCGCGTCGCCCTGCGCTTGCTCGGGCTTCGTGTGCTCGCCGAGCACCCAGTTCCCCTTGCCCTCCTTGCCCTTCTCGAGCAGGACGGACACGTCGCTGAGCTCGAGCGAGCGGACGTCGACCGGTCCCGAGACGAGCGACCAGAGGCCGACCTCGGTCGAGAGGCGCCCGACCTCGACCATCTGCGGCGCCGAGCCCCACCCCGCGTTGCCCAGGCGCACGCGCTCCGCCTTGACGGAGACCGAAGGGAGCACCTCGAGTGCGAAAGCCCCGTCGATCGCGAAGGGCCGCCCCGTCCTCTTCGTGACGAAGGCTTCGATGCGGCCCTTGTGCCGGCTCAGGTCGCCGAAAGCGAGGTAGAGCACGAGCGCGAGTACGAGCGCCCCACCGATCGAGAGGACGATCACGGCGAGGCGACGGAACGACATGACGGAAGTATAGACCTCCGCGCGCGGAAGCACGCCAGCGTTTTTTGGATGCGGGGGGCCCTTCGAACCGCAGCGTTGAAAGGGCAGCGGGGTGGTGAAGACGACCCGGAGTCAGACCTCCGAAGGCATGATGATGCGTGCCGGAGTGCGATCGGGGGCCGAACGTAAGGGTTGACTCATGAACAGGCTGCGCGTAGCCATGTAGCGCTCCTGTGGGTTCGCCATGGCATTGGGCCTGGCGCCGGGCGCGCGCGAGCCTATCGCGGTTCGCGAGGTCTGGGCTGCGCCCGGCCATCCGGAGAGCTGTGCTAACGTCGTCGCGCGTGGCAGCGAGCCCTGATGCCGGGACTGCGGTCGGCGGAACGCTTCCGCGGCGCGCGCTCGTCACGCTCACGGTGCTCGCCCTGGCGCTGCGCCTCGCCTTCATCTGGGCCGAGCCCGAGACCCACCCGATCGCCGACGAGACCATGTGGGTGACCTGGGGAACCGAGGTCCTGCCCTCGGCCGCGGTCGCCTTCTCGCCCCTCTCCCCGGAGTTCCGTTTCATCTTCCATCCGCCCGTCTACCTCTACTTCATGGGCGCCGTCTTCGCGCTCTTCGGGTCCCTCACCGCCGTGAAGGTCGCCCAGGCGCTCGTGGCCGCGCTCCTGGTCCCCGCGGCGGGCCGCCTGGGGGCGATGGCGCTCGGACCGCGAGCCGGTCTGTTCGCGGCCGCGCTCGTCGCGTTCTATCCCGAGCTCGTCTGGTTCAGCGCGCACTTCTGGGCGGAGACGGTGTTCCTCACCTTGTTCTGGTGGGCCTTCGAGCGCGTGGCCGCGGCCGATGCCGATGGCTCGACCCCCAAGGCCGCCGCCGCCGGCTTCTTGTGGGGCCTCGCCGTCCTGACCCGTGAGACCGTTCTCTACTTCTCTCCCGCCGCCGCGCTGTTCTTGTTCTGGCGCCGGCCCAAGGGCGCTTCGCGCACGGCCGCGTTCCTGCTGATGCTCGTGCTCACCGTCGCGCCCTGGACGTACCGCAACTTCAGGGTCTTCGGCGCGTTCGTCCCCGTTTCGACCGCGGGGGCGCTCAACCTCTGGCAGGGAAACGCGACGCTCTCGCGCCAGGAGGTCTACGAGCAGTACTGGGCGGTGCACGGGCGCATCGCGAAATACGAGTTCGCGCGGGCGCAGGGGCTCTTGGCCATTCGCGAGCGGCAACCGTGGTGGGTCCTCGAGAAGCTGCGCGACGAGATGCCGAACTTCTGGGAGGCGGACAGCCAGGCCCTCGTCCACCTGCGGCGCGGCGCCTACGCCGAGGTGCGGCCCGCGGCCGCGTACGCGGCGACCGTCGTCGTGCTCGCGCCCTACTTTCTGGTGTTGGCGTTCTCCGTGGCGGCGCTCCTCACCCTGCCGCTTCGCCGCCTGCCGGTCCTGCTCGTGGCCTTTGTCGCCTATTACACTCTCATCCACATCGCGACCCACGGCTACGCCCGGTATCGCCTGCCCGTGCTTCCGGTCCTCTTCATCCTGGCCGGTTGGACGTGGGCCCATCGCGGTCAGCCGCGGCCTGCGTCGGTTCCCCCTTGGCGGCGCGCCCTGGTGGCGGCGGTCGCCCTTGCCCTCGCCGCGTCGCTCGCCCCGAGCCTTCGGCTGATGCTCCTCCCGGGCGCGCTGGTCTTCGAGAACGCGCGTTACGCGCCCGGCGCGGGTCCGGAGGCAGGGTCGCCGCCGGCGGACGAGGCCAGCGACCGGTGACGCGCCCGAGCTGGGGCCTGCCCGCGGCGATCCTCCTCGGCGTGGTCGTGCGCGTGCCCTTCTGGATCGAGGCCCTCCGGACCCCCGTGGACGGCGACACCGCGATCGTCGGCCTCATGGCCCGACACCTCGGACAAGGCACCACCCTTTGGGGACAGCCCTACGGCTCGCCCCTCGACGCCTGGGTGGCCGCGCCCTTCGTGGCGGCGATGGGGCTCACGACCGAGGCCCTCCGCCTCCCCGTCTTCCTCCTCGGCCTCGCCCTCATCCCCATCGCCTACGGCGTGGCCAGGGCCCTTCACCCGGATGCGGCCCTGCCTGCGGCGGTGCTCATGGCCTGTCCGCCCGCCTACTTCCTGCTGATGGCGGTGCTGCCGCCGCCGCTCTATGCGACGACGCTCGTCCTCTGCGGGCTCATGCTCCTCCTGGGCCTGCGCCTCGGGGCCTCGCTCGCGGCCGGCGAAGAGCCCCGCGCGGGCCTCGCCTTGCTGGGCCTCGTGGCGGGCCTCGCCCTCTGGACCCATCTCATGTCGGCCAGCATCGTGGCCGCGGTGGGGCTGCACCTCCTGGGACGATCGGCCGGCCGCCGGCGTCTGCTCCTGTTCGCGCTCCTGCCGCTGCTCGCCGCCGCCAGCCCGTGGTGGGTTCGCGCGGTGACGGAGAGCGGGGCGACGAGCATCGTGCGCGTGGCGGGAAGGCAGCAGACGATGGTCCAGCACCTGGCCGAGGTGGTTCCCCGGCTTCCGGAGACGGTGGGCGGGATCCTGGGGACCCACGTGCCGCTGGTGGCGGACTCGGCGGACTTCGTGGTGGCGGCTCCGGCCTGGGCGGCGGCAGGCCTCGTCTTCATCTATGGCGGTCTGCTGTTGCTCTCGGTGCGAGCCTCCGGCGCACGCGGTGGTCCGGGCTTGCTGTTGGCCGCCGCGGGCCTGGCCCTTCTCGCTTTTCCTTTCCCCGTCCGTTCCGCGCCCCACAACCTGCGGTTCCTGACCCCGCTCTACCTTCCGGTGCTGGGTCTTTGCGTGTGGACGTTCGCGGCGCAGGGCAAGGTGCGCCGGGCCTGGGTGGCCGTGCTGGCCCTCGCGGCGTTGCACCTCGCGGGGGGCGCCTTGCTCCTGGAAAGCTGGCGAGCCGCGGATCGCGCCCAGCCCCCCTTCCTCCTCCCCGACCTTCAGCCGGTGCGTCGCCTGCTCGAGTCTCACGGGATCCGCCGCGCCTACGCGTCCTACGGTCCGGCCTACCGCCTCACCTACGAGAGCGGCGAACGCATCATCGTGTCGCAGCCCTGGAACGAGCGCTTTCGCCACTACCCGCTGCCCTACCTGGACGAGGTTCGCTTCTCGAAGAACGTCGCCTGGGTCCTGACCCCCGGCATTCCCACCGATCTGCCGTCTCCGGCGGCGTTCGAGTCCGCGCTCCGCGCGATGGGCGGAGGCTTTCACCGCCGCGAGGCTGGAGCGGCCGTGGTCTACCAGGACTTCGCCCCGCCCTTCGGACCCCGCGTGGAGCCCCTGGTCGGCGGAGGCGCGGCCGGAGACGGGAGCCCGGCCACGGCCCTGGCCCTCGATTCGTCGAGAGCGGCGACCTTCACGTTGCCCGAGCCGCGGCGGCTCGACGCGCTGACCCTCATCACTTCGCTCGACGGGCCCCGGCTCTTGCGAAGCATGGACATCGAGGTCAGCGGCGACGGCACCACGTGGGAGCGCGTGGCCGAGAGGCGCCGGCGCGACGAGCAGGACGACCTGCGCTGGGTGAACGGCCAGCCGCAGTACGTGCTCGACCACGACCTGATCGCCATCCCCCTCGCGGGGCGGCTCGTGGCCGCGATCCGCATCGTGCCCGTCGCGTCGGGCGATCCCTGGTCGCTCGGAGAGCTCCTGCTCCATCCCGCCGCTCCTCCGGGTGCCATCGAGGCCTGGGACGAGTGGCTCGACCCCGGGCTCGGCTGGTCCGCGAGGTGGAGCGCCCTTCAGGCGGACCGCCGGACGGAGCGCGAGGACTGGCACTGGCGCGTCCTGCTGGCGGCTCGCCACCGCTGAGGGCGGTGGGCGGCTACAATCCCAACGAGGAGATCGCGGGATGGAGCCTGGCCCTGGGTGGGCTCGTGGCGTGTTGGCCCTGCTCGTCGGGATGGCCGCCGCCATTCCTGCACCGGCCAGGGCGCAGTCGCTGGGTGACGCCGCGCGCCAGGAGAAGGAGAAGCGCGTCAAGGCGGCGAAGCCGGTCAAGGTCTACACCGACGCCGACCTGGAGGCGATGCGTTCGTCGCGACCCGCGACCCCGACGCAGGACTCCGCTTCCAAGGAGTCGCCGAAGGCCGGACCAGCCGACTCGCAGCCAGCCAAAGGCGCCGAGCCGGCCGAGGACGAGACGGCGGAGCGCAAGCGTCTCGAGGCCGAGTGGCGGATCCGGTTCGCCGACGCGCGCCGACAGATCGCCGAGGCCGAGGTGCGATGCTGGCACTCCGTGGTGCGCACCGTGTTCGTGGCCGGCATTCCCGTGCAGCAATGGGTGAAGGAGTTCGAGGAGAGCGAAGAGCTTCGGCAGGCGAAGAAGGCGCTCGTGGATCTCGAGGAGGAGTTTCGCAAGACCGGCCTCCCGCCGGGCTGGACGCGGGAGTAGCGCGAGTGTTGTAGAGTCGGGCGCGTCGCCTGGGGCCGCTGGCCGCCGCGACGAAGGGGACCGCCATGAACCTGCTCGCTCTCGTCCTGCCCGTGCTTCTCGTCGCCGGGCTCCAAGACAAGCCAGCCGCCGAGAAGCCGGCGGGCGACAAGGCCGACAAGGCCGACAAAGAAAAAGACAAGGCCGACAAAGAGAAGGCCGAGAAGGACAAGAAGCCCGAACCGGAAGAAAAGCCCGTCGTCACTCCTCACGAGCTGAAGATCGGCCCCAAGGTCCTGAAGTACACGCGTGACCGCCGGCCTCATGCCCTTGAAGAACGAAGCGGGGGACACCGAGGCCAACATCTTCTTCGTGGCCTACGTGGCCGACCGGCCGGGTGGGCCCGAGAAGCGCCCGCTCATGTTCTCCTTCAACGGCGGGCCGGGATCGTCCTCGGTGTGGCTGCACCTCGGCGCCCTCGGACCCAAGCGCGTGAAGATGCGGGAGGACGGCATGATGCCGTCCCCTCCGTACCAGCTCGTGGACAACGAGCAGACGTGGCTCGACCAGACCGACCTCGTCTTCATCGACCCCGTGGGCACGGGCTACTCGCGCGCGAGCAAGCCCGAGTTCGGCAAGAAGTTCTGGGGACTCCAGGGCGATCTCGACTCGGTGGGCGAGTTCATCCGCCTCTACCTCACCCGCTACGAGCGATGGGGCTCGCCCCTCTTCCTGGTGGGGGAGAGCTACGGCACCACGCGTGCCGCGGGCCTCGCCGGCCGCCTCGTGGAGCGGGGCATCGCCTTCAACGGCATCGTCCTCGTCTCGTCCATCCTCAACTTCCAGACCGCGCTCTTCACCAAGGGTAACGACCTTCCCTACCCGCTGTACCTGCCGACCTACGCGGCCGCGGCCTGGTTCCACAAGAAGCTGCCCGCCGACCTCCAGGCGAAAGACCTGCGGGCCGTTCTCGACGAGGTCCGGGCGTTCGCCGGCCGTGAGTATCCGGTGGCCCTGGCCAAAGGGGACCGACTGCCGCGCGACGAGCGTGCAGCGCTCGTGACGCGTCTCAGTCGCTACACGGGGCTCAGCGAGCGCTACGTCGACAACGCGTTTCTGCGCATCGAGATCCAGCACTTCTGCAAGGAGCTGCTGCGGGACGAGAAGCGCACCGTGGGCCGCCTCGACGCGCGGTTCAAGGGGATCGACGAGAACGCCGTCGATGCCGAGCCGAGCTTCGATCCCAGCATGGCCGCGATCCGCCCGCCCTACACGGCCATGCTCAACGACTACGTGAGGCGGTCCCTCGGCTACAAGACCGACCTCCAGTACTTCATCCTCGGAGGCGGCGTCACGACACCGTGGGACTGGGGTTCGGACGGCATCCTGGCCGCCGACACCAGCGAGTCGTTGCGGAGCGCTTTCTCGAAGAACCCCGACATGAAGCTGTTCGTGGCCTCGGGCTTCTACGACCTCGCCACACCTTTCTTCGCGACCGAGTACACCTTGAGCCACATGGGGCTCGAAGAGAGCCAGCGCGCGCGGATCAGCACCGGCACCTACGAGGCCGGCCACATGATGTACATCCACGAGGCCGAGCTCGCGCGCTTGAAGAAGGACGTCGCCGCGTTCTTGTCCGCGGCCCTCTCGCGCTGACGGCGCGCGAACCCGCTCAGCGGCCGGAGCGTTCCTTCGCCACCAGGACCTCCACCTCGGCGTAGGCGGCCCTGACCTTCTCGGCGTATCGCGCGGGGCTGTACTCCCGATCGACGAGGGCTTGGCCCCGGGCCGCCCGCGCGCTCGCCTCCTGGGGGTCGGCCAGAGCGGCGCGGATGCCCTGGGCCAGACCCACCGCACTGGGCTCCGTCAGGAAGGCCATCGTGTCGTCGAGCAACTGGGTGTGGGTCGGTATGCGTGTGGCCACGATGGGCTTCCCCGAGGCGAGATAGGTGTAGATCTTGAAGGGCGTGTTCTCGCCCTGCCGTCGCGGGGAGACGAGCACCTGGGCCAGGGCCAGGAACGCCGGCAGCTCCGACGGTGGCCGCTTGCCCGCGAACACCGAGCGCCCCGTCCCCGACGCCTTCATCGCGGCGATCTGCTCGGGCTCGCCCCCCATGAAGACGAACTGCGCTTCCGGCACGGCGCTCGCGGCTTCCATGAGCATCGGGACGCCCTGGTACGACTCGAAGTTGCCAGAGTAGAGGACGACCGGCTCGGGCCCGAGGCCCAGCTCTCGGCGGAGGGCGGCCACCGCGCCCTCGTCGGCGGCGGTGTCGCCCACGAGCGGCGGATCTTCGACCTGGAAGACGGGAGTGAGCGGGGCCTTGGCCTTGACGCCTTCGGTCAGGCTCGTGCACACGGTGACCGCGACCGTTGCGTGCCGGAGGGCGTGGGTCTCGAGCCGATCCGCGATCCACGGCAGGGGCCCGCGGCCCGCGAACCCCGAGTAGCGGAGCTGGTCGGGAATCGACGAATCGACGTCGGCCACGAGCGGCAGTCTCAAGAGGCGCGCCGCGGGCGCCAACAGGTGGGCGGCTTCTTCAACGGCGTGGACGACGTCGTAGCGGCCAAAGACCATGCGCCAGGTCGCCTCGGCCATGAAAGGCAGGTCGAGCAGGAGCTTGGCCAGAGACGCGCCGGCGCGCACGCGGCCCACGGGCAGGCGAAGGCTGCGCCGATGCGTGAGGCCGGGAACGTCGACCGCGTCGCCCTGGGGGAAGGTCAGGAGGTCGACGCGGTGGCCGAGGGCGGTAAGGGCCCGGACCATGGCCAGGACCGCGAGCGGAGTTCCGCGCACCTCGAAGAATGGTTGCGGGGCGAGGAACAGGATCCGAAGGGAGGGCCCCTCGGAGCTCAATGGAGATAGCGCTCCGCGTCGATCGCGGCCATGCACCCGCTTCCGGCCGCGGTGATGGCCTGCCGGTAGCGGTGATCGGCCACGTCGCCCGCCGCGAAGACCCCGGGCACGCTGGTCGCGGTGGTGACGTGGTCCGTGAGGAGGTAGCCGTTCTCGTCCATCTCGAGCTGGCCCTTGAAGACGGCCGTGTTGGGAACATGGCCGATGGCCATGAAGATCCCGCCCGCCGCCACCTCGGACACCACGCCCGACTTCAGGTTCTTGACCACCGCCCCCGTGACCCCCTGTCCGGGCCCGCCCAGGATCTTCTCGACCACGGTGTCGAACATCCAGGCGATCTTGGGGTTGTCCTTCGCCTTCTGCTGCATGGCCTTCGAGGCGCGAAGCTCCTCCCGCCGGTGCACGACCGTCACCTTGTCCGCGAACTTCGTGAGGAAGGTCGCTTCTTCCATGGCGGTGTCCCCGCCCCCCACCACCAGGACGTGCTTGCCCTTGTAGAAGAAGCCGTCGCAGGTGGCGCAGGCCGAGACTCCACCGATCTTGGTGCGGAACGCGAGCTCCTCGGGCAGCCCCAGCCACTTCGCGGTCGCGCCGGTCGCCACGATGAGACTCTCGGCGTGGATCTTGTTCCCGTCCAGCTCCACCACGAACGGCCGCTGCCCGAGGTGGACCTGCTTCACGGTTCCCGCCGCGAACTCCGTGCCGAAGCGCTCGGCCTGCGCTCGCATCTTCTCCATGAGCTCGGGCCCCAGGACGCCGGTCGGGAACCCGGGATAGTTGTCGACGTCGGAGGTCAGCATGAGCTGGCCCCCGGGCACGTCGGTCGGGTCGTCTCCGCCCCCGCCCTCGATGACCAGCGGCTTCAGGTCGGCGCGGGCGGCGTACACCGCGGCGGTGAGGCCGGCGGGGCCCGAGCCGATGATGACGACGCGGTGGTGTCGCTCTGTGGTCATGATTTTCAGTATAACCGCGGGGCCCGTCGCGCCAGGCCCCCGTGCCTTGACAGGTCCGCGGGCCGCGGGATAGCTTGAAAAGCCATGCCCACCGCGGAGCGTATCGACTGGATGCTGGCCATGCTGAACGCGGCCGACGTGGGCTCGCTGGACAGCATCGGCGCCAAGGTCCGCCAGGTCCAGGAGGAACTCCTGGCCCGGGGTGAGGCCGAGCTGGCCAAGGTGGCGGCGGACGCGTCCGCCGCCCTCGGCCGGGGCGACGTGGCCGAGTTCCGCCGCGGACGGGCCTTTCTCCAGTCGAAGATCGGGCACCTCCGATAGACCGGAGAGAGCGCCTACGGTCGGTGCGCCTGCGTCCTTCCCGCCGTGTCGTGCGTCTCATGCTGGGGTAGTGCGAAGCGAGGATCCATGGTTCAAGGCGAGATCGACGTCGCGAAGCTGAACGAGGCGGTCCGGGAGGAGTCGCTCCAGATCCAGGCGGCCATGGACGAGGTGCGCAAGGTCATCGTGGGCCAGAAGGGGCTCATCGACCGGATGATGGTGGCCCTCCTCTGCCGGGGCCACCTCCTGGTCGAGGGCCTTCCCGGGCTCGCCAAGACCCTCGCCGTCAAGACCCTGGGCCAGGTCCTGGACCTCCAGTTCGCGCGCATCCAGTTCACCCCCGACCTGCTGCCCGCCGACCTCGTGGGCACCATGATCTACCAGCAGAAGACGGGAGAATTCGCGGCGCGCAAGGGCCCGGTCTTCACCAACCTGCTGCTGGCGGACGAGATCAACCGCGCTCCCGCCAAGGTCCAGTCCGCCCTCCTCGAATCGATGCAGGAGCGGCAGGTGACGCTCGGGGACACGAGCCATCCCCTGCCCGATCCGTTCCTGGTCTTCGCGACCCAGAACCCGATCGAGCAGGAAGGGACGTATCCCCTTCCCGAGGCGCAGGTCGACCGCTTCCTCCTGAAGACCAAGGTCGACTACCCCAAGAAGGAAGAGGAGCGGCAGATCCTCGACCGCATGATCTCCGGCGAGGCTCCGAGCGTGACGCGGCTCGTGAAGGCGGAAGCCGTCCGGCGGCTCGAGACCCGGGTGCGGGACATCTACCTGGACAGCCGCCTGCGCGACTACATCGTGGCCCTCGTGACCGCCACCCGGAACCCCAAGGAAGTGGGCCTCGCCGACCTCGCACCCCTCGTGGCCTTCGGCGCGTCGCCCCGCGCCACCCTCGCCTTCTCGGAAGCCGCCCGCGCCACCGCGTTTCTCCGCGGCCGGGGGTACGTCGTGCCCGAGGACGTGAAGGAGATCGCGAAGGACGTGCTCCGGCATCGCATCCTGCTGACCTACGAAGCCGAGGCGGAGAACGTGACCACGGAGACGATCGTGGACCGCGTGTTGGAACGAGTCGAGGTTCCTTGATTCCGCATGCTTGACCGGGAGACGTTCCGGAAGATCCGGCGCATCCAGATCCGCACCCGCACCATCCTCGAATCGGGGATCGGCGGGGCCTATCACGCGGTCTTCAAGGGGCGGGGCATGGAGTTCGCGGAGGTGCGCGAGTACCAGCCCGGCGACGACGCCCGCACCATCGACTGGAACGTGACCGCGCGCATGGGCGCGCCCTACGTGAAGAAGTTCGTGGAGGAGCGCGACCTCACCCTGCTCATCCTCGTCGACGTCTCCGGCTCCCAGGCCTTCGGCTCGGAGTTCCTCCTGAAGCGCGACTACGCGGCCGAGCTCGCGGCCGTCCTCGCCTTCTCCGCGGTGGCCAACCACGACCGGGTGGGGGCGGTGCTGTTCTCGGACCGCATCGAGGCCTATGTGCCGCCCGGACGCGGGCGGGACCACGCCCTGCGGATCGTGCGCGACCTCCTGGCCCTCGAGCCTCGAGGCCGCGGGACCGACCTCGCGGGCGTCCTCCGCTTCGCGCGCGGCGTGCTCCGGCGGCGCGGGATCGTGGCCGTGATCTCCGACTTCCAGGCCCAGGGTTACGAGCGAGCGATGGGCGTCCTGCGGCGGCGACACGACGTGGTGGCCCTCCGGCTCTCCGACCCGCGGGAAGGCGAAGTACCGCCGGCCGGGCTCCTCTCCCTGCGCGACCCCGAAACCGGCGAGCGGTGGGTGGCCGATACCGACGATCCGGCCGTGCGGCGACGCCTGGCCTCGAGTGTCGCGAGCGAAGCGGCCGCGGTGTTCAAGAAGACGCGGGTCGACTCCCTCGCCCTCTCCACCACCGAGTCCTACGAGCGGCCGCTCCGGGCGTTCTTCAAGTCACGCGAGCGCCGGCGGTGATCCGCCCCGCGGCCGTGCTCGGCGCCCTCGTCCTGGCCTCCGCGGCGGCCCGCGCTTCGGCGCTCGTCATCGCCCTCGAGCCCGACGAGCTGGCCCCCAAGACGGGCGCGGAGTCGGGCTCTGCGGCCGTGCCGAGCCCGACCCCCGCAGGCGGTAGTGGCGTCAGCGCGAAGGCCACGGCGCCCTTGGCCGAGGTAGCGCTCGGCGAGCGGTTCATCGTGGAGGTCAAGGCCACGGCGCCGCCGGGGACGAGCTTCACCTTCCCGGCCGAGGTGGTGACCGAGGGCGCCGAGCTGCATCCGGCGCCACCCGAGAGCGGGGCCTCCGGTGCTTCGCCGCCTCCCGAGGCGCCAGGAGTCCATCGCTACGAGGCCACGCTCTTCGAGCTGACCGATGCCAAGGTCCCGGCCGTCGTGGTCAAGTACCGGTTGCCCGACGGGAGCCAAGGCGAGGCGGCGACCGAGCCTCTGGCCATGAGGATCAAGTCCCGACTTGCGAAGGACGCGGATCCCCAGAAGATCGCCGACATCCGCGGGCCCGTGTCCCTCGCCATCGGCCCCGCCTTCTGGATCACGCTCGCTCTCCTGGCCGCGGCCGTGCTCGCTCTCGCGGTCTGGCTGATCCGGCGCCGGAAGGCTGTGGGTGAGACTGCGATGGCGGCAGCCCCGCCTGTCGATCCCGCGGCCGAGGCGCGCCTGGCCCTGGCCGCGCTCGTGGCGTCCGGCCTTCTCGGACGCGGCGATCACCGTGGCTTCTACATCGCCCTCACGGCCATCGCCAAGCGCTACCTCGAGCGCCGCCTGAAAGCACCCGTGCTCGAGATGACCACGGCGGAGATGGTCGCCTTCCTTCGTGACGCGCCCAAGGGCCGAGGCCTCGTCACTCCGATGCGCGACCTCGCGAACGCCGCCGACCAGATCAAGTTCGCGCGCGGCGCGGGTCTCCACGCCGAGGCCGAGCGGCACACGGAGGCCGTCCAGGGGATGATCCGTTCTCTCGAGGAGGCCCTCGCCCCGGCCCCCGCGGCGGAGCAAGAGAAGGTCGCTTGATGGACTGGGCCGGCTACCGCTTCCAGGACCCGCTTTGGCTGTGGGCGCTGCTTCTGGGGCCGCTCGTGGTCGCGGCGGCTCTCCGTCGCGAGAAGGACGGGGGGGCGCTCGTGTTGCCGGGGGCGTCGCGCCTCCGGGGAGCAGCCCGTGGCTTCAGGACGCGGATCCGACACCTGCCCGTGGTCCTGGCCGCCCTGGCCCTGTGCTTCGGGGCCCTGGCCCTGGCTCGGCCCCAGCACGGGACCCTGAAGGAGGACGTCACCACCCAGGGCGTGGACATCGTCGTGGCCCTCGACGTGTCGGGCTCGATGGCGGCCCAGGACTTCCAGCCGCGGAACCGGCTGGCGGTGGCCAAGGAGGTGGTGGCCGAGTTCGTGAAGCGCCGGCCCACCGACCGCCTCGGCCTCGTGGTGTTCGCGGGCAAGAGCCTCACGAAGTCGCCGCCCACCACCGACAACGCAGTGCTGCTGCGCCAGCTCGACGACGTGCGGCTCGCGATGCTGCCCGACGGGACCGCCATCGGCTCGGGCCTCGCCACCTCCCTGACCCGGCTCCGCCGGTCGAAGGCCAAGAGCAAGGTGGTGGTGCTCGTGACCGACGGCGCCAACAACGCGGGGGAGATCGACCCCGCGACCGCGGCCGACCTGGCCAAGGCGATGGAGGTGCGGGTCTACACCGTCCTCGTCGGTAAGGGCGGGCAGGTGCCCATGCCGGTGCGCGTCCGCGATCCCTTCACGGGCCAGATCGTGGAGCAGACGGTGATGACTGAGGTCCAGATCGACGAGGACCTTCTCCGCGCCATCGCGGACCGGACCGGGGGCGAGTTCTTCCGCGCCACCGATTCGGCCTCGCTGCGGAACATCTTCGATCGCATCGACAAGCTCGAGAAGTCGGAGATCAAGCAGACCGCCTATCGCCGCTACCGCGAGCTCTTCCCCCCGTTTCTCCTGGCCGCGACCTTGGCCTTTGCCGCGGCGGGCGTGGCCTGGGCGGGCGGCCTGCGCGTGGCCCCGGTCTAGCGCCATGGTCTTCGCCGAGCCCCAGTGGCTCTTCGCCCTGCTGGCGCTGCCCCTCGTGGCCGCGCTCGAGGCCTGGGCGCACGGGCGGGACCACGCCCGGGTCGCGCGCCTCGTGGCCCGGCCCCTCTGGTCGCGCGTTCTCGAGCGGCGCTCCCCGCGCTGGCGGCCGCTCCGCCTCGGGCTGATTCTCCTGGGCGCGGCCGGTCTCGTCCTCGCCCTCGCCCGGCCGCAGTGGGGCATCGTGCGCGAGAAGGTCGAGCGCGAAGGCGTCGACGTCGTGCTCGCCCTCGACACCTCGGGCTCGATGGCCACCGAAGACGTGCCCCCCAACCGCTTCTTCCTCGCGCGGGCCGCGCTCTCCTCGCTCGTCGCCCGCCTCGAGGGCGATCGGTTCGGCCTGCTCGCCTTCGAGGGCGAGGCCTACCCCCTGGTGCCGCTCACCCTCGACGCCGACGCGGTCGGGCTCTTCCTCGAGACCGTGGAGCCGGGCATCGTCCCCGCGCCCGGGACCTCGCTGGGCGTCGGTCTGGCGCGAGGCCTCTCCATGTTCGTGGACAAGGAGCGGCACAATCGAGTCATGGTTCTCGTCTCCGACGGAGAGGACCTCGAAGGAGAGGTGGACGAGGCGGTGCGCAAGGCCAAGGAGGCGGGAGTCGTGGTGCACACCGTGGGGGTGGGGACCGAGGCGGGCCAGCCCGTGCCCGACTTCGACAAGGAGGGAAAGGCGATCGGCTTCAAGAAGGACGAGCAGGGAAGCGTCGTGGTCTCACGCCTGAACATCGCGACCCTCGAGGCCATCGCCCGCGGGACCGGGGGCCGCTCCTTTCGCATCACGCCCGCGGACACGAGCCTTGCGGCCCTGGCGGCGGCCATCGAAGGCCTGGAGCAGAAGACCCTGGCCCGCGAGTTCTCGTACCGGCGCAAGGAGCGCTTCCAGGTGCCCCTGGCCGTCGGCCTCGGGGCCCTCGCCGCGGCCCTGCTCATGCCGTTGCCGCGCCTTCGCTCGGCGAGGCGCGGCGGCCCGGTGCGGCTGGCCGCGGCCCTCGTCCTGAGCCTCCTCCTGGCCGCCCCCGCCTTGGCTCAAACGCCTCCGCCGAGCGGAGCCGCCGATGCGCCGTCGCCCGCTCCCACCGCCGCCCCGCCGGCCCGCAAGCCGGGGGTGCTCGACGAGGTGCTGCTCCGGCCGCGCCGCCTGGCCGCCGAGGGTCGCTCCGACTACGAGCGCGGGAACCATCCGGCGGCCCTTCAGTCGTTCGAGCAGGCGGCGACCCTGCGTCCCGCCGATGCCGCCGCTCGCTACAACGTGGCCGACGGCCTCTACAAGAACGGCAAGTTCCCCGAGGCCGCGACTCTCTACCGTTCCCTCGGCGAAGACGCGCGCTCGCCGCTCGCCGCTCCCGCCCGCTACAACCTCGGCAACACGCTGTTCCAGCAAAAGGACTACAAGGGCGCGGTCCAGGCCTACCGCGACGCGTTGCGCGTGGCCCCCGACGACGCCGACACTCTCAGAAACCTCGAGACCGCGCTTCGGGCCCTGAAGCAGCAGGAAGAGCAGCAGAAGAAACAGCAGCAGGACAAGTCGAAGCAGGATCAGGACAAGGACAAGAAAGGCCAGGGGCAGGACAAGCAGGACTCGAAGGGGCAGAAGCCCGAGGACGACAAGAAGCAGGACGCGAAGGGCCAGAAGCCCGAGACCCCCGAAGAGAAGGAGCAGAAGCGCTTTCAGCAGGAGGCGGGCATGCCGAAGGATCGCGCCATGCAGCTCCTGGACGCGCTTCAGCAGAACGAGAAGAACGAGCAGAAGAAGCTCCTGGCCGCCAAGCGCGCGGAGCGCAAGAAGGGGAAGGACTGGTGAGGGGGCTTGCCCTCGGCCTCGTGCTCCTGGCCGTCCCGCGACTCGTGGCCGCCGAGGGCACGGTCCGGGCCGAGGTGGACGCGCGGAAGATCGGGGTGGGCGACCAGCTCCAGCTCACGGTCAGCGTCGAAGGCTCCGGGTTCCGGCTCATGGAGGACGTGGCCGCCCCGCGGCTCCAGAACCTGCGGATCGTGGGCGGGCCCTCGTTGTCGACCCAGGTGTCGCTCGTCAACGGCGCGATGTCGCAGTCTCGGGTGTCCACCTGGATCCTCCAGCCGATCGCGGTGGGCAAGGCCGAGATCGGGCCGACCAAGGCGCGCTTCGAAGACGGGGAGAAGACCACCGAGCCCATCACGATCGAGGTCGTGGCCGGGAGCATTCGTCCGCGGCAGGAGCCGGCCCCCGATCCCTTCGGCGCCGACCCCTTCGAGTCGCTCCTCGGCCAACGCCGGGGCCGGGCCCCCTCGCCCAAGCTCTTCGTCGAGTCCGCGGTCAGCCGCAACCGGCTTCGCGTCGGCGAGCCTCTGCTCCTCACTTACTGGCTCTACACCCAGGTGTCGGTCTCCGACCTCCAGTTCGTGGACGCGCCCCAGTATCCGGGGTTCTGGGCCGAAGACCTGGAGCGGCCGCCCACCCCGCCTCAGGGAGAAGGGGCGACGGTCGCGGGGGAGGCCTACCGACGCTTTCCGATCTTCGTGAAGCTCCTGTTTCCCACCAAAGCCGGCCGGCTCGTCATCCCCGCCACCAACCTGCGTCTCGGCTTGCCGCGGCAGAGCTTCTTCGACTCGGGTGGGGTGGTGCAGCGGACCACCAAGGAGCTACCCGTTACCGTCGATCCGATTCCGGAGACGGCCGGCTTTTCCGGCGCGGTCGGACGCTTTCGGGTGGCCGCGACCGTGGACAAGCCGAGCCTCGCGCTCGGCGAAGCCGCGACTCTTCGCTTCAAGGTGGAAGGCACGGGCAACCTCAAGTGGATCGACAAGGCGCCCGAGGTGGTGGTGCCGGGGGCCAAGGTCTATCCGTCCCAGGTGAAAAGCGACTTGAAGCCGAGCGCCACCGGGATCTCGGGCTCGCGGACCTGGGAGTTCGTGGTGGTGCCCGAGACCGCGGGCGACCTCAAGGTGCCGGCGCTCACCTTCTCCTACTTCGACTCGGCGGCGGGCCGAGTCGAGAGTGCGACCACCGAGCCGATCGCGATCCGGGTGGAGGGAGGCACCGCCGCCGCGGGCCTGCCCCTGCCCGCACCCCTAGCACTCGGTTCCCGCTCCGGCGCGCCCCTGCCCCTGCGGAGTGACCTGGACGCGGACCGCATCCGCGTCTCCGGCTTGGGAGCCACGGCCCTCGGGGGCGCGCTCGCCATGGCCCTCGCCGCTCACGGGCTGCTCCTCGGCCTGCAGATCGGGCGAAGGGCGCGATCGGGGAAAGGCGTCGCTTCTCGCCGCAGCGTTCGCGCGGCCCTCTCCGAGCTCGACCGGGTGGGAAAGGACGCGCTCACGAAGGAAGCCGCCGCCGCGCTCATCGAGAAGGCGCTGGTCGAGGCCTTCGGGCCCCTGGACGGCAAGGACTCCGAGGCCACGGAGGGCAAAGAGGCCGCTCGGGCCCTGCTCGAGGAGGTCCAATTCGTACGGTACGCGCCCCAGCTCGGCGACTACTCGGAGAAGCTGCGCGAGCTGGCGGCACGCGCCGCGGCCACGGTGAAGCGATGGGCTTGACCGCGCGGCGGCGCTTCGTGAGCAGAGCCGTCCTGGCTGGCCTATTGGCCGCGTTCGCCCACGCCGCCCTGGCCAAGGTCGCGGCGCCCGAGGCGGAGGCCCGGTTCCGCCAGGGAAACGAGCTGTGCCGTTCCGGCGACTATCCCAAAGCCATCGCCACCTATCGCGAGCTGGCCGAGGGCGGAGCCCTTGGGCCCTCGCTCTACTGGAACTGGGCCCAGGCCGCAGCCGCGCGGGGCTCGGTGGGCGAGGCCATGTGGGCGCTCCTCCGGGCGCGCGAGCTCGATCCGGGCGATCTCGCGGTGGCTCGCGAGATCGAGCGCTTGCGCGAGGCGGTCAATCTCGACCGGGCCGAGATCGCACCCGAACCCCTGGCCGCCGCCGCTCGCTTCGCCCGCCGCTTCCGGCTCGACCTCGTGGCCGCGGTCCTCCTCGGCCTCTCCGTGCTCGCACACTTTCTGGCTCGCGTCGCCGCCGCGCGATGGAGCGTGGTGTTCGCGGGCGTGACCTTCGGCCTCGGCCTGCTCGCGGCGGTCGCCCCCCTCGCCGGATCGTTCGCCCGCCCCACCGCCGTCGTGGTGAGGCGGGGCGCCCCGCTCCTCGACCAGGCCTCCCCCACCGCCGAGGCCGTGGGATCGCTGCGGGAGGGCGAGGTGGTTCCCGTGCTCGATGCGAGCGGAGAGTATCTGCGCATCGAGGATTCGTCGGGGGCCCGGGGCTGGGCCATGGGCACGGACGTGCGTCGGCTCGACCGGTCCGCGCCGCGCTGAGCGAAGACGGGGGACGAGCCCTACTGCACGATGCCGGTGAAGGGGTGCGTCACCTCGACGGGGGCGGGGGAAGCGTGGTGATGGAGCATCTTCCAGCCCAGAGGGGTGCGGTGGAAGATGTTCGTGGCCTGGGCCACGGCCAGGTTCACGTCGTCCCCGGACTTGCTCGTGATGTTCTCGGCACACGAAACGAGTGCGATGTCGCCGACGATGTCGATCCGGGTCGCGGTGGCGGTCACGCGCATCCAGGTCGTGCTCGCGAAGATCTGCTCGAACGAACGCCGCACCGCGTCCCAACCCACCAGGATGGCCCAGCCCGGGTGCACGCAGGCGACCCCGCCCTCGCGGGCCCAGACCCCTTCCATCGCCTGGAGGTCCAGGCTTTCGAGGGCGTGGTAGAAGCGCTCGTTCTGGCGCCGGACCGTCTCTCGGTCGTTCGGCTCGCGATGAAGCATGAACCCATTCTATCGGATGTGCCGGCCAGCTCGCGCGGGAACGCGCGGAGCGCCCTTGCCCCGCGGTTGGGATAGACTGGATTGATGGCGGCGGCGGTCGTGGATCCCGTGGCCTTGGCCCTCGAAACCCACCATTCCTGGCTCGGCGGCAAGGAAGTGGCGGGCCTTGCCGGAGTGCGGCCGGCGCGTAGCCCCACCACCGGTGAAGTCTTCGCGCAGTCGACCCTCCTGAGCGCGGCCCAGCTCGACGGGGCCGTGACCGCCGCGGAGGCCGCATTCCCTTCCTGGAGTGGCCGCTCCTTCCGTGATCGGGGCGGCCATCTGCTCGCCCTGCGCGAGGCCATCCACGATGACGCAGACCTACTGGCCGGGCTGATCGCGCGCGAGCAGGGCAAGCCCCTTGCCGAGGCCCAGGCGGTCGAGATCTTTCCGGCGCTCGAAGCGCTCAAGCACCTGGCCTTGCACGCCGAAGACGCGCTGCGGGACGACGTGGTGGAGAGCCAGGTCCTGCTCTTCGCCCACAAGGGTTGCCGGCTCGTCTACGCCCCCCTCGGGGTCGTCCTCGTCATCACGCCCTGGAACTATCCCTTCGCCATCTCGCTCGTGGGGGTCGCGGCCGCCCTGGCCGCCGGCAACACCGTGGTGCTGAAACCGGCACCCGCCACGACCCTCGTCGGCCTGCGTCTCGGGGCCCTCTGCCGGAAAGCCGGCCTCCCCGACGGAGTGGTCAACGTGGTCGCCGTCGACGACAGCCTCGCGCCCAGCCTCGTGGCCGACCCGCGCGTTGCGAAGATCGTGTTCACGGGCAGCGTGGCCACCGGCAAGAAGGTGATGGCGGAAGCCGCCCAGAACCTGACCCCGGTGGTGCTGGAGCTGGGCGGGAAGGATCCGGCCATCGTGTGCAAGGACGCCGACCTCGACCGCGCCGCCCGCGGGATCGTGTGGGGGGCCTTCCTGAACGCCGGCCAGACCTGCGCCTCGGTGGAGCGCGTCTACGTGGAGGCGGAGGTCGCGGACCGCTTCGTGGCCAAGGTCATCGAGGAGACGCGGAAGCTTCGGCTGGGCGACCCCGCCTCGTCCACCACCGACGTGGGGCCCATGTCCATGGACCGCCAGCGACGCCTCGTGGTCGACCACGTCGAGGATGCGCGGGCGCGCGGCGCCCAGGTCCTGGTCGGAGGCGAAATGCCCTCGGGCCCCGGGTGTTTCTATCCGCCCACCGTCCTGACCGGGGTCGACCACTCCATGCGGATCATGCGCGAGGAGACGTTCGGCCCCGTGCTCCCGATCATGCCGGTCGCGTCCCTGGACGAGGCGATCCGGCTCGCCAACGACAGCGCCTACGGGCTCACGGCCAGCGGCTGGACCAGGAACCCCGACACGGCGCGGAAGCTCCAGGAGCGGCTCCAGGCGGGCGTGGTCACGATCAACGACTGCGTCTCGAGCTTCGGCGATCCCACGGCCCCCTGGGGCGGCGTGAAGCACAGCGGAGTGGGGCGGACCCACGGCCTCGCCGGCTTGCGGGAGATGGTGCAGGTCAAGTATGTGACCGAGGACTGGAGCCGGGGCCCCGCCCTCTGGTGGTATCCCTACGGCGAGGACTATCGCCGCCTGATGGGCACTGCCAACCGTGCCCTGCACTCGCGATCGCTCTTCTCCCGGATCGCTCATCAGCTCGCCTTCGTCCGCTTCGGCCGTTTCTGGCGGCGGGTGAGCCCCCTGAGCCTCCTTCGCAATCTCGACAAGCTGCTCTAGAGCCCACGCTCATGCCGGCTTCCGGCTCCCAGCTCTCACCCGCCAAGCGCCCGAAATGGCCCTTCGTCTCGGTGGGGATCACCCTCATCGTGGTGGCGGTCGCGCTGACCGTGGGGTGGCAGATCCTGGGCGCGTCGGACGCGCCCACCCTCGCCCGCGAGGCGAGCACCCTGCGCTGGGTCGTGTACTTCTTCGGGAGCCTCTTGTTCCTGTTGCTGATCGGCGGCCTGGTGCTGATCGTCATCCTCCTCGTGCGCGAGGTGCGGCTCAACGAGCGGCAGTCGAACTTCATCAGCGCCGTCACCCACGAGCTCAAGACCCCGGTCGCCTCCCTGAAGCTGTATCTCGACACGCTGCGGTTGCGCGAGCTTCCCGACAGCCGCCGGGACGAGTTCTACCGCACCATGGACCAGGACCTGCAGCGGCTGAACGCGACCATCAACACCGTGCTCAACGCGGCCATGTACACGGATCGTCCCATCGCCGACCCGCAGCCTCTCGACCTCGCCAAGCTCGTGGGCCGCGCCATCGACCTGACTCGCACCCGCTATCAGCTCGAGCCCGGGGCCATGACCTACGAGGGCCCGGCCGCGCTGAGGGTTGCGGGCGACGCCGCCGCGCTCGAGACCGCGGTCCTGAACCTCCTCGACAACGCGGTCAAGTACTCGAGCGAGCGACCCCAGGTGGAGGTCGAGGCGGGGGCGAACGGAGACGGGCAGGCCTTCCTCCGGGTGCGCGACCACGGGGTGGGAATCAGCCGGGCCCATCTCCCCTTCATCTTCAACCGCTTCTATCGAATCGGCCCCGAGGTGCGCCGGAGCCGCGCGGGCACCGGGCTCGGGCTCTTCATCGTGCGGGCGGTGGTCAAGGGCCACCGCGGCACCGTCCACGCAGAGAGTCCCGGCCCCGAGCGCGGCTCGACCTTCACCATCACCCTTCCGAGCCTCCTGGAGACCACCGCGGAGGCGCCGCATGTCTAGGATCCTGATCGTCGAGGACGAGGTCCACCTCGCGACCGGCATCAAGTTCAACCTCGAGATGGAGGGCTACGAGGCGGAGGTGGTGGGCGACGGAGCGCCCGCCCTCGAACGGCTGGCCGCCGTCCACGGGGACAGCCAGAAGTCGTTCGACCTCGTGATCCTCGACGTGATGCTGCCCGCGGTCGACGGCTTCCAGGTTGCCGACCGGATGCGTCAGGCCGGCGACTACACCCCGATCCTGATGCTGACCGCGAAGAGCCTTCCCCAGGACGTGGTGCAGGGCCTCGAGCTCGGGGCCGACGACTATCTGGCCAAGCCCTTCGACCTCGCGGTCCTGCTGGCTCGCGTCAAGGGGCTCCTGCGGCGGCGCGACTGGGCCCAGGGCCACGAGCCGGATGCCCTCGCGACCGCCCGGGTGGGGGACGCGGTCGTCGACTTCCGCACGTTCGAGATCCAAGGCGTCCTCGGTTCCGCGCGCCTCACCTTGCTCGAGGCCACGCTGCTCAAGCTGCTGGTGCAGAACCCGGATCGGATCGTGTCGAAAGCGGAGATCCTGGAGAAGGTCTGGAACGTGAGCGCCGACACCGAGACCCGCGCCGTCGACAACTTCATCGTGCGTCTCCGGAGACACATCGAGCCCGACCCGCGCGCCCCGCGTCATCTCCATACGGTGCGAGGCGCGGGCTATCGGCTGACACCCTGAGCTCGTCCGCCGGGTGGCCCAGGGCCTCGTGCTATCCTTCGCCGCCCTCCTCCCAGGAGCCCCATTTCATGAACCCACGGCCGGCCCGCGCTTCCCTCCTTCTTGCCCTCGGGCTCCTGACCTCTCTGGCCGCAGCCCCCGCGGGGGCCGAGAAGATCGAGGTCGCGAGCAAGCCCGTCCCCTTGAACCCGGCCGCCCTCGCGCAGGACAAGGTGGGTCACCTGATCTACCGGGGAGGTCTCGCCCTCACCTCGGCGCACCCTCGCTTCGGCGGCCTCTCGGCGCTCCGCCTGAGCGAAGGCGGAGCCCGGATCAGCTTCATCTCCGACGAGGGGTCCTGGCTGACCGCGCGCCTCATGCACGACGCCGAGGGGCACCTGGCGGGCCTCACCGAGGCCGAGCTCGGGCCCCTTCAGGGGCTCGACGCAAAGCCCCTGTTGGCGAAAGAGGAGGCGGACGCGGAGTCTCTCGAGCGCATGCCCGACGGGTCGATGATCGTCGGGTTCGAGCACCACCATCGCCTCTGGCGCTACCCGACCACGAGCGGTCGGCTGGACGGCACGCCAAGCGTCGTTCCCCCTCCGCCCGGTCTCGAGGGGGCGCCGGCCAACGGGGGTATCGAAGCGCTCGTGGCTCGTGCGGAGGGCGACCTGTTCGCGCTCACCGAGTACTGGGTCGTCGACGAGGTGATCCGGGGATGGGCGAACGGTCCCGACCGGTGGGTCTCACTCGGCTACCGCTTCGACGGCGCCTTCCGACCCTCGGACATGGCGCGTCTGCCCTCGGGTGACCTCGTGGTGCTGGAGCGAGCCTACAACCCCGAGCGCGGGATCGTGGGTATCCGGCTGCGCCGCGTGAGCCGGAAAGACGTGAAGGGCGGGGCCCGGATCTCCAGCAAGCTCATCGCCGAGCTGGGGCCGCCGCTCTCGGTCGACAACTTCGAAGGGATCGACGCGGTCCGTGGCCCGAAGGGCGAGACCTTCCTCTACCTCGTTTCCGACGACAACTTCCGCGCCGGCGACCAGCGGACCCTGCTCATGATGTTCTCGCTCGACAAGCGGTAGGGCGGGCGCACCCGGCGCGCGACCGGTCGTCCGGTCGGAGAGCGGCTACTTGCCCGGAACCGAGTGGTAGTAGCGGCCGATGTAGCCCACGATGGCCTTGCGCAGGGCGAGGGGCTCGAAGGCGCCCTGGCTCCTGTAGATCACCTTGCCGCCCGGCGCCACCAGCATGGTGTGGGGAAGCGCTCCCTGCCACTCCACGTCGACCGCGTCGATCATCGCGTAGGGATCGCCGGTCTCGAACACGAAGTTCCGGGTGGAAGCCTGCTTCTCCTTCAGGAACGCCAGGGCGGTGTCCCGCTTCTCGGGGGGGTCGGCGCTCACGGTCACCACCTCGAAGCCGCGCCCCCGGTAGGTGCGGTTGATCGTCACGAGGTCGGGGAACTCGATGACGCAGGGGCCGCACCAGGTGGCCCACACGTTGATGAGGCGGAGTTTCGCCGAGTCGTTCCTGGCCAGGGCCTTGAGGCCCGCCGCATCGGTGGGGGCGAGAGAGACCTCTTCGGCCGCCCAGCGCTTCTGGCCCTCTTCCACCCAGTTGGCCTTGTCCGCCCACTTGATCGAGCAGCCGAAGACCTTGGTCTTCTCGACGGAGACCGGCTGCCCGGCGAGGAGGGCCTCGATCGCGTTCCGGGTGTCCTGGACCGTGATCTTCGCGGGGTTCTCGCCGTCGTCGACGCGTCCCACGAACCGCAGCTTGCGATCCGCATCGAAGACGAAGACGTGCGGCGTGGCCACGGGTCCGTACTTCCGGGTCACGGCCTGGGTCTCGCCGTCGTAGAGGTAGGGAAAAGCGAAGCCCCGTTCCCTGGCGCGGATCTTCATGTCCTCGAGGGTGTCGCCGACGTCGGTGTAGCCGAGCTCGTCGGGACGAATCGCCCTGGGGTCGTTGGGGGAGATGGCCACGAGGACGACACCCTTCTTCGCGTAGTCGCCCTGGAGCTTCATGATGCGCTCCTCGTAGGCCTGGGCCGTCGGACAGTGGTTGCAGGTGAACACCACCACGAGGATCCTGGCGGACGCGAAGTGCTTGAGGGAGTACCGCCGGCCGTCGACCCCCGGGAGGTCGAAGTCGGGGGCGGCGGCGCCCACCGCCAGGGTCGGCACCGCGGGAGCATCCGCGGCCTCCGCCGGCCCGAGGACCGCGGCCGCACCCGTGACCGACAACAAGGCGACGAGCGACATCCTCAGGGGCATGGTGGACCTCATTCGACCGCGATGATCATCTCTTCGCGCGCCGCGAAGGCTCCGTCCCACTCGGCGCGGGCCTTCTTGTCGACCTCGGCCATGAAGGCGTCGTCGTGGTCGGGGTCGTGGTGGAAGATCGCGAGCCGCCGCGCTCCGGCCGTCCGGCACAGCCGCACGCCTTCCTGCCACGTGGAATGGCCCCAACCCACTTTGCCCGCGAACTCTTCGTCCGTGTAGGTGGAGTCGTAGATCACGAGGTCGGCGCCCTCGATGAGGCCGAGGATGTTCTTGTCGGGCTGGCCGGGGAGGTGCTCCGTGTCCGTCACGTAGCAGACCGACCGCCCGCCGATCTCGAGCCGGTAGCCGGTGGCGCCGTTCGGATGGTTGAGGGGCGCCGTGCGCACGCTGATCCCGCCGTCCAGGGTGAAGCCCTCTCCCGCCACGAAGTCCTCGAAGACCAGCTTGGCCCGCATCACGTCGATGGGGACGGGGAACATCGGCTGGTTCATCTGCCCGGAGAGCACCTCGCGGATGCCGCCCGCGGTCCGCAGGTGGCCGGCCCGGATGAGGAAGTGATGGTCCTCCCGATAGGCGGGCCCGAAGAACGGGAAGCCATTCACGTGGTCCCAGTGGGTGTGGGTGAAGAGAAGGACGGCCTGCTTGATGCCGACGCCGAGGACCGAGTTGCCGAGGCCGCGGATGCCGGTGCCCGCGTCGAGGATGATGAGCTGGTCTCCCGACCGCACCTCGACGCACGAGGTATTCCCGCCATAAGCCATGTATTGCGACAGGGGGCAGGCGATGCTGCCTCGCACCCCCCAGAATCGAACATTCAAGCCCATGTCATGGTTCCAAGATGCCCGCGCCCGAGAGCCTACCCCAATTGACGCTCGAGTGCGCGCCTTCTCGGGCTAGGGTGTGAGATGGGTCTCCATCCATTCGACCCAACGGCGGTAGACGTCCCGTTGCCGCACCGGCCCCACCGGCAGGTGGCCGCCCGTGGGATAGACCACGAAGCGGGTCTCGACCCCGTTGCCCTGCAAGGCCCGAAACAGCTTGAAGGACTGGCTGACCGCGACCCGCGCATCGGCGCTGTTCGAAAGGAGGAGGGTGGGAGTGCGGATCCGCCCCGCGTGGGCGAGGGGCGACTGCTCCTTGAAGAAGTCCTCCCGCGCCCAGGGCGAGCCGCCCAGGGCATGCCGCCTCTGGGGACCGAGGTCCGAGAGGCTCCACATGTCGAAGAAATCGAGGGCGGCGGCCCCCGCGACCGCGGCCTTGAAGTCGGGGTAGTGGCCGATGAGCCAGCCGGTCACGAAGCCCCCGAACGACCAGCCCGAGACCCCGATGCGCGAGGCGTCGATGCCGCCGCGCTTCTTGAGGGCGGCGATTCCCGCCATGACGTCCTTGCCGATTCCCTCGCCCGGGCTCTCCGCGATGGCGCGCGCGAAGGTGTTCCCCAGGTTGTCGCTGCCGCGATAGTTCGGCTGGAAGACCACGAAGCCACGGGCCGCGAAGAGCTGGGCCAGGGGGTCGAAGGCTTCGTTGGACGCGCCTTTGGGGCCACCGTGGACGATCAGCACCAGCGGCCAGGCCTTCGCCGGGGAGAAGTCGGGTGGCACGGTCACGACGCCGTGGGGGCGGAGTCCCTCCGAGGACTTCCAGGTCAGGCTCTCAGTTTTCCCCAAGGCGCGCGACGCGACCTCGAGGTTGAAGTCCGTGAGGCGCCGCGGAGGGGCGTCGAGCGATTCGAGGTAGTAGAGCTCGGGCGGCCTCGCGGCCTCGCTGCCCACGAGGGCCACGGCCCCGCTCGAGCCGACCGCGAGGCCGTTGTACTCGACGACCGGGCCGAGGTCCGCCGCGTGGGCCACGCCCCCCAGGGGCTGCTCCCAAAGGCCCACCCGGCCGCCGTCGTTGCCACCCACCAGGAGCGCCCGCCCGTCCGGCATCCAGAGCGTCCACCCGAGCGAACGATCGAGCTCGCGGGTGGCCACCGTGCCCGCGCCCCCGGCCGCGGGGGCCACGTAGGCCTCGGTCAGGTTCGCGGGATCGTCGTCTTTGTGCTTTGTGTAGACGAGCATCCCGCCCCGTGGGGAGAAGCGAGGCCCCGACTCGCCCGCCTTGCCGCTCAGCGAGCGGACATCCCCGGTGGTGATGTCGACGAGGCTCACCTGGCCCGTGCCCGCATCGCCCGAGCTGGCGGTGGTCGTCCGACAAAAGGCGATCTCGCGGCCGTCGGGCGACCACGACAGGTCCGAGGCGCCGAGCCCGGTGGCCAGGCTCCACGCGCCCGAGGTCAGTCGACGCGGCTCGCCGCCGTCCGCCGAGACGAGCCAGAGGTGCGAAGGCGCCGGAGCGTGGGTGCTGAGGTAGCCGTCGTTGCCCACCTCGAAGGCGTCGTCGAAGCGGGCGGTCCCCGTTCGGACGGTCGCCGGATCTTCCGCGATGAAGGCGAGGGTCGCGCCGTCGGGTCGCCACGCGAAGCGGCTCACCCCTTCGGGCGCGGCCGTCACCCGGCGGGCCTCCCCCCCGGTCACGCTCATGACGTAGACCTGGGTCGCCGCCGACGGCGGTGCGCCCGCGGCCAGGAACGCGATCCGGTCTCCGGCAGGCGAGAAGCGGGGGCTCGAAAGGCCCCGGCGGTCGAAGGTCAGGCTGCGGCGGGTCTGGGTGGCGAGGTCCACGGCCACGAGCTCGGCGTCGTAACGGTTCTCGGCTTCGTTGGCGCGGCTCACCACGAGCACGATGGACCTGCCGTCCGGTGCGATCTGCGGGTCGGTGAGACGGACGAGCCGGCTGAGGTCGGCGAGGTCGAACCGTTTCGGCGGGTCTTGGGCTCCGAGGGTCTGGCTCCCGATGAGACAAAAGAGGAGCGCCCCCAAGGCTCGCGACATGAGGTCTAATTCATCACAAACCCGATGGGGACACAAAGGAGATACCGGGCTTGACGCGGGTGGCTCACGAGGCCCGGGTCTTCATGGACCTCTTCCCTTCCTCCGGCACGTGCCCGTTGCGTCGATCCGTGGCGAGTCGCCGCGGTTCACCTGCTCGCCATCGCCGACGCTCCCGCGCGTTCCTCGAGGCGCGGGAGCTGAGCGGTTCACTTGACGACGGACAGCGTCACGTCGATCTTCAATACCTCACCGTTGGTCGGGTCGGTGGCGGCGATGAACTGCGCGTTCTGGCCGTCGCGCAGGTACAGGACGTTCGAGGACCGGAAGCTGTGCAGAATCGTGTTCGCGAGGCCCGACGACCCTGGCAGCGGCTTGTAGGCAGTGTCGGCCGAGAAGAGGCTCGACTGCTCCACCTCCAGGGCGACCTTGAAGCGCCCGTCCTCGAGGGTCTCGGCGCCGCAGTCGAGGTTCGTGCTCACGTCCTTGAACTGCACCGTCGGCGTGTTGTTGGCGATCGTCTGGATCGGGATCTGGATTCCGAAGCGCATGAACGTGGGCTTGTCGTCCGCTGTCAGGTGCAGCATGTAGGGCATGCTGCTCACCTTCTTCTCGCCCTCGTACCTGCTGTAGACGACCTGGACCTTGAGCGGCGCGCCGGGCTTCTTCGGCTTCTCCGCGGGCTTCTCTTCCCCTGCCCCCGCGGTGGCGGCCAGCAGGGCCATCGACAGGACGACGGACGGCAGCTTCGTGCTCATGACTCCCTCCCTTTGTTTCGCTTCAACGACTGGCGGCTTGTCCTCCGGGTTCGATCGTCAACGGCTTGATCTCGGTCCGCGTGGCCTGCAGCGGCGCGATTTGGATCGGCCCGAGCGGTTTTTCCAACCCGACGGCGACCTCACGCGCCGGCTGCGGCAGCGCCCTGAGCGGGGCGGCCTGCGCCTGGCCCGGGTCGAAGCCCTCGGCGAGCAACGAGGCGGCGCTGACGGGCCGGCTCCGGAGCGACTCGGCGAGCGCCCGTATCCGGGCCTTCTCGCCTGGCCGGAGGAACACCTCCGGCTCCGAGGACCGGGCCCGCGGTACTGAGCGCACGTCCGGGGCAGGAAGGGCGGCCACCGAGGGCACCGGAGGCTCATCGTCCACATCCGCTCGAGCCGGTGGTGACTCGGGGGCGAAATTTCGGACCGATGGGGCGGGCGGCTCGGCGCCGCGCGGGACGAGCACGCGCAGAGCCAGCACACCGACGACGGCTGCGAACGGCAGCAGCCAGCCAATGGGCCACCGCCTCCGGGGCTTCCGCTCTGCCGCCCGCTGCCTCACCCGCGCGAGGAACGGCGCCCCGGCGGCTACGTCCAACCCGGCCTGGATCTCGCCGTCCATGCGCGCGACCACTCCCCGCAGCTCCGCGAGCCGGGCGCCGCAGCCCGCGCACCCCTCGAGGTGCCGGAGAAGCTCCGCCGTCGGCGGGATCCCGAGCGCCGTTTCGGTCAGTGTCGAACGCCAGCGCTCACAGCTCATGGAGCGCCTCCATAAGCCGCTTGCGGGCCACGTGCAGCCGGGACTTCACCGTGCCCTCGGGCAGCTCGAGCAGCGCCGCCACCTCGCCCATGTCGTACTGCTCGATCCCGGCGAGCACCACGACCTGCCGCAGCTTCTCCGGAAGCGCCTCGATGGCGACGTGCAGGCGGCTCCTGAACTCGCTGTCGGCCACGACCTGCTCAGCGCTGGGCTCGGCTGCCGCGCTCGACGCCACGGTCAGCTCGCGGCGCTCCCGGCGCTGGCCCGCGCGGCGGTGGTTGAGCGCCTGGCGCCAGCAGATCCGCACCAGCCAGGCTCGAAAACGGCGTGGGTCGCGAAGCATGCCGCGCCGGTCGCAGGCTCGAAAGAGCGCCTCCTGGGCCACGTCCTCCGCATCCTCGCGGTGCCGCAACACGCCGAACGCGACTCGGAACGCCAGCTCGGCAGAGTCGGCGACGCGTTCTTCGAACGCGAGCTCGGGTTCGAGGTCGACCGGTTCCGCGTGATTCACTTGGCCTGGGTTGGCCGGCCACTCCATGCAAGGTGTCCTGTCAAGCTAGACACCGCGGCCGCCCGCCTGGTTCGGAGGCGTCGAGGGGCCACGCGAGCTTCGACCTTCGCAAACGGCACCTGCCGGCCCCGCCGAGCGGGCTCTCTCGTGAGGCGCCGCAACTGGGACACGCGAAGGAGAGCCATGCGCGGCATTCTACTCCGGCGCTGTATACTCCCCGCGCTGAGTCCCGCGACAGATGATCGGCCACACCGTCACCCATTACCGCGTGCTCGAGAAGCTGGGCGCCGGCGGGATGGGCGTCGTTTACAGGGCCGAGGACACCAGACTCGGGCGGCTCGTCGCCTTGAAGTTCCTTCCGCCGGATGTCGCGCGCGACACCTCGGCGCTCTTGCGCTTCAAGCGCGAGGCACGGGCCGCCTCCGCGCTCAACCATCCGAACATCTGCACGATCCACCAGATCGACGAGCACGAGGGCGAAGCATTCATCGCGATGGAGCTGGTCGAGGGCCAGACCCTCCGGCAGCGGTTGGGGGTGAGGGGGCTCACGACCGACGAAGTGCTCGACTTGGCGATCCAATTGGCTGATGCGCTCGACGCCGCGCATGCGAAGGGGATCGTCCACCGCGACATCAAGCCCTCCAACATCATGCTGACCCCTCGCGGCCAGGTGAAGATCATGGACTTCGGCCTCGCCAAGGTTGCCGCCCCGAGCCCTAGGTCGCCCGAGGCAGACACGCAGTCGGCCGGCGCGGCGGACCAGATGAACCTGACGAAGCCCGGCGCCGCCATCGGCACCATCGCCTACATGTCTCCGGAGCAGGCGCTCGGCCACGAGCTGGACGCGCGCACGGACCTTTTCAGCTTCGGCGTGGTGCTCTACGAAATGGCAACGGGGCGCCAGGCGTTCATCGGGAGCACCTCGGCCGCGGTGATCGACGCGCTTCTCAACAAGGCGCCCGTTCCGCCGTTGCAGTTGAACGCCGAGCTGCCGGTCGAGTTGGGCCGCATCATCAACAAGGCGCTCGAGAAGGACCGCGAGGTTCGTTGCCAGAGCGCCGCCGAGCTGCGCGCCGATCTGAAGCGGCTACGGCGCGACCGTGACTCCGAAGGCGGCGCGCGGCAGGCTTCCATGCCGCCGGCGGAGGGATCCCCGGACACCCGCACCCGCGTCCAGGCGAGCCCCTCCCGGAGGGCAAGGCTGCGGATCCTTCGCGGGCCTTCCGGCTGGCTGCTCGCGGTGGCCGCGCTCGTCTTCTTGGGCGTTGCAGGCTGGGTGATGCTGCAGAGCGCCCCGCGCCAGAAGCCGGCCGCGCCGTTAACGCAGCAGGGTATCGCACCGCCCGCCTCGCATCAGGGCGCCGCAGTGGCTCCCGCGCCGCCCGCCGCTTCGGCGGTGCCGATCCGGATCGATGCCGACGGCGCGGTGATCCGTCACTCGCCGGTCGGCTGCATGCTCGCCGGCCAGTTTCCGCTGCTCCGAGCCCAGCTCGCCCGCGGCTCGGCCGTCTCCGGCCAGCCCCGCGCCTACTTTCGCTCCGCCTTGGGCTCGGCCTACTACTTCGTGCCGATGAGCCCGGAGGCGGACAGCTTCTCAGCCAAGCTGCCCAGGCCGACGATGGATGCGAGCCCGATCGGCTACTACATTGCTGTCGAGACGAGGAACGGGCACGTGCGGACCCCCGAGCAGAGCGTCGTCGTCGTAGAGCCGCCCAGCGGCTGTTCGCCGGGCGTGCGGCTCGCCGAAGTCGGCCCGGCCGGTGCGGTGACGGTCTTCTCGGCGACCTCGTCCCTCATCGCGCTGCGCGACGCGCTCGGCCTCGACGCCTTGATCGTCCTGCTCAAGGATCCGGACGCCAGCGTGCGCGAGGGGGCGGCGGGCGCGATCCGCAGCTTGATGCCGTCGGTGCGGACAGAGATCGACAGGCTGCTCGTCCAGCTCCGCGACAAGGACGCCGACGAGCGCGAGAGTGCCGCCCAGGGCCTCAAGGACGCCGGCCAGGTGATCGTCGGGGAGGCCCTGAGCCCATTGATTGCCCTGCTGCGGGATCGGACCCCAGCCGTTCGGCTCGCGGCGGCGGTGGCGCTCGGCGAGACCGCGCCGCTGGTGACGCGTGCGGCCACCGCGCTGCGCGCGGCCCTTCGGGATCCGAGCCCCGAGGTGCGCAGGACGGCGGCCCAGGCGCTGGGGAGCGTCGGGCCGGTCGTCGTCGCGGCGCTCACGGCCTTGGAGGACGTGACGGCGTCGACGACGGACGCCGAGCTGCGCCGTGCCGTCACGCGCGCCCAACGCAACATCGAGGCGGAGAACCCCACGATGTAACGTGGCGCCGCGTGTCACCAAGGGCTCGCGACATGAGGTCTAATTCATCACAAACCCGATGGGGACACAAAGGAGACGCCGGGCTTGACGGAGCGCTTCGATCTGCTGGTCCGGGGCGGGACCTGCGTCGGCCCTTCGGGCGCCACCGCGACTGACGTCGGCATACGCGAGGGCCGCATCGTCGGCCTGGGGGTGCTTCGAGGGGCGTGGGCGGACCAGGTGCTCGAGGCGCGGGGCCTGCACGTGCTGCCCGGCGTGATCGATACCCAGGTGCACTTCCGCGAGCCGGGCCTCATCCACAAGGAGGACCTCGCGACCGGCACGCGCGCCGCCGTGCTCGGGGGCGTGACCTCGGTCTTCGAGATGCCCAACACGGTTCCGCCCACGACCACGGCCGAAGCCCTCGCCGAAAAGCTGCGGCGTGCCGAGGGCCGCGCGGTCTGCGACTACGCCTTCTACGTGGGGGCCACCGGAGAGAACGCCGGCGACCTCGCGGCGCTCGAGGACGCGCCGGGCTGCGCGGGAGTGAAGGTCTTCATGGGCTCTTCCACGGGCTCGCTGCTCGTACCCGATGATGCGGGCGTTCGTGCCGTGCTCCGCGCGACCCGCCGTCGCGTGGCCGTGCATGCCGAGGACGAGGACCGGCTGCGTGAACGCAAGCCCACCTACGCGGAGCCGGGGCGCCCCCTGTCGCATCCCTTGTGGCGCGACTCGGAGACGGCGCTCTTGGCCACGCGGCGGCTGTTGACCCTGGCCGAGGAGTGCCAACGCCTGGTCCACGTCCTCCACGTCACCACGGCCGAGGAGATGGAGCTCTTGGCCGCGCACCGCGTGGTCGCGTCGGTCGAGGTGACGCCCCAGCACCTGACCCTCGAAGCCCCCGACTGCTACGAGCGGCTCGGGACCCTGGCCCAGATGAACCCGCCGATCCGGGACGCGCACCACCGGCAGGCGCTGTGGCGGGCCGTGGCCGAGGGAGTGGTGGACGTGATTGGGTCGGACCACGCGCCTCACACGAAGGACGAGAAGGCTCGTCCCTATCCCGAGAGCCCCTCGGGCATGACGGGCGTCCAGACCCTGCTTCCGCTGATGCTCGACCACGTCCACGCGGGTCGGCTGTCGCTCCAGCGGCTGGTCGACCTGACCAGCGCCGGCCCGGCGAGGGTGTTCGGCGTCGTAGGCAAAGGGAGCATCGCGGAGGGCGCCGACGCCGATCTGGTGCTCGTGGACCTCGCCCGCCGTGAGACGATCACGAACGCCCGGATCGCGAGCCGCTGCGGGTGGACGCCCTTCGACGGACGGGAGGTGACGGGCTGGCCCGTGGCCACCGTGCTGCGCGGGCGCGTGGTCATGCGCGACGGCGAAGTGATGGGGGCGCCGACCGGGCAGCCGCTTCGGTTCACGAGAGCGCGCTGAGCTCCCTAGGGCTTGGGCGTCCTGGGTCGCGATGGTTGGGGCCGCGGCAGCATCCGCGCGTTCCAGGCGACGTACTGCTGCTTGATCTCCTCGAACGTGTCCGGCCGCTTCCCCCGGCGGTCGTCCTTCTCGCCCGGATCGACCGACAGGTCGAACAGATGCTCGCCGTCCTCGTCCGCGAGGTACTTCCAGTTGCCGACGCGTGCCGCAGCACGTTCGACCGTGCGCCAGAAGAGCGCGCGATCGTAGGTCGCCCGCTCGCCCTTGCACACCGGCAGCAAGTCCTCGCCGTCGAGCGGATAGGCAGGGTCGGGGGCGCTTCCCGCGACCGCGAGGATGGTCGCGGTCCAGTCCATGGTGATGGCCGCCTGCTCGGTGACGCGCCCCGCGGGAATCACCCCGGGCCAGCGGACGAGCGCCGGCACCCGCGTGCCGCCCTCGTGCAGGAACATCTTCTGAAACGAGAAGGGCCAGTTGTACGAGTAGCGCTCGCCGCCATTGTCGCTGGTGAAGATCACGAGCGTGTCGCGCGCCAGTTGCGCGCGTTCGAGCGCCTGGAGCACGCGGCCGATGCCGGCGTCCATGCTCTTCATCATGGACCCGTAGATCTTCAGCGATCCCCCTTCGATCATCGGCCCCGGGCCGTGGGTGGTGTGGCCGATGGCTTCGTCCTCGGGCCCTTCCCAGGGCGAGTGGGGGGCGGTGTACTGGAGGCTCAGGAAGAACGGCTTCGGGTGCGGCCGCGTGATGATCTCGACCGCCTTGTCGGAGAGGAGATCGGTGAGGTACCCGATGCGCTCGATCGGCGCCAGGTTCTCCCACAAGTCGGGTCTCCCCTCGGCCGATGGCCCGCCGGGCGCGTCTGCCGCCCGGTGGGTGAAGTAGTCGGCGGCGCCGCTCAGGATGCCGAAGAACTCGTCGAACCCGTGTCGGTTCGGGCCGAACTCGGGCTTCCACCCGAGGTGCCATTTCCCGACGAGCGATGTGTCGTAGCCGTTGCCGCTTCAGCAGCGACGCCACCGTCGGATGGTCCGGCGGCAGCCCGGTATCCGGGGGAGAGGAGCGTTTGAGCGGCTCCTCGAGGCCGACCGCGAGACGCTGGGGGTAGCGCCCCGTCACATAGGCGCAGCGTGTCGGCGTGCAGACGGGCGCCGCGGCGTAGGCACTCATGAACTTGATGCCTTGCTTCGCGAAGTCGTCGAGCACCGGTGTGCTGTAGTCGGGTCGGCCGTAGCCGCTCAGATCGCCGTACCCGAGATCGTCCGCGAGGATGAACAAGACGTTGGGGCGCTTGGCTGCGCCCAGCGCCTCGAGGGCCCCTCCGTGGACGAGTGCCGTCGTGCCGACCGCCGTCTCCATGAATTCCCGGCGTGTCACCTTGCGCGGCATACGCGATCCTAGCACTGGCTTTGGACTAGTCCGCCCCTCGGGGGCCTATGGCTGCGGGCGGCCGGTGCCGAACGCGCCCGTGATCGCGTCGAGGGTCGTACCCAACACCTTCCTGGCGATCTTGTCGAGGGCGGCGCGGTCCCCCACGAAGTGCATGGTGCGGTGGGTGTGGACGAGGGTCTCGCCCGGCTTCAGGGCGGCGGCCGGAGAAGAGGTCTCGAGCTCGTAGAACGGGCCCAGCGGCTTCTGGCCAGGCGCGGGCTCGCCATCGTTGTAGCTGTTGACGGCGTCGCCCCCGTACGGCCGGTCCTGGATCTGCCACATCGAGTTGACGTAGTCGGTGGCGCCTTCCGGACGGTTGAACTCGACGAGCGTGAGCACGCCGCCCTTCGCGTCATAGCTGCCGAGGACCGACTTCGCCCGCGAGGGAGAGATCCCGATCTTGCTGCGGTAGAGGCCGTCGCCCCGGAAGAACAGGATGCCGTCCTCGATGACGAGCCGACTGGCCGGGACCCGCCCGAAATAGGCGTCGTTCACCTTCGGCCCGAGCGCCGCGTCCGTCCCTGCCTTGAAGGGCACGACCACCGTGGTCGTGGGAGAGGGCTGGAACATGCCGAGAATCCAGACCGACACGAGGCCGGTTTCCTTGCGCCACGCGATAGCACCCGCGTTCGTGATGCGGTTGTCGGACTCGAAGGCCACGACGCGGACCCCGGTCGCGGGGGCCTGGCCGACCCGGGCCCACGCATCGGCCTCCGGCAGGAGACGGACGACCCGCCGGAGCTCGATGTCGAAGGACGTTCCCGAGTAGTTCGTGAGCGACACCTTCTTGCGGAACGAGACCCGCTCCTCGGTCTGCTCCTCCACGGGGTAGGGCTCGGTGTCGATGGCCGGCGGCGTGAACCAGTGGGCAAGGTCGAAGGTGGCGCCCTTCGCGAAGAAGAGCGCGAACTGGCCGCCCTCGGGGCCGAGCCAGAAGCGGTCTTCGCCGCCGTAGGCGTTGAAGTGGGGGTCCTTCTTGCCCGAGGCCAGGAGCTCGTGGTTGATCCACCCGAAGCTCGCGCCCGGGTCTCCGCTCGCGGCACTCGTCATCACGCGGCCCTGGAGGTCGGGGCACACCGCGACCCGCGCGCCGGTCTTCGCATCGGCCAGGACCACGACGGCAGTGCGCTTCCTCAGGAACGAGACGGCCTCGCCGAAGGTCTCGGCGTCGGCCAGGGCGGGAACCAGAAGCGCTGCAAGCAGCCCGATGACCGGCGACCTCCTCATGAATCCTCCTCGTCTCCACTTCGCGGGTCGACGTGATCGGTCTGCAGGCGTCGCAGGCTGGCCTCCACGGTCTCGAAGAGATGCTGGCGGGAGGATGCGTGCCGTGATGAACAGACAAGATAGCACGGTACGATTGACTGCCGGAGCTATCGGGCTCGGCTCAGGGAGGTACAGGGAGGGTGATGATTCCGTGCCCGCCCGCCATCGGCTGTCAGTGCTTGGCGGTCATGCTGCTCGCCCCAGGGCTGGTACAGGGCCAGCCCCAGGCCCATGCCGCCACGAGCCACTACGTCTTCTTCGGAAGGGAACGCGACCGTCTTCCCGGCCACGCATTCCTCGAAAACCGGGCATTCAAAGGCGCGCAGGTCACCTATTCCTGGAAGCAGCTCGAGCCCACTGAGGATCAATACGAGTTCGCCGCGATCGACGCGGATATCACGATCCTGAAGGGCCAGCACAAGAGGCTTTGGATCCAGCTCCAAGACGGGACCTTCTCGCCGGACAGGCAGGCCGTCCCTCGCTACATCATGACCCGGCCGCAGTATGGCGGGGGAGCGCACCCGCAGTACGACGACGCCGGCAAGGTCGAGGGCTGGGTCGCTCGTCGGTGGGACCCCGCGGTGCAGGCCCGCTTTCACAAGCTCTTCGGAAAGCTGGCCGAGCGATACGACGGCGTGATCGACGGTATCAACCTCCAGGAGAGCTCGATCGGCATCTCGGAGGAGGGCGTCGCGAAAGCTCCTGGCTTCACGTATGTGGGATATCGGGATGCCATCAAGCGGAACATGCGTGCGCTCCGTGATGCGTTCAAGACGTCCGTGGTCATGCAGTACGTCAACTTCATGCCCGGAGAAGCTCTCCCCGAGCTGGACAGGGGACTCATCCGATCGCTGTTCGACTATGGCGAGGAGATCGGAGTGGCGGTGGGCGCGCCCGACCTCCTGCCTCGAAGGCCGTTTCAGCAAGCACACGCCTATCGGTTCATGCGGGAGAAGAAGAAGGCCGGGAGGCTGACGGTGGGAATCGCCGTTCAGGATGGTAACTATCGCGAGACGACCGGTGTGGACCTGGGGACCGAGACGGGCCAGTCGTGGCCCGACCTCGTGCCGGAGCTAGCGGCTTACGCACACGATGATCTCGGGGCCCGCTACGTGTTCTGGAGCATCCAGGAGCCGTACTTCTCGAAGAACGTGATGCCGTTCTTCTCGAAGCGCCCCTGAGCTGGACTCGGGGTGGCGCTGTGGACAGGCGTCGCCAGCAGGACCTTGGCCCGCGAAGCCCACTCCTGGGACGTTGTCGGCGAGCGCGCCTAGGTGCTTTCGGGCGTCCAGAGCGGCTCCGACTCGCCGTAGAGGCGGGCCGCGTGCCGGCTCATCACGAACAGCGCGTCCGAGAGCCGGTTGAGATAGCGGAGGGCCTCCGGGCGCACGCTCTCCTTCTCCCCGGCCCGCACCACGGCGCGCTCGGCCCGCCGGCAGACCGTGCGCGCGAGGTGGAGGTGCGCCGCGACCAGCCCGCCGCCCGGGAGCACGAAGCTCTGGAGCGGGGGCAGGCCTTCGTTCCAGCCGTCGATCTCGCGCTCGAGGGCCACGACGTGCTCCTCGCGAATCACGGGCTGGCCCTCATGCAGGTCCTCGGGCCGGGTCGCGAGGTCGCTGCCCAGGTTGAAGAGCTCGTTCTGAAGGCGGCGAAGCACCGTGGCCAAAGAGGCAGCGCCCGAGGGCGCGTCCTTCGCCTCGAGCAGGGTGCGGGCGATCCCGAGCACCGACGAGAGCTCGTCCACCGTGCCGTAGGCTTCGATGCGCGGAGAGTCCTTGCGGACTTTCTGGCCGCCCACGAGCCGGGTGTCTCCGGTGTCTCCCGTCTTCGTGTAGATGCGGTCGAGGCGGATCAACGTGGCACCCTCGCGGTCACGCGTCCGGGGTGGAGCTTCGACGCGAGGTACCAGCACGACTCCGCCGCGTGCTGGCTCAAGGTCACGAGCAGCTCGCCCGGCATCGTCACCACGTGTCCCTCCCGAACCGCCCGGAGCTTCCCGAGCAACGGGTGCTGACGGAGCGAATCCACGCTCTCGAAGGACTCTCCCACGAGCACCACGTCGGGATCCGCAAGGAACGCGCGCTCACCGCCCAGAGGGTGCGATGCCTTGGACGCCCGAGCGTGCGGCCGACGTTCTCGGCTCCCGCGCCCTCGATGATCGCACCGATCGCCGAGTTGGCGCCCGCGGTGTAGGGGTTGGACCAGTAGAGCACCCGCGGACGCCTGGCCCCCTCGAGAAGCCGGCCGAGGGCCGCGAGGCGCGCGTCGTATTGCGCGACCAGCGTCCGCGCGGCCGCCTCTTCGCCCACCGCCCGGCCCAGGGACAAGATGGACTCGCGAAACCCGGCCAGGGTCTCGAGGCTCTCCATCCGGTGCCAGCGGATCCCCGACTTCTCGATCTGGCGGAGGACGTCGGCCTCCGTGTACTGCGAAACCACCACGAGGTCGGGAGCGAGAGCCACCAGGCGCTCGAGGTCGGCCCGAGGGAATCGGGCCACTCCCGGGGGGACGCGGCCCACGATGTTGGAAGTCCCGGCTTCGTCGGCGAAACGGGTCACGGCCACCAGCCGACCGGGAGGCAGGATCTCCACCAGGATCTCGTCCGCGGTCAGGGTCATCGAGGCGACGCGGCGCGGCGTCAGCGCGTCGGCGGCCGCACCCCTCGTGACCAGGAGCGCGGCCGCGAGGAGGAGGAGGCGACGAGTCACGGCCGGGCGCGGTCGTCGCTGCGGAACCGCAGGCCGACGCGGACGGACCGTCCCAGCGCGGGATAGCCGAGCACCTCCTCGTACTGCCGGTCGAGGAGGTTCTCGGCGACCACGAAGGCCCAAAGGCCGCCCACGAGCCGGGCGTGGACCCGCGCGTCGACCCGCGTGTACGCCTCGTTGTGGGTCAAGCCGATGCCGACGAAGTCGCTGTCGGCCCGCGCGCCGACGCTCACCAGGCTCGTGCCCACCGAGAAGCGCGCGCCCTCGTACCGCGCCGAGAAGGAGCCCTGGTGCCGGGGCCGCCGCAAGAGCGATTGGCCTTCGGCATAGACCGGGTCGAAGGAGTTCGAGCTGGTCAGGATCTCGCCGTCCAGGAAGGTGTACTCCGCCGACAAGCTGAGCCCGCGCCACGGCGAAGCGGCCACGGCGAGCTCGAGGCCCTGGGCCCGGGTCTTGCCGAGGTTGACGTAGGTCCCGAGGCCGGTGGCGAAGTCGTAGGTGTAGGCGATCTGGTCGAGGTAGTCGTGGTGGAAGTAGCTGGCCTCGGCCCGCGCCCGGCCCGCGAAGAGCCGCTGCTCGAGGCCGACGTCGAAGGTCCGGCTGCGCTCGGGCTCGAGGTCGGGGTTGCCGTGCGCGAAGGGCGAGGTGCCGAAGGACTGGAAGAAATCGGGCTCCTTGATCCCCGCTCCGGCGCTGGTCCGCAGGGTCGTGGTGTCGTTGCCGCCCCGGACGCGGTAGGCCAGGGCGACGCGCGGGACGACCTTGGTCCCGAAGGAGTCGTTGCGCTCGACCCGTGCCCCGGCCGTCGCGAAGAATCGACCGACGGCCAGACGGTCCTGAACGTAGGCGCCGACGTTGGTGCGGGTCGGGGCGAGCAGCTCGCCCGAGCGGGCTCCGAGCTCCCCGCTCTCGTGCTCGAGGTCGACACCGGCGGACAGCAGGTTGCGAGCATCCGCCTGGATGTCGGCCTGGTACCCGGCGGAGAGACGCCGGGTGTCGTTCTGGAAGCCCAGGGGGTCGGGAAAGTCGGAGTAGGGGAACGCGGCCACGAGGTCCCCGGACCTGGGGAAGGAAGGAGCCCGAGTCCAACGGGTCTTTCGAGAGCTGGTTGGAGAGGGCCCAGCCGGCGCGCAGGGCGTGGGCCACCCGCGTCCCGGAATGGCGGAAGAGGAGGCCCGTCGCCACGCTCGTGAAGTCGTAGGACGCGTCCAGGTCGGGACGGCCATACGCCGTGGGGCCCGGGGTTCCGACCTCGCCGTCAAAGGCCCGCACCACGAGCCTGAGATTCGACCGCTCGCCGAGCGCGGCCCCCGCGGTGAGGGCGCCCGTGGTCTCCTGGAAGGCGCTGTTGGGCTGCTCGTTGTCGGTGTCGAGGTACTGGAGGCCGAGGTTCCAGTCGAACACGCCGGCGCGCCCGGACGAGCCCCCCGCGTAGCGCTGCCAGGCGAAGCTCCCCGCCTCGGCCTCGGCGCGGAAGCTCGGCACCTCGCCGAGGGCGGGGCGGCGCGTGGACATGTGGATCACTCCCGCGAGGGCGTCGGTGCTGTAGAGGCTGCTCGCCGCGCCCTTCACGACCTCGACGCGCTCGAGCTCGAAGGGCAGCTCGGTCCCGGAGTTCCAGGCCCCGCCGGGCTCGTTGACCGGCACCCCGTCCACGAGCACCCGCGCGAAGTTCGACGCGCCGCCGCGCAGGAACACCGTGCCCTGGGCCCCGACGCCGCCCGAGCGGGCGACGCTGATCCCGGGCACGTCCTGCATGAGGTTCAAGAGCGACGACGACTCTCGCTCGGCGATACGGGAGGGGTCGAGAACCGAGACCACCACGCCCAGGGACGAGGTCAGCGCCTCGGACCGCGTGGCCGACACCACGACGTGCTCGCGCACGGGGGCGGGCGCGAGCACGAGGTCGAGGGAGGCGTCCGTGCCCGGCTCGACCCTCACCTTCGGCCTCGGGCGAGAGGACGAAGCCGGGCGCGTCGAGGTGGACGGCGTAGTCGCCCGGCTCGAGCCCGGTCGAGCCGGAAGCGGCCGTCGGGCCCGGTGACGAGGGCGCGGCTTGCCCCCGGGCCTTCCACGTGGAGCAGGACCTGCGGCACCGGCGATCCTTCGCGGGTGCGGACGGCGCCGGTCAGGACGCCTTGTCCCTCGGCCCGGGCGCGGGGCGCCGAGGACGAGCAGGGAGGCGAGGGCAGAGAGCGGACGAGGGGAACGACGAACGGGACATGGAGAGTCTCCTCATCGGAGGCTCTGCGCGGGGAAGAACCAAAAGCTCCTTCACGCGAGGGGCCTCAGCAACGGTTCGCATCAGGGCAGGTTTCCTGGCTCCCGGGTCGTCGCCTCGCCTCCAACCTTCCCCGGCATCGAGCCGAGTGGCAGCTCCTCTTCGGAGCGTGACGTGGAGGCGGGCTCGCCGGCTACAGTGGCGGGACCGCGCAGGTATTCGACCTGCTTCCCTTTTAACCCCTCCAAACGAGGGGCACCCTGAGAATGACAGCAGTGTGAGGCCGGGCCCGGCGGCTGTCAACGGTCGATGGGCTGGAGTACGATCCCCGGGTCTCGAGGAGGAGAGGTATGACCGAAGGCAAGACCGCGATCGAACCGGACCTCCTGGAGATCCTGCGCTGCCCGGTGGCCGTTCACTACAAGGACAAGGGCGACGATCCCGGCCGGCTCGAGCTCTACAAGGACTGCTGGCTCCTCTGCGCCGACTCGGGCTACAAGTACCCGATCCTCGACGGGATCCCGATCATGCTTCCCGAAGAGGGCGCCAAGTGGAAGGACACGGCCAAGGAGGCGCTTCCCGTCCCGCCGCCCCCCGATGGCCTGAAGTAGGGCGAGCCCCTCAGCTTCGGAAGCGGTCCGTCGCGGCAACGAGCTCGTGGACGATACCGGGCTCCAGGGCCGAGTGGCCGGCGTCGGGCACGAGCCGCAGGTCGGCCTCGGGCCAGGCCCGGTGCAAGCGCCCAGGCACTCTCCATCGGGCAGACCACGTCGTAGCGGCCCTGGACGATCACCGCGGGAACGTGCCGGATCCGGCCCACGTCCTCGAGGAGCTGCGCGTCGCGTGCGAAGAAGCCGCGGTTCACGAAGTAGTGGCACTCGATCCGCGCGAAGGCCAGCGAGAACTCGTCGCTTCCGGTCTTGGCGATGAGCTCGAGGTTCGGGAAGAGGCAGCTCGTGCTCCCCTCCCAGACGCTCCAGGCGCGCGCGGCCTCCTGGCGGACCGCCGGGTCGTCGCTCGTGAGCCGGCGGTGGTAGGCCGAGAGCAGATCGCCGCGCTCGGCCTCGGGAATCGGGGCCAGGTAGCCCTCCCACGCGTCCGCGAACAGGATGCTCGCCCCGCGCTGGTAGAACCAGTCGATCTCCTGCTTGCGCAGGAGGAAGATCCCGCGCAGCACCAGCTCGGTGACGCGATCGGGGTGGGTCTCCGCGTAGGCCAGGGCCAGGGTGCTGCCCCACGAGCCGCCGAAGACCGACCAACGCTCGAGCCGAAGGTGCGCGCGGAGCGCTTCGATGTCCGCGACGAGATGCCAGGTGGTGTTGTCGACGAGGGACGCGTAGGGCGTGCTCTGGCCGCAGCCGCGCTGGTCGAAGAGCACGATGCGGTAGGCCTCGGGATCGAAGAAGCGGCGGTACTTCGGCTCGGTGCCGCCGCCCGGCCCGCCGTGGAGGAACACCACGGGCTTGCCCTTCGGGTTGCCGGACTCTTCGAAGTAGAGGTCGTGGACCTCCGAGACACGCAGGCGTCCCACCCGGTAGGGCTCGATCTCGGGATAGAGGGTCCGACGGTTGGCTTCCATGCGCCTACTCTACGGCTTTTTGCTCCGGTTACCCTATGCACTGCGAGGGACACGCCGATGGATTCCTGGAAGCCGGTGCCGGTCAAGCCGATCGTCTCACCCGAAGCGCTCGCGGCCCTCGACGTCCGAGTGGGCACCATCCTGCGCGTCCTCGACATGCCCAAGTCCGATCGGCTCGTGCGCTTGACCGTGGACTTCGGCGACCACACGCGCCAGGTCGTGGCCGGCCTCAAGACGGAGAGGGCGGAGCCGAGGGAGATCGAAGGGCGGCAGGCCCTCTTCGTGGTCAACCTCGAGCCCAAGACGATCCGGGGCGAGCGCTCGGAGGCCATGCTGTTCGACATCGGCTTTGCCGACGGCATCGCACCCGCGCTGGCCGTGCCGGAGCGGGCGGTTCCGAGCGGCGCCCGGTGCGGGTGACGAGGGCCTGCGGGGGTGTATCCTTTGGCTCCGACTGCGATCAGGAGGACGCCATGGGCTGCATTCTGGTCAAGCGCTTCGAGACGCCGGATACCACCCGGGCCTTCGAGAAGGGACGGTTCGACCTCGTGCAGATCGGTGGCTTGACCCTGGGGCGGGCCCGCTACGCTCCCGGCTGGAAGTGGTCGGATCACGTCGGCGCCGCGACCGGGCGGGCGAGCTGCGACATCGAGCACGTCGGGATCGTGATCTCGGGCCAGGCCGCGGTCCGAATGGACGACGGCGAGGAGAGGGTCCTCACTCCCGGCGACATCTTCGAGGTGCTCGCCCGGTCACGACAGCTGGGTCGTGGGCGACGAGCCCTACGTCTCCATCCACTTCATCGGGGCCGAACGCTACGCGAAGTGAGCGGCGAGAATCTAGAATGACGGCCGCATGGCGAGCTTGATCGAAGAGGCGCAATCCTTCGCCGAGGAAGACCCCGACCCCGAGAGCCGCGACGAGCTGCGGTCCCTGGTCGCCCGCGCCCAGGCCTCGGACGCCGCCGCCCTGGCCGAGCTGGCCGATCGCTTCTCGGCACCCCTCGAGTTCGGCACCGCGGGTCTACGCGGGCGGGTGGAGGGCGGCCTCGCCCGGATGAACCGGGTGGTCGTCATCAAAGCCGCGCACGGCCTCGGAACGCACCTCCTGGCCCGGGCGGCGAACGGCGGGCCCGACCCCCGCCGCGCCGGGGTCCTGATCGGCTTCGACGGCCGCTACTCGAGCCGCCAGTTCGCCGAGGACACGGCTGCGGTCCTGGCGGGCCTCGGCATCCCCGCCCATCTCTTCCCCGATCCCGTCCCCACTCCGCTGTGCGCGTTCGCCACCGTCCACGTCGCCGCCGCGGCCGGGGTGATGGTCACGGCCAGCCACAACCCGCCCAAGGACAACGGCTACAAGGTCTACCGCGCGGACGGCGCGCAGATCATCCCGCCCGAGGACCAGGAAATCGCGGCCCGCATCGCCACGGCCCCGCGGGTGGACCAGATCGTTCGCATCGCTCCGCCGGACGCGGCCCTTGCGGGTTTGCGCCGCACGGTCGACGACTCGGTCGAATCGGCCTACCTCGAAGGAATCCGCCGCGCCGTCCTGCACCCGCCCGACGCCACGCCCCTGCGCATCGTCTACACCGCCATGCACGGGGTCGGCCATCGGCTGGCCATCCGCGCCTTCCGGCAAGCCGGCTACGAGGGCGTCGCCGTGGTGCCCGCCCAGGCCGACGCCGACGGCGCGTTCCGCACGGTCGCGTTTCCGAACCCCGAAGAGAAGGGAGCGCTGGACCGCTCCCTGGCCCTCGCCCGGGAGATCCAGGCCGACCTCATCCTCGCCAACGACCCCGACGCGGACCGCCTCGGAGCCGCGGTGCTCGATCCCGCGACCGGGAGCTACCGCATGCTGTCCGGCAACGAGATCGGGATCCTCCTCGCGAACGACGCGCTGACCCACGCGGACACCAAGGGTCGGCCCAAGCTCGTGGCCACGACCCTCGTGTCCTCGACGCTTCTCTCGCGGATGGCCCGCGACCGCGGCGCCGTCTACGCGGAGACCCTGACCGGATTCAAGTGGATCGCCGACGCGGCACGGAAGGGCGAGGCCGCGGGCCAGGCTTTCGTCTTCGGCTACGAAGAAGCGCTCGGCTACACCGTCGGGCCCCTGGTCCGCGACAAGGACGGCATCGGCGCGGCGGTGCGCCTCGCCGACCTGGCGCGCTACCTGAAGGGCCGCGGCATCAGCCTGCTCGCCCGGATCGACGAGATTCTCGTGGCCCACGGCATGTCCCACGAGGTCCAGTGGTCGGTGACCCTGTCCGACGCGCTCGGGAAGGAAGCGCATCGCCGCCGCGATGGAAGCGCTCCGCTCCGACCCTCCCCGGTCACTCGCCGACAGCCCCGTCCATCGGGTGCTCGACCTGCTGTCCGGCCAGGAACGCGCGGTGGGCGGACCGTCGAAGCCGCTCAGCTATCCCCGCTCCAACGTGCTCGTCTTCTACGCGGAAGACGGCGCGCGCCTCACCGTTCGCCCCAGCGGCACCGAGCCCAAGATCAAGTTCTACGTCGAGCTGGTGGCGGCGGTGAAGACCGCCGCCGACGTCGCCCCCGCCCGCGCCCGTCTCGAAGCTCGGTGCTTGGCGATCAAGGCCGTGCTCAACCAACGCCTGGGGTTTGGCTAGGCCTAAGGCTCCAGGAAGTAGCCCACCACATCGACGATGACATGGGCGGAGCCGGCGCCCTGTCCCACTTCGACCGCGAAGCGCGACGAGCTGTCCACTCCGATGACGCCGCTGTTCGCGCGTGTCTGGCCCGCCTGATAGTTGACGAAGGAAGCGGCCGGTGCCGTGGCACCCTGCGGGTACAGCTTCAAGTAGCCCGCGGTCGTGGACTGCGTCACGGTGACGTTGAGGGCCAGGGCCCGCGCCGAATAGGGAACGCCGCACATGCCCGCGGCCGCGGTGAAGAACGCGGGGCCCGGCGGCAGGGGCAAAGGCCCTCCCAAGGCGGCGTCCCGGGTGTCGACGAGCCGGCAGGGGGGCAGGGTGTAGAAGCGCAGACGAGTATTGCCGGCCTGTAACGGCGTGGCGCCGGTCGCGGTGTTGTTGCCGGGCAGAGGGTCACCGTTGGCCGCCGTCACGGTCGCCGTGTCCATGATGGGATCGGGACCGGGGTAGTCTTTGGGCACGACGTAGCTGACCAGGATCGTGTAGTTCACTCCCACGGGAATCCTCGGAATGGCGCACGGCAAGGAAAGGCACATCGGTCCGCTCACGCTGTCGAGCGTGAGACCGGTTGGCGCAGGGTGCGTCACTTGCACCGCCGCAGCCGTGCCGGGACCGTCGTTCTGCACGTAGAGCCAGTAGTCGAGGAGCTGACCCCGCCTCGCGGGTGGAGATGTCGCGATGGTGACGGTCACGTCGGCACCGGCCGCAAGGATGGTCGTCGTCCCTTGGGCGGTGGGGCCGCCCGACGCCACTGTGGCCGTGCTCGTGAAGGTCCCGACGGCCGCGGCCACCGCGAAGAAGTCGACGGACGTCGAGGCGCCGGGCGCAAGAGCGCCGAAACTACAGGTCGCGCCGGCAGGGCTGGCCACGCAGTTTCCGTTGTCCGAAGCGCTGAACACGAGACCCGGCTGGAGGGCGAGGCCGACGGCCGCACCAGTGACCGCGGCCGGGCCTCCGTTCGTCAACGCCAGGGTCACAGTTACGAGGTCGCCCTGGTTGACCACGAGCGGGCTCGTGGTCATGGAGAGCGACAGGTCGGAGCTCGCGGGTCCAAACACGTACACGGCGCCGCTCTGGCGGGCGCCGGCATCGGTAGCGGGAGCGCCCACGACCACCTGGGTTCCGGCCAGAGCGGCGCTGGCGCCGAAACTCGGCTGGGGCGCCGGGTCCGAAGCCAGGAGCTGCTGCTGGAGGAACCACTGGCCGCCGCTCCGAACGAACATCGCGGCGGAGCCCGCCGATGGAATTGCGTACAGACCAAGAGGCGCACCCACGAGCAACGTGTCCCCGGAGAGCGCAGCCCATGCCCCGCATCTGACGTAGACGGCGGTCGACGGACAGGAGAGGCGTTGGACGAGAGAGTAGACGCCGGCCGCATCCTTGAAGACGTAGACGGAGCCGTTCTCCACGGGATAGCCACCTTGCCCGGGGGATCCCACCGCAAGGTCCGATCCGTTCGAGGCGATCGCAGTACCGAAGGTTTCCCCCGATTGCGTGGCCAGGAGCTCCTGGCTGAAGGTCCAGATCCCGCCCGCGCGGCGAAAGACATATGCCCGCGGAGCGTTGCCGGGTGAGCCGATGACAGCGACGTCACCCGCGATGCCTAGGGTGTTGCCGAACGAGCTGTACGCCTTGGGCGTCGGGGCCAGGAGCCTTTGCTGGACGACCCAGACGCCCCCCGACTGAATGAAGACGGAGACCGCACCGGCGCTGTAGACGTTGTTGAAGTCCCCGTTCGGCTCGCCGACCAGCACCGTTCCGGCGCTGGTCGCCACACTCTCGCCGAAATCGCTGGTGGAGGCGACGGGCTCGAGCTTCTGCTCCAGGCTCCAGTCGACGGCCTTTCGGAAGAGGTAGACCGATCCGCCTTTGTAGGATTGCGAGCCGGCTCCGACCACGAGCAGGTTGCCCTCGAGGGCCAGGCTGCGGCCGAACCTTTGGGTCTCGCCCGGCTCGGGGACGAGCTTTCGTAGAACTGTCCAAACGCCGCCCACCCGCGTGAAGAGGGTGACGGACCCCGACCCGCGGGCGGAAGGAGTGTCATCCGCGGGACCACCCACGGCCATCGTGTCACCGTCCACCGCTACCGTCGAGCCGAACCCATCGCCGCGGGTGGTGCCGGTGTTGTCCAAACGCGCTTGTTGTGCCCAGGCGCCGGCGGTGAAGGTGAAGACGAAGGCGGCGCCCGTGTTGTCGACCAGGGGCGCCCCGGCCAGGAGCGTGCCGCCGGAAAGTGCCACCGCTGTCCCGAAGGACTGCTGGGTCTGGCCACCCGACGGGAGCGCGGCCTCGATGCCCCAGGCTCCGCCGCCCGCGCGGAAGAGGTAGACCGGCGTCTCCGGGTAGTCGCCGCCCGGGCCCAAGGCCGCGACGCCCGCCGACACGGCTACGGCGATGCCGTACCTCGCGCCGGGCGTGGGAGCGGGTGGACTGAGGGTCGCGGTCTCGGTCCAGGAGCCGCCCGTTCGCTCGAAGACATAGCCCGCACCGGATGCGTACAGGGACGCGAGCTCGACCCCGGGCGCACCTATGACCGCAACGTCCCCCGCGAGCGCGACCGCAGTCCCGAAGAAGTCGACCGACTTTCCGGTCTGGGGCAGGAGCTTTTGCTGCTGGCTCCAAACCCCTCCGGTCCGCGTGAAGACATAGGCCGAGCCTGCATTTTCGCCGAAGCCCGAGTCGTCCATGTCGGCGCCGATCAGCACCGTGTTCCCGTCCACGGCCACCGAGGATCCGAACTGGTCAAAGGCGGCAAGGTCGGCAGGCAGGAGCTTCTGCTGTTGGCTCCAGGTCGCGCCGGTTCGAGTGAAGACGTAGGTCGCTCCGGAGCCCGGACCGAATCCCGTGCTGGCCTGGGGAGCGGAGACGACCGCCGTGTCGCCCGAGATGGCGACGCTCGAGCCCAAGCGGTCGGATGCCCCGGTGTCGAGCCCGGTCAGGGTCGCCTGTGGCGACCAGGTCTGTCCAGAACGAACATAGACGTAGCCCGCACCCGAAGAGGAATAGCCTCCGGTCGATCCGACCACGAGCGTGTCGTTCGAGATCGCGACGGACACTCCGAAGGCAAGGTCGGCCTCCGCCGGGCTTGGAGGAGCGAGGGTGGCCTGTAGAGTCCAGACACCTGCGACCCGGACGAAGACGAGCGCGACGCCCGCGTTGGCCCCCGATACGTCCTTTCCGGGAACGCCCACGACCGCCGTGTCACCCTCGATCGCGACCGCGGAGCCGAACTGGTCGCCCTCGTCTCCCTGGGTGTCGGCCAACCCGCCCAGCTTGGCGACCTCGGTGAAGACCGGTGTGACCACGCTCGTTCGAACGAGCGGGAGCGCTGTGCTGGTGTGAGCCACGGCCGGGTGCGGGTGTGTGCCGGCCTGGACCGGATTCAGGCCCAACCAAACCAAGGCAGCGTACGTCGCCGTCCGCCGCGAAAGCGCACACTTCATTGGGACCCCGACAATCCGATCCTGTGACGAGTCACGAGTAGGCTAGTTGAACCCTTCGGCCCCGTCAAAGAAACCGACGGCTCATTTTCGTGAACCCGGAGCCTCATTCGCGCGTTCACGGGTCGAGGCCGTCACTCGATTCGGGGAGGTGTGCATGGATTGGCTCGCTCGCGAGCTGCGCCTGGGGGCGCGGCTTCTGGCCCGGGAGAAGGCCTTCAGCCTGGCCGCCGCCCTGACCCTGGCCGTCTGCATCGGCGCCAACACCGCCCTCTTCTCGGTCGTCCACAACATCCTTCTGCGGCCCCTGCCGTTCCCCGAGTCCGATCGCATCGTGCTCATGGCCAACGCCTACCCGAAGGCGGGGGCCGGCGACCCATCCAACTCGGGGGTGCCCGACTACTACGACCGGCTGCGGGACATGTCGGTCTTCGAAGAGCAGGCGCTCTTCAACCACGCGAGCCTGAGCGTCGATCAGGAGGGAACGCCCGCCCGGCTCGACGTGCTGAACGTCACCCCGTCGTTCTTCCGCCTCCTGCGCGTCCCCGCCGCCCTCGGCCGGACCTTCACCGAGGAGGAAGGGGAGGTCGGAAACGAGAAGAAGGTGGTGCTGAGCGACGCGTTCTGGCACCGCCAGTTCGGCGGCGACGCCGGAGTGGTCGGACGGGACATCCGGCTCGACGGCCAGCCGTACACGATCGTCGGGGTGATGCCGAAGGAGATCCAGGTGCTTCATCCGTCGGTCGCGCTCTGGCGGCCCCTTGCCTTCACCGCGGAGCAGCGCTCGGACAGCAACCGCCACAGCAACAACTACGAGAACCTCGGCCGGCTCAAGCCCGGCGCCACCCTCGAGCAGGCCCAGTCCCAGGTCGACGCCTTGAACGCGGCGAACCTCGAGCGCTTCCCCCAGTACAAGGAGCTGCTTGATCAACGCGGGCTTCCACACCGTCGTGACCGGCTGGCACGACCGTCTGGTGAGGAGCGTCAAGACCACGCTCTACCTGATGTGGGGGGGCGCTCTCTTCGTGCTCCTCATCGGCTGCGTCAACGTCGCGAACCTGGTCCTCGTCCGCGCCCGCACGCGCCAGAAGGAGCTCGCCACGAGGCTCGCCCTGGGCAGTGGCCGCTCGCAGCTCGCGCGCCAGCTCGTCATCGAAGGGGTGATGCTTTCCCTGATCGCGGCCACCGCCGGGCTCTTCCTCGGCCGGGCGGCCCTGCGGGGAGTGGGCACGATGAACCTTCAGGACCTGCCCTACGGTGCCGACCTCGGCCTCGACGGCTCGGTGATCCTCTACGCGCTCGCGCTCTCCATCGCGATCGGTTTCGTGATCGGCCTCATCCCCGTGGTGGCGGTGGTGCCGGCCAACCTCAACCAGGTCCTGCGCGAAGAGGGCCGGGGCTCGACCGGCGGTCACGGCGCCCGGAGCCTGCGCCGCGTCCTGATCGTGGCCCAGGTGGCCTCCACGTTCGTGCTGCTGGTGGGGGCGGGCCTGCTCTTCGCGAGCTTCCGCAAGGTGCTGCGGATCGACGCCGGCTTTTCGTCGGAGCGGCTCCTCACCGCCACCGTCAGCCTGCCCCGCACGCCGGTACGCGGACGACGACGCGCTCCGCCGTTTCACCGACGAGGCCCTCCGGCGTCTGCGCGCGCAACCGGGTGCCGTGACCGTGGGGGCGACCGACACCATCCCCTTCGGCTGGAACCGCAACGACAGCGTGATCCTGGCCGAGGGCTACCTGATGCGGCCCGGCGAGTCGGTGATCTCGCCGAGCGGCGTGGACGTGACCCCGGGCTACTTCGAGGCCATGGGAGCGAAGCTGGTCCACGGCCGCTTCTTCGACGACCACGACGGGGCCAAGGCCCTGCCCGTGATCATGGTGGACCAGAAGCTCGCGGAGCGCTTCTGGCCGAACCAGGACCCCATCGGACGCCGTCTCTACCGGCCCACCGACATCAACAACCTGACCGCGATCAGCGACAAGACGGTGTTCTTGACCGTGGTCGGCGTGGTCGAGGACCTGAAGCTCCACGATCTGACCGAAGGCGACGCAGACGGTCGGCGCCTGCTTCTACCCGATGGCCCAGGACACCTCGCGCTTCATCACGTTCGCGGTCAAGACCGCGGGAGAACCCGAGTCGTTCGGGACCGCCTTGCGCGCCGCGATCACGGCGCTCGACCGGGAGCTGCCGGTCTTCGACGTCAAGACCATGGAGGAGAGGACCGAAGGGGCCTTGGCCAATCGGCGGTCCTCGGTGCTTCTCTCCGCGAGCTTCGGTGTCGTCGCCCTCTTCCTCTCCGCCATCGGCATCTACGGGGTGCTCGGCTACCTCGTGGTCCAGCGGCGGAAGGAGATCGGCATCCGCATGGCCCTGGGGAGCAGCGGCCGCGCGATCTTCGAGCTGATCATCCGCGAAGGCCTGTTGCTGGTCGGCGCCGGCTTCCTGCTCGGTGCGGTGGGCGCGTTCCTTCTCCGCCGCAGCCTGGAGAGCCAGCTCTTCGGCATCGAGGCGAGCGATCCCTTCGTTCTCGCAGCCGTGACCGCGGCCCTTGGCCTGGTGGCGCTCTTCGCGTGCGCGTTACCTGCTCTCCGCGCCACGAGGGTCGACCCCTTGATCGCCCTCTCGGAGTGAGCTGACAGCCACCCCACGGTTGCCGAGGCCGGCGGCTCGGCCAGATCGGCGCAGAACGCGGCGAGGATCTCGGCCGCGCGCCAGGCCACGGGCTTGAACGACGAACATTTCTGGGCCCTGGCTCTATATAGAGGTATTCTTGCGCGTTCGACCCCCCCCGCTACAAGCACTCTCGAGGAGCACTTCTGTCGATGAACCCAACGAAACGCCAGGATCGGATGGTGCGCTTTCGAGGCTTCCCCCTCGTGACGCTCCTTGCCGCGAGCGTCGCGGCGCATGCGGCTGAAGGGCCCGCGGCCGCTCCCCCAAAGCTCGGGCAAGCGAAGATCAAGGACGTCGTCGCCGCCATGACGCTGGAAGAGAAGGCCGCCCTCGTCGTCGGAGAAGGCGGCGGCGGCTTTGGCCCTCCGCCTGCGGCTCCAGGTGCGCCCGGCACGCCTGCAGCGCCGGGGGCCGCCGCGTCCCCGGGTGGCGGCACGGTGGGTGCGACGCAGCGCCTCGTCCCCGGCGCGGCGGGAACCACCCACGCGGTTCCCCGCCTCGGTATCACCTCCTCCGTGCTGGCCGACGGCCCCGCCGGCCTGCGGATCAGCCCCAACCGGCCGGACGACGCGAGCACCTACTACGCGACGGCCTTCCCCGTAGGCACCCTGCTGGCCTCGACCTGGGACACCGATCTCGTGACGCGGGTCGGCAAGGCGATGGGCAACGAGCTTCTCGAGTACGGCGTCGACGTGCTCCTCGCTCCTGGCCTGAACATCCACAGGAATCCGCTTTGCGGCAGGAACTTCGAGTACTACTCGGAGGACCCCCTCGTCACCGGCAAGATGGCGGCGGCCATGGTCAACGGCGTCGAGTCGCAGGGGGTCGGGACCTCGATCAAGCACTTCGCCGCCAACAACGCGGAGACCGCCCGCACCGCGCTCGACACCAACGTCAGCACGCGTGCGCTGCGCGAGATCTACCTCGAGGGATTCCGGATCGCCGTCGAGGAGGCGCAACCCTGGACGGTGATGACGTCCTACAACTTGATCAACGGGACCTACGCGCCCGAGAGCCGCGATCTGGTGACCACCATCCTGAGAGGCGATTGGGGCTTCAAGGGCTACGTGATGACGGACTGGGGCGGCGGCCGGGACCCGCTCGCCCAGGTCGCGGCCGGAAACGACCTCATCATGCCCGGTCGCCCCGCCCAGCGGGACGCGATCGTGAAGGCAGTCCAGGAAGGCAAGCTGGACGTGAAGCTCCTGGACGCGAACGTGGAGAGGGTTCTCAAGGTCCTGGCGGAGGGCCCGCGCTTCAAGGGCTACAAGTTCTCGAACAAGCCCGACCTCGTGGCGCACGCCGAGGTGGCTCGCGAGGCGGCGGGCGAGGGCATGGTTCTGCTCAAGAACGCCGGGGCCGCCCTGCCCCTCGCCCCCGAGACGAAGACCGTGGCCGCGTTCGGCAATGCCTCCTACGACACCTTCTCCGGGGGCACCGGCAGCGGCGACGTCAACGAGGCCTACACCGTGTCCCTGGCCCAGGGTCTGGAGCGCGCCGGCTACGTGGTGAACGCCGACCTTCAGGCGGTCTACGCCGGCTACCTGAAGCTCGTGAAGGCCGGGCGCCCCGCGCCGCCCCCTCGCGGCTTCTCGAGGTACGTGCCGATAGCGGAGCTGGACATCCCCGCCGACCTCGTGAGCAGCATGGCCGCGCTCTCCGACGTCGCCATCGTCACCGTCGGCAGGAACGCCGGCGAGGGTCGCGATCGCACCAACACCGAGGGCGATTTCAAGCTCTCCGACGCCGAGCGCAGGCTCGTCCAGCAGGTTTCCTCCGCCTTCCAGGCCAAAGGCAAGAAGGCCGTGGTGGTCTTGAACGTCGGCGGCAGCATTGAGACCGCGAGCTGGAGGGAACAGCCGGATGCGATCCTGCTCGCATGGCAAGGCGGACAGGAGGCCGGCCACGCGGTCGCCGACATCCTGCGCGGCAAGGTCAACCCTTCTGGGAAGCTCGCCAGCACGTTCGTGATCGACTACATGGACGTACCGTCGGCGAAGACCTTTCCCGGACAGGAGATCCCCGGCGCACCCGAGCCCGAGCAGCCGCCGAATGCCCCGCCGGGGTTCCGGCGCCCCAAGCCCTCGACCATCACCTACGAAGACGGCATCTACGTCGGCTACCGCTACTACGACACCTTCGGGGTCAAGACGGCCTACGAGTTCGGCTACGGGCTCTCCTACACGAGCTTCGACTACGCCAACCTGAAGTTGAGCGCGCCCCGGTTCGACCGCAAGCTGGTGGTCAGCGTCGACGTCAAGAACGCCGGCCGCGTCGCGGGCCGCGAGGTGGCGCAGCTCTACCTGACCGCCCCCTCGAAGTCGCTCGACAAGCCCGCGAAAGAGCTCAAGGGGTTCGCCAAGACGAAGCTGCTCGCCCCCGGGGAAACCCAGACTCTCACCTTCGCGCTGGACGCCCGTAGCCTCGCCTCGTTCGACCCCGTGGTCTCCGCCTGGGTCGCCGACGCGGGCCGCTACGAGGTCAGGCTCGGAGCGTCGTCCAGGGACATCCGCCAGACCGCCTCATTCGTGCTGGGCAAAGGCCTGGTCGTGAAGAAGGAGGCGCGGGCGCTCGTCCCGAAGCAGAGCATCACCGAGCTCAAGCCGCCCGCGCGTCCCTAGCCCGGCCCCAAGGCCCCGTAGCCCCCGAGGGGGCCTCAGTTGAGCGCGAACGCGTACAGCCGGTCGTCGACCGCGGCCAGCACGTACTGGCGGCCGTCGACCATGTAGGTCTGCGGGGCGTTGCTGAGCGAGCCGATGCGCGAGTGCCACTGCGGCGTGCCGTTCTTGGCGTCGAACGCGACCAGGTTGCCGCCGCCGTCGCCGCCGAAGACGAGTTTGCCCGCCGTCGCCAGCAGGCCGCCCGAGCCGCCCTCGCCGTTGACCCCCGGATACACGTGGCGCCAGGCCGCCTTGCCCGTGCGGTAGTCGATCGCCTGCAAGGCGGTCGGCCACGCGCCGACCGGCCCCACGGCCTTGCCGGCGAGCCCCATCGAGCCGCGCGGGTCGGGATCGGTGAGGTACAGGAGGTTGAAGCCGTTTCTCTCGTTGATGTAGAAGAGGCCGGTCTCGGGAGAGAACGCCGGAGGGGGCCAGTTCGTGACCCCGCCTTCGACCGGCGAGACGAGCGATCCGGGGATCGTCGCTTCCTTGCCGGGATCGGGATCGGGCGCGCCGTTCTTGCGGATGCCCTTCGCCCAGTTCGTGGTGGTCCCGAACTTCGACGACACCAGGAGCTCGCCGGTCACGCGATCGAGGGTGAAGAAGTAGCCGTTGCGGGCGGCGGTCGCGACGAGCTTCCGCGGCTTCCCGTCGATCACGCCGTCGATCAGCACCGGCGTCTGCGCCGAGTCCCAGTCGTGCGTGTCGTGCGGGGACGTCTGGTAGTGCCAGGCCATCTTCCCCGTGTCCACGTTCACGGCGACGAGCGAACACGTGAAGAGGTTGTCGCCGCGGCGTGCCTGACCGGTGTACGCGGGCGTCGGATTGCCGGTCCCGATGATGTAGAGCTTCGTCTCCGGGTCGTAGGCCCCGGGAACCCAGGGCTGGGCGCCGCCGTGCCGCGCGGCTTCGAGGCTCGGCCAGGTCTCGAGCCCTGGATCGCCGGGGTTCATGGGCACGGTGTAGAGCTTCCACTGCAGCTTGCCGGTCTCCGGATCGAACGACTGCAGGAAGCCGGGCATGTCGAGGTCGTTGCCGGTGCCGACGAGCACGTGGTCGCCGACGATCACGGGAGCGACCGTCGAGAAGTACTGTTCTTCGAAGCTCGCGATCTCGACGTGCCAGCGCTCCTTGCCCGTCCGCGCGTCGAGCGAGACCAGGTAGTTGTCCGGCGTCTCGAAGAACAGGTAGTTGTGCCACAGGCCCGCGCCGCGGTTGCCGATGTGAGTGCCGCCGCGCGTCTTCCAGAAGTAGCGCCACAGCACGCGTCCGTCCTGCGCGTCGAGCGCCCACACGTTGTCGGGCGCCGTCACGTACAGCACGCCGTCCACCATGCAGGATCGAGCCCTTGACGGTAGGCGTGCCCGAGAACTCGGCGGTGCCCTCGCCGCCCACGATGACGGGTGCGCCTCCGGCGCCGAACCGCGCGAATCCTCCGAACCCTCCCGGGGCGCCAGGCGGCCCGGCCTTGAGCTCAGCCGTCCAGGCGAGGCCGAGGCCCTTCACCGTGGCCTGGTTGATCTGGTCGAGCGCGCTGTAGCGGCGTCCCGAGTAGTCGCCCGAATAGGTGGGCCAGGACTCGGCGAGCGGCTTCAGGAGCGCTGCCGGATCGAGACCTCCCTGGTCCTGCGCGGCGAGCAAGACCGGCGCTGCCAGCAAGGAGAGCGGTCAGGAGTGCGCGGTTCATGCGTGTCACTTCAGGGTCACCAGATAGGCGGTCACGTCGTGGATGTCTGCGTCCGTGTACTTGACGAGCAGCTTCTTGTGTCCCTCGAGGGGATCGCTGATCTCGACCTTCGGAACCGTCGCCTTCACGTCGGAAGGTGCGCCGGGTGCCGTCGGCCTGGGCCAGAGCGACGATGAAGTCGTCGATGCGCTCGAGCCGACCCTCGACGCGCTGGCCGTCGCGGGTGGTCACCGTCACCGTGACGGGCTTGGGGGTCCGCGGCGGGGTCGCGGGGGCTGCGGGAGCGCCGGGCCCGAAGCGGGCAAAGCCCGCGCGGCCGGCCACCCATGCGTTCTGCAGCTGCATCGGCTCCGGGTACCGCGTCGCCACTCCCGAAAGGTCGCCCGTCGGCGAGTGACAACTCGCGCAGTTCGCGCCGAAGTACTTCTGGCCGCGGGCGGCGTTGCCGACCACGATGTTCAGCTCGAGGGGCGGCCCCGGCGGCGGTCCGCCCTGCCTTGCTCCTCGCGCCGCTACGCTGTGGATGTAGGCCGCGACCGCCTTGACGTCGGCGGCGGCGAGCGCCAGCGCCGGCATCGGGGGCCGATCCCTGCGGGAATCGCCCCTGGGTCACGACGGGGAGGATCAGCTCGCCGTCCTGGTCCTTCAACACCAGCGCCGACCGCAACAGGTTGACACCTCCCATGTCGCCGCCCCGCAGGTCCGGCCCGTGACACAGACGGCAATGGATGCCGTAGAGGGTCTTGCCGTTCTCGACCACCGCGGGGTCGGCCAGGGGGCGTTGTTGGGCCGGGAAGGTCTGTTCACCGCGGGCCGGGACCGCAGGGGCCGGCGGCGGCTGCTGGGCGGCGGCGCTGGACAGGACGCTCAGGCCGAGGACGACGGTGGAGGGCAGGATCAGTCGCATGGAGACCTCGAGTGGGTGCCGGCCCGGCACCTTGGTAGCCTGAGGGTTCGCGTCCGTCACCAGGCCGACATCGCTGACACTACTTCGCGCCCCGCGCGGGCGTCAAGGAGGACGCGGCTATGGACCCGGAACTCGGCGAGATTCGTCCCGGGCTCGAGAGGCCTACCCCAAACAGTCCAGGTTCAGCGTCGGATAACATCGGGCGCGGGGGTTCGATGAGCTTTGGCGTGGCGGCCCGATGAACCAGCTCTGGGTCTGGAGCACCGTGGTCCAGGCGACCTCGCTGCTCATGATCGCGGTGTTCTTCGCGGCGCTCTCGCGCTCGGTGCGGCTACTCGAGGTTCGCATCTGGGTTGGGGCGTGGGCCTTCAATCTCCTCGCGCTGCTGGTGACGGTTGGCTATTGGTACTTCGAGGCCAGCATGACCGGCGTCATCCGGCTCGCCTACATGGGGGCCAAAGCCGCCTACGTCGTCCTCCTCGTCCAGGGCGCCTGGGCCCTGAAGCGAGCCGGCGCGAGGCTCATCCCCGTTCGCTACGCGGTGCTCGGGCTCGCACTCTACGCGCTGCTGTGCGGCGCGCTGCCGCTCGTCCTCGAGCAGGTGGGGGTGGTCCAGCACACGGCGATGGGAATCGTGCTCGTGCTCGGGGGACTCCTGCTGCTCGGGCCTCCGCGCGAGCGGGGGATCGGCTGGCTGACCGCGGGGCTTCTGCTCCGCGGAGCGCTGGCGCTCGTGGAAGCCGCGGCCTACGGCAGCACCCTGCTCGCGTCCGGCACCCTCGACAAGGCACTCGTCGGCCGCGCGGCGGCCTTCCTCTCGGTGCATTCGTCGCTCGACAGCGGCGTCGAGTGGCTGATCGCGCTCGGCTGCGTGATTGGGATCTCCGAGAAGGTTCAGCGCGAGCTGCGTCAGGCAAACACGGACCTCTTGGCGGCACAGGAGGACCTGCGCCGCCTGGCCGACCGCGATCCCCTCACCGCACTCGCCAATCGTCGGGGCCTTCCCGAGGCGCTTCGGTCCGTGCAGCCCGAAGGAGCGCTGCTGCTCTTCTTCGACCTCGACGGCTTCAAGCAGATCAACGATCGCCTGGGACACCACCAGGGCGACCTGTGCCTGAAGCGGTTCGCCGACGCGCTGCGCGAGTGCTTCCGGCCCAGCGACTTCGTGGCGCGCTACGCCGGCGACGAGTTCCTGGTGGTGGCCACGGGTCTCCAGGAGGCGGGAGTCGCCGAGCGGCTCGCCCGCCTGCGCACGCTTCTGAAGGACTCGATTGACGGCGGGCCGGAGATCCGGTTCTCCGTGGGCACCGCTCCGCTCGCTCCCGGCGGCCATCCCGACGCGGCGCTCCAGGCCGCGGACGATGCGATGTACGCCGCCCGGGCGAATCGAAACCGAGGGCATACTGGGAGGCAGCCATGACCACCGCTACCCTCACCGAGAAAGCCATCGTCCTGCAGCCCGGGGACGACGTGGCGATCGCCAAAGCCGGTCTGTCCGCGGGAACCGTGCTCGACGACGTGAGTGGCCCGCTGACCGTGCGGGCGGATATTCCTCCCGGCCACAAGCTCGCTCGGCGGGCCGTGGCCGCCGGCGGGCCGGTGCGCCGATATGGCCAGGTGATCGGCCTCGCCACCACCGCCATCGCCGCCGGCGACCACGTGCACACCCACAACCTCGCCTTCGGGCTCGTGCCTCGCGACTACGACTTCGGAGCCGACGTTCGTCCGGTCTTGCGATACCCCCCCGAAGAAATGCGCTACTTCGACGGGTACCTGCGCGCGGACGGGCGAGTGGGCACCCGCAACTACATAGCCGTGGTTTCCACGGTCAACTGCTCGGCCAGCGTGAGCCAATTCGTCAAGCAGCGCTTCGCGGACGTGAGTCGCGATTACCCGGGCGTCGACGGGGTGATCGCGATAACCCACAAGTCGGGATGCGCGATCGAGCAGTTCGGGGAAGACCACCTCGCCCTCCAACGGGTGCTGGCCGGATACGCCCAGCACCCCAACGTGGCCGCCTACGTCGTCATCGGCCTCGGCTGCGAGGTGAACCAGGCCCCGGTCATGGTGGAGCGCCAGGGCATGACCCTGCCCCTGGCCCCGGACGGGAGGCCGCCCATCGTGACGATCCAGGAGAGCGGGGGCATCCGCAAGGCGGTGGACCGCGCCGTCGCCGAGGTGGCCCGTCTGCTGCCCCGGGCCAACGAGGCGAAACGCACGCGCCAGCCCGTCTCCGAGATCATGATCGCCACGAACTGCGGGGGGTCGGACGGCAACTCCGGGATCACCGCCAACCCCGCCCTGGGATGGGCGGTGGACGAGCTCGTCCGCTACGGAGGGACGGGCGTGCTTGCGGAGACCCCCGAGACCTACGGCGCCGAGCACCTGTTGGTGCGGCGCGCCATCAGCAGGGAAGTCGCCCAGAAGCTTCTCGACCGCTACAAGTGGTGGGAGTGGTATTGCCGGGGCCTCGAGAAGATGGACAACAATCCCGCCCCCGGCAACAAGGCGGGGGGGATCACGACCGTCCTCGAGAAATCACTGGGCGGCATCGCCAAGGGCGGCACCACGCCCCTCATGGACGTCGTGCTCTACGGCGAGCGGATCAGGTCCCACGGCTTCGTGTTCATGGACACCCCCGGCCACGATCCCGTGTCCATCACCGGGCTCGTGGCCGGCGGCTGCAACGTCATCTGCTTCACCACCGGTCGGGGATCGGTCTTTGGCAGCCGGCCGGTCCCCTCCATCAAGCTCGCCACCAACTCCGCGATCTACCGCCACATGGAAGACGACATGGACCTCGACTGCGGCGTGATCCTGGACGGGGTCCCCCTGGAGACGGTGGGCCGCGCGATCTTCGAGGAGGTCATCGCGGTGGCGTCGGGAAAGAAGAGCAAGAGCGAGCTCGCCGGGGTGGGCGAAGAAGAGTTCGCGCCCTGGATCATGGGCCCGGTGATGTAGCTCAGTGGCCGGCACGCCCGCGGGCCGCACCGCCGGGCAGCGCAGAGGCGATCAGGCGATCTCCAGCCACGAGAACCACACGGGATGGTTGCCCTTGTACCATTCCAGGACGTCACGGATCACGGTCTTCTTCCCGGGCGGGATGACCGCGTCGTCGATGCGATCGAAGTGGATCGCGGATGGTGTGGTCCCGATACTCGAGGGCCTGCGAGCACAGGGTCTGCGAGCTCGTTGCGGATCCGGCCCGAGTCCGACACCTTCACGGCGCGCCGCCGGTAGTCCTCGCCCGCGATGAACCGCTCCAGGAGGGGGCTGAAGATCAGCCGGCTCTGCGCGAGGGGTTCCAGGAAGCGGAACACGAACCGGACGACCATGGCGAACTCCCGGCTGGCCAGCTGAGTGGTCACCTCGTAGGTGTCGTCTCCCAGCTTCGTGACCCCGCGCAGGCCCGTGTAGGGATCGTCGCCGATGTAGCCCGTGGCCGCCAGGACGCGCCAGTTCTTCTCCGGGAAGAAGTCGTCCACGCGGACCACGCGCCTTCCCGCCGGAAGGTTCGCCGCCACCCGCTCGCGGAGGCAGCTCCGGTAGTACTCGACCTGCTCGGCCGACGGGGCCGCGCGTGCCCAGCAGCGCGGCCGAGGTCGGTCTCGAAGGTCGAGCGCGTCGGGGTCGAGCCGCATCAGGCGATGCTCGTCCTCCATGGGGCGTTCGAACCGGGGCGAGAAGAGGGCCATGGACACGTCGAGGTCGAGGGCCTCGGACAGGCTGGCGGCCTGCACGGCCTCGGCCGAGGCCGCGTACCCGTCGCACAGGAAGAGATGGGGAGCCCCGCTCTCGTCCTTCCAGGTGCCGACGAGGTAGGTCGGAGCATAGGTGCCCGACTCGGTGAAGGCCGGCTGCCCGCTCGGGCAGCGCCACCCGTCCTCGACCAGGTGTACGCCGAGGGCCCGCCACTCCTCCCAGAGACGCGCCGAGCCTCTGGGCGCGGCTCTTGCCGCCGAGGGTCCAGACGTGGATGTGGTCGCGGCGGATGCCGGGGACGGCGAGCTCGATGGCCTCGACCAGCTTGCTCCGCGGGGACAGGAGGTCCACGTGGATCGAGTGCTCCTCGGCGGCCCGGGCCACCACGCCGCGGAATCGCGAGAGTCCCCATGTAGGCCTCGTAGGGCCGGGTCACGGCGAGGGGCTGGTCGAAGAGGTGGATCACGGTGGTGGGTCCCAGCGTCCTCGCCCTTGGCGAAGCGCGAGGTGTTCTCCAGGGTGTCGACGGCCGCGCCCCAGATGCGGATGCGCTGGTCGCGCATCTTCTTGTAGAAGCCGCGCCAGCCGTAGGCGGGGTCGTTCAGCAGGCGGTGGACGCGGGCAGTCGATCAGGTTGGCCACGTGGGGCCGCGCGTAGACACGGCCGAAGCCGAGGAGCGGGTTGGCGCCCATCTCGGGGGTCTCGCCGGCCTTCGGCATGAGGCCTTCCCCGAGGCAGACCATGATCGCGTGGTTCTCGGGGAGCTTCCGGCTGAAGTGCCAGAGGGCCTCGCTGGTCACGTAGGCGGAGATCGCGTCGGCGTCCTTCTTGACCTGGTTGAGGGTCGCCTTGTCCGCGCCCTTGCCCGCGCCGAAGGGGGCGAAGAGGCGCGTCCCCAGGGCCGTCACCCCCGCGGTCATGGCCAGGGAGCGCCGCATCTCCCCGGAGGCGAAGTCCGAGTGCTCGACGCCGACCCCGGGCCCGCCGCGCCGCCACTCGACCTCTACGTCCTCCAGCCAGAGGTGAAAGCGCAGGAGCAGCGGACGCGTGTCGAACGCCCACTGGGCGACCACGTCCCTCTTCGCGGGCAACGCCAGAGCTGGCCTCCTTCGTGATCGGCGGACGCCCTAACCTATCACCGACCCGAGCGCCGGCCCTAGAGCTCGAGCCCCCCGGGCAGGGGCAGGCCGTGCTGCCGTCGCGCCTCGTTGCCTTCGAAGGCCGCAGCGATCTTGTAGAGCTCGAAGCGACCGTCGGCCGCCTCGGCGGCCACGCGGCGCCTCAGTGCCTCCATTCGCCGGGCGGGGAGCGCGCGGAACCCGCGCGCGACCGCTGACGTTCTGCTTCAGGTCGCGCGGGGATCCCATCCCGCTGACGAGGGTCGCGATCGGCAGGCTGAGCGCGTAGGCGAGGGCCTCCTGCGGCGTCACCAGGCCCGCCTTGATGGCCCGCGCATCGCCGGCATAGCTCTTCATGCCGATGGGTGCGATGCCGCGACGGTGGAGCTCGGGAAGCACCAGGCGCTCGAAGCTGCGGAACGAGTGGTCGAAGCAGTTGAGAGGCAGCTGGCAGGCGTCCCACGGGTAGTCGTACGACAACATCTCCAGGTGGAGCCGCGGGTCCTTGTGTCCTGTGAAGCCGACGAACCGCACCTTGCCCTGCTGCCGCGCCTTGTCGAGCGCCTCCACCACGCCGCCACGCGCGAAGTGCCGCGCCGGCTCGTCGTCGAACACCACCTCGTGGATCTGCCATAGATCGAGGTGGTCCGTCCTCAGACGGCGGAGCGAGTCCTCGAGCTGGCGCATCGCCACCCGCGCGCCGCGGCCGTGCGTGCAGACCTTGGTCATCAGGAACGCCTGGTCGCGGCGGCCGCGAAGGCCCTTGCCCATGCGCGTCTCGCTGAGGCCGTCGTTGTAGTCCCAGGCGTTGTCCAGGAAGGTGACGCCCGCATCGAGGGCCGCGTGCAGCAGCCGGATCGCCTCACGATCCGTCTTCGGCACCCCGAGGTGCCATCCCCCGAAGGCAAGGATCGACACGGGAATGCCCGAGCGGCCAAACGGTCTCTTGGGGATCTCGAGAGTGCCTGGCATGCTCTGGACTATATACACGAACCTCGACAGCCTGGGGGTCGATCCGCGCCGACAGCCTCGGGGCTGCTAGAATGCCGCCACGTTACCGCCCCAACCTGGGCTCGCCGTTCCTTCCGTCACATCGTCCAGAGGTCGAAAAATGAAGAGCGTCATTGTCGTCGCTGCCAGCCTTGTCTTGTGCTCGGGCTTCGCCTACGCCCAGTCCGACACGGAGAAGGAAGTCACCCAGACGATCCTCGACTCGAATGCCTACACCAACAAGAACCTTAAGGGCCAGGCGGACGAATACTCCTCGAAGGGAGCCCTGGAGTTCTGGTCGAGCGGAGGCCTGCTGCAAGAGATCGCACCCGGCGGCAGACCCGAGGACTTCGAGGCCGTCAACATCACGCCCAAGCACATCCGCGTCATCACCCTCGTCGAGGGACAGATCGCGGTTGCGCACTACTACACCGAAGGGTCGATGAAGCCCAAAGGGGCGATCGCGGTCAGCCACTACATGACACGGGTCACTCAGGTGTTCGTGAAGGAAGCGGGCAAGTGGAAGATCCGCTCTTCGCACTGGTCCGCGATCTCCGGAGGATCGGGAACGAGCCAGGCGGCCCAGTAATCCCCGGCGGCGCGACGGTGCCCAGCCGTGGAGGGCACGTCGCGCCGTACTCGAGAGCAGCCCTAGGGGCGCTTGGCGGGCGTCGAGAAGGGCGGCGGCACCACGTCCACGGGTGGCTTCTCCGCGAGTAGCCGCAACGCCTCGGCCACCCCGCGCTCGAGCTGGGGATCCTTGCCCCTCCGCCACCGACTTGGCGTCCTGCAGGACCTCGATGTCCGGAGGGACCCCCTTGTTCTCCGCGATCCACTCCCGCTTGACCGGATCGAACACGGCGTTGTCCGGCGCCGTGACGCCGCCCCCGTCGACCAGGGGATAGTGGACGGACGACTTGACGAGGCCGCCCCAGGTCCGGGTGCCGATGAGGGGTCCCGCGGCCTGCTGGCGGAAGACCCAGGGGAAGAAGTCCCCGCCCGACCCCGCGCGCTCGTTGATGAGCAGCACCTTGGGCCCGAGGATCCCGGCCGGCAGCACGAAGGGCTTGCCGTCGGGCACTTCGTTGGTGATGGCGGCCCGCAGGCGCCGCGTCATCAGGTCCACCATGTAGTCGTCGAGCAGGCCGCCCCCGTTGAACCGCTCGTCGATCACCGCGGCCGGCTTGTCCTGCTGCGCGAAGAAGTAGCGGTTGAACGAGACCACTCCGTTCTCGCCGGTGTTGGGGACCCACACGTAGGCGAGCTTGCCTCCCGAAAGCTCGTCCACGCGGCGACGGTTGTCCTCCACCCACGCCCGCTGCCGCAGCGCGTCTTCGCCCTCGCGGTCGACCGGCTCCACCGTCACCGGCCACGATCCCGCCATCGTCGGCTTGTCGCCTATCTGGAGGACGGTCTGGCGCTTCGCCGTGCCGTCCAACAGACGGTAGGGATCGTCGCGGTCCGTGAGCTCGACCCCGTCCACGGCGAGGATGTAGTGACCCTTCGCGACCTTGAGGCCCGGGCGGTCGAGGGGAGCGGCGAGCTTGGGGTTCCAGCTCTCGAAGCTGTAGATCCTCGCGATCCGCCAGCGTCCACCGTCTCTGGCCAGATCGGCCCCGAGCAGTCCCCCGCTGGGCTTCTCCACCTCGGGCATGTCGCCGCCGAACACGAAGCTGTGTCCCACCGACAGCTCGCCGTTCACCTGGTCCAGGAGGTAGTTGAGGTCGGACCGGTGTCGGACGTAGGGCAGGAGCGGCGCGTAGCGTTCGCGCACGGCGTTCCAGTCGGCGCCGTGCAGGTTCGGGTCGTAGAAGAAGTCGCGCTCGTAGTGCCACGCTTCGTCGAAGATCTGGCGCCACTCGGCCGTGCGGTCGAGGTACGTCCGCAGGGCCAGCTTCACCTCGCCCTTGCCGGCGTCGGGAGGCTTCTCGGTGTCCACCACGAAGACCTTCTCCTCCTTGCGGAAGAGCAGCTTCTTGCCGTCGTTCGAGACCGACACGTCCGCGACGTCCTCGACGAACTTCTCGGCCTTGCGCTTCTCCAGCGTGAACTTGTGCAAGGTCGCGCCCTTGGCCGGCGGCACGTGCTCGCCCACGAACACCGACCCCGCCGCACCCGCGACCGCGAACCGGTAGTGGCTCACCGGCATCGGCAGCGGCACGATCCGCCGCTCGATGCCCTCGAACGCGATCTTGACGTCCACGGGCTTGGGGGGCTCCGCTTCCGCCTTGTCGCCCTTGCCCTTGGCATCCCCGGTCGCGGTCTTACCGTCCTTGGCGTCCTTCTTGCCGTCGCCGCCCTCCTTGCCCGTGGCGGGCTTCTCTTCGTCGCTCTCGGGCGCCAGGGGTGAAGCCTCGTCCCCGGGCAGCACGACGAGGTAGACGCCGTAGGTGGGATCGGCCTCCATGCGGCTGGTGTTGGCCCACCCGGAGCCGAGCGCCAGGTCGGTGCTGGCCAGGAAGTAGAGGTGCTTGCCGTTCCGGTCCCAGGCCGGCGAGATCGCGTCGGCCATGGCGTCCGTGACCGGCCGCGCCTGACCTCCGTCCACGGACCACACCACGATGCGGCGGAGCCGGTTGGGGAAGGTCTTGGCGTAAGCCAGCCACTTGGAGTCGTAGGACCAGGTGAGACCCATCTCTCCCCGCTCTACGTTGACGCCGCCCACGTCGATCGTGCTCACCCGACCGGACGAGACCTCGGCCACGCGAACCCTCACGTCGTCGTCGACGAAGGCGATGCGGCGGGCATCCGGAGACCAGGCGACGTCCCACGCCATCTTGGACGGGCCGATGCCCAGGCGGCGGGGGGCTTTGAGCCCGTCCTGGGCGCCGATGAGCAGCTCGTAGCCCTGGCCCGAGTCGGAGAACCACGCCACCTCGTCGCCCTTGGGCGACCAGACCGGGGCCCGGTCGGCGGCGCCCGAGCTTCGGGTGAGGTTCCGCGTGTCGCCCTTCTCGACGGGCACGGTGAAGATCTCCCCGCGAGCTTCGATCAGCACCCGCTTGCCTGTGGGCGAAAGGGTGGCGGATGCGATCTTCTTGGTCAGGTCCTCCCAACGCGGCTCGGCCCAGGGAAAATCCCCGCGAACCGTGATCGCGAGCTCGTGGGTCTGGCCCGTGGCCGGGTCCAGGGTCTGGAGGTTGCCGTCGCGCTCGAGGACGAGCACGCCCGCGTGCCCCGACAGCCACTTGACGTCGGATTCTGGAAAGTGCGTCAACTGGGTCAGGCGGCCTCCGTCCGGCTCGTAGCTCCAGACGTTCATCACCCCGTCGCGATCCGAGAGGAAGTAGACGGCGCCGCCCATCCAGACCGGGTGGATGTCGATCGTGCGCTCGTTGGGAAGCCGCAGCTCCTGGAGGTCGTCGAGACTCAGGATCGTGAGCGGGGTGTTCTGGCCGCCCCGGTAGTGGCGCCACTCGACGTCCCACCGGGTGACCCGATCCACGACCATCTTCCTTCCGTCCGGCGAGTACGCTCCGTCGTGGCCCCAAGGGACAGGCAAGAGGTCCGACGGCCCGCCGGCCGCGGGCACCGTCCACAGCCGCTCGAAAGCCACGGGCGCCGCTTCACGTGTCGAGGCATAGAGGACGCGCGTGCCGTCGGGGGTGAAGCCCCGCGCGTACGAAGCCGCCGGATACCAGGTCAGCCGCCGCGGCGTGCCCCCCGCCGTCGGCACGACGTAGACCATCGGCGTTCCGGAGCGGTTCGAAGTGAACGCGAGGGACTGCCCGTCGGGCGAGAAGTGGGGGTCGCTCTCCACCGCGGGCGTGCTCGTGAGACGACGCGCCTCGCCCCCTGCAAGATCGGCGAGCCAGAGGTCCCCCCCGTAGGCGAAGGCCAGCTGGCGGCCGTTCAGGTCGGGCTGGCGCAGCAGCCTCGTCCCTTCCGCGCTCGATTCCGCGGCCGGGCTCGGCGAGGGGAGGCCGGCGAGCGACATGAGGCACGACAGCAGCGCAACGCGAGAAGGACGGGGCAGCATCAAGTCACCTCGAGAGGAGCGGGGAACACCGGCCGGTGCGGCAGTCCCTGGATTCTAGATCAGGGCGGACAGTGGAGCGTCCCAGTGCTAGGATCGCCCGCGCCTGTAACCGAATCGGGGGTCGGCGTTCGCTGCCGAGTCTCGATCAACCGGATCCTCGGGACGGGCGAAGGAGGGTGGAATGACGGCTCGTGCTTGGCTGGCGCTCGGTGTGCCCGTCGGATTGGCCATCGGATCGGCGCAACTCCAGGAGGCGGCACCGGCCGTGGCCGCAGGCCGCCCCGCGCTCCAGGGTCAGGCGCCGGAAGCGCATCCGCGCAACATCGTGTTCATCCTGATCGACGACCTTCGCTACGACGGGATGGGATTCCTCCAGCCGGAGGTCAAGACCCCGAACATCGACCGCTTGGCGCGCGGCGGTACCTATTTCCCCAACACCCTCGTGACCTCGTCGCTTTGCTCGCCCAGCCGAGCCACGATCCTCACCGGCCAGACGACTCGCAACCACCACGTCGTGGACAACAACAACTCGTCCGAGGAGGGGCTCGTCTTCTTTCCGAGCTATCTCCAGCGGGCGGGCTACCAGACGGCGTTCCTCGGCAAGTGGCACATGGGGCAGAGCAGCGACGGCCCCCGGCCGGGGTTCGACAAGTGGGTGAGCTTCCTCGGCCAGGGCGAGTATTTTCCGCGCCCGGGGCTGAACCTCAACGTGGACGGACGGCGCGTCCCGCAGAAGGGCTACATCACCGACGAGCTGACCGACTACGCGATGGAGTGGCTCCAGAAGGAGCGCGATCCCCGGAAGCCCTTCTTCCTGTACTTGAGCCACAAGGCCGTTCATTCGGACCCGCTGCCGGCGCCGCGGCACGCCCATCAATACGACGCCACCACGTTCCACATCCCCGCGAGCGCCGCCAACACGCCCGAGAACTACCGCGGCAAGCCGCTGTGGGTCTACAACCAGCGCAACACGTGGCACGGGATCGACTTCTTCTACCACAAAGACCTGAAGATGACGGACTACCTGAAGGACTACTACGCAACACTCTCCGCCGTCGACGACAGCGTCGGCCGGGTGCTCGAGTACCTGAAGGAGTCCGGCCTGGAGAAGGACACGATGATCGTGTTCACCTCCGACAACGGGTTCCTGATCGGCGATCACGGCCTGATCGACAAGCGCAACGCCTACGAGGGATCGATCCGCATTCCCCTGGTGGTCTACGCGCCCGGCCTGGTGCCCGCGGGGGTCACGAACCCGGGTCGCATCACCACTCTGGACTTCGCGCCCAGCTTCCTCGACCTGGCCCACGTCGCGAGGCCGCCGCAGCTCGAAGGCAAGAGCGCGCTTCCGCTCCTGACGGGCGAGGTGACGGCCGCGGACTGGAAGCCGCAGGACTTCGTGTACGAGTACTACTGGGAGTGGAACTTCCCCATGACCCCGACGACCTTCGCGATCGAGCGCGATCGGACGAAATACATCCAGTACCACGGCGTGTACGACATCGAAGAGCTCTACGATCTGGCCACGGATCCCGAGGAGATGCGCAACCTGATCGACGACCCATCGCGGCTTCAGACGAAGATCGCGCTCCGGAAGGCGCTATTCGACCGGCTCGCCGACGCGCGAGGCCAGCGTGCGGTCCCCTTCACCGAGCGTTCCTCCCGGGGCGTGGTCCGGCGCAGTCGCACCGGGAGCGGGGCGGCGCCCTTCCCCGAGGCCTGGCTCGTCGAGCCGAACCGGCCGGATCGCTTCGACGATCTGCTTCCGGACAGTGAGGCCAAGCTGCAGGCGGAACGGGAAGGCAGGCCGCTGCTTCAGCCGCCTCCCGCCGCGCGGCGGCAGTAGCCAAGCAGCGGCCTGGTCAAGCCAAACGCGAGCCTACTATTGGGGTGCGGGGGACGACTGGAGGGTGGCGAGCCGCCGCTCGAGGGCCGTCAGCCTCGCGCTCAGGGCCCGGATCTCGGCATCCTTCTCGGCGACCAGGTTGCTGAGCTCCTTCACGCCGCCCAGCGCGACGACACCGATCCGGTCGTAGTCCAGCCCGTAGTACTGATCCTCGGTGGCCGGCTCGTCGACCAGCTCTGGAAAATCCGCGATCCAATCCTGCGCGATCGAGCCGATCTGCTGCTTGATCTCGGTCCCGTCCCTCATCGTCCGCGTCCGAATGTCACGGTCGACGGCGGGCCTTCCCGTGGACTTGTCAACGGACAACGTGGCCATGTTGAACGCGACCACCCGGATCTTCTTGATTTTGTCCAGGATGCCGGTCACTGGGGTGATATCGGTCTTGAGCCGCTCATCCGACGTGGAGGTCAATGCGGTGGCACCCGAAGCCAGATAGACGCCGGTCAGATTGCCGGTACCGGCGTTCGTGATGTAGAGACGGTTGTCAACGGCGCCAAAACGATGAATGTGCGCCAGAATGAGCCCTCCTGCGTCGACCCACCGCACTCCTTGGGAGCCCGTCCCGAGTGGCTTGAAGTCGCCGCCGTTGAGTCTGACGTCACCCACGCCCGTGAGAGTCGCGGTTCCGCTCACTTCCACGTTGCCGGTCGGGTTCACACGAAACCGAGACGTCCCGCCGAGCATGAAGTTGATCGAGCCGCTGGTGGCGATGTTGTTGATCCGGTACTCGTGAGTGGAGTTGTTGAAGCCCTGGAACTGACCGAGAGCGCCATTCTGGTCGTAGAACAGCATCCCGGAGTACGACGTCGCGGTGCTGCCCAGATTCTGCACCGCAAAACCGGTCAGCGCGCCCGTGGTGTCGGTATATCGCGCGTGCACGAAGTCCAGCGGCGCCGTGGTGCCGACCCCGATCCTGCCACCGCTCTCGAACATGGCCGAATCGCCGAGATCGATGTTGGTCACGAACTTCCCGATGGCGCCGATCGTGCCGGCGGTGAGCGGCCCGTAGAGCGACCGCGCGCCCGTTTCGCTGCGCCCGGCGCCGGCGGCCGAACCGATGACGCTCTCGGAGCCCCCTGCCGCCCCGGTCAACTGGTAGTCGGTGGCGGGACGCCCGCCCAGCGTGGCCGCGTCGGTCGCGATCGCGGCCTTCAGCGCGTACGGCACGCTGGTCAGAAGCGTCCGGGGCTGCTCCGCGGCCTGCGGGCGCTGCGCCTCCGTTGCGAGCCAGCGAGGCTCACCGGTGGCAAACAGGTCCAACGGGAGTCCATCGACGCTGGTGGCGCCCAGCAGCACCGAGTAGCGCCCCTGCTTGTCGACCGCCACGCTCTGGGTCTCCTGCCAGAGCGGTGCGCCGCCGGTCTCCTCTGCGTAGATGGAGAAGGTGACGTCCTCGACCGGCGCCGTGGCGTTGCGGCCTGTGGGGGGGACCACGCCGTTGATCCGGAATACCCGCTCGACCGCCGTCGGTGCGGGGTTCGCGGGTTGCGTGGTTTGGGCCGACGCGAAGGCTGGGCAAGCCAAGCCCAGGAACAAAGCGGCTGCACTACGGGCGATAGGTCGCATGGCGATCCTCCTCAAGGAAAAACCGGACCGATGGTACCAGCTTCCCTGCGGAGCCGTGCCTTACTTCACGTCCCCAATTTTCGGCAAGAGAATAGCCCGCGTCAGCTCCTGAGCTTCTTGAACAGCTCCAGGTTGGCCTTCAGCGATTCGAGCGGCGGCACGCCTTCCTTCTCGTACTCGATGATGTACCACTCGATGCCGCCGACGGTCTCGGCGGCGGTCATGATCGCGGGCCAGTCGAGCTCGTCGGCGCCGAGGTACGCGTTCGGGTCCTTCTTCGAGAAGGGCTTCACGTGCATCGAGATGGTGCGGCCCGCGTTTCGCTTGATGAACGACTGGGGCGTCACGCCCTCCATCTCCGACGCGTTGCCGGTGTCGAACTGCAGGATCACGTCCTTCGAGGTCTGGTCGGCGAAGCGGTTCCACCAATACTCGCCGTCGATGCGGCCAAAGTCCGTGGTGTGGTTGTGGTACCCGACGCGCATCTTGTGGGCCTTCAACGACTCGGCCACCTGATTGATCTCGTCGGCGGTCTTCTTCAGCAGGTCGGCCGAGGTGTAGACCGGGTCGGGCAGCGAGCGGATGATCAGGTTTCGGTTCCCGATCGCCTGATTGAACTCCACGCTCGCCGCGAGCTTGTCGCCCTGCAGCTCGGAGAGGCGATGGTGAAAGCCGCACGCTTTGAGCCTGGCGGCATCGAGATAGCTCTTCCACTCGGCGCCGGACCGGCCGAACGCGTTCTCGAGCTCGACGGCCTGATAGCCCAGCGCGCCCACCGCCTTCAGCGTCCCGGGGATGTCCTTGGCCAGCTGGAGACGCACGCACCAGAGCTGGGTGCCGATGGGAATCGGCTTCCATTGGGCTGCGGTGGCGCGAATCGCGGGCGCCAGTACCATCGAGGCGGCGGCGGCACCGCCCAGTCGGAGAGCCTCACGACGGGTCAGCTGTGCATCACTCATGAATCGATCCCTCCCTGCGCGCCATCCTATGTCGCGCGCCGGGCTCCCACAACGCCGCGATGCCGCCGCCGGCCGGTCGATGAGGCGTCATCACTGAGCTCTTGACCTGCACCCTCGTCGGGTCCACACTCAGGGACAATTCCCAAGGGTCGTAGGCCGTGTTCCATGGATGAAGTGCCATTCGTGGGTCCGTCAATCCGGGGGACAGTGCGCGAGCCCCGTGTGCCGGGTCGTCTCGTGGCCCTGCGCAGTCGCAGCCGGCAACCCAGAGTCCGACTCGAATGCTCGCGCTCCCGATCGCTAGAGGTGTCTTGTCTCTCGTTCAGATGCCGAGAAGGGAGATCGACATGACCCGGTTGCTCCGACTCCTGGCCTTGATGGGCGTGTTCTCCGCAGGCTCGGCCGAAGCCGCGGTCGTCACCTTCGACGATCTCGCCGCGCCGGGAAACGGTACCGGCGGACTCAAGGTCGGCAATCAGTACGCCGCCCTGGGCGTCACCTTCAGCTCCTTCCCCACGGCCCTCGACTACTCGCAGGGCACCCCCATCCTGCCGGGGTTTGCTCATTCCGGCACCAAGGCGGTCGAGCTGTGCTATGCGATCGAGTTCTGCACGGGGCCCTTGGAGATGAGGTTCACCGCGCCCCAGGCACGGGTGAAAGTCTGGGTCGGCTACACGGGAGAGCTCACCTCCGCCCAAACGGTGGTCATACGTGGCTTCAACGCGTTCGGCCAGGTCGCGCAATCCACGGCCACCCTCGGGCCGGGTTCAGGCCCGATCCCGATCGCCACGCCCCTGGAGGTCACGCTGTCCGTCGCCAGCATCACTCGCGTCACGGTCGGCTTCCAGGGCGCCGAGTCGACGCCCGCTCAGATCTTCAACAACGGCCTGGCCGTGGACGACGTCGAGTTCGCGGACGGGCCCCCACCGCCTTGCCCGGCAACGGTGCCCCCGACCTTGAGCGTGACCTCACCCCGGGACGGTCAGGTCTTCGTCGCCAATCTGTTTACCCTGGACGCCAGCGTCACGTCTCCTGATCCATTCGCGACGATGCGGCTGGACGTGAGCGCGGCCGGGGCCAGCGGAACGTTCGGGCCGTTCTTCGTGTCCTCCGGCCATGTCCTCGTCGGCGGCATCACGGGCTTCCTGTTTCCGGGTCAGAACACGCTCCTCGTCACCGTGAACGATTGCCGCGGAGCGGCCCAGGTAAGCCTGACCGTGTACTACCGCTCCGACGTCACCAGCACCATCATTCACGTCAGCGACGAAAACGCACTGGACGTCGCCTCCGCCGAGGTCTACGTGAACAGGATCTTCCGCGGGCGCACGGATAGTGCCGGACGCCTGGTGGTGTCGCCTCCTCTGCCGGACGGCACTGAGCTATTGGCCCGCAAGTTCGTGGGCGAGAGCCCCACCTATCGTGGAAACCACAGCGCCGGGAGCTTCCAGGACTGGAAGTTCCGGGTCTACATAACGAGCATGCCGGTGCGGGACGACGGCAGTACCCCACAGCAGGAAGTCGTGCTGGAGCCCGACCCCCTCGCGCCGCAGGAGCTGCGGGTCCTCCGCCGGAATACTCTCATTGGCCTTCACGTCGTCGCCTCATTGGAATGGGACGCGTCGCAGGCGGAACTTGAGGACGTCCGGAACCACATCCTCGGGGCCTCGACCTTCCTGTTCAACGCGACCGATGGCCAGATGCTCTACGAGCAAGTCGAGGTGGTCGACGATGCAGCCTTCTGGGACGATGCCGACTACCGCATCTACGGCAACTTGTCGCTGCGCTCCTACATCGACTGTCCGCGAGGCGGGTTCTTCGATGACAGCTTCTGGTGCGGCAGCAGCTGGATACACATCCCGCGGGCGCCGTGCGTCGGATGCTACAGCTGGTTCTCCAAGGTCCCGACCTACGTTCACGAGTTCGGCCACTATGGCTTTGGCCTCGGCGACGAGTACTCGGACGACGATCCGAACACGGTGTGCACGTCCCAGCTGAACGCGGGGGCCGTACCCCCTGGCCCGTTCCAGGCCGGGATGCCAAGGGCCTCCTGCATGATGTTCTCGGAGAACATCGCGGCCAAGATCTGCTCGAGCCGCCCGGAAAACCCTCACGTGCACGGCACCGACCAGGGCGACTCCAGTTGCTGGCACGACGTCGTCGATCGCTTTCGCGACGGCAGCAGCCCGGCCCGATGGATCCTCCAGTCTCCAGACACGCGAGGGATCATTCCCGGGCAGATCAACGGTGGAAGCATACCGATCCCAGCCTGGGCGCCGCGGATCACGATCAGCAATCGACCACGCGCCGGACTGTGCGCGCCCCTCAGCTTCGTAGCGACCAGGGACGACGGCAGTCGTATCCCGGGCGCGGATATCTGGCTCGTGACGACCTACGGCGCGCAGATCCTGGAGGGACAGACCGACACCAACGGCGAGATCCTGGGCACGGGCCTGCACGTGGGAGACCGGGTTGGACTCGCCGGATGGTTGGGCCCGTCGTTCAGCTTCGACTCCTACACGATCACGGCGGCGGATTGCGCTCCGGCGACCTTGGCGGATCGCGTCCAGGCTTCCGGGGCCCTGGCCCCCAGCCGACAGCTCGTGGCCGCGGCCGCTGCCTTCAATCTGCAGGTCGCGCTGGAGCCGACCGCCGTCGAAGGTCAACTCCTCGTCCGCGTGAGCGCCGAGGCGTTGACGGGCAACAAGCCGGTCAAGCTGACTGCGGATCCGACCGTCAACTACACGCTCAGCGGGCGAAGCCAGACGGTCCTTCCCGTCCGATTCGAGCCGCGCACCCGAAGCTACGTCGGGGTCATCTGTGACCTGTCGCCGGACGCGGAGATCAGCCTCGAGGTCACGGCCACGGATCTGGCGGACCGTACCGTCTCCCGACTGGCGCGCCTGCGGATGGCAGGGGTCGACCCGGGGATGCAGACGATCGTCTTCTCGGACGATGGCGCACTCTCGCTGACCGTTCCGCCCGGCGGTCTGCCCGCCGGCGCGCGGGCCTTGATCGGGCCCTCGACGGCCAGACCCCCCGCGCTGCCGCCGGGATTCGCGCTGGTCGTTGGCCCGTTCGACGTCACCGCATCCGTGGGAGACGGCCTCGCTCAGCCAGGCACGCTGCGCTTCCACCTTCCCCGCTCGACGAGTCTGCCGGACACCTCAGGCTTCGATTCGAGCACGCTTCGAATCCTGAAGCGCAGCGGAACCTCCGAGCAGTGGGACGATCTGGGCCCCGGCACCTTCCTCCCGGCCCCCATCGAGAAGGTCAGCCTGCAGACGGAGCGCCTCGGCACTTTCGTCCTGATCGGCCAGCCGGCGCCTCCTGGAGCTCCCGGGGGACCCGACGTCTCGAAGGCAGTTCCAACCCTCGCCCAGCTCTGGCCGCCCAATCACCAGCTCGTGCCCGTCGGCATCGCCGGAGTGACGTCGGCCAGCGGCCCAATTTCCATAGTGATCACGCGGGTCCTGACGGACGAACCCACTCGGAGCAAGGACGACTGCGGTGAGTGCCCGGACGCCTTTGTCGACGGGGCCACGGCCAGGCTCCGGGCCGAAAGGTCGAGCCACGGCGACGGACGAGTCTACAAGCTCTACTTCACCGCGTCCGACACATCCGGCCGCTCCAGCTCCAGCCAGGTCAGCGTGTGCGTTCCCCATGACCTGGGAAGCGGCGGCTGTGTCGACGATGGCCTGAACCTGCCTGCGGTCACTTGTCGAAGTCGCATACGGCGGATGCCCGGCTTTCCCGATGGAGGCGAGTGAGCTGCTCGGACTCCCTCACATCCCGGCGCCGGTGAGCGCGAGCGGGGCGAGCAGCACTTCGAGCCAGTACACGCGGTCGATCGAGCGGCCACCGCGGCGCGCGAGCGCGAGCCTCACCGGGTCGAGCCGCCTGGGTCCGCGCGCGAGGCCGGCGAGCTCGAGCTCGAGCGGCGGTGCATCGGCGGTCAGGGTCGCGTCGAAGGCAAGCTCGAAGCAGGTTCGCGGAGCGAGCAGCTGATAGCCGGGCGCGCCGGCCGCAGCGCTGCAGGTCCACGAGGAGGTGACGAACCAGCCTGGACCGTAGACCTGCGGCTTCGAGGTCGAGCCGTCCGCCTTGCGCAGCGTGACCTGTGCGGGGTCGAACGAGTAGCCGAGCTCGCGTGGATCGAAAACGAGGCGCAGGGCGAGGCGCGGGATGGCGGCTTCCTTCGTCGCGTAGTCGAGGCTCTCGACCCGGATCTTGAGACCGTCGATCTCGACGGAGGCGTTCGCGCCGGTCTTGCCCTTGACGCCGGCGGGCAGGGACGCGACGCCGCTGCGGGTGTAGGTCGTGGTCGCGCACGCGCCGCTCGCGAGCACCGCGCCGCCCAACGCCGCCAGCCGGACGAGCTTTCGGAAGATCATGACCGTTCTCCCCGCTCAGAAGCCGATCGCGACGCCGAGCGCCAGGCCGCCGCCGGGCAGCACGCGCAGGCGGGGGGCCACGCCGCTCACGCGCGGCGCCGGCGGCGCGAGCGCGTCGAGCGCCACGGGGGTCCAGCGGTCAGTCTTGATGAGCGCCCCGACTCCGGCCCCCAGCGCCGCGGTGCCAAACCCGTAGATGGCCAGGGCCGACCCGCGACTGCACTCGTAGTTGTAGTCGTACTTGCAGGCCACGGGATCCACATCGGCGGTCGCGCCAATCGCGAGGCCCGCCGCCGCCCCGACGGCGAGACCCCACAACCAGTGCCGCTTGCTTCCCGTCTTGAGCTCGAAGCGTCCCACGGAGGCGCTGGGCAGGCTCAGCTGGTTGGCCCCGAGGGGCGGCGCGCCCTCGGGCACGATCGCCACGCTCGCGGAGTCGGCCCTGACCAGCACTCCCTTCATCCACTGCCCCGGAGTGGCCTTGGACTGCAGCCGCACCTTGGACCCCATCGGCAACGTGAGCAGTGCGGGTTCGGGGGCAGGGGCGGCTAGGGGCGCCTGCTGGGCGAGCGCGGAGCTCGCGGGCAGGGTCAGGGCCAGAGCCAGGACCGGCGACAGGACGTGCTTCATGTCGGCCTCCCTGTAGAGAAGGTAGGGTGGCCGGAGGTCGTCCGGCGCACCCACTGGGACACTTTCGCCAACCGTCACAGGCAACACGGACGCGGCCCGTCGTTTTCGCGGTCGTCGACCTCAGATCACCGTTGCGGGAAGGCTACTCCGGTTCCGGGGGAGGTGGTCAAGCGAATCCAGTCCCTTCGCATCGGCGATGGCGGCGCTCGCGAGACCCGCAGCGGCTCGGCGTTCGCCGCGTATCGAGGGCACGACGCCTCGGCTACACTTCCCCGGCATGGAACGACTTCCGGACGGGGCGCGAATCGAGACGGGACCGGGCGGGCTCGAGCGACTGGCGCTCAGGGCCGGGGCCGCGGAGGCCCACGTCTACCTCCACGGGGCGCACGTCGCGCACTTCCAGCCGGCGGGCGAGCGGCCCGTGCTGTGGATGAGCGGCGAGAGCCGCTTCGAGAGCGGGAAGCCGATCCGCGGCGGGGTGCCGATCTGCTTCCCCTGGTTCGGGCCGAAGGCAGGCGCGGCCGACGCGCCGCCGCACGGGCTCGTGCGCACCCGGCCCTGGGCGCTGCGCGCGGTCGCCCCCGAGGACGGCCGGCTGCGCGCGACCCTCGAGCTGTCCTTCGACGGGTCGACGCGCGGCCACTTCCCGCACGACCTGCGCGTGTCTCTCGAGGTGGCCGTCGGGCCCTCGCTGTCCCTCGCCCTCACCGTCCACAACACCGGCCCGCTCCCCTTCGCCTTCGAGGACGCGCTCCACAGCTACTTCGCGGTCTCGGACGTGCGTCGAGTCCTCCTCCACGGGCTCGAGGGCGCGGGCTTCGTGGACAAGACCGCGGCCGGCGCCCGCCGCCCCGGCGAGCCCGGACCGATCGCGATCGCCGCCGAGACGGACCGCGTCTACCTTGGCGCGGAGGCCGGCGTCACGATCGAGGACCCGGGCTGGGCGCGGCGGATCGTGGTCTCGAAGTCAGGGTCGCGAACGACGGTGGTGTGGAACCCCTGGGTGGCGAAGGCGAAGGCCATGCCCGACTTCGGCGACGACGAGTGGACGGGCATGGTGTGCGTCGAGACCGCGAACGCGCTCGACGACGCGTTGAGCCTCGCTCCGGGCGAGAGCCACACCACGACCGCCACGATCGAGCTGCGGCGAGCGGAAGGGTAGGGCGGCGGCGACGCCCGCTCGGGATGGGCGCGCCTACGGTGGGGGCGGGGCGACGCGGTCGGGGAAGGCGCGGGCGAGCTCCTCGTAGACGGCCTGCGCTCGTCCCGGCTCCTCGAAGTTCACCGCGACGAAGCCCCGCTTCAGCCGCACGACCACGAACGGCTGAGCCCCACGCCGAAGACCGCCCGGATCGCGTCCCGGCCGACCTCGACGCGGAGGGTCCCGAAGAGGAGCAGCACGAGCCCCAGGATCGCGAAAAGGAACCACGACCCGGGGAGCCGCAGCCCGGTCTGGGCCGCGAAGAGGGCTGCGGCGACGACGACCGCGAGCATGACCCAGCCGATCTGCGTGTGGCGGTAATGGGGTTCCACGGGGCCTCCGGGCTTCCTCATTCTCCCCCGTGGGGCGCAGTTGTGGATGGGCCGTCGTTCTGGGGGCGCGATCTCGACGCTCCGGCCCCGAGGCGAAGCTCCTCAGAGTGCCGAAGGCGTGAGCCACACGACGCCGTACGGACGCAACGTGACCTCCAACCCTCCGTCGCTGGCCGCGTGCAGCGTCCTTCCCGAGACCAGGTCGCGCCACTCGCGGCTTCCGGCGCCGAGCTCGGTCTGGACGAAAGACAGGGGCTGCTCGCGCGGCGTGAGGTTGGTGACGGCCAGGACACGCTGCGAACGGTCGCGGGTCTCGCGCAGCACCGCGAAGACGGCATCGGAGGCGGACAGGATCCGCTGCGAGGCGTTCGGATGGAATGCACGGACGCCGATGCGCCGCTTGATGAGGCGGCGGAACCTCACCGCGACCTGATGCATCCAGGAGGTACGTTCTCCCAGCACCTCGAAGAGCGCCGCCTCGTCGATCGTCTTGCGGTTGATGCTGCGAGCCTCGCGGCCCTCCAGCACCGACGAGGTGTCGTTCTTCGCGCCGACGAGGCTCGGCAGATAGATGCCCGGCACGCCCTGGAGCACCAGCGCGATGGCCTGTGACGCCAGAAACCGCTCGACCCGCAGCGACTCGGGCTCGTCGTTGCCCTCATGGTTCAATGCGCTATACCAGGTGATGTTCAGCTCATAGGGGCTGCGCTCTCCCTCGCCCGTGTCGCGATGGGACACGAGCCCTCCATGCTGCCGGCAGCCCTCGACCAGTCCGCCGATCTCGTCTGCCGTCAGCAGGCCCTGGGCGCCCAGGAGCCCGATGCCGTCGTGGGAGGCCAGGAAGTTGAAGTAGGTAGCCGTGTCGGACACCGGCTCGAGCGCGCGTGCCCAACGATTGAGGCTCGTGGAGCTTCCGGTGCGAAACGCATGGAGCACGAGCGGCGGGAGGGCGAAGTTGTAGACCATCTGGGCCTCGTTGGCCCCGTCTCCGAAGTAGCCGATGTTGTCCTGATGAGGAACGTTGGTCTCGGTGATGAGGGCGACTCGAGGCGCCACCACGTCCAGCACGCCGCGAAAGAGCTGGACCAGGGCATGGGTCTCCTTGAGATGGGCGCAGCGCGTGCCCAGCTCGCGCCAGATGTAGGTGACGGCATCGAGCCGGATGACGTCGGCGCCGCGGCGGACGTAGTCGAGCAGGATCTCCAGGATGCGCAGCAGCACCTTCTCGTTCTTGTAGTTGAGGTCCACCTGGTCCGGGCTGAAGGTCGTCCAGACGAAGCGGGGGCCGTTGATCGTCTGAAAGGGAGTCAGGAGGTCGGAGGTCCGCGGTCGCAGGATCAGGCGAAGATGGTCCTTGTCGATCGCGTCCTTCGTCGAGAAGGCGATGAAGAAATCCTGGTAGTCGGGGTCCCCGTTCAAGAAGCCCTGGAACCAGCTGCTCTTGGACGAGACGTGGTTGAACACGCCGTCGTACATCAGCCGGAAGCTCAAGCTCAGCTCCTCGAGATCCTCCCAGGCGCCGAGTCGGGAGTCCACCTCCTCGAAGTCGACGATGGAGAAGCCGCGGTCCGAAGAGTAGGGGAAGAACGGGAGGATATGGACCGTGTTGATCGCGCCCCGCATGAAGATCCGCAGGAAGTCCGACAGCGCCTCGAGGGGCTTCTTGCCCGGGCTCGTCAGCAGGTCCCCGTAGGTGATGAGGATGACGTCCCTCTCGCCAAAGCGCTCCGCCGGGTCGAACGAGGCGTCGTCAGCGATCATCTCCGGCGTCTTGTGGGCGTAGTAGACGCGCATGCGGCGCTCCAACTCGCCGTAGCAGGCAAGGGCGCGCTGGCTCCCGTAGAGGATGGTCAGTTTGTCGAGGATGTTCTTCCGCTGTGGTTCTCTGACCTGGAGCAAAGGCCGGCCGTAGTCCGGCTCGGGCAAGTGGCAGCGAGAGGCCCGTGGCGCCATGAGGTTGGCGCGGGCCTGTTGCAGCCGGGGGACCACCAGGGCCGGGTGCGCGGCTGGGGAGTCCCGGACCACCGTCATGGTTCGAGGCTAGCTGCCGAGGGGCAAAGCGTCAACGCGGTGCGGCTTCAGTCCCTCTCGAGGGCCAGCGCAAGGGTGCTGCGACTCCCTACCGAGGGGCAGGCTGCAGCGTGATGGACAGCGGGCGCAATTCCCCGCTCCCCACATCGACGACTCGCCGCTCCGACCGGAAACCGGGCCGCGCCATCTCGACGGTGTGGCGGCCGGGGGTGAGCAGGAGAACCGGGTCACTGCCCGCCGTGCCGCGAAACTGGCCGTCGACGTAGATCGTCGCGTCGGCGGGCCGCACGTCGAGCGGCAAGCGGCTCGAGCCAGCGGCGTCCGCTGCGGGATCGAAGTCGCGGTCGTCGGCCTGGGGGCTAGCGTTGTCGTCCTCTTCCGCGGGCCCGTCGTCGCCGTAGTCGGGTGCTTCGGAAGGTGCGCTGGGAGCAGTCACGTACGGAGCACTAGCGTACGGAGCAGTTGCGTACGGACCGGTAGCGTAGGGAGCGGTCGCGTACGGCGCAGTCGCGTAGGCCTGCGGGTAGTAGCCGCCGTAGTAGCTGCTGCCGTAGTAGAGCGGCGCACCCAGGTAGAGGCTGAAGCCCGAACCGTAATACGGGTGGTAGCGCGTAGCGCGGGGACGAGTAGTGGTAGTGGCCATAGCTTCGTCCGCCGCCCGTCCCGTAGCGCGTCGACGCGCCGTGGTAGGTCGAGTAACGCGTCCCCGTCGATCGATGCTGGCTGCCGTGCCCGGATCTCGAGCTGCTGGCGCTCGAGCCCTGGCGCGTCGCCGCCGCGCCGTTGGAGCTGGAATGACCTGAGCGAGCTCCCCGACTCCGGCCACTGCGCTGCTCGGCAGAGGCACTCGTGCTCACCAAGACGACCGCCACGGCCACTGCCCATTGTCCTGCGCGCATACCGGCCTCCCTTCAACGACTCCGCACCCCTCGAAGTGCAAGGAGCGAACCACGGGAGGTCGATTTGGTGCGCGTCCCCGCAAGTGCATGGGCTGGGCGGGTCTACGAGGTTCTGAAGCGGCCGTGGCCAGAATCCCGCGCCTAGGGAGTGACACCTGCGGAGGACGGCGACCCAGACAATGAAGGAAGGAGGGTTTCGGCCGACGTTCCCGATTCCTGGGCAGGGCCAGGTCCAGCTTGGTGAAGCCGAGGTCGGGGCGGCAGACGCGATCCGGATGGGTCGGGCGCACGCGGAAGAGGACAGCGAGACGTCGGCCACCTCAGCCAGTGTGGCAGCACCGCCGCGACCTCGCTGTCGAGGAGCGCCGTTCCCGCGGGCAGCCGGCCCACGGCGGGGGCGACTTGTGGAAACTCCTGCGTCCGTCCTTCCGTTGCGCGAGACGAGCCGGACCCTCGCCTTCTTCGATCCGGGCCACGATGCGGTAGCCGTCGTGCGTGATCTCGTGGAGTCACTCGTCGCCTTCCGGTGGCGTCTCGACGATCATGGCCAGCGCCGCCGGCTGCGTCCGGGGCAGCGGCCCGCGCGCGGCGCCCGTGAGGTCCGCGAGACGGAGCCGATCGCCCCCGTTGCCTTCACGAGGAGCCGCGCCTTCGGGTCGTCCCCCTTCATCTTGCGAGCGCCCACTTGCCGGCGAGCTTCTCGCCGTGGAACTCGAACTTCAGCTTCCCTTCTTCATCCCGAGGTGCGGATCGATCACGGCGTCTAAGTTCCACGGTCCCAGAGCACGACCGTCCCGCCCCGTATTAGGCCTCCGGGATCACACCCTCGAAGGACGCAGTATTCCGCTCAGATCGATCTTGACGCCTTCACTCCAGGGGAGATAGTGTCTCTTCAAGACAAACAGGCAAGGCAATGTCGAGAGGTCTGGCATGAGGTGTGTGACGCATCTCTCGGGTCCCGACAAGAATCGCCATTTCGCAAGACGCTTTGTCGGTAGCGAGGCAGTGCACTTGCTGGGCGCAGCTCACTGCCGCTTGGTACTCGGGAGTGCATCACTCCGAGAGCATTGCGCTCCCAGCTCGGGTTGCCCCAACGCCCGGACCAACGTCGCCGTCCTTCCCGTGCATGCCCGCCACTGGGTACTGAGGCCCTTGCGGAGCGAGGCGGTCAGTCCCAGTTAACCGATTCTCACGATCAAGCCCAAGGAGGCGATCGGTGCCGAGCAAGAGATTTCGCATCGTCGGCAGCGTGATCGACGAGAAGACCGGTCGGCCGATAGCCGGCATGAGGGTCGAGGCCTGGGACAAGGATCATGTCCTTCAGAAGGCAGTGGGCCAGGCCGTGAGCGACGAGGCGGGCCGCTTCATCGTGGAGTTCGGCAAGGAAGCTCTTCAGAAGCGCCAGCCCGAGCTGTATTTCAAGCTCTACCTGGAGAATCGCCTCGTCGCGACAACGGAGGAGTCGGTCGTTTGGAACGTCCGCCGGGGTGCCCGCCGGATCGTGATCCGGCTTCCAGGGACTGAAAGGGCGGCGGCCCCGCCTGCCAAGTACGCCGTGGAGGGTGAGGTCCGAACCCCGGACGGCACCGTGTGGGTGGGCGCAGCGATCAAGGCGTTCCACAAGCATCTAAAGGGTGAGCAGCCGCTGGGCGAAGGGCAGACGACCACGGAAGGGCGCTACCACATCACATATGCCCTCCCCGAAACCGTGATCCGCGGCCCAAATCTCTTGGTGCGAGCCTATGACGGCGGAGGGCGTGTGGCGGCGTCCTCGACAGTGCTGTTCGACGCTCCGCCGCAAGCGACCGTGAACCTGAGAGCCGGCGGCGAGGAGTACCAAGGGGCTTCTGACTTCGAAAAGCGAACAGCAGATCTCGCGCCGCACCTGAAGGGCATGGCCCTCGACGAGCTCAATACGGAGCAGGTGGCGTTTCTGAAGGCGGAGACTAGGGTCGACCCCGCTGAGGTCGACTACCAAGTGGCCGCGGCCAGGACCGCCAAGGCGACGAACTTGCCCTCCGAGGTCCTTTATGGCCTCTTCCGGGCCGGCCTCCCCACAGACCTGGACGCCCTCCTGGCCCAGCCCCCCGAAGCCCAGCGTGAAGCGTTGGCGGCGGCGTTGGTACGCAACATCATCCCGGCCCGCTTCAAGAATGGGTCGGAGAGCATCCTGCTCAGCCTGCAAAGACTCGTTCTGGAAAGAGCCTTCGCTTCGAAGGACGGCGGCACCAACCCCCTGGTCGCCCTGCTGGGCACGGTGCTTCCCGATCGGTCCCGACAAGAGGCACTAGTCCGGCTCTACGTGGAGCACCAGGGCTCGACACCGGACTTCTGGAGCGACCTCAGGAATAACCCGGTGTTCAAGGAGCAGGCAGACGAGATCAACTGGACCGTGCAGCTGGGCGCACTCACACGCAATCACCTCCCGCTCATCAAGGAGCTGCAGAAGCGCCACGAGGGGGGCGAGATCCAATCACTCAGGGACCTGGCCGCCTACGACGAGGACTCCTGGCTGGCCCTGATTCGCCCCGTCGGCGTTCCCGCCGGCATCCCGGGGAAGGACGTCGAGGAAAAGAGGGTGCGATACGCCCACGCCATCGCCTTGGCATTGGAGGATGCCTTCCCGACGGCGGCGGTTTTCGGTCGCGTGGTCAAGGGTAGCTTCCCGCACGCGGGGGAACTCAAGGCCTTTTACGCGCAAAACCCTGAATTCAGGCTCGAGGCCGAGCCCGTCGACCGGTACCTCGCGAGAAATCCGGGGGCACTGGACGGGATCCAGGACAAGGCCAGTGTGACCGAGGCCCTAAAGGCGATGCAGCGGGTTTCCCGCTTCGCGCCCCGCAGTGTCCAGATGGGGCGGCTCATGGCCGACAACGTCCATTCCGCCCACGCCGCGGCCCGCCTGGGCCGGAGCCGGTTTGTGAAGGCATACGGCCCTCAAATGGGCTCGTCCGAAGCCAAGAAAGCCTGGGAGAAAGCCTCGCTGATCGCGGGTGCGGCCATGAACCTGGTGATGGACGTGGCAGCCGTCGTCCCAGGTGGACATGACGGTGCTCAAACACGAGACGCCGATCGTCGACGGTCTCCCGGACTGGGAGAAGCTCTTCGGCTCAGTCGATCTGTGTGAGTGCCAGCACTGCAGGTCCGTACTCTCCCCGGCCGCGTACTTCGTGGACGTGCTGCACTTCCTGAGCATGCGACCCGCCCAAGCCACGGGCACCTTTGCCAAGGACGTGCTGTTCGCCCGCCGGCCTGATTTCGGCGAGATCCAGCTCACGTGCGAGAACACGAACACCGTCCTACCGTACGTCGATCTCGTCAACGAAGTGCTCGAGGAGGCCGTGTCCCCCGGCACCGGCACGCCCGCCTCGGGGCGCCAGACGACGGCCACGCCCCAGGAACTCGCCGCCAATCCCGAGCACAGCAACGCTGGCGCCTACGCCAGGCTCCGGCAAGAGGTATTCCCCTGGGGTCTTCCCTTCGACCTTTGGACCGAGGAGACGCGGACCTACTTGAACCACCTCGGCGTGACGCGTCACGAATTGATGAAGGCTCTCCAGCGGCCGGGCATGTCTCGGGCGTCGGAGGTCGCGGTGGCTACCGAGTCTCTGGGTTTGACGCGAGCAGAGCGCCTCATCGTCACCGGCCGGCATGGTGACCTCACCCCGCCCCGAGCTCCCTGGGAATTCTGGGGATTCCCCGCAGCCTCCCCCGGGGACTGGGTTGCCCAGACGGCGGAGCTACGCGCCCTCCTCGAGAAATCCGGCCTCACCGCGGATGAGCTCCAGGAGCTGTTGAAAGCCAGGTTCGTCAACCCGGACGGCGCCCTCGAGATCGAGGCCAAGCCCACGGGGACGCGCATACCTGCGACACCGGCGAACTCACGATCGCCAACCTGTCGGATCAGGCGCTGGACCGTATTCACGCCTTCGTTCGCCTATGGCGCCGGCTGGGCTGGACCATGGCCGAGTTGGACGAGGCGATCAGCGCCTTCCAGGCTGGCATCGAGGACGTGAATCAGCGCCTCACCGACGAGTTTCTTGTAAGCCTGTCCCATGTCCAACGTCTGAAGACGGCTTGGCGGCAGCCTGTCGAACGCATCCTGGTACTGTGGTCGCGCATCGACGTCCACGGCCGCGACTCTTTGTACAGCCGCCTGTTTCAGAACCCAACGGTGCTCAAACCCGTTGATCCCGACTTCGCACTCTCGAACGGCGAGCCGGACGTGCTCTCCACCAATCCCGCGAACGCGAGAATCTCCACTCACCATCCCACCATCCTGTCCGGCCCTTGCGATCACCGCCCAGGACCTGGCCGCGCTGACTGAGACCGAGGTCACCGACGACACGCTGAATTTGGCCAACCTCTCAACGCTTTTCCGCTACAGCCTCCTCGCCAAGGCCTTGAAGCTCTCGGTGCAGGACACGGTGACGCTGAAGAGGGTCTCCGGCATCGATCCCTTCGACCCGACCCACACCGAGGCCACCCTCCGGTTCAGTCGACGCAGCGGCCAAGGTCAAATCCACGGGTCTCACCGCGGCGGGCCTCCAATACCTCCTGCAACACAAGACGTCGCCCTCGCTGGGTCTCGGACCCTCCGCAGTGGCTCAGGCCGTGCCCTTGAAGCAGATTCGGACCGGGCTCCGGAGGATCTCGGCCGAAGACGTCTTCACCGGTGACCTCACGGGCGAGCTCACTCGGGCGAAGCTCTCCGTGATACTGCGCCGCACCAGACGTGCAGAAGGTCATGACGCTCTTGGACGGCTCCTGGAGGGACGTCGCGGCCAAGAACAGCTTCATTGATGCCCACCTCGCCGGTTTCCTCGACCCAGCCGACGCCAAGAAGAGGCTCGTCGGGGGCCGGATGAAGTTGCCGCCCTCGTCGATCGCGAGGCCATCTCATTCCCCTCACGGACATGCCCGGACGGTACGCTTACGTGCTGGAGCCTCTGCTGGGGCACCTGCGGCGGACGGAGAGCGCGGCGTTCGTGAGGCAGTACATCTCCGACAACCTGGGCTTGGAGGCTCAGGCCGCCGCCAGCCTTCTTACCCAGTGGGTGAACTCGGTCTCCGATCCGTCGAAAAGGGCGTTGGAGGAGTTCCTGGCGTCGGCATTCTCAGCACTCGACCCGAACAACCCGGACGACCCGGACGCCCCGAGCATGACCCCCGAGAAGTTCTCTGATGCCTTCAAGCTGTTCACCCGGCTGCAAAAGGTCGCGAACCTCATCGGTCTCTTCAGGATCACCGGTCCCCAGCTCGGTTGGGTGTTCGAAGACGCTGCCCTTGCCGGGTGGCTCAACCCCAGGGACCTACCGGCCGCAGACACCGACCCCCCCGCTTCCTTCGCGGCCTGGGAAAGGCTGGTGGACCTTTTCGCATTGCGGGATGCAGATCCCGGGAGGCGCCGACACACTCCACGCGGTCTTCAGCCTGGCCCAGAACGCCGACACGAGCAGGGCGGAGCTGCTGGCCCAGATTGCCGTACGCACCCGGTGGAACCGCAACGACCTGGCTTTCCTCGACGGTGTCAGTGGGCTCGACCTCGCCTTCCCGGCCGCCTACCGCGACGAGCGCGCGCTGGCCCGGTTCAAGATCTGTTTTGCGTTGCTCACGCGCCTGGGCGTCTCCGCGGAGCAGGCCCGCGACTGGACCGGTGAGGAGCTCACGGAAGCTCAAGGGAGGCACGCGAAACAGGCGGCCGCGGCCAAGTACGAAGAAGACCGCTGGCTGGTACTCGCCAAGCCTTTGCGGGACGTGCTACGCGACAAACAGCGCCAAGCTCTCGTGGACTACCTCGTCCACCACCCTGACCGCGCCATGGGCCAGACCTGGGAGGACACGGACGGCCTGTACGCACATTTTCTCATCGACGTCGAGATGAGCCCATGCATGACCACCTCGCGCATCAAGCAGGCCATCGCCTCCTGTCAGCTCTTCGCTCAGCGCTGCCTCATGAACCTCGAGTCAGAGGTGGCGGCAAATACCCAGGTCGACCGCGAGTGGGTCCACTGGAACAGCTGGATGAAGAACTACCGGGTCTGGGAGGCCAACCGCAAGGTCTTCCTCTGGCCCGAGAACTGGATCGAACCCGAGCTCCGCGACGACAAGTCACCCTTTTTCGCGGAGTTGGAGAACGAGCTACTGCAGACCGAGGTCACAAGCGACTCGGCCGAGGCGGCCTTCATGGGCTACCTGCAGAAGCTGGACCAGGTGGCGCGGCTCGAGATCGTGGGCTTCTACCACGAGTTCGAGGAGGACGACGCGGGTCAGGCTGTGGTGGACACCTTGCACGTCATCGGCCGTACGTACGTTACGCCCCACGCGTACTTCTACCGTCGGCGGGAGAAGGGCCATTGGACCGCTTGGGAGAAGGTCGATCTGGACATCGAGGGCGACCGTGTCATTCCCGTGGTGTGGAACCGCCGTTTGTATGTCTTCTGGCCGATGTTCCTCTTGAAGACCGAGGAGAAGCCCCTGAAGATGCCCGAGGCCAACCAGGACCTGGGCGAACCCGAAGAAGTACTGGGAGATCCGTCTGGCCTGGAGCGAATACGGCGGTCGGTGGACCCCAAAGAACATCTCGGAAACCTTCCTCAGGACCGACTGGGTCAATGTCGTGCCCGGGTTCAAACCCGACGAGATCTACGCTTTCAAGGGCGTCATTGAAGAGGATGTACTGGCCATTCGCGTCTACTCGTACGTCGGCTTCGAGCGTTTGACCAGCGGCATCGATGAGCGCGCCATGCGCTTCGAGTCGGGTTCACCGGATCCGCGGCGCGTGGACCTCGCGGAGCCCTGGCCTGTGGACCAGTGGGTAACCGTAAGCGAATGGATTGTGGACGGCGTGGACCCGGGCAAGTACCAGTGGTCCTTCTGGGAGTTTCGCTTCACCGGTTGCAACAGCTCCCCGGCGGTCGTGGAACTAGGCTTCACTGACGAGTATCGGCCCCTGGTGTCCCCCAGGGGTGCACGTAATGCGCTACGGCCAATTTGTCGAATCCGACGAGCAAGTCGACTCTTCGGGCGACAAGCTCTATCTCACCGACGGCGATCTTTCCTGAAATCCCCAAGGGCGGGCCGTGGATCGGCGAGCCCAAGTACGATGACGCCAAGGAAAGCATCTTGACGCTCCGGAACACTGGAAGGCGCTCCAAGCTTCTGCGGCCCACCAGGACCTTCAGTTCGCCTCACAGCGACCCTTCTTCTTCCAGGACCAAACGCGGACGTTCTTCGTGGTGCCTAAGGATCTCGGCAACGGGGGGCCGCTGGGGAGCCCGCCTCTAGACAACGTGGCTGGCTTCCTTGACCTTTACCTTCGCAAGGACCTTCCCACGCCCTGACCCCGGCTTCGTTCCGGCGGGAAGATGGCTCGCCAAGCACCGTCCTGGTGTCCTGTATGACTTCCAGAACTTCTACCATCCGTTCGTCTGCGTCGGCATCAAGCAGTTGAGGCGGAACGGCATCGAAGGGCTCCTCGACCGCGAACTTCAGCTCGCGCCTCACGCCTTTCTTCAGTCTCCGGCGGCATTCGACTTCGACTCTACGTACGATCCGATGCCGGTGGTGAAGCCCCCGTATCCGCAGGAGGCCATCGACTTTTCCGACGGCGGACCCTATGCGCAGTACAACTGGGAGCTGTACTTCCACGCCCCGCTCCTGATCGCCAGTTCATTGACCCGGAACCAGCGCTTCGAGGAGGCGCAGAAATGGTTCCACTACATCTTCGACCCGACGGACACGTCGAGCTATCCGGCGCCAAGCAGGTATTGGCGCATGGGCCACTTCTTCAGGACCACGGCCGCAGACTACGAGACGCGCCGGATCGAGAGCCTCCTGCAGCTTCTGGCTGCCGGCTCGACCGATCCGGAGCTCTCTCTCCAGGTGCGCGAATGGCGCGACAACCCGTTCAAGCCGCACCTCGTAGCGCCGCTCCGCACGCCTGCCTTCCAGAAGGCCGTGGTCATGAAGTACCTGGACAACCTCATCAGTTGGGGCGACCAACTCTTCCGCCGCGCACGGGATCCCGAGCAACTGAACGAGGCCACCCAGCTCTACGTCCTCGCCGCCGACATCCTGGGCCGGCGGCCAGCCATCATCAAGCCCCGCGCCCTGCCCGGGGTACAGACCTACAACGAGCTGGAACCGAAGCTGGACCAGTTCTCCAACGCCCTGGTTGAGGCCGAAGCCCTCGTCCCGACCACTGGGGGACGACTACTCCGCACCCATGGACCCCGTGCCGGTCACGCTGCCCGCAATGCTGTACTTCTGCATACCCAAGAACGACAAGCTCTTGAAGTACTGGGACACCGTCGCCGACCGCCTATTCAAGCTCCGACACTGCCTCAACATCGAGGGCGCAGAAACTCGAGCTGCCGCTCTTCGAGCCGCCCATCGATCCGGGCCTCCTGGTCAGGGCCACCGCCGCGGGGCTCGATCTCTCCAGCGTGCTGTCGGACGTGAACGCCCGGGTGCCGCCCTACCGCTTCCACGTCATGGCGCAGAAGGCCACGGAGCTGGCTGCCGAGGTCAGGGGCCTGGGCCAGGCGCTGCTGGCCGCGCTCGAGAAACGGGACGCCGAGTCTTTGGCGCTCCTGCGCTCCGGTCAGGAGATCAAGCTGCTCCAGGCCATGCGCCAGGTTCGAGAGAAGCAGAGGGACGAAGCCGAGGAGGGTCTCGATGGCCTCAAGAAGTACAGGGAACTGCTGGACCTCAGGAGGCAGTACTACCAGACTCTCCTAGATCAAGACCTGCTTCCCTCGGAACAGAATCAGATCGACAACCTGGACACTGCGAAAAGCTGGCAATATGCGCAGCTCGGCACAGAGGCCGGGGTGGCGGGTCTTCGCAGCATTCCCGATTTCAAATTCGGCGCCAGCACTACAGCCGGGTGGGCCTTCGGCGGCGGTAACCTCGGATCGGCCCTTGCCTCCGTCGCCGCCAGCTTCGGCGTGACCTCGGCCATATACGGCACGAACGCCTCGCTCTCCGCCATCGGTGGTGGGAACAGGCGCCGGCGACAGGACTGGGCGCAGCAGGTAGTCTTGGCCGAAAAGGAGTTGGAGCAGGCGGAGAGGCAGATTGCTGCTGCGGATATTCGGCGGGCCATTGCCGACCAAGAGCTCACCACCCACGACCTACAGACCGCCAGCGCCAAAGACACGGACCTCTTCATGCGGGACAAGTTCACCAGCAAGGACCTCTATGACTGGATGGTGTCCCAGATCTCGGGTGTCTACTTCCAGAGCTACCAGCTTGCCTACGACATGGCAAAGCGAGCCGAGCGAGCCTTCAGGCACGAGCTGGCGGTCGAAGATTCGAGCTTCATCGAGTTCGGCTACTGGGACAGCCTCAAGAAGGGGCTGTTGGCGGGCGAGAAGCTGCACTACGACGTGAAGCGACTAGAGGCGGCCTATCTGGACCTGAACAAGAGGGAGTACGAGCTGACCAAGCACGTCTCGCTAGCGCTCATGGACCCGGCTGCCTTGGTGAGGCTCACCCAAACGGGCGAGTGCTTCTTTAGCCTCCCTGAGTCGCTGTACGACGCCGACCACCCAGGCCATTACATACGTCGTATCAAATCCGTAAGCCTGACCATACCCGCCGTGGTCGGCCCGTACACCGGCGTCCACGCTACACTGACCCTCGTGCGATCGAGCGTGCGCCTGAACTCTCAGCTGCCCGGCAACGACAAAGCCAACTACCCGCGCACCGAGCCCGACGACGACCGGTTCAGGGACAGCGTGGGAGTCATGGAGTCCGTCGCTACTAGCCGCGCGGACAATGACTCCGGCCTGTTCGAGCTCGATTTCCGCGACGAGCGCTACCTACCCTTCGAAGGCCAAGGCGCCATCAGCGATTGGCGTCTCCAGATGGACAAGGACGCCAACCGGTTCGACTTCAAGACCATCGCGGACGTCATCCTGCACATCCGCTACACAGCCCGTGAGGGCGGCGAAAGGCTGAAGGAAGGGGCCAAGCAATCGCTACCCGGTATTGGAATGCGCCTCTTCAGCCTCAAGCACGACTACCCGACCGAGTGGCATCGCTTCCTACACCCCGCCGACAACGCCACGTCGCAGTCCATGGTGGTCGACCTGCGCGGCCGATTCCCATTCCACGCCTCGAGCGCAGATCCCGAGATCACCCGCGTGGATGTGTTCCTGAAGGTCATCCGCCTTCCAGAAAACCCCCCGCCGATCCCAATGGAGCTCTACGACAACAAGGGCGGGACCGGCCCCGACCTCCTGGACACGGACCTCATCTCCGACAAGGATCTGGACGGCCTCCACCATACCCACAAGGAGTTCTCCCCGGCCAAGCCGACGGGGGAGTGGCTCCTCCGCATGCAGGGCACTGACCTCCCTGACTTCATGGCCGAGATCGTCACCTCCAAGGGTATCGCTTTCAAACACCTGCGGGGCGACGAAACCGAGGACATCTGTCTCTTGGCTAGCTTCGCTCGTCCGTAACCCGTCCTTCCGCGACAAACTACGGTGTGGCGACCTCAGCGATACAGGACGCGGACGCTCTTTCGTTGGCCTTCCGGCCTAATCCGATAGTCTATGACCTCCGCGCGCGACCCGTAGTAGCCCTCGGTAACGAAAGGGCCCGTAGGTCCTGACCCGCCCACAATGACAACGTGCTGGCCTAAAAGGGGGTCTTCTCTTATCCATGAGTCTAGAAACGGTTGCCCCGGGACCAACTCTACCTGCCGGCCCCTCTCTGGAGCAACAACCGACACGAGAACGCCAAGCACTCCCAGGAACGCCCCCGCGCGTCCTAGCCAAACCCCTGCGCGACCGGAACTACGCAACGTCGCTACAGCGCCCTCGGTTGGACTCGGGACCTCGACCACGCCAGGTGCCGGTAGCCGGGGTTCCGGAAGTCGAATGACGTTGGCGCCCGAAGAAGGAACAGATGTCGGGACCTCAATCGGGGCAGGGGCAGTTGGTGCCGCTTCCGGAAGTCGAATGACATTGGCCCTTATTCCTGCACGTCTTGCTTCAAGGCGGAGGATCTGGCGGGCATCCTTGACGAGCGCCTCAGTAGACGTGCTGTCAACTTGGTAGACCAAGCTTTCGCGAAACGGAAGGTCCGGCTTAGTCCCTTTTCGCAGCGACCCCTCGTGCTTCACGACTTGGCGAAAGTCGGGGCGTATCCTGGCCCTGAACGCTTTCGCATCTAGCTCCCCCGTCTCACTGGTATACCTGCTGAGGTCAATGTACTTACTCTCAATCGTCTTCGCGATGGTTTGGCGCGACCGAGGATCGGGAACTATGTCATGTCTGGATCCTCCCGCTCCGCCTGTGGTCGTTACTTCGGTACGAACCCCATGACCTTTCGCTGTTAGTCTCTGGACTAGCCGGCTAGTCGCTGCCCTCCCCTTGTTCTCCGGATCTACGGTCGCGCTACCAGTCGGGTCGTTAAGGAGCACAGGGCTATTGGTGGAATAGTTGAAGAGGTCCGTTCCGTCGACCATCCATCCGGGATCCGGGCTGACCCAGCGGCCTAACCAGCATGCATAGTACCGTTTGCCGTGATAGTGAAGACCAGTTGCCGCATCCCGCTCCTTACCCGTATAGCGGTAGCGCTTCGGCGTCTGGGTCTGGCTGCGCACAGCCTGGTAGGAGCTGCTGCCGTAGGGCGTGTACTCCTCGTAGGAAATGATCCGTGCCTGATCGTCCAGTTCGAGGCTTGTTGAGCCTAAGTGGTTCCCCAGCTCGTAGCGGGTGAGCTGCGCTGGTGAAGGGTCGATGCCTCGTGTCCTGGTCTCGGCCAGGGCGAGGCGCTGTGTGTCGTCCATGATGTGGAGCGTTAGGTGCTCCAGCGTCACGGTGTCGCTGTTCCCGTATTCACGATAGATCTCGAAGCCGCCTAGGTAGATCCGCTCTTGCTTGGGAGCGGGCATCTCGCCGGGCACGGATTGGCCCTCTGTCACCTTGCGCATACGCTGACCGGCGTCGTCGTAGACGTAGTAGGTCGTCTCCGGCGTTCCACCGTCGGTTCTGACTTGCCGGGCGGTAGTCTGCAGTTCATCACGGTAGTCCCAGCCCATGAGAGGGAGGTGCGGCATCGAGGTCATGTTGCCGTGGGCGTCGTGGGCGTAGTGCTCGACGACCAAGTTGCCGTTGCCGACCGTGGTGCCGCTCATGCGGTTGCTGCTCTTGGCGGGCTCGAGCAGGCTCCGCTCGTGGTAGCCGTATTCGCGGGTCCAGCTTCCCTCATTGGCCTGGTGGGCGAGGCGCAGGATATTGCCAACCGCGTCGTATTCGTAGCGCTCGGTGTAGAGGCGCATGGCCTGGCCGTCGTGAGGGTGAACCAGACGGACGCGTGGGCCATCGTCCCACGAGCTGGGCACGGGTTGGCCCCGCTGCCCGATATGCTCGCGCCCAGTGGCCTCGATGAGCCGGTAGAGAGGGTCGTAGGTATAGTCGGCGTGCGGCTCGACGACGGCGTTGTTGAAGTAGATCGTCTGCTGCGCGTCGTCCCGGATGTAGGTGATGTTGCCCGCCGGGTCGTAGGTGTAGCGCAGGTCCTGCAGTGCCTGTGCAGCTCGGAGAGTCTTGAGCCGCGTGAGGAGGAAGGTCAGTCGGTCGTAGTGATAGGTGGTTGTCGCCCCGTTGGCATACTGGATGCTCTGCCGCTGGCCTATGGCGTTGTAGTCGATTCCGACCACGAACGGTGTCGCCGTCGCCGCGCCTCGCAGATGTGCCTCGAGGCTCTCGAGGAGGCCGGCTTCGTTGTACGTGTGGCGCACGACACTCGCGTCTGGCGTGACGAGTGCCGTGGGGCGGTTGAGCGCGTCAAAGACGGTGCGCGTCGTAAACGCCTGCTCCTCCACCGCCGGTTCTGTCGACCAATCCAGGACGGTCTTGTAGTCGGGGCGCAGTTCGCGCTGGCTCTCGAGCGCGTTCCCCTTGAAGTCGTAGGCCACTGTCGTCACCACACCGGCCTGGTCGAACTGCTGATGGACGCGCCCACGGTGGTTTGTTGCCTCGCCCTGCCCTTCACCGTAGACGGTCCTTCCCACCTGCTTCGCCGGGGCCCCGTTCTCACGCAGAACCACGGCCATCGGGCGGCGGAGCGCGTCGTAGGCCGTTCGTATGGTGTGGCCGCGACTGTCCCAGGCGCGGATGGGGTTGCCGGTCACATTGTTGAGCATCCAGCGCGCGCCCGCTTCCATGCTGGCCTGATGAATGCGATTGCCCAGCATGTCGTAGTCGTAGCGCATGACGATGCGGCCCTGCGCATCACCGTTCTGGACGAGGGCATCGCGCACGACCCGCTGGTTGCCTTCGATGTCAAGTCCGACCCGGGTGGCATACGGTTCGCCAACGAGCGTTCCGTTTCGTTCAACGCGGTTGTGGACGGTCGTCATGAAGGCACGGCCCAGGGTGTCGAAGTGGGCCACACTCGGCGTATCAGCATGGACCCCCGCCTTGTCGGCTGCGCGCGTTTGGTTCGCGCGGTCAGTGGGATCCGGATAGAGGAGAGTGAATGCGCTCGCGTGGGTCGGATCCGTCCGAAGGGCATGCCAGGTGGGGATGAGTTCGGCTTCCGGCAGCGTGCGGACAAGCGGCCCGACAATTGAATCGGCTGTGGGATCGGCGATCAGGACCGTGTCGTTGACATCCCACGTCTCCGTGCGCCAAGCATCGAAGGCCACTTTTCCCCAAGTGTGGTTGGGATGAAGGGTGGCGACGACCCGCTCGACGGGGTCGTAGAGGAGCAACGGGCTCACTCCGATGCGCGTGTCGGCCTCGGGGAGGTGGGTATCCGTGAAGAAGGGCTCGTACTGGCGGACGGGCTTGCCTTTGTTGTTGAACATGGTCCAGCCAGTACCTACCCAACGGGGACTGACAATGCTCGTCGTCATCACGGGCAGGCCGTCTTCGCCGATGACGATCTGGCCACCCGGGCCCCGCTGCGGCACCGGCCCCGGCTCGGCCTGGACCTTCTTGTGGAGCTCACGGCCAAAGCCGTCTGAATAGCTGAAGCTGTGTTGGACCTTGGTCAACTGGTTGAGTTCCAGGTCGGCATCGTGGGTCTCGCGAGCTAGCGTATAGGCGACGGGCGGCCGGGGATTCGGCTGACCCTGTGATCGCTGGTAGGCAAAGATGTCGTAAACGAGGCGCGTCGTGGCGCGCGAGAGGATCGCCCATGGGTTCGACAGCGGGTCGGCCAAGTGGTCGAGGCTGACAGCTTCGGTCAAGTCGGTTGCGAGGCCAACCAACGAGTCGCCGAGGCTCTCCTCCGGCTTGCCCATCAGCGCCGTGCCTACCACCATGCCTAGCGCGTTGAAGGCAACGGCTGAGCGGTTGCGGTTGGGGTCCATCACGATCTTGGGTTGAAGCACGCGGTAGTCGTTGCCGGGTCTGGCAGTGTCCAGGGTGCCGTTCGCCCGCCTCTCGCCCACGGTGACGAGATTGCCGACCGGATCTCGGGTCTCCACCATCAGCAGATCGTGAGCGTCGAGCGTAACGACGGCAGTCTGGCCGAACGGATCGCGATAGCGCCTTGCCAGGAAGAAATGCTCACGGGCGTAGGCCAATTCCTGGCCCGGCGCGTCGCCGCTGTTGGGTGAACAAAACACCCGACCGCTGGGGCTCCACCAATGGCTATCCCCCTCCAGGTCGAGATAGCCGCCTTGGTCTGGGCCGGCTCCGGCCAGCACATCGGCCGGACTGGGGATCAGGCTTTCGGGGGGTTGACCGCCGCGGGTGCGCTCATAGACCTGAGCCAGCAACCCCGGTGTGAAGGCGAGTCGGTAGGCCTCACCGGGCAGCGCCAACCGTCCCACGTGTCCGAACGGTAGGAGCGCGAGCGCGTCGTTCTGGACGGAGCCAAGGTCGTCAGGGCGGTAGTAGGTGCGAGCCGCTTCGATCAGGCGGCGCTGCCTGCCCTCCGTGGGTTGTTCTTCGTAGTGGATCTCGCTGTCCAGGATCTGTACGAATCCTTCGGCGCCTGGCTGCACAAAGTCAAAGCCTTGGAAGCGCCCTGCCGAACCGGACGCCGTGTAGCCAGTTAGCTCGTAGGTGCGAGTCTCACACGGGAGGGGTGTGCGGTAGTCGTCCGCGGCCTCAACGCCTGTTGTGACGTGGCTCTCCGTGTAGGTGACGAGCGTCTGCGTCTGCTTCGCCCGGTCTTCGGCAGACATGGATGTGTCCGGGAGGCGCCGACCGTAGGCGACAGCAACGGATTTCAGGCCGTTACCGAAGGCATCGACCTCCAGCGTGAGCGCGTGGCTGATGCGCGGGTCGGCGGGCTTGCGCTCGTAGTTATAGCTGATGGATTCACGGGCGTGGGTGAAGAACACAGCATGGCGGTTCGAGGCCCTCGGCTGCAACCGCCGGATCGTAAAGCTCTGCTCGGTGACCGTGTAAGGGTGTTGTTCCTTGTCCGTGCCGTCCAGAGCAAAGACCTCCTGGCGCAGCATCGAGCCCCTGAGGGCTCGACAAGCCTCGCGCTCTTCGCCGGTGGTGAGGTCTTCGGGAAGGACCGTGTCGTCGAGCAGAAGCTCTTTCGCTTGCCCATCGGTCAGGTCCGGCTCGCGGTAGTACTCTCCGACGTCTGTCTCGTCCAGTAGGCCGGCGAAGAAGTCGGAAACGTGGTCGCGGCCGCGAGAGACCCCGGTGTGGAACCAGGTGCGGGTCAGCACGGGCGGAAGGTGGGAAGAACTCTCGATGTTGTCGCCGCGATCGCCGCCGGCAGTGAGAGTCGCGAACTCCTCGGTATCGAGCTGCTCGACCATGCCGAAGCCGCGAAACTCACGTTCTTCGCCATCGAAGTGCCCGTGGTGGTAGGTGTAGCGCGTCACGAACCGGTTCTTGCTGATCCGGTCGCAGGTCTCGATCCGCACGACTACATAGACCGGGAAGGGCAGGCGGGTGATCCATGGCTTGCCGGCGAGGCGGTCAGCGAGCATAGAACCTGGTGGATGGCGCGTACTGGATGCGCGTCTCCGCCCCCAGGTTGTTCTTGACGGTGCTTACGTAGATGCGGTTTCACGCCGCCCATGAGGTCGAGGTAGCGGATAGGCTGTCGTGCATCGCCGGGCAAGGGCGACGACCATACGACGCACGCTGTGCCACTGCCCAGCAGGTCCAGGACTCCTATGGCCTTGAGGTCGTCCGTGGGCGGCACGTCCTTCAGGCGCGTTGGCGCGCTCCACCCGTTGCCGGACTCGTTGTAGTAGATCCGCAGACCATCTGGTCCGACGTAGATGATGTCGGTCGCGCCGCTCCCGTCGACATCCCCCAGGCGGATGCGACGCTGGTCGAACTGATCGGGTGCGTCGAACCACGGGGCATTGGCCATCGTCACCTTCGCGCCAAAGCGCCCGTAGCCGAGGTTGGGCCAGTAGGAGACGTCCCCGTTACGGACGCGCACGAGGTCCGTCAGCCCGTCGCCCGACATGTCGGCAAGGTAGATGGACTCTGTCGGTTCGGCGAAGACCAGTGTGGGGCCTTTCTCTTCGTCTAACGCCTTGTGGATCCGCTCCGCGGGTCCGAAACCTTCCTCCCCCAGGGACGGGTACCAGGTGAGCACCTCGTCTTCTGAGATCAGAACATCGGCGTGGCCGTCACCAGTGAGGTCGACGAACCTCAGGTTCGGATCCTCCAGGGCCGCGTTGGGTAGAGAGGTGAACGGTCTGAACCGCTTCCAGCCCTGCTCTTCAGTGCGCTCATGGAAGCCAGGCACGGGACCCGTCCATTCGACCAAGTCGAGCTGCCCATCCCCCGCGAGGTCCATGAATTGTTGGCGCCCCCCGCTCAGGGCAGCCAGCGAAGGTACGGTTGCGACCTTCTCCATTGGGCCGAAATGGCCCCCTCCGAGGTTGCGCTTGTAGAACCAACCATCGGCCCGCTCCGTAATCACGCCACTCAGGCCTTCACCGTCCAGGTCGGCCCAGTGATAGCCAGCAGAGGCCAAGCCCTCGGGCAGGTTCTCGATGCTCTCTCGAACGACCGTGTGGACCGTCTCGTCAATCTGGGCCGGCGTGTAACTCAGCTCCAGCGAGGGGAACGACTTCTCCAGGTATGAGCCATCAGCCTGCCGGAGGTAGCCCGACTGAGTGACGTGCGTGATGAACGAAGCTATGGGGTCTTGAACATACGTGAACGCGGTCGCGCGCACGAGGTAGTCCGGAGTACCGAGCTCATCCGGGAAGTGGTGAAACATCAGTACGCGGTGGCACAGGCGATAGGTGCGTACCTCGTATCTCGCGCGGTATGTCGAGAAGGGATCTTGCCGAACGGCCCAGTCTCCTTGTCTCCGCGCGTTTGCCGCGACCAACCTCCGGCCTTCGGGGTCGACGGACAGAGATCCGTAGTGGCCGTCGTCGTAGTCGAACACCACCTCGAAGAGCCAGTCGGTGCGCGAGGCAAGGTCTTCGCCGGCTTGCCGGGGCGTCCGGTTGCAGTACTTGATGCGCTTGAGATAGCGCTGCGCGAAGCCCGATCCGGCCAGCCGGTTTCTTTCCTGAGGGAGCGCCCGATCCACGTTGGCGCCGTCCTCGGGCTGATACTCGTAGACGATGGCGTTGCCCTTGTCGTCGTAGCTCTGGGAGATCAGCCAGCCGAAGACGCGCGCAGGGTCGCCGGGGTCCGCGATCCGCGCGCCCTCGTGCCTGCCATACACCGTCGTGATGTTGTCTCTCGAGATGGATCGCCAGTGGATCCCCTCTGTTTCCTTGTTTGTCCACCGCTCGATGCGCGCGAACAGCCCTTCTGTCCGCGGTCGGTAGTACTGAACGATGTACGCCACACCGTCAATCGTTCGATCGAGCGTCTGGCGCTGTGCCTGGCCGCCGACGACATCGATCAGGACGGGAACCAGCTCTTCAGCGCCCGAGAGGACAAAGACATCCGATTCCTCGGCATCCTGGTACCGCGGCAGGCCCTTCTCGGTCTTGCGCGTGATCGCTGGAACCGAAAGGCTCCAGCCGAACCCAAAAGGCCCGTTGCCGGAGCCTGAGTCGTAGGAGAGCGACAACTGTGGGCCGAAACCCGAACGCCCTGGGCTTGTCGGTATGGGGATGGTGAGGGACCCCGTTCCGGTGACTGGATTGGCAGCGAACTTCTCGCCAATGCCACGAATGGCCCCGCCACCCTTCGGTAGGGAGATGACAGGCGGAGCTGAGGAGCCGGCCCCGCTGCCCGCACGCTGGTCGCGTGTTTGGAAGCCGCTTGGCTCGCGATCTGGCATGTCTTCAAGCACCCGACCCTGACGATGAGAGGCGCGGCCTTGGACGCTCTAGGCTGGAGAGGGCGACGCTACTCCCCCTCGACCCGTGGAGTCAACGCAATTTGTCTGCCCACTTGTCTGCGGGGTAGCGAAACCGTCATGGTGATGGGCGATCGCTGATACGTCCATCCCTCGTTGGGACACGCCGTAGGTACGCTATTGCGCGCAAGCGGCTGTTCGGCAGCCTCGAGACCAAACGGGAGTTCGAGCAGGCGTGAAACCCAAGGCGGTTGGCTGGGGTTCGTCGCAGGCTTGCCTTCAAGTCACGGCGAGGTGTGTGCGGACGCAAGCAATCCGAGGACGCGGGGCCTAGAATACTGACGAGATCATGAACGGAGAGAGGCCGAGGCATGGAACAAAGTGAGCCCGCGGTCCGCCAGAGGAGAAATGCCATGAGCGCAAGGATCACCAGTGTCGTAGCACTCTTCCCGCTGATGTTGCTGGGAGATGCAGTCTCCCTAAGGGCGGATGGCCTAAGCCTCAACTCATGGCTGGGCCGATACAGCATCAATCGTAATGGACACGTGGACGGCACTCTCGTGATAACTGACAGCAAGGTTGAGTGTTCAACTCCGTCGTGGTGTGCCATGCGCGCGTCTTTCGAGTACGCCAACGGCGACCGTTCGACTTGCTCGATCGTTCGGATGGATCAAGGCAACATGCTGATGGTGCTTCGGATGGGCAACAGCACTTGGGAAATCTACCTTTTCAGCTTCGACACCGACAAGATGGCGGGCATCGTCGATACGGGCCCGCGGCAGCGAAATGGGTTCATCGGCACGAGGCTCAAGTGAGGGCAACGCCTGCAAGAGCGGATGGAACGCTAAGCAGTAGAGTGCGGCCTTACCCCGCCTATCTCCTCCGTAGTCCTTCCGCGAAGAACCAAGTCTGGGAAGACACGGAACTGGTCTTGCGCCGTCTCGCTGAGTAGGCAAGGAACCCCCATGGCCGGGTCGGGGTTCAGGGCCCCTCCAAGGTTACGTAAGTGATCTTGAGCACGCCATCTGGGGTGGGCCCGACGGAGTCGCGGACCACAAACCATGCCACCCGTCCACGGCTTGTGCGGAGGCAGAACTCGGAGCCCCTGCGGAGGCCTTGGATCTCGACGGCCTCGTTCGACAGTCGGGCAGTCGTGCACGCCTCGGAGCCCAGGTTGCCTGTCCCCGGCCGGACCGGCGCGATCAGGGCGTGGTTCTGGGTGTAGAGATAGCGGGCGGTTGGCGTCTTGGCGCCGAACCAGAGGTCCCATTCTCCTCGGTCTCGGCCCGCAACCCCCGCGTCGAGATCGGCGCCGCCGCCCTGTTCGATCTCGAGGAGCCGACCCCTGAGCCCGAGCCTCTCCTCCCGTGGTGCCTCCTCCACCACCACCTGCAAGCGTCGGCTGGCTTTGGCTCCCGCGGCGTTGATGGCGATGAGGACGAAAGTAGTCGTCTCGGTAGGCTGGATGCCGGCTCTCCCGGAGGGATCGAAGCGCCTGCCATTGAGCTCCACCCACTTCGCGTTCACGGTTTGCCAGACCAGTTCCGCGCGCCCTCCTGCCCGGACCCTCTGTGGATCGGCCACGAACGAGACGATCTCCGGTGGAGACGGCGGGGCGGCGGCGATCTCGACGACGGCCTCTTTCCGCGTGCTCCCCCCGCCGTTGGTGGCCACCAACGTGTAGGTTGTGGTCTGCCGCGGGGACACCTTGAGCCCGCCCGAGGGCTTGACCGGGCCGTGATCGGCGATGCGAACTTCGTCGGCGCCGCTCGTCTCCCAGCGCAGCTCGGCGCCCTGACCCGCCTCCACTCGGGCCGGCGCGGCCTCGAAGCGGTGGATCTGCGGGGGTTCGCGGCGAGGCGGCGGTGTCGCGGCCTCCACCACGATCTCCACCTCACGCTCCACCCTGCGCCCTTCGGTGCTGCGTGCCACCAGGGTGTAGACCGTGTTCGCCGAAGGCGTGACGGACCTCTCTCCCGCCATGGCTACGGTGCCCAGCCCGCCGATCTCGACCACGGCTGCGTTGGCGGTTCGCCAGCGCAGCACGGCTCGTTCCCCCACGACAATCCTCGGGGGCACGATTTCCAACAGGCCGATCTCGGGCTCGGCGGCCGGCTTTGGCTTCGCACCGTCGAGCCAACCCACTCGCGTCACGAGCGAGGCTCCCAATGCGAGAGCGAGGACCGCGACGAGGGCGAGCAATAGCCAGCTAACCCGTCGTCGTTCGGCTCTGGGCTGCTGCGGTGTCGGCGCCGCCAGGTGTTTCGAGGGGCGCCCGGGGCTCTCCTGCCGGCGCTGCCCGCCATACGCAGCGCGGGGAGTGCCCAGCAGGGTGGCGATGTCGGAAACCAGGGTCCGGAAAGCTGTCGTCGAGGCATCGCCCCCCCAGCCGCGGAGATCGGCGGTCTGGATCTGGCGGAACACCAGAGGAGGCTGAGCGTCGTCCAACGAGACCGGCACCAACACGCTACGGGCCAGGCCCTCGCCCGCCTCCGCGCGCACCCAGTCGGAACCCACCGAGTTTGCTGTCCATATCACTACGACGCAGCGCGCGCCGCGGAGCGCTTCCTCGATCACCTGGTGGTAGCGGCTGCCGGCGGGCATCGTACGGTCCCACCAGACCGACCAGCCCTGCCGCCCGAGCGCCTCGGCGACGAGCTTGGCCTGTGCCCGGTCTTCCCTGGCGTAGCTGATGAAGACGTCGCTCATGGCCAGTGGGCTCAGCCTATCACTGGTATGTAGCATGCTTGGCCAGGCACGTACATCGCCCACGAAGTGAAGGTCGTGCTGAGCCAGACCACCGGCTGCTGCTCGGCTTTGGCTCCGACCGCCGCATTGGGCCTCGGCACCCTCTCAGCGTGGCACTGCGTGCGGTTCTTTCCGACGTCCGGATGCGGTCGCTCATCCGGCGGCTTCCGCCTCTCGGTCACCCCGCGAGGTCACGGGTCAGCGATGCGGGCACCCGCTGCTGGAGCGTCCGGTACCTGGCCCACGGGTCGACCGCCTGGCCCGATCCGAACCCCAGCACGCGGAGCGGCACCTCCGCGACCGTGAAGTCCCTGGGGCCCGAGAGGCGGTCCAGCTCGTCCCAGTCCACGGGGACGGAGACGGGCGCGCCCTCCTTGGCCCGCGTGGAGTAGACGCCCACCGCGTTGGCGCCGCGAACGTTGCGCAGGTAGTCCACGTAGACCTTCCCCTTCCGCTGCGCCTTGGCCAGGTTCGCGGTGAAGGTCGCGGGCTCGTCGCGCGCGAGGCGCTGCGCCACCGCCCGCGTGAACTCCTCCAGCTCCTCCCAGCCGCGCTCAGGCAGGAGCGGCACGCACACGTGCAGGCCCTTGCCTCCCGTCGTCTTCACGAAGCTCTCCAGGCCGCGCTCGGTGAGCAGGGCCCGCACGCGCCGGGCCGCCGCGGTGACCCGGGAGAAGGGCAGCGACTCGTCGGGGTCGAGGTCGAAGATCACCTGGTCCGGCTGCTCGAGATGCGCCACCCGCGAGTTCCAGGGATGGATCTCGAGGATGCCGGCCTGGGCGAGGGCCACGAGGCCGGGCACCGAGTCCACGAAGAGGTGCTCTTCGGCTCTTCCCCGGGACCGGGAAGCGCTTGATCTGGGGCGGCGTCCAGAAGCCCGCCTTCTTCTGGTAGAACGACTCGCCGCCGATGCCGTCCGGGCACCGCACGAGGGTGAGGGGCCGTCCTTCGAGATGCGGCAGCACCGCGTCGGCGATGGTCACGTAGTAGAGCGCCAGGTCCAGCTTGGTGAAGCCGAGATCGGGGTAGTAGATGCGGTCCGGGTGGGTGAGGCGCACGCCGAGAAGCTCGACGATCTCCTCGCCGCTCGCGGCGCGCGTGCGCGTGGCGTGCCGGCGCAGGGCTTCCCAGGGCCGGCCCGCCGCCACCGTGTCGACTCCGCCGCCCTCGACCGTCCCCGGCCGCTCCCGCACGACGTGGCGCGGATCGCGGTCCTCGCGCAGGCCGAGGAACACCGGCTGGCGCATGCGGCCCTCGTCCGTCCACTGCGTGAACTCGACCTGGGCCACGAGGTCCGGCTCGACCCAGTGGGCGCCGCGCTTCATCTCGGCGGGGACAGAGGCGAACGGGCACGTGTCCCTCTTCCGGGCCTCCAGGCGGCGGAGCAGGTCGTCGAGCAGGCGCTCGCTGAAGCCGGAGCCGACCTTGCCCGCGTACACGAGCTGCCCGTCTTCGTAGAAGCCCACGTGGAGCGCCCCGATCGACGGCAGTCCGTTCGAGGGCAGCGTCCAGCCGCCGATCACCACCTCCTGGCTCAGCCGGCACTTCGCCTTCCGCCAGTCCCCGCCGCGCCCCTCGCGATAGGGAGCGTCGGCCCGCTTGCTCACGACGCCCTCGAGGCCGGCCTCCCGCGCCTTCTCGAAGAACGCGGGCCCCTGGCCGCGCACGTGATCGCTGAAGCGCAGGGTCGCCGGCGCAGATTCGAGGAGGCGCCGCAGCACCTCCTTGCGCTCCTCGAGCCTCACCGCCCGGAGGTCCCAGCCGTCGAGGTGCAGGAGGTCGAACGCGAAGTAGACGAGCGGCGTCCCTCGCGTCGGCGCGGCGCTGGAGGGCCTGGAAGCTCGTCGCGCCGTTCGGCAGCACCGCCGCGACCTCGCCGTCGAGGAGCGCCGTTCCCGCGGGCAAGCCGGCCCACGGCGCGGGCGACCTGCGGGAACTCCTTCGTCCAGTCCTTCCCGTTGCGGGAGACGAGCCGGACCTCGCCTTCTTCGATCCGGGCCACGATGCGGTAGCCGTCGTGCTTGATCTCGTGCAGCCACTCGTCGCCTTCCGGCGGGGCCTCGACGATCATGGCCAGGGCCAGCGGCTGGGTCCGGGGCAGCGGCCCGCGCACGGCGCCCGTGAGGTCGGCGAGACGGAGCCGTGCGCCCCCGTCGCCCTCGGCCGGCCCCCCGGGGTCCACCTCGCCGTCGTCGCGGACCGACCTTCGAGTGCCAGAGACGGTCCCGCTCTGCCGCCACCTCGGCGAGGCCGCGCCCGGAGAGGACGCTCTCCGGCCGCGCGCTCACGATGTCCATCTCGTCCGCCGCACGCGCGTGCTCGTCCTTGTCCTTCACGAGGAGCCAGGCCTTCGGGTCGTCCCCCTTGATCTTGACGAGCGCCCACTTGCCCGAGAGCTTCTCGCCGTGGAGCTCGAACTTCAGCTCTCCCTTCTTCATCCCGACACGCGGATCGATCACGGGCGTCCAGGTCCCGCGGTCCCAGAGCACGACCGTCCCCGCCCCGTATTCGCCCTCCGGGATCACACCCTCGAAGGAGCCGTACTCGACCGGATGGTCCTCGACGTGCATCGCGAGTCGCTTGTCGCGCGGGTCGAAGGACGGGCCCTTCGGCACGGCCCAGCTCAGCAGAACACCGTCCAGCTCCAGCCGGAAGTCGTAGTGGAGCCGCGACGCCGCGTGCTTCTGGATGCAGTAGGACGAGCCGCCGCCGGGGCGCACCTCGGCGGGCGGCTCGGGGGTCTTGGAGAAGTCGCGTTTCTTCTTGTAGTCCTCGAGAGCCATCCCGGAGAGTGCGCGGTCAGCGCGCGCAGGCCTCTTCGACCGCGGCCACGGTCTTGGGCGCCAGGGTGAGGTCCAAGGGCGGGCCCTCCTTGCGGATGACGACGTCGTCCTCGATCCGGATCCCGCCCAGGTCGAGGTAGGTCTCGGCCTTCGCGAAGTTCACGCGGCCCCGCTGCTTCTTGCGAACCTCCGGGTCGTGGAGGAGGGCCGGGATGAAGTAGACCCCCGGCTCGACGGTGATCGCGAAGCCCGCCTCGAGCCGCGCGCGGAAGCGCAGCTTCGAGTCGCGGCGGTTGGGCAGCACACGCTTCTTCGAGCCACGCACGTCATGCACGTCGAGACCCAGGGTGTGGCCGATGCCGTGCGGGTAGAAGACCTTGATGGCCCGGGTCTTCACCAGCTCGTCGACGCTGCCGCGGAGCAGTCCCAGCCCGCGGAGGCCGTCCGCCAGGATCGTCTCCGACAAATGCTGAAGGTCCATGGTGGTGTGACCCGCTCGCGCGAAGTCGATGCACCGCTCCTGGGCGGCCAGGACCACCTCGTACACGTCGCGCTGCTTGGACGAAAAGCGGCCCGAAACCGGGAAGGTGCGGGTCACGTCGGCGGTGTAGCCTCGGTATTCCGCGGCGGCGTCGATCAGGAGGAGGTCGCCGGCCCGCAGCTTGTCGGCATTGTGGTGGTAGTGGAGCACCGCGCCGTTACGCCCCGCGGCCACGATCGAGTTGTAGCCGAGCAGCGCGCAGCCCGCGAGGTGGAACTCGCGCTCCATCTCGGCCTGGACCTGGTACTCGAAAAGGCCAGGCCGCGCGAGGCGCATCGCCGCGAGGTGGCCGTTGTCGGTCGCGATGCCCGCCTTGCGCATCAGGGTGAGCTCGCCCACGTCCTTGAAGAGGCGAAGCTCGTCGAGGGCCTCGCGGAGGAGGGGGCGCAGGTTCCGGGCGCGTGGAGCCGCCTTGCGTACGTGGGGGAACGAGCGCCGGTCGGCGTAGACGGTACGCTGTCCTCGTCCCCGCTTGGTCAGCGCCTTGGGCAGATCGTCTGCGTAGCGCACGTCCGCGATGCCGAACGCCTTCCGGGCTTCGCGGAGGCTCGGGATGTGGCCCATCCAGACCGCGTGCTCCTGGGTCAGCTTCGGGACGAAGAGGGTCTCCTCGCCGCGCCGCGGGTCGATGACGAGCAGGTAGCCCGGTTCTTCCACTCCGGTGAGCCACAGGAAGTCGGAATCCTGGCGGTAGCGATGATTGACGTCACCGTTGCGAACCGCCTCGGGCGCCGCGGACAGGACGATGAGGCCGTCGGGCAGATGCCTTGCGAGGGCCCGTCGGTGGGCCCGGGTCATGTCGGCGAGGGTCTCCATGGGCCAAGGCTAACCGATCTTCTCCTGGCCGGCTGCGCCCGTGCTCCCGTCGCACCCCTACCGTTCAGGGCGCTCCCGAATCCCTGCGAGGACATCGTCGAGGCTCAGGTCACGGAAAAGGTCGCGCCGTTCTTCCGTGTAGTCGCCGTGTCCGGGATCGTATTGCATGAGGAAGCGCATGGCCCCCGAGATCCCGAGTCTCTCCGTCAAGGCCTTCCAGCCTTCCCGTCGCAGCTCGTAGAGGGAGAGGGTTGGACGGGCGGACGAGGTCATGGCACACCTTCGGTCAGTTCCAGGAGCAGTGAGTCGGGTTGGCGACCTTGACCCGCAGCCTGGCGGCATGCCTCTGCCCCAGTGCAATCATCTGGTCGTCGGTGGTGGCCAGCCAGGCCGCCCCCGAAGCTTCGGCGAAGGCCGCGTGCAGAGCATCGAGGGGTGTGAAGCCGAGCCCCTGCAGCTCGCGCGCCCGCGCCGTGGCGCTTTCAGTCAGGGCGACGTCGACGCTCACTCCACTCAGCCAGGACGCGGTCGCCAGCCGTCGGTCTTCGCGCGGGTTACGATCGTTCTCGAAGGTGTGGGCAGGCGACCGCACCATGCGGATCTCACCGCGCTCGGCCCGAGCGACCAGCTCGGCCACCGCCGCCGTCTCGACCTGGATGCGGGCGGAGCGCTGATCGTCGAACGGTCTCTTCAAGCAGCAGACGTCGAGATATACGAGGGACGCCACAAACGGATGATAGCGCGTCCCCGCGCCGCGAGAGTGGCGGGCCCTGCCCGCGACCACGACCGGTGGAATAATGCGGGCGCGTGCGATCCCGAGGAGGACTCCGCCGATGAATCGAACCCTCGCCGTTCTCTGGATGGCCTGCGTCGGCGCGAGCGCACCCGCGCTGGCTCAAGCTCCGGCGAAGGTTGCCCTCACCCACGAGGCCTTGTGGCTGATGAAGCGCGTGGGCGCTCCCGCACCCAGCCCCGACGGCCGCTGGGTGGTCCTTCCCGTCACCGAGCCCGCCTACGACGACAAGGAGCAGGTGGCCGACCTGTGGATCGTCCCCGCGGACGGCAGCGCCCCGCCCCGACGCCTCACCTCCGGCAAGGCGGCCGAGAGCGATCCCGCCTGGAGCCCGGACAGCCGCCGTCTCGCGTTTTCCACGAAGCGCGAAGGCGACGAGGCGGCGCAGGTCTACGTCCTCGACGTGGCCGGGGGCGGGGAGGCAACTCGCGTGACGTCTCTCTCCACCGGCGCGCGCAAGCCGAAGTGGCGTCCGGACGGCGCGGCCCTGCTCTTCACGAGCGTCGTGTTCCCCGGGGCCGCGGACGATGACGCGCAGAAGAAGATCGCGGCGGAGCGGAAGGCGCAGAAGTACAAGGTGCGGGCCTACGACGGCTTCCCCATTCGCTACTGGGACAAGTGGCTGGACGACACCCAGGCCCACGTCTTCGTCCAGGCCCTGGAGCCCGGGGCGAAGGCCAAGGACCTTCTGGCCGGGACGAAGCTCGCGGCCGAGCGCGGCTTCGGCGGCCGCATGACCGACACCGGCGAGGAGCTCGACACCGCATGGTGTCCGGACGGGGCCTGCGTCGTGTTCTCCGCCACCAGCCACCGTGACCAGGCAGCCTATGCCGAGGTTGCCGTGGCCCTCTACAAGGTCGCGGCCACCGGCAGCGAGCCTCTGGCGCTCACGAAGGGACCGGGAACGTACGAACGGCCGGCCTTCAGCCCCGATGGCTCGGCGCTCTTTGCCCTCTTCACCGCCCAGAACGGCAGGCTCTACAACCTCACGCGGCTGGCGCGCCTGCCGTGGCCGGGCTCTGAGGCTCCGACCGTGCTGACCGCATCGTTCGACCGTTCGGTGTCGGCCTTCGCGCTGAGCCCGGATGGTCGGAGGGCCTACTTCACGGCTGAGGACGCGGGCATCGAGAAGGTGCACTCCGTGGCCACCGCCGGCGGCACGGTGGAGGTCGCGGTGGATTCGAGCGAAGGCGTGTACGGGGCCCTAGCGATCCCGGCGAAGGCCGCCTCTACCGTCTTGTTCGCGACCTGGGAAACCGCGATCCGCCCCGCCGAGGTCTTCCGCATCGAGCCGCGCGGCGGCGCTCCCGCCGCCCTCACCGCGGTCGACACCGAGCAGGCTGCGCAGATCGACTGGGCGCCGCTGCGTCACTTCTGGTTCGAGAGCCGCGGCGGGAAACGGATCCACAGCATGGTGGCGCTGCCCCCGGGGTTCGACGAGAGCAGGAAGTACCCGCTGCTGGTGCTGATGCACGGGGGGCCCGCCTCGATGTGGCGCGACCAGATCACCCTGCGCTGGAACTACCACCTGCTCGCCGCCCCCGGCTACGTCGTGCTCCTGACCGACTACACGGGCTCTACCGGTTACGGCGAAGCCTTCGCGCAGGGCATCGAGAGAGACCCGCTGGCCGGTCCCGGACGGGAGATTGGCGAGGCGGCGGACGAGGCCATCAAGCGCTTCCCGTTCATCGACGGCACCCGGCAGGCCGCGGCCGGAGCGAGCTATGGCGGTCACCTCGCCAACTGGATGCAGGCCACGACCACGCGCTACCGGTGCCTGATCAGCCACGCGGGCCTCGTGAACCTGGAGTCGCAGTGGGGGACCTCGGACACGATCTACCACCGCGAGATCATGAACGGCGGGCCAGTGTGGGAGCAGGGCAGGGTGTGGCGCGAGCAGAACCCTGCCCGTTATGCGAAGAGCTTCAAGACGCCGATTCTCCTGTCGGTGGGCGAGAACGACTTTCGCGTGCCCCTGAACCAGACCCTCGAGAACTGGAGCTACCTGCAGCGGCTCCGTGTGCCAAGCCGGCTCCTGGTCTGGCCCGAGGAGAACCACTGGATCCTGAAGCCGGAGAACAGCCGCGTCTTCTATCGCGAGGTGCAGGCGTGGCTCGCGAAGTACCTGAAGGGCTGAGCGAGCGAGAGGAGGGCCGAAGCCATGAGTGTTCTCGACCGTCGTTCGTTTCTCGCCGCCGCGGCGGGCGCCGGCGTCGCCGCCACTGCCGCCGCACGCGCGCGGCGCCAGGCCCCCGCGTCAGAGGGCCGTATTCGCCTGGGCGCGCCGGTCTCGGTGGAGGGCGACGACCCCGAGGCCCTGGCCCGCGCCTGCCGGGCCAAGGGCTACCGTGCGGCCTATTGCCCCAAGGTGCCGCTCGACGACCACGCGCGCCTTCGCGCCACCGAGGAGGCCTTCAAGCGCAACGACGTGGTGATCGCCGAGGTGGGCCGCTGGGTCAACCTGCTCGACCCCGATGAGACCGCACGCAAGAAGAACCTCGCCACGGTCACGGAAGGCCTGGCTCTGGCCGAGGCGGTCGGTGCCCGCTGCTGCGTGGACATCGCCGGCTCGTTCAGCCCCACGAGCTGGTTCGGCCCGCACCCCGACAACTTGTCGAAGCGCTTCTTCGATGCCGCGGTCGAGAACGCGCGGGCCATCCTCGACGCGGTCAAGCCCACGCGCACGACCTTCTGCTACGAGCTCATGGCCTGGTCGCTCCCGGACAGCCCCTACGCCTGCCTGCGGATGATCGCGGCGGTCGACCGCAAGGCCTTCTCGGTTCACCTCGACCCCTGCAACCTGGTCAACTCACCCGAGCACTACTACCGCTCGAGCGACATCATCCGTGAGTGCTACCGGAAGCTCGGCCCGCGGATCGCGAGCGTGCACGCCAAGGACCTGACCTGGGACGTGGAGATGGCGGTGCACTTCCGCGAGGTACGGATCGGCCTGGGGAGCATCGATTACCGGGTGTTCTTGACGGAGCACGCGCGGTACGCCCCTGAGGCGCCCTTGATGCTCGAGCACCTGAAGAGCGATGCGGAGTACGACGCGGCGCGCGATCAGGTGCTGGCCAAAGGCGCCGCGATCGGAGTCCGCTTCGACTAGCTCTAGTTGCGTCTTCCCATGAGCGGGATCTGCGAGCCGCAGCCCTGGAAGGGACGGATCTCCTGGAACGCCTTGGGGTCGATCGAGGGCCCTTTGCGGGCGCAGTGCTGGTCGAAGGCCTGGCTCAAGGCCGCGCTGACCTGCTCTTCGTTCATCTGCTGGAGATCGGTGCGCTGGAGCATGAACACGAGCTTGCCGTCCTTGAAGAGGCCCATGCTGGGAGACGAGGGCGGATAGCCGGCCATGTATTCGCGCGCCTTCTCGACCGCGTCGCGATCGACGCCCGCGAACACGGTCACCGACCGATCGGGGATCACGGCGTTCTGGAGCGCGAGCATCGCCCCGGGCCGGGCCTGCCCCGCCGCGCAGCCGCAGACCGAGTTGACGATGACGAGCGCGGTGCCCTTGGCGCCCTGGAGAACCTGATCGACCTCTTCGGGTGTCTTGAGCGGCTCGACCCCAACCGCGGCCAGCTCTTGCCACATCGGTGCAACGGCCTCGGGGTCGTAGATCGGGGGTAGGGGCATTCGTTGACTCCTTCAGTCGGACGTCGTTGGCATCGAGCTTCGAGGATAGCACCGGCGAGGGACGCGGCGGCCGTAGAAAAAAACAAGCCCGGAGCCTTTCGGCCCCGGGCGTTCGGATGGTTGTTCGCTCTTGTTCGCTGAGCCTAGCGGCTCAAGGTCACGTTCGCGGCACGGGGACCCTTCGGGCTCTCCGTGATCTCGAACTGGACCTTGTCGCCTTCGTTGAGGGTGCGGAAACCCTCAGCGCGGATCTCGGAGTGGTGGACGAAAACGTCGGGACCACCCTCACGCGACAGAAAACCGAAACCCTTGGACTCGTTGAACCACTTGACGGTACCTTCGATCATGAACGTGCAGGCCTCCTGAGCCTTTGCTTAGCAGATACGTGACCTGCGCGCCCACTAAAGCGAAAGCCGCTCACCGTGAGCGGCTCCTTCCGTAACGCCAGAGCAACGGCCTACTAATGCAAACTCAGCCTAGCAGACCCAGGGAAAGTTTGCAAGCGGTTTAATAGCGCCAGCTTTTCAGGTCGGCGCCCGCGGGGGCGCTCTTCAGGATCCGCTCCACGATCCTGGGCGCGAACATCTGGTGGTAGCGCAGGCGCGAGTAGGCGTTCGCGCGGGTGTGATCGCCGTTCCAGCAGTGCTCGGCCCGGTCGCCATAATCGACCACCCCCCCGTAGAACGGGTCTTTCGTGGTCTTCAGGAAGTCCTCGGCCAGGTACACCGCGTTGTTCAGGTAGTAGTTGTCCATGTCGCCGACGTAGATGTGGATCTTGCCCTCGAGCTTCTGGCCGAGCCCTTTGTTCCAGTCGCGGCGCAAGATGTGCGTGAGGTCGTAGTTCTCCTTCCAGAACGCGGCCACCGACTTGTCGATCACGCCCGTGCGCTTGTCGAAGATGCGCTTCGGGTATCCGTCGGGGCCCACCGGCGAATAGACCGCCTCCCAGATGTCCCACTGGCCTCCGGACCGGCTCTTCGTCCCCAGCACCAGCTCGAGCCTATTGGCCTGCTCGACGGTCGCCGACAGGTGGCCGAGGTAGTCCCGGTGCGCCGGCTTCTCGACCCTCTTCCACGGCCCGCTCCAGAAGAACGCGTTCTCGTCCTCGTAGAGGTTGACCGTGGTGTAAGCGTGGAAGTCGATGGGGTCGGGACAGGCGGCGAAGCAGCCGTTGTACTCGTCGGGGTAGAGGATCTGCACCCCGAGCGCCTCCCAGCCGCCGGTCGAGCCGCCGTACATGAACCGCGCCCAGCCCGCGCCCAGGCCCCGGTACTTCTTCTCGAGGTAGGGGAGGAGCTCGTAGGTGATCGCGTCCCCGTAGGGCCCCAGGTTCTGCGAGTTCACGGCGTAGGAGTCGTCGTAGTAGGGGTTCGCGTGCTCGACTTCGACCAGGAGGTAGCGCGGGTAGTCGGGCCCCGTCCAGTCCTTGTAGAACTGGTGGGCGTACTCCTGCTGGACCAAGTTGTATCCCTCGAGGTGGAAGCGATCCGAGTACTCGGGCTTCAGGTTCGAGTCGGGGGGCTCCTCGCGAAACCCGTCGATCGTGTAGGCGAAGTGATCGTGATTGATCACGACCGGGTACCGCGCCGCCGGATGGGTGTCGAAACCCTCGGGCAGGAGGACGTGGGCACTCAGGTACATGGGCCGGCCCCAGAACTTCGTGAGCCGCTCGCTCTGGATCTTCTCGTGCTTGATGTATTTCGTGGTGGGCGGATCCGGAATGGGCGGGATCACCTGGTCGAGCTCGATGCGGATCGTCTCGGGTCTCGCGGGGTCGATCGTGATGGAGCGCGGAGTCGAGTAGAGGTTGCCCGGGGCCTTGCTCCACTGTTGGCCCTCGCCCCGGTCCATGGGCAGCTTCACCACGTGTCCGTCGGCGCGGTGGAACGTCTCGTAGCGGTGGAGCAGGGCCTGCACTTGATACGTGCCCGGGGGGATGTCGGCCAGGCCTACGGCGGGGTAGCCCAGGACGTCGCCTGCGAACACCGCGTCCTCGCCCGCCTTCCAGGCCAGGACGTCGACACCAAAAACCTGCTGGGTCTTCAGGCTCGTGTCGCTGATCTGGAAGCGTGGCTCGGCGCTCGGGTCCGTGGAAAGGAGCAGCAGGACGCGGCCGTCCAGCGGCTCGGCGCTCTTTTCCGCGCCGTAGCTCACGGCGACGCGGATTCGGGCTTCCGGTGTCGCCGGCGAAGCGGCCGGGGCCGCGGTCAGCGACAGGCACGTGGCACCGACGAGCAGCAGGGACCTTGGGTGGGGCAAGAGATCCTCCTGGTTTTCGGGAAGCATACCCGGTCCCGAGTGGACCCCGTGGCCCCTTTCTGAAACTGAAATCGACGTTCATTTCCCTTGACAAGTCACTCCCCGGCGGCTAGCCTCTGATCGAACATGAAAGTCGTTTTCATTATTGATCTCCGGGAGACGCGATGCCGCTGACGGCCTTGGCCCTTCCCCTCGCCGCCGTCCTCGCCCTGGGCGCGGCTCCGGACGATCGATTCATTCTGCAGGGCACGGTACTCGATCCCACGCGCGCCCCGATACCAGCCGCTCTGGTCACCGCGGTCTCGAAAGACCAGCGTTCCCGGCTCACGACCAGGACCGACACGAACGGCGAGTTCAGGCTCGCTCTGCCTCACGAGACCTACACCCTCGAGGTCGCGGTTGCGGGCTTCAGCCCGGTTTCCGAGCCGCTCCAGGCGCAGGGCCCCGGGGGCAACCCGCGCGAGATCGTGCTGAGGGTCGCGTCCCTTGGGGAGTCGGTCACCGTTCGCGCCTCCGGCAGCTACTCGGTCGATTCGATCAGGAGCGCCACGAAGACCCTGACCCCCCTGCGCGACGTGCCCCAGTCCGTCACCGTGGTCACGAAGGAGCTGATGCGCGACCAGCTCATGCTGAGCATCGGCGACGTGATGCGCTACACCCCCGGCATCCAGGTCCACCAGGGCGAGAACAATCGCGACCAGGTCATCATCCGCGGCAACAGCTCTTCGGCGGACTTCTTCCTGAACGGCGTGCGCGACGACGTGCAGTACTACCGCGACCTCTACAACCTCGACCGCATCGAGGCCTTGAAGGGGCCGAACGCGATGATGTTCGGCCGGGGCGGCGGGGGCGGCGTCGTGAACCGCGTGACCAAGGAGGCCATCTTCCAGCCCGTGCGCGAGCTCAGGTTGCAGGGGGGCGCCTACGGCCACAAGCGCCTCGCGGGCGATCTCGACCAGCCCCTGAGCGACAAGGTCGCGCTCCGTCTGAACGGCATGTACGAGGGCTCGGACAGCTTTCGCGACTACGTCGGCCTCGAACGCTATGCCTTGAACCCCACCTTGACCATCGCCCCAGGCTCCAACACCCGGATCACCATCGGCTACGAACACCTCCACGACACCCGAGTGGCCGACCGCGGCATCACCTCCTATCGGGGGCGGCCCGCCGACGTCTCCATGTCGACCTACTACGGCGATCCCAACGACAGCCACGTGCGCGCGCACGTCGATCTCGCGACCGCGACTCTCGAGCGCAAGGTGGGCAAGCTCACCCTCCGCAACCGCACCCTGTTCGGTGCCTACGACCGCTTCTACCAGAACTACGTCCCGGGCGCGGTCACTCCCGACAAGAGCCGCGTGGCCCTCACCGCCTACAACAACGACACCGCGCGCGACAACCTGTTCAACCAGACGGACCTGATCTACCCCGTGGCCACGGGGGGCGTGAAGCACACCCTGCTCGCGGGGGTCGAAGTGGGCCGTCAGGGCACGGACAACTTCAGGAACACCGGGTACTTTGGCGTCACGGCCACGAGCCTGTCCGTGCCCTATTCCGACCCGACCATCAGCACGCCCGCGACCTTCCGCCAAAGCGCCACCGACGCGGACAACCACCTGACAACCAGGCTCGCCGCGGCCTACCTTCAGGACCAGGTGGAGCTACTGCCCAAGCTCCAGCTCGTGGGCGGGCTGCGCTTCGACCGCTTCGACCTCACCTACGACAACGATCGGAACGGCGACACCCTCGGCCGGGTGGACAACCTGGTCTCACCCCGCGCGGGGATCGTCTACAAACCCGTCGTCCCCGTGTCCGTCTACGGCAGCTACACCGTCTCCTACCTGCCGAGCTCCGGCGACCAGTTCTCCTCGCTCACCGTCGTCACCGAGCAGGTGAAGCCGGAGAAGTTCGAGAGCTACGAAGTGGGTGTGAAGTGGGAGCCGCGGGCGGGCACGTCCGTGACCGCCGCCGTCTACCGGCTGGACCGCACGAACACGCGTTCCACGGATCCGAGCGACCCCACCCGCATCGTGCAGACCGGCAGCCAGCGCACGAACGGCCTCGAGATCGGCATCACGGGGCGGCTGACGTCGGCCTGGCAGATCGCGGGCGGCTACGCTTACCAGGACGCCTTCGTCACCAGCGCGACCGTGGCCGCCAAGGCCGGCGCGGAAGTGGCCCAGGTGCCCCACCACACCCTGTCCCTCTGGAACCACTACCAGGTCCGGTCCCGGCTGGGCGCGGCGGTGGGGGTCGTCTTCCGCACCGACATGTTCGCCACCATCGACAACACCGTCACCCTGCCCGGCTACACCCGGGTGGACGTGGCGGCGTTCTACGCGTTGACCAAGGACGTACGCCTCCAGGCCAACCTCGAGAACGCCTTCGACAAGAAGTACTGGACCAACGCCGACAGCAACACGAACCTCTCGCCGGGCTTCCCCCGCACGCTCCGGGTCGCGCTCTCCGCGGGGTTCTAGGCGCTCAGGGTGTCGCCGGGCGAGGCCGGGCCTTCGGCCCGCGAGGGCGGTGGTCGTACTTCTGGAAGAGCCGAGTCTGGCGGGTCTCCATCGACTGGAGCTTGCCCGCGATATACACCGCCTCGATGCGGGCGCCGAGCTCCAGGGGATCGCCGTCGGCCACGAAGAGGTCCGCGCTCTTGCCCGCGTCGATCGAGCCCAGCACGTCGGCCACCCCCAGCACCTCGGCCGCGGAGAGGGTGATCGCACGGAGGGCCTGCTCGCGGGTGAGGCCGAAACCCACGGCCTGGGCGGCGAGGTAGGGAAGGTTGCGGGCATTCGCGGCGGCGTCCGTGCCGCCGCCGTCGCCGATGCAGTAGCGCACGCCCGCCGCCTGGAGCTTCCCCGGCAAGGCAAACGACTCGTCGTAGGGCGCGTCGCGGCGCGACGGCAGGTCGGGAGGGGCCGCGGTGATCACGGGCACGTTCCGGGCGCGAAGCTCGTCCGCGATGCGCCAGGCGTCCGCGCCGCCCACGATCACCAGCTTCTGGAGCCTCTGCTCGTCCGCGAACCTCAAGGAGGCGCGGATCTGGCCAAGGGTCGCGGCGTGGAAGAAGACCGGGATCTCGCCGGCCAGCGCCTTGCGCATCGCCTCCCATTTCACGTCCCGGTCGTGGCGGGGGACGCTGGCCTGGCCTTCGGCCGCGCGCGCCGCCTCGTAAGCGCGCGCGTCCTCGAACGCCCTTCGGATTCCGTCGATCGCCTGATCCCGCGCCTTTTTCTGCTCCTCGTCGCTCTGCGTCACCTGGGGGCCGCGCTGCGGGGTCATCCGCGGCCAGCGCACGTGCAGGCCCACGGGGGCGCGAACCGTCATGTCCTCGTAGGTCCAGCCGTCGAGGTGGTAGATCGCGGAGGTGCCGGCGATGGCGCCGCCGCGAGGGATCGCGTGGACGGCGGTCACGCCGTTGACGCGGGCCACGGGGATGAGGTCGCTGTCGGGATTGAGGGCCACCTCGGCGCGGACGTTGGGGTTGAGGTCGCCGACCTCCACGAAGTCGTTGGTCGCCGCGACGGCGGCGATCTCCGTGAGCCCCAGCACGCTGTCGGCCGACAGGTAGCCGGGGTAGACGTGCTTGCCGGCCACGGAGACCACCTTGGACCCGGGCGGCGGGACGACACCCGCACCCACGGTCACGATCTTCCCGTCCCGCATGACCACGGTGGCCTGCGTGATGGCCGGTCTGCTCACCGGATGCACGGTGCCGCCCACGAGCGCGATCGTGTCGGCACTGGCGATCGAGGCCAGGGCCAGCACCAGGACGAGGGTAAGCCGCAGGGTCTTCATCAGCGAGCCTCCCCGGAGTGGAGCGCGTTGCCGCATTCATTGCCCGACAGGTCGGTCTCGTCGAGATAGCGCGGCGGCCAGCTCCGGTTGCCCCCGGCCTCCGGTGGCTTGACCTTGCGCGCAGCCTTGGCCTTCGCCACGAGCGCCTCGCGCTCCTGGGCGAGGGCCGTGCGCCCGGCGAGGTCGGCCTCGCGGTCGAAGTACTTCCGCCCCTCGATCCACGTCTCCTGCACGCGCGAGGTCGGGGAGAGGGGGCTCTCGGTGCGGACCGAGAAGTCGGCGTCCTTGCCGACCTCCAGCGACCCCACGCGCTCGTCGATCTTGAGCTGCCGGGCGGGGTTCAAGGTCACGAACCGGAGGGCCTCGTCCGCGGGCACGCCGCCGTACTTCATGGCCTTGGCCGCCTCTACGTTGAGGATGCGCGCCAGCTCGTCGGAGTCGGAGTTGTAGGACACCGTGACCCCACGGTCCCACATGAGGAACCCGTTGTAGGGGATCGCGTCGATCACCTCGAACTTGTAGGCCCACCAGTCGGAGAAGGCGCTGCCGGAAGCACCGTGCGCCGCCATCTCGTCGGCCACCTTGTACCCCTCGAGGATGTGCTGGAAGGTCTGCACCCGGATGCCGAACTCCTCCGTCAGCCGCATCAGCATCAGGACCTCGTCCTGCCGGTACGAGTGCGAGTGGATCAGCCGCTTCCCTTCGAGGACCTCGACCAGGGCTTCGGTCTGGAGGTCCGGGCGCGGCGGCAGCAGGCGTCGCCCCGCGCGGAAGTCGGCCAGGGCGTCCTTGTAGTCGCGCGCCTTCGTGAAGGCCTCGCGGATGACTTGCTCGACGCCGGCGCGGGTGGTGGGATAGCGCCGACCCTCGGGCGGCGCCGGGGCTCCGGCACTGTACGAGCGCTTCGGGTTCTCGCCCAGCGCGAACTTGATCGTGGGCGGAGCGCCCGCGAGGCGCAGGCGGTCGGGAGGCTCTCCCCATTTGTTCTTGATGAGCGCGCTCTGCCCTCCGATCGCGTTGCACGAGCCGTGGAGCAGGTGCATCACCGTGGTGCCCCCGGCCAGCTGCCGGTAGATGTTCACGCTCTCCGAGTTGATGGCATCCTCCACCCGGACCTCGGCGGTCACGCTGTTCGTGCACTCGTTCACGCTGCCCAGGATGGCCGAGTGACTGTGGGCGTCGATGATCCCCGGCACCACGTGCCGGCCCGTGGCATCGAGGGTGACGGCTCCCGGCGGCGCCGTGAGGCCCGGGCCCACCGCCGCGATCTTGCCGGCTCTCACGAGCAGGTCGGCCTTGGCCAGGGTGCCCTGCGGTCCCGCGGTCCAGATCGTCGCGTCCTTCACGAGGAGGACGGCTGGCGCTTCGGGCAGGGCCAGCCGCCAGGGCTCGCTGTTGCCCATGACCGCGGGGGTCTCGACCGCCTTGGGATCGGGCTTCGCCTCTACCAGCGCCTTGTCGCCCTCCTTCGGCTTCTCCGGCTCGGCTTCACCGGTTCGGATCCCGGTGACCGGCGCGATGCTGTTGCCGGAGAGGACCGAGCCGACGAGACGGTCGCGGCGCTCGGTGAGATCGAATCGCTCCACCTGGCCCCCGCGCGTCAGGGTGAAGCTGGCGCGCGGCCCGTCGAGGCGCACATCGGTCGCGGTCATCGTCTCGCCGCCGATCGACACCTTGGCTACAGGCTCCTTGTCCTGGCTGAGGGTCAGCGTCCCCCTGGTCCCGCTCCACGCCAGCTCGAACCGCCCCCTGGCCCCCGGCTCGTCCTTCTCGACCACGTCGAACCGCTGTCCGTCGACCCAGACCTCCCGCACCCGGCTCTTCGGAGCGAAGAGGTCGCCGCGAGTCACGGTCAGGTTCGCGGCCTTTCCCACGGCCAGCGTCCCCAGCCGGCTTTCGAGGCCCAGGAGGCGCGCGGGGGTGGTGGTGACCGCGGCCAGCGCCTGATCCGGAAGGAGCCCGCGCTCGATGGACCTCGCCACGTTGGCCCGAAACGCCCGCGGGTCCTTGAGGCCGTTCGTGGTGAGGGCGTAGGTCACGCCCGCCTTGCTCAAAGCGGCGGCGTTGCCCGGCCCCTGGTCGAATTGGCGAAGCTCCTCGATCCCGACTTCGAGTGCCAGGTCGGGATCGGCGACGTCGGGCGCCTCGAGGAAGCTCACGGGAACCACGAGCGGCACGCCGAGCGCGGCGATCTCCTTCACCCGCTTGTACTCGTCGCCCGCGCCCACGACCTGTGCCGTGACCGCGGCCTCCTTGGCCACCGCTCCCGCCCGCAGCACCTCGAGCATCTCGTCTGCCACGAAGAGCACGGGCTGCTTCCGGGCGAGCACCGGCTGGAGCGCCGCCCACGCGAGGTTCACCTCGGGACGATCCGCCCGTTCCGGCGCCCGCGCTTGCGCGGCCACGCTGTCGCGATACCAGGCCGCGTCGCGGAAGGCTTGCCGGACGACGGCGATCGCGCCCATGAGGGACCCGGGATAGGCCCGCCGCTCCGGCGCGAAGGCCACGACCTGCGCGGCGTCTGCCCGCACCACGCTTTGGTTTGGAGGCGCGCCGCTCAAGGCGACGACCGCGCTCTGGCCCCGGACGATCCCCTTGGCCGGCGCCACCTGGGCCACGGCGAAGCCGGCGGCGCGGAGCGACTCCACCTGCTCCTTGCCCAGGAGCGCCGACTCGACCACGCGCCGGTCGGGGGTCACGATCGGGAGGACGTGGGCGGCGCCACGCGCTCCCGCGGGCGGCTCGGGCTCGGGCCGCGGCGGAGCCGGGGCTCCCGAAGGCGCGCCGGGTGCGGGGGAGGGAGCGGCCGCCGGCATCACGAACGCGTCGATCAGTCCCGGATAGACGGTGAGCCCTTCGCCGTCCCAGATCCGCGCGTCGGGGGGCACCGCCGCACTCGCTCCGACCGCGGCAATGAGGCCATCGCGCAGGACGATGGTCCCGCGCTCGAGCACCTGGCCGGGCGCCACCACGATCCGGGCCCCGACGATGGCGTGGGCGCGCGGCGAGACTTCACCGCCGGCCAAGGGCGAGACGGCGAGAAGGAGAGAGACGAGGGAGGCAAGAGCTCGCATGGCAGGAGTCCTCAGGGGTCGGTGATCACGGCGCCGCGGCGCGCGGGGCAAAGGCGGGGAAGACGTGCGCGAAGAAATACTCGGCCAGGGCCCGGTCCAGGGCGCGGGTGTCGGGCCCGGGGCCCTTCGTGGAGCTCGCGTCGGTGTTGTAGGCCACGATGTAGGCCGTCCCGGACCGCGGCTCCACGAAGAAGTGCGAGAGGAAGCCGTTCTGCTCGCCGTGATGGCCGACGAAGCGCCCTCCGTTCGCCTCTTCGACGAAGAAGCTGAGCCCCATGTCCTCGTGGCGGCCGGCTTCGCGGCTGACCTCCACCACCGGCTGCCACAGCTTTTCGAGCGAGGCCCGCTTCAGGATGCCGTCATAGCCCGCTCGTGGACCATCGCCGATGAGGAAGGCCAGGTACCGGGCCATGTCTTCGAGCGGAGCGTTCAGGCCGCCGTTCGAAACCGTGACGCCGGTGTTGGTCTCCGCCCGCGCGGGCGTCAGCACCCCGTCGCGGAGGTAGTAGCCGCGCGCCTTGTCTTTCCCGAGGTGGTAAGGGGTCACGTCGAAGTAGCTCCGGTGCATCCCGAGCGGCTTCAGCACGTTCTTGTCGACGTAGACCTCGTAGTCGTCGGTGGTCAGGAGCTCGATCACGCGGCCCAGGAACAGGATCCCGGGGTTCGAGTAGGAGTAGCGGCTCCCCGGCCGGAAGAGGACCTCGGTATAGGGAAACATGGCCACGAGCTGCTCCCAGTGGAGCGGCTCGAAGGGGTGCCAGTCCTGGTCGCCGCCCCAGGGCCAGGTCGGGTCGCGGAAGCCGGCCGAGTGGCTCATCAGGTGGCGGAGGGTGATCTCGCTCGTATCCCCGAAGGGGTCGTGCACGGCCCGGATCTCGGGGACGTACCTGGCGATGGGGTCGTCGAGCCTCACGAGGCCCCGTTCCTCGAGCTGCATGAGCGCTATCGCGGTGAACGTCTTCGTGATCGAGGCCCAGTGGAAGATCGTGCCCTCACGCACCGGCTGCTTGTCGTCCAGGCTGGCGAGGCCGTAGGTGCGCCGGAACACGACCTGGTCGCCCTTTAGCACGAGCAGGCTGCTGCCCAGGATGTGGTTCTCGCGCAGGCCGCTCTCGTAGAACGCAGCGAGGTCCTGGAGGGTGCGTTCGAGAGACGGCACGGGGCTCGAGGTCATGAGGGCGATCAGGGCCAGGGAGGCAGGCACCGGCGGATCATACTGCGGTCCGGAGGTGCTATCGTTTCGCCCCGCGGCGGGGCCGCGGGTTCCCTCGGAGGGTGGATGCGCGGAGCGCGCTGGGTTCGGGTCGGGATCGGGTGTGTCGTCTTGCTGGCGGGGGCCCACCGGGCGAGGGCCCAGGGCCTCGAGTACGTGAAGGCCCACTACAGCAAGTACGAGTACCAGGTCCCCATGCGGGACGGCAAGAAGCTCTTCACCGCGGTCTACGTCCCGAAGGACGCCGCGTCTTCGAAGCTCTATCCCATCCTCTTGAATCGCACCCCCTACGGCGTGGCCCCCTACGGCAGCGACAACTACAAGACCGCGGTCGGGCCCTCCGAGGCGGCGGCCCGCGAGGGCTTCATCTTCGCGTACCAGGATGTCCGCGGCCGCTACATGTCCGAAGGCGAGTTCGTGGACGTGAGGCCGGTCGTCCCCGGCAAGTCGTCGCGCACGCAGGTCGACGAGACCACGGACGCCTACGACACGATCGACTGGCTCTTGAAGAAGGTGAGGAGCCACAACGGCCGGGTCGGGGTCTGGGGCATCTCGTACCCGGGGTTCTACGCGGCCATGGCCACGATCGACGCCCATCCCGCTCTCGTCGCCGCGTCACCGCAGGCCCCGATCGCCGACTGGTTCATCGGCGACGACTTCCACCACAACGGGGCCTTCTTCCTTCCTCACGCCTTCAACTTCTACGCGAACTTCGGCCGTCCCCGCCCCCAGCCGGTGAAAGAGCCGGGACCGCGCTTCGATCCGGGCACCGGCGACGGTTACCGCTTCTTCCAGGACCTGGGGCCGATCGCGAACGCGGACCGCAGGTACTTCAAGGGCAACGTCGCGTTCTGGAACGAGGCCCTGGCCCACGAGACGTACGACGCGTTCTGGAAGGCCCGGAATGTCCGCCCCCATCTGAAGGCCATCAAGCCCGCGGTGCTGACCGTCGGTGGCTGGTTCGACGCCGAAGACCTCTTCGGGGCCCTCGAGGTCTACAAGACGATCGAGAAGGCGAGCCCCGCCACCTCGAACCGCCTGGTGATGGGGCCCTGGTCCCACGGCGGCTGGGCGCGCGGGGACGGCGACAGGCTCGGCAACGTCCACTTCGATGCGGCCACTTCCCGGTTCTACCAGGCCGAGGTCGAGCTCGAGTTCTTCAAGGACCTCCTGAAGGACGGCAAGGACCCGGGTCTCGCCGAGGCCACGGTCTTCGAGACCGGCCGCAACCAATGGCGCAGGCTCGAGTCCTGGCCGCCCAAGACCACGCGGCCGTTGGCCTTCTACCTGAGCGACGGGGGCCGGCTGACCAACGAGGCCCCCACGGACGAGGGTTTCGACGAGTACGTGAGCGATCCCCGGAAGCCCGTGCCCTTCAGCGAGGACGTGAAGATCGGGATGATGCGCGAGTACATGACCGCCGACCAGCGCTTCGCGTCGCGCCGGCCCGACGTCCTCGCCTACCTGAGCGAGGTCTTGGACGCCGACCTCACGATCGCGGGCCCGGTCCAGGCCAGCCTCTTCGTGTCCACGAGCGGGACCGATTCCGATTTCGTGGTGAAGCTCATCGACGTCTATCCGAGCGACGCGCCCGATCCCGACGAGAAGGACGAGGAGAAGCAGGCCCAGGACGCCCGCCGCGGACCGACCTACACCAGAATGGGGGGCTACGAGCAGCTGGTGCGCGGCGAGCCCATGCGCGGCAAGTTCCGCAACAGCTTCGAGACGCCCGAGCCCTTCGCGCCGGGCGTGCCGGCCAAGGTCGAATTCGTCCTGCCCGACGTCTTCCACACCTTCAAAAGCGGGCACCGGGTGATGGTGCAGGTGCAGAGCACCTGGTTCCCGCTCGTGAACCTGAACCCGCAGAAGCTCACGAACATCAACACCGCGACCGAAGCCGACTTCCAGAAGGCCACCGAACGTGTCTATCGCGCCCCGGGCAAGGCCTCCGCGGTCGTGGTCCAGGTCTTGCCCTAGCGGCGGAGAGGTCGCCTCGTCCTCGCCACTGCGGGCGCGCGAGCGTAGACTGGAAGCAGGATCTGGTCCCCCTTGAACCCGCTCGTCGCGAGCGGGCCCCCCGCGATCTTCGGGGTGGAAGCCGATGAACCTCCTGGCGGCAACCCGCCTCGGCCCCTACGAGGTGCTCGGTTTGCTCGGCGCGGGCGGCATGGGCGAGGTCTGGCGCGCCCGAGACACCCGCCTCGATCGCGAAGTGGCCCTCAAGCTGCTCCCCGACGACGTGGCCGACGATGCCGAGCGCCTGGCGCGCTTCGAGCGCGAGGCGAAGCTGCTCGCCTCCTTGAGCCATCCTCACATCGCCGCCGTCCATGGTCTCGAGGTGTGGGACTCGGTCCGCGCGCTGGTGATGGAGCTCGTGGAAGGGGTGACGCTGGCCGAGCGCCTGGAGCGGGGGCCGATTCCCCTGGCCGAGACGCTGGCCCTCGCGCGGCAGCTCGCGGAGGCCCTCGAGTGCGCCCACGAGCACGGCATCGTCCATCGCGACCTCAAGCCCGGGAACGTGAAGATCACGCCCGAGGGCGACCTGAAGGTCCTGGACTTCGGACTGGCCAAGGGCCCGGCAACCGCCACCCTGGCCCCGGATCTCTCGAGCTCGCCGACGCGGACCCGGCAGGGCACCGACGCCGGGGTGATCCTGGGGACGGCGGCCTACATGTCGCCCGAGCAGGCGAGGGGCAAAGTCGTCGACAAGCGGGCGGACGTGTGGGCGTTCGGCGTCATCCTCTTCGAGATGCTGACGCGCACCCCCCTGTTCCAGGGCGAGACGGTTTCGGACGTGCTGGCGGCCGTGCTCAGGAGCGAAGTGGATTGGAGCCGGCTTCCTGCCGACACGCCCTCCCCGGTACGACGGCTGCTGCGGCGCTGCCTGGAACCTGATCCCCGTCAGCGCCTGCACGACCTGGGCGACGCGCGGCTCGAGATCGAGGAGGCCCTGCGCCGGCCGGAGACCGAGCCGACCGAGGCTCGTGAAGGCGACGGCAGGCCGGCACTCTGGCGCCGCCTCCTTCCCTGGTTCGTCGCTCTCGCCGCCATACTCGTGGCCGCGGCCCTGGCCACGGTGCGCCGGACGCCGGCGGAACGCCCACGCGTCTCGCGCCTCACGCTGCGTCTCGTGCCGCCGCCCCGGACCGCGGGCGGGCTCGCGATGGCACCCGACGGTGGGGAGTTCGCCTACGTGGCCAAGGGGCAGATCCACGTTCGCGCCCTGGACCGCGAGGACGCGCGCGCGCTGCCCGAGGCCCGTGGCGAGCGGCCCTTCTTCTCGCCGGACGGCGTCTGGATCGCCTTCATCGGGAGCGACGGCCTGCTGTCGAAGGTGAAGGCCTCGGGTGGGCCCGTGGTGAAGCTCACCGACCGGCCCCTCGGGCTCGGCCAGTGCGCCTGGATTCCGGGCGACGCGATCCTCTGCACCCAGCCCGACTCGGAGCGGCCCGGCGAGCTAGTGCGCGTCCTCGCGGGCGGCGGTCCGGCGCAGGCGGTGCCGACGCCCACCGTTGCGGCTCGTGAGCGTGTGCGCTGGCCGCAGGGGCTGCCCGGAGGAGCGGCCGTTCTGCTGACCGTGACCGGAGCCTCGGGCGGCGAGGGCGCCGATGCTGCGATCGCCGTGCAACGGCTGGACACGGGCGAGCGGCGGGTGCTCCTGGAAGGCGGCGCCGAGGCCGTCTACGCGGCGACGGGCGACATCGTCTACCTTGCCTCCGGCTCGCTCCTGGCGGTCCCCTTCGATCCGGCGACCCTGTCCCTGCGCGGCGCCCCGCGGCGGGTGGTCGAGCACGTCTCGACCGACACCGTCGGCGGCGGCCGCTACGCCCTCGCCGCGGACGGGACCCTCATCTATCGCGGCGGAGGAGGACGGGTGCGCCCGCTCCTCTCGGTCGATCGCCATGGTTCGGCCGCTCGCATCCCCGCCCCCGACCACACCTTCATCGATCCCCGCGTGTCGCCTGACGGCTCGCGGATCGCCGTGCAGGCCTCGGACTCGGGAAGCGACATCTGGATCTACGACCTCGGGCGGGCGACCCTCACCCGGCTCAGCTTCGACCCCCAGGAGGACGAGACGCCGGTCTGGTCGCCGGACGGAGCCTGGGTCGCCTGGGTCGCCCAACGGTCGGGCCGGCCGCGGCAGGTGCTGCGGCGACGGGCAGACGGCAGCGGGGAGGAGGTGGTGACCTGGAGCACCCGTGCCCATGCCCACGTCCACGACTGGTCTCCCGACGGCAAATACCTCCTCGTCACGGAGGACGCCGTGTCGACCGCCCGGGACATCTGGCTCGTCCCTGTCGCAGGAGGAGAAGGGCGGCCGCTCCTGGCCGAATCCTTCGAGGAATGGAACCCGCGCTTCTCGCCGGACGGTGGCTGGCTCGCCTATGCCTCCGACGAGACGGGCCAGCTCGAGATCTACGTGCGCCGCTTCCCGGAGCTGGACCGCAAGGTGCAGGTTTCGGAAGGCGGGGGCGACGGGCCGGTGTGGACCTCGGGCGGGCGGGAGCTCGCCTACCGCAGCGCGGACGGCCACGTGGTGGTCGTTCGCTTCACGGCCGGGCCGGGCCGCACGCCCGTCTTGAGTCGGCCGCAGGCGCTCTTCGCGGACGTCTACGGCGCCGCCGTGGGCCGCATGAGCCACCCCGACTACGACGCCTTCCCGGACGGCAGCCGCTTCCTGATGCTCGGGAACCAGCAGGACGGGGCGTTCGGGGAGCTGAACGTGGTCCTCAACTGGTTCGAGGAGCTCCGCCCCCTCGAGCGCCAGGGGGGACGCCGTCCCTGAGCCTAAGCAGCGGGTTGGCTAGGGCGACCCGGGGACCCAGGTCTCCAGGCGCGCGATCAGCTCCTCGGCCGTCACCCCCACGAGCTGGATGAACTGCACCCCCACCGTGGTCGAGCGTCCGTCCACCGAGGTCTCGCTGTGGATGACGCGGGCCTCGATCTGCGCCATGTCCGGCAGGCCACCCAGGCGCGCGACCATGATCCGCGCCTCGGCACCCTCGGGCACGGGCCGGCTGGTCTCGAAGGAGAGCCCGCCCTTCGACACGTCGAGCGCTTCGATGGCGACGTTCTTCTGGAAGATCCCGCCAGGATGCTCGATGTAGAGGGGGACCCGGATCCGGAGCCGCTGGTGCCGTCGGCGCTCTTGCTCCAAAGGCCGCTCCGTGACCGCGCTCAGCCGCCGCTGACCGGAGGGATGAACACGAGCTCGTCTCCTTCGGCCAGCGGGCTGTCGAACGGGGCATAGCGCCGGTTGATCGAAGCCAGAAGGCCGGGGCGGCGCTCGCGCGAGGGCCGGCGAGGTCAGGACGAGGTGTCGCCAGGCGTCCTCGGCGGTGGCCGCGCCGGGGAGGTCGATCTCCATCTCGCCCTGGCCCATCGCCTCGCGCAGAGAGGCGAAGAGGCGGATCCGGACCTTCATGCTCAGCCCTGCCACGCCCGCTCGAGGCGCTCCACCAGCTCTTCGGGGGTCACGTTCAGGAAGCGGGTGAACTCGATCCCCACGACGTAGCGGCCCGTGGCCTCGTCCAGCTGGACGCGGGCCACGCGGCCCTCGATGAGGGCGGGGTCCTCGATGTCGCCGAGCCGGGCCACGACCACTCGCGACTCCGCCGCGATCGGAACCTCGCGGCCGGTCTCGAAGCGAGAGCCCTCCCGCGGAGACGTCGCGCGACTGGAGGCGCACCGTCTTCCGGTACACCTCGCCGTCCACGGAGATGAAGAGCGGCACCCGCACCTGGAACCGGCGGTGCTGACGCTTGTCGCTCGCCTTCTTGTCGCTCGTCACGCCATCGCTCCCCTGGGCTTCATGCGCCGGCCGGAGACTTGAGCCACCGCCCGAGGTTGGCGGCCTCCGCCGTCCGCCCGCCCTTCTGGAGGCGGGGCAGCGCCTCCTTCAGGAGGGCCTGCACGTCGGGGCGGGCCATGTACGACTCCACGTGCTCGGGCTTGAGGCTCCCGCGGATCCAGTCGAGGGTGGACGCCGCCTTGGCGTAGGCGTCGAGCGATTCGTCCTTCTTGCCGAGCTTCTCGAGGGCCTGGGCCTGCACCGCGAGGGCGGCGGCCAGGGTCGGCTTGCCCGAGAACTTCTCGGCGAGCGCGCGCGGCTTCGACGGCCGCCTTCCGCGCGCCCTCGGCGTCCGGCTTGGCCAGGAGCGTCTCGGCCAGGGCGACCGCGGCCGCGGCCTCGAGCGGGCGCAGGCGAGCCTTCGCGGCCTCCTCGCGCGTGCGCCGCAGCAGGGCCTCGGCGTTCGCGAGCTTGCCCTGCCGGCGGTAGATCTGCCCGAGCGCCACCCGAGACTCCACCGCCACTTCCTTCTGGCCGCTGAGGTTGGCCGCCACGTTCGCCTTGTCGTAAGCCGCGGCGGCCTCGTCGATCTTGCCTCGCACCTCGAGGAGCCACGCCTGGCCCAGCAGGATCTCGGGCGCCGGCCCCGTCGCGTGTCCCTCCGCGTGATGATCGTCGTGCCCGCCCGCGCCGAGGGCGGCCTTGAACGCCTTCTCCGCGTCGTCGGGGCGTCCGAGCGCCAGATAGAGGTGGCCGAGCGCGGTGTTGGCGCGGTCGAGGTCGTGCTCGGTCTGGAGCTTCTTGTAGGTCTCCACGCACACCTCGTAGGCGGCGAAGGCGTCGGCGTAGCGCCCCTGGCTCTCGTAGATGGCGCCCAGGCTGCGCTGGACGTCGGCCACGGACATCTGGTCGTCGACCTGCTTGTAGAGGAGCAGCGCGGCCAGGAACGCTTCCACTGCCTCGTTGTAGCTCCCCTGCGCCTTCCTGCACCAGACCCACGTACTCGAGGTTGATGCCCTTCTCGAAGGGCTCCTTGGTCTGGTCGAGATGGCTCTTCGCCTGCTGCAGGTAGACGAGGGCGTCGTCGTACTGCCCCTTCAGGCGGTAGATGTCGCGCGATCTGGTCGAGGCGGTTGGCCATGTTCCCGTGGTCGTCGCGCTCCATCTCGATCTGCAGCGAGTCGCGGAAGGCCAGGAGGGCCTTGTCCAGGTTGCGCCGCGTCCTTGTAGGTCTGCCCCATGGCGTTCAGGATCAGCGACTCGCCGGCCTTGTTGCCCATCTCGCGGTAGAGGGCGAGCGCCTTGCGCTGCGTGTCGAGCGCCTTCGCGGTGTCGCCCTTGTTTTCGTAGACGAGGGCCAGGTTCTGCAGGGTCGGCACCCTGGCCCCGCTTGTCCCCGGCCTTCTGGCGGATCGCCAGCGACTGGTTCAGGTGCTCGAGCGCCTGGTCGAGCTTGCCCGTCGCGCGGTAGGCCACACCGATGACGGAGTGGATCATCCCCAGGGCCTCGGGCTCGGCGTCGAACTGCTTCGTGGCGAGCGCGTCCTGCATCGACCGGATCGCTTCTTCGGGGTGTCCCGACTTCACCTGGACCCGTCCCAGGCTCAGGAGCGCGGCCCCGTACTGGGGCGACATCCGCACCACCCGCTGGAAGGCGGCGAGGGCCTCGGGCAGCTTGTCGAGCTCGTCGTAGGCGCGGCCCAGGCTCATCTGCACGTCGGGATCGTCGGGATAGAGCTTGGCCAGCTCGCCGTAGCTCTTGGCCGCGGTCTCGTTGTCCTCCTTGACCAGGGCCACGATGGCGTGGATCTGGTAGCGCTCGGCCACGGGCAGCGCCGCCTTCTCGGCCAGGGCCTGGGCCCGGTCGGCCGCGGCCGTGGCCTCCGGGGTCTTGCCGAGGTTCATGAGGGCCTCGGCCAGCTTGGCCTGGGCCATGGCGAACTTCGGGTCGGCCGCGGTGGCCTTCTCGAGCAGGGGCACCGCGTCCTGGTTCGCACCGTTCCGAAGCTTGCCCACGGCCGCCTGGTAGGCGCGCTGGGCGTCGAGCGATGCGGTCGCCACTTCGCTGATCGGCCGATCCGCGTCGGCCTTGAGCTGGGCCGGCGAAAGGTCGAGCTGCTCCTTGATGGCCTTGGCCACCTGGTCGACGAGGCGCGAAGACCTCGGCCGTCGTCCCTTCCACCTTGAGGGGCACGGACTACGCCCGATCCCGCCTTGCGCAGGCTGAGGTCGAGGCGCAGCTTGCCTCCCGATTCCACGAACTGGCCGGACAGCACCGACTCGACGTGGGCCAGGCGGGACACCGCTTCGAGCGCCTTCTCGTCGAAGCGCGTCTGCTTGTCGAGGCCCGATTCCTCGAGCACGCGGAAGACCCGCTCGCCCGGCACCGGACGCACGTACTTCGACTGCGACAGGTCGGTGACCAGCATGTCGGGCAGGCCGCTCCGCAGCCACTCCATCTCGGCCGAGCCCGTGGCGTTGGTGAAGGGCACGATGGCCAGGGTGCGGACCACCTCCGGCACCGCGGCCACGCTGGCCGCCCGGCTGCGCGGCCCACCGCCCAGTAGACGAGGCCGGCCACGACCACGCCCGCGACCACCATGGCCGCGATCGTCCGCTGGCTCTTGTAGACCGCGCGCTGCACGCGCATGGTGAGCGAGCGGTCCACCTGCCCGCGGTCGAGGTCGGCCAGGATCTCCGCCACGTTCTTGTAGCGGAGGGCGAGGTCGACCTCCATGCACTTCTGCACCACGGCTTCGAGGTACTTCGGGATGTCGGGAGTGAGCTCGTGGGGCGCCCGGGGCTTCACGGTGAGGCGCATCACGATCTTCGAGATGGGGGAGTCGGCGTGGTAGGGCACGTCTCCCGTCAGCATCTCGTAGAGGATCACGCCGAAGGAGAAGATGTCGGACGGCTCGCCCGCCTTCTCGCCGCGCACCTGCTCGGGCGACATGTAGTCGGGCGTCCCCAGGGTGGTGCCGGTCGCGGTCATGCCGGTGGCGTCCACCTGGCGGGCGATCCCGAAGTCCATGAGGTGGGCCATGCCCGACTTGTCCACCATGATGTTCTGCGGCTTCAGGTCGCGGTGGATGATCCCCTGGGCGTGGGCCTCCTGGAGCGCCGCCAGCACCTCCCGGCAGATCCCCACCGTCTCCGCGGCCGGGACCCGGCCCCGCTTGCGGATGAGGGCCTTCAGGCTCTGGCCCTCGATGAACTCCATGGTGAAGAACTTGACGCCCTCGGACTCGCCCAGGTCGAAGATGCGGACCACGTTCCGGTGGCTCACCTTGCGGGCGAGGAGCAGCTCCTGCTTGAAGCGCGCGACCGCGTCCGGATCCCCGCCCCCGTCGCTCCGGATGGTCTTCAGGGCGATGATCTTGTCGAGCTCGCGGTCGCGGGCGGTGTACACCTTGCCCATGCCCCCTTCGCCGATGAGGGCCTGCACCTCGTAGCGGCCCGCGAAGAGCGAGCCCAGGGCCACGTCCTGGATCTGGAGCGGCCGGAGCCGGCTGGGTCCCCGGCCCCGTCATGTAGATCGAGCCGGTGGCCTGGAAGGCCGCGGAGCCGGCCGGTGGCGGCGCCCACCTCGGTCCGGCTCGAGGCGTTCAGGGTCGCGCTGGGCGAGGCCATGCCCACGGTCGGGGTCGCGCCGTGGGTGTGGCCCCCGGTCACCTCACCGGGAGTGGTGAGCACCTGGGTGACGGCGCTCGTCGGGCGGCGTGCTGGTGGACGCCGTGCCGCCGGGGTCCAGCGCATCGAGGAGCGGCGCCCCGCACCTCCTGCACTCCAGGTCTTCGCGAAGGTTCGCCTCACCGCACTGAGTGCACTTCATCTGGGACCTCGCGCGACGCCGGTCGCCCGGCGGAGGCCTCAGGGTAGCACTTTGCCGCTCAGTTTGAAGTAGTCGAACGCGATCTTGTCGGTGCTGTTGCCCCGGGAGATCGTGATCTTGACCGGGCGGGCCAGATTCGCAGCGCGATCTGGGGCGCGGTGAGCACGATCTGAGCGCACCTTGGTGCCGAGCTAGCCGTCGGAGACGGCGAAGAACCCGGGTTGGACGCACGCCGTTGATGCTTCACCCCGATCTGGCTGCACTCGGCTCGCCTCGAAGCTGCCCATGTCGACCTCGAAGCGTGGCCTCGGTGATCGTGCCGGTGACTGGGAAGACGACGTCGAAGCGTCGAGGGCAGGCCGATCGGGCCTGTGTCGGAGGTCAGGCGCTGTAGAAGTCGGTCTGCTGGGAGCCGTCGGTGGCGCCCTTCTCCGCGGTGCTACGCCCGTCGCGGGGGCAGTAGTCGCCGTGTCGGATGAGCTTGCGCGGGAAGAACCGGTTGTCGCGCACCGGAGTGCTCTGCAGGCCGAAGGCGTTGCCGTAGCCGTCGTTGTCGCCGACCATGAACGAGAAGGGCTCGGGCTCGCGGACGGGGGCCTTGGGCAGGATGAAGAGGGCCGAGTTGGTGCGGGCGACAGCTCGCCGTTCACGTTACGCCCGGCCCCCGCGTTGTCGAAGGCCAGGGGGTTGGCGTCGATCGTGGCCCGGAAGGCCTGGAGCGCGGCCAAGGTCGCGTCCTTGTCCGCCTGGCGCTGCGACTCGCGGAAGAGGGCGAAGGCCGCCTCGGCATCGGCCAGCTCGCCATTCAGCTCGTCCACGGCTGGGCTTGCGATGTGTCCGCTGAGCGCGTTGAACGCGTCCCGCAGGCCCGGGATCTTCCGGTCCATGATCTGGACGGGCGTGCTGGGATCGCGGCCGGTCAGGTAGAGCGAGAAGTTCCAGCCGCTCCCCTTGTTGCTCCCGCAGCCGTCCGAGATGTCGATGAAGGTCTCTCCCTCCACGAGACCGGGCTCGAGCTTGGGCGCCCCCGTCTCCGGAGCGTAGAACGTGCGAGGCTCGCCCTCCTGCGCCGACTGGGGGCCGAGGCCGGCGCACTGGCCGACGATTCCGTGCTCCTCTTCCTCGAAGTGCGAGGCGGCCGTGCGCTGGAAGCCGGCCGTGGTCTTGATGATGGCGAGCAGGAAGGTCTCCGGTCCCGTCGACGGGCCGGTCCCGTCGCTGGGCAAGTGCTTCCGGAGGGCCCGCGCGTAGGCCGGAACCGTCACGTCCGGGAGCGAGTCTCGGAGCTTCGGGTCATCCGGGAAGAACGCGCGCAGGGACTGGGACTCGCAGGCGTAGGCCGGGCAGTTCCGGTTGTCGACGAACTCGATGAGCCGAGTCCCGGTCAGGCCCGGGGCGGATCACGACGTCGTAGTTGATCTCCACCTCGTGCGCGGGGTGGACGATGACGTTGGCGCCGGTGGGAGTGGGGACCGCGGTGTTCGAGGCGATGCCCACCCCATTGGGCAGACAAACCCTCTCGTTCACGTCGCCGTCCGGGGTGCCGGTGCCATCGGGCTGGATGAGGAAGCGCAGCACCTTGCCGCCGTTGCTGCGGTTGGCCACGAAGGCCCGGCTCTTGCCCTCCTGGATCCCGACCGCGATCTTCAGGCGGCCGTTGCCGCAGCCTTTCGCGAAGTCCGGCAGGACGCGCAGGCCGGCCGTGTCGAAGCGCAGGATCGTGCCCGCCGAAAGTCGAGACCAGCAGCTCCTGGCGAGGCGAGAAGCTCATCCCGGTCGGGGAGACGCCGGCCGGGAACTGGGTGGCGGGAATGAACACCTCGCGATCCCAGACCGCGCCGATCTTGCGGTAGCGGAAGACGGTGGCGGGCACCCGCGACAGCACGAGGAGGTCCCCGGTCTGCAGCGCGCCCGCGGAGAAGCCCGACGCTCTTCGTGTCTTCGAGGAGCAGGGACGGCACCGCGGAATCGACGAGGACGGGATCGCCGTAGCCTCCCGGGCGGCTGCCGCCGAGCGGCATGCGTCCAGACCTTGAGGCGAACGGCGAGCTGACGAGGAACAGGTTGCCCCTGGGTGTCCAGCGATACCCCATCGGGCCACGGGAGGTTGCGCAATGACCTGACCGGCCACCCGGTCGGGGCCCTGGGCCTCCGGGTAGAACAAGAGGCGCTGCCCCACGCTGTCGGCGGCGATGACCGAGACGCCCGGCACGTCGTCGCGCACCGCGATGCCCTCGAACCTCTTGACGAGGCGGGCATCGGCGTCGGTGTTCACGTAGTCGGCGGTTCCCGTGCGGAAGTCGAGCCGCAGCAGCCGATCGTTGGAGGAGTTCGTCGAGAAGACGGTCTCGATCGGGTCCTGGGGCTCCGGGGTCGGCGTGGGGGTCGGGGCCGGATGGGTCGCGGCCGATCGTGACGCCGAGCCCAGGACGAGGCCGGCGGTCAGCAGCAGGGTCGGGACCGAAAGGGAGCGGGTCAGGGCCTTCACGAGAACCTCCGGCAGAGCCTCAGGGAGCTCGTGGCCCCCTGCGCTCAGGCATGTGTCTCTTTGAACTGGTAGGGGCCAGAGAGGCCCCAAGGTGAGGGAGCGGACCGAGTCAGGATTGAGACCTCGAAGTCTAAGCCGAATCGCCGCTTTGTCAAGATCGATCAACGGCATAGACTCGAACCAGGGGGCGTCCAACGCATGCAGGATTCTTTCGGTCGATCGATCGACTACCTTCGCATCTCGGTCATCGATCACTGCAACCTGCGCTGTGTCTACTGCATGCCCCTGCGCGGGCTGACCTTCATTCCCTCCCCGGAGCTGCTGAGCGCGGCCGAGATCGAAGTCGTGGTCAAGGCCGCGGTGTCCCTGGGCTTTCGCAAGTTCCGCCTCACCGGGGGCGAACCGACCCTGCGGCCGGAGATCGTGGAGATCGTCGAGCGGATCGCCGCGGTTCCGGGGGTGGCCGACCTCTCGATGACCACGAACGCGGTCCTCCTCCCGCGCCTGGCCCGCCCCCTGGCGCACGCGGGGCTCCGGCGCGTCAACGTCCACGTCGACACCCTCCACCCCGAGCGGCTCAAGCGGCTGATGCGCTTCGGCACGGTCGAGGAGATCGAGGCCGGGGTGGCGGCGGCCGAGGAGGCAGGTCTCCTGCCGTTGAAGCTCAATTGCGTGGTCACGCGCGACTACAACGACGAAGACGTGGTGGGCCTGGCGCGGAGGGCACAGGAGCGCTCCTGGCACGTGCGCTTCATCGAGCTCATGCCCCTCGGGGGAGGGGAGTCCGCGCGCATGGCGCTCTCCCAGTTCGTGCCGAGCCGCGAGACGCGCGACCGTATCGAGAAGGCGCTCGGGTCCTCGGAGCCGCTCGTCGAACGCGAGCCCCGCCGACGAGGCGCGGAACTTCCGCTTCGCCGACGGCAGCCCGGGGGTGATCGGCTTCATCAGCCCGGTGAGCGAGCCCTACTGCGGTGCCTGCAACCGCATGCGGCTGACCGCCGACGGCAAGCTCCACCTGTGCCTTCTGAACGACCACGAGCTGGACGTGAAGGCGGCGCTCCGCGCGGACGGGGGAGCGAGTGCCGTGGCGGCGATCCTGGGCCGGGCGGTGGCCCAGAAGCCCACCGGTCACCGCCTGGACGAGGGCATCTCCACGGAAGACCGCTCGATGTTCCAGATCGGCGGATAGGCCGTGGCGACGCGACGTTCGTGGTACGTGGGTCTCGGTCTCGGGTTCGTGCTCCTGGCCGCCGCGTTCTTCTTCGTGCTGCCCGGCGTGGTGGAGCGGCAGCTCAACCGGACCCTGATGCCGCCGCCCTACGCCGCCACCGCACGTGCTCGCGAGGTGTTCTCGCGGCTCCTCGTGGCCGATCTGCACGCCGACTCGCTTCTCTGGGGGCGCGACCTCCTGGCCCGGGGTCGGCGCGGCCACGTCGACGTGCCGCGCCTCATCGAAGGGGGCGTCGCGATCCAGGCCTTCACGGTGGTGAGCAAGACGCCCCGCGGGCCAGAACCTCGAGCGCAACGACGACCAGAGCGACAACGTCACGCTCCTGGCCCTGGCCCAGGGCTGGCCCCCGAAGACCTGGACCTCCTTGAAGGAGCGGGCGGCCTACCAGGCCCGCCGCCTCCACCGCACCGCCGCCCTTTCCGGCGGGCGGCTCACCCTCCTCTGGACCGCGCGCGACCTCGAGAGCTACCTCGAGCGGCGGCGGCACGACCCCCGCGTGACCGCAGGCTTCCTCGGGCTCGAGGGGGCGCAGGCGCTGGAAGGCGACGCGGACAACGTGGAGGTGCTCTTTCTCGCCGGCTATCGGATGGTCGGCCTTGCGCACTTCTTCGACAACGAGGTGGCGGGTTCGGCCCATGGCGTGGCCAAGGGCGGGCTCACGGCGCTCGGGCGCGAGACGGTCCGCCGTCTCGAGGACCGCGGCATGCTCGTGGACCTGGCCCACGCCTCGGCCCGGACCATCGACGACGTCCTCGCCATGTCGAGGCGGCCCGTGGTCGTCTCCCACACCGGCGTCCGCGCGACCTGCGACAACACCCGGAACCTGAGCGACGACCAGCTCCGTCGCATCGCCCGGACCGGCGGGGTCATCGGCATCGGCTATTGGGAGACGGCGGTCTGCGGCGACGAGGCTCCCGCGATCGCACGGGCCGTCGCCCACGCGGCCGCGGTGGCGGGAGCCGACCACGTGGGTCTCGGATCCGACTTCGACGGCGCGGTGAGCGTGCCCTTCGACACCACGGGCCTCCCCTTGCTCGTCGACGCGCTCCTGGCCGCGGGCCTTCCGCGAGGCGGACATCGCGAAGGTGATGGGCGGAAACGTGGTTCGCCTGCTCTCCGCCAGCCTGCCCTGAGGTGGGTTAGACTACCGGGCCTCAAGGCCACCTCTCCATGTCCACTTCGCCCCGAGGGACCGACGCGCCATCTTTCGACTCCATCCGCGTCGATGCCTATCGCTCGCTCGTCGAGGGAAGCCCGGACGGAATGGCGGTGGTGGCCGGGGGACGAATCGTCTTCGCCAACCTGGCCCTCGGCCGTCTTCTGGGCCGCGCGAGCCCGGAGTCACTCGGAGGAGTCTTCGCTTCTCGAGCTCGTCGACCCCGAGCGGCAGGAGGGTCTCGCGCAGCGCCTCCAGGCGGCGATTCAGGAAGGGCAGCGCAGCCCGTTCGTCGAAGAGCGCCTCCTCCGCCACGATGGGGTCGCGGTGGACGCCGAGATGGCCGTGGTTCCCTTCGCCGGCGACGGCCTGGCCGCAGTGCAGGTGGTGGTACGGGACATCTCCGACCGCAAGCGCTCCGAAGAGCAGATGACGGCGCTCGCCTACCGCGACGCCTTGACCGGCCTTCCCAACCGGCGGCTCTTCAACGACCGCCTGGGCATCGCCCTCGCGCAGGCCCGCCGCTACCGGCACCGCCTGGCCGTGGTCTTCGTGGACCTCGACCGGTTCAAACCCGTCAACGACACCCTGGGCCACGCCGCGGGAGACGAGCTCCTCCAGGCGGTGGCCGAGCGGCTCTCGTCCTGCGTCCGGCTGGGGGACACCGTGGCCCGCCTCGCGGGGGACGAGTTCACCCTCCTGTTGCCGGGCATCCACTACGTGGAGGACGTTTCCAAGGTCTCGCAGAAGCTCAGCGAAGCCATGCGGCGGCCCTTCCGGGTGCGCGAGCGCGAGGTGCACGTCTCCGCGAGCGGAGGGATCAGCCTCTACCCGGACGACGGGCAGGATGCCGAAGCCCTCCTCACGAACGCCGATGTCGCGATGTATCGGGCCAAGCAGCAAGGCCGCGACAACTTCCAGATGTACTCGCCCTCGATGACCCAGAAGGCCCTCGAGCAGGGGGCGCTAGCCGACAAGCTTCGCGGCGCCCTGGTGGCCAACCAGATGGCCCTCCACTACCAGCCCACGCTCGACCTCGCCACGGGCCGGATCGTGGGGGCCGAGGCCCTGCTCCGGTGGCAGCATCCCGAGCTCGGGCTCGTCTTTCCCAAGGACTTCCTCTCCCTCGCCGACTTCACGGGGCTCATCCTGACTCTCGGCCCCTGGGCTCTCGAGCGCGCCTGTGCCCAGGCGCGGGACTGGCAAAAGCGCGGCTCGCGCGAGATCTTCGTGGCCGTCAACCTGTCGACCTACGAGCTTCAGCAGAGCGATCTCACCCTGCACGTGGAGAGGGCGCTCCGGGAGACCGGCCTCGACCCCGCCTTCCTGCACCTCGAGATCCCCGAGGGCTACGCGATGCAGGACCTCGAGCGGACGATCGAGAAGCTGCGCTCGCTGAAGGCGCTCGGGGTCTCGATCACCATCGACGGTTTCGGGGCCGGCTTCTCTTCCCTGGCGCGCCTCCGGCGCCTGCCCATCGACGCCCTCAAGATGGACCTGTCCTTCGTCCGCGACGCCACCACCGATCCCGACGACGCGTCGCTCGTCACCGCGGTCATCGCGGTGGCCCATAGCCTGAAGCTCGAGGTGATCGCCCAGGGCGTCGAGACCGAAGCCCAGGTGGCGCTCCTCCGCTCCCTGCAGTGCGACGGGGTGCAAGGCTACATCTGGAGCCCGCCCGTCCCCGCGGAGGAGTGCGAGCGCCTCCTCGTCCAGGGCGGCATCCCCATTCCCGCGCGTCCCTAGCCGCTCGCGCGCCTAGTCGGCTCCTGGGGCCGGGGCGCTCTCCTGGTTCTGGAGCCAGAGGGAGCCGTCGGCGTAGAACTCCTTCTTCCAGATCGGGACCTTGGCCTTCAGGGTGTCGATGGCGTACCGGCAGGCCGCGAAGGCCTCGGCGCGATGGGGCGACGCCACCGCCACCGCGACGCTGGCTTCACCGATGGCCATCGGTCCGAGGCGGTGGACCATCCGCACCTCGGTGACGGGCCAAAGCACCTTGACCTCGGCCTCGATCTCCGCCATCAGGGGGAGGGCCATCTCCTCGTAGGCCTCGTACTCGAGCCGCAGCACCGGCCGGCCCCCGTTCTCGTTGCGCACCACGCCCACGAAGAGGCAAAGGGCGCCGTCCCTGGGTGAAGCCGCGTGCAGGGCGGCAAGGTCAATAGGCTCGCGCTGGAGGCGAACCATCAGGAGGCGGCGTGGACGCCGCCCGCCGCCAGGGCGGCCAACCGCTCCCGCAGGCCGGCGAACATCCGGTAGGTGAGGCCCCAGATCACGAGCTCGCCCAGACGCAGGCACGGCAGCTCGACGGCCTGATCGCCGTGCCGATACTCGAAGCGTCCGTGCGGCTCCGGGCCCAGGAGGGCGTCGAGGGACAGCCAGTGGACGCTCGTGACCTCGGCGCTCAGACCCCCCTCGTCGCCCCCGCGAAGGTGGAACACGAAGGGGGCGATCGCCAGGTCCACCGGGCGGCCCCGGGCCATGGCCCGGATCTCGTCGAGGCCGCCCAGAAGCGTCGCGTCTCGTGCGAGATCGAGACCGATCTCCTCCAGCGTCTCCCGCCGCGCGGTGGTCCCGAGGTCCGCGTCCTCGGGCTCGGCTCGTCCGCCCGGGAAGCCGACCTGGCCCGACCAGGGGTCGTCCTCGCGTTCCGCCCGGCGGATGAAGAGGATCTCGATCCCTTCTCGACCCTCCTTCAGGATCACCGCGACGGCCGCGCGCGAGGCGACAGGCTCCTCGACCCGGCCCGGCGGTCGCAAGGCCAAGGCCCCCAGCACGTCACTGAGAGTCGCGCGCACCTCCTTATTGTAAGGGAACCGGGAGGGAGGGGTCAGGTCTGGAATTGTGATTCACAATTCCAGACCTGACCCCATCGCCAGGAGCGGCCTGGCGTGGGTGAGCCACAGGAAGGCCATGTTCGGCGCGAGCTCGCCGCGGAGGAGCATCCCGTCGACCGTGCGCGCTTCGAAGTAGGCTAGGTCGGCGATCTCGTCGGCCTGGGGCCTGAACCCCTGCCGCGCGACGTCGGTGCGGCCCAGGTAGACGGCCACGTGATACACGACGTTGCGCAGCCCCGCGCGCCCGGGAGCGTGCCGGACGTCGCGGAGGCCGAGGTGGAGCGAGGCGCGGCAAAAGAGCACGCACTCGCCGAGGTCGACGGTCGCGAGCAGCGCGGCGAACGCCTCGCGGCTCGGAGCCAGCCGCACCCGAGGCGAGGCGCCGTCGTCGAACAGCTCCTCGCCCGCCTCGCGGACCGCGGTCTCGTCGAACTCCTCGCCCGCGCTGACGTGCCCGCCCACCGACTTGTCCCACAGCCCGCCGTTCTCCTTGTCCTCGGGCCGCCGCTGCAGGAGCACCTCGCCCCGCGCATTGACCAGGAGCACGTTGATCGCGCCCACGGCCTGCCCTGAGGCCTTGGCTTCACGCCGCCGGGCGGCCCCCACCACGCGGCCCTGCGCGTCGTAGACGTTGAGCCGCTCCTCGGCCGGTTCGGCGGCACCGCGCGGGTCAGCGGCCAAGGGCAGCTTTCCGCAGGGCGGCCAGGACGTCCTCGGGGGCCCAGTCCGAGCCGCGCCAGATCCGCACCAGCCGGCCCGACGGGTCGACGACCGCCGTCCGCAGGTTGTGGGTCAGGCCCGCGCTCCCGCCCTCGCGCTCCACCAGGAGTCCGAAGTGCCGGCCGAAGGCATCCACCGCTCCCGCTTCGCCGGTGAGGTAGACCCAGATGCCCGGGTCGGCCCCGAGCGCGGCCGCGTGTTTCTTGAGGACGGCCGGGGTGTCGTGCTCGGGGTCGAAGCTGACGGTCAGGAGGCGGACCTTCGGAGCCAGCGCCGGGTCCGCCCTCACCTGGGCGGCCAGCCGCGCGAAGCTCCGGTCGAGGGCCGGGCAGAAGTCGGGCAGGGGGCAGCGCGTGAAGACGAAGGTGAGGGCGACCGCGTGGCCCCGCCATTCGGCGAAGCGCCGCCCCTGGCCGTCCTGGTCGACGAAGGCCGCGTCGGGCACCGGGTCGTTCGGCGAAAGAGCGCCCGCCTCGGTCACAGGCGGCGGCTCGGCCAGCGGCGAGAAGCCGGTCTTCGTGAGACGCTCGAGCCAGGCGCTCGTGTTGGTGACCACCAGCGTCCCGAGGACGAGGTCGCCCGGGGCGCGGCCCGCGAGGAGCGCCCGGTCTTTCACCGCGAAAGGCATGGTCATCGCCGGCATGAAACCCGGGATGTCCTCGTGGCGGATCACCACCTCCTGGCGGTCGAGGTTGACGGCCAGGACCTGGCCCTTGAGCGCGTGGCGCTGGCCCTCCGGCCGGGGCGCGCATGCGCAGAAGACCGCCAAAGCGCCCACGATCGCCGACCTGCGCATCGGGGACATGGTACGACGCCAGAGGCCCGGACGGGCGCTGTGGTACGCTGGTCCCGGATGAGAGCGGCCGTGAGGATCCTGGGGCAGGCACTCCGAGCGGCGCCCTGGGCGTTGTCGCTGCTCACCCTCTCCGGAGAGGCCAGAGCCGCCTCCTTCCCCCCGGAATATCGCTTCCGCAGCGTCTCGACCTCCCGTGTGACCGTGCATTTCCACCAGGGGCTGGAGGCGGTGGCGCGCGAGGCCGCAGCCCTGGCCACCCGCGTGCTCCTTGCCCACGAGGCGCGCTACGGCCACCGCATCGGCCGGCTCAACCTCGTGCTCGCGGACAGCGAGGACGATCCCAACGGGTTCGCGACCCCGTTGCCCTATCCTCTCGTCTCCCTGCGCGCGGCGTCGCCTGACGGCAGCGACGACTTCGGCAACCTCGAGGGCTGGCTCCCCCTCGTGATCAACCACGAGCTGGCCCACAGCGTGCACCTCGACGAGGCGCGGGGGATCATCCGCCTCGGCCGCCTCGTGTTCGGACGCGCCCCCTTCCTGTTCCCGAACGCCTTGACCCCGACCTGGATGATCGAAGGGCTCGCGACGTACGAGGAGACCGAGGGGACGGCCTTCGGTCGGGGTCGCAACCCCGACTCGCGCATGGTGCTGCGCATGGCCGCGATCGAGGACCGCTTTCTCCACCAGGACCAGGCGGTCCTGGCCCTCGACGAGTGGCCCTCGGGGCAGGCGTCGTACCTGTTCGGAGAGGCGTTCTTGCGGGACATCACGGCGCGCCACGGCCAGAGCGCGCTGCCGGACCTGGCCCGCTTCCAATCCGGCCGGTTGATTCCCTTCACCGACGACTACACGGCGCACCACGTGACCGGCTCCACGTATCATCGCCAGTGGTCGGTGTGGCAGCGCGCCGCGAGCGGCTCCTTTTCCTCCGAGGCCGAAAGCCGGACCGCCCAGGGTCTCACCGTCTCGCGCGCTCTCACCGACCGCGGCATCCGGCAGTCTGCGCCCAGGTGGAGCCCCGACGGCTCCTGGCTCGCCTACACGAGCCGCACCCTCTCCCGCTATCCCGCCCTGCGCCTCGTCCGCCCCGATGGCAGCGGCGACCACAGGCTGGTCGACCGCAGCGGGGGCACGGGCCTCGCCTGGACTCCCGACGGCAAGGCCCTCGTCTACGACGAGTTCCGGGTCGAGAAGCTCTTCGCGCGGCGGAGCGACCTCAGGATCCTCACCCTCGAGAGCGGCCACGCGCGCTGGCTCACGAAAGGGGTGCGGGCCCGCGCTCCCGACGTCTCCCCGGATGGCCGCGCCGTCGTCTTCGTGCGCCGCTTCGCCGACCGGAGCGAGCTCGCCGTCGTCGGTCTCGACGGCACGGGTCTGCGCAACCTCACCCAGTCCGAACCCGGCACCGAGTGGAGCGGGCCAAGGTGGCGGCCGCAGGGCGACGTCATCGTCGCCTCGCGTCTCCTCCCCGGCGGTTGGCTGGACCTCGTGGAGGTCGAGCCCGCCACCGGAGCGGCCCAGAACCTCACCGAGGACCGGGCCAAGGACGTCGAGCCGACCTGGACGCCCGACGGCGAGCACGTTCTCTTCCGATCCGACCGCGACGGCATCTCGAACCTCTATGCGCTGCGTCGCGTCGATCGGGCCCTGCTTCGGGTCACCAACGTGCTCGGCGGAGCGTTCGCGCCCGCGGCCTCCCCCGACGGCCGCACCCTCGCCTTCGCGAGCTACTCCGCGAAGGGGTACGACATCCACCTGATGGACGCGGCCGATCTCGCGGCGGCTCCCCCCGCCGAGCCCTTCGTCGATCCCTATCCGGCTCCCCGTCCGCGGCCCGAGGCGGAAGAGGCGCCTGCCCGGCCCTACCGCCCGCTGCCCACCATGCTCCCGCGCTTCTGGACCCCCGTCTTCCTCAACCAGGACGGCGAGTTTCGCTACGGCGTCGCCACCGCCGGCACCGATCCGCTCTTCCGCCACTCGTACGGCCTCACCACCTACGTCGGCTCGGATAGCGAGCAGCTCAGCGTGCTCGGCTTCTATCAATACGACCGCTTCCGTCCGACCTTCCTGGTGACGGCCGAGGACAAGGCCGAGCTGTCGGGCGGCGTGCCCTACCGCACGCGCACCTTGAACCTGCGCGGCACCCTGCCCCTGCTGCGGACGCTCCGCTCCACGCAGAGCCTGTCCGTGACCTGGCGCCGTGAGCGCCAGACCTACGACGGCTGGGTGCCGGCCCTGGCTCCTGCCGACCGGGGCGGCCTGGAGGCCGCGTGGTCGCTTTCGAGCGTCCAGCAATACCCGCAGTCGATCTCGCCGGTCGACGGGGCCCGGCTGCGCGTGGCCTGGCTCCGGGAGTCCCCGGCCCTCGGCAGCGACCTCACCCTCTCCAAGCTGACCGTCGATGCGCGCGGCTATTTCCGGGCCTTGGGCGAGCGCGACGTCGTGGCGGTGCGGGCCGGCGGCGGCACGACCTACGGGCAGCCGGGATTCACGCGATCGTTCGCGGTCGGCGGCTATCCCGACTCGAACCTCTTCGACCTGGTCCGCACGAACGTCGCCCTCCTCCGTGGCTACCCGGACGACGCCTTCGTGGGTCGGAGCTTCCTGCAGGCCAACCTCGAGTACCGCTTCCCGCTCGGCGCACCCCAAAGGGGGTGGAGGACGCTGCCCGTGTTCCTTCGCCACCTGCGCGGCACCGTGTTCTTCGACGCCGCCGACGCCTGGACCGGCGCCCTTCGCCGCGCCGACGTGAAGACCTCGGCCGGGGTCGGTCTCGGGGTCGACAGCTACCTTGCGAATCGCCTCCCGTTCACGGGAGAGGTGGTGGCCGCGCACGGGTTCGCGGCCTCGGGAGACAACAAGGTCTACTTCCGGATCGGCCTTTCCTTCTAGACCTATGGAGGGATCCATGTTCCGCAGCACCCGGATGGCCGCCCTCATTCTGGGAGCGAGTGTCATGGCTTCGGACGCAGGAGACCGACTCACCTATCCCGCGGCGAGGCGGGCCGAGCAGGTCGACACCTACCACGGGGTCGCGGTCCCGGACCCTTATCGCTGGCTCGAGGAGCTCGACTCCGCGGAGACGAAAGCCTGGGTCCTTGCCGAGAACAAGGTGACCTTCGGGTATCTCGAAGGGATCAAGGGCCGGGCTGCGCTCAAGGAGCGGCTCACCGCGCTCTGGAACTACGAGCGGTACGGCGTGCCCTACAAGGAAGGCGGCCGCTACTTCTTCACCCGGAACGACGGTCTTCAGAACCAGGCTGTCCTCTATACCGTGCCCAGTCTCGACCAGGCGCCCGTCGTGCTGCTCGACCCCAACACGCTCTCCAAGGACGGCACCGTCGCCCTCGCCGGCACCTCGGTCAGCGAGGACGGCCGGTACCTGGCCTACGGCCTGGCCGAGGCGGGGTCCGACTGGAACACGTGGAAGGTTCGGAGTGTCGACACCGCAAAGGACCTCCCGGACGTCCTGCGCTGGGTCAAGTTCTCGGGCGCCTCCTGGACGAAGGACGGCAAGGGGTTCTTCTACAGCCGCTACGCCGAGCCCGTGCCCGGGGCCGAGCTCAAGAACGTCAACCTCGACCAGAAGATCTACTACCACAAGCTCGGCACGCCCCAGGCCGAGGACGCCCTCGTCTACGAGCGCAAGGACCAGCCCGAGTGGCTCTTGCACGGCACCGTCACCGAAGACGGCCGCTATCTCGTGATCGGGGTGGCCCAGGGCAAGACCGTGAACACCGGCCTCTTCTACAGGGACCTGACGACCCCCGGGGCGCCCGTGGTGGAGCTGCTCGCGAAGTTCGACGCGCAGTACCGGTTCGTGGGCAACGACGGGCCGGTCTTCTGGGTGCAGGCGGACAGGGACGCTCCGCGCGGGCGGGTCTACGCGATCGACACCCGGAAGCCCGAGCCCAAGGACTGGGTTACGGTGATCAAGGAGTCGAAGGACGCGCTCCAGGGCGTGGGGGTGGTGGGGGAGCGCTTCTTCGCCGCCTACCTCCAGGACGCCCGCTCCGTCGTCCGCACCTTCGACCTTCGGGGCAAGCCTCTGGCCGAGGTCGAGCTGCCCGGAATCGGCAGCGTGGGTGGCTTCGACGGCAAGCGCAAGGACACCGAGACCTTCTTCTTCTTCACGAGCTACACCGTGCCCACCACGATCTATCGCTACGACGTGGCCACGGGCAAGAGCGGCGTGTTCCGGGCGCCCAAGGTCGACTTCGACACCCTGGCCTACGAGACCCGCCAGGTCTTCGTCACGAGCAAGGACGGCACGCGCGTGCCCCTGTTCCTGACCCACAAGAAGGGCCTTTCGCTCGACGGACGAAACCCCACGCTCCTCTACGGCTACGGCGGCTTCAACATCCCGCTCACCCCGGCTTTCTCGATCTCGAACCTCGCCTGGCTCGAGCGCGGCGGGGTCTACGCGGTGGCCAACCTGCGGGGCGGGGGAGAGTACGGCCTCAGCTGGCACATGGCGGGAACGAAGCTCCAGAAGCAGAACGTGTTCGACGATTTCATCGCGGCCGCGGAGTGGCTCATCGCGAACAAGGTCACGAGCACGCCGCGTCTCGCGATCTCTGGCGGAAGCAACGGCGGCCTGCTCGTGGGCGCGGCCCTGACCCAGCGGCCCGAGCTTTTCGGAGCCGCCGTCCCCGCGGTCGGGGTCATGGACATGCTGCGCTTCCACAAGTTCACGATCGGCTGGGCCTGGGTCAGCGACTACGGGTCGTCCGACGACCCCAGGGAGTTCGCGGCCCTGCGCGCGTACTCGCCCTACCACAACCTCAAGAAGGGGACCTGCTACCCGCCCACCCTCGTGACCACCGCCGACCACGACGACCGCGTCTTCCCCGCCCACAGCTTCAAGTTCGCGGCCGCGCTCCAGGAGGCCCAGGAGTGCGACAAGCCGACGCTCATCCGCATCGAGACGCGGGCGGGGCACGGCGCGGGCAAGCCCACCGACAAGATCATCGAGGAAGCGGCCGACGTGTGGGCCTTCCTGATCCGGGCCCTCGGGATGGAATAGGGCCGGCTACTCGCGGCAGCTCGCTCCCCGGCAGCGCAGGAGCGCCGAGGCGCGGGCGGAGAGCTGGGCCAGGACGGCCGGGTCGGTCTTCCGGTGGAGGCTTTGGAGCTCGAAGGGGTCGGCGGCCATGTCGTAGAGCTCCCGCTCCCCGGATTCCAGATCGGTATAGAGGACGCTCCCGTTGCGCACGCTTGCGGAGACGCCGTTCGAGAAGTGCTCGACCAGGAAGTCCGTGCGCCACTTCGTCGCGTCGGGCGGATTTCCCCGCAGGAAAGGCGCGAGCGACCGCCCGTCCACGGCCTCCGGCACCGCGACCCCCGCGAGCTCCAGGAAGGTCGGCGCGAGGTCGATGTTCAGCACGGGCAAGGACGCGCGTTGCCCCGCGGGAACGCCCGGCCCGCGCACGACCAGGGGGACCAGGATCGCCTCCTCGAACGCGTTGGTCTTTCGGTCGACGAGCCGGTGCTCGCCGAGCAGGAGGCCGTTGTCCGAGGTGAAGAACACGTAGGTGTTGTCGATCCGGCCGGTGGCGATCAGCGCTCGCAGGATCTGATCCAGCAGCTCCTCGACCGCCAGCATGGTGAGCACGCGCGCCTGCTGGAAGTAGTCGAGCTTCTTGATGTCCTTGTCGGTGAGGAGGGGCGTGTTCTGCACCCAGGCCGGCTTGTCGGAGACGTCGGCTTCGTTGAACGAAGGGACGCGGGCCGCTCCGTCGCCCGACGGCTGTCCGGCGTGGCGATCCGCGTAGTTGGCGGGAGTGTGCGGGGCCTGCGTGGCCACGTACAGGAAGAAGGGCTTCTCTGGCTCGGCCGCGGCCTTCTGGATGAAGTCCACGGACTTGCGCGCCAGCACGTCGGCGTCGTAGTCCTCGGGCCGGTGGCCGTAGGCCACGACCCGTCCGTTCTCGTTCATCTGGTAGTCGTAGTAGCGCGCGTCCTCGTAGGACGTGAGCTGCACCTGCCAGTCGTCCCAGCCCGCGGGGATGTACTCGGGCGGCGAATCGGCCGGATACCCGTTGATGTACTTCCCGAAGAGGGCCGTCCGGTAGCCCGCGGTCTTCAACCAGACCGCCACCGTCTGGGCCTCGGCCCCGCCGCGGAACGCCGGGAACCCGCCCTGGGGGCCCGCGGTGTAGAGGACACCGTGGTTGTGCGCGTAGCGTCCGGTCAGGAGCGAGGCGCGCGACGGGGCGCACAGGCTCGTGGTCACGTAAGCGCGCGAGAACGAGAGGCCCACCTGCGTCAAGAGCGCCGGGAGGCGGGGCAGCGCGGCGGCAGTGCGCACGTCCAGGTCGTCGGTGAGGACCAGGACGATGTTCGGCCGCCGGGCCACGGGTGTCGGGGAGGGCGAAGCCGCGGGGCCCGGCTCGGTCGAATGGCCGCACCCCGCGAGGACCCCGGCGAGGGCGGCCAGGGCGCATCGGGCAGGACCGATCCTCATGGGGTCAAGGCCCCGGTCGCCTCCGACAGGACGCTCGCCTCGGCGAAGACGCGATCGATCCGGTCCCCCTCCATGGGCCGCGCGAAGAGAAAGCCCTGGCCGTGCTCGCAGCCCAGGGTCCGGAGCCTCGCCACCTGGTCCGTGGTCTCGATGCCTTCCGCCACCAGGCCCAGGCCCATCGCCTTTCCGAGCTCCACGATCCCGCGCAGCACCGGGGCCGCCCGGGCGTTGTTGGCGGCCACGAAGGCCCGGTCGATCTTCAGCACGGCCATGGGCAGGGTCTGGAGGTAGCTCAAGGACGAGTAGCCGGTGCCGAAGTCGTCGATGGCCAGGCGCACCCCCAGGGCCTTCAGCTCGTAGAGCCGCCCCACGATCGCGCGCGTCTCCAGGAGCGGGAAGCTCTCCGTGATCTCGAGCACGAGCCGCGAGGCAGGGAGGCCCGTCGCTTCGAGGGCCGCGCGCACGTCGCCCACGAAACCCGGGTCCTGGAGCTGCCGGCCCGAGAGATTGACGCTCACGTAGACGGGGCCGGTCCACGCGGAGGCGCGCCGGCAGGCCTCGGCGAGGACCCATCGGCCGATGGGGACGATGAGGTTCCGGTCTTCGGCGAGGGCTACGAACTCGCCCGGGCCGAGCCGTCCCCGCCGCGGGTGTTGCCAGCGGAGGAGGGCCTCGGCCCCGACCACGGCGCCGCTCCGCAGGGAGACGATGGGTTGGTAGAGAAGCAGCAGCTCCGCGCGCTCGACCGCCCGCCGCAGGTCGGTCTCGGTCAGGAGCCGCTCGAGCACGGCGGCGTGCTGGCCGGGCTCGAACACGAGCGAGCGATTCCGGCCCGCCTGCTTCGCCTCGAACAGGGCGACGTCGGCATTTCGCAGGATCTCGTCGGCCCCTTCGCTGCCCCCGTGGCTCATGGCGATCCCGATGCTGGCGCTCAGGCTGGTCTCGCCCCCTTCGAGCGCGAAAGGAACGCGCAACGCCTCGAGGAGGCGGCTTGCCACGAGCGTCGCGCTCCCCGCATCGGCCGTGTCCTCGAGGAGCACCGCGAACTCGTCTCCGGCCAGGCGCGCGACGGTGTCGGTCGTGCGCAAGCTCGACTCGAGCCGCCGCGCCACCTCCGCGAGCACGTGGTCGCCGGCCCCGTGCCCCAGGCCGTCGTTCACGGCCTGGAAGTGATCGAGGTCGAGGTAGAGGAGGGACAAGGAGCGGCCCTCGCGCCGGGCCCAGGCCAGGGAGTGGGCCAGCCGATCGCTCAGCAAGGCCCGATTGGCGAGCCCGGTCAGGGGATCGTAGAAGGCCAGGTGGGTGATCCGATCCTCAAGGCTCTTGCGCTCGTGCACGTCGCGCAAGGTCACCACCACCCCCTCGATGCCCGGCTCGGCCAGGAGGGAAAGGGCCGTGACCTCCACGTTCCGCCAGGAGCCGTCGGCCTGTCGCACCCGCCAGTCGGCGGGTCCGGCCGCGCTCGACAAACGCGCCGCTTCCGCCAGGAGGTCGAGACAGCGGCTCACGTCCGAGGGGTGAAGGAGGCTGGTCAGGGGCTGGCCGTCGAGCTCGGCGCCCCGGTGACCGAGGACGCGCTCCACCGAGGGCGTGAGGTAGCGCATGAGGTTCTGGGCATCCACCACCACGATCACGTCGGAGGCGTTCTGCACCAGGGCCCGGAACCGCACCTCGCTGTTGCGCGCCGCCTGCTCGCCCTGGAGGCGCAGGTTCGCGCGCTCGGCCACCGCCTGCCGCGCGAGCACCACGCCGGTGAGGGCGATGGCGCAACCCACGAGGGCGCCGATGCCCGTCGACCAGTGGCCGCCCATGGCCACGATCAGCACCGCGTAGCCCACCACCGCGGCCGTGTAGGGGAGGAAATTGAAGGCCCGCGGCGGGCCCTCGCCCGCCGCCGCCCGGCCCGCTCGAGCCAGCCGGCGGAACACGTCAGCGCTCATCCCGTAGCAGAACCAATGCGCCAGGAAGAGCGCGTCGGCCACTCCTCCCGAGGCCACGACACCTTGAAGCGAGTTGCGGCCCTGGATCAGGTCGCCCACGAACTCGACGAGCAGACCCGTCACGAGCCACAGGAAAGCGCGCCGGGCCGGGTCCTCCGGCCGCGAGAGGATGGTCACGGCCGCGGCCAGCAGCAGCACCAGATCGCCCACCGCGAAGGCCAGATAGAGGGCCGAGGCGAGCGCCGTGCTCCGGCCCAGGGCGGCCGCGGGCCCGATGACGAAGTGCCACACCACCATGCTTCCGCCGAGCAGGACGATGGTCGCGTCCAGCCAGAACTCGACCCGCCGGCTCCGGTCCTCGAGCACCGTCGGGAACCGGAGAAGACCGAACAGGAACAGGGGGTAGTAGGAGAGATAGAAGAGGCTCGCCGGCGAAGGCGAGGGCGGCGTCTTGAGCACGATCTCGTAGACGAGCCAGAGGGTATCGCCCAGGAGATAGGAGAAGGAGGCCAGGGCCAGGCCCAGCCAGGCCCGCCTGGTCTCGGCCGCGATCCCCGGGGCCCGCGAGGCGCGCCAGGCCAGGAGCGTCGCCAGAAGACCGGCGGGAAGGAACCCCACGTCGGTGACGAGGGCCTTGGCCGCCTCTCCGGGCCGGCCCCCCGCCAGCAAGAAGACGAGGAACGCCGCGCAATAGACGCCGAACGCGCTCGCGAGCCGAGCGCCGCGGTCCGCGCGTCGTGTCACCCCTCGAGACTCCAGGCCGTCCCCGTTTCCTCCCCCGCCCCTCGCGCGGGAGGGCAAGAGGATAACTCCAAGCTGCTCCTATAATCCCTTCGCGTCGCGGCCCCTGGGAGCCGCCGAGCGCGAGGCAGACCGTGACGGAACGAGACGACAGCAAGCGATCACCACGCCCCCGGCTTCTGGCCCTGCGGGACTTCCTGCTCGGTCCCCCGGGCGACTCGACCCCCGTCCGAACGCACGGGCCGGCGCCCCTTTCGGCCGCAAGCCCCCCACCCTCCGAGACGCCCTCGCGCATCGGCCCCTACCTCATCCTGCGCAAGCTGGGACAAGGAGGGATGGGCGTCGTCTACGCCGCCCGCGACGAGCGCCTCGACCGCACGCTCGCCATCAAGACCATCCTCGGCCTGGCCGACGACGAGACCGCGCGCAAGCGCTTCTGGCGCGAGGCCAAGGCCGCGGCCAGCGTCAACCATCCCAACATCTGCCAGCTCTACGAGGTCGGCGAGGAGCAGGGAGGCCTCTTCATCGCCATGGAGCTCCTGGACGGCCAGCCCTTGAGCGAGCGGCTTCGCGGGGGAGCGCTCCTCCTCGACGAAGCGGTCCCCGCCGCCCTCGCCATCCTGTCCGCGCTGGGCGCGCTCCACGCCCGCGGCATCGTGCACCGAGACCTCAAGCCCTCCAACGTGTTCATCACCCCTCACGGCGTGAAGCTCCTCGACTTCGGCCTCGCGCGCCCCGCCGACTCCGCCGCAACGGCCAGCGCCACCTCGTTGACCGACCTGACCCAGCCGGGCACGGTCGTGGGCACCCCGCGCTACATGGCCCCCGAGCAGGTCACGGGCCGCGAGGTGACGTTCAGGACCGATCTCTTCTCCCTGGGCGCCCTCGTCTTCGAGATGCTCTCGGGCCAGCCGGCCTTCGCGGGCAAGACCGTGGTCGAGGTCCTCTACGCCACGCTCCACGAGCAGCCGCCCGCCCTCTCCGGCTCCCCGGCCGTGGCCGCGACCGACCGCGTCCTGCGCCGCGCGCTGGCCAAGGAGCCGCGCGACCGATACCCGACCGCGGAAGCCATGGCCGCCGACCTGCGGGCGGCGCTCCAGGCCGAGGGCATCGGCTCGTCGGCCCGTGCCTCGACCCTCACCCGGCTGGTGGTGCTGCCGTTTCGTTCATTGCGCGCCGACCCCGACACGGACTTCCTGGCCTTCAGCCTGCCCGACGCCATCGCCACGTCGCTCTCCGGCCGGCCTTCGCTCGTGGTGCGCTCCACCGCCGCCGCCGCGCGCTTCTCGTCCGAGCAGCTCGACTTGAAGGCCATCGCGGCCGAAGCCGACGTCGACCGCGTTCTCACCGGGACGCTCCTCCGGTCCGGCGACCAGCTCCGGGCCGTCACCCAGCTCGTCGAGGCGCCCGCCGGCACCCTCGTCTGCTCCCATACCGCGCAGGTGCCGCTCGGCGACGTGTTCGCCTTGCAGGACGACCTCGCCCGGCGCATCGTCGAGGCGCTCGCCTTGCCGCTCTCGGGCTCGCCCGCCACCGCGGACGTTCCCAAGAGCGCACGCGCCTACGAGTTCTATCTGCGCGCGAACGAGGTGAGCCTGGCCTACGACCAGCTCCCCGTGGCCCGCGACCTCTACCGGCAATGTCTCGCGGAGGACGAAGGCTTCGCCCCCGCCTGGGCGCGCCTCGGCCGGTGTCACCGCGTCATCGGGAAGTACCTCGGTGAGCCCGCGCCCAACCGGCAGAAGGCGGAAGCGGCATTCCGCCGGGCCCTGGAGCTCAATCCCGATCTGCCCATCGCCCACAAGCTCTTCACCCACCTCGAGGCGGAGACCGGCCGCGCGCCCGAGGCCATGGTCCGCCTCCTGCGCCTCGCGAAGAAGGAGCGGAACGACGCGGAGGTCTTCGCCGGGCTCGTGCACGCGTGCCGGTATTGCGGGCTCTTCGAGGCCTCGCTCGCGGCCCATGAAGAGGCCCGCCGGCTCGATCCCCACGTCCCCACGAGCCGCGAGTACACCCTGCTCATGAATGGGGACTGGGACGCGCTCGCCGATGCGCGGGGAACGCTCATCGACCTCGATGCCCGGCTGCTGGGGCTCGTGGTCCAGGGGAAGCGCGAGGAAGCCCGCGATCTCCATGCCACGATCAATCGCCAGGAGGTGCCGAGCATCAACCGCATGACCCTGGCGCTCGTGCCGCCCTTCGCCGCGGGCGACCGGGACGGGTCGATTGCCGCCGGGGAAGCGGCGGTCGCCGCCCATGACGACCCCGAGGCCCTGTTTCTCTTCGGCTGGTTCTTTGCCGCGATCGGGGCGAAGGAGCGGGCGCTCGCGACCCTCGAACGCTCCGTCGACGGAGGCTTCCTGGCCGTGCCCACCTTGATGCGCGACGGTCAGTTCGATCTCCTGCGCGGGGAGCCGGTTTTTCGCGAGCTGATCCACCGGGCCGACGACCGGCGCGCCCTCGCCCTCGCCGCGTTCCGCGAAGCCGGCGGCCTTGGCCTCCTGGGCCTCAACCGGGGTGAGGCCTAGCGCTTCTTGATCTCGATCCCGCCGTTCACCGTCTCGAGCGCCAGCTGCCGTCCTCCGGAGCCGATCGTGCCCGAGAGCCGGCGCTTCGACATGCGGCCTTGCACCGTGATCGGGAAATCGGTCTCGATGTCGCCGTTCACGGTTTGCGCCCGAAGCTCGGCGCTCGCGTCGCCCGGCAAGGCCACGTCGATCCCGCCGTTCACCGTCTTCAGCTGGATCTCGCCCGTCCAGTCGGCCCGCCCGAAGGACGCGTCGACCCCGCCGTTCACCGTCTCGGCGCGGATCGTCCCCCCCGCCTTCACCGAGACCCCGCCGTTCACCGTGTAGGCCTCCGCATCCGCCGGGAGCTCCGTGGCGTCGATCCCGCCGTTCACCGTCCGGCCCACGAACCGCACCCCGGCCGGCACCTTCACCTTGAAGTCGACGCTCACGTCGTTGTCGCGCACTCGCATCTTTCCGCCCGCGCCCGGCACGCACTCGTTCGGCGCGCCCTCGCTCGTCGGGTAGACCGCGCAGATCGTCACCCCGCCCGCGTGCTCCACCACCTTGATCTCGACCCCCGCGGGGTTGCTGCGCCGGCCCTTCTTGACCGCGGTGACCTCGACCGGTCCGCTGCCCGAAGAGCCCGTGGCGTCGATCCCGCCATTGACGCCCTTGATCTCGACGGAGCCGCCGGCCGCCACCACGCCCTGCCAGTGGAAGTCCTCGGCCCCGGAGGGACCGGCCAGGAGCAACCCGGCTGCCGCCACGCCCCACGCCCACGCCTTCATTGCCTTCATCGAAGACCTCGATTCGAAGTGCCGCCCTAAGATCCTTCAGGGCTTCTTGCGGAGCCGAATGCCCCCGCTCAACGTCTGCACGTTCACCTTGGCCCCGCCCGTTCCCGTGCTGAAGGAAAGCTCCTTCTCCGGGGTCCATTTGCTCGTCTTCTGGGCGGGCGGTCCGAGCTCGTTGTCGACGCTGCCCGAGAAGGTGGTGATCGAGAAGTCGGCCGAGACCGAGGCGGGAAGGGCCATGTCGACACCCCCGCTCACCGTCTCCGCGTCGACGGTCGCGGTCTTGCCCAGCGCTCCCTCGAACCGCAGCTCGCCCGACACCGTCTCGAGCCGCGCCCGCTCGAAGGTGCCCCCGATCACGGAGAGCACGCCGTTGACCGTGGACGCATCCACCTCGCCGCTCGCGTCCTTCACCGTCACCTTGCCGTTCACCGACTCGGCGTGAACGCGGCCCCCGGAGCCCGTCACCTCGACCGCGCCGTTGACGCTCTGCACGTCGACGTCTTTCGTCGCGCCGTTCACCGTGATGCCGCCGTTCACCGTCTCCGCGCGCACCCCGCCCTTGACCCCGCTCACCGTGATCTCGGCCTGGAAGGCGTCGATCTGGACCCGGCTGCCCGCGGGGACGTGCACCTCGATGTCCGAGCGCACGCCGTGCGGGTTGCCCTCGGTCTCGACTTCGACATGGGTACGCCGGCCCGCGCCCGTGAGGTTCAGCCCGCTCGCCCCGTGACCCAGGGTGCCCTTCACCATGACCTCGGCCTGGTCCCAGCCGACCACGCGGATCGATCCCGAGGCGTTCTCGATCTCCACCAGGCCGTCCGGCGCCGCGGACCTTCGCTGCTCGATCGCCGAGTCGGCCCGAGCCAGGGCCGGTGCGACCGCGGCCAGGAAGATCGCGACTAGACTCGTCCGCATTCGCGTTGTCATCGGTGTTCCACCTCGTAAGTCGAGCGATCGCATCAAAGCGCCGCTCCCGAAAGCTTCACCATCCGCCGCAAGACGTCGACCTTCTTCCGATGCGTCGAAGCCAGCATGCGGGTCAGCTCGGCATTGCCCGGCTCCTTCTGCAGCGCGTCCCGGATCTCCTTCAGGGCCTGGTCGATCACCGCCAGGTTGCGGTCGACACTCGCCCGCGTCTCCGGGGAAAGCGAGTCGCGCCGTTCGGCCAGGGCCGCGAGCAGCTCGTCCGCGGCCCGGGCGTAGCCCCTGCTCCGCGTCGAGGAGATCGACGTGCCCTCGGGCCACCGGAACCGCCGTGGCCGTTCCCGTCCCGGGTTCCCCGAAAGGCGACCCGCCCCCGCGCAGGGCCACCACCGTGGCCACCGCGGCCAGCACTGCGGCCGCGGCCAGCGCCGGCCTCCACCACCGCGGTGCCTTGGGGCGGCCGAAGTCCCCGGTCACGACCTTTGCCGCTCCGATTGCCTGTGCGATCTCCGGCCAGAGGTCCCGTGGCGGCGTTTTCTCGCGCGGCATCGCCCGCGCCATGGCCAGGATCGCCCGCAGCCGCTCTTCTTCTTTGCGGCACGCGTCGCAGGAAGCCAGGTGTGCCTCGACCTCGAGCCGCTCGGGCTCGGGCAGCACACTGTCCACGAGGTCGTCCAGTCGGTCCAGCGCTTCGGCACACTTCATCGGTCGAGCCTCTCGCGCAGCAGCTTGCGCGCCCGGTGCAGCTGCGCTTTCGACGTGCCTTCCGCCATGCCCGTCATGTTGGCGATCTCTTCGTGCTTGTAGCCCTCCACGTCGTGGAGGACGAACACCGCACGGGCCCCGGGAGGCAGGGTGGCAGAGAGCGCGCTCCAGGTCCACGCCCGCTTCCGGGACCCGAGGGGACTCCGGCCGCTCGAAGGAGGCCAAGTCGTCCGTGGCCATCTCGTGGCTCGTCCGACGCCGCCGCGACCGGCGCTCCGAGAGCGCCACGTTGACGGCCAGCGGGTAGAGCCAGGAGGAGAAGGCGCTTCGCCCCTGGAACGACCCGAGCTTCTGCCAGGCCCGCACGAAGACGTCCTGGGTCAGCTCCTCGGCCAGGGCCGGGTCCGATGCCATGCGGAAGCAGAGGCCAAACACTTTGCGTTCGTTCTCCCGATACAAGGTCTCGAAAGCGGACAAGTCGCCCCCCTGGGCCGCCTGCACCAGCCGCCACTCTTCGGCGCGTCGGTCCTCGTCGCCCTGGGCCTGGATGACGCCTCCCTGGAAGATCGTCCCGGCGACTGCCGCTCTCACCAACCTTGAGATGCCGGGTTTCGCCCGCGGGTTTGAAGTGAGCCTTGCCGGCCAACCTTATCAAAGGTTGGGATTTCCCCCGCCGGCGCCACATCACGTACCCACCGTCGGACCCGCCGCGGCACCTCCCCACGCTAGCCTTGGCTTCGCCGCCCCACGACCACCAGCCCGCCGGGCGCACGGGCCTGCGGCACTTCACGCAACCGGGACGCTGGATTTGCGCGCCGTCCGGGTTGCCTTGGCAACCGGAGCCGATGCTGGTGCAGCAGGAAGGAGTCGTCATGGCGGACATCGACGAGCGCCCGAGACCCGATGCCCCGAAGGCCGCCTCGCCGGCTGGGCTCAAGCTGCCCATGGTCGTCTCGGGCTCGCTTGCCGCGGGCTCGCCTGCCGTAGCCTTCGGCCCGGCACCTCTGGCTGCTGCTAGGGGTCCCGCCCAGCCGCGGTTGCTCGACCGCGTTCGCGGGGCCCTCCGTGCCCGCCACTACAGCTTCCGCACCGAGGATGCGTACGTGGCCTGGATCCGGCGGTACCTTGCCTTTCACCGCATGCGCCACCCGCTCGAGATGGGGACGGCCGAGATCACGGCGTTCCTCACCGCCCTCGCCGTCCGCCTGCACGTCAGCGCCTCCACCCAGAAGCAGGCCTTCAGCGCCGTGCTGTTTCTCTATCGCGACGTTCTCGACCGTGATCTGACCGGCCTCGACGACGTGGTGCGTGCCAAGCCGCCCATCCGCCTGCCCCTCGTGCTGAGCCGCCAGGAGATTGCGACTCTTCTGAATCGCCTCCGCGGCGTGCCGCTCCTCATGGCCTCCTTGCTCTACGGTTCCGGCCTTCGCCTCCTCGAGTGCGCGCGCCTGCGGGTCAAGGACCTCGACTTCGACCGACGCGAGCTCCTCGTGCGCGACGGCAAAGGGCGCAAGGACCGTGTCACCCTTCTGCCGGGCGGGCTCGTTCTGCCCTTGTGCCGCCACCTCGAACGCGTGAAGCGCCTCCACGAGCGCGACACCTCCCGGGGAGTGGGGGTCGAGTTGCCCTACGCGCTCGCCCGCAAGTACCCCGCCGCCGCCAGCGAATGGGCCTGGCGCTGGGTGTTCCCCGCCGCGCGAACCTACGCGGAGCGGTCGACCGGCGAAGTACGCCGCCACCACCTCCACGAAAGCGCTCTCCAGCGCGAGGTCCGTCGCGCCGTGGTCGAGGCCGGGCTGTCGAAACCCGCCACCTGCCACACCCTGCGGCACTCGTTCGCCACCCACCTTCTCGAGTCGGGTTACGACATCCGCACGATTCAGGAGCTGCTGGGCCACTCCGACATCAACACCACCATGGTCTACACGCACGTGTTGAACCGCGGTGGCCGCGGCGTGCACAGCCCCCTGGACGCATTCGCCCTCGCGGCGCCCGGCCCAGACGCCCCTCTGGCGCCCGTGCGTCGTCCCCGCCGTCTCGACACGTTCCCCCCGCGAGGCGCAGAGTGAGAGTCCCCTACGAGGAGTCGGCCACCCCGTTGTGGGCGCTGCAGCCACCCCGTTGGGCCCAGCCGCAGCCGCCAGACTCTCTGGAGACGAAGGCCCCGCCGCTCACCCAACCCCCCACCAGGCCTCCCTTTGCGTCCGCCCCCACTCAGGCGCCGCCAGGCGATCGAGCGGCTTTCCGTCGCCCATCGCCGCTCCCCCCTCCGCATCGCCTGTCCCGAGAGGCGACGCGATGGGAGGCGAGCCGGTTGCAGCAGTGTGTCCGGGAGGCCGTTCGGACCCGCCACCTGAGCCCCCTCACGGAGCGCGCCTATGTGGCCTGGGCGTGGCGATTCATATGGTTTCACCGCCGACCCGCGATGGGCCTGACCTCCAAGGATGTCGCGGCGTTCCTCACGAACCTCGCGACGAGCCGGCGAGTGGCGGCCTCCACCCAAACCCAAGCGCTGAGCGCGCTCGTCTTCCTCTACCGCGACGTTCTCGGCCGGGAGCTACGAGACCTCGGCCGCGTTCCGCGTGCCAAGTCTCCGGTTCGCGAGCCGGCCGTGCTGAGCCACAGCGAGTGCCGAGCCCTTCTCGACGCAATGCATGGCGTGCCGCGGCTGATGGCGGCCCTACTCTACGGAGCGGGCCTGCGCGCCGACGAATGCTGTCGGCTCCGGGTCATGGACCTCGACTTCAGCCGTCACCACATTGCCGTCCGCGGAGGCAAGGGCGCCACGGACCGCGTCACGATCCTGCCCAGGGCCCTCGCCGACCCGCTGCGCAGCCACCTCGAGCAGGTGCGCCTTGGCCACCAAGCCGATCTGGCAGAAGGCCACGGCAGCGTCGCCTTGCCCGAGGCGGAGCTCCACGCCCGTCCCCGCGCTGCCTTCGACTGGGCCTGGCAATGGGTGTTCCCCTCGGCCCGCCTGCACCTCGATGTCAAGGCGCAACGACGCACACGTCGCCCCTTCCATCGGTCGGCCCTCCATCGGGCCCTCGCCGAAGGTGTTGCCGAAGCGGGAATCACGAAGACGGCAAGCTGCCACACCCTGCGCCACTCGTTCGCCACTCATTTGCTCGAGAGCGGCCATGACGTCCGCACCATTCAGGAACTGCTCGGCCACCGACACGTTTCGACCACGATGGTCTACCTTCATGCCACCACCCAACGCGTCACCCAAGGCCCCGTCACGCTCAAGAGCCCCCTCGATTGAGCGTTCATGTCTTCCACATATCTCACTTGTTGTCCGCCCGATATCTTCAGGCTGGTCTACCGCGCCTCGAGGGACGCCCGAGGAAAAGCAACGACTTCCCTCACCCCATCGCAACAGTTATCCTCTTATCAATTGCATCAGACTTGGTGTTCGACCGACGTGGAGTGGAGCTAAGAGAGCGGATCGCCGGACGGTGATAGGGCGTGCCCGGATAGGTCCGATCGTGCTGAAAGAAAGTTTGGGAGAAACGGACCCCAAACCACGGACCGGTGACATAGCCTTCCGGAAGCCGGCCTGTCGATCTGACGCGGTCGGCGAAGCCCTGAGGGCGGAATGAGGTCAGGGCTTCGACGCCCGCGCACGATCGACAGGCGCAACGAACAGACGAGTCCTCGGGCTCCGGGTTTTGCGTCCGCAACCGTCTGGAGCATCCTGCCAGTGTCGCGAGCGCGGCGCCGTAATCAGGCACCAACTCGAGCAAGCAACGACGACCCCTCCGGCAACGGACAAGGTCATGCCACAATCATGGAATCAACGAGCGGCCGAACAATCGGATGCAGCTGACGACCGCACGGCAGCGGCAAGCCGGCCGCGGAGCGTTCGCAGCTGATCCGGGTGTTGGACATGCCCCACTACGTGGGAGTGGAGCGAGCGAGAGAGTAGCGTCTTAGATAGGCTGCTTTCTCGCGGCTTGTGACAGTTTCAGTGACCCTCACAAAGAGCGATTCATGGCGAGTGGGATGGCGCACCATTCGCGGCTGTGCGGCTGCGGGTGGCGGACATTCTGCGGGCGGGTGGCGACGGGTACCTGTCGTCTCGCAGTGTTCCAGGTGTCGTACGCAAGGCGATGCGGGCCATCGTGGCTTGCCGGACGGCGGTGCTGGGTGGTCATGCTGGGGTGTGTGAATCGGGTCATCTGAGCGTCTGGTACAACGCATGTCGTCACCGGTGTTGCCCGCGATGCGCGTTCTCGCGTGTGCAGCGGTGGCTAGAGCGTCAGGCGAGGGTGTTGCTGGGGTGCGCCCACCACCATGTGATCTTTACCGTCCCCCACGAGTTGAATTGCCTGTGGCAGCTCAATCAGGCGGCGCTGGGCGATCTGCTCTTCAGTTCGGCACGGGAGGCGTTGTTCACGCTCGCCAGTGATCCGCGCTATCTCGGGGCTCGGCCGGGAGCGCTGATGGCTTTGCACACGTGGGGTCAGCAGCTTGCACTTCATCCACACATCCACTGCCTGGTCACCGCCGGAGGTACGGACGAGCAGGGCGGCTGGCGGCACTGCCGACGACGGCACTTCCTGCCTGCAGAGCCGCTGAAGCGGTTGTTCCGAGGCAAGTTTCTGGATGGCCTTCGGCAACTGGCCCGACGTGAACGCTTGCGTCTTCCGGCAGGCTGGGGAGTATCGGACGTGGATCAGCTCGGCCTTCAGCTCCGCAAGAAGCGCTGGAACGTTCATGTACGTGAGCGCTACGGCAACCCAACCGCCGTCCTCAACTACCTTGGTCGCTACCTGAACGGTGGACCGTTCGGCGAGGGCCGTCTCCTCGCGTTCGACGGTGACCGAGTCAGCTTCCGCTACAAAGACTATCGACTCGCCCAGGAGAAGGTCATGGCACTCCCCACGGCTGAGTTCGTGCGCCGCTACCTCCAGCACGTTCCTCCAGAGGGCTTCCATATGGTCCGAGGGTACGGTCTTTATCGGCGTGGTAGTCAGAACAACCATCTAAGAGACCGCGCCGCACAAACGGTTCCTCTCAGCCCTGAGCTGCGAGCCGAGATCACGCCGGATACCTCCGCCCCCTGGAAGCAACCTTCCGCCGGACGCACCCTTTGCGCGACGTGTGGAGTGCCGGTGTTGCGCGTCACCCAACTCAAGCCCTTGCCCACTCGATCGCGCCCCGGTCCTTCCTCCGCAGCCGCATGAGCAACCACCCTCCATCGCCGATCACCGCGGGACGTGTATCCCCGCCGACTCGCAGCACCCTTCGCCACTCCAATCACCCTCCCGCCGTGGACCTCCAAATCCATCTCGCCTCGAATTGCCCAACCTCTCCACCCTTCCCGTCCCCAGCACACACCTTCCGAACGTCATCCCGCCGGGCGTAATATCCATAGAGGCCCACCGCGCACAGGAGCCACCTGGGCGCGTGGGATGTCCAACAAGTAGGTGAAGCTGACGGGCGCGGCGCCTTCGGCGATGGGTCGCCCGCAGCTTACCTAAGTGTTCTGCGGACAAGGGGAAGCGTGAAGAGAGGCAGACAACTCAGGCTGACGGAAAAGCCTACCGCACTCCCTCCTGACGCTGACGACCCGTCCTGCGCCGAGGCCGGAAGCAGTCTCCTATGCTGAACATCCTGGACACCATCTGGGGCTTCATCGAACTGGCCCGAGAGTTCTTCTCTTGGCGCGACGACTGGAACCGATCGTGGTCTCCGGTGTCTTTCTGGCTAGCTGTCGTGGTGGGCATTACCATTCTTGGATGCATCATCCTCTTCGGAAGCCGCGCGTGGGATCACTTGCGCGTGTTGATCTGGGCGTCGTCGTGAAAGACGGGTGGTTCGGCCAGTCGCCGGCCCGATCGAGCGTCGCAAGTCGCCGAGGTCACCGTCGAGCCCTGGCAGCGACACCATGAGAGAACCCGAGGCGGCGGAGCTTGAGCACGTGGATCGTGCCGCAGAACAACCGGATGCAGCTGACGGGGTCGGCGCGCTGCAAGGGCGGCTACGCGCCGCCCCCGCAGCTGATCCGGGTGTTCGGCGGGCACAATGGAGTGGACATGGAGGGGGCGTTACGACCGACGAACTCCATGGTCCGTTCTGCTACTCTAGGATCGAAGGGTAGGAGGCAAGCATGAGACTTGGGGTGCCTCTCCCCCTGATCGTACTCGCCGGGTTGCTCGCAAGCTGTCAGAGCTATCGCGAGCCGACATCTAGCACTCCCTATCCGGACCTCTCATCGCCCTGCCGTTTTCAGCCATCCGTCAGCTCCTTTGCTGCGTCGCCCGCCGCGATCAGGGTCGGTGAAAGCGCTACGCTGACGGCGGACGTGAACTCTGCCAAGTCCTGGACAGTTTCTGTAGCGCCTGGATCGCCGGGCGACGGCACTCTGACCCCGAAGACCGGCACGGGCGCATTGCGAGCAGGGTTCGTTGCGCAACAACCTGGCGAGGTCGTTGTTCTGGCTTCCGGCGACAACCCAGAATGCGGCTTTAGCACCGTCGTGCGGACGGCCATCACTGTCCTTCCGTGATCGTCGTTCGAGCGAATCCGTGGTGCCGCCGAACAACGGGTTGGAGCTGACGAGGTCCGCGATGGCAAGCGGCGCGGCCCTCGCAGCTCAACCCGGTGTTCGACGGACCTGCCAGTCAATGAGAAGGGTGATGAAACGACGGACCGCCGCGTCGCAGTGTGCGCTTCGGTTGAGCTGCATCAGGATCGCGCGAGCAAGCCAGCAGGCCTGCTGGGTTGAACGGCGTATGTTTGGAAGGGTCTGCAGGGCCGGGTCGGGTCCAGTGGGTGAGGTGCGTCGTGCGACGCGGCGGTCCTGCATCCTCGCAGCATCGGGACTTGGAAGAAGAGCTCGCACGGAAGCTGAGGCAGGTCTGGCGCCCCACGGACGCACGGGCAAGGTCCGCATCCGGCTCCGTGACGTCCTGCATTCGTCGAGTACTTAAGCAAGGCACGCAGGCGTATCCTGCGGTCAAGAGCCAGAGCGCCTTGCTCACGCACAGTTGAAGGCCGGGGCCGGGCGGTGGCGCGTGGTCCCTTCAAGAGCCAATGCAACTGGCTAGCCACGACCGGCGCATACGGGCCACTGTGGAGTGTCTCGACGTGCACTACTGGATTGTCCAGATGCATCTAGGGGAGCGGCCGGCGCGGCAGGACAACCGCATGGTGAGTACGCGGCGCGGTGGATGCCCGTGCTCGGGGGGCTGTCGAACAAGGGATTGAAGGTATAAGAGAAATGGCGCTGGTCGGCCAGCGCCAATGCATGCGCGGCTCCGCAGTAACGATCGGCGCTTCTGTCGCAGGTATGCTTTCTCTACTGTCCTCCTGCAAGGAGGACTGGAATGGATCGCTTCGTTGGAGTGGACGGCCATTCGCGGAGCTGTACGTTTGGAATAGTGTCGGCGGCAGGCCGACGGCTCGAGTCGAAGGTCGTGGAGACGAACGGCCGGGCCTTGGTGGAGGCGATTCGGTTGATTCCTGGCCGGGTGCACGTGTGCCTGGAGGAGGGAACGCAGAGCGCCTGGCTGTACGAACTGTTCAAGCCGCACGTGGCGGAGATCGTGGTGTCGGTGCCCTCGAAGGCGAAGGGCGCGAAGGACGACAAGCGCGACGCGTTCGCACGAGCGGAGGAGCTTCGAGTGGGGGCGGTGGAGACGCGGGTCTTCAAGGCACCGAATCACCTGGCGGCACTGCGTACGGCAGTGCGCGCGTACAACTTCGCGGTCACCGACGTGGTGCGTGCCAAGAATCGGTTGAAGGCGGTGTTCCTGGGGCGAGGGATCGTCGCGGATGCTGGGGTCTACGACCCGGAACGCCGGGATGGATGGCTGGCAAGGTTGAGTGGCCCCTACCGGCAGCTTGCGGAGATTCTGGCGCGGCAACTGGACCTGGTGGTGCCTGCACGAGACGAAGCGGAGCGTTGGCTGCTGACGGAGTCGAAGTCGCATCCGATCATCCGGAGACTGCTAACGGCGCCAGGATTGGGTCCCATTCGGACGGCGCAGGTGGTCGCGATCGTGGCGGTGCCCGATCGATTCCGGACTCGGCAACAGTTCTGGAGCTACTGCGGGCTCGGGATCGTCACGCGCTCGTCTGCAGACTGGAGACCGGGGAGGAAGGGTGGCCTGGAGCGGTCACAGAACCTGTCCACCCGCGGCTTGAGCCGGAAACGCCAGCCTCTGTTGAAGTCTGTGTTCAAGGGTGCGGCGATGACGGTGATCACGCAGTTGCCCGACGATCCGCTGCACGCCCACTACCAGCGAATGATCGAGAAGGGGATCAAGCCGCCTCTGGCGCGATTGACCCTGGCCCGACGCATCGCTGCGACGGTGCTCTCGATGTGGAAACACCAGGAGGTGTACGACTCGAAGCGGCACGCGGTCGTCGAACAGCCTTAGAGAGTCTCAGGCGTGAGGCGACGAGGTCTGGAAGCAGGTCCACCGTTGCTGCTCGAGAAAGGTTCGAGGGAGAGCATCCAGCTGTCAGCTGGTCACCTGGACGCGACGGGAAGACCCCGATTGAAGGTTATGCCCCCTCGGAGTGCCGACTAAAGCCTTGGCCCACAGAGGCCCAGTCAGGAGCTTGGCGCGCCCGCACTGCGGGAGATCGCACCAACGGCTTTAAGGTCGAGCAGGTCGAGGTTGGCCGATCGCTACCAGACGTCGTCGTGGGACCAGCCCTCATCGAACCATTCGCGTGGGCCGATGCCTCCAGGACGAGCTCTCTCGCACGTGTCAACATTCGCCCGTTGCAAGTGATTGCGCGGGCGCGCGGGAAGAGTATTCTCTTGACAACTCATTTCTCAGGAGCTGACGGCCGCGCGATGGCAAACTGGATGCGCGGCCGCAGCTTAATCCAGTGTTATCCGGGCGAGTGACGAGGAAGCGAGGCATCTTGACAGGGGGTTTGACTGGTGGGAGCCTGAACGCATGAGTCGCGCCGCAGCCGAAGTGATCGCCGCCTTCGATGGCTTGCCTGCAACCGACAGGGAGGCCGTGGTGTTCGAACTCCTGCGCCGGGTGGCCCAGTCCGAGCACCAAGCGCCCTCAGACCAAGAGCTCACAACCGCTGCTGATCAGATATTCCAGGCCCTGGACCGCGCCGAGACGCCGGGGCGTTGAGACCCCCAGCCAGGGGTGAAGTGTGGATCGTCGACCTGGGGATGGCAGCAAAGGTTCGCCCCGCGGTCGTCGTCAGCGTTCCTCCCTCAGACACCGAGCGGGCCTGTGGTGACGCTCGTCCCTCACACCACAAGCGTTCGGGGCTCCCGTTTCGAGGTTGAGACAAAGATCAGCTTTCTAAAGCCCGGGGGGTTCGATGCCCAGAGCATCGTCACCGTGCCCTTCCCGCGGCTAGTACGGTCCATTGGTCAGCTCAAACCTCACGAGCTTGCTGCGGTGCAACGGGCCGTATGTGCCTGGCTTGGGATCAGCATTCCTGTAGAGGGCGCCGGATAACAACGGGTTGGAGCTGACGACCGCACGGTAGCGGCACAATCGCAGCGGAGCGTTCGCAGCTCAACCCGGTGTTAGGCGCACACAGGGGTGAGGAGGCGTGGCCGCTTGACGGCTACTAACGCATCACGTTAATATCGCTCCGTGATCCAGAGCTTCCGGGATAAGGAGACCGAGAAGCTCTTCCGCCGCGAACGCAGCAAGGCGGTTCCCCGGGACCTGCAGCGTGTGGCGCTCAGGAAGCTCGTGCAGGTAGACGCCGCCACCAGGCTTGATGATCTGAAGGTCCCGCCTGGAGACCGGCTTGAAGCTCTCGCTGCGGACCGGAAGGGACAGCACAGCATCCGGATCAACGACCAGTGGCGGGTGTGTTTCGTGTGGAAGGATGGCCATGCGCGCGAAGTCGAGATCGTCGATTACCATTAGGCGTCGCCCTGCTGCCAAGGTGCAAGCGCCGATTCACCCCGGCGAGGTGCTAGCCGCGGACTTTCTGGCGCCCCTTGGAATCACGCAGTATCGCCTCGCAAAGGGCACTCGCGTTCCACCTCGCAGGATCAATGAAATCGTCCATGGCACTCGTGCCGTTACCGCCGACACCGCGTTGCGTCTTGGGCGGTTCTTCGGCACGTCGGAGCAGTTCTGGCTCAATCTCCAGGCTCGGTACGACCTCGAGAAAGAACGCGATCGTCTGGGAGACTCACTGACCCGCGAGGTGGAGGTGTGGGCCTCAGCGCGCGGCGCCCAACAACCGGTATCTGGACTCCCCCTGTCAAGAGAGAAGGCTAGGCCATAGGTCGTTCCTTTCCCAAGCGCCGTTGTTCCCTTGGTCCTGCGGTGTGGTCGCGACGCGTGACGTCGAGCTGAACGGGGCGGACTGCAAACGTATCTCCGGCCTCTTCAGTGGAGCTCCCAGGAGCTCCGGGCCATGACGGAATCCGCGCGCAGGGAAGCCAATCGATGACAACGGCCTCGAGGGCCACAGTTGTTGTCGGCTTTCCCTGCGCCGATCCGGCTGTTGTCTGCGAGCGTGCACCAGCACCGACCGCGCGCCGTGGATGAGCAGGGTTCGCAAATAGCCGTCGCCCCGCTTCGAGATTCGCCCCAGCCGCCGCTTGAGACCGCTGGAGTACTCGCGGGGTGTTAGGCCGAGATAGCTGGCGAGGTGGCGCCCCGACGGGAAGCGCCGAATGTCACCAAGGAAGGCGACAAGCGCGGTGGCGGTAAGCAAGCCGATGCCGGGGTGAGGAGCCAGACCACGGCCGGGGTCTGTTCGGCCAGCGCTGTCAGCTCCCGGTCGATCTTCTTGATGCGGGCCTCGATTTCGCGGATCTCTTGGCAGGCTTCGGCGAAGACTCGCCTCATCACGTCGGGAAGCTCGGAGTCGGCGTCTTCGATCTGCGCCCACACCGCAGGGATCACCTCGCGAGCACCCAGGGGGATGAAGACTCCGAGCTCGCGCAGCAGACCGCGCACCGCGGTGAGCCGAGCCGTGCGTTCCGTCATCCAACCCGAGCGGAAGCGGTGCAGGGTCGCGAGCGACTGCTGGGCAACCGACTTGACCGGCACCGGTCTGATGTCAGCGTTGCGATAGGCCTCGAGGATGCCTTTCACGTCGGTGCGGTCGGTCTTGTTCCCGCGTACGTAGGGGCGCACGTGGTGCGGCGGGAGAAGTATGAACTTGTGGCCACGCTTCTGGAGCTCGCGACCCCAGTGGTGGGCCGAGCCGCAGGCCTCCATCACTACCGTGGCCCCGGGATACTCCAGAAAGAAAGCGAGGAACTGGTCGCGTCTCGGACGCTCGCGCCGGCAGATGTGGCCGGGACGATCGGCCACACCCACTTCGAAGACCGACTCTGCAACGTCGACTGCGATCACGATATGGTTTGCCATGATGAAGCTGACCGCGCGCGGCGCAAGCGTTGAGGCGCGGCAGCTGATCCCGGGGTGGTCTCAAGTGAGCGACGCAACATTTCGGCCATGATCTGGGTGCGAGCTCGAGGGGCCAGGATGGAGCGTGAATGGACGGGCAACGCAAGGCGTCTGAGTCATGCGGACCGATCGGAGATCGAACGCCTCGTTCGGGGCGGTGAGACGTTTGCGACGGCGGCAGAGGCGGTGGGCTGTTCGACGAAGCGCTGCGAGGGCGGCTTCGCGCCGCCCCCGCAGGCTGTCCCAGTGGCCGACGGACCGAAGGGATGAGGGAGAGCAGCAACAAGATGGCGTCCGGGCGCGGCTGATCTACGGAGGGTGCAGCGATGGTGCGACCAGCGAAGGCGACGACGTCGATGCCAACGAGCCCACCGTCCGAATCGGAGCTGGCAAGGCTGCTCGGTGATGCGCATGAGGCGTTTCAAGCCTTGCTTGCACGTGGTGACGGAGCTATCGGCGAGTGGCGGCAATACACGAGGCGGTCGCCTTGGGTCCTGAGGTTCAGCCTCGGGAAGCGTGTGCTTTTCTATGTCCAGCCGGATGTGGGCGTTTTGAGAGTCACCGTCCTCCTTGGCGGACGCGCAGTCGAGGCGGCCCTGGCTGGCCAGGTGTCGAAGCGGCTCCAGGCGTCCATCCGGAAGGCACGGGTGTACCCCGAGGGGCGCCCCGTGAGCGTGCTCGTCAAGAGCACGAAGGATCTCGCCAAGGTCGAGGAGCTGGTGGCCGTCAAGCTCCAAGCCTCGGCGCGGTCCGGTGGGAAGGCATCCCCGCGGGGTGGCGCCAGAAGCCGCACACCCGTTCGCGGGAAGAGGTCCGAGGGCGGCGCGCCCGCCGAGGTCAGGCGGAACCGGCGATCTTCTCGATGACCGGGCGCGAGCCTTCGAGGGCCACGCGCTGCATGTAGAACGCCAGCCCGCGGACGCCGCCCAGCTCTTCGCCGCCTCCGGCCCGACCCGGGCCACCGTGGACGAGCTGGGGCAGCACGGTGCCCGGTCCCGGCGATTGCTCCGCGATCTTTGCGCTGCCCAGGAATACGCGACCGTGGTAGGGAGCGAGGCCGAGCACCACGGAGGCACTGAAGGCCGCGTCCTCGGAGTAGACCGATGACACCAGGCCGCCCTGGCCGCGAGCCACGATCGCCGCGGCCTCGTCGGCCCGGCCGGAGTACGGCACGACCGTGGCCACCGGGCCGAAGACCTCGCGCCCGTGGACCGAAGGGCGCATCGGCTCCCGCCTCGAGCTCGACGAGAGCCGGCGAGACGAAGAAGCCCTTGCCCGGGGGCGCGCCCACCGCTTCCACCTCGCCCGTGCCGAACACCAGGCGGCCGTCGCGGGCCAGGGCCGAGATGCCTTCACGCACGTCGTCGCGCTGCGCGGCCGTGGCCACGGGCCCCATCCGCACACGCTCGTTGCGCCGGGTTGCCGACCACGATCCCCGCCAGCCGGTCCACCAGATCGTCGCGTACGCGGTCCGCGACCGGCACGGGCACGAGCACCCGGCGGATGGCCGTGCACTTCTGGCCGGCCTTCTGCGTCATGTCCCGCAGCACGTCCTTCAGGAAGAGCTCGTAGGTCTCGTCGCCCGGGGCCACGTCGGGTCCGAGGATCGCGGCGTTCAGGCTGTCGGCCTCGACGTTGACGCGGACGGAGTGGGCGATCACCTGGGGAAGCGCGCGGATCTTGATCCCGGTGTCGGACGAGCCGGTGAAGGCCACGACGTCCTGGTGCGAGACGTGGCTCAGGAGATCGCCGACGCCGCCCACGAGGAGCTGAAGCGCGCCTTCGGGCAGGCACTTCGCCTCGACCAGCACCTCCATGATGCGGTGCGCCACGAGGGCCGAGCTGGTGGCGGGCTTGCTGACCACGGGCATCCCGGCCAGGAGCGCGCACGCGGCCTTCTCGGCCAGGCCCCAGGCCGGAAAGTTGAACGCGTTGATGTGGACCGCGACACCGTGGCGCGTCACCTGGAGGTGCTGCCCGTGGAAGCGCGGCGTGCGCCCGAGGGCGATGCCCTCGCCGTCCACCAGGACCCGGATCTCGCCCAGGCTCTTTCCGAGCTCGGCGTAGGCCGAGAGCGTGAAGATGGCGCCGTCCACGTCGAACTTGGCGTCCCCGCGGGTGTTGCCGCCGCTCGTGACCGCGAGGTCGAGCAGCTCGTTGCGATGGGCGGAGAGCGCGTCGGCCATCGCCTTCAGCATCGCGCCGCGCTCCGCGAAGGTCATGGCGCGCAGCGCCGGCCCGCCCTGGGCGCGGGCGAAGGCCATCGCCCCCGCGCGGTCGATGCCCCCGGCCGCCACCGTCGCCAGCGGCTCCTCGGTGGCCGGGTTCACGAGCGTCTCCCCGAGGCCCGTGCCCGGAGACCCAGTCGCCTGCGACATAGCTCTTCAGGGTGATCATGGAGAGGTCGCCGCGATCAGTGATCGAGCCCCATCTGGGCCAGGATGAACGCGTAGTCGAACGCGGCCTCGTGCAGCGCGTCGTAGCGCCCGGAGGCGCCGCCGTGGCCCGCGGCCATGTTGGTCTTGAGGATCAGCGGGTTCTCGTCGGTCTTGAGCGTCCGCAGCCTGGCCACGTACTTGGCCGGCTCCCAGTACATCACCTGGCTGTCGTTGAACGAGGTCTTCACCAGCATCGCGGGATAGGCCTTCTGCTCCAGGTTCGTGTAGGGGCAGTAGCTCTTGATGTACTCGTACTCGTCCTTCTTCTTCGGGTTGCCCCACTCCTCGAACTCGCCGACGGTCAGGGGCAGGGTCTCGTCGAGCATCGTGTTGACCACGTCCACGAACGGCACCTTCGAGACCACGGCCTTCCAGAGATCGGGCCGCAGGTTCGTGACCGCGCCCATCAGCAGCCCGCCGGCGCTGCCCCCTTCGATCACGAGCCGGTCCTGGCTGCCGTACCTCTCGCCCAGCAGGAACTCCGCGCAGGCGATGAAGTCGGTGAAGGTGTTCTTCTTCTTCATCATCCGCCCCTCGTCGTGCCAGGGCTTGCCCAGGTCGCCCCCGCCGCGGATGTGGGCGATGGCGACGACCGCGCCGCGGTCGAGCAGGCTCAGCCGGTTCGAGGAGAAGGTGATGGGCAGGGCGAATCCGTAGGAGCCGTAGCCGTAGAGGTAGATCGGCGCCTTGCCGTCCCGGACGAGGCCCTTCTTGTACACGAGCGAGATCGGGACCTTCACCCCGTCCTTCGCGGTCGCGAAGACGCGCTCGGACTGGTAGAGCGCCGGGTCGTAGCCCCCCAGCACCTCGACCTGCTTCATGAGCTTGGAGGTCCGCTTGTCCAGGTCGTAGTCGAAGGTGGAGCTCGGCGTCACGAGCGACTGGTAGTTGTAGCGAAAGGTCGTGGTGTCGAACTCGGCGTTGGCCCCCGGGAAACGCGGAGTAGGTCGGCTCGGGAAAGGCGATCCGGTGGGATGCGCCCGAAGCGAAGTCGACCACCCGGAGCTGGGGGAGCCCGTCCTCGCGCTCGAAGAGCACGTAGTGGCTCTTGAAGAAGTCCGTGCCCTCGAGCATCACCTCGGGCCGTGTGGGCACCACCTCCTGCCAGTTCTCGCGGCCGGGGCTCGTGACCGGCGCCTTCACCAGGCGGAAGGTGCGTCCCTTGTCGTTCACGCGGATGTAGAAGAAGTCGCCGTGGTGATCGACGTCGTACTCCTGCTCGGCGATGCGCGGGGCCACGACCGTCCACTCGCCGTCGGGCTGGTCCGCGGGCAGGAAGCGGGCCTCGGACGTGGTGTGGCTGCCGATGCTCATGACCAGGTAGCGGAGGCTCCGCGTCCGGCAGACCCCCACGTTGAACGCCTCGTCCTTCTCTTCGTAGACGAGGTCGTGCGCGCTGGCTCCGAGCACGTGCCGGTAGATCCGATACGGGCGCTTCGTCGATTCGTCTTCCACGGAGTAGAAGAGCGTCCGGTCGTCCGCGGCCCAGGCCACGGAGCCGACCTTCTCCGCGACCGTCTCCAGGACCGATCCGGTTCCGAGGTCCTTCACGTACAGGGTGTACTGGCGGAAGCCGGTGTTGTCGGTCGAGTAGGCGAGGCGCTTGCCGTCGTCGCTCACCACGTAGCTGCCGAGGCTCATGAACTTCTGCCCTTCGGCCAACTGGTTCAGGTCGAGGGTGATCTGCTCGGGAGCTTCGAGGGACTCCGTCTTGCGGCAGTAGATCGGGTACTGCTTGCCCTGTTCCGTGCGCGAGTAGTACCAGAAGGCGCCCTTGCGGTAGGGGACGTTCACGTCCGTCTCCTTGATCCGCGCGAGCATCTCCTTGTAGAGCGCGTCCTGGAAGGGGACGGTGGGCTTCATCACCGCGTCGGTGTAGGCGTTCTCGGCCTCCAGGTAGGCCGCCACGTCGGGGTTCGTCTTGTCGCGCAGCCAGAAGTAGTCGTCCACGCGCCGGTCGCCGTGGACCTCGTCGACCTTCGGGATCCGTTGGGCGACGGGCGGACTGGGAAGAACCGAAGGGCCTTCGTTACGGGTCAGGGAATCGATGAGCGGCGTCGTCATAAGCACCAGCAAAATGAATCACTTGGGCACGTCAGATCCTCGGTTTGGAGGGCCCTTGCAACTGGCGTCGGGGCAAGGTGTCCAACGAGGGGTCCGGAACAGACGGGAACGTCCCAATGGCCAGCGTATGGCGCGGTCATGGGACTGTCAAACCGGGTGGGATCGCACCTCGGAGTGGACCCGCCTGAGCGGGTGAGGCGAACATAGACCGCCTGGCCATGGACCTCACTCCACTCCGCCGCCATCGCGACTACCGGCTGCTCTACGCCTCGCAGTTCGTGTCGTTCCTCGGCAGCATGGTCACGTACGTCGCCCTGCCGTACCAGGTGTACACGCTGACCCATTCGTCGCTGGCCGTCGGGCTCCTGGGTCTGGCCGAGCTCGGCCCGCTCCTCGTGACCGCGTTCGTGGGCGGCGCCCTCGCCGACGCGGTCGACCGCCGCCGGCTCGTGATCGCGACCGACGTGGGCCTCGCGGCGGGCAGCGGCCTGCTCGCGATCACGGCGAGCCTCTCGGCTCCGCCCGCGTGGTGCCTCTACGTCATCGCCGGCCTCATGTCCGCGCTCAACGGGCTCCAGAAGCCGTCGCTCGAGGCGCTCACGCCGCGGTTCGTGGACAAGGAGGAGCTGCCAGCCGCGGCCGCGCTCGGGGTGTTCCGGGGCAGCGTGGGGATGATCGCGGGGCCGGCCCTGGGCGGTCTCCTCATCGCCTCGGCCGGCCTCACCGCGACCTACGTGGTCGACTTCGCGAGCTACGCCTTCTCCCTGGCCTGCTTCGCGTTCATCCGTCGGGTGCCCCCGCCGGAAGGCGCAGAGAGCCCGAGCCTCGCGCGCATCCTCGAAGGCTTCCGCTACGCGAGGAGCCGACAGGAGCTGATCGGCACGTACGTCGTCGACTTCGTGGCCATGGTCTTCGGCATGCCGCTCGCGCTCTTTCCGGCGCTCTCCGAGCGCCTGGGCGGGCCTCCGGTCCTGGGCCTGCTCTACGCGGCGCCCGCGGTGGGCGCGCTCCTGGCCAGCGTGACCGGCCGGTGGACGCCGCGGGTCCAGCGCCACGGTCTGGCCGTGATGCTCGCGGCCATGGTGTGGGGCCTGGCCATCGTGGTCTTCGGGTTCTGCGACACCCTGGCGCCTGCGCTCGTGTTCCTGGCCCTCGCCGGCGGCGCCGACGCGGTCAGCGGCATGTTCCGCATGATCCTGTGGAACGAGACCATCCCCGACGTCCTGCGCGGGCGCCTGGCCGGGATCGAGATGGTGAGCTACATGAGCGGGCCGCTCCTCGGCCATGCCGAGGCGGGAGCCGTCGCGGCCCTCTTCGGCGTCCGGGCTTCGGTGGTGTCGGGCGGGGTGTTGTGCGTCGTGGGGGTGCTGGCGTGTGGCATCGTGCTGCCGCGTTTTCTCGGGTACGACGCCCGGCGCTTTCAACAGTCAGTCAATGCGAACAGCTCGACGGAGACGCCCTTGGCGTAGTGGGCCAGGGGCTGCTCGGTCCCATGCCGCACGCCGGCCGCGGACAGGAGCGACTCGTCGAGGTCCGCGAACTCGGCCGCTTGCAGCGGGTACGGCGGGTGGTGGACGCGGCCTCGCAGCAGATGGCCCCGGCGCTCGGCATAGAGCACGTAGCGCTCGGCGAGGAAGTGCTCGAGCGAGCCCTCTGCCGCGGGAGCGGCGGGACCCGAAGGCCAGTACCGCAGGGCGCAGGCCGCGGGCGTGGGCCCCGGCCATCGCCGTTCGCTGGAGTAGCGCACCTCTCCGTGCGGCCCACGGGTGAGGCTCATGCGCGCGAAGCGGTAGGGGAGGTGGTAGGTCGTCCGCGCCACGAGGACCGCCACGCGGCTCGAGGCATCGAGGCTCAGGAACCAGACGCCTGGCTCGCGACCCTCGTGATGGACGTAGGTCCGGACGTTGACCTCGTGAAAGCTCGAGAGCCCGGGCACCGCCGGAGCCCAGACCGGGCGCACGCCGGTCATCGTGAAGGGGACGAGGCCCACGTAGGCCCGGCCCTCGTGGGTGTCGATCTCGAGCCCCGGGGGGACGAGCGGCCGGAGCGCCTCGACCGGGACCGACCAGTGGAGGAACAGAAGCTCGTGCCAGCTCTGCCGCTGCGCGGCGTTGCCGGCGGGCCGCCGGGTGGGGCTCATCCTGTCGATTTCCAAGAGCCTCCTCGCATCCGAAGGGTGCGTTACCCTCGTATCCCCTTATGCTATCCCCCAGGGGGAAGCCATGGGGTGGACGCGAAGGCTCGCTCTGGTGGCGTTGGTCCTGGGCGCGGCTGGCGTGGTCGGCGTGCGCGCCTGGCGTGCCAAGGACCGCGGCTCCGTGCACCGCGGCTGGGCGGTGGCCGAGAGCCATGGGTGCTTCACTTGTCACGGAGTCGGCGGCCACCGCGGGATGACGAACCCGGGATACGGTCTCGAGGACATCCCCCCGTGGTCGGGCGGGCTCATGACCATGTACGCCGACAACGAGGCCGAGATTCGCGAGTGGATCCAGGACGGGGTGACGAAGCGCGTGCGCGCGGACCCGGAGCAGATGAAGCTGCGTGAGGGCGCCGCGATCGCGATGCCGTCCTTCCGGCAGGTCCTCTCCGAGGGCGACGCTCGCGGCGGTGGTGGCCTACGTGAAGGCGGTGTGCGGACTTCGAGAAGCCGGAAGACGCGAAGGCCGAGGCCGGCCGGCAGGTCGCGATCAAGTACGGCTGCTTCAACTGCCACGGGCCCCAGGGCCGGGGCGCCCTCGACAATCCCGGACTCGCTCAAGGGCTACGTGCCGGCCTGGGACGGGCCGGACTACGCGGAGCTCGTGCGCAGCGACGACGAGGCGCGACAGTGGATCCACGACGGCCGGGCGCGCCGCCTGCAGGAGAACCCCCTGGCTCGCTTCTTCCTGGACCGCCAGAAGGTGCCCATGCCCGCGTACCGGCAGCACCTGGCCGAGGCCGACGTCGACGCGCTCCTGGCCTACATCCGCTGGCTCCGGCAGCACCCGTACTGAGCTTCGTACCCTCTCTCCCCGGCCGTGACCGCAGGCAAAGGCCGTGGTACGGTCGCGCTCATGGAAGACACGACCGTCTGGGTGCTGGCCAAGCGCACCGATCCGACCCTCGCCGTCCTCGATCCGCCTCCGCTCCGGAGTCCGCTTCGTGGTCGGTGAGACCGTCGACGTCTTTCGCGACGCGCCCCCGCCCGACGCGCATCTTCGTGTGCTCGATGGGCCGAAAGCTGGTCGAGCCCGTGCTGGGCCTGGCCCCCGCCGTCCGCTGGATCCACTCGCGCTCCGCGGGCGTCGAGTACCTGATGTTCCCGGCGGTCACGGAGAGCCCCGTGCCTCTCACCAATGCCCGTGGCGTCTTCAGCGCGTCGCTCGGAGAGTTCGTGATGGCGGCCGTGCTCTTCTTCGCGAAGGACTTCCCGCGCATGCGCAGAAGCCAGGCGGCCCGCACCTGGGACCCTTTCGACGTGGACTGGGCCCAGGGCAAGACCATGGGCATCGTGGGCTACGGCGACATCGGCCGCGCCGCGGCGGAGCGAGCCCGCGCCTTCGGCATGAAGATCCTCGCCTTGCGCCGGAACCTCGAGGCGGCCCAGCAGGATCCGCTGGTCGACGAGGCGATCCCGCTCGAGCGCAAGGCCGATCTCATGGCCCGGTCCGACTACGTGGTCGTGGCCGCGCCCCTGACTCCGGAGACCCGGGGCCTCGTGGGAGCCGCGGAGATCGCGGCCATGAAGCCGACGCGCCGTGCTCATCAACGTGGGGCGGGGCCGATCGTCGACGAGGCGGCGCTCGTTGCAGCACTCCAGCAGGGCCGAATCCGCGGAGCGGCCCTCGACGTCTTCACCACCGAGCCCCTGCCGTCCGAGCACGCCTTCTACGGCCTGGACAACGTGCTGCTCTCTCCCCACTGCGCCGACAACACGCCCGGGTGGCTCGAGGGCTCGATGCGCTTCTTCCTGGAGAACCTGGAGCGGTTCCGCTCCGGCCAGCCCCTGTTGAACCTGGTCGACAAGAGCCGCGGCTACTGACCCGGAGCCGCAGGCTCACCGTTGCCGCGGACCGTCCCGGGGCTATGATGGCTGGGTTCAATGGACGAGTCCGACCGATAGGAATCAAGGAGATGAGACCAGTGCGAACTTCGAGTGCCGTGCTCGCGACTACCCTCGTCCTGGTCGGAACGGCCTCCGCAGGGACGAAGTTCGATTCGACCTGGAAGAACCCCGACGCGAAACCTGAGAGCTTCCGGGGGAAGAAGGTCATGGCTCTCGTGGTCAGCGACGAGGAGGCGGCTCGGCGGGGCGCCGAAGACGAGCTCGCCTACCAGATCACCCTTCAGGGGCCCCAGGGAGTCGCCGCCTACAGGATCCTCCCCACCGGCAGGGCAAAGGACAAGGAGACGGCCAAGGCGGCCTTCGAGAAGGAAGGCGCCGTGGGGGTCGTGGTCATGCGCGTCCTCGGCAAGGACCAGGAGATGTCCTCGCAGGGCGGGACGATGTGGTACACGAGCGGCTCCTACGGGACGTTCTGGGGCGGCTATTGGGGCACGGGCTGGAACGCGGTCTACACCCCCGGCTACCTCCGTACCGACACCATGGTGACGGTGGAGACTCTCATCTACTCGCTCGAGCAGGACAAGCTGATCTGGGGCGGCCGCAGCAAGACCACGAACCCGAAGCGGGTCGACACCGCCATCCACGATCTCGCGAAGATGGTCGCCAAGGAGATCAAGAAGGCCGGCCTGACGATTCCGGCCGCGAAGTAGTCCCCTCCGGAGCGCGTGATAGCATCGCCCAGCGGATCGGGAGAAGGATGGCCAAGGTCCTGGTGGTGGACGACTCGCGGCTGGCCCGTACCGCGCTTCGGCGGATGCTGGAGGGGGCGGGTCACGAGGTGGCCGAGGCCGAGAGTGTCGAGAGTGCGCTCCGGGCCGTCGAGAGCGCTCCTCCCGAGATCGTCACGACCGACCTGCTGATGCCCAACCAGGACGGCCGCATGCTTCTCGACGCCATGACCCGGCGCGCCCCTCCCTTGCCGGTGGTCGTGGTGTCCGCGGACATCCAGTCCACGACGCGCGACGAGTGCCTGCGACGGGGCGCGGCCGCGGTCGTGGACAAGCCGGTCGACGTGGGAGCCCTGCTCGCCGCGGTGCAGAGCGCCCTGGTGCTGCAGCGGGCGGATCTCGAGCCGATCGGTGCCGGGCACCTGGCCGACCTGGCCGAGGTCGTGAACATCGGCCTCGGCCGAGCGGCGGCCGCGCTCAACAACCTGACCGGCTCGCACGTGGAGCTGTCCGCGCCTCACATCGAGCTCGTGGCCGTGCCCGACCTGCCGAAGGTCCTGGGGCGCCTCGCCCAGGACTCGGTCTCCTCGGTGCAGATGGGGTTTCGGGGGGGCTCGAAGGCTGCGCGTTCCTCGTGTTTCCCCAGGCCAGCGCGGCCAAGCTCGTGAGTGTCGTCTCGGGCGACGAGGCCGCGGGGACCGACATGGGCGTCCTGCGCTCCGCGACCCTGACCGAGATCGGGAACGTACTCATCAACTCGGTCATGGGCACGATGGCCAACCTGGTCGGCCGCCCCCTGCGCTACTCTCTGCCGGTCTATGCCGAGGAGCCCGTCATGGCTCTCCTCTCCGCCCAGCCACCGGTGGAGAAGCCCCTGATCGTCGTGGCCAAGACCCGTTTCCAGGTCAAGACCCTGCAGGTGGAGGGCAACCTGCTCCTTCTCTTCGAGATGACCTCGTTCACGAGCCTCGTGCGCGGCATCGAAGGCCAACCCGCCTCGTGATGATGGTCGCCGCTTCGGTCTTGTCCCGCACCTACGCCGCCCTCGATCACCTGCCCGTGGCCGTGCTCGTGATCGACGCGAGCTTCGAGGTGTTGTTCTGGAACACGTGCCTCGAGGACTGGACCGGGGTCCCGCGTCGCGAGACCCTGGGGGCCGACCTGCGCGTGCTCTACCCGCACATCGGGGGGCCGCGCTATGCCTACCGGCTGGCCGAGGTGATCTCGGGCGGAGCCCCTGCGGTCTTCTCGTCCCAGCTGCACCCCCACCTGCTTCCGTGTCCCATGCGCGGCGGCCGTCTTCGCGTCCTCCACTCGGTGGCCTCCGCCATCCCCGCGGTCACCGGACCTGAGCGACACCTCATGCTCGCTCTCCAGGACGTGACCAGCCTCACCGATGCGCTCGCCGACCTTCGGTCGGCCCGGGACGACCTGGCGCGACAGGCGGCCACCGATTCCCTGACCGGGGCGGGCAACCGCCGCCACTTCGTGGTGGAATCGCGCCGGCTCCTGGCCGCGGCCCGGCGCCATGGAAGGCCCTTCTCCGTGCTCCTCTTCGACGTGGACGGCTTCAAGGCCATCAACGACGAGCACGGACACGCGGCCGGCGACGCTCTGCTCGTGGCCGTGGTCGCGGCCGCGCGCGGCGCCTTGCGCGAGAGCGACCAGCTCGGGAGGCTGGGCGGCGACGAGTTCGCAGTGGCGCTGCCGGACACGTCGATGGAGAAGGCCTTGATCACCGCCGAGCGCATGCGGCAGGCCCTGGCGGAGACGGAGGTGTTCGTCGGGGCCGCCCACGTGCGCAGCTCCGCGAGCTTCGGGCTGTGCGGGTCCGAGCCGGGCGGCGCCCCGGAGACGCTCGAAGAGCTGTTGCGGCTCGCCGACGACGCGATGTACCGCGCCAAGCGCGCGGGCCGGAACTGCGTGGTGGTGGCGGATCGCACGACCACCGGCTGAGGAGAGCCCGTCCCCGAAGGACGCCACGCGCTCTCGGCGTCGAGGGGAGCGCGCTCGTGAGCGGAGGCCGGGGTCAGTCCCCGAGCCCGACGTCCACGATCTCGGGAGCCACGGCCCGGAGCGCCTCCGAGAGGCCCTCCGGCTCCAGGCTGTGGCCATCCGGGACATCCCAGGCGGCGATGACCCGATGATCGCCATCCACGAGTCGCAAGGAGATCCCGTTGATCCTCTCGATGGCGTCGGCCACGCATTGCGCCTTCCCCGGCAGCGTCTCGACCACGACGTTGGTGACCATCAGCGTCTCCTCTCAAGCTCGTCGATGTGGACGCTCCTGCGGTCTCTCCGCAATCAGGCGCTTGCCTGCTTCACCAGCTCTTCCGCGTGCGCGAACAGCTCTTCCTTCGCGACCCGGCCCGCGTCGACATCGGCGAGGACCGCGCGCTGTGACTTGTAGTCCTGGTTGACGACGCCGGCCTTGCTCTGCAGCAGCCGCCAGGCCTTCCGCCGCTCGACACAGAAGAGGACCAGCTGGCGCGAGATGGACCGGTGCTCGATCTTGTCGCCGATCTGCACCTTGATGAACACGCCAAAGTCGGGCACGTAGGCGCGGTGGGCCGGGTCCAGGTGACGGCGGTAGACCACGTCGTTCTGGGTGAGACGCACCAGCATGTTCTCGAGGGGGATGAGCTTCAGCGGCCTCCTCGGGTCGGATCTTCTTCAGGTGGTTCCGGAACCGCGCCTCCGTCGCACACCAGTGCGCGACCGTGTACCGGTAGCTCTCTCCGGTCGGCCTTGAACTTCGTCTCGTACCAGTCCTTGTCCCGGGCGGGGTTGCCGCTCAGGTCCAGCGCCTCCGGATAGGTCTCGCCCACGCGGGGGTTGAAGACGAACTCCGGCGCCCCGCGCGAGTCGCGCACGCGCTGGGCCTGGATGAGGGCCATGTCGTCGGCGACCCCGTGCTCGGGCTGGCAGGTGGTGAAGCACTGCAGGAACGCGGTGCCCCGATACTCCAGGGCGTCGAGCAGCGCCCGATACAGCTTCGGAGCATTGGCGATCGAGACCTGGGCCACGAAGGGCGAGCCGTGGCCGGCCAGGAAAGTCTCGGCCACCGTCTTCTTCTCGACCGTCTTGCCCTGGGTCGCCGCGCCGAAGACGTTCATGTCGCTGCCCCCGAGCATGGGGGTCGAGTCGGAGTTCTGGCCGCCGGTGTTCGAGTAGACCTGGGTGTCGAGCATCAGGGCCTTCACGTTGGGGCGGTTCTGGAGAACGACCTTCGAGGTGTTCTGGTACCCGATGTCGCCCATCCCGCCGTCGCCGCCCAGCGCCCACACCTTGGGCAGCTCCGCGATCTCCTGGTCCGTCATCAGGGCGTCGCCGAAGTGCGCGAGCTCGTAGTACTCCCGGGGGGTCATCACGTCCTGGCTCGCGCTCCAGGAGCGCGTCGGCCAGACGCTCGGGAATCACGGAGCGGCGGGCGTGGTCCATGATGAAGCTCTCGCCCAGGAGCCAGCTCACGGTGATGCCGTCCTGGAAGAGCGAGTTCATCCAGGGGTAGGGGTGGGGGTTGTTGGGGGGAGTGGAACCGTAGACCGTGTTGCAGCCGGTGTGCGCACCCATGGCCATGACGGACATGCCGTTGGCGAGCCGTCCGTCGACCGACTGCAGGTCCTTGTGGTTGAAGGCCTCCTGCCGCATGACCACGGTGAGGGCGGCAACGATCTCGCCGTCGGTGATCTCGCCGCGGGCGGCCATGCGGGCCTTCGTGTCCTTCTCGTCCTCTCCCCCGAGGCCGAGCAGGAGGTGCGCGACCGCCTGCTTGAAGAGCGCATGCTCCTCGGGGCTTCTGGCCGCGAGCTCCTCGAGCTTCTGGCGACGCCGACCTGGTCGAGCCGGTCGGCCTTGGCGCGCAGACGGTCCGCCTTCGCGTGATAGATCGGGCGCATGTAGGTCTCGGTCACCGAGGCCAGGGAGTGCAGGATGCTCTTCTCGCCGCAGCCGGCGCAGGCACCGTCCCCGGAGACGAGAGCGTCGTAGTTCTTGCGCACCATGAGGTGGTTGCGCAGGGCCGCGGTCTTGGAGTCGTGGGGGTTGTCGCTGTTGAAGAGCCCGAGGTACTTCTGCGACGTGTCCGGGAGCTGGTTCAGGAACGCGGTGCCGGTCTCGTGCTCGGCGTTCACGACCTCGGTCTCCTGGACCATGCGCAGCGCCTGGTGGTCGCCACAGGCGGTGACGCAGGCCGCGCATCCCTTGCAGAGGTCGGAGACGAAGATGGAGAAGATGCCGCCGCTGCCGGGGACCTTCCTTTCCGGCGTCGCGAAGATCGCGTTGGCCTTGGAGTAGGCCATGGGCACCTTGTCGAGGACGGCGAAGAGGTCGGCCTTGGCCTGGTCCGAGAAGCCATTCACCTCGGTCGTCACCTGGCGGAGGATCTGGGGCAGGGGCGTCGCCGCCTTGCTCTGCACCGACTCGCGCATCAGGGCGTGGGCCCGCTTGTCGATCTCCGGCACGGCCAGGAACAGCTTCTGGCGCTCCCCGGGGTCCTTGACGTAGTTCACGATCGCGGTGCGGAGGATGGTGTCCAGGTCTTGCGAGCAATTGGGCAGGGCGGTGTCCGGGCACACCGCGATGCACTCCATGCACTGGGTGCAGTTCTCGGGGATGTACAGCGGCGTCTCGCGCCGGGCCACGTACTTGGACGCGGTGTCACCGGAGCCCGCGGCCATCACACCCACGGAGGTCAGGGCCGACGCGGGCTGGTTGTAGCCGAGGCCGGCGCGGAACTCGTGGTCGAAGGTGGCCACCCGGGTGAAGGGGACGCGCTCCATCTGGCCGGCGGGGGCGGGGATGGTCCGGCATCCGCCGGCGCAGCCGCCGCCGTTGCCGCTCGCGGGAAGCAGGGCCACGCCCCGCAGGGTCGAGCGGTCGGGCGCGTTCATCTCGCCCACCGGGATCTCCCGCACGCGCTCGAAGCCCTGGATCATGACCTCCATGTTGGAGCGCACGACGGCGTCGCCGAGGCGGCCGAACTTCTTCTGGTATTGCTTGTGGACGACCTCGCGGTAGTGCTCGTCGTCGATCTTGAACTGGCCGAGGAGCGGCGAGACCGCGAAGAAGGCACCCAGGAAGGCGTTGCCCTGCATCCGGAGCTGGAGATCGCCGCGGTCCGTCGCCTTGCGGGCGATCTCGAAGCCGGGCAGGGTGTACACGCGGATCTTCTTCTCGAGGATCACCTTCCGGGCCCAGCGGGGCAACCGCTCCCAGGCCTGGGCCGGCTCTTCCTCGGACTCCCAGACGAGCGCTCCGCCCTTCCGCCATCCCGTCGAGCGGATTGCAGTGGGTGAAGGCCTTGGGGTCGCAGCAGAGAACGACGGTGACGTGTCGCAGGTCGCAGTTCACCCGGATCCGCTCGGGGGCCACCACCAGGAAGTACGACGTGGGCGCGCCCTTCTTCTCGGACCCGTACTTGGGGTTGGCGCTGACGTGGATGATCTCTTTCGGCTGGCCCCGCTCGTCCATCGCGTGGTCGCGCTCGGCCAGGTAGTCGTTGAAGTCGCCGATGATCGCGCCCAGGTTCTTCCCGGTGGTGATGGCACCCCACCCTCCGACGGAGTGGAAGCGAACCGCGACCGCGGCCTCGGGCAGGAGCGAGGGAGTGTCGGCAGACTTCACGGCGTAGGGATGGTCGACGCCGAGCACGATGAACGACGTCCCGTCCGCGGCGGTCCGACCGTCGGTGCGCTCGAATCGCGCCGGTGGCGTACTCGTAGGCGCCGAGGATGTGCTCGGGCCGGAAGTCGCGCGAACCCAGGCCGTAGATGCCGTCGAAGAGACGCGGCATCTGGGACGGGCTGATCGACACCATCCCCGGCCTTCCTTCCTGGGAAAGCGCCTTGGCCAGGGCCGTCCGAATGTCGCGGCCCAGCGGGTTGGCACCCGCCAAGGGCTCGTCGGTGCGTTCCAGGACGATGACGTTCTTCTTGCCGGCCAGGGCCTGTACCACCGCGTCTTCGGGAAACGGGCGGATCACGTTCAGGTGGATCGATCCGACCCGGGCCGGGCCCCTCTCCCGCAGGTAGTCGACCGCGGCCTCGATGTTCTCGGCGGCGGAGCCGAGCGAAACGAAGACGGTGTCCGCGTCCTCCGTCTTGTACGCCGTGAGGAGCCCGTAGTAGCGACCGGTCAGCCTCCCGAACTCCCGGTGGGCATCCTCGAGGAACTGGAGGATGGGCTCGGCGAAGTTGTTGCGCCGGGCCACCACGCCCTGCATGTAGTGTTCCTGGTTCTGCACGGGCCCGAGCAACACCGGGTTCGCGAGGTCGATCATCTTCGGCACGCGGCGCCGGCGGGGGCCGAAGAGCTCGCGTTGGCTGTCCGTGGGACATTCGATGACGTCGTCCGGCGCGCCCAGGAACTCGCGGATCAGCTCCGCCTCGTGCCTGTAGAAGGTCCGCTCGAGGTGGGAGGTCAGGAACCCGTCCTGGATGTTCATGCCCGGGGTGAGGCAGAGCTCGGTGACGCGCCGCAGGATCAGGGCCTGGTCGGCCGCCTGCTGCGCGTCCTTGGCGAAGACCATGATCCAGCCCGTGTCGAGCGCGCCGTAGATGTCGTCGTGGCCGCAGTGCACGTTCAGGGCGTGCTTGGTGAGGGCACGGGCCACGACCTCCAGCACCATCGTCGAGCACTTGCCGGGGGCGTGGTAGTACTGCTCGACTCCGTAGACGACGCCCTGGCCGGAGGTGAAGTTCACGACGCGTCGGCCGCATACGGAGATGGCGATGGCGCCACCCTGGGCGGCGTGCTCGCCCTCGGCCTCCACGGCCAGGGTGCTGCCGCCGAAGACGTTGAGCCGTCCCTCCGCAAACGACTGCTGGTACAGCTCGCCGCCCTCGGTGGAGGGCGTTATCGGGTAGAAGACGCCCGCATCGGCGATGCGAGCTTCGGTGTGGTAGGAGACGAGCTGGTTGCCGTTGACGGTAACGCGGATACCCGGGTAGCGAGGTTTCTCCACCTATAACCCCCCGCGGAATACGCCGATGTTCCCCCTTTTGGCAGATGAGAGGGACAAATGCAACTCCAAAGAAGTATTTGCGGCGTCGACCCTGGGGAGTTGGAGGCCGCGGCTCTCTCGGGCGGCTCTGGTATCCTTGCGCCTTGCCGCCATTGCCGAACCGGAGGAGGCGACCATGAGACGGCGTCTCGTTCTTGCGCTCGCCCCTCTCCTTTGCGTGACCGGCGCCCGCGGGGTCGCGACTTCCGAGCCCCCGGCCGCACCTCCGGTGGCCCCGTTCGAGCTCCCCTTCCAGAACCCCGACCTGCCGGCCGAGGAGCGGATCACCGACCTCATCGGCCGCATGACCGTGGAGGAGAAGATCGACTGTCTGGCCGCCCGGGCGGCCGTGCCGCGACTCGGGGTCCAGGGTTCGCCGCACATCGAGGGCTATCACGGCGTGGCCCAGGGCGGGCCCAGCAATTGGGGGCGGCGCAACCCGACCGCGACCACGCAGTTCCCGCAGGCCTATGGTCTGGGCTCGACCTGGGACCCGGAGCTCGTGCGGAAGGTAGCGGCGCAAGAGGCCCAGGAGGCGCGCTATCTCTACCAGAGCGCGAAGTTCAAGCGTTCGGGCCTCATCGTGCGCGCGCCGAACGCCGACCTCGCGCGGGACCCGCGCTGGGGGCGCACGGAAGAGGTCTACGGCGAGGATCCCTTCCACGTGGGCACGCTCGCGACGGCGTTCACCCGCGGCCTCCAGGGCGACGACCCGCGCTACTGGAAGACCGCCGCGCTCCTGAAGCACTTCCTGGCCAACAGCAACGAGGACGGCCGCACGAGCTCCTCGTCGAACTTCGACGAGCGCCTGTGGCGCGAGTACTACGCGAAGCCCTTCGAGATGGCGGTGCGGGAGGGCGGCTCGCGCGCCATGATGGCCGCCTACAACGCCGTCAACGGCACCCCGGCGCACGTGCACCCGATGCTCCGCGACATCGTGGTGAAGGAATGGGGGGAAGACGGCATCCTTTGCACCGACGGCGGCGGCCTGCGCCTGCTCGTGACCGACCACAAGGCCTTTCCCGATCTTCCCGCCGCGGCCGCGGCCTGCATCAAGGCGGGGATCAATCACTTCCTCGATCGCCACAAGGAAGCCGTCACCGAGGCGCTCAAGCGTGGTCTGGTCACCGAGGCCGACCTCGACGGGGCGCTCCGTGGCCTCTTCCGGGTCTCGATCCGCCTGGGCCTCTGGGACCCGGCCGAGCGCGTGCCCTACGCCGCCATCGGTGCCGAGGGTGACCCCGAGCCCTGGAGCCAGCCCGAGACTCGTGCCCTGGCCCTCGAGGCCACGCGGAAGTCGATCGTCCTTCTGAAGAACTCCGCCAACCTTCTTCCCCTCGACCGAGCGAAGGTGCGGTCCATCGCCGTCGTCGGTCCGCTCGCGAACCAGGTGCTGCTCGACTGGTACTCCGGCACCCCGCCTTACGCCGTGTCCCCGCGCGAAGGCATCGAGCGCGCGGCCAACCCCGGCCCCCCGCCCGCGCCCAACCCAGTAGGCGTGAACTGGGTGGGCGACATGAGCGACGCCGCCCTCGAGCTCGTGCGCAAACAGGATGTCGCGGTCGTCTGCGTGGGCAATCACCCCGAAGGCAACGCCGGATGGGAGGTGGTGACGTCGCCCAGCGAAGGAAAGGAGGCGGTGGACCGGAAGGCGATCACCCTTCCTCCGGGTCAAGAGGACTTCGTTCGGCGGGCCTACGCTGCCAACCCCAGGACCGTGGTCGTGCTCATCTCGAGCTTCCCGGTCGCGCTGCCGTGGGCGGCGGAGAACGCCACCACGCTCCTGCACATGACCCACGCCAGCCAGGAGCTGGGCCACGCCCTGGCCGACGTGCTCTTCGGCGAGGCCAACCCCGGGGGCCGCCTGGCCCAGACCTGGCCCAAGGCTCTCGAAGAGCTGCCGCCCATGATGGACTACGACATCCGGCACGGACGCACGTACATGTATGCCAAGGCCGAACCGCAGTATCCCTTCGGCTATGGCTTGAGCTACACGACGTTTGCCTACGCCAACCTGCGAACGAGCCCGGCAAAGGTCGCGCCCGGCGGCTCCCTCGACGCGAGCGTCGACGTGACGAACACGGGCGCGCGGGCGGGCGAGGAGGTGGTGCAGCTCTACGTCCGCTACCCGGAGTCCAAGGTCGGGCGTCCGCGGAAGCAGCTTCGGGGTTTCGCGCGCATCGCACTCGCTCCCGGTGAGGCGAAGACCGTGACCGTGCACCTCGCGGCCGCGGACCTGGCCTATTGGAACGCCGCCCGGCACGCGTGGGTCGTCGAGCCCGGCCGGGTGGAGCTCCTGGTCGGTCGCTCTTCCGCGGATGCGGACGTGCAGCTCCGGGGAATGGTCACGGTGACCCGATAGGGCCAGGGCGGCGGGAGCATCACAATCGCACCGAAGAAGGGTATCCTCCCCGAGTCACGCTCGTGCTGAACTCGTCTATCAAAGGAGTGGACATGCAAATGAAGACACGCGGATGGTTGGTCGGAGTTCCTCTGGCGCTCGGGATCTGCACCTTGGCCGGGGCGCAGACCCCACCCGCGAAGGCGCCCGAGGCCAAAGCGCCCGCCGCCAAGGCGCCCGACATCGACAAGCTGGTCGAGCTGCTGCGCCAGGACGTTCGCGCGCAAAAATCCGACATCATCGCCAAGACCATGAAGTTCGACGCCGCTCAGTCGGCGGCCTTCTGGCCCGTCTACAAGGCCTACGAGGCAGAGCGGCAGACCCTGGGCAACGACCGCCTGGCGGTAATCCAGGACTTCGCGGACCACTTCGAGAGCCTCAATGACGCCAACGCCAAGGGCCTCCTCGACCGTTCGTTGGTCATCGAGGAGAAGCGAGTGGCCCTCGAGAAGCGCTATGCGGCTGAGTTCTTGAAGGTACTGCCCGGGAAGACGGTGGCCCGCTTCTTCCAGGTGGAGAGCCGGCTCAACAACTTGATCAGCCTGGAGCTGTCCTCCCAGATCCCGCTTGTGAATTGACCCCTTGAGCAACGTCGAGGCGATGCTCCAGGAGCCTACCTGGAGCTCGCCCTCGCCCTCGTCACGGAGGTGGCGGGTCCCATGACGAGCCTGGCCTTGCTGCTCCTGGCTCTCGCCGCCGGCCCCGGCGACCCCGCGACGTTCGCGCCCTTCGAGAATCGGCCGGTCACGGCCATCCGCCTCGAAGGCAACCATGAGACCCGCGCCTACGTCATCACGCGCGAGCTCGAGACCAGAGGCGGCGAGCCATTCCACTACGCGACCCTCCAAGCCGACCTGCAGCGGCTCGAGAACCTCGGCCTCTTCGCCGAGATGAGCGTACGGCCCGAGGCCGACGGCGACGGGGTGAGTCTCCTTCTTCACCTCCGGGAGATGCCGGCCATCATCCCGTTCCCGTCGTTCCTCTATACAGAGGAGAACGGGTTCTCCTACGGCGGCGCCCTGTCGGCCATGAACCTCACCGGCCGCGGCATCAGCTTGTCGGCGCGGCTCTACTTCGGCGGGACCGATCAGCGCTGGGCCCGCCTCTCCTACCCCTGGATCACGGGCAACCATTTGTCCGTGGACTTCTTCGGGGGCAGCCGCGAGCGCGCCGACACCATGAACGGTTTCGAGGAGAACAGTTGGGAGTTCACACCCGGCATCGGCAGGTGGCTGGGCAAGCGGGGGCGGCTGCGGGGCTTCGCCTCGCTCTTCCAGATGAAGAGCGACGTTCCCGGCAAGACCCTGGAACCCGACAACGAGGACGAGTTCGTTCGCGTGGGCGCCTCTATCGGCGACGATTCCAGGGATTCCTGGCGCGACCCGCGGCGGGGCTGGAAGAACGAGCTCGAGCTCATCTGGACCGGTGGGAGCGGCTCCTTCTGGACCATGAACCTCGACCTGCGCCGCTACCAGCCGACCTGGCCGAAACAGCACCTCCTCGTCAGCAGCCTCCTGACCCTCCAGTCCGGCGTCGTCGGCCAGGACATCCCGGGCTACTTCACCTACTACCTGGGTGGCGCCAACACCATCCGCGGCTACACCCTCGAGACGTTGGGCCCGACCCTGAACGGCAAGAGCCAGCTCTTGACCACTGCCGAGTACAACCTGAGGCTCCTCGACCTGGCGCGGCGTGACCTCTTCAAGTGGTCATTCAGTGTGGGCCTGCAGTTGGCGCTCTTCACCGACGCCGGGATCGCCTGGAGCGAGTCGCGCGACTTCGGCTGGAAACGCTTTCGTGGGGGCATGGGAGCCGGGCTCCGGCTTCTGGTGCCGGGAGCCGAGCAGGTGCGGTTCGACGTTGGCTGGAGCCCGCACGAAGGCTTCCACTTCCACTTCGCAAGCGGGACCAAGCCCGTGGGCCAGCGCCAGAGGCTGCGCTGATTCATGCGGGTATGAAGGCAGACATACATGAGGGAGGAATGAGATGACACGGAAATTGGGCGCGGAGTTCCTGGGGACGGCGTGGCTGGTGTTCGGGGGCTGCGGCAGCGCCGTGCTCGCGGCGGCCTTTCCCGGGCTGGGGATCGGCTTTGTGGGCGTCTCGCTCGCGTTTGGCCTCACCGTGCTGACCATGGCCTTCGCGGTCGGCCACATCTCCGGGGGGCACTTCAACCCCGCGGTGACCGTCGGCCTGTGGGCCGGAGGTCGATTTCCCGCGCGCGAGATCCTCCCGTACTGGGTGGCACAGGTCCTGGGGGCCTTGGTAGGCGCCCTCGTCCTGTCGGTGATCGCTGGCGGGAAGGCGGGCTTCGACCTCGTCCAGAGCGGCTTTGCGGCGAACGGGTACGCCGAGCACTCTCCGGGCGGCTACTCTCTCGGTGCCGGGCTAGTGGCCGAAGTGGTGCTGACGTTCTTCTTCCTGCTGGTCATTCTGGGCGCCACCGACCGGCGCGCGCCCGCGGGCTTCGCTCCGATCGCCATCGGGTTGGCCCTGACCCTCATCCATCTGGTCGGGATCCCGGTCACCAACACGTCGGTGAACCCGGCGCGCAGCACGGCGCCCGCGCTCTTCGTGGGCGGGTGGGCTCTCGCCCAACTCTGGCTCTTCTGGGTGGCGCCTATCGCGGGTGCCGCCGCCGCGGGCGCGGTCAACCGCTGGCTGTCCACGCCCGACGGCCACTGAGGAGCGAGATGGTCAAGGGCCTCGCCGGGAGGACGATCGAGGCCCGTCTGTCTTGACGGAGACGCTGTTGTCGACTGAACTGCAGGAACGCGTGATCTCGCCCTAAGAGCTCCTAAACCCCGGTGTGCTTGCCCGGCCAGGCCGCGACCTCCGCTACGAGGCGAGCCTGCTCCTGAAAGACGTCGCGGCGACCGTCGAGGAGCGGGCCTGGAGCTCGCCCATCTGGTACGCACCGGGACGGTAGCCAAGCAGAAGGCTCCATGGGGTCCCTTCGTACTAGGGCGTCCCGGCGACCTAATGACCCCGCTGGCACCCATTTTGCCATCATTTTGGGGTACAACCCGTGCGGGGGCTGGACGTCGGGACGAACTGGAACGTCGGCCTCACGCGCTTAGGCCTGGGGAGCGAGTATATTCACACGTCGAATCACGTTCGATAAATCGCGCTAGAATCGCCAACACATCATTAGCGCCGGCAATTTTGGAGGGGCCAACGAAATACTTGCGCAGAGACGAGGAGACGGCCAGGTGCCGCCAGTCCCGCGACGAACCAGGCCGCTCGTGGAGCACCCAGTGCGAGGCCACCGCAACCTCTCCCGATGCGCCGCCGTCGGCCCACCCCCAAACCCTCCCGCGTCCGGCACGGGTGAGCCGTTCACGCCAACCCATTCCCATGAACACGCGGACATCAAGCGAAGGAGTACCCATGAAGATGAGAACGCTCGTACTAGCCGCCGTTTCCCTGGGCTTGGCGTTGGGGCTCGGAGCCCCGCCCGCCGAAGCCCAGCAGCACAAGGCCACGGCCCTGGGGAATCCCGCGACCCGGTTCGCGAAGCCCCTCAAGAAACCCGATGACCTCCGGGTGCTCCTCCGTGCGGAGCGCATGAAGGCCGACGTGGCCGCCGTCCTCAAGGATGCGGGCTGGCCCGGCGACCCCGCCGACTTCGACCGTGCCGCGGCGGCCGCCGACATCGTCCCCGTACAGATCGCCCCGGGCACGACCCTTCCCTTCATGGCCGCGCGCAAGAACGGCAAGGCCTACGCGATGAAGGACGTCCTTTGGGCAGGCAAGAAGCCGATCGACGCGTTCGCCTTCGAGTTCTCCTCCGGCTGCATGCGGTATCGCCTGGTCACCCCGAAGGCGTGCAGCAACTTCTGGGTCGAGAGCCTGGGCAAGGACACCTCCGACCAGAAGTGCGCCCCGCCGCCGCCGCCGCCGGTCGTCAGCCTGAGCGGCGCGAGCGAGACCTGCGTCACGCAGCCGGTCGAGTACACGATCACCGTGAAGAACCCTCCCGCCGACAACAAGGTCGTTCTCTACGTGAACGGCAAGGAGATGGTCTCGGACAAGCTCACGAACGGCGCCTTCAAGTTCACTTTCACCGGCGCGCGCACGGCTGGCACGTACGAGGTCAAGGCGGTGTCGGGTGACGTGAGCGGCACCACCTCGGTCCAGGTGAAGCCCTGCGTCCCGAGCTGTGGCATCACGGCCTCGCCCCTCCCCGCCCACGCGGGCAAGCCCTTCACCGTCGATCTCGCCGGGTCTCGCGTCGCCACTGGCGTCCAGGGCGGAGTCAAGTCCGCGAAAATCGAAGTCGTGGATCCGAAGGGGACGGTCGTCAACACCTTCGAGATGGGCCCCGCCGGTCTCAGCCGCAACGACATCGTGATCAAGAAGGCGGGTATCCACACCCTCCGCGCGGTCGTCACCGACGAAGTGGGACAGACCTCGACGAACGCCTGCTCGGCGCAGGTGGACGTCAAGGGCGGGCCCCCGATCTTCGCCGGCGGCTACTTCGGCAAGGAGCGCATGACCCACGACGACCTCACGGAGCACGACACCCATCTCGCCGAGTTCTCGCGCTGCTCTCCTGAGGTCGGATTCCAGATCGGTGTGCAACCCAGGATTGGCGAGCACTCCGAGTTCGAGGCGGCCCTGGGCATCAAGTTCCCGTTCGAGGACGATGCGCACACCGCCGTCTTCGCGGATGCCGCCGTCAACCGTCTCGCAGGCAAGGGCTTTTTCGGCGGCGGCCTGAGCTACTGGGACATCGGCAAGGACTCGGGCGGGATCGGCATCCTGCTCCAGGGCGGCTTCGATCTCGACAAGGACGGCAAGTGGCAGCTCGTCGGCCAGGCGCGCGCGCCGTTCAGCCAGTTCGACAACATCGACAACAACTATCAGATGTGGGCGGGCATCCGCTTCCGGCCCAACAGCTGGAAGTGAGCATCCGGGTCTAGGGACGTTCAGAGGGGGTCGCGCCCCCGGCCGGGCGCGACCCCAGTTCGCAGGAAGGGCCGTAGAGGAGAAACCGCATGAGTTCCGGGGACGAAGACGAGAAGGAGCCCGACTTCTCCGACGTGGTGAGCGGCAGCACCAGCACCGCGAAAGCGCCCGTCGGTGAGACCGTCACGCGCACCTACACGGTCGTCGGGGGGGACAGCCTCTCGAAGATCGCGAAGAAGATCTACGGCGACGCGAGCCGCTGGAAGGAGATCTTCGAGGCCAACAAGGACACCATCAAGAATCCCGATCTGATTCACCCCGGCCAGGTCCTGAAGATCCCGGGGGCCTGACATGAAGGAGACGACCATGAGACATTTCCGCTCCGCGGCCGCGATGGCGCTGCTTGCCATGTTCAGCCTGGCGGCCTGCAAGAAGGAGCCGCCCCCGCCACCGCCCACCCCGGTCCCCACCGTGGCCCCGACCCCGGTGCCCTTCAAGGTCGCGTCGGTCGATCTCGGCAAGTCGATCGCGGACGACAAGAAGGTCAAGGACGCGGCCACCACCTTCGGCCCGAAGGACACGATCTACGCCGCGATCTCGACGGAGGGCGTCGCCGCCAAGGCCACGCTCAAAGCCAAGTGGACCTTCGGCGCGAAGGGCACTCTCGTCAACGAAGAGACACGCGACATCGCGCCCACCGGACCCGCGGTCACCGAGTTCCACATCACCAAGCCCTCGGGTTGGCCGGCGGGCAAGTACACCCTGGAAGTGTCGGTGGACGGGAGCCCGGTCGCCACGAAGGAGTTCGACGTCAAGAAGTAGCAGGACCGCCCGCTCGTCGCACGGCCTGAGGCCGAGGCCGTGTGGCGATGAGGGAGGGGCCCACTTGCCCCTGAGCCCGCAAGCCACAGCGGGTCCATTCTCGAGAAGGAGTCAGCAAAAGTGAAGAACGTCATTCTCGGCGGCATCCTCGCCGCCGGCCTCATGGCCACCTCGGCCTTCGCCCAGTCGTCCGGCACGTGGAGCGACCTGCCGGACCGGTTCCAGATCGACGCCGGCTACTTCCGGATCTCCGCGGTGACCACGCTGCGTTTCGAGGGAACGGACACTATCGACTTCGAAAAGGACCTGGGGCTCGACCAGCAGGCCTCCACCTTCTGGGTCGACGGCACCTGGCGGGTGGGTCATCGCCACCAGCTGAAGCTCGGATTCACCCAGTTGAGCCGCGAGCGGCAGGACTACACCCTGCCCCGAGACTTCACCTGGGGCGGCGTGGACTACAACGCTGGGCTCACTGCGACCCCGACGACCAACAGCAAGATCGTGGCCGGATACTACCGCTTCGCGATCGTGCGCAACGACCGATTCGAGATCGGCCCCGCGGTGGGGATCGGCTACCTCAAGCTCTCCGCCGGCATCAAGGCGACGGGCACGGTGACGGGCCCCGGAGGCATGACGAGCCGGACCCTCGATGTGAGCGCCAGCACCGGCAGCATGACCGGAGCGCTCGGCGGCTACGCCATGGGCTGGCTCACGAAGCGCCTCGTGGTGCACGGTGACTTTCTCTACATCAAGGTGAGCCCGGGAGACTCGCAGGCGTCGGTCACCGACTGGCGGCTGGGAGCGGATTACTACTTCTTCCGGAACGCCGGCATCGGCGTGCAGTACAAGTACGACCGGTACCGCTACGACCGCGGGATCCTGGCGACCGAGCTGGGGGGCGAGGTCACCTACAAGGGCGGTCAGGCCTTCCTGACGTTCCGCTTCTGAGGAACAGGCCGGTCATGGCGGACACATGAAGGCGGCGCTGCGTGAGCCGCTCGTCCATTTCCTGGCCCTGGGCGCGCTGCTCTTCCTCTTCTTCGCGTGGAGAGGAGGCTCGGGCCCCGGGTCGAGCCGTATCGACATCACCCCCGGCCTGATCGAGCACCTGGCCTCCGGGTTCGCCCGTACCTGGCAAAGGCCCCCGACGGACGCCGAGCTCAAGGGCCTGATCGACGACTACGTGAAGGAGGAGATCGCCACTCGCGAGGCCGTGGGCCTGGGGCTCGACCGCGACGACACGATCATAAGGCGGCGCCTGCGGCAGAAGCTCGAGTTCCTCGTCGAGGACGCGGCTTCGTCGGCGCCCACGGACGCCGAGCTTCAGGCGTGGCTCGAGAAACATCCCGACTCCTTTCGCGCCGAGCCCCAGGTGGCTCTCCGGCAGGTCTACGTAAGCCCGGAGCGCCGCGGCGCGTCGGCCCGCCCCGACGCGGAGAGCATCCTCGCTCGCCTCCGCGCGGGCGGCAAAGGCGTCGCCACCGACCGCCTCGGAGATGCGTCGATGCTCCCGACCGAGCTGCCGCTCGGACCCTTGCGCGAGGTGGGCCGCGCCTTCGGCGAGACCTTCGCGCAGGACCTGATGAAGATCGAGCTGGGACAATGGACAGGCCCCGTCGAATCTCCCTACGGCCTGCACCTCGTGCTCGTGAGCCAGCGCGTCGTGGGGGCTCCGCCGGAGCTCGCCGACGTCCGGCCGATGGTCGAACGCGAGCTCCTCGCCGAACGACGAAAGAAGGAGCTGGACGGCCTCTACGAGCGGCTGCTTCAGAAGTACACGGTCACGATCGAGAAGCCGAAGCCTCCGTCACCCAAGGCTGCGTCCAGCGGAGGCGCGTCGCGGTGAAGCCGAGTCGGGTCGCCGTGCTCGTCGCGGGACTCATGCTCAGCGGGACCGGCGCCGCGCAGGCCCACGAAGCCCGACCCGGCTTTCTCGAGCTGCGCGAGACCGGCCAAGAGACCTGGTCGTTCCTCTGGAAGAAGCCGACCGGCGGCGAGGTCGAGATCCAGATCGCGCCGGTCATCCCCGAAGACTGCCGGCTCGTGACCCCCGATCGGCAGCCGCTCTCGCCGGGCGCCGTGATCGTGCGGGGCACGCTCACCTGCCCGGGGGGGCTCGCGGGAAAGACGATCGCGATTGCCGGGCTCGAGGCTACGATCACCGACGTTCTCGTGCGGCTTCACCACGCCGATGGCCGACTGGAGAGTCACCTCCTTCGGCCGGCGACACCCTCGGTGACCCTCGGTGGCTTCACTACCGCCACGGAGCGAGCCCTGAGCTACGTTCAGCTCGGCACCCAGCACATCCTGCTCGGCGTCGACCACCTGTTGTTCGTCCTGGGCCTGATGCTGATCGTCTCCGACCGCTGGATGCTGGTGAAGACGATCACCTCCTTCACCCTGGCCCACAGCATCACCCTCGCCATCGCCACCCTCGGCTACGCGAGCGCGCCCTTGCCGCCGCTCAATGCCGCGATCGCCCTCAGCATCCTCTTCCTCGGCCCCGAGATCGTCCGTACCTGGCGGGGCGAGACGAGCTTCACCCTCCGCCACCCCTGGGTGGTGGCTTTCGCCTTCGGGCTGCTGCACGGCTTCGGCTTCGCAAGCGGCCTCGCCGCGATGGGGCTGCCGAAGGCCGAGATCCCGCTCGCTCTGCTCCTGTTCAATGTGGGCGTCGAGCTGGGCCAGATCGCGTTCGTGCTGCTCGTCATCCTCCTTGAGCGTTCGTTTCGCGTGCTGGAGGTCCGCTGGCCTCGGCTCGTGGAGCACCTGCCCGGCTACGCGGTGGGGACGCTCGGAGCCTACTGGACGATCCAACGCACGCTCGTGCTGGTCGCGGGGGCGCGATGAGGGCGAAGAGCGCGGCCGCGGCGCGGGCCCTCCTGATGGCGGGCGCCGCCCTCTGGCCGGCGCTCGCCTCCGCCCACGTCGAGGAAGGCCGCGCCGAGGGGTTCCTGGCCGGACTTCACCATCCGGTCTCCGGGCTCGACCACGTGCTGGCCATGGTCTCCGTCGGCCTCTGGGGCGCGCAGCTCGGCCCGCCAGCCGTGTGGCTGCTGCCGGTGACGTTTCCGGTGGTCATGGCCTTCGGAGGAATGCTGGGGCTCATGGGCCTGCCCTTGCCGGGGGTCGAGGTAGGCATCGCCCTCTCTGGCATCCTGCTTGGCCTCGCGGTGTTGACCGAGTGGCGGCCGCCCCTGGCGGCGGCGGCGGCGATCGTCGGCTTCTTCGCGATCTTCCACGGCCACGCCCACGGGACGGAGCTGCCGGCGGGGGCGAGCGGGCTGCTCTACAGCATCGGCTTCGTGGCCGCGACGGGAACCCTCCACGCGATCGGGATCGCGATCGGCCTGATCCACCGGTGGGGCTGGGGGCGCGTTGTGCTGCGTGCTGCGGGCGGGTTCGTGGCGGCGGCGGCGGGGTTCTTCCTGTGGCGGGCGTTCGCGTGAAGGCCGACCGGGCCGTGTGGGCCGGGATGGGCCTCCTGGCCCTGCCCGCGACCGCGCACGCGCACCTCGTCAACACCGGCCTCGGCCCCTTCTACGACGGCGTGTCGCATTTCGCGCTCACCCCTGAGGACCTGCTCCCGGCCATAGCCCTCGCGTTCCTGGCCGGCCAGCGGGGCTCGCGAACGGGACGGCACGCTCTCTTTGCGCTTCCTGGGGCCTGGCTCGTGGGCGGCCTCGCCGGCCTCGGCTTCCCTATGATCGGCACCGCGTTGGCCCTCACCACCGTCTCGTTCCTCGTGCTCGGAGGGCTGGTGGCGGCCGAGGCGCGGCTGTCCTCCGCCATGGTCACGGGTCTGGCGCTCGTCCTCGGGCTGTTGCACGGCTACCTGAACGGGTCGGCCATGGCGCAGGCGAAGCTGGGCGCCCTCGGCCTCGTCGGGATCGTGACCACGTTGTTCGTCGTGGTGGCTTTGGCCGCGGCGTTGGTCGTCGCTCTCCGCCTCCCCTGGACCCGCATCGCCGTTCGCGTGGCCGGCAGCTGGATCGCCGCGATCGGGCTGCTGCTGCTCGGCTGGACCTTCCGCCGCTGATGCGGAGCCTCGTCGCGGCGCTCATCGCCCTTCTCGCCGGCGCCACCCTCGCCCGCGCGGAGAAGACCGATGTCGTGCAGATGAGGAACGGCGATCGCCTCGTCTGTGAGATCCGCGACCTCGAACAGGGCCAGTTGCGCGTGAAGACAGATGGCCTGGGGACCCTGTACGCGGAGTGGGACAAGGTCGTCCGCGTCGAGTCGGTGAGGGTCTTCGAGGTCCAGATGACGAGCGGCATTCGCCACTACGGTCCGCTCCTGCCGGCGCCGGCCGAGGGCCGGCTGGTCGTAGCCGAGAGCGGCGGGAACGTGGAGATCGAGATCGCCGAGGTGGTCCGCATCGAGCTCCTGAAATCGCATTTCTGGAGCCGCTTCGAAGGCGCTCTCGACCTGGGCGGCAGCTACACCCGGGCCAACAGCCTGATCCAGCTGAACCCGGCCTTCGACGCGACCCACGTCGGGCGAGCCTATCAGGCGGGCATCGACCTGAGCGCGACCTGGACGCGGCAGGAGGACAAGGCCGACACCAGCCGCGCGGTGGGCACCTTGAGCTACCTCCGCTTCCGGGGCGAGCGCTGGCTAGGCTTCGCCGTGGCCACCGCGGAGCGCAACACCGAGTTGGGGCTGGATGTGCGCTTTCTCTCCTCCCTTGGCGTGGGCCGAATCCTGCTGGCCCGTCCCCACTCTCGCATTCAGGCGGGGGCCGGGCTCACCGTGACGAGGGAGAAGGCGATCGACGGGGAGTCCGCGGAAAACCCCGAGGGGGAGCCGACGTCCAACCTCGAGGGACTGGTCACCGCCCAGTGGCAGGTCTTCACCTACAGTTTTCCGAAGACCCGGGTGAAGGTCGCCTTCTCCCTGTACCCGGGCCTCACCGACTGGGGGCGCGTGCGCGGCAACGCCGACGTGCAGGTCAAGCGGGAGATCGTCAAGGACTTCACGGTCGGCCTGACCTTCTACGACAGCTTCGACAACCGTCCCGCCACCGAGGGCGCGGCGCACAACGACTGGGGCGCGACGATCGCTCTCGGCTGGAGCTTCTGAGGGCCGGCCAGGCTATTTCTTGGCGGCGGCGGCGGCGCCGGCCTTCAGCACCTCGAACGTCGAGGGGAGGCCCTCCACCACCGAGAATCCGCGCGCGGCCATCTCCTTCTTCGCGAGCGCCGACATCGTCCCCGTCATTTGGAGCTCGAGCTTCGTGACCCCGAGCTCCTTCTTCGCGCGCGTCTCGACCTCGGTGGAGGCCTTCTCGTACGCCTCCGTCCATTGGACCCAGTCGACCGGGAGCAACACCACGGCCCGCCCGTCCTTCGTCTTCGCCACCATCGCGCGAGAGTCGTTCAGGATCGCGACCACCGGTGTCTTCTTGTGGAAGCGCATCAACATCTCGGCGCTCTCCACGAAGAAGGCGGCTTCGCGCTCGGTGTCCGCCTCGGTGGCGGTCGCGACGTAGTCCGCACACCCGGGGACGTTCACGAGGCCCAGGTTCGTGACGAGGCGGGTATGCAGGCTGAGCGAGAAGCCCTTGCTGAGGTAGAGCTTCTTGATGGTGTCGCCGTTGACGCCCATCTCCTTCATTTTCTGCTCGTTGAGCTTCAGAAGCTCCTCGGGGTCCTTGCTCCACACGAGGTTGCCGACGGTCGCGGTCCCGCTCACGATCATGGGGATGGGCACCACGACCTTGGCCGCGATGCCGCCCGCCGCGTCGATCTTGCCGATGTCCGAGAGCGCCTTCTTGAGGATCGCGTTCGTGGTGTACGGGTCGGCCCCGACCTTCTGCGCCCATCTTCGCGCGCCGGCGTTGACCCCCAGCATCGAGTTCGCGACCCCGGTCCCGGCCGCGGCGGCCTTGTCGCCGGTGGACTTCTCGGGGCCCTCGGCCTTCTTGTCGTCGTCGCTCACCGACTCGACGGCCTTGTCCCCGGTCCGCTTGGCCTTGCGCCCGAGGTTCGTGCCGAAGCGCTTGACGCCGGTCCCCATACCCTCCACGGTGGCTCCGGGGTCGGTTACCACGGAGGCCACTCCCTTGCCGACCTTCAGCACGGAGGTGCCCGCCGCTTTCATGAACACCGCACTCTTCGACACGTCGTCGAGCTGGGCGAGCGACCCCACCTCGTTTTCGCGCAGGAGGAGCATGGCCTTGCCCTCGGCCTCGAGCGGGCCGTAGTCGGTGGTGAGGTCGAAGACGTGGAGATAGCCTTCGGTCTTCACCGTCGGTGCCACGGAGTAGTGCGGTCCCTTGAGCTGCGCCGCCGAGAGCAGCTCCGAGGCCTTGAAGGTACGGGGCCCCTCGTACGCGGCAGCGACGACGAGCGCGGCCGAGGCGAGGGCGAAGGCTGCGGCCAGGCGGCGCGAGACTCTCATACGCATGTCACTCCTCACATCAATAGGGGACCTTCGAAGCATTAGAGTCTATCACCGCGTCTCGTCGCGCGCAGGTGTTCAGGGGCTGCGCGCGGTCGGCGGGGTGCTAGACTCCGCGTGGTCGACGGGGTCGGGAGGGCGGCGAACCGCAAGTGACTTTCAGCAGGAAGATCCTCGTCGGGCTCGTCTTCGGGGTCGCCACCGGGTTGTTTCTCGGCGACCTCGCGGCCCCCTTGCGCCTCCTGGCCGACGGCTTCGTCCGCCTCCTCCAGATGACCGTGCTCCCCTACGTCACGGTTTCCCTGATCACGGGCATCGGAAGCCTCGACGCACACGACCGCGCGCCGGATCTTCCTGCGGGTCGGCGCCCTGGCCCTCGTTCTCTGGGGCTTCGCGCTGGGGGCCGTCTTCCTGATGCCCCTGGCCTTTCCCGCGCTGCAGTCCGCCTCGTTCTTCAGCACCACGATGGTCGAGGAGCGCGCGAGCGTCGACTTCCTCTCCCTCTACATCCCGTCGAACCCCTTCCACTCCCTGGCCAACAGCGTCGTTCCCGCGGTGGTGCTCTTCAGCGCGGTCCTCGGGATCGCCCTCATGGGCGTGAGCGGGAAGGAGCGGCTCATCGAGTGGCTCCAGATCGTGGAGCGGACTCTGGCCCGCGCGAACCGCTTGGTGGTCCGCCTCACGCCCCTCGGGCCTCTTCGCGATCGCCGCCCACACCGCGGGCACCCTCGACCTGGAGCAGGTCGCCCGCCTCCGCGTCTACCTCATCGCCTACGGGGCCATGGCGCTCCTGCTCTCACTCTGGGTCTTCCCCGGTCTGGTCGCCTGCCTCACCCCGATCCCCGCTCGGCGAGTCCTGGAGACGACGCAGGACGTCCTCATCACGGCCTTCATGACCGCCGACCTCTTCATCGTGCTCCCCGCACTCGTCGAGCGATCGAAGCGGCTCCTCGCCGAACACGGCAGCCCCGAGGCGGAGGAGGGATCGCCCCCCGACGTCATCGTCCCCGCCTTCTACAACTTCCCGCACGCGGCCAAGATGCTCTCCCTGAGCTTCGTGCTCTTCGCGGCCTGGTACTCGGAGACGACGCTCAGGCGTGCCGGACTACCCGCGTCTGGCCGCGGTCGGCATCGTGAGCCTCTTCGGCAGCATCAACGTGTCGCTTCCCTTCCTGCTCGACTTCGCGCACGTCCCCGCCGACACGTTCCAGCTCTTCCTCGCCACCGGCGTCCTCAACTCGCGCTTCGGCACCCTGGCCGCGGCCATGCACATGGTCGTCCTCGCCCTCGCGGGCACCTATGCGCTGAGCGGCCGGCTGCGCCTGTCGCGCTCCACGCCTGCTGCGGTACGGGCTCGTCACCGCGGGACTGACCGCGGCCACCCTCGCCGGCCTCGGCGTCACGCTGCGGGCCCTGGGCGGGGGCACCTACGAGGGCGCGCAGCTCGCCGGCGGGATGGGACTGCTGCGACCGGCCTCGGAGGGAGCCACCGTGCTCGCGGAGCTTCCGGCCGAGGCCCCGGCCCCGCCCCGAGAGGCGATGTCGATCCTCGAGACGGTACGGGCGCGCGGCCGCATCCGCGTCGGCTTCATCCCTTTGCAGCGACCCTACAGCCTACGTCAACGCCCGCGGTGACCTGGTGGGATTCGACGTGGAGATGGCGCACGCGCTCGGCCGGGAGCTGGGCGTAGCCGTCGAGTTCGCCCCCGTGCCGCGCGATCGGTTCGAGGAGGTGCTCGAAGCCGGGCGCGTGGACGTCGTCATGGCCGGCGTCGTGGTCACGACCCAGCGGGCCAGCCGGCTGGAGTTCTCACCCCCTTACCTCGACGAGACCCTGGCCTTCGTGGTCCCCGACCACCGGCGGGCCGAGTTCTCGGACGCGGCGTGGGTGCGCGCCCAGAGGGGACTGCGGGTGGGCGTCCCGGACCTGCCCAACCTGCGTCAGCTGCTGGAGCGGGAGTTCCCGAACGTGACCATCGTGCCGGTGCCCCTCACCGACCCCGAGGGCTACTTCGCCGGCCGGAGCGGGCAACTGGACGCCGTCTTGCTGACCGCCGAGCGGGGATCCTTCCTGACCCTGCTCTACCCCGCCTACTCGGTGGCGGTGCCGCACCCGCTCGAGGTCCGCCTGCCCCTCGCGTACCCCGTGGCCCGACACGACGTCGCGATGGCCCGCTTCCTCGGACTGTGGATCGACCTGAAGCGCAAGGACGGTACCATCCAGGCCTTCTACGACCACTGGATCCTCGGCAAGGACGCGAAGGTGCGCCGCCCGCGCTGGTCGATCCTCCGGGACGTCCTCGGCTACAAGCCGTAGCCTGCCGCCCCACGCAAAGGTCCGTGCTATGGTGCTGGCCTGGCTCCTGGTCAGCGAGCCGGCCCTAAGGAAACAGCCTCTATGAGCTTGCCAGAGAGTCACCCGATGCCTGTCTCGCCGAATCGGTCGACGGCACCATGGGGCCCGCGTCTCTTACCCGTGCTCGTCGTCCTCCTCGGGGTGGGCTGCCAGCGGACGGCTCCGCCGCCCCCCGGCGCGTCGCCGACCCCGGTGGCGGCCGCACCCTCCGCGAGCCCCGCTCCCGCTGCCGCCGAGGAGACCTTGGAGCCTGCACCCGAGCCCACGCCCATGCCGGCCGGTCTCGCGCCCTTCGTGAAGCCGTGGAAGGGCGACCTCGACGGCATGATCAAGCGGCGCGTCATCCGCGTCCTCACCGTCCAGAACCCCATCCTCTACTTCGTGGACAAAGGCCGCGAGGTGGGGGTGACCTACGAGACGATGAAGGCGTTCGAGAAGGAGCTCAACCAGAAGATCGGGAGCAAGGTGGTGATGGTCTACGTCATCCCAATACCCGTGCCCCGGGACGAGCTCCTGTCCCGGCTCTTGAAGGGTGAGGGCGACATCGCGGCCGCCCAGCTCACCATCACTCCGTCCCGGAAGAAGCAGGTCGACTTCTCCGACGCCTTGGCGAGCGGGATCAAAGAGGTTCTCGTGACGGGCCCCGGGGCTCCTGCAGTCGCCAGCCTCGACGAGCTGTCGGGCAAGGAGGTCTACCTCCGCCCGTCGAGCGCCTATGCCGAGCACGTGAAGATGCTGAACGCGCGCTTCGCCAAGGAGGGCAAGCCCCCGCTGAAGGTCGTCCCCGCCCCCGAGGTCCTCGAAGACGGCGACATCCTCGAGATGGTGAACGCGGGCCTGGTCCCCGCCACCGTGGTCGACAGCTTCATGGCCGATCTCTACGTCCAGGTCTTCCCGAACCTCACGAAGCACGCGGAGGTCGCGAGCCCACCCGTCGAGATCGCCTGGGCCTTCCGGAAGAACAGCCCGAAGCTCGGCGCGGCGGTCAATGCCTTCGTGACGACCCACAAGCAGGGCTCGCTGGCCGGCAATGTCCTCATCGGCAAGTACCTGAAGACGACGAAGTGGGTGAAGAACGCCCGGAGCGACGAGGACCGCAAGCGCTTCTTGTCGATGATCAAGCTCTTCGAGAGGTACGGTGACCAGTACAACCTCGACTACATGCTCATGGCGGCTCAGGGGTACCAGGAGTCGGGCCTCGACCAGTCGAAGCGCAGCCGCGTGGGCGCCATCGGCGTCATGCAGGTCATGCCCGCCACCGCCCGCGACAAGGCGGTGAACATTCCCGACATCACCAAGCTCGAGAGCAACATCCACGCGGGCATCAAGTACAACCGGTGGGTCATCGACAACTTCTACCAGGACCCCGCGATCTCCAAGCTCGACAAGGGGCTCTTCGCCTTTGCCTCCTACAACGCCGGGCCCGGGAAGGTGTCGAGCCTCCGGAAACAGGCCAAGACCGAGGGGCTCGATCCCAACAAGTGGTTCAACAACGTCGAGCTGGTCGCGGCCAAGAGGATCGGCCGGGAGACCGTCACCTACGTGAGCAACATCTACAAGTACTACCTGGCCTACCAGCTCATGGTCCAGGGGGAGAAGACGCGGGCGGCGGCCATGGCGACAGCGGGTCGGAAGTAGAAGGACCGATACCCGAGAGTCGCTCTGGTATCTGGATGAGGGTCGCGGTTCGTGCCACAATGACGACTTCCCAATGCTCCAAGCGTTTGCGATTCCGTTCCGAGTCCTCGTCGTCGGCACGCCACGGCGCCAGGCCGCGACCTTGACCGCGGCGTTCTAGAGCCGGGGCCCTGCCGCACTTTCCGGATAGCCCCGACGAACCTGTTGCGCCTAACCTTGAGAGCCCAGTAGTGACAAGGATGAGAACGACGGCGTAGCGGGCGGGATGAGTCTTGCGGCGGGCCGAGTTGGGATGGGGAGGTGGGGGATGGAATCCGTGTGCGTTGTTCGGCAGGCCGGAAGGCATGGCGTGGGCTTGGCCCTGGCCGTCGCCCTCGTGGGAGGGATCCCGGCTCTGGCCGCAACCGAGGGTCCGACCTCCGCAGCTCGAGTCGCACCGGCCGAGAGCAAGTCCGTCACTGCGGAAGGGGAGGGCCGCCGTACCCTTCGTCTTCTGCCCCGGAACCTCGTCCACGGCGCCGTCGGCCTCTTCAACCACGACAACGTGGGGCCGGCGGTGGTGGGCGGAGCCGCCGCCGCGGCGTCCTCGCTCTGGGACGACGAAGTGCGTGAGGACCTCGCGAAACACCCGGACCAGCTCGACTGGAGCTCGACCCTGGAGACCGCCGGAGGCCCCGTCTACAGCACGATCCTCGTGGCGGGCATGTTCGCCGGAGGCCGCCTCTCCCACGGACGGTTCCGGGCGGCGACCTACGACATGCTCGACGCCTCGATCGTCAACCTCGCCTACACGGAGGTCCTGAAGGTGGCGGTCGGGCGGGAGCGGCCCAACGGGCAAGACAACAAATCGTTCCCGTCCGGGCACACCTCGAACGCCTTCGCCCTGGCCGCGGTGGCGGAGCGCCACTACGGCTGGAAGGTGGGCGTTCCCGCGTACGCTCTCGCGGGTGTCATCGGCATCTCCCGGCTACATGAGGACAAGCACTGGCTGAGCGACGTAGCGGCCGGGGCCACCCTGGGCTACCTCGTCGGTCGGACCGTGGTGCGCGTGAACAGCCGGGCCCTCGATCGCCCGGGCGGAAAGACGACGTTGAACCTGAGCCCGATCGTCTCCCCTCGCACTCGAGGGCTTCAGCTGTCGGTCGTGTTCTAGAGAGGGAGCCGTTCGCGTCGAAAAGCTTGCGGAGGCTTGCGCCGTAGTCATCTCACTGAGGAGTTTCAGAACATGAAGAAGACACTCGCCGTACTGGCCGTTCTCGTCGCCCTGCCCCTCGTCGCCCGCGCTCAGAAGCCGGTCACCCAGACGGACGCGATCAGCTTGACCGCGAAGATCGAGGCCATCGATCACACGTCACGCCAGATCACCCTCAAGGGCAAGGAGGGCGACATGGAGACGATCTACGCCGGGCCCGAGGTGAAGCGGTTCGACGAGCTGAAGGTCGGGGACACGGTCACCTTCACCTACTACGAGTCGGTGGCCTACCAGATCCGCAAGCCCGGGGAGGCTGGCTCGGCGCCCGCCACCGGCGACCCCAAAGTGACGCGCGGCACGGGTCCCAAGCCGAGCGGAACGCTCTCCCAGCAGATGAACGCGACGGTCACGATCAAAGCCATCGATGCCAAGGTGCCCGCGGTCACGGTCACGACGGCCGACGGGCGCACCATGAGCTTCAAGGTCGAGGACAAGAAGAACCTGGACGGTCTGAAGGCGGGCGACAAGGTGGAGATCACCTATACCCAGGCCTTCATGGTCAGCGTCAAGTAGTCATGCCGGCGGGGCCCCGCCTCGCGGGGCCCGCCCCCCGGCGTCGCAAGCGGACCTCGAGTCCCCGCACGGGTCTTCTCGTCGTCGCCTTGGCCCGCTTCGGCGTTGGGCCTCGAGCCCGACTCTCTTGGTGAGGACGATGCGGAGTCCGAACCGGCATGAAGGAGACCCTGAAGACGGCTCGGGACCGCCTCGCTGCCGTGCGCTAGAGCGTGCGCGGGAAAGGTGCCGGCGACCTCGCTCCGGCCCCGGCCAGGATGGCGAGGCCCGCGCTTCCGACGGCGAGGCTCCACAAGAGGCCGCAGGTCAGGCTGACGTGGTCGCCGATCATTCCGGTGATCCACGGCCCGGTGGCGACGCCCAGCAGGTTCACGACCAGAAGCCCGAAGCCCGTCACGGTGGCGCGTAGCTCCGGAGGCGCTTCGTCCACGAGCTCGGCGGTGAGCGGCCCGAACCAGCCGAACATGAAGGCCTGCGAGACGAACCAGCAGGGCACGAAGAGGGAAGATTCGACCGGCAGCAGGTAGAAGGCGGCCGTGCTCGGCAGAGCGATGGCACCCATCGCCAGGAGTCCACCTGCCCGGCCCCGGGGCAGCCCCGCGCGGCCCCAGCGGTCCGCGAAGGCACCGATTCCGAGGTTGCCCACGAGCCCACCCAGGGCCACGATCACGCCGGCCAGGAACGCGGCACGCGGGTAGGCCAGACCTCGCTCGTGGACCAGCCAGGTGATGGCGTGCTGCGAAGAGGCGCTCATGTAGGCCATGAGCGCGCCGGCCAGGATCACGAGCCGAAGGCGCGGGTTCGCCGCCACCGCGTCGCGAAACACCGCCGCGACCTCCCGCGGCCGGGTCGGCACGGGGCGCACGGTGCGCCGCGGCGGGTCGGTCAGGGCCAGCGCCCCCACGACGGCGAGGAGGCCCAGCAGCCCGAGGACGACGAAGCAGGCTCGCCAGCCGAGCCAGGGGCCGAGCCAGCCGGAGAGGCCGAAACTGATGGCGAAGCCGAAGGGGATGCCCGCGTAGAAGATGCCGTTGGCCAGGCCCAGGCGCGCCGCGGGGAAGCGGTCGGCGAGCATCGCGAGCGCGGTCGCGGGCAGCGCCGCCTCGCCGACCCCGACCGCGACCCGCAGGGCGGTGAGTTGCCGGAGGTCCTGGGCGCCGGCGGTCAGGGCCGTGGCCAGGCTCCACACCAGGAGCCCCGCGGCGATGAGGCGCGGCCTGGGGAACCGGTCGGCGGCGGCCCCCAGGACGAGGATCAGCACCGCGTAGGCGGTGATGAAGGACGCGCCCACGAGGAGGCCGATCTGCGCGCGGGTCAGGCCGAGATCCACCATCAGCAGGGGCGCCAGGGTCACCACGAGCTGGCGATCCACGAAGCTCAGCACGTTGAGGCCGGTCAGGGCCAGGGCCAGGCGCCAAGCCGCCCGCTCGTCGGTGGGGGTCATGCTCGCGGCGGCTTCCGGTCTAGGGTCTCTTCGGGAGCGCCGGCTTCCCGAGCACGAGGTCCGCGCCGTACCAGATGCGGTCGGGGGCCACGAGGACTCCCGTGAACTTCACGGTGATGGGCAGCTTGACGCCCTGGATTTCCAGGGACTGGGTCACGCCGGCGGGCAGCCGGACCGGCTTCATGATCTTCTGGGGGATCTTGACGTTGAATCCGCGGTCCAGGATCTTCGCGAGCTGGGCCTTGACGTCCACCTTGTTGAGGGCGATCTCACAGCCTTTGCGCTGCTCCTTCACCACTTCGTCGACTACGGACCATGCCTGCTCCGACGGATCGACGTAGATCCGCACGGCGAGGTCCGGGAACTGGGGGTGCAGCGTCACCGACTCGCCCCTGGCCTCGATCAGGAAAGCACCCTCGAGCCGGTAGTCCTTCGGGATCACGCCCCCCGTGATCGCCTTCGTGACGTCGACGTCGCCGCACACCGTATTGGCCGCCAGGCCCTTCGAGTCCCACTGGAAGCGCAGATCCGCGTGGCCCTCACCATGGGCGAGGTGGACGGGCAGACCGACGCCGATGCGGTTCGTCCTGAACTCCAGGGTGGGCGGGCCGGGCTCGAGGATCCCCTGGATTTCCTTGATGTCGATGTCGAGCACGAAGGCGCCGACCGCCTTCTTGCGGATCAGCATCTTCGCCTTGACCGTGCCCTCCTTGTGCACCTTCAGGTTCCGCAGGGTCAAGGTCATGCCGTGGAAGAGGCCGGTCACGACCTGCTCCACGATCGAGCGCGTGAAGCTCGTGGGGATCCCGATCATGATCCCGCCGCGCGGTGCGTCCTTGACACTCCGCTCGCCGTTGGCCGTGACGGCGGCGGTCAGGCGCTGCTGGAGGGTGTCGCGCTTCGCGCGCAGCGCCTCGATCTCCGCGGGGGTGGGCGGTGGTGGCAGATCCGGGGGCAACGAGCGGAGGTACCAGAAGGCCCCGCCCGCTACGACAATGGCCGCCGCAAGGAGGCCGAGGAGGCGGCGCCTCATGGCTTCTCTTCCGCGGGCTGCGCCTGCCAGGGTCCCGCCTTGGCGTCGAGCAGCACCCACAGCCGCTGGTTGACGGGGATCACGTCCGCGACCTTGATGGCCAGGGGCAGGAGGCCCGGCGTCGCGACCACGACCCCCTCGTTCAGGCCTCCGATCTTCACGGACTCCTCGAGGCTGACCGGAATCACCAGGGGCGGAATGGCGGCATCGATCGCGGCGAGGTTCCCCTTGACCAGGTTCTCGATCACGTCGGCGGCCAGGTTTCCGATCGACGATTCGAGAACGCTGAAATGGGCCACCGACACCCGGGCGATGAGCTGCCCCTTCGCGAGCTCGAAGTCCTTCAAGGCGCCGGCCAGCTCGACCTTCGCGGACGCGTTCGGAGCGTCGGTGCTGCTGATGCGGGCGCGGAGGACCAGGGCGCTCCGGTCGCCGCGGAAATACGCCTCGGCCGATTCCACCCGGAGCCGCACGCGTTGGGCCAGCACGACCTCCCGGGGCAGGGACGATTGGAGCAAGCCCTTGACCAGCTCTTCGGAGATCCCGATGCCGATCTGCCCTGCGGTCTCGAGCCCACCGCTTTCGGCCTTGGCGATCAACGCCTCCAGGCCGTGGATCTGCTCCTCGAGGTAGCGAGCGTTCGCGCGGACCCGGGCCACCTCGGGCGGCTCGCGGCGCCGACAGCCCGCGAGCAAGGCCACGCTGCACAAGCTCAAGACCGCGAGCCGCGTGAAGCGCATCAAGCGACGGGGAGCACGGCCACAGCGTCGACGAGGGCCGCCAGGGTCGAGATCAGACCTGCCTCCATGCGCGTGGGTACCTGCGGGCCCGCGGGCCCGCAGGTGGAGGTTACCCCAGATGGGCCCGAGACCGTAGGGCGCCCAGTCATGGCGGCCTGATAGGATCAACCACGGAGCCACGGCCGTACCCAAGGAGAGACCCATGCTCGCGTCCCGAGTACCACGGTTCGGCCTCACCCGCGCGCTGGCCCTCGGATTGGGGTTTCTCGCCGCGGCTTCCGCGACCGCCCAAGCGCCCGCGGTCCCCCCCACGTCGCGCGAGGCCGGCCCCGAGGCGGAGATCGCGCGGGTCACGGCCCCGGTCGTTCTCGATGGAGAGACGCTGTTCCGGGTGCGCGGGGCCTCGATGTACCCGGCCTCGGAGCGCGCCCGTCTCATCTCCAGTCGCATCGAGGAAGTGGCGCGGATCGCGGCCATCGCTCCGGAGGCCGTAAAGACGGTGCCCGACGAAGCGGTCGTCAACCTCGTCGCGGACGATCACTTCCTCATGGCCGTGACCGACGCCGACGCCCGCCTCGAGGCGATCGACCGCCAGTTGCTCGCCCGCGCGCTCGGCGACCGGATCCAGACCGCGCTGCGCGCCTATCGCGAAGCCCGAAAGCCCGCGGTGTTGCTGATTGCCGCCCGGCGAGCGCTCGCGGCCATCGCCCTCCTCGTCGTCGCGCTGCTCGGTCTGCGGTGGGTATTCCGCAAGCTAGAGGCGCGGTTCACCCGTCGCTACGAGGAAAAGATCCGCTCGGTCCAGTTCCAGTCGTTCGAGATCCTGCGGGCGCAGCACCTCCGGAGCGCGTTCCGAGCGGTGGTGGGAGTCGTGCGCATGGTGACGGCGGCCGTGCTCGCCTATCTCTGCCTCCAGTTCGTGCTGGGCAGCTTCCCCGTGACCCGACCCTTGGCCGCCCGCCTCTTGACCCTGGTGCTCGACCCTCTCCGGCAGCTGGCCAACGGCCTCCTCAACGAGCTCCCGGATGTGACCTTCCTCCTGGTGCTGTTCCTGATCACCCGCTGGCTGGTAGGCCTGGTGCGGGTCTTCTTCGACGCGGTCGCGAAGGGCCACGTGACCCTCTCCGCCTTCGACCCGGAGTGGGCGCTCCCGACCTACCGCATCGTCCGCATGGCGGTCATCGCCTTCGCCCTGGTCGTGGCCTATCCCTACATTCCGGGCTCCGGCTCGGCCGCCTTCCAGGGCATCTCGATCTTTCTCGGGGTCCTGTTCTCCCTCGGCTCCTCCTCGTTCCTGTCGAACCTGGTCGCCGGGTACTCGATGACCTACCGCCGCGCCTTCCACCTGGGCGACCGGATCCAGGTCGGGGACGTCACCGGCGACGTGACCGAGATCCGCCTCCAGGTCACGCACCTGCGCACGGTCAAGAACGAAGAGGTGGTGGTCCCGAACTCCACTCTTCTGAGCACCAACGTGGTCAACTACAGCGCGCTCGCACGTAGCCGCGGCCTCATCCTGCACACCACGGTCGGCATCGGCTACGAGACGCCCTGGCGGCAGGTCGAGGCCATGCTCCTGATGGCGGCGGAGCGCACGCAGGGCCTCTTGCCCGAGCCCCCGCCCTTCGTGCTGCAGAAGTCGCTCGGCGATTTCTGCGTGGTGTACGAGATCAACGTCTACTGCGACCAGCCGAGCGCAATGGCGACTCTCTACACCGGGCTCCATCGGAACATTCTCGACGTCTTCAACGAGTACGGCGTGCAGATCATGACCCCGGCCTACGAGGGAGACCCGGACCGGCCGAAGATCGTGCCCAAGGCCCACTGGTGGAGTGCCCCCGCGCGCCCGCTGGCCGAGCCTGAAGCCCCCGTCCCGCCCGAGAGCGGGACCCCGTGAAGTGCGGGCCTACGTCTTGGGCTCGATGACGGGACCTCGTTGAGGCGAATCGGCTCGCGCAACGACCCGGGCCGGCCTTCGTCCTAGTAGCTGAACCCGCCGGTGAAGTAGAAGATGTCGTCCTTCGAGCTGTGAGAGATGCCCGAGGAGAAGGCCATGCGATCGGCCAGCAGCGAGAGCCAGATGCCACCGCCGACTCCCGGGTGCCAGGTGTCGCTCGACTCGCCCTTCAGCCAGACCCGGCCCACATCGCCGAAGCCTTCGATTCCCCAGGCCCCCGGAAGGATCAGGTTGATGTGCGACACCCGTAGCCGCAGCCCGGCGTTCGCCCAGGCCGAGGAGTCGCCGAGGTAGCGCCGGGCGCGGTAGCCGCGCACCGTGTCCTCGGGCTCGGCGATAGCGCCCGCCCCGAGGCCGCCCTCGCCGATGGGCGCCGCATCCAGGTACGGGTAGGTCCCGAACACCTTCTTGCCGCCGGCCCGCAGGGCGACGGTCAAGACGCGCCCCGCGGAGAGATAGCCGTTCAGGTTGCCGTTCACCTGCCCGAAGTCGCTCTCGACATCCCACAGCTTCGGGAAGTACGAGCCTCGGATCGCGGCGAAGTAGCCGCGCCGCGGAAACACCTTGCTGTCGCGGCCTTCCCACGAGAGGATCCCGTGCAGCGCTAGCTCGCCGAAGTTGCCCACACCGTAGGGCTTCGCCTGGTTGATGAACTGATCCTTCTGCTCGTCGCTCTGCGTGTACTTGAGCCCGGGACCGACGGTCAGAAGGCCCTTCTTGCCCAAGGGCAGGTTGAAGGACGGGAAGACGAGGAACTGGCTCGCGTTGACCTTGTAGAAGTCCTGGTCGCCGGGCGCCTCGAGGTCGTTGCCGTAGCCGTAGAAGCGCAGCACTTCGACGCCCGAGGCGTAGCCGTAGAGGCCGAAGAACGAGCGGCGGTTCTCGCGGTGGAACAAGCCCGTATAGTCCAGCTTGGCGTTCTGCTGCCCGAAGGCATAGCCGGCGCGGACGCGGTGCGAGGTCGAGAACGGCGTGTCCCTGAACCCGAAGCTGTGGGTCTCGATGCCGTAGCCGAGAAAGACCCCAAGGTCGCCGCCATAGGACACCCACGGCCCCCCGACGCTCTCGCGAGTCCAGTCGCGGGGCGGGATCCAGGGAGCGTTCTTGGGCGGGGGCGGCGGCTCGTAGGGCCGGGAGTCGATCGCGGCGTCCTGCGCGTGGTTCCGACCCTCGGAGTCGGACAGCTTCGCGTTGCCCGTGCCCGTCGCGTCGAGGGTGTCGTCGCCCTGGCCGCCGATCATGCGAACCTTCGGCCCCTTGCCGCTGCCCGTCACCGTCACCGTGTCGTCGCCATCGTAGGTGTAGAAGCGGATCTCGCTGGTCTCCTTGGCGTCGAAGACCCGGTGGAAGGTCTGCGGTCCGGGCCTTGCGTCCGGGCCCAGGACCTGGACCGTGACCTCGGTGTCGCCGTTCTCCCGCCGATTCGCCAGGACGCGCTCGGCCTTGTTCGTGAGGCGGACGTCCACCCGGCCGGCCAGGTGCTCGTGGTACCTGGTGGCCACCTCGGGCAGCGCATCCCGCCGGGCCTTGAGGTCGGCGGAAAGACGCGCGCCATCGACCGCGAACCACTCGGGCGGCATGCTGTGCACCGCCTTGTCGATCACGTCGTTGGTGAGCTGGGCGGTGAGGGCCTTCGCGGCCGCCACGAAGTCCTCGCGCGAGAAGGGCGCGAGCAGCTGGCGGTCCTGCTCCGAGCCGTTGAAGGTGAGCCCGCCGATCGGCCCGTACTTCGGGCCGAAGTTCTGGAAGCGCGGGTCGGTGCCGCGGGCCATGCTGAGGGCGAGCCCTTCGTAACGCGAGAACGCCTGGTCGCGGTCCTCGGGGATCGGGACCCAGAGCGGGTTGCCGGGCACCTTCGCCCAGCGCCACTGCTTGCGATGACGGTCCCAATCGCCCATGAAGATGTCCACGAGGCGAGCCTTCAGGAGCGCCTGGGCGTCGATCGCGTCGTCGCCCGCCAAGCAGCCGCTTGTAGAGCTCGGCGTGGTCCACGATCTCGGTCGCGCCGATGAACCCGGGCACGCTGTCCTTGGCCGGCTGCGGGTACACCGCGAACACGCCGATGGCACCCGCGAAGTCCTTCTGGAACGTGCCCAGCGCGGGGTCGTCGGGCAGCACGACGAGGCGCCAATCCGGGCAGGGGATGCCGACCGCCTCCAGGATCCCTCGCGCGACGACCTCACTCGCCGGGTGCTGCGCCGCCATCAGCTGATCGATCATCTTCGCGACGATGGTGTTCTTGAGCTCGGGGTCCACGGTGTCGAGCAGGTGCGACGCGTCCTTGTCGAGGCCGCGGAAGGTATAGCTCCTCCCGTCGGCGCCGACCAGGGCCAGCCCCTTCGTTTGCTGGCCCCCGACGCGCCGCACGGGTTTGAGGCCCCCCGCTTCCTTCGAGAGATCGAGCACCTCGACGCTGAACGGGGTGGCCCACAGTTGGCGGTAGTCGTTGCCGAGCCACAGACGGTTGAACCCGCCGACCAGGTAGCCCCGGTTCGCCACCACCGTCTGGTGCGCGGGCTCGGCGGTCGCGAGGGTCGCGCCGAGCAGGACCACAAGCGCCGGCAGAGCGAGCCCTCGCGGGCCCGGTGGGTTGGGCGGGGCAGGATGCATGGGACTCTCCTTGGGTCCGCCATTCTAAACGGACTGGGCACCGGCCGTCTTCGCGCGACCGCCCGTGGGCCGACAGCACCGCGTGGGCCCTGGCGCTAGGTTTTCGGACCGAGCGCGTCGTCGAGGCGCTTCCTGAACGAAGGAGGATCGATGGCAGGGTAGCGGTGGAGCCTTGGCGCCATGGCCTCGAACATCTCCCGAAGGCGCCCGGGTTCCACGAGGCCACGCGCCCGGAGCTCGGCCACGTCCGCCAGGTCCTTGGCATGGCCGCGCTCGATCTTGGCCAGAGCTTGCGCGTAGGGGTCGTAGTGGTAGTAGGTGACCTTCCCCATGCGCTCGATCCACAGGCTGCGCTCCCGCCATCCCGGCAGCTCGGGGATGAAGTGCGCTGGGCTCACGATCTCGACGTTGATCTGCAGCTCTTCCTTGAGCCGCGGCAGTGCCCGATAGAGCGAGTCCTGCTCGGGAACCATCAGGATGTCGGCGTCGATGGTGCTGTCCCGCCAGCCGAGCAGGACGGCGGTGGCTCCGCCGGTGAGGTAGACGGCCACCTCGTCATCGGCCTCTCGGGCGAGCTCTCTCAGGAAACGTCGGATCCGTGCCTCATCGGCTAGCCCACGCATTCGAGCGCGCTCTCGAAGCCCGTCAGCCGACGAAGGAGGGCGTTGTAGCGCGAGTGGGCCGAGTCGGGGTCCTCGCTGGCCAGAAGCTCGTAGAGCCGGTGCTCGGAGTCGGGCAGCGGCCTCGTGATCACGACGCCCATGGCGCGCAGGCGGGGGGCGGCGATGGAGACGAGCAGGGCCTCGGCCGTCAGCGTCGACGTGGCGAGATCCTGTAGCCCCTTCGCGACCAGGTCCCCGCCGGGCAGGTGCTCGAGATCCACGGCCCGATTGTAGCCCGGGGCTCGGGGTACCCCGGCCCCCGGGCTATTTGGGGGGTCGCAGCGCGGCCATCCTCTCCTTCGCCTCCGCTCTCGGGAGATGAGCGAGGCCCGCGAACTGCTGGCCGGAGAAGAGCGCTTCGGCGCCGTCCAGCGTCACCTCGTCCCCGGTCTGGTAGGGGCTCGCGTCGCTCATGAGGTAGGCGGCGAGGTTGGTCAGCTCCCAGTGCTCGCCGAAGCGCCGCGCGGGAATCCGGGCCCAGGGCCTGCTTCTCCATGGCCGAGCCGGGCATCAGCCGGCTGAAGGCCCCGTCGGTCGGGAAGGGCCCCGGGGCGATCGCGTTGAGGCGGATCCCGTAGGTCGCCCACTCCACCGCGAGCCCCTTGATCAGGGCGCGGACTCCGGCCTTGGCCGCGGAGGACGGGATGACGAAGGCCGAGCCGGTCGTCGGCGTAGGTGGTGGTGATGGCGAGCACCTCGCCACCCTCGCCGCGCGCGATGAGGCGCCGGCCCAGCTCGGTCGTGCAATGGAACGTGCCGTAGAGGACGATCTGCACCACGGCATTGAAGGCGTTCGGCGAAAGGTCCTCGGTCGCGGCACAGGAAGTTGCCGGCCGCGTTGTTGACGAGCTGGTTGACCGGCCCCAGCTCCTCCTCGACCTCGTCGAACGCCCGCCTGCACCCGCTCGGGATCGCGGACGTCGCAGGGCACGGCCAGGGCCGATCCGCCCGCGCCGCGAATCGCCGTCGACGGTTTCGTCGAGGGGTTCGGGCCGCCGGCCGAGCACCGCGACCTTGGCGCCGAGGCCCGCGAAGCGCAGGGCCATCGAGCGACCGAGACCCGTGCCGCCGCCGGTGATGATCGTGGTCTTGCCCGCGAGCAGGTCCGGGCGAAAGGGATCGAACATGGGACCTCCGACGCGTCAACCGCCGCTTCGCTTCGCCCGGAGCCCCCGCGCCGCGGAGCGCGCTCTTCGACCAGCGTCCGATGGTCGCCTTGCAGCTCGAGGGCCCCGTCCTTCACCGTGCCCCCGGCGCCCGCCGCCGCCTTCAGCGCCTTGGCCAGGGCCAGGACCTCGGCGGCCGTTGCCGGGCAGGCCCGTGACCACCGTGACCACCCGCCCGGAGGCGCGCCGATCCAGCCGCAGGCGGATGTTTCCCGCCTCCGGAGCGGGGGCGGGCAGGCGGCCTTGGGCTCCGTCTCGCCCGCCGTGGAGTAGGCGAGGCGCGTCTCTCGTTCTCGGGCCATGGCTCATGCTACACTCCCGATTCACCAAACGCTTCGGGCTGGCTTTGCCCGCCCGATGGCCGTTCCGGAGAGGCTTATGGGCAACAGAGGAAGAGCGACGTTCGCCAAGCGGCAAAAGGAAATCGCTCGCCAGGAGCGGGCTCGCGAAAAGGTCGCCAAGCGCGTCGAGCGCGACGACACCAAGGTCAAGGTCGATCGGAAGAACGCCCCCGAGGATCCGGACATCGCCGGCATCGTTCCCGGGTCCGCAGCCGCTGCCCTACGACATCCTCGACGAGGAGACGCCGCCGCCCACCACCACGGAAGGCTAGCGGGTCAGCACCTCGACCCCGTCCTCGCCCGACGAGGAGCGAGTGCTCGGCCTGGGCCACTCGCCCGCCCGTGGTCTCCACCAGCGGGGGATAGGCGGACAGGCGACCGCGACTGGCCAGGAGCGCGAGCGCCTCCTCCACCAGCGGCCGCGGGAAGCGCCCGGAGGTCGCGTCTCGAGAAGGGCAGGCCCCGGAGCTCGCGGAGCCACTGGCCGAGGGCGGGATCGAGAGGGACTCCCGTCTTCCTGGCCCGGGCGCCACCCGAAAGACCTCGGCGCTCCCCTTGCTCCGCGGCGACGCCTCCGCCGTCGGTGGCGAACGGCTCGATCGCCAGCACCGCGCCGACCGCCAGGCGGTCGTCGGCTCCGTCCGGCACGTTGGGGACCGGCGGCGGGCAGTGCACGGTCCACCGCCCCACGTGATGGCCGCACAGGTTGCGGATGGGCCGCACCTTGTAGCTTCGCAGCGCCGCCACGATCGCCTCCGACAGGCGGACGATGGGCACTCCCGGTCCCGCCTGCGCGATGGCCGCCTCGAGCGCCGCCCGCGCCGCCATCGACCAGCGGCTGGTTCTCGGGGCGATCGCCCACGTTGACCGTCACCGCGGTGTCCACCACCCAGCCGTCGATGTGGACGCCGAGGTCCAGCTTGGCGAGGTCGCCCGCGGCGAAGGCGCGCTCGTCGTCGGGCCCCGGGCAGTCGTGGGCGGCCACCTCGTTGCGCGAGCACTGGGTCGGGAAGGCGAGCGCGCCGCCTCGCCGGCGGATCTCGTCTTCGACCGCCGCGCACACGTCCCGCACCCGCGCTCCGGCCACGATGAGGCCCGCCCCTCCGTCGCGGGCCGCGGAAGCGATGCGCCCGGCTTCGCGCAGGGCCTGGAGCGCCTCGCCGGGCAAGGCCAGGGAGATCGCCTCAGCCGTCTTTCTTCATGATGCCCGACCATCTCGGCGACCAGCGCGTCGACGTGGTCCGCGGGCAGCAGGCAGGTGCCCGGCGCCCTTGTGGCCGCCGCCGCCGTAGCGGGACATCAGCTCGCCCACGTTCGTGCGGCTCGTGCGGTTGAAGATCGAGTGGCCCACGGCCGCGGCCACCACGCTCCGGCGTCGGGCCCCCGTGCAGCCGCAGCGAGATGTTGGCCTGCGGGAACAGGGTGTAGACGATGAAGCGGTTGCCGACGGGGAGCGGGCTCACGCCGCGGAAGTCGGTGATCACGACGTTGCCGTCCCGGCGGGAGTGGGCCACCGTGGCCTCGCGGAACTGCCGGTCCTGCTCGCGGAGGCGCGTCCACCCGCTGCGTGCACCTCGGGCTCCTCCAGGATCGTCCGCGATCGGCTTCTCCTTCAGCCAGTCCGAGGAGCTTCATGAAGTAGTCCTGGTAGGCCCCGAGCCCGGTGCGCGGGTCGAGGGTGTAGCCCAGCAGGATGTAGTCCTGGGGGTCGAGGACGTCGTCGATGTTGAGCTGGGCCGAGTCGAGGCGGTCGGTCTCGAGGAGCAGGCGTCTCGTAGCGGGCGATCCTCGGGTTCCTCTCCAGGTAGTACTCGAAGACGACGCGCGCGGCGCTCGGGGCGAGCCCGTAGCGGCCCTCGAAGTTCTCGGGCGGCCTCTCGTTGCTCTGGGTGAGCAGGTGATGGTCGAACCACTTGCCGCACTTGGGGTGGTAGGGGAGGTTGGCCAGGATGTCCCGGCCCGTCACCTCGAACTTCTTGTCGGTGATGTCCTGGGGGTGGATGAGGACGATCTCTTCGATGGCCTCCGCAGCTCGTGATGATGACGGCCGAGGTCAGGCCGTCCAGGTCGCCGCGCGTCACCAGCCGCATGCCGTTCCTCCCGCTTCGAGCAGAATGCTAACCGCAATCGGCCGGGCCCGAAAACGAAAACGCCCGAAGCCACGCGGCCTCGGGCGTTCTGGCGGTCGGTGTCGTCGAGTCGTCTAGATCTTGCTGACGTTCGCCGCGCGGGGTCCCTTCGGGCTGTCGACCACCTCGAACCGCACCCGGTCGCCCTCGTTGAGGGTGCGGAAGCCTTCGGCCCGGATCTCCGAGTGGTGCACGAACACGTCCGGACCACCCTCGCGGGACAGGAAGCCGAAACCCTTGGACTCGTTGAACCACTTCACCGTACCTTCGATCATGAACGTGCAGGCCTCCTTAGCCTTCCCCTAGCGCTACGTCACCTGCGCGCTCACGAACCAAAGCGGCTCATCTTGGGCCGCCTCTTCCGGACGCCGGTGCAACGGCAACTAGAGCGGACGTGAAGCTAGCAAAACGCCGAATCCGATGTCAACACGTCCTCGCGGAACCCCGCCCTAGTCGTTGCCCTTGATCGAGGCCAGGGGCCAGAGCCGGGTCTCGACCTCGGCGAGGCCCGCCTCGACTACGGCCCGGATCACCTCGTCCGCCGGCTTGTAGCAGTCGGGGCTCTCGTCCACCGGCACGTGGCGTCCGGCGTTCACGAGGACGCCCAGGTCGCGCATCTGCCGGTCGGCGGCGGCCTGGGAGATGTCGCGCCGCGCCGCGGTTCGCGACTTGCGGCGCCCGCAGCCGTGGTTCACGGAGTAGAGGCTCCGCGCCGCCCCGGGCCGGGCGCGCAGGATGAACGAGCAGTCGCCCATGGAGCCGGGGATGAGCACGGGGTGCCCCGTCGTCTCCCATCGCGTCCCCGCGAGCAGGGGATGGCCGGCGGGCAGGGCGCGGGTGGCGCCCTTCCGGTGGATGAAGACCGGCTCGTCGAAGAGGTCGGGGTGGTGCTCCTCCTGCACGAGGTTGTGGCTGATCTCGTACACGAGCTCCGGCTCTTCGCCGAAGACCTCGCCGAACACCCGGCCCACGGCCTGGCCGATCAGCAGGCGGTTGGCGATGGCGTAGTTGCCCCCCGCGGCCACCGCGTTCTTGTAGTCGCGCCAGTGCGTCGATCCCGGCCGGAAGTACCCGAGGTCCATCTCGCCGCGCCGCAGCCCCAGCTCCTCCTTCGCAAGCTCGAAGTAGTACGAGGCGAGGCCGTGGCCGAACCCGCGCGAGCCGGTGTGGAACATCACGCAGAGGCGCTCCCCGTCGTGCTGCAGCTCGATGAAGTGGTTGCCTCCGCCCAGGCTGCCGAGCTGTCCCTGCCCGCGCCAGGCCCGCGAGTCCTTGGGGATGCTCCCAACCGTCGTCCACCGGGATCCGGTCGCGCTCTGCCGCTCCCCGGCGGACGCCCAGGGCTTCGGCCCCGCCGCGCACCACCTCCTGGAATCGCGCCGTGGAAACGGCCTCGCCACGGGAGCCCGCGCCGAGCCCCACCCGCTCCATCACCTTGCGCGAGAACTCACGGATCCGGTCCGGGGTGGCGCGGTCGCGCGGGACCGTCGAGCGCAGGGCCGCCACTCCGCAGCCGATGTCGTAGCCGACCGGCCCCATGGCCAGGGTGCCGGAGGTCGCCATCACGCAGCCCACCGGCACGCCGTAGCCGATGTGGGCGTCGGGCGTGATGGCCACGTCGAGCACCCCCGGGAAGCGTCGCGCGTTCTCGATCTGCGGCCCGATGCCGTCTTCGAGCTCGGCCCAGAGGGCCTCGGTCATGAACACGCGGACCGGGCCACCCTGGGCCGGGTAACGGTAGAAGCCCTCGGGGTCGCGTCGGGCGGCCGTCTTCCAGCTCATCGCGAGGCGAGACTAGCAGACCGCGTGTTAGTGTTCGCGCGGTCGGGTCCTGGGAGGCCTTCATGAAGAGAACACTCGCGGCCATGGTCGCCTTCGCGTGCGGGGCCGGAGCACTCTCTGCGCCCGCCTTGCCGACGAGGCGAAGGTCGTCCGGGCCCGCGACCTCGGCATCCCGTTCGACTTCGGCGATCCCGGCCCGTGGAACGCGATCACCGACGTCCCCGGGGTCGAGGTCGGGCACGTGACCCTCATCGAGGGCGACTCGGTGCGCACCGGCGTGACCGTCGTCCTGCCCGCGCGGCAAGGGCGACGCCGCGCAAAGCCCGTGCTTCGGCGGCTCTTACTCGCTGAACGGCAACGGCGAGATGACCGGCCTGCCCTGGCTCGAGGAGTCGGGCCTGCTCGACGGCCCCGTGGCCATCACCAACACCAACGCGGTGGGCGTGGTGCGGGACGCGCTGATCCAGTACGCGGCGCGACGCTGGCCGCCCAAGGGCAACGACTGGGGCTGGACCGTCTGGTCGCTGCCGGTCGTGGCCGAGACCTGGGACGGCGACCTGAACGACATCTACGGCGGGCACGTCAAGGCCGCGCACCTCGACCAGGCGCATCGAAGCGGCCACGACCGGGGCCGGTGGCCGAAGGCGGGGTCGGGGGCGGCACCGGGATGATCTGCTACGAGTTCAAGGGCGGCATCGGCACCGCCTCGCGCGTGCTCGCCGCGAAAGACGGGCGGCTACACGGTGGGCGTCCTCGTCCAGGCGAACCACGGGCTCCGCCACCAGCTCCGGATCGCGGGCCTGCCCGTCGGCCGCGAGATCCGGGACGGCCTCGTGCGCAGCCCAGGACTCGGGCTCGATCATCATCGTGGTCGCGACCGATGCCCCGCTTCTGCCGCACCAGGCGAAGCGCCTCGCGCGCCGCGCGGCGCTCGGTCTCGCCCGCACCGGCAGCGTCGCCGGCAACGGCTCGGGCGATCTCTTCATCGCCTTCTCGACCGCGAATCCACGCGCCGGGGATGCCGAGGGGCTCGTGTCGCTCTCCATGCTCCCCAACGACCGCATGGGCTCGCTGTTCGAGGCCACGGTGGGCGCCACCGAGGAGGCGATCGTCAACGCGCTGGTCGCCGGCCGCACCATGACGGGCCGCGGCGGGCAACACCGTCCTCGGGCTGCCCCACGAGAAGGTCCGCGCAATCCTCGCGCGGCACGGCATGGCCGTCCCCGGGCCCCAAGCGACCCTGCAGCGCGCCGGCCGCCGGCGCTTCGGGGTTGACTGGCCTTGGGCTGCGTATGCTAGACGGAAGATTTTCCCATTGGTCGGACCATTCGCTCGACGACGCTTGACTGAGACAAGCGTCCTGCGCCGTTCGAAGGGTCCCTCTGGGGGCCAGGAGAGGTCGATGAAGCCTGCCGTTGAGCGCCAGGTCGGTCGCCGTTCGTTCTTCAAGTCGTTGGGGAGCGCCGCCGCCGGCGCCGGGGCCATGAGCCTCCTGACCGACGCCGATCTCGAAGCCCAGCCCCAGAACGTCCAGAAGAACTCGATCCCCTCCCAGCTGAAGATCACGGACATGCGCGTCGCCACCATCGTGGACGCGCCCATGACCTGCCCCATCATCCGGCTCGACACCAACCAGGGCCTGGTCGGGCTAGGGTGAGGTGCGCGACGGCGCCTCCGCCACCTACGCGCTCTTCCTGAAGAGCCGCCTCGTGGGCGAGAACCCCTGCAACGTCGATCGCCTGTTCCGGAAGATCAAGCAGTTCGGCGGCCACGCGCGGCAGGCGGGCGGCGTCTGCGGGGTCGAGATGGCGCTTTGGGACCTCGCGGGCAAGGCCTACGGAGTCCCCGCCTTCCAGATGCTGGGCGGCCGCTTCCGCGACCAGGTGCGCCTCTACGCGGACACCACCGAGACCTCGAACGGCGACGGAGCAGGGCAAGACGCCTGAAGGCGCGGATGGACCAGGGCTTCACCTACCTGAAGCAGGACTTCGGCATCAACCTCCTGAAGGACATCCCGGGCACGCTCGACAAGCCCGCTCGGCATGCCGGCATCGCGGGACGGAGACCTGGTGATGCACCCCTTCACCGGCATCTCCGCTCACCGACAAGGGAATCGCCTACCTCTCCGACTACATCGCGGCCATCCGCGAGGTGATCGGGCATGGAGATCCCCCTCTCCTCCGACCACTACGGCCACATCGACGTGAACTCGTGCATCCGCCTGGCCCGCGCCATGGAGAAGCACCAGCTCGCCTGGATGGAGGACATGGTGCCCTGGCAGTTCGGACAACCTGATGAAGCAGATCAAGGACGCGATCGACATCCCGATCCTCACCGGCGAGGACATCTTCCTGAAGGAAGACTTCATCAAGCTCATCGACATGGGCGCGGTGGACATGATCCATCCCGACCTCGCGAGCTCGGGCGGCCTGCTCGAGACCAAGAAGATCGGCGACTACGCGATGGAGAGGGGGTGGCCATGGCCATGCACTTCGCGGGCAGCCCGGTCTCGTTCATGGCCAACGTCCACTGCGCCACCGCCACCGAGAACTTCATCGCCCTCGAGCACCACTCGGTGGACGTGCCGTGGTGGGAGGACCTCGTCACCGGCATCGAGAAGCCGATCTTCCGCAAGGGCTTCGCGGTGGCCTCCGACAAGCCGGGCCTCGGCGTCGAGCTGAACGAGGAGGTGGTGAAGGCCCACCTGAAGCCGGGGACCCAGTACCTTCGCGCCCACGCCGGAGTGGGACCAGGAGCGGTCCTGGGACCGCCTGTGGAGCTGATGTGAGGCCGAGGCCGGCCTCGGCCGAATCAGGCACGCCAACGGGGGACGACTAACGTTCCTGAGGCGCTCGCCGGGGTCGCGACCGTGGGAGCTTCCCGATCGCTCGGCCCGTGTTCTGCACCAAGCCACTCATCACGGCGCGGGCTCGATGGGGTTGGTGGCGGCGGATGGCGTCGAGGATGGCCTGGTGGCGCGGCAGCGAGGCCCGGGCCAGGCCGGGGACGCGTATGGCCGCGTGAAACGCCACGAGCAGCGCCGTGTTCACGATCGCGCCCATCCGCTCGAGAACGTCGTTGTCGCAGGCCTGCACGATGGCCTGGTGGAAGCGGACGTCCGCCTCGTTGTAGGCCTCGTAGTCCGGGGGAGTCCGGTCGAGAGCATCGCGCATGTCGCGAAGGGCCACCTGCAGCGAGCGGACCTGGTCCGGCCCCGCTTGACGGGCGGCCAGCTCCGCCGCCCCCGGCTCGATGATGAGCCTCACCTCGGTGAGCTTGCCCAGGAAGGCACCCGGGGACAGCCCTTCCTGACGCCAGGCCAGCACGTCCGGATCGAGGAGATTCCAGGATTCGGGGGGCCGGACCCGGGTTCCGGTCTTGGGCCGGGACACCACGAGTCCCTTGGCCGCCAGCACCTTGACCGCCTCCCGCACCACTCCGCGGCTGGCCCGCACGCGGGCCGGCGTCGGCAGCTGCTCGCCGGGTCGGATCTCGCCGGTCACGATGCGACGGCCGATGGTGTGGACGATGCGCCCGTGCTGGCCAGAGTGCGGATAGCCGTTGCCCGAGGGCGGAGCGGCGGGGGCTCTCGACACGATGCGCACGATTATGCGGTCCACGCTCGATCGAACACAAGTCCATTGACGAGGTGCTGCCGCGAACTTCGGCGTTGACTCGGGCAGGGGATGTGCGTATCCTCCCGACAATTTCGCTCATTAGTCCGATGAATACCGGTAATCGCCCGACGAATGGGCGCCGCGCTTCGAGCCCCAAGGCGCGGCACCCGGCCGAAGGGCCAGGATGGAGGAGGCAATTGGCCATGCGTATGAAACTCGCCCGGCGCCCCGTGGTGGCGCTCTTGCTCGCCGGTCTGCTGGGCGTGACGACCGCGCAGGCCCAGGTCACCACCGGCACCATCGTGGGGACGGTCAAGGACGAGCAGGGAGCGGCGGTCCCCGGCGCCACCGTGACCATCACCGAGGTGAACAAGGGCACGACCAGCGTCCACACCACCGACTCCGACGGCTCGTTCATGGCGCCGTTCCTGATCCCCGGCACCTACGACGTGGCGGTGGAGCTCCAGAGCTTCAAGCGCCACACCCACAAGGGCGTGGTGCTGCAGGTGAACCAGCGCGCGCGCGTCGACGTGACCCTCACGCTCGGGGGGCTGACCGAGACGACCGAGGTGATCGGCCTCGCACCGCTCACCCGCACCGACTCCGGGGAGCTCGGAGAAGTGATCGAGGAGCGGGCGGTGCGAGAGCTGCCGCTCAACGGCCGCAACTTCGCGACCCTCGTCTACCTCGTGCCCGGGGTCACCCCCGGCCAGGCCGGCGAGAACCTGTCGGGTGCCTCCACCTTCAACCCGCGCGGCGCCTCCAACTTCAACGCCCTCGGCTCGCAGGCCAACACCAACGCCTGGCTCGTCGACGGGATCGACAACAACGAGTACACGTTCAACACCGTGATCGTGCAGCCGACCGTCGAGTCGGTGCGTGAGTTCAAGGTCCTGACCGGCACCTTCTCGGCCGAGTTCGGGCGAGGGGCGGGCGTCGTCTCGGTGTCGACCAAGTCGGGCCAGAACGAGTGGCACGGCACGGCCTTCGAGTACCTGCGCAACGAGAAGTTCGACGCGAAGAACTTCTTCGCGCTGCCGAACGCGCCCAAGGCGCCGCTCGACCGCCACCAGTTCGGCGGCGCCCTCTCGGGCCCGATCATCAAGAACAAGACCTTCTTCTTCGTCGACTACTCGGGCATCAAGGAGGAGCGGGGCCAGGTGTTCGTGAACACGGTGCCCACCGCGGCGACCCGGGCGGGCGACTTCAGCGACTACCGCGACCGCAACGGCAACCTGATCCTGATCTACGACCCCCTCACCACGCGGCCCAACCCGAACGGCTCGGGGGTGATCCGCGATCCCTTCCCCGGCAACAAGATCCCGGCCAACCGCCTCGACCAGGTGGGCCTGAACTTCGCCTCGATCTACCCGCTGCCCAACGGGGCAGGCAACTTCGACAACTACACCTCGACCGTGAACCGGTCGGTGCGCGACAACAGCTTCACCGCGCGCATCGACCACCGCGCGAGCGACCGCGACAGCTTCTTCGTGCGCTACAGCTACGAGAAGTTCAAGCTCGACGCGCCCCAGGGCCAGGCCGCGTGCTGTCTGCCCACCCCCCCGGAGGCGGCGGCGCGCTTCGATCTCGGACCCTTCGTGGCCGGGATCCAGAACACGCGCCTCACCACCCACGGCGCGGCCGTCAACTGGACCCACCTCTTCGGCCCGAGCGTGGTGAACGAGATGCGCCTCGGCTACGCGAAGACCAACCCGGAGACGCGTGCAGTCGGACTACGGGCACGAGTCGGCCACGAGTCTCGGGATGAACGGCATCAACGTCAGCGACTACACCACCGGGCTGCCCAACCTCAACGTCCAGGACGTGACCGGCCTCTCGGGCGGCCCGGCCTTCCTGCCCGTCAACCCCAAGCAGATCCACTACCAACTGGAGGACACGGTCTCCTGGGTGGCGGGCCGACACTCCTTGAAGGGCGGCTACCGCTTCATCCTGCGCAAGCCGACGCCGTTCACCCACACCAACACGCGGAGCAGCATCTCGGTCAACCGGAACCTGGTGAACAACCCGCAAACCAACAGCCAGGGCACGGGCATCGCCACCCTGCTGCTCGGCTACACGACCGGCGGCTCGCGCGGCTTCCTGCTCGACTTCTACGAGATGACCAACTCCGAGCACTCGGCGTTCGTGCAGGACGACTGGAAGCTCAGCGAGAGGCTCACCATGAACCTCGGCCTGCGCTACGAGGTCTACGTCCCCGACACCGAGAAGGAAGACCGCCTGCCGAACTACGACCCCGTGGCCATGGAGCTCGTCTACGCCGGCGAGAACGCCGACCGCCACGCGAACAAGCAGACCCGCTGGGGCAACTTCGCGCCGCGCTTCGGGATCGCCTGGGACGTGACGGGGAACGCGAAGAACGTGCTGCGCGCCGGCTACGGCCGCAGCTTCTTCCCGGTGCCCTACGCGGCCGGCAACCTGCTCGACCAGAACGTGCCCGACTCGATCTCGCAGAACTACAGCGTGGAGACGAACCCGCTCGTCTACACGCCCGATCGCGGGTACCGCCCCTGTCGAACCCGTTCCCGGCGATCGTGCCGGTGAAGCCGCAGGGGACGGCCGAGCTCAACAAGGCGAACCCGATCGTGTTCGGCCACGCTTTCTCCAACGAGACCCCGCACATGGACACCTGGCAGGTGAGCTACGAGCGGCAGATCACGAAGACGCTGATGGCCGAGATCGCCTACGCGGGCAGCAAGGGCTCGAACCTGATCTGGGTCGGCAACATCAACGAGGTGCAGCCCGGGCCGGGCTCGCAGGCTTCGCGCCGGCTCATCCAGCCGCTCTCGAACGTGTCGCAGATCCTTTACTTCGACACCAACAACAGCTCGAGCTACAACGGGCTGCAGCTGAAGCTGAACCAGCGCTTCTCCAACGGCCTGCAGTTCCTGGCGAGCTACACCTTCGCCAAGTCGCTGGACTACGCGGGCTCACCCGCCTCGGGCGGGGGAGCGGTGGGCGGGCCCCAGAGCGTGACGCTCTTCGACGAGAGCCGCGGCCCCTCGGGCTTCGACGTCAAGCACCGCTTCGTGCTGAGCTACGTCTGGGCCCTCCCCTTCGGCAAGGGGCACAAGATGGCGAGCGGAGGGATCGGCAACGCCCTGTTCGGGAATTGGCAGTTCAGCGGGATCGTGACCCTCAGCACCGGGCGGCCCTTCACCGTGTTCCTGAACACGGGCGTCAACAACGGCGCGCCTTCCTGGCCCGACCGCATCGGCGACGGCAAGCTCGACAACCCGAGCGCCGAGCTGTGGTTCGACATCAACGACTTCAAGGCCCCCGCTCCGAACCACTACGGCACGGCGGGCCGCGGCATCCTCTACGCCCCGGGTGTCCAGACCGTCGACGCCTCGCTCAGCCGGCGCTTTCCCCTGAAGGGCGGCCGCTTCAACGTCCAGTTCCGGGCCGACACCTTCAACCTGTTCAACACCCCACAGCTCGGCTTCCCGAACCAGAACATCGGCTCGCCCACGGCGGGCAGGATCACGAGCCTTCAGCCCGACATCGGGAACCGCCAGTTGCAGTTCGCGCTGAAGCTCGACTTCTGACGCACCGAAGGGCCTCCTCCCGGCGACAAGACCGGGAGGGGGCCCTTCGGAGAAGGCCGATCGCCCTACGGCCCCGAAGGCCCTGAAGACCTAGTCTCGCCCGGGCGGCGTGGCTGCCGGGGAACCCGGGCCCGTCGGATCGTCCGCGGGCTTGGGCGGCGGGTCCTTGGGCATGGGCTTCCGGGGGAAGGTCCCCTCACGCACGGCCGCGTTGTAGACGAATGAAGCCATCACCACCGCCGCTTGCATCAGGTCCTCGCGCTGGAGCCGGTCGTAGACGTCCATGTTGGTGTGGTGCGTGCGGGTGGCGTAGTCGGCCTCGTCCTGGATGAACTGGAAGCCCGGCAGCCCGACTGCGTCGAACGACTGGTGGTCGGTGCCCCCCGTGTTGCGCTCGGTCACCGTGGTGGCGCCGAGGTCGGCGAACGGCTTCAGCCAGGCCTCGAAGATCGGAGGCGCCCCGGCGTTCTGCTGGGTGTAGACGCCGCGCACCTTTCCGGTGCCGTTGTCGAGGTTGAAGTAGACCGAGAAACGCGCGTGGTCCGGCTTGACGGTGAGCGGCCCCACGTCCTTGCGCATTGAGCGCGGCAGGGCCCTCTCGATGGGGTCGGTCGGTTCCGGCCGCGAGCCGAAATGCTCGCCCACGTAGGCACGCGAGCCCAGGAGGCCTTGCTCCTCGCCGGTCCAGAGGCCGATGCGAATGGTGCGCCGCGGCTTCACCCCGATGGCCTTCAGGATGCGCATGGCCTCCATGGCCACCACCGAGCCCGCGCCGTTGTCGGTGGCCCCGGTGCCCGAGTGCCACGAGTCGAGGTGCGCGCCCACCATGACGATCTCGGGTAGCTTGTCGCTGCCGGGGATCTCGGCCACGGTGTTGTAGGCCATGAGGTCGTCCTCGTGGAATCGGGCCTTGACGTCGATCTCGATCTCGACCTCTAGCTTGCGGTCGAGCAGTCGGCAGACGCGGTTGTAGTGCTCGGCGGCCATGACCAACGCGGTGACGCCGGGGTTCTCGCCCTTCTCTCGCGACCCGCCGCCCGCGACCCGGACGACCCCGCCGTCGCGCTCGCTCGGCTCCACCGTGGCCGAGCGCCTTCTCCGCGAGGAAGAACTCGCGCAGCTTGCGCTGCAGCTTGAACCGCCGGATCAGCTCCTCGCGATCGAGCGGGGGAGCGCCGGGCCGCAGCGCCTCGCCGCGGGGGCCGGGGATCTCGAAGCGGCTCAGCTCGCCGAGCTGCGCCTCGCGTGTAGCGATTGAACAGGGCCTTGTCGGGCGTCTTCAGATCGCGAGCCTCGCCCAGGAACACGATGGCGCCTGCGACCTTCCCCTTCCACTTCTCGAGGTCGGCTTCGGTTTCGATCTTCGCCTTCACCACCTTGCCGCGGACCGGCCCCGCGGTGCCCGGCGTCCAGGCCTTGGGGAGGGCGATGAGCGGCGTGGCCAGCGGCGCCACCAGGCTGACCGAGCAGCGCTCGAAGGACCAGCCCTTCCCGAAGGGGCCGAAGCTCTCGAGGTGTGCGTTCTGGAGGCCCCAGGACGCGAGCTGGTCCCGGGTCCATTCGTTGGCTCTTCTTCGCCGCGGGAGAGCCGCTGAGCCGCGGACCGATCACGTCCGTCAGGTAGGCGGCCGTCTCCATCACCTTCGAGCGGTTGAAGCCCTCGTCGCGGATCTGCGTGACCACCGAATAGTCGACCGGTGTTTCTGCCGCCAGGGGGCTTGACGCGAGCAGCAGGAGGGCAGGAAGGCTCAGGAATCGCATGCGGGCGACCCTAGCATCGGGCCGGAGAGTCGGTCAAACCTCTGGACGCGAGCGCTACCGCGATTCGGGCAAGAGCGCGCCCATCGCCCAGCCCAGCGCTCCCGCGATGCCGTTCAGGAGGGTGTTCACCACGAGCCCGCCCGCGCGCGTGGCGAGGGCGGCGCCGAGAGGGAGCGCGGACGCGGCGTTCAGGGCGATCGGGTTGTTGTAGTAGGTCTCGAGGCCGAGGAGGTACGAGAGCAACGTCGAGATGAAGATCACGATCTGGGCCGAGAGGCCGAGCGTGGCCCCCAGGGTCACGGCCGGAAACAGCTTGAGCCCGCGCCAACGGCGGCAGAAGGCCCCGTAGAAGATCGACGAGAGCAGGGTGACGATGACGATGCTGAGCTTGTCGGTGCCCTTCGCGTAGGGCACGCCCTGGAGGCTCATGACCCAGCGACCTCCGGCGACGATCGCCAGGATCACGAAGTAGAGGCGCGCCAACCTCAGATTCTCAGCCATGTCGAATCTCCTCTCATGCCCAACCCAAGCCCGACCCGGCGCTCTCGGTCGCGAGGCCTCGTGCGAAGTCCTCGATGTCCCGGTGCTGGGCGACCGACGGCTTCACCCGGGGGCCGACTACCCGCACCGCGGTGACGCGGCCCCCCGCCTGCTCACCGCGGATGGCCTCGGCCCGAGGCGGCCCCGGTCAGCACCCGGGCGTAGTCCTCGAGCGCCACCTCGCCCGCGTCGCCGAGGGCCAGGCCCTCGGCAAACGACAGATCGCACTGCTCCACGGCGTCGGTCTCGGGCACCCTACCCGTGTCTCTTAGAGCTCGCTGGGGGACAGACCGGCGGAGTGGATGAGGCTGTCGGGCGCCTGTCCGTCGATGAAGCGCAGGTTCAACCGCGGGATCCCGTCCTTGCCGACGAACACGTTCCGGATCTCGGCGCGCAGGCTGAAGCTGCCGCCCGCGTCTTCGACGAGGAGGATCTCTCCCTTCTCGACGGGCAGGGAGGTCATGACCCGCGCCCCGCCGCGGCCCAGGTTTTCCGTCACGGTCTGCTCGGTCTGCACCGAGCCGTTGCGCCGTATCAGCCTCAGGTTGACGAAGACCTCGACGCGGTTCCCTCCGCGCCGCTCTTTGGGGACGGGCGGGGGGTCGGTGGGAAGAAGGTAGCGCCCCCCCGGGTTGGCTTCGTAGCCGCGCGGAGGGTTCTTGCCGAGGAACATGACGCCGATGCGGGCGGTCGAGCCCATGTTGTAGACGTCGCGCACGAGGGCGTAGACCCGATAGGACGTGTCCGAGAGCTGGTACTGGCGGAAGGCCTTGGGCAGGGGGAGCGACAGGAGGAGGGCCTGCCCGAGGAAAGCCGGGTGCTTCAGGGGAAAGGAGACGCCCCCGAAACAGGCATCCTCGCTCTGCGTCATCTCTTCCCAGGCGGCACCGTCCGGGTCGTGCCCCTGCACGCGCACCGGCAAGGTGAAGTGGCGACGCGGGTCCTTGCGGCGATCCTGCATGCCCACCGTTGCCCTCCGACTCCAACGAGTACGTCAAGGTTACCACACCGCCCGGTCGCGGAGGGTTGACCGCGCGCGCGGCCAGGGGCTAGTCTCCACTGCCCCATGCCCAAGGCCCCCTCCCCTCCCACCCATCTTCGGTCGCTACGAAGTCGAGTCCGAGATCGGTGCGGGCTCCATGGGCGTGGTCTACCGGTGCCGTGACCCACGCCTCGACCGGACGGTGGCGATCAAGGTGCTGCGCGAGTCACAGTTCCTGACCCCGGTGGAGCGGGCCCAGTACGAGGCTCGTTTCCGCCACGAGGCCGAAGCGGCGGGCCGGCTCAGTCACCCGCAGATCGTCCAGATCTACGACGTCGGCCCCTCCTACATGGTGATGGAGCATCTGGAGGGGCGAACCCTGGCCTCTCTGCTTCTGCACGGCCCTCGTCTCCTGGTGGGGAGGGCCACGGAGATCGTGGGCCTGGTCGCCGATGCGATCGATTGTGCCCACCGCCACGGGATCGTCCACCGGGACATCAAGCCGGCCAACGTGATGCTCCTCGCCGACGGCGGGGTGAAGGTCATGGATTTCGGGGTGGCGCGCCTCGATTCCTCCACCCTCACCGTTCTCGGCACCGTGGTGGGCTCCGTCCGCTACATGTCGCCCGAGCAGATGATGGGAGACCGCGTGGACGGGCGCGCCGACGTGTTCTCCCTGGCGGCGGTGGCCTACGAGATGCTCACGCGGGCAGGCGCCGTTTCCGGGCAAGACCGTGACCGAGGTGGTCTCGCGCGTGGTGCGGGGCGCGCACGTGCCGCTCCGCGAAGCGGACGCCCGGATGCCCGAAGGCCTGAACACCGTGTTCGCGCGGGCCTTCACCCCCAAGCCTGAGGACCGCCTGGCCCGGGCCACGGACTTCGCGCGGGACCTCCGTGCCGCCGCGGGCCCCGTCGTCGGCCTCGAGGTGGGAGGAGAGCTCAAGGCCGCCCGCCGCGCCCCCGAGGAGGAGCGCGCAAGAGGCCACCGTCTTCCTGCCGTCCGAGTCTCCCGTGACGCGACAGGCCGTGCTTCTCCTGGAAAGCGATCCGCCGGGAGAGGCCGAGGTCGACGGTCGAAAGGTCGGCCGCACGCCGCTCGGCTCTGGAGCTCCCCTTCGGTCGGCACGAGCTCCGCTTGTCGGCCCCGGGACGAGAGCCGGTCACGCAGACCGTCGAGCTGACCGCGGAGCGTCCCTTCCAGGCCCTGGGGGTGACGCCTGCCCACGGACAACGGCGGGCCGCCGCGCGCGGGCGAGCTGGTGGCCTTCGGCCCCGGGGTGGTGCCTCCCCGGCGGATTCTTGGAGGGCTGCCCGTCTACCCCGAGGCGGCTCGAGCGCTCGGGCTCGAGGGCCTGGTCGAGGTGGAGCTCATGGTCGACGGCGAGGGACGAGGCCGCGGTATCAGCCTCCGGAAGTCGGCGGGCGCCATCCTCGACGAGGCGATGCTGCGGACGGTGGCGGGCTGGCGCTGGGCACCCGCTCGGCGCGCGGCACACCCGTACAGGTGCGCCTGCTCGTGCGCCACCTCTTCCGGCGTTAGCGGCTACTTCTTGGCGTTGTACCAGTCGACTTCCATCTGCGCGTAGCTCGCCCACTTCTCGGGCAGCTCTTCCAGAGGGAAGATGGCTTGCACCGGGCACACCGGGACGCAGGCGCCGCAATCGATGCAGGTCTCGGGATCGATGAAGAGCTTGGTCTCCGTGGCGAAGTCTTCTTCGTCCTTCTTGGGGTGGATGCAGTCCACGGGACAAACCTCGACGCAGGCGGTGTCCTTGGTGTTCACGCACGGTTCAGCGATCACGTAAGTCATCGACGCATCCTCCTCCGTCGGTCAAAGTGGGCCGGATCCCGTCACTGTCGCGCATCGTACCGCAAAGCTTCTTCTTCATCTAGTGGGAGGCTCGAGGGGTCGCGCCCCCGGGGCCGCCTACTGGGTGGCCTCCCGGAAGAGGCCGAGCAGGCGTGCCTCGCTCGGATTGACGGCAAGGCCCTTCTTCGCCTCGGCGAGCGCCGTCTCGCGGTCTCCCGCCTTGAGGGCGGCCCGCGCTTTCTTGACGCAGTCCTCGATGACGATCGCGGCTTCGGCGTCGCCGGCGAGGGCCTTGGCGTCGGGGTTGTTGGGGTCCTTGGCCAGTACCGCCTTGGCCTCGGCCAGGGCCTGCGCGTAGCGGCCCTTCTCCATGTGGTCGTTGGCGCGACCGATCCGCGCCTCGCCTGCGGGCGGGGCGGCCGGCTCCGCCTGGGGGCTGCGGACGGCTGGCGGCGACGGTGCCGTGCCCGGACTGGCCGCTGCGGGACCCGGGGTTGGGCGCCGAGTCCGCGGCGCCGAGGTCGCGCTGGCTGCGGTTCGCCCTTGGGCGCCGCGGCCGGGGCCGTGGGTTCGGGCGCAGGCAGCGTGACGGATTCCCGAAGCGGCGGCGGGGGCGCCTTCTTGCCCAGGAGCAGATAGCCGACGGTCGCAACGGCCAGCACTCCGAGCGTGCCCAGACCAGCGCCCACGAGCAGCGGGCCTCGGCCGGCGGGGGGAGTCGGGGCTCTTGTCGTGGCGGCCTGCGCGACCTCGCCTGGGGCCTCGACCGCGGCTTGCGCGGTTGGCCGCCGCGACGAACGTCGGCGCGGGGGTCGGCCGCGGGGTCGAGCCGCGCAGCAACGCCTGATCGGCGCCGTCGGTCGTGCTGTACGAGCCCCCGAGGTCGGCGAGCGCCAGCTCGAGGTCGGCGGCCATCGCCTGCGCGTCGGCATAGCGGTCCTCCGGCTTCTTGGCCAGGGAGCGGCGGAGCACGCCGCGCGAGCCGCTCCCACGAAGCGCCCTTGGGAATGGCGTCGAAATCCGGCTCCTCGTGGACGATCTTGAAGAGCAGCGAGACGACGCTGTCCGCGTTGTAGGTCTTCTCGCCGGTCACGAGCTCGTAGAGGATGAGACCCGCGGAGAAGAGATCGCTGCGCCCATCGAGCGGGCCCGCGCGCACCTGCTCGGGCGACATGTAGTTGGGCGTCCCGATCACCATTCCGGTGCTGGTGTGGCCGCCGGCGAGCCGCGCCACCCCGAAGTCCATGATCTTGGCCGGCCGCCCGCGAGGCAGGAACAGGTTCGAGGGCTTCACGTCGCGGTGGACGATGCCGTGCTCGTGGGCGTGCCCGAGGCCCGGCCAGCAGGTGCAGGACGATGGGGAGGGTGAACTTCGGGTCGGGCCTGATCCCCGCCTCGATGGCACGCTGGAGGTCCATGCCTTCGAGCAGCTCGAGGGCCATGAAGAGCTGGCCCTCGTGCTCGCCCGAGCTCGTAGATGGTCACGATGTTCGGGTGCTGGAGCCGGGCCGCGGCCTTGCCCTCGCGGAGGAAACGCGTCCGGGACGTCCTCGTCCGCCTGCCCGAGGGACATGACCTTCACCGCCACGTCCCGTTCGAGCGACTCGTCGCGCCCCCGGTAGACCGTCCCCATCGCCCCCTTGCCCAGGAGGTCCACGATCTCATAGCGGCCGATTCGGGCGGGGAGCGGGGTCATGCTTCCTTCAGGCCCGGATTCTATCGCTGGCCGGGGTCGAACCCAGCTCATCCCGCACGCGCGCGAGGATCTCGATCGAGCGGAGGCGTGCTTTCTGGTCGAAGAGGTGTGCGGTCGTCATCAGCTCATCCGGCCGGTGGGTCTCCAGGAAGCCCGCGACCCCGCGCTTTACCGTCTCGTCCGCGCCGATGAACGAGTACTGCATCGCGTGGAGGGCCCACTCCCGCTCGGCCGGGGTCCAGTAGGCTTCGATGTCGTCGATCGGCGGGGGAAGCGCGCCCGGCCTTCCGCGGCGGAGGTTCGCCCACGCCTGCTGTTGGGAGGTGAAGAGCCGCCGTGCCGCGGCGTCGGTGTCGGCGGCGCAGAGGTTGACCGCCAGCATCACGTACGGGCTTGCGAGGTGCGACGACGCCACGAAGCGGCGACGGTAAACCTCGAGGGCGTCCCTCAGATCGTCGGGCGCGAAATGGCAGGCGAAGGCGAAAGGCAGGCCGAGCGCGGCCGCCAGGCTGGCGCTGAAGAGGCTCGAACCCAGGAGCCAGATCGGCACCCGAAGCCCCGCTCCGGGCACGGCGCGGACCCTCTGTCCCGGCGTGGCGGGCTCGAAGTATCCCTGGAGCTCCTGGACGTCCTGGGGAAAGCTCTCTACCCCGGCTGCGAAGTCGCGGCGGAGCGCCCGCGTGGTCAGGGGATCGGTGCCCGGCGCGCGTCCGAGGCCCAGGTCGATGCGATCCGGGTACAGCGAGGCCAGGGTTCCGAATTGCTCGGCGACGACCAGGGGCGCGTGGTTCGGAAGCATCACCCCGCCCGAGCCGACCCGGATGGTCCGGGTGCCGCCGGCCACGTACCCGATCGCGACCGCGGTCGCGGCACTCGCGATCCCCGGCATGTTGTGGTGCTCGGCGAGCCAGAACCGCCGGAAGCCCAGGCCCTCGGCGTGCCGGGCCAGACCGAGCGAGTTTCTGAAGCGCGTCGGCCGCGGTCCCGCCTTCGGGAATGGGAGACAGATCGAGGATCGAGAACGGGATCACCTGATGATCGTAGCCCCGATCCCGTCGCCGGCCACCGTGATAGGCTCGCACCCCATGCGCGCCGTCGTGCAGCGGGTGAAAGAGGCCACGGTGTCGGTGGACGATCAGGTCGTGGGCCGCATCGGCCGTGGCCTGCTGGTCCTCCTCGGCGTGGGGGTGGGGGACGCCGACGCCGACGCCTCTGCGATGGCGGACAAGGTCGCGAACCTGCGCATCTTCGCCGACGACCAGGGGCAGATGAACCGGTCGGTGCTCGACCTGAGGGGCGAGGTCCTCGTGGTCTCCCAGTTCACGCTCCTGGGCGACGCCCGGCGCGGGCGCCGTCCCTCCTACGTGGATGCGGCCCCGCCCGAGGAGGCGAACCGGCTCTACGAGCGTTTCGTGGCGGAGACGCGAGCCCGCGGCCTTCGCGTCGAGACGGGCGTGTTCCGCGCCATGATGGACGTCGGCCTCGTGAACGAAGGGCCGGTCACGATCCTGCTCGACAGCGGCAAGGCCTTTTGAGGAGTCTCGTGACGAACGCCTTGACTTTCGTGCGGCTCCTGGATAACCTACCAACTCCATAGACATAGATGCATAAATCAGGAAACGCAGAACCGAGGGGCCTCGTGGCATTAATGCCTACTAACTCTGTAGATATTGGCGAGTCGCACCAAGAGAAGGCGGCCTGGATGGCCTCGCTGCTCCGCGCCGTGCAGGATACGCGTTACGGCTCGGTGGAGATCGGTCCGGAGGCTTCGACCAGGAAGAGGAGACGACGAGATGATGCGTTCGAGATGGACGATGGCGGTGGCCCTTGCCGCGCTCTTCGCTGGCGGAGCCGCGCCCCCGGCGATGGCCCAGGAACCGAAAGAGGCCACGCCGGCCCCGGAGGGCAAGCCAAAGGACGTCCCCACGGCCGCGGAGAAGCCGAAGGAGGGGCCGCCCCGGGTGACCGCGAGCACGGATGGATTCGCGCTCCAATCCGAGACCGGTGACTTCAAGCTGCAGCTCAAGGGCCTCATCCAGTTCGACGGACGCTTCTTTCTCTCCGACGACGACCACACGGCGATCAACACGTTCCTCGTCCGTCGCGCGCGCCCGATCTTCCAGGGATCGGCAGGAAGGTACTTCGAGTTCAACCTCACCCCCGACTTCGGGGGAGGGGCAGCCGTCATCCTGGACGCGTACATCGACGTCAAGGCCTCGCCGAAGCTGCGCGTACGGATCGGAAAGTTCAAGCCGCCGATCGGGCTCGAGCACCTTCAATCCGATCAATACCTTCCCTTCGTCGAGCGGTCCTACCCGTCGATCGTGCTCCCCAATCGCGACGTGGGCTTCCAGGTCTCGGGGGACCTCGGCGAGGGCGTCGTCTCCTACGCCGCGGGGCTCTTCGACGGCTCGCCGGACGCGGGCAGCTTCGACGTGGACACGAACGACAGCAAGGACGTGGTCGGACGGCTCGTTCTTTCACCCTTCAAGAAGACGAAGTCGTTCCTGAAGGACCTCGGCGTCGGGATCGGCGGCAGTACCGGCAAGCAGACGGGAGCGCTCGCCGCCTACCGGTCCGGGGGACAGCTCGGCATCGTCACCGCGCTCGCAGGGGTCGTCGCGGACGGTACCCGGAAGCGCTGGGCTCCGGAGCTCTCGTTCTACAAGGGACAGTTCGGCCTCGAGGCCGAGTACGCAGACAGCGAGTCGACCGTCCGCAAGACCGCGACGTCTCCCAAGACTCAGCTCGAGGTCAAGGCCTGGCAGACGACGGCCAGCTTCGCGCTCACCGGGGAAGCCCAGTCGTATACGGGCCTCAAGGTCAAGAAGCCGTTCGACCCGGCCAAGGGCCAATGGGGAGCGGTGGAGGTGGTGGCGCGCGTGAACGGACTGGAGCTCGGGGCCCAGGACCTTTCGGCCGGCCTCGTCGATCCGACGAAGTCGGTGCGCAAGGCGTTTGCCTGGGCCGTGGGGTTCAACTGGTGGCTCAACAAGAACGTCAAGCAGCTCGTGGACTTCGAGCGCACGAGCTTCACGGGCGGGGCCGCGAAAGGCGCGGACCGCAGCCCCGAGAACGCCGTCTTCTTCAGGACCCAGCTCTCGTTCTGAGCGCAGATAGGAATAAAGCCATGCATCGAACCTCGTTCGTCGTCCGCGCCCTGATCCTGATGGCCAGCCTCGCCGCGCCCCTCGCGGCGCAGGAGCTGCTCAACGTCTCCTACGATCCGACCCGCGAGCTCTACCAGGACGTTCAACGCCGCCTTCGTCAAGCAGTGGAAGGCCAAGGCGGGCAAGGACGTCACCGTCCAGCAGTCGCACGGTGGCTCCAGCAAGCAGGGCCGTGCCGTGCTCGACGGGCTCGAAGCCGACGTCGTGACCCTGGCCCTCGCCTACGACATCGACGCGGTGGCGGAGGGCGGGCTTCTGGCCAAGGACTGGCAGAAGCGCCTTCCCAACAACTCCTCGCCCTACACCTCGACCATCGTCTTCCTCGTCCGCAAGGGCAATCCCAAGGGCATCAAGGACTGGAACGACCTGGTGAAGCCGGGGATCCAGGTCATCACCCCGAACCCGAAGACCTCGGGCGGCGCGCGTTGGAACTATCTCGCGGCCTGGGCCTACGCGCTCAAGCAGCCGGGGGGCAGCGAGGCCAAGGCCCGGGAGTTCGTGGCCGCGCTCTTCAAGAACGTGCCCGTGCTCGACTCGGGCGCGCGCGGCTCCACCACGACGTTCGTCCAGCGCGGGATCGGCGACGTGCTCCTGGCCTGGGAGAACGAGGCGTTTCTCTCGATCAAGGAGCTCGGGCCCGAGAAGGTCCAGATCGTGGTGCCCTCGTTGAGCATCCTGGCCGAGCCGCCGGTCGCGGTCGTGGACAAGGTGGTCGACAAGAAGGGCACGCGTGCGGTCGCGCAGGCCTACCTCGAGTACCTCTACACCCCCGAAGGCCAGGAGATCGCGGCCAAGCACTACTACCGGCCGCGTCTCGACACCGTCGCGAAGAAGTACGCCGCGACCTTCCCCAAGATCAACCTCATCACCATCGACGAGGTCTTCGGCGGCTGGCAGAAGGCGCAGAAGGTCCACTTCGCCGACGGGGGCCTCTTCGACCAGATCTACCAGCCGAAGTAGGCTAGGGGTCGTTGGGGGGTCAGGTCTTGAATTGCGAATCCCGATTCACAATTCAAGACCTGACCCCCTGTCGGGACCGGAACCAGTAGAACAGCGGGAGCCCGGCGAGGATCAGGACGAGGCCGGTCACGGACTCGACGCGCTTCTCGATCAGGGTGTTGACGACCAGCCAGGCGGACACCAGGACGAAGACCGCGGGGACCACGGGATAGCCGAGGGTCCTGTAGGGCCGCGCGGCCTCGGGCATCTTCCGCCGCAGGACGAAGACCGCGGACGTGACGAGGCCGTAGAAGATCCAGGACGCGAAGAGGAGGCTGTCGGTGAGCTGGTCGAACGTGCCCGAGACCGCGAGGACGCTCGACCAGACGGCCTGGACCCCGAGCGCCCACACCGGCACCCGTGTGCGCTCGCTCAGGTCCGCCATCTTCGTGAAGAAGAGGTGGTCCCGGGCCATCGCATAGGGCACGCGGGCGTTCGAGAGGATGGACCCGTTCAGGGCGCCGAAGGCCGAGACCACGAAGGCGACGGCCACGAGCTTGCCGCCGTACTCGCCCAGAAACGTCGTCGCGGCCTTGGCGGCCACCGGCAGCGCCGCTCGGTGCTGAGTGGAGTTGCTGGTGACCACCTCAGCCACGGGCAGGGCGTAGAAGTAGGCGAGGTTGGCCAGGAGGTAGATCGCCATCACCAGGAGCATCCCGCCGATGAGGGCGCGGGGGATGTTGCGCCCCGGGTCTTGAACCTCGCCGGCGGCCATGGGCATGTTGTTCCAGCCGTCGTAGGCCCAAAGCGCCGCCAGCATCGCGGTGCCGAAGGCGGCCCAGCCGCTCCAGACCGCGGTCCCTGCCGGCGTCTTGAGGTGCGACCAGTCCGCCGAGCCCGAGAAGAAGAAGATCCCGAGCACCACGAAGGCGATCCCGCCGATCTTCAGCACGGTGAGGACCGACTGGACCTTCCCGCCCAGGGCCACCGCGAAGCAGTTCAAGATCGACAAGAACAGGATGGCGCCCACCGCCACGAGCTGCCGGGGCCCGAACTGCCAGTCGAGGGTCTGGCCCAGGAGCGACACCTCGCGACGGGCCCAGACCGCGTTCAGGGGCAGGAAGGCGGCCAGGAAGATGGCGAACCCCGAGCCCAGGCTGGCGATGGAGGCGCTCCCGGCCACGATGAAGCGCTGCCATCCGAAAAGGAACGCGGCGGCCTCGCCGTAGGATTTCTTCAAGTAGACGAACTCGCCGCCCGCCGCGGGGAGCATGGCCCCGAGCTCCGCGTAGGTGAGGGCTCCCGCGAGCGACAGGAGGCCGGCGGCGACCCAGGCCAGGAGCACCAGGGTGGGGCTTCCGAGGTCCTGGGTCATCACTGCCGTCTTCAGGAACACCCCGGAGCCGATCACGGTGCCCACCACGAGAGCCGTGGTGTCGGTCGCGGTCAGCCCCCGGAGCAACTGCCTCTTCGGCTCGTCCATGGCTCGGTACTCTACCCGAACCCGGCGAGGCCCATGGTACAAAGGGGGTTCCGGTTTCCTTCATGGACATTGAGGAGGTAGGCATGTCAGTGCGTATTGGAGACGAGGCGCCGAACTTCACGGCGGAGACCACCGAAGGCACGATCAACTTCCACGAGTGGATCGGGGACAGCTATGCCGTCCTCTTCTCCCACCCGAAGGACTTCACGCCGGTCTGCACGACCGAGCTCGGCTACATGGCGCGGCTCGCCCCGGAGTTCAAGAAGCGCAACACCAAGATCATCGGCCTGAGCATCGACCCCGTCGACGACCACAAGCGGTGGGCCAAGGACATCGAGGAAACGCAGGGGACGGCGCCGAACTATCCCATGATCGGCGACGCCGATCTCCAGGTCGCGAAGCTCTACGACATGATCCATCCCAACGCCTCGGGTGGGAAGCGAACGGCGGCCGACAACGCGACCATCCGGTCCGTCTTCATCGTGGGTCCCGACAAGAAGGTCAAGCTGACCCTGACCTACCCCATGAGCACGGGCCGCAACTTCGACGAGGTGCTGCGCGTTCTCGACTCGATCCAGCTCACTGCCAAGCACAAGGTCGCGACCCCGGTGAACTGGAAGCAGGGCGAAGACGTGATCATCGTTCCCGCGGTCTCGGACGACGAGGCGAAGCAGAAGTACCCGGACGGCTGGAAGGCGCCGCGGCCCTACCTGCGGATCGTGCCCCAGCCCAAGTAGGCCCTCTTCGACCGGTCCTTGCGCGTGTCCGTCCGTCGGGCGACCCGGGAGCGGTCGTCCGACGGCGGTGCTATCGCGCGTTCAAGCGACGGGATGGCGCCGCGAGGCCACGATCAGGCAGGCCGCTCCCGAGGCCAGCAGGCCGAGGAACCCTGGGGTGAGCCCGAAGACGGCCTGGCTGCCGGAGAGCTGCGCTCCCAGCAGCACCGTCACTCCCGCGCCGATCGCGGCCCACACCTCGGGAACCCCCACGCGGCGCGCGTAGAGGCCCGCCACCACCGGGACGAACAGGCACACGCCGAGGATCGTGTAGAAGAACGACAGCGCGCCGATCACGGTGGGGGCCAGGATGGCGAGGAGGATCCCGGCAGCCCCGCCCATCACCGCGGCGCCGCGCGCCACCCGGAGCACCTGGGCATCGGTGGCCTCGGGCCGGAGCACGCGCCGGTAGAGGTCCTGGGACAGGGACGTCGCCAGCATGAAGAGGATGGCGTCGGCCGCGCTGAGCTCGGCCGAGAGCACCGCGGCCAGGCCCAGGCCGCCGAGCCACGGCGGCAGGTCGTGCATCAGCACGCTGGGCAGGGCCAGCTCGTGGTGCGGCAGGTCCGGGTGCAGGGCCCGGGCCGTGATGCCGAAAAGAGGAGGGACGCAGGCGAAGGCGAACAGCACCGCCGCGTTGGCCGCCACGCCGAGGCGCGCCGCGCGGTCGTCTCGCGCGCCGTAGATCTTCTGGAGGAGGCCAGGCGACACCACGAAGGCGGGGCCGAGCAGGGCGAGGTACGCGATTCCCGAAGCCCCGCCCTGCCAGGGGTTCCAGAAGTCGGGCCGACTCGCGGTGGCGGCGACGATCGCCTCGAGGCCACCGGCCCGGGCGAGGAGCAGGGGCAGGGCGAGGGCGAATCCTGCGAGCTTCACCACGAGCTGAAGGACGTTGACGAAGGCCGAGGTCAGCAGCCCTCCGGCGGTGAAGTACGCGGTGGCCACGGCCCCGCCCACCAGACAGCCCGCCCACTTGGGGACACCAGCCACGACGTTCAGCACCCAAGCCATGGCGATCAGCTGTCCCGCGAGGATGGCGAGGGTGCCGATCCAGAGCAGGAGCGTGAGCAGCGTGCGCACGGCCCGCCCGTACCGGAGCTCCAGGAAGTCGCCCACCGTCTTGAGCCCGTGCTCCCGCGCCACGCGCCGGATGCGCGGCCCCACGGTGAAGGCCAGGACCAGCGACCCTATGCCGGCTGACCCCACCCACCACCACGCGGCGAGCCCGTCGCGATAGCCGAGTCCCGCTGCCCCCACGGTGGAGCCGGCGCCGATGTTGGCCGCGACCATGGTTGCGAACAGGAGACCGGGGCCCAGGGCGCGGCCGGCCACGAAGAAGTCGGTGGTGGTGGAGACGCGGCGGCCGACCCAGAGGCCGAGCCCGATCTGGAGGGCGCCGTACGCGAGGAGAAACCCGAGCTGGAGCGTCATGCCGAGGCGATGGGTCTCAGCGCGGCGGCGGCTTCGGTCCCGCGAGGTCGGCAGCGGAGGGATAGCCGGGTAGGCCTTTCGCGGCGCGCGCCGCGCGCACGATGGCGTCGGCCATGACCTCGGCGGCCAGCGACCCGACGAGCGCGACGTCGGCCTCGCCCGCCAGCGTGCCCGTGGCCAGCGCGAAGACGACGTCGCCGTCCTCGGGGGTGTGCACCGGCGAGATCGCGCGGGCCAAGCCATCGTGGGCCATCTGGGAGACCTTCGTGGCCTGGGCCTTCGTGAGCACGGCGTTCGTGGCCACGACCCCGAGAGTCGTGTTCTCTCCGGACACGAGGGCCGGGCGCCCGAACCCTCCCGACCGCAGGAGGCCCCGGGCGTCGGCCAGGCTCCGTCCATCGACCGTGCGGACCCCGGCCACCACTCGCGCGGTGGCGGGGTCGATCACGTCGCCGAGCGCGTTCACCGCCACGATGGCCGCAACCGTCAGGCCGCTCGGCAACACGATCGCCGCGCTGCCCAGTCCCGCCTTCATCGCCCGCCCGGCGCCGGCGAGCTTGCCGACCGTGGCTCCGGCGCCCGCGCCCACGCTGCCCTCGGCCACGGGACCGTCGGTCGCGGCCGCGGCCGCCCGGTAGCCGCAGTCCGCGGTGGGACGGACCTTGGGGTCGCCCAGGCCGAGGTCGAACAGGACGGCGGCGGGGACGATCGGCACCCGCAGGACACGCGTCGCCTGTCCCCGGCCGTGCTCCTCGAGCCACCGGACCGTACCCGTCGCGGCCTCGAGGCCGAACGCGCTCCCGCCGGAGAGCACGATGGCCTGGACCTTCTGGACGGTGTTCAACGGGTCGAGGAGATCGGTCTCCCTCGTGCCCGGAGCTCCCCCGCGGACGTCCACGCCGGCGACGGCCCCGGCCTCCACGAGGACAACGGTGCACCCCGTCGGTCGCTCGGACAAGGTGTGGTGGCCGACCTTCACCCCGGCGACCGCGGTGAGCCCGCGCTCCTCGGCCCGAACGAACGGGCCTCCGGAAAGGGCGGCTGCGACCGCGGAAAGACCAGCGAGGACGACGCGAACGGTCGGCATCGACGGCGCCTCCCGAGGTTCGAGGAGAGAGTATCTCTTCAGGTGGGGCGCGGTCGAATGCGATAGGGCGCGCTCGCCTCATCGAGGTATCGCCGCGTCCGCAGGCCGCCACTGCGCGCAGCCGATCCTGCGTCGCAAGGGTCGCGGAGACGGTCGCCTACCGACGTCCGACCATGTCCTCGGGGCGCACCCACTGGTCGAACTGCTCCGCGGTGACGAGGCCCAGCTCGAGCGCGGACTCCTTGAGGGTCAGGCCCTTCTTGTGCGCGTTCTTCGCGATCTTCGCGGCGTTGTCGTAGCCGATGTGGGGGTTGAGAGCGGTCACGAGCATCAGCGACTTCTTGAGGTTCTCGTCCAGGCGCTCGTGGTTCGGCTCGATTCCCACGACGCAGTGCTCGCGGAAGCTCTTGCACCCGTCCGCGATGAGCCGACAGCTCATCAGGAAGTTGTGGATGATGAGCGGCTTGAACACGTTGAGCTCGAAGTTGCCGCTCATGCCCCCGATGTTGACCGCCACGTCGTTGCCCATCACCTGGGCGCAGAGCATGGTCATGGCTTCGGACTGGGTGGGGTTCACCTTGCCCGGCATGATCGAGCTGCCGGGCTCGTTCTCGGGAATCGTGAGCTCACCGATGCCGCTTCGAGGGCCCGAGGCCAGCCAACGAACGTCGTTCGCGATCTTGTTCAGGCTCGCGGCCACCGTCTTCAAGGCCCCGTGGGCATGGACGAGGCCGTCCTTGCTCGCGAGGGCCTCGAACTTGTTGGGCGCGGTCACGAAGGGAAGGCCGGTCAGCTCGGCGATCTTGGTCGCCACGCGTACCGCGAACTCGGGATGGGCGTTCAAGCCTGTGCCCACGGCGGTCCCGCCCAGGGCCAGCTCGTAGAGGTGCGGCAGCGCCGCCTCGAGATGGGCGAGGCCGTGGTCGAGCTGCGACACATAGCCCGAGAACTCCTGGCCGAGGGTGAGGGGCGTCGCGTCCTGGAGATGGGTGCGGCCGATCTTGAGCACGTCGTGGAACGCGTCCGACTTGACCCGCAGCGCGTCGCGGAGGGCGGCCACCGACGGGATCACCTGGTTCCTCATGGCATACGCGGCGGCGACGTGCATCGCGGTGGGGAAGACGTCGTTGCTGGATTGGCCCTTGTTGACGTCGTCGTTCGGGTGGACGCGCCGCGCCTCGCCCCGTTCGCCTCCGAGGATCTCGCTGGCCCGGTTCGCCAGGACCTCGTTCATGTTCATGTTGCTCTGGGTCCCGCTTCCCGTCTGCCATATCGACAGCGGGAACTCGCGGTCGTGCTTCGAGGCCAGGACCTCGTCCGCCGCCGCCACGATCGCGCGTCCCTTCTTCTCGTCGAGGACCCGGAGGTCCAGGTTGACGAGGGCGGCGGCCTTCTTCACGGAGGCCAGGGCCTGGACGAGCGCGGGCGGCATCTTTTCCGTGGAGATGTGGAAGTGGTGCAGGGAGCGCTCGGTCTGCGCGCCCCAGAGCCGGTTGGCCGGGACCTCGATGGGCCCGAAGGTGTCGCGTTCGGTACGGGTAGCCATGCCTCTATTGTATGGGGAGGCCCGCGTCGACGAGCCTAGGTCAATCGATCTAGGTGCTGTCGCAGCGAGGTCAGCAGGTCACCCCACCACATGCCGATCATTCGGCTGAAGGCGGGACCGACGAGACCGTGCCGGGCGGGGTGGGCGGCGGGAAGGGCGCTCCAGCCCCGATGCTCAACCGTCACGAGCGTTCCGCGTCCCGAGACCGCGAAGCGCACCTCGACCACCGTCTTTTCGCCGGGCGCGAAGTTGACCGCTCGCCACTCGAACTCGAGCCGGGTGGGGGGCTCCCAGGCCGTGACGTGCCCCAGCTCGAACGTGCGCGGGCCGGCCGGGGTCTCGAAGGACTCCAGGAGGCGGCCCCCGACGCCCGGCTCGAAGTTGAGGAGCCCGACGCTCCGCCCGGCGATCCGATACCGCGGGCCCTGCCTCCACCAGAGATCGATCTCCCGCGTGAAGACGTCGAACGCTGCTTCCGGAGTCACGGCCACGAACACGGTGACCCTTGCGTAGTCCCCCGCGAGAGCGGTCCGGGCGCCCTCTTCGCTCACCGGCGCGGCCTGCCCCGCGTCTTCTCGGCGTAGTCCTTGAAAGCGCGCAGCTCGCGCGACCAGAAGGTCTCGACCTCGTCCAGCCAGCCGCGCAGCCCCCGGAAGGGCTCCGCGCGGAGCCGGTAGAGACGCACGCGGGCGTCGTCGCCCTGGTGGTCCTCTTCGATGAGGCCGCTCATGCGCAGCACCTTGAGGTGCCGGCTCATGGCCGGGCCGCGCATCTTCAGCGACGCGGCCAGCTCCCCGGCCCGCCGCGGGCTCTCGTGGAGCAGCTCCACGACACTCCGCCGCGTGGGATCGGCCAGGGCGGAGAGCGTCCGGTCGAGATCGCTCATGCCTTCTGGGGATCGCGCAGGCGCTCGTAGAACCACCAGTGGTGCCCCTCGGGGTCCTCGCACTCGTACCCCCGGTCGAGCTGATACTCAGCGCCGTAATCGGTGGTCTTGGGCTCCATGACGATCCTGGCGCCTGCGGCGCGGGCCTGGGCGCAGTGCGCGGTGACGTCGTCGACGTAGACCATCATGTTCTGGGTGTTCGCTCCTCCGAGCGAACGGGGCGAACGGCGAAAAGGTCCACGGTCGGGCAACCCTGCCTGCCCGACCATCACCAGGCCTTCACCGTAGGCAAGCTCCGAGTGCTGGATCGTCCCCCCGTCACCCTCGACCTTGAGGCGCACCTCGAAGCCGAACGCGTTGCAGAGGAAGTCGATCGCCTTCGCCGCGTCCTCGTAGTAGAGCGCGGTCGAGATGCGGGGCCAGTCGGCCGGGGCGGGTTTCATGGCGGAACCTCGCGGCTAGAGGATGGACGATATATCCATCTATCGTGAATATTTCACATATTAGTGAAGTATGTCAAGAGTCTTTCGCGACCGGCTTCTAGCGGCAACGAGCGGGGGAACAGTTAGGATCTATCTATGAGGGTGCTGGTGCTGCTCACCGCTGCCGCGTTCTTTTCCGTCCCCCCGGTTCCTGCCGCCGAGGTGGACGGCTGGGATGTGCTCAGCAAGCCGGCCAAGGAATTCCTGGTCCAGGACCTGACGGGCCGACGGCTCCACTCCTCCGAGCTGCGCGGCAAGGTGGTGGTGCTCGACTTCTGGGCCACCTGGTGTGGACCCTGCATCAAGGAGCTGCCTGACCTGGCCGCCTATGAGCAGCGGCTCGTCAACCGCAAGGACGTGGCCTTCCTGAGCGTCAACGTCACCGAAGAGAAGGACGTCGTGGTGAAGTTCGTCCAGGAGAAGAGGGTCGAGTTCCCGGTCTACCTGGGCGATTCGTTGTTGGAGGTGTTCGACGTTTCGACCTTTCCCACCAAGCTGATCCTCGACATGCGCAAGCCGGCGGGCAAACCCGGCATCGCCGGGGTCCTGCGCTTCCGCAAGGAGGGCTCTTCGACGGTGCCCAGCATCGAAGCCCGCGTCGCGGCCCTCCTGGCCGAGAAGAACTGAAGGAGTCGGCGACGGAGACGCTCTTCTACGACGGGGGATGCGGCCTGTGCCACGGCGCGGTCCGCTTCGTGCTCTGGGCGGACCGCGGCCGTCTCCCCCTTCGCTTCGCGCCCCTCGGGGGACCGACGTTTCTGGGCCCTGGTGCCCGAGGCCGAGCGGGCTCGCCTCCCCGACAGCCTGGTGGTCCGGACGGAGGACGGCCGGCTGCTCACGCGCTCGGCCGCGGTCGTCCATCTGCTGAAGCGCCTGGGTGGCCCGTGGCGGGTGATCGGCACTCTCGGCGCATGCGTGCCCCGACCGTTGTTGGACTGGACCTACGACGGCATCGCTCGGGTGCGGCACCGGCTCTTCGCCAAGCCCGACGAGGCGTGCCCCGTCGTTCCCCGTGACCTGCGGGCCCGCTTCGATCCCTGAGCCCGATCCGCGAGGGCGCTTTGATAGACTCGCGCTCCGGCGGCGGCTTCGGGCCGCCGCGGAAAGGCTCCATGCGCCATCTTCTCCGGGCGGCTGCTCTCGTGCTGTTGAGCCCCTGGGTGGCCCGCGCCCAGGACAAGCCGCAGGTCTTCCTGGGTGCTCACGTGATCCCGATCGCGGGTCCCGAGGTTCCAGACGGCGTCGTCGTGGTCGAGCGCGGGAAGATCGTCGCGGTGGGGCCCCAAGGCACCGACCAAGGTCCCCGCCGGCGCGATCCGGCACGACCTCTCCGGCAAGGTCCTCATGCCGGGACTCGTGGACACCCACAGCCACATCGGCGACGTGGAGGGCGCCGACGCCAGCGCCCCGATCCAGCCCGACGTGCGCGTGATCGACTCGATCAACGTCCGCGACGCGGGCTTCCAGAAGGCCCAGGCGGGCGGGATGACCACCGTCAACATCATGCCCGGCTCCGGGCACCTGCTGTCCGGGCAGACCGTCTACGTGAAGCTCCGCGACGGCAAGCTGACCATCGAGGACCTGCTGGTGGCCGACGCCAACGGCATGACCGGCGGGATGAAGATGGCCAACGGCACCAACTCGCGCCGCAAGCCCCCGTTCCCCGGCACCCGCGCCAAGTCGGCGGCCCTGGTGCGCGAGCAGTTCGTGAAGGCCCAGGAGTACCGGCAGAAGATCAAGGACGCTGCCGGCGACCCCAAGAAGATGCCGGCCCGCGATCTGGGGCTCGAGGCACTGGTCGAGGTCCTCGACGGCAAGCGCGTCGTCCACCACCACACCCACCGCCACGACGACGTGCTCACCGTGCTGCGGCTCTCCAAGGAGTTCGGCTTCCGCGTGGTGCTCCACCACGTGAGCGACGCCTGGATGGTGGCCGACCAGATCGCGGCCGCGAAGGCGCCCTGCTCGATCATCTTCGTGGACAGCCCCGGGGGGAAGCTCGAGACCATGGACCTTCTCTGGAGGAACGGCGCCGCCCTCGAGAAGGCGGGCGTGCTCGTGGGCTTCCACACCGACGACAACATCACGGACTCGCGCCTCTTCCTGCGCTCGGCCGGCCTCGCGGTTCGCGCGGGCATGTCGCGCGAGAAGGCGCTCGAGGCCCTGACCCTGGCCGGAGCCAGGATCCTGAGCCTGGACCAGCGCGTCGGCTCGCTCGAGGCCGGGAAGGACGCCGACCTCGTGGTGCTCTCCGGCGATCCGCTGTCCTACAAGACCCACGTGCTCGAGACCTGGGTCGAGGGACAGAAGGTCTTCGACCGCAGCGATCCCAAGGATCGGCTCTACGCGACCGGCGGGTACGGCGCCAGCCACGACCAGTCGCCCTTCGCCCACACCGACGGCGACGAGGAGGAGGGCCGATGACCCGACTGATCGCGTCTCTCCTCGTCCTGGCTCCCGCGTGGGCCTCCGCCCAGGTCGCGGTCCGCGGCGAGACCGTCTACACCATGGCCGGGGCCGCGCTGAAGGACGGCGTGGTGCTGGTGAAGGACGGGAAGATCGAGGCCGTGGGGTCCGCGGCCTCCGTCACCATCCCCGCCGGCTATCGCACCCTCGCCGCCAAGGTCGTCACCCCCGGCCTCGTCGACGCGCGCAGCACGGTCGGCCTCTCGGGCTTCATGAACCAGCCGCACGACCAGGACCAGCTCGAGACCTCGGCCGCGATCCAGCCCGAGCTGCGGGCCATCGACGCCTACAACCCGACCGACCGCCTCGTGGGCTGGGTGCGCGGCTTCGGGGTCACGACGGTCCACACCGGCCACGGCCCGGGCGCGCTCGTCAGCGGCCAGACCATGATCGTGAAGACGCGCGGGCGCGACGTCGACGCGGACACCGTCGTGCCCTTCGCGATGGTGGCGGCGACCCTCGGCGAAGGGGCGCGGTCCACGCGAAGAAGGCAAGTCGCCGGGGACGCGCGCCAAGGCGATCGCCCTCCTGCGCGCCGAGCTGATCAAGGCGCAGGAATACACCAAGAAGATCGAAGCCGCGGGCAAGCCGCCGGCGGACGAGAAGGAAAAGGACAAGGCCAAGGATCCCGAGCGCAACCTGAAGCTCGAGGCGCTGGCCCGCGTCCTGAAGGGCGAGGTGCCCCTCCTGGTCAGCGTGCACCGCGCCCAGGACATCCTCACCGTCCTGCGCCTGCGCGAGGAGTTCAAGTTCAAGCTGGTCCTCGACGGCGCCGCCGAGGCCTACCTGGTCAAGGACCAGATCAAGAAGGCCGGCGTCCCCGTCATCGTCCACCCGACGATGTACCGCTCCTTCGGGGAGACCGAGAACCTGAGCATGGAGACCGCTTCGGTCCTGAAGAAGGCCGGAATCCCCGTGGCGCATCGAGAGCGGCTTCGAGGCCTACGTGCCCAAGACCCGGGTGGTCCTCTTCGAGGCGGCGGTCGCCGCCGCCAATGGCCTCTCCTTCGACGAAGCCCTGGCCGCGATCACGATCGACGCCGCGCGACTCCTGGGGATCGAGAAGCGAGTCGGTTCCCTGGAGACTGGCAAGGACGGCGACCTGGCCCTCTACGACGGCGACCCCTTCGAGTACACGTCCCACTGCACCGGGGTCGTCATCCAGGGCGAAGTTGTCAGCGAGACCGCGAACTAGTCTCTGCGCGGCCTCAGAAGGACAGCGTCACGTTCAAGGTCAAGCCCATGTCCCTCCGAGGCGCCACCGCGACGCGTAGGGGGGGCACCTCTCGCCAGCGCTCGCGAGAGCCGATCAAGGCGCCCGTCACACCGCCCACCACGAGGCCAGCTCCTCCGACCACCGCGATCGCCTGGGGCATGCTGCAGTCATTCTCAGATCGGCAACTCAGATAGATCGCCCCGGCTCCGAGGGCGGCCCCGATCGCGGCCCCGATCGCCGCCCCTTTCGCGGTGCCGCGGCCGCGACTGACCTCGAAACGAGTCACGTCCGCAATCCTCAGCGTGACCGGGGGCTCGTGCGGTCGGGCCTGAAGGAGAATGCTTCCCGCAGAGAACGAAACGAGCGTCCCCGCCAGGCGTCCGGGGATCGTGGGGGCCGTCAGACGAACGCGCTGTCCGGACTCGAACACAGGGTGGTCCTGTGCCTGAAGAGGCGCCGTTCCCACGAGGGCGACGCCCAGGAAGGCCGCGGTCCTTCGCAGGAATGCCAGGGTGGCGCCCGATCCTCTAGGGGCGGAGGAGAGGAGAAGCGGGCGTGGCTACCGCCACGGGCTCGGCAATCGGCGCACCACCACGATCGTGGCGTCGTCCTCCCACGGTCGTTCGAGGCCGAAAGCGAAGGCGGCGTCGAACACTCGTTCGAGCAACTCTTCGGCCGTGCCCTGGAGGTTCTGACGGACGGTCGCCCGCAGGCCTTCCTCCCCGAAGAACTCGCCCTTGGCGTCGCGCCGCTCCAGGATGCCGTCCGTGCACATCACCAGCACCTCGCCCGGCCGCACCCGGGCGAACCCCCGGCGGAACTGGGCCTTGGGTAGCGGACCGATCACGGTGCCGCCGACGGTGAGCTCGATGGTCGGACCATCGGCCAGGCGGGTGGAGAAGATCAACGGAGGCGGGTGGCCGGCGTTGACGTAGATCAGGTTACCGTCGGCCTCTAGCTCGCCGTAGAAGACCGAGATGAAGCGGCTCGACATGTTGCTGCGATGGATGACCCGATTCAGCTTCGCGAAGACGGTCGCGATCTTCAACTCCTTCTCGAGGCCCATGCGCAGGCCCGTGACCACGTCGCGCACGAGCAGCGCGGCGGGAAGGCCGTGCCCGCTCGCATCCCCGATCGACACCCCCAGCATGTCTTCGTCGAAGGCGTGAAAGTCGAAGAAGTCGCCGCCGACTTCCTCCGCCGGAACCGAGCGCGCCGCGAGGTCGAAGCCGGGGAAGTCCGGGGGCTCCTCGAGCAGGCTCTGCTGGATCTCCGCGGCCTCGCGCACGCTGCCCCGTACGCGCGCGTCGAAGAGCCGAGAGCCCACGGCGGCACGAACCGTGTTGAGGCTGAAGTCGAGCTCGTCGAACTGCCAGCCGGTGTCGAGCAGGTAGAAGAGGATGTGCCGCGTCGGGCGTCGTCCGACGACGAGCGCCGCGACGGGGAAATGGGGGAGCAGGCCCAAACGGTAGGGGGTCCCCTCGGCATCGGGATCCTGGAAGATGTAGACCCGGTGCTGGAAGATCAGGCGAATGGGCACCTGGGCGGAGTCCAGCGACTCGGCCACCTTGCCCCCGGGGTCGCCGACCGTCCTGGCCAGGGCGAAGTCGTCGCGCTTCTCCGAGTAGAGCAGCGCGGCCCGCAGCCGGAGGTCGTCCTTCAGGGTGCGGAAGGAGTCTTCGAGGAACGACTCGAGAACGGGGCCCTGGGGGCGCTTGGGATTGAGGGCGCCGAAGAGACTGTCCAGACGTCGATAGAGGAGCTTGGCGGTTTCCATGGGGAACCGTCATCGTAACATCGCGGCCCGAAGTCACCTGCTGCCAACAGCGCGCCGTAATGATCTCGATCACTTCGTAGACTGCCTGGTTCTCCGGCAGGGCTTCGAGGTTGGCCCTGCAGCCGGCGGAGCTCCTGGGGGCTCTCGGCGAGCCGGGCCACGACGTCCGGAATCTCCCGCCGGTGCGCGACCACGACGCCGAGGCCCCGCTCGGCCACGAGCTCGGTGTTGAAGCGCTCCTGGGGAATGGTGTGACGGTTGCGGGTCACCACTACCGGGAGCCGGGCTTGAAAGGCCTCGGCCAGCGATCCCGGGCCGGGCTTGGTCACGAGCAGGTCGGCCGCCGCCATGTAGTCCGCGACGCGGTCCGTGAAGCCGAAAGTGTGCGAGCCTCCCGCCCGCCTTCGCCGACCAGCGGACCGAGCCGGGCCAGGAGCGCCGGGTTGTCTCCGCACAGCGCCATCACCTGCCAGCGGGGCGAGCGCGCGAGGAGCGCACGGGCGAGCGGCTCCATCTCCGGCGAGCCCTTGCCGCCGAAGAGGAGCAGGACGGCGAAGTCGTCCGGCGCTCATGCCGCAGCTCCTGGCGAACCCGGGCCGCGAAGGCCGGGCTCCGTGGCGCGATGAAAGCGCGGGTGCAGCACCATGCCCGAGACCCGCGCGATGCGGTCGTCGGCGAGGCCGAGGGCGCGCGCCTGGGCCTGCGCCCGGTCGGTGGCCACGATCACGCGATCGAGCCCGGGCTCGATCCAGAAACCGGGGGGCAGGTCGGCAAAGTCCGTGAGCAGCACGAACACCGGAACGCCCGGGGCAGGCCTGCGCGCACGGCATCCCGCACCACGCCGTTGAAGTTGGGCACCACCGAGAGCACCAGCGCCGGGGGGCGTGCCGCGAGGTGCCGGGCGAAGGCCGGCGACGAGCGAGCGGCGCCTCACCGCGATCGCCGAGGTGGAGCAGGCGAAGGAGCGGGCCCAGGAACAGCGTCCACCGCCGGCGGAGGAGGAGGTTGTAGCCCTCTTCGAGGGAGAGCGCCAGTGGCTCTCTTCAAGACGTCCAGGGGAGCCAGCACTTCCTGCAGGTTCGCCACGCGGAAGCGCCAGGGGCAATCCTTCTCGTCGCGGGCCGCGAGCAGGGCGTTGGCCGCCGCACGATGCCCCCCGCCCGCGTCGACGGTCAGGAGAAAGACCTCCGGCGCGCCGTCAGGAGTGCCCAAGGTGTCCATCCTCGGCCCGGCTTGCGGCGAAGCCGTGACGTCCTCGTGACGAGGACGCCTTCCCGTCGTCACCGAATGTTTCCGTTGCCTTCATGCCGTTGCAATGACGACAGCGGTCCAATGCCTGTGTCGCTCAAGTTCTTCTTGAGGACGAAGCGATGAAGAGGTGGCCCTCCGATGCGCTCTGATCTTCACGTTCACTCGCGACACTCTGGTCCCACCGACCTGCCCGTCCTTCGGCATCTCGGGCGTGAATGCTACTCCGAACCAAAGGAGGTCTACGAGCGGGCCCGCGCCCGAGGCATGGACCTCGTCACCCTCACCGATCACGACTCGATCGAAGGCGCTCTCGAGATCGCCCACCTCCCCGGCACGTTTGTGAGCGAGGAGGTCGACCCTCGTCCTCGCCGGGTGGCCGGCAGCTCCACCTGGGTGTCTACGACCTCACCCCGGCGCAGCACGAGCGCATCGCCCGGCTGCGCTTCGACGCCGAGGCGCTGCTTCGCGTTCCTCGCCGAAGAGAGGATCCCGGCCTGCCTCAACCACCCCTTCTCCGCCCTCACCGGCCACCGCGAGCGTGCCGATTTCCAGATCGCGCTCGGCCGGCTGCCTCTCGTCGAGACCCTCAACGGGAGCATGCCCGAAGGGCACAACGAATCGGCGCGCCTGCTCGCGCGCGCCGCTGGCCTGGCGCCGGTCGGGGGCAGCGACAGCCACACCCTGGCCCACGTGGCGCGAGCGTTCACGACCGTGGCCGGGGCCCGCGACAAGGCCGAGTTTCTCGCGGGCTTGCGCCGCGGCCTCACCGTTCCCTGTGGCCGCTCCGGCACCTACGCGCGGCTGACCGCCGAGGTCACGCGTATCTTCGCCGCCGGCTACGAGGACGCGCTCCGGAGCGCCGCTCGCGGGCTCGAGGATCCCCGCCGGCTCCTGGCCCTCCTGGGACTCGCCCCCTTGCTGCCCCTCATCCCCTGCTTCACCGCCGCCATCCACGCCCACGAGCTGCGCTTCGGCTCTCGGTGGTTCCGGCTTCTGGCCCCACCACGGGCCGCGAGTCGAGGCGGGCAGCGGGCCCGCCGCGTTCGTGGGCCGGCCGGCGCTACGGCCCACGGCCTGAGCCATGAACGCGCTCCTGGCCTTCGTCAACGAGTCGGACTTCCGAGTCAACCATCGCCTCGTGGGATGGCGGCCTCCGCGCTGGTTTCGCCTTTGGATGATCACGGCCACGCGCCTCGGAGACGGCTGGTTGTGGCTTGTCACGGGCCTGCTTCTCCTCGCGCTGGGAGGCCGCGGCCTCGACGTGCTGGGGGCCGCGGCCCTGGCGGCGGCCGTCGCGAACGGCCTCCTCCTCCCGCTGAAGCGGCGCTTTCGCCGGCCCCGTCCTTGCGAGCGCGGGCCAAACGCCTACTTCGTCGTTCCCTACCGGCCGCAGTTCCGAGGTGACGCTTTCTCGTTCCCCTCCGGACACTCCCTGAACGCCTTCGCGGTCGCGACCGTGATCGCGCTGGCCTTTCCGAGCCTCGCGCCGATTGCGCTCCTGGTCGCGGCCAGCGTCGCCGCCTCACGGGTCTTCCTGGGACTGCATTTCCTGACCGACGTGGTCGTGGGCGCCGTCCTCGGCGCCGCGATCGGCGCCTCTGCGTTCGGCGTCCTGGTGCGATGAGCGGGACGCGGCTCTTCGACACGGTCTGGCGAAACAACCTGGTCTACAACCAGTGCTGGGAGGACCCGGCGCTGGACCGCCTGGCCCTCGGATCTGGCGCCTGCCGACCGGGTGCTCGTGATCACGAGCGCGGGCTGCAACGCGCTCGACTACGCACTCACCGGGGCCGAGGTCCTGGCGGTGGACGCGAACCCGCGCCAGAACCACCTCCTGGAGCTGAAGCGCGCGGGCATTCGTGCCCTCGACTTCGACGCCTTCTTCGCCCTGTTCGGTGAGGGTGGATCAAGAGACGCCCTCGACATCTACCACGCGCTGCGGCCGGAGTTGCCTGATCCGGCGCGCGCAGTTCTGGGACCACGAGATCCGCCTCTTTCAGCCGAACGCAGCGCTTGGTCGGAGCTTCTACTACCGCGGCACCTCCGGCCTGGTTGCCCTCGCCATGAAGCTCTGGATCGACCACGGGGCTCGAGTACGAGAGGCGATGGACCGGATTCTCGACGCCGAGGGCATCGAGCAGCAGCTTCGCCTCTACCACGCCGAGGTGCGCGGGCCCCTGCTCGGAGACCGTCTCCTGCGTCTCGTCGGGAGCCCGGGCGTCCTCTCGCTCCTGGGAGTACCCGGCCCTCAGCGAAGAATGGTCCACGATCACCCGGGAGGGTTCGCCGGCTTCCTTCGGTCGTGCCTCGACCGCGTCATGGCCCTTTGTCCGCTCCGCGACAACTATTTCTGGCGCGTCTACCTGACGGGTCGCTATTCCCGCGAGACCTGTCCCGAGTACCTGAAGCGGGACAACTTCTTCCGTCTGAAGGCCGGCCTCGTCGACCGGGTCTCGACCTTCGACGGGACGGTCACGGAGTGCCTGGCCGCGGCGACGACAGCCCTTCACCGCGTTCGTGCTCCTGGATCACATGGACTGGCTGGCTCGGCGTCCGGGCGCCCTTCTCGAGGAATGGGCAAATATCTTCGCCGCGGCCGCGCCCAAACGCCCGCATCCTCTTCCGGAGCGGCGGGCCGGACGCCGACTTCCTCCCGTCCGGCATACGAAACCGCCTGACCTTTCGACCGCGAGCTCGCGGCCCGCCTCCACGCACGGGACCGCGTCGGAACCTATGGATCCTTCCACATCGCCCGCCTCGCGTTCGCCTGACGCGCTCGGACTCGCCGCCCTCGACGGTTTCTACCGTTGGCACGCCCGGATCTACGACTGGACTCGGCCGTTCCTCCTGTTCGGACGCGAGGCCGCCGTGGATGCGCTCGAAGCGCGCACCGGTCACCTGGTCCTCGACGTCGGGTGTGGCACGGGGGTCAGCCTGCCGCGATTGGCGAGGACGGGAGCGTCGGTCGTGGGCATCGAGTGCACCGAGCCGATGCGACGCCGGGCGCAGGCGAGGCTCGAGCGTGGGGGCCTTGGGGGTTGCGTGCTCTTCGACGGACGGCCTTACGGTACCCACGCCGCCTACGAGGGCAAGGTCGACCGCATCCTCTTCTCGTACTCCCTCAGCATGATCCCCCCGTTCGCCGCGGTTCTGGAGCGTGCCCGTCGCGATCTGCGCGCCGGGGGACGGATCGTGGTCCTGGATTTCCTCGACGCCCCGGGACCCGTGGCCTACGGGCTCGAGCGCAGCCACGTGCACCTTGGACCAGCCCGGCAAAGGCTCCTGGAGCAGATCTTCCCACGGCATCGTCTGGAGCTGCGGTCCCTCGGCCTGTGGCGCTACTTCCTCTTCGTCGGCGCGGCCGCTTGAGCGGGCGCGGCGCGAGGTAGGATCAGCGCTACCTATGACCCGGGTCCTTTGGATTCTGCTGGCGGCCGCGGCCGTCGGGCCGGTGGGGGAGGCTTGGGGGTTGGAGGCGAAGGGCCTATTCGACCTGCAGGGCCATCGGGGAGCGCGCGGCCTCGCTCCCGAGAACACCCTCGTCGCGTTCGCACGGGCCTTGAGCCTCGGCGTCACGACGCTCGAGCTGGACCTCGCGGTGACGAAGGACGGCGTCGTGGTGGTGAGCCACGATCCGTTGCTCAATCCCGACGTGACCCGTGGTCGCGATGGCCAGTGGATCCTGAGACATGGCCCGCCGTTCCACTCGCTCACTTTCGACGAAGTGCGAGAGCTGGATGTCGGGCGCCTGCGGCCGGGGAGCGCCTACGCCATGCTGTTCCCGGATCAGGTTGCCGCGGAGGGAGCGCGAATCCCGACCCTCGCCGAGGTGTACGCGCTCGCCAAGAAGGCGAGGAACGAGACCGTCCGGTTCAACATCGAGACCAAGCTCGACCCGAGCAAGCCCGACGAGACGCCGGGGCCTGAGCCCTTCGTCGACGCGGTCCTGACGGGTCGTGCGTGAAGCCCAGGCCGTGTCGCGCACGACGCTCCAGTCGTTCGATTGGCGCACGCTGCGCTACGCGCAGCGCATTGCACCGGACCTGGAGACCGTCTACTTGACCGAGCAACAAGGCGGGGACCAGATGCGCACCGGGCGACCGGGCCCATCGCCGTGGCTCGCCGGGTTCGACGTCGACGACCACGGCGGTTCCGTGCCCCGCCTAGTCGAAGCGGCCGGCGGACGAACCTGGTCGCCCCTGTTCCGCGACCTCTTGCCGGAGTCGCTGGCCGAGGCCCATCGGCTGGGCCTCAAGGTCGTTCCTTGGACTGTGAATCGTCCGCAAGACATGGAGTCGATGATCGAATGGGGCGTCGACGGCTTCATCACCGATCGGCCGGATCTTGGTCGTGACGTGATGGCGAAGAAGGGCCTAGCGTTGCCGGCGCCGACCCCAGTCACGCCCTGAGCCAATCGGGCGAAGCGCACCGCCCGTGGCCGCGATGAGACTCCGTCGCTCTTCCACGACAGCAGGCATTCCGTTCCTGCTGCGCCCCACCCTGCAGCCGCACCGCCAAGCTCGGTCTTCACCGCCATGGACCCTCCTCGGCCGCCCGGAAAGCATAATCGGCTGTCAAGCCCGCGAGTGAATCCGTTGATTCAATCGGCTCCGGGTCGTGGAGGGACCTGCCGCGCTAGAGCGAGCGGGAGGTGGGAGACCGCGCCGGCAGCGTGTGTCTCGAACGCCGCCGCCGGGCGGCCCGAAGCCTGGCGAGGCGTCGCGTTGGACGCTGTCTTCGGGACATGCCGACAGGATAGGGGCGCGCTGTGACCGCGATGCTACGACCGCATGGAGGTGTCATGACCCTTCCCTTGCCCGTGCCGCAGGAATTGCGGCGTCCCCGCCTCGCGGGGCGCGCTCTTTGCGCCTGGACCCACGTCTAGACGGCGATAGGAGGCGATCTCGCCGGGCATACCGATTGCTCAGTTGTCCCCGCAAGGAGCGGGTGAGCCATGAGTATCAGAGTCGTCGAAAGCCGGAAGCCGCGTGACGAAGGCGGGGACCTCCGGGACGCCATCCTGGCGGCGGAAGCGCCCGCCTTCGTCACGGACGCGCAAGGCCACATCACGAGCTGGAACCACGCGGCCGCGCGTCTCTTCGGGCGGCAAGCGGGGCAGGCCCTGGGTCGTCGGTGCTACGACATCGTCGGGGGCCGGGATGTCTTCGGAAATCGCTTCTGCCGCGAGAACTGCGCGGTGATGTCGATGGGCCGCAAGGGCGAGACGGTCCACGCGTTCGAGCTCTCGGTGGTCGTCCCTCTCCGATCGGAGCAGCCCCTCCAGGTATCGGTCTTCCAGTCGCGGGAGGACTCCGCGGCCCAGCTCGTCCACACCTTCGAGCCCATTGACGGGACGACGCGGCTGGCCCGGGCGCTCGAGCGGCTGGGCGTGCCGGCCTCTGGCGGGACGCGCGTCCCCTCGGGCCCCATGCCCTCCTTCCCGCACGAGGCGCTGAGCGCGGCGCCACCCTTGACCGCCCGAGAGCAGGAGATCCTGCGGTGGGTGGCCGCGGGTCTCCAGAACAAGGAGATCGCGGGAAGGGTGGGCATCCGGCTGGCCACGGTTCGCAATCACATCCACAACCTCCTCGAAAAGCTCGAGGTGCACTCCAAGCTCGAGGCGGTGTCGCTGGCCTTCCGGATGGGATGGGTGGCCGAGCCCCAGAACGGTCGGGCGCATGCGCCCTGGGGCGCCCCGCGACGATGAGGGGTCCAGGGGGGGGGGCGCTCCCGGCCGTCGATTTCTCGGTCTCACCCTTCCTCGTCATCTGGGAGACGACCCGGGCCTGTGCCCTGGCCTGCCGGCATTGTCGGGCCAGCGCCCGACCCGACCGCGACCCCCTCGAGCTCACGACGACGGAGGGACTGGCCGTCATCGATCAGGTGGCGGCCCTGGGCACGCCCCTCCTCGTGCTCACCGGTGGCGATCCCTTGAACCGGCCCGACCTCTTCCATCTGATCCGCCACGCCAAGAAGCAAGGGCTGCGGGTGGCCACGATCCCGGCGGCCACCGAACGCCTCACCGAGGCGGTGGTTGCGAATCTCAAGGCGGCGGGGCTCGACCAGATGGCCTTGAGCCTGGACTTCCCGGACGCGGTGCGCCACGACGCCTTTCGGGGCGAGCCGGGGGCCTTCGCGCGAACCCTCGCGGCCGCCGAGTGGGCGCGCCAGCACGACCTGCCCCTGCAGATCAACACCACGGTCTGCGGCGACACCGCCTCGAGCCTCGAGGAGATGGGGACGCTCGTCGAGGCGCTCGGCGTGGTCTTCTGGGAAGTCTTCTTCCTCGTGCCGACGGGTCGGGGAACCGAGCTCACGGGCCTCACCGCCGGAGAGTGCGAGCGCCTCTTCGGGGTCATCGATCGGGTGCAGCGCAAGAGCTCCTTCATCGTCAAGGTGACCGAGGCTCCCCACTACCGCCGCTTCGTGGCCCAACGGGAACGGCGCGAGGCCGGGGTGTCCCCCCGTCCCCACGGACCGGCGGCGATGCCGCTCGTGCTCACGCGGTCCGAGGGGCCCGGGCACACGGTGGGCCTGGCTCCGCGCGGAGTCAACGCCGGCAACGGCTTCCTCTTCATCTCGCACCAGGGCGAGATCTTTCCGAGCGGGTTCTTGCCCCAGTCGGCGGGCTCCGTGCGTTCGGAGACCCTGGCCCACGCCTATCGTCACCACGAGCTCTTCGTTCACCTGCGGCGCCCGACGGCCTTTCGCGGACGGTGTGGCCGCTGCGAGTTCGCGGAGATCTGCGGAGGCTCGCGCTCGCGCGCCTTCGCGCTCACCGGGGACCCGTTCGCGAGCGACCCCTGGTGTGCCTACGAGCCCGCCGCTCGGGCCTGAGGGCAGCGGCTCGGATCATCGAGGTCTACCCGCGGAATCACCAGTTCGAGAGGCGGCCCTTCCGGCCGGAGGGCAAGGTCGCCGCTCCAGGTGAAGAGGCAAGGCGACGTCAAAAGCGATCTTGGAGCGCTTCGACACCGGGTCCACCTCGCTCGCGGACTCGCTCGACGAGGTCCGCAAGGACGTCAAGCACTGGCGCCACGACCTCGCTGACTTGGAGGCGCGGGTGGAGCGCCTCGAGAAGAAGGTCGGCCTGCCTGTCCGGGGTCACCGTCCGCGCTGACGTCGGAGCGCGAATCGTTCTGGAGAGAGGCTCGTGGGGTGGTGGTCGGGCCCGTCAGTGCCCGCTGTCGGACGGTGGCCCAACAGTAGGCCGGGGAAGGCGGCTCACGCGACCCAAATGAAGGTCTTGCACTTCGTGGGGAAGGGGCTCGATCCAACACGCCTGGCTCGGGTACATGCGCCCATAGACCTGCACCAACGCCTCGGCGCGCTCGCGAGAGAAAGGGCCGATCAACCGAACCGAACCGTCTGCGTCCTTGGACGCGAGGAGGCATTCGTTGCCGGAGATCCCCTCCCAGGCTCTGGTGTCTTCCTTGACCATGTTCGCGCACCCCTTCGACCGACGAAAGCATAATCCAGCTGTCAAGCACCTTCGACCCCGAGGCCGCCCCTCTCGGAAGCGCAGGAGGTTGCGCGCGAAACTCGGTACCGAGATCAGCTCGGCCCAGACCCGGTCCTCGGGAACCGCGAGGACCTGAGAGGCGCCTACGGCGACGACCTGGGCCGAGGTCGGTTGGCCATCGATGATCGAGAACTCGCCAACGCAGCCGCCGGGAGCCACCTCTATCGTGCCCGGCGTGACGCCACCGGCGTGGCGGATCTGAAGACCGCCGTCGAGAACAGGAAGAGGTGATGGTTCACGGATCCCGGTTCCAGGAGGACTTGTGCGGCGTCCGCGTCCAGGTTGATCCGCGTGCTGTGCCCCTTGCCGGCCTCGTGGCCCTGGAAGAGGAAGTGGTGGCCATAGTCGTAGCCGAGGTCAGGTCCAGACTGACCGCGCAGGATCAGGTACGTGTTCTTGTCAGGCTCCGTCTTGCTGGCCTCGACGTTGGAACCGGGAGCCTGAACCGCGCCCGGCGCCGGAACCATGGGCCCGTTGCTGAGATAGCCGTAGTGGCTGGCCTTGCTCCCCGTGGCGGAATCGACGATCGCAGGGTTCTCGAGAGGCGTCGCCCCCTGGACCACGACCGCGGCGCGGAGTTCGGGCGACAGGACATTCGGCGCCACGACGCCGGACGCCTTGGGGTTGGCGTTCGAAACGGGCGTGAGATCGCTGGCCAGCGTCGTCGACGCGGCCGCGAGCGCCATGAGACTCAAGACGGAACGAGTGGCGTTCATCAGGCCTCCTTGCCTAAGAGGCCTCCAACGTAGGTCGCCGCTGCGGACTTTCTCGCGCCCTTAGGATGACGTTCCTGACACTCCCTTGGGTGAGCCGGCACCAAGCCGATGCGCTACTCTGCCCGCAGGGCGTCCAACTTCGCGCGTCGCCGACGATCACGAGGCAACGACCAATCGTTGCGGAATACGGCTGGCTCCCAGGAACCGTAGGTCGGGTTCGGCAGCACCCACCAGCGCTCGCCGATCCAATCGACGTACGGCTGCATCTCGCGCTCGCGACCCTCCGGCGTATTCGAGACGACGTCCACGAAATCACCGACTTGATCGCCGAACTGCATCAGCACGCGGTGACCCCGAGCGATCAATCGCCGGCGGCAACCTTTGTCCGTACCGACCATCTCGCAACCAGGCAGGAGGGCGCCAAGGCCGAGAAAGACGTCGTCGCTCGCGGCGGGGAAGCCGGCCTTCCGGAGGTTGTCGAGGGTCGCCGCGCCGAGGTCCTTCGCGCGGTTCGAAAGGTAGAACACGGTAACCCCGTGCTCTGCCGCGAAGCGAGTGAACTCGCCCGCGCCAGGGAGGGGGAGGGCCGCCTCCTTGCGGCACCAGTCCGCCCACGTGAACTCGCCGTACTCCTTGCCCGTCAGCACGAGCTGCGCCTGGTAAGTCGAGTTGTCGAGGACTGTCTCATCGACGTCGACGATCACGGCGGGTGGCAGCCCCGCCATGCTTCCCTCGCGCTCGCCGTGAGGGAGCGCCTCCCACTGGGGATCGGCGAGAGCCCGCAGCAACTCCTTCTTCGCGGCATGGTAGACCTCGCGGAAGGCGAGGTCGTGCTCGACCGAGCGCTGCGTCCAGAGGGTCGCATTGAGATTGTCGTCGGCCGGCACCGCCGGTGCGGGCGACGGAGATGCCTCCGCGGCCGTCGCTGGCCCCTTGCGTGAGGCCGGCACCGATGCACATCCAATGACGAGTGGCGTGACGAGAAGGCCGAGAGCGAGCCCGAGGCGCATGCGTTCCTCCCGTGGGCGTAGGCGCGCGAGACTCTAGCACGGAGCCAGGACGGGACGTTGATCTTCCGACGCAACGGAAGAAGGGCTCTTCGGGGTGACCCCTTGCGCGGGCGCGTGTGAAGTTCTCGTAAACGGCAGATTTGGTGGGACCTCCGAACGTTGTCACATCTTCGTCTCGCCTTTGTCACGCGAGCGTGTCGTCGGATTCCAACGATTGAGGGGCTAGGTGGTTTGGCCGCAGTCGCCGGACCCACGGAGGTAGAGATCTCATGAAGAGCTTCGTCGCCGTCGCCGCCATGCTCGTCGCCGTCTCCGCGCAAGCCCAGACCGTCCAGATCGACGGGGCGGGTGCGACTTTCCCGTACCCGATCTATTCGAAGTGGTTCTCCGAATACAACAAGCTTCACCCGAACGTCCAGATCAACTACCAGTCCATCGGATCGGGCGGTGGGATCAAGCAGCTCACGAGCCAGACCGTCTTCTTCGGGGCCTCGGACGGGCCCATGACCGAAGAGCAGATGAAGGCCGCCCCCGACGGAGTACTTCACCTTCCGACCGTCCTGGGCGGAGTCGTCCCCGTCTACAACCTCCCCGGTCTGGACGCCGAGCTGAAGTTCAGCGGTGAGACCCTCGCCGCGATCTTTCTGGGCAGGATCACGAAGTGGAATGACCCGGCCCTGGTGAAGGAGAACCCCGGCGTAACCCTCCCCGCGACCGACATCACCGTCGCCCACCGCGCCGATGGTTCGGGGACGACCTACATCTTCGTGGACTACCTGTCGAAGATCTCGCCCGAGTGGAAGGAGAGAGTGGGCGTCGGCACTTCCGTGCAGTGGCCCGTGGGCGTCGGCGGCAAGGGAAACGAGGGCGTGGCCGGGCTCGTGAAGCAGACCCCCGGCGCCGTGGGCTACGTGGAGCTGATTTACGCCCTGCAGAACAAGATCGCCTACGGCTCGGTTCGCAACCAGGCGGGCGAATACCTGCGGGCCTCCCTCGCCTCGGTCACCGCTGCCGCGGCGGGGGCTTCGCAGGCGATGCCGGCCGACTTCCGAGTCTCGATCACCAACGCTCCCGGCAAGGGCGCCTACCCGATCTCGTCCTTCACCTGGCTCCTACTCTACGAACACCCCAGGGACACGGCGCGCGCCCGGACCCTCGTCGACTTCGTAAAATGGTCGCTTACGGATGGACAGAAATACTGCTCCGAGCTCGGATACGCCCCCCTTCCCGCGAGTGTCGTCAAGCTCGAGCAGTCCGCACTGCAGAAGATCAAGCTCTAGAGGCAAGGGAAACATTGCCCTCGCCACGCCCGTCCCGCCGTCGTCCCGACGACCTCATCTTGTACGTCGGGACGGGCGCGTGCGCCCTGGTCATCGTCCTTCTGGTGAGCGCGATCGGCGTGACCCTCTACCTCGACTCGCGCCTCGCGCAAGAAAAGTTTGGCCTCTCTTTCTGGACCGGCCGGCAGTGGGATCCCGTGGCTGGCGAGTTCGGAGCCCTGCCCTTCATCTGGGGCACCCTCTACTCTTCGCTCCTTGCGCTGCTCATCGCGACTCCGGTCGCCCTCGGGATCGCGGTCTTCCTGTCCGAGCTTTGCCCACGGAGGCTGCGGGCTCTCCTCGTCTCCCTCACGGAGTTGCTCGCCGCGATCCCCTCGATCGTCTACGGCTTGTGGGGGCTCTACTCCATCGTGCCCCTGGTGCGCCGAGCCCAGCTGATGCTGCCGGACTGGCTGCGCTCAATGCCCCTGTTTTCCGGTCCCCCCGTCGGGGTCAGCATGGCCGCCGCGGCCCTCATCCTGGCGGTGATGATCGTTCCCTTCACGGCCTCCGTGGCCCGGGAGGTCCTGAAGGCCGTCCCCCGGGAGCAACGGGAGGCCGCGTACGCCCTGGGGGCGACGCAATGGGAGGCCATCCGCCTGACCCTGGGCTGGGGACGCACGGGGATCATCGGCGCGATCATGCTCGGCCTCGCCCGGGCGCTGGGCGAAACCATGGCCGTGACCATGGTCATCGGCAACAGCCCGCAGGTTGCGCTCTCGATCTTTGCGCCCCAGTACACCATGTCCGCCGTCATCGCCAACGAGTTCACCGAAGCGACCGGCGACCTCTATCTCAACGCCCTCATCGAGATCGGTCTCCTGCTCTTCGTGATTACCGTAGCGATCAATGCCCTCTCCCGCCTCCTCATCTGGAGCGTCGATCCGAGCAGTCCACTTCGGGCGTGGCGCCGAAGTTGGGGGGTGATCCCAGTCAAGGCGCGCGCGGCGTGACGTCACGCAAGGCATCCCTTCGCCGCCGGATCACCTCGCGGCTGGTCGTCCTCTTCTGCGGCTTCTCGGTGGCCCTGGCTTTGCTGCCCGTGGCCCTGGTCCTTCTCCTCATTCTCGGCCACGGCCTCGGCGCCCTGAACCTCGACTTCTTCACCAGGATGCCGAAGCCGGTCGGGGAGCCTGGCGGGGGCATGGCCAACGCCATCGTCGGGACCCTGATCATCGTCGGCATCGGAGGCGCGCTCGCCGTCCCCATCGGGATCCTGGCAGGGGTGTTCCTCTCGGAGTTTCCGCGCTCCCGGCTCGCCTCCACATGCCGGTTCGCGGCGGACGTCCTCACCGGCGTCCCGTCGATCGCCATCGGCATCTTCGCGTACGGACTCGCGGTTCTGCCCTTCAGGCACTTCTCGGGTCTCGCAGGCTCCGTGGCCCTGGCCGTGATGATGGTTCCCATCGTGGCGCGAACGTCCGAGGAGCTGCTACGTCTCGTTCCCGCCTCTCTTCGCGAGGGGGCCATGGCTCTGGGCGCCACGCGCCGCCGGGCCGTGTTCACCGTGATCCTGCCCGCGGCCCTGCCTGGGGTCCTGACCGGAGTGCTCGTAGCCCTGGCGCGCATCGCCGGCGAGACCGCACCCCTTCTCTTCACTTCCTTCGGCAACCGCTTCTGGTCCACCGACCCCACCCGGCCGATGGCCTCCCTCACCGTGCAGATCTACACCTACGCGATCTCTCCATATGAGGACTGGCACCGTCAGGCGTGGGCGGGGGCGGCGGTGCTCGTCGGCCTCGTCCTCGCCCTCTCGATTCTGGCTCGACTGGCCACGCGCCGCCTCGAACAAATGCACCGACCGTAACCCCCAGGGATTTCAGGCGCGACTTGGGCCTATTTAACACGGCGTTCACACGACCGTCACATCAGCGTCACGACCCCCCCATAGATTCACGCCGGTCTACAGTCTGAAGCCTGCACTTCCAAGGAGGATCGTTTGATGAGAGCGAAGGGTTGGACGCGCGGTTTCGTAACCGTCGGGGCCCTGCTCCTGGGATTGGCCGCCGCGGCCAGCTCCTGGGCGCAGAACATGTTCTACCAGGAAGTCGCGAAGGACGGCCGCATCTACGTCTTCGCCAACGGCCAGCGCTACGAGGCCTTCGAGAAGAGCGGGGGCTCGGAAATCGGCGTGGCCATCACGCGCCTGGGGTTCGGCCCGAAGGGCGAGACCGTGGTCTTCGACAGCGAAGACGCCATCAACCTCTACAACTTCAAGCACGACAAGCCGGGCGAGGTGTTCGCGAAGCCCAAGCCCCCGGCGCCCCCGTCACCCTACCCGGCGGGAAAGTTCAGCGGGCTGATGTTTGGCGACTACTACTGGTACGACAAGTACCACCAGGACGCGATCAGTGCCACGAACGCGGCCAAGCCCCAGGGGCAGCAGGGCTTCTGGATGCGGCGCGTCTACTTCACCTACGACCTCGCGTTCTCCGAGAAGTTCACCACCCGATTCCGGCTCGAAGCGAACAGCAACGGGCAGTTCACCTCGCCGGGGAACATCACTCCCTTCGTCAAGGACGCGTACTTGAAGTGGACGTACGCGGGCAAGCAGCAGATGACCGTCGGCATCCAGCCCACTCTCACCTTCGACTGGATCGAGGGATGGTGGGGGCTCCGCCACATCGAGAAGACGCCGGCCGACCTCTACCGGATCGACTCTTCGCGGGACTTCGGCCTCACCCTGAGCGGGCCGCTCGCCGTCTTCAAGGGCCTGAGCTACGGGGCCCAGCTCGCGAACGACTCGGGGAACGGCTCGGAGACGGATAAGTACAAGACCGTCCGCCTCGAAGGACGCCTCGACCGCAACCCGGGCATCGGGCTCGACGCCGTCTATAACTACGGGAAGCGCCCGAACGGCCAGGACCGCAAGACCTTCTCGGGCTTCGCGGGATACCGCAACAAGACCGTTCGCGCGGCCGCGATGTACCTGTGGCAGGAGCGCAAGTCGGGCACGGCTGTGCCGGACCAGAAGATCGACATCTGGTCCGCCTTCGGCATCTGGGAGTTCGGCGGGTCGACGAAGAGTGGGGACCTCTTCTTCCGCTACGACGACGTCAAGGGAACTCGCGGCGGGGTCGATACGGGCTTGCCCGGGGCCGACGGCATCGACTACTGGATCCTCAGCACCGCCAAGCCGTTCAAGGCCTATATCTTCGGAGGTGAGTGGTTCCTCTTCAAGTCTGCGATCCGGGTGAGTCCGAACGTCGAGATGGTGAAGTACGACAGCGACCCCGACCCCAAGAAGTTCCCGGGACGGGACCAGGACCGCATCTTCCGGGTCACCTTCTACTGGACCTTCTGAGAGCGAAGTTTACCCAGGTTTAACACGCGCGAAACGCGCCGTTTTCATGCACCCCTCACACTTCGGACGCCGGGGTTGGGGACACTGAGGAGAACGAAGTCATGAAGCGTCTTTTGGTGACGACCGCTCGCGCTGGGTCTCGGCGCGGCCACCGCCCAGGCCCAGGCGGTCAAGGTGGACGGGACCATCGCGGCCTACGCCAAGACCAGCGGGGTCTCCGGCAACATCAACAGCGTGGGCTCCGACACGATGAACAACATGATGGCGCTCTGGGGAGAGACCTTCCAGAAGCTCTACCCCAACGTCAAGATCCAGATCGAGGGCAAAGGGTCGACCACGGCCCCTCCGGCCCTGATCGCCGGCACTTCCCAGTTCGGTCCGATGTCCCGCGCCATGAAGTCGACCGAGATCGACCAGTTCGAGCAGAAGTACGGCTACAAGCCGACCCAGATCCGTACGTCCTACGACGCGCTTGCGATCTGGGTCAACAAGGACAACCCGGTAGAGAAGCTGACCCTCGCCCAGGTCGATGCGATCTTCTCGAAGGCCCGCAAGCGAGCATACAAGGCCGACGTCAAGACCTGGGGCCAGCTTGGGCTCACCGGAGACTGGGCCAATCGGCCCATCAGCCTCTACGGCCGCAACTCCGCCTCCGGGACCTACGGGTTCTTCAAGGAGCACACCCTGCAGAACGGCGACTACAAGGACTCGGTGAAGGAGCAGCCCGGGTCGGCCTCGGTGGTGCAGGGCGTGACCGAAGACCGCTTCGGCATCGGCTACAGCGGCATCGGCTACAGGACTTCCGGCGTGAAGGCCGTCCAGCTCGCCGAGAAGGACGGTAGCCCCTTCTTCGACGGCGCCTACGAGAACGTCACGAGTGGCAAGTACCCCCTCTCCCGTTTTCTCTACCTCTACATCAACAAAGCGCCGGGCAAGACCCTCGACCCGCTGGTCAAGGAGTACGTCAAGCTGATCCTGAGCAAGGAAGGCCAGGAGGTCGTGGTGAAGGACGGGTACCTTCCGCTGTCGCCTGACATCGTCAAGCAGGAGCTGGCCAAGCTCGAGTAGGTAGGAGGGTGGAGGGGGCGGCGGTCGCGGTCGCCCCCTCCACCCGATTTTCGGACCGGAACCCGTCGAGGAGGTAAGAGTCCCCATGGCCGCCGCCGCTCCCACTGCCCCCGCGCCGAGCGTCCGGCAGCGCGTTCAGGAAGCGTCGACTCGCATCAGGCGAGTCAAGCTCTTCGACCGGCTGGCTACGGGCACCATCACCTTCGGCGGCCTCTTCATCATCGTGGCGGTCCTCTTCATCTTTCTCTTCATCCTCGGAGAGACGCTTCCTTTGTTTCGGTCCGCGCAAGGGCAAGCGCGCGGCGCCCTCCAACTCGCGGCGGTGCCTGGAGCCGCCACACCGGCCCCGGAGGGAGGGCTCGCGGTGGGCGTCGACGAGTACCAGATGTACTTGTACGAGCTCTTGCCCGATGGCCGCTTCGTCATCTTCCGCCTTGCCGACGGCTCGGTCGCCAAGGAGATCCCCCTGGCCTCTGTGGCCGGGGCCACCATCGCCTCCGCCTCGCGGAGCCTCAGCGGCGACTTCGTCGGGGCCGGCACCGCCGATGGCCGGGTAGCCCTGGCCCAGGTGCGGTTCCTCCCCAAGTACGAAGAGCAGAAGCTCGTCGATATCGACGTCTCCGTGCGCGAACGGGGCGTCTTCGAGGTCGATCCTTCCCATCGACCGGTCAGGGAGGTGACGTATTCCGAGAGCGAAGGGAAGAAGGCCGTAGCGGCGCTCCTTGGAAACGACGAGATCGTCGTGGTTCGCGTCGACGAAAGCGAGCAGGAGAAGCGCGAGACATTGCGTACCGACGGCGAGCGGGTCACCCACATTCGGCTGGGACGCACGGAGGGTCTCGTGGCCTCCACCGACAAGGGAAACCTCCACTACTGGGAGCTTGGCTCCGAGGTCCGCAAGATCGAGGTGAAGCACGCCTCGGTCGAGCCCATCACTGCGCTCGAGTACGTGCTCGGTGGCAACTCGCTTCTCGTGGGCGACGACAAGGGAAATCTGTCGGCCTGGTTCCGGGTGCGGGAGAGGGACGAAGACGCCGACTTGAGCCTCGTCCAGGCCCATCAGTTTCCTCCGCAGGGGACGGCGATCCAGGCGATCGGGCGCTCGATGCGGGACAAGAGCTTCGTGACCGCCGGGGCCGACGGCTCGCTGGTGCTCCGCCACCTGACCTCGGAGCGCACCCTCCTCACCTTCCCGGGGGTGGGCCGTTCCGTCGACTCCGTCCTCATCACCCCCAAGAGCGACGGGATGATCGCCCGAGACGCGGCAGGTCAGCTCCTGCGCTTCGACATCCAGAACCCCCATCCCGAAGTGTCCTGGCGCGCCCTCTTCGGAAAGGTCTGGTACGAGGGCTACTCGAAGCCCGAGTACGTCTGGCAGTCGACGGGTGGTACCGATGACTTCGAGGCCAAGTTCAGCCTCGTCCCCCTGATCTTCGGGACGATCAAAGGGACGCTCTACGCCCTCCTGTTCGCAGTGCCCCTCGCGATCATGGGCGCCCTCTACACTTCCCAGTTCATGCACCCGAACGTCAAGGCCAAGGTGAAGCCCACGGTCGAGATCATGGCCGCGCTCCCCAGCGTGGTGGTGGGCTTCATCGCGGGGTTGTGGCTGGCGGGCCGGGTGGAGCGCAACCTCGTGCCCGTGCTCCTGATGATCGTCCTGCTCCCTCTCTTCGGCACCTCCGGCATGCTGGTCTGGGACCGAGTGCCGCGCGCGGTGCGAAAGCGCCTCAAGCCGGGAATGGAGGTGGCCCTCATCGTGCCCCTGCTCGTCCTGGGCGCGCTCGCCGCCTTCTTCCTGGGCCCGGCGGTAGAGGCCGGACTCTTCGGGGGTGACCTCCAGCTCTGGCTCAAGAGCACCCTGAACCTCGTTTACGACCAGCGCAACTGCCTGGTCGTCGGGATCGCCATGGGCTTCGCCGTGATCCCCATCATCTTCACGATCGCCGAAGACGCGTTCACGAGCGTGCCGCAGCACCTGACCGCGGCCAGCCTGGCCCTGGGCGCGAGCCGCTGGCAGACGGCCATCGGCGTGGTCCTGCCCACGGCCAGCCCCGGCATCTTCTCCGCGGTCATGATCGGCTTCGGCCGGGCGGTGGGGGAGACCATGATCGTGCTGATGGCCACCGGCAATACCCCCGTCCTCGACTGGTCGATCTTCAATGGGATGCGCACGCTCTCCGCCAACGTCGCCGTGGAGATCCCCGAAGCACCCTACGGCGGCACGCTCTATCGCACCTTGTTTCTGGCTGGCCTGGTGCTCTTCCTCATGACCTTCTTCGTCAACACTCTCGCCGAGCTGGTCCGCCAGCGCCTGCGCGAGCGCTACCGAGCGATCTGATGGGCTCCCTGGCCAAGTCGCTCAGGCGGGGCGAGCCCATGATCTGGTTCACGGGGAGCGCCCTCGGCATCTGCATCCTGATGATCGTGGGCCTGATCGGTGTGATCCTGGTCAACGGCCTCGCCTTCTTCTGGCCCCAGTCGCTCGAGCAGGTGACCCTCAAGGACGGCAGCGTGTTCCTGGGCGAGCTGGTGAATCGTCAGGTGATCCCCTCGCCCGGTCAGGCGACTCGCATCGACAAACACCGGATCCAGTTGCGCATCGGCAATCGCGACCTCTATGGCTTCGACTTCAAGTGGATCGACGAGGACGACATCGTGAAGCGCGAGAAGCCGTCCGGAGCGTACTTCGTCGAGCGGCGAGAGTACGGCCCCCTGCTGGGGACGCCCGTACTGCTGAAGCAAGGGGATAAGGAGCTCGCCAAGGGACCCGAGGACGTAGGCCGGGCCCTCTCCCCCCTGGTCGATACCGCGGCCAGCGACCGTGCCACGATCAAGAAGATCGAGAAGAACGAGATCGGGGCCATCAACTACGCGATCGAGCAGGCGAGGCTCCGCATCCGGAAGCTCGACTTCCAGAAGAAGCGGGATCCAGGCGCGGATCAGGTCGAGGAACGCGCGAGGATCGATCGGGAGATCGCCGATCAGAAGGCGCTCTACGCGAAGAAGCAAGAGGCCCTTGCCAAGATCGTCGAGAGCGCCGCGGTGACGGCCGTGACCTTGCGGTCGGCGGACGGCAAGGAGAAGGAGCTCCGCACCCTCGACATCTATCGGGCCTATCCCGCCAACGAGCTCTCCTGGCCTAGCCGCCTCGGCGTCTACGCTTCTCGGCTCTGGGAGTTCTTCCACGACGATCCGCGTGAATCGAACACCGAGGGCGGCATCTTCCCCGCGATCTTCGGCACCGTCATGATGGTCTTCATCATGAGCCTGATCGTGGTGCCCCTGGGTGTCGTTGCCGCCCTCTACCTGCGCGAGTACGCCCGGCAAGGACCGCTGGTCCGGATCGTCCGCATCGCCGTGAACAACCTGGCGGGCGTTCCCTCGATCGTCTTCGGGGTGTTCGGTCTCGGCTTCTTCGTCTACTTCGTGGGCGGAGGGATCGACCGGATCTTCTTCCCGGAGGCCCTACCCACGCCGACCTACGGAACCGGCGGCATCCTCTGGGCGGCGCTGACTCTCGCCCTGCTCACGGTGCCGGTGGTGATCGTGTCGTCCGAAGAGGCGCTGGCGGCGGTTCCGCGATCGATGCGCGAGGCATCGCTCGCCATGGGGGCCACCAAGTTCCAGACCATCCTGCGGGTCGTTCTTCCCGCCGCCGCTCCCGGCATCCTCACGGGCCTCATCCTGGCCATGGCCCGGGGCGCCGGAGAAGTGGCGCCCCTGATGCTGACTGGTGTCGTGAAGCTCGCGCCCGAGCTTCCGCTCGACGGCTTCTTTCCATTCTTCCACCTGGACCGCAAGTTCATGCACCTGGGCTTCCACATCTACGACGTGGGATTCCAGAGCCCGAACGTCGAGGCGGCCAAGCCCATGGTCTACACCACGACGATCTTCCTCCTGATCATCGTGGTGCTGCTGAACCTGACCGCCATCGTCGTGCGCAACCGGCTGCGCGAGAAGTACAAGACCGGCGCCTTCTGAGGAGCGTCATGTCCCAGGACACTGCAGACCACGGCCATGCCCGAGACCGACCTCCGCATCACGACCGAGGTCAAGGCGCAAGACACTTCCGCGACCCGAGGTCCGCGAGCCCGATATCGTGATCAAGGACGTGAACCTCAGCTACGGGGACAACCACGTCCTGCACGACATCACCATGGACATCGAGGATCGGCGGGTCACCGCCTTCATCGGCCCGTCAGGCTGCGGCAAGTCGACCCTGCTGCGCTGCCTCAATCGGATGAACGACCTGATCGACAACGTGAAGACCACCGGCACCATCACGGTCAAGGGCCTCGACGTCAACGCCGCTACCACCGACGTCATCGAGGTGCGCCGCCGGGTGGGGATGGTCTTCCAGAAGTCGAACCCGTTCCCGAAGTCGATCTACGAGAACGTGGTCTACGGCCTGCGCATCGCCGGCATCAACGACAAGGCCACCCTCGACGAAGCCGCCGAGCGCTCGCTGAAGGGCGCCGCGATCTGGGACGAGGTGAAGGACCGTCTCAACGAGAGCGGCCTCGGTCTCTCCGGCGGCCAGATGCAGCGCCTCTGCATCGCCCGGGCCATCGCGGTGGAGCCCGAAGTGCTCCTCATGGACGAGCCCTGCTCGGCCCTGGACCCGATCGCGACCCTGAAGATCGAGGAGCTGATCTACACCCTCAAGGAGAAGTACACGATCGTGATCGTGACCCACAACCTGCAGCAGGCGGCGCGGGTCTCGGACCGGACCGCCTTCTTCTGGCTGGGCCGGCTGGTGGAGTACGGCAACACCGCCTCGATGTTCACGACCCCGCGCGAGAAGCTGACGGAAGACTACATCACGGGCCGGTTCGGTTAGACACAAGGAAGGTCTCATGGAACGCGTGCATTTCGAGGACGAGCTCAAGACCCTCAAGCAGCGCCTGCTCAACATGGGCGCCCTGGTGGAGGAGCGCGTTCACCGGTCGGTCATGGCCCTGATGGAGCGCCGGCCCGAGCTCGCCGAAGAGGTCGTGGCCGGGGACCGCGAGATCAACGACCTCCAGATCGAGATCGACGATCGGGCCTTGAAGCTCCTGGCCCTCCAGGCCCCGATGGCCACCGACCTGCGCCTCATCACCTCGGCCATGAAGATCAACGCCGACCTGGAGCGCATCGGCGACCAGGCCGTGAACATCGCGGAGAACGCGCTCAAGCTCCTGCGCTATCCGCCCATCAAGCCGCTCATCGACATCCCGCGGATGGCCGAGGCGGCCCAGGCCATGACCCGGGACGCGCTCGACGCCTTCGTCAAGAAGGACGCGGCCATGGCGCGCGGGGTCCTGAAGCGGGACGACGAGGTGGACGCCTTGAAGGACGCGGTGTTCCGCGTCCTCCTGACCTACATGATGGCCGACCCCGCCACCATCGAGCGCGCGCTCGGCCTCATCCTGGTGAGCCGCAACCTGGAGCGCATCGCCGACCACGCCACCAACGTGGCCGAGGACGTGATCTTCCTGGTCGAGGGCAAGGACGTGCGCCACCACCACATGGAGACCGGCGTGAAGGCGGATCGCTCGGCCGCCGCGACCCGCCCCGCCGCCGGCGCCGGACCACCGGCGGCGGGTGCTGCTCATCGAGGACGACAACGACATCGCGGAGGCGATCTCCTACCAGCTCGAGAAGGTCGGCCTGCAGGTGAAGGTCGCGCGCACCGGCGAGGAGGGCCTGGAGGCGGTGCGCCGGGGCGTCGACCTCGTGCTGCTCGACCTCAACCTGCCGGGCATGGACGGCCTCGAGGTCTGCCGGATGATCCGCCGGCAGAACACCACCGCCCACGTGCCGATCATCATCGTCTCCGCCCGCGCCGACGAGGTGGACCGCGTGCTCGGCCTGGAGATGGGCGCCGACGACTACATGGTGAAGCCCTTCAGCCTGAAGGAGCTGGCCGCGCGCTGCAAGGTCGCGCTGCGCCGCGCCTCGGGGACGAACGACGCGCCGCAGGGCTACCGCGACGAGAACTTCGAGGTGGAGTTCGACTCGTTCATCGTGCGCTACCAGGGCGAGGAGATCCGGCTCACCCACAAGGAGTTCGAGCTCTTTCGCTACATGCTCGAGCGCGCGGGCCGCGTGCTCACCCGCGAGCGGCTGCTGGAGCGGGTCTGGGGCTACGAAAGCGACGTCGAGACCCGCAGCATCGACGCCCACATCCGCCGCCTGCGCCTGAAGCTCGGCCCCGCCCGCAACCACGTGGAGACCGTCGTCGGCCTCGGCTACCGCTTCGTGAAGATAGGGGTCAGGTCTGGAATTGTGAATCGAGGCATCTCCGAAGGGAATTCACAATTCCAGACCTGACCCCAGCGCGACCTCGACCGGCTCCTGGCCGCGGCGGAAGAGGCGGGCCCCGGCCTGGCCCTTCAGGAGGATGCTCTCGCCCTCCACGCGCAGGATCGCACCCTCGCGCAGCCCGACGACCGGGGTGTCGTTCTCCTCGTGGAACTCGCGGAGCCGCGTCTCGCGGGTCTCGCCCATGTGCTTCGAGCCGGGATCGGGGTCGAGGTAGTGGGGGTTGATCTGGAAGGACACGAGGCCGAGCGCCCGGAGGGACGGCGGCTCGACGATCGGCATGTCGTTCGTGGTCTTGATGGTCGGGCCCGCCAGGTTGGATCCGGCACTCGCCCCCGAGTAGAGCAAGCTCCCGTCCAGGACGCGGGCGCGAATCAGGGGGAGGAGGTCCAGGTCGTAGAGGGTCTTCAGGAGCCTCCAGGTGTTGCCGCCCCCGACGAAGACGGCTTCGGCCGCGGTCAGCGCATCCTTGGCCGAGGCCGCCTCGTGGATCGAATCGAGGCCGTAGCCGATGCTCTCGAAGGCGCTCCGCGCCTTGGCCGCGTAGCCGTCGCGGTCGGCGATGGCGTAGGGGATGAAGAGGACGCGCTCCGCGGCCCCAGGAAGTCCCGGAGCTCGGCGAAGCCGTGCTCGAGAAAGCCGGTGCCGAAGACGGTGGACGTGCTCATGAGCAACAGGCGGCGTGTCATCGTCCCGGACCTCCCGCGCGTGTCGTTCGCCGCCCGATTCTACGCGGGCGCCGCGGGCCCGGGGCTTGACTCGGGCGCCCGACCCTGGTCTATCCTTGCATCCGGATGGAACGATGGTAGCGGCCCCCGCCCCGGAACGACAGCCGGAGGCCCTCTTGTCCTGGATGGCGAGCCTGGCCGACCCCACGCGTCTGCGCCTGCTGCGCCTCCTGGAGCGGCGAGGAGCTCGGGGTGGCGCCCCTGTGCGAGATCGCTGCAGCTGCCCGCAGTCGACGGTGAGCCGGCACCTGAAGGTGCTGGGCGACCTCGGCTTCGTCCAGAGCCGCGCCCAGGGTACGAACCGCCTCTACCGCATGGTGCGCATGGACAAGGACGCGGCCGCCCGCCGCCTGTGGCTCCTGGCCCGCGCCGAGACCGAGGCCTGGCCCACCACGCGCCAGGACGCGCTGCGGCTCACCCGGCTCCGCGCGCGCCAGACGCCTCCCGCCCAGGCCTTCTTCGCCGGCGCTTCCGCGCGATTGGGATCGGCTTCGCGAGGAGGCCTACGGGCGCGCCCTCAACCAGACGGCGCTCCTGGCGCCTGCTGCCCTCGAGCTGGGTCGTGGCCGACCTCGGCTGCGGAACCGGCGCCCTGACCGCGGCCCTCGCCCCCCACGTCGCGCAGGTGATCGGCATCGACCAGTCGGCGGCGATGCTCAAGGCCGCGCGGGCACGCACCGCGGACCGCGCCAACGTCGAGCTGCGCAAGGGAAGCCTGGAAGCGCTGCCCATCGAGGACGCCGCCTGCGACGCGGCCCTCCTCGTCCTGGCCCTCTCCTACGTGCCCGACCCGGCCGCGGTCGTGGCCGAGATGGCGCGCATCGTGAAGCCCGGCGGCCGCGCCGTGGTCCTCGACCTGCTGCGCCACGACCGCGAGGAGTTCCGGCTCGCGATGGGCCAGGAGCGCCTCGGCTTCGAGCCCGCGGACCTCGCTCGATGATGGAGGACGCCGGCTTCCCGGCGCCCTCGGCCGCGAGCTTCCCCCCGAGCCCGGGGCCAAGGGCCCGGCCTTGATCTTGACCACGGCGGAGCGCGCCGGTCGCGCCCGCCTTCGTGCCGTGTCCGTGAAAGAAGGAGAAAGAAAGCGATGACGACGACGCTAGCCGCCCCCGCCAAAGGGGCGCTCGAGTTCAAGGTGGCCGACCTCTCCCTGGCCGAGTGGGGGCGCAAGGAAATCCGTCTCGCCGAGCAGGAGATGCCGGGCCTCATGTCGGTGCGCAAGGAGTTCGCGGGCAAGAAGCCGCTCGCGGGCCAGCGCATCACGGGCAGCCTGCACATGACGATCCAGACCGCGGTCCTGGCCGAGACCCTGAAGGACCTCGGCGCCGACGTGCGCTGGTGCTCCTGCAACATCTTCTCGACCCAGGACCACGCCGCGGCCGCGGTGGCCGTCGGTCCCACGGGGACGGTGGAGAAGCCCGCGGGCCTTCCCGTCTTCGCCTGGAAGGGCGAGACCCTCGAGCAGTACTGGGACATGACGGAGCGGGCCCTCGACTTCGGCAGCGGCCGCGGGCCGACCCAGATCGTGGACGACGGCGGCGACGCCACGCTCCTCATCCACAAGGGCCTCGAGTACGAGAAGGCGGGCAAGGTGCCGGCCCCGGAGACCGCGGACAGCGAGGAGTTCGCGATCATCCTGCGCCTGCTCGCGAAGCTCCAGAAGGAGCAGAACGGGCGCTGGGGCAAGGTCGCGGCCGAGTGCAAGGGCGTCTCCGAGGAGACCACGACCGGCGTGCACCGCCTCTACGAGATGCAGAAGGCGGGCACGCTGCTCTTCCCGGCCATCAACGTCAACGACAGCGTGACCAAGAGCAAGTTCGACAACCTCTACGGCTGCCGGCACTCGCTGGTGGACGGCCTCATGCGCGCCACCGACGTGATGCTCTCGGGCAAGGTCGCGGTGGTGTTCGGCTACGGCGACGTGGGCAAGGGCTGCGCCCAGTCGCTGAAGGGCCAGGGCGCGCGGGTGATCGTGACCGAGATCGACCCCATCTGCGCGCTCCAGGCGGCCATGGAGGGCTACCAGGTCGCGACCATCGAGGACGTGGTGGCGACCGCCGACATCTTCATCACCGCCACCGGCAACGCGAACATCATCACCGTCGAGCACATGGCGCGCATGAAGGACAAGGCCATCATCGGGAACATCGGCCACTTCGACAACGAGATCGACATGGACGGCCTCAAGAAGATGCCCGGGGTGAAGCGGACCAACATCAAGCCCCAGTACGACATGTTCACCTTCCCGGACGGCCACAGCGTCCTCGATCCTGGCCGAAGGCCGGCTCTTGAACCTCGGCTGCGCCACCGGCCATCCGAGCTTCGTGATGTCGAACAGCTTCACGAACCAGGTCCTGGCCCAGATCGAGCTCGCGGAGAAGCGCGGGAGCTACGAGAAGAAGGTCTACACCCTGCCCAAGCACCTGGACGAGAAGGTGGCGCGGCTGCACCTCGGCGCAGATCGGGGCCAAGCTCACCCGCTTGACCGAGAAGCAGGCGGCGTACATCGGGGTGTCGGTCGACGGGCCCTACAAGCCCGACCACTACCGGTACTAGGCCGCAACCATTCGTGACGAGGGCCGGGATTCCGCGCGGAGATCCCGGCCCTCGCTCTTCTGGGCCCCGTTGGCTGGCTGGAAGCGCCCTCGGGGTAAACTCCGCCTTCGGAGGACCACATGAAAGACGCCACCGGCCATCGCCCTCTTCGTCCTCGCCGCTCTTGCCCCCCTTGCGAGCGCGCAGACGCCCGACCAGAAGGCCTGGCTCGCCAAGGCGGCGCGCGCCGACCGGGCGGGATGGATCGCACTCGCACGTCGAGGGCACGCCCGAGGAGCGCGGCTTCCAGCACGGCTTTCTCCTGGCCAAGGAGATCGGAGAGGCGATCCGGGTCCGCCGCGAGGTCTGGCGACACCAGACCGGGATGGAATGGCCTTGGCTCGTGGATCGCGTGAAGGCCGTCTTCACCCCGAAGGTCGACGCCGAGAACCTGGCCGAGATGGAGGGGATCGCGGCGGGAATGAAGGCGGCCGGAGTTCGCCACGACCCGTGACGAGATCGTGGCCTACAACGCCTGGTTCGACATCTTCTATTGGTGGCCCGAAGGAGAAGGACAAGGTCGGATCCAGGGCTCCCGATCTTCCCAAGGAAGGCTGCAGCTCCTTCATCGCCACCGGGTCGGCCACCGCCGACGGCAAGGTCGTGCTCGGCCACAACACCTGGTTCGGCTACACGATCGCCGACGCCAACGTCATCCTCGACCTGAAGCCGGCCAAGGGACACCGCATCCTGATGCAGGTCTTCCCCGGCTGGATCCACAGCGGCACCGACTTCTTCGTCACCGACGCCGGCCTCGTGGGCTCGGAGACGACGATCGGCGACTTCACCGGCTTCGACGAGCAAGGGCATCCCGGAGTTCGCTCGTATGCGGCGCGCCACCCAGGACGCCTCCTCGATCGACGAGTGGTGCGCCAGGTCATGAAGAAGGGCAACAACGGCGGCTACGCCAACGCCTGGCTCCTGGGCGACGTCAACACCAGCGAGATCGCGCGCCTCGAGCTCGGGCTCAAGCACGTGGCCTTCGAGAAGAAGAAGGACGGCTTCTTCGTCGGCTCGAACATCGCCGAGGACCTGAAGATCCTCCGCTTCGAGACCACGAGCAACGACACCGACATCCGCGACGACAACATCGCGCGCCGCGTGCGCTGGAAGCAGCTCATGAAGGCGAACGCGGGCAAGATCGACGCGGAGAAGGCCAAGGCGTTCCTGGGCGACGGCTTCGACACCTACCTCGGCAAGGAGGGCCCCGACTCGCGCTCGCTCTGCGGCCGCGGCGACCTCGACCCTCGCTTCGAGGGCGGCGGCATCCCCTTCTCGCCCTCCGGGGCCTTCGACGCCAAGGTGGTGGACGCGGCCATGGCCAAGCGCATGACGATCGCGGCCCATTGGGGTGCCGCCTGCGGTCCGGCCTTCGACGCGGCGGCCTTCCTCGCCGCGCACCCCCAGTTCGAATGGATGGCGGGCCTGCTCAAGGACCGCGCGCGCGGACCCTGGACGGACTTCAGCGCGGGCACTCCGTAGCGCCTCACCCCTGTCGCCTTTGGCAGTATGCTCTCGGCGCATGGCTCTCCGCCGCGCCGCGGGATCCCGCGTACTCACCGTCTTCAGCCTCGCGGTCTACGCGTTCCTCTACGCCCCCATCCTGGTCCTCGTGGTCTTCTCCTTCAACCGGAGCCGGCTCACCGCCACGCTGGGAGGGCTTCACCCTCGCCTGGTACGAGCAAGCTGTTCGAGAACCCGCAGATTCTCTCGGCCCTGCGCAACAGCCTGATCGTCGCGGGCGCCACCACCCTCGTCTGCGTGGTCGCCGGGACCGCCGCCGCCCTGGCCTTCCACCGGCACCGCTTCCGGCGCCAGGCCGCGCTCGACGCCCTGATCACGGTGCCGATCGTCATCCCCGAGATCGTGCTGGCCTCGTCCCTGGTGCTGCTCTTCGCGGCCATCGGACTCCGCCTCGGGTTCCTGACCGTGATCCTGGCCCACGTGGCGTTCTCGCTCTCCTACGCGGTGATCGTGGTGCGCGCCCGCTTCGTGGGCTTCGACAAGAGCCTCGAAGAGGCGGCCATGGACCTGGGCGCGCGGCCCGCGGCCACGTTCTTCAAGGTCACGCTGCCCGGGATCGCCCCCGGCGTCCTGGCGGCCGCCCTCCTGGTGTTCGCGCTGTCGATCGACGACTACGTGATCACCTCGTTCGTGGCCGGGGTGGGCTCCACGACCCTTCCCATCCAGATCTACTCGATGGTGCGCACGGGCATCTCGCCCGAGATCAACGCCGTCTCCACTCTGCTGCTCGTGGCCACGAGCGTACTGCTCTTCGCGGCCTATCGGCTGGAGCAGGGAAAGTCCGCCCGCTCGGCCGCGATCCCGGCCACCGTCGGCCTCCTGGTGCTGGCGACCCCGTTCGTCCTGGGCCGTCCCGCGGGCGCCGGAGACCGGGTGCTGAACCTCTACATCTGGTCCAACTACATCGCCCCCGAGACCCTGCGCAAGTTCGAAGCGCGTCACGGGGTACGGGTCAACGTGGACCTCTACGACACGAACGAGGCCATGCTGGCCAAGGTCCAGGCCGGCAACGTGGCCTACGACGTTCTCTGCCCCTCGAACTATCCGATCGAGGTGCTGAAGAAGCAGAACCTCCTGCGGCCCCTCGATCACTCGGCCTTGCCGAATCTGAAGAACCTCGACCCGCAGTTCCTCAACCAGGCCTACGACCCCGGCAATCGCTTCTCCGTCCCCTACTTCTGGAACACCTGCGGCATCGCCTTCAGCCGCAGGAAGGTGGGTGCCGTCGACTCGTGGGCGGCGCTCTGGGACGAGCGCTTTCGCCAGCGCGTCTTGATGGTGGACGATCCGCGCGAGGTCTTCGCCGTGGCCTTGAAGAGGCTCGGGAAGAGCGTCAACGCGACCGACCCCGAGACCCTGGCCGCGGCCCGGCGGCTCTTGATCGAGCAGAAACCCCTGGTCCGCACCTACAACTCCTCCAACTACGAGGACGTGCTGCTCTCGGGCGACGTCTGGATCGCCCACGGCTGGAACGGCCAGTTCGCGAAGGCGATGGAGCAGGACCCCGACCTCGAGTACGTGATTCCGAAGGAAGGAGGCACGCTCTCGGTGGACAGCCTCGTGATCCCGGCCGCGGCGCCGCATCCCGACCTCGCCCACGCCTTTCTCGACTTCACGATGGAGCCGGAGATCGCGGCCGAGATCTGCCGCACCATGAGGTACTCGAGCCCCAACCTCGCGGCGATCGCCCTGCTTCCGGCAAGCATCCGGGAGAACCGCGCGATCTTCCCGCCGGAAGACGTGAAGGCACGACTCGAGCTGATCAACGACATCGGCGAGGCGACCGTGACCTACGAGCGCCTCTGGACCGAGGTCAAGACCGCGCCATAGAGCCCGTGGGACCCGAGGCCCGCCCCCCGATCGAGGAGAGCTGCTTCTGGCTCGCGCGTGCGCCGTGCGCGCCGGGGGCGCCGCTCGACCGACAGAGTCCAGACCGACGTGGCAATCGTGGGCGGTGGGCTTACCGGCCTCTGGACGGCGCTTCACCTGAAGACCCTGGACCCGAGCCGGGACGTCGTGCTCCTGGAGCGAGGGGTCACGGCCTCGGGGGCGAGCGGGAGGAACGCGGGGATCCTGACCGAGACCATCGACCACAGCCATGCGCTGGCGGTCGCCCACTTCGGCGAGGCGGAAGCGCGCCTGCTTGGCCCGCCTGGGCCGGGAAAACCTGCAGGAGCTCCTGGCCTTCGTGGAGGGACGGGCGATCGCCTGCGACCTCGAACGGACCGGGCAGCTCCACGTGGCCTTGAACACCCGCCAGCGAGACGACCTCGCGGAAAGCCTCGAGGTGGCCCGCCGTCTCGGGATGGAGCACTACCGGATGCTCTCGCAGGACGAGGTCCAAGCCCAGATCCGAAGCCCACGCTATGGGGGTGCGCTCTTCGATCCGACGGCCGTCATTCTCGACCCCGTGAAGCTCGTGCGCGGCCTCGCCCGCGAAGCGCTCCGGGCGGGCGTGCGCATCTTCGAGCGGACGCGTGTCAACGAGGTTGGGGCCTTGGGGGTCGAGGTCCGCTTGCGGACGATGCACGGCGAGGTTCGAGCGAGGCGAGTGATCCTGGCCACGAGCGCCTACAGCCATCAGCTCCTGCCTCGCCTCCGCTTCCGATTCCTGCCCCTCTTTGACTACGTGCTCGTGAGCGAGCCCCTGCGTCCATCGCAGCGCGCGGCCCTCGGCTGGAGCGGCCGGCAGGCCGTGACCGACGGCCGTGCCTTCTTCAACTACTACCGCCTCACCTCCGACGACCGCGTCCTCTGGGGCACGAGCGAGGCCGCCTACTACTCCGGCAACCGGGTGAACGAGGCCTGCGACCATTCCGAGCGTCACTACGAAGAGCTCCGCCGGAGCTTCGCCTGGCACTTCCCCGAGGTGGGAGACCTCGCGTTCCCCTGCGCCTGGGGCGGCGCGATCTGCGCCACCACGCGCTTCACCCCGTTCTTCGGCTCGGCCCTCGGTGGCCGCGTTCACTACGGCCTCGGCTACACCGGCCACGGACTCGGCACCACGCACCTCGCGGGTAAGCTCCTGGCCCACCTGGCCCTCGACCGGAAGAGCCCGCTCGAGAGCCTCGCGCTCGTACGCCATAAGCCCTTCCCCTATCCTCCCGAGCCGCTACGCTCACTCGCGGTCTCTGCCGTCACCCGGGCCCTGCGCCGGGTCGACGCGGGCGGAAGCCCGAGCCCCTTGCTCCGCATCCTCGACGCGATGGGGATCGGGCTCTCGAGCTGAGTCATGGGCCGCCCTTCTCCTGCCGTCCTCGCAAGCGTCGCCTGGCTCGCCGTCCTCGGTCTCGGGGCGATGGCCCTGGCGGCCCTCGGCTACCAGGCGCGCGACGCCGACTCGCGGCTCTACTCCGAGCTCGCGGCCCGGATGGCTGCGGAGCCGCTCCCGCACTGGATCGCCCCCAGGTTTCCCCCGGGCTGGTTCATGAGCGGCCTCTTCCGCGAGCACCCCGTGGGCATCCATCTCCTCCCCGCCCTCCTCGCGCGGCTCGGCTACCCGGCCTTGCAGGCTTCGCTCGCCGTCAACGGTCTCTACGTGGCCCTGAGCCTCGTGCTCCTGGAGCGCCTGGCCGCCACTCTCGTGAGCGGAGTGGAGGCTCGTGCCCTCGTCTTGTTCGCGCAGCTTCTGCCGATCGCCTTCACCTTTCGCATCCGCGCCAACCAGGAGTCGGCCGTGCTCCTCTGCTTGCTCCTGGCGCTTTACGGAATCGAGCAGGCGCGAAGACGACCGGCCTTTGGCGCCCGGTGGTGGCCGGCCTCGTGGGGCTTCTGCTGGTGAAGGGCGTGCTCGTGGTGACGGGCTTCGCGGCCTGTGTGCTGTGGCTGGCGGTTCGAGGGCACGTCGAGCCGTCCGTTCCAAACCGGACGGCCTGGGCGGCGTTGCTCGCGGCGCTCGTGGCCGTGGCCGCCACCGCCACGGTCTACGAGTCGCTCTATCGCGAGGCCACGGGCGAGCCTTTCTGGTCGTTCTATCTCGGCCGTCAGCTCGGTGTTGCGGCAGTCGCTCAATCCACGGCCGGGTTCCCGCAGAAGGCGTACAACCTCGTCTGGTATCTGGGGCGCGTCCTTTGGTTCCCGTTCCCCTGGAGCCTGACCCTGGCCGCCGCTCTCCTGAGCCGAAGGGCGCGCGGACCGCGCGCCGCGGACGAGGGGACGCGCACGGGCGTCCTCTTCGTCCTGGGCTTTGCCGCGTTCTACCTGGGAGCGTTCAGCCTGTCGGATCGCCGCGCGGACCGCTACCTCTTCCCCGTCTACTACGCGGTGGGGGCCGCGGGGGTGATAGCGGCCCTGCGGGCCTGGCCGCCGCTGCGCTCTCTCGCGGAGCGGCTCGACCGCGGGCGGGCCTGGGCGCCGGCGACCCTCTGGCTCGTCTTGTTCGCGCTCCATCTCTTCGCCGGCCGCCTCGGCCTCCCGACCGTGAAGGTCTGGGCGCCCGACTCCTGAGGAACGAGCAGACCCCAGACCCGCGCCACCAGAACCCGCGTCGCTTGACGGCTTGCACCGAGCGCGCGTGTCTGACCGTCGTCGCTCGCTTGACGGCCCGCGCGCAGGCGCCAACCTCGGACGACCCCGCGAAGCTGATCCGCATCTATCGGGAAGAGATCAAACCTGGTCGCGCCGGTGCGCACGAGCGGAACGAATCGGCCTGGGTCCAGGCTTTCGCCAAGGCGAACACCGGCGCTCACTACGTCGCATTGACCTCGATGACCGGCCTGAGACCTCTGGACGCCCAAGCCGGCCGCCCCGAAGGCCGGGGCGAAGACCGACAAGCCGAAGCCCTAGGCCGTCGCGCGGGTTCGCCTGATCGTCGCCAGGCGAGCCCGCGTCCCCTCAGGCCGAGGCCATCGCTTCCGACTTCTCGTTCTCCTCGACCACCTGGCCGTCGAAGATGTTGATGGTGCGGTCGGCGTGGCGCGCGAAGCGAGTGTCGTGGGTCACCATGCAGATGGTGGAGCCGGCGCGGTGCAGCTCGCGCAGGAGCTCCATCACCGCCTCGCCGTTCTTGGAGTCGAGGTTCCCGGTCGGCTCGTCCGCGAGCAGGATCGAGGGGTTGCCGACGAGGGCACGGGCCACGGCCACGCGCTGCTGCTGGCCGCCCGAGAGCTGGCTCGGGAGGTGCTTGGCGCGGTGGGCCATGCCCACCCGCTCCAGGGCCTCGGTCGTGCGCTCCTTGCGCTCGGTGGCCTTCATCCCCCGGTAGGTGAGGGGCAGCTCCACGTTCTCGTAGACGGTGAGGTCGCCGATCAGGTTGAAGCTCTGGAAGATGAAGCCGATCTCGCGGTTGCGGATGCGGGCCCGCTCCGAGAGGTTCAGCCCCTGCACCGCGCGGCCGTTCAGGGTGTAGCTCCCGTCGGTGGGCGAGTCGAGGAGGCCCAGGATCGAGAGCAGCGTGGACTTGCCGCAGCCCGAGGGACCCGAGATCGCGACGTACTCGCCGCGCAGGATCTCCAGGTGGATCCCGGAGAGGGCGTGGGTCTCCACCTCGTCGGTGTAGAAGACCTTGGTGAGACCGGTCAGCTTGATCATGGCGTCGTCGGCGGAAGCGCTCATCGATGCTCCTTGTACTTCAATTGAGACGGATGCGGTCGTGGGCGTCCCAGGCCGAGGTGTCGGAGAGGACCACCTGATCGCCGACCTTGAGGCCGGAGACGATCTCGACCGCGTTGACCGAGGTACGTCCGAGCTTGACCTTGACCCGGGTGGCCTCGCTCGTTCCTTCGTCGAGCCGGAAGAGACCCACCAGGCTGTCCGCCTGGCCCTGCGCCGGCCGGCCCATGAAGAGCACGTCGGCCAGCCGCTCGAGCTCGATCGTGCCGTCGACGGAGAGCTCGGGACGCGCGCCCTTGGGCAGCGCGCCGTCGAGGGCCACGTCCACGGTGACCGTGCCGTTCTGCGCGGCGGGATCCACGCGGGCCACGTGCCCGGGGATGATGCCGTTGCGGGTGTCGACGCTCGCGACCTGGCCTTGCTGGACGTCCTTGGCCTGGGTCTCCGCGATCTTGATCACGGCCTTCAGCTGGGTCGGCTGGACGACCTTGGCCAGGGTCGTTCCCGCGGTCACGCGCTGGCCCACCTCGAGGGGTCGCGCCGATCCGTCGGCGGCGAGGCCGAGCTGCTGGAGCACGCCCGTCGATTCCCGAGCGCACCTTCAGCTGATCGACCTGGTTACGGCGCAGGCGCGCGGTGCCACGCGCCTGCTCGACCTGCGCCGCCTGCACCGCGAGCTGCGCGGTCACCGCTTCTCCGCCGATCTCCAGCCGCTTCTGCTCGATGCGGTTCCGGTTCTCGAGCTCGTCCGCCGTGACCTTCGCGACCTTCAAGTCGATGCTGGCCACGAGCCCCTTGTCGAACAGCTCCTGGTTGGCGTCGGCTCGCATCCGGGCCTGGTGATAGTCGGCCTGCACCCGGGCCGCCGACGCTTCCTGATCGAGCCTCTGGCTCTCGAGCCGCACCCGCAGCTCGGCGGCCGCCGCCTCGGCCGCGCGCAGCTGCGACTCCGCTTCGAGGGCCTGGAGCTCCAGCTCGGGGTTCGTGAGCTCGAGGATCACCGAGTCGGGCTTCACGGGGGCGCCGGGCTGCAGGACGATGCGCTCGATGCGGCCCTCGGTCAGCGCCGGGATCGAGCGGATCTCCTCGGGCATCAGCGTCCCGAGACCCCGCACCTGGCGGAGCAACGGGCCGCGCTTGACGGTGTCGATGACCACGGTGCCGCGGTCGACGCTCGGGCGCCGCCGGGCGCAGCCGCGAGAGGCCGAGGGTGATGAGCAGGACGGCAACGAGCCCGCCGGCGCCGTAGGCGATCCGCTGGATCTCGACGTTTCCGGGCTTGCGAGGGTCGAGCGATGTCCACCGTGTCCTCCGGGAGAGCGGCCCTGGCCGCGCCTCCGTCACTGTGCAACATCAAGGAGCGTGCCGGAATGCGCTCCTCAGGCAAGTGTCGCCAGGTCAGCAGTTTGGCGGGCAGGACCGGGGGGTCTGGCTCGGCCCTTTGTGTGCGGTTGTGGGACGGCGGCGTACCACGAGCGACGCTCATCGCACCGACGCAGAGGGCACGGTCCTTGCTGAGCGCGCGTCTTTCGGGCCGCGAGCCCGGTCAGGAAGGCGCGAGCGCACCGTCCATCCAGGCGGGCCTCGTCGCCCAGGAGGAAGGTCCGATTCATCGAGTGGCTCATGAGCCCGTTCCTCGCGTGAGGCTCGTCGGGCGCGATGGCATGGATCACCTCGTGGGCGACGACGCGGCCGAGGGCGAGGCCGAGGTCGCGGTCGAGACCCGCGGCCGGGAGCTCCCGGTCCTTACCGTCGCGCCAGCGTCCAGCGGACGTTCTCGAGGAAGGCCCAGACCACGCGGCTCGGCTCCTGGTGTCGCACCACGAGGCCCATCACGTGGCTCGGCCGGCGCGCGACGATGGGATCGTCCTTCAGGAGGATGATCGGGATCTCCGGCACGGGGCCGTCTCCGTAGGTCGCGTCGGGCGCGGCCACGCGGAAGGCCACGTCGACCCCGAGAGCCCTGAAGATCCTCCGCACCTCCGCCGCGAGCACGTCGGTCGCGGCGGCCGTGAAGGTGCCGGTGGGGTCGAACCAGAGAAGCTGCAGGGCGGGCAGCCGGGGCGCGGGGAGGCTCGGCAGCTCGGCGGAACGAGCACTCGCGGCGTCGGCGTCCGTGGCCGCCAGCCTCGCCGCGCCGTCGCCCTCGGGGGGAGCGGCTCCCGCCACTGCCCCGAAGAGCGTGACCCAGACGAGCGCGGCGGCCGCCTCTCCGATCTTCGCGGTCCGCTGCGCGGCGGTGAAGAGCCTGCCCATGGCACCCTCCGTTCTCGACCAGCCCCCGCACGATCTCCCGTGCTCGCTCTTCTACGACGTGCTTCGTGAGAGGAGCGTTCGCGCTCAGTGATGGGAATGTGACGGGGCAGGTGACGAGCGGAGTGACGAGTGACGAGTGGCGGGTCACGCGGGACGAGCGCGACGAGGCTCGATCGTTTCGAGAGGAGTCGGTCACCGACTTCGTTCACCACAGTGAACGAAGCATCGTGCTTCAGTGGCTCGGGGCGGCCTCGAACGCGAAGTCGGAGAGGCCCACGCGGTGTCCGTCGGGATCGCGCAGGAAGAGCGTGTGAGGAGTGCGATCGTCGACGGCCACCCCGGCCGCCGCGAGCCGGGCCTCCCAGGCCGGGAGGTCGCTCACGGCGAAGGCGAGCACGTGTCCCGAGCCGGCCTCGGCCCCGGCGCCGCGCAGAGAGCACTCGAGCATCAGCACGAGCCGGCCCCGCCCGAAGCCAGACCGAGCGCAGCCGCCCGTCCGGCTCCGCGAACCGCCGGTGCTCGGCGAGCCCGAGCAGCCCGGCATAGAACCCGAGCGCCCGCTCCACGTCGGCGACGCGGAGGGCCAGGTGGTGGACGGCTCCGACCGGCTCGCCTTCGGCCACGCGGCTACTTGACGTAGACGGTCTTCACGTTCACGAACTCGCGGATGCCGAAGCTCGACAGCTCGCGGCCGTAGCCCGATTCCTTGATCCCGCCGAAGGGCAGGCGCGGGTCGGACTTCACGAACGAGTTCACGAAACAGGAGCCGGCCTCGATCTGCTCCGCGGCCAGGCGCTCGCCGCGGGCCACGTCGCGGGTGAAGACGGCGGCGCCGAGCCCGAAGGTCGTGTCGTTGGCGATCCGCACCGCGTCCGCTTCGTCGCGGGCCGCGATGATCGCGGCCACCGGCCCGAACAGCTCCTCGTCGTAGGCGGGCATGCCCTTGCGTCACGCCGGTGAGGACGGTCGGCGGGTAGAAGGCGCCCGGGCCTTCCGGTGACGACGCCGCCGAGGAGGACCGTGGCGCCGCCCTGGCCACGCTCTTCGCCACCTGCTGGTGCAGCTCGTCGCGCAGGTCGCGCCGCGCCTGCGGGCCCACGTCGACCCCGCTCTCCAGCGGGTCGCCCATCTTCCGGGCCCGCATCCTCTCGACGAAGAGCTCCTCGAACCGCTTCCGTCACCGGCTCGACCACGATGAAGCGCTTGGCCGCGATGCAGCTCTGGCCGCTGTTGATGAGCCGGGACGCCACGCAGCTCTCGGCCGCGAGCTCGAGATCGGCGTCCTCCAGCACGAGGTAGGGATCGCTGCCGCCCAGCTCCAGCACCGTCTTCTTGAGCATGGCTCCGGCCTTCGCGGCCACCGCCTGGCCGGCGGGCGTGCTGCCGGTGAGGGTCACCGCGCGGACTTCGGGGGCCTCGATGAGCCCGGCCACCCGGGCGGAGCCGACGAGCAGGGTCCGGAAGAGGCCGGCGGGGAAGCCGGCGTCGCGGAGGATCTCCTCGATGGCGAGGGCGCTGCCGCAGACGTTCGAGGAGTGCTTGAGCAGGCCGGCGTTGCCGGCCATGAGGCCCGGAGCCACGAAGCGGAAGACCTGCCAGAGGGGGAAGTTCCAGGGCATGACCGCGAGCACCACGCCCAGGGGAGCGAAGGCGACGTAGCTCTTCGAGGCGTCGGTCTTCACCGGCTCGGGGGCCAGGAACTCCTCGGCCGCGTCCGCGTAGTACTCGCAGACCCAGGCGCACTTCTCGGCCTCGCCCCGGCCCTGGGCGAGCGGCTTGCCCATCTCGATGGCCATCAGGTGGGCGAGGTCGCCCTGCCGCTCGCGCAGAAGCGAAGCGGCAAATCTCATGTGGGTCGCGCGCTTGGCGAACGGCGTGCGGCGCCAGGCCTCGAAGGCCGCGTGCGCGTTCGCGAGCGCGGACCTGACCTCGGCGGGGGACGCCTCGGCGTACTCTCGGACGCGCTCGCCGTTCGTGGGATTGATCGTCTCGAGAGCCATGACCGCGCTCAGCGCTTGAAGACGTCGTCCACCGGCGTGATGCGCACCGCCTCCGGCCGCAGGTCGAGCTTCAGGGCCCCGATCACCTGGTCCTCGTCCAGCAGGGCCTTGGGCTTCTCGCTTTCGTACTTGATGGGGGAGAACGCGTCCTTGACGAGCGCGTCCCGCAGCGCGGCCGCGTCCTTGGTGATGATCACCACCGACAGGTCGCGCGCCGACAGATGCTTCTGGATCGCGCGGTTCACGTCTTCGCGGGTCAGCTTGGCGAGCCGCTCGCGCATGAAGGTCGTGAACTCGGAGGTACCGTACCACTTCGAGTCGAGGGCGTAGCCGAGCTGCTGGTTCTGGGTCGCGGTCTGGAGGTACACGTTCTTCATGAGGTAGTTCCGCGTCGCCTCGAAGTCCTCGGCCGAGAGCCCGTTCTTGACGAGCTTGTCCAGCTCGTGGAGGGCGATGCGGAGGGCCATGTGCGCGTTCTCGGGGGCCACGGGACGGATCCAGACCTCGAAGAGCTGGGCCCGGCGCGCGACGTTCGGGTCGGGGAAGAACTGGAACATGCCCCGGGGGAAGGCCTCGATGTAGGCGTAGTCGCCGTAGTTCATCCCCCGCACCTCGCGGATGCGCTGGAAGAGGTGGGACTGGGTGGAGCGGTGCTCGCCGAGCCAGGTGCGGGCCACGCTGAGCGCCGCGAAGTCGGGGTGGGAGCGGGTGACCTCGAGGGGGAGGCCGAAGGAGATCGCGGTGGCCCGCGTCTCCTTCTGGACGATCTCGATCTCGAGTCCCCTTCGGCCGTCGGCCCACGACCCCCAAAGGCGCTGGCAGGGCCGGTCCCTCCGGCAGCGCACCAAGCTCCGCCTCGAGTCGCGTGACCACGGCGTCGGGCACGTCTCCGGACAGCCCGACCGTCAACACGGCCCGCGTGTAGGCCCGCTTCAGGAAGGCCTTCACGTCCTCCAGGGTGAGGGCCTCGATGCCCGCCACCGTCCCCAGCGCCGGGTGCCCGTAGGGCGTGCCCGCGAACACGTTGGTCTGCAGACGCTCCTTGCCGAGCTCCTCCTCGTTGTTGTTGCGGAGGTCCTGGACGAGCGCGTTCTTCTGCTGGTCCTTGAGCCGCTGGAAGTCCTCGGGGCGGAGGCCGGGATCGGTGAGCATGGGCAGGACCACGTCGAGAAACGCCTGCGACGTTGTCCTTGTGGATGACGCCGGTGAAGGTGGTCATCTCCTTGTCGACCTGCGCGTCGAAGCTGCCGGCCATCGGGAAGAGCGCCTTCTTGACCTCGTCGATGCGGAGGGCCTTCGAGCCGCCGTCGGCCACGAGCGCGGCGGCGAGGGTCGCGAGCCCCTCCTTGCCCGCGGGATCGTGGGCGGAGCCGACGGCGAACAGCAGCTTGAGGTTGATCTGGGGCAAGGCCGACTTCTGGAGGGTGAGCTTGAGCGTGCCCTTTCCCGCCTCGGGTGCGAAGGTGGCGAGTGCCGGGGTCTGCGCGAGGTCCGCGGCGAGCGACCCTTGCGAGAGGGTGGTCAGGACGAGCCTCTCGTCCTTCACGTAGCGGCCCGCGGCCGCCGGACAGGTCTTCGGGGCGGAGCGAGTCGTAGACGCGGTAGAAGCGGTTCACGGTCTCGAACGAGCGGCGGAAGCGGACGTAGCGGGCGAGGGTGGAGGCGATGGCCTCGGTGTTGTCGAGCCGGCGCACGAACTCGTAGCGCGCGTTCGAGCGGGCGTCGGCCAGGCGCGCCGCGGCCACCGGCGTCGAGCGCGGCCCGTTCGAGCGCCTTCAGGATCTCGTCGCGCACGTAGACCGCGTCCTCGCCCTTCTTCAGTCGGGCCGCGACCGTGGCCAGGCCGGGGTCGGCGCTCGCGGGCAGGTAGGGGAAGAGCCGATCCACCTTCTGCTCCTGCTCGACGAGGCGCTTGTAGAGCTCGGACGTGGGCCCGAAGGTGAGGTCGAGCAGCAGGTCGATGGCCGCGAAGTCCTTGTCCGTCTCCGAGAAGGCCGGTCCGTGGAACGCGACCGTGACCCAGGGCAGGGTGGCGCTCGGCCAGGGGACGTGGGCCCGGACGGGCGGCCCCTTGGGCTCGGGCTCACGCGGGATCTCCGCGTGGTAGGTCCCGCGCTTCCAGCCGCCCCAGTGCTTCTCGACCAGCGGCAGCACCTCCTCGGGCTTCACGTCGCCGGCCACGATCAACGTCGTGTTCTCGGGCCGGTACCAGCGGTCGAAGAAGACCTTCGAGTAGGCGAACTGGTTGGGCATGTCCTCGATGTCCTTGAGGAAGCCCATGGTCGTGTGCTTGTAGGTGTGGGCGGTGAAGGCGTTGTCGCGCTGCACCTCGAGGAGCTTGGTCAAGGGCTCGGCGCTGTTCTTGTTGTACTCGCCGAGCACCGCCCGCGATTCGGTCTTGAAGGCCTCCTCCGAGTAGTCGAGGTTCAGGAAGCGGTCGGCCTCCATGGCCAGGACCTCGGCCAGGTCCTCCTTGGCGAACGTGGTGTGGTAGTTCGTGTAGTCGTCGGTGGTGTAGGCGTTGCTTCGGGCCCCGGCGCGGGTGAGCACGGCCTGGTACTTCTCCGGCGGGTAGGCCTTGGTGCCGCGGAACATCATGTGCTCGAAGAAGTGGGCGAAGCCCGACTTGCCCGGCTCCACCTCGTTCCGCGAGCCCGTCTGCACCGGGATCTGCAGGGAGACGATGTTGGGGAACCCGGTGGGCACCACGATCACCACGAGGCCGTTCGGCAGCGTCCTCTCGGTGACGGCGAGGGGCAGGACGTCGGCCGGCGCCGAAGAGGCGGCGAAGGCCACGCTCATCGGGGTCGAACGCCAGGAGGGTGAGGGCCAGGAGGGTGAGGGCCAGCGGTCGGATGAGGCGCATGGGGATCCTTTCATCGTAACGTCTCATGGTAGTACAACCCCGCTGCCGCCTCGGCGAGGGTGCGTGCTATCCTCACCCCAGGTTAGCGCCCTTCTGTTTTCCTCGGCGAGTCCCGTCCGATGATCTGCCCGTCCTGCCGCGCCGAGAACGACCCGTCGGCCGATGCCTGCTTCACGTGCGGCCGGGCCCTGGGCGCCTTGACCCAGGGCTCCGTCATCGCGGGTCGCTACGAGATCCTGAGCCCGCTCGGCCGGGGGGGCATGGGCATGGTCTACAAGGCCCACGACCGCATGCTCGAGGAGACGGTGGCCATCAAGGTGCTGCGCAGCGAGTTCGCGCGCACCCAGGAGATGGCGAAGCGCTTCCGCCACGAGATCAAGCTCGCCCGCCGGGTGTCCCACCGCAACGTGTGCCGCATCCACGAGTACGGCGAGGACGGCCCCCTGCGCTACATCTCGATGGAGTACCTCCAGGGCAACGACCTCAAGCAGGAGCTTCGGGAGAAGGGCCCGCCGCCCGCGGAAGAAGCGTTCGACGTCACCATCCAGGTGGCGGAAGGCCTGCAGGCCATCCACGACGTGGGCATCATCCACCGCGACCTGAAGACGCCCAACCTGATGCGGGACGCGCGCGGCGTGGTGCGCCTCATGGACTTCGGGATCGCGAAGGAGGGCAGCGAGATGGGCTCCAGCGGCCTGACCTCCACGGGCCAGGTCATGGGGACGCCCGAGTACATGAGCCCCGAGCAGTGCCGCGGCGAGAAGATCGACTTCCGGTCGGACATCTACGCGCTCGGCATCGTGAACTACGAGATCTTCACCGGGCAGGTCCCGTTCCACGGGGACACTCCGGTGGCCACGATCTTCAAGCACATCCAGGACCCGGTGCCGCTCTCGGGAGGAGCCGCGGTCCGCATCCCGGCCTCGGCCGTGCCCATCCTCCTGAAGGCCCTGGCCAAGGACCGTGCCGGCCGCTACGAAACCGCCGCGGAGATGGCCCTGGCGCTGCGTCAGGCCCGAGCCGACGGCGTGCCCGCCACCGCGAGCCTGCCCGTCGCCCCGTCGCTTCCGGCTGCTTCGCAGCCCTCCGAGACGAGGAGCGGCCCCGTCTCCACGGCACCGCCCGCCACCACCTACGCCGACCGCCGGCAGAGCACCCGCCTCGACATCTTCGTCAACTTCGTCCTTCGACGCGTCGGCACCCTGGGCACCGTCCTCCAGGAGGAGCGAACCATCGCGGAGAACATCAGCCGGAGCGGGGCCCGGGTGATGACCTCCATGACCACGGTGGGCACTGGGGACGTCGTGCAGCTCCAGGAGATCGGCGGCGGCTTCCAGACCCGGGCGGAGGTCCGCAACGCCTACGTCGGGCGCGACAACATCCGGCGACTGAACCTCCGGTTCCTCGACGGTCCCGCGCCGGATCGGCTGGTCAAGACGGACAGCACGCCCTGACCCGGACTCCTAAGAAACTCAATCGAGCACTTCGCCGGTCTGGCCGTTGACGAGGTGGAAGCCGAGGGCTCCGGCACGCTGACGGAGGCGATGTAATACGGTGGTGCGGTGCTTGCGGTCGTATTCGGCGGCGCCTGGGTCCTGGTAGACGAGTTCACGCTTGAGGCAACGATAGACCAGGATCGCCAGCTTTCGGGCGGTTGCGGTGATGGCCTTGGCCTTGCCGATGCGATAGGCAAGGCGGCGATAGAAAGCTCCGAGCGCTGTCTGGGTGCGGCCGAGGCACATGGCGGCCATGCGAAGGATGGCAGCGGCACGATTGGCTGCGGGTCTGGTGCGAGAGCTCAGTAGCCGACCACCCGAGACCTTGTTGTCGGGCGCCAGAGTGAGCCAGGAAGTGAAGTGGTGTTCGGTCCGCCAGCGCGACATGTCGGTACCGATCTCGGAGATCAGGCGAAGGGCGCTGTACGGCCCGATTCCGTCGAGCCGGCTCAAGTCAACGCCGGTGAGCTGATGGAGAGAGGTCTGTACGTCGAAATGGGGTTCGTTGCTGCTGGTTTTGCGGCGTGACCGAGGAGTCGATGGGAGGGCAGCTGGTGGCGTGGTGCTTGTGGCAAGGGCCTTCAAGTGGGCCTCGATCTGGGTGTCGCAAGATTCGATCTGGCGCTGGAACGCGTCGTAGAGCTCGAGGTTCTGTCGGAGGACGAAGAGGTGCTCTGGGCGGTAGTGCCCAGTGAGCGCGGCAGCGATTTCCGGCTCGGATGCGTGACAGCGTGCATCGCGATGCGTGGCGAGGTGCCGGGGATCGGTTTGTCCGTCGACGATGTCGCGAAGGATCCGCAGACCCGTGGCCCCGCCGATGTCACTGATGACCACGTGCAGTTGCAGGTTCATCTGCACGAGCGCCTTCTGCATGCGGTTGATCGTGGTCGCAGCGCCCTGGATGAGCGTCTCGCGGTGACGAAGGTAACTGCGCAGGGCCGTAATCTCAGCCGTGGGTCGGAAGCTACCCTTCAGTAGTCCGACGCTATGCAGATCCCGCAGCCATTCGCCGTCGGTGACGTCGCTCTTCCGCCCAGGCACGTTTTTCACGTGTCGCGCGTTGACGAGCAGGACCTCGAGGCCGCGCGCCTCCAGGATCTCGAAAATCGGGATCCAATAGACCCCCGTTGCTTCCATGGCCGCGCTCTTGATCCCACAGGCAACCAGCCAGTCCGCGAGTCGATGCAAGTCCTCGGTGAACGTCTTGAAGCACCGAACCGGCTCTGGGTCGCGGTCCGGCGGCACCGCGACGTAGTGCATGGCGGAGCCGCAGTCGATACCCGCAGCATTCAAGTTGACCCGCTCTAGTAAAGGCCGCGACCTACGAGTCGCCTTCCCCCTCGACTTCTTGTTCTTCACCGAATCCTCCTTGATACTTCAGGAGCATCCGGGAACAGGGTTGCGACACCTGAGACAATCTCCTAAACGGGATCACGCTTACACGTGTCACCAATGTATGTACCGCAACAACCCATGGGCCACGCTATTCAACGGGCTTTTGAGGAGCACCAGTGTCTGGCCGGCCTCGGTTCCCGGATGCCGCCAGCATTCTGGCTCGCAAGTCACCCGGAGTTTCTCGCCGGGAATGGTCGCGGCAACCCGCGTGCGCCCGCTATTCACGAAGCAGGTCAGGTGGACTTCGTGAATAGTCCGGGCTAGGGCCACCTCATCAAGAACCTACACTCTTGTCGGTCAACGACCTGTAAAACCTTGAAATAGGGCCAGTTTTTCTTTGATCAGGGCGGCCCCTTTGCGCTATGCTTCCCCGGTTGCTGCAAGTTCGTTGGGCTTTGCCTTGCGGAAGGGCAGCGCGGCAACCAAGCCCCTAGGGCGTTGAGTTGATCGGGGTCCGCACAACGTACGGGGCTCGGTCGGGAGAGGTACGGAATGAGAGTGCACAAGATGAAGGAAATGGGGGCGGTCGCTGTGGCCGGCCTCCTGGTGACTTACGCCGGCTGCGGTGGCGGCTCGGCTTCGCCCACGTCGCCTGCAACCCCAACCCAGTCGCCCGCGGCGCCCTCCACGCCCACCCCGCCGCCCGCCTCGGGATCGAGCGTCGACGCGGTGTGCCGTGCGATCGGCTACGGGACGCCGAAGGTCGGATGCGACCGCATCGAGACCGCGACCGTGCTCCCGCTGATGGAGACGGCGATCGACCGGCTGGTGGCGACCCGCCCGGAGATCTTCGACACGCAAAGCCAGATGGGCGACGGAGGCTTTCGGGTTCTCGACGAGAAGGCCTATTTCGCCGGGATGCAGGCGACCCTCGCCGGCCTTGGGGTCTGCTCGCAGACCGACAACTCGGGCACCAACCTCGTGGTCAAGAACGACAACGACCTCGACGAGACCTACGCGATCCTCAACTCCAAGGGTTTCGTCCGCCGAGGCTGGGGCTCGTACCTCAAGAGCTGCATCCCCTCGAGCTTCCCCCTCTCGCCCGAAGACCAGTTCTCGTACGTGCGGGTGGGCTTCTTCGGGATCGGGTGTGAAGACCCGAACGTGCCCAAGCCCCAGCCCTTCGAAGGCACCCTGCCGGTGGTCTGCACGGGGATCGTCACCGCGACCCCGAAGGACGCGAACGGCGTGAACACGCCGGAGACCATCCACGGCCGGGACGTGAGTTGGCGGCTGCGCGCGGGAGAAGGTGTGGTCGTCGTGTATCCGCCGGGCGACGGGAACATCTTCAACATGATCGTTCAAGCCCGGGCGGTCGGAGGCTTCAGCCTCTGTGCCACGGTCGCGGGTAAGGAAGGCTGCTTGAACGGCCAGGTCACACCCTACCCCTAAGGCCCTTCGCACCGATGGTTCCCCCGGAGTCTGATGCCGTCCGCAGTGGACTCCGGGGAGCGTGACTCCTCCACCCTCGTTCCCTCGAGGCGGGCGGGCGCTTCTCATAGGCAGCCTCGTCGGCCTGGCCTGGTCCAACCGCTTCGTGCAGGACGATGCGTTCATCTCCTTCCGCTACGCGGCCAATTGGGTTGCCGGTCACGGGCTGGTCTGGAACGTCGGCGAGCGCGTCGAGGGCTACACGAACTTCCTCTGGACCGCCGTGATCGCGGCGGCCCTTTGGGCCGGCGCGGAGCCCGTGGCCGCGGCCCAGGCCATCGGCCTCTGCGCACTGGTGGTGTCGCTGGTCGCGACCGACCGCCTCGCTCGCGAGCTCGGGCCAGCACCCCTGGCGGTTCTCGCGGTCGTGCTCCTCGGCACGAACTACTCTTTCAGCGCCTACGCGACCGGCGGCCTCGAGACCTCGCTCCAGACCGCGCTCTTTGCCGCTGCCTGGGCCCAGCTCGCGGCCATGGTGTCGTCCGAGGCCTCCTTCAGGCTTGGTCGGATCGCGCTCTCGCTGACCGCGGCCCTGGCCGTGCTCACTCGACTCGACTCCGCCGTGGTCATGGGTCCGGTGCTCCTGGCCGCGGCCCTCTCGACCTGGCGGCGCTCGACGGGGGCGCGTGCGTGGCTCCTCGGACAGCTGGAGATCGTCGTGCCCTTCGCCGTCGTCGTCGGCCTGTGGCTGTCGTGGAAGTGGCAATTCTACGGGGACCTGTTGCCGAACACCTTCTACGTGAAGGTCGGGGCCAGCGCGACGCGCTCCGGCCTGCGCTACGTCTGGCGCTTCTTGAGCTCGTACGGGCTGTGGCCGGTGCCCCTGCTCGGCCTGATCGCCTGGTGGCGGTCCCGCCGGTCCGCTCCGAACCAGGCCATCGCCTTCTCGATCGGCACCTTGCTCCTGTGGGTCGGTTACGTGGTGCGGGTCGGCGGTGACTTCATGGAGTTCCGGTTCCTGGTGCCCGTCCTGCCCTTGTTCCTGCTCGGCGCCGCCGCCACCATCCTGACCCTGGCCCGCTCGACCTGGAGCCGTGGTGCCCTCGCCCTTCTCCTGATCGGCGGGTCGGCTCACCACGCGCTCACCTTCAGCCTCCGCCCGTCGGACAACATCGAGCCCATCGCCGAGCTCTCGCGCCACGTACGCCGGCCGGTACGCGGGTGGATCAACCTCGGCCGTCGGCTCGGTGCGCTGTTCCCGGAAGACTCGGGCGTCATGATCGCAGTCACGGCCGCCGGGGCGATCCCCTACTACTCCCGCCTCCCCACCCTCGACATGCTGGGCCTCAGCGACCGGTGGATCGCCCGGGAGGGGCCAGTCCTCAAGGGCTGGGTGGGCCACGGCCGGATCACGACCTACCGGTATCTCGCCGCGCGACGGGTGAACCTCGTGCTCGCGCATCCATACGTCACCGACGATGGTCCAACCGAGGGGCCCCTGCTCGGCCTTCGCGATTGGGCCACCTTCGCCTCGGAGATTCCCGACCCGGAGTCCTTGATCGACCCGGTCCGGCTGGTCGAGATCCCGATCGCCCCGGGTCGTTGGTTACGGGCGCTCTATTTGACCCGACATCCGGCCGTGGACTCGAGCATCGCGGAGGGAGGGTGGCCTGTACACGTTCTCGTGCGCGACGGCAGGCCTGCGGCCGTCGGCGCCGGCTCGTAACTTGCCGGCGACCCGAACGGGAACGGCGGTGGCCATGGGCACGGCGTTCTTCCTCGTGTACCTGGGCCTCGGCCTCACCCTCCACGCCCGCGCCCCGCGCATCTTCCTCCGGCTGGACCTGGCCTTCGACGCGGACGTGCCGAGCCGCATCATCGAGCTGACTCGACCCCCCCGCCCCGGCCCGGAGAACCCTGCCCCCGGCCCGCCGATCGGAGACACCCACTCCCGCACTCACCTCCATCCCCTCTTCGTCTTGTTGCTCAATCCCCCGGGCCTCGCGTTGCGGAGCCTGATGCGTGCCCTCGGGATCGAGCGATCCGCCCGGCTCGCGGCGATCCTTCTCACCTCGCTCGCGGCGGGAGGCTCCGTGGCCCTCTTCTTCACCCTTCTGCGCCGCTGGGTCCGGGGCGGCCTCGCGGCCATCATCTGGGCCACGCTGTTCGGCTTCTCTTCCAGCCAACTCGTGTTCGGCTGCCTGCCCGAGACCTTTCCGTTCTCGGCCCTGAGCCTCCTCGTCGTGGCGGTGGTGGTATCGGACCCGGGTCGATCGGCGGCCGCTCGCCTTGCCGCCTCGACCGCTTGCTTTGGCATGGCCGTGACCAACCTGGCGGCGGTGTTCCTGGTGCGCGCGGAGAGCGCGGGACGCGAATCCTGGCGGGCCGCGGTGGGCCCGGCGCTGCGGCTTTCCCTGGCGACCGTGGTGACCGCGGCCATCCTCGCCGGGACGGTGCAGCGCTGGATCCACCCGCGCACCCTCCCCTTCTACCTGGGGGGCGGAGTGGCCGCGGCGGACCGCGGCAGCTTCTACCATCCGGCCTCGATCCGCGAAGGGCTCGAACGCGCGGGCGACCTCGCCGCCCACTTGCTGCTCTTCGATCTGGCGGCGCCGCGACTCTTGGTGCAAGGGGACGCGACCTGGCCGACCGTGGATTTCCCGCCTCTGTCCTGGGGGGCGCTCCGCGCCATCGGCCTCGCCCACGCCTTGGGCTGGCTCGGCGTCGTGTCCCTGGCCGTCCTGGGCCTCGCGCGAGGCCCAGGACCGCTGCCGGTCCCGAGCCGGGCCTTGCTCCTCTGGCTCGCGTTGCACGCGCTGCTTCACTCCGTCTTCGGCACCTCGTTGTTCCTCTACTCGGGCCAGTGGACGTTTGGCGTGGTGGCACTCACGGGTCTGGGCTTCGATCGCTGGATGGGGGATTCGCCGACGCGACGCCGAGTCGGGCTTTTGGCCCTGGGAGTGGTCCTCGCCACACAGGTGTGGGCCAACGCCGGGCTCTTTCACGACCTGCTGGCGGTCTTCGCGTGAAGGTTGCCCGGTCGACCCGGGTTCTGGCCCTGGGTGGCGTCGTGTAACATCCACCCACCTTGGCGCTTGGCCCGCGGACGTCGGATGCCTTCCTGGTGGTCCTGGCCGGTCTCCTGGGCACCGCGATCTGCCTCCACTATGGGCGCGTCGGCTTCATGCCGCTCGACCAGTCGATCGTCTTCGACGGCGGCTGGCGCATCCTCTCGGGCCAGGTCCCGTTCCGCGACTTCACCACTCCGAGCGGCGTGACCCCGATCCTGCTCCAGGCCGGGTTCTTCAGGATGTTCGGCGTGACCTGGTTCGCCTACTGCCTGCACGCCGCACTCGTCAACGGCGCGTTCTGCATCCTCGTGTTCGCCCTCTTGCGACACTTCGGGGCCGGCCGCTCCCTCGCGTTCGTCCATGCCGTGCTGTCCGGAATCGTCTTCTACACCCCTTTCGGCGTCCCCTTCATGGACCAGCACGCCTTCTTCTTCGGCCTCGCCGTCGTGCTGCTCGTGGCTCGAGCCCGGCGGGCCAGCTCGCCGGTGCAGTTGGCCGCGGCCTGCGGCCTGGCCGTCACCGCCGCCGTCCTCGCCCTCTTCAGCAAGCAGACGCCCGGGGCCTTCTTCGTCGGCTTTCTCCTTCTCCTGCCCATGGGCTTGTCCCGATCCCACGCGCGCCGAAGCGCCCTCTCGGTCCTGACCGCCTCGGGGATCTTCCTCCTGGGTGTGGCTCTCCTGGCGCGCGTCCTGCGCCTCAACGGGCACTCGTGGTACGAGTCGTACCTCCTGCTTCCGGGCCTGGTGGGTCAGGCACGCCTGCGGTCCCTGCTGCAACCGGTGGAGCTGGTGCGCGCGATATGGAGCGAGTCGTGGGCGTGGGGCCTTGCCTCCGTGGCCCTCGTCCACCTCGTCTCGCTCACGGTCATCGCGCACGTGCTCGTCCGCCGCCGGCCTCAGGGGGTGGCGAGAGTGGAGGAGGCGCCCTGGATCTGCCTGGTGCTCGCGGAGCTCCTGCTTTTCATCTGCGCGGTCGCTTCGGTGCTGTCCAAGAACGAAGCCGTGAACAGCATCCCGTACGTGTTCGTGGCCCTTGGCCTCGCGCAGCTCGGCCTCGGGGCGGTCCTGTGGAAGGGGCGAGAAGACCCTGCCGCGGTGCGCGCCCGCCGGTTGGTGGGGACGTCCCTCATCCTGGTCGCCCTGTTCGACGCGTGGAGCTTCAATGCCCGCGTCAACGTCCCGCGCGCCGTCCACGGTCTCGCGGCGCCTGACGGGTTCACGAGCGCGGACCTGCCCCCCGCCCTCTCCTTCATGGACTGGCGCCTGGCGGCCTTCTACGAATACACCGCGGGCGACCTGGCTCAGCTCGTCGCCTTCCTGCGGGTCCATGGCGGCAACATCTTCGTGGTGGGGGACACCTCGATCCTCTACGGGCTCGCAGGCCGCCCGTCGGTCAGCCCCGTCCTCTGGCTTCATCCACGGCTCACCTTCCCCGGCCGGAACACGCTCCGCTTCCCGAGCTTCGACGCGCGCGTCCGCGCGTCCCTCGCCCGTTGGCAGGTGCGTTACGTGATCGTCGAGAAGGCGGGCACGTTCATGGGGGTGGGACCCGCCCACCTGCCCGCGCTCTCCGAGCTCGTGCGCAGTCGAGCGACCACGACGCGAAGCTTCGGCGGCTTCGAGTTGATCGACCTCGGACCGGAGCCCGCCTCACCGCCCTCGCCCTGACCCGCCGCCTCGCCCTGGGCGTCACTCGGGCTCCGTGGCTCCGGAGGCGTTGCGGAGCAGCGCCCGCGCCTCCTTCAGATCGTTCGCCGCGGTCTGGAGCGCGCGCACCGACTGGGTGAGGGGTGCGGCGAGAGTGGGCACCTCGCGCAGCCATTCCATGAGGGACGGAGAGACGCTCGCGATCTCGCGGAGCTGTCTCGCCGCGGGCTCGTAGTCGGCGGGCCGGGGCAAGGCCGCGAGCGCTTCGAGGACGGCCTCGTGGGCCGAATCCAGGCGGCGGGCAACCTCGGTGAGCGGCTCGCGAGGACCGGGTTCGTCCCCGGCGGAGCTCGCGGCCCCTCGGATGGCCAGGGCCGACTCGGCCAGCTGGCGGCCGGTGGCTTCGAGAGTGGCCGTGACGTGAGCGAGGCCGCGGACCGATTCGGAAAGAGGCGCCGCCATGGCGGCGAGCGGAGAGGCCACCGCGAGCACCTCGCGCAGGGCCGTGGCCAGGGCGGGGGAGACGCGCGCGAACTCCCGGAGGGGCTCGGCCAGGGGCTCGTAGTCCTCGGCTCGAGGCAACGGAGGAGCGCCTCCGAGAAGGTCTGGTTCGCCTGATCGAGGGTCTCGAGATGTCCGGAGCGCCTACCGCGCGAGCGGCCGCCACCTTGGGCAGCTCTTCGAGGGACGCGGCGAGAGCCGGGGCCTGGCGGGCGAACTCGTAGAGGTGCTCGGCCAGGGGCTCGAAGTCGGCGGCCTTGGGCACCTCGTCGAGGGACGAGGCCAGCCGGTCGCCGAGGCGCCCGAGCCGTTCGGCGGTGTCGGCCAACGCCCGTTCCGTCGCGGCGGCCTCGGGCTCGGCCCGGGGCGCCTTGGCCGGGGCGGGCGGCCCGCGTCCTCTTCGATCGGCCCGGCGCCTCCGGCTTGGCCGGCCCCGGAGGCTTCGCGATCGTCGCTCGACGAGCCATGCCCTCTCCCGACCCCGTGGTCGAAAAAGCAGAGCTTATCCCAACGCGGAGGCGCCTTTGGTGTCGTGAGACACTGGAATTCGGATGGATTCCCCTTACCGAAGCCCCTTGAACCGAGACGTCCTTCCCGCGTCTCCGGACGAGTTCCCGCGTCTGCGCATCGGCCCGCTCTCGGTCTGGCCCCCGGTGGTGCTCGCGCCCATGGCGGGCGTGACCAACCCGCCCTTTCGCACCCTGTGCCGGCGCTCGGGAGCGGGCCTGTACGTGAGCGAGATGATCACGGCCCGGGCCCTCCTCGAGGGCAACCGCAAGACGCTCCTGCTCGCGAGCTTCGGCCCGGAGGAAGAGACCCGGAGTCTCCAGCTCTACGGCGTCGACCCCCACCACGTGGGGGAGGCGGTACGCCTGCTCGTGGGCGAGGAGCGCATCGACCATCTCGACATGAACTTCGGTTGCCCGGTCCGCAAGGTCACGAGCAAGGGCGGCGGGGCCGCGATCCCGCTCAAGCCGCGGCTCCTTCGGTCGATCGTGCGGGCGGCCGTCGCGGCAGCGGGTTCCGTTCCGGTCACGATCAAGTTCCGGAAGGGCATCGACGACGGCCATCTGACCTTCCTGGAGGCCGGGCGCATCGCCCAGGAGGAGGGCTGTGCCGCGGTCGGCCTGCACGCCCGCACCGCGGCCCAGCTCTACGACGGCCTGGCCGACTGGGACGCCATCGCCCGGCTCAAGGACGCGGTCCGGCGCATTCCGGTGCTCGGGAACGGCGACATCTGGGAGGCGGAGGACGCGCTGCGGATGATGAGGACGACCGGCTGCGACGGCGTCATCGTGGGTCGTGGCTGCCTGGGACGACCGTGGCTCTTCGGCGATCTCGCCTGCGTCTTCGACGGCCGCGAGCCCCCCAACCCCCCCGCCTTCGGGGCCGTGGTCGACACCATGCTGGAGCACGCGCGCCTCCTCGCCGATTGGCTCGGGGAAGAGGGGGCCATGCGCGCGTTCCGCAAACACAGCTCGTGGTACACCAAGGGCTTCCGCGGGGGGGCCGGTCTGCGCCAGGCCCTCATGCAGGTGCGTACCCTGGCCGAGCTGGCCTCGAGTCTCGCCACCGTGGACCGCAGCCAGCCCTTCCCGCCCGACGCCATGCGCGTGCCGCGGGGCAAGACCGCGGGGACGCAGAAGGTGGCACTTCCCGAGGGGTACCTGGAGAGCTCGAACGATGCGACGCCTCCGGGCGCGGAGGCCGAGATGGCCGACTCGGGAGGCTAGAGCTCGTGCCCGAGCCCCTGATCCTCCGCAACTTCCAGTCGGCGGGCGACATCGTGATGCTCACCGCGGCCGTGCGCGATCTGCACCGCTGTTATCCCGACCGCTTCGTGACCGACGTCCGCACGTCCTGCTCGGACCTCTGGCTGGGCAACCCCTGGCTTCGCCCCCTCGCCGACCAGGAGCCCGGGGTCCGCGTGATCGACTGCCACTACCCGATCATCCACCGCAGCAACAACGCGCCGTACCACTTCCTCTTCGGCTTCATCGAGTACCTGAACGACGTGCTGGGTCTGCGCATCCAGCCCACCGCGTACGGCGGCGACGTTCACCTGACCCAGGAGGAGCGGGACTGGTTCTCGAGGGTGCAGGAGGAGCGGGGCCCCTCACGTCCCTTCTGGCTCTTCGCCTCGGGCGGCAAGTGGGATTACACCATCAAGTGGTGGGACGCCTCGCGCTACCAGGCCGTAGTCGATCACTTCCGCGGCCGGATCGACTTCGTGCAGATCGGCGAGTCCCATCACCACCACCCGAAGGTGGAAGGGGCCATCGACCTCCGCGGCAAGACCAGCCTCCGCCAATTGGTCCGCCTCATGTACCACGCGCAGGGCGCCCTGTCCGCGATCAGCCTCCTGATGCATCTCGCGGCGGCGGTCGAGGCCGCGCCGGGCTTGCCGAAGAGCCGCCCCTGCGTGGTGATCGCCGGAGGCCGGGAGCCGCCGCACTTCACCGCCTATCCCCATCACCAGTTCATCCACACGGTGGGGGCCTTGCGTTGCTGCGAGAGCGGTGGCTGCTGGAAGTCCCGAACCCGGCCGCTCGGGGACGGCGACTCCAAGGACCAGGAGCTCTGCGTCGACGTCGTGGGCGACCTGCCGCGCTGCATGGACATGATCACCGCGGACGAGGTGATCCGCCGCATCGAGATGTACTTCTCGGGCGGGGCCCTCTCCTATCTGCCGCCCGAAACCGAAACCGCCGCGCCCGCCGGGTAGTACAAACGGCTCATCAGCGGCCTCCCCCCCTCCGTAGACTGGCCGAAGGGACCAACGTAGCGGATAGGGTGCGCCATGGCATTCGAAGACGACGAAGACGCCGACGCGAAGAAGGAAAGAGGCCGTGAGAGCAAGCTCGGCCGAGCGCCGTGAGTTCCTGATCCTCCTTTCGGGGGGCGCCGCGATCACGGGGCTGACGCCGCTCTTCGGATGCGGCAGCCCGACCTCGCCCGATGCCAGCTCGAGCAGCAGCTCGCCCTCGCCCTCGAGCAGCTCGAGCTCGTCCTCCTCGAGCAGCAGCTCGAGTTCCTCCTCGTCCAGCAGCTCGAGCTCGTCTTCTTCGAGCAGCTCGTCCTCGAGCTCGTCTTCGTCCAGCTCGTCTTCGAGCAGCTCGAGCTCGTCCAGCTCCAGCGCGTCCAGCATCTCCGGCTAGTCGGGCAGCGGGCCGGAGCCTACTTCGACCAACGGGCGTAGACGATCTTGTCGCGGAGGCTCGGGATGCCGATCTGGAAGGTGCGGTCGTCCGTCGCCTTCCACTCGAACTGGAAGAGGCTCGAGGCGACGAATCGGTGAGCCGGTCCGAGGCGATCCAGCACTTCGGAGAGGCACATGCCCGCACCGACGCCTGCGAACACCTGAGGGTCTTGGGCTGGCCGATTCACGTCCACGACCTGGGCCGGGTCGGTGACCGGCGTGGGGCAGGGCGCCGCGGCTTGCCGGGAGGATGTCGCCGGACGGCTGGCGCCGCCGGTGGCGCACCCGGCGGAAGCGAGCGCCAGGGTCGCCGCTGCGACTGACGCCACCGAGTGAAACGAGAGCCGTGGAAGCTTCATGGCTTCGTCCTCAAGTGAGGGAAGGGAGCAGCCAGGCGCCGAAGGCCCAGCAAACGAGCGCGTTGCCCGTCGCCATCGTGAAATCGTCCGTGCCACGGGGCGACCACAGCTCGAGCGCGGTGCTGGTCAGGGCCAGGACGGCCGCGAGTGCGTACCAGCTGGGCGGCAAGCCGCTCGCGGCCACCACCGCGGCGTTGACGAGCAATGCCGCGACGAGGCCCGCCACCGTGCCCAGGACCGACTTGCGGTTGACGTCGCCCAATCCCCACACGGGAATGGTCTGTTTGCCGAACAGCGCCCCGAAGATCTCGCTCGCGAAATCGCAGCTCAGGTAGGAGAACCAGATGAGGCCGAAGACGGCGGCATAGCTCGCCGGAGGGAAGACCCGGGCCAGCGCGAAGCCCAGCGGGATCATGGCGAACTTGAACGCATGCCAGAGGGTGCCGATGCACAGCGCGTTGGCGCGCCCCAGCACCCCGTCCATCACGCGGGACTGCGCCCCGTAGTGGATGCGCCCGAGGATGCCATTCGAGTAGAACGTGATGACGCCCCACCAGGCGAAGACCATGCCTTCGAAGAGGTTGCTCTCGAGGCCGAAGGCCATCGACTCGGCCGTCGGCTTGTCTCCGAGCCCCTTGTACATGAAGTAGAAGCCCATGAAGATGCCGGCAAAGGTGCGACCCCGGCGACCCACCATGTCCGCGATGCGGATCTTCCGCTCGGAGTGGACGGAGAGCAGCCCCTCGAGGTCGAACCCTCCCAACCGGTTCGCGAAGACCATCTGAAGCTGCCGCTCGTCGAAGCCGGCGCGCTTCAGCAGGGTGCGCTTGAGGCGGTAGAACATCCACGACCAGCCGACCCAGAAGACCAGGAAGCCGATGATCACGCCCACGATCAATTGGCCCGTCACCCGGTAGTTCTTGAAGAAGACCCCTCCGTCCGCGCCGGTCAGGTTCAAGAACACCCACACCAGGGTCATCAGCGCCATGTAGGCGAAGACCAGGCGGAAGGTGGTGACGGCCGCGCGCGCGTGGGGCACCCCGGCGTCGGGTACCCCGTCGTTGCGCCCGACGGAGGCGGCAAGTTCCATGATGTCCGCAAGACTAAGGCAAGACGATTCCGTGACAAAACGCGGGAGGGCGGGGACGCCGCTCCTCGGGAGTCGGAACGTGGGTACAATCACGGCTCTTTCGAGAGAACTGGAGGCGTCGATGAAGCTGCTTCACAAGGCGATGGGAATCGGGCTCCTGGCGTTGGCCGCGCCGGCGGGCGCCGCGGAGCAGGGGGCGCAGATCGTCGATCAGGCGTGGGTCAAGGCCATGAAAGCCAACGACCTCGAGGCCACGATGGCGCTCTACGCCCCGGATGCCGTGGCCTACTTCCCCGACGGCGACTACAAGGGCAAGCCGGCCGTAAGAAAGTCCTGGACCGACTTCCTCGCGGCGTTCACGGTCAAGGACGCGACCAGCGAGGGGACCTACGAGACCACGGGCGACACGTCCCTGGGCTGGGGCTACTGGTCGTTGACGGTCGTCCCCAAGGCCGGCGGCGACCCCATCCCCATGAAGGGTCGGGCGACGGTCGTGGTGAAGAAGATCGGCGGCAAGTGGCTCTACGTCGTCGATCACGCCTCGGTGGCGCTGCCTCCGCCCCCGGCCAAGTAGCTGGATCGAATGGATCGAGGCCCGACTGCGGCCGTGATCCAGCCGGCGGGAATCGCCCGTTACGCGCGCGACAACGAAAGTTGGATCACCGACCTCCCGGCGAGTTGAGCCGCCAACCTCCCGCCGCGCAGCTCGAAGATCCGCGTCGGTAACCCGGCCACCCGAATCGTGGAACGGCCGCGTCAATACAGGCGAGCAAGGCATCCGCCCCCCCGCCCGCGAACACGGGTTGCGCTGCATCGGGGGTGGCGACGACATCGCCCGCCGTCGCCCCGACCGCCCAGACTCCGCCCCTCCAGCCGACCGCGAGCCCGTGTATCTGGTCGGCCCCGACGCCACCCAGGTACGTCGACCAGGACAAGCTCGATCCGGTGGGGTCCACCTTCGTCACGAACCCATCCGTGGCCCCACCGGGGCCGCTCTGGATCGGCTGCCGGGTCGGGAAGTTGGGAGAGTCCGTTTGTCCGCCGACGTACACGGCGGACCTTCTGCCGATCACTACGGAGAACGGCCAGTCGAAGCCGTTTCCTCCCAGGAGCGTCGACCACTCGACGAGGCCGGTGTTCCTGAGCCTGGTGACGAAGCCATCCGAGCCGCCCGCCGAGTTCCTCTGAAATGCGCCTGTCGTGGTCGGGAAATTGGCCGAATCGGTCCTTCCGACCACGATGGGCGCGCCCTCGAATGGATCGACGGCCACGTCGAAGGCGTAGTCATACCCGGAGCCGCCCAGGTAGGTGGCCTCGGCGAGCCGGCCATCGGCGCTCAACCGCATCAGAAAAGCGTCAGAGCCTCCGGCGCTGGCCGGCTGGGCGGCGCCGGGCCTCGTCGGGAAGTCGACCGAAGTCGTTCCACCGACCACCCAGTCTCCGCCGGCGAAACGGAAGGCCGAAGCCACGGCGATACCGGCCACGAAGTCCCCGCCGCTGCCCCCGACGTAGGTGCCGTAGGTGAGGTTGAACCCACTCGCGGACTCTCGGAAGCGGGCGATCGTCACGTCGCATTCGTTGTTGGGATCGGAGGGGTCCGCGGCCGGCGTCCGCACGCGCCGGAAGGCACGGGGCGTCGTCGGGAAGCCATCACCGCAGCTGTTGCTGCCCACGTGGACGCCGCGAGGCCCGTCCAGGGCCAGGACCCAGGCGTGGTCGAGGGCCTCGCTTCCGTAGACGATCGCGTGCTCGAGCAGGCCCGAGTCATCGAGCTTGAGGAGGACATTCTGTGAGTCGGCCCGCGGGTCGTAGAGCTGCCAGGGCTGAATGCCGGGCGGTGGGTTGCGACAGAACGTGCACGTCCCGTCCGGGGTCGGGAAGTCGGACGACACCGTGGCGCCGACCACGTACACGCCCGAGTAGGTCGCCTTCAACCGGTTGACGAAGTCGGCGCCGGAGCTGCCGATATAGGTGGTGCTGAGGAGGGTCTGCCCGTCGGGGGTCAGATGGGACACGAACCCATCCTGATCGCCGCCCAGGACGTTCACGGGGGCGCCCAGGTCCGTCGAGTACGTCCCGCCGGACATCCACAAGGACCCGTCGGGAGCAATGGCCAGATCCAGCCCCCAGTCGGCGCCGCTACCCCCCAGAAAGCTCAGGTATTCGAGAGCCGGATCGATGACGAGGGGGTGGACGGAGTCGTGCGCACCGACACGAAACCCGATCTCGCCCTCCTCGTTCATGACGAACGCGCTCTCCACCTCCCGACGCTGTCCTCCGACAACCTGATAGGCGACGGGGGCCTTCTGCCGAACGATACCCGCCGGCGTCGTCGCCACGACGTCGCCCGTCGCGTCGATCGCCACCTGGTCGGCTCCCTCCACCACGAAGCGAATTTGCCGAGGATCGCTCCCCGGGGCCAGGACGAAGTCGTGCTCGAGTCTCCCGTCTCGGCCGTAGAAGACGAGATCGGTGCCGCTATAGACCTGCTCATACCTCACGCGCCCGAAGTGAGGCACGTCGATTCGCCACCTCGATCGGTCGCTGCCGCGGTAGTAGTGACTGCGCCCCGAGAACGGCTCGGCGGCGACGGCGGGAGCGAAGCCATTGGCCCCGATCAGTCGGAACCTGAGGACCACGGGTTCCAATGGGGCACCGGAAAGTGGCGCACGGGGCAGTGACCGCTCGGGGTTGAGAACGAGCGTCGAGGTCTCCGCCCCCACGTGAAGACTGAAACCCGCCCCTCTCGCCACGTACTCGCCGCGGCCCGCCTCCGGCTCGAAATGAAGTGGTCGAGCCGAGGCGAGATCCAGGGTTGGCCGGCGTTGGGCCGGAGCGCCCAGGCATTCGACCGCGCCCGTCCAAGGCAGACATGCGGCGAGAAGGAAGACGAGGCGGGAGCTCCTCGCGGTGACGGATCGGATGTGGGCTCGGTTGCTCATTGACATGCCACTCCTCCTGACCGACGCCAGGAGGGTGGCGACGACAGATGACTATTTGCGTTTGGCGAGAGCTTGCAGTCCCGGGGAAGCTCTGTCAAGGATTTTCGTTCACCGGCCGGTCTGATGCCGCAACGACCCACTAGAGGCCGTCCGCGTACAGCTTGACCACTTCGTACAGGAAGAGCGCAAGTGAAACAAAGGCGGTTGCCAGTCAACCCGCATCGTCGCGGGCGGCCGACCCTACCTTCGGCCGCCCCCGATCCAGGCCCGAATCGCTGTTGCTTGAGGATCGAGGTCGTGGCGTCGGCGGCAGTGCTAGGCTGCTCCTCCGCGGCAATCCTAGCCCGGGCAAGCGATGGGCACAGGAAAGCCCCCGCGAGGCCTACAGGACCGATTCTAGACCGATTCTGGCTCCAAGCGGTGTTAGCTGTGTTCCGATAACTCCCATTAATGCCTAACCCAACGAAGGATTTCTGGAAACGTCGGCCGCTTCCCGTACATCAAGATTCCGACGCGGTAGATGCGCGCGGCGACCCAGAGCACGCCGGCGATGGTGAGACCGGTGAGCACGATGGAGAGGGCGATCTGCCACATCGGCGGGCGTGAGCACCGCGATGCGGAGGAACATGAGGAGGGGAGTGAAGAACGGGATGAGCGACAGCACGACCGAGAGGGGGCTGTCCGGGGCCCTGCATGACCATGGGGAACATCATCACGCTGGCGATGAGGGGCATCATCACCGGAAACGCGAGGCCCTGCGCTTCCTGCGACGTGTTCACGGAGGCCCCCACCGCGGCGAACATCGCCGAGTAGAGCAGGAACCCGAGCACGAAATAGACCACGAGGCCGACGAGGAGGAGCAGGGAGATCTCGGGGAGCTTGCCCCCGCCCATCGCGACCATCATGCCCGCCCCGCCCAGCGAGACCGCGAAGAGGGAAAGCGCCCACACCAGGAACTGGGTCATGCCCGCGGCTCCCACGCCCAGGAGCTTGCCGACCAGAAGGTGCACGGGAGGCACTGCCGAGGCCATGACCTCGACCACGCGCGACGTCTTTTCCTCGATGACGCTCGTGAGGAGCATCTGGCCCCACATGAGCACGGTGGCGTAGAGGATCATCATCAGGACCACGGCGAGGATCGTGGACGCCCCGCGATCCTCGCGCTCGCCCGTGTCCGTGACCCGGATCCGCTTCATGGCGAGGCCGTGCGGTCACCTCCTTCACCCGCTCGGGGGGGATGCCGGCCTCGGTGAGGCGCAGGCCGATGAGGGTCTGCTCGATCGCGTGGTTCATCAGGCCGAGGTCGACCATGTTGCTGACGTTCTTGCCGAAGTAGGAGGCTTCCGACTTGGTGAGCGCGTCGCCGGGCAAGACGACATAACCGTCGAGGCTGCCCGCGAGGACGCTTTCCTTGCACCGCTTCTCGCGCTCCTCGGCGGAGCCCGAGCCCGCGGGTTCGAGGATGAAGCGCTTCTGCCCGTTCAGCTCCCTGCTGGCCAGCGCCGCCTCGACGGGAGCCGCGAGTTGCCCGCCCACGTCGACCACCGTGACGCGCAGGGGCTTGCCCCCGCGCGACATCAACAGACCCGGGATCACGGTCATGCCGCCCATGAGCAGCGGCCCGAGGATGGTGCCGATGACGAAGGCCTTGGTGCGCACGCGCTCGATGTACTCGCGCCGTACGAGGACCCAGAGCCGCCTCATGCCGCCTCCACCTTCTCGCCCTTCACGTTCTCCACGAAGATGTCGTGGAGGCTCGGCTCCACGATCTCGAACCGGCTCAGCCGCAGGTGCTTTGCCGCCTCCTTCAGGATCGACTGCGGGTCGGCGCCGTCCGCCATCTTGATCTCCACGTAGCGGCCGAAGTCGGTCACCTTGGCCACGCCCGGGCAGGCTCGCGAGGAACGAGCCGTCGCCGTCGTAGGACAAGACCAGCGTGTTCTTGCCGTGCTGCCGCTTCACGTCGGCCACCGTCCCGTCGAGAATCTTCTGGCCCTTGTGGATGAGGGCCACCCGGTCGCAGAGCCGCTCCACCGTCTCCATCTGATGGCTCGACAGGACGAGGGTCTTGCCCTGCCGCTTCAGGTCGAGGAGCACCTCGCGCATCAGGTCCATGCCCACGGGGTCGAGGCCGCTCATGGGCTCGTCGAGGATCAGCACCTCGGGCTCGTGCAGCACGGTGGCGATGAACTGCGCCTTCTGCTGCATGCCCTTGGAGAGCTCGTTGACCTTCTTCTTGCGCCAGTCCGCGAGGCCCAGGCGCTCGAGCCAGGGGCCCATGCGCGCTGCGGCCACGGCCCGGCTCGTGCCCTTGATCTCGGCCATGAACAAGAGCTGCTCTCCGAGGACCATGCGGGGGTAGAGGCCGCGCTCTTCGGGCATGTAGCCGATGCGGTCGCGCGCGGCATGGTCGGAGGGCCGGTCCAGGATCTCGATGCGTCCCGGAGTCGGGCCCGAGGATGTTCATGACCATCCGCAGGGTGGTGGTCTTGCCGGCGCCGTTGGGGCCGAGCAGGCCGAAGACGCTGCCCCGGGGGATGACCAGGGACAGGTCGGCGACGGCGGTGTGGCCGGCGAAGGCCTTGGTCACGCCGGACAGGCGTAGGGCGGTGTCGCTCAAGCAGGCCCCTCCTCTTCCCGGGAATCGATCCGCATGGTATCGCGTCGGGGTTCTCTAGGAGGATGCTACGCACGCGGGTCCGAAAGGTTCCGGGGCCTATACTCGGCCATGCCCGCGGACCGCGACGAGCGACAGGGCCTGATCCTCGTGCTGGTCAGCACCTTGGCGTACGGCACGCTGCCCATCATCGGCAAAGCCGCCTACGCCGCGGGGGTGCGCCCCGAGCCCCTCCTGGCCTGGCGATTCGTGATCGCCGCCGTCCTGTTCGCTCTCCTCTCGCGCGGCAAGGGGCCCGCCATCGCGCTGCGACAGAGGCTCGTGCTCTGGGGCCTTGGCGTCGTGTTCGTGATCAACGCGCTCGCCTACTTCACGGCGCTTTCAGACCGTGCCCGCCGCCACCGTGGCCCTCATCATCTACACCTATCCCGGTGATCGTCACCCTCCTGTCCGGGGTCGCCGGGCTCGACCCGCTCACCCCGCGCAGCCTGGGCGGCGCCGGCCTCGCCGTGGCCGGCTGCGCCCTCACCGCGACCGGCGAGATCGCGGCCGGCGCGGGTGTCTTCTATCGCGCTCCTGTCCGCGTTCGTGTACGCGACCTACGTCGTGCTCAGCGGCCATTTCGCGGCCGGCGTGCCGTCGCTCACCGTCGCCTTGCACCTGGCCCAGGCCAGCGCGGTCGTGTGCATCGGCTGGGCCCTGGGCCATGGCGGTCTGGCCGTGCCGCCGAGCCTCCAGGCCTGGGCCGCGATCGTGGCCCTGGCCGTGATCTCCACGGTCGTGGCCCTCCGCACCTTTCTCGCCGGGCTCGCGCGGGTGGGCCCTGCCCGCGCCTCGGTGCTGAGCTCACTCGAAGTGGTGGTCACCATGACCCTCGCGGTCCTGCTCCTGCGCGAGCGCCTCGGCCTTCGCCAGTGGGCGGGGGCCCTGCTGATCCTCGGCGCGGTGGCCTTCCAGAACCTGGCCAGCGCTGCGCCGCCTGCGCATTCCGGGCCGGAGGGCTTCGCGCTAAGATGGGCGTGTGATCGTCTCCGTCTCCGGAGCGACGAGCCGCGCGGGGAAGACGGCCCTGGCGGTGAGCGTGCTCCGGGCGTGGCCCGTGGGCACGGCGGTGGCCGTGAAGTTCACGACCACCGAGGACGTCTTCGAGCGCTGCCCGCGTGGCTCTCCCTGCGTGGTCTGCGACATCGACGTGCCGTTCCGCATCGTCGAGGATCCGGGGATCCTGGCGGAGAGCGGGACGGACACGCAGCGGCTCGGCGAAGCCGGGGCCGAGCGTGTGGTTTGGGCGATCGCCCGGGCTTCCCACGTGGAGGCGGCCTGGGCGGCGGTGCAGGTGCGCATTCGAGGGGCTTCGCACGTGGTGATGGAGGGATCGACGATCGTGGACACGGCGCGGCCCGACCTGCTTCTGTTCGTGGCTCCACCCCTTCTTGTCGCCCGAGCGCTGGAAGCCCACCTCGGCCGCGCTCCTGGCGCGCGCCGATGCCGTCGTCGTCAACCGACCCGCGGCCGAGTCGCGCGAGCCGTCGGCCGCCGTCCTGGACGCCGTGGCCTCGCACCGCAGCGGGTGAGCGGCCCGCGCGTGGCCGACGTGACCCGGCCCCTCGCCCTCTGGGCCCCCGATCTCCTGGCCCGTCTCCATCCTTCCACCCTGGTGCCCAAGACCGCATGAAGATCTCCCTCGCCCACAGCCCCGACAGCGACGACGCGTTCATGTTCTACGGCCTCGCCCGCGGCAAGGTCGATTCCGGCGCCTTCGAGGTCACCCACGTCCTCACCGACATCGAGACCCTGAACCAGGAGGCCAAGGTCGGGCAAGCACGAGGTCACCGCGATCTCGTTCCACGCCTATCCCTTCGTGGCCGACAAGTACGCGCTCATGCCCTGCGGCGGCAGCATCGGCGACGGCTACGGCCCGCTGCTCGTGGCCCGCGAGCCGCTTGTCGCCCGAGGCCATCGCCGGCAAGACCGTGGCCGTGCCCGGCACCCTGACCTCGGCCTTCCTCGCGCTCAAGCTCTTCGCGCCCGGGGTCACGACGCGCGTCGTGCCCTTCGACCGGATCCTCGACGAGGTGCGGGCCGAGCGGGCCGACGTGGGGCTCATCATCCACGAGGGCCAGCTCACCTTCGGCGGCCACGGCCTGCACAAGGTGCTCGACCTCGGGGTGTGGTGGAAGCAGGAGACGGGCCTGCCCCTGCCCCTGGGCGGCAACGCGGTGCGGCGCGATCTCGGCCCGGAGCGGATGGCGCAGCTCACCGGCCTCGTGCGCGAGACCGTGCGCTACTCGCTGGCCCACCGCAAGGAAGCCCTCGAGTACGCGATGACCTTCGCGCGGGGCATGGACCCCGGCATCGCCGACCGCTTCGTGGGGATGTGGGTCAACGACATGACGGTGGAGATGGGCGAGCGCGGCCAGCGCGCGGTGCAGACCTTCCTCGACCGCGGCCACGCCGCCGGGCTCATTCCCGCGCGCGTCGTCGTCGACTTCGTGGCGGGCTGAGCTTGGAAGTCCGGCGAGAAGGGGCCGTTCCCCGCGCATGGCGCTTCCCGACCTGGAGGGCGTCCCTCGGCCCGATCGAGGAGCTCTGGGCGGCCGGCGAGGCCCTGCTCCTGATCGGCCATCGCGACTGCAAGACCACGCGCCAGACGATTCCCTTCGTGGACCGCATCCATCGCCGGCGCGGCGCCGGCCACGCGGCCCTGGTCGTCCTGCAGGACGACGCGGCGACCGCGCGAGCCCTGGCCGCCGACCTCGGCCTCGACGTGCCGATCCGCCTCGAGGCCGATCCCTACCCGCTGGCCGCGGAGCTCGGGCTCGTGGCGGTGCCGACCCTGTTCCTGATCCGGACCGACGGCACGATCGCGAAGACCACCGAGGCCTTCCATCGCGCCGACCTCGAAGAGTACGCCGCGCGTCTCGGCGTCACGGGCGCCGCTCTTCACTCCCGAAGACAAGGCCCCGGCCACGAAGCCCGGCTGACTGCCCAAAGAAGCCTCGGCGAGGTGACATGTCGATCGCACTCCTGACCCTGGCCCTGGTGGGGACCTTGACCCTCCTGGGATCGATCGTGGGCGGCTACCGGGTTCCCGGGGCCCCCCTCGCCATGCGCGCGCACTTCCTGCTGTCCCTCTTGAGCACGCTGCTGCTCGTGATGGCCCACTCCTTCATCATGTTCTTCCTCATCGCGACCGGGGTCGAGATGAAGGACCTCGAGAAGGAGAAGGGCTGGGGCGACTCGTTCCGCCGGCGCACGGTGGCCATGAAGGGGAAGGTCGTTCCCGGTGATGACCCTCGCCCTGCATGCTGGTGATCGCGAACTTCATCCTGGGCGCGGCGGCCCACACGCGCGCGATCCCCGCCCTCGTGCACGAAGGCCTCGCCTGGCTCACCTTCGCGGTCTGCGCCTACGCCCTCTGGCGCGAATGGCAGGTGCTCGGGTGAGAACAACCGGCTCATCGAAGAAGCGGGCATCCGGCGCGGCAGCGTCGCCCGATCGTGATCCCGATCACGGGGGGGCCAGGCCTCGAGCGGGGACACTGGTTCGGTGAACCTTCGCGCACTGCGCGAAGGTCCCCAGGAGGAGGAAGCATGAGTAGGATCGCCCTCGCCCTTTCCCTGCTCACCCTCTGGAGCTGCCGGGGGTACCTCGGCCGAGAGGAAGCGAAGCCTGGCGCGTCACCCGTCGCGAAGGCATCCAGCGTTCCCGCGTCGGCCTCGCCGGCCGTCGCCGCCCCGGAGACGGGCCGCGCTCCCGCGTCCGAAGACGGTCGCTCGGCAGAAGCCAAACCCGGCTCGCCCGCACCCTCTCCGACGGCCGCCGCGAAGAAGGTCAACTCGGGCGCTGCTCTGCACCTGGTCCTGGAGACGACCGCCGCTTCCGACAAGAGCCGGCCCGGCGACGCGATCCTCGCGAAGCTCGCTTCTGATCTCAAGGACGGGGATCGGGTTCTTCTGCCTGCGGGCACGGAGCTGCGGGGCGAGGTCCTAGCCGCCGAAGGGTCCGGACGCGTCAAGGGCCGTGCTCGGCTCGCCGTCGGCTTCATGAAGCTCGTGATCGGTGGCAAGACCTACGACATCCAGACCTCGTCCATCGACGTGACCGCCGCCTCCGACAAAGGCCGCGACGCCAAGATCGTCGGGGGCGCAGTGGGCGCCGGCGCGATCATCGGGGCCATCGCCGGAGGAGGCAGCGGCGCCGCCAAGGGCGCGGCCATCGGCGGGGCGGCCGGAGGAGGGACCGTTCTCGCCACCAAGGGCAAAGAGGTCGTGTTCGCAGCGGGCTCGAAGCACACGGTCACCCTGAAGACGAGCGTGACTCTCGACGACAGGCTCCGCCCGCCGCTTCCAGTCGCCGATGCGGATCAGCTCGGGGACGGTTGTAGAGGGTGCGAAAGAGGTCCTGAATCAGGTCCAAAACAAGTGCCTTTCTGTCTTCCCGGGGGACGCCTTAGGAGAGACAGAAAGTCTAGGATGCCCGGCCGTCCGGGCCCGAGCCAGGACGAGGGTCAGGTCGTCGCGCCGGTCGCGGCCGGCGAAGGCCTCGATGGCGGCCAGGAGGCCACGGCGCATCGCCTCGAGCGGGCGGCCCGCGTTGTCCTGGAGCGCGGCCAGAAGCCGGGCCTCTCCGAACTCCTCCCCGTCGACGCCGGACGCTTCCGTCGCGCCGTCCGTGTAGACGAGGAGGGTGTCCCCGGCGCGAAGGGCGACACTCGCCTCGGTGCCGTTCCAGCGTTCGAGGAGGCCCAGGGCGGGAGCGGTGGGGGAGAGCCGCTCCGCGCTGCCGTCGGCCCGAAGCACCAGCGGCGGGTTGTGGCCGCAGTTCACGTAGCGGAGGAGGCCCGAGGAGTCCTCGAACGTCGCGAAGAAGAGGGTCGCGTAGTGCTCGGGCGCCGTCGAGTCGTAGAAGATCCGGTTGGTTTCGGCGAGGAGGCCCAGGAGATCGGTGGCACCGTGGGCGGTTTCGCTGCGGAGGATGCCCTGGAGGCTCGCCATCAGGAGCGCGCCGGGAACGCCCTTGCCGGACGCGTCGGCGAGCACCAGCCCCAGCCGTCCGCCGCCGAGGTCGAGAAAATCGTAGCCATCGCCCCCGACCGGCCCTGCCTGCGCGCACCAGCCTTCGTACTCGAGGCTCGCCATCGCGGGGCCCGGTGCGGGGCAGGAAGCCCGTCTGGACGCGGCGCGCCACCGCGAGGTCGCGCTCGCCCCCGGTCTTCTGGCTCGCCGCCCGGACGGCCAACTGCTCTCGCACGGTCCGCAGGAGCTCGGGGTTGCGCCACGGCTTGAGGACGAACCCGCGGGCCCCCCGCCGCATCGCCTCGACCGCGAGGTCGATCGTGCCCCAGGCCGTCATCACCAGGATGGGCACGCCGCCGTCGAGGGCGCGCAGGCGGGGCAGGAGCTCGAGTCCTTCCTCGCCGGACGTCGTGTCGCGGGCGTAGTTGAGGTCGAGGAGGGCGAGGTCGAAATGGCCTCGTTCCACCGCCTCGAGGGCGGCCGCGGGCGAGTCCACGGCGGTGGTGCGGAAGCCGTCCGATTTCAGCAGCAGCTCGAGGGCCAGGCGGACGTCCGGCTGGTCGTCCGCGATCAGGATGCGCGGGAGGGTCGTGCCACGGACCGGCGGCAGATCCGGCGGTAATCCCCTCGGATCGTCGGCACGAGGCGGCGCCATCCACAGGTCCATGTGTACCGACTGGTAGAAAGACGCGTGCCAGGGGGGCGACGAGCCGCAACACGAACTCCGGTATGAAGTTTTCGCTGTCTCGCCGACCGCGGTGTCCAAGCGGTTGGTGTTCGCTTTCGGAATGCCCGTCGCCGAAACCGAACGGCCCGAAACCTCGATCTTGACGGCGCCTTCGGCGCCTTGCTCGTTCGGCACTACCACCTTCGGGAGGTGCCTCGGATTGACGGCTCGTGGTCCCAGACCTACCCTCAGTCCGGTCATGGGAGGCCTCATGAGCGCTCGTCGTCTCTTGGCGTTCGCGCTGGCCGCCGGCGCTCCGCTGCTCGTCGTCCCCGGCCGAGCTTTCGCCCAGGCCGACCCCCACGCCGCCTGTGGTTCGGTGGGCTGGGTCCCCCGCGAGATCCTGGAGCGGCCGGTTCCGCTGCGGGAAGGCGTCGGGCCGCTGCGCGATCCGGTCACGACCGTCTCCCCCGAGGCCCAGGCCTTCTACGACCAGGGCGTCGCCTACCTTCACTCCTACGTTTGGATCGAGGCCGCGCGCTCGTTCAACCAGGCCCTGCGCGTCGACCCGGCGATGGCCATGGCGCATCTGGGTCTGTCCCGTGTCTACACCGGGCTCGACGATCCGGCCGCGGCCCGCGCGGCCCTCGGCAAGGCGCGAGCCCTCGAGGCCGCGCTCACCCCTCGAGAGAAGCGGCGCCTGGCCGCTCGCGCGCTTCAGCTCGACGCCATCGACGACCTCGGCAGCGTCGAGAAGCACCTGGCCTACAAGAAGGCCCTCGACGACGCGCTGGCCGTGGACCTGCGCGACGCGGAGCTGTGGCTGCTGCGCGGCAATGCCGAAGAGCCCCGCGCCTCGGGCCGCGGTCAGCGCGGGGGAGCGGCCTCCGTGGCCTTCTACCAGCAGGCGCTCGCCCTCACCCCCGACCACTTCGCCGCCCACCACTACCTGATCCACTCGTACGAGACCATCAACCAGGTCGACCTCGCCTTGAAGCAGGGCGAGGTCTACGTGCGCCTCGCTCCGGCCATCCCCCACGCGCACCACATGTACGCCCACGATCTGCGTCGGGTGGGCCGGGTGGCCGAGGCCATCACCGAGTTCACCGCGGCCTACGACCTCGAGAACGCCTACTACGCGAGCGAGAAGATCCCTTCGGAGATCGACTGGCATCACCCCCACAACCTGGACCTGCTCGCGGGCTGCTACCAGCACGAGGGTCGGATGAAGATCGCCGAGCGCCTCATGCGCGAGTCGGAGGCGATCCCGGCGGTGAACGAGTATCGCGAGTTCAACCGGAAGGAGTGGCCGGTGTTCCTGCTCGCGAATCGACGGACCGGCGAGGCGCTCGACGCCGCTAGGGCGCTCGCCTCGGGAAAGGGTGGGGGGACCCGGGCCATCGGCCACGTGCTCGCCGGCGAAGCCCTGGCGGACTCGGGCCGCATCGCCGAAGCCGAAACGGAGTTGCGGGCTGCGGAGAGAGAGGTCGCCCTCATCCCGCTGGTCACGAGCGGGGTCCCGCGGACCGCGGTCGAGCCCTACGTGGCCGGCCTCCAGGGCGAGGTGCTTCTGCGCAAGGGACGCGCGGGTGAGGCCAGGGACCTTCTCACGGGCGCCATCGCCCGCATTCGCGCGGTGCCCGGCCCCGACGCGTGGACCGAGGCCCTCTTCAAGATCGAGGCGATCGCCCGCCTCGCCCGCAGCACCGGCGACTTCGAGCTGTTCGAGCACGCGGCCCTCCAGATGAAGGACCACGACTCGGCCTACGCCGGGACGCGTTTCGCGCTCGGCCTCGTGGCGAAGCGACGGGGCGACCTGGCCGTCGCCCGCCGGGAGTTCGAGGCGGCCGCCGAGCTTTGGAAGGACGCCGATCCCGACCTGATCTTGACGAAAGAGCTGCGCTCCCGTCTCGCGGCCGCCCGTGAAGAGACGGCCGCATCGCCCGAGCTAGCCGCCCGCTGATGAGATCTCCCGTGCTCGTCCTGTGCGCCCTCCTGGGCGCACAATCCGCGTGGGCCGAGGCCGTTCCCGCCGCGTCTCCCGGGCTCGACCGCTTCCTTCGGGCCACGGGCGCCACCCGTTCGCTTTCCCGAAGCCGCGATCTCCCCGGATGGCGGCGCGGGTCGCGCTTCTGCAGGAAGAGCCGGCGGGCGAGAGTGGACGCTCCCGCACGTCGCTCTTCGTCGCGGTCACGGGCATGACGGCCGAGCGGCCCATCGTGATCGGCGCCGGCAAGCTGAGCGGTGCCCTGCGCCACCTGGCCTGGTCGCCCGATTCGCGCCGGCTCGCGTTCCTCTCCGACGCGGACACGCCCGGGCAGCTCCAGCTCCACGTCGCCCCGGTCTCCGGCGCGTCGGCGCAGCGGGTCACGAACCTGAAGGGCTCGCTGGCCCACCCCGCGTGGTCTCCCGATGGGCGATCCGTCGCCCTGCTCTTCACGGAGAACGCGCGGGACGCCCCGGGGCCGACCGCGGCGAAGGCGCCCGCGGTCGGCGTGGTCGAGGAGAGCCTGGACGTCCAGCGCATCGCGATCGTGGACCTCCGCTCGCGCGCGCGTGCGGACCGTTTCGCCGCCGGAGCTCTACGTGCACGAGTACGACTGGTCGCCCGACGGCCGACGCTTCGTCGTGACCGCGGGTCCGCCTCCGGGGGACGACGGTTGGTACGTCTCCGAGCTCTACTCGATCGACGCGACTTCGGGCGCGGCGGCTTCGCTCTACAAGCCGCCGCTCCAGATCGGCTGTCCTCGCTTCTCGCGCGACGGCAAGAGCATCGCGTTCATCGCCGGCCTGATGAGCGACGAGGGTGTCCTCGGCGGCGAGATCCACGTGGTGCCCGCGGCGGGCGGAGAGGCCCGGAACCTCACACCGGGACGAGACGCGTCGCCCAGCTGGTTGGCCTGGCTCCCGTCCTCGCGCGAGATCCTCTTCGCCGAGAACGCCCACGGTGGGAGCGGCCTCGCCATCGCGACCCTGGACGGGAAGGCCTCCGCGCAGCCTCTGGCGGGGTGCCGAGCGGCTCAGCGGTCCGGCTGGCCTCGCCGGTCCCGCGCTCTCCGTGGCGAGCGACGGCAAGAGCACGGCGGTCGTCCGCCAGTCCTTCGCGAAGCCGCCCGAGGTGTGGGCGGGTCCGGTGGGGGAGTGGGCCGCCCTCACCCGGGCGAACGAGAAGGTGCAGGGCTGCTGGGGCGCGGCCGAGAGCCTGTCCTGGCGCAGCGACGGGTTCGCGGTCCAGGGGTGGCTCGTGCACCCCAAGGAGGAGGCTGGCCGCTCGCCCATGGTCGTCACCATCCACGGCGGGCCGGCGAGCACCGTCGTCCCGGCCTGGCCGTCCTCGTCGAGCCCGGTCAGCCATGCTTGCGAAGGCCGCTTCGTCTTCCTTCCCAACCCGCGCGGGAGCCACGGCCGCGGGCAGGATTTCGTGCGCGCCAACGTCAAGGACCTGGGCGGGGGCGACCTGCGGGACGTGCTGGCCGGGGTCGACGAGGTGGTGAAGACCCGCGCGGTGGACGAAGCGCGGCTCGGGATCGAGGGCTGGAGCTACGGCGGGTTCATGACCATGTGGACCGTGACGCAGACCCAGCGCTTCCGGGCCGCGGTGGCCGGAGCCGGGATCGCGAACTGGCAGAGCTACTACGGCCAGAACGGGATCGCGCGCTGGATGCTGCCGTACTTCGGGGCGTCGGTCTACGACGATCCGGCCGTCTACGCGAAGAGCTCAGCCATCAACTTCATCAAGAACGCGCGGACGCCGACCCTCGTGGTCGTGGGCGAGAGGGACATCGAGTGCCCGCCGCCGCAGTCCTTCGAGTTCTGGCGGGCCTTGCGGGCCCACGGGGTCAGGACCGAGCTCGTGGTCTACGCCGGCGAAGGACACGGCCTCGCCCAGCCCGAGAACCGTCAGGACTTCCTGCGGCGGACGAGCGCCTGGTTCAGGGATCTGCTCGGGGGTCGTTGAGGGCGGTCGCACGGAGGTTTCTTGACCCTCTTGGCCCGATCCCTTAACCTTCTCGCACCGCTCCGTCCTCATTGATGGTGACATGAGCGATCAAGTGCCTCCCGCGCAGGTCATCTCGTCTCGCTACGAGATCCTCGGCGTCATCGGCAAAGGGGGCATGAGCACCGTCTACAAGGCGCGTGATCTGACCCTCGGGGAGACGGTCGCCCTCAAGGTGATACGTCCGGAGGTCGGGGGCGCACCCGAGGCGGTTGCGCGCTTCCGGTCAGAGATCAAGCTCGCGCGCCGGGTGCGGCACCGCAACGTTTGCGCGATCTACGAGTATGGCGAGGACGGTGCGCTCCGCTATATCGTCATGGAGTTCGTCGAGGGGCAGGACCTGCGCCGCCTGATCAGGGCCAGCGATCCCCTTTCCCCCACGATCGCGCTCGATTACTCGATCCAGACCGCCCACGGCCTTCAGGCGATCCACGAGGCTGGCATCGTGCATCGCGACGTGAAGACCACCAACATCACGGTGGACGCGAGCGGCACGATCCGGTTGATGGACTTCGGCATCGCTCGCCTCCTGTTGGCGGATACCGGGAGCACCCAGGCCGGGATGATCGTGGGAACCCCCGATTTCATGAGCCCCGAGCAGGCCCGCGGCGAAGTCCTCGATCAGCGTTCGGACATCTACAGCCTGGGAGTCGTGATCTACGAGATCTTCACCGGACGACTGCCGTTCACCGCCGAAACGCCACTGGCCGTCATCTTCAAGCATCTTGGAGAAGACCCTCCCCTCGAGGTTCCGGCCATACCCGAGGGAGTGCGCCGTGTCCTCCGCCGGGCCCTGGCCAAGGCGCCGGGGGAGCGGTACCCACGGGTGCAAGACCTTCTGGTCGACCTCGAGTCGGCTCTCGTCGATTGGAGGCCTCCTTCTGCGCCCACGGGGGCCCTCGCACCCTCCTTGGCTCAGCCGAGCGTGGCCGTGGCCCGGAGCGTTGCCCCGAGCCCCAGGGAGTCGCCGCCGTCGGACCCGGTGCCCGTCGCCGAAGTGACTGGGTTCACCGGCCTCATGGTGACCCCGGTGCGACGCAGCGGAGCCGCTCCCGCGTCGATCTCACGCTCCAGCCTGTCTCAGCCCACGGCGGGCACGGCCAAGGTCTTCTTGTGCTACCGGCAGGACGATTCCGCCGACATCGCGGGCCGCATCCACGACCACCTTTGTCAGCGGCTTGGTCACGACACGATCTTCAAGGATGTCGACGCCATCCCGCTGGGCGCAAACTTCCGGACCTTTCTGGAGGGCATGGTGAACAGCTGCGTGGTTCAACTGGTCATCATCGGACGCCAATGGCTGGAGATCCGAGATGCCAACGGCGAGCCGCGCCTCCACGATCCCTCCGACTGGGTGCGAATCGAGATCGAGGCCGCCCTGGCCCGTGACATCCCCATCGTGCCGCTGCTCGTGCAGGGGGCGTCGATGCCGCGGGCGCCGCAGCTGCCGCCCAGCTTGCAGGAGCTCGTCTATCTGCAGGGAGCGGCGGTGAGGCGAGACCCCGATTTTCACTCCGACATCAGCAGGCTGGTGGGGAGCCTGGACAAGCTTCTCGCCCTTCGCTCGGGCCCGCCTGGCGGCATAGGCACCCCCCCGTCCGCGAGTATGCGAGGGGGGGAGACCAACGAGACATGATCGGGCCGGCCCACGGGCGTCCTCCGGCCGACGAATCCCAGTTGCGCGAGTTCCTGCTCAATGGGCTCGGGTGTGTGTCTCCGCGTCGCTCGCGGTGGTGTCGGCCTTCGCGGTCGCTTGGGGAGGCGCCATCGGCGTGGGCAGGCGCGGGCGCGCGGGCAAGAGCAGTGCTTCGTACATGGGCCGGGACCAGAAGCGCGTGTTGCCGGTCGCGCGGGTGTAGATCGGACGGATGCCGTCGGGGTCGTTGAGCAGCGCCAGGGGGCCGCGGCTGCCCAGCCGACGGGCCGACCAGACCGTGACGAAATACGCGACCAGCGCCCAGCCCACAACCACCGCCACCAGGACGTCGGTGCCGGTATGCGGGCCGAGCCGCTCGATCAGGGCCTTCGGCAACCCCGACCACTTGCCCGTCCTTTCGTACTGCTTCCACGCGGTGAGGTCGATCGCGATCCCGAGCGCCAGGAGAGGCACGAGGATCAGCGTCCCCGAGATGAGGGTGCGCGCGGCGCGCACGTGCCCGGGAAGCCGCGCCCACACGTCTCCGGGGGCGCGGCCCGCGCGAGGGTAGGGGCCCATCCACCACCGGGGCTGACGGATGATGGCACGGCGGATGGCGATCCACGAGTACCCCTTGCGACGGACGTCCAGGGTCATGAGGAGCAGGAGGGGCAGGGTGAAGCGGAGGGCGACCATGGCGTCCTCCGGGTTGAACCGGGGGACCTGGAAGTCCCTCACTTGGTCGACCCCCGGCTGGACCGTGGCCAGGCCCCAGATCCAGTAGCCCAATCCCAGAAGCCAACCGAGCGCGACCGCCTGGAAGTAGCCGCTCAGGGTTTCGAGAGCCCGCGGCAGGTCGTTCTCGGTGGCCCCCGCGAGGAGCTGCTGGCGGAGGCCCCGCGCATCGGCCCAGCGCGCGTCCGGGCTGCGCTCCAGGCAGCGGGTGATCGCGGTGGTCAGCCACATCGGGGCGTCGGGAGCTCGAGGGGAAAGGGGCGCGGGCTCCTTGGTCAGGCGTTGCACGAGCTGGTCGGAAGGCGTCCGTCCGTCGAACGGCAGGTCCCCGGCGAGCATCTCGTAGCCGAGGACGCCCAGGGAGTACAAGTCGCTCCGTGCGTCCACGTTCGAGGCACCCGCGGCCTGCTCGGGAGACATGTATCGCGGGGTGCCGACGATCGCGCCGGCGCTCGTGAGGCTTGGGTTGCCCTGGGCGCGGGCGACGCCGAAATCCGTCAGCATCGCGCGTCCCGAGTCTTCGTCGATGAGCACGTTGTCCGGCTTGATGTCGCGGTGCACGACGCCCTGCCGGTGCGCGTAGTCGAGCGCGTCGGCGATCTCGGCACAGACGCGCGCCACCTCCCCGGGCTCCATCCGACCTTCGCGCCGCATCCGGGCCGCGAGGGATTCGCCGCGCACGTAGCCCATGACGTAGTAGGCGAGGCCGTTCACCTCGCCGAAGGTGATGAGGGGGACGATGTTCGGGTGGGCGAGGCGCGCCGCCGTGCGGGCCTCGCGCCGGAAGCGGGCGCGGCTCTCCTCGTCGGCGCCGCGTTCGGGCGGCAGCACCTTGATGGCCACCTCGCGGTCCAGCGCCAGCTCGCAGGCGAGGTACACCGCGCCCATTCCGCCTCGACCGAGTAGCCGTTCCACGCGGTACTGGAAGCCCAGGGCCGTCTCGAGCGCGGTGCGGAGCGCATCCTCGGGGTCGCTCGCGGCGAGAGGCGCCGGCGCGGCGCACGCGGCGCAGAACCGCGCACCCGGGGTCAGCTCCGCATCACAGGATCGACACTGCATGGGGCCTCGTTGGCAGGGCTCGCCACGGCATGTTACGCGCGTTTCGGGCTGGCGAGGAGCACCGCGGAGGCACCCTAGGGGTCTTTGGGGAGGGAGTCTCTGAGCTGCCCGAGGGCCCACTCGGCATGCTCGCGGACGAGCGGATCCTCGTCTTCCGCGAGCCGCAGCAGGATCGCCCGCTTCTTCGGGTCGCGGCTGTTGCCGAGGGCCACGGCTACGTTGCGGAGCAGGCCGCGGCGCTTCGCGCGCTTCAGCGGGCTCTTGCGAAACCGCTCGCGGAAGGCCTCCTCGTCGAGTCCGGCGAGGTCGCTCGAGGTCGGGCGCCTCGAGCCCGGGCCGCGCCTCGAAGGCCGGCCCTCCGTGCTCGCGCCGCTTGCGGTTCCAGGGGCAGACGTCCTGGCAGATGTCGCAACCGAAGACGTGACGGCCCAGACCCGCGCGCCGATCCTCCGGGATGGGCCCCTTCACCTCGATGGTCAGGTAGCTGATGCAGCGCGTGGCGTCGAGCGTGTAGGGCGCGGGCAGCGCGCCGGTGGGACAGGCGTCCAGGCAGGCGGTGCAGCTCCCGCACATGTCCGCTCGCGGCGCGTCGGGCAGGAGATCGAGGTCGGTCACGATCTCGCCCAGGAAGAACCAGGAGCCGTGGTCGGGATGCAGGAGGCAGGTGTTCTTCCCCCAGGCTCCGATCCCGGCCGCGGCCGCGTAGGCACGCTCCGCGATCGGCCCGGTGTCCACGTAGGTCCGCGAGACGAAGGGACCGGCTTCGGCCGCGAGGCGCTCGACCAGGCGGTCGAGCATCGCCTTCATCACGTCGTGATAGTCGTCTCCCCAGGCGTAGCGCGCGATCCAGCCGCGGTCCGCGGGAGCGTCGGTCGAGTAGGCGGGAGAGGTGTCGTACTGCAAGGCCGACGCAGAGGACCGACCGGGCCCACGGAAAGGCCACGCGGAGGTCGCTGCGCCTGGCCACCTGCGACGTGAGGTAGGCCATCTCGCCCGCGTAGCCGCGGCCCACCCAGTCGGCGAAGAACGAGAGCTCGCGGGGGTGCTCGGGGCGACGCGACTCCGGCGAGGTCGAAGCCCATCTCGAGGGCCAGGGCCTTGGCCCTCGCGGCGGTCAAGGACGGCGGCAAGAGCGTCGCCTCAGGTGCGGATCGGGATCCGGCGAGGGCCGACGCAAAGGAAGAACGCTCCCTCCCTCCTGCTCGAGGTTGTCGATCAGGGTCTGGTGGGCCGCCCGCGAGAATACGGCGCGTGCGCGCCCGCCTCGGGCCTTCGACTCGAATCGGCCCGTGTCGGGGTTCATGGAGAGCGACTCGGCCTCGACCGCGTCGTCGCTGCCGTCGTCGAGCGCCACCCGGGCCTCTCCCGTCGCGGCATCGAGGTGCAGCGCCACGACCTCGAACGCGGGACCCTCGATCTCGACCGTCAGGCGCTTGTGGCCGTCGTCGAGGAAGGCGCCGTCGGCCTCGAACACGAGCTGCGACTTCAGGTGGCGCAAGGACGCCGCATGCAGGATGGGAAGCCCTCCGACCAGCCAGGAGCCGTTCGGCAGCACGCGCACGCCTTCGGGGAGCCGCCACAGGGCCGACACGGCCGCGAGTATAGCGACGGGCTAGCTCGGGGCGCCACCGCCCGCGATCACGAGGCCGCATTCGGGGCACTCGGTCGCGGAAAGGGCGACCTCCGATGTCGCAGGCGGGACAGCGGCTGTAGCTTCCGCTCTCCCCGAAGTGGGTCTCGACCGCGTGCAGCCGGCCGGTGCTCGCCTCCTCTCCGAGCAGCGGGGCCAGGGCCCGGAGCGCGCCGGGCCCGATCGGCCTCGCGCACGAGCAGGCCGAAGGTGACGGTGCCGCGCTCGGGATCCGACAGCTCCTCGGCGAGGCGGAACGCGATTCCCTCGCCCTTCAGGGCTTCGGCGAGAGGGACGAGGAGGGCGGCCTGGGCCCCCACGAAGATCGGCCGAAAGTCGGCGAGGTCTTCGGCGGACGGCAAGGCCTCGACGGGCGCGGCGGTCACCACCTGGCCCGCTCTCGTCCTCGTGGGCGGCCACGAGCTCGCCGCCGCAGTCGCTGCAGCGCTCGATCTCGGGCCGGAACTCCTCGCCGCAGTCGCGGCAGACGCGATAGTCCACGAGCCTAGACTATAACCCCGGACCGCGCCGGCGCCGAGGCGATGTGGCATCATCGAAGGGCCGAATCGACAAAGGAGAGCCATGGCCAAGGAGCAGACCGGACCACCACGACGCCGAGCTGGCGCTTCGCGTCTACGACATGCGTCGCGAGGCGGTCATGCGCGAGAGCCGGGCCGCCATCAACCAGAAGTTCTGGCCCAAGACCTACGACGACGTGGTGGCCCTGACCAAGGGCGACCACCCGCTGAACGCGGCCTACCGGCAAGTGGGGTCGTTCTGGGAGATGGTCTACGGCTTCGCGCGCCACGGGGTCGTGCACCCGGACTTCTGGCTCGAGAGCAACGGCGAGGGGATCTTCGTGTTCGCCAAGGTCGCCCCGTACCTCGACCGCATCCGCGCCGAGATCTCTCCCGTCGCGTTTCGCAATGCCGAGTGGGTCGCCAAGGAGTGCGCGGAAGGCCGGCGGCTCTTCGCGATGTTCACGGACCGGGTCACGCAAGGCGCTGGCGAGCAAGTAGGACCATGGCCCTTGCGCCGCGCGCGGTCGTCCTCGACTTCGACGGCCTCATCGTCGACACGGAGACGCCGATCTTCGAGGCCTGGCGCACGGTGTACGGCCGTCGAGGTCAGGAGCTGACGCTCGAGTCCTGGCAGCATGCCCTGGGCACCCATGGCGGCTTCGACCCGTATGCCCATCTGGGCGAGCTCGTCGGGGAGAGCCTGTCCGCACGACGCTCTCCTCGAGGAGGTGCAGGCCCTGAACCGCGCCGCCTGCGACGCGCAGCCCCTGCTTCCCGGAGTGGAGGCACTGCTGCACGCCGCGCGGGAACTGGGCCTGGGGACAGCCGTGGCTTCGAGCAGTACCCGAGGCTGGGTCGAGGGCTGGCTCTCTCGTCACGGCATCCGCGGACTTGTTCGACGCGCTCTGCGGGCGCGAAGACGTGGCGCAGGTGAAGCCCGCGCCCGACCTGTTCCTGCTGGCGGCCGAGCGCCTCGGCGTCCCGCCCAGCGCTTGTGTGGTGTTCGAGGATTCACCGAACGGCATGCGCGCGGCCCGCGCCGCGGGCATGCTCTGCGTGGCCGTGCCCAACGCCTTGACCCGCGAGCTGGCGCTTCCCGATCCCGACCTCGTGGTGTCGTCGCTCGCCGAGCGCCCTTTGGCCGAGCTTCTGGCCCACCTGCGAGACGCCGCGTCGCGGAGGGCCCTCCACCTCTCACCCGCCTAGCGAGGCCGATGGCGGAGGCCCTGCACGTCCCGACCTTCGTCGTCCTGAGCGGAGGACCGATCGGGACCGCCTCGGCGAGGCAGCTCCTGCGCGCCGTCGGCCGCGGGCCGCCTCCGGACGGAGCGCATCGTGGTGATCGATCGCGACCGCCGGCTGCGAAGCGTCGAGTCTCGCCGACCCCCGAGTGGAGCTGGCCGTCGCCGATTGGACGGCCTGGCTCGGTGCGCACGCCGACGAGGCGGGACGCGACGGCGCACCTCGTGCCGTATCACTGGGCGCCGCACGTGCTCGTCGACTGGCTCGCCGGCGAGGTGAGCCGCGCACGTGGCGCCGCGCGTCGGGGAGGCGAGGTGCCGGCCGTGGGAACGCCTGTGGACCGGGCGACCCGAGCCGGCGACCGCGCTCTCTCCTACGCGACCTGGGTCTGCCCGCCGACCTGCATCGAGCCGGCCCTGTGTCCCGCACACGCGGGGACCCAAGGACTGGAGCCTGGCCGGCGACCTGGCCTCGTTGCCGGACCGCGAGGGTACCCACGACTCTATCGTCTTCCGTTGCCTGCACCTCGTATGGGGCGTGGGCACCATCCCCATGAGCGACATCCTCGCGGCTCGGGACCGCGTGGTGAGCGGTATTCCCCGAGGAAGCCGCCGCTACCTCGTGGCCACGTCCAGCCACTGCCACGCGCTCGCCACGGTGCTGGAAGTGAGCCCCGCCGCGTGAGCTCTCCCGGTCTCGCGCGTCGGCTCGGGCTCGCGGACGCCACCCTGCTGGTGATGGGCGGCATCGTGGGCTCGGGCATCTTCATCAACCCCTACGTGGTGGCGCGCGAGGTGCCGAGCACCGCGCTGATCCTCCTGGCCTGGATCTTCGGCGGCCTCGTGGCCCTGGCCGGGGCCCTCGTGTATGCGGAGCTCGCGGCCCTGCGGCCCGAGGTGGGAGGCCAGTACGCCTACCTCCGCGAGGCCTTCCATCCCGCGGTGGCCTTCGTCTACGGCTGGGTGCTGCTCCTCGTCGACCCAGAGCGGCGGAATGGCGGCGGTGGCGGTGACCTTCGCCCGCTACTTCCGCGAGCTGACCGGCGCCGCCTCCTCGGACGGGCTGATCGCCAGCGTGACCCTGGCGGGGCTCACGGGAGTCAATTGCCTGGGCGTGACGTCGGGCAGCCGGCTCCAGGGGCTCTTCATGGTCCTGAAGATCGTGGCCATCGCCGGGCTCGTGATCTGCGGCTTCTGGTTCGTGGGCAGGCCCGCGGAAGCCGTGGTGTCGGCCCCGGCTCCGCCCATCGGCGCCCTGGCCTTCGGGGCGGCGCTCGTGCCCGTGCTGTTCGCCTATGGGGGCTGGCACACCGCCGGGTTCGTCATGGGGGAGCTGAAGCGGCCGGAGAGGGACATGCCGAGGGCGTTGCTCCTGGGGGTGGCCGGAGTCGTTCTTCTCTACGTCTCGGTCAACGTCGTCTGCGTCCGCGCGCTCGGGCCCGCTGGCCTGGCCGCGACCACGACTCCGGCGAGCACGGTCATGCGCCTCGCCCTCGGTGAGCGCGGTGCGGCACTTCTGGCCCTCGGGATCGCCTTCTCCACGGTCGGCTTCCTCGCGCAGGGCATCCTGACCGCGCCGCGCGTGTACTACGCGATGGCTGCAGACGGCCTGTTCTTCCGGGCGGTGGGTTTCCTGCACCCCAAGACGCGGGTGCCGGTGGTGGCGATCACCCTTCAGGGCCTGGTCGCGGTGGTGATCGCGCTCTCGGGCCGATACGAGCAGATCCTCAACTACGTGGTGTCGGTGGATTTCATCGCCATGGGCCTCACCGCGAGCGCCCTCTTCGTGTTCCGCCGCCGGGGCGAAATCGGCTCGTTCCGCGCCACCGGCCACCCCTTCACCACCTTGTTCTTCGTCGCGTCCTGCGCGGCGGTGGTCGCGAGCGCGGTCATCGGGCATCCGGGCGACACCGTGATCGGCCTCAGCTTGATGGCCGCCGGCCTGCCTGCCTACTTCTTCTGGAGGCGGCAGGGGCGCGCGCGCGCGTCTGCGCTCGCGTCTTGACGGTGGACTTCCCTGAAAGTACCGTGCCCCGGAGGCTGCCTTGAAAGAGCTGTCGGAATCGCGAGTCCTCGTGGTCGACGATGCCGAGGCCAACGTGGACGTGCTGGTCGAGGCCTTGCGGGGCGAGTACAAGCTGAGCGTCGCCATGGACGGCGAGTCGGCGCTCCGCGCCATGGAGAAGACCCCGCCCGACATCGTGCTCCTCGACATCATGATGCCGGGGATCGACGGGTACGAGGTCTGCCGCCGGATCCGCGCCCACGAGGCCTGGCGCGAGCTGCCGGTGATGTTCCTGAGCTCGCTCGAGGACGCCAAGGACAAGGCGCGCGGGTTCGAAGCCGGCGGCAACGACTACGTCACGAAGCCTTTCGAGCCGCTCGAGGTGCGGGCGCGCGTGGGCTCGCTCCTGCGCTCGAAGGCCTACGCCGACGCGGTGAAAGAAGCGCTGGCGCGAGACATGCGGATCGCACGCGAGATCCAGATGGGCATCCTGCCCGCCGACCTGATCGCCGCGACGAAGGGCACCGGGCTCGACGTCGCGGCGCTCCTCGAGCCGGCCCGCGAAGTGGGGGGTGACCTTTACGAGGTGCTGCACCCCGCGGATGACCGGGTGTTCGTGGCCCTGGGCGACGTCTCCGGCAAGGGCATCCCGGCCGCGCTCTTCATGGCGGTGACCATGACCCTGGTGCGGGCGATGGCTCGGCAGCACGACGACCCGGCGCTGATCCTGCGCCGCGTGAACGACGAGCTCGTCGAGCAGAACCCTCGGATGATGTTCGTGACCCTGCAATGCGCGGTCTTCGACTTGCGCCGGGGCCGCGTGACCGTGGCCTCGGCCGGCCACCACCCGGCCATCGTGCTGTCCCCGGGAAAGCCGCCCCGACAGGCCTTCTCTTCGACCGGGCGCGTGGCGGGGATCATGCTGGACAACCCGGTGACGAGCGAGTCGATGGACCTCACCCCGGGCGACACGCTGCTCTTCTTCTCGGACGGGGTCAACGAGGCGTTCGACGAGAAACAGGACCTTCTCGGCGACGAGGCAGTGCTCGCTCACCTCGCGAAGAGGCCGGGTGCGAACGCGGCCGAAACCGTCGCCTCGGTGCTCGGCCTCGTGAAGGCGCACGCCGGCCAGGCGAAGCAGTCCGACGACATCTCGATCGTCGCCTCGCGCTGGGGCCCTGCCTAGCCGACCGCTGTGCCCGATGCTTCGCGCAGCACCGCGAGGGCTTCCTCGAAGCGATAGCTCTTCAGGAGCTTTCGGATCTCGGCCGCCCGCGCCCCGAACGCGGCGGTCAGGAGCGGCGCCGCCTCGTCGAACACGTCGATCGCCTCGACCGCGTCCTGCGCGAGCAGCTCTCCGAGGCGCGTGACGGCTGCGCGGAGCGCGTCGGGGTCGACGGCCTGCGCCACGGCGGGCGCCGCCTCGACCTCCGGCGGCAACGCGAGCCGGAGAGCTTCGACGAGCGCGGTGAGGGTCGCCTCCAGGGGCGTGAGGAGTGCCTCGACCTCGGCTGCCGTTGCGCTCCCGCGAAGAGCCGCCTCCACGGCCCCCGCCTGCCCCTGCAGCTCGCGCGCGCCGACGCTGCCCGCCACGCCCTTCAGGGTGTGGGCCGCCCGCTCGGCGTCGGGCCGCCGGCCCTCCGTGAGCGCGGCCCGCACCACCGCCGGCATGGTCGCCTGCCCCGTGACGAAGCGCCGCAGGAGGCCGATGTAGGCGTCGCGCTTGCCCAGGACCCGCCGTAGCCCGTCGACGGCGTCGAGGCCGGGCACGCGCGAGAGCGGATCTTCAGGCGAAAGCCCCGAGGGCCGCGCAGACGCCGCCGGGGTGGCCGGGGACGAGATGGCCTCGGACCGTGACGGGAGCCATCGCAGCAGCGCTTCGAAGAGCCGGTCCGGGTCGATCGGCTTCGTGACGTGGTCGTTCATGCCCGCCGCGAGCGACTTCTCACGATCGCCCTCCATCGCGTTGGCGGTCATGGCCAGGATCGGGATGCTCTCGCGCCCGGGAAGCGTCCGGATCCGGCGCGTCGCCTCGAGTGCCGTCCATGACCGGCATCTGCATGTCCATGAGCACGAGGTCGTAGGCCCCGTCCCGCACTCGCTGTACGCCGACCTCGCCGTTCTCCGCCACCTCCACGCGGATCCCGGCGGCACCCAGCAGCTCGATCGCCACCTGCTGGTTCAGCTCGTTGTCCTCGACGACGAGGACGCTCGCCCCCTGGAGGCGGGTCAGGTCGGCGGCCGGCGCCGCGGTCGCGGTGGCGGCTCGGTGGGCCACGACCTCGGACCCAAGCGCCCGGATGGCGGTGTCGAAAAGAAGAGAGGGGCTCACCGGCTTCACGAGCACGCTCTCGAGCCCCGCCCCCTCGGCCTCATGGAAGACCTCCTCCCGCCCGTACGCCGTCACCAGGACGCGCCGGGGATGTGTCTTGAGCGGCATCGCGGCCATGCGCCGCGCGGCCTCGATACCGTCCATCCCCGGCATGCGCCAGTCGAGGAACGCGATCGCGAAAGGATCGCCGGCGGCGTCAGCCTTCTGCACGGCGGCAAGCGCTTCCTCTCCGGAGGCGGCCTCGTCCACCTGGAACGTCATGCTGCGCAGCGTCTCGGCGAGCGTCTGCAGCGCCAGCGGGTTGTCGTCCACGACGAGCACGCGCCGCCCCCGCAAGTCGGGCGCCGGCATATGGCGCTGCGCCTGGCCCTCCCCGCGCCCGAGCCGGGCTGTGAAGTGAAAGGTGCTCCCCTTCCCGGGCTCGCTCTCCACCCCCACCTCGCCGCCCATCAGCTCCACGAGGCGCTTGCTGATCGCCAGGCCAAGCCCCGTGCCCCCGTACTTTCGGGTGGTGGACGAATCCGCCTGGGAGAAGGACTGGAAGAGCTTGCCGATCTGCTCGCCGGTGAGGCCGATCCCGGTGTCCTGGACCTCGAAGCGCACCAGGAGGTCCCGATCACCCTCCTCCGCCTTGCGGACCCGGACCACGACGGAGCCCGTCTCCGTGAACTTGACCGCGTTCGACGCGAAGTTGATGAGCACCTGCCCAAGCCGCAGCGGGTCGCCGACGAGGTCGTTCGGCAGGCTCGGCTCGACGTCCACGATCAGCTCGAGGCCCTTTGCCCCCGCCTTCTCCGCGATGAAGTCGGTCACGCTGTCGATGACCTTTTCGATCTCGAAGTTCGCCGACTCGACGCTCATGCGGCCCGACTCGATCTTGGAGAAGTCCAGGATGTCGTTGATGACCCCGAGGAGGTGCTGGCCCGCCCTCTGGATCTTCGAGACGTAGTCGCGCTGCTTGGCGTCGAGCGCCGTCTTGAGCGCGAGGTAGGCCATGCCGATGATCGCGTTCATCGGGGTGCGGATCTCGTGGCTCATGTTGGCGAGGAAGTCGGCCTTGGTCTTGGCGGCTTCCTCCGCCGCTTCCTTGGCCAGCTTCAGGGCCTTCTCCTGCTCTTTCCGCTCGCTGATGTCGCGGATGGACACCGCGGCTTGGGCGCCTTCGCCGTGCGGCGCCGGGAGCGGACTGAGTCCGATCTCCACCGGAAAGAGGGAGCCATCCTTGCGCAGACCGTGGAGCTCGCGACTGGCCCCCATCGCGCGGACGGTGGGGGCGCGGTGAAACGCTTCACGCAACGCCGGATGACCTGCGCGAACACTTGCGGGCACGAGCATCTCCACGGCCTGGCCTATGACCTCATCCCGCGGGTAGCCGAACAGGCTTTCGCATTGGGCATTCGCCAGCCGGATGATTCCGTCGGCGCCCACCACCATCAAGCCGTCCGGCGCGAGCTCCAGCACACTGCGGAAGAACTGCTCCGTCTCGCGCAGGCGCTGCTCACTCGCCTTGATTTCGAATTCCGCCTCCTTGGCCTCGGTGATGTCCTGCGTCACCCCGAACATGTCCTTGGGCTTGCCGTTCGCATCCTTGACGACGTGTCCCAACGCGTGAATCCAGACCACCCGTCCGTCCACGGGCCGCTTGTACGCATAGATGGCGTCATAGACGGGAATGGTGCCCGCCACGGCGGCCGCGAAGTTTTCGCCCGTGATCTTGGCCGCCGCCTCGTCACCCAGCTGCACGTGCTCCATCCAGTGCGCCAGCGTGTAGCGATGGTCGGGTGCGGGCAGGTCGCCGAAGATGCGCGCGGCCCGCTCGGATGAGTTGTACCAGCCGGAGTCATCCAGCGGCACATGCCAGTAACCCGCTCTGGTCAGGTCCAGCGCGCTGTCGGCCAGGAAGTTGATGTGCTGGAGCTCTTCGCTGCGCTTCTTCAGCTCGTCCGCGGCCCGCTTGCGCTCGGTAATGTCGCGGAAGCTGATGACCGCCCCCACCACCCGGCCGTCCTTCTGGATCGGCGTGGCGCCGTACTCGGTCGGGATCGGGCGGCGGTCTCTGGTCCAGAGCACCTCGTCGTCCACGGAGCAGGACTGCCCGTCGCGGTACGCGGCCCGCATCGGGCATTCCTCCGGAGGGTAGGGAGTACCGTCGGCGTGGGAATGGTGAAAGAGCGCGTGCGAGTTCTGGCCGATCGCGCTTTCCGACGTGAGCCCGAGGAGGGCGCAGGCGGCGGGGTTCACGAAGGTGATACGGCCCTCCTCGTCTAGGCCGAAGATGCCGTCGGTGACCGAGCCGAGGATCAGCCGCCCCCGCTCCTCCAAGACCGCGAGCTGAGCCGTCCGCTCCTCGACCTTGCGCTCGAGGCTGCTCGACAGCTCCTCGAGCTTGCGCCGGGAGCGGGAGAAGACGAGCGCGGTCGCGCCGAGCAGCACGACCGTGATCCCGCCCAGGGCGAGGATGGCGCGCCGAGCATAGCGGAACGACGCCCACGCCTCGTCGGTGTCCCGTTTCGTGATCAGGCCGACTTGGAGGCCGGGCAGCCACTGGGCCGCACCCACAACGGAGACGCCCCGGTAGTCGGCCCTGCCGTCCAGGTGGACGACGGGTGCGGCACTCTCGAGCGCCGCCTGCGCCAGGCCGGTGAGGGGCGACGTGGCCGCCCGGGCCAGGCGAAGCCGCCCGTGCGACCAGCGCTCTTCCGGCACGCGCGTCTCCACGTTGAAGATCGACGAGGCGCCCGCCTCGAGGAGCCCGAGCTCGACGAGCTCGGCCTCGAAACGACTCGGGGTCAGCAGACGTCCTTCGCGGTCGATCGCGTAGGCTTCGCCCGTCGCCCCCGACTGGCCCCCCTCGAGCACGACGTTGAAGGTGCGCAGTGGGTCGACGCGGAAGCAGAGGGCGCCACCGTTCTTCCCCACCCCCGTCATCCACACGCACACGAACTGGGTGGGGGCGCCGATTCGGACCACGCCCCGCGCGTCGGGGAAGGGGGTCACGGACGCAAGGGGATGAGTCACCGCGGCGCCTTCCGTACGCAGGCGCTCGACGAAAGCGCGGTCTTGGGCGAAGTGGGCCGTCCGGCCCACGAGCTCGAGATTGTCCGACGCGACGGTGCGGAGCTCCGAGTCCGTGATCATGTAGCCGCTGTAGCCTCGGATCGCCGATGCGGGCGCCACCCAGCCGTCGAGGGCCGCGGGGCGTCCGGCCAGGAGAGCCGCGATCGACTCCCGTACTCTCGTCTGCTCGGCCACCGCCCGCACACCGCGCAGCTGGTCGGTCCTCCAGAGGTCGAGGGTCTGGACCGTGGCGCGCAGCGTCGCGAGGAGGCTGCCTTCGATGCTCCGGCGCTCGCGCTCGCGCATGGCCCACACGGCTGCGGCGGTCCCGGCGAGCACGACGGCGATCGCGACCAGGGCGGCGACCGCCGTCCCGCGCTTTCCGCCTCCGCTTGTCTCCGACATGGCGCTTCGCTCCTGCACGTTAGGTTGCGGCACCGGTCTCGCCCCGTATCAGCGCAATCTGCCGGGCCTTTTCGGCCATGTCCATGTCGCTGTCCGCGAAACGCGCGGCGATGGCCCGGAACTCCTCCTGCAGCTCGACCAGGGCATCCGCAACATCCGGGTCGAAGTGGAGACCCTTGCCCTCGACCATGATCGCCATCGCCTTCTCGTGCGACATGCCTTCCTTGTAGACCCGCCGGCTGATGAGAGCGTCATAGACATCGGCCACCGCCATGAGCCGCGCGGAGATGGGAATGTCGTCGCCCCCCGCCCCCGTCGGATAGCCGCTGCCGTCCCATTTCTCCTGGTGGGAGTAGGCGATCTCCTTGGCCAGGTGGAGGAACTCCACCTGTACTCCGAGCCGCTTCTCGGCGTGCTCGATGGCATCCCGGCCCAGGGTGGTGTGGGTCTTCATGATCTCGAACTCGTCCGGCGTGAACCGTCCCGGCTTGAGCAGGATCCGGTCGGGAATACCGACCTTGCCGATGTCGTGCAGCGGCGCCGACTTGAACAGCAGGTCGATCGTCTCGTCGGAAAGAAAGTAGCCGAAGCGGGGATGAGTCTTGAGCTTCTCGGCCAGGGCCTTGATGTAGAACTGCGTGCGCCGGATATGGTTCCCGGTGTCCGAGTCGCGGGTCTCCGCGAGCGAGGCCATGGCCAGGATGGTCACGTCCTGGATCGCCGATATCTCCCGGGTGCGCTTGGCCACCTCGGCTTCGAGGTAGGCGTTCTGGTCCCTGAGGAAATCGGCGACCGCCTTGTTCTGGAGCTGCGTCTTGACCCGCGCGAGGACGATCGGGGGCGAGATCGGCTTCGTGATGTAGTCTGCCGCCCCCAGCTCCAGGCCTTTGGCCTCGTCTTCAGCCGCACTCATGGCCGTCAGGAAGATCACGGGGATGTTGCGTGATTCCGGATCGGCCTTGAGCTCGCGAATCACGTCATAGCCGGAAAGGCCCGGCATCATGATGTCGAGCAGGATCAGGTCCGGCTTGGCACCCTGCACGGACTTGAGCGCTCTCTCGCCGTTGTTGGCGACCTTGACCTTGTAGGTGTCCTTGAGCAATTCGGAGATCACGGACAGATTGTCCGGCGTGTCGTCGACCACCAGGATCGTGGCCCGGTGGGCGAAATCGAGGGGCTCCGGCATCGTCCTTCTCCTCGTCGGTGGCGCCTCGAGCAGACACGGCTCGTGGCCTCGGTCCCGATGATGGCACGCTTTGCGCCGCGGGGCGGCCTCGTGGAAGCTCGTATACTCGGTCTGTGCCGAGCCCCGATCACGACGGCCGCGCGCGAGTCCTGGCCCCCGTGGTCGCCGTGGCGCTCGTCGCGGAGCAGGTCGCGTCGAACGCCGGCCGCGACGCTCTCTTCCTGACCCACTTCGACGTCACGACCCTGCCCTGGTTCGCGGCCGCCGCCGCCGCTCTCGCCCTTCCTGCGGCGGTCGGGTCGGGCCGTCTCCTGGCCCGCCTGGGCCCCATGAGGGTCGTGCCCTGGCTCCTGGCGTCGAGCGGCGCGCTCTTCCTGCTGGAGTGGGCGCTGCTCGCGCCGCTGCCCCGCGCGGCGGCCACGATCCTCTACTTCCACAACGCGGTCTTGGGCGGCATCGCCGTGTCGGGGTGGTGGTCGCTCCTCAACGAACGTTTCGACCCGCACTCGGCCAAGCCCCTCATGGCGCGCGTCGCGGGGGCGGCGACCTTCGGGGGGCTCCTGGGAGGCCTCGGCGCCGAGCGCGTCGGAGCCCTGGGTTCGCAGGGCATTTTGCTGGCCGGGCTCGGCGCCACCGCCGCCCTCGCCGCCGCCGGCGCCATGGTGGTCGGGCGCGGCGCTCCTGCTCGCAGGCACCACGACGAGGCCGGGGACCGTGAGTCGGCGTTCCCCCTCATCCGGGGCAACCCGTACCTGCGCGACCTGGCGCTCGTCGTGCTGCTGGCGGCCGCGGTCGGCACGTTCGCCGACTACGCGATGAAGGTCGAGGCGGTGGCCCACTTCCCGAAGGGGGCGCCCCTCGTGCGTTTCTTCGGCCTGTTCTACGTGGGCACCGGCCTGCTCGCGCTGCTCATCCAGACGACGCTCGGCCGCACCGCGCTCTCCCGGCTCGGGCTCGGGGGTTCGGTGGCGAGCCACCCCGCCGCGGTCGGGAGCGCCGCCTTTCTCGCCTTCGCGATCCCGGGGCCATGGCGCGGGATCCTGCCTCGCGGCCTCGACGCCTCCGTCCGCAACTCGGTCTACCGGGCCGGCTACGAGCTTCTCTACACGCCGCTGCCGGAGGCCACCAAGCGAAAGGCCAAGGCGGTCATCGATGTGGCCGGGGCCAGCGCGGGCAAGGTCCTGGGCGCAGGCGTCGTCATCCTGGTGACGCTCCTGCCGGCCGGCGCGGCTTTCACGGCGGTCAACGCCTTGGTCGTCTTGGCGGCCGCCGCCGAGCTCGCGGTGGCCCGCCGCCTGCGGCCGGGCTATGTGCGGGAGCTCGAAGGGGGCTTGCGGCGCGAGGGAGAAGACCTCGAGGCCGCCGCGCAGGCCTCGCTCTCGGACTTCACCGCCGTCGGACTTGCCGGGCTCGACCGATCGACCGTCCTCCGAGCCGTCGGCGTCCTGCCTGCCGGCGCACCGTCGTCGCCCGCCGATTCCGTCGTCGCCGCGGTCATCGAGCTGCGCTCCGGAGACCGGTCGCGCCTGCATGCCGCGCTCCACTCGTTGCCGAAGGATCCGTTGGTGGTCGCCGCTCTCATCCCGCTCCTCGCGCGGCGAGACGTCCTCCGCGAGGTCGTCGCCGCGCTCGTGGCCTTCGGGCCGCGGGCGGCCGGCCAGCTGGTGGACGCGCTGCTCGACCCCACGGCGCCTGCGGAAGTGCGGCGTCGCGTGCCCCCCGTCCTGAAGGCCTGCGCTTCGCCGATCGCGCGCGACGGCCTCGTCCTTGGCCTCGGCCTGGACTCGTTCGAGCTTCGGAGGCGCTCGGGCCGCGCCCTCCTGGCGCTGACCGACGACCACCCTGAGCTCGCCGCACCGAGGGCGGCCGCCCTGGCCGCCGCGGAACGCGAGCTTCTGGCGACGGAGGACCCTGCCCTCCAGCGCGAACACGTGCTCGGCCTCCTGACCCTGGCCCTCGAGCGGGAGCCGGCCCGGATCGCGGCGCGGGCGTTCGAGACCGACGACGTGCACCTGCGCGGCACCGCGCTCGAGTACTTCGAGACCGTTCTCTCCCCCGGCCTCTTCGGGGCGCTTCGCCCTCGGCTCTCGGCGGGGCGACTGGCAGCGGGCCCCCGACGGGCGGCCTCCGAGGTGCGGGACGAGCTCGTGAAGGCCGGCGCCACCATGACCGTGAGCCTGGACGAGGTACGGCTGCGGCTGGCCGCGGCCGCGGAGGACGAAGGATGAGCCAGCCCCCGCTCACGCCGGCGGGCGATGCCGACCGCATACTGCTGGTCGACGACGACCCCGGAAACCTCGACATCCTCCGCCAGACCCTCGACGGTCATGGCTACAAGCTGCTGGTGGCGACGAGCGGCGAGGACGCCCTGCGCGTGGCGCTGCGCGCTCGGCCGTCGCTCGTCCTCCTCGACGTCCTCATGCCGGGAATGGACGGCTACGAGGCTTGCCGCCGGCTCAAGGCCGACCCCGCCACGGCCGACGCCGCCGTCATCTTCCTCTCCGCGCTCGAGGACGCGCGGGAGAAGGTGCGCGGCCTGGAGGCGGGGGCCGTGGACTTCGTCACCAAGCCGTTCCAGCCGGAAGAGGTCGTGGCCCGCGTTCACACCCACTTGACGGTGCAGCGCCTGCAGCGGCAGCTCGCGTGCCGAAACGCGGACCTCCAGCGCGAGCTTCGGTGGCACAGGAGCTCCTGACCGAGGCCCGGCGGCGCGTGGACGGCCCCCTCGTCGGGGAGAGCCCGGCCGCGCGCGCGCTGCGCGAGTCGATCGCGGGTCATGCGGCGACCCTCGACGTCCTGGTCCTCACGGGGCCGCACGGCGCGGGACAGGAATCCGTGGCCCGCGCGATCCACCATGCTTCTTCCCGCTCGCGCCAGCCGTTCATCCACGTCAACTGCGCCCTCCTCGCCGCCGGCCAGACCTCGAGCCTCTTCGCGGACACGAGCGCGCCGGAGGCGGGTGGATTGCATCTCAGCCAGCTCGACCTCGCGGAGCGAGGCACCCTCTTTCTCGAGGAGATCCACCGGATGCCGGCCGCGCTCCAGGAGCGCCTGGCCGTCGTCCTCGAGGCGGCGAGCCGGCAGCGGGAGCGAGGCGAGCCCGCATCCCCCGACGTGCGCGTCGTGGCCAGCACCTCGGCCGCCTCTTTCTCCCGAGGGCGGATTCCAGCCCGCACTCCTCGCGCCGCTCGCGCCTCGGCAGCTCCGCGTACCCGCGCTCGCGGAGAGGTCCGAGGACATCCCCGCCCTCGCGCGGTTCTTCGTGGACCAGCACGCAAGGCGGCTCGGAGCGGTGGTCGAGCGCATCTCGGACGAGTCGCTTGAAGCGGATGCAGGCCTACCGCTGGCCGGGCAACGTGCGCGAGCTCGAGTCCGTGCTCGAACGCGCGGTGCTCTCCGCGCGCGAGCCGGTGCTGGAGATCGACAAGGCGCTCCTCGACGAGGGGCTTCCCCTCGGTCACTACCGGCTGGTCTCGAAGCTCGGCGAGGGGGGGATGGGCGAGGTCTGGCGCGCCCGCCACCAGTTGCTCTCGCGCCCCTGCGCGGTGAAGCTCATCAAGCCCGATCGCCTCTTCGGGGGGAGCCGCGACGACGCCGTGGAGCGCTTCCGGCTGGAGGCCCGGGCGATCTCGCGGCTCACCTCGCCGAACACCGTGCGCCTCTACGACTTCGGGGTCAGCGAGACGGGCACCCTCTATTTCGTGATGGAGCTGCTCGACGGGCTCGACCTCTTCTCCCTGGTTCAGCGCTTCGGTCCCATGCCCGCCGCACGCATCGTCCCCCTCCTCCGGCAGGTCTGCCGCTCGCTGGCCGAGGCGCACGAGGCGGGCCTGCTGCACCGCGATATCAAGCCGCAGAACCTCTTCGTGTGCCGGCTCGGGGTGGACTTCGACGTGATCAAGGTGCTCGACTTCGGTCTCGTGAAGTCGGTCGGCGAGGACGCCGCTCACCTCACCGCCGACGGCGCCCTGACCGGCACCCCGGCCTTCATGCCGCCCGAGCGCGCCGCGGGCGGCCCGGGCGGCGAGACCTCCGACCTCTACTCTCTCGGCTGCGTGGCCTTCTGGATGCTCACCGGCAGGCCCGTCTTCTCCGGGGACCCGATGGCCATGCTCATCCACCACGTCCGTACTCCCGCCCCGCGCCCTTCCGATGTGCTCGGGGCCCCCGTCCCCGAGCCCCTGGAACGCCTCGTCCTCGACTGCCTGGCCAAGGAGCCCTCGCGACGTCCGGCCTCGGCCAAAGACCTCGACCGGCGGCTGGCCGAGCTCGAGCGCGCCGATCCCTGGGCGCCGGAGCAGGCCGAGCAGTGGTGGCGCGAGCACCTCCCGCAGGCCTCGGCCCCGCCCCGGGGCGCCGATCCGACCGACGACTTCCTGGCCCTCCAAAGCCTCGATTGACCTCTGTCGTGGGCGCCTCCGGCTGGGGGGGCGCATGGGCCGGGCAAGGGGGGCCTGCTCGATGATCCCCCCGGCAATGGATATACTTTTCCTTTGGGGCGGGGGGCGACTTCTGACCAAGGAGACTCGATGTCCGACTTCACGAGAGTGGCGAGCGCCGGGGACCTCCCGGCGGGTCAGGGCATGGAGGCGAGCGTAGGGGGAAGGCCCGTGGCCCTCTTCAACGTCGACGGCCGGTTCTACGCCATCAGCAATACCTGCATGCATCGGGGGGGGCCGCTCGGGCAGGGCTACGTGGACGGGGAAACCGTCATGTGCCCCTGGCACGCGTGGACCTTCAACGTACGGACGGGAGAGAACGTGGTGAATGCCGAGATGAAAGTGGCCTGCTACGAGGTCAAGGTCGAGGACGGCCAGGTCCTGGTGAGGGTCGACTAGATGACGAGATCGAAGAGAACCCTCGTCCTCGCCCTGGCCCTGGGCGCCGCCTTTGTGGGCCGGGCCCTCACCCAGGACAAGCCCGCGCAGACGACCCCGGAGACGACCCCCGCGAAGACCCAGCAGACGCCCCCGGAGGGCGGCCCCACCACCACCTTCCCCGCGCAGATCGACATGGTGACGGTCGACGCGGTGGTGTCCGACAAGAAAGGGGTGACGGCCACCGCGCTCAAGAAGGAAGACTTCATCGTCACCGAAGACGGCGTGCCCCAGACCATCGTGAGCTTCGACGCGATCCAGGTACCGCCGGCGCCCGCCGCCACCCCCAAGGCCGCGCCTCGGGTTTCGACGAACGTCGGCCGGGAAGAGAAGTCGGGCCGGAGCTTCGTGGTGGTGTTCGACGACATCAACCTCACGCCCATGATGTCGCAGCGGGCCAAGGGTGCGGTCGCCGAGTTCCTGAAGTCGGGGGTGCGCGAGGGAGACCGCGTGCTGCTGGTGGCGACGGGGGGGGCGGCCTGGTGGAGCACGCGCATGGAGTCGGGCCGCGACCAGCTCCTCGCCCTCCTGAAGCGCCTCGACGGCCGCTACATCCCCGACACCTCCAACGAGCGCATCACCGACTACGAGGCCATGCGGATCAACGTCTACCACGATCCCCAGGTCATGGAGCGGGTGAGGCGCCGCTACGACAACTATGGGATCACCAATGGAAACGCGTCGGGACCGAGCGGCGGCGCCGGCACCGACCAGTCGAGCCTCGACGACCCCATGGTCATGGGCAAGGCGACCGAGGTCTACTACCAGGCCACGTCCCGGAACCGGATCACTCTCGAGATCCTGGAGCGGGTGCTCCAGGCCCTCAGCGAGACTCGCGGCCGCAAGTCGGTGATCCTGGTCTCCCAGGGCTTCATCTACGATCCCAATCTCGACGACTTCAAGCGCGTCGTGCAGGCGACGAGGCGCGCGAACGCCGCCATCTACTTCCTGGACACCCGGGGCCTCGAGGCCATGCCCGTGGCCATGACCGCGCAGTTCGGCCCCGCCCTCCCCGCCCAGGACATGGGCTATGCCTTCACCGAGAATATCGAAGCCTCGGAAGGCGCCGAGTCGATCGCCGCCGACAGTGGCGGCTTCGCGGTGCGCAACACGAACGACCTCAACAAGGGGATCCAGAGGATCGCGGACGAGTCGCGCATGTACTACATGATCGGGTACAACCCGAGCAACACCGCGCGGGACGGGAAGTTCCGCAAGATCCAAGTCAAGCTCGCGCCGGGAGCCGACAAGAAGGGCCTTCAGGTTCGGGCGCGCAAGGGGTACTACGCTCCGAGCGAGGGCAAGACCGCGTTCACCCCGAAACCGGGTGCGATCGATCCGGTGTTTCAAGGGGCCGTCGACTCGCCCTTCGACCGGGACGACATCCCGATGCGCATGACCGCCTACGTGTTCGACGAGACCTTGCTCGGGAAGAGCCAGGCCCTGATCGCCACCGACTTCGACGTGCGCAGCTTGACCTTCGAGGAGAAGGAGAAGCGTTTCTACGACACCATCGAGTTCCTCCTGGTGGTGGCCCACCGGGAGACCGGCGAGTTCTTCCGCTACGACCAGAAGGTCGACCTGAAGCTCCAGGCCACGACCCGGGAGAAGCTGCAAAAGACCTGGTTCCCCGTGATTCGCGACTTCGAGCTGAAGCCCGGAGGGTACCAGGCGAAGATGGTGGTGCGGGAGAAGAGCACGGGCCGGATCGGCACCCTCGTTCACGAGTTCGAGGTGCCCGACCCGAGCACGTTCCGCATCTCGAGCCCGATCATCAGCGACTCCCTGCAGCCTCCGAAAGAGGGCGAGACCCAGCCCGTGAAGCGGCCCATGATGCTCGCGCGGCGGACCTTCGAGCAGGGGGCCACCTTGTTCTGCTCGCTCGACGTCTACGGGGCCCAGAAGGACGCCAAGACGGGTATGCCCCAGGTCGCGATGGGCTACGTGCTGAAGCGCGTGGCGGACGGCTCCACCGTGGTGCGGCTCGACCCCACGCCCATCCGGCCCACGAGTCTCGGCAAGCTTTCCCGCATCATCGGGTTCCCGCTCGAGACTCCGGACCTCGGCGAGTACGACCTGGTGCTTCAGCTTCAGGACACGCTTTCGGGCCGGGCCATCGAGCAGCACGAGCCGTTCACCGTCGTGGCGCGAGACACCCCGCCGGCTCAGGCCGGAGGTGCCCCGGCCCAGCCCGTGGCCGAGGCGCCCAAGCCTGCGCCGGCGCCGGTGCCCTGATCTCTGGGCCCAACGAGGACGCGCCGGTCCCGAATAGGGGACGCCTGGGCCCGGCGCCACCGCTGGCCGCCTGGGGGCGTGCGCCCTCAATGGGCTCACTGGAATCAACTTAGCTGACTGGGAGGACACGACAGCCAGGGCGTGACGATGGCATCGACCTTGCTCTACAATCGCAAGGTAGCGGGCGTTCCCTCGTGAGCCATTGGAATGGTGAAGGCGGTCATGCCCTGGGATCGCGACAGCATGATGCTCGGCATGGCGGTTCTGGTCGCGGGGTGCGCGGCGAAACAGCCCTCCCTTGCCTCACCCTCGCCGCCCCAAGCGCCGGCGGTTTCCGCCGCCCCTTCAGGCCAGGCTCCGCAGGGCTCCACGGCGAAAGAACAGAGCCCGGCGACGGGCACGGCCACGCCCTCGGCCAAAGGCGCCCCGAAGGCAGACCCGGGGGCAGAAACAACAGCATCCGGCAGCCAGGCTGGTAGCGGTGATCCCGCTGTCTCTCCCGGCGAAGCGCTCACCCCCGACGAGCAGCGCGATGCCCTCGACCGTCGGCTAGCCTCCTCCTTGTCGTCCTTCGATGCGATGCTCCTCAAGGAACAAAAGGAGGTGGCGGCGAAGCGAGCGGAGCAGGCTTCCTCGGGCGGCCAGGGCGGCGGCGCGCAAGGCGAAGGGGGCGGCGACGGAAGCAAGGGAGCCGCGGGAACCCCCGGCACCCGGCGAGACAAGGCCGAGAAGGGAGCCCATGGCTCGGAGCAGGCCAAGGGCGGCGACGATCGCTCCACGGGTCCGTCGCGAAACGGGGGCTCCCCGAAGTCTGGAGGCCGCACCGTCACGACCGCGCCCGAAGGAACGCCGCCCGCCGAGGGCGCCGCCGCCATCCCGAAGGACGTGGGCGACGGACACGACGACGACATCGTCGCGCGGCAGATCCGCGAGGCTGCGACGAAGGAACAGGATCCCGCCATCCGTGAGAAGCTCTGGGAGGAGTACCGGCGCTACAAAGGCATCCGCAAGGGCGGCGAGATTTGAGAAGGGAAGCACCCATGCTGGGCATGCCGAAGTTCGTGAAGGGGCTTACGCGGCTGTCGTTGATGGGGGCCGCCCTCGGCCCGGTCCTGGCGGGCGCGGCGATCCCCGAGCCGGCCGTCAAGTGCGGCGTCCCGGCGGCCGCGCGCCCAAACCCCGCGTCCACCTCGGGCCGGACGCCGGGTTCCGGCGACGCCGACCGCGCGGGCCGATACCCGGGCGTGGCCAGTCCGGTGTCGGTGCCCGGCGGCACCCTTCCCAGCGAGATGAGCACGGGTGGGGGCGGCGTGGCCCCGGGCGCGGTCTCGACCCCACCGACCACCACCCAGACCGCGCCGCCGGGAGGCGCGCCGCCGCCCGCGGTGCCCGGGCTCCCGCCCGCGAAGGGCTCGGGCCGCGAAGAGAAAGAACCCCCGCGGGTCGAGGCGATCCAGGCCAAGGGTGAAGTCCCCGAAGAGCGCCTGCTCGACGTCGGCATCGAGATCTTCGGCCCCGGCGTGGACGAAGGCGACCGGGCGAAGCTCGCTCGTCGCGGGCTGTCGCCCGAGCTGCGGCGATCCGAGGCCCGCTTCATCGCCTTCCACCTGAAGAAGACCCTCGAGGGCACCGGCAACTGGGGTGCGGTACGGGTGGTGCCCGGACCCGGCGAGGGACTGGAGCTGACCGTCTCCGGGCAGATCGTCGAGTCCAACGGCAAGCGCCTCGCCGTCGATGTCGAGGCCAAGGACGCGTTGGGACAGTCCTGGCTCGACAAGCGGTACCGAGCCGAGGCCAATCCGACCGCCTACAAGGGGGAGACGACCCCCCGGCGGGAAGCGTTCCAGGACCTCTACAACCGCATCGCCAACGACCTCCTGCAAGCCCGCGACGATCGCGACGCGCGCGACCTCGTCAACCTGCGGCGGGTCGCGACCTTGCGTTTCGCGGCGGAGCTCGCCCCCGAGGCCTTCGCCCCCTACCTCCACGCCACGAGCTCGGGCCGCTTCACCCTCACGCGGCTCCCCGCCGAAGGCGACTCGATGATGCAAAGGATCGCCTCGATCCAGGATCGCGACCAGATGTTCGTCGACACCCTGAACGACCACTACCTGACCTTCTACGAGCAGATGTCGGGGCCCTACGCGAGCTGGCGCCAGTACAGCTATGAAGAGATCGACGCCATCGACAAGATCAACAAGAGCTCGCTCGCGAAGAAGATCGGAGGCGCCGCGGCGGTGCTCGCGGGCATGCTCCTGCCCAGCAACTCCCAGGGTGGGAGCATGGCGGGGGGCGTCCTGGTGCTAGGCGGCATGACCGCCATCCAGAAGGGCTTCCAGGAGGGCAAGGAGGCGGGCGTGCATACCGCGGCCCTCAAGGAGCTGGCCAACTCGTTCGACGGCGACGTGGCTCCGCTCCTCGTCGAGGTCGAAGGGGAGCAGCGGAAGCTGACCGGTTCCGCCGAAGCCCAGTTCGCGGCGTGGCGCGAGCTGCTCCGCCAGGTGTTGGCCGTCGAAACCGGGAAGCCCGGCGATCCCAACGCCGTGGTCGTGCAGGCTCCAGCATCCAACGACTGATCGCGGGGCCCTTGACCAGGAAGGACGGGAGGCCCACGCCACGGCCGGGTGGAGTCGGGGACGAGAGTGAGCTCTCGCCGCCGGCGCCGGTCTCGTCCCGGGCGCTGCTTCTGCTGGCCGGGCTGGCCCTGGCCGTGGTGGTGGTCTTCGGACTGCTGCCGCGATGGATGGCCGAGCCGGTCGTGACCACGGACGTCCGGCCCCGGCCCCAGGTGGCCACCAGCCCGTCGATCGAAACGCCCGTCCCCCTCCCTCCACCACTGGCCGTGTCCGCCCCGTCGCAGGCCGTCGCCCCGCGCCGGCTGCCGAGCCCGCCCGTGCCGAGCCCGCCCCGACACCGACGGACGATGCCTGGTCGACCGCCGTCACCGAGGGTCTGGCCGCCCTCGAGCGGGGGGCGTTCGACGCGGCCCGCGCCGCGTTCGCGCGGGCGGAATCCGCGCGGCCGGGGACCGCGGCCGTGGTCGATGGGCTGGCCCGGGCCGAGGCGGGCTCCCGTTCGCGGGCCCTCGCGGATCATCGTCAGCGCGCCGAAGCGGCCGAGGCCCAGGAACGCTGGCGGGCCGCGGTCGGTGAGTACGACACCGCGCTCCGGCTCGAGCCCCAGGCGGCCTTTGCGCTCGAGGGCCGAACCCAGGCTGCCCTCCGTGCCGAGCTGGACGAGCGCCTCGAGGCCTACCTCGGACATCCCGAGCGCCTGTCGGCGGAGGCGGTGGCGAACGAGGCGGACATCGCGGCCTCTCGCGCCGCGGAGATCCGGCCCCAAGGGCGGCGCCTCGCCCGTCAGGTCGCCGCCCTCCAGGAGCTCCTCGTGGGCGCGCGGACCCCAGTGGCGGTGCGGCTCGTCTCCGACGGACGGACCGACGTGTCCGTCTTGCGCCTTGGCCGCCTCGGTTCGTTCAAGGAAAAGGCCCTCGACCTTCGCCCGGGCTCCTACGTGGTCGTCGGCACGCGGCCCGGCTATCGCGATGCGCGCCGCACCCTGGTCGTCCCCCCGGGCCGAAGCCCCGAGCCGCTCGTGGTGCGCTGTGAAGAGCCGCTGTGAAGGACGACGGCCTCATCCAGCCCGTACCCTTCGAGCCGAAGCCCCTCGGCCCGCGCCACGCGCCACCGGCCCGGCGGCGCGTTCCCCTCGTGGCGCTCCTCGTCGCGGGCGCTCTCCTGCCTGCGGGGGCGTTCCTCGTGGCGGCGCGGGCCGTGGAGGTGCAAGTCGAGCCTTCGCCTGACCGGGTCAATCTCCGCGGCGGACTCCAACTCCGCCTGGGCTCATTGCGCCTGCTCCTCCCCGGCCACTACCAGGTGAGCGCGGAGAAGGCCGGCTACCGGAGGCTCGAAGCGCCACTCGAGGTCACCCGCGATCCCCGCCAGATCGCGCGATTCGCCCTGGAGCCGCTCCCCGGCCTTCTCGGCTTCGAGATCGCACCGGACCAGGGCGTGCAGGTCGAGATCGACGGGACGGGTCGCGGCACCACACCTCTGGCGCCCCTCGAGGTGGCGGCGGGCGAGCACGAGGTCTCCCTGCGGGCCGAGGGCTACGCGAGGTTCACGACTCGCGTCACCCTCGAGGGCATGGGCAAGGCGCACACCGTGCGCGCCACGCTCGAGCCGGATCGCGCCCGAGTGTCCTTTGCCTCGGACCCTCCGGGGGCCTCGGTGCGCGTGGACGGCAGCGCCCTGGGGACGACACCGTTCGCCGCCGACCTGACGTCGGGGGCGCGTGTCGTCGAGGTCTCGCTCGTGGGGTTCCGGACGGTCACCCAGAGGATCGCCGTGGTGGCCGAGCACCCTCTGACCGTGGCTCCCTTCCGCCTCGAGGCGCTTCCCGGCCGGCTTCAGATCACGAGCGAGCCCCAGGCCGCCACGGTCGTGGTCGACGGGCAGTTTCGAGGCGAGACCCCGCTCGAGCTGGACCTCCCCGCGGGTCCCACTCACACCGTGCGCGCCACTCGAGTGGGGCACGATCCCGTTGAGGCCAGGGTGACGCTGGAGCGCGGCGAGACCCGTCCGCTCTCCCTCGTGCTGGCTCCGCAGCTCGGCGAGGTCCAGGTGGTCGGGGAGCCCGCCGACGCGGAGGTCCTCGTCGACGGCGAGACGCGCGGCCGCGTGGGACAGACCCTGCGCCTCACCGCGGCGCCGCATGCGCTCGAGGTGCGGCGCGCGGGCTATGAGCCGCACCGAGCCACCGTCACCCCGAAGCCGGGCCTCACCCAGTTGGTGCGCGTGCGCCTGCGGAGCGAGAAGGAGGCCCAGGCCGTCGCCCGGTCCGCCGTCGTGCGTACCCCCGCCGGGCACGAGCTGCGACTCCTCTCTGGCGGACGCTTCCAGATGGGCGCGTCGCGTCGCGAGCCGGGCCGGCGCGCCAACGAGACCCTGCGCGAGGTGGAGCTCCGCCGCCCGCTCTACTTCGCGGCGCGCGAGGTGACCAACGGGCAGTTCAGGCGCTTCAAGCCCGACCATTCCTCGGGCCGCTTCGGCCCCCACGAGCTCGGGGGCGAGGCGAACCCCGTCGTGCAGGTGACCTGGGAGGACGCGGTGGCTTACTGCAACTGGCTCTCCGCCCAGGAAGGCCTCGCCGCCGCCTACGCGATGCGCGACGGCCGGCTCGCTCCGGTCGCGCCCCTGACCACTGGCTATCGTCTGCCCACCGAGGCCGAGTGGTCGCGGGCCGCGCGGTACCCGGGCGGGGGCCCGCTCAAGTATCCCTGGGGCGACGCGCTCCCGGCTCCGCCCCGCTCCGGCAACTTCGCCGACGAGTCGGCCCGGGCCCTCGTCCCGATCGTGCTGCAGGGGTACGACGACGGCTATCCCGCCACCGCACAGGTCGGCAGCTTCCCACCCGAATGCCCTCGGCCTCTACGACCTGGGCGGCAACGTGGCGGAGTGGGTGCACGACGTGTACTCGATTCCCCCCGCGGAGGCCGGGGTCGAGGTCGATCCCACGGGTCCGCCGCCCGGCGACCTCCACGTCGTCCTGGGCTCGAGCTTCCTGCAGGGATCGGTGAGCGAGCTGCGTCTCAGCTATCGCGATTACGCCACCAAGCCCCGGGTCGACGTGGGCTTCCGCGTCGCCCGCTACGCCGAGTAGACGATGATGAACGAGGAGAGAACCCGATGAGTCGCCTCATCCGCCTGTTGCTCGCCCTTCTCTTCCTGACCCTCGCGGGCCAGGGTCAGGGGGCCCGTCCGGCCGCCGCCCAGGAGGCGCCGCTTCCGGCAAGCCCCGCTCCGGCGCAGACGCCCGATCCGCTCAAGGAGTTCGTTCCCCACGAGAAGCTCCCGGCCGACAGCGCGGTGGCCTTCCCCGTGGACATCTGAGGTGAGGCGCCCCGGCTCGAGCGGGTTCGTGTTCCAGGCGGCGTCGCTCGTCGTCGCCGCCACCCTGGTGCACGCCGTCTACGTCACCGTGGTCTGGCCCCGCGCCGAGGCGGTGCTCGCCGCCGACCAGGCCCGCATGCAGGTGGATCCGGCCTACGTCCAGGAGCGCTCGATCTGGGTGATCCTCAAGGATTACGAGCAGGAGTCCGAGATCATCCTGATGCTCTGGGCGCTCGCCATCGTCGGGCAGAAGTGGATGCGCCTCCGGCTCGAGGCGCGCCTCCTCGAGCGCGACCTCGTCCCTCTCGCCGAGGGCATCAAGATCCTGCCCGCGGACGTGCGCGAGTACGCCCGACAGGTCCAGGCCCTGCCCAAAGACGAAGGCAATGGGCTGTTGCCCCGCGCGCTCCTCGCTGCTCTCCACCGCTTCGGAGCCACGGGCAGCATCGCCGACGCTTCGGCCTCGGCCCACGGCGTGTGCGAGGGCGAGGCCGATCGCCTCGACTCCGAGCTGTCCCTGCTGCGCTACGTCGCGTGGGCCATCCCGGCCATCGGGTTCATCGGTACCGTGCGCGGCATCGGGGACGCTCTGGCCCAGGCCCATCGCGCCATGCAGGGCGACTTGTCGGGGGTCACGGCGGGACTCGGCACCGCCTTCAACTCGACTCTCGTCGCCCTGCTCCTGAGCCTCCTTCTCATGTTTCTCCTCCACCACCTTCAGGGCGAGCAGGAGCGCCTCGTCCGCGACGCCGAGTCGTACCTGGACGAGCGCCTGGTCCAGAGCTTGCGAGCGGCCTAGGCTCGTGGCCGCCCTCGCCCTCGAGGTGAACGATGCCGGGCTTCTGGCCTTGCGCGCGGGAGCGGCTGCCCCCGAGCCGGAGAGCCCAGGCCTGGCGCTCTTCGAGGGCGAACGCGTGCTCGTGGGCGCCGAGGCCGCGGCTCGCGCCTTTCGGAGCCCGAGGCTCGTTCACCAAAGGTTCTGGGATTCCCTCGACCAGGAGCCGCTGCGCCGACCTTTCCCCCGGCGCGTCACCGCCGCCGATCTGGCCCACGCGGAGCTTCTGGCCCTGGCCCGGGGCCTCGCGGAGGCCCCCGACGAGGTCCTGCTTGCGGTGCCCGGGTTCTGGAAGAAGGAGGCCCTCGGTCTCCTGCTGAGCGTGGCGCGGGCGGCCGGTCTGCCGGTGAAGGGCCTGGTCGACGCGGCCGTGGCGGCGGCGACGGCCGTCGGCACCCGCAGCGAGAAGCTCCTGCACCTCGAGCTGACCCGTCACCGCGCGGCTCTCACCGTCCTCACTCGCACCCACGAGATCACGCGCACGCGGGTCGTCGACCTCGACGGCTTCGGCACCGCGGCCTTCGAGAGGCGCTTGGCCGAAACCGTGGCCCGCCGGTTCGTGGCGACGACGCGCTTCGACCCGCTGCACTCGGCCGCCGCGGAGCAGGCCCTCCACGCGGCCTTGCCCGAGTGGTTGACCCATCTGCGCCGCAACGAGACATGTCCCGCGTCTCTCACCGCGGGCGGGCGCGAGCACCGGATCGAGCTCACTCGTGGCCTCCTGGAAGAGGGTGTGCGGGATCTCCATGACGCCCTCGTCGCGCAGGCGGGCCGGCTCGCACCCGTCGAGGGCGGAGAGCTCCTCGTCTCGGCGCGCGCCTCACGATGGCCGGGACTCGTGGATCGCCTTCGCTCCCTGCCGGGCATGGCCGTGATCGAGCTGCCGAAGGATGCCGCGCTCGTGGGGACCTTGAGGGGCCGCGACCACATCCGGTACGACGACAGGGCGCTGCCCTTCGTCACGCGCCTGCCCCTCGGGGGTTCGAGCCCTGCCCTCACCCCGCGGCAGGGGCAGCGGCCCACCCACCTGCTGAACGAAGGCACCGCCCACCGACTCGCGCCCGAGGGGCTCGCCATCGGCACGGCACCCCCCCTGGGGCGTCGCGGTCTCGGCCTGCGGCGGGAGGGTGTCGTCCCCCATCACTGCACGCTGCGGATCGTGGACGGCGAGGTTCTCCTCGACGATCACTCGGGGGGCGCCACCTTGCTGAACGGCGCTCCGGTGGGGGCCGCGGCGCTGCTCCGCGCGGGCGATCGGCTTCGCCTGGGGCCGAGCGTGGAGCTCGTCCTCATCGCGGCCGAGGGGGAGTAGGTGGCGCGGCGCAAGACCGAGGTCTTCGGCCTGTCCTTCATGGACTGCATCTGCTGCGGCTTCGGCGCCACCATCCTGCTCTACATGATCCTCAACAGCGGCGCGGACCGCCGGGCGAAGGACGCGCTCGACCCGCTGCGCGCCGAGACCAACCGCCTCGAGGAAGAGGTGCTCCACGGGCAGGCCAATCTCGTGGAGCTTCGGAACACCATGGAGCAGATCCGTCAGGAGGAGGCCGCGACCCAGGGACTCTCCACCCGGCTCATCGAGGTTTCGCAAAGCTCCCGCGACGAGCTCGCCACCTTCGAGCAGAAGACGATCGCGGAGCGCGAGCACCTCAACAAGCTGCAAGCCGATCTGCGCTCGCTCGAGGAAGGAGCCAAGCGTCTCTCCGGCGGAGCGCCGAGCCGCGAGGTGCCCGGCGAGAAGGTCCGCGCCTTCGTGGGCAACGGCGACCGGCAGTACCTCACCGGCCTCAAGGTGGGCGGACATCGCGTCCTGCTGCTCGTCGACGCCTCGGCCAGCATGCTCGCGGACACCGTGGTCAACGCCGTGAGACGCAGCCTCCTGCCCGAGGCTGACCGCGTCCGCGCCGACAAGTGGCGCCGGGCGGTGCGGGCAGCCGACTGGCTCACCACCCAGCTTCCGCGTGACGCCAGCTTCCAGCTCTACGTCTTCAACACCGAGGCCCGCCCCATCCTGCCCGGCACCGAGGGCAAGTGGCTGGACGCGCGTGACCGCAAGTCCCTGGACAGCGCGGTGGCGAGCTTGCGCGGCACGGCGCCTGCGGGAGGAACGAGCCTGGAGAACGCCTTCGCGGCTGCGTTCGCTCTGCGCCCGCCTGCCGACAACATCCTGCTCCTGACCGACGGCCTGCCCACCCAGGGCAAAACCCCTCCCCGCGACCGCACGGTCTCGGGCAAGGAGCGGCTCAAGCTTTTCGAGCGGGCGGTCAAGGTCCTGCCCCAGGGCGTCCCCGTGAACACCCTACTCTTTCCCATGGAGGGCGATCCCTTCGCGGCTCCCGCCTTCTGGAAGCTGGCCATCGCCACCGGCGGCTCCTTCATGACCCCCTCGCGGGACTGGCCATGAAGAAGCGCGGCCGCCGCGACCTCGATCCCTTCAGCCTGTCCTTCCTGGACTGCATCTGCTGCGGCTTCGGGGCGATCATCCTTCTGCTCACCCTCACCCGCATGAGCGAGCCCCGCGCCATCGAGGAGGCTCGCCAGGACCTCTCGGGGCGCGTCGCCCGGCTCGAGCGCGAGCTCCACGAGATCCGCGGCGAGTCTTCGCGTCTGGAGCGCGACCTGCGCGGCCGCCGCGAGCAGCTCTCGGTGGAGCGCGAGGGGGTGGCGCGCCTCCAGGGCGACCTGTCGCGCCTCCAGGGCCAATGGAAGGCCAGCAAGGAGCTCTCGCAGGTGCAAGACGCGCTCGGCGGCCGCTTCCTGGCCGCCCAGCAGGAGCTGACCGACGAGATGAAGCGCCTCCAGGCGCAGCGCGACCGGTCGAAGCCCGGAGAGTCGCTGGTGGGCGGGATCCCCGTGGACAGCGAGTACGTCATCTTCGTGATCGACACCTCGGGCAGCATGCAGCGGTTCGCCTGGCCGGTGCTGCTGCGCAAGATGACCGAGACCCTCGACGCCTACCCGCGCGTGAAGGGCTTGCAGGTGATGAACGATCAGGGCATCTACATGTTCTCGAGCTACGCGGGCAAGTGGATCCCCGATACCCCGGGCCGGCGGCAGGCCGTGATCCAGCGGCTCTCTTCCTGGAACGCCTTCAGCGCCTCGAGCCCGGTGGCGGGGATCGAGGCGGCCATCCGCCAGCTGGGACGGGGGGCCCAGAAAGTCAGCATCTTCGTGTTCGGAGACGAGTTCACCGGGAGCTCGGTCGAAGACGTGATCGAGGCCGTGGACCAACTGAACGCCAAGGAGAAGGGCGGCGCACGCCACGTCCGCATCCACGCCCTCGGCTTCCCGACCCTCTTCTCCCAGGGCGAATACCCGGAGAACACCACCGTCCGCTTCGCCATGCTCATGCGCGCGCTCTGCGAGAGGAACGGCGGGACCTTCGTGGGCTTGAACGGCCTGTCCCCCTGACCGCGCCGTCCGCGCCGCCGCCTCAGCTCGGACACAGGAAGCTCAGCGGCGCCGCCGACGATCCGGGTGGTGCGCGAGCGCCCGGACGAACTGATCGTCGAGCGGCGGCTGCCGCTCGGGACGTCGACCCACCACGCCTACCCGTCACGCCCTGTCCCTTCAGTTGCCGGAGCCGCCATCCGGGCTACAATGGCGCATCTCGGCGAGCCGACTACTGTACCTGTCAGGAGGACTCATGTTCAGGACTCGCACTCGGCTCCTTGCCACGTTGGCGCTCTTGTCGCTCGCGCTCCACCCGCGGAATGCCGAGGCGCAGTACAAGGTCAAAGAGCTGAAGACGGGCCAGGCGGGCGCCATCTTCCCGGGCTCGAGTCCGGACAAGTTCGTCGAGTTCAACGGGAACGTGTACTTCTTCGCGCGGTTCGCGGAAGGTATTTCCGGATCGGGCCTTTACAGAACGGACGGCACGGCCGCCAATACCGTGCTGGTGAAGCTGTTCGACGCCATCACCGAGATGGCCGTGGTGAATGGTCAGCTGCTGCTCTCGGCGGCCGCGCCCACGACGGGCCCGCCCCTCGACGGCCTCGAGCTCTGGGGCACCACCGACGGGACGACGGTGACCATGGTCAAGGACATCGCCCTCGGGACCATCGGGTCGAGGCCGTCCCGGTTCTACGTCTGGAACAATCGCCTCCTCTTCGCCGCCGATCCCAACGGGCTCGGCCTCGTGCTCTTCGTGAGCGACGGTACCGACGCGGGAACCATCGCGCTCAACGCGTACAAGGACCCCCAGGAGTTCGCGCCCTTCGGCACGAAGATCTTCTTCACGGCCAAGAGCATCCAGACGGACGCGGAAACCCGGCTCTGGTCCTGGGATGGAGGCGCGACCTTCGTCGCGGATCTCGTCGAGGACCGGGTGGTGGGCAACCTCGCCGTGCTCGGGGCCTCGCTTGTACATGACCAAGCGCTCGGGGATCTCGCCCCGGAGGGAGGGTGAGCTCTGGCGCACCAACGGCGTCCCGGGAACGGCGGTCAAGGTCTCGTCGCTCTGGCCCGGTGGACACGCGGCGGTGGCGGACAAGGTGGTCCTGGGCAGCGAGCTCTTCTTCACCGGGTGCGATCCGGCCCTCGGCCGCAACCTCTACAAGACCGACGGCACTACCGTGACCCTGGTGAAGGACTTCCTGACTCCCAACCCCACGCCGGGCGCGCATCCCCTCGCTCCCGCCAATTCGTGTGACGTCGACTACCCGGCGACCGGGCCCGACAAGGACCCGCCCAACGGACCTTCTCAGCTCACCGTCATCAACGGCAAGATCTACTTCGAGATGGACGACGGCGAGCTCGGCCGGGAGCTCTGGTCGAGCGACGGAACGACGGTAGGCACCTCGATGCTCGCGGACATCAATCCCGGGAGCGAGTCCTCGGATCTCCTCATCAACGCGCCGAGCTGCGGGGGCGCCTACTGTCGTGCGGTGACCGCCGGCGGGTTCTACTTCACCGCCGCCACCACGGGAGAGGGGCGCAGCCTGTGGTTCTGCAACGGGACGTCGGTCGCGCTCCAGGCCGAGGTGGACCCCACCGAAAGGTCGGGGGTGCCCGTGGGTCGCCTCCTGCTCGCCACCGGAGTTCCCGGAGGCGACAAGGTGTTCTTCTCCGGCAGCGACGACGACGGGAACACCGAGCCGTGGGTGCTGCCCCTCTCGCCGGTTCTGAGCGCGTCCGACACCCTGGTCTTCGAGAGCCCGGCGCCCGGCAACGTTCTCGTCCCCGTGCGCCTGTCGCCGCCCAACCTCCTGGCCACCGTCACCGTCAACTGGACGACGGTGGCGGGCCTCACCAACCCGGCCTCGGCGGGCAGCGACTTCACGACCTCCTCCGGCACCCTCACCTTCGCCCCGGGCGACACGCAGCAGACGATCTCCGTGCCCATCCTCGTCGATGGAGCCCTGGAGGGCGACGAGACGTTCCGCGTGCGGCTCTCGGGGGTTGCGAACGCGGAGATCCCTGTCCCTGACATCGTGGTGACGATCGCAGACGATGCTCTCGACGGACCCTACATGGAGGCCTATACTCTGGCCTCCGCCAATGAGGGGAGCCCCGTCGGGTTCAGGGTGAGAGTCACCGGGGCCCACGCCGGTCCCGTGACCGTGTACTACCGAACCATCGCGATTGCCGCGACCAGCCCCGCCGACTTCACCCACCAGGGGCAACCCGGCCAGACTGTGGCTCAGTTGACCTTTCCCGCGATCGCCGCCACGGTTCCGGTTCCGATCCCCGTCGTCGAGCAGACCGTCAACGTGACGACCTTCGACGACAACATGACCGAGGACTTGTCGGAGAGTCTCGGCCTCGAGATCTACGGCGCGACGGGAGCGGCCATCACCACCCGGATGGCCACCGCTTCCGTCTTCGACTGGAACCCGAGCGCCATCCTTCGAACCGCGACCCCCTGCCTGCGATCACCCTCGGCGACCGAACCGTGACCGAGGACAACGTGTTCGCCGATCTCACCGTGACCCTCTCGAACCCCACCGATCGCACGGTGCGGGCCTACTGGTCCACTCCGGTCGTCAACGTCACGCTGCCCGACCTGGCCACGACGCTCGACGTCGATCTGCGCAAGGCGGCCGGCTTCGTCACCTTCCGGCCCGGCCAGACCGCGCGGACCGTCACCCTCGACGTCTACGAGGACCTGGTCGACGAAGGCAACGAGCTGGCGTACGTCGAGATCGACACCTCGACCGTCACCAACGCCTCGACCTTCGATGGCCGCGGGGTCCTCACCATCATCGACGACGACACGGGGACGCTCACCGTCGGCAACGCATCGGTGACGGAGGGTGACTCTGGCACCGTCAACGCCACGTTCACGATCACGCTGGGGGTGCCGTTCTATCGGGACTTCACCGTCAACTACGCCACGTCCGATTCGTCGGCCACGGCCGGCCTCGACTACGTCGGCAAGATCGGAGCCGTGACCTTTCCGGAGGGGACGACACAACAAACGGTGACGGTGCTCGTGAACGGCGATCTGCTGGACGAGAGCAACGAGACGTTCCAGTTCACGATTTCCGGGTCCACGGGCCCCGGCATTTCCGGAGGATCGGGATCGGGAACGGGAACCATCGTCAACGACGACACTTCCGTGTCGGTCAACAACGCGAGCGGAGGCGAAGGGAACACGGGCAACACCAACCTCACCTTCACGGCGTCCTTGACCAGGGTCTACCGTGATCCCGTGATCGTCACCTACACCACGTCCGAGGGCGGCGGGCCATCGCTCGCCACCTCGGGAACGGATTTCGTCGCCACTACCGGGACCGTGACCATTCCCCAGGGCTCGACCGTCGGCAACTTTCACGGTTCCCGTCATCGGAGACGTCATCGACGAGAACGCGGAGACCTTCCTCGTCACCCTCTCGGGCAGCTCCGGGCCCGTTGATCCTGGACGCCGAGGGCATCGGTACGATCAACGACGACGACACGTCGCTCGTCAGCATCACCAGCCCCACGGTGACGGAGGGCGATGCGGGCACAACCAACGCGGTGTTCACCTTGAGCCTGAATACTCCGTACTACCGAAGCTTCACGGTGGACTGGACCACGTCGCCGGGCATCACCAACCCGGCGACGGCAGGCGCCGATTTCACCACCTCCACTGGAACCGTCACGTTTCCGGCGCTCAGTACCAGCCAGACCCTGACCGTGCCGATCTTCGGCGACACCATCGACGAGGTGAACGAGACCTTCCGCGTGACCTTCTCCAACGGCACGGGGCCCGGGCCCACGACCGGCATCGGGACGGCGACCATCACGGACGACGACGCCCAGGTGATCGGGGCCCAGGACGTTTCGGTCGTGGAAGGCAACAGCGGGACTACGCCTGCGGTTTTCACCCTCACCCTGAGCCGAGACCACGAGCAGACCATAGCGGTCACGGTGAACACCACCGGGGGCGGTCCGACCCCGCCCGCCGCCACCTCGGGGACGGACTTCACGCCCCTCGGCGCGACCACCCTCACCTTTGCCCCGGGCGTCAACAGCCAGACCGCGACCGTGAACGTGATCGGGGACGCTATCATCGAGGCCAGCAACGAGTCCTTCGGTCTCGCCCTCTCCAACCCCACGGCGGGAGCAACCCTGGCCCGTACGACGGCGCTCGGGATCATCCTCGACGACGACTCCAGCCGGACGGTGGCGATCAATCCGCTGGCCGTCAGCGTCCAGGAGCCGGCGTCGGGAACCGCGACCGCCGTCTTCACCGTGGTCCTGAACGCGGCGGCTGCGAACACCGTGACCGTGAACTACGCCACCAGCCGATATCACGGCTACCGCCGGAGCCGACTACACGGCGGCCGTGGGGACGCTCTCCTTCGACCCCGGACAGTCCAGCAAGACCGTCTCCGTCGTGGTCCTCCCCGACGGCTCGCCGGAGCCTCAGGAGAGGTTCAGGTTGACCCTCTCCGGCCCCACGAACGCGACCCTCGTGCCGGGATCGGCGGTGGCCACCGCGACCATCACCGACCCCGCGGGGCCCGCAACGGGCAGCTTCTACACCCTCGCACCCTGTCGCGTGTTCGACAGTCGCGACCCGGCCCTGGGTGGTCCCACCGCCCTCGCAGGAGGCAGCGAGACGAGCGTCCTGCTGTGGAGTCGCTGCGGCATCCCCACGGCCGCCGCGGTCTCCATCAACGTCACCGTCACCCAGCCGACCGCTGCCGGATTCCTGACCATCTACCCGTCGGGCATCGCGCGTCCCGCTCGTGTCGGTGCTCAACTACTCCGCCGGGAGGACTCGGGCCAACAACGCGGTCGTAACCCTCGGGGCCACAGGCGCGCTGACCGTCTTCGCGGGCCAGGCCTCCGGAACCGCTCACGTGATCATCGACGTCAACGGCTACTTCGAATAGGCGTCGATTGAGGATCGTGCGCCGCGCCACGTCTAGGATCCAGCCCAGGCGGGCGGCGGCCGCCATCCCGGGCACTGCCACAACGGAATCCAGGTCTGAATCGCAGGAGGTAGGAGCTCTGCCTGATGACCGTCGAAGGAGGGAGTTCCTGGTCGAGGGCGGGCTCACCGCCCTCGCTTCCTTGCGTGGAGGGTCATCAATCCGGTGACACGCGAGGTCACAGATCACTTCCTCGCGAACTAGTTGGCATCCACGCGGGCGGGCACGAGGCGCCTTAGAGCGGATGGCGCCCGAACCGCTCGCTTGTCCGCCTGATCACCCCCTCTCGACCGCGCGTGCGCGACCGGCCAGGCCGAAGCTCACGCCCAGGTTCAGGAGGCCGACGAGCGCGATGCTAGCGTGGGGGTCCAGCTTGCCTTCGGGAGGCCACGGCCGCCACGGTGAAGACGACCAGGCCGAAAGCCATGGCCTCAGATCCGAATGGCCACGACGACCATAAGACGCGCAGCTCTCCGCGCATTCCCCCCTCGAGCCAGGCGCTTAAGCGCTCGCGCGCCTCTTGCACCCGCTTGCGCTCCCCGAAGACGCGCCCCGCCTCCGCGTCGCCGGCGAAGAATCCCACGAACCAGGCATCTTCTGCGTCCTGGCCCGTCTGCCGAACCACGATCGTCTCGGCTCTCGTGATCCCCTTGTAGGCGGACTGGCCGACCACGCTCTTCCCGAGCCACCGGCGCGTCTCCGCCCTGCATTCCGCGCCCAGCGGGGGCGACCCGCTCACACAGGTGAGCTCGTCCCCACCCGCCAGATAGGCGCCGACGAGCACGATGACGACGCCCGCCGTGCGGAAGACCCACAGCGATCCCGCCCCCCTCAAGTGACGATGCTCGCCATGGGAGTCGAGTCTACAAGGCTGGCCTGGCGCGTGTCAGCCGGCGTCCGGGAGCTGCTCGAGCGCCCCGGCGGCGAAGCTCGCGATCTGGGGCTGCTCGTCGACGGGCGTGTCGATGAACGACGCGCGCTCCAGCACGCGGCGCAGCAGCTGCACCTCGACATCCGTCAGCATGAGGATCGTGACCTGTCCGGCTCGCTCGACCTTCATGGCGTCCCCCGTCCAACTGGAGCACATTGACCACGACGCGCCTCCCACGAGCCTCACCAGCACCTCGCGTCGCGCTCGTGCCTGCCCCGAAGCAGTGGTTTGGGGATGGAGGCCGATCGACCCCTACCCGCTCTGGCGGGACGGTGCGCATACGGGCGGTCCGGCTCGCGTCGGCGCGCGGTGCTATTTCTGGGGCGCCGGCGAGGCGGGAGCGGCCGCCGCGGGTGCGGCCGAAGGCGTCACGGGCGTCGCGGCTGCGGGGCTGGAGGACGCCTTGGGGCTCGGCGACGCGGCCACCGGAGGAGCGGCCACGCTGTCGAGGATCGTGCCCTGGCGCGGTCTGACCAGCGACAGGCCGAGGCTCGTGATCATGAAGAGGCCGGCCAGGATGGTCGTGGCGCGCGAGAGGACGTTGGCCGAGCCGCGCGGCCCGAAGGCGGTCTGGGTGCCGCCGCCGCCGAAGGCGCTGGCCAGGTCCTGGCCCTTGCCCTGCTGGAGCAGGACCACCCCGATCAGGAACAGGCAGGCGATGACGTGGAGGCACAGGATCGCGTAGTACAGGAAAGTCATGCTCGTCTTCGTCCTCGGGCCGGGACACGCCCAGCCACCAAAACCTCGATACTACCACGGCCGGCCGGGCTTCTTCAGCTTCGGGGGTAGTCGACGATCTTCAGGAAGGCCGGCGGTCAGGGAGGCGCCGCCCACGAGGGCGCCGTCGATGTCGCCCTGGGCCATCAGGGCCCCGATGTTGTCGGGCTTGACGCTGCCGCCGTAGAGGATGCGGACCGCGTCCGCCGCCGGCTCCCCGTGCGAGACGGTGACCCGCTTGCGGATGAAGGCGTGGACCTCCTGCGCCTGCTCCGGGAGTCGCCACCTTGCCGGTGCCGATGGCCCAGACCGGCTCGTAGGCCACGAGGATTCGCGCGACCTGGTCGGCGGAGAGCCCGCGGAGCGCCCGCTCGACCTGGCGCTCGACGACCTCCATCGTCCGGTCCGACTCGCGCTCGGCCAGGGTCTCGCCGACGCACACGATGGGACAAAGGCCGTGGGCGAGCGCCGCCTCGGCCTTCTTGGCCACGCCCTCGTCGGTCTCGCCGAAGAACTGGCGCCGCTCGGAGTGGCCGAGGATCACGTGCGAGCAGCCCGACGTCCTTCAGCATCACGGGCGAGACCTCGCCCGTGAAGGCGCCCTCGTTCTCGGCAGTGCATGTTCTGGGCGGCGAGGCCGACCGCGCTGCCCGCGCAGCACCTCGGCCACCGCGGCGAGCGCGGTGAAGGGCGGCGCGATCACCACCTCCGCGTGGCCCTTGGCGCCGGCCCGGATCTCTCCGGCGAGGGCCACCGCCTCGGCCACCGTCTTGTACATCTTCCAGTTGCCGGCGATCACCGGTCGTCGCATCGTTTCCTCGAACGTCGGCCGAAGGCCGCGCTCTATCGGTCCTGGAGGCAGGCGACGCCGGGCAGCGGATCGCCGGCCAGGAACTCGAGGGAGGCGCCGCCGCCCGTCGAGACGTGGTCGATCTTGTCGGCCAGCCCCATCTGCGTGACCGCGGCCACGCTGTCGCCGCCGCCCACGATGGTGGTGCCCGCGCTGTCGGCCAGCGCCCGCGCCATGGCCAGCGTGCCCTGCGGCGAACGGCTCCATCTCGAAGACGCCCATCGGCCCGTTCCAGAGCACGATCTTCGCCTGGCCGGCCTCGGCCGCGAAGGCCTTCGCGGTCTTCGGGCCGATGTCGAGGCCCATCCAGCCGTCGGGCAGTCTCGGACACCGGGCAGGTCTTGTGCTCGGCGTCGGCCTTGAAGGCCGCGGCCACCACGTGGTCCACCGGCAGCTGGATCTTGCCCGGCCTTGTCGAGCAGGGCCTTGGCCAGCGGCGACCTTGTCTTCCTCGACCAGGCTCTTGCCCGTGGCGAGGCCCTGCGCCTTGAAGAAGGTGTAGGCCATCCCGCCGCCGATGAGCAGCGAGTCGACGCGCGGGCAGCAGGCTCTCGATCACCTGGATCTTGTCGGAGACCTTGGCCCCGCCGAGCACCGCCACGAACGGCCGCTCCGGCGCCTCGAGCGCCATGCCCAGGTACTTGAGCTCCTTCTCCATCAGGAGGCCGGCCACCGAGGTCTTCACGTGGTGCGAGACGCCCTCGGTCGAGGCGTGCGCGCGATGGGCGGAGCCGAAGGCGTCGTTGACGAAGACGGTGGCGCCCGCTGTCGGCGATGAGCCGCGCGGCGAAGGCCGGGTCGTTCTTCTCCTCCTCGGGGTGGAAGCGCACGTTCTCGAGCAGCAGGACGCCGCCGTCGGCGAGGGCGTCGGCCCTGGTCACGACGTCGTGGCCCGACGCAGTCGGCGGCCATCGCCACGGGCCGGCCCAGCAGCTCGGCGAGCCGCGCGGCCACGGGCGCGAGGCTGAACTCCGGAGCCGGCCCCTTCTTGGGCCGGCCCAGGTGCGAGGCCAGGACCAGCCGCGCGCCGGCCTGCACGAGGAGCTGCAAGGTCGGGAGCGAGGCGCGGATGCGCGTGTCGTCGGTGATCTCTCCGCCCTCGAGGGGGACGTTGTAGTCCACGCGCACGAACACCCGCTGACCCCGGAGATCCTTGAGATCCCGGACGGTCTTCTTGGCCATGGGTCGGCTAGGCCCGGTCCTTCGCGGCCATGAAGTGGAGCAGGTCCTTCACGCGGCAGGAGAAGCCCCACTCGTTGTCGTACCAGGAGAAGACCTTGGCCAGGGTGCCGTCCACGACCTTGGTGAGGCCCGCGTCCACGATCGAGGAGTGCGGGTTGCCGCGGAAGTCGACGGACACGAGCTCCTCGTCGGTCACGTCCAGGACGCCCTTCATGGGGCCCGCCGCCGCCTTCTTGAGGGCGGCGTTGATCTCCTCGGCGTTGGCCGCCTTGCCGAGCTCGACCGTGAGGTCCACGAGCGACACGTTCGGGGTGGGGACGCGGATGGCGACGCCGTCCAGCTTGCCCTTCAGCTCGGGGATCGCCAGGTAGATGGCCTTGGCGGCGCCGGTGGAGGTCGGGATCATCGAGACCGCGGCGGCGCGGGCGCGGCGCAGGTCCTTGTGGGGCAGGTCCAGGATCTTCTGGTCGTTGGTGTAGGAGTGGATGGTGGTCATCTGGCCCTTGACGATGCCGAAGGTGTCGTTCAGCACCTTGGCCACGGGCGCCAGGCAGTTCGTCGTGCAGGAGGCGTTCGACACCACGTTGTGCTTCTTGGGGTCGTACTTGTCGTCGTTGACGCCCATCACGATGGTGAGGTCCTCACCCTTGGCGGGGGCCGAGATGATGACCTTCTTGGCCCCGGCCGCGATGTGGGCCTTGGCCTTCTCGGCGTCGGTGAAGAGGCCGGTGGACTCGATCACGTAGTCGACCCCGAGGTCCTTCCAGGGGAGCTGGGCCGGGTCCTTCATGGCCAGGACCTTGATCTTGCGTCCGGCCACGTGGATCGTGTCGCCCTTCGGCCTTCACCTCGTCCGGGCAGGTTGCCGAGGATCGAGTCGTACTTCAGCAGGTGGGCCAGGGTGGTGGCGTCGGTGATGTCGTTCACCGCCACGAACTCGAGGTCCTTGTCGTGGAGGGCCGTCCGCAGGATGTTGCGGCCGATCCGCCCGAAACCGTTGATCCCGACGCGTATAGACATTGCGAATCTCCTTCGAATAAGACGACGGGCGAGTCTATTCCGGGGGTCCGCGGGGAGTCAATGAACCGAATGCAGCATAGGCATCACTGCCATCGAATTCTCGACTGACCCCCGCGTGACGACGCGGGGGTCGCTCGAGTTGTTCGCCACTCCCTTCGGGAGATGGCTCGAATTGCCTCACGGGTGCCCGTGACTCATGATGCGCGACCATGAGCGAACGTCACCCTGGGGAGCTCGCGGAGTTTACCCTCAAGGCGGTGGTGACCGGGGTCGTGCTCGGCATCGTCTTCGGCGCCGCCAACGCCTACATCGGCCTGCGCGTGGGGATGACGGTCTCCGCCTCGATCCCCGCGGCCGTGCTCACGGTGGCGGTCTTCCGTCTCTTCGGTGCCACGGGGACGATCCTCGAAGCCAACCTGTCGCAGACCATCGGCTCGGCGTCCACGGCGCTCGCCACGGGGACCATCTTCACGATTCCCGCCCTCTTCCTCTGGGGCATGGTGCCGCCCTACCTGCAGGTCGTGGCCCTCTGCTTCCTGGGCGGCGTGCTCGGCATCGCGGCCATGATTCCCGCTCCGGCGGTTGCTCATCGTCGACGCGCACGACGAGCTGCCCTACCCCGAGGGCACCGCCTGCGCCGAGGTCCTCCGCGCCACCGCCACCGAGTCGACCGGGGGAAAGTGGATCTTCTACGGCATGGCGGTGGGGGCGCTGGTGAAGCTGCTCCTGTCCCTCGTCTTCCTGGTTCCCGGGCGAGATCGGCTTCGCGGTGCCCGTCCTTCCGAAGGCCGAGGTCGCGCTGGAGCTGGCCCCGGCGCTCTTCGGGGTGGGCTTCATCCTGGGCTACCGCCAGGCGGCGGTCTGCGTGGCGGGCGCGCTCATCTCGTCGCTCGCCCTCACTCCGCTCATCGCCTGGGTGGGCAGCGGGCTTTCGGCTCCGCTCTACCCCGAGACGAAGGCGCTCGTGGCCTCCATGTCCGCCGGCCAGATCTGGTCCCGCTACGTCCGTTACATCGGCGCCGGTTGCGTGGCCACCGCGGGCATCCTCACCGTGCTTCGCGGACTGCCGACCATGGCCGGAGCGTTCCTGGCCGTGGCGCGCGGCCTGCGCCGACGGGCCTCGACCGGGCCGGGCCCGGAGCCGGAGCGCACCGACCGCGATCTGCCCGGCGCGTTCGTGGTCGGGCGGGATCGTGGCCGTGGTGCTGGTGGCGGCGCTCGTGCCCGGTGTCTTCGCGGGAGGGATGGGCCCCGCGCAGCGTGCCGTCTGCGCCGCGGGGGTCGGCGTCTTCGGCGTCCTGTTCGTGACCGTGGCCGCGCGCATCGTCGGGATCGTGGGCGTGTCGTCGCAGCCCACCTCGGGGGTCACGCTGGTCACGCTTCTGGGAGTCGCCTCGGTGTTCGCGGCCGCGGGCTGGACCGACGCCGGGGCCCGCGCCGCCGTGCTGACGGTGGGCACCATCGTGGCCATCGCGGCGTCGAAGGCGGGCGACATCTCGCAGGACCTGAAGACCGGCTACCTGGTGGGTGCGACCCCGGCCCGGCAGCAGCTCGGCCAGCTCATCGGCGCCGCCTTCGCGTGCTGGGCGGTGGCCGGCACCGTGCTGCTCCTCGGGAGCGCCTTCACCTTCGGCTCGAAGGAGCTCGCGGCGCCGCAGGCGACCCTGATGAAGACGATCATCGAGGGCGTCCTCGCGGGGGCGCTGCCCTGGGGTCTGGTCCTGACCGGCGGCGGGCTCGCGGTGGGAGCCATGCTCTGCGGCGTCTCCGGTCTCGCCTTCGCGATCGGGGTCTACCTCTCGCTCGCCACCATGGCCCCTCTCTACGTCGGGGGCTGCGTGAAGGCCCTGGTCGATCGCGGCCGCCCGGCGGCCAAGGACGGCGAGACCGACCCCGGGCTTCTGGCCGCCTCGGGACTCGTGGCCGGGGAAGGTCTGGCGGGTGTCCTGGTGGCGCTTCTCGTCACCCTGGGTGTGGCGCCCAAGTCCATGGACCCGCGCCTCGCCGGCCTCGTCGGCGAGCTGGCGGCGCTCAGCGTCGTGTTGCTCGTTTGTCTTTTTCTGTACCGGGCCGGGCGGCAGGTTCGCAGCTAGAGGGCCTTCGGTTGTCGAAATGCGTGCCACAACCGGCTTGATCTCGAGCCGGTTGTCGGGAGGGCGCCCGGGGGCCTAGAATGGGAGCTCAGCCGAGGTCATGGCAATGGGCGTTCCGTCCCCGTCGCGTTGCGAGTTCGAGACCAAGGACCTCCTGGTCCGGCTCGACCTCACCCTCTCCGGCGAAATCCAGTGCATCACTCCGGTGGTCGAGGACGTGATGGGCCTCGTGAAGCAGATGGGCTGCGCCGACGGGCGCGAGGTCGAGGTGGAGACGGCGCTTCGCGAAGCCCTGGCCAACGCCGTGCGCCACGGGTGCGCGGGCGACGCCTCCAAGACGGTGCAGTGCTCGGTCTCGTGCGATCGCTCCCGGGGAATGCTGATCGTGGTGCGCGACCCGGGGCGGGGATTCGATCCGGCCCAGATCCCGAGCCCGATCACGGGCCAGCAGCTCTTCTCGAGCCACGGCCGCGGGATCTACCTCATCAACCAGCTCATGGACGAGGTGCGCTTCGAGCGCGGCGGTACGGAGATCCACATGCGGACCAAGCCGCCTACCGCCGGCTGAACCCGTCGTGGTCGACCGCTCTCCGGGTCAGGCCCTGCGCACGGCGGCCATGAAGGGCGTGTTCTTCACTTCCACGATGGTCCCGGTGGCGTCGATCGCGATCAGTCCGGCGGGGCTGCCCACCTTGTCCAACTCGTCCATGACCACGCTCGCCGCCTGACCGAGGCTCCGGCCCTCGGTCACGAGATCGGAAAGCCGCTTCGCGGACAGTAGGACCATGATCCGCTCGCCCACGCCCGTCATCGAGACCGCCACCTTCGGGGAGCAGTAGGTGCCGGCGCCGATGACGGGGGTGTCGCCCACGCGCCCGGGATAGCACTGGCCGGTGCCTCCCGTGGACGTGCCCGCGGCCAGGCGACCCAGGGCGTCCACGGCCACGCAGCCCACGGTGCCGAGCCGCCTTGGGTTCTCCTTCTTCCAGTCTGCGCCCATGGCCGCGTAGTCGAGCCGCATGCAAGCCTCGGTCAGGTGGTCGCGCCAGTAGGCGATCTTGGCGGGCGTGGCGACGACGCCGGCCTCGTGCCCCAGGCGCAAGGCCAGCTCGAGCGCCTCCCGGCCCGAGAGCATCACGTGGGCATCCTGCTCGAGCAGGTAGCGGGCGAGACGAATCGGGTTCTTGAGGCCCGGCACCTGGGCCGCGGCACCCGCGCGGCCGTCGCTCACCATGAGGCTCGCGTCCATGCGCGCCACGCCGTCGGCCTGCAGGTAGCTGCCGGTGCCGGCGTTCAGGACGGGCTCGTCCTCGAGCCTGCGGACCGCCGCTTCCACCGCGTCCTCGGCGCGGCCGCCTCCCTGGAACACCGCCCACCCCGCGTCCGCGGCCCGCGCGCAGGCATCGTTGCGCGGCGTCTCTTCGCCCGCCGGTGGCGTCCCGCAGCCGCCGTGGACGATCAGGGCTGGTTTCATCGCGCTGCCTCCTCCGTCATTGACCCTCCCGGACGGCTCCGCTAAGTTAGCGGCCGTCGGCCTGCCGTTCAACCTCACCCCAACCGTGGAGGGTCCTTGCGCGTTCTCTCGTTCCGGCTTCGCCGCGGTGTGCTCGCCCTCGCTCTCGGCTTCGCGGGTCCGTCTCTCGGCGCTGGCGAACGGCTCGTCGTCATGGGCGGGGGCGACCCGCCCCGGGAGGCCTTGAGCCGCTTCGTCGAATGGGCCGGCAGCCCGATTGGCTCACGCATCCTCGTGGTCTGCTGGGCCAGTGCAGAACCCAAGGCGAGCTTCAAGGCGTTCCGCGACGCTCTCACGCCGTTCAAGCCCGAAGTCGTCGAGGCGGCGCCGCCTCCGCCGCTGACCGCCGCACGCAAGACCCTCTTCCTGGGCCAGCTCCGCCGGGCCACGGGCGTCTACTTCACCGGCGGCGACCAGAGCCGGATCATGGACGTCCTGCGCGACGCCGAGCTCTTCGACGCTCTGCGCGAGCGCTACAAGGCGGGCGTTGCCTTCGGGGGGAAGAGCGCAGGCGCCGCCATCATGTCGGAACGGATGATCACGGGGGGGGGTGACTTCACCGTGATCGACGCCGCCAAGGTCGAGATCCGTCCGGGCCTTGGTCTCTTGCCAGGAGTGATCATCGACCAGCACTTCGTCAAGCGCCAGCGCGAGAACCGCCTCTTCGGCCTCATCCTCGCCCATCCCGAAGAACGGGGGGTCGGCATCGACGAGGGGACGGCGATCCTGGTCGAAGACGGAAAGCAAGGCCGAGGTGGTGGGGACCAGCCCGGTGATGCTGGTCGACGCGGGTGAAACGAAAGGCTCACTCCTGCTCACGCTGCTGTACGCGGGGCAGACCTTCGAGGTGCCCCGCTCCCGCTGACGGTCGTTTCGGACCCTGACGCTATACTTCTCTTCTCTCTCGAGGGCGCTTCCGCCTTGGAGTCCATTTGTACCAGCTCTACAGCATCCTTCTGGCGTTCGGCTTCGTGCTGGCCCTGCCCTTCTACCTTTGGAAGGGCCGCGCGACGGGGAAGTATCTCCGGACCTTCCGGGAGCGGATGGGGGCTCGTCCCTATCCCACGAGTGCCCCTGGCGAGCGAGCCGTGTGGATCCACGCGGTCTCGGTGGGCGAGGTCCTGGCGGCCCGGCCCCTCGTTGTGGCCCTCAAGGATCGCCTTCCCGGCTTTCGTGTCTTCCTGTCCACGACCACGCCCACGGGCAACGCCATCGCGGCGAAGAGCATCCGTGGAGACGGCCTCTTCTATGCGCCCTTCGACTGGCCGCGCCCGGTGCGGGCCGCCCTCGGCGCCATAGGTCCGGCGCTGCTCGTGCTGGTCGAGCGGGAGATCTGGCCCAACCTCATCCACGAGGCGCGGCGGCGGGGAACGCGGGTGGCCATCGTCAACGGGCGACTTTCGGAGCGCTCGTTTTCCCGCTATCGCCTCGTAGGCGCATTTGTTCGCCGCGTGCTCGGCGACGTAGACCTCTTCCTGATGCAGGCGCTCCCTCACGCCGAGCGCATTCGCGCGCTGGGCGCGCCAGAAGCCCGTGTCCAGGTCACCGGCAACCTGAAGTTCGACGCCCTGACCCCGGTGCCTTCGGAAGCGCTGGATAGCCGCTTCGGCAGGCAGGCGCGCCGCAATCGCCCGCTCTTCGTGGCGGGAAGCACCACGGCCGGAGAGGAGGAGCTGGTGCTCACGGCGTTCCGCCGCGTCCGGGAGCGGGTGGCGGACGCCGCTCTGCTCGTGGCCCCACGGCATCCGGAACGGTTCGATTCGGTCCCTCCCCTCGTGGTCGCGTCGGGGCTGCGCTGCGTGCGTCGTTCCGCGCTCGAGCCCGGGGGTTGGCGTGACGAAGAGGTGGTGCTGCTCGACACCCTGGGCGAGCTGGCCATGGTGTACGCGTTGGCCGACGTGGTCTTCGTCGGGGGCTCGCTCGTGTCCTCCGGGGGGCACAACGTCCTGGAGCCGGCGGCCGCCGGCCGGCCGGTGATCGTGGGGCCGCACATGGAGAACTTCCAGGAGATCGCGGACCAGTTCAAAGCCGCGGGCGCGCTCCTGCAGGTGGCGGACGCGGCGCAGCTCGGAGACGCCGTGGCCGCGCTGCTGCTCGATGCCCCTCGCGGCCGCGAGCTGGGCGAGCGGGGCCTTCGCCTCGTCGAGGACAACCGAGGCGCCGTGCGCCGCACGGTGGAAGCGCTGGCCGCGCTCGTCGCGTGAAACGGCTCCTGGGCCGGGCCTTCGGAGCCGCCGCCGCGCTTCGGGTAAAGGCGTATCGGCGCGGGCTCTTCTCGCGATCCCGTCTCCAGGGACCGGTGATCAGCGTGGGAAACCTGAGCGTGGGAGGCAGCGGCAAGACGCCGGTCGTGGCGTACCTCGCGGCCCTCGTGCGGGACGCGGGCCTGCCCGTGGCCATCCTGAGCCGCGGTTACCGCGGCTCCTTCCGCGGAGCCGCCCTCGTGGTCGGCGACGGTACCCGGGTCCTGGCCACGGCCGAGGCCGCCGGTGACGAGCCGGTCATGCTCGCTCGGCAGCTCGAGGGCGTAGTCGTCGCCGTGGGTCGCGGTCGGGCCGCGGTGGGGCGGGAGGTGGAGGCCCGCTTCGGCCGGCGTGTCCACATCCTCGACGACGGCTTCCAGCACCTTGCGCCTCGCCCGTGACCTGGACGTGCTCTGCCTCGACCTCCGGGACCTCCGGGACCAGCCGCTGCCCGCGGGCCGGCTCCGGGAGCGGCCGTCGGCGGCGCGCCGGGCCGACGTCGTGCTGATCACCGGCCCCGACGACGCCTCGCCGGACGAGATGGCCGGGGCCGCGGACGCCCTGGGCCCGGACCGCACCTACCTGGTCCGCCGGCGGCCCCTCGGCCTCTTCGACGCGGCCGGCGCGAGGAGCACGCCGCCCCAGCGGCCCTTTCTGCTCGCGGGCATCGCCCGGCCGGAACGCTTCGAGGCCGACTTGCGAACGATGACCGGCGCCCAGGCCGGCCGTCGCTTCTTCCCCGACCACCACGCCTTCTCCCCGGCGGAGCTTGGAGCGGTGGCCGGAGAAGCGGTCCGTCTCGGGGCCGACGCCATCGTGACCACGGCGAAGGACAAGGAGCGCTTGCCGCCCACGAGCCTCGGCGGCCTCCCCGTGCTGGTCCTGCGGGTCGAGGTCGAGATCTCGGACGAGGCGCGCCTTCGCGCGCGCGTCCTCGAGGTCGCCCGGAGGGCCGCGTGAAGCGCGAACAGCGCTTCCGGCTCGAGGCCGGCGCGGCCTCGGTCCTGACCTTCCTGGTTCGACCCGCTCCCTCGCAGCGGTGGTGCTCGCCATCGGCCGATCCCTGGGGGGCTTCTACGCGCGCTTCGACCGCCGGCACGTCGCCGTGGCCATCGACAACCTGCGCCACGCGTTCCCCGATTGGGACGAGGCTCGCCTCCTACGGACGGCCCGGGGCGTCTACCGCCACTTCGGGTCGGTGATCCTCGATCTTCTCTGGATGCAGGATCGCACGCGGGACGAGATCCTGCGGATCGTGTCCTTCGCCGGCGGCGAGCACGTGGAGGCGGCGCTTCGGCCGGGCAAGGGATTCATCTGCGCCACCGGCCACCTGGGCAACTGGGAGGCGCATGCGGTGGGACACGGCTTCGCTTTCGCGACCGCGGCGGTGGTGGGTCGTCCCCTCGACAACCCCGCCCTCGACGCGCGCCTCGTCCGTCTTCGCTCGTCCAGCGGCAACGCCGCGATCTCGAAGCGCCGCGCCCTGCCCGACATCCTCCGCTTCCTCCGCGCGAACAAGGCCGTGGCCATTCTCATGGACCAGAACGTCCAGGAGGACGACGGGATCTTCGTGACGTTCTTCGGCCGCCCGGCCTCGACCACCCCGGTGGCCGCCGCCATCGCCGCGAAGACCGGCGTGCGCCATCGTGCCCGGGCACAGCGTGCTCCTGCCCGACGGACGCTACCTCGTGACCTACGAGCCGCCGATCTTCTTCGCGAGCGGTGGCGATCGCAAGGCGGACGTGGCACGCCTCACCCAGGAGCTGACCCTCCGCATCGAGGCCTGGGTGCGCGCGCATCCCGAGCAGTGGCTCTGGATCCACCGGCGCTGGAAGACGCAGCCGAAGACGGGCGCCTGATGGCGGAAGTTCGCCGTCTGCTGGTGCGCGCGCCGAACTGGGTGGGGGACGTGGTGCTGTCGCTTCCCGCCCTGCGCGACCTGCGCCGGGCGTTTCCGGCCGCGCGCGTGTCGCGTCCTGGCCCGTCCGTGGGTCGCCGACCTCTACGGCGCCGTGTCCGAGGTCGACGAGGTGCTGCCGAGCCACGGTCTGCGCGCCGACATGGACCTCGGGCGCGGCGCCTTCGACGCGGCGGTGCTCCTGCCCAACTCGTTTTCGGCGTCGCCCTCGCGGCCTGGGGCGCGCGGATTCCCGAGCGCTGGGGATTCGCAACCGAGGGTCGCGGCCTCCTGCTCACGCGCGCGCCCGCGTGTTCCTGCCGCGCGTCCGGGGCCGAAGCCAGGTGTACTACTATCGGGCGATGCTCGAAGGGCTCGGGATCGACACGACGCGGCCCCCGGACGCGTCGCTTCGCTGTCCCGAGGAATGGCGAGAGCGCGGGCGAGCCCTCCTGGGCTCCGACGGACCGTGGCTCGGGCTGAACCCCGGGGCCTTCTTCGGCACCGCGAAGCGGTGGGCTGCCCGAACGCTTCGCCGCCGTGGGCGACCTCGTGAGCCAACGGGTCGGAGCCAAGGTCGTGCTCGTCGGGGGCAAGGCCGAGCGAGCGCTGGCCGACGAGATCGCGGCGCGGGATGGCGGCGAAGCCGCTGCGTCCTGACCGGCGAGACCACCCTGCCCGAGCTCGTCGGCGTGCTGTCGTGCCTCGACGGGTTCGTCACCAACGACTCGGGCCCGATGCACCTGGCGGCGGCGCTGGGCGTGCCCCTGGTGGCGGTGTTCGGATCGACCGACTGGCGCGAGACCGCGCCCTTCACGGAGCGGGCCACGGTGGTCCGCGAGCCCGTCGCGTGCGCGCCTTGCATGCTGCGCGAGTGCCCGATCGACCACCGCTGCATGCGCGCGGTCACGCGTGGAGCGCGTGACCGAGGCCGCGTTGGAGCTCTTCCACTGAAGCCCGCGATCTTCATGGACCGCGACGGCACCCTCTCCCACGAGGTGGGCTACGTCAACCATCTCTCGCGCTTCCGCCTGCTCCCGTGGACGGTGGACGCGGTGCGCCTCATCAACCAGAGCGGCTGGCTGGCGGTCGTGGTCACGAACCAGGCGGGGGTCGCCCGCGGCTACTTCCCCGAGTCCCTGATCCACGAGGTGCACGCCTCGCTTCGCGAGTCCCTCGCCGCGGGCGGCGCCCACCTCGACGGCCTCTACTTCTGTCCGCACCACCCGACGGTCGGCGAGCCGCCCTATCGCCAGGACTGCGACTGCCGCAAGCCGCGGCCCGGCATGCTGCACCGCGCCGCGACCGAGCTCGGCATCGACCTCCGCGCATCGTGGGTCGTGGGCGACCGCATGGGCGATCTCGAGCTCGCCTGGAAGGTCGGAGCGCGGGGCGCCCTGGTCAAGACCGGCTACGGCCTCGGCGAGCTCGCCTACGACGTGCCGCGTGCCCAGCGGCCCCCCGATCTCGTGGCCGAGCATCTGCTCCAGGCCGTCCTGCGCATCGTCTCCGGAGAAGCTCGCGCGGCCGTCGCCGCCGAGGCTCGTCCGTGACCAAGCAAGCCATCGCCCCATCCCCGAGACGCCTGGGCGAGGTCGTCAGGAGCCTTCCGCGACCGCCGCGTCCTGGTGGTCGCCGACCTCGTCGCCGACGAGTTCGTCTACGGCCGCGTGGAGCGCATCAGCCGCGAGGCGCCCGTGCTCATCCTCCAGTACGAGTCGGCCGACGTCCGCCTGGGCGGTGGAGCCAACGCCGTCCACAACATCCGTACCCTGGGAGGCACGCCCCTCCCCCTCGGCCTGGTCGGGCGCGATCCGCACGGGGCGCGACTCCTGGCCCTCCTGCGCCGAAAGGGCATCGCCACCTCGATGGTCGCGGCCGCGGCCGGTTACGTCACCCCGGTGAAGAGCCGCATCCTCGGGGGCGGCGCGCACTCGACGAAGCAGCAGATCGTGCGCATCGACCGCTCGGGATCGTTGCTCCGGACCGCGCCGTCCGCCCGGGCCGTGGCGCGACGCCTGCGGGCCTTTCGCGGCCGCCTCGACGCGGTGCTGGTCAGCGACTACGGCTTCGGCCTCGTCACTCCCGAGCTCGTGCGCGCGGCCGTGGCCCTCGCCCGCCGCAAGCGGGTCCCCATCACCGTCGACTCGCGCTTCGCGCTCCTCGGCTTCCGGGGGATGACCGCGGTCACGCCCGAACGAGCCGGAGGTGGAAGAGGCCCTCGGCTTTCGCGATCGGCCACGATGGCGGGAAGTTGGAGCTCGCCGGGCGCTCTCTCCTCCGGCGCCTCGGAGTGAAGGCGGTCCTCGTCACCCGGGGGAGCGACGGCATGGCCCTGTTCGAGCCCAGGAAGCCCACGCTCCACATCCCCATCCACGGCTCCGACCAGGTGGCCGACGTCACCGGTGCCGGCGACACGGTCATCGCCACGTTCACCCTGGCCCTCGCGGCCGGAGCCACGCCCGCCGAGGCGAGCCTCCTCGCCAACTGCGCGGGCGGGATCGTGGTCATGAAGCACGGCACCGCCACGGTGTCCGTGGCCGAGCTGCGGCGCGCGGTGGCCTCGGGCTCGGGGACCGCAGGGGCTTGACCGATTCGTCCGCGCCGCCGCGCAGGGCGGAGTCGAAGATCGCGCCGCTCGACGTGGTGATCGCCCGGGTCGGGGAGGCGCGCGCAGCGGGGAAGACCGTGGCCCTCGCCAACGGCTGCTTCGACGTGCTGCACGTGGGGCACGTCCGCTACCTGCGCGGGGCCAGGGCGGAGGCGGACGTCCTGGTCGTGGGTGTCAACGGTGATGCATCGGTCCGCCGCCTCAAGGGCGCGGGCCGTCCCGTACTGGGCGAGGCCGATCGCGCCCTCCTGGTGGCCGCGCAGCGGGCGGTGGATCACGTGGTCGTGTTCCAGGACGACGACGTCTCGGGTCTGCTCCTGGCCCTTCGCCCCGACGTCCATTGCAAGGGCACCGACTACACCCCCGAGACGGTGCCCGAACGCGAGGTCGTGCGCTCCTACGGCGGGCGCGTGGCCATCGTCGGCGATCCCAAGGACCACGACACGCGCAAGCTGATCGCGAGGATCCGCGGTTGAAGGCGCTCGTCGTGCGGCTTTCCGCCATCGGGGACGTGGTCCACACCCTGCCCGCGGTGGCCGCGCTTCGGCGGGAGGGTTGGAGCGTGGGCTGGGCGGTCGAGCCGCTCTCGCGCGTGCTCCTCGACGAGAACCCGGCCGTCGACGAGGTCGAGGGCCTGCCCGCGGCCCGACATTTCCAGCTCGGCGACGCGCGCTCCGCGGTCGTGGCGCTCCGCCACGCGCGCTACGACCTGGCCCTCGACTTTCAGGGCCTCTGGAAATCGGCGGCCTGGGCGCGGCTCTCCGGGGCGCGGCGTGTCCTGGGCTATGCACGGCCCTGGCGTCGCGAGCCCGCCTCGGCGCTCCTCGTTTCCGAGCAGGTCCCCCTGCCGCCCGACGCGGTCCACGTCATCGACAAGAACCTCGCGCTCCTCCGAGGGATCGGGATCGACGCGGTGGGGACGCGGCAGTTCCCGCTGCCCGACACGGCCGCCGAAGCGTCCCGGGTCGACCACGAGCTCCGAGCGTCCGGGCTTCGCGACTTCGTGGTCCTGAACCCGGGCGGCGGGTGGACGAGCAAGCTCTGGCCGGCGGAGCGGTTCGGCGCTCTCGCCGTGAAGCTGCGGGACCGAGGGCTCCCCGCGGTCGTGACCTGGGGGCCCGGCGAGGAGGCCCTCGCCGACCGGGTGGTCGCGGCCTCCGGCGGCATCGCTACGCGGTCGTTTCCCCACGACCTTGCTGGAGTACGTCGAGATCGCGCGCCGGGCCCGGCTCGTCGTCGCCGCCGACACCGGCACGCTTCACCTCGCCTGCGCGATCGGGACGCCCGTGGTCGGGCTCTTCGGACCCACCGACCCGGTGCGGAACGGGCCCTTCGCGCCCGCGGACAGAACGGTGCGGCGTGTTCCTCCCTGCGCGCCGTGCCATCGGCGAGTCTGCCCGACGCACCACGGCATCATGGAAACGATCACGGTCGACGAGGTGTTGGCGGCGATCGACGCGCGCCTCGGGCCGCCTGTCGAGAGAGGCGCGCTCGTGCCGTCTAGGCTTCGCGTCCCGCTCGGCTGGACGCTCGGGATCCTGGTCCTCTACCTGGCCCGGCCGACTCCCGGCGCGATGGCCCTCGGCCTGCCCCTCGTGGCCGCTCGGGCGAGATCGTCCGCCTCTGGGCGTCAGGCCACATCGAGAAGACCCAGGTGCTCGCGACCGGTGGGCCCTATGCCCACACCAGAAACCCGCTCTACGTCGGCAGCGTCCTCCTCGCCCTCGGGTTGGCGCTCGCCGCCGCGAGCCTGTGGGTCGCCGCTGGCCGTGATCGCGTACTTCGCCGCGTTCTACCCGTCGGTCATGCGCGAAGAGGCCGACTTCCTGCGGCGGAAGTTCCCGGAGGAGTACGCCGCGTGGGAAGCGGCGGTGCCGGCCTTCTTGCCGCGCCTCAGTCCCGGCGGACCGCGGCGCTCGCGCTTCTCCTGGGAACGCGTCCGCGTGAACAAGGAATGGCGCACCGCGGTGGCGCTCCCCCTCGTGGCGGCGCTGCTCTTCGCACGGGGGCTGCTCGCCGGAGGGTAAGGTCGGGGATCAGCGGGGGGACGCGAAGTCCTGGTTGCTGAACCACGAGGGGTCCGCCGGCCGCCGCACCACGTTGAAGCCGAAGTTGGTCGCCTGGTGGCACGAGTTGCAGCCCGCGGTGACCGCGTCGTACGCGAGCGCGAACGCGGCCGAGTCCTTGGCCTTGACCGCGGCTCGGAGGTCGCGGACCGGTTGGTCCATGATCTTGGGAATCAGGGCCGACAGGGGAAGCGGCGCGTCCTTGTGCGTGGGGTGGAACTTCACCACGTCGTCCAAGCCTTCCTGAAGCTCGTCGATCTCGTAGTCGGCCAGCTCCCAGTTGCGGGCCTGGCCCGCGTACCAGAGCTTCGCGTGGCGCATCTGGTTGAGAGTCATGATCTCGCCCAGGCCGGGCGTGTAGCCCTTCGCACACGCGGGCGTGGAGAGGGCCGTCGCGACCAGGACCGCGAAGCCGACCAGAGGCGCGTGCCGCGGCATCGATCAGTTCCGCGAGATGCGATACAGGTACTTCTGCCCCCGGAGGTACATCTCGTCGTCCACGAGGGCCGGCGAGGCATCGAAGCCGTCGCCCAGGGTGTTCGTGGCCAGGACCTTCGGCTCCGGTCCCGCGTCGAGCACGGCCGCGACGCCGTCGCGACCGACGACGTAGATCGCGGCCCGATGCCGCCACCGGCGAGGCGTAGACGTTGGTCAGGCCATCGAGCCGCTGCGTGTAGCTGGGCTTGCCGGTGGCCACGTCGATGCGGGTCAGGACCGCCGAGTTCGACTTCATGAAGTAGAGCCCGTCCTTGTAGAGAAGCGGCGAGGGCACGTAGGGCGTGTCCTTGTCGTAGCTCCAGGCGATGGCGGGCTTGCCCGTGATGTCGCCCAGGGCGTCGGCCAGGCGCACCGCGAGAAGCGCGTTGCCCCGAAAGCCGCTCGTCAGGTACACCATGCCGCCGGCCGAGACCGGCGACGGGATGACGTTCGCGGTCATCCCGCTCGCTTCCCAGAGGAGCTTGCCGGTGGCGAGATCGTAGCTGCGGACCAGGTTGGTGGCGCTCGTGACCACCTGCGGCTTGCCCCCCGACGTCACCACGATGGGCGTGGCCCAGGACGTGGGCTCGTCGCGCTCGGTGCGCCAGAGCTCGTTGCCCGTCTTCTTGTCGAGGGCGACGATGAAGTCCTGCCCCTCGTGGTCCCAGGTCAGGACCAGGGTGTCTCCGAAGATCGCGGGCGAGCTGCCCTCGCCGAAGCCATTGCGCGTCTGCATCGTCCCGAGCTGCTTTTCCCAGAGCAGCTTGCCCTGGAGGTCGAGCGCGTAGAGGCCGCGCGAGCCGAAGTAGGCGTAGAGGCGCTCGCCGTCCGTGAGGGCCGAGCCTGACGCGTAGCTGCCGTCCTGGTGGGTCCCCTCGTGTGGCAGCAGCTCCTTCAGCACTTTCCGCCAGCGGATCTTGCCGTCGCTGCGGTTGTGGGCCTGGATCACGAACTCGACGTTGCCGTCGGGCTTGACCACCGGCGGCCCGCCGCCGGGACGAGCTCCGGCGGGAGGCGCGCCTCCGGGGACTGCGCCGGCCGGGGGGGGGGCTGCGGGAGGCGCGGCGAGGGGCGCCTGTCCGCAGACTTGGCGGGAGCGGCTTTGCCCACGGGCACCGCCGTCGTCACGAACACGAGGTCGTTCCACACCACCGGGCTGCTCTGCCCGCGGCCCGGCACCTCGACCTTCCAGCGCACGTTCTTCTCCTCGCTCCACTCGAGGGGTGGGTTGGCGAGCGGAGCCTCGCCCGTGGCCAGGGGACCCCGCCACTGCGGCCAGAAGCGGTCCATGGCCGTGGGTGCGGTGGGCGGGGCGGCGAGGAGCGAGAGTCCGGCCGCGGAGAAGAGGAGAGCTGCGGGGAGAGCGCTGCGAACCATGGGACCTCCGTCGTGAGTCTCCAGTCTACGCGACGAACGGGCTCTCCGGGATCTGGTAGGATCGCCGCGGCCCTCACCTTCCGAAGAAGGGAACCTCCCATGCGCCGAGTCGCCCTCTCCCTCCTCCTGATCAGCGCTCCGTGGGTCAGTCGTCTCGCGGCCGAAGAGCCGATGGCGCCCCTGCCCAGCCCCTCCCCGTCGGCCACGCCGGAGCTTGCCGCGCCCCCGGAGACCGGGCCCGTGGCGGTTCCGCCGGCCACCGAGAAGGCCCTCCGTTACTACCGGAGCGGCAACGTGCTCTGGGTCGTGGACACGCTGCTCGGGTTCCTCATCCCGATCGCCTTCGTCTTCACCGGCTTCTCCGCCCGGCTGCGCGACGTCGCGCGCCGCATCGGCCGCAACTGGTTCTTCACCCTGGTCGTCTACTTCGTCTTCTTCGCCCTGATCAACTTCGTCATCGGCCTGCCCTGGAGCTACTACACCGAGTTCGTCCGGCAGCACGATTACGGCCTCTCGAACCAGACCCTCGGCAAGTGGTTTGGCGATTCGATGAAGGGGCTCCTGGTGGGCCTCATCATGGGTGCGCTCTTCCTGTGGGTCCCCTTCCTGCTCCTGAAGAAGAGCCCGCGGCGGTGGTGGCTCTACACCTCGATCCTGGCGGTGCCCTTCCTGTTCCTGATGATCGTGGTGGCGCCGATCTGGATCGACCCCCTCTTCAACGATTTCGGGCCCATGAAGGACAAGGGGCTCGAGCAGCAGATCCTGGCCCTGGCCGACCGCGCGGGCATCGAAGGCAGCCGGGTCTTCGAGGTGAACAAGAGCGTCGACACCAAGGCGGTGAACGCCTACGTCACCGGCTTCTTCGGGACCAAGAGGATCGTGCTCTGGGACACGATCATCGCGAAGCTCACGACCCCCGAGCTCCTCGGCGTGATGGGCCACGAGATGGGGCACTACGTCCTCGGGCACGTGCCGAAGACCGTGGCCTTCTTCGCGGTCCTCATCCTGGCCACCCTCTACCTCGCCCATCGCACGGCCGGCTACTTCTTCAGGCACCATGCGCAGCGCATGGGCTTCGACGCGCTGGCCGACATCGCGGCGTTGCCCCTGCTGTTGCTCCTCACGAACCTGTTCTCCTTCCTGGTGAGCCCGATCGCCCTCGCCTACTCGCGCGACCACGAGCACGAGGCCGACCGTTTCTCCCTGGAGATCACCCGCGCCAACCACACCTTCGGCACGGCCTTCGTGAAGCTGCAGACCGAGAACCTCGGCAACCCGAGGCCGGGCCTCCTCTACAAGCTCTGGCGGGCCAGCCATCCGCCCATCGGCGAGCGGATCGACTTCTGCAACGAGTACAAGCCGTGGGAGAAGGGCGAGCCCCTTCGGTACGAGAGGCTCTTCAAGAGCGCGCCGCCGAAGGCCGCGAGCCTTGCTTCGGAAGGTCGAGGGGAGAAGAGATGACCGAACGAGTGAGCCGTCGTCAGTTCGTGAAGGCGACCACCGCGGCGGGCGCCCTGGCCGCGGGTGCGCGTCCGTTGTTCGGGCAGGCGCCCACCGTGCTCGTCCGAAAGGCCACGCCCCCGGTCGTGATCTCTTCGGCCAACGGGAACGAGTTCAAGAACGGCGGCCCCCGCACCGGCGTGGCCGAGGCCTACGAGCGCATCGTGAAGGGCGAGGACGTCCTCGCGGCCCTCATCGCCGGGGTCAACATCGTGGAGCTGGATCCCGCCGAAGACAGCGTGGGCTACGGGGGTCTGCCCAACGCGGAGGGCGTCGTGCAGCTCGACTCGTGCTGCATGCACGGGCCCAAGCGGCGGGCGGGCGGCGTGGCCGCGCTCGAGGGCGTGCGCACGCCTTCGCTCGTGGCGCAGGCGGTGCGGAGCAGACCGACCATCATCTGCTGGTGGGCCACGGCGCCCAGGATTTCGCGCGCAAGCTGGGCTTCAAGGTGGAGGACGACCTCAACACCGAGAACTCCCGGAAGAAGTGGCTGGAGTGGAAGCGACGACTCGATCCGGCCCACTACCTCGATCCCGCCAAGCGGACCGAGGCCGGCGACCGCGCGCGCGACCAGATGGTGGCCGACGGCCTTCTCGACCCCTTCCACGTCTGCGGGACGATCAACTGCGACGGCGTCGGACCCAAGGGCGACGTCTGCGGGGTCACCACCACGAGCGGCCTGGCCTGGAAGATCCCCGGCCGGGTGGGCGACTCGCCGATCCTCGGCGCCGGACTCTACGTCGCCGGCGACGTCGGCGCCGCCGGTTCCACCGGCCGCGGCGAAGCGAACCTCTTCAACCTCTCGTCGTTCTTCATCGTGGAGGAAATGCGGCGGGGCGCGTCACCCAAGGATGCGGGCATGGCGGCGCTCAAGCGCGTGGTCGCCGAACACGGTGGAGAAGCGCCTCCTCGCCCCGAACGGCAACCCGCGCTTCCACCTCCAGTTCTACGTCCTGAACCGAAAGGGGGAGTACGCGGGCGTCTCCCTCTACGCCAAGGACCGCCAGGAGACGGCGCGCTTCGCGGTCTGCACCGAGAAGGGTCCGGAAACCCTCGCCTGCGATTCCCTCTTCGGAGAGGGTCCGACGGATTGACCGGCGCGGACGCGCCCGAGGCGCGCCAGGCCGGCGTAGCACCTTGGCCCTCCGCAGCGCGCGGGTGGCGTGAGCCCGTCAACGTGGCCGTGGCCCTTCTCCTGCTGGCCGCGGCCACGTTTGCGCCTTGGGTGTCGAAGCTCGGACTGCTGCACGACGATTGGCCTCTGGCCCACGACATGGCGAGAGGCCGCGTGCCCATCTCGAGCATCGACGGCCTCCGGCCGCTCCTGGGTCTGCCCTGGCGTCTGTGCGGCTTGCTCTTCGGCGACGCTCTCCTGGGCTACTACCTCGTTCTCTTCGCCCTGCAATGGCTGGGCGCCGTCCTCCTCTTCCTCATCGCCAGGCGATTCGCCCCCGCGGGCTTCGCCGCCGCTCTCGCGGCCCTCGCCATGGTCTACCCCGCCGACGCCTCGCACCTCTGGCTCTCGACCCTGACCCAGCGGACGGCGTGGGTGCTGGCCCTCGCCGCGGTCCTGCTCGCCGAGCTGGGCCGTGAGCGCGTCCGGTTCATGGTGACGGCGCTGGCTCTCGGGTTGGCCTCCCTCGGCTTCTACGAGCTGCAGCTCTTCCTTCTGGCCCTGTGGCCAGCCTTCGCCTGGGGCCTCCGGGCCCCCTGGCGGCGTCGCTCCGTCGTCGCCTGGTCCGCCGTGCCTGCCCTCTACCTCACCTGGCGCTTCGTGGCTCGCCCCCTGCTGGGAGCGCCGACGGTGGCGACCGCGAACTTCCGGTGGGACCCGCAGTGGCTCGCGCGACGGGCCTTCCTGCTCGTGCCCTACAACGTCTTCGTCGACGGCTGGCTCATCGGGGCGGCGGAGGCGGCGGGCAAGTCCCTCCTCGTGGTCGCGGCCCTGCTCGTAGTGGCGTCCTTGGCGACGATCCCGCTGGCGGCACGCTGGGCCGCGGGTCCGCCACCTTCCTTGCGCTACGGGCTGGTGGCGATGGCCCTCGTGGTCCTGGGCGTCGCTCCGATCGTGCCCACGACGTACTGGCTCGGGCGAACGGCGGGCACTTTCGGCGCGCGGATCCTGGCCGCGGCCTTGCCTGGCGCGGCACTGCTGGTCCTTCTCGGCCTGGCTCGCGTGGTCCAGGCACCCAAGATGCGAGCGTTGGCCTTCTCCGTGGCCCTGGCCCTCGCCCTCGCCTTCCACTGGAACGTCGGAGCACTGGCCGCCGAGAACTGGTTGGTCCAGCAGCGTCTCGCCAGCGCCCTGCTCGCGACGTCGGCGTCGTGGCCGCGGGGCAGCTTTCTGGTGATCCTGGACCTCCCGCCGAATCGCCTCTCCTACGACACGCCGTGGGGCGTGGGCCGCATGATCCAGGAGACCTACGGGGACAAGACCCTGTCGGGAGTCGGGACTTGCAGCGACCGGCCGCCGCGGGAGATCCTGTCGACGGAAGCGGAAGACTTGTTGGTGCAGGGTGGCTTCTACGCCCGGGTTCCCCTGACCCAGGTGGTGGCGCTGCGCTGGCGGAGCGGGGCGCTCGAACCCTTGCCGACCGCCTTCCTTCTGCAGCGCCTGGCCCCGCAGCCGGAGTAGATTTGCCCGATGGAGCTCTTGGATCTCTCGCTTGCCGCAATCCGGGCCGCGCGCGAGCGGCTCGGGCAGAGGATCGCGCTGACTCCCGTGCGCCTCTGGGAGGACGAGGCCCTGGCGGACGCGGTGGGGGCCGAGACTCGCGTCTTCCTGAAGGAGGAGCTCTTCCAGCGCACCGGGAGCTTCAAGCCCCGGGGCGCGCTGACCGTGATGCTCGACCTGGCGCCGGACGCGCTGGGGCGCGGGGTCACGGCGGTGAGCGCTGGCAATCACGCGATGGCCGTGGCCTACGCGGCCCGTGCTCTCGGGACGACCGCCAAGGTCGTGATGCCGAAGACGGCCAGCGCGTTTCGGGTGGCGCGGAGCCGCGCGCTCGGGGCCGAGGTCGAGCTCGTGGACGACGTCCACCTCGCCTTCGAGCGCGTGAAGGAGATCGAGCGCGAAGAGGGGCGCACGTTCGTGCACCCCTTCGAGGGCCCTCTCACCGCTCTCGGCACCGCCACGTTGGGCCTCGAGCTCGTGGAGCAGGCGCCGGGCCTCGATGCCGTGGTGGTGCCGATTGGCGGTGGGGGCTTGGCCGCCGGAGTGGCGGCCGCCGTGAAGCTCGCTTCGCCGACGACTCTCGTTTTCGGGGTCGAGCCCGTGGGTGCCGACTCGATGCGGCGGAGCTTCGACGCCGGATCCCCGCAGGCCATCGACAAGGTTCGGACCATCGCCGACAGCCTCGGCGCGCCGTACGCCGCGCCCTACAGCTTCGGCCTCTGCCGGCGCTACCTCGACGACGTGGTGCTCGTGGACGACGACGCCTTGCGCCGCGCGATGCGCCTGCTCTTTGCCTCGGCCAAGCTCGCGGTGGAGCCGGCGGGGGCCGCCGCCACCGCGGCCCTCCTGGGGCCGCTCCTGGAGCGACTGCGGGGTAAGCGCGTGGGCGTGATCGTCTGTGGCGCCAACATCGACGCCGCCAGTTTCTCAGCCTGCCTCGCGGCCGCGGGCTAGGCCGCCACCCACCCGCCTCTCCGTCCGGGCGGGGAGCAGCGTGTATAGTCGAGAATTCATGCCTGCCGAGACCGCACCCCTTTTCACGCGGCGCTTCTTCACCATGTGCGGGTTCACCTTCACGGTGTTCCTGTCCGCTTTCCAGATGCTGCCGACCACTCCGTTCCGGATCCTCGACACCGGTGGCAGCACGTTCGCCGCGGGTCTCTTCCTGGGCTTCCTGACCTACTCCTCGGCGCTCACGGGGCCGATCACCGGGGCCCTCGCGGACCGCCTGGGCAAGCGGCGCATCCTCATCGCGAACAGCCTGGTCATCGCCGGCTTCGCGGTGGCCTACGGCCTCAGCACCAGCTACGTGGTGCCCCTGGTGCTCGTCCTGTTCCACGGGTTCTTCTGGTCTGGCCTGCTTTCGGCCTCCTCGGCCTACATGACCGACTTCATCCCGGAGAGCCGGAGGGCGGAGGGCATCGGCTACTGGGGCATGTCCACCATGCTGGCGGTCGCGGTGGCGCCGAGCGTCGGCTTCTGGTTCTACCACCTCGGCTGGAGGTGGCTCTGCGCCTCCGTCGGGGTCTTGAACCTGGGCATGGCCGCGATCGCCTTCACCCTCGACGAGTCGCCGGTCGCGGCCCGCATGAGCCGCGAGCACTTCTTCCACCGCAACCTGATCGAGTGGCGGATCGTGGTCGTGGCCATGAGCCTTTTCCTCTGCTCGTTCGGCTACGGGGGGGTCACGAGCTTCGTGGCCCTCTTCGCCGAGCGCAACGGGGTGAGGCCGAAGGGCGTCTTCTTCACCACCTTCGCCATCGTGACCATCATCACCCGCGTGTTCTCCGGCCGGCTGGCCGATCGCATCGGACCGAGGAAGTTTTTCCTGCCCTGCCTGGGCCTCGTGTGCGTCGGGTTCGCCCTCTTGTCGATCGCGGAGACGCGCCTTGGCATCATCCTCGCCGCCCTCGTGTTCGGCACGGGCTTCGGCAACATGTACCCGGCCTTCGTGGCCCACGTGGTCCGGTTCTTCGACCCCTCGCGTCGGGGCGCCATCTTCGGAGGCATCCTGGCCGCGTTCGACACCGGGATCGGGACCGGCTCCATCACCCTGGGCTTCATCATCGAGCACTTCGGGTTTCGGCCGGCCTGGATCGTGGCTACCGCTCTTTCCGCGATGTCGGTGCCCTTCTTCCTCTGGTCGGAGAAGCGCTTCCTGCTCTCGTCCTCGTGGCCAGGTAGCGACGGGCGCCTGACCCCCGAGCGCAACGAGGCCTGACCGCGTGACTTCCTGGAGCCGGGGGATAGGGGCCGGGCTCCTGGTGGCCCTCGTCGCCGTCCCTCCCGCAGTCTCCCAGGGGCCGCCCCCGCAAAACCCCGACCTGGTGCTTCCGGTCACGACCGAGGTCGTTCGGCTGGACGTCGTGGTGACGGAGAAGGGGGGTCGGGCCAGAGCTGGACCTCACTCGCGCGGACTTCGAGGTCCTCGAAGACGGCCAACCCCAGCCCATCGTTCAGTTCGAAGCCTTCGACGTCTCGCCACCTGGCGATATCCCGCCAGCGCCCGCGGCGACCCCACAGCCCAAGGTCATTGCGCCCGAGGCGCCCACGCCCGCTCCACGCCGGTACGTGGTGCTGGTGGTCGACGATCTCCACATCGAGGGCAGCAACCTGCTCCGGATGAAGAAGACCCTGGACCGCTATCTCGAGCGCGAGCTCGGGCCCGAGGACCAGGTCGCCCTGGTGACGACCAGCGGCACCCGCGGGCTCTCCCAGGAGTTCACCAGCGACGGCCAGGCCCTCCGCCGGTCGGTGGCCCGTCTCACGATCCAGGACCGAACCTTCAAGCCGGTGGGCGCGCCGTACATGACCGAATATCAGGCTGAGCTGATCGAACGCGGCGACGGGGAGGCGCTGCGCATCGCCGTACAGGAGATCCTCGACGAGCGGCGCTCCCCCAATGCGGAAGCGGAGGCCGTCGGCGTCGCACGGATGGTACTGGCGGATTCCCAGAACCACGCCCGCATGACCCTGGAGACCCTGAACGACGTGGTGCGGAGCCTCTCCGACCTGAAGGCCCGGAAGGTCGTGGTCCTGGTCTCCGACGGCTTCCTGACCGGGCTCACCATCAACGCCAGCGGCGCTTACGACATCCGGCGCGTCACCGACGCCTGCACCCGAGCGGGCGTCATCATCTACTCCCTCGATACGCGTGGTCTGGTGGCGACCCTCCCCGGCCGAAGCGCCTCGAGCCGCATGCCCGCTCGGGACAACACCTTCAACGCCCGGGACATGATGTCGAGGGCCGGGGAGCACGCTACTCAAGAATGCGATGAACGCCCTGGCCGCCGACTCGGGCGGGTTCCTGGTCGACAACACGAACGATCTCGGCAACGGTCTCCGCAAGATCCTAAGGGACACGGAGACCTACTACCTGATCGCGTACGAGCCCACCAACACCCGGCGCGACGGTGCCTTCCGGAAGATCGAGGTTCGCATCCCCGGTCAGCGCGACGTCAAGATCCGCACCCGCAAGGGCTACTTCGCCCCGGACGACCGCAAGGCGAAGGCCGGCGGGCCGGCTGAGCCGCGACCCGCCGCCGCGGAGCCGGCCCGTGCGGACGATCAGCGACGGGAGTCCGCGATGAAGAGGGCCCTTGCCGCACCCGCCAACCAGAGCGGGATCCCGGTGCGGCTCTCCGCGGACTTCGTGAGCGTCGACGGCACCGCGACACAGGTGGTCGTCAGTAGCCAGGTCGACCTCGACGGGGTGCCCTTCGCCCAAGCTGGGGACCACCACGTCGCCACCGTCGACGCGGCCGCCACCATCTTCGACGAGAGCGGTGCGGTGGTGGCGAGCCTCCCGCCCGAGCGCGCGGCCATGGACCTGACGGACGCGAGCTACGAGCGGGCCCTGAAGAACGGCTTGCCGTATCAGAGAGCAGCACCCGTGAAGCCCGGACGGTACCGCGTGCGGTTCGCGGCCCGGGAAGACGGCGAGGAAAAGGTCGGCAGCGCCTCGGAGTGGGTGCAGGTTCCGGACTTGGCCGACGGAAAGCTGACGCTCAGCAGTCTCTTCCTGCTGGAGAGAGACGAGGGCGACACCTTGTCCTTGCGCAGCGCCCAGGCGCTCCGCCGATTCAAGAACACGCAGACCCTCTACGTGCAGGTCTTCGCCTACAACCCCGGGCGCGATGCGGCGGGCACCACGGACCTCGTGACCCAAGCCGAGATCTGGCGTGCGGGTGTTCACCTCGCCTCTTCCACGCCCCAGGCGATGGAGCAGGCCGACCGCGGCGCCCCCCCGGCCCTGCACACCCAGAGCATCAAGCTCGAGCCCTTCGCGCCCGGAGACTACGAGATCCGCATGGTCGTCACCGACCGCAGGGCCGACTTAACGACGTCGCAGCAGGTGAGTTTCACCATCGACTGATCCAACTTGGAACAGACGGAAGCCCACCCGAGTGTGGTCTGCAGTCCCGGCTTTCTGCCACATCAGCGCCGCGCACTCCGAGTTGGGCAGACCAGCGTGGAACTAGGCGTCGCCGATGATTTCGTCGAGGCCGTCGAGCACCCTCGAAACCTCTTCAGCAGATGCCTGCGCCATCCGGCGGCCAATGCGCTCAACGGCCAAAGTGCGTATCTGGCTGATCTTGACCCAAGAGCGCTTCGGCAAGCCGCGGGCCGAAGACTCAATAGTGAGCGGAAATTCCGCCTTGGGCTCCTTGCTCGTAAGTGCCACAGCGATCACGGTTCCTGAGCGATCGTTAAATACGTCATGGCTCAAGATGAGTACTGGGCGTTGCCCGGCCTGCTCCCGGCCGCGAACAGGGTTGAGGTCCGCCCACCGGATTTCTCCCCTCAGTATTCGGGCCAAGTATCCTGTCCCCCGGCGAGCCCCTCCTCAGCCAAGGCCCGCTCCTCGTCCGGATCAAGCTTGGAGCATTCACGAGCCAAGCGCGTCTTGGCCAAGCGTTCGAGCTTCTCGGCGACTGCCATTTCCACCGCCTGGCTCCGATTCGCGAAGCGATGCTTGGAAACGAGATCATCCAGCTCGTCCACCAGGCCTGAATCGAGTGTCACCGCCAGCTTTGCCTTGGCCATAGATTCCCTCGGTAGGAGGATATATCATACTCGCAAGCGGGCGGTCCAACAACTCATCAATGAAGCTGACCGCGCTCGGCGCAAGCGATGGGGCGCGGCAGCTTATCCCGGTGTTGAACTGAACCGCGTCGCGGTGGAGATGCAGTCGAACGTCTAAGGCGGGTCTACCTTCTTGTGGGTTGTTGCTTCCACAAGGAGGGAAGCCATGGGTGTTTTCCGCGATGCGATGGAGCAGGCGATGGCTCTGCGGGGTTTGGCGCCGAAGACCCGCTCGGCGTACCTGGGCTGGATACGTCGGCTGGTCCAGTTCACGCATGTGATAGCCGATCAGTTGACGACAGAGCATGTGCGGGCGTTTCTCCTGCACCTGACGCAGGAACGCAAGGTGTCCTTCTCGACGTTCAACCAGGCGCTGAACGCGGTGCGTTTCCTTTTTCATCGAGGTGCCAAGCCGCCCATGGCAGGGCCTGAGGAAGTCCTTCGCTACCTCGGGCGCTACACGCACCGCATCGCCATCGGCAACGAACGCCTGCTGGCTCAGCGGCTCACCCGCATGGCCAAGTCCGCTTCCGATTCAAGAACCGCCGCCGCGGCGGCCGCAGACAAGTGAAGACTCTGCCGGGCGCCGAGTTCGCTCAGCGCTTCATGCGCCACGTCGTCCCCAGACGTTTCGTGCGAGTGCGACCCTACGGCCTGCTCGCCAACGGCGTGAAGGCCCGACGCTTGACCACGGTGCGCAGCATGCTCGGCACGCCTGTCCCGCCGGAGCCGAGCGAGCCACAGCGGGAGTGCTGGCCAGACGTCTATCGCCGCCTGGTGGGAAAGGACCCCCTGCTGTGCCCGGCGCGTAAGCTCGGACGCCTCAGCGTCGTGGCTGAACTGCCACGCGCCACGAGCACCATCTACCGCACGGTGGCTGCAAGATCGCCGTGATGCTCTTGTTGCCGCCGACCTCGCTGTCGCCCCTGCGCCCTTCGACGCCCGAAGTGTCTCACCAGCCCGGCGAACGGCCTCCCGCAGTTTGCCGCCATCGTTCGCCGCGGCCCGCGCCCGCCCAGTTCCAACCCCATCCTCGCCAGACCAGCGCCGCAAAGCTCGATTCGGCGTTCCCGCATCCCGACCCCTGACCTGCCGTGTACAATCCCCATATCGAGCAACGCGCTCTAGTTCAACAGGTTGTTCACGGATTCGCCCCCGCGCCATCTCGTGTCGAAGCACCTCGCGTTCGCGACTCCGTGAACAACCCTGTACGTTCGACGGACCCCTAAGCGCAGAGAGGTTGGATTGACCGATGCGGGAAGACACTGCGGAGACGACGCCCACACGCGACTGATGAGGTCTCTCGCTCGTGTCGTCGCCGGCGTTGTCGTGGTCGTCGGCATCGCTGGCGCCGTGATTCCGGATATCGTGATCGCCACCGGGCGGCATTTGGCTTCCCCTTCCGGTCTATACGCTGCTGCCGCGTTTCGGGTCGGAGTCGGGCTCGTGCTGATCCTCGCCGCGCGTGAATCACGGGCGTCCGGGGTCCTCCGCGCGATCGGAGCTGTGGTGCTCGTGTCGGGAGTGGCGACGCCCTTCTTCGGCGTGGAGGCTGCGCAGGCGCGCCTCGATTGGGAGGCAGCGCACGTAGGGTTTCTACGGGTGGAGGGGGCTGCGTTTGTTTGCCTCGGCGGCCTCATAGCCTCGGCGCTTCGACACGACAGTCCTGTCGCCACTCAGCGATAGTCGATGGTCAGCCGTCGACAAGCCTCACGAGGGAGCCGGCTCACAATGGGTTGGAGCGGACGAGGCATTGCACGAATGGAGTCTCGCCGCTCAATCCAGGGTTCGGCAGACGTAATGAAGCGATCGCTGTCGGACGGCAAGGCGGAGTAGCGGACTTCGCAGATGAACACACGCACGGTGGGCGCTTGAGCTTGGGTGGCTTAGGCGGGTTGCCGCCCGACATCGCGCGCGAACTGCTCGAGGTTGGGTTCGTCGTCATTCCTGGAGTCCTCGGTGGCGCACGGCTGAGGCAGTTGGCGCGAGCATACGATGTGGCCGTAGCCGAAGCGAAACCACCCGATCTGCGAGTTGGCAGCGATACGACGCGGGTCCATGGGTTGTTGAAGTATGGTGGAGAATTCCAGCGGGTGAGCGTCCGGCCGTTACACACGCCAGATGGGACTGGAGCAAAGAACGATGAGCGTCTCGGGCGGCTTCCACCTGCTACGTCTGAGGGCCCCGGCTCCCCAACAAGGAGTTGAAGCTGACAAGCCTCACGTGGCAAGAGGGGTTCGGCTTGGGCCGACCTGGTGAGGGGGAATAGGATCCGAGCAGTATGAGCCTGGGCAAATGGCTCATCACGGTAGTCCTCGTTCTCCTCGCCTATGGCCTCTTCTGCATGACCATTCCTGACCCACTCCACTCGACGGCGGAAGCACGGTTCGTTATTATCGGGACGTCCGGGCAACGCCTCGTCGTAGTGGCTCACACCGACCGGAAGGATCGAGTGCGTATCATTGGCGCCCGCCCCGCAACACGGGCTGAGAAGAAGAAGCATGAAGAAGGCAAGAAGGCCGGCAGCTGAAGACGACATGCTCCCCGAGTACGACTTCACGGGTGCGGTGCGGGGGAAGTACTGCCAGCGCTTCAGGGCCAGTTCGAACGTGGTGGTCCTCGACCCTGATGTCTCCGCGGCCTTTCCAAATGCCGCGTCCGTGAACGAGGCTCTTCGGAGCCTCGCCACCGTGGCACGACGAAGCGTGCGCGTCGCGCGTCGAGCCTCAACCGTAGCGATGCGGCCGAGCAACCGGATGCTGACGAGGCCCGCGCATCGCGGACGGAAGCGCGGCCCTCGGAGCTGACCGGTGTTCTGCGGACAAGAGGGCGCAAGTTGTGAGTAAGCTGACCATGAACCGACCCTGGGCTGTCACTGCTCTTGCGGTCCTCTTCGCCCTGGGTGCGGGGGCCACGCTGGCGTCCGGTATGTCCCTCCTCACGCCCGGCGGGCCGCTCGAACCCATGTGGCGGGTCAATCCGGGAGCGCGCGAGGCCTTCGGTCGCATGGGACCTGCCGGCCCCGTCCTCATGGCCACCCTTAGCGCTGCCTGCGCAAGCGCCGCGGTCGGGTTGTGGAGAGGCAGGCCATGGGGTTACCAGGCGGCCGTGCTTCTGCTCGGCATCAACCTGTTGACCGCCATTGCCAACGTCCTCAGCGGAGCCCAGCCGCGTGCGAAGATCGGTATACCCGTCGTGGCGGCGCTGCTGGCCCTCCTCACGAGCAAGCACGTGAGGTCATACTTCCCAAGCTGAGCAACCTCGTGGGCCTTCGCCGCCTTCACATGGCTGGCCCACTCGAGCGTCAGGGTGAAAGTGAGGGCGCCAGTAGAGGCGGTGCGGCTGGTTCCGGGCCGGCACGCAGGCGACGAGCCAATCGGTCAGGCAGGCTCTCGTGCCGGCTGCGGGTGACAAGATGAGCAGATACCTTGCCATGATGGTGGTCGTCCTGTGTGCCGCAAGCGGCTTTGCCGGAGACTCTCATACCGTGGGGGTCGGTAGCAGAGTGCGCGTGACTGCGCAGGAAGGTGGCGCCCAGCCGCTCATCGGCACCGTGGTTGGCCTCGAGCCCCATGCAGTGTTGGTGCGAAGCGGAAGCGGCGGGGCCGCTACGCGCATCCCCCTAGGTCCGACGACCACGTTTGAGGTCAGTGGCGGTCGCCGATCCAAGGCTGGGCGGGGCGCAATGGTCGGTGCCGCGGTCGGGGGCATGCCTGGGTTGCTGCTGACGTTTGGTGACTACAACAGTGACGACCATAGCCCAGGGGCAGTGGCTGCGCTCGGCGCGGCCGCGGGAGCAGCCGTGGGTGCTGCCGTTGGGTGGGCGCTCAAGTCGGAGGACTGGTTTTCCGCAGAGCCACCTTCGGTCACCGCTGGCATCGCACCTCTCCGGGGTGGCGTCGGCTTCTCCGTTCACATTGCCTGGGGGAAGGGCCCGCCGAAATCGCGTGACTGAGTAAGCCGCGCGGCCGCCGAACAACAGGAGAACCACGGACCCGCAGACTCGGGGCGGGTCGATCGTGGTCCGCTGACGGGGCTCTGGTGGCCGTGTGTCATCATTCAGGTCAAGCGACATGCAGGGTCGTGAGGGGAACGAGCGCGGATAGGAGCGCCAGCGTGAGACAGGCTATGTTCCTCGTGTTGCTCCTCCTGAGCATCGCCGCGCTCTTGGGCGGGCTTCTGCGGGCGCGCGTGAACTGGCGTTCCGACATTCCGCGCCATGGCCGCCGTACCCACTTCCTCGACGTCATGCTCCATCCGGAGCGATACGCAGAGGACCATGCACAGCGCGGCATTCGGACGCTGAACCTTGCCGGGGCGGTGTTGCTGGCGAGCGCGGTCGGCATCCTGGTGTACGAGGCGTTCAGGAGCATTTCGGGGCAATGACCCCTCTCGGAGGGCGAGCAAGGTCAGCGACCAGGCCGCACGTGGCGGCGAACAAACCTACGTTGGGTCCTCGCCGGGGCCCCAGAGCCAGGCCGCACCCCGCACCCCGCTGCTGTCGCCGTGGAGCGGCGGCACCAGGCGATTGTCGAAGCGGTCCGAGAAGCCGTAGCGCGAGAACAGGGGCGGGACGTTACGGTAGAGCCGCGCGACGTTCGAAAGACCACCTCCCAGGACGATCACGTCCGGGTCGAGGACGTTGATGAGGTGGCAGAGCGCGCGCGCGAGCCGGTCCTCGTAGCGGCCGAGGGCCCCTTCGGCTGCGGGATCACCGGCTTCGGCGCGGGCCAGGATCTCGGGCGCCGAGGTCGACGTCCCGGAAGGCGCGTCGAAGTCTCGCGCCAGGCCCGGGCCCGAGAGGAAGGTCTCGATGCAGCCGGTCAGGCCGCAGTAACAGCTCGGGCCCGGCCATTCGCCGGCCGCGGGCCAGGGCAAAGGGTTGTGCCCCCATTCGCCCGCAACGGCGTTCGGGCCGGTCAGCACCCGGCCGTCGACCACGATGCCTCCGCCGCAGCCGGTGCCGAGGATGGCCCCGAAGACCACGCGCGCGCCGGCCGCCGCGCCGTCGGTCGCTTCCGAAAGCGCGAAGCAGTTGGCGTCGTTCGCGAAGCGAAGGGGCCTCTCCAGGCGGCGCTCGAGGTCCTTGTCGAGGGCCTGGCCGTTCAACCAGACGGAGTTCGCGTTCTTGACCCGGCGGGTCGCGGGAGAGAGGGCGCCCGGAATGCCGACGCCGACGCTACCGCGCGCGCCGGTCTTCTGCTCGATGCCGAGCACCAGAGAGGCGATCGCCTCGAGCGTCGCCTCGTAGTCGTCACGCGGCGTCTGGACCCGCTCGCGGGCGCGTACCCCACCGTCGTCGCCCAGGGCGACGGCTTCGATCTTGGTGCCGCCGAGGTCGACCCCGATTCGCATGCGGGGTCGATTGTCCTCGATGGCGAGGCTTCAGGCTACGCCCGCGATCCTCTCGAGCTTCTCGCGCTGGCCCAGCCGGTAGAAGCCGCGGGCTTCCTGGGCCAGCTCCCGAAAGCGCGACCGGCGGAGGTACCGTCGCTCGAGAAAACCACAATAGCGGTTCGCGAGGCCGTTCGCGGCGTGGTAGCGCTCCGTCTGCTCGGCGGAGAGTCCCTCCGCCAGGTGGTACCGCTGAAACAGCAGCTCGCGCAGTCGGACCGAGACGGCCCCTTCGTTCTGGAGCGACAGGAAGAACGCCGCGGTCAGGTACTTGTCGACCTCGCCTTGAAGCTCGAGCTCGAGCTGGGTCGTCGACCGATCGGCGCGGGCGCAGTAGAGCAGGTAGAGGAAGTGGCTGACCTCTTCGGTCAGGGTCGAGAACGGCCCGAGGTTGGACGCGCTCAGGCGGACGCGCGGGTCGGCTTCGGTGAGAGAGGGGCCGAGGCCTGCCTCGAACACGACGCCGAGCGAGACCGTCTCGCCGTCCTGGGCCACGAGCGTCCGCGAGCGCCCCCCGGGGAGACCGGTCGCCTGTTCTTCGCTGATCAGGAAGTCGGTCACCGGGGCCTCGGCGGGCAGGGCGTAGAGGGCTTCGATACGCCTTTGCACGTCGACGAGAAGACCCTCGGGCAGCGGCTCCGCGGCCCTCAATGGAGCTTGCCTTCCGCGGCCTCGGGCACCGGGTTGATGCCGGCCTTGGTGAGGAGCTGCGCGGCCCGCGGGCTTCCGGTCTGGAGCCAGCGCTCGTAGAGACGCACGATCGAACCCGGCGAGGCCAGGCGCGTGGCTTCGGAGACCTCGGAGAGCACGTCCGCGAACTCGCGGAACCGGGCCGCGAGCTCGGAGAAGACGGCGGGACCGATGGGCAGGGCGCGCTCGTGCTCCACGGAGAGGCGGGCGTAGGCATGTCCACCCAGCGCCTGGTAGTAGCGGAGGTCGGTCCGGCGATCGATCAGGCGGTCGGCGAAGAAACCCGACACGAAGAGGGCGAGGTCGCCCATCTCGCGGAGACGGCGCGCCCGCTCGTGGGCCGTCGCCTGCAGCGCGCGCAGATACAGGAGAGCCAGGGGGACGTCGTCGTAGCCCGGCTCGGTCTGGGGCAGGTGGTCGCCGCGCAGGCACGCGGCGAGGAGGTTCACCAGGTAGTGCTCGGTGAAGGCCGACGTGCAGACCCGCTGGTGCTCCATGGCCATCGCCAACTGCTCACGAAAGAACTCCGCCGGCGTGACGTCTCGAACGAGGCCTTCTCCCATGGCTCGCTCCCTGCGGGCGTGGATTGCAGGGCCTGCCCGCACCCTCCCTCCATGCATGGAGCGTGCTAGCGCTCGCAGGAGGCGAGCGCCATCGAGGAATGAGCATTGTCCTCAATGGGTTGAGTGTGAATTGCAGTCCGGGAGCGACGGGTGCGCCGCTCTCAGAGTGTCACGTTTTCGTCAGCTCTAGGGGCCATTTCTGTCGGAACGGAGGACGCCGGGCGCCAGTTTCGTCCGAGAAGTCGTGCATGGTCGACGGCCAGGCAGCGATCCATCACCACCGTCGCTCCCGCTTCTCGGGCCCGGCCGGCGCCCCTCTTCGTCGATGCAGTCGAGCTGAAGCCAGATCGCGGGAGCGCGCGCCGCGAGGGCGTCGTCGAAGACGCGCGGCAGCTCTTCGCGACGCCGGAAGACGTCCACGAGGTCGACGCCGCCCGGGACCTCCTGGACTCGGCGGTACACGGTCTGCCCGAGGATCTGCTCCTCGCGCGGGTAGATGGGGATGACGGTATACCCGACGTCCAGGAGGTAGCGCGCCACGCGGTGCGAGTCGCGATGGGGCTTCGGCGAGAGGCCCGACCACGGCGATGCGGCGCACGCGTTCGAGGAGGCGCCGGATCTCCTCCTCGTCCGGGTTCTCGAACGCCGTCTCCTCGAAGGCGTCGCTCATTGGACGAACGTCACCTTGTTGATCTCGCGTAGGGTGGTGGTCCCCGCGAAGACCTTCTCGAGCGCCGAGTCGCGCAGGAAGGTCATGCCTTCCTCGCGCGCGGCCTGCTTGATCTCCACCGCCGGTCGGCGGTCGAGCACCATCTGGCGGATGCGGTCGGACATGTCGAGGAGCTCGGCCACCGCGGTCCGGCCCAGGAACCCCGTGCCCCCGCACTCGGCGCAGCCCGGCGCGTCATGGAAGACCTGGTCGCCGTAGACGTCGGGGTCGAGCCCCGACTCGCGCAGCAGCACTTCCCCGGCCTCGGCCGGATGCTTGCACCCTTGGCAGAGTACCCGCACCAGCCGCTGGGCCATGACGCAGTTGAGGGCCGAGACGAAGTTGTAGGGCTCGACCCCCATGTGGAGGAAGCGGCCGATCACGTCGAACACGTTGTTGGCGTGGACGGTGGTGAACACGAGATGGCCGGTGAGCGCGGACTGTACGGCGATCTGCGCCGTCTCCGGATCGCGCACCTCGCCCACCATGATCTTGTCGGGATCGTGGCGGAGGATCGAGCGGAGCCCGCGGGCGAAGGTCAGCCCCTTCTTCTCGTTCACCGGCACCTGGGTGATGCCCGGGATCTGGTACTCGACCGGGTCCTCGATGGTGATGATCTTGTCTTCGGGGGTCGCGATCTCGGAGAGGGCCGCGTAGAGCGTGGTCGTCTTGCCGCTCCCCGTGGGCCCGGTGACCACCACCATGCCGTAGGGCTCGGTGACGTACTTGCGCAGCTTGGCGAGATCCGTCTCGGAGAACCCGAGCACGTCCAGACGAAGCTGGCGAAAGGCCGCGTTCAGCGACTCCTTGTCGAGGATGCGGATGACCGCGTCTTCGCCGTGGATCGAGGGCATGACCGACACCCGGAAGTCGATGGTGCGGTCCTTCACCCGCAGTCGGAAGCGGCCGTCCTGGGGGATGCGCTTCTCCGCGATGTCCAGCTCGGACATGACCTTGATGCGGGACAGGATCGTGTCGTGGTGACGCTTGTCGAGCGGCTCCAGGGCAGGGTAGAGCACGCCGTCGATCCGGTACTTGGCCAGGACCTCGCGGTCCTTGGTCTCGACGTGGATGTCGGAGGCGCGCCGGTCGATGGCCCCGAGGATCAGCGAGTCGACCAGGCGCACGATGGGGCTCTCGTCGGGCCGGGCGCGATCGTCGACCACCGGCGTCTCGTCGTCGGCCACGAACTGGAGGCGCAAGGGTTCGCTGGCTTGCTCGAGCAGGAGCTCACCACCGCGATGGCGCTTCAAGGCCGCGGTGACTCGTCGGGCCGGGGCCACCACCGCCTCGATCGGCCGTTCTAGCAGGAACTCGAGCTCGTCGACCCTCTGGAGGTTCTGCAGGTCGCCGAAGGCCAGGACCAGCCGCGAGCCCTCGACGCGAAGGGGCACGCAGCCGAAGCGCACCAGCAGCTCCAGAGGCAGAAGGGCCCAGACCGCGGGGTCGTCGGGGACGGCTTCGAGCGGCTCGAAGGCCATGAGCAGGGCCGCGGCTTGCCGCCGCGCCCGCTCGACGTCCGAGAGCGACGTCTCGTCGGCCGTCTTCGGCACCGGTGCTACAGGAGGGCCCATCGCCGCAATTCTACGCCCGCCTTCTTTCGCCCACCCCGGTCCGTTCCCGCCGGCGCGGCACGAAGACGTCGCCTCGGCGCGCGTACCCGAGCCCGCCCACGAGCTCCGCGGCGGCTTCGCGGCCCTGGCCCAGGAGGGTTGGCAGCTCCGGGGGAAGGCCGAACGGGCCCTGGTCCGCGAGCCGCGCGAGGTTGACGGCAATCCGGTGGAGCACGTCGACCCGAACCGCCAGGCGAGCCAAGGGTTGATACCCGCACGCTTCGTAGGCGGCCAGCGGCACCGCCGGGTCGAAGGCCAGGGAGGGACTGCCGTCCACCTCGGGGGCTTGGCCGTGAGCCAGCGACCAGAGCAAGCGACGGAGGCCAAGAGCGGCCGGCTTGAGCAGGGCGGGAAGGAACACGGCCTGGCGGCCCAGGATCACGCCGCGCCGCGACAGATCGGCCCGTTCCTGGCTCGTCAAGGCCGAGAGCTGCGCCGCGACCCGGCTGCGCGCGACCGAGCCGAGGTTCTCCGAGAGGGTGAAGGCGAGACCGCGGGCCGCTCCTCTCGGCGCTTCGTCCCGCAGGCGCAGCAGGGTTCCGAGCGTGGCGCCCAGATGGCGGCCCAGCCACTCCGCGAGTCGTCGGCGCACCTTCTCGCGGAGCGGTGGATCGAGCAGATCCGTGGGCAGCGGCTCGACCTGCGGCTCGAGGACGCGGTCTCCCGGCAGCAGGCGTGCCACCGCAGCGCCCCGCCAGAGAATCTGGCCGGAAGGAGTGAGGGCGAAGGCCCGGTCGTCCTGATCCTCGAAGGCCAGGACTCGCTCCCGCGCGCCGGCCCGCAGCGCGCGGTTGGCGGCCGCGACCAGCCCTCGGGCCCCGTTCCGGAGAGAGGCGTCGGGCACGAAGGCCAGACCCTCGAGCACCCCGGCCCGCAGTCCCTGGACCAGCACCTCGCCGGAATCCGTCACCTCGGTCACGAGGTCGGCCGGATCGCTCTGGGCCAGGATCGCCGCGCGCCGATCCACGAACTGCTCCGTGAGGCGCTCGTGCAAGCCGTCCGAGAGGCGATCCTCGACGGCGCGCGTCCGCTCCTGCCAGTGGCGGGGGTCGCTCAGCCACCCGGAGCGATGGGAAACGAAGGTCCAGGTCCGGATCGACGCGATGCGGGCGAGCAGCGTCTCCGTGTCGCCTTCGGTGCGGTCCAGGTCCGAGACCTGGGCCGCCACCCAGTCCTCGGGCAAGCGCCGCTCGGGTCCCGAGAGGTGGTGGAACAGCTCGGCCAGCAGGCGGGTGTGGGCGTCGGTCAGGACGTTGCGGAAGTCGGGCACCGAGGCGACGTCCCAGAGGAGGCGGACCTCGGGCTCCGCGGAGATCCGCGCCGCGATCTCGGGCAGGGCGGCGAGCGATGCGAACGCGCGATGGTCGTCGGCTTCGGGGGCGCGCGCGAGCTCCGGCGAGCCGGGCCGCAGCTCGAGGCTCCGGACGAGAGCCGCGGCCGATCGGAAGTCGAGATCGGGGTTCCGCCAGAAGACGGAGTCCAAGGGCCGGAACCGGTGGCTTTCGACCGCGTCGACCAGCTCCTTTTCCATCTCGCCCAGGTCGTGGGTCGGACCAAAGCTCCCGTCTTTCACGTGTCGGCCGGCACGGCCCGCGATCTGCGCGACCTCTGCCGGGCTCAGGGCGCGCGGCTTCTGGCCGTCGAACTTGGAGAGACCGGTGAAGACCACGTGGTCGATGTCGAGGTTCAGGCCCATCCCGATCGCGTCGGTGGCGACCAGGTAGTCCACTTCCCCCGACTGGTAGAGCCCGACCTGCGCGTTCCGGGTGCGGGGGGAGAGGGCGCCGAAGACGAGGGCGCAGCCGCCGGTGCGCCGACGCAGGCGCTCGCCCACCTCGTAGAGATCGGCCACCGAGAAGGCCACCACCGCGCTGCGGCGCGGCAAGCGGTCGATCCGCTTGGGCCCTGCGTAGCGCAGGGTGGAGAGGCGGGGCCGGCTCAGGAACGCGACGTCGGGCAAGAGGCGCCGGAGCAGCGGCCGGATCGTCTCGGCGCCGACCAGCCAGGTCTCCTGGCGGCCGCGGGCGTGAAGGATGCGATCCGTGAAGACGTGTCCCCGCTCGCGGTCGGCCGCGAGCTGAACCTCGTCCACGGCGAGGAAGTCGGCGCGCAGGTCCTGGGGCATGGCCTCGACGGTGCAGATGAAGTACGCGGCCTGACGGGGCAGGATGCGCTCTTCGCCCGTGACGAGCGCCACGGCCTCGGGCCCGCGCACGGCGGCGATGCGGTCGTAGTTCTCGCGGGCGAGAAGGCGCAGGGGAAAGCCCATGATCCCGCTCTTGTGCTCGAGCATCCGCTCCAGCGCGAGATGGGTCTTGCCGGTGTTGGTGGGGCCCAGGAGGGCGGTGACCGGGGGCCGCACGAGATCAGCATCATGCCTCGTGCGACCGTTTGCAAGCCCGCAGGTCGAATCACGCCCAAAGGGCGACGACCCGACGCTTGACGACGCGCTCGCATTGCGCCTAAGGTCGGCGCTTCGAACCAATGAGGAGGTATGCATGAAGATTGCCGCCATGGCGTTGGCCGGGTCGATGGCATTCCTGGGCTTGGGCCTCACGGCCGTTTCCGCCCAGACCAAGGACCCGGCCATGGACAAGCTCGCCGCGGACTGGACCGCAGCGTTCGCCAAGGGGGACGCCAAGGCCTTGGCCGGCCTCTACGCAGAGAACGCGGTCCGCGTTACGCAGGGCGGCAAGGTCATCGGCCGTAGCGCCATCGAGAAGGAGTTCGCGGCCATGCTGGCGGCTCCGCTCAAAGGGGCCAAGATCAACATCCTGGTGGGCACCACCCAGCACGTGAGCCCGGACGTCGCGGTGAACGAAGGCACCTACGAGGTGACGGGCGTCCTCGCGCCGGACGGCAAGGCCGCGCCGCCGCTACGGGGCAGCTACCTCAACACAGTCGTCAAGAAGGGCGGGGCGTGGGTCATCGCGTCCGACGCGGACATCCCCCCTCCGCCCCCTGCCGCGAAGTAGGTTCTCCGGGCGGATCGCCCCGCGGCGGTCCGCCGTCTTGCCCTGCCGTCAGTGCCGCGCCTCTACGTAGGAATCGAAGACCCGCACCTTCTTCCAGTTGCCCTGGTTCTCTTCGATGAACTGCTTGTGCCGCGGCGCCTCCTGGTACTTGTCGTGCGCGGCCTTGTCCTTGAAGGTGACGTGGAGCGCCACGTCGAAGTCGCGGTCGTTCACCTCGCGGGTGAGGTCCGAGGCCAGGACCCCGACGCTGAAGAACACCGTCCCTTCGTGGGCGGTCAGGTACTTCTGGCACGCAGCGACGAGCTTGCTCTTGGCCGGCTCGGAGGCGTCCTTGAGCGAGAAGAAGACGTCGTGTGACAAGACGCCGCTCGCGGCCATGGCCCTCGAAGGGCCCAGGCCCAGGGTAAGGATCAAAGCACCCGCAAGCGCGCCCCGGACGACTGTTCGGTCGACCATCGGTGATCTCCATTCTCCTGTCATGGGAAGGCCACCTTGTAGCACAACCCGCGGCTGGTTTGGCGGGGCCGAGGGTCCGGTCAACCGCCGCGCAGCGATCGGCCCGTCGCGCGGTCGAAGAGCAGGATCCGTTGCGAGTGAGGCTGCAGGTGAGCCTCTTCACCGACGGACGGCGCGCGCTCGTCGCAGAGGGCCACGACCACGGCTTCGCCGACGCGGACGTGGGCGTAGGCGCGTGGGCCGGCCCACTCGATCCACTCGACGCGACCGTGCACGAGTCTGCTCGCGGGACCTTGTCGACCCCACTCCCAGTGCTCCGGCCGGATGCCGACCACGACCTCGCCCTCGCTGCGTGAGGCGAGCGCTGGTTCCCAGGCTTCCGCCACCGGAAAGGCGAGGCTCGGGCTCTCGAAGAGGACCTGGCCCCCTCGCTCGACGACGCGGCCTTCGAAGAAGCTGGCCGCGGGCACCCCGATGAACCCGGCCACGAAACGGTTGGCAGGCCTTTCGTAGAGCTCGGCCGGGGTGCCGACCTGTTGCAGGGCACCTTCCTTCAGCACCGCGACGCGATCCGCGAGGCTCAGGGCCTCTGCCTGGTCGTGGGTCACGAGCAGGGTCACCGCGCCGAGAAGCCGGTGGACCCGCAGGATCTCCTGCCGCAGATCGGCGCGCAGATGGGCATCGAGGCTGGAGAGCGGCTCGTCCAGCAGCAGGAGGCGAGCCCGGCGGACGAGGGCGCGGCCGAGCGCCACGCGCTGGCGCTCGCCCCCGGAGAGCTGGGACGGCCGGCGGGGGAGCAAGTCAAAGACGCCGAGCGTCCGCGCCGCCTCGCCGACCCGACGGGCGATCTCGTCGGCCGGGGTGCCCCGGAGCCGCAGCCCGTAGGCCATGTTGCCGAATGCGCTCAGTTGCGGGAAGAGCGAATGGCTCTGGAAGACGAGGGCCACGTCTCGCTCGCGCGGGGAGAGTGCGTCGGCCACCCGCCCGTCCAGCCGCACCTCCCCGTCGTCCGCGCCATCGAGCCCGGCGACGAGCCGCAGGAGGGTCGACTTGCCGCAGCCCGAGGGGCCCACCACCGCGAGCAGCTCGCCGCGAGCGATCTCGAGGCTGACGTCCCGCAGAGCCACGATGCCGCCGGGATAGGTCTTGGTGAGGCGGCGGACCTCGAGCGCGGGGCCGCTCATCGAACCAGGTCGCGGAGGGCCGAGCGAAATTGCCGGCGCAGCAGCACGTAGGCCACGGCCGTGGGCAGCGTGGTCAAGAGGCACCCGGCCATGAGCACGGCGTAGGGGTACCGAACGTTGCTGCCGTACAGGGTGGCCAGCCCCAGGGGGACCGTCTTGTGGACGGCCGATCCGAGCATCACCAGGGGGATGAGCTGCTCCTGCCAGGCGAGCACGAAGTGAACGAGACCGAAGCTCAGCACGGCCGGGCTGACGAGGGGGAGCACCGTGAGGAGCACGCGGCCCTCGGAGGCTCCCTCGCCGCGCGCCAGATCGACGAGCTCCCGGGGCACGCGACGAAAGACCATCGTGAAGAAGACGACGCCGAGGCCCGAGGCGATTCCGGGGAGGATGGCCGCGGGGAGGGTGTCGTAGAGGCCGAGCGCGTGGACCCAGGCGAACAGCGGGAGGGCCAGGGCCTGCGGGGGCAGGACGACCGTGGCCAGGGCGCTGGCGTAGAGGGCGCGTCGTGCGGGGAAGCGGTGCAGCGCGAAGGCGTAGCCGGCGGGAACGGTGAGCGCGAGCACGAGCGCCGTCTGGACCGTCGCCACGATCAGCGAGTTCGCGAATTGCCGGGGAAAGGGGAGGAGGCTTCCGTCGAGGAGCGCGCGGTAGGCGTCGAGAGGAAAGGTGGGCGGGAGCAGGGGCAGGGGCCGAAAGATCTCCGGGTTGGCCTTGAAGGTGGCGAAGAACATCCAGGCGAAGGGGAACACGAAGACCAGGGCGAGGGCGCCGGCCAGGGCCGTCGCCGCCCCCCGTCCCCATCGGGCCGTCACGGTCACTCGAAGGCCTCGGCCCGGCGCGTCCGGAGGAAGGCGAAGAGGCCGAGCGCCAGGAGCGGCACGATGGACAGGCCCATGGCCGCGGCCGAGCCGAAACGGCCGTAGGTGAAGGCGGTCTGGTAGACGAGGCCGACCAGCAGGAGACCCGCATCCGAAGTCCCACCCGAGGCCCCGAGCAGCACGTAGGCCCCCGCGAACGACACGAAGGCGTCGAGGAAGAGCATCACCGCGCAAAAGGCGAGGAGCGGCCGCAACTGGGGCAGGGTCACGTCGCGGAAGACCGCTCCCGCTCCCGCGCCCTCGGCCCGGGCCATCTCGACGTACGCGCGCGGGATGCCCTCGAGGCCCGCGAGGAGGACGAGGGTGACGAAGCCGGTCCATCTCCAGATCGCCTGGAGGAGCAGGCTCACGGGGATGATCGCGGGGTCCTTCAGCCAGTCCAGCGCGGGAAGGCCCAGCGGTGCGAGGACCGCCGTGTTCAGGAGGCCGTGGCGCCCGCTGAACACGAGCACGAACAAGAAGCCCAGGACCACCGGAGGGGTGAGGCCCGGAAGCAGGAGGCAGAAACGGAGCGGGGCCCGGGCCCTCTCGGCGACCTCTCGCAGGAGAAGGGCGAGCCCCAGGCCCAGGGGGACGATGGAGGCGATGGTGAGCGTGGCGTGCCGTGCCGTGTTCCAAAGGCCGATCCGGAAGCGGTCGTCCTGGGCGAGCGCCCGGTAGTGCGCGAGGCCCACGAAATGGCTCGGGCCGTAGAGCGTGTCGGACACGAGGCTCATCCTCAGGCCCTCGACCAGAGGGACGCCCCAGAAGACGACGAGCGCCGTGATGAACGGGAGGAGCAGCAGGTACGGCGGGCGCGGTCGAGCCACGGAGCGCACTCCTAGCGGGGCCTCAGCAGCTCCTTCTGCATCTCCTGGAGGGCCTTCGCCGGGGGCATGACGCCGTGGATGACGGCCGACCAGTACTTCTCGCGCCACAGGTTCACGAGCTCGGCCTTGTAGGGCGAGGCGCGCTCCAGGGGAATGCTGGGGGCCAGGCCGGCGATCAGCTTCGCCAGCGACTGTCCCCCGAAGAAAGGCTCGGGTCGCCCGAGGCGCGGATCGCTCCAGGCCGGCTGATAGGCGGTGAAGCAGTTGCCCTGGAGATAGCGAAGGACGTTGGCGTCCTGGTCCTCCATGACGAAACGGATGAAGTCCCAGGATTCGTCGGCCCGTTTCGAGTCGCGATAGACGAGGAGGCCCTCGCCGGCGAAGACCGAGGTCCGGCGGGCGGACGGGGAAGCGTCCCAGGCGGGCAACGGCAGCGCACGCCACTTGCCCCTCGTCTCCGGGGCCAGGCCCTGGATCATGTCGAGCCCGTACCAGTCGGCCCCGAGTATGGCCATGGTCTCGTTGTTGGCCACGTCGCCGGAGAAGAACGCCGGCTCGAAGATGGTGCCGCGGTCGGGCGAGAGGCCCACGCCCTCCTTGGCCGCCCCCACCAGCCACTCGAGGGTCTCGATGGCGGCCCTGGTGTCGAGATGGGGCGCACCGGAGTCGTCGAACAGATCCTCGCCGCGCTGGCGAAGCAGTATCTCGAAGTACGACCAGTCCAGGGAGAGAAGGCTCGGCCCCGAAGCCTTGGCCTTCTTCCCGGCGGCGCGGAAGGTGTCCCAGGTCGCGAAGTCCGACGGCTGAAGACCGGCCTTGGTCGCGAGGTCGTCACGGTAGTAGAGGACGATCGCGCTCACCGACTGCGGCAGCCCGTAGGTCTTTCCGCCGAAGCTGAAGAGCGCCTGCCTCTGCTTCAGGATCTTCGTGTCGAGACCCGCGCTCTTGATCCGGCTCGTGAGGTCGAGGAAGGGCACCTCGCCGCGCAGGTAGAGGCTGAAGAAGATCTCGTCGAGATGAACGATGTCGGGCGGGTTGGCGCCGGTCTTGATCGCGACCGCCAGCTTGTCCGGCATCTCGGTGTAGCCGTAGGCGTTGACCTCGGCCGCGAAGCCCGGCTTCTTGCGGGCGCCGATAGAGCTCGACCATCTTCCGGTAGTAGCCGGCGTCGTTCTCGGAGCTGACCCACATCTGGAGCGGCTTGGTCCCGGCCCTGCGCGGCCGCGGGGCTCGGGAGCACGACGAGGGCGAAGGCGGCCGTCGCGATGGCAAGCCGCGCTGCTGGCCGACCTCATGCGGGGAGCCGCCCGGCGCTCTCCAGCAGCTCGGCGAGGTGCGCGTCGCTCAGGTCGCGCTCGTCGGGGTAGGCGATCCCCACCACGGCCCGCACCTCACCGGCCGCATCACGGACAGGCAGGGCCACCGCCGCCTTGGCGTCGACCGCCTTCGGCTCCGGGCCGCACGTCGCCGGTCGTGTCGGTCTTCAGGTTGCAGGTCGACACCGGCGCGTTGCGCTCGAGGGCGAGGCCGGCCATGCCCTTGCCGCGCGGGATCCGCGCGGTCACCCGCCGCACGGGCTCGGGGATGTTGAACGCCGCCTCCAGCACCAGCTCGCCGTCCTGGACGCGGTGGACCGTGCCCGCCGCCCCGCCGTTGCCGCGCACGAAGTCCTGGAGCCAGAGGTCCGTCGCCTGGTGTGTCCGCCATCACCACCTCGCGCGGGCCGTCCGAAGCTGCCCGCGATCGTCGCAGTATACTTCTCCCGTCCGGCATGAAGGTCCTGACCCAGCTCGACTCTCGCCCGCCCGCTTCCCGCGGAGGCGCCTTCGGTGTTCGTGCAGCGCTTCACCGCGACCTTCGAGTACCCGGTGGTCTTCACCGACGGCGTGTTCGCGCCCGAGAACCCCGCCCTCGCCGACGTCCTCGGCCGGCTCGAGCCCGCCCGCCTCCACCGCCTCTTCGTGGTGATCGACGACGGCGTGGCCTCGGCCTGGCCCGACCTCGTGGCCGAGATCACGGCCTACGTCGGGGCGCACGCGGCGCGGCTGCGGCTCGCGGCCGCGCCGGTGCTCGTCGCGGGCGGAGAGGCCGCGAAGAACGATCCTGCCGCCGTGGGGCGCCTCCAGGCCCGCTTCCACGCGGCCGGACTCGATCGGCATTCGTTCGTGCTGATCGTGGGCGGGGGAGCGGTCCTGGACATGGTCGGCTACGCGGCCGCCACCACCCACCGCGGCCTGCGCGTGGTGCGGGTCCCCACCACGGTGCTCGGCCAGAACGACTCCGGGGTGGGGGTGAAGAACGGCGTGAACGCCCTCGGGACCAAGAACCTGTTCGGGACCTTCGCGCCCCCGTTCGCCGTGGTGAACGATCGCCGCTTCCTCGAGACCCTCTCCCCGCGCGATCGCGTCGAGGGCATGGCGGAGGCGGTGAAGGTGGCCCTCATCCGCGACCGTGCGTTCTTCGAATGGCTCGAGGCCAACGCCGGGCGGATCGCGGCCTTCGAGGCGGAAGCGGTGGCCTTCTCCATTCGCCGCTGCGCCGAGCTCCACCTCGCGCACATCGCGGGCTCGGGCGACCCCTTCGAGGCCGGCAGCGCCCGGCCCCTCGACTTCGGCCACTGGGCCGCGCACAAGCTCGAGACCCTGACCGGCCACGCCCTGCGGCACGGCGAGGCGGTGGCCATCGGCATGGCCCTCGATTCCCGCTACTCGGTCGAGATCGGCCTCCTCGACGCGGGCTCGCTCGAGCGGATCTGCGCCGTGCTCGAAAGGCTCGGCCTCCCGATCTGGGACGACGCCTTGACGCGGCCGGGTCCGAACGACGACCTCGAGGTCGTGGGCGGGCTCGAAGAGTTTCGCGAGCACCTCGGCGGCGAGCTGAGCCTGACCCTGCTCCGCGCGATCGGCCAGGGCGTCGAGGTGCACGAAGTGGAGCGAGCGGCGCTCGGTCGTGCTCTCGACTGGCTGCGAGCGCGCGCCGGCCGCGCATGAACCTCGGGGGCGCCCGCTCCGCCCATCTCACCTACTGCACCAACATCCACCCCGGCGAGAGCTGGGCAGAGGTTCGCGGGAACCTCGAGCGCCATGTCCTGCGGGTGAAGGCCCTCGTGGCCCCGGACCGGAGCTTCGGGGTCGGCCTCCGGCTTTCCGCCGAGGCGGCGCGGAGCCTGGCCGATCCCGCGACCCTCGACGAGCTGCGCTCGTTCCTCGGCGCTCACGATCTCTACGTCTTCACGATCAACGGGTTTCCCTACGGGCCGTTTCACGGGACCCGGGTCAAGGAAGACGTCTATCGCCCCGACTGGCTCGAAGAGGAGCGCCTGCACTACACCGACGCGCTCGCGCGGATCCTCGCGGCCCTCGTTCCCGTCGGGCTCACGGGCAGCATCAGCACCGTCCCCGGCTGCTTCAAGCCGCGTGCGGCCGCCGACCCCGGCTCGTCGGCGGCCATGGCCGACCGGCTCTTGCGCCACGTCTCGACCCTGGTCGCGCCTGGAGCGCGACACCGGAAAGCAGATCGCCCTCGCCCTCGAGCCCGAGCCCTTCTGCGTCCTGGAGACCGTCGCCGAGACAGTGTCCTTCTTCAAAGAGCATCTCTTTGGCCCGACCGCGGTGGCGAGGCTTCAGTCCTTGTCGGGGCTCGGGCAATCCGCGGCCGAGGCCGCGCTCCACCGGCACCTCGGGGTCTGCTTCGACGCCTGCCACGCGGCGGTGGAGTTCGAAGACCCGAAGGCCGCGGTCGAGGCGCTCCACGCCGCCGGAATCGCCATCCACAAGGTGCAGGTGAGCGCCGGCCTCCGCGTCTCGCCTCCTTCCGAGGCGAACCGATCCGCCCTCCGGCCTTTCGCCGAGGACGTCTACCTGCACCAGGTGGTGGCCCGTCGCGGCGGCGACCTTCGCCGCTACGCCGATCTCGCCCCGGCGCTCGCCGACCCTGCGGCAAGGAACGACGACGAGTGGCGCATCCACTTCCACGTCCCCCTGTTCCGCGAAGAGCTGGGGCCCTTCCGCAACACCCAGGGCTTCCTGCGCGAGTTGCTCTCGCTGCAGTCCCGCGCAGGGGTCACGTCGCACCTCGAGGTCGAGACCTACACCTGGCACGTCCTGCCCGCGGAGTACCGGGGCGCAGACGTCGCCGAGGACGTGGCGCGCGAGCTGCGCTGGACGCTCGACGCGCTGGCCCCGGCTTCGCGGTAGCCTCTTGCGGACCCGGCTCCGCTGGCCATGACGCCCAGAACTCTCCTCGACCTCGGTCGCGTCTCCAACCTGCCCACGGTGTGGACCAACGTGCTCGCGGGCGCCGTTCTCTCCGGTGCTTCGCTCGAGGCGCCTGCTCTGCTGCTGCTGGCCGCCGCCGCGTCGCTGCTCTACGTCGGCGGGATGTTCCTGAACGATGCCTTCGACCGACACTTCGACGCGCGCTTGCGGTCGGATCGGCCGATCCCTTCGCGCCGCGCCTCGGCCGCAGGGGTCTTCGGCACCGGCTTCGCGCTGCTCGCAGCCGGAGTCATTCTTGCCGGGGTCGCTTCGTGGCTTCGAGGTTCGACGCTCGAAGCCGGCCCCTCGGAAGGGGGCGCGCTCGCCGCGGCGGGATCCCTGGCCGGCCTCATCGTGTTCTACGACGCGTTCCACAAGGGCAATCCGCTGAGCGCCGTGATCATGGGACTGTGTCGTGCCGCCCTCTACGTGCTCGCGGCGGTGACCCTCGGCCGGCTGGGGGGCGCGGTGGTGGCTCGGTGCCCTCCTGCTCCTTGCCTACGTCGTCGGCCTGACCGTCATCGCGCGAAGAGAGGCGACCGCTCCTCGTCTTCGGGGCCTCGTGGGCCGACTCATCGCTGGCATCTGTCTTCTCGATGCGCTGCTGATCGCCCTCACGGGCCCGCCGTCCGTCGCGGCGATCGCCGCTCTAGGCTTCCCCCTCACCCTTGCCGGCCAGCGCTACGTGAAGGGGACCTGACCCAACCTTTTCCCTCTCTCTCGTGTCCAAGAGGGGGACGGGCAGGGCAGGTCGCGCGGCGTGGGGCCACCCGCGATCCGGGAGGATTGTGGGCAACTCCATGGGCCGGGCCATGGTCCTCGAGGCCGGGTTGCCTTGAGACGCTCGTTCCTTGCCACCTTCGTGGCCCTTGTCTCCCTCGCGTGCGGGGCCCCGGGCATTCCTGGAGCGCCGACCGCCGAGCCCGCGGCCGCGATGGCCGCCGACTCGGTCGCCCCGACGCGGGCGGTGGTCACGATAGCGCTGAGCCCAAGCCCGATTGTCTCCGGGGATTCCGGCGATCCCCGCGCCCCGCGGCTCGCGAGCTGGCAGGTTGTCCTGCGCGAGACCGGAGGTGTGGGTGCGACCGTGAACTTCGTCAACGCCACGCTGCGGGATGCCGTGACCGGCGTCCTCGCCGAGCCGCACGGCGTCTGGAGCCAGGGCTCGAGCGACGTGCTCGCCGCCGCCGGATCCAACCGTCTGGCCGCCGGCGGGTCGCTGGTCGTCCCCCAGATCGTGAGCTTCTCGTTTCCCGGCGGCGACACGGCGCCCGGACGGCTCGCGGTCACCGTGCAGGTGACCGACGACGACGGCAACGTCATGGGGGCCTCCGCCACCGCCACGGTGGATTAGGCGGCCGGGTCGCCTAGCCCTGTCCGAAGACGTGGTCGAGGATCAGCTCCTTGACCGCCGTGGCTGCCACCGGCCCTGGAGGCAGCATCTCGGGCATGCTGGAGAGGAAGACCGGCCCGTCTTCGTCGCGATCGGTGAGACGGCCGTGCGAGCCGCGGACCAGCGACGCGTCGAGGGGGATCACGTCCAGCAGGGTTCGGAAGCCCAGGGCCTTCTGGGCGAGCCTCCAGCCGATCTTGAGCTTGGGCAGCGAGAGGGCGGGGTCGAGGAACAGCTCCACCGGGTCGTAGCCGGGCTTCCGGTGGATGTCGACGGTGCGCGCGAAGTCGGGCGCGCGGTCGTCGTCCTGCCAGTAGTAGTAGCTGAACCAGCGGTCGGCGTGACTGATGGCCACCAGCTCTCCCGATCGCGCGTGGTCGAGGCCATGGCTTCGCTTGCCTTCCTCGTCGAGGACACGCTCGACGCCCGGGAGGGCCTCGAGCAGGGCCTTCACTTCAGGAACGCGCTCCGCACGCGCCACGTAGACGTGCGCGACCTGATGGTCGGCCACGGCGAAGGCGTCGGAGGCTCCCGCATCCAGGAGCTCCCGGCCCTTCTCCGTTCGGACCTCGAGGAGGCCCGCTTGCCGGAGGGCGCGGTTCGGGTGAACGGCGCCCGTCACCTCCGTGATCCCGTACTCGGACAGGACGATCACGCGCAGGCCCTCCTTCTCGGCCTGGTCGAGGAGCTCGCCGCACACCGCGTCGATCTCCCGCAGGTCGCGGGCGAGCCGCGGATCCTTGGGGCCGAGACGTTGCAGGTTGTAGTCGAGGTGGGGGAGATAGACGAGGGTCAAGGTCGGTCGTCGTGTCGCGAGCACATGGAGCGCGCCGTCGGCGATCCAACGGCTCGAGACGATGTCGGCGGTCGGGCCCCAGAAGTGGAAGAGCGGGAACGTCCCGAGCTTCGCTTGCAGCTCCTCGCGAAGGTCGGCGGGCGTCGTGTAGACGTCGGGCAGCTTGCGTCCGTCGGCGGGGTACATCGGCCGCGGCGTGACCGCGAGGTCCGCGGTCGAGTACATGTTGTACCACCAGAAGAGCTTCGCGCAGGTGAAGGCGGGATCGCGCCGCCGTGCAGACTCCCACACCTTCTCGCCTTCGACCAGCCGATTGCTCTGCTTCCAGAAGGCCACCTCCGCCAGGTCGCGGAAGTACCAGCCGTTGGCCACACAGCCGTGGCCCGAGGGCAGGAGGCCGGTCACGAAGGTGGACTGGACGGAGCAGGTGACCGCCGGCGTGATGGTCCGCAGCGGCCGCGTCGCCGCCCCTTCGCGCGAAGGCCGCGAGGTGCGGGGTGTGTTCGCCGATGAGTCCCGGGGTCAGCCCCACCACGTTCAGGACCAGGGTAGGGTGCATGCCGGGCTAGAAGGTCAGGCGCCGCCGAGCTGCGCGCATTGGGTCGCGAGGTCTTTCGCCTTGTCGGTCCCGACGTAGGCCACGAGGCCGCGGCGCAGGAACTCGGTGAGCTGCTCCATCTGCTGTGCGGTCGCGGTCTCCTCGACGCCGAACTTCGCGCAGATGTGCCGGGACACCACGTCGGCCGATTGCGCGCCGAGATGGGGTGCCAGAACCGCCGCGATCCTGGTCGAGAGGCTCATTCCCCAGACACCTCAACCTAGAGAAGGCCGCATTGTAGCCGAACCCCCGGCGGTGGTCGGGGCTTTCGTCCCTAGCGTTCGACCACCGGCGATTGGCCGCGCAAGACGGAGCTGCCCTCGTGGAGCCGCGTCTGGTCGACCGCCGGCCGCTCCGCCACCTCCTCGAGGCGCCCGCTCTGGCCGAAGAAGGCCACGGGGTTTCGCCACACGATGGTCTCGATCACCACGTCGGAGATCCCGCTCTCACGCATGAGGGCGGCGGTCTTCGGCACCTTCAGGGGGTCGCTGACCCCCCAGTCCGCGGCGCTGTTCACGATGATCCGCTCGGCGCCGTACTTCTGGACGAGGGCCACCATCCGGGCTTCGTCCATCTTCGTGTGGGGATAGATGGAGTGGCCGGCCCAGCAGCCGGTGGCGAGCACCAGGGGCAGCGTCTCCTCGTTGTTGTGGTCGACGAGGACCATCGGCTCCGGGAACCGGCACTCGCGGATGAGGGCGATCGTCCGCTCGGTGCCCCGCTTCTTGTCGCGGTGCGGCGTGTGCACGAGCAGGGGCAGCTCGGCCTTCCGGGCCAGCTCGACCTGCTCGGCGAAGCAGCGGTCCTCGGCCGGGGTCATGTCGTCGTAGCCGACCTCGCCCACCGCCACCACCCCGTCCTTCTCGAGGTAGCGGGGCAGGAGGGCGAGCACGCCGTCCGCGACCGCGGGGTTGTTGGCTTCCTTCGGGTTCAAGGCCAGGGTGCAGAAATGGCGGATCCCGAACTGGCTGGCCCGGAAGCGCTCCCAGCCCACGAGGGCCAGGAAGTAGTCCTCGAAGGTCCCCACGTGGGTGCGCGGCTGGCCCAGCCAGAACGCCGGCTCCACCACCGCCGCGATGCCCGCCTGCGCCATGGCCTCGTAGTCGTCGGTGGTGCGCGAGGTCATGTGGATGTGGGGATCGAACAGCTTCATGCGCTCCTCGTGCCGGTTGCGAAGATGAGGTGGAGGTCCGGGAACGGCGCGCCCCGCGGCCCGCCGCTCCGCCGCGAAGTCCTCGGCCATCCGCACGAGGTCGGCCGTCACTCGCCGGGGGAGGCCCGCGATCCGGTCCAGGTCCAGGCCGTTGAAGACCGCCTTCAGCACCATCTGGTTGAAGCCTGGTTCCGTGAAATGGGCTGCGGGGTAGGGGTTCTCGCAGGAGATCGCGGCGAAGACGTCCTGGGTGCTGGTGCGGCAGGCCTCGACTGCCAGCTCGCGGAAGACCTCGGGCGACGGCAGGTAGGCGAGCACGCGCAGCAGCGCCTGACGCTCGCGAGTCTCCCCGCGGTGGTAGATCTCGGAAGCGAGCGCCAGACGGTCCGCCGCGTCCAGTGGCTCGAGCGCCTTCAAGATCAGCGCTCCCCGTCCGCACTCGTCGAGGCCCAAAGCCCTGGGGAACGGAGCCAGGCCGGCCGCCTTCAAGGCGGCCCTCTCCGGGTCGCGGATCTCGACCGTGTCGCGTCCGAGGCGGCGGCCCGTACCGGCGAGGACGGTCAGGAAATCCTCACGCCGTGAGGCCGCGTCCACCTCGGCCCAGGCGGCGTCGAACCAGGCCAGGGCCGCGGGCCGGGCGCGAGACCGGAGCAGGGAGACGAGACCTGCCGCGATCTCGGCAGTGGGACTCACACCCGCGAGGTTACGGTGTCGTGCGCGCGTTGTCCACGGGCCCTACCGCGCCACCCGAGGTCCGCTCTCCCTCCGGGCGAGTGGCCAGAAGTCGCGCGCGCGTGTAGGGGATGAGGCCGCCCGCGTCCGCGATCGCCTGGCGTGCCGGAGGCAGGGCGACGACGGGGTAGCGGTGGCCGGAAGTGAGGTTCACGACCGCGTCCGCACGCAGCTCCAGCTCGTCGCCCCAGGCCGCCTCCACCCCCGGAGCGGAGACCACCTGCAGGCCCACGTTGACGGCGTTCTGGAGGAAGATCCGCGCGAAGCCGTGGGCCACGACGACCAGATCGTGGCCCTTCAGGCACGAGCAGGCCTGCTCGCGCGAGGAGCCGCAGCCGAAGTTCTTCCCGGCCACGATCACGCTGCCCCGCGCCAGCGTGCCGGACTTGCACCGGGCGTCGAACTCCGGGTGGTCGGCGAAGGCGAACTGGGGCGTCTCCGCCGGCAGCACGGTCGCCATGTAGCGGCCCGGATAGATCACGTCGGTGGAGACGTCGTCGCCCAGCTTCAACACCACCCTCGGCATGGCTACGCCTCCTTCCGCGGATCGCTGATGACGCCCCGCAGCGCAGAGGCGGCCGCGACCTCCGGCGAGCAGAGGTAGACCTCGGAGCTCGGGTTGCCCATGCGCCCCTTGAAGTTGCGGTTGGTGGTGGAGAGCGCCACTTCGCCGTTGCCGAGCGCGCCCTCGTGGATGCCCAGGCAGGGGCCGCAGCCGGAGTTCATGACCACGGCGCCCGCCCGCATCAGGTCGAGGACGTAGCCACGCTCCACGGCTTGTTGGTAGATGCGGGCGGAGGCGGGGAACACCAGCATGCGGGTGCCGCGGGCCACGTGCCCGCCGCGCACGATCTCGGCCGCGGCGCCGATGTCGTCGAGGCGGCCGTTGGTGCAGGAGCCGATCACCACCTGGTGGACCTTGACCCCGAGCACGTCATCGACAGGCTTCACGTTGTCGACGGCGTGCGGGCAGGCGAGCTGCGGCGCCAGCGCGGAGACGTCGATCGAGAGGGTCCGTTCGTATGCGGCATCCTCGTCCGGGACCACCAGGGGAACCTGGTCCAGGACCCCGGCCTCCTCGCGCAGATAGCGCGCCGTCTCCTGGTCGGCGGGGACGATCCCGGAAGTGGCTCCGGCCTCGACCGTCATGTTGCACAAGGTCAGGCGCCCCGAGGTGGACATGGCCCGCACGGCATCGCCATGGAACTCGATCACCCGGAAGTTCGCGCCCTCGGCACCGAGCTTGCCCACCAGGTGAAGGATCAGGTCCTTGGCGCCTACGTGGACCGGGAACGCGCCCGTGACTCGGACCCTGATCGTGGTCGGCACCTCCACCCCGGAGGCGACGCCCAGCGCCCACACGCTCGCCATCTCCGTGGCCCCGATGCCGAAGGCGAAGGCCCCGAGCGCGCCGTGGCTGGTGGTGTGCGAGTCGGTCCCCACCACCACCTGCCCCGGCCGCACGTAGCCGTTCTCGGGCAGGACCTGATGGCAGATGCCGCCAAGGTCGCCACGGATGTCGTGGAAGCGATCGATCCCGTGCGCGGCGACGAACTCGCGCACCCGCTTCTGGTTGCTCGCGGTCTTGGCCGACTCCGCAGGCACCCGGTGGTCGAAGACGATCACCACCTTCGTGGGGTCCCAGATTCGGGGTCTGAGCCCGGTGCCCTCGAATATCTCGTGGAACTGGTTCTGGACCAGCGCCGCGTTCTCATGGGACAAGGCGAGATCCACACGCGGCTCCAGTACCTCGCCGGCGCGTGCCGTGGCTCGGCCCGAGGCGCGGGCCAGGATCTTCTCGGCCATGGTCATGCCCATGTCAGACGACTCCCTTCTGCCGGAGTGCTTCGACGCTCGCCGCGGAATGCCCGAGGCTGGCCAGCACCTCCTCGGTGTGCGCGCCCAGGCGCGGGGGCGGAGCGGTGATGGCACCCGGTGTCTTCTCGAGCTTGGCGGCGAGCCCGAACAGCGGCACGCCGGCGAATCCGTCCACGCCGATGCTCTGCAGCACCTGCCGATGGCGGACCTGCGGCTGATCGAGCGCCTCGCGCAGCGAGAGGATGGCGCCGGAGGGGACATCGCGCGCGTTCAGGGCCGCCACCCATTCCGCGGTCGGCCGCTCCTTCAAGCGCGCCTCGATGAGCGGCCGGAGCGCCTGCCGATTCTGCTTCCGGACGTCACGCTCCTGGAACAGGGGATCGGTCTTGAGCGGCTGCAACCCCAATACTTCGGTGAGGGCCTCCCACTGCTCCTGCTTGTTGGCGGCGATGTTGATGTACCCGTCTTTGGTCGCGAAGGTGCCCGAGGGAGCGGCGGTGAAGTTGTCGTTGCCCATCGGCACCGGCGACTGACCGCCGATCAGCAGGTTGGCCGCCACCCAGCCGAGCAGGGGCATGATCGAATCGAGCAGGGCCACGTCGATGAACTGCCCCTCGTTCGTGGTCTTTCGGTGGTAGAGCGCGGCCAGGATGGCGAAGGCCGCGGCCAGGCCCCCGACCGTGTCGCACACGGGGAAGCCGCAGCGGAGAGGATGCAGACGCTCGTCGCCGTTCACGTCCATCACCCCGCTCAGGCCCTGGATGATCTGGTCGTAGGCCGGCTTGTCGGCGTCGGGTCCGGTCTGGCCGAAGCCTGAGATCGCGCAGTAGATGAGCCTGCCGTTGATCCTGGACAGCGCCGCATGGCCAAGACCCAGCCGCGACATCACGCCGGGGCGGAAGTTCTCGACCACCACGTCCGCCTCCGCGACCAGCCGCTCGAAGATCGCCTTGCCCTCCTCGGACTTCAGGTTCAGGGTGACGGACTTCTTGTTCGCGTTCTGGGCCAGGAAGCTCGTGCCCATCAGCTGCTGGTTCAGGGCGGGCACGTTGCCCAGCTTGCGAGCGAGGTCGCCGTCTTTCGGGTTCTCGATCTTGATCACCTCTGCCCCCAGCAGGGCGAGGTTCAGCGTGCAGAACGGCCCGGAGAGCACGTTCGTGAGATCGAGCACGCGGACTCCCGTGAGCACGCCCATGGCTCACGTCCCGCCGGAGAGGACGGGCTCGGACTCGGGGATCGGGCCCGCGCGGTAGACGGCCCCCGGCAGGTCGCGGCCGAGGAATCGGCTCATGTCCTGGGCCACGTCGATCAGGCGGGCCAGGTCGACGTCGCGGCGCAGGCCGCTGCGCCGGAAATAGTGAACCAGGTCTTCCGTGCAGGTGTTGCCCCCCGCCACGGCCGTGAACGGGCAGCCGCCGAGGCCGGCCACCGAGCTTTCGAAGGAGGTCACGCCGCAGCGCAGCGCCGCGCAGCAGTTGGCCAGGGCCAGGCCGTAGGTGTTGTGGAAGTGGCAGGCGCACTCGACGTCGTCGGCGAGATCGAAGATCGCGCCGAACAGGTCCTCGACCTGATGGGGCAGGGCGTGGCCCGCGGTGTCGGCCAGGCTGATGTGGCGGAGCCCAGCGTCCAGGAAGTGGCGCACGATCGCCAGCACGGCCTCGCGAGGTACCCTGCCCTCGTAGCCACAGCCGAACGCCGACTGCACCGAGGCCTGAACCCGCCGGCCCGCGGCCAGGGCCTCGCCTGCGATCTCGATCGTGCGCCGGGTGGCCTCCAGCGTACCCATGCCGGTGTTCTTGCGACCATGGGTCTCGCTTGCCGACACGCCCATGCAGAACATGTCGACGCCACAGGCCAGCCCGCGCTCCAGGCCCTTCTCGTTGAGCACCAGCGCCGAGAGGTGGACCTTGCCCGGCTTGCGCTCGGGAGCCGCGAAGTGCTGGAAGAGGAGGTCGCTATCCGCCATCTGCGGCACCTTGCGTGGATTCACGAAGGAACCCAGTTGGAGTATGTCCACGCCGCTTTCGATCAGCGCCTCGGCCCAGGCGAGCTTCTGCTCCGTGGGCACGGAAAGCACTTCCATCTGCAGGCCGTCCCGCAGCCCGACCTCGTGGATCACGATCCCCATGTCTCGCCTCGAATCAAACCGCCACCGGCAGCAGGGCCGCGACCGCCTTGGCCATCTCGAGGGTGGTGGTGGAGCCGCCCATGTCGTAGGTACGGACCTTGCCCTCGCGGATGACTCTCGCCACCGCCTGCTCCAATACGGCCGCCATCTCGTGCTCGCCCAGCCAGTCGAGCATCATCCGGACGGCCAGGATCGTGGCGATGGGGTTGACCTTCGACAGGCCCGCGTGCTTGGGCGCCGAGCCGTGCGTGGGCTCGAACACCGCCAGCTTCTGGCCGATGTTGCCCGAGCAGCCGAACCCGAGCCCTCCCACCATCTGCGCGCAGAGGTCCGAGATGATGTCGCCATACAGGTTCGGCGCAACCAGCACGTCGTAGGCCAGGGGGTTCTTGAGGAGCCACATGCAGACGGCGTCGACGTTGGCCTCGTCGGTCTGGATCTCGGGATAGTCGCGGGCGACCTTCCTGGCCTCCTCGAGGAACAATCCGTCGGCGGCGCGGACGACGTTGGCCTTGTGGACGATGGTCACTTTCTTTCGCCGTTCACGGCGCGCGAACTCGAACGCGGCCCGCGCGATCCGCTCCGATCCGTGTCTCGTGTTGATCTTGCAGGACACGGCATAGTCGTCTCCGCTGAGCCCACGGAAGGGCGCGAACTCCGTCGACTCACGGTCCAGCACCTCCGCCAGCCTGGCGGGGACGGGCGCGAACTCGACCCCGGCGTAGAGGTCCTCGGTGTTCTCGCGGAAGACGACGAGGTCGATGCCTTCGCGCAGGTTGAGGGGATTGCCCGGATAGGCCTTGCAGGGGCGCAGGCAGACGAAGAGGTCGAAAAGCTGGCGCATGCGCACGATGGGTGAGCGGTACTTCAAGCCGGTGCCCTGGAGGCCCGGGAGAAGCTCCGCCTGCGCGGTCTGGCCAGGCTTGGACGTGACCGCGCCGAAGAGGGCAGCATCGGCGTCGTTCAGCAGGTCGATGGTGCGCCGCGGGAACGCGTCCCCCTCGCGACACCAGAACTCCCAGCCGATGTCCCCGTGCACGTAGCGCGCGTCGAGGCCAAGCGCGTCCAGCACGACGCGCGCCGCCTGAAGGACTTCCTTGCCGATCCCGTCACCCGGGAGCCATGCGATCGTGTATCGACTCATGAGCTGCGCTTTCTCCTTCGGCGCCTTGGCTTACGCCGGACTCCGTCTCGTGGTTGACGAGGCAGGAAGCGTGCCAGCGCAGTGGCCGTGGCCTCCGTCGGGTTGGGGGTGTTTCAGCGAGCACCGGGCGGAGGGCGCGAGACGTCCCGGCGCACGAATCGCGCGCGGAGCCGGCGCCGGGCGCAGGACTGTCGCGCGATACCGCCTTGGCCTGGCTCCCTGGCCTGGCGCGATCCGTGCACTCCACCGGCTGGATGGGAGGCAGGCGCCATGACCGAGCACACGGTGGCGGCGACGATGAGCCGTGAGGAGATCCTGAGAGAGGTCCTCGCCGCCGAACGGGAGACCCACGATCTACTGGAGCAGGCGGCCCAGGCAGCGCCCGATCGCGAAGAGCGCGAGCTCTACCGGCGGCTCGCCCGGCGCGAGGAGCAGTCGCTCGACGATCTCACCCTCGAGGAGCGCCGACTCGACGCCGTGGAGTTCGTGCAGAAAGCCCTCGACGTCTAGGTCCTGACCTCCAGGCTCCCCTCGACTTCGCGGCCGGCGCCTCCCGAGGCCCTGATGCATCGGCACTATCGCCGGGCCGCGGCTCCCTGAAGGAAAGTGGAGGGGGCGAGGGAGGCGCATCATGATTGTCTGGATACTCGCCGTTGCCTGTCTCGCCCCGTCTCCCGGCGCGGCGGACCCGCCGACCGAGGCCTCGGCCGCCGTCGAGAGCGGGGCCCCGGGCGCGACCTTCGTCTGGGACGGCGGAGACGAGGAGCAAGGCTCGCTGGCCGCGAGCGCCGCCACGATCAGCCAGGCCCCTGCGTCCACCGCGGGCCAGCGGCCGTTGGCCTTCGAGTACAGCGAGGGCTATCGCATCCGCCGGAAGATCCACAAGTACGCGAGCTTCGCCACCTTGCCTCTCTTCGTCGCCCAGGCCGTGGTGGGCCAGAAGCTCTACGACCAGAACGCCTCCGACGCCACCCGCTCGGCTCACGCCGCCCTGGCCGCCGGCACCGGAGTCCTCTTCGCGGTGAACACGGTGACCGGGGTCTGGAACCTTTCGGAGGGCCGCAAGGACCCGAGCCACCGAACGAAGAGAATGGTGCACGGCATCCTGATGCTCGTGGCGGACGCGGGGTTCGTGGCCACGGGGCTCCTGGCCCCGGAGAGCGAGCACGACGACCTCTTCGCGGGGAACGATACCGGCGGCAACCGTTCCACCCACCGCACCGTGGCGTTCGCTTCGATGGGCGTCGCCACCGTGAGCTACCTGATCATGCTCATCGGCCACTGACCGATGAGCCTGCCCGCCCTTGTGTCGAGCACCGCCGCGACCTGGGCGGCGTTCTACGGCGCTCATCAACCCGTGTCGGTCACCGTACGGTGGCTGCATCTGGCCGGGCTCCTCGTGGGAGCAGGCACGGCGCTTCACGCGGACCGTCGGATCCTGGCGGCGGACGTGGCCGGCCGCCCCGCGGCCCTCACCACTCTCGACGCCTCGCACCGCACCGTGGTCTCGGCCCTGGCGGTCGTGGCCCTGAGCGGAGCGCTGATGACGGCTTCCGACCTCGACACCTTCTTCGGCTCGCGTCTCTACTGGACGAAGATGGGGCTCGTCGGAGCCCTGCTGCTGAACGGTCTGGCCCTGCTGCGGGCCGAGATTGCGGCGTCCCGCGATTCGTCCGGGCCGGCATGGACCTGGCTGCGCGTGACCTCGGCGATCAGCCTGGTCTTGTGGCTGGCCATTCTCTACATGGGCCTGTGGCTGACGGTGGCGGCGTGACGCCGGCTGTTCGCTGCCGATGCTCCCGTACCCTCGGAGGCCCATCGCGGCGTCAGGCCCTCGGCCAGATGTCCATGGCCGTGTTGGCGGCGATGGCCGGGGTCCCGCTCGCCCGCGGTGCGCCCGCCATGGTCCCCGTCCGCGATGGCACCGGCGTGCAGACGAGCGCCACCGAGCGCAGCTACCCGGTGCCGGCCGCGGACGGCGTCACCATCGACCGGGAGGCGCAGGTCATCCTCGTCCGCGTCCTGCAGAAGGCGTACGCCTTCAACCTCGCCTGTCCGCACGAGAACACGGCCCTCCGTTGGCGCGCGCAGGAGGGCCGGTTCCAGTGTCCGCGGCACGAGTCGAAGTACCAGCCCGACGGGACGTTCATCTCGGGGCGCGCCACCCGCCACATGGATCGCCTCGGTATCCGGCGCGCGGACGACCACCTGATCGTCGACCTGAACCGGTTCTACCGATCGGACCAGCAGCCGCAGGAATGGGCGGCGGCGGAGGTCTCGCTCTAGCCGCCTCCGCCACCGACGCCCCGCGACCCTCACACTCCGGCACCCCCGCTCATGTCCTGCAATACACGAGCCGGTTAGGTCGTCCTACCAAGGGGCCTACGCCGCCGCTGCGCCTTTCTCCACGCGCGCCCGGAAACGGAACGCATACTCGTTCGCGTCGACCTGTATGTCCGTGAAGCCTGCAGCCTCGAGCCGCGCTGGGAATGAACGCGGGTCGACCAACACCATCGTGTCGAACATGTGAAGCAGCCTTAGCGAGAGGCTGTAGATGCTGTCCGTGCCGGCGAAGATCCCGCCGGGGCGTAGAACCCGGGACACCTCGGCCAAGAGGCGGTCCTGCAGGGCCGCGGACTGGACATGGTGGAGCATCGTGAAGCTCAACGCTCCGTCGAAGGTCGAATCTGGGAGAGACAACCTGGTGGCGTCTTCGCAGCGCACCGTCACGTTGGTCCCGGCTAGGCGCCGGGACAGCGACCCGGCCATCGCGGGGTCGATCTCGACGCAAGTCAGCCGCGAAGTGCGCTGGCGGAGGAGGTCCGTCGTGACGCCGGGCCCGGGGCCGATCTCGAGGATCTCCGGTCCAAGCTCGACGCCCTCGAGCACCCAAGGCAGCACGTACCTTTCGACGGTCTGGCGCCAGAAGCCCGAACGGCAAAGCCAGTGATGGGCGAGGTTCATCGCGAAACCCTCAGGACTGGGAGACGCTGAGCGTGTTGCCGTCGGGGTCCTTGAACCAGGCAACCTGGCCGCCTCCGGGCGGCGTCCAGACGCCGAGGTCATCCTGTTGCATGCCGGGATACCGCTCGAGAACCACGCCAGCGGTGCGCAGCGCCTGGGCCGTCGCGGCGACGTCTGCGACCTCCCAGCCCAGGACCGTGTACGGGGCGGGCGCCAGGTGCTGGACCACCGGGACGCGGAGCATCGTCCCATTCACGTCGAAGACGAGCGCAAAGCCGTCCTCGCTCACGAGGCGGAGCCCGAGCGTGTCTCGATAGAAAGCCTTGGCACGGGAGGCGTCGCACGTGGCGACGAAGGCCACCAGCTGGCAGTGGCCCAGCGGGGATCGGGAGCCCGGTGCCCCGCCTTGCGTTTCGGTCGGCGTCGTCGATTGGTTTCTCATGCGACGCAGTGTGCCTGCGAGGGGCGCACGCGCACAAGATGCTGCGCCGTCATAATGTATCGGCCATGCGACAAGACATCGTCGCCGAGTACGACCCCAAGCCGGGAGTGTCGATCGCGACTCTCGCGTACGACTATCCGCCGGACTTCAACGTCCCGGAGCACGCGCACGGCTCGGATCAGCTCATCCATGCGACCCACGGGGTCATGGAGGTGGTGGCCGGCCGGAGCTGCTGGATCATCCCGCCGCAGTTCGCGGTATGGATTCCCGCGCGCACCATCCACCGGATCCGCATGCGCGGCGCCGTCTCCATGCGCACTCTCTACCTGCGCCCGGGCCTCACGCCGCGCTCGAACCGCTGCAGGGTGCTTCACGTGGCGCCGCTCCTGCGGGAGCTGGTCGTCGCCGCGGTGCGGATCGGGGAGCTTCGTACGAAGGAGCCGTTCCATACGGCGCTCCGGGATCTGGTCGTGGAATTGCTGAGGTCGGCGCCACCCATTCCGACCGAGGTGGCGCTGCCCGCCGATCCGCGGGCTCTTGCCGTCGCAACGGCGTTCATGATCGACCTGGAAGCAGCTCCATCCTTCCAAGCCCTTTGCCGGCAGGTTGGCGTCAGCGTGAGGACGATCGAACGCACGTTCCGAAGGGAGGTCGGAACCAGCTTCGAAGCTTGGCGCCGGCAGGTCAGGCTCATGAAGGCGATCGGCCTGCTGGCCGCGGGGCGTTCCGTCAAGGAGGCCGCGTACCAGGTCGGTTACCAGCAATCGAGCGCATTCGTCGAGATGTTCCGGCGGACGCTCGGGATGACGCCGGGAGCGTGGACCGAAGAACTCCGAGCCGAGTCCACCCTTCGCGCGGGCGAGAAGCGCCGCACGTCCTCGCGGATGGGTCACCGTTCGAGACGCCGTCCGCGGGCAGGGTGATGCCTCTAGTCATGTTGCGCCACTGGTCCGGGGGTCCCGCACACCGACGGCGCTGACGAGTCTACGCCAGATGACTGTGGGCAACATAAAACCGTCGTAACGGGCTATCCTTGAATCCGTTTCAAAGAGTCACGGATAACGAATGAGTGGATTCCTGCTGTCGGGCGGAGTACTCCTTGGCCTGATGGCCGGGACGTCGAGCTCCCCGCCTTGCGAATCTGCGACTACCGTTCGCATCGAGGCCGGTGCGACTCGCGTGACCCTGGGGGCTCGGGTCGGTGTGTTGGAAGATCCGACGCGGCAGTTGACCCTCAGCGACATCCTGGGTCTCGACGGCGACGGGCGCTTCGTGGCGGGAAGAGCGCCGCTCGGCCCCGACCTGGCCAGCGCCTCCCGGTTCTGGCTGCGCGCCTGTCTCGACTTCGGACCCGAGCTGCCACAGCGCTACTTCCTCTACCTCCCGTTTCCCTCCCTCGACCGCATCTGCGTGCACTGGCCCCAGGAGCCGGCACCCGCGTACGAGACCACGTGCTCCGGCCTCTTCTTCCCCCGGTCGAGCCGGCCCGTGGCTCACGAGGCCTTCATCTTCCCGGTGCCCGCCCACGCCGATCTGGCGCGGCCGATCTACCTGGAGGCGGAGTCCCGCACCCCGATGTCCCTGAACGCCGAGCTGGTGCGGGCCGACACCTTCGTGGCGGACGACCACGAGCACCAGTTCATGGGGGGCTTGTTCAACGGGATCCTCCTCCTGGCCGCGGTCTACAGCCTGGTGTTCTTCTCCGGCATGAGGGACCGGGCGGCACTTCTCTATGCCCTGCACCTCACCGCCCTGGGCCTCGCGATCCTCGGGTTCGAGGGGAGGGGGTACGAGCACCTCTGGCCGTGGCTCGGTCGGGCGAGCGCCCACGTCCCGACCATGCTCCTCGGGGTCAGCTTCGTCTGCGGGGTTGGCTACGGAAGAGAGTTCCTTCAGACCTGGGTTCGGGCGCCGGCCTACGACCGCGGGCTGTGGGCCGCCGGGATCGTGGCCGCGGCGGTGATCCCCACGAGCCTTCTGAGCATCGATGCCGCGGAACGGCTGGGAGCGGTGGCCGGCATTGCCTTCGTCGTCGCGGTGGGATCGGCCGGCGTGGCGCTCGTCCGTGGGGGGGACAAGCCCGCGCGATACCTCCTGCTGGCGCTGTCCCCGCCCCTTCTCGTAGGGGTCGTGGTGATCGGGGTCCGCGTCCTCGGAGTGTCCTGGCTTCCTCGGAACCTGGGGGTTGCGGCCACGAAGACCGGTCTCGTGTTCGGCGCCGCCACCATGTCGCTGGCCCTCAACCAGCGCCTGCGTGAGCTTCGCGGGCAGCGAGACGGGGCGCGCGCGGAAGCCGCCGCCCAGCAGCAGATCGCCCTGCATCGCGCCTACTTCGACGAGCTGACCGAGCTGCCGAACCGAAGCCGCTTCATGGTCGATGGGACCCGTCTCCTCGGCGCGACCTTGAACGAGGCGGGCGCCCTCGCGGTGCTGGTGCTGAACCTGGTTCGCTTCCGGGAGGTCAACCACGCGCTTGGCCAGGCAGCCGGAGACCTCGTCCTCGTGGAGACGGGACGCCGCATCCGGCAGGCCCTCGGACGTTCGGCCCTGGTGGCTCGCCTCGGTGGAGACGAGTTCGCCGCGGCCTTCACCGTCGATCCCGACCCGGTCCGAGGGCGGGCAGCAGTGCGTGGGCAGGCAGAGGCCCTCCTGGCCGCGGTCTGCGCGCCCCAGATCGTCGAGGGACGAGACCTGCACCTCACGGCGACGATCGGTCTGGCGGTCGCCCCCGGCGATGGGCAGACCCTGGCCGAGCTGGTTCGCGACGGGGAGATTGCCATCAACTGGGCGCGATCGATGGGCGACGAGGCTCCCGCGTTCTACTCGGCCAAGGACCGACCCGAGCCCGAGGGGGAGCTGGCCCTCCGGACCGAGCTTTGGAAGGCCCTGGATTCGGACGAGCTCGAGGTCTTCTATCAACCCCAGCACGACCTCGGAACGGGCCTCCTGGCGGGGGCCGAGGCCCTCGTGCGCTGGCGCCACCCCCGCTTGGGTCTTCTCCCTCCGAGCAGCTTCATCGCCCTCGCCGAGCAGAGCGAGCTCATCAGCCGCATCGGAGAGAGGGTCTTGCGCACCGCTTGCCGGGACGAGCGGCGGTGGCTGTCCCTGGGACACGCCCCGCCCAGGGTCTCCGTGAACACCTCGGCCCGCGACTTCCAACGCGCGGGCTTCGAAGAGGAGGTGATCGCCCTCCTGAGGGACGAGGGGATCGAGCCGAGGCGGATCGAGCTCGAGCTCACCGAGAGCCGGCTGGTGGCGAACCTGGCGGCGACCGGCCGCTGCATGACCCGTCTGCGGGACACCGGGATCCGCGTCTGCCTGGACGACTTCGGGACCGGCTACTCCTCGCTCAGCCAGATCCGCGACCTTCCCATCGACGGGCTCAAGGTCGACAAGTCGTTCGTGGCTTTGCTCGGCGAATCGGTCGAAGCGGACGCCATTCTGGGCACCCTGGTGGGGCTGGCCCACGAGCTGGGCCTCGAGCTGACGGCCGAGGGCATCGAGACTGAGCGCCAGCGCGACCTCTTGAAGGCTTTCGGCTGCCGCTTCGGCCAGGGCTTTCTCTACGCCCGGCCCATGCCCTACGCCGAGATGACCGAGTACCTCGGGAAGCAGGCGACGGAGGGAAGGTCGCGAGAGCCGCTACGCCGCGCTTTGAGTTGAGGGCTCGCGGGCCACGAATCGCTCCAGGGCCCGGGCGCGCTCGGCGGGCGCGACGGGGGCCGCGTCCTGCCGCTCGCGAACCAGCGACTCGTAGGTGGGCGGCGGCTCCGGGTCCCGGTAGAGGACTCCGGTCACCAGCTCGCGGCCGTACCCTTGCGCCAGCTCCAGGGCGCGGATGCGCTGCGACGGATCGTGGCCCCGGTCGGCGGCCTTCTGCAGGGCCGCCTTGTGGGCCTTGAGCTGCCAGTCGCGATCGCCGAAGGTCACACACGGCGACTGCACGTTCACGAACGCGAAGCCCGGGTAGCGGATCGCTTCCTCGATCATGGAGGCCAAACCGGCCATGTCCGCCGGCGTCCCCTGGGCGACGAACGGCGCGCCGTAGGCGAGCACGGTGAGCAAGGGGTTGAAGGGCTGCTCGATGCTGCCCGTGATCGACGTCACCGTGCGCGTCCCTTGTCGCGATGTGGGCGAGAGCTGTCCCTTGGTGAGACCGTAGATCTGGTTGTCCATCACGACGTAGGTGAGGTCCACGTTGCGCCGCACCGCGTGGGGGACATGGCCTCCCCCGATGGAGAAGCCGTCACCGTCGCCGCCGGCCACGATCACCAGGAGGTCCGGGTTGGCGATCTTGATGCCCTGGGCGATGGGCAGCGCTCGGCCGTGGATGCTGTTGAAGCCGTACGCGGTGGTGTAGCCGGGGATCCGGCTCGAGCACCCGATGCCGGAGACGAACGCGACCTCGTGCGGCGGCCGGCCGACCGCGGTCAGCGCGCGGTACAGCGCCTGCAGCACCCCGAAGTCACCACAGCCCGGACACCAGATCGGCTTGAGCGCGCTCTTGAACTCCAAGGTCCCTCCTACTCGACGGGTTGCAGCTCGCCGGCGCGGCTTTGCTGGAGACCGAGGACGCCGGCCCGCAGGCGGTCGACGACCTCGGTGACGGTAATGGGGCTCGCGCCGGGCCGCGCGAACGACTGCACGCCCGCGGGCACGTCCACGAACATCCGAAGGATCCGGTGGAGCTGTCCCTGGAAGGACTGTTCGAGCACCAGGCCCGCGCGCACGTGCGCGAAGAACTGCCGGTACGTCTCTTCCAGCACCGGATAGACGAGCCGGGGCACCAGGAGCTGCATGTCGAGGCCCTGGTCGAGGGCGTGCTCGAAAGCCTCGTGCGCCAAGCCGGCTAGGCTGCCCCAGGCGATGAGCCCGATCGCGGCGTCGTGGCGGCCGCGGTGCTCGAAGAGGTCGCGCCGCGCGTGGAGCGCCCGCAGCTTGCGGAAACGCTTCTCGCTCATCCGAGCGTGAACCACGCCGCTCGCGGTGGGCGCGCCCGCCTCCGTGTGCTCGATCCCGGACGCGAGGTACTGACCGCCGGGCATGCCCGGTTGGCTGATCGGGCTCACCCCGGACTCCGTGGACGAGAAGCGCTCGTAGCCCTCGACTTCCACCGGCGTCGGGCGGCAGCGGCTGGTGATCACGAGGCCGGAGGTGTCGATGGGGTCGAGGATCTCCTTGCGCTGCGCGATCTCCTGGTCGGAGAGGACGATCACGGGCGTTTGCAGGGCTTCCGCGATGTTGAAAGCGGCGACGGTGACGGGGAAGGTGTCCGCGACGCTCGTGGGCGCCAGCACCGGGCGGGCGACGTCGCCATGGGCGGAGAACGCGGCCTGGAACAGGTCGGACTGCTCGCTCTTGGTCGGCATCCCGGTGGCGGGGCCGCCCCGCTGCACGTTCACGCAGACGAGGGGCAGCTCGGCGATCGTCGCCAGGCCGAGCATCTCCGTCATCAGCGACATGCCGGGGCCGGAGGTCGCGGTCATCGCCTTCCGGCCCGCGAAAGACGCGCCGATGGCGGCGCCCACGCCCGCGATCTCGTCCTCGGCCTGGAGGACCGCGCCCCCGAACTTCCAGAGGTCGCGGCCCAGGGCCTGCATGATCTCGGTGGAGGGGGTGATGGGATACCCGCCGAAGAACTCGCAGCCGGCGAAGACGGCCGCGGCCGCGCACATCTCGTTGCCGTCGGCCAGCCACTTCCGTCCCGACGCGAGGGGGGGCGCGAGCCGCTTGGCCGCGCCGAGCGCGTGGCCGCTCGCGAAAGCGAGCCCCGCCGCGAACGCGCGCTCGTTGGCGGCGACCACGTCCGCGCCCTTCCGCGCGAACTTCAGGCGTATGCCGTTCAGCAGCTCCTGCCGCGCCACGTCGAACCAGCCGGCGAGGAGCCCGAGCACGACCGTCGCCTTCGCCTTGTCGGTGCCGGCGGACGTCCGCGCGATCTCGTCGATGGGGACGGCAAGGACCTCGACCGGGCGGACGCCCTCGAGAGGCAGGCGGTCGGGCTCGACCCCGCTCGCCGAGTCGTAGAGAACGGTGGTGCGGCCGTCCACGGGCAGCTCGGCCCCGAACTTCAGGAAGTCGTCCCAGTCGAGGGCCACCGCCACGTCGAGCGTCCCCCCCGCGCTGCGGACGGGAGTCGTCGCGATGCGGATGCGGCACGAAGCCTCGCCTCCGCGAACCTGCGAGCCGAAGCTCTTCGTCATGAGGCCGTAGTAGCCCTCGGCGGCGAGCGCCCCCATGAGCGATTCGCCCGCGGAGACGACGCCGTCGCCGCCCGTTCCTGCGATTCCGATCAAGAGGTCCTTCACGCCGCAGCACTCCTTTCGTCCGACTCCGGTACTGCAGAGCAACAAAGGTGCCATCGTTGCGCCGCAGGGAATGCGGTGGCGCCTCGTGCCTTGGCGGGTGGGGCCGCGCAGGTTTGGTGTCTGCCGGCACGGGGCGCCGCAGGAAATGCGCGAGATGAAAGGGCTGGGTCGGTGGTTCCCAAGACGACGCCATCGGCATAGGCTTATGGGGTGGACGAAACGAGTGGCCACCCCCTCTCTGGGCATCGCGCCCACGACGAGGAGGAAGGTCGCTCATTCGTCCGTTCACGGAGGAAACACGCGATGAAGATGCGAAATGCGTTGTCTCTGGTTGTCTGTCTGCTGCTGGCGGTCTCCGCGTTCGCGCGGCAGTCGGGCGGCGATCCGCTGAGCGGCACCTGGGTCGGTGACTGGGGCCCGAGCGCGGCCGATCGGAATCAGGTCACGGTCGAGTTGAAGTGGGACGGCAAGGCGCTGAGCGGCACCGTGAACCCGGGGCCGAATGCCGTAGCGCTACAGAAGGCGACCTTCGATTCGAAGACGACCGCGGTGCACTTCGAGGCCGACGCCAAAGGCCGCAGCGGCAACGTCATCCATTACACGATCGATGGCAAGGTCGACAAGGCCACGATGACCGGCTCCTGGAGCCACGACGAGCGCAAGGGAGACTTCAAGATCACGAAGAAGTAGGGTCGCTACTTCAGCGCTCGATCTCGCAGCGGCTCTCCATCCGCCACTCGCGGCCGAGGGTGTGCACGGCTCCGGTCAAGTTCACGGTCGTGCGCAGGCGGATGTCCGCGCTGGAAGCGCCCACCTGCAGCTCGAACTCCCCCGGCTCCACGATGCGCCGGCCGCCCTGGCCCGTGAAGCACAGCATGTCGGTGGGCACTTCGAAGGAGACCCGCACCGACTCGCCCGCCAGGAGCTCGACCCGGCCGAAGGCCTTCAGCTCCTTCACCGGCCGTACCATCGAGGCCAGCAGGTCACGCACGTAGAGCTGCGGCACCGCGACCCCGGCGCGCGCGCCGACGTTCTTGACGCTGAAGCGCACGCGGATCACGCCGGTCCCGGCGTCCACGTCCTTCGCGTTCAGCTTCAGGTCGGCAAACTCGAACTGCGTGTAGCTCAGGCCGTAGCCGAACGGGTAGCGGCTGCCGAAGTGCAGGGCGATGGGCGTGCCCGCGCTCTTCATCTTGTGGTTGTAGTAGTAGGGGACGGCGCCGACGTTCTTGGGCACCGAGACCGTGAGCCGACCCGAGGGCTCGGCCTTCCCGGTGAGCACGTCGACCAGCGCGTTGCCGCCTTCCTGACCGCCGGCAAAGGCCATCACGAAGGCCGCGACCTTGTCCTCCAGGCCGCCCAGGTTGTACGGGCGGCCGCTGGTGAGCACGACCACCACGGGCTTCCCCGTGGCCACCACAGCCTCAAGGAGCTGCTGCTGCACGCCGGGCAGGTCGAGCGAATCGGCATCGGAACCCTCGCCCACGGTGCCGGTCTGGAAGAGGCCCGCCAGATCGCCGACACACACCACCGCCACGTCCGCCGCCTTGGCGCAGTCCACCGCCGCCGGGATCAGGTCCACCTTCTTTGATACCGGCGAAGCCTGCTCGAGGGTGGTGCTCTTCTCGACGTCGCCCGGAAACACGGGCGAGCCGTACTTGCGCACCTCGACGATGTGGCAGCCCTTGGCATAGCCCACCTTCGAGGCGCCGAACACCTTCTCGAGCGCGGCCCGCGGGGTCACGACCTGGCCCGCGGTCTCCCCGGCGTCGTTCAGGATCAGGTGTACCGGGAAATGGTAGCCGCAGAGCAGGGCGAGCGGGTCGTCCGCGGTGGGCCCGATGACGGCGATGCGCTGACCCTGCTGCGGGTCGAGCGGCAGAATGCCGCGATTCTCCAGGACCACCACCGACTGCCGCGCGACCTCGCGGGCCACCTCGAGGGTGGCCGGCGCTTGCAGCTCGACGGCGCCCTCGTCCACGTACGGCCGCTCGAAGAGGCCGAGCCGGATCTTCTCGGTGAGGATGCGCCGGACGATCGTGTCGATGGTCTCGACCGAGATGAGGCCGCGCTCCACCGCCTCGCCCAGGTGCGCGGTGCACTCGTCGGCGGGCAGCTCGATGTCGAGCCCGGCGCCAAAGGCCATGGCCGCCGCCTCGGCGGGGCCCTTGGCGAGGTTGTGGTGCTGGTAGAGCAGGCTGATGCCGATGTAGTCGGCCACCACGATGCCGTCGAAGCCCCACTCCTCGCGGAGCACCTCGGTGAGCAGGTGTGGGGACGCATGGCACGACTCGCCGTCGATGTCGTGGTAGGCCGGCATCACGGAGCCGGGATTCGCCTGCTTCACCGCCATCTCGAAGGGCAGCATGAACACGTCGTTGAGCTCGCGCCAGCCGAGGTGGACGGGTCCGTGATTGCGGGCACCCTCGCTGAACGAGTGTCCGGCGAAGTGCTTGAGGGTTGCGAGCACGTCGCGCTTCGGGCCCTGGAGGCCGCGCACGAAGCGGGTGCCCAGGACCCCGACCAGGTAGGGGTCTTCCCCGAGCGTCTCCTCCGTGCGGCCCCAGCGCACGTCGCGGGAGACGTCGAACACTGGCGCCAGCCCCTGGTGACAGCCGACGCTCCGCACCTCGCCGCCGATGACCTGCGCCACACGCTCGATCAGGTCGGGATTCCAGGTGGCGCTGTAGGCCAGGGCCGAGGGGAACAGGGTCGCCCCCCGCGCCATCAGGCCGACGAGGCATTCCTCGTGGCTCAGGGCCGGTATGCGAAGCCGGGTCTCCTCATGCAGGAACTTCTGGAGGCGATTCAGGGCCCGGACGCCCCGCTTCGGCTCCACGCCGTGGCTGCCCAGCGGACGCGAGATCTGCCCCAGACCGTGACGCAGCGCCTTCTTCACGGCTGCCGGGTCGGTGCCCCCCGTGAAGTCGTCTTGCCGCGGCCGGTGCTCGCCGTCCTCGGACAGGATCAGCCACAGCGCGTGCATCTGCGCGGCCTTCTCTTCCAGGGTCATGCGCGACAAGAGATCGCTCACGCGCTCGGGAATCGATCGATGGGGGTCGAGGTAGGGCTCTCTCAAGGCGAGATCTCCTATGGGTCGAGTGCGCTTGGTCCGCGGCGGCCCACGTGGGGCCGAGGGAGACTAGACCGGCAGCTCCCAGCCTGTCCGGTAAGGCGCTCCCTTCAGGTACTGGTCGGCCTCGGGTACGTTGGTGGCCTTCATGTTCGGGCCGTCCCACTTGATGAGCTTCCCGGTCCGGAGGGCCACGTTGCCGAGATGGACGAACTCACAAAGCCGCGAGGCGTACTCGAAGTTGCTGCACGCCGGCGTCCCCCCCTTGCAGGCCTGCAGCCAGTCGGCATGGTGTCCCTCGACGCGCGCAAGCGTCCGAGGGGGGCGCTTGTACTCCTTGTGCAGCTCGAGGGGCAGCAGGCGGGGCATCCCCGACCAGCCCGCGCAGGTGATGAACCCCTTCTCCCCGACGAAGAGGATGCCGTTCTGCCCTTCGCCCAGGCGCTGGATGGGGTCGTCCGGGTCGATGCCGGGCGGCGTGGCCGGATGCAGGCCTCCGTCGTACCAATAGACCGCAACCGGCCCCATGTTTCCGCGGGGACCGAACCGGTAGGTCGCCAGCACTCCGGTCGCACAGACCTCCTTGTCCAGGGCGGCGCCCGAGGCTTCGACGGTCAGGGGCGAGTCCAGCTTGAGCGCGTCGAATGCCGGGTCGAGGTGGTGGGGAGCGACGTCCGGCAGCCCGCCACCGCCGAAGGCCCACCATCCCCGCCAGTTGAACGGCGCGTAGGCCGGGTGGTAGGGACGCCGTTCGGCGGGCCCCAGCCACAAATCCCAGTTGAGACCCGCGGGCACCTCCGGGGTACCGGTGGGCCTGCCCTTGCCTATCGCGAATGCGCCCGCGGCGCCCCAGGCATGGACTTCGCGCACCGCGCCGATGGCGCCGTCCCAGATCCACTCGACGGTCTGGCGATGTCCCTCGCTCGATCGCCCGAAGTTGCCCATCTGCGTCGCGACCCCCGTCTCCTTCGCGACTCGGGCCACGGCACGGCCCTCGCTGATGTTGAGGGTCAGCGGTTTCTCGCAGTAGACGTGCTTGCCGGCCTTCATGGCCAGGATCGAGGCGTAGGCGTGGAGATGGTCCGGGGTGGCGATGAGCACCCCGTCGATGGCCTTCTCCTTCTCCAGCATGAGGCGGAAGTCCTCGTAGACGGAGCACTTGTAGTTGGGGGTCTTGGCCGCGTAGTTCTTCTCGATCTCCTCTTTGACCGGCCCCCGGCCGGCCTTGCCGCCGTAGTAATACGGGCTCAGGTCCCACTCCTCGGCGGGGTCGGCGATGGCGATGACCTGGCAGTCGGCCTCCTGGTAGAGGGAGCGGAGGTTGGTGCGCCCCTGGCCGCCGACGCCGACGACGGCCACGTTCACCTTGTCGCTCGGGGCGACGAACTTCGGGCCGCCCAGAACGTGGCGGGGAACGATGGTGAAAGCGGCGACCGCCGAGGCGGTGGTGGCGATGAACTCGCGACGGCTGGACCCTGGACTCTGCTTTCGGCGCATGGCGTTCCTCTTCTGGGCAAGCCCGTCTTCGTCGGGCGAAGATCCGGAAGCGAAGCCTACCCCATCGGGCTGCCCGAGGGTATGGGTCTCATGAACCCCAGAGGCGTCGGACCACCTCTTGCACGGGACGCGGGCGGGAGGCCGATGTGCGAGACTTGCGCGGTTGCGCTCGAAAAGCCTCTTTCTCGCCGTCACCCTCCTGGCCGCGGCCCTGCGCCTTCCGAGTCTCGCCTCGCGCCCGATGCACGCCGACGAGGCCGTTCACGCGGACAAGTTCGGGACCTTGCTGGAAGGCGGGGGCTATGCCTACGATCCCGCCGAGTTCCACGGTCCGACCCTCTACTACCTGGCCCTGCTTCCCGCCTGGCTTCGCGGCGAGCGCCGATACGTCGAGATCGACGAGGTCACCCTCCGCTCCGTTCCCGCCGTGCTGGGCGTGGCTCTCGTCGCCGCCCACTTCGGGGCACGAGGCTTCCTGGGCAACGCCGGCGCCGCGATCGCGGCCCTCCTGGCCGCGATCTCCCCGGCCATGGTCTTCTACAGCCGGTACTTCATCCACGAGATCCCCCTCGTCTTCTGGAGCTTCGGTCTCCTCGTGGCTGTCGGCCGCTATGCGCGCGCCCCCGGCCTCGCCCCCGCTCTCCTCGCGGGCGCTTGCGCGGGGCTGATGCTCGCCACCAAGGAGACGGCGCCCCTGGCGCTCGGGTGCATGCTCCTGGCGCTGGTCTTGACCCGGCTCGTCGGCCCCGGTCACCGCGAGAGCCCTCCGCCGATCCGCAGCGTCGTGAGCGCCAGGCACGTGATCGCGGCGCTTCTCACGGCCGTGCTCGTCGCTTCGCTGCTCTTCTCCTCCTTCCTGACCCACCCCCGGGGCGTCGTGGACGCGGTGCGGGCCTACGGGCTCTACCTCGACCGTGCCGCCTCGTGGCACGTCCACCCCTGGTCCTACTACCTGGAGTTGTTGATCCACTTCCCGGCGACCGGCACGCCCTTCTGGACCGAGGGACTCATCCTCGCCCTGGCGGTGGCCGGGGGCGTCGCGGGTTGGGTGGGGACGGGTGTCTCGGGGGCGGACCCTCGAGGGTTGCGCTTCGTCGGGTTCTACACGCTGCTGATGCTCGTGACGTATTCCGCGATCCCCTACAAGACCCCCTGGTGCCTGCTCGGGTTCCTGCACGGCCTGATCCTGCTCGCCGGTCCCGGCGCGGTCTTCCTCGTGCGGGCTGTCCCAGGCGTCGCGATGCGGGCTCTCCTCGGCCTGCTCCTGGCCTGCGCTGCGGCGCAGCTCGCCTGGCAGGCCTTTTCGGGCAGCTTCCGTTTCGCGGCAGACCCACGCAACCCGTACGTCTATGCCCACACCGGCACCGACGTGTTCGAAATCGTGGGTCGGTTGAAGGATCTGTCCCGCGCCCACCCGGACGGAACGGCCATGCCCGTCGACATCATCAGCCGTGAGAACCTCTGGCCGTTGCCTTTCTACCTGCGGGGACTGTCGCGCGTCGCGTGGTGGAACGGTGTCTCCGAAAAGGCGAAGGTCGCCCCGGTCATCCTCGTCACCCCCGACATGGAGCCGGCCCTCGTGAGGAAGCTCTACGACGTACCGCCGCCGGGGGAGAGGGAGCTCTTCGTGAGCCTCTTCGCACGGCCCGTCGAGTTGCGTCCCGGAGTCGAGCTCCGCGGCTACGCGGCGAACCGCCTGTGGGAGGACTACCTTCGGCGGGGCGCAGAGACCAAGGCATCCACCGGGCCCGGCAAATGAAGCAGCCGGAGCCGGCCGGTGGCTCGGCCACAGCCTCGGGCGAGCAGAGCGCGGTGCCCGGCGTCCTTCGCTTCTCTCATGCGGCAATGGCCACGCTGTTCGAGATCCACTGCGTTCACGCCGACGCGAGCTACGCGGCCCAGGCGGCCCAGGCGGCCTTCGACCTGGTGGACCGGCTCGAGCAGGAGCAGAGCCGGTTCATCGCCAACAGCGACGTTTCGCGCATCAACGGCCTGGCGGCCGGGCAGAGCACCCGGGTGAGCCCGGCCACCCTGGAGTGCCTGGAGATCGCACGGCGGATGTACGAGGTCACGGGCCGGGCCTTCGACATCTCGATCGGCTCGGGGCTCCACGACCTCGAGCTCGTCCCGGACGGGTTTCGGGTGCGCGCCCTCGCCGATGGGGTGAGGCTCGACCTCGGGGGCATCGGCAAGGGCTTCGCGGTCGACCGCGTGGGCGAGCTGCTCGAAGAGTGGGAGATCCGGCACGCTCTGGTACACGGAGGCTATAGCTCGGTCCTCGCCCTGGAGGCCCCGCCCGAGTGGGAGGGGTGGCCGCTCACCCTGAGCTCGCCGGGACCGGACCATGAGGTCCTGGCCCGGATCTCCGGCCGCCAGATGGCGCTCTCCGCCTCGGGGACGCAGAAGGGCGACCACATCAAGGACCCACGCACCGGCCGACCGGTGCGGGACCGAGCGGTGTGGGTGGGGGTGGGCGGGCGCCAGGAAGGCGCCTCGGGCTCTCCCGCGGCGCTCGCCGAGGCCCTCTCGACCGCGTTCATGATTCTCGCCCCGGAGGAGATCACCGCCTTGTGCCGGCTCTACCCCCAGGTCGAGGTCTGGTACCCCCGGTAGATCAAGTGGCTCTCGCGACCGGGAGCCAAACGAGGATAATCACTCCCTATGAATCGATTCCGCCACACCCCCACCCCCCCCGTCGCCGCTCTCTTGGCCCTCGGCCTCTTCTCGGGCCTCCTGTACGCACAGGAGCCTGCCAAGCCCCAAGCCCCCGCCAAGCCCCAAGCCGGCGCCGCCGGCATGGTGCCGATTCCGATCCAGCTCCCGAAGCCGATGTTCGAGGGCACGCCCCAGAACCTCAGCGTCCCGAATCTCCAGAAGCCCCTCGGCCGGCCCCGCGACCCGTTCCTGGCCCCCGCCGGCGTGACGAACGTGGCCAAGGGCAAGAAGGTGACGAGCAGCGACTCGGAGCCGGTGATCGGCGAGATCGACCAGGTCACGGACGGCGACAAGAAGGGGGCCGACGGCAGCTACGTCGAGCTGGGCCCCGGTCTCCAGCACGTGACCATCGACCTCGGGGCGACCGCACGAGGTGTTCGCCGTCCTCTTCTGGCACTTCCACAAGACGCCCCGCGTCTACTTCGACGTGATCGTGCAGGTGGCGGACGATGCCGCCTTCACCAAGAACGTCCGCACCCTCTTCAACAACGATCACGACAACATCGCGAAGCTCGGCGCAGGCCAGGACATGAACTTCGTGGAGACGTCCGAGGGCAAGCTCGTGGACGCGAAGGGCGTGAAGGCTCGCTACGTGCGTCTCTACAGCCGCGGGAGCAACGCCAACGAGCTGAACCACTACGTGGAGGTCGAGGTCTTCGGCCGCCCGGCGAAGTAGGAGAAGGCGATGGCAGGCGAAGACGAGAAGGGACCGGAGAGCCCGCCGGGCAAGCCAAGGGAAGAGGGACCGCCTTCGAAGGGGCTCGACCGGCGCGACGTGCTGAAGGGCCTGTCGACCGTCCCCGCCCTGGGCCTGTTCGGGTATGCCTGGGCCAAGAAGCAGGGATACGAGCAGGCGCAGAAGGCCGCCGCGAGCGCCAACGCCCCGAAGGCGCCCGCCAACCTGTCCGAGATCAATGTGGCCCTGATCGGCGCGGGAGCCCAGGGCCAGGTGCTGATCGACGCCATGCTGCGCATTCCCGGCCTGCGGTTCCGTGCCGTGTGCGACATCTGGAAGGAGTACAACCAGAAGCGCGTGGTCAACACCCTCAAGAAGTACAAGTTCGAGGTCAACGGGTACGAAGACTACCGGGAGATGCTCGACAAGGAGAAGGACCTCGACGCGGTCGTGATCGCGAGCCCCGACTTCTGGCACGCCCAGCACACCATCGACTGCCTGAAGGCGGGCAAGCACGTCTACTGCGAGAAGGAGATGTCGAACACCCTGGAAGGTGCGCGGAGCATGGTGCTGGCCGCGCGGGAGACGGGGAAGCTCCTCCAGATCGGGCACCAGCGCCGCAGCCACCCGCGCTACCAGCACTGCCACGACAAGCTGCTCGAGGAGGCGCGCCTCCTCGGGCCGGATCGTGACCGTGAACGGCCAGTGGAACCGCGCGGTGTCGCCCGACCTCGGCTGGCCCGAGCGCTACGCCGATCCCGGCCGACCGCCTGAAGCAGTACGGCTTCACCTCCATGGAGCAGTTCCGGAACTGGCGCTGGTACAAGGGGAAGGGCGGCGGTCCCATCGTGGACCTCGGGTCGCACCAGATCGACATCTTCAACTGGTTCCTCGGGGCCAACCCGTCGCACGTGATGGCGAGCGGCGGCAACGACTACCACGACCCGAAGACCCACGAGTGGTACGACACCGTGATGGCCATCTACGAGTACGACACGAAGGCGGGGCCGGCCCGTGCCTACTACCAGACCCAGACCACGAACGGCAGCCAGGGCTATTTCGAGACCTTCATGGGCGACCAGGGCACGCTCATCGTGTCGGAATCGGAGGCGAACTACCCGGGTTTCCTCTACCGCGATCCGAACGCCCCCGCCTGGGACGAGTGGATCCGGAAGGGCTACGTCTCGGCGCCGAAGCTCCAGGAGAAGAAGGCCGAGGACGAGAAGGCGGTGCTCGACGTCCGCGAGTCCGTCTCGCCCGACCAGCATCGCGTCCCCGTGGTGCTGCGCGACCCCTACCACCAGCCGCACCTCCAGAACTTCTTCGACGCGGTCCGGGGCACCGCGAAGCTCAACTGCCCGGCGGAGGCCGGCTACGAGACGGCGGTGACCGTGCTCAAGGTCAACGAGGCGATCGACGCCAAGCAGCGGCTGTCGTTCCGGCCCGAGGAGTTCAAGATCTGATGGCGCTCTCCCGGCCGCAGATGACCGCCATCGTCGTGCTACGGGTGCTGATCGGCTGGCACTTCCTGTACGAGGGCCTGTCCAAGCTGACGACCCCCGGCTGGTCGGCCGCGGGCTACTTGAACCAGTCGCGCGGGCCGTTCGCCGGCCTGTTCCGCTGGATGGCCGCCGATCCGAACGTGCTGGCCAACGTCAACCTGCTGAACAAGTGGGGCCTCACCGCCATCGGCCTCGGCCTGATCCTCGGCTGCTTCACGCGCACGGCCGCGGTCTCCGGCCTCGTCGTGATCCTCCTGTTCTACCTGTGCAACCCCCCGTTCGTGGGCTACTACTACTCGATCCCCGCCGAGGGGAGCTATCTCGTCGTCAACAAGAACCTGGTCGAGGCGGCCGCGCTCGCCGTCATCCTGGTGACGGGCAGCGGTCGCGCGGTCGGGCTCGACCGGATCATCCACGGCCTGCTGCGGCGGAGCCCTCGCCCCGTCGCGGCCTGACCGTCCGCCGAACCGCCGTCTTCCTGAGAAGGGGAGAGCCATGAAAGACGAAGACTACGACCGAGAGCGCCGGCCTGACCCGGCGGGACGTCCTCAAGACGGCTTCCCTCGCCTCGCTCGCCGCCGCGCTTCCCGAGCGGGCTCTTCGCGGCGGGCGCGTCCGAGCGGATCCGCGTCGGCCTCATCGGTTGCGGCGGCCGGGGCACCGACGCCGCCATCAACTGCGCGACGGCCTCGCCGGACGTCGTGATCGCCGCGCTGGGCGACGTGTTCCCTGACCAGTTGGAGTGGTCACTCGGCCGGATGAAGGCCAAGCTTCTGGAGGAGAAGCTCCCGCCGGATCGTCTCACGGCCACTCGCGAGACCTGCTTCACGGGTTTCGACGCCTACCAGAAGGTCCTGGCCTCGCCCGTCGACCTCGTGATCCTCGCCTCTCCGCCCTTCTTCCGCCCCCAGCACCTGAAGGCCGCGATCGAGGCGGGCAAGCACGTCTTCACCGAGAAGCCGGTGGCGGTCGACCCCGTCGGCGTGCGCTCGGTCATCGCCACCTCGGAGCTCGCGGCCGCGAAGAGGCTGGCCATCGTGGCCGGCACCCAGCGCCGGCACCAGGCCCACTACGTCGAGATCATGAAGCGCGTGCGGGGCGGGGACCTGGGCGAGCTCGTGGCCGGACAGTGCTACTGGAACATGGGCGCCCTGTGGGTCGAGAGGGCCGCGCAGAACTGGACCAACCGAACCGCGAAGAAGTGGTCGGACATGGAGTGGCAGATCCGCAACTGGCTCTTCACCGGCTGGTGCTCGGGCGACCACATCGTCGAGCAGCACGTCCACAACCTCGACGTGATGAACTGGGCTTTCGGCGCGCACCCCGTGAAGTGCGTGGGCATGGGCGGCCGCGCCGCGCGGACCGAGCCGCAGTACGGCAACATCTTCGACCACTTCGCCGTCGAGTACGAGTACCCGAACGGGGCCCGCGTGCTCAGCATGTGCCGGCAGACCGCGGGGGCCGCGGAGAACGTCTCGGAGCGCGTGGTGGGCGCCACCGGCTTCTCCTACACGGACAGCGCGGACGGCTACATCAAGGGGGCCAAGCCCTACGAGAACCCGAAGGCCTCACCCAACCCCTACGTCGAGGAGCACAAGGACCTGATCGCGAGCATCAAGGCCGGCAAGCCCCTGAACGAAGGCCGGCAGGTCGCGGAGAGCTGCCTCACCGCCATCATGGGCCGGATGAGCGCCTACACCGGGCGCGCCCTGAGCTGGGACTGGGTGATGAACGCCTCGAAGCTCGACCTCACGCCCCCGCACATGGAGTTCAAGGGCCTTCCGCCCCTCGAGGTCCCGGACCCGAGCAAGACGCCGCTCGTCTAGCGACGAACCGCCCTTCTTTCAGAAACCCCGGTCACGGCAGCGCGTCGGTGGGCTACGGGACCTTCCGCACACCCCAGGGCGGCGCGTCGCTCGGGCTGGGGACCGACAAGCTCGGTATCTTCACCGCGGTGAACGCGTCTCGGTCAGACTGCTTTCTGGACACCCCCGAGGAGGCCCCCCACCATGCGGACGGCCACAACGTCAACGTATTCACCCGGCTCGACTACAGGCCGGGGGCGGCCGACACGCTGCACCTGAACGGCATGTATGCGCGATCGGGGTTCCACATCCCGAACGACTACACGCAGCAGACCGCCGGGCAGGACCAGCAGCAGAAGGTGGAGTCCTTCAACATCGCGCCCGGTTGGGCGCACGTGCTGAACACGGCGACGCTGCTCACGGTGAACCCGTGGTACCGGCACGATCGGATCGACTACAGCCCGAGCGCATCGCCCCTGGCCGATCAGCCCGCGACCATGGCGCAGGTGCGCACGCTGACCAACTTCGGCGCCAAGGCCGACCTCGCCTACGCGACGAAGCGGCACAGTCTCAGGGCGGGTGTCCAGGCCAGCCGGACCAACCTCATGGAGAACTTCACCCTGGGGCTGACCGACCCGACCTTCAACCCCGTGTGCCTGACGGCGTCCGGCGACCTTGTCACCGACCCGTCGATCACGGACCCCGCCGCCTGTTGCGCGCGAGTTACGTCGCGAATCCCAATCTGGCCCCCGGGCTTCTGCCCTACGACCTGACGCGCGGCGGCTCGCCGTTCCACTTCAACGGCACCGGGGCCATCAAACAGCAGGCCGCCTTCGTGCAGGACGAGATCGCGCGCTCCGAGTGGACGTTCAACCTCGGCCTGCGGTTCGATCGGTACGACGGCTCAGTTCCGCCACGTTGTGGCAGCCGCGGGTCGGCGCGACCTACCGGCTGAAGGGGCTGAACACCATCCTGCGTGCGGGCTACGCGAGGTCGCTCCAGACACCGCTCAACGAGAACCTTCTGGTCTCGAGCGCGACCGGCGAGGGGGGACTCTCGGCCGAAGACATCGGCGCCTCCGCCAGCATCCCCCTGCACGCCGGCGCGCGGGATCAGGTGAACGTCGGGCTTCAGCAGGCCCTCGGCCGCCGGGTGGTCCTCGACGCGGATTCCTTCTGGAAGAAGACGAAGAACGCGGCCGATCTCTGCCAGCCGCACCTCGGATGAGCGCGACGCCGGGCCTGTAGTCGCGGATGATATCTAGCTGCTCGGCGGTCGGCCGAGGGTTCCCGAGTACCTTCATGCAGTGGCCGTCGTGCTACGGCAAACGTGACAGTTTACCGCGACGAACCCCTCGCACGCGCTCAGCTCGAAAAGTGCGACGTTTTGCGTGACAGCGCCGCTCGGCGCTCGTCTGCACAGCACAGCGAGCGCGTCGGCGCTCGGGACTGACGTGGCCTGTGCAGGTTAGAGAATTGGTACCGCTACGGGGATTCGCGAAAGGTTGGACCGTCCCTTTCACTGGAACACCGCGTAATCCGACCGGGAACTGTGGGAGCCATCTCGCAAGTTCAGCCTCAAAATGGAAGCGGTCGAAGAAGGCGCGGAGGTCCTTACTTACCAGAATTGAGCGGCCAGTATCCGCGGTGGCCCGGGAGTCCCATCTATGATTTTCGTGCCCAAGACGAATTGCGCGTTCTTTCGCCGCCAATCCGGCGGCGCGGCGCCCAGCGCAGCCTCGAGATACGTCGGATCCGTGACGAACTCGCTTGCCGCGAGCGTGCCATACGTCTCGATACCGGCCACTGAAATCACCGTCTTCTCCGTGGTCGGTTCGAAAACCCGCGTCACGATCGCATAGTCTTCGCTCATGCCGCCACTGGCCGGCTGCGCCACTTTCCCCAGGACGCTCGGCGGACTGCGCCGGTCGACGATGCAATGATACGCAACCCCGTCGATCACTCGATAATCGAACACGAACCTCAGCTCGGCGGTGACCCGGATCGACCACGCGTTGTTGAAGGCGCCGATCGCGACCAGCGGCGCATGCCGAAGCTGCGAGTAGTTGGTCTGCGCGACCGACGCCAGCCGGGACGCGTGGCCTTCGGATTGAATCCACGCCGCCACCTTGAACGCGGCCAGCGCGTCCCGCATGAACAGATACTCCGGCGCCACCCAGACGAGTTCGTCGGGAGCAATTGGCGGTTTGGTTCCTTTGACGCCGTCCGATTCCCCACCGCCGAACAGCCTGTTCAATTCCTCCATCCGCGGTCCAGTAAAGCGATACAGGCGCGTGGGCTGGCCGATACTCACCTGGATCGGGCTTCCGTCCCGGAAGAGCGGTTCCCAAAACGCCTCGAGATCCGACGCCGGCGTGCGCCGCGCACCCCAGAGAAAGACCGCTGCCGCCGCAATCACCGTGAGCGCGGCGGCGGCGATCCACCGAAGCGGGGCGATCCACCGAAGCGGAGAGCCGTGCGCCTTCGGCCATGGCACCGCTGGTTCGGTTGCGGCCGGTTCCGCCGGGAATGCCGGCATGTACGATCCGCTCGGGAGCTCGATCCGCAACTCGGCAGCATGCTCGGGCTCGAGATAGTACTGCGCGAGCCGCTTCCGCACCTCGATCGCCGCATTGCGCACGATCGGGTCCTGGGCTGTGTCATACGCGGCCTCGCGGCCGAAGACTGCAGCGCCGATGCACCTCTCCTTCAGCGAGTTTTGGTCGCCAGCCAGCGCTGCCTGGACGACGAACCGCAGCAGCGCCTGGCTCCGCTTGCTGTTCCGGAATTGAGGACTCTGCAGTAACCGGGCGAGTTGCGCATGCACGGCCGGGTGGTCAAGCACCATGACGCCGTCGGCGGGGCCGGGCTCGGCAGTTGAGGCTCGCGGCATGGTAAATGACGGCCGATCCTACCACGGTCTACGGTACCGTACCGGTCCCGACGGGACCACGCATGCGACCGCAATCGTTCGACAAACGCACGCCAAACTGGCGCCTGACACCGTCCCGTACCGTAGGCGACCTTGTGTGGGCGTGGCCAACGCCCCAAAGTCACGGCACATTCAGCAGCTGGCTGCCCATGCTCGCAAGTGACTTTGGAGAAGAACATGAGACACAGGTCGCGTTCGCTCGCACGGCTCCTCACCGTACTGATCCTGCTTGCGTCATGGGCGGGGACCGCCCGGGCGCAAACCCAAGGCGGGATCGACGGCCGAGTGACGGACCCGTCGGGCTCCGCTATGGCGGGCGCCGACGTCACCGTGACGAACAAGGCCACTCACGCCACGCGCAAGGCCACGACCAATAGCCAAGGGCTCTACGCCTTTCCCTCTTTGCCCCCCGGCGTCTATGAATTGAAAGTCGAGCAGAAAGGCTTCAAGGCCGCAGAGATCCGTGACGTCAAGCTCGAAGTTCAGCAGACGGCGCGACTGGATGTGGCGTTGGAGGTCGGCGGGGTCGGCGAGACGGTGACGGTGAGCGGTGAGACCGCACTCCTCGGCACAGGAAGCACCACCATCGGCACCGTCGTCGAGAACAAGGTGGTGACCGAATTGCCGCTGAACGGCCGGCAGTACCTGAATCTGGTCGCCCAGGCGCCCAACGTCAACGTGCTCTCGCCCGCGGCCGGGCAGGCCGGCGCCCGACTTGGCGGCGAGCGCGCGCAGCAGTCCATCTCCGCCGGTGGCCAGCGCATCTTCTTCAACTACTACACGCTCGACGGCGTCAATAACACCGACCCGAACTTCCAGAACTACATCGCCCTGCCCTCGATCGACGCGATCCAGGAGTTCAAGGTCCAGACCGGCGTCTACCCGGCGGAGTTCGGGCACCAAAGCACGCAGGTGAACGTCGTCACCAAGTCTGGCGGCAACCAGTACCACGGCTCGATCTTCGAATTCCTGCGCGACGAGAAGTTCGACGCCAAGCCTTACACGTTCACCAGCGTCCACCCGGACAAGTCGCCGTTCAAATGGAACGACTACGGTTTCGAGGCGGACGGCCCGGTGATCAAGGACAAGTTGTTCTTGATGGTCAACTACGAAGCGCTGCAGCGTAAGCAGACCACGCAGAGCACGTTCACGGTGCCGAGCGACAAGATGTTCAACGGCGACTTCAGCCAACTCCTGCCCGGTACGATCATCTACGACCCGAATACCGGCCAGCCGTTCCCGGGTAACGTCATCCCGGCGAGCAGGATTGACCCCATTTCGAAGGACCTGTTGACGTACTACCACTCGTCCACGCTTCCTGGGCTGACCAACAATTACCTCCAGGACAACTCACAGCCGTACGATCGCAAGGGCTACATGATAAGGGCCGACTTCAACGAGTCGGCCAGGTCGATGTGGATGGCGCGGTACAACTGGGGCGACGACGAGCAGTCGAACCAGGGCCTCGGCCTGGCGGGTTCGAAGACGATCACGAATTACAAGCAGTGGTCCCTCTCGAACACGCGGACGCTCACCCCCACGCTGGTCAACGACGCGCGGGTCGGCTACACCAAGTTCTTCAACTCGATCGGCACCCTCTCGGCCTTTACCAACGATGTGGTCGGCGCTCTGAAGATCCCGAACCTGGAGTCCGGCGACCCGGTTACGTGGGGCATTCCGAGCGTCGCGTTCACCGGGTTCAGCGGAATCGGTGACATCACCGACGGCCCCTTCGCGGTCGACAACAACACGCTGCAGTTCGTGGACAAGCTGACGTGGGTGAAGGGACGCCACACCCTCGGCATCGGCGCCGAGTTCGCCCGGCAGCACTTCAACGAGGTCGGCAACCAGTTCTCCCGTGGCAGCTTCGAGTTCTCGGCGTTTCGCACTCGGAACCCTGCGGACAACACCGGCGGCTACGCCTTCGCCGAGTTCCTGCTCGGCCAGCCGTTCAGGACGAGCGTCGCGCTGGCCATCGCCGAGGGAAAATTCGAACGCAACGTCTTCCACGCGTTCGTCGACGACAGCTGGAGAGTGACGAACAAATTGACGTTGTTCGCCGGCCTGCGCTACGAGCTGACGCCGCCATTCACCAACACGCTGGGGACCTACTTCACGGTGAACATCCCGACGATCGACTACAGTCTCAATCAGCCGCAATCCAACTATCCGACGCTCGTGCGCCAGGGCGACAATTGTACGGATCCGTACGACGGTCTGAGCCTCCGCTGGACGGTCACGCCGGTCGGGTGTGCCAAGGATTTTGGTCTGAACAACAACCTGAGGGAGACGAAGTACTTGAACTTCGCACCCCGCCTCGGCGCCACCTACAGCCTCAACGACAAGACCGTCATCCGTGCCGGTGTCGGGCTCTACTACATGGAAGACATCGGCAACGCCGAGTACTTCGACATGGCTCGTATCACCGCCGCCCGCGTCGACACGCAAGCATCGGCAACGAAAGCAGTCTCCTGGGCCAATGCGGCGCCCGGCGGGGGAACCGCCTCGGTGCCACCGACGTTGTCGTGGGCGGCGGCCTACAGCCACGAGACGCCGCGCACCTGGCAGTATCTGGTCAACGTCGAGCGGCAGCTTGGCGCGAACTGGTCGATGGAGTTGGGCTACCTCGGATCGCAGAGCCGCCATCTCTATGGTTTCCAGACCCTCAACCAGGCCGGTCCAGGCCCGCTGAACAGCATCAGCACGCGCGTGCCTTATAAGAACTTCGGCGTGATCTCGTACGTGACCGACCAGAACAAAGGGCACTACAACGCGTTGAGCCTCAGGGTGACGCGCCGCTACGCTAACGGCTTCAGTCTGAACACGAGCTACACGTTTGCCAAGTCGATCGACAACTCCAGCGGCACCCGCACGCAGGGCTTCGACACGCTGTTCCCGCAGGACAGCCGCTGCATGGAATGCGAGACCGGGCCCTCCTCGTTCGACGTGCGCCATCGCTGGGTCCTCGGCGTCGTCTACGAGCTGCCGTTCGGCAAGGGCAAACGGGTGAACATCAACAATGCCGTCCTGGACGGCATTCTCGGCGGGTGGCAGTTGAGCACGAATACCACAATCCAGAGCGGCGTTCCGCTGACCCTCTCCGCCGGCAAGGTTCAATCGGGCACCAACGCCCTGGTGAACGACCGTCCGAGCTTCTCGGGCGTGGGCAACGGCTATGTCGCCGACCCCTCGCCGGGTCGGTGGTACGACCCCGCGTCGTTCGTTTTGTCTCAGGAGGGCCAATTCGGGGACGTCGGGCGCAATTCGATGACCACTCCGCCTCTGCAGCAGATCGACGCGGCGCTGGCGAAGACTTTCCGGCTGTGGAAAGGTCACCGCATCCAGGCCAGGGTCGAAGCCTTCAACGTGTTCAACCATCCGGTGTGGGGCGCGCCGAACGCAAACATCCTGGCTGGCGCGGCGTTCCCGGGGGCGCCGGCGAACGCCGCGCACCAGGGATTCGGCGTCATCACCTCCACGGCCCTCCCCATGCGCCAGATTCAGTTTGGCCTGAAGTATTCGTTCTGAGCGGGGAGGCGAGCCGGTCAACGAGCTGCGATGTTATTGGTGCGCTCGATGAGTTCACGGCTCCGACGAAACGTCCGTCGCTCGTCGATCATTGTTGTCCTCGCGCTGTCATCCTCGTTGCTCGCAGCCACCGCGCAGGCGCAGGCGCGCACGTGGGTATCCGCGTGGCTTGGAAGGGGGCCGCTTTCCACCACAATTACGACCGATCATACGTTCACGGATTCGGTTCCGGATCTGACTGGCCGAACGTTACGGGTGATGGCGCACCTGACCATGGGCGGTTCACAGGTGCGGGTGCGACTCAGCCAGCGGTTCTCCGCGACATCGCTCGGTATTGGCGCTGGTCACGTCGCGATCCGCACCAGCGGCAGCGATATCGCGAGCGGAACAGACCGTCCGCTCACGTTCGCGGGGCGCTCGTCGGCGATCGTTCCCGCTGGCAGTGACCTGTGGAGTGATTCCGTCACACTGACTGTCAGCGCAGGGCAGGATCTGGCTATCTCCCTGTACGTGCCCGGCTCCTTTGTTCCGACGACCGAGGGGGGGCGCGCGCAGGTCAAGACCGCGTATCACAGCGCGGGCAACCAGGTTTCCGCGACGTCTCTGACGGGGGCGTCGACGACCCGCCAAGTATTTGCGGTGTACGAGGTGCAGGTTCTCGCGTCCGGTCCAGGGGCGGCCATCGTCGCGCTCGGCGACTCGATCACCGAAGGGGCCTGCTCCGCGGTCGACACGGACGGCGACTGGCCGGATCGGCTCGCGGCACGGATGCCGTCGCTGCCTGACGGAACTGCCGTGGCCGTCTTGAACGCTGGCATCGGGTCGGGGCGCTTGGCTTCCTCCGATGGCGCAGGTCTTCGTGGCTTGTCGCGCCTCGATGAACTATTGAGGCTTCCAGCGGTGCGATGGGTGACGTTGCTCATGGGGCTGAACGACATCTCCTACGAGCACGTGGACGCATCCTTCCTCGAGACCGCCTACGAGCAGGCCATCACGAAAGTTCACCAGTCGGGGAAGCAGATCTTCGGGGTTCCAATCCTCCCCATTGGCCACTCCGTCAAGGACGTCGGCAACAACAAGCAAACCGCTCAGGCCGTGAACCAATGGATTCGCAACCACGACAAGCGCCGAAGCGCCCCCGAACCAAGCTTCGATGCGGTGATTGACGTCGAAGCGGCCGTGAAAGATGCCGGCGATCCGGCCTGGTCCCTGCGCTCCGATTTGACGTGCGATCACGTTCACCCGAACCAAGCCGGCTACCAGCCGATCGCCGCCGCCATTCGGTTGGCCCTGTTCAGCCGGTGACCCGCAGCGTCACGGATTAGGCGGCACCGACAAACTACTCGAGAAGATCTTTCTCGTTGAGAGAGTAAGTGAAAGAAGGGAGAGTAAGTGAAAGAAGGGCGGTTCGCCAGTCAAGCCGCGCTCTCGGGGGCGGCCCGCGGGCGCCCAACCCCCACTTCGAACCCCTCCATGGCACCGTGCACTTTCGTCCGCCCTCGCCCCGGAGTGGGCTTCCCGTGGTGCCGACGTCGAGCCACGCGCAGACCGCGCCGTACCGTGGTCCACTCCACGCTGCCGCGCTGCGGGCTACGCTACCTCCTCGCCTGACCTGTGACCACGCCCGCAGCCCTCGTCCTCGTCACCGAGAACCTGCCGGCGTAGCACGCGGCTCTTCCAGAAAGGCGGACCGCGACCCGGCGACCGCCGCGGCGCCTCGGTCGCCTCGCCCACGGTGGCGAGGTACCTCGCGATGCTGGCAGGAGCTTTGACCAGCCCGAGCAGCTTCATCCGCCCCTGGCAGGTGGCACAAACGAGAACGTCCACCGCGAAGGTTCGGGCCAGAAGTTCAGCCCATGGGCGGTAGGTGCCCGGATGAGCCGGCCTATCCGGCTTGGCGCTTGCGTCGGCGGCTTGGGGCGGCGGCGGCGCCAGACGCGACCTCCACGGGCTCGCCGGGGCCAGCACTCCCGCATACTTCACGGTGTGGAACCGCGGTGGGGGCACGCTGGTGGCCAACCGGCACAGCAAAGACAGCGGGTCCATGTCTACCGCGACCGTTCCGTCGCGGTAGGCCTTCTTGAGGGTGATGCGCACCAGGCAGTCGGGTCGCTGCTCTACCCGCTCCTGGGCCACCGGAGGTCGCAGCACGTAGCGCAGCAAAGCCTCCCGCCCCGCCGGGTCGAGAGCGCCCGCCCGCGTCGCCGCGTGCAACGGCTCCTGCGCCGCTCGTCCGCGGGAGATCGCTTCGCGACCTTGCTCCTCACCTCGCTCGCCGCCCTCGCCGTCACCCTGGCGGCCACCGGGATCCACGGGCTGCTCGCCTTCGTCGTCGCGCAGCGGAGCCGGGAGCTGAGCCTGCGCCAGGCGCTCGGAGCGACGCCGCGTCAGGTCGGGGCGCTCGTGCTCTCCGAGTCGGGGAGACTCGTCGCCGCGGGCTGCGCGCTCGGCTCGATCCTGGCCGCAATCCTGGTACCCACCGTCGCGAGCAGCCTGTTCGAAACCAGCGTGTCGGACCCGATCGCGTGGGGCGTTGCACTCGCCGTCGTCGCGAGCGTCCATGCCGCGGCGAGCGCGTTGCCGGCGCTCGCCGCCGCTCGCACCGACCCGTCCGCCGCGCTGCGCGCCGAGTAGTGCGACCACGTCCATTTTCTTGCTTCTTCCCTTGGTCCCATGGGCTTCCGTAAGATGCCTCGATGACCCGAGTGGCGCTTGCGTGTCTCCTGACCGTCGCCGCCGCGGCGCGCGACGTCGCGGCACCCATGGCGGACGTCGTGCCGCGTGGCCGGAACAAGCCGGCGTTCGCCTTCGACCCGACGCGCAAGAGCCTCGTGCTGTTCGGGGGATTCGGCGATCGCGCGGCGGTGCTTCACGACGCCTGGGAGCGAACCGACGACGGGTGGCGACAGGTCGAGAGCTCGGCGTTCCCTCCGCGCGCGGCCGCCGGCGTCGCGACGGACACGCGCCGGGGACGCGTGGTCCTCTTCGGCGGCGACGACGAGGCCGGCGTCTGCGGCGACACGCTCGAATGGGACGGCAAGGCCTGGAAGCGCGTGGCCTGGTCGGGGCCCCCCGCGAGAACGGTCCCGCAGCTCGCCTACGACAGCAAACGAGACCGCACCGTCCTGTTCGGCGGCTCCGACGGCAAGCAGACGACCTTCGGCGACACGTGGGAATGGGACGGGACGCAGTGGACGAAGCGGGCCGACTCCGGCCCGCCGCCGCGTTATCAGCACGTCATGACCTACGACGCCGCGCGAGGGCGCGTGGTCCTCTTCGGCGGACACCCCGGCGGTCCCTACGACGCCGCCTCGTGGAGCCAGCGTGTGCTCGGCGACACGTGGGAGTGGGACGGCGCCCGCTGGACGCCCGCGGCCGGCGCGGGGCCGTCGGCCAGGGACCACCACGCGATGACCTACGACGAGTCGCGCGCGAAGGTCGTGCTCCACGGCGGCTGGGGCGCCAAGGGCCCGGAGACGGACACCTGGAGGTGGGACGGCCGGACGTGGACGCGGGCCGAGTGACGGACCCGGATCACCGCCTCGCGCTCGCCTGGACTCGACGTGCTGCGCCACGCGACAAAGGGTTGCGCCTACTCCCGGCGAAGCGCGGTCACTGGATCGAGCCGGGCCGCCCGGTGCGCCGGGAAGAAGCTCGCACAGAGACCGACCAACCCGAGCACCACGCAGGCAAGGCCGATGGTGAGCGGGTCGTTGGGCTCGAGCCCGAAGACGAGCGAGCGCACCGTGTGAGCCAGGGCAAGCGAAAGAGTGAGTCCTAGCGCGAGCCCGAGCGCCAGGAGCGCGAGCGCCTCTCTCAGGATCAGCTTCAGGATCGCGGCCCGCCCGGCGCCGAGCGCCATGCGGATGCCGATCTCCGCGGTGCGGCGCGACACGGCGAACGCCATCACGCCGTAGAGACCGAGCGTCGCGAGCATCAGCGCCAGCAGGCCGAAGAAGCCCGAGAGGCCGGCGACGATGCGGTCGCGGACGAGCAGGCCGTCGAGCAGGCCGGGGTAGTCCTGGAAGGTCGGCACGATCGCGGGGTTCAGCTCGCGGATCGCCGCCCGCAGGCTCGGCACCAGCGCCTTCGGGTCGCCCTCGCTGCGGATCAGGAGCGGCGCGTAGCTGGAGGGGTCGGGGTCCTGGGACAGAGCCAGGTAGGCGATCGGCGGCCGACCCCGGCGCAGGTCCCGGTACGCCGTGTCGCCGACCAGGCCTACGACCTCGAAGCGCTGCTCGGGAGTGTCGGGCGTCGCCTCCTTCCAGAACCTCCGCCCGAGCGGGCTTCCGGAGCCGAAGACCGCTTTCGCGAAGGACTGGTTCACGACCGCCACGCGCGGCGCCTCCCGCGTGTCCCGCTCGTCGAACCGGCGACCCTCCAGGATCTTCACTCCCAGGGTGGTGAAGTAGTCGGGCCCGGTGGCGGCGAAGCTCGCGTCGGCGCGCGCCGCCCGGTCGCCTCCGTCGCGCCAGACGGCGCTGCCCCACGACGAGCCGCTCAGCGGCACGTGGCTCGTCTCGGCGACCGACCCGACGCCCGGCGCCGCGCGCAGCCTGTCGCAGAGCTCGCTGCGAGCGCTCAGCAGCCGCTCGGCCGAGAGGTTGAGCGGGCGCATGTCGACGTACGCGATCTCCACGCCGCTCACGTCCATCCCCGTGTCCTGCCGGAGCAGATTGCCGAGGCTGCGCGCGAACAGGAAGGCGCCCGCCACCAGGACGAGCGAGAGGGCGACCTGGCCGATGACCAGCGCTCGCCGCACGCCGAGCCGGGCCCGGCCTTCGGTGGTCCCGCGGCCGGCACTGCGCAGCACCGTCTCGGGCGCGACCCGCGCCGCGCGGAGCGCGGGCGCGAGCCCGAACAGAGCGCAGGTCGAGGTGGCGACGGCCGCCGCGAAGCCGAAGACCCGCCAGTCGAACCCGAGATCGAGGAAGAGCGAGCTCGGCTGCGTGTCGATGGCGCTGACGAGCACGCCGCTCAGCCCGCCAGCGAGCCAGGCGCCGGCCACGGCGCCGAGCGCCGCCAGCAGCAGGCTCTCGGAGAGCAGCAGCCGCACCAGGCGGCCGCGCTCGGCGCCGAGCGCCACGCGTGCCGCGAGCTCGCGCTCGCGAGCCGTCGCGCGGGCCAGCATCAGGCTCGCCAGATTCGCGCAGCCGACGAGCAGCACCAGCGCCGCCGTCGCCTGCAGGAACAGCAGCGAGGCGCTGTACTGCTGGCGCAGCAGAGAGATGCCTCCCGACGCCGGCCGCGCCTCGAGCCTGAACCCGAGGTAGCTCGCGACGTTGTCGCGGGGATAGTTGGACGGCAAGGTCGCCGCGAACAGGCCCGGCGAGATCGCCGCCAGCTCGGCGCTCGCCCGCTCGCTGGTCTCGCCTCGCTCGAGCCGGCCCATCACCACCAGCCACCAGAAGGTCCCGGAGTCGAGCCGGCTGGGTTTCCCGGGCGGCAGCGACTCGGCGCAGAGCGGCACCACCACGTCGAAGCTGCGGCCGACCTCGAGGCCGGTGAACCCCGCCGCCGCCACCCCGGCGATCTCGAACGGGTAGCGTCCGAGGTTGATCTGTTTACCGACCACGGACGGATCCCCGCCGTACTCCCGCTGCCAGAACGCGTGACTCAGCACGGCCGCGGGAGCGCTGCAGCCCTTCTGGTCGTCGCGCGCGCCGAGCAGCCGTCCCACGGCCGGCCGCACCCCGAGCGTGTCGAAGAATCCCCCGCTCGCGAGGATCGCGTTGACGAAGCGCGGCTCGCCCGTCGATTCCAGGCTCAGCCGGCTCGAGCCCCATGCGAAGACACCCGCAACGGCGTCCTGCCGCGTCCGGAGCTCCTCCCAGATCGCGTTCGTCACCCCCCTGTGCCAGGTGAACGCCCCCTGCGCTCCTTTCATGTCGGCGATCCGGATCTCCGCCAGGCTCCTCGGATCCCGCACCGGCACCGATCGCAGCTGCACCGCCTCGACCAGCTGGAAGATCGCCGTGTTGGCCCCGATCCCAAGCGCCAGCGTGAGCACCGCCGCGAGCGTGAACCCCGGGCTCCTGACCAGCCGCCGCCCGCCATGGAAGAGGTCCTGCCAGAGAGTGGACATGGCACCTCGCACTGCAAGCCACATACCGCCAGCGAATCAGCGACTTACGGCTCGACCTGCCGCGACGGCTGTCCGCTGCTGGGAAAGCCTCGTCCCAGTTCGAACACCCGAACGGGCCGGCCATGAACGACAACGAGCGCGTGGCGAAGCGCGCAGGCGGCGATCAGACAGTCCACTCCCGAGCGAACCGTCAGGCCGGCGCGACGCGCCGTCCGGAACAGCGCCACCGCCTCCTCGAATGCGACGTCGCCGAGCGGCGATTCGACGATGGGAAGGGACCGCATGGCTTCGTGAGCGGTTCGCACGCCGCGGGGCGTGGCATGATCGGCAGCAAGACGTAACGGCTGACTGCTAGTGCTGGCTTGCGCGACTGCTCTTCAAGTGCGCGTCGAACCAGCGGACGGCTTCTCCCGCGTGATCTGGTAGACGCGGATCGCCGGCCGGGAGCTGGAAGTTTGGGCCATGCTTGCCTCCCGGCACCGTGATGAACCTTACCGTGACGCCAGCCTGCTTCAGCGCGCTCTCCATGATCTCGGACTGCTTGATCGGCACGGTCACGTCCTGGTCCCCGTGCATCAGGAGCATCGGCGCATCGTCAGCCGTCACATAGGTGAGCGGTGAGGCTTCACGATACTGCCGGTTCTCGAAGTCGTCAGCCCGCGCCACGCCCGGGGGCCCCAGATTGGGGTCCTGATACGCGAAGCCCATGAGTGCGGTCAGCGTTCCGGGCCTTCCCGCGGTGCCGAACATCGAAGGCAGATCGCAAGGCGCGAACAACGCCACGACCGCCTGAACCTTTGCGCTCTGACGATTCACCGGATCCGAATCCGACGCATCACCTTTGCCATCCATCGTTCCCAACAATTCGACCAGGTGACCGCCGGACGACGATCCCCAGGCGCCGATCCGGTCGGAGGTGATGCCGTAGTCGGACGCGTGAGAGCGGACGAACCGCACCGCGCGCTGCGCGTCCTCGATGGGAGCCGGATAGCGGAAGCGAGGAGCCTGGCGGTGGTTAATCGCAAACACCGTATAGCCGGCGGCTGCGAATCGATCGGCATAACCAACCACCTCAGGCCTGGCTTTGAGTGGTGTCGCATCGTATCGCATGGGTGAATACCACCCGCTGCCCTGGATGGCGACGATCGCCATACCATTCGGCTGGGCCGGCCGGTAAACGTCGAGCAATAGCGCCAGGCCCGAATACATCCCGTAGACGACGTTCGTGTCGACGCGAGCTTGCGCAGAACTCGCGTTCGCCCCGGCCAGCAGAACAACCCCGACGGCAACGAGGAGACGCATCATGGCACCCTCCGGCGCAGCCGACATTATGCCAGGGGGGAGAGTAAGTGAAAGAAGGGCGGTTCGCCAGTCAAGCCGCGCTCTCGGGGGCGGCCCGCGGGCGCCCAAGCCCCACTTCGAACCCCTCCATGGCACCGTGCACTTTCGTCCGCCCTCGCCCCGGAGTGGGCTTCCCGTGGTGCCGACCTCGAGCCACGCGCAGACTGCGCCGCACCGTGGTCCACTCCACGCTGCCGCGCTGCGGGCTACGCTACCTCCTCGCCTGACCTGTGACCACGCCCGCAGCCCTCGTCCTCGTCACCGAGAACCTGCCGGCGTAGCACGCGGCTCTTCCAGAAGGGCGGACCGCGACCCGGCGACCGCCGCGGCGCCTCGGTCGCCTCGCCCACGGTGGCGAGGTACCTCGCGATGCTGGCAGGAGCTTTGACCAGCCCGAGCAGCTTCATCCGCCCCTGGCAGGTGGCACAAACGAGAACGTCCACCGCGAAGGTTCGGGCCAGAAGTTCAGCCCATGGGCGGTAGGTGCCCGGATGAGCCGGCCTATCCGGCTTGGCGCTTGCGTCGGCGGCTTGGGGCGGCGGCGGCGCCAGACGCGACCTCCACGGGCTCGCCGGGGCCAGCACTCCCGCGTACTTCACGGTGTGGGGGCACGCTGGTGGCCAACCGGCACAGCAAAGACAGCGGGTCCATGTCTACCGCGACCGTTCCGTCGCGGTAGGCCTTCTTGAGGGTGATGCGCACCAGGCAGTCGGGTCGCTGCTCTACCCGCTCCTGGGCCACCGGAGGTCGCAGCACGTAGCGCAGCAAAGCCTCCCGCCCCGCCGGGTCGAGAGCGCCCGCCCGCGTCGCCGCGTGCAACGTGAACCCATCGAGCGACGCGCACAGCGGCTTGTCGTAGGCCAGAGCCCGCGGCTCGAGAGGCGCGAGGCGGCTCACCCACTGCGGTCCCGCGGGAGGGGCCTGGCCTGACACCGCGGAAGCGGCCAGATTCCCTTCGGGGTCGCTCTCCCTGTCCGCCTCGGCCTCGTCCTCGAAGGTCCGGAGCTGGCCGCTCCGGCGAAGGTGTCTCTCCATGCGCCGGACCACCCGCTCCAGTACCTCGCCCACTTCGCTCGTCCTCAGCTGGCCGAGTCCCTCCCAGGCGAGCTCACCGTCCTTCTCGAACCAGACGCCATCCAGGGCGACAACGTGGAGGTGTGGACTCCGTCGCATGTCGGACGACGTTCTCTGCACGGCCGTGACCGCGCCGCTCTTCGCGCCAGGCCGACCCTCGTCTCCCGCGCGGGCCGCGTAGAACGCCAGCACCGTCTCCACGGTGATGCGCGTGAGCCGGCCAAGCAAGGCACCGTCCTGCGCCAGGCGCCGCCGCCACGGGAACGGGAACGTCAGCACCCACTGCCGAAGCCCGCTCTCGGGCGGCAGCAGCCGCTCCATCAGGTTCGCGGCCGTCGCGTTCATCCGCCTTCCGGTACACGACGGACAAAAGCCACGCCCTTTACAACTGAACGCCACCAGCCGCCTCTCCCCGCAGTCCTGGCATTTCAGGCGGGCAAAGCCCCGGCAGAGCAGACCGCAATCGAGGTAGGCTTCCAGCTCCTTGCGGGCGTGCTTGGGGACGCGCACCGCGAGCGCCCCGTCGCCGATCGCCCCGTACAGCGTCTCGAGATTGTCGCGCACCACCTCGTACAGCGCCGTCGTTTCGGGCGATGGCGCCGATAGACACCGGGGGCGGAGGCTTGCAGAACCGACACGTGATCTCCACACCAGCCGACATGCCGGTGGGAGAGCGTCCGGCGAGAGCTGCCTTCCTAGGACCCGAGGGAGCGGGCGAGCGGAACCTTCTGCTACGGGCGGGTCAGGAAGGGTCCGGAGATCGGCGGCCGCGCAGAACTGGACCAACCGAACCGCGAAGCAGTGGTCGGACATGGAGTGGCAGATCCGCAACTGGCTCTTCACCGGCTGGTGCTCCGGCGACCAGATCGTCGAGCAGCACGTCCACAACCTCGACGTGATGAACTGGGCTTTCGGCGCCCATCCCGTGAAGTGCGTGGGCATGGGCGGCCGCGCGGCGCGGACCGAGCCGCAGTACGGCAACATCTACGACCACTTTGCCGTCGAGTACGAGTACCCGAACGGGGCCCGCGTCCTCAGCATGTGCCGGCAGACGGCGGGGGCCGCGGAGAACGTGTCCGAGCGGGTGGTGGGAGCCACCGGGTACTCCTACACGGACAGCGCCGACGGCTACATCAAAGGCGCCAAGCCCTACGAGAACCCTCAGGCCTCGCCCAACCCCTACGTCGAGGAGCACAGGGACCTGAGCGGCGGCCGTCATCGCCGTCAATCAAACTGCGGCCGGGCGGCTGGAGCGCCGCCTCGCGGAGCTTGGAGTGGGCTACGAACGCCGCGACCTGATGAAGCCGACGCTCCTTCGGCTCTCGCGCAAAGTGGACCCGGAGGAGCTCTTCCCGGGCCGGGATTTCCCGTGGCGCTAAGCTGGGCTAGGGTCGAAGCCAGGCGTCGAACGAGAACCCCGGAGCGAACGGGTTCACGAAGCGGACGCCGTCAAGCGTGCTGCCGCTCGCAAAGTCCTCGGAGAAGATGGCCGCAATCTGGTTGAGGCGAGCGGTCGCCCAAAGCTGGGCATCGAAGTAGGAGAGCTTGCGTTCGGTGACGCCACGGCCCGCCTCCAGCACGATCGCCGGAGTGAGGTCCAGGACCGGCCACGAGGCGGCCAGGCGTTCGACCTGTCGGGCCGCTGCTGCTGGCTTCAGGCGTGGCGGTGCGCCCCGGGTCACGGCCACGAAGAATTCCGCGAGCGACTGGACGCTCAAGGCGCCCCGACCCGCAGAGTGCAGGCCATCGAGGACCGCGATGGCCCGGCCCTGCTTTTGGGGATCGCCGGAGTCGTGGGCGTAGACGAGGATGTTGGTATCAACCAGAACGTCGGTCATACCGCTTCAACCTTCCTTCGTAGAGGTCCTCTCGTCTCCAGTCGCGCCGGCCTCGTCTCCGTCCGCGCCGCTCCAGGGAGCGCATGAAAGCGAGAGCCTCCTGCCAAGTGGCGGCATCCGGCGCGGGACGTCGCGCTCCCCCTCGGGAGGCGAAGTCGAGCGCCCGCCGGATGACCGCGGCTTCGCTCGTGCCCTCGAGTTGCGCCTTGCGCGCCAAGGCGTCCTGCTGCGCCGCCTCGATGTAGATTTGCTTCCGGATCATTCGCGCCATTCTCGTTCTCTATACATCACATTATACATCGCTGACCAAACGAGCCCCAGGCGAGATCCGCTGCCCTCCGCTCGCCGGCCTTGCGCTACAATCCTGGTCATCGCAAACCTGACCAGGACGAAAAGCGGTGCTCTCGCCGGGTGAGAAGCTCGGGCGTTACGAAGTGGTCTCGCCCCTCGGTGCGGGCGGGATGGGCGAGGTCTACCGCGCCCGCGACCGCGAGCTGCAGCGCGAGGTCGCGCTCAAGATCCTGCCCGAGGCGCTCTCCTCGGACCCCGACCGAGTGAAGCGGTTCGAGCGGGAAGCGAAGGCTACCGCCGCCCTCTCGCACCCGAACGTGCTCACGGTCTTCGACGTGGGCCGCCAGGACGGGCGCACCTACCTCGTATTCGAGATGTTGGAGGGCGCGACGCTCGCCGGGGTCATGAAAGGTGGTGCGCTCCGGACGCGCGAGGCGCTCGACTACGCGGGCCAGGTCGCTCGCGGCCTGGCCGCGGCCCACGCCCACGGCGTCGTCCACCGCGACGTCAAGCCGGCGAACCTGTTCCTGACCACGACCGGCACCGTCAAGATCCTCGACTTCGGCCTGGCGCGGATCCGGGGGAGGGGTTCTGAGTCGCATGAGGAAACATCCACGGAGGTCACGGCCCCGGGGCATGTCCTCGGGACGGTGAGCTCCATGTCCCCCGAGCAGGCCCGAGGTGAGCCGCTCGACGCGCGATCCGACCTCTTCTCCCTCGGCGTCGTGCTCTACGAGATGCTGTCGGGACGCCACCCCTTCCGGCGAACCAGCTCCGCGGAAACGGTCTCCGCGATCCTCCGCGACGAGCCGCCGGAGCTCGGGGCCCTCGAGGGCAAGGTGCCGGTTACGGTCGAGCGGCTCGCGCGGCGGTGCCTCGAGAAGCGGCCCGAAGATCGCTTCCAGACCGCGAACGACCTCGCGCTTGCCCTCGATCTGCTGGCCCGGGGCGAGGACGCAGGGCCGCGCCCCGCCGGGAAAGGCTCGGCGGCCGGCTCCGGCGCGACCGCGGAGGAGCGTCCCTACCCTGGCCTCTCCTCCTTCACCGAGGCCGACGCCGGGCGGTTCTTCGGCCGCGAGGACGAGGTCGCGGCATTGTGGGAGAAGATCCAGCGCCAGAGGCTGCTCGCCGTCATCGGCCCTTCCGGGGTCGGCAAGACCTCGTTCCTTCGCGCCGGCGTCCTGGCCAGGAAGCCCACGGGATGGGCCACGGTCTACTTCACACCGGGGGCGAGCCCCGTGGCAGCGCTCGCTCGGGCGGTGTCGCTCGCGGTGTCGAGCGAGGTGGCCCGGGCGGCGGACCAGCCTGGACTGGCGGGCGAGCTGATGCAGGGGGTCGCGGACTTCCTCCAGCACGGGGAACCCGGTGGGCTCGTGTCCGTCATCTGCGCTTGGCGCAGGCCGTCGGCCGAGGCCCTGCTCGTCGTGGATCAGTTCGAGGAGCTCTTCACTCTGAACCCATCCGAGACCCAGAAGGGCTTCGCGGCGCTGCTCGGGAGCCTCGTCGACGAGGGGGATGTGCACGTCCTCTTAGCCCTGCGCGACGACTTCCTGTTCGGCTGCCACGCCCTGAGGGCGCTCCGTGCCGTATTTCAAGACCTGACCCCGCTGGGGGCGCCGTCCAGCGAGGCCCTGCGCCGCACTCTCGTGGAGCCGGCCGCGCGCCTCGGCGTCCGCTTCGAGGACGACCCGCTCGTCGGTGAAATGGTCGAGACGGTGCAGAGCGAACGGGGTGCGCTGCCGCTGTTGGCCTTTGCAGTCTCGCGGCTCTGGGAGAAGCGGGACCGCGAACGGGGTCTGCTGACCCGGGAGGCATACCGGGAGATCGGGGGTGTCGCGGGCGCCCTCGCGCAGCATGCGGAGTCGACGCTGGAGAGGGTCGGGGCGGCGCGGGTGCCGCTCGTGCGGGAGCTGTTCCGAAACCTGGTGACGTCCCAGCGGACGCGGGTGGTGCGGGAGCGAGGCGAGCTTTTGTCCGTCTTTGGAAAAGGAGACGCGCCGAAGGCGGTGGCCGAGGCGGAGGAGGTGTTGACGACACTCGTGGACGCGCGACTGCTCACCTCGTACGAGCGGGCGGAGGAGGGTGGCAAGAGCCACCACGAAGTCGAGATCATTCACGAGTCGCTGCTGAGCGCCTGGCCGCGGCTGGTGCGGTGGCAGACGCAGGATGCGGACGGGGCGCAGCTTCGGGACCAACTTCGGCAGGCGGCCCAGGTGTGGCAGGACCGGGGCAAGCCCGAGGACCTGCTGTGGTCGGGGACCGCGTACCGCGACCTCACCCTGTGGCGTGAGCGCTACCCGGGAGGGCTCACGGCGACCGAAGAGGCCTTCGCCGGCGCCGCGCGCCGGCTCGCGGGACGCAAGCGAAGGACGCGGCGCATAGCACTCGCGTCCCTCTTCGCCGCGGCGCTCGCGGTCGCGGCGGTGACGGCTTCGCTCTGGCGGCAAGCGAGAGCGGACGCGCTTCACGCCGAGGCGGCACGCCTCGTCGCTCTCGGCGGCGCGGAGATCGACCGCTACCCGACCGCGGCCCTCGCCTATGCCCGAAAGAGCCTGGAGCTCAGGGATGCCCCCGAAGCCCGTCGCCTCGTCGCCCTTGCCTTGTGGAGCGGACCTCCGGCACGGATCCTCCCGCTCCCGCTCAAGGGCATCGGAACCTGGAACGCGGAGTTCAGCCCGGACGGTCGCTGGCTCGCTACCTTTCCTTTCTCGGAGACAGTGCTCCTGTTTCCCGACGACGGGGGCGCGCCTGTCGCCATGGGCGGGCACAAGCTCCCAGACGGCCCCCCAGGTCTCGCCTTCACGACGGACGGACGCGCCCTGCTGACCCGGACGCCGGGTCAATCTCGCGTGCGGATGCTCAAGGTGCCCGAAGGCAAGGAGATCTGCTGGCTCTCCCCCGATCTTCCCGGGGGAGACGCGCGCCAATTCGCGGGCTGGGCGCGCTTGCCGCAGGGCGTGCTGTTCGCCGTTCGAGAAGGAGGCTCGCCCGCCGAGGCGACTCACCGACTCGATCTCAGGACCTGCGCGGGTGGCCCACCCCGGATTCTGGGTGCGTTCGTCGGACAGAGCGTCCCGTGGCAGGTGGACGCGAGCGGCTCGCGGCTCGTCCTCGTGCGCGACGGAAGAATCCTCCTACGTCCTCTCGCCGGCCCGCCCTCGACTCCGGAGCGTGAGCTCGGAAAGGTCACGGGAGCCGGCGTCGGCTGGATCCGCTTCAGCCCGCGCGGCGACGCGGTTGTCGTCGCGCAGGGCGGCGACCAGCTGACCCTCTGGTCGCTGGCGACGGACGCGGATCCGGGGCTTCGGGTGTTTCACATGGCAAAGCCCGACCTTCAATTCCCGCCCGAGCTCGATGCCTCGGGCACCCGCCTCGCGTGGGGCTCAACGGCCGAAAGTGGGGTCTCGGTGTGGCGCCTCGACGGCCCCGCCGATGCTGATCCGATCGTCCTCCGAAGGCCCGCGATCCGGGCGATCAAGGGCGCCGCCTTCCATCCCGGAGGGCGCTTCCTGGCGGTGCCGACCACCGCCTCGATAACCCTCTGGGATGTCGGCCAGCCACAACCCTACGTGCTGCGAGGGCACGAGGGCCGGATCCGGCACGTGCAATTCACCCCCGATTCGGAGTGGCTCGTCTCTTGTGGGAGGGAGGACGGCGTCCGCGTCTGGCCGATTCATCCTCGGGCGGGGATCGGGCGGACGCTCGGGAATCCCGTCGGCCTCTGCAACGACTTCGCCATCGCTCCGGACGGAGCGAACATCCTGGTCGGTGGGGCCGGGGGTGCACACCTTCTCCCTGTCTCGGGCGGCGAAGGCCGGCGTGTGATGGAACGACCTCGGGATGGCGGGCTCTACGCAGTGGCTTTCGACCACACGGGACGCCGCGCCGCCGCCGCTGGCGGCTACTCCCCGACGTCGGCGCCGAAGCTCCTCCGCGTCTTTGACCTTCCGGGGGGCGCATTGCGCGAGCTCGCCCTGATCCCTCCGGGTGAAAGCGGCGAGGGATACAACTGGGGGGTCCGCGACCTTGCTTTCACCGAAGGGCATCTGATCAGTGGCGGGGATGGGGGCGTTCGCCGCTTCGACCCCGAAAGCGGCGAAAGCCATTGGATCTGGAGGTTGGAGCCCGGAAGATGGGCGAGCTTCAGGCTCAGCCGAAATGGGCGCCAGCTTCTGGCCGCGGCGTTTCCCTTGACGCCGGCAGAACGCCTCGAGGGTGACCATGCCCTCGTTCACTTCGATCTCGCCGCCGGCTCCCAGCAGGCGATCACCACTCACGGCAAGCGAGTGACCGCAGTTGCGATGGATCCCTCGGGCCGGGTCTTCGTAACCGGAGATGCCGAGGGCGCCGTCCGCGCGGGGGCCGCCGATGGCCGAGAGCCGCATCTGCTGCTCGGGCACCAGGACGAGGTGACGTCCGTGGCGGTCTCTCCCGACGGACGGTGGATCGCCTCGGGGGCGGGCTCGGAGATCCGACTGTGGCCGATGCCGGACGTGATGAAGACGCCGCTCCACGTGCAGCCCCTTGCGTCCTTGCTCGCGACGCTCCGGGAGCTGACGAACCTCGAAGTCGTCGAGGACCCCGCCTCCTCCTCCGGCTATCGGCTCGAGGTCGGCCCCTTCCCGGGCTGGAAGACGGCTCCAACCTCGCCGTGAGCCCCGTCTCCAGCTAGGACACGACATGCCCCGCCCCGAGGGCTACGCCTGCGCCGAGTTGGTGAAAGAGCATCAGGAACGCCGCAGGGTCTCGGCGAGCGTCGCGCGCAGGACGGGGAGCACAGCGAGGTCCTTGGGCCGGCCCGCCTTCTCCTTCAGCTCGATGAGGGTGGGCAGGTCGATCACGTGAGCGACGAGGCCGTCGCCTATGTCCAACTCGGGGGGCCCCGCCATCATGCCGACTACGATGAATTCGACATCGTTCGCGGCGAGCTGGCGGAGTACCTCAACGTACCGCGCTCGGGTCGTTGAGCCTGCGAATCTGGGCGATCGAGTCCGCTAGATTCTCGATGACCGTGTTCCGGCCTCCCGCCGCGCTACAATTCTGTCGCAGCGATCCTGACCAGGTTGACGCCAGCCAATGCTCTCACCGGGTGCGAAGCTCGGGCGTTACGAAGTGGTCTCGCCCCGCGGAGAGTAAGTGAAAGAAGGGCGGTTCGCCAGTCAAGCCGCGCTCTCGCGGGCGGCCCGCGGGCGCCCAACCCCCACTTCGAACCCCTCCATGGCACCGTGCACCTTCGTCCGCCCTCGCCCCGGAGTGGGCTTCCCGTGGTGCCGACCTCGAGCCACGCGCAGACCGCGCCGCACCGTGGTCCACTCCACGCTGTCGTCCCGCGGCTACGCTACCTCCTCGCCTGTCCTGTGACCACGCCCGCCGCCCTCGTCCTCGTCACCGAGAACCTGCCGGCGTAGCACGCGGCTCTTCCAGAAGGGCGGACCGCGACCCGGCGACCGCCGCGGCACCTCGGTCGCCTCGCCCACGGTGGCGAGGTACCTCGCGATGCTGGCAGGAGCTTTGACCAGCCCGAGCAGCTTCATCCGCCCCTGGCAGGTGGCACAAACGAGAACGTCCACCGCGAAGGTTCGGGCCAGAAGTTCAGCCCATGGGCGGTAGGTGCCCGGATGAGCCGGCCTATCCGGCTTGGCGCTCGCGTCGGCGGCTTGGGGCGGCGGCGGCGCCAGACGCGACCTCCACGGGCTCGCCGGGGCCAGCACTCCCGCGTACTTCACGGTGTGGAACCGCGGTGGGGGCACGCTGGTGGCCAACCGGCACAGCAAAGACAGCGGGTCCATGTCTACCGCGACCGTTCCGTCGCGGTAGGCCTTCTTGAGGGTGATGCGCACCAGGCCGTCGGGTCGCTGCTCCACCCGCTCCTGGGCCACCGGAGGTCGCAGCACGTAGCGCAGCAAAGCCTCCCGCCCCGCCGGGTCGAGAGCGCCCGCCCGCGTCGCCGCGTGCAACGTGAACCCGTCGAGCGACGCGCACAGCGGCTTGTCGTAGGCCAGGGCCTGCGGCTCGAGGGGGGCGAGGCGGCTCACCCACTGCGGCCCGGCGGGAGGGGCCTGGCCTGACACCGCGGAAGCGGCGAGGTTCCCTTCGGGGTCGCTCTCCCCGTCCGCCTCGGCCTCGTCCTCGAAGGTCCGGAGCTGGCCGCTCCGGCGAAGGTGTCTCTCCATGCGCCGGACCACCCGCTCCAGTACCTCGCCCACTTCGCTCGTCCTCAGATGGCCGAGTCCCTCCCAGGCGAGCTCACCGTCCTTCTCGAACCAGACGCCATCCAGGGCGACAACGTGGAGGTGTGGACTCCGTCGCATGTCGGACGACGTTCTCTGCACGGCCGTGACCGCGCCGCTCTTCGCGCCAGGCCGACCCTCGTCTCCCGCGCGGGCCGCGTAGAACGCCAGCACCGTCTCCACGGTGATGCGCGTGAGCCGGCCAAGCAAGGCACCGTCCTGCGCCAGGCGCCGCCGCCACGGGAACGGGAACGTCAGCACCCACTGCCGAAGCCCGCTCTCGGGCGGCAGCACCCGCTCCATCAGGTTCGCGGCCGTCGCGTTCATCCGCCTTCCGGTACACGACGGACAAAAGCCACGCCCTTTACAACTGAACGCCACCAGCCGCCTCTCCCCGCAGTCCTGGCATTTCAGGCGGGCAAAGCCCCGGCAGAGCAGACCGCAATCGAGGTAGGCTTCCAGCTCCTTGCGGGCGTGCTTGGGGACGCGCACCGCGAGCGCCCCGTCGCCGATCGCCCCGTACAGCGTCTCGAGATTGTCGCGCACCACCTCGTACAGCGCCGTCGTTTCGGGCCGATGGCGCCGATAGACACCGGGGGCGGAGGCTTGCAGAACCGACACGTGATCTCCACACCAGCCGGCCGAGGCGGTGGACTAGAGGAACGTCCCGCCGAATCCGCTTGACCAGCTCCCCCGGTGGAGGAGTAACCTGCCTTCGCACCTCAGATCCAGGACTGACGTGGATGTCGAAGGAGGTTATCCCTATGGGGCGGCCTATGCTCGAATCCCTGCTGGGGCGACGCTCGGTCAGGGCGGTGCTCGTCGCAGGGCGTCTTCCCGTGACCCTGCTGCTCTTCGGCCTGGGCGCCAGTGGTATGCCCGTCCGTCTGGCTGCGATCGAATCGGGTCCACAGCAGGAAGAGCAGCCCCTGCCGCGGTCGTATCACTCGGCCGCCGTGGTGAACGGCAAGATCTACGTGATGGGTGGTGCGGGGGCAGACAACAAGCCGGTCGGCAGTGTTCAGGTGTATGACCCCGCTACCGGTACGTGGGCAGCGCGCGCCAACATGCCCACTCCGCGCGGGTTGTTCGGTGCCGGCGCCGTAGGCAGGACGATCTACGCGGTCGGCGGGACGATCGCTGGGCGTGACAAGCTCGCGGTCGTGGAGGCCTACGACACGGTGACGGACACCTGGACCAGAAAGGCCGACATGCCGACTCCCCGCAACGCCCTCTCGGCGGCCGTGGTCGACGGGAAGGTCTATGCGATCGGCGGCTGGGGCTACGACCGGCCGGAAGGCGGCTGGGAGTCTCTCGACCCGACGGCGACCGGCCAGGACTTCCCGACCGTGGAAGTCTACGACCCGAAGACCGACACCTGGGCCACCCGGGCGGAGCATGCCGACGCCGCGCTCCCACATGACGGTCAGCGCCCTCGGCGGGAAGATCTATGCAATCGGGGGTGCGGCGCGGATCGTGGCGGGGCGCACCGGGGAGTACCGTCCGCTGCTGGAGGTGTACGACACCGCGACGAATCGCTGGGCACGGGCTGCGGACCTGCCGACTCCGCGCTCCGTGATGTCGAGCAGTGTCGTCGACGGACACGTCTACGTGATGGGCGGCGCATTCCATCGCGAGCCGACTTCGTCGACCGAAGAGCTCATGCGCACCATGCGCACCCTGTCCGTCGTGGAGGTCTATGATCCCAAGAGCGGCCGATGGACCAGGGGCAGGGATCTTGCCACCTCACGGGGCTGGTTCTCGACGAGCACCGTGAACGGCAAAATCCACGTGGTGGGTGGTCGATCCCTGGCACGCGACGGAGGCGGCCTCGAAGTGAACCTCACGTTTCCAGGGATAGAGGCCTACACACCCACCCACTAGCGATCGTACGGGCGGTGCGGTCAAGGCGGGCAAGCCCCTGAACGAAGGGCGGCAGGTCGCGGAGAGCTGCCTCACCGCGATCATGGGCCGGATGGGCGCCTACACCGGACGCGCACTCAGCTGGGACTGGGTGATGAACGCCTCGAAGCTCGACCTCACGCCCCCGCACATGGAATTCAAGGGCCTTCCGCCCCTCGGAGGTCCCGGACCCGAGCAAGACGCCGCTCGTCTAGCGACGAAGCGCCAGCTTTCCCGCTCTATACTCCCGTCACGCCACTGGAGGGGCACGCATGTCCGACTCATCAACCACGAACCGCTCGACGCTCAATCGCCGCCAGCTGCTGCGGCTCTCCTCCGCGGCGGGGGTGGGGGCCGTGCTGCCAGCCTCTGCGGCCGCCCTCGCCCGCGGCCCGGCGGCGACGGCTCCGGCGACGCCGGGTGCCTGCAGCACGCCACGCAGCGCCGTCGCAACCACGCAGTACGGCAAGGTGCGCGGCTACGTCGAGGACGGCGTGCTCGCCTTCAAGGGGGTGCCGTACGGCGCCCCGACGGGCGGCGAGAACCGCTGGCTGCCGGCGAAGCCGCCGGCGCCCTGGGATGACGAATATCCCGCGCTGATCTACGGCGCCAACTGTCCGCAGCGCCTGCACAACTGGGTCAGCGAGCAGACGTTTCTGTATCAGTGGACGGATGGCTGGCAGAGCGAGGACATGCTGAAGGTGAACGTCTGGACGCCGGGCCTCACCGGCAAGCGTCCGGTGATGTTCTACATCCACGGGGGCGGGTTCACGTTCGGCTCGGCCTACGAGCTGGCCTCGCAGGATGGGGCGCAGATGGCGCGGCACCACGACGTGGTCTCGGTGACCGTCAACCATCGCCTCAACATCCTCGGCTTCCTCGACCTCTCCGAGTTCGGCGGCCCCGCGTACGCGGACTCGGTCAATGTCGGCATGACCGACCTGGTCGCGGCCCTCCAATGGGTGCGGGCGAACATCGCGAGCTTCGGCGGCGACCCGGACCGCGTGATGATCTACGGCCAGTCGGGTGGCGGGTCGAAGGTCACGACGCTGCTCGGGATGCCCTCGGCCCAGGGGCTCGTTCACCGGGCCTCCGCGCAATCAGGCGGGGGCGGCAATCCCCCGGGGGCCGAGCAGTCGCGTGAGCTCGCGAAGCGGCTGATCGCGGAGCTCGGTGTCAAGGACATGGCCGCGCTGCAGAAGATGGAGTGGGCCCGGCTCAACGAGGTGGGCAACGACGTGGTCGCGAAGATGAACCCGCCCCTCGGCGCGGGTGGTCCGATACCGGCGCCGGGAACGACGCCCCGCGTCGGATTCGGGCCGACCGTCGACGGCCGGCTGGTCACGATGCGCGCCTTCTTCGAGGGTGCGCCCGAGGTCTCGCGGACCGTACCCATGCTGATCGGCTCGGTGAGCGAAGAGGGGAACCGCATGTCGTCCCGGCCCACCGAGGCCGAATGGGTGGCCACCCTCGCCAAGAGCTACGGCGACACCAAGGCCGCCGCAATCGTGGCGGCGCTGAAGCGCGCGTATCCGAACAAGAGCGTTCGCACGCTGTCCTACATGTGCAGCGGCGGCGGACTGAACGGCCTCGGCATGCGCAACAACGTCACACGCATGGCCACGATGAAGGCCGAGCAGAAGGGCGCGCCGGCGTTCGCGTGGTACTTCACGTGGCAATCGCCCATGCTCGAGGACGCCGGCGCGTGGCACACCGCCGAGCTCGCGTTCTGCTTCGACAACACCGCCCGGTGCGCGCAGGGCACCGGCAACGGTCCCGAGGCGCAAGCCCTGGCGAGGAAGATGGCGACGGCGTGGGCGAACTTCGCCCGCACCGGCAATCCGAGTCAGCCCGGCCTGGCGTGGCCGGCTTTCAACCCCGATACGTGCCCGACCATGGTCTTCGACAACGTCTGTCGCATGGTCGATGACCCGGACGCGGAGGCGCGCAAGATCCTGTTGACCTGAGGGCCGTCGCGGCGAACGCGTGAGCGTAACGAGCAACCGATGACGGATCATCGAGTTGGGTAACACTTTCGTCCGCGCGAATGCAGGCGCTCGGTCCTACGACGCCTTCACGCCGGCGGCGGCCAGATACTCGCGCATGGTCTTCGCGAAGTGCGGAAACGCGATCTCCGGGTCCTCGATCTCCGGGTGCCACTTCTTCTCCCACTCGAAGCAGTAGAAGCCCTTGTAGCCGCCCGAGGCCAGGACGCGCACCTGCTCCTTCACTGGCACCTGGCCCGTCCCGGTGAGGACGTAGCGCCTCTCGGCCCCGTCCGGTACCGAGTCCTTCAGGTGGGTGTGGCGCACTTGCCGACCGAGGCGCTTCCACGTCTCGGCGGGCGCCTCCCCGCCGGCGACGAACGTGTGGTGCGCGTCCCAGAGCAGCGCGAAGGCAGAGGAGCCAACCCGGGTCAGGATCGCCTCGAGGTCGGCCGAGCGCGTGAAGTCGCCGTGGGACTCGATCAGCACGGTGACGCCCGCGGCCTTCGCGTGCGCGGCCATCCGCTGGAATCCCTCGACCACGCGCTTCATCACGTCTTCCTTCGGTTCGTCCGGCGGCAGCTTGTCCCCGAACATCCTCACGTACGGGACCGAGAGTGACTGCGCGAGGTCGATGAAGCGGCGTCCCTCGTCGAGCTGCTGGTCGCGTGTGGCCTTCTCCTTCTCGTGCATCCGCGCCGATGCGCCGAGATCCGTGATCACGATGCCGAGTGCCGCGAGATCGCGCTTCGTTTCGGCGAGACGCGATCCCTGAAGCTCCGGGACCTTCGGAAGGTCCATCTCGCCGGCGATGCCCCGCAGCTCCAGGCCCGCGTACCCGGACTTGTCGGCCGCCTCCAGGATCGCCTTCCAGCCCCAGAGCGGGCAGCCGAGGGTCGAGAACGCGATGGGGAAGCGCTTCGGGCGGGCCTGCGCGCGCAGGACGGCGGGCGCCGAGATCCCGGCGGTCAGGCTGGTGAGGAACGTGCGGCGGGCGACGTGGGTCATGAGGCCTCCTGTCCGACCGGGGTGCCGCGGATTGGCATCAGGCCTATTGTGCGCGTTGTCGAGCGAACGGGCAGGCTCTGTCCTCTGGTTCAGGCGCAACGGCCCGAAGACCTGTCGCTTCCGCTTCCCGGTGACGTAGGTCCGCAGCAACTAAGTTCTACGGCGCCGCCTTCATCTGGAGGATGATTCGCCGATAGGACGTCAGGCTCGGGGAACCCGCGTCCTCGACGGCCAGGATCACGTGGGCGATGCCGGCCGCGTTCGGCACCACCGTCACGCGCGGGCCGCTCGGATCTTTCGATCGTGATCCTCGGAGGGGGCTGGCGCGGCCCGCCCGACGGCGCCGAAGGGATGCCGCCCTGGCCCGGGACGACAGCGGCAGCCGCGGGCGGACGACGCCACACGAGGACGGGCTGTCCGGGAATGCCCGTGCCGGCTTCGGAATAGAAGAACCAGGTGAACGTGAGCGGATCGCCCTCGGGGTCGGCCGTGCCCGTCGCGTCCAGGGACACGGGTACGCCCACTGTCGCTTCCAGGATCAAGGGCTCCGTGCCGGGGCGGCCGTTCACCACGACCTTCGGGTTGTGGTTCGCTTCGCGGGCGTCCTTGACGGTCCAGTCCATTCGCGCCGCGAAATCGTGCTGGAACGCCGTCCGCCACCGCCAGATCGTGGCCTGGTCGGAGGTGTAGGCGTTCCCGTCGACGCCGGTCACGGTGTCGCGCGAGCTGTCGCGCCCGGGATACGAGTCGCCGCCCTGGGTCCAGAACGGGCGCGGCTCTCCCGAGGGCTGCCGCCAGACGTAGCGGCCGCCCCAGCCGCCGTAGGCCGGGCTCATGGCGCTCGCCAGCCCGTTGTCGATCAGTCCGAGGAACGAGGGCGTGTCGCCCTCGTGGATGCAGCACGGGAAGGGATAGAGCTTGCCGAGAGGCCCCTTGCTCCGCACGTTCGTGTTCACCCACTCGTCCGAGAACGTCGTGAAGTCCGCTCCCGGGGCGTTGCGGTAGAACTTGTCCCCGCTGATGCCGGTCCAGGTGGCGAAGGAGTACTCCTCGCCGTCCTGCGTCGAGGGGCTCGCGATGTAATGGAGTCCCGGAAACTCGCGGCGGATCCAGGGGCCGGCGTCGTCCTGGTCGGAGATCGTGTAGACGCGCAGCTTCCTCACGAAGGCGTCCGTCTGCGCGGCCGTCCTCGTGGACCGCACGGAAAGCAGGGCCTGGGCGAGGGTGTTGGTCCCGCCCCAGGCCAGGACCCAGAGCGGCCGAGGGTCGGTCTTCTCGGCGGCACGAACGATCAGCTCCGAACCCGGCGACGCCTTGCCGGGGCCGACCGCTTCCATGCCGTAGGCCGGCTGTCCCGGCACCACCAAGGTGCGAAGCATCGCCGCCGTCGGGAAGCCGGGCGCGTGCTTCACAAGGTTCGGCTGCACCTTCTCGTAGGCGTCGAGCACGGAAAGGATGACGTCGGGGCGGACCTTGTTCTTCATCCAGGTCGAGGTGCTGGCCACGAGGCCCTCCACATCGAGCTGGTTCGAGTAGAGGAGGAACCGGACCAGGGACATCTGGTCGTCGGGCTCGTTCGCGATGTCGGTCATCACGATCACGCGCGGCCGGGCCACGTAGGGGTCCGGCTGGGAGGCGGCGGGCGGCGGCTCGGCGCCGCGGACGCTCACACTGCTCCCCAGGCCCAGGGCGAGGGTCAGGATCGCGGCGCGGCCGAGGGTAGACCGCACGATGTCCATGTTGGCTCTAGGCATGGCCTTCTCCTCGACACTTCACTCGCCACAGCCATCCGGTCATTCGCCCCGGCAACCGCGGCGATTCCTAATGCCCATATGCCGAGTCGTGATCGGGATGTAGGGATATGATCCGGAGGAAGTCCCCGTCGCGGTACGCGATGGCGCGGATCTTCTCGGTGAGTCGCAGCGAATACGCCGTAGCGCCGTTCGGCGTCCGGATGTGCCGGATGGCATCCCACTTGAAGCCAGTGTGGCGATAGAGGGCGTTCCAGTCCAGCGTTCGCAGGCGTTCCAGGGAGCTGACCACCCGCTTCAGCTCGGAGAGTTCCAAGAGCAGGAATACGTCCTGGAATGCTGGGCTATTGAGGTCGAGCTTGACTCGGTTACCCGCGGCGGCCACGGGGTCGCCTCGCCCTCCTCTTTTCGAGCAGGCCCTTCGTGTCCGACTCCCGGGGCGAGGTCTCCGCGGCCCAGGTGAGCCCCCGGGCGATCCTCGAACGGTCGGGCTCCTGGAGCGTCCACAGTTGGCTCTCCGGGACCATGGCCACAGCCCGGAGCAGGAGGGTCCCGTCGTCGAGACGCTGCAGCTCCAGCGTCTTTCCCGCGTAGCGCTTCCCGAGAGAGATCTGCCCGCTCTTCCCCACGACCTTGATCTCGCTAGTCATCGCCGCCGCCATCGCGCACCGCACATGCCATACTGCCATCATGCCTTCGTGCACCCTGAAAGGCAAGGCCACGGGGACCTCTTGGGCCCGATGGTCGGGGACGACGGCTCAGGAACCTCGGACGCTAACGCGCGACCGTGACGGTCGTCTCGAGCCGTGTATCCGACGAGGAGCCGCCGACCATCAGGCGGACCGGGCCCTCTTCCACGACGAAGCGGCCGGCCTTCTCGTCCCAGTAGGCGAGCGACGCGGCCTTGAGCTTCATCTGGACCGGTCTTCGTCTCGCCGGGCTGGAGGGCGACGCGCTCGAACCCGCGCAGCTCCTTCTTCGGGCGCTCGACCTTCGATTTCTCGTGCCGGACGTAGAGCTGCACCACCTCGTCGCCCGCCCGGGTACCCGTGTTCTTCACCTCGAGGCTCACCGTGATCTCGTCCTCGGGCCGGAGGCGCGAGGCGCTCGCGCGAAGGCCCGAGTAGGCGAAGGTCGTGTAGCTCAGACCGTAGCCGAACGGGAAGAGCGGCTCGTCCTTCAGGTACATGTACGTGCGCCCCTTGCGAAGGTCGTAGTCCATCATCGGGGGGAGCTGCTCGAGCGATCGGGGCCAGGTCACCACGAGGCGTCCACCCGGGTTGTAGTCGCCGAACAGCACGTCCGCGAGGGCGGTGCCCGCGTCCTGCGCGTTCTGGCTCATCTCCAGGATCGCGGGCACGTTCTCCTTCGACCAGGTGACGGCGTACGGGAAGTCGGCCATCAGGACGAGGATGGTCCGAGGGTTCACGGCGTGGACCTCCTTGACGAGCTCTTCCTGCTGGAGAGAGAGCGACCGGCGGTCCGAGTTCTCCATCCCGTCGCTGGGCGTCTCGCACCACGAGTCGTCGAGCCCGAAGCCGGCGATCACGCTCTGGCGGTTGCAGGTCGGATCGTTACCCACGAAGACGAGGGCCACGTCCGCGGCCTTCGCGATCGCCACCGGATCGCCGAAGAAGCCGGCCGGGGTAAGCACCTTGACGTCGTTGCCGGCCTTCTTCCGGATCCCGTCGATCGGGGCCACGCGATACGGGGGCTCGCCGCTATAGAGGCCCAGCATGACGCTGTTGGCGCGAGGGCCGAAGACCGCAATCGTCTTCACGGTGTCGCGGCCAAGGGGCAGCAGGCCCCCCTCGTTCTTGAGGAGCACGATGCTCTCGCGGGCCACCTGCAAGGCAACGGCCTTGTGCGCCGCCGACAGCCAGGGCTCCTCGTCGGAGGCGTTCTTGGCGTAGGGCACCACCTCCGGCGGGTCGAGCAGGCCTAGACGGAGGACGGTGCGGTACTTGCCACGGAGCGCCGCGTCGATCTCGGCCTCGGTGACGAGCTTGTCGGCGAGCGCCGCGCGCAGGTCGTCCTGGTAGCTGTCGAGGAACTGGTTGACGCCGATCCGGATGCAGGCGGCGACGGCCTCCTTCTGGCTCCGGTAGTACTTGTGCTTCCGGACCATGTTCGTCACGGCGTTCGCGTCGGTCGAGACGATGCCGTCGACGCCCCACTCCCGGGCCACGACGTCGCGGAGCATGGGGTGGGTCGTCATCGGCACGTGGTTCCACGCGTTGTAGGACGCCATGTAGGAGCGGGCCCCGCCTTCGACGAACGCCATGCGAAACGGGGCGGAGTAGTACTCGCGCAGTTGCCGCTCGTCGAAGTCCGAGCTCGAGCCGTAGCGGCCGTTCTCGTTGCTGTTCGCGAGGAAGTGCTTGACCAGGGACGCCGCCTGCCAGTACTTGGGATGGTCGCCCTGCATGCCACGCACGAAGGCCGCGGACAGGGTGCCCGTGAGGAACGCGTCCTCGCCGTACGACTCGTCGATGCGACCCCAACGCGGATCCCGCGCGAGATCGGCGTTCGGGCCCCAGACGATGAGCGGCGAGCGCTTGTACTTCGCGGCGTTGTTGTAGATCCAACGGGCCTCGGCGCCCTGCACCGCGCCGGCGCGACGGATGAGCTCCCGGTCCCAGGTCTGGCCCATGCCGACCACCTGCGCGAACTGGGTGGTGGGGACGGGCGCCTCGCGGGCGAAGCCGAACGCATTCCTTTGGACCAGGCCGTGGAGCCCTTCCGAGCTGCCGGCGTTCGGGATCTGGAGCCGGGGAACCCCGCTGTTCGTGCCGAGGACCCCGATCTTCTCTTCGAGCGTCATGAGCGACAGGATGTTGGTGATCCGCTGCTCGGCGGGCAGGCTCGGGTCCTGGAAGGGGTAGGGGGCCTCCGCGGCGATCGCCGGCGTTCCCCAGGACACGAGGACCGCGAGTCCGAACGAAGTCAGCTTCATGGCTCGAGCCTCCGGTGGAGATCATCTCATCGCTCGACGAGCGGTTGCCCAGGAAAGAATCTCCCGGCCGGGTGCGTCCTGCGGCCCTTCCCGCCCGTAATTGAAGTAGAACAGGCCGCAGCACGGAGGAGGAGCGGTGGATCCGGACCGAGACGACGCCGCGCGGCTGCGCCGGGGCGACACGGCCGGGCTCGCCGGGCTCCTGAGCCGGCACCAGGACCGCCTCTTCCGCTACCTGCTGCGGCTCGTGGGAGACGAGGCCGTGGCCGAGGATGCGTTCCAGCAGACGTGGCTCAAGGTGACGGAGCGGATCGGCGCCTACGACCGATCGCGGCCCTTCGCGCCGTGGCTCTTCACCGTGGCCCGAAACCTCGCGCTCGACCACCTGCGGCAGCGGCATCCGGAGAGCCTGGAAGACGTGGCGGAGCCCACAGCGCCGGACGGGCCAGACGCCGACCCCCTCGCCCACGCCGCCGCGCGCCAGCGGGGCGACACGGCTCGCCGACGCGGTCTTGGGGATGGCCCCGCTCGACCGGGAGGTGCTGTCCCTCCGCTTCGAGGAGGACCTGGACCTGAAGGAGCTCGCGGCGACCCTGGGCGTGCCGGTGCCGACCGCAAAAGCGCGGCTCTACCGGGCGCTGTCACGCCTTCGCGGGCGGCTCCTGGCGCGGGGCCCGGCCGAGGACTGGCGATGAGCGACCACGTCACGGATCTTCTGGCGCTGGCCGCGGCGGGGGCGCTCGATCCCGCGGAGGAGTCCCGGGTCGAGGCTCACCTCGGGGTGTGCGCGACCTGCGCAGCGGAGGCGGCGGAGTGGCGCGAGCTCGCCGAGGGGCTCCGGACGCAGTCCGCGCCCCGGCCATCCCGCGCCCTGCGTGGTGCGGACGGTGGAGGGAGTCGAGAAGCTCCTCGCCGAGCGGTCCGAGCGCGCGTGGAGCCAGGCGGCCCTGGGCTTCCTGGTCGGCTTCGCGTGGACGCTGACCGTGGTGTCGTGGCTGTTTCTGGACCTGGTGACGGGCGACCTGGCGCTGCGCCTCGGCCGCTCGTTGGGCTCGACCACGGCGTGGTACGTGACCTACGTGGCGGCGGGATGGTTGACGGCGGGTGCGGCCGCGGTGCTCCTCGGCCGGAGCGCGCGGGACGAAGGGAGGACGGTATGAGCCGTTTCGATCGGGAGTGGGCCATCGTTCCGACGGGGGCCCGGTGGACGGCGGTCCTCGTCTGCCTCGCCGTCACGTGCCTCCGGCGGGCGTTCTTCCTTCTTGCCCGGGTTCGCGGAGAAGAACGGCACCGCGTTTCTCGTGATGTTGCCGGTGTTCCTGGCCGCCCTCGTGGGGGTGGCGCTCGTCGGCGCCTACGTGCTCCTCGTCGGCTACGTGTGCGGGGACGCGAGGCGGCGCGGAATGAACTCCGTGCTCTGGACGCTGCTCGCGATCTTCATCCCGAACGCGATCGGCATCATCTTGTACTTCATCCTGCGCGACCCGGTCCCGGTGCCCTGCCCCGCCTGCGGGACGCCGGCGAAGAAGGGCCAGGCGTACTGCGCGGCCTGCGGGGCGGCGGTGCGGGCCGCGTGCCCCCAGTGTCACCAACCGGTCGAGCCGGGCTGGCGCAACTGCACGCGGTGCGGCGCGTCGTTTGCGGCGGCGAGCTCGGGCGCAGCCGGGGGCGCGAGGTGAGCGATGTGCGTGCGGCGAGGGCCACGTCTCATTTTGGGGGGGCCAGGCTTGCCGTCGCCTGGAGCGTCGTTTTCGCTCTGGCCGTGGTTGTTGGCGGCCCGTCCGTCTTCGCCGGCGACGCGCTCGGCGCCGTGCATCCTCTCCGCGTCGGACCGGACGGCCGTCACCTCGTCCGCGCCGACGGCCGTCCCTTCTTCTACCTCGCCGACACCGCGTGGTCGCTCTTCCACCGCCTGACCCGCGAGGAGGCTGATCTCTACCTGCGCAACCGTGCGGCCAAGGGATTCACCGTCATCCAGGCGGTCGCCCTCTCGGAGAACGACGGCCTGCGAACGCCGAACGCCTACGGTGAGCGGCCGCTCGTGGAGAACGACCCGCGCCGGCCGAACGAGGCCTACTTCGCCCACGTCGACTGGGTCGTGGATCGCGCGGCGGAGCTCGGCCTCACCGTCGCCCTCCTGCCCACGTGGGGCGACAAGTGGCACAGCCGGCAGAACCAGCCGGGGCCGAAGGTGTTCGCCGATGCCGCCACCGCGCGCGAGTTCGCGCGTTTCATCGGCCGGCGGTACGGCGCCCGCCCGGTGATCTTCGTGCTGGGCGGCGACCGGAACGTCGAGACGCCCGAGGACCTCGCCCTCACGAGGGCCTTCGCGGAGGGGCTGAAGGAGACCGCGCCGAAGATTCTCATCACGTACCACCCGCGCGGACCCGGCCGCTCCTCGGACGCCCTCCATCGCGAGCCGTGGCTCGACTTCAACATGATCCAGTCCTCTCACACCGGGCGCGGCTCCGACAACGGCGGCAACGTGGAGCACGATCGGGCCCTCGAGCCGCCGAAGCCGACCTTGGACGGCGAACCACGCTACGAGGCGCTGATCGCCGACTTCTACATGCGAGGGGCGAACCCGGCCCTGCGCTTCGACGACTACGACGTCCGCCTCGCGGCGTACCGCGCGCTCCTCGCGGGGGCGGCGGGCCACACCTACGGGAACAACAACATCTGGCAGATGTGGTCGCCGGGCCGCGAGGCACTCCTCGGCGCCGATACGCCCTGGAACGAGGCGATCGACCACCCCGGCGCCTTCCAGATGGGCCACCTCCGGCGGCTCTTCGAGTCGCGCCGGTGGGAGACGCTCGAACCGGACCAGGCCCTCCTCGTCGGGCCCAACCTCCCGGGAGACGGCTTCGTGCGCGCGGCGGTGGCGAGCGACCGCTCGTTCGCCTTCGTGTACTCGCCCCGGGGCGAGCCGGTCAGCGTCGACCAGACCCGCATGAAGGCGCTCGACCTCACCGCCTGGTGGTTCGATCCCCGGTATGGCCGTGCGTACTTCGCCCACACGGGCGTGGGCACCGCCATCCAGAACTTCACGCCGCCATCCGCAGGCCGCGGCTGCGACTGGGTGCTCGTCCTCGACGATGCGGCGAAGGGCTATCCGCCGCCGGGCGAGGCCCGGCGGTAGGACTCCCCGGAGGCTACCCTACTGATCGTCGCCGGCGCCAGGTCGGCCTGGGTGCTTGCTCTTCTGCGTGAGCACTTCTGCAGGGTCCGACGCCCAAGCCGACGCCTCGGCAGGCCACGAGAGTCCCCGCACCGATGCTCGATCAGGTCCGGCGTCCTCGAGCGTCGGCAGCAGACTGACTCTCGGGCACTGGTCGGCCTGGATTTGAAGGCATCCGACATCAGGACGCCAGCAGGTCATCACCCACTTCTTCGAGGAAAGCCCCGCCCCGACGGATGGCGCGTTTCGCCCCGCGTGGCAGCACTCGCGGGACACGAGCACGGTCTGGGCGCAACTGTTCGCCGCCCCCTCGTCCGACCCCATCTTCGTGGCGCAGGGTGCGATTCCCTGGCTCGTGCTTCAGGTGGTGGACGCCAAGGAAGGACCCACCGGCGGCCGAGCGCTGAACCGGACCGCCTATATCCACCGGGTGAACACCTCAGGCGGGATGGCACCCGCAAGCGGCTGCGGCGCGTCCACGGACGTCGGCAAGAAGGCGCTCGTGCCCTACACGGCCGACTACTTCTTCTACGTCGGCCCCAATACCGAGGTGGACGACGACAATTAGGATCGCCAGACGGAGCCGTGGGGAACCGGACGGCTTAGTTGAACCTCACGCTGACCAGCTTGCTGACGCCCGGCTCTTCCATGGTCACGCCGTAGAGCTGGTCGGCGATCTCCATGGTCTTGCGCGAGTGGGTGATGAGGACGAACTGGGTCTGCTCCTTCAGGCCCTCGAGCATGCGGACGAAGCGGCCGATGTTCGCGTCGTCGAGGGGTGCGTCCACCTCGTCGAGGATGCAGAAGGGCGAGGGCTTGTACTGGAAGATCGCGAAGAGGAGCGAGATCGCGGTCAGGGCCTTCTCGCCGCCCGAGAGCAGCATCACGTTCTGGAGGCGCTTGCCGGGGGGCTGGGCCATGACGTCGATGCCGCTCTCGAGGATGTCCTCCTCGTCGATGAGGCTCAGGCCCGCGGTGCCGCCGCCGAAGAGCTGGCGGAAGATCTCGCCGAAGTGCTGGTTGATGACCTGGAAGGCCTCCTGGAAGCGCTCGCGTGAGGTCTTGTCGATCTTCCGGATGGCCTGGTCCAGCTCGGCGATCGAGTCGAGCAGGTCCTGGCGCTGCGCGGTCAGGAACTGGTGGCGCTCCTCGAGCTCCTGGGCCTGCTCGACCGCCAGCACGTTGACCGCGCCCATCTTCTCGAGCCGGTCGCGAAGCTCGGCGATCTGGGCCTCGAGCCCGGGGAGGTCGCGGGCCTTGTCCTCGTCGGTGAGGCTGCCCGAGGCCTCGGCCGCGGTCTGGCCCACGGCCTGGTGGCACTCGCGCGCGAGGTGGTCGAGGTCGGAGTCGGTGCGGGCCCGGCCGACCTCCAGCTCGGACAGCGCGTCGCGCAGCATCTCCCGCTCGCGGCGCCGCTCCTTGAGGCTCTGCTCGCGGCCCTCGAGCTCGTTGCGGATGTCGCGGACCTTGTCCTCGGCGACGGCGCTCTCGCCCTGGACGCGGTCGCGGTGCCCGAGGGCCTCGGCGAGCAGGCGCTCGCACTCGGCCAGCTCGGCCACCAGGGTCTCGCGCCGCGCCGCCATCTCGCGGCCCCGGCCCTGGGCGGCCGCGATCCGCTGCAGCAGGTCCTCGTGGTCGAGGGCCAGCCGCTGGCAGTCGGCCTCGGCGGCCGCCGCGCGCTCGCGGAGCGCGGCGAGCCGGCTCTTGGCCTCGGAGGCGCGGGCCTGCGCCGCTTCGCTGCGTGGCCCGGGCCTCGGCGACGGCCGCGGCGAGAGCGGCGAGCCGCTCGGCGCCCTGCGCTCCGCTCCGCCTCGACCGCGGCCAGGAGGCCGTCGATCTCGGCCAGCCGCACCGCGGCCGCCGCCTGCTCCTGCTCGGCCTGGCTGCGCTCGGTCTCGAGCACGGCCTGCTTGCGGTCGAGGCGCGTGTTCTCCTCTTCGGCCGTGGTCAGCTCGTGGCGGACCGCCACCAGCTCCTTCTCGGCGGCGTGGATCTGCTCTTCGAGGGTGCGCACCTGGGCCTCGGCGGCCGTGGTGGCGGCTCTCTCTTCGGCTTCGCGGCTCCGCGCCTCGGCCAGGCCGGCCTCGATCGTCTCGCGCCGGGCGCCCAGCTCGCGGATCTCGCGCCGCGGGCGCCAGGAGGCCCTTCACCCCGCGGCCCGCCTTCGACCATCGCGCCGCGCACGGTCTCGCCGGCGAGGGTGGCGCAGGCCACGGGGCCCTGGCGGCCGATCACCTCGAAGGCGTCTTCGAGCGACGCGACCACGAGGGCGTCGGGCAGGGAAGCGCGGATGCGGTCCGCGTGGGGACCGGTGACGCGGTAGAGCTCGGACAAGAGGCCCTGGACCTTGGGCTCCTCGCGCGCGATGTCGCGCAGCGGCCCGCAATCGGCCTTGGTGCGGGCCGAGGCCAGGGGCAGGAACGTGCCGCGGCCCGCGCCGGACTCTTGGAGCTGGCGGATCCCGCGCAGCGCGTGGGCGGCGTCGGGGGTGAGCACGGCCTGGAGGCGATCGCCCAGGAAGGCCTCGACCGCGCGCTCGTGGGCCGAGTCGGTCTCGAGGGCGTCGGCCACGACCCCGAGCACCTCGACCCCCGAAGGATCGGCGAGGATCGCGCGCACGCCTTCGTCGAAGGCGGAGTGGGTCGCGACCATCTCCTCGAGGGAGGAGAGGCGGCCCGGAGGCCGTCGCGCTCGCTCTGGAGGCCTTCGGCCTCCCGCGAGAGGGCGGTCACGCGCTCGCGTCCCGCGGCCGCGCGCATCGCGGCATCGTCGCGGTCGCTGGTCAGGGTGCGGAGGCGCTCGTCGACCGCCGCGCTCTTCGCGGCCGCGGCGTCGCGCAGGCCGTGCACGCGCGCCCGCTCGCGGTCCAGCTCGCCCCGCTCGCCCGCGAGCTTCAGCAGGTCGGCGCCCGCCCGCTCGGCGTTGCCCGAGACCGAGGCGCGCGCGTTCTGCAGCGTGGCCATCCGGCCCATGAGGCCGACCTGGGCGTCGCGGGCCGGCTTCCTGCTCGGCCTCGGTCCGGGCCTGGTGGCCGGCGGCCTCCTGCACCGCGGTCTCGGCGTCGCGGGCTTCGCTCTCCGACGTCTCGACCTCGGTCCGCAGCCGGCCTTCGTCGGCGCGGCGCGTCTCCAGCGACTCGTGAAGCGGCCCGACGCGCGACTCGAGGTCCGCGGCTTCGCGGCGCGCCTCTTCGGCGCGGGCGTCGGTCTCGCCGATCTGCTCCTTGCAGTAGCCGCTCTTGCCCTGGTGCCGGTCCACGGCGAGGGTCAGCTCGCCCAGCCGTCCCCGCACCTCCTCGAGCCGGGCCTCTTCCTCGTAGAGGGCGTGGCGCCGCACCTCCATCTGGGCTTCCTCGGTCTCGAGGGCGACGCTCGCGGCCTTCTCGCGGTCGGCCTCGGCGGCGAGGCGCTCGGCGAGGGCGCGGCCCTGCTCCATGAGGTCGAGATAGCGCCGGCCGTAGACGATGCGCTCGATGCCCTGCATCTCCTCGCGGACCATGCGGTAGCGCCGGGCCTTGCTGGCCTGGCGCTTCAGGCTCTCGAGCTGCTTCTCGACCTCGTGGACGATGTCGTTCACGCGCAGCAGGTTCTGTTGCGCGGCGTCGAGCTTCAGCTGGGTCTGCCGCCGGCGGGCCTTGTACTTCGTGATGCCCGCGGCTTCCTCGATGAGGGCGCGGCGGTCGGCGGGCTTGCTCGAGAGGATGAGGCCGATCTTGCCCTGCTCGATGATCGAGTAGGCCTTGCTGCCGAGGCCGGTGTCCATGAACAGCTCGTGGATGTCGCGCAGGCGGCAGACGCCGCCGTTCATCAGGTACTCGCTCTCGCCGTTCCGGTAGAGGCGGCGGGTCACGATGCACTCGGGGTTGCCGTCCGGGCTGTTGCCGTTCAGGCCCGAGACCTTGAGGTTGACCTCGGCCATCTGCAGGGGCTGCCGGGCCTGGCTGCCGTTGAAGATGACGTCCTCCATCGAGGCGCCGCGCAGGCTCTTGGCGCTCTGCTCGCCGAGGACCCAGGAGATCGCGTCGGAGATGTTGCTCTTGCCGCAGCCGTTGGGGCCGACGATGCCGGTCACGCCCCCCCGGAAGGACACTTCCTGCTTGTCGCAGAAGGACTTGAAGCCGACGATCTCGACCGACTCGAGACGCATGAAACCCAATCTGCACCCCTAGATGTTGTGAGCCTGCGGCAGCCTAGCACAAGCAAAAGGGGTCGGCAAAGAAAACGTCAAAGGGCCCCGTTTGGCCCGCTTTTCAGTGTTGCGCCTCACCTCCGGGGCGTGTCAAGGGAAAAGCGGCCGACGTGGACCGGCACACCGCCGTCTTCGGCGAGAGCGTCCAGGCGTTGTGACCGACTTGCAGGCCCGCGAAGACGAGAAGCGGGGGCTTGACAGGCTGTAAAGGACGCTTTACATTGTGGCGATGGAGGCACCCATGTCCATCCCCTGGCCGAGCGAGCGCGCTTCCCGGACCGGCCTCGCCGAGTCGCTAGGCGCCGCGCTCTCCCTGCTGATCGGCGTGACCGCGCTGCGACGTTTCGGCTTGACCTACCTCTCCCCGTTCTCCACCAACTGGGCGCCCTTTGCCGTAGGCTTTCTGGCGCTGTCCGCATGCGGCTTCCTGCTCTACCGGCTCGTCAAGCGACGCGAGTACGCCTGGCTCATCGCCGCCGCGGCGCTTGCCCTGCCGCTCTTTCACCCGAGCGAAGCTCCCTACGGTCCCGTCGATCGAGCCGTCTTCGCGGTACGCGATCTCGCGCTCCTCGCGGTCGTCGTCGTGTTCGTCCTCCGGACCATGAAGAGCACCGACGAGCTGGAGCAGCGGATCCATCTGAAAGCGCTGGCTTGGAGCTACAGCGTCGTCTTGATCGCCTTGATCGCTTACGCCATGGCCGAGGATGTGCTCCCGCCTCTGCGCAGCGCATGGGTGGCGAGCGGCATGCTCGGCAGTTGGGTGGTCGCGTGGTTCCTGGCCTCCGTCCGATACCAGCGGTGAAGAACCGGCTGCCGGCTCTCCGCGCCGAGCGCGGCTGGTCGCAGGGCGATCTGGCGCGGCATCTCGGAGTGTCGCGTCAGACCGTGAACGCGATCGAGAACGGCCGCTACGATCCGAGCTTGCCCCTCGCCTTCGACATCGCGCGCGTCTTCGCGCAGACCATCGAGGAGATCTTCGATCCAGGGAAGAGCGGGGTGCGCCTCAGCCCGTGACCTCGACCGGCACTCCGCTGAGCTGGGCGTTGCCGGAGAGCGCGTCCACCAGCAGGTCGTCGGTCAGGTCGTTGAGGCTCACGCCGGGGGTGGCGTTCGCAACGGCGAGACTCGTGCCTTCCCGACCGTGGCCCCAGCCGTGCGGCAGGCTCACCACCCCGGGCCGCATCTCCTCGGTGACCTCGAGCGCCGCCTCGACCGAGCCCACGCGCGAGCGTATGCGTACCCTCTGTCCGCCGGCGAGCCCCCGTGCCCGGGCGTCGTCCGGGTGCATGAGCAGGGTGCAGCGATCGCGGCCCTTCACCAGGCGGCTCGAGTTGTGCATCCACGAGTTGTTGCTGCGCACGTCCCGCCGGCCGATGAGCGACAGGCCGCCCGCCGCCTCGGGCCAGGTGCGCGCGGCCAGCCGCTTCAGGTCGTCGAGGAGGCGCGGCGGGGCGAGGCTGATCCGCCGGCTCGGCGTGGCGAGCCGGGCGGGAAGGCAGGGCGCGAGCGGCCCCAGGTCGATGCCATGAGGTGAGGCGAGGAGCCGCCGCAGGGTGACTCCCCGGCGGAAGGGCACGAGCCCGGGACCGTAGGGCCCGCTGCGCAGGAGCCAGGCGACGATGCCCCGCGGACCGATCCGCCGCAGGAGAGCGCTGATGAGACGAGGCCGAAGGCCGCCGCCCCCGCGGGCCTTGTCGATCGCGGCCGCCAGGTCCACGAGAACCTCGAAGTCGCGGCGCGCCCCGGGGGGAGCGGGAAGATCGGCCGCGAGTAGCGCGCGGTGTTGCGCACGGCCAGGGCGTGGAAGACGAGGTCGTAGTGGTCCTGCTCGAGGCCGAACGACGGGGGGCAGGATGAGGTTCGCGTGGCGCGTCGTCTCGTTCCGGTAGATGTCGATCGAGACCATGTAGTCGAGGCCGGCCAGGGCGCGGTCGAGGCGGGCGCCGTTGGGCGCCGAGAGCACGGGGTTGCCGGCATGCGTGACGAGCGCGCGGATCTGCCCGGGCCCGGGCACCTCGATCTCCTCGGCCAGGACGGCGAGCGGCCACTCTCCGGAGAACTCGGGCAGTCCGCGCACCCGGCTCCGGCTCTTGTCGAAGTGGCCGCGTTGGCCGAGGCGGTCGGCCAGGGCCACGATGTCCGCGGCCGGCCGGGCGAACATGGCGCCGCCCGCCCGGTCGAGGTTGCCGGTGGCCACGTTCAGCACGTTGATGAGCCAGGCGCAGAGGGCGCCGAACTCCTGGGTGGAGACGCCGACCCGGCCGTAGGCCACGGCGGCCGGGGACTGGGCGAAGTCCCGGGCCAGGCCGCGTATGACGGCCGGAGCCACGCCGGTACGTTCGGCCACCGTCTCCGGCGCGAAGCCCTTCACGGCCGCGGCGACCGCGTCGAGACCGTCCGTGAACGCGAGCAGGGGTCCCGGACGCAGCCGGTCCTCGGCCACGAGCGTGTGCAGGAGGGCCGCGAGCAGGAGCGCGTCGGTTCCCGGCCGGATCGCGAGGTGCTGGTCGGCGAGCGCCGCGGTGGCGGTTCGGCGCGGATCCACCACCACGAGCCGGCCGCCGCGTGCGCGGAGCGCCTCGAGCCGCTTCTCGATGCCGGGCGCGGTCATGAGGCTTCCGTTCGAAGCCAAAGGATTGGCGCCCAGCATGAGCAGGAAGTGCGTGCGGTCCACGTCGGGCACCGGCAGGAGGAGCTGGTGCCCGAACATCAGCGTGGAGGCAAGCATCTGCGGGAGCTGGTCGACCGAGGTGGCCGAGAAACGGCTGCGCGTGCCGAGGCTCCGGAGCAGCACCTGACCGAAGAGAAGGGCCCCGAAGTTGTGCACGACCGGGTTGCCCTGGTAGACCGCCACGGCGTTCGCCCCGTGCACGCGCTGGATGCTCGTGAGCCGCTCCGCGGCCTCCGCGATCGCCTCGTCCCAGCCCACCTCCACGAAGCCTTTGGCCGTGCGCCGCAGGGGGCGGCGCAGCCGGTCCTCGTCCTCGTGGACGTCCTTCAGGGCCACGGCCTTGGGGCAGATGTGCCCATGGCTCAGGGGATCCGCGCCGTCGCCGCGGACGGAGACGATATGGTCGTCGTCCGTCTCGATGACGAGGCCACAGATCGCCTCGCACAGATGGCAGGCGCGGAAGTGGGTCTTTCGCATCGGTGCTCCTGGACGGCGCCTTCAATGGTGTCACGACGGGACCCGCCTGTCCGCAAGCCAGCCCAGGGCGCCCCCTGGATCAAAGGCTCGGGTTGACGTTGCCCGCGCCGCGGGCCTAGCATCGGGCAATTTCCGCGGCGGCGATGACGACCGCGCCCGGCCCCGGGGGACGTCCCGATTCGCGCATTGGAGGGTGTCATGAAGCGATGGGTGTGGTTCGTGGCCTTCGCGTTGGTGTCGGTGCCGGTCGCGACGTGGGCGCAGGCCAAGAAGGAGAAGGAAAAGGAGCCGCCCAAGAAGACCGGGGGGGCGCAGACCCCGGAGCAGCTCGTGAAGGAGGCGGAGGCCATGGAGGCCGCGGGCGATCTGGACGGCGCCGCCGACCTCCTGAAGAAGGCCGCGGCGACCAGCCCGGACGCGCAGCTGCGTCTCGGGCGCCTCCACGAGAAGCGCTACGAGCTGGACCTCGCCATGGACGACTACAAGGCCGCGGCGGAGAAGCTCGCGGGGGCGCCGAAGGGCGAAGCCCTCGGCCGCCTGGCCGTCCTGCAGGGCGTGCGCGGCATGGTCCCGGAAGCCGTCGCCTCGGCCGAGGCCGCGGCGGCGGCGGATGCGGGCGGGGTGTGGCCCACGATCGCCCTCGCCCGCGCGCGAGCCCGGCAAGGAAAGGGCGACGAAGCGGTGGAGCTTGCGAAGAAGGCCCAGGCCGCGGGGGGTGGCGCCTCGGCGAGCGCGGCCCTCGGGTTCGCCCAGGAAGCGCGCGGCGACCTGGCCGCTGCCGAGGCCGCCTACCGTGCCGCCCTGGCCACCGAGGACGGAGCCTTCGCGCCGACCCTCGGTCTCGCCCGTGTGCTCCGCAAGACGAACCGCGCCGCTGAGGCCGAGCCTCTCCTCCAGAAGGTCATCGCCGCCGCGCCGGGCGCGATCGACGCCTACAAGGAGTCGGCCCGGGTGAAGGTGGCGCTCAACCGATCGGCCGAGGCGTTCGGCGACGCCTCCACCGCCGCGGCCATGGCCGAGAACGACCCCGACGCGCAAAAGCTCCTGCGCGAGGTCACGGTGGCCCGTTCGCTCGACGCCGTGCGTACCGGCCAGGTGGACGAGGCCATCCAGGACTTGACCGCCCTGCGCGACAAGGAGCCGAACCAGGCCGAGATCCGCGTGGGCCTGGCCAAGGCCTACATCGCGAAGAAACAGGCCGATCCCGCGCTCGTCGAGCTGCAGAAGGCCGTGGAGCTGGATCCGACGAACGCCGAGGCGCAGTACCAGCTCGGCTTCGTCCAGCACGTGCTGAAGGGCAACGCCGCCGCCGCCCTCGGTCCCTACGAGAAGGCGGTGGCCGCGGATCCTTCGAACACCGCCTACCGCACGAACCTGGGCGCAGCCCTCATCGCGAATGGGCAGACCGATCGAGCGGTGGCCGAGCTGACCAAGGTCACCGAATCGCCCGGCTACTCCCGGGCCGAGGCCTGGATCTACCTCGGCCAGGCCCAGGTCGCGGCCAAGCGCTACAAGGAGGCCATCCCCCCGTTGGAGAAGGCGGCCCAGATAGCTCCGAAAAGCCCCGAGGCCCCGGCTTTCCTGGCCTGGGCCTACTTCGGCCTCAAGGACCCGGCCGGCTTCAAGAAGTACGGGGCCGACGCGCGGACGCTGGGCTGGAAACAGCCCGAGCTCCTCGACCGGCTGAAGCGCGTCGAGGCGGGGGAGCCCATCAAGTAAGGCAGCGCCCCTCGCGACGTCTCTTGACCTCTAGCTTTCAAAGTGATATCATTATGAAAGCTAGAGGAGGAGACACATGGTCCGGGAACACGAACGACATGCGGCGTCGGGTCTGGGGATGCTCGTCGTCCTGCTATCGCTGGTGCTGCTCACGGGTTACGCCTTCGTCCAGGCCGTACGCTGGCAATCTCCCATCGTGATCGTGGGGGCAATCCTCGCCGAGCTGGCGCTCGTCCTGGCGCTCTGCGGCTTCTTCGTGGTGAACCCGAACGAAGGCCGCGTGCTGCAGCTCTTCGGCGACTACCGGGGCACGGTGAAGGAGCCGGGCCTGCGCTGGGCCAACCCCTTCCTCACCAAGAAGCGCATCTCGCAGCGGGTCCGCAACTTCGAGAGCGCCAAGCTCAAGGTGAACGACACCGATGGCAACCCCATCGAGATCGCGGCGGTGGTGGTCTGGCGGGTGGTGGACACCGCCGAAGCCGTGTTCGAGGTCGACGATTACGAGAACTACGTGAGGGTGCAGAGCGAGGCCGCGGTCCGGATCCTGGCCACGCGCTACCCCTACGACGCGCACCTCGAGGGCCACCTCTCGCTCCGCGGAAGCACGGCCGAGGTGGCGAAGGACCTGAAGCACGAGATCCAGGAGCGGCTGGCCAAGGCGGGAGTGGAGGCCATCGAAGCCCGCCTCAGCCATCTCGCCTACGCCTCGGAGATCGCCTCCGCGATGCTCCGCCGCCAGCAAGCGGGCGCCATCATCGCCGCCCGGCAGAAGATCGTGGAGGGCGCGGTGGGGATGGTGGAGATGGCGCTCGAGCTTCTGGGCAAGAGCAACGTGGTGACCCTCGACGAGGAGCGGAAGGCGGCCATGGTGAGCAACCTGCTGGTCGTGCTCTGCGCCGATCGCGAGGCCCAGCCGGTGGTCAACACGGGCAGCCTCTACCAATAGGCGCGTGGCGGACCGGAAGGCGTTCCTCTTGCGGATCGACCCGGCCGTGCTGGAGGCGCTCCAGCGCTGGTCGAACGACGACCTGCGGAGCCTGAACGCCCAGATCGAGTTCGTGCTGCGGCGCGCCCTCCAGGCCGAGGGGCGGATGAAGGGGACGTCCGGGCCGAAGCGCTCGGGAGACCGCTGAGGAGGATGGAATGCTGCCGACAGGGTTCATCGTCCTCGGCAGGCGTGGCGGCTGGGGCCGCCACAAGGCGGCGAAGCTCCAGGGCGTGGTGCTCTATCGAGAAGACCAGGGCTACGGCTGGCCCTGGCCCGGGATGCTCCTCGTCCTCGTGGGGGTCGTGACCTGCGCCGCGGTCATTGCCCCCTTTGGCTTCGGCATGTGGCAACAGCTCGTCAACGGGCAGCCGTGGGGAGACAAACCCATGCCCGACGCCGCTCTCTACGTGGTCGGCCCGGTGGCCATCCTCCTCTCGTTCCTGCCCTTCGCCGCGCTCTTTGCCCGCCTCCTGGTCGAAGTGCGCGCGGATGGCATCCGTATCGAGCTGGTCCGCCTCCGCGGTCCGCACATCATCGCGCGCGACGAGGTGCAAGGGGTCTCTCTCACCCACATCGGCCCCTTCGGTTGGGGAGAGTCACGCACCCTTGGCCGTCTCGTGTACCGGATGGCGGGCTCCGAGGGTGTGGAACTCGAGCTCGCGGGGGGCAAGAAGGTCGTGATCGGCTCGGAGCGTCCGCGCTCGCTTCAGGACGCCGTCCGTTCGATGCTGGAGGCGAAGCCTCACCCCTGAGGCTCCGATTGGCGACGCGAAGGGCCTCTGCTCTCTGATCAGGCGCTGGCCGCCGCGGCCAACGCCTCGTCGAGAATGTCCGCGGCCTGGTCCACGTCGGCCGCGGCAATGTTGAGGGCGGGCGAGATGCGGAGCACGTTTCCGTAAAGCCCGCCCTTGCCCACGATGAGGCCGTGGTCTTTGGCTGATTCCAGGACCGCGCTGGCCGCGGCGGGCGAAGGCTCCTTGGTCTTGCGGTCCTTCACCAGCTCGACCCCCTGCATGAGGCCCATGCCCCGCACCTCGCCGACCACGGCGTGCTTCTCGCCGAGGGCCTCGAGGCGCTTCCGCAGGTGCCCGCCCACCACGGTCGCGTTGTCCATCAGCTTGTCCGCCGCGATCGCGTCCACCACCGCCTTGGCCGCGGCCATGGTCACGGGGTTGCCGCCAAAGGTGGCGATGGTCGAGCCCTTGAACGAGTCGGCGACCGCGGCCTTCGCCACCGTCGCGCCGATGGGGTGCCCATTGCCCAGGCTCTTCGCGGCCACGATGATGTCGGGCTTGACCCCGTACTGCTCGATCCCGAACCACTTGCCTCCGGTCCGGCCCCAGCCGGTCTGCACTTCGTCCGCGATGTAGAGCGCGCCGTAGCGCTTCACGATCTCCGCGACGATCCCCGGGTACTCCTTGGGCGGCGTGATGAACCCGCCCACCCCCATGATCGGCTCGGCGATGAAGGCCGCGGGCTTCCCGGAGGTCGTGGTCTTGATCACGTCCTCGACGTCCTCGGCGCAGGCCACCCCGCACTCGGGGTACTTGAGCTTCAGCGGGCACCGGTAGCAATAGGGCGCCACCGCGTGGCGGATCTGGCCGTCTTGAACCCCGCCGAGACGCCAACCCGCGTGGGCGGTGAGCGACATCGCGAGCATGGACCGGCCGTGGTACCCGTGGCGCAGGGCCACGATCTCGGTGCGCTCGGTGTGGAGGCGCGCGGAGAGGATCGCCGTCTCGATGGCCTCGGTGCCGCTGTTGGTGAAGAAGACCTTGGCCGGCTTCTCCCCGGGAAAGAGACCTGCCAGGGTCTCGGCCAGCTCCACGATCGGCACCGTGGGGAAGAGAGTCGAGACGTGCTGGAGGGTGCGCGCCTGGGTCTCGATGGCCTTGACCACGCGGGGGTCGCAGTGGCCGAGGCCCACGGTGACGATGCCTCCGAAGAAGTCGAGGTACTTCTTCCCGTCCGCATCGAAGAGCCACTTGCCCTCGCCCCGGACCAGGGGCAGCGCCTCCTTGTAGTAGGTCGCGAGGCCGTAGAGGTACTGCTTGTACTTGGCGCGGATCTCGTTGGCATTCATCGGGCTCACCTTGTCGAAGTTGCCGGGCATTATGCCACGCGGGCGTGTGTCATGATCCCGCTCGCTCATGGCCCCGGAGGCCGTCATTCCCGACCCCCCGCCGCCCGCACCCCGCCTCGTCCGGGTGATCGGGCGCTTCGACCTGACCGCGGCCATCGTCAACGGCGTCATCGGCAGCGCGATCTTCACCATGCCCGCGAGCCAGGCGGCCCTCACCGGCGCCTGGAGCCCGCTGGTAGCCCTCGTGGCCGGCCTCGGCGTGATGACCATCGTCTTGTGCTTCGCCGAGGTCTCGAGCCGGTTCCCCGACGCGGGCGGGCCCTATCTGTACGCACGCGAGGCCTTCGGGCCGGCGGTGGGCTTCCAGGCCGGCTGGCTCACCTTCTGGATCCGCGTCACCGCCCTCGCCGCCAACCTCAACGTCTTCGTGGAATACGCGGCGGTCCTGGTCCCCGCCGCGCGCGCGCCCTGGGGCCGAGCGATCACGATGGTCGTGGTCGTCGCCGTGGTCACGGCCGTCAACCTGGTTGGCGTGAGGCAGGCGTCCCTCACCGTGAACCTCTTCACCTTCGCCAAGCTCGCGCCGCTCCTCGCCCTCGTCGTTGTCGGCTTGCCCGCGGTGAGCGCGGACGTGCTCTCCTCGCAGTCCGTGGCCGTGCCCCACTGGACCCGGGCCATCCTCCTGCTCATGTTCGCCTATGGAGGATTCGAGGCTCCCCTCATCGCGGCCGGTGAGGCGCGCGATCCCCGCCGTGACAGCGGCTTCGCCCTGGTCCTGGCGCTCTTCGTGGTCGCTCTCGTCTACCTCCTGGTCCAGCTCGTGGTGGTGGGCGTCGTGCCCCGCGTCGCGGGAACCCAGGCGCCGATCGCCGCCGCGTTCGCCATTCTCGTCGGTCCCGTCGGGACCTCGGTCGCCGCGGTCGCGGCCATGGCCTCGATCTACGGCTACGCCACCGGCAACACCCTCCAGTCGCCGCGGGTCCTCTTCTCCATGGCGGAGGGCGGCGAGCTGCCCGCGGCCCTGGCCCGCGTCCACCCGCGGTACAAGACACCCCACGTCGCCATCCTCGTCTATGCGATCCTGACCCTGGCCGTGGCCTGGACGGGGACCTTCGAGAGCACGGCCACGCTCTCCGCCATCGTCCGCCTCGTCACCTACGGCCTCACCTGTGCGGCCCTCCCGATCCTGCGGCGAAGGAGACCCCTCGAGGTGCCTGGCTTTCGTCTCCGGGGTGGGCAAGTGGTGGCGCCGGTCGCCGTGGCCTTCTGTCTTTGGCTGCTCCTGAGCCGCTCGTTCGCCCAGGCCTGGACCCTTCTCGTGATGATGGCCCTGGGCGAGCTCGTGGGCTTCGGGCGTGCCGCGCGCCGAGTTGCCCGGCCTGGAGTCTGAGCCGGTTTGAATTCGTGCCGGGCGGGCGGACAATGATGGGCCATGAAGATCCCGACGTTCCGGGAGGTCCACGACCAGGTCGCGACGATCCTGCGCGACCAGGGGGGCCTCGCGGTGGTGCTCGTGGACCTGGGCCCCCTGGCCCACATCGAGCGCAGCTTCGGCGGCGCCGCCTTCCAGAGCCTCCGCTCGCAGATCGACCCCGTGCTCGTGGAGATGAAGGACAAGTTCCGCCAGGGGGACCTCTTGACCCGCGACGAGCGGGAGGGAGACCGGTACCTCCTGTTCCTCGGCGGTCGACGCGAAGAGGAGACGTCCTTCCTGATGGCCGACCTGCGCAAGCTCGCGGATCGCGTGGAGGAGTTCCTGACCCCCCGCATCGGCCGGCTCTCCACGCCCTACATGCGCGAGCGGCCGATCATCGACGTGGGCTACAGCCTGGTCATCTGGAGCCCCCTCGAGAACGAAGAACGACAGGTGCTCCGGCTCATCGAGGACGCGCTGGAGGCGGGCAACCTCCGCCGCCGCCTGCGGGACCGCGATCAGCGCGAGGCGCTCCTCGACGTCATCCACAACCGCACCCTCTGGACCGCGTTCCAGACCATCGTGGAGATCGACTCGCGCAAGATCATGGGCTGGGAGGGGCTGTCCCGCGGGCCCCGGGGCAGCGACGTCGAGTATCCGACCGTCCTCTTCGGACGGGCGGCGCGCTACGGGCTCACCGAGGAGCTGGAGCGGTCGTGCCGGAGGCAGATCTTCCTGGACTGGGAGTCGTTCGGCCCGACCGAGCGACTCTTCGTGAACACCGTACCCGCCACCATTCGCGACACGAGCTTCCTGGGCCGTGGCGTGCTCGACTATCTCGGACCCAAGCTCTCACCCCGTTTCGTGACCCTCGAGATCACCGAGCGGCAGGTGATCGAGAACCTGAGCCTCTATCGCGAGGCCATGCACGCGTTCACCGACCTCGGATTCTCCTTCGCCATCGACGACCTGGGCGCGGGCTATTCGGGCCTCGAGACCGTGGCCGCGCTCCGGCCGAGCTACCTGAAGATCGACATGGCGCTGGTGCGCGACCTGCACCAGAAGAAGGTCAATCAGCAGGTGGTGAAGGCCATCCAGGAGATGGGGGTCGGGGTGGGAGCGACAGTCATCGCCGAAGGGATCCAGAGCCCGGAAGAGTCGGCCGCGGTGCGCGCGCTCGGCATCCGCTACGGCCAGGGCTACCTCTTTGCCCGCCCCGTCGATCCCGCCACCCTCCGCGACCAGCGGCCTTCGGCCCGGGCCTGAGATCGTCGCCTCACACCCATTCGGCTCCCGGTCCGCCCTCCCTTTGTTTGGCCGCCCCGTCATTCCCCTGACGGTGTCGGTGCAGGGTCGCTCCGCCGGTGCCAGATCAGGTGGCTGATGCGCCACACGCCCTCGGGCTCGAGACGAAGCATCATGACGAAGACATCGTCCAACCCTCGAATCTCACCTGCGGCTCGCGGGATCAAGCGCCCTCCATTGCGCCCGCGCACAAACCCCAAACCAGCCCCAACGCAGGCCTCCTCAACCCGCAGCTCGATCGCGGGCGTGAAGCTAGCGAACAGCGCCACGTACCTCGGTCGGATCCTGTCGCGTCCGACGACAGGGTCTTCACCCGGCGGCATGAGGACGGCGTCGGCGGCGTAGTAGGCGACGACCCGCTCGATGTCGCGTCGGTTGTCGGCAGCCACGATACCGGTTGCGACGGCGAGGATCTTGTGAACGCCTGAGGCATCTGGTCGGCACTCGAGGCCCGCTGACGCGGCCTCGGTCGCGGAGGCGAGCACCATGATGCCGACAAGCCAGCCCGATCGCCTCACTTCATTCCCGTTGCCGGCGCGGACCTCGTCAGGTTCATCCCCTTGCTGCCTACGTCGCTTCTGCCAAGCGCTTCACGCCCAGGATGGTGCGCAATGCCCTGCGTGCCATGAGACGCCGCAGGAGGAGGGCGTTCAACACCCGACCCTTCCACCCAATTGGTTCGTAGTAAGCCTCAATGACCACGTCCGTCTCGAAATCCCCATGCGGCACGAGGACGCTGTCCACGACGAAGTCCCGCAAAATCCTGCTGATTCCCCAGGTGTCTTCAGGAAAAGCCGTGGCGAATCGTTCGCCGGGGACGTAGTCCAACACCTCTTCGACACAACTGCCTTTCCTGCCCTCCAGAATCGTGCATCGGTACTTCACGCCCGCCGCCCGCTTGCTCTGCCCCGACAGGAGATCAACCTTCCCGACCTCCGCATGGTACTTGGGGATCAGGGATATGTCGTCGACGATCGCCCATAGCCGCTCCCGCGAGGCCTTGATCCTCAACGACGCTCTCCACTGAAAGCGCCCTCTCATCTCGGAGTTGCTTCTTCCGAGCGCAGACATGCCTTGATGTTCCGGTAGGCCTCTCTGATGAGGGCCTCCAGTGCCGAGGAGTTCAAAGGAGTCGACGGCTGGAGCTTCACATGCCGGCCAAGCTTTCCCGCTCCCTCCAGCAGAGAGACAGGGTCTCTCAGTGTCGAGCCTCGGAAGAACCCGCCCTCTCGCTCGCTGATCGTCAGCTCCAACCCGTTGTTCTGCGGCGCTGCACTCGGCTCTGCTCATCCCGTGCGACTCTCATGTCCGCCGAACACTGAAGGCGAGGTGCGAAGCTTCCATCTGGCCGGACCTCGTCAGCTTTCCCCTTGTTCGACAGCGCGCTCGCTACTCCAGATGCTTCCAGACCAGCCGAAAGACTCGCTTGCTGCCCTGCGACTGGATAGGTGGCGTCGTGAGCGTGAGTCGGTCGCTCTCAAGCGTGTAGTAGCGCCGCTGGTCGCTCCCAACCCAGTTGGGGAACCAACTCGCGTCCAGATGATGCGTGACCATACCGGCGGCTTCGTCTACCGAGTAGCTGCCGTAGTAAGCGATGTAACCCACGAACGCCGTCGACACCTCGGCCGGCGTAGCCGAGCTGAGGTCACCCGAGGCGAACGTCTCCCGCCCTCGTCTCATGACCTGAACGGCCATGTGACCTGCCGCGTCGTATGTAATCTGACCCACTGCGTCCTGGCCGTACGGGTACTCGAGGCGCCCGTCCGTAACGGATTCGCACGAGACTAGACTCCAATGCCCGATCAGCCGCTTTGCCACGGACTGCTCCGCGGCGACTCCGACTGGGCTGCTCCCGGCTGTGTGGACCGCAGCAAGTAATGCCATGGCCATGGTCGCTCTGGTCACGCTCACCTCCCTACGTCTGTCGAAGACTGGAGTTGAGCTGCGAAGCTCTATTGTGCTCGGCTTCGTCAGCCTTCGATCCATTGTTAGGCGGGGACGCGAGTATGCTCGCGCAGGAACTCCGGCGCGAGGTCGGCACCGTTCGGCCAAACCAGCGTGTGCATCACTGGGCTGAGGGTGAACGCTTTTGAAATAGCACTGGTCCTTCAGGGGTTCGAAGATAGGGCCGTCGAGCTCTTCCCTAAGATCGACTTCTCCCTGGCTGCCGTCACTCCAGCGGAGCCAGATAACGTAGTCACGGACGTAGCGCGCTTCAAGAAGTCTCGGCATACCTACTCCAGCGGTTCGATCGGTTCCAGCGGCTGACGCGCTCTAGCTCGCTGCCAGTCCGCCTCCAGCTCCGCGACGTGAGCCTGTCGCCACTCCTGGACGTGCGCCATCGCTCGACGTGGCAAGTTGCCCGAAAGGACAGCGCCATCCTGCACGGCGATGGCAGCATCGTGCTCACCGTAGTAGGCATGGAAGTGCGGTGGGTTGTGGTCCTTGTAATACATGCCAATCACGATACCCAGGAACCGGCTGATCTCGGGCACGTTCCAAGTTTACTCCGCTCCTGTTTCTTGGTGATACCTCCGCCGAACCCTCGGATCAGCTGCGACGGCCACCGCGAGGCCGGATTGCCGTAGCAGCGTGGACCTCGTCAGCTGCATCCGGTTGTTCTGCGGCGCCGCGTACGAGGCAGCTCATCCAGCCGCCTTGGGGATGCCAGGATCCTTGCAGATCCGCGCTGCGACCGGCTCGATGATCTCACTGTGACGCGGCACCGCGCTTGTCTTTCGGTTGGCTGGGTTCCAGTAGATGGAGTGGCGTCCCCCCTCTCGCAGGAGCTCGCACCCGTGCTTACCGAGATGGCGGACAAGGTCCGCACCTTTCATTCGACAGGTACGGCGACAGCCTGAAGACGAACCGCACCGTCGGGTCGGCCGAACCGCGCCGGCGGCTCGAGCCTGATCAGTCGACCCACCTGGCGGACTCCGTAGCTAGGCTGCCCGCCGGAGCCGGAAGGCAGACCAGGTCTCGTCGACGCCAACGAGACCCAAGGGCCGCATGTCCAGCTTCTCGGCGACCGCCCAGACCGTGTCGCGATTCATGTCGAGGCCGGCATCCTTCGACCCTTTGCGGAAGAATACCCAGATCGCGGAACCGGGGCTGAGGGCAGCGACCGCCCGTGGCATTCGTGCTTCGAGCTCAGCGCGTGTGCGCACGAACAGGAACACCAGCTGAGCGTCAGCGGGCTTGACGAACGTGACACCGTCCGGCAGACCAAGTGACTCGACGATGCGTGGAACGCGATTGATGACCGCGATCGTTGCGCCCGGCTTGACCCGAGCCTTCTGTGCGACCGTCTTCTCGGGCACGTCGCACCTCCTGCGAAACGCGCTGGGTGAGGAGCCGGTCCGGGTCTCGCGCTAGTTCACGTGAGTGGTCTTGACCCAGGCCAGGAAGGCCGCCGTCGCATCGTGGACCGCCGCGGGGAGCGGAAGGTCGTTGGCACCGGGGACGAACTCCCGGGGCCTGTCCTGGTCGTCGACGACCAGGACCACGCGGTTGACCGTGGTGAGCGTGCGCGCCGAGCTCGACGGAGACGCCGCCTTGAGCGGCGCGGCTGGGTCCGCCGACCGTGGTCGATGCGTGAGCCTCGCCGCCCAGCTCGCGGGGTGTCGACCGTCCGGCACTCCTTCACGCGAACGATCACGTCCGCGTCCGCCGCCGAGCGCGCGGGGACCACCGTCTTCGTCTCGGCGATTTGCGCGGTCAACGAGGTGGCAAGGAGGGCGAAGCAATCCTTCTCGACCCGGACCTTCTGGACCCGACCTCGGTCGACGAGGCCAGGAACACCTTCACCCGGGAGGGCGCGGCCTGAGCGGCTTGCTCCTCGTACCAGGGCAGGATCGTCACGAGCGCGGCCAAGAGGAAGGTCGCCATGAGCTCCTCCTCGGCTATTCTACGTCCCGCCGCGGCATTCCGGGCACGATGCCGTGCTCGGTCTTCAGGCGCTCGAGGGCGGCGATGCGGACGGGCCGGCGGACGTCGTGGTCGGTGGGCCGGTAGCCCGGGACCGTACTCGACGAGCTTGGCCCGCTCCATCAGGCGGTCGCGGTCGATGATGAGGTCGGCCCGGGAGGTGCCCACGAAGTCGTTCTCCCGGCTCATGAAGATGGCTTCCTCGGGGCAGGCGTCGACGCAGAAGCCGCAGTAGACGCAGCGGAGCAGGTCGATCTCGAAGCGGGTGGGGTACTTCTCGATGCTCCGCTCCGGCCGCTCGCCGGCCTCGATGTAGATGCACTCGGCCGGGCACACGGTCGCGCACATGTAGCAGGCCACGCACTTCGGGGTGCCGTCCTCGCGAACGGTCAGGAGGTGCACGCCGCGGTAGCGGCCCGAGGTCTTGCGCTTCTGCTCGGGGAACTGGATGGTCGAGGCCTGCCGCAGGAACAGGGTCCGCAAGAAGATCTTGAAGGTGACCCACATCCCCGCGAGGATGGGGCTGACTCCGGGCCGGGTGTTGCGGTCGACGGTGACGACGCGGGCGCTCATGCCCGGGCCTCGGGCGCCACCGCGAGCCCGCCCTCGTCGATCGCGCGGCCCATGGGTCCGATCGCCTTGTAGTCGAGGCCGGCGTACCCGGCGACGACCTTCGCGACGAGGGCGAAGATCTCGCGCGCCGAGGTCGCGCCGAGCGGCTTCCCGAGGCGCTCGAGGATCCCGCTCGCGAGCTCCCACCGCGGAAGCGCGTCGCCGGGCGCCGTCGACCGCGCGCCGGAAGCGCTGCAGCCGGCGGGCGTAGTTCGTGAACGTTCCCTCGCCCTCGACCCACAGGGCCGCGGGCAGGACCACGTGGGCCCGGTCCAGCTCGGGGCCCTCGTGGGTGGCCATCACCGCGATGAACGGCACCTTGGAGAGCGCGTCCACGGCCTCGGGCACCCGCAGCAGCTCGGGCCCCTGGAGGACGAGGGCCTTGACCGCGCCCCGGCCACAGGCGGCCAGGATCTCGGCCACCCCCGACCGCCCGAGGCCCTGATCGAGGCAGCCCTGGGTGTTGGGGTTCCGGTCCTCGCGGAGCAGCACGTTGTCGGACCGCACCTTGAGCTTGGCCTGGGGATCGCCGACGCGGAAGTCGAGCAGACCGCCCGCGGCGTCGGCCAGGGCCTTGAACGCGAACAGGTCCTCGTTGCTGCCCTGCGGGCTGGCCAGGAAGGCACTCGCGGAGCCGGCTTCCTTGAGCCGGGCCGCGACCGTGTCGAGCGCCGAAGACACGCTCACGCCTTCCCAGGTCGGCCCCCTTCTGGCGCGCGCCGGAGACCCGGCTCGTGAGCCCGATCTCCTTGTAGGAGGCGCGGCCCATGTCGCAGATCCACGACTTGTTGACGTCGGGGTTGCGCCGGGGGCGGAAGCGCTGCACCTCGCCGTCGCGCTCGTCCACCTCGATGTTGCAGCCGGTGGAGCAGCCGGGGCAGATCGACTCGTGCGACTTCAGGAACCAGACCCGCATCTTGAAGCGGAAGTCGTGGCTCAGGAGCGCGCCCACCGGGCAGAGGTCGGCGAGGTTGCCCGCGTAGGCGTGGGTGATGGGCAGGCCCTTGTAGGTGCCGATCTCCTTGTGGTCGCCGCGGTTCCGGAACTCGAGGCTGTTCGTGCCCGTGACCTGCTCCTCGAAGCGGACGCAGCGGGTGCACAGCACGCAGCGCTCGGCGTCGAGCATGATCGGGCCGAGGTCCTGGACCTTGCGCTTCTTGACCTTCTCCTCGATCTCCACCTCCGAGTCGTGGAGGCCGTAGCGCATGTAGCTGTCCTGGAGGTAGCACTCGCCGGCCTGATCGCACACCGGGCAGTCGATCGGGTGGTTGATGAGCAGAAGCTCCAGGGCCGAGCGCTGGGCGGCCTTGGCCTTGTCGGTGTTGGTGCGGACCACCATGCCCTCGGTCACCGTGGTGTTGCAGGCGATCTGCACGCGCGGCATCTTCTCGATCTCGACCATGCAGGTGCGGCAGTTGCCGTCGATGCCGAGGTCCGGGTGCCAGCAGAAGTACTGGATGTCGATCCCGTGGTCGAGGGCGGCCTGGAGCACGGTGGTCCCGGCCGGGACCTCGATCTCCTTGCCGTCGATGGTGCACTTGGGCATTCGGTTACCTGTCGAGCTCGCCGGCGATCACGTTGAGGCCGCCGATGATGGCCACCGCGTCGGCCAGCATGGCGCCTTTGATCATGTGGGGAAAGGCCTGGTAGATGTTGAAGCAGGGCGGCCGCACCTTCACCCGCCAGGGATGCTTGCTGGCGTCGCTCACCACGTAGAAGCCGAGCTCGCCGTTGGCGCCCTTCGGTGTAGCCGTAGACCTCGCCCGCGGGCGGCAGGATGCCCTCGTAGATCAGCTTGAAGTGGTTCATGAGGGCTTCGATGTTCGAGTAGACGTCGGCCTTGCTGGGCAGGGCCACGCGCTTGTCGTCGGTGATGACCGGGCCCGCGGGCAGCTTGGCCAGGGCCTGCTCGATGATGCGCAGGCTCTGGCGGATCTCCTCCATGCGCACGAGGTAGCGGTCGTAGCAGTCGCCCACCGTTCCCACCGGCACGTCGAAGTCGTACTGCTCGTAGCCCGAGTAGGGATGGTCCTTGCGGACGTCGTAGGCGACGCCCGAGGCGCGCAGGCACGGCCCCACCCAGCCCCAGGACAGCGCGTCGTCCTTGGGCATGACCCCGATGTCGCGGAAGCGGTTCGCGAAGATGATGTTCCGGGTGAGCAGGCGGTCGCCCTGGTCGCAGACCTCGCGGATGCTGGCGATGACCTTCTTGCAGTGCGCTTCGAAGCCGTCGGGGACGTCCTGGGCGATCCCGCCGATGCGGACGTAGGAGACGGTGAGCCGCGCCCCGCAGCAGGACTCGATGAGGTCGTAGACGTCTTCCCGGGCCCGGAACATCACGAAGAACGGCGTGATGCCCCCGAGGTCCACCACGTTGGTGCTGATCGCGATGATGTGGTCCATGATCCGCGAGAACTCGGACAGGATCACGCGGATGGCTTCGGCGCGGGGCGGCGCGGGCACGCCCAGGAGCTTCTCCACCGCCAGGGCCCAGCCGTGGCCGTTCATGAACGCGGAGCAGTAGTTGAGGCGGTCGGTGTAGGGGATGATCTGCCAGTAGGTCCGCTCCTCCGCCATCTTCTCGAAGTTCCGGTGCATGTAGCCGATCTCGGCCTCGGCGTCCGCGATCGTCTCCCCGTCCATGAGGGCCTGCACGCGGAAGGTCCCGTGCATCGAGGGGTGATTGGGCCCGATGTTGATCAGCAGGTTCTGCGAGTCCTTGGGGACGTCGAGCAGGTAGGTCTTGGGCTCCTTCAGGACGTGCCGCTTCGGCGTGGCGTAGTCCTTCCGCATCGGGTGGCCCACGAACGCCTCGTGGGTCAAGAGCCGCTCCAGCTTCGGGTGTCCCTTGAAGACGATGCCGTAGAGGTCCCAGGCCTCGCGCTCGAACCAGTTGGCGCCCTTGAAGACCGCGGTCAGGGTGTCGAGGGTGGCGTCGCCCTCGGGCACCGGCGTCTTCAGGCGGATGTGGTGCCGGGTGGAGATCGAATAGAGGTGGAGCACCACCTCGAAGCGCTCGGCCTTGTCGTCCCGGTCGAGGTAGTCGACGCCGCACAGGTCGAGGAAGAGCTTGAAGTCGAGCTCGGGGTGGTCGCGGAGGAGGCTCGCGGCCTTGACCCAGGCCTTCCGCGACACCGTGATCGCGAGGTCGCCGCGGAACTCCTCGACCGCCAGGACCTGGTCGCCCAGGTTCTCCTTGAGGACCCGGACCGCGGGGCTCGAGGCGCCCGCCGGGGGCGCTGTCGGTCTCGACGGCGCTAGCCATGGTGCGGTTCGACGGGCGCTTCCGGGAGGACGCGGAGCGCGATCACGCCCCGGGGCGGCTTGCCCTTGCTCGCAGCTGCGCCTCGTCGTCCTTCGCCCAGGCCTCTCGGCGGGCCCGCCGGTCGATGGCCCCGGCGCCGGACGCGCCCAGCTGGGCCTCGCCCTGCGGCGTCTTCTGCTGCTCGCCCTTCTTGATGCGCTCCTGGATCTTCATGAGGGCCGCGATCAGGCCCTCGGGCGACGGCGGGCAGCCGGGCACGTAGACGTCGACGGGGATGATCTCGTCGATCCCCTGCATGGTGTGGTACGAGCGGTAGAAGCCGCCGGACGAGGCGCAGACCCCCATCGAGATCACCCACTTGGGCTCGGGCATCTGGTCGTAGATCCGCTTCAGGACCGGCGCTTCCTTGTCGGTGATGGTGCCCGCGACCAGCATCAGGTCGGCCTGGCGCGGGGAGAAGCGCAGCACCTCCGCCCCGAAGCGGGCGATGTCGTAGTGCGAGGCCGAGAAGGCCATGAACTCGATGGCGCAGCAGGCGGTGCCGAAGGGCATCGGCCAGATCGACGACTTGCGTCCCCACTTGACGATCGCGTCCACCGAGGTGGTGAGGACGTTGCCGCCGGCGTGGAGCCCGGGATAGGTCGGGTCCACCAGCTTGCCCTTGAAGATGTCGAGGAGTCCCATCGCGGCCCTGGATCTTACCCCATCCCAGGCGGAGGCGTCACTTGCAGGGCGCGCAGGGCGGGGGCGGAGGGGGCGTCGGCTTCTTCGGCACGAGGTTCAGCACGAGCGACACCGAGAACTCCCGGTCCCACTTCTTCAGGGGGACGAAGACGTTGCCGAGTGGCCGGGGCCTACGGGGACCCCGCCGGAGTCGGACGCGTAGAGCGGTCACGAGGCTGAGCGCGGGCTGGTTGTCGTAGACCACCCCCAGGCTCACCTGCATCGCGAACCGATCGGTCATGGAGACGCTCAGGCTGTTCCACCAGGTGCTCCGGAAGTCGTCCGTGGTCTGGAGGTTCTCGTCCAGGGCCAGGCGGCTCGTGAACGAGCTCTTGCCCTCGGGCCCGAAGGGGACCACGAAGTCGACGATGGCCCGCAGGCCCACGAACGTGTCGTCGGTGCTCGGGTCGGGGACCACCTCGGACTGGTTGGTGAGGGTCGCGAGCAGCGCGCCCTTCAGCTGCGCTCCCTTGGAGTCGGGCTCGGTGAAGAGGTAGCCCACGCCGGCCCGGGCCGCGAGCCGGCTGTCGACGCCGGCGAACGTGTTGCGCGAGCCACCCGCCGCCCGCCTGCCAGTAGAGCCGCTCGGTCAGGTTGTGGTCGAGCGGTCGCGTCCAGGACGTAGTTCTCGGCGGTCTTCTGCTTGTCCTCGACCTCCACCGGCGTGAAGTCGGTCTCGCTCGGGCCCACGGCGAAGCGGTCGATGGTGGTGCTGTCGGCCCGCACCCCGCTGCCGAGGAGGGTGAAGTAGGTGCGGGTCCAGTTGTAGCTCGCGTTGAACTTGAAGCCGAGGCTCGTGGCCTCGGCGTTGCCGCCGGTGCCGACGTAGCTCGAGGCCGCCTTGGCCGTCCAACCGAGGGGGTTGTCGTCGGCCTTGGCCCCGCCCTGACCGGGCACCGGCGGCGGCGGCGCGGCCTGGGCCAGCGAGCGGGGCGGGTATCGCGGCGAGGACCGCGAGGGCGAGAGTGGCGGGCACGAGCGCACGGGATCGTCTTCATGGTTCTCCTCGATCGTCTTCGCCCGGAGGGCCCCGACTAGGGCGTCGCGAAGCGCGGCAGGCGCTCCATCAGGTCGGCCAGGCGGGGGCCGTCTGGTCCTTCGCCGAGAGCACCGGGTTCTGCGATCGGCCAGGCCACCCCGATCTCCGGGTCGTTCCAGGCGACCGCCAGCTCGTCCTGGGGTCGTAGAAGTCGGTGCACTTGTACTCGACGTGGACGGTCTCGGAGAGGACGCAGAACCCGTGGGCGAAGCCGGGGGGGATCCAGAGCTGGCAGAAGTTCTCGCCGGAGAGGACGACGCCGACCCACCGGGCGAAGGTGGGCGAGCCGCGGCGGATGTCCACCGCCACGTCGAACATCTCGCCCTCGACCGCCCGCACCAGCTTGCCCTGGGGCTGCGTGCTTCTGGGCGTGGAGGCCGCGCAGGGTCCCGCGTCGCGAGTGGGAGTGGTTGTCCTGGACCAGGGGCCCCCGGATGCCGTGCTCGGCGTACTTCCGCTCGTGGTAGGTCTCCAGGAAGAAGCCGCGCGGGTCGCGGTAGACGTCGGGCTCGATCAGGATCACCTCGGGCAGGCTGGTGGGGGTGAACTTCATCGGGCCTCGGTCCCGAGGCCCAGGCGCTCGCGCGAGTAGCGGCCGGTCTGGACCGCCTCGCACCACTCCCGGTTCGCCAGGTACCAGCGCACCGTCTGCTCGAGCCCCGAGTCGAAGTCGTGGCGCGGCCGCCAGCCCAGCTCCTCGCGGATCCTGCTGGCGTCGATCGCGTAGCGCCGGTCGTGGCCCGGCCGGTCCTTCACGAAGGTCTGGAGCGCCGCGTACGACGCGAGCCCCTCGTTGCGCAGGGCCGGGTTCGCGGCGGCCGGCCGCTCGCGCTCGAGGATCGCGCAGATCCGCTCCACGACCTCCTTGTTGTTGCGCTCGTTCCCGCCCCCGATGTTGTACTTCTCTCCGGAGCGCCCGCGCTCGAGGGCCAGGCGGATGCCCTCGCAGTGGTCCTCGACATAGAGCCAGTCGCGCACGTTCCCGCCGTCGCCGTAGATGGGCAGGGACTTGCCCTCGATCGCGTTCAGGATCATGAGGGGGATGAGCTTCTCCGGGAACTGGTAGGGGCCGTAGTTGTTCGAGCAGTTCGTGACCAGGGCGTCGAGGCCGTACGTCTCGTGATAGGCGCGCACCAGGTGGTCGGCCCCGGCCTTGGACGCGGCGTAGGGCGAGTTGGGCGCGTAGGGCGTGTCCTCGGAGAAGAGGCCCGTGGGCCCGAGGGTGCCGTAGACCTCGTCCGTGGAGACGTGGAGGAAGCGGCAGGGCGGGCCCTTGTCCGCGGCGTGCTGGCGCAGCGCGTCGAGCAGCTCGAAGGTGCCCACGAGGTTCGTCATCACGAAGGCGCGGGGCCCGTCGATCGAGCGGTCGACGTGGGTCTCCGCCGCGAAGTTCACGACCCGGCCGGGCGGTGGGCGCGCAGCAGCTCCCGCATCGCCGGTCCGTCGCCGATGTCGGCCAGCACGAACGCGAAACGCGGATCCTTCTCCACGTCGGCCAGGCTCTCCCGGTTGCCCGCGTAGGTGAGCTTGTCGAGCGCCACCACGCGGTCGTCGGTGGTGGCGAGGAGGTGGCGGACGAAGTTGCTGCCGATGAAGCCCGCGGCCCCGGTGACGATGGTGGTGCATTCGCTCATGCCGAAGCCCTAGAGTTGACCACAAGCCCGGGCGAACGCCAAGGCGCGGGGCAGCGACCCCGGGTCAGAGAGGCTGGGCCTTCTTGACCACGGCCAGAAGCTCGGCGAAGCCCCGCTCGTAGTCCTCGCAGCTCCGCCGGATCACCTCGTGCGCCTCGTCGCGGCCGTAGATGTGGGTGATCTCGCAGGAGGCGCGGGCGTCGTCGGGGCCCTGCTTGTAGGTGAGGAAGTAGTGGCGGAGCCGGTCGAGGAGCAGGGGCGGGAGGCCGGAGACCTCGGTCAGGCTTCCGTAGACGGCGTCGCCCGGCGAGCACCGCGATGATCTTGTCGTCCACCTCGGCCCCGTCCAGCATGCGCAGGCCGCCGATGGGGATCGCGCGGCACCAGGATGTTGCCGTGGGTGATCTCCTTCTCGGTGAGCACGCAGATGTCGAGGGGATCGCCGTCCCCCACGAGGCCCGTCCGGCCGGTCCGCTCTTCGCAAAGCGCCGCCACTCGCTCCGTGCAGTGCGTTCGGGGCACGAGGCCGTAGAGGCTCGGGCAGACGTTCGAGTACTTCTGCGGCCGGTCCACCTTGAGGAGGCCGGTGTCCTTGTCGAGCTCGTACTTGACGGTGTCGGTGGGGACCATCTCGACGTAGACGGTGACCACGTCGGGCGCCTTGTCGCCGATGGGGACGCCGTGCCAGGGGTGCGACTTGAAGAGAAGGTCGAGCACCGAGCTACTCCATCCGGGGCGCGTCGAGGGTCTTGCCGCCCTGTCGATGGACGCCCTTGACCACCTTGCCGTCCTTGTCCTTGACGAACGTGACCTGGGCGTTCACGACCTTCCAGAAGAACTCGGTCTCGGACTTCGGGAAGATCTCGAACTTGGGCTGGCCGGTGAGTTGCGCGAAGAGCCGGTCGCCTTCCCGGGTCACGGTCAGGATCGACGCCCCGCCGCCGTAGTCGTACCGGCCCACCACGGCATCCAGGGCCTTGGGGTCGACCCTCACCGCCTGGAGGTCTTCGAGGCGGGGGGCGTCGATGGTCTGGCCCCCCTGCTTGTGGATCGCCCTGACGACCCGGCCCTTGTCGTCCTTCACGAACGTGACCTCGGCTTCGACCACCTTCCAGAAGAAGGTCGTTTCGGACTTCGGGAAGATCTCGAACCGGGGCTGACCCGTGAGCTGGGCGAAGAGATGGTCGCCTTCCCGGGTCACGGTGAGAATGGCTCCGCCGTAGTCGTAGCGCCCGACCACGGCGTCCTTGGCCTGGGGCGAGACCTTGGCATCCACCGTCGGCCTCTCTCGCGGCGGGAGGCTTTCGCCGAGGTAGACCTCCACCACGTCGTGCGCGAGGCTCCCCGGGTCGACTCCGGGCGCCGGAGGCGCGGCGTTGACCAGCACCGCGACCGTGAAGTTGAGCTTCGGCAGGCGCAGCAGGTAGCTCACGAACCCCTGCAGACCGCCGCCGTGCCCGATCTCCTGGAGGCCGCGGAACGTCGCGATCGACCACCCGTATCCGTAGCCGGCGTCCTTCGGAACGGCGGAGTTCTCGCCCTGGACCGACGACCGGCGTGAACGCCGCCTCGAGGCTCGCCTTGCTCAGGACCTTGCCCCCGAACACCGCTTCGTTCCATCGGTTCAGGTCCTCGATCGTCGAGTAGAGGGCGCCCGCGCCGCCGGCCCGGGACATGTCCCAGTTCGGCCGCCTTCTTGAACTCCCCGTCCGCGAACTGGTAGCCGAGCGCCTCGTGGTCGAGGGCGACGTCGGAGCGGTGGACGCCGGTGTCCTTCATCCCGAGCGGCTCGAAGAACTTCAGCCGGAGGTAGTCGCCGTAGCTCTGGCCGGACACCTTCTCGACGATATAGCCCGAGGAGGAAGTAGCCGGAGTTGTTGTAGAGCCACTTCTTGCCGGGGTCGAAATCGAAGGGATCGTTCTTGAACGACCGGATCTGGTCCTCCGCCTTCACCGGCGTCGTCACCGAGGCGATGAAGTCGGGCTTGTCGTATAGCTGTGAATGCCCGAGGTGTGGGTGAGCAGGTGATGGATCGTCACCTCGTCGCCGCGCGGGTAGTCGGGAATGAACTTCGTGAGGCGGTCCTTCACGCTGAGCCGGCCTTCCTCCTGGAGCTTCAGGATGGCCGCCGCCGTGAACTGCTTCGTGATCGAACCGATGCGGAACTTGGTGTCAGGAGCGGCCGGCACTCGTCCCTCGACCTGGGCCAGACCGTAGGCCTTCTCGAAGAGCACCCGGCCGTCTCGGGCCACCAGCACCGCGGCCCCCGGCGCATCGGCCTTGATCCGGCTGCTGAACAGGGAATCCACGAGCTTCTCGCGCGGCGGAAGAGGCGCCTGGGTGAGGGCGCCCCGGCTCGCGAGAAGATCGACGACTTCCTTCTCCCCGCGCAGGCGCGCGACCTCGGTCGCGGTCAGGCCCGCCTTGTCCGTCCGCATTGGGGTCAGCGCCGTGGTCGAGCAGTCGCCCGACCTGCTCGAGGTCTCCCTGCCGCGCGGCCGCGCCGAGCTTTTCGGCCAAGGCGGTCTTGCCCATCCGGCGGCAGACGAAGCCCCATGGTCCCTGCATGTTCTGGACCTTGAGGAGGAGGCGACTGCGTCCCTTCGGAAGCTCGACCGGCACCAAGTCGTCGTCGATCTGCGCCGCGCGGCCGATCCATTTCTCGTGGACGAGCTTCCCGTTGACCCACACCTTGAGGCCGTCGTCGCTGCCGATGCCGAGCAGGACGCTCGCCTTCTCCGGCATCTCGATTTCCGCCCAGGCATAGGCCACGGCGAATTCCCTCTGCCCGCCGAGATCGCCGGAATCGAGGGCGTCGGCCTTGGCCCGGATCAGGCGCCACTCGTAGTCGGCCCCCGCGATCTTGACCTTGGCTCCCGCCCTGGGCTCGATCCCCGCCTCGCCGCCCGCGGCCGTCAGGAGATCGGTGGCGAAGGCCTGCTTTTGCGCGGCCTCGTCGGGCGCGGGCGCCGCCGACACGGGGATCGGCGAGAGGACCAGCCACTCGCGCAGGAAGGCCTCGGGTGGCAAGTCGACGTAGGTGGCGCGATCGCCCGCCGACGGCGAGGCTCGAAAGGAGGACGAGGCCGATCAGCATCGGTGGGGTACTCCGGTTGGCGTCGGGGCTCCGGCTACTGCCCGGCCCAGAGCGTCAACGACTGGCGGGCCCAGCCCTCGATGGCGCCCCAGAAGAAGATGGGGACGAGGTTCGCGAGGGCGAAGAGGCCCACCCACGCGAGGTCCACGGGGGCCAGGACCAGGAGCCGGCTTCTCGCCCTCTTCCGCGTCGATGGTCATGGTCTTCAGGACGCGGAAGTAGTAGTAGGCCCCGATCGCGGCGTTGAGCGCGCCCACCACCGCGAGCCAGGCGTAGCTCGGCCCCCGCTCGATGACCGCCGCGAAGACGTAGAGCTTGCCCATGAAGCCCACGAAGGGCGGGATGCCGACCAGGGAGAGCAGGAAGACGCCCATGGCCAGGGTCAGGAGCGGAGCCCGGCGCCAGAGGCCCGCGTAGTCGCGGAGGTCGAACGTCCCCTCCTGCCCGTGGATCAGGGTCACGACCAGGAAGGCCCCGAGGTTCATGAAGAGATAGGCCACGAGGTAGACGATGAGCGCGCGGGCCCCGTTCGCGGACAAGGCCACGATGCCCATCATCAGGTAGCCGGCGTGGGCGATCGACGAGTAGGCGAGCAGACGCTTCATGTTGGTCTGGGTCAGGGCCGCGACGTTGCCCACGGTCATGGTGAGGGCCGAGATGACCATCAGGACCTGTGGCCAGTCGATGGCGCCCGTCAGGTCCCAGGGCCCCGAGCCCGTCACCGCGAAGCCGCGGTAGAAGAAGCGGAGCATGATCGCGAAGCCCGCGGCCTTGGGGGCCACGGAGAGGAACGCGGTCACGGGCGTGGGCGCGCCCTGGTACACGTCGGGGCACCAGAAGTGGAAGGGCACGGCCGCCACCTTGAAGCCGAAGCCCGCGAAGATCAGGAGGCTGATCGCGTAGACCGCCGTGCGGTTGGCGTCGGTCACCCCGCCGGCCAGGAACTCCTGGACCTTGCGGCAGGCTGGTCGCGCCCACGAGACCGTAGAGCAGGCTGAAGCCGTAGACCATGGCCCCGGTGGAGACCGCGCCGAAGAGCACGTACTTGAGCGAGGCCTCGTTCGACATGCGGTCGCCCTTCATGTAGGCCACCATCACGTACGAGGTGATCGACACCATCTCCAGCGCCAGGTAGAGCATCACCATGTCGTTGGAAGCGGCGAGCAGCATGTTCGACAGGGTCAGGGCCAGGAGAAGCGCGTAGAACTCGCCCTGCCCCAGGCCGTGAAGCTCGCGCGAGTTCTTGAAGGTGAAGACCAGCGCCACGAGGAGCGAGGCCGCGGCGAGGATGGTCTTGAAGGCCACGCGCCAGCGGGTCCACGACCAGCATGCCGGAGAAGATGGTCCGGACCGGCGCCTGGCCCTGGAGCTGGAGGCAAAGGCCGAAGCGCCGCGACCAGGGTGACGATCGTCAGCAGGCGATTCAGGCCGTCGCGGGCCCGCACCCCGCTCGCGTCGACGAGCACCACGAGGAGGAGGCCGAGGGTCAGCGCCACCTCGGGCCAGAACAGCGGCAGGTCGCTCCAGACTTGTGGCATCTATCCCTTCAGGATGTCGGCTTCGTCGAGGTTCGGGCTGCGGCGCAGGCGGTAGAGGGTGAGCACGATGGCGAGGGCCACCGCCACCTCGGCCGCCGCGATCACGATCACGAAGACCGCGAAGATCTGTCCCTGGAGCCCGCCCGGTCCGAAGCGCGAGAAGGCCACCAGGTTGAGGTTGGCCGAGTTCAGGATCAGCTCGACGCCCATGAGCACGTTGACCGCGTTCCGCCGGGTGAGGACGGCGAGGACGCCCAGCGAGAAGAGGGCGGCGGAGACGATCAGGAAGTGGCGAGAGCTGGATCACGCGACCCTCTTCCGCCGCACGATCATGGCCGCGCCGATGAGGGCCACGAGGAGCAGGATCGACGCGGCCCAGAAGGGCAGCAGGTACTGGCCCAGGAAGAGCTCGCCGATCTCCTCGGTGGTGGGCGACGGAACGCGGCCCGTCGCCTCCGGCCCAGGGGGTGCCGCACCGCGGTGAGGGCGAGGATCGCGAAGACGCGCGGCCGACACGATCAGGCCCGGCAGGAACTGCGTGACCTCGCTGCGCAGGTCGAGGTCGTAGATCTTGTGGGTGAGCATCACGCCGAAGAGCAGCAGCACCAGGATGCCGCCCACGTAGATGAGGAGCTGGGTGGCGGCCAGGAAGTCGGCGCCCAGCAGGAGGTAGAGCCCGGCCACCCCGAAGAACGTGCCGAGCAGCGCGAAGGCGTTGTAGATCAGGCTGCGGGCCAGGACCACGACCAGCGCGGAGCCGACCGTGATCGCCGCGAAGACCCCGAAGACGACGGCCGAGGGCGTCATGCCGCTCGACCTCAGGCCCCGGCCGGGCTCGCCGGCGGGGTCTGCGGAACCACGGGAGCGGCCGGCGTGGGCGGGGCGCTCGAGGCGGGCGGAGCCGCCGGTGCGGGTGGCGTCCCCGCCGCGGGCGGAGCGGCTGCGGCTGCCGCCGCCGCCGCCTTCTTCTTCGGGTCGTCGGTGATGAACTTCGCGTTCTTCTTGGCGAAGTGGTAGAGGTGCTGGGTCAGGTCGGTCGAGGCGAACTCGTACTCCGGGGTCATGTAGATGCAGTTCGTGGGGCAGGGATAGGTGCAGAGGTTGCAGTAGCAGCACAGCGACATGTCGATGTCGAAGACGTGCACGTCGAGCTTGATGCCCTGTCCGTTGGCCGCGAAGATGGGCGCCGCCTTGGGGTCGCGCTTGTCGCTCTTGATGTAGATGCACTGCACCGGGCAGGCCCGCGCGCACTGCCCGCAGCCGATGCAGTCCTCGTACTTCATGAAGAGGCGCATGCGGCTCTTGGGCGGGAGCTGCCAGCGCTCCTCGGGGTAGTGGAGGGTCACCTTCTTCACGAAGAGGTGCCGCCAGGTGATCTTCATGCCCACGAGGACGGTGTAGAAGCCCTGCCAGAGGTCGGCGAGCCAGGTCTTCATCGCTTCCCCTTCATGCCGCGAGCTCCTGCGGCCGGCGCCGGCTCCAGCGGATCGCGCGGAGCATGCCGACGACGAGATAGGCCACGAGGGCGACGGTGAGCGGCCAGCCGACGTAGCGGTCCCAGGGGAACCCGAGGGCGGTCGGCTTCCAGAGCACGAGGCCGCCGGTCAGGATCACGAGCACGAGCGAGATCGGCAGGAGCACCTTCCAGGCCACGTGCATGAGCTGGTCGACGCGCAGGCGGGGCAGCGTCCAGCGCAGCCACATCATCACGAACATGAGGGCCCAGGCCTTGGCGATGAGCCAGAAGGCTCCCGAGGCCGACGTTCGGCAAGCCGAGGAGCCGCGAGGTCCTGCAGCGACTCGTGGGGCGCCAGGTAGCCGCCGAAGAACAGCACCGAGCTGACCGCCGAGATCACGAACATCTCGGTGTACTCGGCCATGAAGAACATGGCGAAGAAGAAGCCGCTGTACTCGGTGTGGAAGCCGGCCACGAGCTCGCTCTCGGCCTCGGGGATGTCGAAGGGCGCCCGGTTGCACTCGGCGAGGCCGGCGGTGAAGAAGACCAGGAAGGCGATCACGTTCAGGGGAAAGTAGCGCCAGAAGAACCAGTTGGGCAGGCCGCCGAGCTGCGCGTTCGTGATGTCCTGGAGGGAGAGGCTGCCCACGATGATGATGATGACGAGCAGCACCATGACCGCGGGGATCTCGTAGGAGACGATCTGCGCGGCCGAGCGCATGGCGCCGAAGAGCGCGTACTTGTTGTTCGAGGCCCAGCCCGCCATGATCAGGCCCACGGTCGACAGGCTCGCGACCGCGGCCACGTAGAAGACGCCGATGTTGAGGTCGGCGGTCTGCAGCCGGCCGCCCCAGGGCACCACCACGAAGGGCAGGAACGCGCCCACCACCACGAGGCAGGGGGCGAGCACGAACAGGAGCTTGTCGACGCCGGCCGGGAAGATCGCCTCCTTGAAGAGGAGCTTCACCGCGTCGGCCACGGTCTGGAGGATGCCGTGGGGCCCGACGCGCTTGGGGCCGATGCGGTCCTGGAAGAAGCCGGCGAGCTTCGTCTCGGCGTAGACGTAGAGGATGGGGCCGAGCGCCATGAACAGTGAGGAGGAGCGAGGCCGGGATGATCGCGGCCAGGGCCACTAGCAGCCAGGCGGCTGGCCGCCGAGCCCCGCGTCCTTCAGGAGGCCGAGGACGAGTCCGTTGCCTATCGGTCGATCTCCCCGAGCACGACGTCGAGCGATCCGATGAGGGCGACGATGTCGGCGATGTACATGCCCTTGGCCAGCACGTGGAAGATGCTCATGGCGGTGAAGCAGGGGCTCTTCACCTTCACCCGGTAGGGATTGACGCCCGTGCCGTCGGCCACGATGTAGTAGCCGAGCTGGCCGCGCGGCGCCTCGCTCCGCGACGTAGACCTCGCCCTTGGCCGGCTTCACCCGCTTCGGCACCTTCTCGTGGACGTCGGCCTTCTCCATCCGCTCGAGCGCGTCCAGGGCCTGGTGGATGATCTTCGAGCTCTCGGCCATCTCGATGCAGCGGACCCAGTTGCGGTCGAAGCACGAGCCCGAGCGGCCCGAACTGGCCCTTGCCCACGGGCACGTCGAACTGGAAGCGCTCGTACCCGCAGTAGGGATGGTCCTTGCGCAGGTCGCGGGCGAGGCCGCTGCCGCGCAGGTTCGGGCCCGTGAGGTCGTAGGAGATCGCGAGGTCCACCGGGACGACCCCCACCTCGGCCGTCCGCTTGATGAAGATCTTGTTGCCGATGAGGAGGTCCATCAGCTCGGGGACGGTGATCGCGTCGTACTCGCGGAGGAACTGCGCGGCAGGCCTTCACGAACCCGTCGGGCAGGTCGTGGGAGACGCCCGCCCACCCAGTTGTAGTTGTAGAGGAGCCGCGCCCCGCAGGTCCACTCGAAGAGGTCGAGGATCTTCTCGCGGTCGCGCAGCAGGTGGAGGAACGGGGTGAAGGCCCCGATGTCCATGCCGTAGGTGCCCACCGCGACGAAGTGGGACGCGATCCGCTGCAGCTCGGCCATGATCACGCGGATGGTCTGGACGTACGGGCTCACCTCGATGCCCATGAGCTTCTCGACGGCCAGGGCGTAGCCCAGCGAGTTGCCCATCGAGGCCACGTAGTCCATCCGGTCGGTGTAGGGGATGACGCCGGGGTAGTCGACGCTCTCGGCGTGCTTCTCGAAGCAGCGGTGGAGGTAGCCGATGTGGGGCCGGGCCGCCTTCACCACCTCGCCGTCGGTCTTGAGCTCGATGCGCAGCACCCCGTGGGTGGCCGGGTGCTGCGGGCCCATGTTGAGGACCATCTCGTCGTCCTGACGGAGTCGGCGCGCCAGTCGGAGGCGCCGGTGTCGAGATGGAGGGCGGTGCTCATTCGGGCATGTGCGCGTTGGGCGGGGTGAACTCGAAGGGCCCCACCCCGATCTTCTCGCCGCCCATCGACCGCTCGGCCATCTGGGCCGTGGGCTTCACGTGCATGCCGTTGTAGAAGTCGGGGTCCACCCAGTCCTTGCGCAGCGGGTATGCCCGTCCAGTCGTCGGGCAGCAGGATGCGGCGCAGGTCGCTGTTGCCGGTGAACACGATGCCGAACATGTCGAAGGCCTCGCGCTCGTGCCAGTTCGCGACGCCCCAGAGGCTCTCGACCGAGGCCACCGCCGGGTTCTCGCGCGGCAGGTAGACCTTGAGGGCGAAGGTGTGCTCGTGCGTGTAGGAGAGCAGGTGGTAGACGACCTCGAAGCGCGGCGGCGTCTCCTTCGGGTAGTCGACGCCGGCCAGGCACATGAGGTTGTCGAAGGCGAGGTCGGGCTCGTCCTTGCAGAAGCTCGGCGACCTCGACGCAGGGCCTCGGTCGCCACCACGGCGAACGGGCTCGCGGTCTCGAGGTTCGCGCCCGTCACCTTCTCGCCGAAGCGGCCGGCGAGCCGCTCGTGGATGCCCTTGGCGTCCATGTCTACCGGGTCGCCTCCGGAGCCATCGACGCGCCGACCAGGCTGCCCAGCGGTGTCGCCCTTCTTGCGCAGCACGCGGTCTTCCTGGATCTTCTCCTGGAGCTTCATGATCCCGTAGAGGAGGGCCTCGGGCCGGGGCGGGCAGCCGGGCACGTAGACGTCCACCGGCACCACCTCGTCGACGCCCTTCAGCACGTGGTAGCCGTACTTCCAGTAGGGCCCGCCGTTGTTGGCGCAGGAGCCCATGGAGATGACGTACTTGGGCTCGGCCATCTGCTCGTAGAGCCGCTTCAGCCGCGTGGCCATCTTCAGGGTCACGGTGCCGGCCACGATCATGAGGTCGCTCTGGCGCGGCGTGCCGCGGGGGATGAGGCCGAAGCGGTTCCAGTCGTAGCGCGTGCCGCCCGTCGCCATCATCTCGATGGCGCAGCAGGCGAGGCCGAAGGTCATGGGCCAGAGGCTCGACTTGCGCGCCCAGTTGACGAGGTTGTCGACGGTGGTGACGACGACGTTCTCCTCGAACTTGTTCTGGATGGGCCCGGTGATGGCGGTCATCGGTCTAGGCCCGGTCCTCGGTGCGCACCCACTCGAGGTCGCCCTTGCGCCACACGTAGGCGAGGGCCACCGCCAGGATCGCGATGAAGACGAGGCCCTCGGTGAAGGCCACCATGCCGAGCTTGCGGAAGACCACGGCCCAGGGCAGCAGGAAGACCGCCTCCACGTCGAACACGATGAAGATGAGGGCGAAGACGTAGAAGCGGATGTTGAACTGGATCCAGGCCGAGCCCTGGGGGTTCTCGCCGCACTCGTAGGTGGTGAGCTTCTCCTCGCTGAAGCGCGAGGGCCGGATGAACCACCAGAGCCAGGAGGTTCACGGCCAGAAAGCCGATCACCACCACGAGAAAGGTCAGGATTCCGGAGTGCGCGGCGAGGAAGTCACTGGTCGGGCCCGTGGTCATTCATCCCCCGAGAGACCGCACTGGCGATTCGCGCGGACTCTATCAAAGGGTCAGGGAGCAAGTAAAGAAGCGGGAGCGCCGAGGGGAACTTGCACGCATCCGGCGTCAGCCCGGCGCACATTCTCGAAACCAGCGATGGCCGATCGGGTTCATTCGAAATAGCCGTTCACGTCCAGGATCAAGTGCACAGACCCTACCGATCCGTTGAGCGCGGCGAGGACGCCCGTGCCATTTGTCGACAGAAGCACGACCGCGTTGTTCGCTCGGGTTTGCCCCGCAGCGAAGTTGCCATTGCTGGTGGAGGGCTTTATCCCGTCCCCCGGAAAGAGAGTCACGAAGCCGGCCGACGTGGCGCCGGTGACGGTCATGTTGACCGAGAGGGCCCTGGCCGTGGTCGGAATGCCACAAACGTTCGCCAGGCTGAAGTTGCGCCGAGAGGATGCGGCCAGGGCAGGACTACCCAGGCCGACCGCAGAAGAGCTCCGCGTATCGACCAACCGACACGGCCTCAGCGTGTAGAACCGCGTGGCAGGCGGTGGGGTGAGGTAGAAGTAGCCGCCGGCCAGCGTGGCCGCGGGCGAGCCAGCAACGGAGACGACGACGTCCACGATCCCCAATGCGTGGGCCGGGGTCACGGCGGTTATCGTCGTCGGGCTGACCACGTTGACCGCGGTCGCCGGCGCCCCGCCCAGCAGCAGCGTGGCGGGGGCCGTGAAGCCCGTTCCCGTTACGGTGACCGACGTGCCCCCTGCCGCCGAGCCCCCGTTGGGGTTGATTCCGCTCACGGTCGGCCCGTTGGAGACGGTGTTGGGGTCGATGATGGTGACGTTGTAGGTGTACTGAGTCGGTACTCCCCCCACTTTCACGTTCGCAACCGTGACCGAATACGTCTGGTCGGCCATGGCGGGTCCCTTGACGATTCCGCTGGGCTCCCAGGCGATGGTCGGGTCGCCGTAATCCGGGTCGACAGGCAGAACGGTGAGGCTGACGGGGAGCCCGGCCTTGGTCATGCTGACGCTGGCGCTTGCGAAGTCGACGAAGCTGTCGCTATTGACGGAGAACGACCAGCGCGGATAGACCACTGCATAGGGCACGAATCCCGGGTTGGGCCAGGCCACAAAGGTTGGGCTTGCCGGACGCGCTCCGAAGGCGCCGATTACCCAGAGCGCGTTGTAGGAGCTGGTCGAGCCGGTTCCCACCTCGGTCTGGCTCGGGTAGAGGATCCACCGGCGGTGTCCGAGGGCCGTGTTGGACGCGCCGAAGTCCTCCACATAGGCGGTCACCGCGGCCGCGCCGGCCACTCCGCCCGCGAGGTTGGAATTGCCGGCGGCCTCGGCGCCGTCGGCCGTATGGCACTTCCACGAAGGTGGCGGAGTGTGACTCAGGGTGCCGTTCGCGGCCATCATCAGCGCCGCTTGCTGATCCTTGGCGTCCTTCGTCGCATTGTGAGGCAGGCCGGTCCCGAGACCCACCATTGCGCGGAAGTAGTTGACCATTTGCAGGGTCGCATCGGCATAGGCAGCGCTGGTCGTGCCCGCGACGCAGCTCGCGGCGTTGCCGTTCCAGTCGTTCGGCACCGCCAGCGCGGGCAGGTAGAGAGCCCGATAGGCATCGATGACCGCCTGCCGGCTGGACGTGTCGACGACGGCCTGGGGCGACGGCGCGACGAAGCCCTCGGGAACCAGGTGACCCGGGTTGGTGATTCGAGGCGCCTGGCCGAGCTGGTAGCCGGGCGGCTCCTCGGAGCGGGTCACAGTAGCCGCGGCCAGCAGGAGAAAGAACGCGGCGAACCCGTGTGGCAAGCGTGGTCGTGGGCGCATGTCGAGTGCTAAGACTCCATTGAATTGCGGCAGGCTTGCACGCTGCAGCCCAAGGGTGTGCCCCTGAGCCGGACCAGAGTGAGAGTGAGGGACTGAGCGGAAAGACGAACGAGAGTCGTAACCCTCATGTACCTCCTCGAAGGCTTCGAGGGTGCCGGCCGCCGAGGCCTTCTTCCTGTCCCGAGCTGCGATGTGCCCGCACTTTAGTGCGCCACGGGCGATTCGGTCAATGCCTCAGGCGGAGCTGAGATATGCCTTGGCGAATCGCGACGTACGAGAAGTGGTACGATTTGAGCGAGGGGAACGGATGACGACCATCAGCGCCAGCCGGGCACGCGCTCGGCTCTACGGGCTGCTCGACGAGGCGGCGGAGTCGGGCGAGCCGATCCAGATCACCGGCCGGCGCAACAATGCGGTCCTCGTGTCGGCACGGGACTGGCAAGCGATCCAGGAGACGTTGTATCTGCTTTCGATCCCTGGCATGCGGGCGTCCATTCGTCGGGGGCTGAAGACGCCCGTCAGGAAGTGCGCGGTTGAGCCCGGTTGGTGAGCCGGGCCTGGAAGATCGTCTACACCACGCAGGCGCAGAAGGACGCCCGGAAGCTGGCGCGGTCGGGCCTGCGCCCGCGCGCGGAGAAGCTACTCTCTCTCCTCGCCCGCGACCCTTTCGAGACACCGCCGTCATTCGAGAAGCTCGTGGGTGATCTGGCGGGCGCCTACTCGCGCCGCATCAACATCCAGCACCGCCTGGTGTATCAGGTCATCGAGACGGAGAGGGTCGTGAAGGTGCTCCGTCTGTGGACGCACTACGAATGACCGCAGCGCCCCGGTGCATCAAGGTTCACGAGCGCTCGCTGGGCGAGGCGCTGTCGCAGCTCGGCTAGCGACGGCCGCTCGGCAGCGCGGCGAACCTCCCCGAGCAGGTACTCGGACAGGGTCATGCCCTCCACGGCGGCGTGCGCCTTGAGGCGGCGGCGCAGGTCACGAATGACTCAAGGGTGATCTTGGCTCTCGTACACTCGAATCTCCGGGTTGACCTTGCCGATGTTCGAGCGGACGAGGGCGCCGGGCCGGTCGAGGAGATCCTGGGTGCGCAGCAACAGCCACGGCGCATCGAAGCGGTGCGCGAACACGCGCCGATACCCGAGATCTCCGCGGTCGAGGCCCGCATAGAGCTCGTGCTCGGCCGTGCCCGGGTCGGCACGCTCCGCGTAGTCGGCGTTCACGACCACGAACCGCGGCTGGACTTTCTGGAGGCGGGCCACCGCGGGACCGAGCGGCCTCGCGTCGAGCCCGTCCATCCGGGGCAGGTACTCGAGGGGGCCGACCGGCGCGACGAGGGCGGGTGGGGAGGCGTGCTCCTTGAGCCAGGCTTCGGCCGCGTAGCGCGCGTCATGAGTCATCGCGAGATCCAACGAGACGCAGCGCCCTGCGCCGTAGGCCAACAAGAGGACCACTCCCGCGCGAGCCCACCCGAGGCGCTTGTCCCAGGCCCGAGCCAGAACGGCCCCCCCGTAGAGCGCGAGGAGGACGGCGATCGGGAGGACGAATCGATCATAGGAATAGAGGACGACACTAAGGAAGAAGAGGTAGTAGCCCGCCGCGGGGATCAGGAGGGTGAGAGGGGGCCATCGGGTCTCGCGGCGGCGGAGCGCGACCCACAGCCCCCCGAGGCACACCGCGAAAGCCGGCCAGCCCAGGCTGAAACCCAGGTTCGCTACGGTCTGGACCAGCAGCGAGAGGTGGCCCGAGGGGTTGCCCGAGAACTCGCGAAAGTCCTGGCTCGCGCGGCCCGTGATGAGGGCGAGGTGAGCGCGGAAGCCGTCGAAGTTCCAGGCGAGGTTGTGGAAGGTGGCGAACAGGACGAGACCGAGGGCCGCGGCGGCGAGCGATTCGCGGCGAGAGGCGGCGCCCAGGGCCCCAAAGACGTTGGCCCGGCCCTCGAACCGGGCGCGACTCCAGAGGATCCACGGGACCACGAGCACGTAGAGGCCGTAGGTCTGGTCCTTGGTGCAGACCGCAAAGACCGCGCTGGCCGCGAACAGCAGGTAGTCAACGAGGCGATGCCCCTTCAGCACGCGCAGCAGCAACACGAGCGACACCGCCCACCAGAAGAGCGAGGGCACGTCCAGGTTGGCGAGCTTCGCGTAGAACACGAACGGCGGCATCGTGGCCACGAGTGCGGCCGTGAAGAAAGCGGCCTTGGCGCCGGCGACGGCGTGCCCCGCGAGAAAGACAGCGAGCAGGAAGCCCGCCGCCATCAGCAGGCTCACGCCGCGGGACGCCAGAAAGAGGCGCGCGTAGACGGCGTCGGACACGGCTGCGGGAGGCGCCGCGGGTTTGGCCGGCTCCAGCATTGGAGCGTAGGCCGCCGTCAGCAAGTAGTAGTGAAGCGGCGGGTACTTCGAGTGCCATCCCGAGGAGAACCGGCGAGCCTGTCCCTCCAGCACCTCGCCCGGCAGAAGCTCGTCGGGCGCCCAGCCGTAGCGGCTGGGCAGCCCCCAGCCGATGCCGAAGGCGTTCAGCCCGAGGCTCGCGGCCAGGAGGAACACCAAAGCCGCCGCGATCCCGCGCGTCGCCTTCGCCTGCTCAGCGACGTCCGTCGTCCCGCCCCTCGAGGAACTCAGCGCCCGCGGCGGACAACGCGGACAACATCTCGGCGAAGTCGCGGTTCATCCCAGCGTCCGTCCTTGAAGGTCCACGCTTGTCGCGTCAATTCCTCGACCATGGCCACGAGCTCGCCCGGATCGCGATCCCCCAGGTCGGATTCGCGGCCCTCTTCTTGAAGCGTGATCTTACGTGTCGGGTACTTCGAGCGATCCACGGGGTCGGCCGGGGCCATGGCGGGATTATAGCGGGCGGTCGTGCCGCCTGCGGGCGAAGGCCTTGCCCAACGCGCCTTTGCATCAGGTTCGTCGCCGGAGCCAGCGGTCGGCGCGCACCTGGGTTGGTTTGCGACGTCTCGGTGCTTCTGTTAACGTTTTCTATCGCGCCGAACGCTCCGGCGCTCCCAGCCCCGGCCGGCGTAGCTCAGCGGTAGAGCAGCTGATTCGTAATCAGCAGGTCCACGGTTCAATCCCGTGCGCCGGCTCCATTTATTCAATCACTTAGAAGTAGAAACCGCGAGTGCGTGGTTCTTGGCGCCACTCACTGGGTTGCAACTGGGTTGCAGCCCGCGATGCGCTCCCTCGTTCCCGCATGGCCCTCGTGAAGGGAAGATCTTCGAGCACCGTTGAGATGGTCAATCACGCGATACAGCCGTTGGAATTTGAGCCGCCTGAACTCGATTGGCGCCTTGGGCTCAGAAGCGAGCCGGCTCAAGGCGAACACCACCTTCGCCTCCGGCGAAAGCCGTGGCACCTTACCGGGACTCCCGACGAGGGCTTGGGCCGCAGCATTCCCAATGACCGCGTTTCAACCGCGGTCGGGAATCGACTCGGCTCGTGCTTTCGCGAAATCGACGTGATGTTACGGCAGGAGGACTGAGCGGCCGGGTTTGCCAGCCGACACATGGTCGAACGCGGCGATGGCGTTGTCGAAGGACGTGGCCATCCCGATGGGCAGCACGAGCCTTTGGGCTCGAACACCGTCGGCGAGCGCCACGAGGGCATCGCGGTCGGGCTTGAAGATGGTCCAGGCGTAACTCGCTTTCGGTGCGCGCGAAGCGACGATGGCCCGGACCCGGGCCCGATCGCGGCGGCTGGCCCACGCCCCGCCCAGCCATCCCCGCCGGTCGAAGTTCGCGAGCAATGGGTGCACCGTGGTCGCATGGCCCATGGCCCGCGCGCCAAGACGCGACGCCAGCAGAGCATCGTCGTCCCAGTTCGCGAAGTTCAGCACCACGTCGAATTCCGAGGGCAGCGACTCGATGCAGGCTGGGCCGTGCTCGACGGCCACCTCGGCACCGAGGTCCAGGCCAGCCTGGCGCTGCCCTCTCCCGCAGATCGCCGTGATCCGGCAGCCCCAATGGTGAAGCACCTGCATGGCCAACCGCCCCAGGCCACCGCTGGCGCCGTTGATCAGCACGCGGGCCCCCTGCGCGCTCGTTGAGGTGATCCCGGTCGAGCGCAGCGCGAGCCACATCGTTGTGAACGAATACGGCAGCACCGCCAGCGAGGCCGCGTCCGCGTCATCCGCGGCAGGCAGCAGGAGAGCCTGCGGCACGACGACGTGTGATGCATGCGCGCCACCTGCGGGGCCGGTGCCGAGCAGGCCGAACACGCGTTGCCCGCCCGCGAAGCGGGTCGCACCCGCGCCTATCGCATCGACGATGCCGGCGATGTCGTTGCCGAGCACGAGCGGAAGGCGCGCCGCGCCCTTGAGCGCCAGCAGGCGACGGCCGTATCCGGCCGCGCGCTTGACGTCGATCGGGCTTACCGAGGTGACCTGCACTCGCACCAGCACCTCGCCAGTGCCGGGATGTGGCAGCTCGACGCTGCGCACGACCAGGCGCGGTGGCGTGGCGGCCTCGGTGCAAACCAGTTCACGCCGCATGGTGGGCTCCCTCGACGTGGCGGGCCGGATCCGGCAGTCTCACCGCAGGCGACGACGCGGGCGGCGCGACGAGCTCGAGCGCCCGCCGCAGCATCGCCTCGCCATCCTGCAGATTGGCCAGGCGGCACCGACCGGGCCGAGGCCGACCAGCAGGATATCGGTGTCGCGTTGCGGCGACGGTTGCGACGAAGAGGGCGTATTCATGGCGCGGTGATGGAGGCCGTCGGTCGCCCAGGTCGATGGCACATGTCGAGAAGACCCGCCGCGACATCGCCGATCAGGACCGCCTTGCGATCGTCCAGAGGGTTCATCGGCGTCTCAGGCCAGGTCCGCGGATGCGTCCTGAGGGTCGAACACCACGCGACTGCGGGTCGTTTCGTCGAGTACCGCGCTCCCGTGCGTCTCGGTGTCGACGTCGTCGTGGTGCGGTGACGCCGGGGTATGCTCGAGCCACCAGCGGCGAGCGCGCTCCTCCGTCCACGCATTGGCCAGACCGATTGCGGCAAGGTCCCGGGCCAGCTGGCGGGCGTTAGCGGGCCGAGCGGCCGGTTCCTTCTCCAGGCAGCGCATGACGAGGCGCTCGAGCTCCGCGGGGATCGGCTGGTCGGTGCGGTGCGACACGGGGGAAGGTCGCGTCCGCACGTGGTCGATCACCATCTGCATGGCATTGCGGCCCTCGAAGACCTTCTTGCCGGTGAGCAGCCAGTAGGCGACGCAGCCCAGGGCGTAGATGTCCGCTCGACCGTCGATGGGCTCGTTGCCGACGGCAACCTCGGGAGGCATGAACCCCGGCGTGCCGGTGAACGCGCCGTCCTTCGTGAGGTCTTCCGCGTCGTGCATGCGCGGCCGCTGCGTCTTGACCAGCCCGAAGTCGAGTACCTTCACGAAGTCCACCTCGAGTCCGAGGCGGCAGGCGAAGAGGTTGGCGGGCTTGATGTCCCGATGCACCATGCCCGCGGCATGCGCCTCCGCCAGAGAGTGACAGGCCTGGATGAGCATGTGCACCGCACGTTCGGGAGGCACCGGTCCGAACCGCGCCACCAGCGTCTGCAGGCTGTAGCCGTCGAGCAGTTCCATGACGTAGTGAAAGGTGCCGTCGGCAGCGACGCCGTAGTCGTACACGACGATGGTGTGCGGCGAGCGCAGCGTGGCGGTGGCCTGTGCCTCGCGCTCGAAGCGCCTGGCCAGCTCCAGCGCGTAGCTCCGGTCCGTGCCCAGCGAGCGGGGACGGATCAGCTTGATGGCGGCGGGGCGCGCCAGCATGCGGTGCTGCGCGCGCCAGACCTCGCCCATGCCGCCCTGTCCCAGTCGCTCGATGAGCCGGTAGGCGCCCATCTCCCGGGCGCGCTTGACCTCCATCGTCAGGCCGTAGCAGATGTCGGCGGCGACCGGGGCCAGCGCACACGCCATCAGCGTGGGCGCGAACTGCTGGATGAGCGCAAGCATGCCCGGGTTTGGCGCCCCGGCCAGAATGTTGACCCATACCCCGAGCGGCTCCATCAGCGCGGTGCCGACGCTGGCCAGGACCACGCGCCGCGGCGCGGTCGGCACGATGAGCGGATAGATGAAGATCCACACCGCCACGGGCGACCAGCCGCGTACCTCGACCCCCGGCGTGAGGCTCGCCGCATGGAAGAGCACCGACAGGACGAGGCCATTGGCGACCTCGAATACGGTGCCGAGGTCGAGCGCGCGCGCGGGGTTCACCTTCCGCCGCGAGATCGCCAGGTGCAGGGCGAGCGCGGCCACGACGCTCAGTCCCACGAGTCCGATGCGCAGTGCCATCGCGAGGGCCGCCTGGGGCCGATGCGCCAGCTCCAGCGTTTCCATCACCGCCGCCACGGCGGAGATGGCGAGCGCGAACGCGCCCAGTCGCCGCGCGGCGTCCGCCTCCAACTCCGGAGAGAGGTGGCCGGAGAAGCTGGTCTGGGTCGTGGCCGCGCGTTTCAGCAGGCATCGCGGTGTCCGCGCGCTGGTGCCCGGAGTAGTCACGGGTGATCCTCGGCGAGCCACGGCATCCCCGAGCCCGTCACCACGCGCCCCACGGCCCGGGCGTAGACCTCGATCCAGGCGAGGTCCAGCTCGCCGAACGCGTCGGCGATGCCGTGGTTCTGGAGATAGAGGGCAGCGAGGGCCAGCCCCGTGCGGGGATCGCAGATGGGCGCGCACACGACCGAGTACGGCTGACCGCGCAGCGCGCCCGTGCGCGGTGCGTTGAGAGACCGCTCCGCATCCTGGACGAGCACCGCGCGGCCCTTGGTGAGCGCCTCGCGGATGCAGGTCGCACTGACGCCGGGTACCGAGCGCCCGCTCTCGCAGGCGGCGACCTCCTCGGGCGTCAACCCGATGGACGTCTCCGCGCGCAGCTGCCACGGCTCGGTGTCCTCCACGACCACGAGCAGCATCTTCTGGGCGCCGAACGCATCCGCGCTCGACTCCACCGAGCGTCGCAGGATCTCTCTCACGGAGGCCTCGCCGTCGAGGGCCTCCAGCACGTCGTTGAGCGCCACGAACAGCGCGGGATAGTTCCGTGATACTGCGGTGGACACGATGGACCTCCTCGTCAAGACGTGAGCATTGGCGACGGCTCGTCCTGCGCCGTGCGCGTGGCCTGCGCGCGCAGCGGCAGAGCAGCGGCTGCGCAAACCAACACGCACATGACGAGGGCTCTGGCGGTCGTGGCCGAGTCACGCGAACACTTCATCAGGCGCCCCTAGAGAGCAAGGCACGTGCCAACGCCCCGACGCCCGAATGGCCCAGCAAACACGCGGGTGAGCGCCTCTTCTGGTCCGCGGGCGGCGCACTCGTCGTGGGGGAACCCCAACGACGGGCAGGGTGCTCCGGGTCAGCGCCTGACGCGCTAACGGTTCGGCGGACGGCGGCGGAACGCGAGCTTGTCGATGCCCAGCCGGCGGATGCGGGAGTCGAGGGTGCTGGGCGCCAGGCCCAGCGCGGCCGCCGCCCCGTCCTCGCCGTACACCCGGCCCTTGGCGGCCGCGAGCGCCTGTTCGATCTGCTGGCGCTCGTCGCCGGCGCCGGTGGCAAGGGCGGTGGGCGGGGGCGCGCTGGACTGTTGAGGAAGCTCCAGATCGGCAAGGCCGAGCACGCTCCCGCGCGCGAGGATCACACCCCGTTCGATGACGTTCTGCAGCTCGCGGATGTTGCCGGGCCAGGAGTACTCGCACAGGGCGGCCATGGCTTTGGCGTCGATCCGATTCACGGGCTTGCCGACGTTGCGCCCGTAGCGGCTCGCCCAGTATTCGGCCAGCAGCGGGATGTCCTCGGTGCGCTCGCGCAGGGGCGGGACGCGGACGGGGAAGACGTTCAAACGGAACAGCAGGTCGGCGCGGAACTTTCCGTCACGCACCGCCCCTTCCAGGTGCCGGTTGGTGGCCGCGACCACGCGCGCGTCCGTGCGCAGGGTCTCGTTGCCGCCGACGCGCTCGAACTCGCGTTCCTGGAGCACGCGCAGGAGCGCGACCTGCATGGGCGGCGGCAGCTCGCCTACCTCGTCGAGGAAGATCGTGCCTCCGGCCGCCAGCTCGAAACGTCCTTTCCGCCGCTCCAGCGCGCCTGTGAACGCACCCCGCTCGTGGCCGAACAGCTCGGACGCGACCAGCCCTTCGGGGAGCGCCGCGCAGTTGACCTTGACCATGGCGCGCTTGGCCCGAACGGATCCCGCATGGATCGCGCGCGCGATGAGCTCCTTGCCCGTCCCGGTTTCGCCGGTGATCAGTACCGTCGACTCCGTGGCGGCCACGCGCGCCACCCGCTCGAGCACCTCACGCAGGCTTGCCGAGGCGCCGATGATGCCGCCTGAGGCGGCCGTGGAGACAATCTCCTCCTTGAGAGCGAGGTTCTCGTCTTCGAGGCGCGAGCGGAGCTTCAGGATCTCTTCCCAGGCGAGCGCGTTCGCGACCGCGGTCGCGACAGGCCGGGCGATGTCCTGCAGGATGGAAACCTCATTCGGCGTGAACGCCAGCCGCCGTCGTGCGTCCGACGATCATTGCCAGCCACGAACGCGTCTCCCAGGGTCAGCGGCAGCAGCACGGCGCATTCGGCACCGAGGTTCTTGATCCCGCTCCCGTCCAGTCGCGTGTCGCTGCTGATGTGGTCGAGGATCAACGTGCGGCGGTCGTTCTCCAAAGCGTCGCGCATCACGGGAATGTGGGCCCAGGTGTGTTCCCGGGCGCCGCCGGCTTCCGATACCCGCCGGACGTAGGCTTCCTGGCTCTCTCCCGCGCCGCGCGGGCGGTCGCGCAGGTAGATCGCGCGAGCGCGGACGCCATCGGCCTCGTGGGTCAACACGCCGATCACGTCGACCCGCACTAGATTCTCGAGCGCACCAGCTACCGCATCGAGCACGCGCGAGAGCTCGCGCTGCGAGTGGGCCGCCTCCGCCACCGCCAGCAGCGCCTGGTACTTCGCCTCGCCCGACCAGCCATCGTCCATGGTGGAGGCTAACAAGAGCGCATTTCGTGCCCCGATGCAAGCGCATCGCGGGGCGTCCACTGGCGACGCGCAGAGTCGGCACGCGACTTGCTGAGGGAGACGATGGAAGGAGTCACCATGAAGGACCATCTCTCCAAGCGGCTCATGATCCGACCCGAACCGGGAGAACCACAGCGAGCGCGCGTCATCGGGGAGCTGACCGGCGAGGCGGTCGACATCCTGCTCGCCGCCGTGGAGTGCGGCGTGACCGTCCTCGATCTCTCCGAGGTCGACCAGGCCGACGACGGGGCGGTGCGTGCGCTGGCCAGACTTCGCGCCGAACGCTGCGCCATCGTCTCCGTGCCGCGGTGGCTGGAGCTGTGGATCGCCAACGTCAGTGGCGCCGTCGTCCTCTGAAGAGCGTCGTTATGGTTCCGCAACGAAACTCGCGGAAACGGGAGGAGGTCTGGTGCGACTTCCGGCTCGCCCGTCGTTTCGTTCATCGCGTCGTTCATCGCGGGCCGCCTTTCTGAAGAGCCGACCGACTGCAGGTCAGATGGACCAGTGCCGAGCGCAGGCGCGTTGAGGCTCGTGCCACGGCGCGCCGCGCGTCGTCACCAGAACCCCCGCGAGCGACACCCTCGGTGCCAGGCACCTCGAATGCGCTTCAGGTCGAGGGCGAGGATCGAGTACATGACCGGAACGAGCAGCAGCGTCGTGATTTCATGAGACATCTCTCGCGTGTCACTTCACGACGTAGCTCTTCGCCTCCATGCACGCGCCGTACGCCTTCTTGAAGCCTTCGAGCTTCTGCTGCGTCTCGGCCGGCGCGGCCTGCTGCCCCGCCTGCTCCCGTTCCGCTTCCTTCTGCTTGTGCTTGGCGATGGCGACGCCCCCCAGCAGGCCCGTGGCGGAACCGACCGCGGCTCCCTTGCCCGTGTGGCCGATGAGGGCTCCGACGAGCGTACCCGCCGCGGCCCCGGCCACGGCGCCCTTCGCTCCGCCTTCTGTCGCCGAGGGAGCGTTCGGAGGTGCGGGCGTAGGTACGGGCGCAGGCGGCTGCCCGCCAACCGTCGCCAGCGGGTCAAAGCCCGAGTCCTGCGCCGCCCAGCGGTAGCACTCCACCTCGTCCTTCTGCTGCTGCGCCGCGAGCTGGTTCTTGGCCGGGTACGTGTGCAGTCCCAGGTCGCGCGAGACCGACGGCGAGGGAGGAGCGGCCGCGGGCTCCTCTGCGAGCGTCAGCGGCCCGGTTGCCAGAAGAAGCAGGCCGATCAGTGCGGGTCTCATGGCTATGTCTCCCTTGGTCATGTAATGGTCCTTCACAGCAGCCCCTGCTTCTCCATCTCCGTGCCCAGTGTCTTGCTCAGCTCGCGCACGAAGGAGCCCACCTGGGTCGGGTTCATGGTCTGTGACTGGCTGGCCCACACCAGCTGGTTCTGCTCCAGGCTGTAGACGAGCGTCTCGACGATCAGGATCGTGTCCGTCCGCAGGTAGCCGTCGCCCCCGAAGCCCCCGCCCCAGAACCCGGGTCCCCAGAACGAGGAGTAGCCCGGGCTGCCCGAGAAAGACCCGCTGAGCGCCTTCTCTATCGCGACCTGCCGCACCACGACGACGGCCTCGATCCCCTCCCTCTCGAAGATCGCGCGGGCCCGCTCCTTGTCGCGGATCTGGGCCTGCGGCAGCAGCCGGTAGGCGGGAACCCCCACTGCGCCGTGCGCGGTGATCTCGCGGGCGGCCTCCTCCTCCGTCGCGTAGCGGACCGCCTCCAGGTCGGCCAGGACCAGGGCCACCACCTTCTTGCCCTTCAGGTTCAGGGGCGCGGCGTCGGGGTTCTTCCACGTGGACCGGAGGGAGGTGCTGGCGCACGCGGCGATCGTCGCCGCGACTGCTGCGAGCAGGGCGGCCTTCGTCAGGTTTCTACGAGACATGAGTGCTCCTTTGGCTCAATGAATCGACAGCGGTCACGCCGACACGAGACCCGATCAGCTCACAGCCACCGTCTCGGCGGGCAGCGGCGCGCGGTCGGCCGCGGCCTCGTGGCTCGGCACCTCGTCCCAGCGAATGAGCTTCAGGTCCAGGACGAAGATCGAGTACATGACCGGAACGAGCAGCAGCGTGATGAACGTGGCGAGCGTCAGCCCGCCGATCTGCGCGTAGCAGAGCGGCTCCCAGAGCGGCCCGCCATGCATGGCGAGCGGCACCAGGCCGAGCACGGTCGCGCCGACCGTGATCATCACCGGCCGCAGCCGGACGATGCCGGCGTCGAGCAGCGCCTCGCGCAGCGGCTCGCCCGCTTCGTGCGCCTCCTCGATGAAGTCGAAGAGCACGATGACGTGGCTGACGATCACGCCCACCAGGCTCGCGACGCCCAGGAACCCCATGAACCCGAACGGCTGGCCCATGATGGCGAGGCCCGCCATCGCTCCGGCCATGCCGTACGGGATCGCCGCGAACACGAGCAGCGGCTTGATCGCGTTCCGGAACTGCAGGACCAGGGCGATGTAGATGAGCGCTACGGAGACCGCCATGACGACGCTGAGCTGCTTGAAGCCCTTCACCTGCTCTTCGTATTCGCCCCCGATCTCGAGGAAGTACCCAGGGGGCAGGTTCTTCTGGAACTCCTCGATCTTCGGCAGCAGCGGCGTGAGCACCTGGGACGGCAGCACCCCGGGGATCGGGAACGCCGACACGGTCACGGTGCGGAACTGGTTCCGCCGCTTGATCTTGGGGATCGTCATCTCCGTGGTGACCTTCGAGACCTGAGTGAGCGGAACCCGCTTGTTGGTCGTCATCGAGTAGACGTAGGTGTTCTGGAGGTCGGAGATGCCGGCCCGATCCTCCATCCGCTGGCGAACCGCGATCGGGATCTGCTTGTCCGCCTCCCGGTAGGTCGAGACCGTCAGCCCGTTCACCGAGGCGGCGGACGAGAGCGCGACATCGAGGTTCGTGACCCCGGAGAGGTTCGCGCGGTCGGGGTCCACCTTGAGCCGCACGGTCATCGTCGGCTCGCCCCAGTCGTCCCGTACCCGGGTAGCGGACGACTGCGCCCGGAAGAGCGCCTGCAGCTCGCTGGAGAGCCGGTGCAGGACGTCCGTATCGGCGCCCGAGATGCGGATGGAGATCGGGATCCCGACCGGCTTGCCCGTCTCGAGCTGCCGGATATCGATCCGCGCCCCCGGCACCTCGCGGCTGAGCGCGGTCTGCAGCGGGCCGACCAGCTCGTTGGTGTAGTGCTTGTCGCTCACCTCGACGAGGATCTGGGCATAGTTGAGCTGACGACGCTCGGGATCGACCGAGAACCAGAACCGGGGCCCGCCGCCCCCTATGAACGTGGTGAGCGTCTTCAGGACCCCCTTCGCGTGGTGCTCCTCGCCGAATCGCTCCGCCTCCGCGCGGATCACGGCTTCGGCCTTGTCTGCGACCGCGTTCGTCGCGGCGAGGGGCGCGTCCGGAGGCAGCCAGACATCCACGTACGAGAGATAGGACAGGTCCTTCGGGAAGAACTGCGGATGCAGCCGGGACATGAAGAGCCAGCCCACGACCAGAATGCTCAGAGAGCCCGCGAACACCGCCCAGCGGTGCTGGAGCGCGAAATCGCCGACGCGGTAGTAGAAGCCAGCGAAGCCGTGCTTGCGCCGCTCGGCCATGGGCTCCTCGACCTCCTTGGGCGGCTTGATCAAGTAGTAGGCGACGAGCGGGATGAAGCTGAACGACACGATGACCGAGGCGACCAGGGTCACGCTCATCACGACCGGCAGGCTGTAGAGGAAGAAGTACGTGTCGCCAGTCAACATCAAGAACGGGAGGTAGGCGACGATGTTCGTGATGGTGGCGAAGATGATGGCCTTCGCGAGCTTGCTCGGCCCCAGCCAGGACGCGAGGCTGCGTGGAGATCCCTGGCCCAGCGCGCGCTTGATGCCGTCGCCCGCCACCACCGGCATGTCGACGAGCAGGCCGAGAGCGATGATCAGCGTCGCAATCGAGACCTGCTGGATGTCGATGCCCATGATCTTCACGATGCCGAAGGTCAGGGCCAGGGTGAGCGGTATGGATGCCGCCATGAGCATGGCCGCGCGCCAGTCCCAGAAGCCGACCAGGGCGACGATCACGACCAGGGCGATGGCCTCCCACAGGCTCCCCATCAGCAGGGTCACGAGCTCGTTCACCTGCCGCGGCTGGTCCGAGGTGCGCTCGACGATGAGGTCAGGCGGCAGTTGCGGGCGGACTCCGGCGAGAGCAATGTCCACCGCCTTCCCGAACTCGAAGATCTGCTCCCCCGAGCGCATCTGCACGGCCAGGGTGATCGCGCGGTTGCGGCGCCACGTCCCCGACGCGTCGCGGTAGGTGAGGTAGTTCAGGTATTGCGTGGGGCTCTCGTATCCTCGCCAGGTGGACACCAGGTCCCGCAGGTACACGGGCACGCCGGTCGATGACGTGCCGACCAGCACGTCGCCGATCTCGCGCGTGCTCTGGAACTCCGCCGTGGCGTCGATGCGGACGTTCTTGGTCTGGGTCTCGAGGACGCCGGCGGGAGCGGTCACGTTGCGCGCGTGCAGCACCTCCTTGATCCTCGCGACCGGGAAGTCGAAGGAGGCGAGCCGCTCGTGCGAGTAGTCCAGGTAGATCTGCTCGGGGAGGACGCCTGCGCGCTGCACCTTCGCGACCAGCGGAACGCGCTGCAGCGTCCGCTGGATGAGGTCGGTGAAGTCGTCGAGCTGCCGGTACGAATAGCGATTGCTGGCCAGCTCCGCGAGCCGGTCCCTGGTCGTCTGCGGATCGCGGATCAGGATCGGGCCCCACGAGTCGGGATGGACGTCGGAGACTTGTAGCCGCCGGTCCATGAACTGCTGGCCAAAGGCGCGCATCTCGGCGTCCGACTTGCTGGTGGCGAAGTCGATGCCGGAGCAGCTACCCACGGACAGCGGTCGGACGTCCCTGACCATGCCGTCGCGCTGCGCCTGGTCGGCGAACAGCTTGAAAGGCCGTTCGATCATCGCGGGCGAGACCGATGCGGGATAGCAGTAGAGGACCGTCACGCGTCCTTGTTCCCCCTTCCGCTCCTTCTCGATCGCCTCGCGTATGCCGCGCGCGCCGAGCTCGATCTCGATCTCGGTCACGGGTGGGCTCGCGACGGTCAGCATGAGCGCGGCCGTGTCGCCGAAGTCGCTGATCCAGGTGATGGGGCCGGCGCCGTCCGGAAGGTCCTTCTCGATCTGCTTGAGCCGCTGGCCGATGTCCTGGAACTCCTGGTCCGTGTTCTTGATGCTGTCCAACAGCCGGACCTGGACGACCGAGATGTTGTCCTGCGTGGTGGCCTCGACGCGCTCCACCTTGGAGTTGCCGGTCGCCGCCTGCTCGATCTTGCGGGTGACGAGCTGCTCGACCTTGTCGGAGGCGATCCCCGGCCACGGGCAGATCGCGAGCCCTATGCGCACGGGGATGTCGGGGTCCTTGCGTTTCGGCATGCTCAGGTACCCGAATACGCCCCACAGGAGGGTCGCCACGAGGGCGACCCAGCCGATCTGGCGGTTGTGGACGAAGAACCGCGCGATGTTGCCGCTACCTTCCGTGTCGTTCGTCTTCACTTCACGATCTCCACGCGCTGGCCGTCCTTGAGCAGGGTCGCGCCGCCGGTGATCACCTCGTCAGCGTCCCGCAGCCCGCGGACCACGCTGATGTCGGTGCCGTTCACCGGGCCGATCTCGATTGGCCGCAGCTTCGCGGTCTCCCCGTCCTTCGCACCGGTGACGACGTAGACGCCGTATCCCGAGGCGCCCGCCTGGACGATGGCCGAGATCGGGACCCGGAACGAGGACGGCGGCCCCGCGCCCTTCTCGGCCGCCAGCTCGAGCGAGCCGATCATCCCCGCCTTGAGCGCGTGGTCGGGGTTGGGGATGGCGACCTCGACCGCGAAGTTGCCCGTGCGCGGGTCGGCCGCCGACGCGATGCGGCTGATCCGTGCCTGGAACGTGCGGTCGCGGTACGCATCCACCGAGACGTCCACGCGCTCGCCGAGCGTGACGGAGGGCAGCGTGGTGTCGGGCATGCCGATGACGATCTTCACCGGGTTCGTCCGGGCCACGACGAAGACGGGGGCGCCCGGCCCCACGAACGCGCCGAGCTCCACCGACTTGCCCACGATCTCGCCGTCGAACGGGGCCACGACCGACGTGTCACGGAGCGCGATCTGCGCTTCGCTCGTGAGCGCGCGCGCCGCCCGGAGCTGGCTCTGCGTGGCGTCGTACTGCGCCTGCGCGCCGTCGAGGTCGGCTTTCGTGAGGCTTTGGCTCGCGAACAGGCGCGTCGCGCGATCGAAGTCGAGCTGCGCCTTCTGCGCGACCGCCTCGACGGCCCCCGCCTGCGAGGCCGCCTGGCGCACCTTGTCCTCGTACTCGGCGCTGCGGATGCGCACGAGCACGGTGCCTCCGCTCACGCGGTCGCCTTCGGCGAGGTCGCGCATGCGGCCGCCCTCGCCCGGCGTCTGCTTCAGGGCTGTCACATAGCCCGGGATCCGGAACGACACGGGGACCCGCGCGTCCGGCTCGACCAGGGCCGAGAAGCGCAGCTTGCCGCCGTTCGCGGCCAGGTCCGCGCGCATGCGCTGGGTTTGAACGGCCTGCGGCGCCTGCGGCAAGGGGCGGCTGCCGCCGCAGCCCGCCGTCACCAGGAGGAGCCCCACGAAGGTCCGCGTCTTGCTCACGTTAGTCATCTCCCATCACCCGGCGCAGATCGGCCATCGCGCCCCAATATGCAGACAGTGCCTGCTGGTACTCGTACGCCGCGGCGCTCGTCCGGGCCTGGGCCTGGAGCAGGTCCTTCAGCAGCGCGGCTTCTTCCTTGTAACGATTCACCGTCACCCGGAGCTGCTCCCGGGCTGCTTCGTACCCAGTCTGCGACGCCTGCACGAGCAGGGAGGCGTCGCTCCACGTGCGGTGCTTCACACCCACTTCGATCGCGACTTGAGACTGCGTTCGCTGCGCTCCGTTGTGGGCCTGCTCGACCGCCAAGGCCTTCTCGGCGACTTTGTTGCTCCGGCGCTTCCAGTCGAACGGCTCCCAGCTCACGTACAGGCCGGCCACGGTCACGTTCTTCGGCAGCACCTCGAAGTTGTAGAAGCCGAGGTAGCGAACCGAGAGGCTCACATCCGGGATGTAGTCGGCCTTGGCGATACGCCGCTCGTAGTCCGCCTGCCGCTCCCGGAGCTGCGCCTGCCGGATCTCCGGCCGGCTCTCCGCCGCCCGCTGGCGGGCGGTGTCGAGCGTCAGCCCGCCCGGCAGCTGCTCAGGGATCGCCTCGACCCGGAAGCGCGTCTGTAGGTCGCGGCCGAGCAGGTCGTTCAGGATCTCGCGCTTTGTGGCGAGCCGGCTCTCCGCCGCCCGTTGCTCGTACTGGCTCTTCGCCAGGCGGGCAGCGACCTCCAGCGCGTCGGCGTGGAGCACGGCCTGCTGTGTCTCGTGCTCGGTGGTGACACGTTGGGCCTCGGCCAGCAGCCGTACCGTCTCCCGGGCGGCGTCGAGCGCGGCCTGGGTCGCCACCAGGTCGAAGTAGGCGCCGCGAACCTGCGCGGCGACCCCCTGGCGCTCGGCCCGCAGCTCCTCGCGCACGACGTCGCGCCCGAGCTCGGTCGCCTTGATGCCGAGGTGGATCTTGTGCTGCTGCGTGAGCGGCTGATCGACCCCGGCGGTGATGAACGTCGTGAACTGGGCCGGCGTACGGATCTTGGCGTCGGTCGATGGGATCGGCCCGGTCTCGGGGTAGGTGCCGAACGAGCCTGTCGGGAAGGTGAAATCGAACGGCTGCAGCAGCGAGCCCGCGAGAGCGTCGACGTGGAACTGGGGCAGGCGCTTGCTGCGCGCGATGTTGACCTCGTGCTCGGACTTCTGCGTCTCGAGCAGGGCGTTCTTCACCTGGCGGTTGCCGCTGAGCGCCTGCGACAGCGCCTCATCCAGGGTAAGAAGTGGCTCTTCAGACGCCGGGGATGAGCCTCGTGGCTCCTGGGCCGGTGACGCGACCGGGCATGTGGCAGAGATGAGCACGAACGAGAGGAGATGCCTGGCGACTTTCGGCGCGAACTGCGAAGGCGAACTCTTCATGTCACGCCACATGAGCAGGAGGCATGCCACCCGGCCCTGCGCGTAAGTCCGCAGCGACAAAGGGCCGACTCACGCAGGACGGCTGGTCGAGTCCGTCGTCGTCGTGAATTCACGACGACCGGTCAACTGCGCGCGCGAACGACCGGTGGTGCGTGGATGGCCGGTAGCGTGGCACGGGCTTGGTGCCGAGGCTCGCTTCCGCGAGACCGCGCATGTCAGTTGCACGGCGAGGCGCGGCAGGGACAGGTTGGAGTTGATAGGGCCTCTGGACCACGAGCGACAAGGCGCGCGGCGGAGTCGGGGGCAAGGCGGCCCGCCGGCGCCGCCGCCACGCCACGGCCACAGGTCAGAGCGTGGACGAGTTCCGACGCACCCTGTCGGGCCACAGACGGAGCCACGTGGGACAGCCCGTGATCATGCAGCGCGCCGGTACGAGGCCCGCGAGCAGGCGCACGCACTCCTCGTCGACTGGCGCCGAATCACCTCTTGTGGAGCCCCATCGCCTGCAGCTTGGCCTCGAGCGCGGCGATCCTCTGCTGCGCCTCAGCCGGAGCTGGCGGCCGGCCGGGGTGGGCGTACGAGCCGGTCACCGTCAGCTCGACCTCGACCGCGGAGCGATCCCCCGCAGGAACGACCACGTGGCTGAGGGGCTGAATGCATAGGAGGACGTCCGGAGGGGCGGGACCGAGCGCCTCGAGCGCGAGCGCGTGCAGGCCCTCGTGGAGGGCTCGGGCCACCGCCGCGGGGTCGTTCGGCCCGGCGGGATTGAACCGGCCGAACAGGACGAGCTCGTAGCCGGTTTGCACGACGCCGTGGCCCTTGACGTGCTCCTTGAGCGGACCCGGGCGGAAGCCGACGCTGTGCTCCTCGATCCACGCGGCCCGTTCGCCCACCGCTGACGAGGACGATGTTCCACTCATGGCCGTAGCACGAGCACAGGCCATGCCATCGTCGTGCCTCTCCCAAGGGTCCGACCGCAGCGCACCGAGGGGCGGCGGGCTCCCGGGATTCGCGAGAGTCGTCGCGAGTTCGCGACGAATTCGCGATCGCCCGGGCTCTCGTGCGCCACCGCGGCGCCTGCTCGGACTCTGCACCCTACCCACGCCGGAGGATCGGCACGGTCATCTGACGCGTACGACCTCTTCCCGGAAGAAATCCTCGACAGCCTGAGCGACCGTCGCGCGCCGGCTGATCGGACCGAGCAGCTGCTCGAGTCCCTCGAGGCGCAGAATCTCGCGGACACTCGCGCGGGCCTCGACGACGCGGAAGGCGATCCCGCGCGCTGCGAAGTCGCGCGCGAGGCCGGCGATCATCTCGGCGCCGGCCATGTCGACGATGGGCGCGGCCGACAGGTCGCAGACCGCGAGCCGTACTGGCTCTTGCGCTTCGTCGACGCGCGCCCACACCGCGTCGCGCACGGCATCGACGTTGAAGTAGACGATCCCGCTGTCGACGCGGAACAGCAGGGCACCCGGGACGGGCTCGTTGACCGGGTGGCGCTCCATGTCGGAGAAGCGATTCATCCCCGGAATCCGGCCGAGGAAGGCGACGTGCGGCCGCGCGGCGCGGTGCATCAGGACGAGCAGGGACAGGATCGAGCCGATCAGCACGCCACGCAGGATGCCCGAGCCGAGCACGCCCGCGAAGGCCACCATTGCGACGAAGAACTCGCTGCGGTGCGCTCGCCAGAGACGCCTGAGCGTCGCGAGCTTCACGAGCCCGGTCAGGGCCATCAGCACGATGGCCGCGAGGACCGGCTGCGGCAGGTCCGCCAGCGGCCCCGCGAGGAACTGGGTGACGACGAGCACCATGATCCCGGCGACGAGCGTGGAGAGCGGCGTCCGGGCCCCACCGGAGTCGTTGACGAGCGATTGTGACGTCCCGCCGCTCACGGGGAAGCCCCAGCCGAGGCCAGCGGCGAGGTTGGCGGCGCCGAGCGCGAGGAACTCCTGGTTCGCGTCCAGGCGGTAGCCGTATTTCGCGGCGAACGTTCGGCCGATCGCCACGCTCTCGACGGCCCCGAGGAGGAAACAGGCGAACGCGAGCGGCAGCAGTTCGTTGATGTCGCCCTGCTGGACACGCGGCAGCGCCGGCGTGGGCAGTCCGGCGGGGACGCTGCCGAGCAGCCTGACCGACAGGGCGCCGAGGTCGAACACGTGCGCGAGGACGATACCTCCGGCCACGACCAGAAGCGCCACGGGTTGGTGGGGGACCAGCAACTTGCCCGTGAGCAGCAGGGCGAGCGCGCCGAGCCCGAGGGCGAGCGCGGCGGGGTTCGTCTCGGGCAGGTGGTGCAGGAAGTGCGCCGCGCGCTCCCAGAAGGAGCCGCCGTGGGCTCCGGCGAAACCGCAGAGCTTCGGCAATTGCGTGCTGGCGAGGACCAGGCCGATGCCAGCCTTGAAGCCGACCATCACGCTCTCGGAGAAGAAGTTGGTGACGGCGCCGGCGCGCACGATCCGGGCCAGCAGGCCGATCGCGCCGACGATGAGCGCCGTGCAAGCCGCAAGCGCCCCGAAGCGCGCCGGGTCGCCGCCGGCGAGCGCCCCGAGCGAGGAACCCATCAACAGCGAGATCGACGAGGTGACGGTGATCGCGGTGTGCCGCGAGCCGCTGAACATCCAGTACACCAGGGCGGAGAACAGGCACGCGTAGAGCCCTGCCTGGGCGGGCAGGCCGGCGAGCGACGCGTCACCGATCGCGGCCGGGATCAGGTACGCGGCGACCGTCACCCCCGCCATCAGGTCGTAGCGCAGCCAGCCTCGCTCGTACGAGCGGAGCCAGCCGAGCGCCGGGACGACGGTGGCGGCGGCGACCATCCACGTCACCGCGACTCGTAGCGGTCAGGCACGAACCTGCACCCCTCGAGCGACGCCGTGTCGTCATAGGCCCTCTTCCGTGAGCGCGGAGGCAGCTTGACCTTCTCGCGAGGGACCTTCTTGTAGGGGATCAGGCTCAGGAAATGTGCGAGGCAATTGAGCCGGGCGCTGCCCTTCTCGTCGGAGCGGACGATGTACCAGGGCGCGTGCGGCGTGTCCGTGGCCTTCAGCATCGCGTCACGGGCGCGCGAGTATTCGTACCACTTCCGGCGCGAGACCAGGTCCATCGGGCTGAGCTTCCACTGCCGCCGCGGGTCTTCGATCCGGGCCAGGAAGCGGCGCTTCTGCTCCTCGTGGCTCACCTCCAGCCAGTACTTGATCAGCCGGATGCCGCTTCTGACCACCTGCTTCTCGAACTGCGGGCACACTCTGAGGAAGTGCTCGTACTCCTGCTTGGTGCAGAAGCCCAGCACGCGCTCGACGCCGGCCCGGTTGTACCAGCTCCGGTCGAAGATCACGATCTCGCCGGCAGCGGGGAAATGCGCCAGGTACCGCTGCACGTGCATCTGGGTCTTCTCGCGGTCGGAGGGCGCCGGCAGCGCGACCGTGCGGAAGACGCGCGGGCTGACGCGTTCGGTGAGCGCGCGGATCGTGCCGCCCTTGCCGGCCGCGTCGCGTCCCTCGAATACGACGATGATGCGAGCGCCGGTGTGCCGGACCCAGTCCTGCAGATGGCAGAGCTTGGCCTGGAGCTTTCGCAGCTCGGCCTCGTAGTCCTTGCGCTTGAGCTTTTCGGGCCCCTTCTCTTCCTTCTTCACGGCGTTCCTCCCGGCCGCGCGTCCTTCCTCTGGACACGCTTGCCGCGAATGTGCTCACGACGCAGAGGCAGGACGCGTGCCACCCGCCCCTGCGCAGAACTCGGCGCCGACAAGCGACCGACCGGCGCCTGACGGCCGGGTCGAGCCCGTCGCCGTCGCGAATTCGCAACGACGGCGGGCGTCTTGCCTCCGAACGGTCGGTCCGGAATGCGTGTGGGATCGAAGCCTGGGCCCTCGTCCCGGATGCGCAATTCGAGGCCGCCGCCGTCGAGATCGATCTCCAGCGACACGCCGCGCTCGCAGTCTTCGTGGTCGAGGGACTTTTCACTCCGGCATGAAGCCCGGGTCGCCCCCAAGCCTCGGAGGCGCCGCGAGGGTGGTGAGGAACTCCAGCAGCTCGCGACCCGGCCCCAGCTCCCGCTCGATGAGATCCAGGGTCGTCTGGCTCACCCAGGCGAGGTAGTCGAGAGCCACGTCGACGTTGTCCTCGAACAGATCGATCAGGTTTTCGACTTCCTGCTCGACCACGACGCCCGCCGTCTCCGCGACCGCGTCGAACCACCGTGGTTCGCCGGCAAGAGCCTCCAGGTCCCCGAGCGGACGGCCAGGGCCGACGCGCCACAGGCACGGCGCGGCACCCCGGGACGAAGTACAGGCGATGCTGCCCTCCACGACCAGCCCCGTGCGCTCGGCCGTCTCACCCTCTCTCCAGAAGACGTGCCCCGGTTCGAACGGGACCTCTCTGAGGGTGACGGCGAGCTCCGCGAGGGCGTCGATGCTGGACCGTTCGAAAGGCCCGCCCGGGGTCCGCAGGAACAGCAGCACTTCGACGAGGTTCATCCGCCTGCCCGCCGGCTGGGGGAACGGGCGGTCCGTCGAGTCATGCCACGGTCCAGGCAGCCGCCGCATGAGCGCGAGGAGGCGCCGCGAGGAGGCACGGATGCCTTCGTGCACCAGCGGAAACTCGTCGCCCAGGATGCCGAGCAACGTGTCGGAGTCGAGCTGCAGCGCCAACACGTCCGTGGCCGCGACGACGCCGAGACCCAGGTGGTCCTGCGAGATCAGGGCCTCGAGTCCGACGAGCGACCCGGGTTCCGCCTCGCCGAGGACCGTGCCGCGGCGCGAGACGCGCACGCGTCCCCGCACCAGCAGGTAGCAGCTGGCCATGGGCTCGCCCTCCCGCGCGAGTACCGCGCCGCTCGGAAATGCCCGCTCCCTCAAGTGTTCGGCGGCGACCGACAGCCGCCGCAACGCGACCGGCACCCGCGCCTGCCACCACGCCACCCGGCCAAGGTGGAGCAGCTTGTCGGTCGGGCTCAGGTTCAGCTCAGCGTCCATCGGGCTTGCTCCTGGAGGGAAACCACTGGTCGCCGGCCGCGAAGGGACCGGCGACGGCCTGCACGTCGAAACCGATCTCGGCGGCGTGGAACGCCGCGAGCGATCGCAGGGAGGGGTTTCCGCCCTCCACCAAGAGGTTCAGCAGGCCTCGATAGTCGTCCACGAGCTCCTGCTCCCCCGGGAGCCTGGCGAGCCGCTCCTCGTCTGGAAGGTCGTCGACCAGCGTCATCACGGTCCGGCGCAGCCGCTCCTCGACGAGGTTCTCGAGCAGCTCACGGCTGGCCGCGCGCACGCGGCGGTTGGCGTTCAGGAGGCCACGATGGATGGAGCGAACGTCCTCCTGCCTCAAGCGCAGCTGGAGCAGCCGGAAGAACCTCTCGATCCGGTGGCTCTCCTTGTCACGCAGCAGGGTCGCGAGCAGCAGGTGCGCCGGCGTCGCCCGGGCCGGCACCTTCCTGGCGCCCTGTACCAGACGGACCCTCCATCGCAGGGCCTCGACCGCAGCCTCGACGGTGCGAGCCGCCACCTCGCGTACGAGCGCGTCGTCGATTGCCACGTCCGGTTGGTCGGTCGCGATCCGGCCCAGGCCGCGAAGGATCTTGAAGCGAACCCTGCCGTCGCGCTCCGTCGCCAGGTGCCTCTGCAGTACCGCAGCGGCGCGCCCGGGCGGGAACTGGCTTATCGTCCGGGGGATGTGCTCGCGGAGCCGCGCCGGGGACCGGGTGTCACCGAGCGCTGTGTCCAGGGCGTTGAGCGCGTCTAGTCCGTGCTCTCGGAGCGCCTCTCGCGCTGCCGCCCGCACCTCGCGAACGCTCAGCCAGCCGATGAGCGTCGCCACGAAGGCCGGGCTGCGGACTCTGGCCATGGCCCGGGCCACATGGGCGGCCAACCGCGCGTCGGTCGACTCGGCGAGGAGCAGGAGGAGTCTCGCGAATGTCGGCGCCGGTTGCTGCTCGATCGCCTCGGCCACTGCGACGCGGGTCAGAAGCGAAGGCGAGGCCGCCAACTCCTGCAAACCGCTCCACGCCTCCTCCGAGCCCGCGCCCGAACCGATGAGGCCCACGAGCGCGGTGGCGCGCACAAGCGGGCTCCGATCCATTGAAGCCCTGCGCAGCGCTCCCTCATCGGGTTGCGCGGTCGTCCGTGCGCGGAGGGCAGCCGACCGGATGGCGGGGTCCGGGCTCGCCAACAGCCGGTCCGCCACGGGGATCCAGTCGACGCGCTCGGTCTGGCTCAGCAGGGTCAGCGTGCGCAGCACGACCGGCTTGGACGGATGGTGCAGCAGGAGCGCGGGCACGACCCGCGCCCGACCTTGACCCGCGAGGAGATGGAGCGCGGCGAGCACCTCCCCGTCGTCTCGGCTGTTGAGCGCTGTGAAGAGGGCCTCGAGCGAGCTCAGATCGAGGGCGGGAAGGGCGGCACCGTCCAGCAGCGTCCCCTCCCGAACCGCGGACCGGAACGTGTTCAGATAGTGGGGCTGCAGCGCCAGGGCGACGGCGGCGCAGGCCAGGCACGCCACGACGGCCGCGCTCGCGATTGCCTTGCCGCCGCCACCCGACGCGACCACGGTCAGGATGAAGACCGACGCCAGGGCCTGCCCGCCGCGCGCTCCGAACACGTCGATCGCCGGCTTGGCGGAGGACCGGAGCACTTCGGGGACCGGCACGAACAAGAGCTCGATGCCCACCCGGTTCAGGGAAGGTCGCAGCGCTCCGTCGACGGTCTTGAGCAGCACTGCGCCGGCCAGGCCCGCGCCGACCGCGACGCCGATGCCGCACGGCATGACGAGGATCGGCAGCACGGCCAGCGCGCGGCTCACCCCGAGCACGCGCATCAACCAGCCCGAGAGGAAGACCTGCGCGACGATCGAGAGCGCGTTGAGCGCGAGGTAGAAGGACGCGAAGAAACTCACGAGCCGGGCGGGCTCCACGGCCCGGGCCACGGCGCTCTTGAACACGTAGTCGCCGAGCGTGAAGGCGATTGTCGAGAGCAGGACGAGCCCCGCCACGAGAGCCAGGTACCGGTGGCGGCGAAGGGCCATGGGCTCCAGCGGGACGGGGGCGGCGCCGACCGGTGCGTCGTGGTGAAGGGACTGAGCGGCCGCGGCGACCAGGCGCGCGGGCCCGAGAGCGGTGAGCAGGAGGACGGCGGCCGATGCGACGAGCAAGTGGTCTGCATCGAGCCCGCTCGACAGCGCGCGCGCGGCGGCCGCGCCGCCCACAGCGCCCAGCTGGCTCCCGAGCGCGATCGGCCCGTAGAGCCGTCGCGCCTGGGCGATCGTGTAGACCTCTCCCAGCAGCAGCCAGAACGCCATGGGTATGAGCGTCGCCACGAGCCCGGTCCACACGTAGACAGCGCGAAGCCCCCACGGTCCGCGGGACCCTGCCGCCCAGAACAGGAACGTTCCGACGGCGCAGACGGCCATAAGCACCGGCAGCGATCGACCGCCGGTCACCCTGCTGGCCCTCGTCCGTGCGACGAGGACGGCCAGCGCCGCAATCGCCAGGTACATCCAGGGGAGCTGGTCAGCGGGTAACCGCGCCAGGAACAGGGCGTCCCTTCCGGTCTCCAGGAGCGTGTGCGCGGCGAGTCCTCCGAAGAGGACGAGGAAGGCCGCCAGAGCGACGCGTCGCTCTTCGGGGCGGACGTCGAGCAGTCCGGACCGCGGCGTCCACCGTCCGGCGATGCGCTGCGCAACGTGAGAAAGACGCCTCACGGCGGCATGCCGAGGCAGGACTCATGCCAACCGGCGCGAAGCAGAAGACTCCACGCTGGGAAGCGACGGACCGGCTGTGACGGCCGGTCGGCGCCGCCGTCGCGAATTCGCAACGACGGCGCCCTCGGGATGTGAGCTTACCGCGAACCCGTGCCTGATCCTGCAGCCAGTCTCGCCACAAAGGCTCGGGCGTCGCCGAACGCCCCGGGTAGGGTGTTCGGCACCTACCTCGCCGGCATGCGAATTGCTTCGAGGGAACTCGACGGAGACGACTTCGAGGGCATGGAGTGAACCATGTCACTCCGCAGAGGGATGACCATGAGGACTTTGTTGACACTCTTGCTGTTCGCGGCGGCGACCGCTCCACAAGTCGAGTACGACCGCCAGGTTGACTTCTCGCGATACGAGACTTGGAGCTGGCACGAACGAGTGACGCCCGCGACGAATCCGATGGCCGACAGGCGGATCCGGGAGGCGATCGAAGGGGGACTCGCCGCGCGTGGCCTCTCCCGGGTCGACAGAGACGGCACGCTGCTCGTCGTGTACCACGCGACGAAGACCATCGAGATCGATCTCGCGCCCATCAAGAACGCGGTGTCGTCCACCCCCACCGACATTCAGTACGTGCGGTCCACCCCCACCGGCATTCGGTACGTCGAGAAGGGCTCACTGGTCGTCGAGATGCTGGACGCGGCTTCGGGGAACGTCGTCTGGCGGGGACTCGCCACGGGCGCGCTGAAATACGCACCGAGCGAGATTGCGGAGCAAGTCAAGGCGGCCGTCGACAAGCTGCTGGAGAAGTTTCCGCCGCCGGCGCCCCGCGCGATTCCCTGAAGGAGGCGCAAGTGGCGAGGTGGCTGGCGTCGCGGTGGATGCCATAGCGGGAGGGACGAGCATGCGTGTGGGAATTGCTATCGATCACGGCGGATTCGGCCTGAAGGAGGACCTCCTCGCCCGACTCCGCCTCGCTGGGCACCAGGTGGTGGATTTCGGTGCGGACGAGCTGGACCCCAGTGACGACTATCCGGACTTCGTCATCCCGCTCGCCCGCGCCGTGGCCGCGGGGACGGTTGATCGAGGCGTGGCCGTGTGCGACCGCGGCATGGGCGCCTCGGTCTGCGCCAACAAGGTTCCGGGCATCCGGTCCGGCTTCATCCACGACCGCTTCTCCGCGGCGCAAGGCGTCGAGGACGATCACATGAACCTTCTCTGCTTGGGCGGCCATACCGTGGGGCCGAGCGTGGCGTGGGATCTCGTGCGTACCTTCCTTGCCGCCGAGTTCAGCGACGCCTCGCGACACTTGCGTTGCCTGGCCAAGGTGGCGTCCCTGGAGCTCGAATCGACGCGGACGAGTCCATAGAGGCAGACAACCACCCGGACAGGGCGTGGCGTGAGCTGGCGTCGCCCGCGACCCGTCTGGCCGCGCGCCGGGAATCCTTGGGGAGTACTATGCCGGCTCGGTACCGCATGGCCAGTTCTTCCACGAGCGGGAAAACCACATCGGCATCAGCGTCCACGTCGGCCCTTTAGGCCACCGGCGTCGTCGTCGGCTACCGGTCCACCGGATGGTCACGGACCTCGTGCCGGCGGTCGACGCCGCTCAAGCCCTCGCCGCGCCGGCGGCGTCCGGATCACGATCGCGCTCCGCCATTCGCCCGAGGTGCTTCCGCATCGTCACCTCCATGCCCCCGTTCGGAGGCCGCCGGAAGGCGACCGCGTCCATGAGCGCTCTCATCAGCAGGATCCCGCGACCACTCGGACGACACAGGTTCTCGAGAGCGAGAGGGTTCGGAACGAGGCTCGGATCGAACCCGTGGCCCTCGTCCCGGACACATATCTCGAGGCTGCAGCTGTCGAGACCGACCTCCAGAGTCACGCGCCGGGCCTCGTCGGTGCGGTTACCGTGCACGATCGCGTTGATCAGCGACTCGTGCGCAGCGGTCCGGATGTCCAGCCGGGAGTCCTCGTCGAAGCCGGCGGCCTCCGCGAGTTGACCCACCAGCTCGTCTGCCTTCTCCAGCATCTCGATCCGGCTGGGCATCTCGAGGTGGACTGTTGTTCGCCTTCTGCCTTCCATGTGACGCTCCAGGGGCCTGGACCGCGACCCGCTTACACGGGCCTCTCAAGCAGGGCGTGTGCCAGGCTCGCGCCGGGCGAGCCGGAGGGCCGATTGGGTCCGGTGGGCCCTCCCCGATTCGCGAGAGGTCGTTGCGAGTTCGCGAGGGATCCGCGTCGCTCCGGCTCCCGATCGAGCGATTCCCCTCGCGTCTCTGTTCCAGCAGGCTGCTGAGGAATCCGACTTGGCTCGCCCGCACGACCGATCACATCCCGACCCCGGCCAGCAACGCTCCCTCTTCTACCCCTGGCACGCGTCGTGAAGGCGAACAGGCAGCGACACTCAGGTCGCACACAGCGTTCCGGAGGGAGTCATGAGGCGAAGGATGGCGCGGGCGTACCACGACGGCTTCGATAGGGTCGAGAGCGTCCTCGAACTCGACGTGTTGACGGTGCGGCAGATCGTGGAGGCGCTCGACCCGGAGCGCGAAGACCCGCTCCTCAAACCGTGGAACCGCCGCCACGACGCCGCCGTCCGGACGATCCTGCGGAGCTGATGGGCACCGCACACGCCACGATTTCTCGAGCAGGCGCCGGCGAACTCTCTTTCGCATGAAGAGCGGCTCAGAACTGCCGGAACCCACAGACGCGGAACCGGACGCCTGGCTCAGTGACGATTCACGAGGAGTACGGTCATGGCCAAGAGAATGAAGGCCGCCGTCGTTCATGCCTTCGGTGAACCACTGCGGGTAGAGGAAGTGCCGGTGCCCGACCCGGGCTACGGTCAAGTCCTGGTGAAGGTTGAAGCGAGCGGCGTCTGCCACACGGATCTGCACGCCGCCGAGGGTGATTGGCCTGTCCGGCCGTCGCCGCCATTCATCCCGGGGCACGAAGCCGCGGGCGTCGTCGCGGCGCTCGGAGCTGGCGTGTCGAACCTGAAGGAAGGCGACCGTGTTGGCGTAGTTTGGCTGCACAGTGCCTGCGGTCACTGCGCCCATTGCGTGGGGGGCTGGGAAACGCTGTGCGAGGCGCAGCAGAACTCGGGCTACTCGGTCGACGGAGGTTTCGCGCAGTTCGTGCGGGCCTCCGCGGGCTATGTGGCGCGGATCCCGGATGCCGTCTCCTTCGCCGATGCCGCGCCGGTGTTGTGCGCGGGCGTGACGACCTACAAGGGGCTCAAGCAGACCGGAGCACGGCCGGGGGAGTGGGTCGTGATCTCGGGTGTCGGTGGGTTGGGCCACATGGCGGTGCAGTACGCCAAGGCCATGGGGCTGCGCGTCGCAGCGGTGGACGTCGCCGATGACAAGCTGGTTCTGGCGCGGACCTTGGGCGCGGAGGTGACGGCCAACGCAAAGGCGGAAGACGCCGTGGCGAAGATCCAGAAGGAAACGGGGGGAGCTCACGGTGTCCTCGTGACGGCGGTCTCCACCGCGGCCTTCGCCCAGGCGATCGGGATGCTGCGCCGCGGCGGCGCCTGCGCTCTCGTCGGACTTCCGCGCGGCGAGTTCCCGACCCCGATCTTCGACGTGGTGCTGCGGGGGCTCACTATTCGTGGCTCCATTGTTGGGACCCGGAACGATCTAGCGGAGGCTCTCGAGTTTGCGGCAGCGGGAAAGGTGAAGGCGCACTACGAGGTCGAGCCCCTCGAGAACATCAACCGCATCTTCGACCGCATGAAGAAGGGAGCGATCCAGGGGCGGATCGTGCTGGGCGGGTTCTGAGGGCTCCAGAGCCCGGAAGTGGCGTTGGCAAATACCGAAGGCGGACGGTCCGCTACGGGCCGGGGACGCGACGGCGGAACGCGTGCTTGTCGATCCCGAGGCGGTGGATGCGCGATTCCAGCGTGCTGGGCGGGACGCCGAGCGCCTCCGCGGCGCCCTCGGGACCGGACACTCGGCCCCGGCTGGCCGCCAGCGCCCGTTCGATCTGCTGGCGCTCCTCGGCAGCACCGCCGTGTGGAGGGGGAACGGACTCGGAGCCGAGGCTCGGAAGCTCGAAATCGGACAGGCCGAGGACGCTCCCGCGAGCGAGGATCACCGCGCGCTCGACGACGTTTTGCAGCTCGCGGATGTTGCCGGGCCAGTGATACGCGCTGAGCGCGGCCATGGCCGGCTCACCGATCCCGCGGACCGCCTTCCCGACCTTGCGCGCGTACCGGCTCGCGTAGTACTCGCCGAGGAGCGGGATGTCCTCGGCCCGCTCCCGCAGCGGCGGCACCCGGATCGGAAACACGTTGAGCCGGAACAAGAGGTCCGTGCGGAACCTCCCGTCGCGCGCCGCTTCCTCCAGGTCCCGGTTGGTGGCCGCCACCACCCGAGCGTCAGTCCGCAGCGTCTCGCTTCCGCCGACGCGCTCGAACTCGCGCTCCTGGAGCACGCGCAGCAGGGCGACCTGCACCGGCGCCGGGAGCTCGCCCACCTCGTCGAGGAAGATCGTGCCCCCGGCCGCCAGCTCGAAGCGGCCCCGCCGCCGCTCGAGAGCGCCCGTGAAGGCCCCCCTCTCGTGGCCGAACAGCTCTGAAGCGATCAGCCCCTCCGCCAGCGCGGCGCAGTTGACCTTGACCAGCGCGCGCCGGGCCCGCGGCGACCCCGTGTGGATCGCGCGGGCGACGAGCTCCTTCCCGGTCCCGGTCTCGCCTGTGATCAGCACGGTCGAGTCGGTCGCGGCCACGCGCCCGACCCGTTCCAGCACCTCGCGCAGCCCGGCGGAGGCCCCGATGATGCCGCCCGCCGCCGCCGTCGCGGCGATCTCCTCCTGCAGAGCGAGGTTCTCGTCCTCGAGCTGGGATCGGAGCCTCTGGATCTCCTCGAAGGCGAGCGCGTTCGCGACCGCCGTGGCGACCGGCCGGGCCACGTCCTCGAGGACCGTTACGTCGTCGGGCGCGAAAGGCGATGGCTTCGTGCGGGCGAACACGATCGCGGCCACGAACACCTCCCCCATGGTCAGGGGCAGCACGACTCCGCACTCGGCACCAGCCTTCCTCATCCCGGACCCGTCCAGCCGGATGTCGTTCCTGACGTCGTTGAAGACCAGCGTCCGCCGATCCCGCTCCACGGCGTCGCGCACCATGGAGGTGTGCTCGTACGTGTCCTCTGTGGCACCGGCTGCATCCGAGATCCGTCGGACGTAGGCATCCTGGCTCTCGCCCGAGCGCCGCGGATCGCTGCTGAAGGAGATCGCGCGAGCCCGGACCCTCTCGCGGCCGTGGGTGACCACGGCGATCAGGTCGATCGGCACCAGCCCCTCGAGCGCGCGCGCCACCGCATCCAGCACGCTCGACAAGTCGCGATGGGAGTTCGCCGCCTGCGCCACGGCGAGGAGCGCCTGGTACTTCGCCTCCCCCGACCACCGAGCCTCGGTCACGGGGGCCTACGTAACCCGATTGCCGCCCCCGATGCAAGCCCTCTCGAGAGCGCAGGGCACCGCCGGCGCGAATTCGCCTCGACCTGGGTTCACCGCTCACGACATCCGTCGCGAATTCCCCACGAGCCCTCAGCCGGCCTGGCGGACGCCAAGGGTCGCCCTTGCATGCCCTGCGCGCACTTGCGGCTCTCACGCGCTTGGCATGGCTGTTGCGTTAGGAGGCCGAGGGTGGCGTCGAGGCGCCCGGATGGAGTCTCACCCTCGACGTGGTGTTGGGAGGTCGCCGATGATGCAACTCGAAACCGACCCATCAGAGCGCGTGCGCGTGATCGGCGCGTTGACGGGCCCGCCGCTGGAGATGCTGCTCGAGATGGTGGGCAGCGCGGAGTTGTTGCTCGATCTCTCGGAGGTGCGCGAGGCCGACGTCGACGCCGTGCGCCTGCTGGCGCAGCTGGCTCCGGAGCAGTGGAAGCTGCTCGCCTGTCCGAAGTGGCTCGCCCTCCGGATCGAGATGGAGCGGCCGGGCCAACCGAGCGCGGCCGCCGTCCGAAACGTCGCCTGAATGAGAGCCAAAGAGAGGAAGCTAGCCATGCAAGGTCTGCACACCCGTTCGTCGTGCCCAGCACCTGCGCGCCTGTGCGCGAGACTACTGGCCGCCGCGTTCGTCGGTCTCACTTCCTTGAGCGCGGCGAGCGCGCCGGCTCGGGCCGAACGCGGCGCGACGCCCGAGCGGCGCACCGTGACCGTCGGTCACTACAGGGCAGGCGCAGTCCAGCGCTTCTTCCTCGGCTCCAACTACCGGGACGTGTGGATGACCCCGGTGAGCGTCGAGGTGCTCGACCTCGCGACGGAGGCGGGCGGCCTGCAGCCGGTGCGCCGTGTGGGCGGGCAGGAGACGAAGGCGCTCGCGCTCGCGGGGGCTGACGGGCGCAGCTACACCTTCCGCGGGCTGGTGAAGGACGCCTCGCACCTGCTCGATACCTACGACCCCGAGCTCCACGACTCGGTCGTCGCGAAGCTGCTCGACGACCTGATGTCGGCCCAGCACCCGGCGAGCGATCTCATCGCACGGGGCATCCTCGACGCGACAGGGATTCCGTGCCCGCCGTGGCGCCTCGTCATGCTGCCTGACGACCCCGTGCTCGGCACGTTCCGGAAGGACTTCGGCGGCGCGGTCGGGGTGTTCGCGGAGTACCCACAGCCCGCCAGAGCCGCCGTGCCCGGGTTCCTGGGCGCGACCGAGATCATCGACCACCTGGAGCTCTACAAGCGGCTCGAGGCGGGAGAGGGCGACGCCGTCGACGCCAGGGCGCTGCTGCGAGCGCGGCTCACGGACATCTTGATGGGGGACTGGGACCGTCACCGCGTGCAGTGGCGCTGGGCGAAGCTGCCGGGCAACCCTCTCTGGGTGCCGCTCCCCGAGGACCGCGACCAGGCCTTCTCGCGCTACGAGGGCTACGGGCTGGACCGCGCCCGCGCCCGCGATCCGCGCTTCCAGGAGTTCGGGCCGCGCTACGCCGGGATCGGCGGCCTCACCTTCAATGGCTGGGAGCAGGACCGGCGGCTGCTCGCGGGCTTCGCCCGTGAGGACTACGTCGAGACGGCGAAGGAGCTGGCGGGACGCCTCACCGACTCGGCGATCGAGGCCGCCGCGCGCCGGATGCCGCCGGAGTGGTACAAGCTCGACGGCCTCCGGCTCGTCTCCGACCTGCGCGCCAGGCGCGATGCCCTGCCCGAAGTGGCGGACAAGTACTACCGGCACCTGGCGAAGCGGGTCGACGTCTACCTGACGGACCGCAGCGAGCGTGTCGACGCCGCACGCACGCCGAACGGAGACATGGAGGTCACGGTGCGCGTGCTGGACGCCGCGGGCCAGCCGGGAGCCACGACGTACCACCGCCTCCTCCACGCGAAAGACACCGAGGAGGTGCGCCTCTACGCGCTCGGCGGGAACGACGTGGTTTCGGTCCGCGGCGGCAACCGGGGCCCGCGCGTGCGGATGATCGGGGGCAAGGGGGACGACACCCTCGACGCGGCGGGCGCCGGAAACGCCAAGCTCTCCGACTCGGAGGGCCGCAACCAGGCGCTCTCGGCGGACGACGACGACAAGGCCTACCACGCCCCGCCCCCTCCGAAGAACGCGCCCTGGATCCCGCACCGCGACTTCACGCGCGAGAGTTGGGGCACCCCGCTCGCGTCGTACAACGCCGACCTCGGCATGTTCCTCGGCTACGCCGTCCAGACCGACCGCTACGGGTTCCGCAAGGACCCCTACGCGAGCCGCCAGATCGTGAGCGGCGGCTGGTCCTTCGGCCAGCAGGGCGGGCGCGTGGACTACCTGGGCGACTTCCGGAGGGAGAACCGCGGCTCCTACCTCAGCCTCTACGCCTACGCTTCGTCGATCGAGGTGCTGCGCTTCTACGGCTTCGGCAACGAGACCCAGGCTCCCGAGGGACAGGAGTTCTACCGGGCGTACGCCACGGAGTACGTCCTGTACCCCGCGCTCCGGTTCCCCTTCGCGGGCCACGCACTGCTGAGCATCGGCCCCGCGCTCAAGTACAGCTCGAGCGACCAGGGCAAGGAGAACTACCTGAACGCGGCGAATCCGTACGGGGCAGGGCACTACGGTGAGCTCGCAGTGCACGGCACCTTGTCCTGGGACGGCCGCGACAGCAGCGTCCTCCCGCGCCGCGGCGTCTTTGCCGCGGTGCGCGGGACCTTCTTCCCGGAGGCCTGGGACGTCGAGAGCTCCTTCGGCCAGGTGAACGGCAACCTCAACGGCTACCTCCCGCTGGGGCGCGCCGTGACCCTGGCGGTGCGCGGCGGCGGCAAGAAGGTCTTCGGAACCTATCCCTACATGGAGGCGGCCTCGCTCGGCCAGGGCGGCCTCGACGCGGGCGCGCTCGCCGAGCCCGAGAACACGCTGCGCGGCTACCGCGCGCGCCGCTTCCTGGGCGACGCGTCGGCCTACGTGAACGCCGACCTGCGCCTCCGTGTCTCGCACATGAACCTCGTGGTCCCTGGCTCGTGGGGCGTCACGGCGTTCACCGACACGGGTCGCGTCTGGCTCAAGGGCGAGTCCAGCGACACCTGGCACACGGGCGTGGGCGGGGGGATCTGGTTCTCCTGGCTGCAGAACCGGATGGGCGCGTCCTTCGGGGTCAGCCACAGCAAGGAGGAGGACCTCTTCTACTTCACCAGCGGCGTTCACTTCTGAACGGCCGCTTCCCACGTCCGCCCGGGCACCCCTGAAGAGGTGATCTGATGAGCTTTCGCCCAACGGGAATCGCCGAACCGCCTCCGCACGGGCTAGCGACGGTGTTCCGATGGGCGCCGTGGCGGGCGGCACGGGCCTGGCCATGGAACCGAGCAGGATGGAGATGATCATGGAAACCCTTCCACCCATCATTCGGGCCGCGCTCCGCCTCGTCGTGGCCGGCATCGCTCTCGCGCTGGCGATCGCGCCTCGCCGCAACGGCACTCCCACCAGTCTCGGGCCGCGGTCGCCCGCAGCCGCGCCCCACGGTTCGGGGCCGTGGGCCAGCGCGGGCGAACCGACGTGAGAGCGCCTCACGGCCGATCGTTGCCCCTTCGGGGCCGCAGGACTCGCCTCCGGGGGAGGCGTGGCGGGCGTCTCATGATCAGCCGGGAGCCGGACGCCCCGGGGCGGGCGCGCTCGCGCATGTTGATCGACCCGAGCCCGCCGGCGATCGCGACCGTCGTGAATCCGCAGCGAGCGCAGGCCGGCCGACGGCCGCGCGCTTCCTGTTCCGTTCAAGTACAGGGGCTTGCAGGCCCTCGGCGCACGGCATGGTACTTGCCCCGGAGAACCACGGAGGCGGCATGGGGCCGCCCGAGAGGAGTGAGCGATGGCGCGCAGATGCAACGGAGGCTTTGCGGGGGCGCTGCTCGTCGGCCACGGCGCGCTGGTGCCGCTCGCATCGCCCGCGAAGGAGAAGCGCTTCTGGTACGACGTCCGGAACTGCGGCGTCGGCGTCCTCGGCGAGGGCACGACCTGGGTCTCGAGGTTCGACCGGTTCGCCGCTGACAAGACCCAGATCGAAGTCGCCTGGACCGGCGACGTCTTCTTCCGCTCCGGCCACTGATGCCCGGAGTTGGCGTGTGATCGGGCGTCGCCGTCACGACACGCCCACGCCCAACCTTGGGCTGTTGTCGCGAGCGGCCGCGGCGGAGCGCTCGCGGTCCGGGGCCACATCGAGGCCGAACTGACATGCGAGCGCCTCATCGACCGTTCGTGCCGCCTACGGAGCAGCGCGTCTCGCCTCGGAGAGACGAGCCGCGGGGCGCTCGGCTCGTGATCAGCCAGGAGCCGGACGCGCCAGGACGGGCACGCGTGATCGGCTCGTTGACCGGCGACTCCGTCCAGGTCCTCCTCGATGCCGTGGACAGCGGGGTGGCCGTGCTCGACCTCTCGGACATCGCCCAGATCGACCACAATGCGATCCGCGCTTTGGCCAGGCTGTGGCCGGAGCGCTGCACGCTCCTCGCCTGTCCGCGCTGGCTGGAGATGTGGCTGGCGCGCGTGCGCCGCTACGGGGGTGGCTAGCCCGGGGGGACGGCTCGCGAGGTTCTCGTGATTTCGCGATGACGGCGAAAACCCTCGCGCTCCTGACGACGCGTGGCACGGTCGGCAAACGACTCTATCTCAAGGATTTGTTGCGTCAGTTCGTTTGGACGACACGCGGCACGGCCGTTGCATCTGTTCGGGGCGGGCAATGCTGTTGCAGGTTCAAAGCCCGGATGCGACCGCGGCGAAGGACGGCCAGGAAGGCGGGTGGTGGTCGTGGATAGAGGGCATGGTGACGAAGAGGCGTCTGCCGCGATAGACGGCACGGAGTCCGGGAAAGGCTTCGAAGGGATCGGGCCCTCCCTCCGTCCCCACCCGCTGGATCGCCTGGCTTCGGCCCAGCTGCGCCGGCCCTGGACCTTCGCGCTCGTGGCCTACCTGCTCGCGGCGCTGGCCGTCCCGCTGCTGCTGCAGCTCAGGCTCAAGCCGGGCCTCGTCAGCCTGCTGCCCAGCGACAAGCCCAGCGTCCGGGACCTGGAGACCGCCGGTTCCCGGATCGGCGGCCTCAGCACCCTCACGGTCGCGGTCCTGTCGCAGGATCGCGACGCGCTGCCGCGTTTCGCCAGGGACCTGGTGCCGCGGCTTTCGGCCATCCGCGGGCACGGGATTCGAAGCGTCGACTGGAGCGTCACCGCCTTCGCCGACTTCGTGCGCGAGCACCGTGAGCTGTACGCGGACCATCGAGGACCTCCGCGAGATGCGCGACGGCCTCGAGGACCGCCTGGACTACGAGCGGTCGAAGGCGAACCCCCTCATCGTCTACATGGGCGACCCGCCCGAGGACCCCGAGGTGCTGGTCGACAGGCTGCGCAAGCAGGCCGAGGCGCAGCCCGACAAGCTCAGCAAGTTCCCGAGCGGCTTCTACCTCCACCAGACGCGCGGGCTGCTGGCCATCTTCGTCCGCACGGACATCGAGGACGGAGACGCGGACGCTGCCGCCCGGCTGATGGCGGCGGTCAACCAGGAGGTCGCGGCGCTCGGCCCGAGCCGGTACGCGGCCGACCTGCACGTGGAGTACAGCGGCAGCCTGCTCATGGTTCGCGACGAGCGCGACGCCATGGAGAACGAGTTGGCGCTGGCAACGGCCCTCACCATCATCGTGGTCCAGCTCTCGATCTACCTGTTCTTCTGGCGTCACCGCGCGAACTGGCTCCTCGGGCTGGCGCTGCTGGCGCCGTGCGTGCTGACCTTCGGCCTCGCCCAGCCGCTCGTCCACAACCTCAACGCCTCCACGTCCTTCCTGGGCAGCATCGTGATCGGCAACGGCATCAACCCGTTCATCATCTGGCTGGCCCGCTACTTCGAGGCGCGTCGGAAGGGGCAGGGGCTGGAGGAGGCGCTGCGCACCGCGCACCACGGCACCTGGTCTGCGACGCTCGTCGCCTCGCTGGCGGCGGCGCTCTCCTACGCCGCGCTGATCGCCACCGACTTCCGGGGCTTCCGGGACTTCGGCATCATCGGCGGCCTGGGCATGGTGCTGTGCTGGATCGGGACCATGACCCTGCTGCCCGCCCTCGCCGTGATCGTCGAGCGCGTGCGCCCGCTGGTCGCGGGCGGCGAGGCGCCACGGGCGGGGTTCTACGGCCGGGTGGCCCTGCGCCTGATCGACCTCGGCCCGGGCCGCCTGGTGGCCGCCGCGGCCGCGATCGGCCTCGTCTGTGCCGTGCTGGTGGGCATGGCGCTGCGCGCCGACCCCATCGAGTACAACTTCCGCCACCTGCGCTCCGAGCGCTTCGCCGGCAGCCGCGCCCGCGAGATCAACGGATGGATCAACGAGATGCTCGGCAGCACCAACGCGGACAACGCCATCGTGATGCTGGTGCCGCAGCGCAGCGACGTCGCACCGCTGAAGGCCGCCCTGGAGGCCCGACGCGACAACGAGGGCGCGCCCTACGGGAACGTGCGCACGATCGACGACCTGCTGCCGAAGGACCAGGCGGAGAAGGTCCCTCTGGTGCACGACATCCGCGGGCTGCTCCTGGATGCACGGCGCTACGCGCACGGGAAGGTCCTGCAGGACATCGACGAGAACCTGCCGCCCGAGGCCGTCCGCCCGTTGACCGACGCCGACCTGCCGGAAGAGGTCGCGCGCCGCTTCGCCGAGCGCGACGGCACCCGGGGCCGCATCCTGTACGTCGAGAACCAGAAGGGCTCCGACATCTGGGACGGCCGGTACCTGGTGCAGTGGGCCGCGTCGCTGCGGCAGGCGCGTCTTGCGGACGGCACCCGGCCGCCGCTGACGGGCCGCGCGCCGGTCTTCGCCGACATGATCGAGACCATCTGGAGCAACGGCCCCCGGGCCACCGCCCTGGCCCTGGCGGCCATCTGTGTCCTGGTGACGCTGGCCTTCCGTTCCCCGGGGCCGCGGCTCCTCACTCTGGGCGCGCTCCTCCTCGGCGTGCTCTGCATGGCTGGCGCCATGGCGCTCCTGCACCTGAGGCTCAACTTCCTCAACTTCGTGGCCTTTCCCATCTCCTTCGGCATCGGCGTCGACTACGCCGTGAACGTCATGCAGCGCACCGTCCTGGAGCGGGAGACCTCACCGGGAAAGGACGCCGTTCGCGCGGCGATCCGCGAGTCCGGCGGCGCCGTCGTGCTGTGCTCGCTGACCACCATCATCGGCTACTCGTCGCTGCTGATCAGCGCCAACCGCGCCCTCCGCTCTTTCGGCCTGGCGGCCGCGATCGGCGAGGTGACCTGCCTCTCGGCGGCCGTGCTGGTGCTTCCGGCGCTGATGCTGGTCCTGATTCGCCGCCGGGAGGAAGCGGCCGCGAAGCTGCGCAAGGCCGGCCGCGTCGAGGGCCGGCTGGCCGGCGCCGGGCAATGGGCGTCCGACGGGCTGTCCCCCTCGACCGTCGCCGCTCCACTGAACATGATTCGGCAACCGATCCCTCGGCAAGGCCGGGCTTGCCGGGTTGACCCGCGCGGTTACGGGCGCACCCTCGAGTCGCAGGTTCGCACCCGCCGGGCAACGCTTGCGTAGCTCACGTTTTCTCACGGAGCCGCTCCTGGATGTCTGCCAACCGGTCGCCCATCAGGTTCAGTTTCTGGGCAAGCCCCTGAATCTCGGAACGGGCGCGGCGGTTGACGTCAAAATCCAGCTCTCCACGCAGCCTGTCCTTCTTGTCCTGCCGTTTCTGACTCATCATGATGACCGGCGCCTGGATGGCCGCCAGCATGGACAAGAACAGGTTGAGAAGAATGAACGGATACGGGTCCCAGGCGCGCTGATCGAGGCTGACGTTGACGGCGGTGTAGACCGTGAGCACGATCATGAACAGAATGATGAAGGTCCACGACCCGCCAGACGCCGCCACGGCATCAGCGACGCGCTCACCGAAAGTGGCCTGTTCCTCGATGATCTCGTTGGGGTGTCGAAGCGAGCGGCTGCGAATAAGCTGCTGTGCCGCGTGGAATTGACGACCGAGCACGGCCAACATTTCCATTGAGGCGTGCGGTTTGCGCTGGATGAGCACGCCGATGTCAATGCGGTCCACCTCGATGCATTCGGTGTCGCTTGTGGCCCAGGCGTCGGTTTGGTGCGGCGTCTGCTCCAACATGGCAGCAAAGCCGAAGAACTCACCCGGCGCCGGCTCATTGACCACGACCTCCTGCTGATCTTCGTCCACGGTCGTCACCCGCACACCTCCCGTAACCAGCACGTAGGCCTGCTGGGCCGGCGCGCCGGTCTTGTAGATGCGCTGCTGCGCGGCGAATCTCCTGAGCTCGACCTGGGTGCCGAGGATCCCCAACTCTTCGTCGTCCAGGGTGGCAAACAGCGGGACCTTTCGGAGCACATCGGTTTCACATGGCATGGTGATCTCCTGTCTGTCGCGACAGCCGAGTGTAGAACGCGGGGAGGTCGCCCGTGGCGCCACCTCGCGAGTGTGAACTCCCGTTCGTCTTGGGGTACGATTTGAACGGTGGCGCACAGTTCCGGAGAAAACTCCATGATCCACAGACTGCTCCTGGTCGCCGCGCTGCTCTCGGCCGCGTTCTCGACGGGCAGCGCCGACGCCGATCGCATCGACGGGGCGCCGTCACGGACGCATGTCGACTCCGCGGCGCGGTTCGGTAGCACCTTTCCCGACTTCGTGAAGTCGAGCGAGTATCCCTTCAAGTCATCCCCCGGCTACAGCCACAAGCTGCAGGGAGTCGCGCACGACTCCTCTCACTGGTACATGACCAACCGGGCCAAGCTGTGGAAGATCCCTGTCCACCGCGATCTCGGCGTTCCCGCCGCCTGGTCCATCAGCGTCGGCATCCCGCGGCAGCTCGGCGCCTACAACCACCTGGGCGACCTCGACTACTACGACGGCCGCTTGTACGTGCCGCTGGAAGGATCGGCGTCGGCGATCGGAGTCTTTGACGCCGACCTCAACTACGTCACCCACGCCCTGCTGCCGAACGCCACCGATGCGCCCTGGTGCGCGATCAATCCCATCGATGGCCACCTCTACACGTCGTCCTTCCACAACAGCGTCGTCCGCAAGCACCGCATGACCTGGAGCGGCAACACCCTGACCCTCACCCACGTCGCCTCGATTGCCCTCCGCGACCGCGCCGGGAGGCCGCTCACCCTCGACCGCGTGCAGGGCGGTGTCTTCTCGGCCCGGGGCCACCTCTACCTGGTGTCCGACGTGGCCGGCCAAGGCATCAAGGGCTTCGACCTCGAGACCGGACGGCAGCAGGCCAACATCCCGGTGCAGTTCGACCGCGACGACGAGGAGCTGGAGGGCATCGACATCTGGGACCTCGACGGCGGGCAGGTCCCGGGCATCAACGGGCAGGTCCACCTGCAGATGATCGACCACCACTGGTGGAGCGACGACGAGTTCTACTTCAAGCACTACCGGGTGACCGAGCCGGCCATGAAGCCGTACCTGTAACCGGTCTGGGTCGTCGGTCGCTGGTCCAGGGCCGCGGACCCCTCTGCCCGCCCTCAAACCACCTACTGAGCAGCCCCTGGCACGAAACTCGCTGGTCTCCTTCTGTGAGCGGAGTCCGGCCTCGAGCCGGGCCGAGGTGGAGGCGGCTAGCGATGCGGTCGAGCGTTTCGTCCGGAATGGTGGCGGTGGCCCTGGCGCTGTCGGCGGCCGGGGCGCTCGCCGAAGAAACCCGGAGTGTAGCGGCCGGGCCGCAATACGCGGCCGGCGGGTTCCACCGGTTCTGGTTCGGCACCGGGTACCGTGATCTCTGGACGACACCGGTCGAGGTGCCGGTGCTCGACCTGCAGAAGACCGGCGGCGGCCTCACCCCCGTGCGCGTCGTGGGCCAGGCCCAGGGCCTCGACCTCGCCTTCCGGGGCGCCGACGGAAAGGCATACACCTTCAGGTCGCTCCACAAACATCCCGAGCGCATGCTGCCCGAGGAGTGGCGCGATCGCTTTCCGGCGAAGATCGCGCAGGACCAGAGCTCGCACACCCACCCCGCCGCCGGCCAGATCTTCGCGTCGCTCGCACAGGCGACGGGCGTCAACTTCACGAACCCGCGGTTCGTGGTCGTGCCCGACGACCCGGACCTCGGGGAGTTCCGCAAGACCTTCGCGGGTGAGTTCGGCACGATCGACGAATACCCGCTCGCGGCCGCGGAGGGACGGCCCGGCTTCATGGGCGCGACGGAGATCATCTCCACCACCGACCTGTGGCATCGGTGGCTCACCGGTCCCGAGAACCGCATCGACAGCCGGGCCTTCCTCCGGGCCCGCGCCCTCGACCTCTGGCTCGACGACTACGACGACCACCGCGGCCAGTGGCGGTGGATGCGGATCCCCGGCCAGGAGCTCTGGCAGCCCCTGACCGAGAACCCGGACATGGTCCTCGCCCACCACGACGGGATGCTGAGCCGGGGCATGCGCGGGTACATCCCGAAGCTGCTCAAGTTCACCGCGGAGTACCCGGGGAAGCTCGAGGGGCCGCTGCAGGACAGCTTCGAGGTCGACCGCTGGCTGCTGTCGGACCTCGACGCGGCGGCCTGGCAGGAGGTGGCGAAGGAGCTGCAGGGCCGGCTCACCGATGACGTGATCGACCGCGCGCTGCGGCAGATGCCGCCCCCGTGGTACGCGATCGACGGAGCGGACAAGCTGGCCGCTCTGAAGACACGCCGGGCCGGCCTCGTGGACTACATCCTGCGCGTCTACCGCTACTACGCGAAGCAAGTGGACGTGCACGCGACGGACAAGGCCGAGGTCGTCACGCTCGCGCGCGGCGCCGACGACTCGATGGAGATCACGATCGCGCTCGCCGAGGGGAGCGCTGCCCCGTGGTACCGTCGCCGCTTCCTCCCGGGCGAGACCGACGAGGTCCGTGTCCACCTGCACGCCGGCAACGACCGCGTGACGCGAACCGGCCTCGCGGGCGGCCCGGTCCACGTCCGCGTCGTCGCCGGGGGCGGCCAGGACGTCGTGGACGACTCGAAGAGCGGCGGCACCGACGTCTGGCGCGACGCCGGCACCGTCGAGGTGGAACGGGGCCAGGGCACGCAGGTGCGCCGGAACGCCTGGACGAACCCCGCCCCGGTGAAGGACGCCCCGTGGCTCGAGCCCCGCAGCTACGGGCACCTGACCACGACGGGCGGGATCGTCGCCTACCACCCGGACATCAGGCTCGTCCTCGGCTACGGTCTCACGCGCACGGCGTGGGGGTTCCGGACCCGGCCGGCCTCGAGCGTGCAGACGCTGCGCGGTGCCATCGCGACGGGGGAAGGTGCCGGCAAGATCGAGTACGAAGGGACGTTCCGGCGCATCGGTTCCGGCCTGGCTTTCCGGTTCGAGACCTTCGCCTCGGACATCGAGCAGTTCAACTTCTTCGGCTACGGCAACGACCTCCCGTACGACTCGTCGCAGCCGGCCTACCGTGCCGAGGAGACGGTGCTGTTCGCCCGCCCGACCGCCCGCTTCGAGCTCGGCCGATGGATCGAGGCCTTCCTCGGCCCCGAGGTGCGCTACTCGGAGACCCCGACCGGCACCGACACCATCATCGGCAGCTCGAGCCCTTACGGCGTCGGCAACTTCGGGCAGGCGGCGATCCGCGGCGGCTTCCACTTCGACTCCCGTCAGCGCCCCGACTCCTCCTCGCGTCTCAACATCACCGAAGGCCTCGCCGACACGGAGGTCCAGGAGCAGATCGGCGGCGTCGAACTCCAGGCTTCCGGCTTCTACGCCCCGAAGGCGTGGGATGTGACGGCGCAGTACGGCGGCGTCGACGGTGTCGTGACCGCGTACGCCGGAACCAGCCGCGCCCACGTCGCCGTTTGCGCGGGTGGGCGCAAGCTCTGGGGCGACGCCCCCTGGTTCGAGGCTGCCGCCATCGGCGGCTTCAACAACCGGGGCTTCCGCACCCGCCGCTTCCTCGGGGACTCCTCCCTCTTCGGCAGCGTTTCGGCGCGCGGGTGGCTGGGCCGCCTGCGCATCCCGATCGTGCCCATGAGGCTCGGCCTCGTCGCCTTCGGCGACGTCGGCCGGGTGTGGCTCGAGGGCGAGGAGTCGGACACCTGGCACACCTCCCTCGGCGGCGGGCTCCTGATGCAGCCCCTCAGCGCCCCGGTCACGCTGCACGCGGTCGCGGCCAACAGCAAGGAAGGCACGCGCTTCTACTTCGGCTTTGGCTACCCGTTCTAGCCCGGACTATTCACGAAAGGTAGGAGGGGCGGGAGCCCCCGGTGCCGGTTGCGGCCCGCATATACTGCCGTCGTGAACGCCAGCGTGCGGCGGGCGATTCTCGCTTCCGTGTTGCTCGCCGAGTCGCCTTCTGGTCTTCTTCCTCCTCGCCCAGCGCTCTCCGGTCTCGGGGGACGACTATGCCTACCTGTTCCAGGCCGAGCTGTTCGCCTCCGGCAAGCTCTACGCCGAAAGCCCGCTCTACAGCGCGAACCATCCGCTCCACGACTGCGTCCTGACCAAGTGCCTCACCGACCACCAGGGGAAACGGTTCTCGAAGTACCCGCCGGGGGGGTCGGCCCTGCTCGCGATCGGGGTGGCGCTCCACGCCCCGTGGCTCGTCGACCCCATCCTCGCGGCACTCGCGGTCTACCTGTTCCTTGCCCACGTGGAGCGGCGCCACGGTCCCGAACCCGAGCGCGCTTGCGGCACGCTGCTCGTGCTCAACGGCTTTCTCGTCTACTACGCCGCTTCGTACCGCCCGCACCTGGCGGCCATGCTCGGCGTGTTCGCCGCATTCCTGCTGTTCGAGGGAACCGAGAGCCGCTCTCCTCGTGCAGGGATCCGACTCCTCGGGTCCGGTGCGCTCCTGGGCGCCACCACCCTCCTCCGCTACCTGGATTTCGTCCCGCATGGCGGTATGGATCACGTTCTGCCTCGTTCGCCGTCGGCGGGTCCGACACCTCCTGCTGTTCGGCGCGGGCTTCGTCCTGCTGGCCGCGGGAAACCTGCTGTACGACCAGCTCCTCTCCGGAGACCCGTTCACGACTCCCACGCGCCTCTACAGCGCAACCGGGATCCACGACCGCCTCGCTCTCTCCTGGCGGGGCTTCGTGGTCACGGGCGCGCGTCTCCTGACCCTGGCCGCGGTCTTCCCGCCGGTGCTGTTGCTCCTGGCTTCCTGGCGACGTCACCCCCCGTCACCGGCGGCACGGCGAGGCCTGGCGCTCTTCGGAATGAGCGTCGCCCTGTACTTCTTCTACCCCGCTGCGGTGGGCGGTCCCGGCCCGCGTTATCTGCTCGCGTACTTCCCGTTTCTGGTCCTGGCCGTGGTCGACGGGCAGAGCCAGCTGCAAGGCGCACGACCCGAGCCGCGCACGACGGTTCTGGGCCGCCGCCGTCTGCGTGCAGGTCGTGTCCAGCCTGGCGTTCCTCGCGTGGGAAGGGCACACGCTCTACGGGCGGCGAGACCTGGAGCGCACGCTTGCCGCGCGACCCAGCGAGGGCCGACAGCTGGTCCTGCTCAAGACAGGGACCTATAGCACGGCAGCGGGCGATCTCACGCGCAATCCGCCGGACCTGACGTCCGCCGACACGCTGATCTTCCTGTGGTGCGATGCGCCCAAGCGCGAGGCGCTGCTCCGGACCTTCCCTGGACGGAAGGTGTCGGTCTATGAGTACCCGGGTCGCCTGACGGCCTACGGCGGCTCCGAATAGCCGGTCGTCCCGCCGCAAGAGGAAAGGGTCGGCCGCGAATTCCGCGTCGCCGATTCCGGCGTGAGACGCCCGGCCATCCGGTGTAGACTCCAGGCCCGAAAGCCACTGGATGGTTGCATGATCCCCATCCGCCCGGATGCGCCTGGCGGCCTGTGGGGCACGAGCCGCATCCTGCTCCTGTGCGCCGTTCATTGTTCGTCCGCGGTGGCCGCTCAGCCCCGCCCCGCCTGGACCGCCGCTTGGGGTGTCAACGCCGAGCGCGGCCGGTGGCGGGGAGGCAGACCTGAAGTTCACGCATCTCACGACCAACGATGGGCTGTCTCAGGGCTACGTCGTGGACATCCTGCAAGACCGCCGGGGCTTCATGTGGTTTGCCACTCGAGACGGCCTCAATCGCTATGACGGTTACACCTTCGTCGTGTACAAGCACGACCCGAACGACCCTGGCAGCCTGAGCTCCAACTTTCTCCAGGATCTGATGGAGGACGCCGAAGGATATCTGTGGGTTGCCACCAGCACCGGGGTGAATCGATTCGATCCCAGGACCGAGCGCTGTACCCGTTACCTGCATGACCCGGAGAACCGAGACACGCTCGGAGGCGCTTCGGTCAAGAGCGTGGTCCAGGACGGTCACGGCTATCTCTGGTTCGGCACCGAGGACAGCGGCCTCGACAAGCTCGATCCCCGGCGTGGAACGTTCACTCACTACCGGGACGACAGCGACGGGCGGTTCGTCGGGAGGATCACCCAGGTCATCGAGGACGGCCACGGGGACATCTGGTTCACCGGCGAGCGCGGTCTGTTCCACGTGGACCCGCAGAACGGACGAGTCACGCGCCGCCCGCCCGGCAGCAACGTCCTCAGCGCAGACAGCGTGTACGAAGACGCAGCCGGCGATCTGTGGCTGCTGGCGAATTCGCCGGTCGCGGGGCTCGTGAGATATGACCGGCGGGCAGAGCGGTTGACGACCTACCCGCTCGCCCCGCGTGCGAGCGGGGTCCTCGCTTCGACCACGACCGGCGGCTCCCTCAACGGGATCCTTGCTGCCGACGGGGAAGATGGACTATGGGTGCCGTCGAGCGAGGGCCTCTCCTACTTCGACCGGCGCGCCCTCCGCTTCACGCACAGGTTCCGGCACGACGAGGTCAACCCGCACAGCCTCGACAGCAACGCCATCTTCGCCGTGTATCAGGACCGCGGCGGCGTGCTCTGGGTGGGAACCGAGAATGAGGGGCTCAACGTCCTCGATTTCCGGCAGCAACGGTTCCCCCATTACATGCACCGGCCTTCCGATCCCAGCTCTCTCTCGCCCGGCCGGGTGAAGGCGATCCACCAGGATCTCGATCGCGTTCTGTGGGTGGGTTTCTTCCCGCGCGCCCTGGACCGATTGGATCGGAAGACGGGGCGCGTCACCCACTACCTTCCGCGCGAGGGCGACGACATGCTCGGCGAAGGAACGAACGTCAACAGCATCTACAGGGACTCCGCGGGTTACCTGTGGATCGGTGGGGGCGGCAGCGGTCTCGTCCGGTTCGATGAGCGCACGGGACACTTCAAGCGCTATCGGCACGACCGTGGGGATCCCCAGAGCCTGGTCTCCAACAACGTTTACACGATCTACGGAGACCGCAGCGGCCAGATGTGGGTGGGCCTGGAGGGTGGCATCAGCCGTTTCGATCCCGCGACGGACGGTTTCGTCAACTACGTGGTTCCAGACAATCCATCCAGCCTGGCGAGCACCGTGTGGATCATCCATCAGGATCGTTCCGGCGCGCTGTGGGCCGGCACGTGGGGCGGTGTGCTGATCCGCTTCGACGAACAGGCCAAATCGTTCGTGCGTTACGCCCCCGACTCGCGGGACCCGGGAAAACTCTACGGCGGCGGCATCAACACGATTCTCGAAGACCGGACCGGGACACTATGGGTGGGAACCTTCGACGGACTGTACCGCTACGATCGCGGAAGCGGAGCGTTCGCCCGCTACACGGAAGCGCAGGGTCTGCCCAGCAGCAGCGTAAGGTGCATTCTGGAAGATCGCGTCGGCCGGCTCTGGCTCAGCACGCAGAAGGGCGTCTCCCGGTTCGATCCCCGGGAGCAGACTCTCAGGAACTACGACGTGTCCGACGGCCTCCAGAGCGACGAGTTCAGTACCGGGTGTTTCCAGGCGCCGGACGGCGAGATCCTCTTCGGCGGCAGCAACGGGTTGAACGCATTCGTCCCCGAGAACGTCCGGGACGACGCCTACGTGCCGCCCGTCGTGCTCACGAACTTCACCATTCTCAACCGACCGGTGCGCATCGGGGCCGGGTCCGTGCTGGAGAAAGCCATCCCCTACGTCGAGTCCCTGATGTTGCCCCACGAGGACAACGTATTCTCTTTCGAGTTCGCGGCTCTGAGCTACGCGAATGCGCACAAGAACCGGTATCGGTACCGGCTCCTTGGCTTCGATACCGCCTGGAACGAGGTAGACAGCAGGCGCCGCCTGGCGACGTACACCAACCTCGACCCCCGCGAATACGTCTTCCGCGTGCAGGGATCGAACAGCGACGGCATCTGGAACGAGCAGGGAGTGTCGCTGCCGATTGTCCTCAGTCCCCCGTGGTGGAGGACGACCTGGTTCCGCGCGTCGACCGCCGCGCTCGTGCTGGTGCTCCTGGCGGGGGCCTACCGGCTCCGCATGCAGCAGGTTCAACACGCGTTCGATATGACCCTGGAGGCGCGCGTCGGAGAGCGCACGCGGATCGCCCGGGAGCTTCACGACACGCTGCTCCAGAGCTTCCACGGCCTCCTCCTGCGGTTTCAGACAGCTTCCCACCTGCTGCCGGACCGACCCCGAGAGGCGAAAGAGAAGCTGGAGAGCGCGATCGAGCAGGCTGCTGGCGCGATCACGGAAGGGCGGGATGCGGTGCAAGGACTGCGCGCTTCCATAGTCGAACGCAACGATCTCGCGGCGGCCATCACGACCCTCGCCGGCGAGCTCGCCACCGCCCCGAGTGTTGACCGGCCTCCCGTCTTCCGTCTGGCCGTCGAAGGGCAAGCGCGAGACCTGCACCCGATCGTGCGTGACGAGATCTACAAGATCGCCGCGGAAACGCTTCGGAACACGTTCCAGCATGCGCGTGCCGGGCGCGTCGAGGCCGAGATCCGCTACGACGCCAGTGAATTCCGATTGCGTCTGCGTGACGACGGCCAGGGAATCGATCCGGGCGTGCTCGCCGGCCAGGGTGCCGAGGGACACTACGGGCTGCGCGGCATGCCAGAGCGGGCCGCGCTCATGGGAGGCAAGCTGGCGGTGTGGAGCGAGGTCGGCGTTGGCACGGAGGTGGAGCTGCGCCTTCCCGCCGCCGCGGCCTATGCGGCGTCCCGGCGGCCATCCTGGATGTCACGGCTGTTCGCCTCCCGCACGCCGGCAAAACCTAGAGGAGACGTGTCATGAGCCCCCGGCCTCTCGCCCTGCCACAACGGCAGAGATGCGCGCGCGGGCACGACGCGTTATTTCCGCGCGCCGACCCACCGGTCGCTCCGCCTCGCATCTCAATGCTTGTCCAGGCGCCAGCCGTCGACGGCGGCGAGCACGCCTCCGTCGTCGAGCAGCGCGGCCAGGTGGTGCATCCCCCCGGCGTTCCAGCCGGAGCCGCTTCCGGCAAACAGCGGATCATGGCCCAAGGGTCGCTCGGTATAGCGGGTGGTTGATAGATCGGTCACTTCGAACGCCCTCACGGACGTGCCGTACGCGGGCCGGTCGCATTGGGCGAACCGTATGATCCGGCCGTTCCAGGCGAGAGGGCGCCCCCCCGGGCGCGCGGAGCACGAGTCCCGTGAAACGATCGGGCTCCGCGGATGAGGATGATAGGGGCCTTCGAGAGCGTCGGCGTAGAAGAGCTCCAGGGTGCCGTTGTCCGGCGACGTGAAGAGGTAGAAGTGCCCATCCCAGTGGACGAGGCAGCTATCCGAGTAGCGCCCGCCCGACAGCAGCACGCGGCGCAGCTCGAAGCGGCTCGGAAAGGGACGCGCGACGTAGAGGCGCACCTCGCGCCGGGCATTGCTCTCGGGGATAAGGTAGACCTCGCCCTCGTGCTCGAAGACGAACGGATAGGACAGGTGGAAGGGCTCGTCGAGGGCCACGCCCCCGAACCGCCACCCGCCGGTGGACGTCCTCTCCGCCCAGGCGATGTCTCCCTGCTTCGTGCCTCTACGCCACGCCTCGAAGAAGAGGAACAGCCGGTCGTCGCGCCGCAAGAGGAAAGGGTCGGCCACGAATTCCGCGTCGATCCCGAGGTCGGCGGCAGCGAGAGCCGGTTGGGGCCCCGAGGGGGTCAGGTCGAACGGTGTCGTCCCGCGGTAGATCCCGATCGACCACTGCCGAGGCGGCTCGCCGCAGCCGGTGCCGCAGAGCGCGAGGAGGAGCACGCCACCTGCGGCCGCTCTCATGACCGCACCGAGAGCGGGTCGAGCGCGTTCGTCTCCATGACCGGCCCCCCCGCGACCGTCCGGAGGACGGCTGCCGCGCGCCCCGCCACCGTGACCGAGTCGAAGCGGCGCCGGGCCTCGAAGGCGCCCGTGGCCAGACGGCGGCGGAGCACGTCGTCGGTCGCGAGGGCCACGAGCGCCTCGGCCAGCCGCTCGGGATCGCCCGGCGGCACGAGCAGCCCGTCGACGCCGTCCTGCAGCAACTCCGGGTTTCCCCCGACGTGCGACGCGACCACCGGCAGCCCGAGGCAGAGCGACTCGATGAGCGAGCGTGAGCAGCACTCGCGGCACGTGGAGGGGATCACGACGAAGTCGAGGCCGACGAGCGCGCGCTCCACGGCGGGCACCCATCCGGCGACGTGGACCCGGTCGGCGAGGCCCCACGAGGAGGCCTGCTGCTGGAGCTCGCCGCGGACGTCGCGTGCGGCGTGGCCCGGGTTGTCCCCGAGGATCACGAGGTGAAGGCTCGCCTCCCGGCTCATCGCCCGCCGCGCCGCCTCCATCAGCACGTGGATTCCCTTGTGCGGCAGCAGCCGGCCCGCGTAGCACGCCACGACGGCGGCCTCCGGGATGCCGAGGCGCTGACGCAGGTCGTCCGGATCGTTCCGCGCCGCGTCGCAGGCCGCCAGATCGGCGCCGTTTTCGACGACGTGCAGCGGCATCGGCAGGCCTTCGAGGGGCGCGGCCGCCGATCCGTGACACGGCCACGATCGCGCGTACTCCGCACGCGCGCGCGATGCCGCGCATCACGAGCCGCTTGAGCCGCGGCCTGAAGTCGTTGCGGATGTGCCACACCGCTCCCGCGGCCGAACCCCTGGCGGCCAGGGCCGAGAGGATGTTGGCCCAGGTTCCTTGCCCGTAGAGGACCGAAGCACCCTCGCGCTCGGCGAGGTCGCGCAGGAACGACACGGCGCGGGGCACGGCCCGGACGTTGCCGGGCACCGCCCACAGGCTGTCGGGGCGCCCGGGACGGCGGGTCAGGTCCTCGGGCAGACCGGGCACCACCTCGAACGCGATGCCGGCTGCGGCCAGCCGGCGCGAGAGCTCTCCCTCGCGGTGGAGCGCCACGATCGGCCGCACGCCGAAATGCGGGAGGTCGCGGGCGAGCAGGAACGTGGAGCGCGCCGCGCCGCCGTCGTTCTCCGAGGAGACGACGAGGATCACCGACAGGGGCCTCCCCGCGTCCGCGGCCGTGTTCGCGTGCCGCGGTCGGCCCAGCCGGGCGAGGAACGGAGCGACGCCGCGCAGCGCCTCCCGATCCCCCTCGTCGAAGCCCCAGCGGACGAGGGCCGCCACGAAGACCGACAGGAAGCAGGTCACGGCCGCCGCCGAACCCGTCCCGCCCGGTAGGACGGCGCGCAAGGCCAGCGATGGCGTGAGGGCCACCAGGAAAGCCCAAGAGGCCCCCCGCAGCCGACCCCAGGGCCAGGGCGCTCCCATCGCGTGCAGCTCGGCGAAACGCAGCAGGGCGACGACGCCGTAGGCGGCGACCGCGGCCACGGCGGCCCCGATCGCGCCCATCCTCGGCACCAGGACGAGGCAGAGGACGAGCTGCGTCGCGACGCCGACCGCAGCGTTCGCGGGGTTGAGCGCCGGCCGCCGCAGGAGCAGCAGGTTCTCGGCGAGCCCGGAGTAGCTCCCGATGCCATGCGCCACGACGAGAAGGACCAGGACCACGGCCCCCTGCTCGAAGCCGGGACCGAAGAGGGAGAGCCAGAGCGGCGCCCCGAGCGCCAGGCCGGACTGCCATGAAGAGCGCGGCCGGGAGCGTCCAGCGGGCGACGTCGCCGACGGCGGAACGCTCTTCCTCGCGACGGCCCCTTCCCTGCGCGGTGGCGACGGCATGCAGGAGGGGAGGGTCGGCGGCCAGACGCACCTTGCGAGTGAGGCCGGCGATCTCGGCGGCGGCGCAGTACACTCCGAACGCTGCGGCGTCGAGGCCGGGCGCCCGGCCCACGAACGCGCCCAGGACCAGCACGTCGATGCGCTGCATCGCGAGGGTGACGAGGCCGGTCGCGGCGGCGGCCACCGAGAGCGGGAGAAGATCCCTCGCGTTCGCCCCGACGGTCGCCGTTCTCCCCTGCGCCGCGGCGCCGCGGGCCAGGGCCCCGCGCGCCAGCAAGTACGCGGTGAAGCCGCCGGCGGTGAAGCCGCCCACGGCCGCGAGCACGGCCGTCTGGGTCGCCCCGACCAGGCGTGGCAGGCCCAGCCACACGAGCGCGACGAGGGCGACGACCTTCCCGAGGTTCTCGAGCAGGCCGCCGGAGAGCGCGTCGTGCTTCATGATGCCCAGGCCGCGAGAGGTTCCGTTCGCGATCCGATAGAGGGCGACCGCGGGAAGGGCCAGCAGCATCACGCGCTCCGCCGCCACCATGTCGGGCGTCTGGCCGATGGTGCGCCCGATCCAGCCGAACGCCAGCCACGCGACGCCGCCCACGAGGCCGCTCAGGCCCAGGCCCGCGGCCAGCGCGAGCCGGAAGACCGCTCGCGCCCCACCCGGGTTGCCCTCGGCCCGACGGCGGGCGACGAGAGCGGTCGTCCCCTGATCGAGTCCGAGCGTCCCCACCTTGCTCAGCAGGTCGGCCGTGGCCCAGGCCAGGAGGAAGCCGCCGAGGGCCGCCTTGCCGAGCAGCCGCGCGACGAGGAGCGTGAACAGCGCGCCCAGGGCCCCCACGGCGATGGTGAAGATGTTCGTGGCGATCCCGCGGAGCAGCGCCGGTGCCGTCGGGGTCGTCACCGCGCCGTCGCCGTCGCGGATCGCGAGGCTCGGACCGTTCCAGAGGGGGCGCGCGGCCACTTCGCTCATCTCGCCGCTGCCGGGCTGAAGCGGACCTGAAGCTCACGCTCGAACACGTGACCTCTCTCCGGCTCGAGGGCGGTCGCGATCCGGAACCGGCCGAGGTTCGCGAGCGCCCAGGCCAGATGGAGGGCCGCCGTCGCGCCCTCCCACACGGGCAGCAGGGCGAAAGCCGCCGCCGGGTGGCCTGCGGCCCAGCCCACGGCCATGATCCAGACGTAGACGTTCCGGCGGCCACCCACCAGGCGGACGAGCCGCATGCTCGGCGCGGCGTCGTCGATGATCACGCGGAGCCTCTTGAGGGCGGCCAGCTTGACGAGCCCGTCGAGCGCCTCCGCGACGTAGAGCGCCAGCAGCGCGAGGGGCGCCCACAGCGTGCCGGTCGCGTGGAAGTGCCAGGCCAGGGCGGCCCACCAGGAGAGCTCGAAGGCGAAGTCCGAAAAGTGCTCGAGCTCGCCCACGCGGGAGGTCTCGAGCTTCAGGCGGGCCAGCTTGCCGTCGAGGCCGTCGAGGATTCCGACCGCCAGGGCGACGAGGAGCCCCACCCCGAGGTGTCCTTTCGCGAAGAGCGCGGTCACCGTCCAGGCCACCGCCGCGGCGAAGACCGTCAGCTGGTTCGGCGTGACGGGCGTCCAGCACACCCGGGCCACGATCGCGCTCTCGATCGGGCCGTGGACGATGGCCGGGATGTCGAGCGCGCCCTTCTGGGCCGTGTCGAGCAGCGCGGCCTCGGCCGCGCGCGCGTGTTCGGGAGCGGGGGCGGGAAGCCACAGCGGCCGCAGGGTCCTGCGCAAGGAGGCGACGTACGCGGTCTGGCTGGCGACATCGAGCGGCCGTGCGTCGCCGTGCTCGATCGCCGCGGGCAAGACCTGCCCGACGGTCGCCCTCCCTGGCAAAGACGCCAGCAAGGCCGGCTCCAGCCGGCACGGGCCGCAGACCAGTCCGCTCGACGTGCGCTCGGCGCCGGCCATCAGCGGCCGGAGGGTTTCCGGGGGCGCCGAGTCCACGAGGGCCGTGGATTCCCTCGCGGTCAGCAGCATCTCGAAGAGCCTCTTGTCGCATACGATCCCGGCGGGCACGTAGAGAAGCGGCCGTCCCCTGGCCAGCCCGCGCAGCCCGGCGATCGTGACGGACGGGGCTTCCGCGCCGGCGACCCGGAGCACCGTGCGGACGGCCAAGGAGGCGCGCGACCAGTGGGGCCGCTTCGCCTCCTCCAGCACGCCCGGGCGGTGCGAAACGACCGTCGCTTCCCGGACCCCGGTCTGCGCCAGCGCTCGCAGGTTCCGCTCGAGCAGCGTGAGGCCGCACACCTTCACGAGCGCCGCCTCGTCGGCGGAGACGATCGTCGCCACGCGCTCGGCCACGGCCGGCTGTCGACTCCCGCCGGTGGTCCCGCGCGCAGTCGTGGTCCCAAGCCCGAGGACGCGCATCAGCTCTCCTTCTCGATCTCGGCTTCGATCTCCGCCGAACGCGCGTTGATCCGCTCGAGGAGGCCGCTCCAACCCTTGGTTTCGAGCAGCCGGGTGAACTGCCGCCGGTAGTTGCGCACCGTGGAGACGCCGTCGATCGAGTAGTCGGAGACCCGCCAGCCTGACGGCGTCCGCACGAACTCCCAGGCCACATCGGTCGTCGCCTCCTTGGCCCGAACGACCGTGTCCACTCGCCCGTGGTCGCCCTGGACGGCTTCCGCCGCGTAGCTCACGCCTTCGATCCGGTAGATGTCGACCCGTCTCATGAGGCTGCGACGGATCAGCTTCTGGAAGGCGGCCGCGTATGCCGCGCGCTCGGCGGCCGAACGGCCCGCCCAGGCCGCGAGCGCGCCGCGAGCCATCTCGTCGAAGTCGATCGCTCCGGCGAGGGCCTCCTCCAGGGTCTGGCGCGCGGGGGCGGCGAGCTTGCCCGGGTGGGCGGACAGGACGGAGTCGATCCGCGCCTGGCGCGCCTTCAGGGCGTCGACGAGAGGACCGCTGCTCGCGGCCGCGGGCGTCGCGGCCATCATCGAAGCGAGGAGGAGCGCGACAGACGCGCGCGCGGGGGAAGGGCGATGCTTCATGGGACTTCTCCTTCGGCGAGCGGCTCCCCCCCCTGGGCGAGCCGCCATGCCAGGAGCGAGAGGTTCAGCTCGCGAATGGCCTCGTACTGTGCGACACGGGCCTGCACGTACGCGGTGTACGAGTCGACCACGTCGTTCGTCGACGCCGTGCCGAGCGCGTGGTTCTCGTCCGCGACCCGGAGCCAGTTGGCCGTGGTACTGAGCGCGCGCCGGCTCGTCTCGTAGACGCTCGTCGCCTCGTCGAGCCGGGCCCGTAGCCGCCCCAGCTCCAGCCGGAGGCGGGTCGCGACGGCGTCCCGCCGTGCGCGCGCGGCCTGGGCTTCGGCCTCCTCTCGCGCCACCTTGGCGCCGTTCTGCTTGAAGCTCAGGTCCCAGCGCAGGCCGAACGCCGCGTTCAGGCTGCGGACGTTGAACGAATCGTATACCCACGGGTTGTCCTGTCGGTCGCGGCCCGGGGCGCGCCCGTACTCGAACTTGCCCTCGATCCCGAGCCCCGGCAAGCGTTCCCGGCGGACGGCCTCCGCGGAGTGCGCCCGGGCTTCGGCCGCCATCTGCGCCTCGCGCAGCTCCGGGTTGGCGGAGGACGCCACCCTGGAGGCCTCCTCGACGCTCGTCGTGTCCGTCTGCAGCACGACCAGGGCGTCGGTCGCCGGCCGGGCCGGGCGGCCCACCAGAGCAAGAAGCCCCGCCTCGGCCGTTTGCAGTCGACGGCGCGCCTCGGCCTCGCCCCGATCCAGCACGAAGCGCGCGTTGCGCGCCCGAAAGAGGTCCAGGGGGTCGGTGCCTTCCGCGGCTTCGAGGCTCTGGAGATGCTGCTCGAGGTGGCCGCGCACCTCGACGACCACCGCCAGCGTGCGCGTCGCGACCTGCCAGCCGAAGTAGGCCTCGGCCGCCAGCTCGCGGCCGGCGTCGCGCCGTGCCCGCGCCCGCTCCTGTCGTGACGCCACCCCGAGAGACGCCGCCCGCTCCCACTCCCTGAGCGCTCCGAACGTGAACAGCGGCTGCTGGAAGTCCAGCCGCACGCGGTAGAACCCGCCGAGATTATCCAGGTCGTGGTTGGTGTCCGGCGAGTCGAAGATCGTCCCCCGAGCGCCCGGCACCACGCCGAAGACGCTCGTCATCGTGAGGCGGGGCGCCCGCCGCGTGGCGCGCGCGAGCGACTCCGTGCCGCGCGCCGCGTCCACTTCAGCCTCGGCGACGGGAACCTCGGGGTAGCTCCGCTCGGCGATGGCCAGGAGCTCCCGGAGGTCGAGGCTTCGGGGCTCCTCGGCCGCCGCGGGAAGGGCTGCGACGAGACACAGCGCGAGTGGGAGCATGGCTCTCACGACTCAGCTCCCCTCCCCCGGGCGGGAACGGACGGCTTGAACGCAAGGACCGCGTGAGCGGGCTTCGTGGGCCTCGCCGCGCCGCGGCGCGGCCCGCCGCCGATCGCAAACCGGACCGGGTGATCCTGCTCCACCTCGCGCGCTTCGCTCTCCGGTGCCGGGTCGACGATCGCGGAGTACTCGCCGCCGGCTCCGAGCGCGTCCGGGCGGGGCGAAGGCGCGGCCGTGTGCTGCGCGCCTCCGCCGCTTTCCTTCCGGGGGGCGGCGGAGAGCAGTGCCTGCGCGAAGGCGCCGATCACGAAGACCCAGACCCCGACGTACAAGGGGACGAACCTCAGGCGGAAACGCAGCCACTCGGGGTAGACGATCGGCTTGTTCGCGAACTTCCCGCGCGGCTTGCTCGGGAAGAAGAACGTCTTGTAGGTCTCGATCGTGGCGACCGTGTAGCCGAGCGCGCAGAGGGCGACGATCAGCATGCGGCCGTCCAGGCGGGAGATCAAGAACGCGTAGCTTCCCGTGATCGCGGGGCTGCGGAAGAACTTGAAGGTCTCGAATCCCTCGATCGGGGCGTCCTTCCACGCGCCGCCGATCGCCGAGACCCAGCCCGCCGCGCTGCCGATCAGGAGCAGGACGGGCAGCGGCAGCGCGGCGGCATCGAGATGCGCCGTCCAGAATGCCAGCAACAGCGCAATCGCGGCCACGCCCGTCGCCACCGTCCATCGCCGCGCGCGGCCCTGCACCGGCTTGCCGAACACGGCGAACTGCATCGGGATCGTGTACTTCGACTGGTCCTCTTCACGGACGAAGGTCTTGTAGAACTCCACCAGGGCGCGCTCGACCGCATAGACGAGGCCGAAGAGGACCACGGCGCCGGCCGCGCGCGTCGCGTCGAGGCCGGCGAGGGTCGCGGCCGCGGGACCGAGCAGTGTGCCGAGCGCGATGCTGCGCCCGTACTTGCGCCACGTGAAGCCCTCGTGCGGGGCGTCCTTGTACATCCCCCAGGTCGCCGTGTGGGCGCCGGCCGCCGCTCCCACGCCAAGCGCCGCCCAGAGCGCCCCGAACGTCGTGGTATCCATGTCGATCACGCTCGCCTCCCGCCGTCCTCGACGGCCGACGCGTAGATGGCCTCCACCAGCTCCAGGTCGCGCCGCGCGAGGGCCAGGCTGTACTGCGGCTCCCGGTCCGTCCGGAGGGCCTCGATGAAGTCCGACCACATGGCGCGACGTCCGGAAATGTCCATGAGCCCCGGGAACGCGAGGTGGCGCCGCCGGCCCCAGGTGAACAGGAACAGGCCGTTGGACTCGAACGCGATCGAACCCTCGCGTCCGTAGACTCTCGACAGCCGCAGCCCCCGCAGCGCGGACGGCGTTTCCCAGGAGTACGAGAGCGTGGCCACCGCACCCGTCCAGTAGCGGAAGACCGCCAGCAGGCTCCGATCGAGGGACCGCCCGCCGTTCGCTCCGGGCAGGAAGCCCTCGATCCCTTGGACCAGCGGGCCCAGGTTCGCCAGAAGGTCCACCCAGTGGATCCCTCCCTCGAAGAAAGCACCGCCGCCGGCGAGGCCGGGGTCGTCCCGCCAGCCTCCACCGTTCTGCATCTTGAGCGCGTTCACCTGTACGAACAGCACTTCCCCGACCGCGTCGTCGGCGATGAGCCGCCGGAGCGCACGCGCGAGGGGCTTGTAGAAGTAGTTCTCGGCCACCATCAGGCGGCGTCCCTTGGACCGGGCGGCCTTGGCCAGTGCGTCGAGCTCGGAGGTGCTCCGTGTGGGCGGCTTCTCGAGGACGACGCTCTTGCCGCACTCGAGCGCACGCATCGCGAGCGGAAGGTGGGTTGAGGGCGGCGTCGCCACCAGGACCGCGTCCACCTCCGGCGAGGTCAGCGCTTCCTCGTAGGATCCGAAGGCGCGTCCGCCGAGCCGCCGGGCGAAGCGCGCCGCGCGCGCCGCGTCGCGGCTGGCGTAGGCACAGGAAACACCCGGCACGCCGCGCAACGCGCGCCCCGCGAGCACCGCGGCGTGGCCGCAGCCGAGGACGGCGAGCTGCAATCGGCGCGGCCCGCTCATGCTGCACTCTCCCGTACGAGCCGCGCCTCGCTCTCACGCGCGAGCCGCGTTCCGACCCGCAGCGCCATCGCCGCGATCGTGAGGCTCGGATTGACGGTTCCCGAGGTGGGCAGGGCGCTCGCATCCACCACGAACAGGTTCGAAAGCCCCCGGAACCGGCACCACGGGTCGAGAGGCGCCTTGCGCCCGTCTTCGCCGAAGCGCACGGTCCCCGCGGCATGAGAGAAGGTCTTCACCACGTGCCGGTAGAGCAGGAAGGCACCCGCCTCACGGAGCACGGCGCGCGCTCGCCGCGAGAGCGCGTCCCGGGCCTGGTTGTCGCGCCGGGACTCCCGGTACGTCACCGCGAGCTGGGGCAGGCCGAAGCGGTCGATCTTCGACCGGTCGATCGAGACATGGTTCCCCGGGCGAGGCTCGTCCTCCGCCAGCACCAGCAGCCCGGTCGCGCGCTTCACGAGGCGCTTCACCGAGCCGTCGAGGTTCACCGGCAGGCGGGCTCGGACCAGGCCCTCCGGCGGGCTCTGGACCTGCTGGATCAACCCCAGGGGCCCGTCGGGATCGCCGGGGCCGGATCCCGCCACGTGGAAACCCACCTGCTTGTGGAACACCTGTCCCTCGTCGGGGAGCCGGCGGAACAGCCCGTAGACGATCGCCACGCAGTGCCGCGTGAGATAGGCGCCGACGGCGTCGCCGGCGGGATTGCGGCCGGCGAGCCGGGAGGACAGGATGAGGTGCGGCGACGACAGGGCGCCCGCGCCCAGCAATACCAGCCCGGGTCGGAACGTCACCCGGGCCCCGGCCGCCGTGTCGATGGCCTCGACCTCGGTGATCCTGCCGCCCTGCACCTTGAGCCCCGTCACGAGCGTGTGCGGGCGCAGCTCCAGGCCCTGCCGGAGGAGCCCGGGGAGGACCGCCGTGGCGACGTCGTTCTTCGCCTGGATCGCACATGCGAAGGTGTCGCACGTCGTGCAGGCCTGGCACGCCACGCGCGCGCCGCTCTTACGGTTGACCGCGAGCGGCAGCGGAAAGGGCGACAGTCCCAGGCTTCGTGCGGCCCCCGCGATCAGGCCGGAGGTCGGGGAGAGCGGCGCCGCCGCGTGCGGGAAGGGGCCGCTCCGGGGCGGCTCGGTCGGGTCCGCTCCCGCCTCTCCGCCGACTCCGAGAATCTCTTCGGCTCTCGAGTAGTGCGGCTCGAGGTCCGCGTAGCGGAGAGGCCACGCCGCTCCCGCCCCGGCGAAGTCGGCTCGGGGCTCGAAGTCGGACGTGCGAAGCCTGAAGGAGACGCCTCCGTAGAAGACGGAGGCGCCCCCGACGCACGAGCACTGTTCCATGACCGAGGACGAGCCGCCGGCGAGCACGCGGTACGGAACCTCGCTGGCTTTGTACGGCGTGAGGTCGAAGCTGCCCTGGGGCCCCCAGTTCCACGGCCCCCGGGGGACCCAGGGGCCACGCTCCAGCATCAGCACCCGGGCGCCGGCCTGGACCAGCGGCAGCGCGGCAAAGGCCGCTCCGAAGCCGCTCCCCACCACGACCGCGTCGTACTCACGGCGCGCGCCTGCCGACCCGGATCCGCCGAGAAGGCTCATCACGCCACCAGGACCGTGGGGGCCTCGTGGACGCCCGGGGCTTCGTGCCGTAGAAGCTTGCCCTCGGCGCGGGCGAGGTCGGCCGCGTTGTCCACGTCCTGCCACCAGGCCTCTCTCGGAATGTCTACCGCCAGCGCCCGGCCCCGCCGCGCGATGCGCGCGACGCCGTCGCTCAGCGAGCAGTCGCCGCGCGCGTCACGCTCGCCCTCGATCGATTCGAAGAGCGCCGGCGTGCAGAGGAAGACCCCGGTGTCGATGGCGTCATAGGCTCGGAGCCCCTTGCCGATCTCGGCGATGCGGCCTCCGGCCACGGTGCGCACCCGGGTGGCATCGTCGTCGCTGATCTCATCCAGCCGCCGGTCGACCGCCAGCGCCACGTCGACGTCGCGCGCACGGAGTGTCCGCAGGGCTTCGACCACGAGCGGCGAGTACAGGTGGTCCGCCATGGTCAGGAAGAACGGCGCTCCGTCGACCGCGTCGCGCGCCGCCAGGACGGAGAGGCCGTTCTGCCGCCCCCACCCCTCGTTGTGGACGAACACGAGCTCGAGCCCCGGGGGACGGTCCGCCCGCGCCGTGGCCTCGACCTCCGGCGCGCGGCAACCCGTGACCACGACGGCGCGCCGCACCCCGGTCTCGGCGAGCCTCCACAGCACGCGCACGACGAGCGGCACTCCAAACACTTGAACAGCCGGCTTTGGGTGCGCCCCACCGGCGCTCTCGCGCATGCGCCTGCCGGCTCCGGCCGCGATCACGACGGCGGTCTTCGCTGCGGTCATCTCCACGTCGTCCTCCCCGGAAAGTCGCTCGCACGGCCGGCGCCACGGGTCGAGTGCTCGACGCGCTCGCCCGATCGGGGAGCAACGTGGTGCGCGACGTGAACCAAGCGATCCATGCCCACGGCTAGAGCACGGGGCATGCCGGCGGGCCGACCTCGGAACCATCGCAGGGGCAAGCACTTACGGACGGGCAGCGATGGCGTTCGTGACGTTGCCGTCGCGAATTCGCGACCAACGGGGCATTCGAGGAATCGACGTCGGCGGGCGCGTGGCCGAATTTCGTGACCGCCACCGGTGGGGCCAAGCGCCCGAGCGCCGCGCGGAGCGCCTCCTCGATCTGGTGTCGTTCCGCGGCCTCGGGTCGGGGGCGGTCCCACGCCTGACGCTGGGCAGCTCGAAATCGGCGGTGTCGAGCCTCTCGCGGCCCGTCAGGATGGCGGCGCCCTCGACGAGCTTCTGGCAGCTCGCGGACATTGCCCGGCTAGCGGTGCGCCGTCAGCGAGAGCGCTCCGAAGCCGGCGCGGTCCGTGAACCGCAGGAGGACCATGCGGCGCCCGCCGAGGCGGTCTAGCCGCAGGACCGACAGCCGCGTCTCGCTAGGCACGTCCGTCGATGACCACCGTGGAGCGCTCGCGCTCAAGCAGCTCCCGCGTCTCCTGCATCTCCCGGATCGCCGGCTCGCGTCTCGCGCCTTCGATCACGCGGTCGAGGAAGGTGGCCTCGGGCTCGTTCGAGCGCCGCGATCAAACGGAGGTGGGCCCCGATCGCTCTCGGGACCTCCTCCTCCCGCGCCATGACGCCCATCGCGTCGACGGGAACAAGGTCCCCGAGCGCGAACGCGACGTCATCGAGCAGCGCCGAGTGGTCGAGCTGTGCCTTGGCGGCCCGGGCGACCGCGAGGACAGCGCGGCACCTCGCCTGGCCCGACCACGACGTCTTCCTCATCGCGTCGTCCGTCCCGACTCCGTGCGCATGCGCGCCCCGGCTGGGCGTCTCCATTCGTAGTTGATCGTCAGCGTTTCCTCCCCGGGGTTGCGCGAACCGAGACCGCCGTTGGACTGATGGGAGAACGCCACGGCGATGCGCGGGCCTCCCCGGAGGCGATGGCCGATTTCCAGCTGCGAACGGAACTCGACCGGGTAACCGAGGTCTCGGCCGCCCCCGTGCCGGTACAGGCCGGGGACGAACGTCGGCGTCACGTCCCAGCGACCCAGCCGGACCTCGTAGGCGATACCGGTGCCCACGAAGAGCGATCCGTCGGTCGTGGCGTGCGTCGCCGCGACCGCGCGCAGGCCGGGCGCGAGCGGGCGGGACCGGTATTCGAGCCGGACCTCGGCCGCCTGGTCGCGCCGGCGGTTGCAGTCGAACCAGCCCGAGCCCGCGAGCAGCGTGGGGCCGTCCTCCGAGCTCGGAGGCGTCCACGCGGCCGCCCGCGAGGAGGAAGGCGGTGAGGAGCAGGAGGAGTGCGTTGCGGCGCGGGAATCTGTAGTCCATGCCCGGCGCGATGAGGCAGCAATCGTGCCGCGGGTCCGAGTCCCCTAAAGGCCCGGATCTGCACGCCTGGCCGGCGACAGGCGCTCGCGACCACGCGGGTCTCCGCACGAATTCACGACGAGTCGTGGCTCGGGGCGGCGCCGGGGCACCCGCCTGTCGAGCGAGGCCGCGGGCCGGCCGGCCGCGCGTGCCTCTGAGCTCCACGCCTCCACGAGCGGACGAGGCGACAGAGGTGGTCGCCTTCGCGGATTCGTGACGACTTCGTCGCGGACGTCGCCTGCTCTGCTGACCGCCGATCCGCCAAACCTCTCGAGAGGCAAGGCATCGCAGTGCCCGAAGCCCTGGCACTCCGCTTGCTCTTCGTCGCCACGCAACCGGGAGGATCGACGTGGAAGAGGTGGCCTGTGCCGCGGACGACGGTGAGAAGACGGCGCCGATGACCTTTCGCGACCGTGATGGCTGGCTGGACGTGGGGGAGTGGTCCGCATCATCGCCGACACCGAGCGGGGGCGGCCTCGATGTCCGCCGTGCGGCGCCCGGCCGCCAGGCGGTGTTCCGCGACTTCGTGGACGCCGCTACGGGAGAACCGTGCCTCGCGATGGACCATCGGCGGGTGCGTCATCGGCCTGCTCATCGTGCTCGGCCTCGCCCGGCTCGACCTCGCGCCCGTCCGCGCGGACGAAATGTCTCCTGCCTCGAAAGCGTCGGCGGAGGCGGTCGCAATCGACATGGCACGCGGCTGGGTCCGCCGCGACTGGGAGCGGTGCGCCGACGCGACCCGCATCACGTTCACCGAGGGAGCGATCGCGTTCGAGAGCCGCTCCTCGTCTGCGCTCGTCTGGCAGATCCCAACTCCGAACGGGCCAATCGAGATCGACCCGACGCTCGACTGGCTCCGCGCGTGCGACCGCCCTCCGGTGTCGTACTTCAGGCGTCTGATGGCCCAGCGCGGCACGGCGGCCCTCGTCGACGTGTCCGAGTACCCGCTCCTCTCTTGGCGCTGGCGGGTGGAGGGCGGGATCGACGACTCGGAGATCGCGCGCGCTGACGGGCGGATCCGCGGCGGGCACGACGACTTCGCGGCCAAGCTCGGCGTGCTCGTGCAGGGGCGGGATTCCGACGAGCCACACGAGATCGCCTACGTCTGGACGCGCTCGCTGCCGGTCGGCACGGTGTTGCACCAGGACACGACCATCGTCCCGTTAGTCAAGACGGTGCGCTCCGCCCGCATCGTGGTCGAGGCGGGCGAGGGCCGCGGAGGCTGGGTCGAGGAGACCCACGACCTCCGTGCCGACTTCGCGCGTCTCGTGCCCGGGGAACAGGCCGGCCGCGTGCTACGCGTCCTCGTGATGACGGACTCCGACGACACCGGCGGCCGAGTGAACGCAGCCTATGCCGACATCCAGTTCGTCCGCTCGCCGCGCCCGCGCCCGAAGGTGGTCGACACCGACCGCGAGCCCGCGGAAGGTCGCGGAAGGTCGCGCTCGGGTCCGTCGTGCTCGACCTGCGGGGCGATGGCTGAGAGCGCCGACGGCCACAGGCAGCAGGGCCCGATGACGATCTATGAGCCCAGCACGCTCGTGACCGACGCCGTGCTCGCCTCGGTGGCCGCGGCGCTCGGGGCGCGGCTCTTCGCGGCCAGCCGCTCGCCGTCGGGTCGGGCGACGCGGCTGTGGGCGGGCGCGTTCCTGGCGGGAGCCGCGGCCGCCCTCGCGGGAGCGATCGTCCACGGCTTCGGCGCCTCGTTCACGCTCGTGCTCACGGCCTCGCTCTGGAAGGTCGTGCTGGTCGGCTCCGGCGTCGCCTGCGCGCTGCTGCTCGCCGGCAGCGGCGTCGCGGCACTTGGGGGAAACGCGCGGCGCATCTGTCTCGGCCTGGGCGCCGGCCTGCTCGCCGTCTACCTCGCGCCCGTCGCTCGGAGCAACGACACGCGCCTGGCGGCCGGCTACGGAGTTGTGACGATCGTCGTGCTGCTGGCGGTCGGTCTCAGGACCGCCCGGCACGACAAGCGGCCGCTCACCGCGCTGGTCGCGGCGCTCGCGCTTTCGGCGGCCGGCATCGCCGTGCAGCAGGCTCACCTCGCGGGGCTCGGGCCGTTCAACCACAACGACGTGTGCCACTTGCTTCAGACCGCCGCACTGTGGCCCTTCTATCGCGTGGGCCTGGAGTTGCGCGACCACGCCGCGTGATCCTGCCGACAACGCCTCGAGGCCAGTCGTCGACGACGATCGCCAGCGTTCTGCACGGGACTTGCCTCCTGGGAGTATTGGTTTCGCCTGATCGCATACGGTAAACCGGCTCAGCCAGCCCCGAATCGACAGCATTTTGCGTAGTCGTCGGGGGCGAGGCCTGAAATCTCCATCCGATTCTTCGTGACGAGGTCTACAAAACTGCCGCCGAAGAAGGCGAAGCCATGACGCCGGGAGCGATGGTGAGAGCCGACGTCGCGTAGAATCTGGCAATGTCACCAGGGTCACGCTCGCGAGACCGATGATGAACTCTTTCCTGGCGCTCGTCACGACAGGCACGCTGAGCTTCCTGCTCGGGTCTGCTCCCGTTCTGGCGCTCGACCCCTCGTTGGAGGTCAGCCAGTACGCGCACACCGCGTGGACCGTCCGGGACGGGTTCTCCGTAGGCGCCATCTTCGCGATGGCTCAAACGCCCGATGGGTATCTGTGGCTTGGCAGCGAATTCGGCCTGTTTCGCTTCGATGGCCTTCACGCTGTCCCCTGGCAACCCCCCGCCGGTCAGCACCTCCCCGACAGCGCCTTACAGCCTGCTCGTGACGCGCGACGGCACTCTCTGGATTGGCACCTTCGCCGGCCTTGCAAGCTGGAGTGGCGGCAAGCTGACCCGGTACCCGGAGGTCGGCGAATACTTCGTGACATCACTGCTCGAAGATCGCGAGGGAACAGTCTGGGCCGGCATACTGGGCGACTCACCCGGAACTCCGACAGGCCGACTCTGCGCAATCCGAAACGGCCGCGTGCAATGCTACGGCGAGGATGGCGCCTTCGGCTCATTCGTTTGGAGTTTGGGTGAGGACAGCTCCGGCACTCTCTGGGCCGGTGCGGAGTCCGGGCTTTGGCGATGGAAGCCCGGTCCTCCAAAGCGCTATGCGATGCCCGGAATGCGGATTGGTGACCTGAGTACTACCGACGACGGACGGACTGTTAATGGGCGTGAGCGACGCCGGACTCAAGCAGCTCGCCGGGGACAAACTCGAATCCTATCCGATTCGAGACGCAACCAATCGGAATGCGACTGCTTCCGGACCGCGATGTCGATTCGAACAAACTGCTTCGGGACCGCGATGGAGGTCTTTGGATCGGAACCCACGAGCGGGGGCTTATCCATATACACAACGGCAGGACAGACGTGTTTACGAAATCCGACGGGCTCTCAGGCAACATCAGCTGCAGTCTCTTCGAGGATCGTGAAGGCAATGTCTGGTTCGCCAGCTCGCGCGGACTCGACCGCTTTCGAGAGCTCCCCGTCACTACGATTTCCACAAAGCAGGGTCTGTCCAGTGATAGCTACCACTTCCGTGATCGCAGCTACAGATGGGGGCATTTGGGTAGCCACTCACGACGGGTTGACCAGGTGGAAGAATGGACAAACCACGATCTTCCGCAAGGCGAGTGGACTGCCAGACGACTTCGTGCAGTCTCTGTACCAGGACGATCGCGGGCGAGTCTGGGTGTCCACAGGTCACGGACTGGCTTATCTCGAAGGACGGCAGGTTCGTTGCCGTAAATGGCGTACCCAGCGAAGAAGTGTATTCCATCACGGGCGACGAGCGCAGACAACCTCTGGCTTTCCGGAAACAAGGGCCTCTCGCACATACGCGAGGGACGTTTGGTCGAACATTTCCCCTGGTCAGCACTGGGGCGGCACCAACAAGCTAAGGTTGTGCTCTTCGATCGTGAGCAAGGCGGAGTTTGGCTTGCATTCTGGACCGACGGGCGGCGTGTTGTATTTCAAGGATGGTCAGGTCCGCGCGTCGTACACAGCCGCTGAGGGCTGGGCAAGGGCGCATGTCGCCGGGCTTCGACTCGATCGCGATGGTGCGCTGTGGGCCGCAACCCAGGAAGGCGGCCTGAGCCGGATCAAAGATGGCCACGTCGCTACCCTCACAACGCAACAATGGTCTGCCCTGTGACAGCCATTCACTGGACGATGGAGGATCGACGATCGTTCGCTGTGGTTGTACACGGCCTGCGGCCTGGTGCGCATCACGCGGACCGAACTGGACGCCTGGATCGTCGACCCGCAGCGCAGGATTGAAACGACGGTTTGGGATGCGGCGGACGGCGTCCGGCTCCGCGCGGTTTCGCCTAGCTCCTGGGGTCCTCGTGGTGGCGAAGTCCACCGATGGCAAACTGTGGTTCCATGGCGGGAGAAGGCATGCAAGTCGTCGATCCCCGTCATCTGGCTTTCAACAAACTCCCGCCGCCGGTGCACATCGAGCAAATCATCGCCGACAACAAGACTTATTGGCAGAACCTACCTGGCGCGGCAGTTCCGAACCTGCGTCTGCCGCCGCGTATTCGCGATCTGCAGATTGACTACACGGCTCTCAGCCTGGTCGCGCCGGAGAAGGTTCATTTCAAGTACAAGCTGGAGGGCCAGGATCACGACTGGAGAGAGGTGGTCAACGACCGCCAGCGCGCAGTACACGAATCTTCCTCCTGCGCCACTACCGGTTTCGCGTGATCGCGAGCAACAACAGCGGAGTCTGGAACGAGCAGGGCGATACCCTGGAGTTCTCGGTCGCCCCGGCGTACTACCAGACGAATTGGTTTCGCGCTTTCTGCGTGGCCGGTGCCATGGCGTTGCTCTGGGCGGCCTATCAGTTGCGGGTCCGGCAGCTGCATCATGAGTTCGCTATGACTCTGGAGGCGCGAGTCGGTGAGCGGACACGGATCGCACGGGACCTTCACGACACTCTGCTCCAGAGCGCCCACGGTGTACTGCTCCGATTCCAAACGGTTTCCGAGTTGCTGCCGGAACGCGCGATGGAGGCGAAAGAGAAGCTGGACAGTGCGATCGAGCAGACGGCGGTGTTCATCACCGAAGCCCGGGATGAGGTGCAGGGATTGCGCGCTTCAACCGTCCAAACCAACGATCTAGGACGGGCCATAAGCGTCTTTGGGGAAGAACTCTCAACTGACTCAACCAAGCGAGCGACGGGTAGCATTTCGTGTAGCAGTCGAGGGCGAAGCGCGAAATCTCCATCCCATTCTTCGTGACGAAATCTACAAGATTGCTGTCGAGGCGCTCCGGAACGCGTTTCGGCACGGTCAGGCGCAGCAGGTCGAAGTGGAACTCCGCTACGACCATGCTCAATTCCGCTTGCGCGTCCGTGACGACGGAAGAGGCATCGATCCCGCGATTCTCTCCACTCAAGGGAGTGAGGGACACTACGGGTTGCGTGGCATGAGGGAGCGCGCGACGCTTGTGGGAGGCAAGCTAGTAGTGTGGAGCGAAGTGGATGCGGGCACGGAAGTGGAACTGCGCGTTCCTGCCGGTACCGCCTACGCGACAGCACGAAGACCTTCGTGGTTTTCACGCAAGGAGAGGGCGTGAAGTGGGAGCGCATACGCGCCGGCACCTCGCACCTTCGAGCTTCTGGGCTATACAAGCGCGGTTCGCCAGCCAAGCGGCGTCGTAGCACGCGGCTCCTCCAATACGGCGGACGAGATCGTCAATGAAATCCATCTTTGCGCTCGTCACGACAAGCACGCTGAGCGCCCTCCTCGGGCCTGCTCCCCTTCTTGCCCTCGACCCCTCTCTGGAGGTCAGCCAATACGGGCACACGTCGTGGACGGCCCGGAACGGGTTCGCCGTGGGCGCCATCTTCGCGATGGCGCAAACGCCTGACGGCTATCTCTGGCTTGGCAGCGAATTCGGATTGTTCCGCTTCGACGGCATTGAGGCGGTCCCTTGGCAACCTGCGGGGCAGAAACTCCCCGACAATCCTTACGCCCTGCTCGTGACGCGCGACGGCACCCTCTGGATCGGCACGTTTGCCGGCCTTGTCAGCTGGAAAGGCGACAAGCTGACGCGGTACCCGGAGATCGGCGACCGGTTCGTCACATCCCTGCTCGAAGACCGGGAGGGAACTGTCTGGGCCGGCGTATCGGGCACATCCGATCCTCCGACGGGCCAATTGTGCGCAATCCGAAGTGGTCGCGTGCAATGCGACTTGCAGGGCGGCGCCTTCGGCACATTCGTGTGGAGTCTGTTCGAGGACAGCTCGGGCACTCTCTGGGCCGGCGCTGAATCGGGAGTCTGGCGATGGAAACCCGGCTCTCCCAGGCGCTATGAGACGCCGGGAATGCGGATCGGCGATCTCACTCGGACCGACGCCGGCGATGTGCTGATCGGGGTGATCGGCGGAGGACTCCTGCAGCTCGCCGGAGACAGACTCGAGTCCTATCCGATTCGGGATCCGGCCAATCGCGATCGCCTCCCCGCCCGCAATGTCGATTCCAACAAACTCCTTCGGGACCGCGATGGAGGTCTCTGGATCGGCACCCGCCAACGCGGGCTCGTCCACATACACAACGGCAGGACGGACGTATTCACGAAAGCCGATGGGCTTGCGGGCGATATCAGCTGCAGCTTCTTCGAGGATCGTGAAGGCAATATCTGGGTCGCCACTACGGGAGGACTCGACCGGTTCCGAAAGCCCCTCGTCACTACGTTGTCCCCGAAACAAGGCCTCTCCAGCGACGCGACTTTGTCCGTGCTCGCGGCCATGGATGGGAGTATCTGGATTGCCTCCGAGAATGGCCTGACCATGTGGAAGAACGGACGGGCCACCGTCTTCGGCACGACCAGTGGACTGCCGCATGACAGAACCCAGTCTCTCTTCCGGGATGATCGTGGTCGAATCTGGGTGTCCACGGGGGGTGGACTGGCGTACTTGAAGGACGATCGGTTCGTAGGCGTACCTGGCGTCCCCAGCAACGAAGTGTTTTCCATGACGGGGGACAGGGCGGGTGGTCTCTGGCTTTCGACGCCCCAGAGCCTCCTGCATATTCGCGAAGGGCGTTTGGTCGAGAGTTTCGACTGGCCCGTGATGGGACGTCATCGACACGCCATTGCCGTGGTCCCGGATCAGGGCGGTGTCTGGCTGGCATTCTGGAGGGGCGGTGGCGTGTTGCATTTCGGCGATGGCAAGGTCCGCGAATCGTACACACCCGCTGATGGACTGGGCGAGGGGAATGTTGTCGCCCTTCAACTCGATCGCGATGGTGCGCTGTGGGCCGCAACTCAGCAGGGCGGCCTCAGCCGGATCAAAGATCGCCGCGTCGCCACCCTCACGACGAGGAACGGTTTGCCCTGCGACACGATTCACTGGTCGATGGAAGACGCCGATCGCTCGCTGTGGTTGTATGGGGCTTGCGGTCTCGTGCGTATCACCCGGACCGAACTGGACGCGTGGATCGCCGACCCGAAGCGCAGGATAGAAACTGCCGTCTGGGATGGAGCGGATGGTGTGAGCCTCAACGCAGCTGCGGCTTTCGCCTACAGTCCTTCCGTCGCGAAGTCCACCGATGGGAGGTTGTGGTTCCTGTCAAAAGAGGGCGTCCAGGTCGTCGATCCCCGTCATCTTCCTTTCAACAGGGTCCCGCCGCCTGTGCATATCGAGAAGGTCTTCGCCGACGGGAGACTCTATTGGCAACAGCGACCTGGCGAGACGGTGTCGACCGTGCATCTCCCCCCGCTGACCCGTGAGCTGCAGGTCGACTATGTCGGTCTCAGCTTAGTCGCGCCGGAGAAGATGCAGTTCCGCATCAAGCTGGAGGGCCAGGACGAAGACTGGAGAGTGCCGGACAACCCGCGCCACTCGCGTTACACGAACCTGAGGCCGGGGAAGTACACCCTCCGCGTCAAGGCCTCGAACAATAGCGGGGTGTGGAACGAGCAGGGCGACACCCTGGAGCTCTGGGTCGCGCCCGCGTACTACCAGACCAATTCGTTTCGCGCTCTCTCCGCGGCCTTGTGCTTGGCATTGGTGTGGGCGGCTCACCGGTGGCGGGTCCGGCAGTTGCGTTATCAGTTCGAGCTGACGCTGGATGCGCGTGTCGGCGAGAGAACGCGAATTGCCCGGGAGCTTCATGACACTTTGCTTCAAGGCGCCCACGGGGTGCTGCTCCGCTTCCAAACCGTCTCCGAGTTGCTGCCTGAGCGCCCGATGGAGGCGAAAGAAAGGTTGCACAGTGCGATCGAGCAGACGGCACACTTCGTTACCGAAGCTCGGGATGAAGTGCAGGGATTGCGCGCCTCTACAACACACAGCAATGATCTCGCGCAGGCCGTCAGTACCCTCGGAGAAGGACTCTCGACCGACTCAGCCAGCCGCGAATCGACAGCATTCCGAGTAACCGTCGAGGGCGAAGCGCGTAATCTGCATCCCATACTGCGTGATGAGATCTACAGGATTGCCACCGAGGCCCTGCGGAATTCCTTTCGGCACGCCCAGGCCCGGCAGGTTGAAGTCGAGATCCGCTACGATCTTGAGCAATTCCGCCTGCGTGTGCGGGACGATGGAAGAGGCATCGATCCAGTAGTTCTCGCCAGCCAAGGCAAGGAGGGGCACTACGGCTTGCACGGCATGCGTGAACGCGCCACCCTCGTAGGAGCCAAGCTTGCAATCTGGAGCGAGGTGGATACGGGGACCGAAGTGGAAGTGCGCCTTCCCGCGGACGTCGCCTATGCGACAGCTCGTAGGGTTTCCTGGTTGTCACGAAGGTTCGCCAGGAAAGCGAAACACCCTCGCGGTTGACGAACAACCAGTCGTGCCCAGCGCATCGCTGGTCTGACTGCCCTTCGGCCGGATATGACACTGGTGGACGAAGCATCCAACGGTTGCGAGGCTCTCCAGTAAGTCTCTCCTACGACTTCCGCGACAGCGGGGTGAGCCTCTTTGCGGAGGGCACCGGCCGGGTCTAGAGCTGCGATCACTGCGGCCTCGAGAGGACGCAGGTGGACGTCGCATGCCTTGCCGGGGCCGCCAGGCCTTTCGCGAATCACCCCATCGCTCGTTGCGAAACCGCGACGTGTTGGGGCGACCGAGCGGCCCGTGGGGCCGCCTTGCGGCGGACGAGCATGCCCCCGCGCCGTTTGCGCGATCCGCACTCCGGGGAGCCTCTGGCACGCGATGTGCTCCTTCTCTGCCAGGGAGCGCACAGCCGCTCGCCGCGACGCTGTTCGGAGGTGCGCGGCGCGCCAGGAGGTCGAAGCTCTGCCATGAAGAAGACGCTGGCCGTGTTCGCCGTGTTCGTCGCATTGCCGCTTCTCGCCGTAGCCGGCGAGCCCCTCACGATCGCTGACAGGGTGCTGGTGAACGGAACGATCGAGGCGATCGACCACGACGCGCGCGAGCTCACGCTCGTCGACGCGGGCGGCGGCAGCGCGAACCTACGCTTCGGACCGGAGATCGAGGACTTCGAGCGGCTCGAGGTCGGCGACAAGCTGACGTTCCGCTACTACGAGACGGTGGCCTACGCCATTCGTAGGCCCGACCAGCCGAGCACGCTGCCCTCGAGGACCAGTGAGCCCGTCGTGGAGCGCGGACGGGGCCCGAATCCAGGCGCCACGCTGACGAGGCTGCAGACGGCGACGCTGACGATCGTCGGCGTCGACGCGAAGGCGCCGTCGCTCACCGCCCTGACCGAAGACGGCCAACGCCTGAGCTTCAGGCCCTTCCAGCAGGAGGACGTCACCCGGCTGGAGATCGGCGACCTGATCGACGTCACCTACACCCAGGTCCTGGTGATCAGCGTGTCCCCTTCGACGACTCCGGGCAACGAGGTCGTGACGGCAACGGCCCTGGCCCCGCAGGGCCGCCCATGAACGATCGCAAGTCGGTCTCGGGCATGCCGCTGCCCGGAGCCGCATCCGACCCCGTGGTGATGTCCGCCGAAGCGCGAGTCGCACGACGCCGGCTGTGGCCGTCCACGATGGTCTACGGTGCGGCGAGCGCGACGGTGCTCCTGTTCGCCGCCCATCGACACGGGCTGATGGCCTGCCTGCCCTGGATCGCCGCCGGCGCTTTCCTCTGGACGTGGGTGGAGTACCTGGGGCACCGGTTCGTTCTGCATGGCGTGTTCCGGGGCGGTCCAGGCCCGTGGCGGCGCTTCCTGCACCTACACTTCGACCACCTCCACTGGCACCACCACCGCGAGCCGTGGAACGGACGCCACATCAGCGGCACTCTCCACGACACGGCGCCTGTCGTGCTGGTGCTCGCCGTCGTCGCGATCCTGCTTCCGCAGCCCGCGGGGGCCGTATCGTTCGCAGCGTTCCTGCTGAGCTACCTGGCCGAGGAGTGGGTGCACCTGAGCGTGCACTTCTGCAGCTGGCGCGGACGCTACTTCCAGTCGATCCGCCGTCACCATCTCTACCACCACGGCTCGCGCGTGGGCCCCTTCGCATTCGGCCTCACCAGCGGCGTCTGGGATCGGGTGTACGGCACCCACGTGCCGTCGCTCGCGGCTCGTCGTCGATTCGTGGCGGGCCGCGTTGTCGCTGGCGTTCCGCCTGCCGGCGGTGGGCGAGGGCGGGCGAGCTGGTGACACGGATCCCTGACTGCAGACGGTCTTCGCGGGGCGAGAGAGCTCCGACAAGACGGAGGTCCTCATGCCGGTAGCCGACCACGCCCGATACTGCGAGATGCTCGATCGGGCGCGGAAAGGAAAGTTCGCCTATCCCGCCATCAACGTCACCTCGCTCACCACGGCGAACGCCGTCTTGAGAGGATTGGCCGAGAGCGGCAGCGACGGGATCATCCAGGTCTCGACTGGCGGGGCCGCGTTCGCGTCGGGTGCCGCGCTGAAGGACATGGTGCTCGGCGCCGTCTCGATCGCCGAGCACGTCCACCGCGTGGCGGAACGCTACCCGGTCTATGTGGCGCTGCACACCGACCATTGCCAGGCGGACAAGCTGGACAAGTTCGTGATCCCCCTCGTGGAGGAGACGGAGCGGCGAAGGGCAGCCGGGAAGCTGAACCTGTTCAACAGCCACATGTTCGACGGCAGCGCTTTACCGCTAACAGAGAATCTCGACATCGCGGTGAAGCTGCTCGAACGGTTCCGGAAGAACGATCTCGTCCTCGAGATCGAGGCCGGGGTCGTGGGAGGGGAGGAGGACGGCATCAAGGCGAGCGCCGCCGCGAAACTCTATACGACACCTGAGGACACCCTGGAGGTCGCACGGCGCCTGAGTGTGGTGCAAGGCGGGCGCTACCTTCTGGCCGCGACCTTCGGCAACGTGCACGGCGTCTACAAGCCTGGCCAGGTCAAGCTCAAGCCTTCCATCCTGAAGGATTGCCAGGATGCCGTCGTCGCCAAACTCGGTGAAGCGGCACGGTTCTACCTCGTCTTCCACGGCGGCTCGGGTTCGGAGCTCCATGACATCCACGAAGCCCTGGATCACGGTGTCGTGAAGATGAACGTCGATACGGACATGCAGTATGCCTTCACCCGCGCCATCGCCGAACACTGCTTCCGGAACTACGACGGTGTCCTCAAGGTGGACGGAGACGTCGGTCACAAGAAGGCCTACGATCCCCGCACCTACCTGGCGCTCGCCGAGACGGCCATGGCGGAGCGGGTCAAGCAGGCAGTGAAGGAGCTGAGGGCTACCGGAACGACCATGGCGAAGTGATGGTCAGGAGATTCACGTGCGTGACCGCGATCTCGATTTCACGATAGCGCGGCTCGGTGAGGGACGCCTCCGGTCCCCGATGCCCGGCGTTCGCTTCACCCGCGAGGATGAGCGCGTCCTCTATCATTCAGGGCTCGAGGACGTGAAGACCTGGCTCGACCGGGGCGCAGATCCTCCGGCGATGGAGTCGGCGGGACCGAGGGAGATGCTGTTCTTCGACCCCTCGCGGCTTGCCTGCGGGATCGTGACCTGCGGCGGGATCTGCCCTGGGCTGAACGACGTCATACGCTCGATCGTCCTGAGCCTGCACTACCAGTACGGCGTCGACAAGGTCTACGGGTTCCGCTTTGGCTACGAGGGCCTGGTAGGCCGGTACGGGCACAAGCCGCTCGAACTGACGCCGGATGCGGTCAAGCGGATCCATGAGATGGGCGGGTCGGTCCTCGGCACCTCCCGCGGGCCCCAGGATCCGGCGGAGATGGTCACGACCTTGGAGGAGCTGAAGATCGGCATCCTCTTCGCCATCGGCGGCGACGGGACGCTCCGCGGCGCGCAGGCGATCAGCGACGAAGCGGGGCGGCGGGGCCTCACGATCAGCGTGATCGGGATCCCGAAGACCATCGACAACGACATCTCGTTCGTGCAGGAAACCTTCGGCTTCGAGACCGCGGTCACCGAGGCGCGGCGAGCGACTTACGCGGCCAACTCCGAAGCAGAGTCCGCGCGCAACGGGATCGGGCTGGTGAAGCTCATGGGCCGCGACTCGGGGTTCATCGCGGCCTTTTCCGTCCTGGTCGACAGCCGGGTGAACTTCTGTCTGGTTCCCGAGGTGCCGTTCACCCTCGAGCGATTCCTGTCCGAGCTGGAGCAGCGGATGGAGCGGAGGGGCCGCGCGGTGGTCGTCGTGGCCGAAGGAGCCGGCCAGGACCTCATGGCTCCGAGGCAAGGGCGCGATGCCTCGGGAAACGTCGTCTACGGCGACGTCGGCGTGTTCCTGCGAGACGCGATCAAGGAGCACTTCAAGCGGATCGGCGTGGAGATCAACCTCAAGTACATCGATCCCAGCTATGCGATCAGGAGTGTGCCGGCAAGCGCCCATGACTCGGGGTTCTGCCTGCTCCTCGCGCAGTGCGCCGTGCACGCGGGCATGAGCGGGCGGACGAGCATGGTCGTCAGCTTCTGGAACCACCAGTTCACTCATGTGCCCATCTCCCTGGCCGTGTCCGAGCGCAAGAAGATCGACCCCGAGGGACCGCTCTGGAGCGTCGTGCTCGCGTCGACGGGGCAGCCGCGGGACATGCACGGCCCCCTCCGGCGGGCGGGCGCTCCCGCGGCCGAGCCAGTCCGTAACCTGTAGGCCGCCACGCCGCAGAAGCTGGCTCGTCTGCGCGACCCCGCGTTGCGCACACGGGTTGAACGGCTGCTGGCGGAGGTCGAGGAAACGAACGCGGCGCCGGCCTGGTTCCAGGCCGTACACAAAGCCTCTCCGCTCCACGCCGATAAGGGACGGAGCGGAGTGGAGGTCCCATGACCGACGAAGGCAGTTCGCCACCAACCCCGCGCTCGCGGCGACCGCCTATGTCCAGGCATGGGAGAACGTCCGGCACATCCGAAATGAGCGGATCTGGTTCACGAACGCCTACAGCGCCATCGTGGCGGGAAGCCTGGCGGCCCTGCTACGGGATAGCGAGAGCGCCACGCGCAGGGCGACGACCGCCGGGCTCCTGATCTTGGTGCTGTTCTCATTCGCCTCTCTCATGTCGAGCATCAGGCTGGTTGCGGAATTGCGAAACGGCATCGCGAACGTCCAGCGCGCTCTCGACGAGAACGGGATGGGCCGAATGGTTGGTGCGATCGAGCCGCTCAGTGGTATCGGAGCGAGGTTGCCGATGCGATGGTTGTTTCCGATCTACTACAGCCTCTCGACGGCAGCGCTTGTGGTGTTGTGTGTCGTCCACCTCCTTCGGTAGAGGTTGCGATGAACAGAGTGCGTTCTCGTCGCATGTGCTCGCTCCGCCTGAAGAAGTTCGATCCTCGCACTGGAGACCCGGTGGCGGCCCAGTGAAGACGAAGTTCAATCTCCCCGGTATCAAGAAGCTCTTGCTCCCGCGGCCCAAGGCCACGGACTCGCTGGACGCATCAGCCGTGTCAGCACGAGCGCTCTTCGGACCGCCGCTGGAAACGACGGCCGCCGCGAGACATCGCAGCCTGGTGGACTTCCTCAAGCAGGTCACCCTCTTCGAAGACCTGGACCGCTGGGAACTCCGGCGTCTCGCCCGCATCGTCCATGAGCGCGACTACCGCGACGGCGAGCACATCGTCGAGCAGGGGAAGCCCGGCGCGGCGCTCTTCGCCCTGCGGCGAGGCCTGGTCGAGGTCGTGCGGCGGTGGAGCAAGGGCAAGGAAGTTCCCATCGCCACGCTGGAGCCGCCGGCCTGCTTCGAGGAGGCGGCGGCCACGGGAACGGAGTGGGTTCATCTGTTCTCGGCCCGGGCGCGCGGCCCGGTCTCCGTGGTGGCGCTTGGGAAAGCCGACTTGGACGCGCTCAGCGTCAACTTCCCGCTGGCGGCGAACAAAGTGCTCACGCGGTTGGCCAGCGTCATGGCCATGCGATTGCAGATGCTCCTCGAGACGCAGTACCTCAAGGAGTCCGAGGAGCCTCCGGAGGCCGAGCCGTGACTCGCGCCGACCGCTCCGGTCGGGCGGGCATGGTCATCACGTCTCTCGTCGCCGCCGCCGGCGTGGCCCTGGGTGGGTACCTGGTGTGGGGACTCCGGAGCCTGATCGTGCCCATGGCGGTCGGCGGTCTGCTGGCGTACATCGTTCGCCCCCTCGTCGCTCGCCTGGAGCGCTTGCGGGTCCCACGCGGCCTGGCGATCGGGTTGCTGCTGCTCGTGTTCGGACTTGCGGCGCTCCTCATCGTGACCAGGATACCCGCCGTCATGCCGAGCGACATCGGGCTGCTCGAGCTGCGGAGCCGTGCGCTGCATACGTTCAACCAGCGCTACCAAGCCCTGATGGGGCTGGATCCGTCGCTGGCGCGCGGCAATCGGATCTACCGATGGCTGCACGGCGACCTGGACCCTGTGGTGGATCGGGTCAACCTGCTGCTCGCCCTGACGCCGGAAGAGCGTGCCCAGTTCGTCACCGTAGGGCCGCGGGGCGCCGACGGGGCGCCGGCCGGATCCGACCGGCTGGTCCACTACGATCGCACCAATGTGGAGACGCTCGAGAAGCGCCAGCAGACAGCGCGCGCTGAGCCGGCTGCCAGAAGCGCCGCGCCTCCGCCTGCGGCCCCGGCGTCCAGCTCGCTCGCGCAGACCCCGCTCGCCGCGCTGGGCGAGATCCTCTCCACCTGGATCGTCGCGCCGCTGATGTTTCTCTTCCTGCTGCGGGATACCGGCGAGATCAAGCAGGGCCTGCTCCGGGCCGTCCCCAATCGGCTGTTCGAGCCGGCCCTCACCGTGCTCGCTGATCTCGATCGGGCGCTGGGCGACTACGTGCGCGGCATCTTCCTCGAGTGCTGCCTGCTCGGCCTGACCGTGGGGCTGTTCCTGACCCTCATCGGCGTGCCGCCCCGATGGACGATCGCGATCGGGATCGTCACGGGGGCGAGCAACGTGGCTCCGTACCTGGGCTCTGCGGTGGCATTGGTGAGCGGGCTGGCCTATGCGCTGCTGGCGGAGGACATCCGTCCGCTGCTCCCGATGGTGAGCCCCGAGAACTTCGCGATCTGGGTCATCGTGGCGGTCGTCCTCGCCGAGCTGCTCAAGAACGTTGTCTTTGAGCCGGTCGTCCTCGGTGGCCGGTCAAGCTCCACCCGCTCGTGGTCGTGATCGGGGTCGTAGGAGGGGCCATCCTGTTTGGCACGGTCGGGATGCTCCTTGCGATCCCTACCATGACCGTCTTCAAAAGTCCTTGTCTCCAGCACCGCCAGGCAGCTCAAAGTCTATGGGCTGGCTTGAACGCCAGGCCAGGAGCAGCCCGAGGGAACCGCGACCGAATGTCCTTCCGAGCCCCGTCAGCCGTCATGCGCTTTCCCCTCGTCGTTTCCCCATGAGCGGCGGGAGCTCTGGAGCCGCTCGGCCCCTCCCCTAAGGAAGGGCTGACCTGGCCCTCTGGCCATGCTCGCGAACTTCGTGCTCGCGTTCTTCTGGTAGCGGGGAGCGACGGGCGGGCGCGATCGACGAACAGGGGCTCTCGACCGCGGCCGCGTTCGTCATGTGAACCGCCGGCGCCCGGCGGTGGTGACCTGGCTGAGGCCGAGCTGCAGCGGGATGTGCAGGCGCCGGCCCCAGGCCTGCTCGTCGTGCTCGTCGCGGGGGAAGACGAGGTGGAGGAAGTCTTCCAGCACCCGGTAGCCGCGGTGACCGAGGGCCATGGCCATGGCCAGCGTGACCTCGTAGTTGTCGCCCGGCCAGCCGCTGTCCAGGTAGAACTTCGACGTGTGCTTGGGCTCGGAGAGGACGCGGTCGATGAGATCGTCCTTGTGGGAGAAGCTGCTCGACATGCACGCCGCGTAGCCGAAGACTTCGGGGTACTCCCAGGCCATGTAGAAGGAGACGACCCCGCCCAGAGACGAGCCGACGACGCCCGTCTCGCGGGGAGAGGCGAGGACGCGGATCTGGGCATCCACCGCGGGCTTGATCTCCTCCACCACCGAGCGCGCGTAGGCCTCGTAGCCCGGCTTGGTGTACTCGCCCATCCGGTCCGCGGAGTAGATGCCCACGACCACCGCCCGGTCCACGGCGTTCATGGTGTCGAGGAGGTGCAGGGCGTCGCCCACATGCCAGTGGCGCCCCTGGAAGGCCTCCTCGGGGAAGAAGAGGTTCTTGCCGTCCTGCATGTAGAGGACGGGGACGCGCCGGAGGCTGTTTTCGTGGTATCCGGGCGGGAGGTACACACGAGCGAGGTGCTTCCGTCCGAGGATCGAGGAGTCGCGCTCCAAGACGGGCGAGAACGAGCCTTTCTCCGAGCCCGCGAAATAGGGGAACACGTCGCGGACTGCCTCGGTGGTCATGATCACGAGCATGTTGGCGCCCACGGACCAAAAGGCGCTGCCGTCGCCGGTCCGGAGGCACGGCTTGAGGTAGAGGAACGGCTTCCGCGCCTCGAGCGCGAACGTCGACGTCTCCCCGTTGTCGGAGACGGCCACGGGCTCGAGATCGCGGTCCCAGTCGAGCTCCGTGCGCAGGACCATGCGCCCTTCCCCGGGGGGATAGCGCACCCGGAGCTGCCGGCGCAGAAGAGTGGTTGTCTCGTACATTGGTCGCCCCCGCGGCGGGGATTCTCGCATAGTTGCCAGACTCCGGCCGGGGAGGGGCCGACGGTGGAGAAACGTCTATGTGAGCCAATTACCGAAGGAGATCGGTCGCAACCCGCTGCTGTGGCTCCTGGTCTTCGTGCCCGTGCTCTTCGTCGTCGGGAAGGCCGCGCCCCAAGCGCACACGCTGCTCTTCGTGCTGTCGGTCTTCGCCATCGTGCCGCTGGCAACGCTGCTGAGTCACGCCACCGAGTTCGTGGCCGCGAAGACGGGCGATACGGTCGGCGGCCTGCTCCTCGGCCGTCACCGCGTTCAGGATGGCGTCGACCTGGCGCTACTTGTCGCTCAGGTAGGTGACGCGGGCAGCTCCCTGCCCTCGACGCGCTTGCCCCGCAGGTCGAGGTCTTCGATGAAGAGCTTGGCCATCGTGCTTGTCCCCGTCTTCGTCTTCAGTCGTTCTCGTGACAAGGGGCGGCCGCGTCGGGCCGCCCCAGGGATCCCGGGGGTCGCGCCCCGGGGCCGGCACCGTCTACTTCGCGACGTCCTTCTTCGCCATGTAGCGGAGGAGATCCACGCAGCGGTTCGAGTAGCCCCACTCGTTGTCGTACCAGGAGACGACCTTGAAGAAGCGCTTCTCCCCCTTCAGGTTGTTCTGGAGCGTGGCCAGCGAGTCGTAGATCGACGAGCGCTCGTCGTGGATGAAGTCGGTGGAGACGACCTCCTCGTTGGAGTAGCCGAGGATGCCCTTGAGGTAGGCCTCGCTCGCCTTCTTCATGAGGCCGTCGATCTCCTCGATCGAGGTCTCCTTGACCGAGCGGAAGGTCAAGTCCACGACCGACACGTCCGGCGTGGGCACGCGGAAGGACATGCCGGTGAGCTTGCCCTTGGTCGCCGGGAGCACCTCGCCCACCGCCTTGGCCGCGCCGGTCGTGGACGGGATGATGTTGATCGCCGCCGCGCGGCCGCCGCGCCAGTCCTTCTTCGAGGGGCCGTCCACGGTCTTCTGCGTCGCGGTGTAGCTGTGGATCGTGGTCATGAGGCCCGTCTCGATGCCGACGCCCTCCTTCAGGAGGACGTGCACCAGCGGCGCCAGGCAGTTCGTCGTGCAGGAGGCGTTCGAGACCACGTGGTGCTGGGCCGGGTCGTACTCGCCCTCGTTCACGCCCATCAGCAACGTCTTCACGCCGCCCTTGCCGGGGGCCGAGATCATGACCTTCTTCGCGCCCGCCGCGAGGTGGCCCCTGGCCTTCTCGAGGTCCGTGAAGAGCCCGGTGGACTCGATGATGTACTCGGCCCCGAGCGCCTTCCACGGCAGCTGGCTCGGGTCCTTGGCGGCCAGGATGCACTTCACCTCGTCGCCGCCGACGACGAGCACGTCGTTGCCCTCCGCCTGGGGGCTGCTCTTCTTCGTGGCGAGGGAGTGCCGGAAGCGGCCGTGGACGGAGTCGTACTTCATCTGGTACGCGAAGTAGTCGGCGTCGGTCACGATGTCGACGACCCCGACGACGTCGATCTCCTTGCCGAGGAGGCCCTGGTCGCAGAGGGCCTGGAAGACCAGGCGGCCGATCCGGCCGAAGCCGTTGATACCAACTTTGATCGCCATCTTCTTCGAACTCCTCGTATTATCCGAACTGTCGTAAGAGTCAATCCAGAAACAAGATATATCATGCGCTTCAGACTCACGGGAACCATGGTCACGAGTAGCAACAGGGCCTGCAGAGTCACTAACCGGGGATGTTGAAGCGAACGGCGAACTGGACGCGGTTCGCGGAGCCCTGCTCTCCGCTGCGCACTTCCTTCCGGCCGTAGAGGTACTCGACGCCGGCCCAGGCGCGGTTTTCGATGAACCAGTAGCGCAGGTTCCCCGCGATGTAGTCAAAGCGGTGGTCGGGGGCGAGGGCCTCGCCCGGGTCGTTCCCGAGCCAGGCCGGGCTCGCCACCACGTTGGAGGACCAGCGCGATGTCCAGTAGTGCTCGTATCCGACCAGGAAGGCCATGACCTCGACAGCCTGCAGCTCGCCGGACGCGTCGGGCGCGACGCTCAAGTCGCCGCGGTATCGGCCCAGACCGGGGCCCCAGGAGATCTGGGCGTAGGCCGAGTCCCGGCGGAAGACGCGGAAACGGGCCGAGGCCATCACTCCCCCGATCACGACGTCGATCGGATCGCCGGTAGTGGGCCGAAAGCGCGTCTGGCCCACGAACCCCGAAAGCTGGACGTGACCCCGGCCGGTCGTGAACCGCAGCCGGGCCGTGAAGTCCGGCAGTGCCTTCTCCGTCGTTCCCTCCACTCCAGGCGGGGGCAGGAGCCTTGGGTCGCTCTCCTCGATCCCGAACGCGAGAAGGGTCCGCTTCGACAGGTCGAAGGTGAAGCGCACGAGCCCCTGGCGGACGAGCGGCTGCGCCAGTGGCGTCTCGAAGTCGATCGTGTTCGGGATGTTGTCCTCGTCCATGAACGTCGTCCAGGTCTGCCCAGCGAGCAGCAGGCCGTACTGGCCGTAGGCGTGGCGCAGGCGGATCCCGTTGTTGGCTCCGTAGAAATCGCCTTCCACGACGAGCTTGAGGTCCCGGCCCTCGACCGGCCCTACGACAGCGAGCGACACGCGCGACTCCCTCGCGTGGAACCGCGTGTTCGTGCCTTCGCCGCCGGGAACGGGTATCGTGCGTGGGTTGAAGCTGTCTGTGGAGCCGATCGGGTCGAAGTCGTGGATCGCGTCGAGCTTGACGTAGCCGCCGAGCTTGAAGGCCCACGAGCCGGCGCTGAACGTGGCGGCGGGCCTCGGCGAGGGGGCTTGAGGAGGCGCGGGGTCCTGGGGGGCTGGAGTCTGCGCCGCGGCATCCCGCGCGAGGAGCGCGAGCAGGAGGGAACACGCGCCCACCGCCAGCACCCATGCTCCCGGCGCTCGCGTCGTGTGCGGCTTGTGCTCGAGAAGCGTCCTTTGTGTCTCCATGGGGCTCTGCCTTTCTCAATACAGGCGCGAAGCGACGACGTCCGTACGTTGCACCTCCTTGGTAGACGCGGGTCTCGGCCCGCGATCGAGGCCATGGACCCTGTAGAGTGGCTGGCGCGCCTGAGCGACCATATTCCCGACCCCGGCCGACATCGCACTCTCTTTCATGGCTTCTACGCAAGCAGGGTCAGCGCCGAGAGGCGTCAGACAGACACTTCAGGTCTCCTCGCCGAACCTTTTGGACGGGCACCTTCCCTGGCCGCCTGAGGAGGCAGCCCGCGTCCGAGAGACCTTCTCATCAGTGATCCCTGGTCGTCCGTATCGCGACGTTGTAACCCCGCTTCCACGGGTTGAGGAGCAGGTCCTCCCGCTCCGGGTCGAGCTCCACCATGATCTCGCGGGCCGTGAAGGGATCGAGGTCGAGAATGCTCTTGACCGCTCCCAAGCCCTCGAGGTACGCCCAAGCCGATCTGCGCTTCATGACTCCCTCCTCACGTCGTCCGCGCTCTCTCCCTGAGAGCGGTGATGGCACGGAGCATGCCAGCACAAGCAACTGGCCATGCCGAGACGTCGTGAGCCCAGACGCTTCAACCATGGAGACTTGTGGCGGGCATCTCGCCGCGGACCGGAAGGCCCGACGCGCGAGCCGCGAAGGATCGTGGTGGATTCGCATCGGAGCGTCGCAGCGCGTCTCCGTCCCAGACCCCGGCCTACGGGTGCGGCCTCGACGGCGTGCTGCCGCTCCCGCGACCCCGTCGGGTTCGTGAACGGGATCGACCCCGAGGAATGGACCCGGCGACCGATCCCCACCTGCCCGCCTCCTTCCACGCGGGGAATCTCCGCGGCAAGGCGGTCTGCAAGGCGGAGCTGCAGAAGGAGGCGGCCTGCCCTGCCCGTGCGGCCGGGGGTGCCTCTCCTCGGCCTGGTGGCGCGGCTCGTCCTCCAGAAGGGGATCGACGTGCTCGCGCGGGCCCACCGCATCGAGGCCGGCTGCGACTTCTTCCTCATGCCCTCGCGCTTCGAGCCGTGCGGGCTCAACCAGCTCTATAGCCTCGCCTACGGCACGCTGCCGATCGTGCGCGCCACCGGCGGCCTGGCCGACACCCGTGCGCTGATACTCCGAGGCCACCGGCCGCGGGACGGGGTTCTCGTTCCACGACCTCAATCCCGAAGCCCTCTTGACGGTTGGGCCCGGCTCGGCTCGTGGCGGTCGTCGTGAATTCACGACGACCGCCGACGCCACGGCTCGAACGTGCCGCATTCCGGCGCGTTTGCCCGCCGGCACGTCCCTTGCTTTCGGACGACAGCATAGGCGCATGGCGCCCGGCCAGCGACCTTGATCGAGTCACTCGCAACGGGAGAGCCGGGAGCCGTGCGCGTCCATCGAAACGGGGGATCGACAGGCAAGTGGAGCAGACGGGGACGTTCCGGAGGTTGCGTGCACGCGCGCGCGCCGCGCTCATGGCGGCGGCCTGCGCGTCACTCGCGCCCGCGGGCGAGGCGTACGCCCTCCCGCAGGCCGAGCCGGCGCCCGGCGCCGAGCGGCGCACCGTGACGGTGGGACACTACGGCGCGAACGGGCTGCACCGGTTCCTCGTGGGCTCGGGGTACCGCGACCTGTGGATGAAGCCGGTCAGCGTCGAGGTGCTCGACCTCTCGCGCGAGGCGGGCGGCCTGCGGCCGGTCGCCAGGATCGGCGGCCAGCAGACCAAGATCCTCGCGCTCGAAGGCCGTGACGGGCGCAGCTACACGTTTCGAGGGGTCGTGAAGGACGCCTCGCACGTGCTCGATGCGGCCGACCCGATGCTCAAGGACTCGGCGGTCGCCCGCAAGATCATCGACGACCTGATGTCGGCTCAGCATCCCGCGAGCGACCTGATCGCCTTCGGGATCCTCGAAGCGGCCGGCGTCCCGTGCCCTGCCTGGCGGCTGGTCGCGCTGCCGGACGACCCGGCGCTCGGCGGCTACCGCGAGGAGTTCAAGGGCGCGGTCGGCGTCTTCGCCGAGTACCCGCAGCCCGCGAAGGGCGCGGTGCCCGGGTTCCTCGGGGCGACCGAGATCATCGACCACCTGGCGATGTACGAGCGGCTCGAGTCGGCCGGGGTCGAGGCCATCGACGCGCGCGCGCTGCTGCGCGCGCGGCTCACGGACATCTTCATGGGAGACTGGGACCGACACCGCAAGCAGTGGCGCTGGGCGAAGCTGCCGGGCAGCCCGCTCTGGACCCCGATCCCCGAAGACCGCGACCAGGCCTTCTCCCGCTACGACGGCTACGTGATGGACCGCACCCGGGGGCGTGATCCGCGCTTCCAGGAATTCGGGCCGCGTTACGCCAACATCGACGGCCTCACCTTCAACGGCTGGGACCAGGACCACCGGCTGCTCGCCGGTTTCACGCGCGCGGACTTCGTGGAGGCGGCGAAGCAGCTGCAGACGCGCCTCACCGACGAGGCGATCGAGGTCGCGGCGCGCCGCATGCCGCCGGAGTGGTACGCGATCGACGGCTCACGGCTCGTCAAGGACCTCCGCGCGCGGCGCGACGGCCTGCCCCAGGTGGCCGAAGAGTTCTACCTGCACCTCGCGAAGAAGGTGGACGTCTACCTGACGAATCGCAGCGAGCGGGTCGACGCCGTGCGCACGCCGCAGGGCGACATGGAGGTCACGGTCCGCGTGCTCGGCCCCGGGAACCAGCCCGGAGACGTCACCTACCACCGCGTGTTCCTCGGGAGGGAAACCGAGGAGGTGCGCTTCTACGCGCTCGGAGGCGACGACCGGATGGCGGTCTCCGGCGGCAAGCACGGCCCGCTCGTGCGCATGGTCGGCGGCAAGGGGGACGACACCCTCGACGCGACGGGCGCCGGGAACGCCAAGCTCTCCGACTCGGAGGGTCGCAATCGTACCGTCGCGGCGGCCCACGACGACAAGCCGTATACCGCTCCCCCGCCCCCGAAGAACGCGCCCTGGATCCCGGCGCGCGACTTCACTCGCGAGACCTGGGGGCAGCCGCTCGTCGCGTACAACGCCGACACGGGCCTGTTCCTGGGGTACGCAATCCAGCACTACCGCTACGGCTTCCGCGAGAGCCCCTACGCGAGCGGCCATCACCTGAGCGCCGGCTGGGCCTTCGACCAGGAGAGCGGGCGCGTGGACTATCTCGGCAACTTCCACCGGGAGAACCGCAGCAAGTACTTCAGCCTGTACGGCTACGCCTCGGGCATCGACGTGCTGCGCTTCTACGGCTTCGGCAACGAGACCGAGGCTCCCCAGGGCACGGACTACTACAAGGTGCACGCGACGCAGTACGTCGCGTACCCGGCCATCCGCGTTCCGTTCGCCACCCGGTGGCAGCTCAGCGTCGGCCCCGTGCTCAAGTACACCTCGAACGATCAGGGCCGCAACGAGCTCATCAACACCGTGAATCCGTATGGGGCCGGCGACTACGGCGCCCTGGCCGTGCACGGCATCCTCTCGTGGGACGGCCGCGACAGCATCGTGCTGCCGCAGCGCGGCGGGTTCGCCGCGGTGCGTGGGACCTGGTTCCCGAAGGCGTGGGACGTGGACAGCTCCTTCGGCCAGGTGAACGGCAACGTCAACGCCTACCTCCCGCTCGGCGGGCGGACGACGCTCGCGCTGCGCGGCGGCGGCAAGAAGGTGTTCGGCACCTACCCCTACATGGAGGCCGCCGCGCTCGGCCAGGGCACGCTCGGCCAGGGCGCGCTCGAAGAGTCGGAGAACACGCTGCGCGGCTACCGCTCGCGGCGCTTCACGGGAGACGCCTCGGCGTACGGCAACGCCGACCTTCGGCTGCGCATCTCGAGCATGAACATCCTCGTGCCCGGGGTCTGGGGCCTCACTGCGTTCGGCGACGTCGGGCGCGTCTGGCTCGACGGCGAATCGAGCGACAAGTGGCACACCAGCGTGGGCGGCGGGCTTTGGTTCTCCTGGCTGACGCGGCGTCTCTCGGCGTCCGTGGGCGCGAGCCACAGCGAAGAGGAGACGCTCTTCTACTTGACGGGCGGCCTCCACTTCTGATCGAGAGGCGCCTCTTGGCACGCACATCGCAGCAACACACTTTTGACCCGCTTCAGGGGAGGGACGCAATGCAGATCATGGGAGAGGGCCGCGAGGTTCGCGGCCTCGAGATCCACGGGATCCACAACCAGAACTCCGTGTACTGGAATCTATCGACGCCGGCCCTTTACGAAGAAGCCATCAGGCGCCGGGAGGGGCGCCTCGCCCATCTCGGCCCGCTGGTCGTGCGCACGGGCCAGCACACCGGGCGCGCCCCCGACGACAAGTTCGTCGTGCGCGAGGCCGAAAGCCAGGCGAAGGTCTGGTGGGGCAAGGTGAACCGCCCGATGGAACCCCAGCAGTTCCGCGCGCTCCACCGGCGCATGCTCGCCTACCTCCAGGGCAAGGATCTGTTCGTGCAGGACTGCTTCGCGGGCGCCGATCCCGAGTTCCGGATGCCGATCCGCGTCATCACCGAGACGGCGTGGCACAGCCTGTTCGCCCGCAACATGTTCATCCAGGCCTCGCCCGAGGAGCTCCGCTCTCACGAGCCCCAGTTCGTCGTGCTGAGCGCGCCGGGCTTCCACGCGGATCCCGAGGTCGACGGCACCCGGTCCGAGGTCTTCATCGTGCTGAACTTCGCGGAGCGTCTCGTCCTCGTGGGCGGCACGCAGTACGCGGGCGAGATCAAGAAGTCGATCTTCACGGTCATGAACTACCTGCTCCCGCAGCGGGGCGTGCTGTCCATGCACGCCTCGGCCAACGTCGGCGCGAAAGGCGACGCGGCCGTCTTCTTCGGGCTGTCGGGAACCGGCAAGACGACGCTGTCGGCCGACCCGGCCCGCGAGCTGATCGGCGACGACGAGCACGGCTGGAGCGATCGCGGCGTCTTCAACATCGAAGGCGGCTGCTACGCCAAGGTGATCCGACTGTCGCCCACCGCCGAGCCCGAGATCCACGAGACGACGCGGCGCTTCGGCACGATCCTGGAGAACGTCGGCTTCGACTCCGAGACGGGAGTTCTCGACCTCGACGACGACTCGCTGACGGAGAACACCCGCGCGGCCTACCCGATCAGCCACATCCCCAACGCGAAGCGCGACGGCCTGGCGGGCCACCCGCGCAACATCATCATGCTGACGGCCGACGCTTTCGGCGTGCTGCCACCCGTGGCCAAGCTCACTCCCGCCCAGGCCATGTACCACTTCCTGTCGGGCTACACGGCCAAGGTCGCCGGCACCGAGAAGGGGGTGACGGAGCCCCAGGCCACGTTCAGCGCCTGCTTCGGAGCGCCTTTCATGGCGCTCTCGCCCAGCGTGTACGCCAAGCTGCTCGGCGAGCGGATCGCCCGCCACGATGTCGCGGTGTGGCTCGTCAACACCGGCTGGAGCGGCGGGCCCTACGGTGTCGGCCAGCGCATGAAGATCGCCCACACCCGAGCGATGGTCAACGCCGCGCTCGACGGTCGCCTGGCGGGGGTCCCGATGCGTGTCGACCCCGTCTTCGGATTGGCCGTTCCGACCGCGTGCCCCGACGTCCCGCAGCAGGTGCTGGATCCGCGGTCGACGTGGAGCGACCCATCCGCCTACGACGCGCAGGCGCAGAAGTTGGCCGGGATGTTCGTGAAGAACTTCGAGGCCTTCGCCGCCGACGCGCCGCCCGAGGTGGCCGCGGCCGGCCCGCGGCCGGCGGCGGACCGGGCGGGCGCGGGCCGGTAGCGGCCGGGGTCCACGCCGCCCGAAGACGCCACGAGGGAGGTGCTTACGCCAACGCTCCTGGACGGATCGACCGCCGCGGGCGCCGTGCTCATCCTGGCCCTGGTCGCCGGGACCGGCCTCGCCCTGGGCAGCCTCCGCGTGCGGGGGATCGGCCTGGGGATCGCAGGAGTCCTGTTCGCCGGCCTCGCCTTCGGACATTTCGGTGTGCACGTCGACGCGCGAACTCTGGAGTTCGTCCGTGAGTTCGGGCTCATCCTCTTCGTGTACTCGATCGGCCTCCAGGTGGGTCCCGGCTTCTTCGCCTCGCTGCGCCGTCACGGGCTGCGCCTGAACCTGCTCGCCGCCGCGATCGTGCTCCTCGGGGTGGCGACGGCACTGGGCCTGCACCTGCTCGGCGGGATCGACGCGGCGGCCGTGGCGGGCATCATGAGCGGTGCCACGACGAACACGCCCGCCCTCGCCGCCGCCCAGCAGGCGCTCAAGCAGGTCGTGACCGATCCCGCGGCCCGCGAGTCGCTCGCCCGCCTGCCCAGCGTCGGGTACGCGGTGGCCTACCCGTTTGGCGTCTTCGGCATCATCGTGGTGATGGTCGGGGTCCGGGCGGCCTTCCGGATCAGCCTCGCCCGGGAGAGAGAGGAGCTCGAGCGCAGCGTCGAGGCGGAGGTCCCCCGCCCCGCCCGCGCCAACCTCGAGGTGGCCAACCCGAACCTCGTCGGCATGCCCCTCGAGCGCGTGCCTCTGCTCGCCCAGTCCGGGATCGTGGTCTCCCGGATCCACCACGATGGAATGCTGCAGGTGCCGCGGCCGGACACGACGCTGGCTCTGGGGGACGTGCTTCTCGCGGTTGGAACCCACGAGGCGCTCGACGCCCTGCGGGTCGTCGTGGGAAAGGAGAGCGACCTCGACCTTCGCTCGCTGCCGAGCGCGATCACGACACGCCGCCTCATCATCACCCGCAGCGCCGCGAGCGGGAAGACGCTCGCCGAGCTCGACTTCGTGCGCCGCTATGGAGTGCAGATCACGCGGGTGAGCCGGGCCGAGGTCGAGCTGCCGGCCAGCCCGGGCGTCGAGCTCCAGTATGGGGACAGCGTTCTGGCGGTGGGGGAGGCGGCCGACATCGCCCGCGCGGCGTCCGAGCTGGGCGACTCCCCGAAGAGCCTGAACTATCCACACCTGGTGCCGATGTTCGTCGGCATCGCCCTCGGCATCCTGCTCGGGAGCTGGCCCTTCTCGCTGCCGGGGGTCCCCGCGCCGGTGCGCCTGGGCCTGGCCGGGGGCCCGCTCCTCGTCGCCATCGTTCTGAGCCGGATCGGTCGGATCGGGCCGCTCGTCTGGTACATGCCCCTCTCCGCCAACTACATGCTGCGCGAGGTCGGCATCGTGCTCTTCCTCTGCGCGGTCGGGCTGCACGCGGGAGACGTGTTCGTCGACACCCTCGCTGCACGGTCCCGGGCTCTACTGGATGGCGGGGGGGGCCCTGGTCACCCTCGTCCCGCTGGTGGTGGTGGCCATCATCGGCCGGGCGGTGCTGGGCCTGAACTTCCTGACCCTCTCCGGGCTCCTGGCCGGGAGCATGACCGACCCGCCGGCCCTCGCGTTCGCGAACACGGTGGCGGGCAGCGAGGGCCCGTCCACGGCCTACGCCACGGTCTACCCGGCGACGATGATCCTGCGCGTCCTCGCCGCGCAGCTCTTCGTCCTGTATCTGGTGCGCTGAAGCCTTGACCACCGACGCATCAGACGATCGTCCCCATGCCTCGGAGGGGGCCATGACCGGGATGCCCGAGAGCCGGCGAAAGCCGTTGGGGTCGGGCGCGTGGCGAGGCCCCACACGAGGGACGAGCGCGCCACTCGGGGCGACGCCGGGCCCGGCGGGCGCCAACTTCAGCGTGTTCTCCCGCCACGCGACCGGGGTCGAGCTCCTCTTCTTCGATCGCGACGACGAATCCCGTCCCTCGCGGGTGATCCGCATCGACCCTGCGGCCAACCGCACCTACCACTACTGGCACGTCTTCGTTCCGGGCGTGAAGCCGGGCCAGCTCTACGGCTACCGGGCCTCTGGGCTTTCCGGTCCCGGGATGCGCTTCGATCCCGACCAAGCTCCTCCTCGACCCGTACGGCCGCGCCGTGGCCGTGCCGGCGACCTACAGTCGCCAGGCCGCCGCCCTGAAGGGCGACAACGCGGCCACCGCGATGAAGAGCGTGGTGGTGGACACGAGCGGGTACGACTGGGAAGGCGACGCGCCGTTGCGGAACCCCTCCGCGCGCACCATCGTGTACGAGATGCACGTGCGGGGGTTCACGCGACATCCCAGCTCCGGCGTGGCGGAGAAGACCCGCGGCACCTTCGCCGGGCTGATCGAAAAGCTCCCGTACCTCCAGGAACTGGGCATCACGGCGGTGGAGCTGCTGCCGGTGTTCCAGTTCGATGCCCAGGACTGCCCGCCGGGGAAGGTGAACTACTGGGGCTACGCGCCGGTGTCGTTCTTCGCGCCCCACCTGGCGTACAGCTCGCGCCAGGATCCCCTCGCCGCGGTGGACGAGTTCCGCGACATGGTCAAGGCCCTGCACCGGGCGGGGATCGAGGTGATCCTGGACGTGGTCTTCAACCACACCGCGGAAGGTGACGAGCGCGGGCCCACGCTCTGCTTCCGGGGGCTCGACAACCCCACCTACTACATCCTCGAGGGCGAGGGCTCACGCTATGCGAACTACACCGGCACCGGGAACACGCTCAAGGCGAACCACCCGGTCGTCCGCCGGATGATCGTCGACAGCCTCCGCTACTGGGTGGAGGCGATGCACGTGGACGGATTCCGGTTCGATCTCGCGTCGATCCTGGCGCGCGACGCGGCGGGGCAGGCGATGCCGAACCCGCCCGTCCTCTGGGACATCGAGTCGGATCCGGTGCTCGCGGGCACGAAGCTCATCGCCGAGGCGTGGGACGCGGCCGGCCTCTATCAGGTCGGCCGCTTCATCGGGGACAGCTGGAAGGAGTGGAACGGAAGGTTCCGCGACGACGTCCGCGCCTTCTTCCGCGGGGAGCCGGGCTCGGTGGCCCGGGTGGCGGACCGGCTCGTCGGCAGTCCGGAGATCTACGGCCACAAGCAGCGCGAGGCCGAGCAGAGCGTGAACTTCGTCACCTGCCACGACGGGTTCACCCTGAACGACCTCGTTTCCTACGACGGCAAGCACAACGAGGCGAACGGGGAGGACAACCGCGACGGCGCCAACGACAACCGGAGCTGGAACTGTGGGGTCGAGGGCCCGACCGACGACCCGGCGGTCGAAGCGGCTGCGAAACCGGCAGGTGAAGAACTTCCTGACCGTCACCCTGCTGTCGCTCGGCGTACCGATGATCCTGATGGGCGACGAGGTGCGGCGCACCCAGCGCGGCAACAACAACGCCTACTGCCTGGACGACGAGACGAGCTGGTTCGACTGGGGGCTGCTCGCCAAGCACGCGGACGTGCATCGGTTCGTCACCCTGCTCAACGCGCGCCGTGTGTTGCGGGACGTCGAGCACGAGCGCCGGCGGGTGAGCTTGACCGAGCTGCTCCGGCGGGCGAGGAATGCGTGGCACGGGGTGAAGCTCGACCAGCCGGACTGGGGCGATCACTCCCACAGCCTCGCCCACGCCGCGGAGCTGCCGCAGGAGGGGCTTGCGCGTGTACCTGGTCCTGAACGCCTACTGGGAGCCGCTGGCGTTCGAGCTGCCGGCGGTGGGCGACGGCGGGGCGAGCTCGTGGCGGCGATGGATCGACACCTCCCTCGAAGCCCCGCAGGACATCGTCCCGTGGCAGGAGGCGCCCGCCCTTTCCGGCCATGTCTATCGGGCGGGCGCTCGCTCCGTCGTGGTGCTGTTCACCGAAGCGCGCGGACGCGAGGCGCCCCCTTTCATGAGCGCCGTTTGACACGACGGAGGTCCTGATGCCGGTAGCCGACCATGCCAGATACTGCGAGATGCTCGATCGGGCGCGGAAAGGAAAGTTTGCCTATCCCGCCATCAACGTCACGTCGCTCACCACCGCCAACGCCGTCTTGAGGGGACTCGCCGAGAGCAGGAGCGACGGGATCGTCCAGGTCTCGACCGGCGGGGCCGCGTTCGCGTCGGGCGCCGCGCTGAAGGACATGGTGCTCGGCGCCGTCTCGATCGCCGAGCACGTCCACCGCGTCGCGGAACGCTACCCGGTCTACGTGGCGCTGCACACCGACCATTGCCAGGCGGACAAGCTGGACAAGCTCGTGATCCCCCTCGTGGAGGAGACGGAGCGGCGAAGGGCGGCCGGGAAGCCGAACCTGTTCAGCAGCCACATGTTCGACGGAAGCGCTCTGCCGCTAACGGAGAATCTCGACATCGCGGTGAAGCTGCTCGAACGGTTCCGGAAGAACGATCTCGTCCTCGAGATCGAGGCCGGGGTCGTGGGAGGGGAGGAGGACGGCATCAAGGCGAGCGCCGCCGCGAAACTCTATACGACACCTGAGGACACCCTGGAGGTCGCACGGCGCCTGAGCGTGGTGGAAGGCGCGCGCTACCTTCTGGCCGCGACCTTCGGCAACGTGCACGGCGTGTACAAGCCGGGCCAGGTCAAGCTCAAGCCTTCCATCCTGAAGGACTGCCAGGATGCCGTCGTCGCCAAGCTCGGTGAAGCAGCACGGTTCTACCTCGTCTTTCACGGCGGCTCGGGCTCGGCGCTCCACGACATCCACGAGGCCCTGGACCACGGTGTGGTGAAGATGAACGTCGATACCGACATGCAGTACGCCTTCACCCGAGCCATCGCCGAACACTGCTTCCGGAACTACGACGGTGTCCTCAAGGTGGACGGAGACGTCGGTCACAAGAAGGCCTACGATCCCCGCACCTACCTGGCGCTCGCCGAGACGGCCATGGCGGAGCGGGTCAAGCAGGCAGTGAAGGAGCTGAGGGCTACCGGAACGACCATGGCGAAGTGATGGTCAGGAGATTCACGTGCGTGACCGCGATCTCGATTTCACGATAGCGCGGCTCGGTGAGGGACGCCTCCGGTCCCCGATGCCCGGCGTTCGCTTCACCCGCGACGATGAGCGCGTCCTCTATCATTCAGGGCTCGAGGACGTGAAGACCTGGCTCGACCGGGGCGCAGATCCTCCGGCGATGGAGTCGGCGGGACCGAGGGAGATGCTGTTCTTCGACCCCTCGCGGCTTGCCTGCGGGATCGTGACCTGCGGCGGGATCTGCCCCGGGCTGAACGACGTCATACGCTCGATCGTCCTGAGCCTGCACTACCAGTACGGCGTCGACAAGGTCTACGGGTTCCGCTTCGGCTACGAGGGCCTGGTAGCGCCGGTACGGGCACAAGCCGCTCGAACTGACGCCGGATGCGGTCAAGCGGATCCATGAGATGGGCGGATCGGTCCTCGGCACCTCCCGCGGGCCCCAGGATCCGGCGGAGATGGTCACGACCCTGGAGGAGCTGAAGATCGGCATCCTCTTCGCCATCGGCGGCGACGGGACGCTCCGCGGCGCGCAGGCGATCAGCGACGAAGCGGGGCGGCGGGGCCTCGCGATCAGCGTGATCGGGATCCCGAAGACCATCGACAACGACATCTCGTTCGTGCAGGAAACCTTCGGCTTCGAGACCGCGGTCACCGAGGCGCGGCGAGCGACTTACGCGGCCAACTCCGAAGCCGAGTCCGCGCGCAACGGGATCGGACTGGTGAAGCTCATGGGCCGCGACTCGGGGTTCATCGCGGCCTTTTCCGTCCTGGTCGACAGCCGGGTGAACTTCTGTCTGGTTCCCGAGGTGCCGTTCACCCTCGAGCGATTCCTGTCCGAGCTGGAGCAGCGGATGGAGCGGAGGGGCCGCGCGGTGATCGTCGTGGCCGAAGGAGCCGGCCAGGACCTCATGGCTCCGAGGCAAGGGCGCGATGCCTCGGGAAACGTCGTCTACGGCGACGTCGGCGTGTTCCTGCGAGACGCGATCAAGGAGCACTTCAAGCGGATCGGCGTGGAGATCAACCTCAAGTACATCGATCCCAGCTATGCGATCAGGAGCGTGCCGGCAAGCGCCCATGACTCGGGCGTTCTGCCTGCTCCTCGCGCAGTGCGCCGTGCACGCGGGCATGAGCGGGCGGACGAGCATGGTCGTCAGCTTCTGGAACCACCAGTTCACTCATGTGCCCATCTCCCTTGCCGTGTCCGAGCGCAAGAAGATCGACCCCGAGGGACCGCTCTGGAGCGTCGTCCTCGCGTCGACGGGGCAGCCGCGGGACATGCGCGGCCCCGTCCGGGCGGCGGGCGCTCCTTCGGCCGAGTCCGTCCGTAACCGGTAGCACCCCGCAGGCAGGCTGCTGGCGGCGTCGCGCCGCCCCATCGCGAATCGTAGAGCTGCATCAGGCGGTCTCGACTGCGCCCGTTCATGCCGTAACAGGCCGACGGGTTCACGAAGACCGTCGCGAATTCCCCTCGAATCCCCGCTGCCTGACGACCAACGGCATCCTGCTCTCCATGGCCTGCAAGGACTTCCGGCCTTCACCGCGTTCGGCATGACTGTTGCCTGAAGGAGGGGGTGTGCGGGGTTGAGGCGCCCGGATCGGTCCCCTGACCAAGCCTTTGGAGGTAGCGGATCATGAGGAACGAAACCGGCTCAACAGACCGACCAACCGTCGCGAGATTGGGCGGGCGACCCACGCACATGGCCGCGCTCCTCCTGGCACTGGCCGTCGCGGCCGTGATTCCCGCCGCGACTCCCGCCATCGCCTCCGACGACGACGCGGCTCGCGTCGTGGAAGCGGCGGGCGCGCCCGTCTCCTCGAGCGAGGGCGTCCCGCGCGAGGACGGGCGCCGCACGATCGGGCGCCTGCCCGCCAACCTGGGCCGGAGCGCGATCGGGGTCTTCCACACCGACAACCTCGTTCCGTTCCTGGTCGGCGGCGGCGCGGCTGGGGCGGCCTCGTTCGCGGACGACGAGGTCACGGATTCCGTCAACTCCTCGGGCTCGGGCTGGGGCAAGAAGTTCGCGACGGCGGGGGGACCCATGTGGGGCTCACTGGTCGTGGCCGGAATGTTCACCGCGGGCCGGCTCTCGGACCACCACCCCCGCTTTCGGGCGATGACCTACGACATGCTCGACGCCGTGATCGTCAACTTCAGCTACTCGGAAGCGATCAAGTACGCCGTGGGGCGGGAGCGACCCAACGGCGAGAACAACCAGTCCTTCCCATCGGGGCACGCCTCCAACGCGTTCACCCTCGCCACGGTCGTCGAGCGGCACTACGGCTGGAAGCTCGGGGTCCCCGCGTACGTCGTCGCGGGCGTCGTCGGGGCCTCGCGCATACAGCAGGACAAACACTACGTGAGCGACGTGGTGGCCGGCGCTACGCTCGGGTACATCGTGGCCCGGACGGTCGTGCGGGTGAACAGCCGCCCCCTGGAGAAGGGGGCCCGCGGCGCCTCGCTCCAGGTATCGCCCATCTTCGGAGGGCGGACGCGAGGCATTCAACTCGTCGCGACGTTCTGAAGCGGATCGAAGTGAGATGAGCGCAGCACCCCCCGACAACGATCTCCAGCGGGGCGCCCCATCGCAGCGCCTGCTGGCCCGGGCGCTTCGTCCGTTCACGAGGGTCCATCCGGTCGAAGTGGCCAGCGTGTCGCTGATGACCCTCGCGGCCTTTCTCCTGCTGGCCGCCTACTACCTGCTCAAGACCGTGCGCGAGCCCCTGATCCTGCTCGAGGGGGGAGCGGAGGTGAAGCTCTACGCGCGTGCCGCCCAGGCCCTGATCATGGTGGGTGTGGTCTACGTGTACGGGGAGCTCGCGCGCCGATTCGGACGGATGAAGCTCCTCGCGCTCGTGTTCCTGTTCTTCATCTCGAACCTCGTGCTGTTCGCCTTCCTGGCGGAGACGCGGCTGCACTTCGGCCTGGCGTTCTTCCTCTGGGTCGGGGTGTTCAGCTACACGGTGGTCGCGCAGTTCTGGGCGCTCGCCGCCGACATCTACACGGCCGAGCAGGGAAAGCGGCTGTTCCCGATCATCGGCGGTGGCAGCTCCCTTGGCGCCCTCGCCGGGTCTCGCCTCGCGAGCTGGCTCGTGCCGCTGGGCCCGCAGGCGCTGATGGAGGCGGCCGTGGTGATCCTGCTCGTATGCGTCGGCCTGATCGTCTGGATCCAGAGGCGCGCCGCACACCGGGGGCCCGAGCAGGCGGCGGCAGTCCGTGAGGAACCGATCTCGGAAAGCGGCGCGTTCGCTCTGCTGATCCGCGACAAGTACTTGCTCCTCATCGCGGGCATGGTGGTCTTCCTCAACTGGGTCAACAGCTCCGGCGAGTACCTGCTCGACCGCGTGCTGTTGAAGGCGGCGGCGGAGGCCAGCGCCTCGGGAGCCTCGGCAGGGGCCTTCATCGGGGCGTTCAAGGCGGACTACTTCACCTGGTTCAACCTGATCGGGATGCTCCTGCAGCTGTTCGCGGTCTCGCGCATCCTGCACCTCGTCGGAGTCCGGAAGGCGCTGCTCTTCCTGCCGGTGTTCGCCCTGGGCGCGTACGGCGCAGCGGTAGCGTTCCCGGTCCTGGCCGTCGTTCGCCTGGTCAAGATCGGGGAGAACTCGTTGCAGTACTCCCTGCAGGACACCACACGGCACGCGCTCTTCCTGATCGCCTCGCGCGCGGAAAAGTTCGTGGGCAAGACTGCCGTGGACACGGTCGCCGTCCGGCTCGGCGCGATCATGTCCACGGTGATGGTCCTGCTGGGCACTCACTTCGGCTGGTCGACGGCGACTTTCGCTGCGATCAATGTCGCGCTGGCGACACTCTGGATCGTGTCCGTGCTCGCGATTGCCCGGGAGCACCGCCGTCGGAGCGAAGGAGCCGACTCTCCGCTCTCGGCCACCGGGCCGAGCGGGCGTCGCGCCGGCGAGCCCAGCCGCAAGCTCTCGGTATCCATGGAAGCAAGGAGGGTGTAGCATGCAGGACTCGCACTCCGGGCCGTCGAGGCGCTCATGACATTGCGACGCACCAGGCACACTTCCTCCCGACCCGCTTCGGCGACAGCCGAGACGTCGGTTCGCACCGGCCTCGGGGAAGAGGCGATCGCCGCCGCCCTCGCCGACAACCTGCACTACCAGCAGGCGGTCCCCCCCCGCTACGCGACCCGGCACGACTGGTACATGGCGCTTGCCCTGGCCGTTCGCGACCGCCTGCTCGATCGCTATCTCACGATGATCAATGGCCTGCTGGAATCGCCGGCCAAGGTTGTGGCCTACCTCTCGGCGGAGTTCCTGACCGGGCCCCATCTCGGTAACAACCTGATCAACCTGGGGATCTGGGATGCGACCGAGCGGGCGCTCTCGCGATTCGGTCAGAACCTGGGCGAGCTGCTGGAGGAGGAGGAAGAGCCCGGGCTCGGAAACGGCGGCCTCGGCCGGCTCGCCGCGTGCTACATGGATTCGCTGGCGACGCTGGGCGTACCCGCGGTCGGCTACGGCATCCGCTACGAGTTCGGCATCTTCGACCAGGCGATCCGTGACGGGTGGCAGGTCGAGAGGACCGACAAGTGGCTGCGTTTGGGCAACCCCTGGGAGGTCCCCCGACCCGAACGAGACGCCTACGACGTGGGGTTCTACGGACGCACCGAGCACGTCCGGGACGAGCACGGCCGCCACCGCGTGCGCTGGATCCCGACCAAGAGCGTCAAGGGAGTCGCCTACGACACCCCCGTGCCGGGGTTCCGCACGCCCACGGCCAACCTGCTGCGGCTCTGGAAGGCCGAGGCCACCGAGTCGTTCGACTTCGACGCCTTCAACGTTGGCGATTACTACGGCGCGGTGGACCAGAAGGTCCTTTCGGAGACGCTCACCAAGGTGCTGTACCCGAACGACGAGCCCGAGGTGGGCAAGCAGCTCCGGTTGGCCCAGCAGTACTTCTTCGTGTCCTGCTCGCTGCAGGACATGATCCGGGTGCACCTGGTCGCGGGGCGACCCCTTCTGGAGTTTGCGTCGTACTGGGCCGTCCAGTTGAACGACACCCATCCCTCGATCGCGGTGGCCGAGCTGATGCGGCTGCTCGTGGACGAGCACGGCATGGACTGGGAGACGGCCTGGGCGATCACCGAGCGCACCTGTGCCTACACGAACCACACGCTCCTGGCGGAGGCGCTCGAGCGGTGGCCGGTGGCTCTCTTCCGCGAGCTCCTGCCGCGCCACCTCGAGATCGTCTACGAGATCAACCGGCGGTTCCTCGACGACGTACGGCAGCGTGTCCCGGGCGACGAGGACCTGGTTCGCCGGCTGTCGCTGATCGACGAGCGGGGAGATCGTTACGTCCGCATGGCGCACCTCGCCAGCGCCGGCAGCCATGCCATCAACGGCGTGGCCGTGCTGCACAGCGACCTGCTGAGGCAGACCGTGCTTCGCGACTTCCACACGGTGTCGCCGGAGAAGTTCCGGAACGTCACCAACGGCGTCACCCCGCGCCGCTTCATAGCACTCGCCAACCCCGGCCTGGCCTCGCTCCTCACGCGCACCATCGGCGAGCGCTGGCTGTCGGACCTGGAGTCGGAGGTCGCCCGCATCGAGCCGTTCGCGGCCGACCCGGGATTCCAGGCGGAGTGGCGCGCGGTGAAGGCCGCCAACAAGGGGCGGCTGGCCTCCCTGATCCGGGAGCGGACCGGCATCGTGGTCGATTCGCATTCGCTGTTCGACGTCCAGGTGAAACGGCTGCACGAGTACAAGCGACAGCACCTCAATGTCCTCTACCTCATCACGGCGTACAACCGCATCGCGCGCGGGGGCGGCGAGGCGGGCCCGCCCCGCACCGTCATCTTCGGCGGGAAGGCCGCGCCCGGGTACCGCATGGCCAAGCTGATCATCCGGCTGATCCACGGCGTCGCGGACGTGGTCAACCGCGATCTCCGCGTGTCGCCGCTGCTCAAGGTGGTGTTCTTCCCCGACTTCAACGTGAAGAGCTCGCATCAGATCTACCCGGCGGCGGAGCTGTCGGAGCAGATCTCGACGGCCGGCAAGGAGGCTTCCGGCACCGGAAACATGAAGTTCGCGATGAACGGCGCGCTCACCATCGGCACCCTCGACGGCGCCAACGTCGAGATTCGCGACGCGGTCGGGCCGGAGAACTTCTTCCTCTTCGGGCTGACCGCGGCCGAGGTCACAGGGGTGAAGGCCGGGGATACCGCCCGCGCGCGATCTACGAGGCCAACCCCGAGCTGCGCGAGACCATCGATCTCATCGCTACCGGCGCGTTCTCGAACGGCGACCGCGAGCTCTTCCAGCCGCTGGTCGACTCGCTCCTGGTCAACGACGAATACCTTCTGCTCGCCGACTATCAGGCCTACGTGGACTGCCAGCAGCGGGTGAGCGCGGCCTATCGCGACCCGCAGAGCTGGACGCGGATGTCGATCCTCAACTGCGCGCGTGTCGGCCGCTTCTCGTCGGATCGCTCGATCCGCGAGTACTGCCGCGACATCTGGGACATCGAGCCGGTTGCGCTCGATGGAAGTGCGGAATGAAGACATCGATGAGGTTTTGATCAAGGCCACGATGGTTCCGGCCACGGGTGTCCAGAGCCCGGCCACGAATGCGTCCGCGAGTGAGCGTGGTCGTCCAGCGCCCCGGCGGCGCCGGAGCATCCGCGGGGCTCAGGGAACGAGGATCGTGTCCGGTGCGCCCTGGTTCGCGACGAGCGGGGGGCGACGGCGGAACGCGTGCTTGTCGATCCCGAGGCGACGAATGCGCGATTCCAGCGTGCTGGCCGGGACCCCGAGCGTCTCCGCGGCGCCCTCGGGTCCATACACCCGGCCGCGGCTGGCCGCGAGCGCGTTTTCGATCTGCTGGCGCTCGTCCCCGGCAGGACCGCCGCGCGCAGGGCGAAGGGAGTCGGAGCCGAGGCGGGGAAGCTCGAAATCGGAGAGGCCGAGGATGTTTCCACGGGCGAGGATGACCGCCCGCTCGACGACGTTCTGCAGCTCGCGGATGTTGCCGGGCCACGGATAGGCAAGGAGTGCCTCCATGGCACTCGGGCTGATGCCACTGATCCGCTTCCCGAGCTTCCGTGCGTACTGGCGCGCATAGTGTTCGGCGATCAAGGGGATGTCGTCCTTGCGCTCGCGCAGCGGAGGCATGGCGATCGGGAACACGTTCAGGCGAAACAGGAGGTCGCTCCGGAAACGTCCCTCCCGCACCGCCTGGTCGAGGTCGCGGTTGGTGGCGGCGACCACGCGTACGTCGGTCTTCAGCGTCTCGGTGGCTCCCACGCGCTCGAACTCGCCCTCCTGCAGCACACGGAGGAGTGCGACCTGAAGCGCCGGCGGCAGCTCGCCGACCTCGTCGAGGAAGATCGTCCCTCCGTTGGCGAGCTCGAAGCGCCCCTTGCGCCGCTCCACCGCCCCCGTGAAAGAGCCCCGCTCGTGGCCGAACAGCTCGGAGGCGATCAGCCCCTCGGTCAACGCGCCGCAGTTCACCCTGACGAAAGGCCGCTTCGCGCGCGACGAGCCGGCATGGATCGCGCGCGCAATCAGCTCCTTGCCGGTCCCGGTCTCGCCCGTCACGAGCACGGTCGCGTTGGTGGCGGCGACCCGAGCCACGCGGTCGAGCACGCGGCCCATGGCCGGCGACTCGCCGACCATGCCGAAGACGGCGCCGCTCGAGGGGACCACGTCGGGGCTGCATGCTCCGTCGGGCGAGTCCTCGAACACGGCCGTGAGCGCGGAGAGGCGCGCCTGGCCTCTCGACTCGATCTCGGCGGGAACGGCGAACTGGGTGGACATGGTTTGCTGTCCTTTCCGTCGCTGTTCTACGCGACACCGCGCATTGTGGGACTTCGCATGTTGTCCGGACTACCTCCTATCGGGCCGCGCGGAGCGCTCAATCGGTCGCGGCCGGGACTCCTTCGAGCAGGAGCGGCCGACTCTTCCGGGTAGGGACCTGACACGTTCGGGGAGCGGCCGCTGTGGTCGCTGCGGCACGGCGCCGATCTGGCGAAACTCAGAGCGCGTTTGAACGATTTGGGCGCGGTGGTGCTTCGATGCGCTTCCATCCGAAGAGATGAGCGTCGACCGACCAACGACCGGGTCCCAACATCGCGAGCGCGCCCCCCATGCTTCCGGCCAGGAGGCCAACCCACGGCTCCCGGGTCACGGTCAGGATCTGGGAGAGCTTGATCAAGGCCACGATGGTTCCGGCCACGGGCGTCCAGAGCCCGGCCATGAGAAGAAGCCCCGATCCCGCCAGGGAGGCGGAGGTGAGAGTGGCGTGTAGCGGCTGCTCGCTCCATGGTCTCGGGCCGGCACCGACGAGGAGGAACGACCCGATGACCAGGCGCAGGAGCAGCAATCCTGCGCCCGGCCAACTGCCCGCGAACGTCGAAAAGAGGCGCCGCAACCCAAACCCTTGCCCCCTTAGTTTCGTCGTTGCGGGCACCAATCGAAAGCCCCGGTCGGGTCCAGGTCGTGACCCTTTCGAGTCCTCGCCAGCGGGCACGCGGGGGAAGCCGCTCGTGGCCTCTAGAGAGGTCGATGATCCCTCTCTTCAACCCGATGATGGTCGAATGCGCCAGATCGTTGGCGTCCAGTTTCGACACGATCGGCGAGGGATCCCCCGTCAACCCGCATCTCCTCTGTCTCGCGCCCGCATGCTGGAGGCAGTCAGTCGTGACCACCAGGAGCGCCCCCGCCCCGTCGCATAGACGGTGCTCGCGGGAATCCGCAGCTCCACCTCGGTGCCGGCACCGGCTTCGCTCCAGACGGCCAGCTTCCCCCCAATCACTGCGGCGCGTTCCGGCATGCCGCGCAGCCCGAAGTGCCCCTCGACACCCTGGGCCGCGAGAACCGTTTGATCGATGCCTCTGCCGTCATCCCTCACCCGCAGTCGGAACTCGTCGCTGTCGTAACGGATCTCGACCTCGACGCGCCCGGCCTCCGCGTGCCGATATGAGTTCCGCAGAGCTTCCGCCGCGATCTTGTAAATCTCGTCGCGAACGATCGGGTGGAGTTCTCTCGGCTCGCCATCGACAAGGACGTGGAAGTCGAAAGCAGGCTGGTCACTCGCGTTGTCTGCGAGTTCGTTGCCAATCGTTCTAATCGCCTGTGCCAGTTCGTTCCGTTCGAGAGTTGACGCCCGCAGACCCTGCACGGCATCGCGGCCTTCGGTGACCGCTTTCGCCGCCTGCTGAATCGCCGTATCCAGTTTCTCTTTCGCGTCGACCGGGCGATCGGGCAGCAGGTGCGCCGCGGTTTGGAATCGCAGCAGCAGACCATGGAAGCTTTGCAGCAGCGTGTCGTGGAGTTCGCGCGCGATGCGGGTGCGCTCCGCGACGCGTGCGTCGAGCGTCTGGGCGAACGCGTGTTGAACATGGCCCATCCGATACCGGTGAGCCGCCCACAGAAGCGCCAGGAACGAAACCGCGGAGACTGTGCGGAACCAGATCGTCTGATAGTACGCGGGAGCGATGGAGAACTGCAGCGTGGCGGCGCGCTCGTTCCAGACGCCGTCGCTGTTGGCCGCCATCACCCGGAACGTGTACTTCCCCGGCGGCACATCGGTATAGAACGCCTGCCGCCGTGGACCGGCCTCATGCCAATGGTCGTCGTAGCCATCGAGCTTGTAGCGAAACTTGACCTTCTGTGGGATCGAGAAGGTCGGCGACGTGTAGTCGATCTGCAAGTCGCGCACGTGCGGGCCCACCTCGAGGTGGTCACTGGCCGCGAAGTCCTTGCGATCGACGATCACGGATTCGACAGTAGCTGCCGCCGGCCCTGCTGCTTGCGGCATCCTGGACGGGTCCAGCATCTGCACGACGACTCCGCTCGAAAACCATACGCGCCCATCGGAGGTGGACGCCGCCGCGTTGAAGGAACCGATGTTTGGCTGGGCGCCGTCGAACGCATCGTAGACGCGGGTCCGAATCATGGCCTCGGGGTTCGCCCACCACTTCTGGAGCTCAGCGTCCGAGAACTCCACGACGCCGCACTGGGTATACAGCCACCAACGCTTCTCCTTGTCCTGAATGAACGCGATGACGAAGTCGCAGGGCAGGCCGTTCTTCGTGGTCATGCGCCGGACGGTGCCCTCACGCCAGCCGACCAGACCGTTCTCGGAGCCGACGAGAACGGAGCCATCGGCGCCCGCGACGATGTGGCGATTCAACGGAGAACTTCTGGGATCGAGCGGAATCGTCTTCTCGACCGTGCCGTTTCGGATCAACACCACGTCTCCTGTTGACGTCGCGATCCAAATACCACCGTGGGGGTCTGGAGCGAGGTGATGAGCTCCCGCCGGAACTTGCGAGGCCGCGAGCACGTCGCGCACCTGGAAGTCGCGTATGCGCACCAGCTTTCTTGGTCTGCCGCATGCCGCCCAGATATTTCCGTCGACGTCCTCGGTCAGTCCAACCACCATTCCGAGCGGCTGGTGGTCGGGTTCCGGCAGGCGACGAAACCGCCCATCCTTGAAGAGATACAGTCCGTCGTCTACGCCCACCCACATGTTGCCGGCGTGGTCTTCCAGCATGGCGGCGACCTGGTTCCCGGGAAGACCATTGCGCCTGACGATGGACGTGACCGTCCCGCCTCTGATGCGATCGAGCGAGCCGCTGTTGGCGACCCAGAGCGTGCCGTCGCGGCTGGCCAGAATGCCCGCCGCCAGATCCTTCCCCAAACCTTGTGCCGACGAGTAGGTGACGACGCGCGGATCGCGGAAGCTGTCGATGCCGCTCGTGGTTCCCGCCCAGACGATGCCTTCGCGGTCTTCAAACAGCGCCCACACAGAATCGCCGGAAAGGCCGTCCGTCTGGCGGTAGCGTTCGACCGCGCCGCCACGGATACGAACGACACCTGCTGCATCGGTGCCAGCCCACAGACTGCCGTCACGATCCACCCGCAGGCTGGTCACACTGACGGTGCCTCCGTCAAAGTGCGGGGTCACGAATGTTCTGAGGACACCGTCGCTCAGCTGTTGGAGCCCCAGTCCTGGTCCCTCCTCTTGCAGGCCGACCCAGAGCGTTCCGTCAGGCGTGCGGCCGAGACTCGACACGGGGGCTTTGACTGGATACGTCTCAGACACCCCACCGCGGCGCCAGTGAACGAGAGCCGTCGATCCGCCCAGCCACAACCCGCCGCCGTCATCGGGCATTACCGCAGTGATCTCGCTGAGCTGAATCCCGTCGTCCTTTCCGAAACACTTGACCCCGCGGTCGCTGGCGTTGCAGAGCGGCGCGTCTTGTCCGCGTAGCCCGACCCACACCGTGCCCTCAGGATCTTCGCTGATGCTTTGATACCCTTGAGTGCCTGCCAACTCGAACTGAGACGCGACAACCCCCTTCTTGAGGTGAACGAGTTCCCTCGCGGTTACCCAGAGACCGCCGGCGCTGTCGGCAAAGACTTTCCCTGAAGGACCGAGAGGGACAGGCCAACGTACGAATCGAACGCCGTCGAACCTGTAGAGGTCGCCCGGGAGAGAGAGCAACCAGAGAAAGCCATCGGATGTTTGGGTGATCGAGAACATGCCGGCCGGCAGCGAGCCATCCTGGGTTCGCGAGGACGTGTGGATGTACTGGTTCAGGCGCTTCTCCGGATCGAGGGCCTCGGCGGCGGGCGCCATGAACAGGGCCCACACCAGGCAAGCACCGCGGAGAACCAGCCGAGTCACCGCGCGGGCGTCGCAAGCGTCGAGCGCCATCGTCATCCTCATCGCGTGCGTCTGCCGGCTGAGTTGCCAGCAGCCACGGCAGCCCGGAATCCGCGGTATTATGGGGGGTCTGCGCGGCTCGCCGCAACGGCGGGTTCGAGCGTGGACGAACGACGTGAGCACCCAGGAGGTTCTGTCAGAAGGTAGAGCACTGCCTTCTTCAACGTGATGACGGCCGCATGCTGGGGCGAGCGGGTTGGGGTAAGCCGCTCGTGGCCGTCAAGGGTCGATGATCCCTCTCTTCAACCCGATGATCGCCGCCTGTCCGCCCAGGCGCCCTTGTGGCGCGTCCGCTCCGTGCGTCCTGCCCGTTGCCTCTTCCGGTGCGTCCTGCGCCCTGTAGCGCGCCATGGCCGGCGCCTATCATTTCGTCCAGGTACCAGCGACGGACCATGAAGCTAGCGACGGGACACCGCCGCCCGATAGGCCACGGTCGCGCCTCGTTGCGCCAGCACATCAAACGGCGCCCAACCCTCCGACCCGTCTTCTGGGCGGACGTAGAAGACAGCGAGACGGCCGTAACGGTCGCGCCCGACGTGGTAGACCACCATGGAGCGCCCCTCGCGATTCGCCCTGTCGTCCGCCTGCGTGATTGCGGCTTGCATTATGCTCATGTGAGCCTCCGTGCCTACGTTGGCAGGGGCAAAGCGCTCGCCTTGCCCCTGCGGGCCTAGACAGCGAGTCCCGACGCGACCATGCGCGAGATGGGACGGACGTAAGCTCCAGTCCCGTTCCCGTGTGGGTAGATTGCGACACTCTTGCTTGAAGACTTCGAGCCCGCCGTGAGCGCGGAGAGGCGCGGGTGCGGACGCTGTCCGAGCGCCTGGTCACTCGACTCGATCTCGACGGGAACGGCGAACTGGGTGGACATGGTTGCTGTCCTGTCCGTCGCTGTCCTACGCGACACCGCGCATTGTGGGACTTCGCATGCTGCCCGGACTACCTCCTATCGGGCCGCGCGGACCACTCGATCGGTCGCGGCGGGGACTCCCTCGAGCAGGAGCGGCCGACTCTTTCGAGTACGAGACCGGCCACGTTCGGGGAGCGGCCGCTGTGGGTCTGCGGCGCGGCCCCGGCCGATCTGGCGAAACTCGAAGCGCGTTTGAACGATCTGGGCGCGGGGGTGCCTCGATGCGCTTCCATCCGAAGAGATGAGCGTCGACCGACCAACGACCGGGTCCCAACATCGCGAGCGCGCCCCCCATGCTTCCGGCCAGGAGGCCAACCCACGGCTCCTGGGCGACAGTCAGGATCTGTGAGAGTCTGATCAAGGCCACGATGGTTCCGGCCACGGGTGTCCAGAGCCCGGCCACGAATGCGTCCGCGAGTGAGCGTGGTCGTCCAGCGCCCCGGCGGCGCCGGAGCATCCGCGGGGCTCAGGGAACGAGGATCGTGTCCGGTGCGCCCTGGTTCGCGACGAGCGGGGGGCGACGGCGGAACGCGTGCTTGTCGATCCCGAGGCGACGAATGCGCGATTCCAGCGTGCTGGCCGGGACCCCGAGCGTCTCCGCGGCGCCCTCGGGTCCATACACCCGGCCGCGGCTGGCCGCGAGCGCGTTTTCGATCTGCTGGCGCTCGTCCCCGGCAGGACCGCCGCGCGCAGGGCGAAGGGAGTCGGAGCCGAGGCGGGGAAGCTCGAAATCGGAGAGGCCGAGGATGTTTCCACGGGCGAGGATGACCGCCCGCTCGACGACGTTCTGCAGCTCGCGGATGTTGCCGGGCCACGGATAGGCAAGGAGTGCCTCCATGGCACTCGGGCTGATGCCACTGATCCGCTTCCCGAGCTTCCGTGCGTACTGGCGCGCATAGTGTTCGGCGATCAAGGGGATGTCGTCCTTGCGCTCGCGCAGCGGAGGCATGGCGATCGGGAACACGTTCAGGCGAAACAGGAGGTCGCTCCGGAAACGTCCCTCCCGCACCGCCTGGTCGAGGTCGCGGTTGGTGGCGGCGACCACGCGTACGTCGGTCTTCAGCGTCTCGGTGGCTCCCACGCGCTCGAACTCGCCCTCCTGCAGCACACGGAGGAGTGCGACCTGAAGCGCCGGCGGCAGCTCGCCGACCTCGTCGAGGAAGATCGTCCCTCCGTTGGCGAGCTCGAAGCGCCCCTTGCGCCGCTCCACCGCCCCCGTGAAAGAGCCCCGCTCGTGGCCGAACAGCTCGGAGGCGATCAGCCCCTCGGTCAACGCGCCGCAGTTCACCCTGACGAAAGGCCGCTTCGCGCGCGACGAGCCGGCATGGATCGCGCGCGCAATCAGCTCCTTGCCGGTCCCGGTCTCGCCCGTCACGAGCACGGTCGCGTTGGTGGCGGCGACCCGAGCCACGCGGTCGAGCACGCGGCCCATGGCCGGCGACTCGCCGACCATGCCGAAGACGGCGCCGCTCGAGGGGACCACGTCGGGGCTGCATGCTCCGTCGGGCGAGTCCTCGAACACGGCCGTGAGCGCGGAGAGGCGCGCCTGGCCTCTCGACTCGATCTCGGCGGGAACGGCGAACTGGGTGGACATGGTTTGCTGTCCTTTCCGTCGCTGTTCTACGCGACACCGCGCATTGTGGGACTTCGCATGTTGTCCGGACTACCTCCTATCGGGCCGCGCGGAGCGCTCAATCGGTCGCGGCCGGGACTCCTTCGAGCAGGAGCGGCCGACTCTTCCGGGTAGGGACCTGACACGTTCGGGGAGCGGCCGCTGTGGTCGCTGCGGCACGGCGCCGATCTGGCGAAACTCAGAGCGCGTTTGAACGATTTGGGCGCGGTGGTGCTTCGATGCGCTTCCATCCGAAGAGATGAGCGTCGACCGACCAACGACCGGGTCCCAACATCGCGAGCGCGCCCCCCATGCTTCCGGCCAGGAGGCCAACCCACGGCTCCCGGGTCACGGTCAGGATCTGGGAGAGCTTGATCAAGGCCACGATGGTTCCGGCCACGGGCGTCCAGAGCCCGGCCATGAGAAGAAGCCCCGATCCCGCCAGGGAGGCGGAGGTGAGAGTGGCGTGTAGCGGCTGCTCGCTCCATGGTCTCGGGCCGGCACCGACGAGGAGGAACGACCCGATGACCAGGCGCAGGAGCAGCAATCCTGAGCCCGGCCAACTGCCCGCGAATGTGGAATAGAGGCGCCGCATCCTCGCCCCTTAGTTTCGCCGTTGCGGGCACGAATCGAAAGGCCCGATCGGGTCCCGGTCGTGACCCTTTCGAGTCGTCGCCAGCGTTGGGGATCCACAACGACGACACGTGCCAAAAGGACGCTCAACGGTAGCTCGCTCGCGTTCCGGCGCTGACTTGCGCGACACCCGCACTCCGAAACGAGTGGCACGAGCCGTGCACAACAGCCTGCCCGTATGCGTCACCACCGGAGCGTCGTTCCGACATGCACTGGCTGTCCAACTGCGTTGCGCGCGCAAGTGCCGCCGGCAATGCGGCCGGCGCTCGCGGACGCGCGCCTCATGAGGCTCGTCGTGTTTCCCGAGGACGCCCAGCTGGTCGGAGTTCAATTGGAGAGCTCGTGATAACTTCGGCTCCGACCACTGGCGCGCCCATTCGCGGCCTGACGCCGCCGCGCTCGGTCGCGGCGACCGTCTTCCTCGTCTTGCTCGCCTTCGCGTTTCTCACGGCGACGGCGGCCCTCCTTCTTCCTTTCGCCGGGCCCGTCGTCCTCGCCGGCGCGCTGTCGATCACCGCCTACCCGGCCTACTGCTGGATCGGACGGCGCTGGCCCCGGCTCTCGCCGACCGTGCGTGCGCTGCTCACGGACCTCGCGATCCTGACGCTCGTCCTCGTACCCGTCGTCCTCCTGATCTGGATGGCGGCGAGCCAGGCGGACCACGTTCGGCCCGGGCTCTCCCGCTGGATCGTGGCCGCCCAGGGCATCCACGAAGGCCGTCTCGACGATTCGCTGCGCGGAATCCAGCCGATCCCCGACGGCGTGTCACGCCGGATCGGGCTCAGCAGCGCGCAGACGAGGGCCTGGATGCTCGGTTCCGCCGCCCGAGGTCTCGACCATCTCGCCGACGGGGCCACGCAGGCGGCCGCGGAGGCGCTTCAGGGTGTTGCGCTCAGCCTCGCGCTGTGTCCGCTGATCACGTTCTTCCTGCTGCGGGACGGGGCGGCCTACGTCGCGCGTCTGCGTCGATTCCTCCCGCTGTCCGCCGAGGACACACAACGCTTGTTGGATCGGACGCGCGACGCGACCGTTGCGGTCGTACGGGGCCTCCTGCTCACCGCCCTGCTCGAGGGCGCGATCGCGACTCTTGGGTACGCTGTCATGGGAATCCAGGCCGCCGTCCTGCTCGGCGTGCTCACAGGCGTTGCCAGCGTCGTGCCGGTCGTCGGCACGAGCAGCGTCTGGGTCCCGGTCGGCCTGGTGACCGTCCTCTCCGGCCACGTCGTGCCGGGCCTCCTCGTCCTGGCCTGGGGAACGATGATGGTGCTCGGGATCGACAATTTCGCGGCGCCCTGGCTGGTTGGGCGCCGGATCCGCGTGAGCCTCCTGCCGCTGCTGTTCGGAATCCTCGGCGGCGCAGCGATCTTCGGAGTGAAGGGCCTCTTGATCGGGCCGCTGATCGTCTCGATTGCCCCCACCGTCTTCGACCTGGTGCGCCTTCGGGTCTTTGGCCAGGTATCCCACCCGCGATGAGCGCGCGTCTTCAGAGCGGACGAGGAGGGATGGAACGGCTCCTGGCCGTCACCCGTGACGGGTCCGAGTTGCGGCTGGCGATGGCGGGCGGCTGGACGCTTTCGGAAGGTCTACCCTCCATCGATTCGGTCGCGCGCGAGATCGGCGGATCGCCTCCGCGCCGCCTCGTGTTCGATGCCCACGAGCTCGCGGAGTGGGACAGTGCGCTCGTCGCCTTTGCCCACTCCGTCGCGAGGCTCGCGGGAGAGCGCGGCATCGAGATGGACGTGAGCGGGCTCCCTCCGGGCGCCCGGAAGCTCCTGGAACTCGCGTGGGCCGTTCCTCCGCGAGTAGGCACCGGCGCCGTCGTGGACGACGCGCTCACGGCGCGCGTGGGACGTGAGGCCCTGCGCGCCAGGGACACGGCCGCCGACGCGCTCGACTTCGTGGGCGAGACCCTCCTGGCCTTCGTCAACTTCCTTCGTGGCCGGGCCGGCATCCGCGCTCAAGACCTGCTGTCCGCGGTCGAGGCCACCGGGGTGGCGGCGGTCGGCATCGTTTCCCTCGTGAGCTTCCTCATCGGCGCGGTGCTCGCGTTCGTGGGCGCGGTCGAGCTGCAGCAGTTCGGGGCCGCGATCTACGTGGCCAGCCTGGTGGGCATCGGGATGACGCGCGAGCTGGGCCCGATGATGACCGGGATCGTCATGACCGGCCGCACCGGCGCCTCCTTCGCCGCCGTGCTCGGGACCATGACGGTGAACGAGGAGGTGGACGCTCTGGTCACCATGGGGCTGCGGCCGATGGAGTTCCTCGTCCTGCCCCGGGTCCTGGCTACTGCGCTCATGCTCCCCGCGCTCGTGGCCTACGCGGACTTGATGGGAACGCTCGGCGGCCTGTTCGTGGGGGTGACGATGCTGCACCTCGGCCCGGCGGAGTACCTCAGCCAGACCCGAGAGACGCTCACGCTCGCGCACGTGTGGATCGGCCTCGGCAAGAGCGTCGCCTTCGGGATCGTAGTGGCGCTCACCGGCTGCTACTACGGGATCCGCTGCGGACGCAGCGCGGCCGCGGTCGGAGTGGCGACCACGCGGGCGGTGGTCATGGGCATCGTGCTCGTGGTGGTGGCGGATGCCGTCGCCGCCGTCTTCCTCTACGGGCTTGGGCTGTGACCACGTCGGTGGCGGCGCACGTGGAGGTGCAGGAGTTGACCATGGCGTACGGCGACACGGTCATCCAGAAGGACCTCAGCTTCACGGTGGCAAGAGGCGAGATCTTCGTGATCATGGGGGACAGCGGCGGCGGCAAGAGCACGCTCATGCGCCACATGATCGGCCTCAATCGCCCCGCGAGCGGCGAGGTGTTCTACGAGGGGGAGGGCTTTTGGGCCGCCGGCGAGGAGGAGCGCGAGGCGCTCAAGCAGCGCTTCGGCGTGCTCTACCAGAGCGCGGCCCTGTGGAGCTCGATGACGCTGGCTGAAAACGTCGCTCTGCCCCTGGTCGACAAGCGGAGGCTCTCGGCCGCCGACGCGGCCGAGGTGGCGCGGCTGAAGCTGGCCCTGGTCGGACTGGCGGGCTTCGAGGAGCACTACCCCTCCGAGATCAGCGGCGGGATGCGCAAGCGCGCTGGACTCGCGCGCGCGATGGCCCTCGACCCATCGATCCTCTATCTCGACGAGCCCTCGGCGGGGCTCGATCCCTTGAGCTCACGGCGGCTCGACGACCTCATCCTGGAGCAGCGGGACAGCGCGGGGACGACGGTCGTGATCGTCACCCACGAGCTGCCCAGCATCTTCGCGCTCGGCGACGACGCGGTGTTCCTCGACGGGGAGCGGGAGAAGATGATCGCGCGAGGCAAACCCAGCGAGCTGCGCGAGCACCCGGATCCGAAGGTGCGGGCCTTTCTCAGCCGGGGGCGCTTGTGAGCGCGAAGGCCCACCCGCGGCTGGTCGGCGCCTTCGTCCTCGGAGCGATAGCACTCGTCCTCGCCGCCATCGTCGCTCTGAGCTCGGGGAACTGGCTCGCGCGGCGCGACCGGTTCGCCCTCTACTTTCCCGGCTCCGTGAAGGGCCTCGACAAGGGCGCGCCAGTGACGCTCCGCGGCGTCAAGGTCGGAGAGGTGCAGGACGTCCGGGCCATCCTCACCGGCCGACCGGCCGCCCTCATCCAGATCGAAGTGGTGATCGAGGTCCGGCACAACGTAATCGAAGTGCCGCCGGGGCAAAACGTGCCCGCCGACCTGCTGCCGTCGACCTCGCGGCAAGAGTTCGCGCGAGGGCTGATCGACCGCGGGATCCGCGCGCGCCTGCAGAGCGCGAGCCTGCTCACCGGGCAGAAGTACATCGACCTCGACTTCCGTCCCGAGGAGCCGGACCGCTTCGCCGGGCTGCAGCCACGATACCCCGAGCTGCCGACCACGCCCACGGCCATGGAGAAGATGGGCGACCGCGCCGAAGCGATCCTCAACAAGGCGGCGGACCTGCCGCTCGAGCAGATGCTGGACGACCTGCGCAAGACGACGGTCGCGGCGCGGGAGCTGCTGGAGTCGAACGATCTGCGGGGCGCCGTCGCCGGCGCGCGTCGGAGCACGCGGAAGATGGAGTCGACGCTCGTGCAAGCGGAGGCGACCTTCCGGACTGCCGCCGAGACGCTCGTTGCCTTGCGCGGCGAGACGGGCCCGACGGCAGAGGAGGCGCGGCAGACCCTGCGCGCCTTCCACAAGACCGCCGACCAGGCGCAGGGGAGCCTGACCGACCTGAAGGAGACACTGAGCGGCACCGACGACACGCGACTCACCGCCACCCACGCCCTGGAGGAGCTGATCCACACCCTGCAGGCGTTCCGCAATCTCGCGGAGTATCTCCAGACGCATCCCGAGGCGATCGTCATCGGGAAGGAGAGGCCCGCGCGTGGGTCGGGCGTGACGGGCGAGCCGGAGACGAGGCGATGAGGATCACGGGATGCGCGGTGGTGCTCCTCGTCGCGGGAGCCGTCACCGGCTGCGTGCCCCTCAGGCGCACCCCGGAGCCTCGCTTCTTCGCGCTGCGGCCCGTCGCCGAGCCGCCGGCCAGCCCGGCTTCGAATGCTGCTGGCTTCGGAATCGTCGGCGTGCTGCCGGTGTCGCTGCCGGGCTTTCTCGAGCGTCCGCAGCTCGTGGCGTGGAGCGCTCCGGGAGAAGTCCGCGTCGACGAGTTCCTGCGGTGGGCCGAACCCCTGGACGCGAGCGTGCAGCGCGTGCTCACGGACGACCTGGAGACACTGTTTGCTTCGCGTCGCGTCATCCGCTCGCCCTGGGCGAGATCCACGACCGTCCAATGCCGCGTGCGCGCGGAGCTGGTCCGCTTCGGCCTTCAGCCAGGCGGGGAGGTCGCGCTTTCAGGGCGCTTCGTTGTCCTGCCTGCGCAGAGCGAGCGTCCGCTCCAGAGCCGCGACGTCGAGCTACGGCGCGATCCCCGTCGGGCCGACCCGGGAAGCGCGGTCGAGGCGATGAGCGCGCTTGTGGCCGACCTGGCCGTGGAGATCGCGAAAGCGATCGGCACGCTGCCGATGGAGACGGGGGAGAGGGCACCCGCCGCGCCGGCTCAGCCGGCGCCCCGGTAAGCGACCGTCGCGAGGCTTGCGGGCGCGACTCGAAACCTCCGATCGGGTGTGGGCCTTGCCTCTTTCGAGTCGCGGGCCGGCGCGGTCCCTGGCGGATCTACAGCTCGATGATTCCTCTCTTGACCCCGATGATCGCCGCATGCGTGCGGTCGTTGGCACCCAGTTTCGAGAGGATGCTCTTGACCCGCCCCTTGACGGTGTCCTCGGTCACGCCGAGCTGATCCGCGATCTCCTTGTTCGCGTTCCCGGCCGCGATGAGCCGCAGGACGGCGATCTCGGCGGGGGTGAGGGCGTCGTCGCTCATGTGCTCGGCGACCTGGAACGAGACCTCGGGCGACAGGCTCCTCTTGCCAGCGTGGACGGCGCGGATCGTGCGCAGCAGGTCCGAGTGGAGCGTGTTCTTGAGCAGGTAGCCCTGAGCACCCGCCTTGAGGGCGCGGAGGATGTGCACGTCGCCCTCGTAGGTCGTCAGCATGATGACCCTGGCCTCCGGAAACTCGGTCCGAATGGCGATCAGCGCATCGAGGCCATTCATCTCCGGCATCTGCAGGTCCATCAGCGTCACGTCTGGACGGTGCGTGCGGAACTGCTGGATCGCCTCGGGACCATTGCCGGCTTGTGCCACCAGCGCCATGTCGGCCTGAACGCCAATCAGACCGGCGATGCCTTCGCGCACCATCGGATGGTCGTCCACCGCGAGGATCCGGATTGGCAAGCCGCCGTCGTTCATGAAGTCTCCTCTACCTCAGGCCGGGGTCCTGGGGACGAACAGCCGTGACCACCAGGAGTCCCGGCGGGGCGTGGCGTAGGTCGCGGGGCAGGAAGGCGCAGCTCGATCTCCGTCCCCGCGCCGACTTCGCTCCACACCGCGAGCTCCCCCCATCAATACGGCGCGCTCCGGCATGCCGCGCAATCCGTAGTGCCCCTCCGCGCCCTTGCTGGCGACCACCGGCGGATCGATGCCCTTGCCATCGTCGCGCGCGCGTAAGCGAAGCTCCTTGTCATCGTAGACGGCAGACGGAAAGCTTCTCATGAACGTCAAGGGCATCATCCAATACAAATGAATGAATTGCATCCAGCGACGCGGTCACCTGACCTGGCTCACTTGCTGCCACACCCATCCAGGTCACCTGGCGACCCATCGATTCGAGCCCGTTCCCAAGCCAAGTCGCCTCGTTTCTTCCGCGTTCCGAACGCCCGATCAGGGGGAACGTTGTTCTTGGCGACCGGCCTTCAGTGAGGATTCTGCGGCTTCCAGTCGGGCCGCGTCTTCTCGGGGAACACGATGAAGCGGCGACCGGCGAAGTTGAGCACCAGGCCGAGCGCGGTGGAGATCGTCTTTGCGAGCCACGCGGGCATGTCCATGCCGACCAGGAAGCGCGTGCAGTACATGTCGAACGCGCCGACGGTTGCCACCACCAGCAGGAACACGAACAGCTCGGTTGAGGTCCTCCATTTGGCCTTGTGCCGGAAGATGAGCAGAATCGACAGGTAGTAGTTCACGAACGCGGCGATGAAGAACGCAGTCAGCGCGGAAACCGACAGATCCACGCCCGCGCTGATGGCGCCCAGGAAGATCAGCAGGTTCACGATGGCCGAGAAGCCGCCGATGAACAGGTAGAACAAGAACTGAACCGCAATCGGAACCTGCGGCAGGTTGTACTTGAGGATGCAATACAGCGCGCGAAAGCCGTCGCGCATGCCGATCTTCTTGCCTTCCGCGTAGGTGCGGCCGCGGTACGAGATGCCCATTTCGTACACGCGCAAGCGCATTTGCGCGACCTTCGCCACCACCTCCGGCTCGAACCCAAACCGGTTCTCCTCGATCGGAATGCTCTGAATGACCTCGCGACGGAAGACTTTGTAGCAAGTCTCCATGTCGGTCAGATTCAAATCGGTGAGCATGTTCGAGAGCGTGGTGAGAAACTTGTTGCCGAGCGAGTGCCAGTAATAAAGCACTCGGTGATAGCCGTGCGACAGGAAGCGCGAACCCAAGACCACGTCCGCTTCGCCGCGCCGGAGCGGCACCAGCAAGCGCTTCAGATCCATGGGGTCGTATTCGCGATCGGCGTCCTGGATGGCCAGGAAGTCGCCGGTCGCCGCCTGGATCCCGGTGCGGAGAGCCGCGCCCTTGCCCTGGTTCACCTCGTGGTGCAAGAGCACCATGCCGGGGATCCGCTCTTTCAGTTTGCGCGCCACGTCCAGACTGTCGTCTTTCGAACAGTCGTCCACGACGATCATCTGTAGCTTCAGCGACTCGTCTTGGATGGCGAGCACGCTATCGAGGCAGCCCTCCAACGTTCGCTCCTCGTTGTAACAAGGAACGACCACGCTGAGCGTCGCGGGCGTGAGCGCAGCCGGCTTCGTGTCGTCGGCGAGCATCATGGTGGTCACGCCGCGGGATGCAGCATGCGCCAGTTGCTGTCTGGCTTCTCGGGCAGGCGCCCGCGCGCGCCCCAGTACTCGGCAAGCAGGTCGCGGATCGCCCGCCCGCTGCGGTAGACGACCTTCGCCCCGCGGAACATCGAGTAGCCAGCCGACCCCCTCGCACGGTAGCTGCTGAGCGCGATCCGCAGCGGCTCGTCGTCTCGGAGCGGCGCGCCAAGATAGTGCAGGTTGCGGACGCGGCTGCCGACGGGACGTGTGAGATCGATCTCGTACTCGACGCCCTCGGCCGTGTCGCAGTTGTAGCCGGGGATCGCGCGGTCCACGAGCGGGACCGCGCTGCACGACGCCTCGGGCCAGCCCCGGAAGTGGCGGGTGGCGTTCTCCAGCGCCGCGCGCACCATGCGGCCGTCGCCCTCGACCGCGTAGAGTTCGTCGTCGTGGACGCAGAGAGCCGCGAGCGCGCGGCGCGTGACCGGCCCGGACGGGATCGTGGCGGCGGTCTGGGGGAGAGCCGTGAAACTCACCTGGGCCTTGGCGTAGTGCAGCTGCAATTCGTGGATCGCGCCCGCCAGCGCCGAGTCCTCGAAGCAGCCGCGCGCACCGCCGAGCGGGACCCGGGCCTCGACCACCGGCGTGTCGAGATCGCGCTCGGCGGCCTCGTGGTACGGCCGGGCGAGCTCGAGGATCTGCGGGTCGGGCTTCGTCTCCGGAGTGACCGGCAGCAGGCGGCTTGTGGCGCTCGCGAGCCGGAAGCGGCCGCTTCGCGGGTCACGCTCCAGCGTGACGTCCACGCGCGCCACGTCCATCGCCAGGCTCCTCGGCTGCACCACGAGCACGCCGCCGATGCGCCGCCCTGGCTCGCGCTGGTGGCTGTGGCCGTAGACGATGGCCGCGAGCTGCGGGAAGCGCTCGGCCAGCTCCCCCACAGGGTTCTCGCCAGGAAGCTCGTTGGACCGCGCCGCCCCCGTCCCGGGGTCGCGCCCGAGGCCCCCGTGCACCGCGGCAAGGATCACGTCTGGCTTCTCGGCCTCGAGCTTCAGGAGAGTCCGGCGCACGCTCTCGATCGGGTCGAGGAAGGTGAGGCCGGCGATGTGCTCGTCCTTCGCCCACTGCGGGATCGCGGGCGTCGTGATGCCGATGACGGCGACCTTAACGCCCCCCACCACCTTCAACAAGTAGGACGCGAACGAGGGCACGACGCCGGTCGAGCGGGTGTTGGCCGACAGCCACCGGAAGCTCGCGCTCGCCCGGGCGGCGCCGAGGCTCGCGAGGCCGTAGTCGAGCTCGTGGTTGCCCATCACCATGGCCTCGTAGCCGACGCGGCTCATCGCGAGCATCATCGGCTCGGGAGCGCTGGTGCGGCCGTCGCGCCGCGCGGCCTGGTAGACGCTCGCGAGCGGCGAGCCCTGGATCGTGTCGCCGCAGTCCAGGAGCAACGCGTTCGGGTTCTCGCGTCGGACCTCGTTCATCAAGGTCGCGGCGGCGGCGAGGCCGCGCGCGGCGGGCTTGCGGGTGAAGTAGTCGTGCGGGTAGACGTGGCCGTGCATGTCCGTGGTCGCGAGCACGGTCACGATCGTGGAGGCCCTCATCGCGACCTTCGCTCACACCCTCTCCCGACGCTCACCGTTGTGCCGTTCCGTTGAAGCTCGGGTGTCCGTTCGTTCACGCTCGTCTCCTTCGAGACTCCACAAGACCACCGCACGTGATCGCCTTCGAGGACGCTATTGACCCCTCCGAAGCCGTCGAGGTACGCCGCCCGCGCCTCCCTTCGCCTCATGACTACCTCCTGAACGCTGTGTGCGACCCGAGTGTCGCTGCCCTTGTGCTTCCACGGCGCGTGTCAAATGCGTGCGATTGCGTCGCTATGGCGCAGAGGTGGCGACCATCAACCTGGACCGGCTGTCCGTCGCCGCGAGCAGGTCTTCCGATCGATCGCTGAGCACCTGATATCGCGCGAGGATGGCCGGGCCGTTCCGCCGGGCCAGCTCGCGGTCGAGGACGACCTGCTTGCCTTCGTGGGTCTCGAGGATCAGCAGGCCAGCGTCCCGAGACTCGATGACCTGGATCAGGTGACGCAGGCTGCGAACCGACTGGCCGTCAGCCTTCACGATGAGGTCCTCCGCGATCTCCTCGTAGCCCGAGTTCAGCTCGGCGGGAAGGACGCTGCACACCACGACCGCCTGCTCGTCTTCGAACTGGGCGCGGCGACCCATGAGCGCGAGCAGATGTCGGGGAGCCCGGGTCCACCAATCCTCGCCCCACGCCTGGATGTAGTTCACGCTCGTCGGGCAGAACGCCAGGCCTCCGAAGATGTAGTAGCCCGGACGCTCGTTGTGCAGGGGTCCGGAAACGAGGGACCCGGTCCCGACGCGGCGGTCGAGCCGCAGCGCGGCGCGGAGCCTCTGGCCGTCCCGGAGCAGCTCCAACGCCACGCTCTCGCCCATCTGGTGTCGCTGCAGCAGGAAGGTGAAGGCGGTTCGCTCGCGCGGCCGCAGCTCGATCGTGCCGTCGCTGCCGATCGAGTTGCCGTCGATGGAGAGGAGAACATCCCCGGCCCGGAGCGCCACCACGGCCGCGCTCCCCGGCATGGTGTCAAGGATCAGCACGCCCGTCTCCGTAGCGGGCAGCCGGTACATGCGCCGGAGATCGGCCGCCTCCAGCCGCTGCCAGCGGAAGCAGGCATCGGGAACGCCGTCGTGACGCCCGTCCGCCACGTCCGCCAGGAAATGCTCCACCACCGGCGTCGGAACCATGTATGCGGTCTTGTCCGCGCCCTTCGCCACTTGCATGACGACGCCGGCGACCTTCCCGTCCGCGAGCACGGGCCCCCCGCTGTTGCCCGGGTTGACCGCGCTGTCGATCTGGCCGGCCAGCAGCTCGGTATTGGCGTGGACGTAGGTCTGGCTCTCGATGCGCGAGACCACCCCGCGTGTCACGCTCAGTGTGTCGCCGCCCACGGGGAAGCCGAGAACCAGGATCTCCTGCTGCAGCTCGGGCAGGGCGCCGAGCTCCAGCGGCGAGATGGGGTCGAAGAAGCCCGGCGCGTCGACCGTAAGGAGGGCGAGGTCGGCCTCGTCGGAGACGTACAGCACGCGTGCGGGAATGCGCTCGGAGTCACCGTAGCGTCGCACCTGGATGAAGGTCGCGTTGCTCACGACGTGTGCGTTCGTGAGGATGCGATGGCCGGCGATCACGAATCCAGAGCCTGAGACGTTGCGCGCGGAGCCGGCTTTCCAGGGCGCCCCGTAGTCGGAGGTGAGCTGCGTGGCGTAGATCTTCACGACCGCGTCCGGGGGCTCGGTCGCGACCGCCAGAGACGAGACTCCCGGCACGAGCAAGCCCGTGAGCGCGAGGATCGCGACGACATCCCCTGCCTGTCTCACTCGCCGCAAGGGCTCTTTCATGATCGTCTCCTTTGCATGAACGTCGTCACGCCGGATCAACCGCCAGACTGGACCTCGGCGACTTCCTTGACCACGGCCTGGCCTGTCTTCGCGGTACGAGATGACGTCTTGTGCCACCGCTACCGGAGCGTGGATCCGCGGACAGCCAAGGCTCTTGAACACGGCCGTGAGCGCGGAGAGGCGCGCGTGCGGATGGTGTCCGAGCGCCTGGCCACTCGACTCGAACTCCTCGGGAACGGCGAACTGGGTGGACATGGTTGCTGTCCTTTCCGTCGCTCTCTTACGCGACGCCGCGCATTGTGGTATTCCGCATGCTGCCCGGACTACCTCCTATCGGGCCGCGCGGAGCACTCAATCGGTCGCGGCTGGGACTCCTTCGAGCAGGAGCGGCCGACTCTTCCGAGTACGGACCTGACACGTTCGGGGAACGGGCGCTTGCGCCTTACCTGGGGAAACGTAGCCGGCCCGCGTTTCGGCGGACCGGCGCGGGTGCGACACGACAGGAGGCGGGAGGATCGATGAAGCTCGAGCGAGTGACGGGTGGAGCGTGCGGTCATCCGTTCCCGGTCTACGAGAATCTGGGCGCGAGCCTCCTGGCGGCGCACGGGACGGTGGGGATTGGCCGCAACGCCACGGTCGCGCACGTCCTGCGCACCTGTGGCGGCCACGCCTATGCGAACGTCGGGACCGTGGCCATGATGATGGCGAGGCTCGGAGAGCGTAGTAGAACAAGGGAGGTTCGCCAGTCAAGCCGCGTCGTCGCGGACGGCCAACCCTGCCTTCGGGCCTCCCGTGTCATCTGCTTCATGTCTCGCCAGCCAGCCTCAGCACCCGCTTGGCGTGTCTCAGGGTCCAGTCGAAACCGCAGGGTCTGAAGGCGGCCGACAACAGGCGCTACAGCAGGGAGCAGACGCGCTTCCTTGGCCTTGAGCACAACGCCCTACCGTCCCAGTCAGCGTCAGATTCAAGAGGCGTGCGTACCGCCGAGCCAATGCGTCATTCAGGATCACGACGGAGTTCGGAGTCTCGGTCCCGAGGGCCAGGACCTCTCTCTCACCCGCACCCAGGTCGGTGATGATCGGAAGGAGCAGACGGCCTGTGGGCGGGCCGATTCGTATCCAGTCGAGCGATTCGAAGTTGGGGAGGTCCACGCCGCCCAACCTGCCTTCGTGGAGTTCGGCGGCGACGGCGGTCGGAGCAGCGATAGAGGTATTGGACGGGGGAGTCGTCGCAGATGACCTCAGGCACGCTGAGCGTCTTCGCTTATCTCCGCTTCGCTCATGCGAAACGACGAGAGGCCGTAGTCGGCGAGCCTCGCGAGAAAAACTGGGACCGCAAGGCTGGCGAGACGCGCCGCCGCGCCCGTAGAAAGCCGTCCCAGCTCGAGGAGCTTGACTGCCGCGGCCAACCGAACCTCTTCTCGGAATCGCTCCGGCGTCAGCTTCAGAGCCAGAAGCATGTCATCCGGCACCAAGATGGTGACCTCGGTCAAGGCTCACTCCTAGCCGCCGCCCAATGCACCATACAAGAATGATACCTCGTCACGGACCCGCGACGTCACGGAGCCCCCCCTTGTTTGGATTCTCGAAAGGCTACACCCTCTCGCGATTCGCATCATCGGCAAACCCGCATTTGGAGTCACTTACAGAGAACTGCAACCCGGCGTCTGTCGGTGGTTCGTAATCAGCAGGTCCACGGTTCAATCCCGTGCGCCGGCTCCATAACCTTTCAACAACCTAGAGCGATTCCGGGCAGCGGCATTTCGCGTTCTACTTCGGCGTACAAGTGAAGCTCGCGGTGTCGTCGATGCTGCCGGTTCCGCCGTATCGCGCCACGGCCGGATACGCGCAGAGCGGACGTGTGCGGTCCACCGTCCCGCCCGTCGAATGCGAGGCGACGATCGAGTCGGGCGCCGTTCCGTGCTCGACCCACGCGTCGAGCGCGGCCAGCGCGTCGAACGTGTTCGGTCCCGCCCCGCCGCCGCAGTGCGCCATGCCCGGAGCGGGGAAGAAGCGAAAGAAGGACTGCGTGGCCGCCATCCCGCCCATCGCCTTCGCGACGTTCTCGTAGTACCCGATCGTGTCGAAGGGAGAGACGACGGGATCGGCGAGGCCGGCGTACATGATCAGCCTGCCGCCGCGCGCCTTGAAGGCGCTGTAGTCGGTCGACATCGCGCTCAGAAACGGGTATGCGGTGTTCACGGCCGCGACGTCCCTTTCCCAGTCGAACGAGCGCGGATCCCACGCCGGATTCCGGAACATCCACTCGCGGAACAGCCCGATGCGGACGGGTTCCCGGGGATTGACGATGTAGGTGCCCCAGCCCGTCTCACTGCCCGGCGCCCAGCCGGGATAGAGCGGGTGGCCGCTCGTCGTCTTGGCGCCCGCATAGATCTTCTTCACGGCCTCGATCTGCGGCGGGGTCAGGCAGGCGTCGCTCTCGGCGAGGGCGCACGCGAGCGCTGTCGGATCGAAATGGCAGGAGCCGGGCTCGCCGATCAGGCCATCCTCGAGCCCATCGATCCCATCACAGGCCGCGACCGCGGCCTTCGACAGCGCAGGCAGTTTCGCGCTCGGCAGGATCGGCGAGCCGTCCGCGCCGTGCGCCGCCAGCCACGACCAAAGGAACCCGTAGATCAGGTTGACTCGGTTGTTGCCCGGAGCGCCCGCCACGATGCCGTCGTAGTCGGCGGGGTAGCGTTGCGCCTCGCTCAGAGCCTGCTGGCCACCGGTCGAGCAGCCGCTGAAGTAGGACCGCCGCGGCGCGCGCCCGGTGGCTTTCCCCACCACTGCCTTCGCGATGGCCGTCATCTCGTGGATTGAGCGATACGCCCAGTCGACGACCTTTTCCGGGTGCCCGACGCCGAAGTCCATCTGATCGCCGGTGTGGCCGGTATCGGTGCTGACGGCGGCGTAGCCGTCCGTGATCCCGCGGGCCAGGGCCGCGTAGTTGATCGCACCCGAGAAGCCGCCGTTGTCGGTGCCCAGCAGCTTGCCGTTCCACCGGTCGCCGCCGGGCAGCCAGACTTCGACCTTGATGTCGGAGTCCGGCGTCGGCGTCGCGGTCACGGCCACGCGGCAGAAGGCCGGCACCTGGACGGTGCGGCTCGCCGGGCTGGGGGCGGCGAACTCGCCGGCCGGATAGGTACGCGCGAGCGTGACGGTCGCACTCGGCAGCGCGAGCGAAGCTAGAGGCTCGCATGCCATGTCCGCGGGCGCGGTCGGCGGCGCCTTTCTGAGCACGTCGCTGGCGTCCGCGTCCCGCACGATGCGGGCGGCATCCTCCGGAAGCAGAAACCGGTCGCGGACCGCCTGATCGGCCGCGCGCCGGACCAGCGCCACGTAGGCCTCGTGCGTGCCGTAGCGCTCTTCGAGCGACCGGCGCGGGTCGTGGTTGGCGAGGCGCTCGGCCTTCGTCCTGGCGAACGGGATCCACCCACCCTGGAAGCCGCAGCCCTGCCCCGCGAAGAACCCCGAGCGGACCGTGTTCCAGCCGAGATACGTCCCGAGCGGTGCCTGCATCTGCACGGACGGGACGCCCGCCGTCTCGTTGCCGTCTTCGTCGACGCGCGGAACGTACGTCGGGACGACGCCCAGGATCCGCGGCGGTACGACCGACATCACGCCGGAGAGATCAGTGGCGTCGAAGCCCGCGCCAAAGTCGTAGCGGATGACCGGATTGAGGACCCGGTCGTTGAACGGCAGACCGGGGATGTCAGGGAGGCCGATCGCGGCGCGCGTGGCGGGGACGAGGTCGCCGTTGGCCAGCGTCGGGTAGCGGCTCGCGGGCGGCGGTGTGCCGGTCGTCACCCACTCCACCAGGGCCCGGGTCAGCGCCCGCGTCTGATCGGCTTCCGGGTTCGGGTTGTCGGGAAGCGTGCAGCGCGAGCCGGCCGCCGCGGAGACGTCGACCCGGAACCCGCCGCGACCTCCGCCGTGCGTGGTCCCGGGATAGTAGTAGCGCCGGACGTTGGCGGGGAGCGGCAGGTCGCGCCTGGCGTCGGTGCCGATGAGGTTGGGCGACATGCGCAGGCCCCAGAACTCCGCCGAGCCGAACGCTTCGATCACCTTCGGGCACGTCTTCGTCGCCGCGCAGCGATCGAGCAGGCCGGCGGCCTTCAGCCCGCGCGTCTTGTCTTCGTAGCGCGCCCACCAGACGACGCCCTCGCTCCCGGGCTCGTACAGGCCGGCGGCGCCGCCGGGCAATGCGAAGCGCAGGTTCATCGGCGTCTGCCGCGCCGCGATGCGCGGGAACGCGCCGTCCCAGACCATGCGGTTGTGCTCGTCCTGGTTGAAGCCGAGATGGATGAAGGTGCGGATGAAGTTGCCCGACTGCGAGTCGCCGACGCTGACCGCGTGGTCGATCGCGCCCGCGACCGGGTTCGGCGTGCCCGCGGCGTCCCTCGCGTCGTGCCGGAAGAACGACACGACGTCGCGCGTCGCCGCGAGGCCGACACCCAGCACCAGCGGGTCCCTGGCCGTGTAGACGAGGTCGTAGATCCGGTCGGCGCGGAAGCCGTCCTTCAGGCAGATGCGGGAGGGATCGGGCGTGCCGGGCCACGGGGTGGCCGTGCAGTCGGCGAAGGCCCAGTCGGCGCGCGGAACCGCGTGCGACGCATCCTGCACGCCGTCGTAGGTCTCCGAGGCGTGCCACGTCAGATTCGCCTGCGGCTGCGCGAGATCGACCGGCGGATAGGGCTGCGGCGTCCCGAGCGAGGCGAGGCGAATCGGCGCTGTAGACGCGCCGTCGGGCACGTCGATGAAGCGGGCGAGCACCGGGCCGGTGATCGGTGATCCATCCTTCTGCTTCGCGATCGGCACCACGATCGTCTGGTTGTCCGGGGTCGGGACGACGTCCCCCTGCCAGCCGCTGACGAGCGAGACGTAGCCCTCGGGGCTGGCGACGGCGTGGCCGTTGCCCCGGTTGACGACCTGATAGAGCAGGACGCGTGCCGATCTCGCGATGTCGACCGGTTTCGAGAGCGCGAAGGTGGCGACGTACTCGACTTTCCCGCGCGCGTTGCGCGGGGCGAGATCGATGTCCTGGATGATCCGGTTGTGCGGGTCCGAGGGATCGATCTCGCCGTAGGCCTTCCCGCGGATGAGCTCGAACGGGCCGGCGGTGCCGACCGCCTGCCCGTTGTTCATCGGCTCGCGCGACGCGATGTCGATGCGCACCACCTCAGCGCCGGCTGACTTGCTCCACAGGGCCAGCGCCGCGAGCAGAATGCCTCCCGCTGTCCGGATCACTCTCTCCTCCATCCTTCTCTCGCCATCCGCGATCCACCGCCCGCGACACGTATTCGATCACACAGCACCCGCTCGTGTTGACAGGACTACTCTCAACTACGGACCACCGTCGAAGGCTGCGGCGGCCAATGGTTAGTCTCCTGGAGCTAGAGGACTTGGGACGGTAGCTCGCCCGCAGAGGGTTCGGTCCGAGATCGACACCTATTGCGGACGTCGCCTCTCCTGATCGACGGTCACTCGAAGTACCCGTTGACGTCCACGATCAGGTGCACCGTGCCCGTCACCTGGCCGCTGTGAACGGCGAACTGCGCTCCCGCGCCGAGGGGCAGGATGGCGTTGTTGGCGCGGGTTTGCCCGAGGCCATAGTTGATCGTCGAGGTCGTGGGGAGGGGCGCGCCCAACGGGTACAGGGTGAGGTGGCCCGGGGCGGTCGATCCGACCACGGTGACGTTGACGGAGAGGGCCTGCGCCGTCGCGGGGACGCCGCACGGCGCAGCCGTCGCCGAGAATACGCGGTCGGCCCCAGCATTGAGGGGAGGAGCTCCGCTCGCGTTGCGCGTGTCGAACAGCCGGCAAGGCGCAAGCGTGTACAGGTGGCGTGAGCCCGAGGGGCCCGACACCGTGTAGGGTCCGGACGTGGCCGAAGAGGACCAGTTGCCGGCATTGTCACGGGCGCACACGTGGAAGTACCAGTCTCCGGGGGCGAGGGTGGAGCTGGTGGCGGAGGTAACGGTCTCCTCCACGTCTTTCGTCTGGTCGCAAGTCCAGGTCGGGCTGCCGTCGAAGGCGAAGGCGTAGCCATCCACGCCCGAGGAAGCGTCCGTCGAAGCGGTCCAGCTCACGTCGATGGTGGCGTCCGTCGAGGAGACCCCGACGGTGTGGCTGCTGCTCGTGACGTTCGTGGGCGTGGTGGGCGCGGTGCCGTCGATGCGGAACGGTCCGAGGTGAACGGCCGTGCTGCAGTTCAGGGCGACGTCACAGGCGCGGAGGTGGAAGTAGTAGCTGCCGCCGTCGGCCAGGCTCGCGCTGGTGAACGAATGGGGATCGGTGGTGTGGGGGGTCTCGAGGGTGGTGTCGGGCGACGTGGCGGCGGCGCTGTCGAGGACGGTGGAGTAGCCGGCAACCCCGCTCCCTCCCGCATCCGTCGAGCCCGACCAGCGTACCGTGACTTGGCGGGCAGACGACCAGACGTTCACGGTGTGCGTCGTGCTGGAGAGCGTGGGATTCGTGGGGGGCGTGGTGTCGGCGACGATCGTGTACGGCCCGGCCGTCGCGCTCCCCGACCAGTTGCCGGCGTTGTCGCGTGTGCAGACGTGGAAGTACCACGTGCCCAGGGCCAGGGTGGCGCTGGTGGTCGTGGTCACGCTTTCCTCGACATCCTTCACCTGGTCACAGGTCCAAGTCGGGGTGTTGTCGAACACGAAGCCGTAGCCGTCCACGCCGGAGAGGGCGTCGGTGGCCCCCGACCAGCTCATGTCGATGGTCCGGTCGAAGGACGAGGCCCCCACGGTGTGGCTCGTGCTGCTGACGGTGACCGGTGCGGTGGGGGCGGTGCGATCGATCTGGAAGGGGCCGAAGTGGTTCGCCGCGGTGCAATTCTGGGCAGTGTCGCAGGTGCGCAGGTGGAAGTAGTAGTTGCCCCCGTCGGCGAGGACCGCGCTCGTGAACGAATGGGGGTCCGTGCCGTGGACGGTGTCCACGGTTGTGTCCGGGCTCGTGGCCGCCACCGTATCGAAGACGGTCGAGTATCCAGCAAGGTTCACGGCGTTGTTCTCGTCGGTGGAGACCGCCCCCGACCACTGAATGGTGACCTGGGCCGTGCGCGACCAGACGCTAGGAGTGTGCGTCGGGCTCGACAGCAACGGGTCGAAGACGTGGTTCACGATCAGGCGCGTGGGTTCCAGGGCCGCTACGTCGTTTGACCCCACGGCCGAGTTCCATCGGGCCATGACCGCGTACGAGGTGCTGGGAGTGAGGCCGGTCAGGTTCAGGCGGGCGACGACCGGTGCGGCATCGATGAAGGGCTGGGCGTCGTCCCCGTTGACGTGAAGGCTCCGGCCGAGAGCGAGCGCGCCATTGGGGGTGGCGCTCGACACGGTCATCACGCTGACGTCGTCGAAGAAGCACCCCTCTCCACTACCGGCGGTGGCGGTGAATCGGAAGCGGAAGCGGAAAGCCGAAGTACCGGCTCCCGTGGGCAGGAATTGCTCCTTGTTGACCCAACTGCCGAAGCCGGAGTTACTGTCCAACGGCGTCCAGATGGAGCCATCGAGGCTACTCTCCACAATGCACGTGCCGTCCTGGTCCGTGTTCCAGCGATGCCGGTACTGGAGGCGGGCGCTCGTGGCCCCGGCGAGGTTGAGGACGGGAGAGACGATAGAGGCGTCGTAGACCCCATCCGTGTAGGTGCAACCAGGCGACGTGCCCGTGAAGGCGAGTTGCCCGGCGCCGAAGGCCGGCGGGCCGCATTCGGATGTGGCACGCCACAGGTTCTGGCCGGCGGCCGTCGAAAGCGTGAAGCCCTGGGCCTGGGCATCGTCGAAGCTCTCGTAGAGGACCTCGGTGACGGGTTGCGAGCCTACCGCGGTCCAATAGACGGAGGCCGGCGCGTTGCCGTCAGGAGGCGGGGTCTCGGAGGGGACCGTGCCCCATTCGGGCCTGGCCCCGGCCTGGAAATCGTCGCGGAAAAGGGAAGCGACGCCGACGCCTGGATATGCGGGAGGCCGCGCGGCGAGAGCGCCGGAGAGTTGCTGGTTGAAGCAGAGCGGCTCGGTTCCCGCCGGCAGGTTCGCAGCGGGCAGAACGACGACGTCGTCCAGGCGCTGGTTGCTCCACTCGGTGCCGGTTACGTTCGTCGCGGTGAAGGTGATCATGACCCGCGTCCGCCCGGCGGGCGTCGTGAAGACATAGGGAGTCGTCAGGTCCACGGCACTGGCGTAGCCCGACACGATCGAACACCACTTATTGATGGGGTAGTGGCGGTCGACGGCTTTGCCGGCTTGCGCCGGAGGAGCGTCTGCGAGAAGGACGACGAGCAGTGCTCCGCAACAAGCCAAAGTGGCGACGCGGGACAGGGGCATGGACCACTCCCAATACTCAGATTGAGCGAACGGGCGGAAGCTAGCACGCGTCTGCGCTAGAATCCAGCAGTTTCCAGAAGAGTGAGGTCTCGATGCGCGGCGGAAGGGCGCTGCTGGCGATCGGTCTAGCGTTCGGGTTCGCATCCACGACTCGAGGACAGGAGCGCGGTCTACAGAAGGTGGTCGCGGAGCCGGATTCCGCTCTGACCTTGAGCATTCGCGTCCAAACGAAGGCGGAGAGTGGCTTGCGCAGCCTGGCGGACGGCGAGACGCTGCGCACCGGCGACGTGATCCAGTTCATGGTCGCGGTGGACCAGCCGGCCTACGTCTACATCGTCCAATATTTTGCCGATGGCTCCGCGGCCGTCTTGCACCCAGAGGGCGGGGACACGCTCCTGCGGCCCGGATACGAGGCTCGGATCCCGGAGCCCGGGCAGGTCTTCAAGCTCGTTCCACCCGCCGGGGCGGAGGTGGTCTATTTCATCGCCAGTCGAAAGACCCTGGGTGAGGCCGACCAGCGCGTCGCGGAAGCCGTCCGGATGATCCGCGCGGCGGGGACCGCCACGCCCCCGACGACCGGGGCGGTCACCGCGACCAACCTGGGCCCTTCGGGAGCGCGCCCTGCGCCTGCCGCTCCACCGCCCCCGTCGGCGTTCGGTCTCGGCACTCGGGGGCGGCTGGTGAAGGTCCCGGCCGGGGGAAGCCCGCCCATCAGCATCCAGTCCGGAGCCGACGGGGTCGCGATCTACGCCTTCACGATCCGACACCAGGCGGCGCCGTGAGCGCTTTCAGGGAGCGCCCGTGATCACGAAGGGAGCCCAGTAGTAGGGTTCGGCCCACTGCTCCTTCGATCGCAGCTCGAGCCGCGCGTCGCGCAGGGCGCGAGCGTAGTCGGGTGGCTGACCGGGAGCCGCGCGGGCGATGCGCCGGTAGAAGCTGGCCATGAGCGCTGCCGTCGACGCATCGTCCACGGGCCAGAGGCTCGCCACGACGCGGCGTGCCCCCGCGGCCAGGAAGGCTCGGGAAAGGGCGAAGACTCCCTCGCCGCGGACGCGACGACCGGTATTTGAGTCGCAGGCCGACAGCACGGCCAGCTCGGAGCGCGCATCGAGGTCGTAGATCTCGAAGAGCTGCAGGAGCCCGTCGTCGTCGGAGCCGCCGGCCGGCGCGTCCGGTGGCGTGAGGGCCAGCGCCGCCCGCAGCTCGCTCTCGCCCTCCTCCACGAGGCCGTGCGTGGCGAAGTGCAGGAAGAGCCGGGGCCGCTCCCGCAGCGCCTCGCGGACCGCCGACTCCTTGGCCTTTTCCTCACGGAGAACCGTCACCTCCGTTCCCGCGGGAGCGAGAGCGGCGGCGATCGCCTCGGCTTCCGCGGCCGTGCCGGGCAGGGGGGGAAGGGATTCGAGGCCCTGGCGTGCGCGCGAAGCCGCGACCTTTGGGAGACCCGGTCGGCTGAAGACGGGATCGGCCACGATCAGCGCCGAGGCCGCGCCCGGGGCGGGACGCATCGGGCCCTCGCGGGCCAGGTTGCAGGCGGTGGTGGCGGAGGGCGCATAGCGCACCACGGGCCCCTCGTCGAGCCAGTAGGTCGGTCGTCCCTTCGCGCGACCGACCACGAGCGCTTCGAGCGGCAAGCCGTGCAAGGGGCCGTCCGGGACCACGAGCACCTCGCTGGCCTGGCGCAGGGCCGCCCAAACCGGCGGCGGGACGAGCGTGTGAAAGAGCGCGTCGAGGCGCCGTTCCGCGGGCGCGGCCGAAGGTTGGTCGTCCGAGGCCTTGGCCAGGCCGCGGGCGCTTCCGAGGGAAGCGCGCAGGCCGCCGCCGTGGCTGTCGCCCCGCAGGACAAGGTCGAGGGCTTCGTCGGTCAACGGCCCCGCCGTGGCGGCGAGGTCGACCGCATCAAGAGGGGCCACCTGCAAGGCGTGATGAGTCGGAGAGCCTCGTCCCGGGACGACGATGAGGTGCGCGTCCTCGGCGCCGACCATGTAGACGAGGAGGACGCTCTGGGGCGAGAGGAGCGTGCGGCGCATCTCGGCAAGTGAGGCCGGCCGGCCGCCGGCGGTCACGAGGTCGCGCCAGAGAGGGCTTGCGCGGCGGAGCTCCGAGGTCACCTCCTGGAGCTGTCGGGCCGCGGCATCCGCTTCGTCCGCGATCCTTCGGGAGGTCGCCGATCGGTCGGCGCCCAGATCCGTGCGCGTCTCGGTGAAGGCAAGTCGCGCCTGCGCTTCGGCCAGACGGGCCTTCGCCTCCGCCTCGCGGCCTTCCAGCGGGGCGCGCACCTCCGGCGGAATGTCCCGGCGCAGATCCACGCGGGCCAGGGCGAGCTGGTCGAGGAGGACGCGCGCGCGTCCGCGCTCCACGTAGTCGAGCGCCTCTTCCACCCGGTCGTCTTCGAGCAGCCACGCGGCCATGTGGTGGAAATGGCCGGCGTGGCGCGCTGCGAACTGCGCCCGGGTGGACTCGCTACCGCCGGTTCGTGGCCGCAGGTCTTCCACGACCAGGAGGGCCCGGCGCATCGCATCGAGAGCGCCCTCCCGGTCGCCCCTCCGGTGCTTGATCTCGGCGAGAAGGGCCAGAGCCTCGGAGAGCGACTCCGGGTAGATGCTCGTGGCCGACAGGATGTGAACGGCTCGCTCCAGGAGGGCGGTCGCCTCGGTGTCGTACTCCGGCCCTTGTTCCTGGAGGCCGCGGGCCATCTCCGTGAGGGTCAGCGCGGCCTCGGCGTGCTCGGCGACCGAAGACCGCCTCGCGGATGCGCAGGGCGCTCGCGAAGAGGTCTCGAGCTTCTCCGAAACGTCGCTCCGCGACACGCAGTGCGGCGAGGTCGTGGAGGGTCTGGGCCAGATCGGGGTGCCCCGGGGCCACACGTTCAAGGAGCGCCTGGGCCTCCTGGTAGCGAGCATCCGCTTCAGGGTAGGCGCCCCGTTCGGTGGCGAGGAGGGCCGACCGGTTCAGGAACGTCGCGAGAAAGGGGTCGTCAGGTCCGAGCTCACGTCGGGCGCGTTCCAGGGCCGTAGCGAAGAGAGGCGCGGCCTCCTCGAGCCGGCCTTCCAGGCGCAGGATGTCGGCCTGATTGAGGTAGCCCGTGGTGAGAGCAGACGCGTTGGCCTCCGCATTCCGCTCGCGCAAGGCCATGCTTTCGCGGAACGCGGCCTCGGCCTCGTCGTATCGTCCCTGGTCCTTGTAGACGCCCGCCAGGTTGTTGAGGAGCTGGGCGAGCAACTCCTCGTCGGGAGATGGAGCGTTGCGCATGAGGGCGATCGCGCGTTTTCCTGCGGTTTCGGACTCGTCGTAGCGCCCCTGCACGCGCCGCAGCTCCAGGGTGAGGTTCAGGGCGCGGGCGAGCCCCACGGGATCGTCGCCTTCGTGCTTCAGGAAGATGGACACGGCCCGATCTTGCAGTACGCTGGCGTCGGAGTAGCGGCCTTCCTGGTAGAGGACGGCCGCGAGCTCGCTCGCCGACGTGGCGACCCGCGCGTCTTCCGCCCCGAGGGCACGTTCAAAGACCCCGAGCGCCCTTCGCTCATACTCCTCGGCGAGGTCCCATCGGCCCTCGTCGTAGTACGCGGTGGAAAGAAGGCTCGAGGACTCGCCGATGCGGGGATCGTCGGCCGGCAAGACCTGCTGCCGCAGCTCCAAGGCGCGTCGTCGCAACGAGAGGACCTCGGCTTGTCCTTCCGGCGACCGCCTCGCTTCCGGCGTGTAGGCCTCCGCAAGGCGGTCCAGGCTGGAGGCGAGGGTGAGGGCGTCCTTCGCGTGGGCCTTCTCGGCCGCGCGAACCGCGGAGCGCAGCGCTTCCTCGGCGGCATCCGAGCGGCCGTCCTTTATGGCGTCGGTCAGATGGCGTTCCTGGCGCGCGGCCTCCGCTTTCGCGCCCGATCGCAGAGCGCAGGCGGGCACGGCGAGGCACACGCACAGGACGAGCGCGCGGGGTGCCCGTGACCGCGCCCTCACGGCGACCAGGCGCAGCGAAAGCCGATCTGGTGGCTCACCTCCGCGGCGGCACGTCGGCCGCGGCCGGCGGCGCGGCACATCTCGGCGAGGGCGCCCCAGTTGCCGCCTCGGCAGCTCTTCTCGGTGCCCGCGCCGCGCACGACGGGATCGCGGCAGGGGGCGGGGCACGCGGGCAGCACGGGCTGGAAGCTGTCTTCGACCCACTCGGAGACGTTGCCCGCGAGGTCGAGCACGCCCTCCGGGGATCGGTCGCCGGCCGTGGTCCCCACGTCCGCGGCCCCGCCGTCGGGGGAAGCACACGCTCCGCCCGCACCGCGGGCGAACACGGCATTCTCGCAGTCCGGCCGACGGTCGCCCCAGGGGAAAGTGCCACTCGAGGAGCCGCGGGCCGCACGCTCCCACTCTGCCTCGGTGGGCAGCCGCTTGCCCTGGGCCTTGCAGAAGCTGCGGGCGGCGGCCCACGTCACCTGGACCACCGGGCGCTGGCCCTGGCCGGGGCGCGGGCGGACGTGTCCCGATTCCGCGGCGAGGCCGCTGAAGGCGGGATGCAGGTCGACGAGGAGGTCGCCGTCGGCACGGACGAACCGCCCGGAATCGATGACCAGCCGGGGAACGGTGTCGAGCCACGACGCGAACGCCGCGTTCGTGACCTCGGTGGCGTCGATCGCGAACGCGGACAGGGAGACGACGCGCGTCGGACGTTCCCTCTCGTAGACCGCGAGGTCGCAACCCGAGGGCGCGAGCTCGCGGCACCACACGAAAGCGGCAGCGATCTCAGCGTCTGTGCTTCCCATCGTGAACGAGGAGGCGGGAATCGAGACCATTCCCGGACGGCCCGGCGGGACGGAAGGGAGCGCTCCGGCCCCCACCGGTCGACGGAGGTAGACGGCCGTCGCGAGGAGCAGGAAGAGCACGCCACCGGCCACGGCCGGGCCTGTCCGGCTGCGCCAACCGGCGTCACTGGGGCCGTAGGACCCGCCCTTGCCGCTCGAGATGAGGCTCAGGGTCAAGAGGGCATGGTCGGACTCCGGGCCCGGACAGTGACGTTCGATCTCGGCCGCCATCTCGTCCGCCGTGCCGAAGCGATCGCGGGCGTGGCGCGAGAGGGCGCGCGCCACGATGGCGTCGAGCCAGGGCGGGATCTCGGGCCGCAGTTGCCGCGGGTGGCGCTCGATCTCGCCAAGAAGGACCCGGTTGATGATCGCGGGGAGCGCGCCGCCCCCCGCGGGACTTTGCCCGGTCAGGAGAAAGTAGAGCACCGCGCCCGCCGAGTAGATGTCCGTGCGTGCGTCCACGTTCTTGCTGTTCGCCATCTGCTCGGGGCTCGCGTAGTTCAGGGTTCCGAAGAAGCGGCCCGTCTCCGTGAGGTTGGTGTCGGTCGCTTCCGCGACCTTGGCGAGCCCGAAGTCGACGATCTTGATCTGGCCTCCCTTCGGTCCCTTGGGAAAATAGAGGATGTTTTCCGGCTTGATGTCGCGGTGGACGATGCCCACCTGATGGGCCGCGGACAGGGCAGCCAGGACCTTTGTCCCGATGGCAGCGACTTCCGCCAGGGAGGGCAGCGGGGCCGCTTTGCCGTAGGCGGCGAGGCTGGCCGCGGCGACGTGCTCCATCACCAGGTAGGGCGCCGCGTCGGGCGCGGTGCCATAGTCCGTGACCTTGACGATCCCTTCGTGGGACAAGGCGGCGGTGGTCTGGGCTTCCCGCAGGAAGCGGCGGGAGAGCTCGGGATCCCGGGCGAGGCGGGGCAGCAGCATCTTGACCGCGACCTTCGACCCGAGGCGCAGGTGGGTGGCGCCGAACACGGCGCCGCAGCCTCCCGAACCGATCAGATGGTCGAGGCGGTAGCGGTCGTCGAGGACCGTGCCCACCCGCCGGGCGGGGCACTCCGGCGACTGGCGCTTGTGGTCCTTGTCGCAGCGGGCGCACGCGGTGTCTCTCGCGGCGCCGTTCCCGACGGTCGTCATGAGTCTTGGTCCGCGGGGAGCTTAGCACGAGGAGGCGGAGGGGCCGCCTGGCCGCGCGGCCGCGATTGCGCCCGACGATGGACTGAGGTTGCACCAGACGGCCGCCGGTACGGTCGTGGGCGGCCGTCTGGTGAACGCTGTCTTCGCTGCCGTTATCGCGGAAGCTTGGCGCCCAGCACGTCCATCGGCTCGATCGTCGGCGGCGTTACGAGCAGGTTGGGAGCCTGCGCCATGAGCGCCTTCGCGATCGGACCGTCGAGATGGCTCTGGCGGCCCGCGTCGTCGCGGAATGCGTCGAAGACGCCGAACGTGGTCGGCCCGAGCTGCGTCGCGAACCACACCGGGGTCTTCTCCTCGCGATTGGCGAGCTCCAGGCCCTGCATCAGGAACGCGGCCAGCTCCTTTTCCTTTCCCGGCTTCGCCTCCAGGCGGACGAACAGGCTTCGAGTCAGCATCACTGAATCCTCCTTCGAGCCGAATGGCTCACTTGGAACGTAGGTCCGGAGGCGCCTGGCGGCTAGTGGCAAGCACGCCATATTTGATATCGTTATTGCCATGCGCGTGAGTGTGCTGGCTCTCGACAGTGTCTTCGACCTGGGTCTGTCCGCGGTCCTCGACGTGTTTCAGACGGCGAACGAGCTGATCGACATGGCGGGGCTTGCGGTGCCTCGATTCGAGGTGAGGACGGTGGGCGTGCGACGGGCGGTCAAGACGTCGCACGGCCTGAGTGTTCCGGTTCAGGCCGTGGGCTCGCGGACGCCCGACTGCGTCGTGGTTCCCGCCATCGGCTTCAAGATGCCCGGTCCGCTGGAGGCGGCCCTGGCCAGACCGGATATCCGCGATGCCTCGGCGGCGCTTCGACACTGGGCCCACCGCGGCGCCACCATGACCGCCGCCTGCATCGGCACCTTCGTGCTGGCGGAGTCGGGCCTGCTCGACGATCAGCGCGCCACCACCACCTGGTGGCTGGCGCCGCTCTTCCGCCAGCGCTATCCGAGCGTCCTGCTGGACGAGTCGAACATGATCGTGCCATCCGGCCGCTTCGTGACCGCGGGAGCGGCCCTCAGTCACATGGATCTGGCGCTGTGGCTGGTGAGAGGGATGAGCCCGCAGCTCGCATCGCTCACCGCGAAGTATCTCATCGTCGATTCCCGGCCGTCGCAGGCGGCCTATGCGCTGTCCGACCACCTGGTCCACTCCGACGCCATCGTCCAGCGCTTCGAGACGTGGGCGCGTGCGCGGCTGGCCCGAGGGTTCTCGCTCGACGAGGCGGCACGAGCCGTGGGGTCGAGCAAGCGTACGCTCGCGCGCCGCATGCAGAGCGTGCTCGGGAAGTCCCCGCTGTCGTACTTTCAGAGCCTGCGCGTGGAGCACGCGGTGCACCTGCTGAGGACCACCGGCGCGAGTGTCGACGAAGTCGCCACGCGGGTTGGATACGCCGATGGCGTCACGCTGCGCGCCCTGCTGCGGCGCCGGCTCAAGCTGGGGATCAAGGAGATCAGGAGAGCGGCCTGACCGATCGCCGCAAGACGCGAGGCCGGAGAGGCCTGGCGCGGCGCATAATCAAGCCAGAGTCTCGACCTGGACGCGGACCGTGCGCGTGGGGAGTGGACATGGAAGCGAAGAAGCCGGGAAATCCGGAGCTGTTGGCCGATGTGAAGACGAAGGTCATTCGCATCGTCGTGGCCCTGGGTCTCATGCTCGGCTGCGCGGCGTCGCGCACGGCCGACCTGAAGCCGGGCGATCCCGCCCCGGATTTCGCCCTCGCCGGCTCCGACGGGAAGACGCACAGGCTTTCGGACTACCGGGGCAAGCAGGCGGTCGTGTTGGCGTGGTTCCCGAAGGCGTTCACCGGCGGGTGAACGAAGGAGTGCAAGTCGCTCCGGGAGAGCGGCGACAAGATCCGGCAGCTCGACGTCGCGTACCTCGCGGTCAGCACCGACACCGCGCAGAAGAACAAGGAGTTCGCGGAGTCGCTCGGGGCCGACTTCCCGATCCTGGCCGACCCCGACAAGAAGGCGGCCGGGCCCTACGGCGTGCTCGTGCCCGTCGTCGGCCTCGCCAAGCGCTGGACGTTCTACATCGGAAAGGACGGCAAGATCCTCCTCATCGACAAGGAAGTGAAGGTCGCGACGGCCGGCGCGGACATCGTCTCGAAGCTCGCCGACCTGGGCATGGGTCGATAGTCCACCTTCCGGGCGGAAGGTCGCCGTCGACGATTCGGCGTGAGCCGGGCGCGTACCGCAAAGATGGATCGCAGGGGGGATTGACGCGCCCGGAACCAGCCACGTACGTTTCCATAGACAGCCCCCTGGCAGGAGGGAGCCATGGGCCATCGCGTTGCCTCCGGGGTTCTGAGTGGGCGACTCGCCGCCGTGCTCGGCAGCATGGCCGCACTGACCGGCGTGGCAACCGCCCAGAACATCACCGAATTTCCGATCCCCACGGCCCTGAGCGCGCCCCGGGGAATCGCCGCGGGCGCCGACGGCAACCTGTGGTTCACGGAGAGCGCCGCCAACAAGATCGGCCGTATGACGCCACTCGGCATCATCACGGAGTTCCCGATCCCGACGCCAAACACCCCCCCCGGTGAAATAACGGCTTTGGGCGAGGATCTCTGGTTCACGAGCATCGGCGCCAACCCTGTCGGGCGCATCACGAAGACGGGTCTCGTCACCACCTTCCCCTTGACGGACGTCATAGCTACGGTGGGGATTGCGGCGGGTCCAGGCTTCTCCCTATGGGTCACGGAACCTCTGTCCGACGCGATCGGCCGCATCCAACCGCTAGGCCCAGGGGGCGTGTCACTCACGACGTTCCCGATCCCCACGGTTCCCAGCCGGCCTTCGGGGATCGTAGCCGGCCCGGACGGCAACATCTGGTTCACGGAAGCCTACGGCACGAAGATCGGCCGCATGACGCCCTTGGGCATGCTCACGGAGTTTCCCCTCCCGACGCCACAAAGCCCGACCTATCGAATCGCGGCCGGCCCGGACGGCAACCTGTGGTTCACGGAGAACGGCGCCAACCAGATTGGCCGTATTACGCCGTCGGGCACGATCACGGAGTTCCCGATCCCGACCCCGGACAGCCGGCCCGATGGAATCACGGCCGGCCCGGACGGCAACCTGTGGTTCACGGAGAATGCCGCGAACCAGATCGGCCGTATCACGCCGTGGGGCTCGGTCACTGAGTTTCCGATTCCAACGCCCGACAGCCAGCCTCTTGGAATCGCGGCCGGCCCGGACGGCAACCTGTGGTTCACGGAGAACGCTGCCAACAAGATCGGAATGATGACGATCGATCCCACACCGCCCGGTTCCTTCCACACCGTGACCCCCTGCCGCGTTGCGGACACGCGTAACGCACCGAGCCCGTCGGGCGGCCCTGCCCTTGCGGCCAACACGACCCGCACCTTTCCGGTGACGGGGGTCTGCGGCATCCCCCAAGCGGCCACGGCGATCGCCGCCAACGTGACGGTCGTGGACGGCACTGACTTCGGTGACCTGCGGCTCCTTCCGGCGGGAAATCCCGCTCCCGACTCCAGCAGCATCAACTTCGCGGTGGGTCAGGTACGAGCGAACAACGCCATCATTCCCCTGGGTGTCGGGGGGCAAATCGGCGTCCAATGCGACATGCCTCTGGAGTCACCGGGGCATGTCCACTTCCTTCTCGACGTGGCAGGCTACTTCCAGTAGGCCCTCCGCACGCGCCCGCGCCAGTTGGCGACGTGCGCCCATGACGATTGCCGAGCCTCCAGGGTGCGAGAGCGACGCAAGGCGCGAGCGCGGGCGCGACCTCGACACGGATGCCGGAGGCTCCGGCCGATCGCCGTGATAACCTCGCCGGCGAACATTGGAGAGTGTCGCCATGATGATCAAGCGGTGGAGCGTGAGTGGACTCGGCATAGCCGTCATCAGCTTCGCGTGTGCGGTGCCTGCCGCGCGGGCGCAGGCCCCCGTCGAGGAGGCGAAGAAAGACACGGCGGCTCCGCCGCCGCGCTTCCCCATGCCGCAGGGCCCGCGCGTCACGTCGCCCGAGGTCGCGGCGGACGGGCGCGTGACCTTCCGGATCCTGGCGCCGAAGGCGCAGTCCGTCCGCCTCCTCGGCGACATCCCGTCGGACGGCCCGGCGGTCCCGATGCAGCCCCCCAGCGGGCGGGCGCTTACCCAGGGCGCGGAAGGCGTCTGGGAAATCACGGTCCCGCTCGCGCCTGGCGCCTGGCGCTACAACTTCAACGTGGACGGCGTGTCGGTCATCGACCCGCGCAACCCGTCGACCAGCGAGTCGAACGAGAACACCTGGAGCCTCGTCCACGTGCCCGGGGCGGACTTCATGGACACGAAGCCGGTGCCGCACGGCGCGGTCGCCGCGGTCACGTACTACTCGACCGCCCTCAAGCGCTTTCGGCGGATGCACGTCTACACGCCGCCCGGCTACGAGACGAGCACGGAGCGCTACCCGGTGTTCTACCTGCTGCACGGTGCTTGGGACTGCGACGACTCCTGGTGGACCGTCGGCCGGGCCGGGTTCATCCTCGACAACCTCATCGCGGCCGGCAAGGCGAAGCCGATGATCGTCGTCATGCCCGCGGGCCACACCGGGCCCTTCACCTTCAACCCCGGCGCGCCCCGGCCGCCGGTCGACGAGTTCACGGCCGACTTCAAGGCCGACGTCGTGCCCCACGTCGAGAAGACCTACCGCGTCCTCGCCGGCCGCCAGAGCCGCGCGATCGCCGGCCTCTCGATGGGCGGCGCGCAGACGTTGGGCATCGCCATCCCCGACCTCGACAAGTACGCCTACTTCGGCGTCTTCAGCTCGGGCGTCTTCGGCATCACCGGCGGCGGCCCCATGCCCATGCCGCCGGGTCCCAGCTTCGAGGAGCAGCACGCCAAGACCCTCGACGACCCGGCCCTCAAGAAGGGCCTGAAGCTCGTCTGGTTCGCCACGGGCAAGGACGACTTCCTGATCGAGACCTCACGCGCCACCGTGGCCATGCTGAAGAAGCACGGCTTCGACGTCGACCTTCAAGGAGACGGCGGGCGCCCACACCTGGACCAACTGGCGCGAGTACCTGAACGAGTTCGCTCCGCTGCTCTTTCGCTGAGGCGCTCGCGCGGGGGAGCCCGAAATGCTGAATGTCGCGCTGTTCGGCCCGCCCGGGGCGGGCAAGGGGACGCAGTCGGAGTCCCTGGTCAAGGAGTTCAACCTCTTCTACATCTCCACCGGCGACCTGCTGCGCAAGGAGATCGCGGCGGAGACGAAGCTGGGCATGGAGGCGAAGAGCATCATCGCCTCGGGAGGCCTCGTCTCCGACGAGATCATCGTGCAGGTGATCGAGAAGACGATCACCGAGCACCCCGAGGCGAACGGGTTCCTCTTCGACGGCTTCCCGCGGACGTACATCCAGTGCTACATCCTCGAGGGCCTGATGTTGAAGCTGAACACGTCGCTCAGCTGCCTCGTCAGCCTCGAGGTCGATGAGGAGACCTCCGTCCGGCGCCTGCTGGAGCGCGGGCGGACGTCGGGCCGCCTGGACGACAACGAGACGGTCATCCGCAACCGCCTGCGCGAGTACAGCGAGAAGACGCTGCCCGTGCTCGACTTCTACCGCGAGAAGGGCAACTACCAGCGCGTCAACGGCGGCCCGTCGATCGAGGACGTTGCGGCGGACATCCGCGCCATCATCCGCGACGAGCTCGCGAAGCACCTCGTCAACGTGGTCGTGTTCGGCTACCCCGGCTCGGGCCGTGGCTCCCAGAGCGAAGCACTCGCCCGGAAGTACGGCCTCGAATACGTGGCCACCGGTCCGCTGCTGGACCAGGAGATCAAGGCCGGGACGCCCATCGGGCGCAGGATCGTCTCGCTCTACGAGAGCGGCCAGCTGGTGCCCGACGAGATCGTGGTGCAGCTCATCGAGAAGAAGCTCGAGCGATCGAAGGAGGTCAAGGGTTTCATCTTCAAGGGATTCCCGAGGACCCTGGTGCAGTCGTACATCCTGGACGGGCTCCTCCGGAAGGTCGGCTCCTCCATCTCGCGCAGCATCGACATCCAGGTCCCGATGCTGGAGCTCATCAAGCGCCTGGACGAGCGCAGCCGCACCGAGCGCTGCATGCCCTACGACAACCTGACGGCCAAGATCGTGCAGCGGCTGGCCGAGCACGAGACGAAGACCGTGCCGGTCATCGAGAAGTACAGCCAGCTCCACGGTGTCGTGAAGGTGGACGGCATGGGGAGCTTCGAGGAGGTCTTCGAACGCACGTCGGGCGTGCTCGAGAGCCTCTTCCGGGCCGGCTAGGGCTCCGATCACGGGCCCGGCAGGCCCGCGATCTCCCGTACCCTCTCGAAGAAGGCCCGCTTCCGCGCGGTGTTGATGGTCCAGTTGACGGGCGGGCACTGGTAGCCGGTGGAGTAGTCGCTGCGCCCGCCCTCGAAGTAGCCCCACGACGCGTAGGAGGCCAGGGCCTCGAGCATGTTGTGGGAAGGCCGCTCGAAATCGAAGTGGTCGTCCTCGTTGAAGAGGATGGGCATGGGCCGATACTCCGGGAGGGCGCGGGTTTCCCGTACCATGGCCGTGATGCGCCGCGGGTCCGCGACCCCGTTCCCGTGGAGGAGCAGGAAGTCGGAGGCCGCGACCACGTTGGGCGTGGGGATGGTCCCGCCGGAGAAGCTCGTCCCCACGAGGAGCCTCCGTCCGCCGGCCTCCATCTTCTTGACGCGGTCGATCAGCTCGTGGACGCGCGGCGCACGCAGTACCTGATGGTCGTAGAGCTCTAGGTCACACTCGTTGTCGATCTCGACGAGGACGTTCCGGTAGCCCCTGGCCAGGAGCCACGCCGAGGCCTCGTCCGTGCCCCGCACCACCGCGGCCTCGTCCCGCAGCCGCTGGTCCTGGCCGAAGTAGAAATAGCCCACGATGGGCGCCATGCCCAGCTCGTCCGCGAAGTCCAGGATCTGTTCGAGGCGCCTCATGTAGTCGGGCCGCAGGGAGCCGTCGGCGTCGAAGGCGCTCATGTGCCAGGGCTGGCCCTTGGAGTATCCCTCGGGACTTCCGCCCTGCAGGTTGATGGTGAAGGAGAGGAGGCCGTGGCGCCGCCACTCGGGCATGGCCGCCAGGAACTCGCGCGTGTTGCGGTCCGGGTCGAAACGGCCGGTGTCGGGATAGGCCCAGCGCTCCCTCGTCTCCGGGTTCCGGTCCTCGAAGATTCCCTGCACGAGCCGCGCGTTCAGGAGCAGACCTTGAACGCGGTAGCCGCGGAAGGCCCGGCCCTCGTAGGTGGGCCGGCCGTTGATCTGGAAGCCGTCGCCTTCGATGGTGACGACGGTGCGCCGCTCCAGGGCCATCGCCGGGGCGGCGAGAACTAAGAGGAATCCGAGGAAGAAACGGCGCATGCGGCACCTCCGACGGTCGGGCGCGGGCCGCCCCCGAAGGCCGTAGGGTAGTTCCTCTCGCGGCGGCCCGGCAACCCGGGCGTTCCCCAGGGTGTCAGAGACTATGGCGTCCCGTCGAACGCAGTGTCACACTTCGTCGCGCGTCGGATCGCGGCCCGGGCGAGGTCGCGACGAGAGGGAGGAGGCTCATGACCACAGACGAACGGGAACGGTGGGTCGCGCCCGCCTCGGTCGCGGGGTCGACCGTCCTTTGCCTCGCTCTCGCCGGCCTCGCTTTCGGCCTGGCAGCGTGCCGGGATCGCCGGAGCGACGGGCCGTCGGCCTTGACCATCGGCGTCGTCCCCAAGGGAGCGACCCACGAGCACTGGAAACGCGTCCACATCGGGGCGGAGAAGGCGGCGGCCGAGTTCCGCGCGAAGGGCGTGAGCGTGCAGGTCCTATGGAAGGGGCCGCTCCGGGAAGACGATCGCGAGCAGCAGGTGCAGGTCGTCGAGGGCTTCGTGAGCCAGCGGGTCAGCGGGCTGGTCCTGGCGCCGCTCGACAGCCGCGCGCTGGTGCGGCCCGTCGAAGAAGCCTGGCGGTCCGGGATTCCCACGGTCGTCTTCGACTCGGCCCTGGAAGCGCCGAACCCGGCCATAAGCTTCGTCGCCACCGACAACGAGGAGGGCGGGCGCCTCGCGGCTCGGCGCATGGGTGAGCTCCTGCGCGGAAAGGGCACGGTGTTGATGCTCCGCTACCAGGAGGGATCCGCGGCCACCGAGGACCGCGAGCGAGGTTTCCTCACGGAGCTCAAAGCGGCCCATCCGACCATCGAAGTGATCTCGTCGGATCAATACGCGGGGGCCACCCGCGACACCGCCAAGCGCGCCTCCGAGAACCTGCTGAACCGCTTCGCCGACTCCATAGACGGGATCTTCACCCCGAACGAATCGTCGACCGCGGGAATGCTGCTCGCGCTCCAGGACATCGGACGGGCGGGGAAGGTGGCGTTCGTCGGCTTCGACTACAGTGCCCTCTTCCTCGAGCCGTTGCGCAAGGGCGAGCTGGGCGGGTTCGTCGTGCAGAACCCGGTGAACATGGGATACCAGAGCGTCAAGACCATGGTCGATTACCTGCAGAAGAGGCCGGTGCCGAAGGTCGTCGACACCGGCGTCATGATGGTGACCCTCGCCAACCTGAACGACGCGAACGTGCAGGCGGTGATCAACCCCCCTGAAGCGAGGTGAACGGACGCTCAGGCCGGCTCCCTGCTAGACTGCCGCTGCGATGCCGCGCATTCGGGTGATGCTCGTCGACGACCACTACCTGGTCAGGGTGGGGCTCGCGAACGTGCTCGGCTTCGAGCCGGACCTCGAGGTCTGCGCGCAGGCCGAGAGCGGCGACGAGGCCCTCGCCCTGCACCGCGTTCACCATCCCGACGTGACGGTCATGGACCTGCGAATGGCCGGAACCGACGGTCTGGCGGCCTTGGCCGCCCTTCGCCGGGAGTGTCCCGGGGCCCGCGTGATCATCCTCTCGAACTACACCGGAGCCGACGAGATCCACGCCGCGCTCCAGGGTGGAGCCGCCTCGTACCTGCCGAAGACGGTGGGACAGCCTGAGCTGCTGAAGGCGATCCGGCTCGTGGCGGAGGGACGCACGTACGTGCCTCCCGACATCGCCGTGCGCCTCGCCGAGCGCCTCCCCTGCGACGAGCTGACGTCCCGGGAGCAGCAGGTGCTGGCGCTCGTGGTCGAGGGCGCGACCAACACCCAGATCGCCCGGACGCTCGAGATCGCCGGCAGCACGGTGAAGAACCACATCTCGAGCATCTTCGAGAAGCTCGGAGTGACCCAGCGCACGGGGGCCGTGGCCGTTGCGATCAAGCGTGGCATCGTTCGCATCGAGTGAGAGGGGAGCCGGCTGTGGGACGCATGACCAGGGCTCGACGCTAGAGTAGGAGCGCAGGCCTACGCCGACCTCGCCGCGCGGACGCGTGACGCCAGGCTCGTCCCGTATCACAATCGCGACGCTCTTGACGACCACTGGCTGCCGAGGCAACCGCTCCCGATGGCTCTGACCGGGCACGCGCTGTGCGCGCTGGTGCTCGCCAGCACTTTCCCGTCCGCAACCCCGGGGCCCACGGCCGCAGCCGGCTCCTTCAGTCACATCACGGTCGAGGACGGCCTGCCTCACAGCTACGTGCGGGCCATCCTCAAGGACCGTGACGGCTTCATGTGGTTCGCCACGGCGCGTGGTCTCGTCCGCTACGACGGCGCGCACCTCGTCGTCTACCGGCACGATCCGAAGGACCCCGGCAGCCTGCCGTTCGGCGCCCCGACCTGCCTGCTCGAGGACCGTCATCGGCGGCTGTGGGTCGGCACCGTCTCGAGCGACCGGGCGGGCGTCGGGGTTCTGGACAGGAGCACCGGACGGTTCACTCGCTACCTGGCGGACGGCCGGCCGGGGTCGTTGGGCGCGCCTTACGTGCAGGCGCTCTACCAGGATCGCGAAGGGCGGCTGTGGGTGGGGCACGCCCGGGGTATCGACCTCTTCGACCCCGCCAGGAAGACGTTCACGACCTTCCCGATCGGCCCGGCCGGTAGCGAGCCGCGGGTGATGGCGATGCTGGAGGACTCGCGTGGCACCTTCTGGGTGGCCACGGAAAGGCAGGGGCTCTTCCAGTTCGACCGGGTCGCGCACACGTTCCAGAGCTTCGCCGTTCGCGAGCGAGCCGCCGCGGGCGAGGGTGACGCCGACGACTCCTTCTTCGCCGCCTTCCTCGAGCAGCCCGCCGGCACCCTGTGGGTGGCCGGCTACGGCGCGGGCCTCATCCGCATCGACCTCGTCAGCGAGCGAACGAAACGCTACCTGCCCGACCCGCGGCGCACCGACGCCCTGAGCGTCGCCCAGGTCGTGCAGCTGGTCGGCGACGGGGAGAGGCTCGTCTACGTCGGCACCGAGAACGGCGGCCTCGATGTCCTCGACATTCCCACGGAACGGTTCACGCACTACCGGCCCGACCCGGCCGACCCCAGCAGCCTGGGCAGCGCTTCGGTCTGGGCGCTCTTCCGCGACGAGCAGGGCCTCGTCTGGATCGGAGCCAACGGCTTCGGCGTGAGCTGGCTCTCACCCGTGTCGCAGCGGTTCGAGGCGATTCGGGCCGGTCGCGACGGCCTCGCCGACCCGCGTGTGACCTCGATTGCCGAGGGCGAGGCCGGCCAGATCTGGGTGGGCACGGACGGCGGCGGGCTGCACGTCGTCGACCCGCGCACGGGACAGGTCAGCCGCTACCGGCTTCCCCAGGGCGGCCCGGGCTCGGCTTCGAACGCCGTGCAGAGCGTGCTGGCCGGTCCTCTGGGCCGGATCTGGGTCGGCTTCTGGAGCGGGGGGCTTTGCCGCATCGACACCCGCGAGGGCCGCGTCCGGTTCTACCACCCGCCCGCCGGCGGGCGCTCGCCCATGAGCGACAACATCTGGCGCGTCGTCGACGTCGGTGGGGGCGAGCTGCTCGTGGCCACGAACGACGGCGCCTTCCTCTTCGACGAACGCCGCGAGAGCTACGTGCCGCTGAGCGACCGCTACCCGGGAGCCGGGACGGGCTCGGTCTGGGCGGCGGGCCTCGACGCCGAGGGCGGCCTCTGGCTCGCGCACCCCACGAGCGTCGAGCACGTGGACCGGCGCAGCGGCGCGGTGCGGCGCTTCGAGGGCGACACCCGAAGCGGGGGCGCATTCCTGGGATCGTTCGTGGACACGCTCCACGTCGACGCTCGCGGGCACCTCTGGGTGGGGACGGAGCGCGGGCTCACCAGCCTCGACGCCGCGGGCCGCAGGCTCGCCACCTACGGCGAGGGCGAGGGCCTGCCGAACTCGAACGTGGCCAGCATCACCGAGGACGCATCGGGGAACATCTGGGTCGGCACCTACGGCGGGCTGGCCCGGCTCCGAGGGGCCGTGGCCTCGCCGGCAGGCGCCGCCGTGCTCGCCTTCGACGAGCGGGACGGGGTGACGGGCGGCAGCTGCATTCGCGGCGCCGCGTTCCGCACGCGAGAGGGCGAGCTCTACTTCGGCACCGCGCGCGGGCTCACCCGCTTTCGGCCGGAGGGGTTCGAGACGAACACCCGGGTGCCTGCGGTCGTGCTGACCGGCCTCCGGCTCGCCAATCGCCCAGTAGTGGCGGGCAGCCCGGGCTCCCCGCTGTCGGGCCCGATCGAGGAAGCGACCGAGCTCGTGCTCTCGCACGAGGAGGCGGACGTCACCTTCACCTTCGCGGCGCTCAACTACATCCTGCCCCAGAAGAACCGCTACACGCACCGGCTGGAAGGGCTCGATCGCGACTGGAGCCCGGTCGGCTCCGAGACCTCCGCCTCCTACGTCCGCATCCCGCCGGGCGACTACGTCTTCCGCGTCCGCGCCGCCAACAACGACGGCGTTTGGAACCGGGAGGGGGTGCGCCTGCGCCTGCGCGTGACGCCGCCCTTCTGGCAGACGGGCGGGTTCGCCGCGGCGATGGGGGTGTCGCTTCTCGGCATCGGCGTGCTGCTGCACCGGTCACGGCTGCGGCGGGTGCGGCAGCGTTTCCTGGCCGTGCTCGACGAGAGACGCCGGCTGTCGCGCGAGCTGCACGACACCCTCGAGCAAGGCCTGGCGGGGATCGCGTTGCAGGTGGACTCGGCGCGGCAGCACCTCGCTCGCCGGCCGGAGGTGGTCGAGCGCTGCCTGGAAACCGCCCTGCACATGGTCGAGTATTCGCGCGAGGAGACGCGGCGCACGGTCAACCAGCTTCGCTCGCAGGCGCTCGAGCGAGGCGACATCGCCCAGGCGGTCCGGGAGGTTGCGAGCGAGCTCATGTCCGGCGGGAGGCCGAGGGTGGAAGTGGAGGTGCACGGCGCCCCGCGCCGGCTGTCCGTCGCTGCCGAGCACCACCTGTTCCGCATCGCCCAGGAGGCGCTGACCAACGCCGTGAGGCACGCGCAGGCCTCCGAAGTGCGCGTCTCGCTGGCCTTCACGGGCGACGTGGTGGAGCTGACCGTGTGCGACGACGGGCGAGGCCTCACGTCCGAGAAGCCGGACCACGGCTTTCACTTCGGGCTCTCGGGGATGCGCGAGCGCGCGAGGGCGCTCGGGACCCGGCTCGAGGTCGAGAGCGTTCCGGGACAGGGCACCGCCATCCGCGTGCGCTGGTCGGAGAAGGCGGACCACGCAGGAGGGCGCACCCGGGGCCTGAGCTCTCAGGACCCGGTTCTATCAGGGAGGGAATGATGACTCAGACACTCGCTCGCCGAACCGGCCTCGTCTCCCGCGGCGGACGACTCGTCCTCGGCCTCGCGCTGCTGGCCGCCGCTCCCGTTCCGTCCCCGACAGAGGCCGCCGAGACGGTTGCGTTGTCCATCGACGCCTCCAAGCCCGGCGCGAAGATCGACCGCAACCTCTTCGGCCAGTTCGCGGAGCATCTCGGCCAAGGCGTCTACGAGGGCGTCTGGGTGGGTCCCGACTCTCCAGATCCCCAACACCCGTGGCATCCGCAACGACGTCGTGGCCGCGCTCAAGGCGCTCAAGGTGCCGAACGTGCGGTGGCCGGGCGGGTGCTTCGCGGACGAGTACCACTGGCGGAAGGGCATCGGCCACGAGCGCGCCGTGACCCTCAATCCCAACTGGGGCGGCGTCACGGAGTCGAACGCCTTCGGAACGCACGAGTTCATGGACTTCCTCGACCAGATCGGCGCCGAGGCGTACCTCTCGGTGAACGTCGGATCGGGAACGCCGCAGGAGGCGGCCGAGTGGCTCGAGTACCTGACCACCGCGCAGCCGACGACGCTCGCGAAGGAGCGAGCCGCGAACGGGCACCCCTCGCCGTACAAGATCGCCTACCTCGGCATCGGCAACGAGAGCTGGGACTGCGGCGGCAACATGACCCCGGACTACTACCTGAGCCAGCTCAAGGCCTACAGCCGCTTCGTCAGGAACTTCAACCCGGCGCAGCAGCAGGACCCGCACAAGATGCTGAAGATCGCCGTGGGCCCCGGCGGCGACGGGCCGCGCTGGACGGAGTGGACCGACGTCGTCATGAAGGCGTGGCAGGGCCGCTCGTGGAGCTGGGACATGGACGGCCTCTCGCTGCACAACTACACCGTGGTGAAGTGGCCCCCGGCGTACAAGTCCACGGGGTTCGGCGAGGCCGAGTACGCGCAGATCCTCAAGTCCACGCTCGAGATGGACGGCCTCGTCGCGAAGCACTCGGCGATCATGGACAAGTACGACCCGGAGAAGAAGATCGCGCTGGTCGTCGACGAGTGGGGCGCCTGGTACGCGCCGCTGCCCGGGTCCAACCCCGGCTTCCTCGCCCAGCAGAACAGCCAGCGTGACGCGATCCTGGCCGCCCTCAACCTGAACATCTTCGCCCGCCATGCCGACCGCGTGCGGATGGCCAACATCGCGCAGATGATCAACGTGCTGCAAGCGATGATCCTGACGGACAAGGGGAAGATGGTCCTCACGCCGACCTACCACGTGTTCAGGATGTACGTGCCGTTCCAGGACGCCACCTTCGTGCCGGTCAGCCTCGACGCCGGGACCTACACCCACGCCGACCTCACCCTGCCACGGCTCGACGCGATCGCCGCGAAGGACTCGGCGGGGAAGCTCTGGCTGGCCCTGACGAACCTCGATCCCAACCGGTCCGGTGGCCGTCGAAGCGAGCCTTCTGGGCGTCACGCCCAGGTCGGCCGCCGGCGAGACCCTGACCGCGCCCCGGGTCGACAGCGTCAACACCTTCGACGCGCCCAAGGCTGTCGTTCCGAAGCCGGTTGCGGCGAAGGTCCAGGGCGCCACGCTGGCTCTGACCCTCGAGCCGAAGTCGGTGACCGTGATCTCGGTGGAGCAATGACGGGAGGCGGAGCGACCCGCTCTCCCGCGGTGGGAGCGGGTCGACCCGGCCCACGCCCGGACGTCGTTCGGCACTGGGAGTGGACGATGAGTCGTCGCAGACTGGTCTTGATCGCAGGCGCATGCGTCGGGCTCGTGGGATCGCACGCGTCCGCCGGCCCGGCCAAGGACGACTCGCTCGGGCCGGTCCTCTTCTATCGCCAGCCCGCGAAAGAGTGGGTCGAGGCTCTGCCGATCGGCAACGGACGCCTGGGTGGCATGGTGTTCGGGGGTGTGCCCGCGGAGCGCATCCAGCTGAACGAGGACACCTTCTGGTCCGGCGGACCCTACGACCCGGTCAACGACGACGCGCTGGAGTACCTGCCGAAGGTGCAGGCAGCTCATCCGGGAGGGCCGCTACAAGGAGGCCCAGGACCTCGCCGACGAGAAGCTCATGGGACGGCCGCGCCACCTCCAGGCGTATCAGCCTCTCGGCGACCTGCGCCTCGTCATGGACGGCCACGACCGTCCGACCGACTATCGACGCGAGCTGGACCTCGACCGCGCCGTCGTGCGCGTCCGCTACCGGATCGGCGAGACCACCTTCACCCGCGAGGTCTTCTCGAGCGCGCCGGACCAGTCCATCGTCGTGCACCTGACGGCCGATCGCCCGGCCCAGCTCCGCCTGCTGGCCACGCTGGACAGCAAGCAGCCGTTCGCGGTCCGTCCGCTGCCGACCCGCGCCCTGCTCATGACCGGCCGCTGGCGCGGCGACCTCACGAGCCCCGAGGACCACCTCAAGCTCTCCCGCGGTCTGCAGGCCCGCTGGTACGGAGAAGGGCTCGCGTTCGCGGTGCAGATCACGGCGGAAGCCGAGGGTGGGCGAGTCGAGGCCGACGCGAAGGGACTGCGTGTCGAGGGCGCCGACTCCGTGACCCTGCGCTTGTCCGCGGCCACGAGCTTCAAGGGGCGAGACCCGGAGGCCGTTTGCGCCGAGTCGCTGCGGACCCGCCGGCCATTCTCCGACTTGCTCGCGCGACACCTGGCCGACCACCGGTCGCTGTTCCGTCGCGTTCGCCTCGATCTGGGCACTTCCGAACGGGACAAGCTGCCCACGGACGAGCGTCTCGCGGCGGTGCGCGCCGGAGCGGTCGACCCCGGCCTGGCCGCGACCTACTTCCAGTACGGGCGCTACCTGCTGATCGCCAGCTCCCGGCCGGGCACCCAGCCCGCGAACCTCCAGGGCCTCTGGAACGACGACGTGAACCCCGCCTGGGGGAGCAAGTACACGATCAACATCAACACCGAGATGAACTACTGGCCGGCCGAGGTGACGAACCTCGCCGAGTGCCACGAGCCGCTGTTCGACCTCATCGAGGAGCTGCGCGAGCCGGGTCGACGCACGGCGCGAGCGCACTACGGGGCGCCCGGCTTCGTCGCGCACCACAACACCGACCTCTGGCGCGCGACGACGCCCGTCGACGGCGCCCGCTGGGGCCTCTGGCCGATGGGCGCGGCCTGGCTCTCGACGCACCTCTTCGAGCACTACGCCTTCGGCGGCGACGTCGCCTTCCTGCGCAAGGCCTATCCCGTGATGAGGGAGGCCTCGGAGTTCCTGCTCGCCTACCTGGTCGAGGACGAGCAGGGCCGCCTGGTGACGAACCCCTCGCACTCGCCCGAGAACGCCTTTCTCGACGAGAAGGGCAACGAGGGCGTGCTCTGCGTGGGCGCCACGATGGACTTCGGGATCATCCGCGAGCTGTTTGGCGACTGCCTGCGGGCCGCCGAGGTCCTCCGTGAGGATGCGGAGTTCCGGACGCGGCTAGAGCGTGCGCTCGACCGGCTCCCCCCGTACCAGATCGGCAAGCACGGGCAGCTCCAGGAGTGGCTCCAGGACTTCGACGAGGCCGAGCCCGGCCACCGCCACATCTCGCACCTCTTCGCCCTCCACCCCGGCCACTCCATCACGCTGCGGGGTACGCCGGAGCTGGCGAAGGCCGCCCGCGTCTCGCTCGAGCGCCGCCTCGCGAACGGCGGCGGCGGTACCGGCTGGAGCCGCGCCTGGATCGTCAACCACTTCGCGCGGCTCGGCGACGGGGAGAAGGCGCACGAGAACCTGACGACACTGCTCGCGAAGTCCACTCTGCCGAACCTGTTCGACAACCACCCACCGTTCCAGATCGACGGCAACTTCGGGGGCACGGCGGGGATCGCGGAGATGCTGCTCCAGAGCCACGCGGGCGAGCTGGACCTCCTGCCGGCTCTTCCGCGCGCCTGGCCGGACGGCAGCGTCGCCGGCCTTCGTGCGCGCGGCGGTTTCGAGGTCGATCTCGCCTGGAAGGGCGGCAGGCTCGAGCGCGCGGTGGTCCGCTCGAACCGCGGCGGGCGCTGCCTTGTGCGCTACGGCGAAAGGGTGGTGCCGCTCGAGACCCGAGCGGGAGGGATGACGGCACTCGACGGCACGTTGCGAGTACGCTGAAGCAAGACAGGAGGGTTCGACAGTGAAGCCCAACCGATTCGTGATCGCTCTGCTCTGGCTGGCCAGCTCGGCGGCATTCGGACAGCCGCAGGGCAACCCGCCCTACCTGGATCCGAGCCTGCCGCCCGAACGGCGCGCGGCGGATCTCGTGTCCCGCCTCACCCTCGAGGAAAAGGCGCTCCAGATGCAGAGCACCGCTCCCGCGATCCCACGCCTCGGCGTCGCCGCCTACAACTGGTGGAACGAGGCGCTCCACGGCGTGGCCCAGGGCCGCGCCACCGTCTTCCCGCAGGCGATTGGGCTCGCCGCCACCTGGGACACGGATCTGATGCACCGGGTGGCCGACATCATCTCCACCGAAGCGCGGGCCAAGTACAACGACGCCCTGACGCGTCCTGCTCCTTCCGGTCGGGACGCGCTCGCGACCCTTCCCGGCCGCACCGCCGGCCTCACGTACTGGTCGCCGAACATCAACATCTTCCGGGATCCCCGTTGGGGCCGCGGCCAGGAAACCTACGGAGAAGATCCCTACCTGACCGGGCGGATGGGCGTCGCGTTCGTCACGGGGATGCAGGGAGACGACCCCCGTTACCTGAAGGTCGTTTCCACGCCGAAGCACTACGCGGTGCACAGCGGTCCGGAGCCGGAACGGCACGGATTCGACGCCAAGGTGAGCGAGTACGACCTCGTCAACACTTATCTGGCGGCGTTCCGGGCGGCGGTCATCGAGGGCAAGGCCGATTCGATCATGTGCGTCTACAACTCGGTCAACGGAACCCCCGGCTGCGCCAGTGCGGACCTGCTCCAGAAGCGGCTGCGGAACGAGTGGGGCTTCCAGGGCTACGTCGTGAGCGACTGCGGCGCGGTGAACGACATCCACCAGAACCACAAGTTCGCTCCCACGCTGGGCGAGGCGGCCGTGGCGGCGGTCAAGGCGGGGACGGACCTCACCTGCGGGACCGAGTACCGGACGCTCGTCGACGAGGTGAAGGCCGGCCGCATCACCGAGGCCGAGCTCGACCGCGCGTTGGCGCGACTCTTCGTGGCGCGGGTCCGCCTGGGCATGTTCGATCCGAAGGAGCAGGTCCCGTTCTCGAAGATCGGGATCTCCGAGAACGACTCGAGCGCGCACCGGGTGGTCGCGCGGGACGCGGAGCGAGCGGCGATCGTCCTGCTGAAGAACGAGGGCGGCGTCCTGCCGCTCCGAGGAACCGTGCGCCGGATCGCGGTCCTCGGGCCCTCGGCGGCCGACCCCGTGGCACTCCTGGGGAACTACAACGGCATCTCTTCCCGGCAGGTGACTCCGCTCGAGGGGATCGAGCGCCAGTTCCCGGCCGCCGAGGTGCGGTACGCGCTCGGCGCGACCTACACGGCCGCTACTCCCGCGCTCGTTCCCTCGACCTTCCTCGTGCCGCCCGACGGCAAGGGGCCCGGCGTCCTCGTCGAGTACTTCGACAATCCCGACCTCCAGGGGGAGCCGAAGCTGCGCCGGAGCGAGCCCCGGCCGTACTTCGACATGGGGATGGAGGACCCCGCCGTGGTCGCGGCCGTCGGTCACGAGAAGTACTCGGTGCGCTGGACGGCCACGCTGACGCCGTCCGCGAGCGGTGAGTACGAGGTGACGGTGCGGACGGGCATGTGGAACTGGTCGGCCACGGCCCGCCTGTTCCTCGACGACAAGGAGCTCACCGTCGGCGGCGGACCTTCCACCCAGGCGACCTCGACCCAGGCGGCGCCGGGACCGCGGCGGCCCGTGCGCGTGCGGGTGGCTCTGGAGGCCGGCCGGAAGTACGCCCTGCGCGTCGAGTACCGCCAGACGGGCGCGGGCGGCACGATCCAGCTCGCCTGGACGCCGCCCGCGGACGCCACGCTCTCCGAGGCTAAAGCGCTCGCGAAGGGCTCGGACGTCGCGGTCGTCTTCGTCGGACTGAGCTCCGAGCTGGAAGGAGAGGAGATGCGGGGCGTGAACATTCCCGGCTTCCTCGGCGGCGATCGCACCAGCTTGGACCTGCCGGAGCCGCAAGAGGCGCTGGTGAAGGCGACCCTCGCCACGGGCAAGCCGGTGGTCGTCGTCCTGACCAGCGGCAGCGCCGTCGCCCTCCAGTCGGCCGCTGCGGGTGCTTCGGCCGTGCTCGCGGCGTGGTACGGCGGCGAGGAGGCCGGGACCGCCATCGCCGAGACCCTGGCCGGAGTCAACAACCCGGCGGGCCGTCTTCCGGTGACGTTCTACAAGAGCGTGGAGCAGCTGCCCCCGTTCACGGACTACGCCATGAAGGGCCGCACCTACCGGTACTTCAAGGGCGAGGCCCTGTACCCGTTCGGCTTCGGGCTGAGCTACTCGACCTTCGCGTATTCCGACCTCCGCGCAACGCGTACCGCGAAAGGCGCCGAGATCCGCGCCACGGTCAAGAACACCTCGGCCCGGGACGGCGACGAGGTCGTTCAGCTCTACGTCGGCGGCGGCCCCGAGGAGGAAGCGCCCGTGCGGAGCCTGCGCGGATTCCAGAGGATCCACCTGCGTGGCGGCGAGAGCCGCGAGGTGATATTTACGCTCGGTTCCGACGGGCTGCCGAAGACCGCGGTAGAGGTGAGCGTCGGCGGCGGACAGCCCATGGCCAACACTCCGCACCTGCGGGGCCGGCTGTAGAGGGGAGAGACAGATGAGGATGCTCTGGTTGGCCGTCGCGCTCGGCGCTTCGTTGTCCACGCGGCCGGCCCTGGCCCAGGTTGCGCCCGGGGAGTCCGCGTGCGCTGCGCTCCGGCAACTTCAGGTGCCGGGCGCCGCCTTGTCGGAGGTGACGACGGAGTGGTTCGCGGCCGGCTCGCCCCCGCCGCAGGAGCCGCCGTGGGTGCCTCCGCTCGCCGCCCCGCTGCCCGCCTATTGCCGGCTGAGCGCGACGCTCGACCGGCGCACCGGCGGGGACGGCAGGAGCTACGGCATCGGCTTCGCGCTGGCGCTCCCCGCGGAGTGGAACGGCCGCTTCCTGTTCCAGGGCGGGGGCGGCCTGAACGGCACCGTGGCGCCGCCCCTCGGACGGACGGGGCAGGGCGATGCCGCGCTCGCGCGCGGCTTCGCCGTCGTCACCACCGACACCGGTCATCGCGGCGAGGTCTTCGACGCGTCCTTCATGGCCGAGCAGCAGGCGAGCCTGGACTTCGCCTACCAGGCGGTCGGGCGCGTGGCCGTGCTCGCCCGGCAGATCGTCGCGCAGCACTACGGCAGGCCCGCCGCGCACGCGTACTTCATGGGCTGCTCGACCGGCGGGCGCGAGGGCATGCTGATGGCGCAGCGCTATCCGACGTATTTCGACGGCATCGTCGTCGGCGCGCCGGCGATGCGTACCGGCTTCTCCGGCATCGGAGACGCATGGGTCGCGACGATGCTGAACCGCGTGGCGCCGCTCGACGCCTCGGGGAAGCCGGACCTGCGCCGCGCGTTCTCGGATGCGGATCGAAAGACGGTGATCGACGGCCTGCTCGCCGCCTGCGACGGCGGCGACGGGCTGCGCGACGGCATCGTCTCCGATCCGATCGGCTGCCGCTTCGAGCCCGCATCCCTGCGTCTGCGCGGGCGAGAAGAAGGACGGCTGCCTCTCGGGGCCACAAGTCGACGCTCTCACCCGGGCGTTCGCGGGCCCGAAGGATTCGAAAGGACGGCAGGTCTACCCGGGCTTTCCGTTCGACACCGGCATCACCGCCACCCAGGGCATTCCGGGGCTGCTCGCCGGCAGCACGAACCCCGTGGGTCCGCCGTTCACGGCGACCGAGATGGACGTCGACAAGAGGGCCGAGGACGCGGCCGCCCAGCCGCAGACGCTCCTGACGGCGACCTCGACCTGGACGAACCTCAACACCTTCTCGAGCCGCGGCGGGAAGCTCCTCTTCTTCCACGGGGTCAGCGACCCGTGGTTCTCGGCCCTCGACACGGTCGACTACTACGAGCGGATGACCCGAGCGAACGGCGGTGCGTCCGTGGTCACCGGCTGGAGTCGGCTCTTCCTGGTCCCGGGGATGGGCCACTGTGGCGGCGGACCGGCGACGCTCGACAGCTTCGACATGCTGGGCGCGGTCGTCGACTGGGTCGAGAGCCAGAAACCTCCGCAGGCCATCCGGGCCACGGGCCGCAGCTGGCCCGGACGCAGCCGGCCACTGTGCCCGTACCCGTCGCACGCGCACTACAAGGGGACGGGCGACGTCGAGGACGCCGCGTCGTTCGAGTGCCGCTAGACGAAAGGCGCGGGCGTGGAACCATCGGAACTGACGAGTGGCGCGAGCCGGGAGGCAGGTTGTGGCTAGACGGGCATCATTGACGCGTACTGCGGCGGGCGCGCTGGCGGCCGCCGCGTTGGGATCAGGCCTCTGCGTGGCCGCCGAGGCCCCGCCGAGCCCGCTGCTCGCCTCCCTCTTCCAGGACCACGCCGTCCTGCAGCGCGACCGGCCGATTGCCGTGTGGGGCAGCGCCACGGCGGGCGAAACGGTGAGCGTCTCGATCGGCGGCCTGGAGGCGAGCGCCCGCGCCGATGGCTCGGGCCGCTGGTCGGCCGAGCTTCCGGCGATGGGCGCCGGCGGGCCGTTCACGCTGGTGGCGCGCGCCTCGTCGGGCGCCGCCCAGACGCTGTCCGACATCCTCGTCGGCGACGTGTGGCTGTGCTCCGGCCAGTCCAACATGGAGATGACCGTTTCGGGCTCGAGGAACGGCGAGCGGGCGGCGGCGCGGTCGGCCGACGATCGGCTTCGCCTGCTCACCGTGCCCCACGTCGATCGGCGGGCGCCGGCCGCGGACCTGCCGGCGGGCGCTCTCTGGCGCGTCGCCGCTCCAGAGACCGTCCGCACCTTCTCGGCCGCCTGCTACTTCGCCGGGCGCGAGTTGCAGGACACCGTGAAGGTGCCGATGGGCCTCGTCGTCGCGGCGTGGGGCGGGTCCGCCGCCGAGGCCTGGACGGCCGAGGGGGGGCTGCGCGCGGCCCACGGGTTCGACGATCGCCTCGACCTGCTGCGCCTGTCCCTTCGAGACGAGACGGCTGCCCACCAGCGCATGGGCCGCATGTGGGAGGACTGGTGGCGCACGCACGCCAGGGCCGGCACCGAGCCTTGGCAGCCCGAGCCCGCCCGAACGGGCGAGTGGGCCGACCTGCCCGAGCCCATGAGGAACTGGAAGACGTGGGGCGTGCCGCTGCTCGCCAGGCACGACGGCATGGTGTGGTTCCGACGCACCGTCACGCTGACTCCGGCGCAGGCGTCGCGCGCCGCCACCCTCTCGCTCGGCGCCATCGACGAGGTGGACCAGACCTGGGTGAACGGCCGCCCCATCCGCAACACCTTCGGCTGGGGCACGGACCGCACGTATGCCCTCCCCGAGGGCGTCCTCCGCGCCGGGGAGAACGTCATCGTCGTCAACGTGCTGAGCACCTGGGATGCCGGCGGCATGACCGGCCCCGCCGAGAAGCTCGCCCTTTCCTTCGACGATGGGACGAAGGTCGCGCTCGGCGGCGGCTGGCGCTATCAGGTGGTCCCGCTCGAGATCGGGCGTCCACCCCGCGCGCCGTGGGAATCGGTGGCGGGCCTCACCACGCTCTACAACGGCATGATCGCGCCGCTAGGCCGGTTCGGCCTGCGCGGGGTCGTGTGGTACCAGGGCGAGACCAACGCCGATGCGCCCGCGGGCTACCAGGCGATCCTGGCCGGCCTGATGTCGAGCTGGCGCGCCCAGTTCGGAGCCGAGCTGCCGTTCGTCGTGGTTCAGTTGCCCGGCTTCGGTCCGACTCCCGTAGCACCGGTCGAGTCGGGGTGGTCCGAGGTTCGCGAGGCGCAGCGTCGGGCGGTGGACCTCGATCCGCACGCGGCCCTGGCCGTGACCATCGACCTCGGTGAACGCGACGACATCCACCCGATCAACAAGCGTGAGGTCGGGGTCCGCATAGCGCGCGCCTTGCGCCGCGTGGCCTACGGAGAGGCCGTCGCGCCGACGGGGCCCGCGGTCGGCTCGGCCAACCTCGAGCCGGACCGAGTGGTGGTGAGCTTCAAGGACGTCGAAGGGCGGCTCGTCACGCTACAGCTCGAGCCAGGCCACGGGATTCGAGCTGTGCGGCGCGGCGACGGGGACCTGCCGTTTCGTGAGCGGCACGGTCGAGGCCGATCGCGTCGTGATTCCGACGAACGGCGGCACGCCGCCCGCGCGGCTGCGGTTCTGCTGGGGCGGCAGCCCGGTGTGCAACCTCTCGGACGGATCAGGCCTGCCGGTGGGACCCTTCGAGGTTGCGCTCCGCTGACCTCGCCTCCCGCGCGCTCACTTCAGCGCGAGGACGACGACCGACTTCGCGGGCAGCTTCACCTCCAGCGTGTCGCCCTTGACGGCGGCTCCGTCGAAGGTCGCGGGCTGAACCGCGTTCGGTGCCTCGAACGTGTTGTGGGCGTTCATGGTCGCCGCGGTCAGCACGCGCCCTGCGACCGACTTCGGCGCCACGCCGGCGAGCTTCACGTTCAGCGTCACCGGCTGTGCCGGGCTGGTGTTGGCGAGCGAGAGGTGGACGGCCGAGCCGTCGGCGGCGCGCGTGGCCGACGCGCTCACCATCGGGATCTTGTCCTGCCCGAAGGCGTACTCGGGCGACTGCAGCTCGACGGGGAGGACGGTACCGCCCTGGTGGACCTTGAACATCTCGAACACCCAGTAGGTCGGCGGCCGCAGCATCTTCTCCTTGTCCGTCAGGATCATGGCCTGGAGGACGTTCACGGTCTGGGCGATGTTCGCCATCACGACGCGGTCCGCGTGCCGCTGGAAGATGTGGAAGTTGAGCGCCGCGACGAGCGCGTCTCGCAGCGTGTTCTCCGACCCTCTTGTCGGCGCCGGGCCGGTGCTTGCTGCGGTCGTGGTTCTTGACGAAGGTGTTGTACCGCCGGTACTCGTCGGCGAAACAGCCGCGGCGCTCGTCAAGGCGAGCTTCCGCAGGTCGTGGCGATTCGCCCAAGGCCGTGAGGCCTCTACCGGAGCCGCTCGAGCGGGGCAGCAGGTCCGCCTGCCTCTCCGGGTCGCCGTACTCGACCGTCGAGATCGCGGCCATCCAAGGCTCGCCCCGTAGGTATCCGGTTTGGCCGGGCCCTGAGGGTGCGCAGCGTCGCTCTCTCCGGACCCGCCCTGACCCGCCCGGGGCGGAAGCTTCCGCTCACCCGCTCTCGCGGGTCCTAGGCAAGCAGCTCTCGCCGGACGCTCTCCCACCGGCAGGTCGGCTGGTGTGGAGATCACGTGTCGGCTCTACAAGCCCCCGTACCCGGTGTCTATCGGCGCCATCGGCCGGAGACGACGGCCCTATACGAGGTGGTGCGCGACACCCTCGAGACGCTATACGGGGCGATTGGGGATGGTGCGCTCGCGGTGCGCATCCCCAAGCACGCCCGCGCCGCAGGCTCTGGCCTACGCCAAGCCGCTGTGCGCGTCGCCCGATGGGTTCACGCTGCATGCGGCGACGCGGGCGGGCGCTCTCGACTCGGCGGGGCGGGAGGCGCTGCTGCGCTACGTTCTGCGCCCTCCGGTTGCGCAGGAGCGCGTGGAGCAGCGCGCCGACGGGCTGGTGCGCATCACCCTGAAGAAGGCCTACACCGACGGGACCATCGCGGTGGACATGGACCCGCTGTCTCTGCTGTGTCGGCTGGCCACCAGCGTGCCCCCACCCCGCCTGCACACCCTCCGCTACGCGGGGGTGCTGGCCCCGGCGAGCCCGTGGCGGTCGTGTCTCGCGCCGCAATCGCCCCAAGCCGCCGCCCCGAGCGACGAGCCGGGTAGGCCGAATCACGCGGGGGGCTACCGCCCGTGGGCCGAGCTTTTGGCCCGCACCTTCGCGGTGGACGTCCTCGCCTGCCCCAGGTGCCAGGGGCGGATGAAGCTGCTCGCGCTGGTCAAGAGTCCGGCGAGCATCGCTCGGTACCTCGCCACGGTGGAGGAGGCGACGGAGGTACCTCGGCGGTCGCCCGGTCGCGGTCCGCCGTACTGGAAGAGCCGCGTGCTGCGCCTCAAGGTTCTCGGTGACGAGGACGAGAGCGCACGGGGCCACGGCCCAGGCGAGGAGGTAGCGTAGCCGCGGGACGATGGCGTGGGCTGGACCACGGTGCGGTGGAGCCTGCGCGCTGTGCGGGGTCGGCGCGATGGAGCACCCTCGGGTGCGTGGGCGAGCCAACGTGCCGGGCGTGATCGGGTGGGCTGAAGGTGGGGTTGGCCCCCCGCGACGATGCGGCTTGACTGGCCAACCGCGCTTATTTCACTTACGCTCTCAGGCTGCGGCGGCGACGTGGAGGGTGACGACTGTCATGTCGTCGTGTTGCGGGGCGCCCGCGGCGAAGGCGTCCGCTTCGGCGACCAGCTTGGCGTTGGCCTCCGCCGACGAGAGCGCTGCGACGGCGCGATACGCGGCGAGCAGGCGGTCTTCACCCCACTCCTCCGACTGCGGGTTCATCGCCTCCGACAATCCATCGGTGTAGGCGAGCAGGCGGTCGCCGGGGCGTAGTTGGGTCCGACCGGCCTGGTACGCGGCAAGCTCGATCAAGCCGACCACCGGACCGCCCTGATCCAGGCGTTCGACCCTGCCGTCCGCGCGCAGGAGCATCGGGGCGTTGTGGCCGGCGTTCACGTAGTCGAGCGCGCCGGTGGTCGGCGTGTACTCGCCATAGAAGAAGGTCGCGTAGCGATTGGAGCTCGAGGAGTCGCAGATCAGGCGGTTGACGCGTGACATGAGCTCGGCGAGGTCGATCGAGCCGAACGTGGCCTGGCCGCGCAACGAGGCTTGCAGGCTCGCCATCAGCAGCGCGGCGGGAATGCCCTTGCCCGACACGTCGCCGATGGCGACGCCCAGGCGGCCCTCCGGCAGCGCGAGGAAGTCGTAGTAGTCGCCGCCCACCCCGCGCGCCGGACGGCAGTGGCCTCCGTAGTCGAGCCCGGGCACGGCCGGCAGGTCCTGTGGGAAGAGGCGCTCCTGGACCTCGCGGGCGATCTCGATCTCGCGGTTCATGCGCTCACGACGCACGGCCTCCGCGGCCACCGCCGCAGTGAGCCGGCCGTTCTCGAGGGCCATGGCCACCTGGGAGCCCACCGATTGCAGCAGCTTCAGGTCCGATGGGGCGTAGGCCGCTTCGGACCGCTTGGCCCCCAACACGAGAGCGCCCAGCAGCCGCTCCTTCAACAGCAGCGGGATCAGCAGTTGAGCTTCGAGGGCCGTCAACGCAGCCCGCTCCGGCAACGCCGCCGACCAATGATGGGACTCGTCGGGATAGACCACCGTCGGACGCGCCTCGTGCCTGAGGCGCGCCACGAGCGGACCGCCCATGGGCAGGCCGGCATCGGCTCCCGAAGCGTCGAGCGCCGGCGACGGAACGAGCCGATCACCGGACTCGATCAGGGCCGTCACGCGGGGGACGTGAAGCGCGGCCGAGAGGCGCCGCGCCACTCCGTCGAGGAGCGCGTCGAGGTCTACGATGGTGCGCACGTCGTCGCCCAGTTCGTGGAGCAAGCGCTCGGTGTCGAGAGCCTCGCGGAAGAAGCGTCGGTCCACGAACCCGAGCACCTGCTGCGTCAGACGCACGAGCGAGGCGGCCAGACCCACGCCGATCGCCATGAACATGATCCGCCGGGGACGGTTGACGCTGGGCTCCGTCACCAGCGCCAGCACGCCCAGCCCGACCAGGATGATCAGCAGCACCTGCACCGCCCGCACCGCGTTGCGTGCGAAGGCGTACTGGAGGCCCTGACGCAGGACGACACCGACGTCCATGGCGCGCTCGACCACGATGACGTAGGCGAGCGTGGCCGGAAAGATCGGCAGGAACGTCGAGGCGATCAGGAGCGGATAGGCCATCGACGGGCCCTCCGGATGGCCGAAGACGAACCACAGCGCCACCAGGAACATCGGTGTGAGACTGATGCCGGCGCCCGTGAAGAGCAGCCGGATGCGGCGCCGCGCATCGGCCGAGGGCGACGTGAACGACTTCTCTCCCAGGAACGCGAAGAAGCCGCCGATCGCGACCATCCCGAGGAGCATCCGGGCGCGCTCCACCCGAGTGAGGGCCGCGGCGAGCCCGTCGGTCCAGCCCCAGCCGGCGACCGGGCCGACATCGGCGAGGACGATCGCCGCGGTGAACGCGGCGAGCGGCGTGATCACGAGCCACTTGAGCCAGGGCCATCGTCGATCCAGGCGCGCTCGGTGCGGAAAGTAGGTCCCGAACAGCAGCATCCAGAGGGGCCAGGTCGGGTTGAGGGCGGCCTCGAAAGCCATCGCAGGCAGACGAACGCTCGTTGGCCAGGCGGCCGGCGGCGGGTTCTGGCCGAACGCGCCCCCGAAGGCGATCAGCAGCGCCAGCAAGAGCCATGCGCGTCGGTCCTCGACACGCTGCCAGGCCGTGAAGAACCCGAGGGCCGCGCAGATCCACGGCAGCAGGACGAAGGTAGCCACGGCGGAAGCGGTGGCCTCGCCTGTGGGCAGGGCCCTGCCGGCCGTGCGAGCCACGAGGCTCAGGAGCGTGAAGGCTCCCAGGACCACCAGGATCAGCCGTCGCCACGTCCGCCGCTCCATCAGTGTCAAGGATCTTACGCCGAGCGGGCGCGGCCTCAGACCGTCAACGCCGGACGGGTCAGAACCTGACGACGAACGAGATCAGGCCCTCCTTGACGTGCTTGGCGAAGTTGCCCGCCACGTCGACTTGAAGCTGGTTCTTGACCACGACTCCGCCGCCCACGGTGACGTGGTTCTGCTTGGAGTCGAGGGCGGCCAGCCCGTCGTGATCGGGATCGGAGTAGTAGCCGACGCGGGCCGCGAAGATCCAGTCGTGGCCGCCGCCGCTCGCGCGGGGGACGGTGGACCCGGGGCGAAGAGCGGCGCAGTCACCGCCGTGCAGAGGACATCGTCCGACTTGCGACGGAGTCCGCACCTCCACACGATCGCCCTCGATGGCACCTGGCGCGAGAAGGACGGTCAGCTCGCCTGGGAGGGGCTCGGCCATCTCAGGACCAGCGAAGTGGGCGAGGTGCTGGAGCGTCTGGTCCGGCGCCTGGAGAGACACCTTCGCCGGGGTGGCCTGCTCCGGACCATTGAGGACGAGGGCGAGGCGGACGTGGAGGACGACCCCGAAGGGAACCTCGCCGCTTCGGCGGTCTTTGGCCAGGCGCCGCCGGCCGGGCCGCAGTGGGTGAGCCGCCTCGCGCCCCTCGAGCCGCAGGCTCTGGCCTACGCCAAGCCGCTGTGCGCGTCGCTCGATGGGTTCACGCTGCATGCGGCGACGCGGGCGGGCGCTCTCGACTCGGCGGGGCGGGAGGCGCTGCTGCGCTACGTTCTGCGCCCTCCGGTTGCGCAGGAGCGCGTGGAGCAGCGCGCCGACGGGCTGGTGCGCATCACCCTGAAGAAGGCCTACACCGACGGGACCATCGCGGTGGACATGGACCCGCTGTCTCTGCTGTGTCGGCTGGCCACCAGCGTGCCCCCACCCCGCCTGCACACCCTCCGCTACGCGGGGGTGCTGGCCCCGGCGAGCCCGTGGCGGTCGCGTCTCGCGCCGCAATCGCCCCAAGCCGCCGCCCCGAGCGACGAGCCGGGTAGGCCGAATCACGCGGGGGGCTACCGCCCGTGGGCCGAGCTTTTGGCCCGCACCTTCGCGGTGGACGTCCTCGCCTGCCCCAGGTGCCAGGGGCGGATGAAGCTGCTCGCGCTGGTCAAGAGTCCGGCGAGCATCGCTCGGTACCTCGCCACGGTGGAGGAGGCGACGGAGGTACCTCGGCGGTCGCCCGGTCGCGGTCCGCCGTACTGGAAGAGCCGCGTGCTGCGCCTCAAGGTTCTCGGTGACGAGGACGAGAGCGCACGGGGCCACAGCCCAGGCGAGGAGGTAGCGTAGCCGCGGGACGATGGCGTGGGCTGGACCACGGTGCGGTGGAGCCTGCGCGCTGTGCGGGGTCGGCGCGATGGAGCACCCTCGGGTGCGCGGGCGAGCCAACGTGCCGGGCGTGATCGGGTGGGCTGAAGGTGGGGTTGGCCCCCCGCGACGATGCGGCTTGACTGGCCAACCGCGCTTATTTCACTTACGCTCCTGGTAACGGACGGCCACCTGGCCCGAGTATCATTTCAGTCGTCTTATGAACCACCCCGTCCCTCCAATTCCACCCCAACTGACGGCGTGCAGGATGGTCGCAGTCTTGATCCTCGGCTGTTCGTCAGCCCTCTGCGAAGCAGCACAGTCAAGTCAACGCGACATGGTTCTTTGGTACCGCCAGCCGGCAACCAACTGGCTCCAGGCGCTGCCCCTGGGCAACGGGATGATCGGGGCCATGGTCTTCGGCGGCGTCCCGCAAGAAAGAATCGCCCTCAACGAGTCCTCCTTCTGGTCCGGGCGCCCGCACAACTACGACAATCCTGAAGCCTTCCAGTACTTCGCCCACATTCGCGATCTGGTTTTCGCCGACAAGTTCCAAGAGGCCGAGAGGATGGTCAACGACCGCTTCTACGGAAGACCCAAGGCGCAGGAGGCCTACCAGCCGATAGGTGACCTGCTTCTTTCCTTCGGATCAACCAACTTCACGGATTACCGCCGCGAGTTGGACATGGAAACCGGAGTCGCCAAGGTGACGTATCGCTCCGGCGACGCGGTGATCACACGCGAGGCGTTCGTCTCCTGGCCCGACCGCGTTCTGGTGGTGCGTATCAGCGCGGACCGGCCCGGTCGCATCTCTTTTGGCGCACGGTTTCGCGGGCCCTATTTGGAAACCAATGTTTCCACGGCCGGCGGCCTCGTCATGGACGGAACCTGGAAAGGTCCATTCTCAGCCCCGCCCACGGGCATGGCCGGCCTGATCGCGCGCACCAGCGGCAAAGGCATCGGATATGAAGCGTCGCTGGTCGCCCGGCTCGACGGAGGCCGCTCAGAAGCCGCCGGCCCAGTCCTCAACATCACCAACGCCAATGCCGTCACCCTCGTCTTGTCAGCAGCGACCAGCTTCGTGAACTACCAGGACATCAGTGGCGACTCCGCAGCCCGATGCAAGCGGGTCCTGGACGCAGTTGCCGACAAAGACTTCGCCGCGCTCCGCCGCCGCCACATGGAAGACTTCCGCGGGCTGATGAGCCGGGTGCAATTGCGAATCGGTGACTCTTCCCAGAACGAGAAGCCGACGGACGAGCGCCTCGAGGCAGTTCGCGCGGGCGGCTCGGACGCGAGTCTGGAGGCGCTCGCCTTTCAATTTGGGCGCTACCTTCTGGCGTCCAGCAGCCGCGCTGGCGGTCAACCGGCCAATCTGCAGGGTATCTGGAACGAGGAAATCCTCCCTCCGTGGGGCAGCAAGTACACCGTCAACATCAACCTGCAGATGAACTACTGGCCCTCGGAAGTCTGCAATCTCGCCGAATGCACATCGCCCCTGTTCGACCTGATCAAGGATCTCGCCGAGACCGGCGCCAGGACTGCCAAGACCCACTACAACCGCGGCGGCTGGGTGCTCCATCACAACACGGATCTCTGGCGCGGCACGGCGCCGGTGGACGCCGCCCGGTACGGCATGTGGCCGACCGGCGGCGCATGGCTGTGCCAGCACCTTTGGGAACACTACGCGTTTACCGGCGACACTACCTTTCTTCGAGACTATTACCCGGTCATGAAAGGCTCCGCCCAGTTTCTGCTGGAGCTGCTAGTGGAAGATCCGAAACACGGCTGGCTGGTGACGCCGTTCTCCATTTCCCCCGAACACACTTATCGCGACAAGGACGGGAACACTGCATCCATTTCGCCCGGACCGACCCTTGACATCGCCCTCATCCGCGAGTTGTTCTCGAACTGCATCGAAGCGGCGAAGATTCTGAAGGTGGATGAAGACTTCCGGTCCCAGCTCACCGCCACGCTGCCGAAGCTTCCGCCCTATCGGATCAACAGCCGCGGCCATTTGCAGGAGTGGATCGAGGACTGGACGGGTGGCACCGAAGGCCACAACACTTCACCGAACTTCCCGCTCTTTCCCGGGAGCACCATCACCCTGCGGGGCAATCCGGAACTGGCCGGCGCGATCAGCAAATGGATGGAGACGCGCCAGGGCCGGGCCGGCTGGATCACCGCGTGGGACGCAAGCGTGTGGGCCCGCCTCGAACGCGGCGACAAGGTGCAGCAATGGCTCCAGCCTCTCGTTCGTTCGCTCGCCGACAACCTGCACAATCCAAGGAACAACCAGTCAGACGCCAATTTCGGTCTGACCGCCGCCGTTGCCGAAGCTTTGCTTCAAAGCCATGCGAGCGAGATCAGCCTGCTGCCCGCTTTGCCACCCTCGTGGTCGGACGGTTCCGTGCGGGGACTGCGCGCACGTGGCCACTTCGAAGTGGACATCAGCTGGCGGAGCGGGAAGCTGGTGGAAGCCGCGATTCGCTCGTTCGATGGCGGTCCCGCTCGACTACGTTACGGCCCAGAGACGCGCGAAGTGAAACTCGGCAAGGGCGAAACGTATCGCTGGAACGGACAGTAGCCCTCTGATTCCCGACGAATTGTGACAACATCATCGTTTCGCGCATCATGCGCTACAACAGAACGCTTATGAATGGTCGACCGTGGTCCGTGGCGATATCACTTGTGGTCCTGGCTCTGACCGGCGGCGTCGGGACGCCTGACATTGGCGTGAAGTCCGTCCCGGGGAAGCTGACTCCCACAGATCTATCCACCATTCGGGGCGCCAACTACCGCGGAGCAGGCGCTACGAACACGACCCACTACTGGCTCAACTACAGTGCCGCTGAAACCGAACGTGACCTGACGTACGCGGATCGCCTGAAACTGAATCAGCTCCGCGTCTTCGTGAATCATGCCTCGTGGCAGGCGGACACACAGGCCTTCCGCAGGAACCTCATTGACCTCGCTCGCGCCTGCGGCCGGCACCGCATCGGTCTGATGATCACCCTTGGCGACACGGCGACCTTCATCAATGAGGACGGCACGATCAACCGTGAGAACATCCGCGGGCTGGTCTCGGCGCTTGTGAGCGCGGTCGGCAACGAACCGGCCTTGGCGTTCTGGGATGCCTCTAATGAACCTGACTACAACGCCCCCGGTTCCCCTCCCGACCGGCAGCAGAAGCGGTTCGAGATTGCCCGCCACGTCGGCGCCACGTTCCACGAGTTGGACAAGCGGACGCCGGTGACAATTGGCGTGGCTTACGAGCGCTCCATGGAGGAGCTCGCCGACGCCGTGGATGTGTTGTCGTTCCACGATTATCTCCCGACCCGCGCCGCCATCGCCGACGACATCGCCCGCGCCAAGGCGTTTGCCGCCCGCGTGGGCAAGCAGCTCATGAATACCGAAATCGGCTGTATCGCCCGCGCCAATCCGTATGACGTGTCGCTCGAGGAGCACATGCAGGCGAAAGTGGGCTGGTACATCTGGGAACTGATGATCACCAAGCGCTGGGGCGACGTTCACGGCGTGTTTTATGCAGACGGCACCGTCCGCGACCCGGCGATTCCCGCCGCCATGTTCGGCTTGTTCCGCAATCGCTCCAACAGCGTACTTCCGGAGAACGCCAACCGGGAGGGCTGGGTCAACACCGACGTTGCCGCCGCCCAAGCGTGGCTGGACAACCCGACTGGCAGTTGGAACGACGGACTCGATGCCGCGGAAAGACTCGCCAACCTGCTGGAGGGGGCGCAATTGATCGCCATGGGCGAGCCGCCCACCCGCACGATCAGACTGCTACGGCAGGGGGCGCCCAACTCGGCAGCCCTGCGCGAGGCGACTCGCCGCTACATCGAATTGCTGCGGCCCTTCGAACGGCCCGGAGCCTTCGCGACCACCGGCGTTCGCAGCGGGACCCTACCCGCCGTCTCGGCACCGCAAATGGTGTATCCCATCCCGCGCCGCGCTGGCTCTCGCACACCGCAGCACTGCTCGACGATTCGCGGCGCCAACTACTGCTACGCCGAATACGGCGGACATGCGGGCATGTGGAACAACTACTCGCCGGCGATCACCGAGCGCGACCTGAACTACGCGCAGCGGCTGGGCATCAACCAGATTCGTTGCTTCATCACCTACGGTGCCTTTCAGAGCAATTCCAACCGGTTTCGGGAGAATCTCCTTCACCTGGTGCGCGCGGCTGATCAGCGCGGCATCGGCGTGATGCCGGTGGTGGGGTACAACCCGGCGATGCAGCGCGAGGGCTATCCCGGCGCCGAGGAATGGGCGAAGTTCCTCGTGGATACGCTGGGCAAGGAACCGGGTCTGGCCTTTTGGGACGTGTACAACGAGCCGGATTATCCGCCAAACGATCCCGAGCGCTCGGCCCCGCGTGTGGCCTTCGCCAAGCACATGGCCCAGGTCTTCCGCCGCCTTGACGGACAGACGCCCGTGACGATTGGCTTTGCGTACGAATACACCATGGAGCAGTACACCGATGAGGTGGACGTGCTGGTGTATCACGGCTACCAGCAGACGCGGCAGGCAGTGCAGTTCGACATTGAAAGGGCGAAGCTCGCCGGCGCGGCGGCGCGCAAGCAGGTCATCAATGATGAGATCGGATGCGTGGCTCGAGCCAATCCCTACGACACCACCATCCAGGAGTACGTGAACGCCCACGTGGGCTATTACCTGTGGGAACTGATGATCGTCTGGGACGGCACGCGCGGCTGGGGCGATGTCCACGGCATCTTCTATCCCGACGGCACCATCCGCGATCCTTCAATCCCGATGGCGGTCATGGGTCTCTTCCGCAACCGCGGTCCGGACGTGGTGCTTGAGCGGCCCAACCGCGAAGGCCGCGTGACGCGCGTGATCGCGAACGCCCGTGACTGGCTGGCCAACCCGAGCGCCGACTGGAGCGCGGGCCTGGATAGCGCGGAAGAGGCCGCCAATCTCCTCGAGTCCGCGCAACTCGTGCCTCTGCATGAGCTGCCCACGCGTCAGGTCGGACTGCTGCGCCGTGCGCCAGTGGATCGCCCGGCCCTGAGGACCCTCCTGGAAAAGGATATTGCCGCCCTCCAACCTCATGCGCAATGAACTGGTCCGCGTCTGCCCCGCGGCTACCCTACCTCCTCGTCTGCCCCTCCGGCTCGTCGGCCTCCTCCTCGGGTTGTCCTTCCGGGCTCTTGCCCAGGAGTCCGCCGGCAACCCCGCCGCGCAGCCGGCGCAGGTTGACTATGCGACGTTGCAGTTCATTGCGCCCGGGGATTCGGCCGCGGTGATCGCTGAAAAAACGGCGAAGGTCCTGCCCCGTCCCAACCAGACCGCGTGGATGCGGCTGGAAAGGACGTTCTTCCTGCACTACGGCCCCAACCCGATCGACCTCATCATCATCCGCGGCGAAGCTGCGTCTACGTTCCTGCCGAGAAATTGGGTATCGTCACGCCCTGAAAGAGAAGCCCCGGCGCGGTAGCCGGCCGGCTCACGCGCATGGTCGTGGAGACGGTGCTTGCGTTTTACGCCGCTCGCGCGGGGGACGGTGGACCCGGGGCGAAGAGCAGTCACCGCCGTGCAGAGGACATCGTCCGACTTGCGACTCAATCCGCACCTCCGATCGCCCTCGATGGCACCTGGCGCGAGAAGGACGGTCAGCTCGCCTGGGAGGGGCTCGGCCATCTCAGGACCAGCGAAGTGGGCGAGGTGCTGGAGCGTCTGGTCGGGCGCCTGGAGAGACACCTTCGCCGGGGGTGGCCTGCTCCGGACCATTGAGGACGAGGGCGAGGCGGACGTGGAGGACGACCCCGAAGGGAACCTCGCCGCTTCGGCGGTCTTTGGCCAGGCGCCGCCGGCCGGGCCGCAGTGGGTGAGCCGCCTCGCGCCCCTCGAGCCGCAGGCTCTGGCCTACGCCAAGCCGCTGTGCGCGTCGCTCGATGGGTTCACGCTGCATGCGGCGACGCGGGCGGGCGCTCTCGACTCGGCGGGGGGGGAGGCTTTGCTGCGCTACGTTCTGCGCCCTCCGGTTGCGCAGGAGCGCGTGGAGCAGCGCGCCGACGGGCTGGTGCGCATCACCCTGAAGAAGGCCTACACCGACGGGACCATCGCGGTGGACATGGACCCGCTGTCTCTGCTGTGTCGGCTGGCCACCAGCGTGCCCCCACCCCGCCTGCACACCCTCCGCTACGCGGGGGTGCTGGCCCCGGCGAGCCCGTGGCGGTCGCGTCTCGCGCCGCTATCGCCCCAAGCCGCCGCCCCGAGCGACGAGCCGGGTAGGCCGAATCACGCGGGGGGCTACCGCCCGTGGGCCGAGCTTTTGGCCCGCACCTTCGCGGTGGACGTCCTCGCCTGCCCCAGGTGCCAGGGGCGGATGAAGCTGCTCGCGCTGGTCAAGAGTCCGGCGAGCATCGCTCGGTACCTCGCCACGGTGGAGGAGGCGACGGAGGTACCTCGGCGGTCGCCCGGTCGCGGTCCGCCGTACTGGAAGAGCCGCGTGCTGCGCCTCAAGGTTCTCGGTGACGAGGACGAGAGCGCACGGGGCCACGGCCCAGGCGAGGAGGTAGCGTAGCCGCGGGACGATGACGTGGGCTGGACCACGGTGCGGTGGAGCCTGCGCGCTGTGCGGGGTCGGCGCGATGGAGCACCCTCGGGTGCGGGCGAGCCAACGTGCCGGGCGTGATCGGGTGGGCTGAAGGTGGGGTTGGCCCCCCGCGACGATGCGGCTTGACTGGCCAACCGCGCTTATTTCACTTACGCTCCGGGCGCTCGCGGAGTTCGTGGGCGCCGACCCTGAGGCCTGGCCTTCGTCACCAACGCGACCGCGGGCGTCAACACCGTCCTTCGCTCGCTCTCCTTCTCCCCCGGCGACGAGATCGTAGTTCTCGACCAGGGCTACAACTCGTGCCAGAACGCGGCCCGTTTGGTGGCCGACCGGTCGGGCGCACGCGTGGTCGTGGTCCACGTGCCCTTTCCGCTGGCCCGCCCCGAAGAGGTCACAGACGCGATCCTGGAGCGGGTGACGCCCAAGACCCGTCTCGCCCTGGTCGACCATGTCACGAGTGCCACCGGTCTCGTCCTCCCGATCGAGGCCATCGTGAGGGCACTCGAAGCGCGGGGCGTCGACACCCTCGTGGACGCCGCCCACGCGCCGGGCATGCTCCCCCTGGCCCTGGACGCCGCCTACTACACGGGGAACTGCCACAAGTGGATGTGCACGACCAAGGGCTCGGCCCTCCTCTACGTGCGGAAGGACCGACAGCACCTGGTCCATCGCCTCGTGATCAGCCACCGCGCCAACGCAAACCGGCAGGACCGGAGCCGCTTCCGGCTCGAGTTCGATTTCACGGAAACCCGGGACCCCACCGCCTGGCTGGTCATCCCGAGGCCATCCGCTTCATGGGCTCGCTGCTGCCCGGGGGCTGGGACGAGTTGCGCGCCCGGAACCACGGCCTTGCGATCCGGGCGCGAGCGATCCTCTGCGAGGTGCTCGGGATCACGACGCCGGCGCCCGAGAGCATGATCTGCTCCCTGGCGACGGTGCCCCTGCCCCCGGGGCCCCCAGGGCTCGCTCTGCCGACCCTGGCCATCGATCCGATCATGGGGGTCCTCTTCGAGCGGTACCGGATCGAGGTCCTCGCCTCCGTGTGGCCGGAGTCGCCGGGCCGCGTGCTACGCGTCTCCGCGCAGATCTACAACGAGGAGTCGCAGTACGTCCGCCTCGGCAAAGCGCTGAAGGAGATCTTGTCCGCGGCGTGACCCGGCGGCCGGTGATCCCTTTCAGGATCGGCCGGCCGCCGAGCCGCTTTCGTAAGAAGGCCTCTACTGCCCTTGGATGACTACGCTCGTGAGGGTTGCGCCCTGGGTGTAGAGCCAGGTGTCGACGAGGAGGGGATAGGTACGGGCCTGGGTCGAGGTGTAGAAGACGGTCCCGTTGTTGGAGTAATTCACGACCCCGCCGACGACGGCGATCCGGAGGATGTCGCCGCTCTGGTACGTGCCGAAACTGCCACGGTTGACGCCCTTCTCGAAGATGTAGATCGGCGCTCCCGACCCCAGAGCGATGGCAAAGTCGACATCGGGATAGGAAGCGTCGGTGTTGCCGTTGCTGAGGCCGAGAATCCGGTTTGTCGTGGTTTCGGAGGCAGCGAACTCGACGTAGCCGTCACCTGAAGTGATGCGCTGCGTCGAAGCGGCGCCTGCGTTCACGCCGGTGGCCGAGATGTCCGTGAGTGAGTTGCCGCTCGCCGTCACCCCCACGAGCGATGTCCAGGTGACGGGGACTGGGCCTGCGGCCGCGTCGTCGTTGGTGATGGTGGCGACACCTTGTGCATCGGCGAGGGTGGCTCCGACGGGGCTCGTCAGGTTGACCGAGAAGGTCTCGTTGGATTCGATGGTGGCGTCACCGTTGACGACGATCGCGATGTTCTTGGTGGTCTGTCCCGCGGTGAACGTCAGCGTGGCGCTCTGGGCGACGTAGTCGGTCCCAGCGGTGGCGGTGCCGTTGGCCGTCGCGTAGTCGACGGTGACGGTGCTGCCGGCCGCGGCGCGAGAGGGTCGCGGTGAAGGTCGCGGTGCTCGTGCCGGAGTTGCCTTCCGTCACCGAGGCGTCGCCGATCGACAGGGTCGGCAGGGCCGCTCCGTCGTTGTTGACGATGGTGCCGACACCCTGGCCGTCCAGGACGGTCGCGCCCGTGGGGCTGGTGAGGTTCACGGTGAAGGTCTCGTTGGGCTCGACGGTGATGTCGCCGTCTGACGGCGACGGCGATGGTCCTGGTGGTCTGTCCCGCGGTGAAGGTCAGGGTGCCGCTCTTGGCGACGTAGTCGGACCCGGCGGTGGCGGTGCCGTTGGCGGTGGCGTAGCTGACGGTGACAGTGCTGCTGGCCGCGGCCGAGAGAGTCACGGCGAAGGTCGCGTTCTTCGTGCCCGAGTTGCCTTCGGTCACGGACACGTCGTTGATCGACAAGGTCGGCAGGACCGCAGAGTCGTCGTTGAGGATGGTGCCGACGCCCTGAGCGTCGAGGATCGTCGCGCCCGAAGGGCCGCTCAGATTCACCAGGAAGGTCTCGTTGGGCTCCACGGTCGTGTCACCGGTCACGGTCACGGTCAGGGTCTGGCTGGTGCTGCCGGCGGGGAACGTCACGGAGCCGCCCGTGGCCGTGTAGTCGCTGCCCGCGGTCGCGGTTCCGTTCGCCGTCGCGTAGGTCACGCTGACCGGGGAGGCGGACGCGGCGGAGAGGGTCACGGTGAAGGTCGCGAGCTTCGTGCCCGAGTTCCCTTCGGTCGTCGACATGTCGCCAATCGAGAGCGTGGGCAGGCTGTCGTCGTTCACGATGGTGCCCGTCCCCTGGGCGTCCGCGAGGGTGGCGCCCGAAGCGGCGCTCAGGTTCACGAGGAACGTCTCGTTCGCCTCGCCGGTGGTGTCACCGTTGACGGTGACCGGGATGGTCCTGGTCGTGATCCCGGCCGCGAACGTCAGGGTGCCCGAGGCGGCCACGTAGTCGCTACCCGCGGTGGCCGTGCCGTTGGCGGTCGCGTAGTTGACCGTGACCGCGGAGCTGGCCGCCGCCGAGAGCGTCACGGTAAACGTGGCGGTGCTGGTGCCCGAGTTGCCTTCGCTCACCGACACGTCGCCAATCGAGAGAGCGGGCGTCGCTCCCCCGGTACCCGACACTCGCCAGCACGTGATGAGCGCGTCGTAGCCGCCGGTGGCGCACACGTCCTCTCCGTTGGGAAGGGCCGTGGCCCAGACCGTCGGCAGCTTGGAGAACGCCTCCCACAGGAGCGTTCCATTCGAGCTGTACCCGGCCGTCACGCCCTGCCGGTATTGGTTCCCCAATATGTCTCGAATCACCGGGCCTCCGGTCCCGGACACCACGGTGGTACCGTCGGCAAGGACGAAGACCGCGGCTGGAAGCTCGTCCCCGCTGAGGGCGGCGTCGCGCAGGGCCTGCCATCTCACCGTGCCGTTGGAGTTCATGGCCACGATCCACCAGTCGAAATACCCGCCGGTCGCGGTGTGGCCGGCGACCACCAGGCTGCCGTCAGGAGCCAGGGCGATACGACTCCCGATGGCGCAGCAGGTCGGTGGATTGGCGTCCGTGCGCCACAAGCGCGCTCCGGTCGCCCGGTCATAGGCGACCACGGTGAGGAAGCCGTTGATTCCCACGTTGCCCTGGCCGGTCGCGTACACGCGGGTCGCATCCACGACAACATCGAGGTTGGCGATGCCCTCGGCGGCTGCCGCTTGCCATCTGCGGACGCCCGTCGTGGCATCGTAGACGCCGGTGACCCATGTGGCGCCACCCGAGACACTCCCCGTCACCGCCACATCGGTCTCGTCGGGGCTGAGCGCCAGAGAGGAGGCGATGGTGTAGCCGTCGCCGATCGTATCCTGCTGCGACCAGAGCAAGGCACCGGAAGGGCTGTACTTCCGTACGAAGAAGCCAGTTCCGGTCGCGCTCGAGGCCACGTAGGCGTTGCCCGCCGCGTCGATCAAGAGCCGCGCAACCGAAGGGAAAAATCCCCCGGAGAAGTCCACTCTCCACAGGAGCGTTCCATTCGTGTCGTACCGGACCATGGAGCTGGCGATCGGACGGCCGTGAGAGTCCTGGTTATGCCCGATCGCGACGAAATCGCCGTTGGGCGCCGCCGCCACCCAGTCTCCCGCGAACGTCCCGATGCTGGGGCTGATCGTGCGCTGCCACCTCAGCACTCCGTCCGCCGTGTACGAGGTGATCGCCAGAAGGCTCCCACCGGCAGGGCCTGACACGATGGCGATGTTGCCCAAGGCGTCGGCGGCCATCCGGGCGGCCTGGCCCGCACTGTCGTTGCCCGCGGAGAGGCCACCGGCGGTCCACAGCGTAGGAACGATCGTTGCTCCGACCGCGGGGCTGGCCATGACACCGATCAGCATCGCCGTCACCCCGACAGCACTCGCAACGCGTCGCCTTGTCGTCCCTGCCGAAGTGCGATGGGACCCGGCGATCAGGCGAGCCAGCCCGTTCTTGATCCGAGATCCTCTCCACCCGTTCCACCACAGAGTGCTCATGGTTCCCTCTCCTCTTCTTCCTCTTTGAGCGTCATCCTCCCTCGGTGAACCCAGTAGGGCGGAGTCCAAGCGAGGCTTGCTCATGCTGCCGGTAGGCGTGGTGGTCCCGCGAACGGCGAAGCAAGAGCCCTGCCAGGAATCGTCGGAGCGGCCCTCCAACCAACCTCGTGATCGAGATGCGGCTCAGAACGGGGCGTTGGACAGCCTGGGCCCAGTGGTCGGATCGTCGAATCTTCTCGCCCTGACGAGTACTTACAGGCTACGTACCCCTTCGCGTGGCCAGGGATTCGGGAGGTTCAACGCGAGTGGCTCCCCGTGGTCTGCCGCCGTGACCGTTCGTTCGTAGGTCCTGGCATGTCTGGCGACGCGGGCTGCACGAATTGCTTTCGTCGGCGCAAGACCCTGGCGAAAACGCTGCGTCGGGCCCGGGCCTCACTGTTCCTCGAACTTGTCGCCGGCCCACTTCGGGCCGGCCTTCCCACCGCTTGGCAGGAGCCGGGTCTCCCAACGTGCCGGGCGTGATCGGGTGGGCTGAAGGTGGGGTTGGCCCCCCGCGACGATGCGGCTTGACTGACCAACCGCGCCTATTTCACTTACGCTCCCCGTCGCGTAGATGATGGCGTCGGCCATGGCCAACGAGTGCTCCAGGCTGCTGTCCGCTGCCTCCAGGGCACGCTCAGGCCAGCGAGAGGCGGCGGGCGGCGCGTCACCTCCTCTCTACAGGTGAAATGAGAGCGCCCCTGGCTGGCGACCGTTTCGCACTGAGCTCCAGTGACCGCCGCGCCGCGAGCGTGCGCGGGTCCTGCGCGCCGAAGTGGGACTCCCGCCATTCGAGAGCGGCTTCGAGGAACGGCCGCGCCTCGCTCGCGCGGCCGCTCCGCGCCAGAGCGTCGCCGAGGAGAAAACGCGCGCCGGCGAGCTGGGCGTGTCCATTGGGATATAGGCGCGTCAGGACGTCGAGCCCCGAGCGCAGCTCCGGCTCGCCGACGCGCGGATGGCCGTCGGCCCAGCGCGCGGCACTGGCGCGCACGTGTGCGAAAGCGACGGCCGGATGGTCCTTGCTGTCGTTGCGGTCGAGGATCGCCACCGCCTCCTGCGCGAGCCGCGCGGCGGCGTCCGTCCGGCTCGTCCGCCTTTCGATGTCCGCGAGCGCGTCGAGCGCGTAGCCGAGCAGGAGGGCCTCGGCGGGTTGGCGCGATCGGAAGCTCGCGATCGCTTGCGTGAGCTCCACTTCGGCGTCCGCGTCGCGTCCGACCTCCGCGAGGACGCTGCCCGTGTAGAAGCGCATCGCGGCGAGGTCGCTGGCGACGGTGCCGCGGTCGGACGCGAGTATCCGCAGGGCGTCGCGCGCATCCTTCTCCGCCTCGCCGATGCGGCCGGTGCCCGACTCGATCAGGGCCTGCCAGGCGAGATCGATCGCGACCTGGAGGTGGCCGCGGCCGAAGCGCTCGCGGTGGATCGACAGCGCTTCGGCGATGAGCGGCCGAGCCGCCTCGGCGTCGCCCGCATCGTAGCGGGCACGGGCGAGCACGCGTAGCCCGGCCGCGAGGCGGTCGTGCCGCGGGCCGAGCACGCGCCGCTGCCGCTCGACGACATCCGCTTCGATCCGCGCGGCTTCGGCGATCTGGCCGAGGCGCAGCAGGTAGGTCGCGAGGTTGTAGCGGGCGTTGATGGTCTCCGGGTGATCGAGACCGTCGTGGGCCTGCCGCCACGCCGCAACGGGAGTCTGCATGGCCGCGGCCTCCGCGGTCCGGCCCTGCTGGGAGCAGATGATCGCGAGACTCTCTCGCACCCACGTCGCTTCCCTCGAGTCGTCGCCCTTCGTCGCGACGAAGATCTGCAACGCTTCTCTGTCGGTGGCTTCCGCTCCCGCGAGATCGTCGCTGTTCCGCTTGACGCCGCCCAGGTCCCAGAGCAGGGCGGCGACTTCGGGCGTGCGTTTGCCGCCTGTGTCGCGCTGGATCGCGAGGGCCTCTTCGTAGAGGGGACGGGCCTCCGCATACCGTCCCTGGTCGTAGTAGACGTCGGCGAGCTGCGCCAGCGCCGCTGCCGTCACGCTCCCAGGTCCGTCGCGCCGGCGCCGCTCCAGATCGGCTTGCAGCAGCCGCAGAGCCTGATCGTACTCCCCGAGCTGCTCGTAGGTCGCGGCGATCAGACGCGCGACCTCCGACTGGACCTCCGGCTGGTCCTTGAGATCCGCCTCGATCCGTCGCGCGCCGTCATCCAGGAGCTCCCGGGCCGTACGATTCGCCCCTTGCGCCTCCGAGGGAGCGGAAGCCGCGAAGAGGCTCTTCAGGAACTCCTTCACCGCATCCGCCTTGCGCGCCTCGCGCTCGGCGCGGCGCGCCTGCCACGTGGTTGCGACCAGGCCGCCCGCCAGCGTGAGCAGGACGAGCGCGGCCGCGGCCGCTCCCAGCCGATGCCGGCGGACGAACTTCGACGCGCGGTAGCGCACCGTGTCTCGTCGCGCCGACACGGGCTGGCCCTCGAGATGGCGGCGCAGGTCCGCGACCAGCGCCTCCGCCGACGGGTAGCGCCGCTCCGGCTCCTTCTGGAGAGCGTTCAGCACGATCCAGTCGAGGTCGCCGCGGAGCTCGCGCGCTCGCTCGCGGCTTGCGACGCGGCCGCTGGGACGGGCCGGCTCGTGCTCGAGCACCGACTGCTCGAGGCGCAGGGCTCCCGTGCGCGCCGCGGGATAGGGCCGCGCGCCCGTGAGCAGTTCGTAGAGCACGACGCCGAGCGAGTACACGTCCGTCGCGGTCGTGACCGGCTCATCGAGGATCTGCTCGGGTGCTGCGTACTCTGGCGTCAGGGCACGAACGAGCGTCCGCGTGGACTCGGCCGTGGCGCCGGCGCTTCCTTCGGCGAGCAGCTTGGCTATACCGAAGTCCAGGAGCTTCACGTGCCCCGCGGCGTCCACCAGGATGTTCGAGGGCTTGAGATCACGATGCACGATGAGGTTGCGGTGGGCGTACTGCACGGCGTCGCAGATCTCGAGGAAGATGCCGAGGATCTGCCTCGTCTTGAGCCGCTGCTCGCGGCAGTATTCCGTAACCGGCACGCCCTCGACGCGTTCCATGGCGAAGAAGGGGATGCCGTCGGGGGTCACGCCTCCGTCGAGCAGTCGGGCGATCGCGGGGTGCTGGAGCCGCGCGAGGATCTGGCGCTCCTGGAGGAAGCGGCGCTGCGACAGATCTCCGTGTACGCCTTGCTTCAGCAGCTTCAGGGCCACCTGCTGCTCGAATTGGCCGTCTGCGCGCTCCGCCAGGTAGACCACGGCCATGCCGCCCTCGCCGAGCTCGCCGAGCAGGCGATAGGCGCCGAGCATGCGTCCGCTCCCGTTCGTCTGCGCGTCGCTCGCACTCGCCTCAATCTCCGCGAACAGCGAAGCCGCGCCCTCGGCCGCGGGCACCGACAAGAAGCCGCCCGCCTCCGCGTCCGCCGCCAAGAGCTCCTCGACCTGCCGGCGCAACTCCAAGTCGCCCCCGCACGCGGCGTCGAGGAACGTGGGGCGCGACTCAGGCGAGAGCTCGAAGGCTTCGTCGAGGAGGGCGGACAGGCGCTGCCAGCGCGCGCGGTCGCGGGCAGGGTCGGAGCCCGCGGCGCGCGGGTCAGGCTGGTTCTTCACCGGCGAGCTCGCGGAAGAGGAAGGCGCGAGCCTTCTGCCAGTCGCGCCGGACGGTGCGGGAGGTGACGCCCATGGCGCCTGCAACCTCGTCCTCCGTCATGCCGCCGAAAAAGCGCCACTCGACCACCTGGGCCAGGCGCTCGTCCAGGCTCTCGAGCCGCGTGAGAGCGCGGTCGATCCCCAGCATCTCGTCCGCGAGGGCCTCGACCGGGATCGCGTCGCCGTCCAGTGTCGCCGGTCGCAGCCCGCCGCCCTGCTTGCCGGACGAACGCCGCCGAGCGTAGTCGACGAGGATCTGCCGCATCGCGCGCGCGGCGAGCGCCAGGAAATGGCTGCGGTCCTCCGCCTTGACCGGGCCCTTCACCAGCTTCACGAACGCCTCGTGGACGAGGGCGGTCGTGGTCAGGGTCTGTCCGGGGCGCAGCCGGCGCAGCTGCTGGCGAGCAAGCCGTCGCAGCTCGCCGTAGGAGGCCTCGAACGCGTCCGAGAGGGCGCCGTTGCCCCTGGCGACCATGCGCGCCAACGATAGACGATCGCGCGGCCCCGGACAACAACGAAGATCCCTCCCGTGCGCGGCGCGCGGGAGGGACTGGAGAGAGCCGGGCAGCGGCCGCTACTGGACGCCCGAGATGTAGACGGCCTCGTAGGCGCGGGCCTTCACGTAGTCCCAGGGGAGATAGCCGTAGCCGCCGTCGCCCCATGTCGCGCCATAGCTGTTCTTGATGATGAAGTAGCCGTGCGTCGGGGCCAGCGGCGCCCCCGGAATCGCCAGCTGGATGTCCTCGTTGCTGATGTAGCCGACCACGTGCACCTCGTGTCCCGCGCGCGAGATCTTCAGGTCGTCCTGGTCGTAGGGCATGAAGCCGCCATAGCTGTTGTCCGGCAGGCCTTCGCCCAGGCGAAAGCGGAGGCCCATGAACGCGGGGGTCGTGGCGAAGCCGATCATCACGCCGTGGTTCTGCGCTACGTGCATGCGAACGAGGTCGGTGGAGCCTTCGGTGTCCTGCGGGAACCAGAAGTTGGAGCCGGCCGTCACGAGGTGCGTCGAGCCGGGGATCCCGGCGTCGACCATCGAGCAGCCCCAGTCGCCGGAGTCGGGGTCTAGCCCGCACACGAGGGGAGCTTGCGGCGTCGTGTCCGAGCAGGGCTTCGTGGACGGGTAGGGGGCGTCGCACGAGTGCTTGTAGGTCTTCGGGTCGCGGTTGAGCGACGGGTTGTAGTCCCACTTGTTTTCGTACGGGATGTGGTAGCCGGTGTTCTTCATTCCGTTGACGATGGTTACGGCCGTCCCGGTCTCGCCGATATAGACGGGGTTGCCGCCGCCCCAGAGTGCGAGGTTGTAGTGCTCCCAGATGTCCTGCTCGGAGAGGTTCACGTGGATGGCCGTCGCGCGCCCGACCATCATCTCGGCCGCGGACGTGGCGGCGAACGCCGTGCACGAGCCGCGCACGGCCTGGTCCCTCACGCACGTCAGATACGGCTTGTTGGGAAAGGCGAAGTTTGCGAACAGCCCGAAACCGTCGTGCACCTTGAAGAACTGCTGGGCGAGCGAGTCCGGGTTTCTGTAGCGGTTGTCGCCGAACAGGAACGAGGTGCCGGTCTCGGCATCACAGCCGTTGAAGCCGATCGCCGGCCCGATCGGCTGCAGCGCCTCGACCACGGGCGCGAGAGTCGCCAGAACGCCGAGCGCGCCTCGGGCGTCGGCGGCCGAGCCGTGCGCAAGGCTGTCCGGAGTCGGAAGGACCACGCCGCCGTTGGACGCGGGATCGATCGCAGGCCCGGGCAACTCGTCGTAGAGGGTCCTGTACATCGCGACAAGCTGGTCGGGGTCGTCTCCGAAACGGATCGAGTGGGCGAGGCCTTGCAGCATCGCGTGCCGACTCAACGTCACGACTTCGTCACCGCTCGGCAACAGGACCCGAAAGTTGCCGTCCCCGTTCCGGTGCACGTCAGGGCCACGCTCGACCTTGCTGTCCATCAGCGCGCGCAGGTCCGTGAGCTCCGGGTGGCGCTTCGCGTAGGCGTGGATGAAGCGCTCTCTCCTGTTGCCCCGGTGGTCGTCCTGGACTTGCTGCTTCAGCGTCAAACGGGGCGACACCTGCTGGGCTGTCCCTGAGTTGACCAGGCCTACGTAGTCGCAGAACGGCACGATTTGCGCTCCGGCCGGAGCCTCCGGCCCGAAGCGCCACAGCTTCACCGTCGGGACGCACGGATCCCCAGCCGCATCGGCAGCGTGGCTGGCGGCCGCGACCGACAGCGCCACCCCCACAAGAAGCACCCTCGCGAACATGGCCGGCGTGCCGGCCGTGCGGTCTTCCATTTCCCCACCTCCAAGCCGCGGCGCGAGGACATCCCGCACCCGGGGCTCATTGGGACTATCGAGAAAGGAGTCCGAAACCGGACAGAAGGCCGAACGCCGCCGCGGCCAGGCCGTCCATTTCACCTCGGAGCTGCCAGGGTGGCAGGGGCGCCCGGTTTCGATCCGCTAGCCGTCGGCGTCGTCACCATGGGCCGGTCCTTCGGGGCCGGCTCTGAGAGAATCGCACCCATGGCCCACCTCGACCTCGTAGCCCTCGTCGTCCGAGAATACGAGCCGGCGATCGATTTCTTCGCGCGCGTCCTGGGGTTCGATCTCGTGGAGGACGAGCCGTCGCTCACGAACGACGGCCGCCCCAAGCGCTGCGGCTTGGCTGGCCAACCGCGCTTATTTCACTTACGCTCCCGGGCATCGTAGATGCGACGCCTCGAGAAGCCGGGTTCGCCGCTTGCTCCCACAGGGTCCGGTGCACGCTCGCGCTGGCGGCCGGAAAACCGAGCAGCCGCCATCGCGGGTGCTTTCGCAGGGCGGAGCAGACGGCGGCCGCCGAAGCCGCATCCAGGACTCTTCGCATGACCGCAGGATGGCGGAGGAGGCCGTAGAAGTTCGATCAGCGCGAACTCCGACAGGCCACATCGTCTCGACCGTCGAGCCCCCGAATGAAATCGGCAACCGCAGGGTGGTCGGGATGGTCGGACACCACGAAGCGGAACAGAATGTTCGTGTCGAAGGCGATCACCTGGGCTTCCCTGCCCTGCGGGCCTGCGACGAGATATCGACTTCGCCAAAGTCCTTGAGCCGCTCCAGCGGGACCTTGACTCCCCCCGAGCGCACCCGCGGCGGGGTACGATCTCCATCCCGACGGCAAGCGGCTCGCGATCATCGCGGCCGCAGACGAGAGCGCCGGCGGCGTGCAGGACAAGGTCGTGATCTTCTTCGGATTTGGCGACTACCTGAAGAGGATCGCGCCGGTGAAACCCTGAGTGTCGCAGGCGATCGCCGTCGCGTATGGCTAGAATGAACGCTACGGAGGGCCATGTTGAGCACTCGAGCCAGCCACCGACTCGCATTCATCGTCGCCTTTGCTCCGGTCCTGCTCGCCTCCTGTGCGAAGAAGGAAGAGCGGAAGCCGGTCGTGCAGGAGGCCGCACCCACCGCCGCCCCTTCCACCCCGACCCCCGCTCCCCCTCCGACGCCAACGCCCACGCCACCGCCCGTGTGGAGGACCGCCCGCTGGGGCATGACCCGAAGCGAGCTCCTCGCGGCGTTTCCTCGCGAGGCCCAGAAGCTGGACCGATCCGCCGATTTTGCCAAGCCCCAGCCGGGATCCACTCTCGCGGCGGGATCGAGTGACATCGCGATCCCCACCTACAAGGCCGACGATGCTACCTTCCGCGTGCTGTTCGGATTCGAATCCAACCGGCTCAACCGCATTCATCTGACCGCCGTCAGACCCGGCGCCGATACTTGCGGCGAGCTCGAGAAGGCGCTGAGCGAGCGGAACTCCGTGCCCCCGCAGCACCAGCGCACGGGCGGCTCCCTGAAGGGCGAGGAGATCACCTGGACGCTGCCAGATCAGACGATCGTCCTCGGCTGCGGCGGGGTCGCGAGCCTCGGCTTCGTCACCGTGAGCCTCGACTACCTGGCTCCGGCTCCGACCCGGTAGCAGCCACGACGACCGCTGAAGGGCCTCCGCTCTACTTCGCCACCACCCATGTGGTCATGCAGTGCTGGTCCTGGACCACCGTCGTCTTGAGGGGATCCACGAGAGTGCCCCCCAGCCGCCGCGTCAGGTCGAGGAGAAGCGACTCGTCGACGAGATAGCGCGTGCTCCCGTCCGGCAGGCGTGCGGCGAGCCGACGGATGGCGTCGATGGAGTGGACGTCCGAGTCCACGCCGAAGACCTCATACCCTTCGCGAAGCAGATACACGAGGTTGCGACCCGACCCGCAGCCGGCATCGAAGATGCGCATGCCGGGTCGAATGCGCCCGCGCAAGAGCTGGTCGAAGAGGTAGACGTCGATCGCGCCGAACTGGACTTCGAGATCCGTCATCTGTTTCCTTGAGGCCCGCTCGAGCGGGCGAGCGGAAGCCTTCCACAGGGGGCGGCTCAGTTGGTGAACGAGCGAGGTCGCGGTGGACGTCCTCGCCTGCCCCAGGTGCCAGGGGCGGATGAAGCTGCTCGCGCTGGTCAAGAGTCCGGCGAGCATCGCTCGGTACCTCGCCACGGTGGAGGAGGCGACGGAGGTACCTCGGCGGTCGCCCGGTCGCGGTCCGCCGTACTGGAAGAGCCGCGTGCTGCGCCTCAAGGTTCTCGGTGACGAGGACGAGAGCCACGGGGCCACAGCCCAGGCGAGGAGGTAGCGTAGCCGCGGGACGATGGCGTGGGCTGGACCACGGTGCGGTGGAGCCTGCGCGCTGTGCGGGGTCGGCGCGATGGAGCACCATCGGGTGCGCGGGCGAGCCAACGTGCCGGGCGTGATCGGGTGGGCTGAAGGTGGGGTTGGCCCCCCGCGACGATGCGGCTTGACTGACCAGCCGCGCTTATTTCACTTACGCTCTTGGAATCCAGAAGGTCTACGCCCGCAGCGTGGATCCGGACCAGGACGTCATCCTCCCGCATCTCCGGGTCTGGCACTTCGCCAGCCCGTACCCGTTCACCGCGTCCATAGCGATCGACGACGAATGCCTTCATGGCTTGGCCAGGACCGCGCGCCGAGGGCGCGAACCCGCCGCCGCCTCGAGGCGCAGGTCCTTTCGAATTCCGGCGTCCACGAGGCGCGCGGGCGCAAATCGGCGGAGCCAGCGCAGGCGGTTCGCGAGCCCACCGGCGGTGTAGCGGAGTTTCGGGCTGGCCACGCTGGCCGCCTTCAGCACGATCTCGGCCACGACGCCTGGCTCGTCGGCCCGCGCCATCACCTCCTTCAGCACTTCGCCCAGGGCCGCGCGGACCTCTCGATACTCGTCGAGCTTCGCGTCGGGTTCCAGGATGTTCGCGTCGAACCGAGTCTTCGTATAGGCAGGCTCGATGACCGAGACGCGGATGCCCCTGGTGCGCAGCTCATGGTCGAGCGATTCCGAATAGCCTTCGACCGCGTGCTTGGTCGCCGCATAGAGCGCCCCGTACGGCATCGGCAGGAACCCGAGCACGGAGCCGATGTTGATGATGCGCCCGCTCCCTTGACGGCGCATGTGGGGCACGACGGCACGTGTCATCCGGACGATCCCGAAGAAGTTCGTGTCGAAGATCGCTCGGGCTTGTTCGATGGAGCTCTCCTCCGCTCCAGCGGGCGCGACACCGAAGCCGGCGTTGTTCACCAGCAGGTCGATGCGGCCTTCAAGCCGCATCACTTCCTTGACGGCGGCTTCCACGGATTCATCGCTGGTCACGTCGAGGGGCAGCATCTCGAACGATCGCTGGCCCGCCTGGGCTCCGCGCCTGCTGGTGCCGTAGACCTTGTAGCCAGCCATCGCGAGCCGCTGCGCCGTGGCTTCGCCGATGCCTGACGAGGCCCCCGTTACCAGGGCTATCTTGCTTTTCATGTATCTCCTTCCTGTGTTTGGGCTCATCGGTATGATGAGCGTCATATTCGGATACGAACGCGAGGCCGGTGCAGTTCCAAGTGGCCTCAGTCGCCCGTGCTGTTGAAGTGTTTCAGGGTCGCCGCGCGCAGCGCGTCGGAGAGCCGCGAATCGTCGACGGCGCGCGCCAGCACCAGTGCGCCGACCATCGTGGCCACGGTGACGAGCGCGTGCTCGTGTGCGCTCGGCTGTCCCCAGTCGGGCGACTGTCGGCCGACGAGGTCGATCATCTCCTGGATGCGACGCGTCGCGGCGCGCCGGACAGGAGGAGCCTGGCGCGCCGTTTCCGAGCAGAGGGCAGCTACCCCGCAGCCTGTCTCCACGGCGCCGACATGCGTTTTCGAGAGGTAGGCCCTCATCATCGCCTGCAGGGCCTGCCTCGGCGGCGACGCCGCGGCGATTCGCGCCACCGCGGCCACCCCTTCGGCGGCGGCGCAGTCGGCCGCCTCGGCGAGCATCGCCTCCCGCGAGGCAAAGTGGGCGTAGAAGCCGCCGTGCGTCAGACCGGCGTCTTTCATGATGTCGGCCACGCCGGTGCCGCCGTAGCCGCTGCGCCGGATGGCACGCGCTGCGGCCTGCACGATGCGTTCGTGGGTGGCCTCCTTGTGTCGGGAGGCCAGCCGCCGCTTGGCAGGCGTTCGCATATGATGACCATCATACGTAGGACCGGACCGGAACGCAAGCCTCTCCGCTGCGGGCTACTGGTCAGGTAGTCGGCTGGAGCGGCGCAATGAAGACGTTACGCCGTTGAATGCGCTTTCCCAGCATTCATCGAGTGCCGCGGTGTGACGCTCCGCTGGCTCACTACGTAACCGGCTCCCCCCCACTGCGCACTCGGAACGATTCGCCGAAGCCCAGAGTCCGGAATCGTGAGGGCGCAAGTTCTGCTGCGCGGCACGCCTCGGCGAGCGCGAGAACCGGCTCATCGATCCCTTCGGTCGTGAGCTGGAACGTGCCAAAGTGCATGGCGATACTCTGCGAGGCCTCAAGATCGAGGTGCGCCTGCACGGCCTCGGCAGGGTTCATGTGCACGGCTTGCATGAACCAGCGCGGCTCGTAGGCGCCAATAGGCAGCAGCGCGACGTCGATGGGGCCGAGTCTCCGACGGATGTCGCCGAAGAAGCTACCGTAGGCGGTGTCTCCGGCAAAGAGGATCCGAGTGTCCCCCGTGCTTACCGTGAAGCCGCCCCACAGCGCTCGGTTGCGATCGAACGGCGTGCGCGAGGAAAAGTGCTGCGCCGGTGTCAGCGTGACCCGTAGGGAGCCGCGCGCCGTCTCCTGCCACCAATCGAGCTCCTCGACGTGTCGAATGCCCGCCGACCGCACCAACCGCCCGTTGCCGAGCGGCGTCACCACGAGCGGATCGTACCGCTCAGCGAGTCTCCGGAGCGTCCACCGATCGCAGTGATCGTAATGATTGTGGCTGAGCAACACCGTCGAGATCGGAGGCAGGTCCTCAAAGCGGACGCCCGGCTCGCGGACCCGTCGCGGTCCCGCGAAGCTCAACGGGCTGGCACGCTGCGCGTACACCGGATCGGTCAACATGTTTCCGGCCGGCGTCTGGATCAGGAGCGTCGCGTGGCCGATAAACGTGATTACAGCGGCTGCATCCTCGAGCACCGCCGGCCGTTGGACGGTGACGTCGACATGCCTTGGCCACGGCGTTCGACGCTCAAGAAGCAATCGCGGAACCGCCGAGAGTGGCTGCGCCGGGGAGCCGGGCGGATTTCGGTAACGCCTTCCGTCGAAGTGATCGCGCTTCATTGGGGCCACCCGCTGGTCCGCGAGTCTGCTGCCGTCTCGATCAATAACGAGTTGGCCCTGACTCGGAGGCAGAGGACGTTACGAATATCGTCGCCGTGCGTGACGGGAACCTGGAGCTGGCTCGAAGGATCTTCGATTTTCCAGAAGCCGCAGAAATTGGGTTCGGTTACACGCAGGCCGGCAAGCGTGGGTCCGGAGTGGGCACGTACATGTCGCGGCTCATCGTAGAAACCGTCGCGGGGGTCGCCAGGGTCGCAGGAGGGAGGCGTTCGCCACGTTGAGGAGATGCAACTGGTCTCGGCAGGGATCGGGGCGGACAGGGTGAGCGACATCGCGGAGATCAGCGTGGACGATGCTGCTGGATGAGCTTCCCGAACCGCCGCAGACCGATCGCGTCGGCAGCGGACGGCGACACGGCGTTCGCGAGCGTGAGCATCTTGAGCAGCCCCCCGCCCATGATGTGGGCCCGACGTCGCTGGCGGATGGTGGCGAGGATCTCGCGCGCGACCACGTCGGGCTCGCAGAGGGCAACGCCCATCTTGCGCCACATGTCGAAAAATGCGGACTCCGACTCGGTGTTGGAGGGCACGGGCCCGAAGAACGAAAGCACCACGTCGGTCCCGGCAAGCTCGCGGTTGGCGCCTTGCACGTAGCTCGCCAGCGCGCCGCGGGTCGCCGCGTAGGCGCTCATGAACGGCAGCGCCACCCGGCCGTCCATGGCGCCGCCGAGGTGGACGACCACTCCGCCACCGGCTTGCTTGCGCAGCCCCGGCAGGAATGCCTGGGTCACGAAGATGGGCCCCCTCACGTTGACCGCGAGCAGCGCGTCGACGTCGGCCGGCGTGTAGTCCTCGATGGCCTTGCGCGGCGAGATGCCCGCGAGGTTCACTACCGCATCTATCCGGCCGAGGTGCTCGAAGGCCGCCGCCGCCAGCTTCTCGAGGCTCGCCGGATCGGTGACGTCCGCGCGCAGGTAAATCGCCGAACCGTCGCTCCGGCCGGTCAGCGCCGCGGCGTCGTGCTCGCGCCGCGCCGCGAGCACCATCCGGAAGCCCTCGGCCGCGAGGAGCCTGGCCAGGGCGTGACCAAGTCCTCCGGTCACCCCGATGAGAACGGCGGTGGGGGCATTCATGTCCCGCTCTGCTGCGGCGCGGTCGATTCCGGCGGCGCCGCCGGTGATCACAGGGGTCTTTCCATTCAGTCTGGTCATCTCGTGTTCCTTTCGGGTAATATTAGTTACTATCAAAGTATCTCTTGCGAGCAAAAAAAACTAGCCGGACCTGGCCCTGATTTTCGACACCACGTCCGCCAATGTCGTCTGCCTCAGATCCCTACAGACGGCCTCCTGAGCGCCAACCAGCACGTCGCTCATGACTTCCTTGATGTTACAGCTCACGACACACTCCTTCCTTTTGGGATAGGCATGGATGGCAAAAGCATTTGGAGCGTTTACCGCAGAGTAAATGTCCAAGAGGGAAATGCTCTTTGGGCTTCGTGCCAGGCCATAACCACCCGACCTACCAACAGTCGTCTTAGCCAGCTTCGCCTTCGAGAGTTTAACGAGGATTCTCTTAACGAAAACCGGGTTCGCATTCACGCTGCCTGCGAGAATTTCCGACGTGAAAACTCCCTCGTGATGTGCGATTGCCGCCAGTACGTGGACGGCGATCGAGAATTGAGTGTTTACGGAAGCCACTGATAGATACTATATTAGTATCCATATTCGATGCAAGAGCAAAATGCATAGGCGAGTGTGTGTCGCTGAATCGTCGGCGCCTTCGTAGTCTGTGGAAGTTCGATACGGGCAAATGGCCTGTTTCGTAAACTGTTGATAGGGGACGCGTTAGAGGCTGGGGCCCCCTTCGCTAGGCGAGGATGTCGAGGACGCTTGGCAAACAGGCCGCGACCCGTGGAAGGACCGAGCCGAGGGCCGGCTATCTCGACCGGGCGCCCGCCGTCAGGGCGGCGCGTGCTGTCCTCCGCGACTCGACTGCGCCTGACCGGCCCTCTGTCTCGCCGCGCCCGCGCTTGTGCCGAGCAACGGCTTCGCGGTCGACGAGAACAACGTTTCCGAATCGCTGGGCGGGCAGCCGCCGCTGTTGGATGGCCTTATGAACCGCCGCTCGAGAAATACCGAGTGCGCTAGCGGCTTGCGTGACGCTCACCATCGAACGATCCATGGGAACGCGGCCGCGCTCGCGTTCGTGTTCCGGCGCCAGGATGAGCCCCTCGGCGATGCCGGCGCGTGTGGCGATGTCCCTCGCGACTCGGTACAGCGGCGAGCTGACGATCGCAGGAGTAACGCGACTCCAGCCCTGCAGCGCGGGAGAGCCTGGCTCGCCACCTGGACCACGTTCAGCCGATAGTAGAGATCCTCGCGGAAGGTGCCGCGGACCATCGCCGCTTGCTCTCCGCTGACGTCGCCTCCCGCTGGCTCAGTTCAGCGCGAGGACGACGACCGACTTCGCGGGGAGCTTCACCTCCAGCGTGTCGCCCTTGAGGCTCGCCCCGTCGAAGGCCGCCGGCTGCACCGCGTTCGGCGCCTCGAACGTGTTGTGCGCGTTCATCGCCGTGCGCGGTCAGGACGCGCCCCGTGACCGACTTCGGCGCGAGCCCGGCCAGCTTCACGGTCAGCGTCACCGCCTGCGCAGGGCTGGTGTTGGCGAGCGAGAGATGCACGGCCGAGCCGTCGGCCGCGCGCGTGGCCGACGCGCTCACCATCGGGATCTTGTCCTGCCCGAAGGCGTAGTCGGGGGACTGCAGCTCGACGGGCAGGACGGTACCGCCCTGGTGGACCTTGAACATCTCGAACACCCAGTAGGTCGGCGTCCGCAGCATCTTCTCCTTGTCCGTCAGGATCATGGCCTGGAGGACGTTCACGGTCTGGGCGATGTTCGCCATCACGACGCGATCGGCGTGGCGCTGAAAGACGTGGAAGTTCAGCGCCGCCACGAGCGCGTCGCGCAGCGTGTTCTGCTGGTAGAGGAAGCCGGGCTTCGAGCCGGGCTCCTGGTCGTACCAGGTGCCCCACTCGTCGACGACCAGGCCGACCTTCTTGTCGCCGCCCGGCCCCCGCCTGGGGGCGGCCTTCCACTCGGCCTCGGCCTTGTCCATGATCGCGGAGTGCTTCGTGACCAGCTCGTCCATGCGCAGCGTCTTCTGCAGCGTCCCGAACCACAGGTCCTCGCCGAAGCTGGTCGCGGACCCCTTCGTGGCCCAGTTGCCCGGCACCGTGTAGTAGTGGAGCGACAGGCCGTCCATCCGCCGGCCGGCCATGCCCATCAGCACCTCGGTCCATTTGTAGTCCTCGGAGTTCGCGCCGGCCGCGATGCGGTAGATGGGCTTCGCGCGGTCGTAGTTCTTGACGAAGGTGTTGTACTTCCGGTACTCGTCGGCGTAGTACTCGGGGCGCATGTTGCCGCCGCAGCCCCAGGGCTCGTTGGCGACCCCGAAGTACGGCAGGCGCCACGGCTTGTCCCGGCCGTTCTGGCGCCGGAGGTTGGCCATCGGCGAGATGGCGTCGGAGGTCATGTACTCGACCCACTCCATCATCTCCTGCGGGGTGCCGCTGCCGACGTTGCCCGTGACGTAGGCGTCGGTGCCGAGCTGCTCCACGAGGTCCATGAACTCGTGGGTGCCGAAGCTGTTGTCCTCGACCACCCCGCCCCAGTGGGTGTTGATCATCGAAGGGCGCTTCTCGCGCGGTCCGATCCCGTCCTTCCAGTGGTACTCGTCGGCGAAGCAGCCGCCCGGCCAGCGCAGCACGGGGATGTGGAGCTCCCGGAGCGCCGCCACGACGTCGTTGCGGATCCCGCGCGTGTTGGGGATCGGGGAGCCGGGTCCCACCCAGATGCCCTCGTAGATGCCCCGGCCGAGGTGCTCGGCGAAGTGGCCGTAGATGTTCTTGTTCGACGACCGGACCCGGCTGGTCGGCGCGGAGGACCGCGCTGGCGGTGGCGCCGGTGGGGGAGGACGTCGCCTGGGCGTGGCCGGAAGGCGCCGCCAGCAGAAGGGCCAAGGCGAGCACGGCCAGGGCAGCAATTCCGTTCTTCATGAGCGTGAACCTCCTCGTACCGTCACTTGAACAGCCGGGGTGCGAAGTCCTTGAGGTCGCGCCGCCAGGTCTGCCACTCGTGATCCGTGCCGGGAGACTCCCAATAGACGTGTTGGATGCCGGCCTCCGTCAGAGAGGCGTGCAGCCCCTGGATGCCGGCGCGCATCCGCTCCGGCTCCACGGTCCCGACGCCCAGCCACAGCAGGTGTACCTTCTTCGCGAAGGCGGCCGGGTCGGCGAACACCCCGTTGTACGCGGTCTTCCAGTCCGGCTTCTGGTCGCTCATCATCTGGAGCCCGCCCGCTCCGCTGAACCCGCCGATGTAGGAGAAGAGGTCGAGGTGGTTCAGCGTGACCTGGAACGTCTGCATGCCGCCCATCGACAAGCCGGCCATGGCGCGGTGGTCGCGGTCCGCGATCGTGCGGTAGGTCGCGTCGACGAACGGGATGAGGGCCTGCGTCACGTCGTCCTCGAACGCCGCCGCCATGTCCTGCATGGCCTTCCTCATCTCCGGCGAGCCGAACGGCTTCCCCGTCAGGTCGGGAGCGGGCACGCCGGCGCGCCGCGCGTAGCCGTACGCCATCACCACGATCATCGGCTTGCAGCCGCCGGCCGCGATCAGGTTGTCGAGGATGAAGTTCGCGCGCCCCTGCCGGATCCAGCCCGGTCTCGTCCTCGCCGCCGCCGTGCTGCAGGTAGAGGACCGGATAGCGCGTCTTCGTCTCCGCCTCGTACTGCGGCGGCAGGTAGACCATCGCGTGACGCCAGCTGCCCGTCACCTTCGAGTGATACCAGACCTCGCGCACCTGGCCGTGCGGCACGTCCTTGATGTCGTAGTAGTCGACACCCGCCTCCGGCACCTCGACGGCGCTCGCGTGCTTGCTGCCGCCGAAGAACGCGTGGCTGCCGGTGTCGCTCATCTCGACCCCGTCGACGATCAGCGTGTAGTAGTGCAGTCCGGGCGCGAGCGGCGGCGTCGTGATCGTCCAGCACGCCGTCCGGCTGCTTCACCATGTCCACCTTCGGCCCGCTCCAGAAGTTCAGGCGGACCTTCGTGGCCTCGGGAGCCTTGAGGCGGACCTCCACTCTCCCTGTGCCGTCGACCCGGGGATACTCTGCTCCCCAGACGTTGGTCGACGCGGGCCGGAAGTCACCCGAGTCCTGAGCGGAACAGACAGTTGCGACAAGAACAAGCGCCAATCCAAACTGTTTCATCTCGTGTCTCCTCGTTCACGTCCGAGTGATGCGCCCCGGGGTTGGGGTCCGTCAGATCTGCCGCCAGCGCGACCGGTTCACCGGGGCAGCGTCCGCTCTCCCTGGATGTCGAAGGCTCCCGTCACCACCGGTGTACCCGTGCCCGGTTGCCCGCCGCCGATGCTGATCCCGTAGCGCCCGGTGCGCACCAGGTGCATGCCGTCGGGGCTCACGTGGCTCAGATCACGGTCCTTCAGCGTGAAGCTGACGGTCTGCTGCTCGCCCGGCTTCAGGTGGACGCGCGTGAAGCCCCGGAGCGCCCGCAGGGGAGCGCCCGGCAGCTTCGGGAACGTGAGGTACACCTGCACCACCTCGGCGCCCTCGCGCGTGCCGGTGTTCTTGACCTGTGCCTCGACCTGCAGCGGGTCGCCCGCCGCGATCTTCTCCGGCAGCTTGATGTCGGAGTAGGCGAAGCTCGAGTAGCTGAGCCCGAAGCCGAAGGAGAACAGCGGCTCGCCGTCGAAATAGCGGTAGGTGCGGCGGGCCATCGAGTAGTCGGTGAACTCGGGCAGCTGGTCGACGCCCGTGTAGAGCGTGATGGGCAGGCGGCCCGACGGGTTGTTGGCGCCGTCGAGCGTCTGGGCGATGGCCGTGCCGCCTTCTTCGCCCGGGTACCACGCCTGGAGGATGGCGTTGGCGTTCTGCTTCGCCCAGTTGAGGGCGATCGCGCTCCCGCTCATCACCACGACGACGAGGGGCTTGCCGCTGCCCTTCACGGCCTCGAGGAGCTTCTGCTCCTCACGCGGGAGATCGAGGCTGGTGCGGTCACCGCCCTTGAAGCCCTCCTGCTGGACGCCGTTCTCCTCGCCCTCGAGGTCGGAGGTGATGCCGACGACGGCCACGACGACGTCCGCCTGCCGGGCCGCGGCGACCGCGCGGGCCTCCGCATCCGGCTGCGGCGGCATCCAGACCAGGCGCGTGGACGCGAACCGGCGCGGGATCGACTCGACGCGGAGCGCGTAGCGGCGGCCCTTCTCGAGCGCGACGTCGACGACACTCGGGGGCGGCGGGAAGCCGCCCGTCTGGTCGACCAGCTTCTTGTCGTCGAGGAACAGCCGGTTGCCGAAGCCCTCGACGCCGAGGCGGTACGTGCCGCTCTCGGACGGGGTCAGAAAGCCGGTCCAGCGCGTGGGCCGCGCTGGCGCGGGCTGCGGGGCGTCGAAGCCCGGCGGCGGGCCCTGGCCGCGAACGCGCCCGACGACCACCTGCGCGTCGGTCCGAGTCTCGACGGGCGTGCCGCTCCAGTCCGGCTTCTCGAACACTTCGGCCTTCAGGCCCGGGGCGCCCGTGTCGGTGGTCAGCGCCGACGTCGGCACCGGCACGTCGGGCCGAAGGAACGTGGTGCCGGGCTCGAAGACGACGCGCGCCTTCGGGAACTGCTTCTGGATCCCGGCGAGCGCGGTGGTCGAGCGCGAGGGCCAGCCGTTGTAGTTGCCCAGCAGCACGCGGCTGTTGTCGGCGAGAGGCCCGACGACGGCGATGCGGAGCAGGCGCCTTCGCGAACGGCAGCACACCGTCGTTCTTCAGCAGCACCATGGACTCGCGGGCGAGCTTCAGCGCGAGCTCGCGGTGGGCGGGGCTGTCGAGCTCGGCGTCCGGGACCTGCGCCGCCTTGACGGTGTCGAGCGGGTCGAAGAGCCCCAGCTCGAAGCGCGGGCGCAGCATGCGCTTCAGGGCCACGTCGATCTCCGCCTCGGTCAGCAGTCCCTGCTTCGCAGCGTCGATGTAGCGCTGGTAGTCGGGGGCGCCTCCCTGGTCGAACAGGCCGCTGGTCGTGCAGTCGCTGTCCAGGCCGGCCTTGATCGCGAAGGCCCCGGCCTCGGCGGCGGACTTCGCGTACTTGTGGCCGGTCTCGACGTCGCGCACGGCGTCGCAGTCCCCGGTGACGAACCCCTGGAACTTCCACTGCTCGCGCAGCGTGCCGTCGAGCAGGGACTCGCTGGCGCACCCGGGCACGCCGTTGATGGCGTTGTACACGCACATCACCGACTTCACCTTGCCCTCGACGACCGCCGCGCGAAAGGCGGGGAGGTAGGTGTCCTCGATGTCGTGCGCCGAGGCCTTGGCGTCGAAGCCGTGCCGCAGGGGCTCGGGGCCGGAGTGCACGGCGTAGTGCTTGGCCGTGGCCGTCACCACCGGATGGTCGAGGTCGTCGCCCTGCATGCCGGTGATGAAGGCGACCCCGAGGCGGCCGGAGAGGAAGGGATCCTCGCCGTAGGTCTCCTGGCCGCGGCCCCATCGCGGGTCGCGGAAGATGTTGATGTTCGGCGAAAAGAACGTCAGGCCTCCCATCATGCGCCCGGCACGCCCGGCGCGCGCTGCCTGGTTGTACTTGACGCGGGCCTCGCGGGCCGTGGCTTGCGCCATCTCGTGAAGCGTCGGCGCGTCGAAGGTGGCCGCCAGCCCGATCGCCTGGGGGAACACCGTGGCAAAGCCTCCGCCGGCGACGCCGTGGAGCGCCTCGGACCAGATGTTGTACTCGGGCACGTTGAGCCGGGGAATGGCGCGCGTGCGGTTGACCATCTGCGACGCCTTCTCCTCGAGCGTCATGCGGGAGACGAGGTCGTCGATGCGCTTGTCGATCGGGAGCGTTCGGTCCTGGAACGGGAAGGACAGCTGCTGCCCGCGAAGCACGGCCGGCGCGCACGCGAGCGCGGCCAGGAGCACGCCGAGTCGGCGATCAGCCAGGAATGAGGACATGTGACCTCCAGGAGCCAGGGGGTGTCGGCGGGGATCTCCCGCCGTGCGACTACCGGACAGCGAACTCATACAGCGTCACGCTGGCAGGAGGGAGCGTGATCCGGCGCGGCGCCTCCGGCAGCGAGCTTTCGGCGATCGTCGCCGGCGGCCCGCTGAACATGGCCCCCGGACCGGCCGGCGCCGGCGTCGCCCCGGCCGGCGCGGTCAGCTGGTAGACCTTCGTGGGCCCGCCGGCCTGGACGCCCGTGAGATTCAGATCGCACTCCTGCGGCCGTCTCGGTGGGATTGACCACCGAGATGGCCATCTGCCTGCGGTCGGCGCGGAGTGCCGCAAAGACGTCGAGCGGGTACGTCGGGCTGCCGGAAGGGCGCGCCGAGGTGTCGATCCCGACCGTCCCCTTCGTGGGACGCTGCGGAGAGTCGCCGTTCACGGCGACCGGAAGCGCGCCCGCGAAGCGATCGTGCAGCAGCTTCATCACCTGCCCTTCCAAACGCAGCCCGATGGCGTCGCCGTAGGCGTCGGTCGCCAGCGTCCCCATCCCGCCGGTCGCGACGGCGAGGCCCACCTTGTCCGAGTGACGGAAGAACTCGTGGTAGACGAGGGTGTTCGTCAGCGGATTCAGCATCGGGTGATTGACGGGGGGCGTCCCGCCCCCGATTGCCCGGTTCCTCGGAGACCACTCGTCGAACGCGAACCGGATGTTCTTGTCCTTCAGGTGGGGGAACCGCTTCAGGTACTCGTCCCACGCCTCGAACTTGAACTGCACCCGGTTCGACAAGCGCCGGACCTTGAGCTCCATGGGCTCGTCGGAGAGGACGAACTGCATCGTGGCCGGGTCGATCACCAGATTGGGGTAGCCGTAGAAGTGCTCGCCGAGGTAGTCGATGTGGTCGGCGGAGGTCTTCAGCAGCGCCCCCGTCCAGTCCTGGCTCGATCCGAAGGCAAACGGCAGCGGCTCGCTCACCGTCTCCCGTCCCGCGAAGGTGCCGAGCTGCCGGTTCTCGATGTAGCACCAGGACGCCTCCTCGGGTGTCGCGCCGGAGGCGATCAGCTCGATGGTCGGGTCGACCTTGCGCATCGCCTGGACCATCAGGTTGTGCTTCAGGGCGTACTGCGTGATCAGCATGTGGCCCCACTGCCAGGGGCCGTACATCTCGTTGCCGACGCCCCAGATCTTCACGCCGTAGGGCGCGGGGTGGCCGTTCGCCGCGCGCAGCCGGCCGAGCCGCGTCGAGGCGGGACCGTTCACGTACTCGACCTCCTCGGCCGCCGAGTGGGCGTCGCCGAGGCCGGAGTTCACGGCGAGATAGGGCCGAGCGGCGATCAGGCGGCAGAACGTCATGAAGTCGTCGACGCCCATGTCGTTCGACTCGAGCCCGGTCCACGCGAGCTCGCGCCGCGGCGGGCGCCTGTCGCGATCGCCGATGCCGTCGCGCCAGTCGTAGGCCGAGACGAAGTTCCCGCCGGGCCAGCGCGCGATCTCGATCCCCAGCTCTTTCAGGTAACGGATCGTCGCGGCCTTGAAGCCCGAGACGTTGTCCGCGGGCATCAGGGACACGACTCCGACGCGGAGCGTGCCGCTGCCGGTCCCCACGATCTCGAGGCGGCCGTCGCTGGTGTCGGCCCCGGCCGTGAACTTCAAGGGGACCCTGACGTAGCGGGCGCTCAAAGTGGGCACGTCGATCGTTTGGCGCTCGGCCGGACTCGGTCCCCAGATCAGGCTGATGCTCGCCTTCGCGCCCGGGCTGCCGGCCAGCGCTACGCGCGCCGTGTAGGCCAGGCCGGCGCGCAGCGCGAGGCCGGACTGGCTGATCCCGCGCGGCGACGCCGCCTCGAGCCGGACGCTCGGGCTCCACTCGCCCACGTAGGCGTTCGTCTCGTCCATCACCACGAACTCGTCCGGGCCGACGGGCAGCCAGCGCCGTTGCGGCCCCCTTCGCCCGAAGCCGCCGGTGACGGCGGCGGGATCCGGCTGCGACGTGACCCGATTGAAGAACTTCCGATCGGACAGCATCTCGGCCCAGACGCGGGTCGTGGCCGGCTCCATGAAGCCGCCGAACACCAGGGGTGTGATGGGCGGCCCCGTGAGTGTGGCGTCGATGGTCGCCGTCACGGTCTCCGCCGCCGCGGCTCCCGCGAGGAGAACGAGCAGCGTGAAGGACAGGACCGACTTCCCGGAGCGATTCACGTTCGTCCCCCGATGGCTCTCGTTACCTGGTGAGCAGCTCCTGCGCCGCGTTCGCAAGGAACATGTAGTCCGCGCCGATGCCGATTGTGTATTCGTTCTCGCCCCAGAGGAAGGGCCAGTCGTCCATGTTCTCCGGGTAGTCGGGCTTCAGCACCAGGACGCCCGGCACGACGCCGCCCGCGATGAACGCGAAGTCCGCGCGGTTGTTGCCGTAGGCCAGGTGCTTGGAACGGTTCCCGACGGCGGAGACGAACGAGTAGTTGTGCGCCGGGTGCGTGCCGAAGAGGTAATCCAGTCCGCGGGTGACGAGGTCGGTGCCCACGAGGTCCGGGTAGGCCTTGTGCAGGTAGTAGTTCGTCGCCGCCCAGCCGATGACCTGCGAGTTGCCGGCCCAGCCGCGCGTGCCGATCGGCACGCCGTACGGGTTTTGCTTCAGCATACCGTCGAGCTCGACCTTGTACTTCAGGGCGTAGGGCCGCAGCTTCGTCGCGTAGGCCGGGTCCATCACGGGAATCGCCCGCGCGGCGATCTGCAGCGTCACGCCGGCGTTGCGCTCGAGAGCCGGCCAGACGAGCTCGTTGAAGCGGTCGACGTACGGCTGCTCCCGGGTCGCGGCCATCAGCTGCAGCGTGGCCGTCAGCTCCGCGAGCTGGCCGAACGCCCCGAAACCGGTCGTCGGCGCCGGCGACACGGGGCGGGCCCGTTCCTCGGCGTACGCCTTCTTCGCGAGTGCCAAACAGTCGCTCGCCAGCGAGTCGTTGAAGCCCCGCAGCGCCCGGCTGGCCGCGGCCAGCGCGCCGATCCCCGAGTAGTTCGAGGCGGGGGAGGGATCCGTGTAGACCCAACGGTCGTCAGGCGTGCCGCTCCTGCCTCCGTCGGATGCGTACGGCTTCAGCGACGGGTCGTAGATCAGGTTGTCGGTCTGCGTCGAGGCGTCGCCGAGGTGGTGATACCGGTGCAGCTCGCCGTCGACGATCCCGCGCACCAGACGGCCGATGGAGCGGTACTGGGCGGCGAGCTGCAGCGCGCCGTGCTCGATCTGCTGCAGCACGTCGGGCTTCCCGTCCGGGCGGTGGATGTCGACGAAGCGGAGGCCCTGGTCGATCAGCGTCTGGTCGTGCCGCGGGCGGAACGCCTCCCACGTGCTCACAAGGCTCGAGACCGTCATCGCGTGCGACCCGCCCTGGATGTCGAAGTCGCCTGCGTCGAACCAGCCGCCTACCGCCAGCCCCGGAATCCGTTCACCCGGTTTGTACGGGCTGTTCGTGGTCGCGCCCGTCCGGTAGCCGTCGAAGTGCTGCTCGTTCAAGGGCGCCTGCACCGCGTCGTCGAGGTGCGCGGCGCCGTGCCACACGCGGTAGCCCTCGTTCACGAACATGTGATCCATCTGCACCGGGAAGAACACGTCGAGGGTGGGGTGCCAGACCCGCTCGTACACGTCGGCCGCGATCGGGAACGAGCCGGTCTTCTGCGTCCCGTACTGGATCAGGTAGAGGCCGGGCTCCTCGACCGACGAGAAGTCGGCGACGACGTAGTTGTAGCGGAGGTACTTGCCCCAGGGCTGGACCTTGGCCTTCATCTTCTCGATCTGCTGGCCGTCGGGCCGGATCTCGATCAGCGAGGCCGTGGGCAGCGGCTTGTCGCTCGCGTCCAGCTCCATGACGGCGCGCTTCGGCTGCGAGGGGTGGTAGCCTACCTGCGAGAATCCGATGACGGGCGTTCTCGTCCAGTTGGAGATCGTGTGCGGCTCGACCGACCACTCGGCGACCTTGCCGATGGACTTCGTCGCCAGCAGCGTCCGGACGACGTACCAGCCGTTCTGGGCGAGGTTGCGGCCGTCGAGGAGCTGTAGCTCGCCCGACAGGCAGCGGATCGTGACGTAGCGCTCGGGATCCTCTGGCGCCATCGCGAGGGTCTTCCCCGCGGCGACGGGGAGAGCCTCGATGTAGTCCTTGTGGCCGTGGAGATCGAACGTGGAGTGCCCCTCGAACTGCCGGAGCTTCTTCTCGGGCGGAGAGGACGTGGTCGGGCCCGCCGGATAGCGCGGGAAGATGCCCGGCCTGCCGTCCATCAGGTAGGTGTGTTCCCAGTACCGCGACGGCAAGAACTCGAGGTTGAGTCCCGCGCGGCCTTCGAGGTCGGCCGGCACGGGCCGGTCGAGGAATACCGCGATCTTGAAGCCGGCGCCGTCCGGTGTGACCGCGACCCGCGAGTCAAAATCGAACGCCTCGTAACGAAGCGTCACCTCGATGGTGCTCGACTTTGGATCGACCTTGCGATTCACGACCTTCGGAATCTGGTCCCACTGCTCGGGCGTCGGACTCAGGCGGACGGCGCCGCCGGTGACCGTCCGGACGCCGTGGTGAATGAGCTCGATGCCGGCCGTCTTCTCGTCGAAGAACATGCCGTTGTACTCGTTCGTGAAGACGAGGACGTCGAGGCCCCGTTTCTCGAAGTACTGCTTGTCGTTGAGCGCCAGCGGCGTGTCCTGGGCGAAGGCGCCCGCAGCGCGGAGGCCGAACACGAGCGTGAGGGTCGGGAGCGCCCGGGTGATCCACGCCGTCGCTCGGCCGACACCGTGCCTGGTCATGACCAGCTCCGTTCAGGAATGTGGGGCCACCTCGAACTCGCCGAAGAGGTGCAGGAGGTCGTCTCGCGCCCAATGCAGACAGTGGCGACTCGGATGATGAGGCACACGCACGCTCTTGACAACCCTCCGCGGCCGGCCGGCCGCGTGTGACCATGGTTTGAGATCGCCGTAGGACTGTGGTCCCATGGCGCGGTCGGAGCGCGGTCGCGTGGACCATGGGATCGTCCCGTATCAGAATCGACGCGCTCGCGACGACGGCTCCGGTGCCCCAGCACCCGACTCCGAACGGGCTCGCAAGAGGAGGTCGCAACCGTGCACTCGAGAGTCAGGGCCCGGCGTCTCATCTCGCCGATGTTGCTCGTCACCGCGCTTGTCTTCCCAGCCCCTTCCTTCGCGCAGCCGAAGACCGTTCGTTCGAAGATCGATGCCTCCAGGACGGGGGCCCCGATATCGAAGTACGTGTACGGACAGTTCCTCGAGCACATCGGGGGCATCGTCAACAGCGGCGTGTGGGCCGAGATGCTGGACGACCGGAAGTTCTACCACACGATCACGGCTCACCCGCCCGCCGAGCCACCCGCCGGACCGACCGGGATGAGGCGCCCGTCACCGCGCCGCTGGATGCCGATCGGCCCCGAGGAGTCCGTGACGATGGACACGGCGGCTCCCTACGTAGGCGACCACACGCCCATGGTCGCGCTCGGTCCCGAGGCCCACGGAATCCAGCAGGCCGGGCTGGCGGTCCGCAAGGGGAGGGCCTACGCGGGCCGCGTGGTCCTGGCCGGTACGGCAGGCACGGCCGTGCGCGTGGCCCTCGTCTGGGGGCCCGCTCCGACGGACCGCCAGACCGTCGTCATCGGCAAGCTCGGACCCGGCTATCAGCAGCATCCGTTGCGGTTCGAAGCGGCGGCGGACACGGACGACGCACGCCTGGAGATCGTGGGGACCGGCAGCGGAGCCTTCCACGTGGGCGCGGTGTCCTTGATGCCGGCGAACAACGTGCAGGGCTTCCGGGCCGAGGTCGTGGCCGCGCTCCGGCAATTGCAGTCCGGCGTCTACCGTTTCCCGGGCGGCAACTTCGTCTCCGGCCACGAGTGGCGCGACGCCATCGGCGATCCCGACCGGCGTCCGCCCATCATGGACCCGGTCTGGCACGCGGTTCAGCCCAACGACGTCGGCACCGACGAGTTCATGACCCTGTGCCGGCTGCTGGACGTGGAGCCCTACGTGACCGTCAACGCGGGCTTCGGCGACGCGTGGTCCGCCGCGCAGCTCGTCGAGTACGCGAACGGCGCCGCCACCACCCCGATGGGCCGCCTGCGCGCCGCCCATGGCCATCCCGAGCCGTACCACGTCAAGTTCTGGGGCGTGGGCAACGAGCCCTGGGGCGACTGGCAGCTGGGTTTCATGCCGCTCGCGCAGTTCGTGCTGAAGCACGACCAGTTCGCCAGGGCGATGCGGCGGGTCGATCCGACGATCAAGCTGATCGCCGCCGGCTCGATGCCCGATGCCATGACCGGGTCCAAGCAGGGCAAGCGCCTGAACGGCCAGATCGTCCCGGATTACCTGTCTCCCGCGGACTGGAGCGGCGGCCTGCTGTCCCACTGCCTGGACAGCATCGATCTCCTGAGCGAGCACTTCTACTCCACCAGCAACCAGCGGTTCGACCTGGAGAAGGGCGAGAAGGTCCCCGTCGAGTACTCGCTCGTCGAGTGGATGCGCCAGCCCGCGACGCAGGTCCGGGCGAAATACGAGCACTACCAGGAGTACCTGAAGCGCATCCCCGGGCTCCAGAAGAAACGGGTCCCCATCAGCCTGGACGAGTGGGCGTACATCGGCGCGCCCCGCGACTCGTACAAGGTGGTGCCGGCCTACGCGTGGGTCTTCCACGAGATGTTCCGCCACTCCGACCTGTACCAGCTGGGCGGGTTCACCTTCGCGACCTCGATGATCAGCGCGAGCCGAACCGACGCCGTCCTGAACCCGACGGGGCTCCTCTTCAAGATGTACCGGGAGCACTTCGGCGCCATCCCCGTCGAGGTGTCCGGAGACTCGCCGCAGCCCAAGCCGGTGTACCCGGCCGGAGGGGACCAGCCGCGAGTGAACCCGGGGAGCGACACCTACCCGCTGGACGTGAGCGCCGCTCTCAGCGAGGATCGCAAGACGCTGACCTTCGCGGTGCTGAACCCGTCGGATGCCGAACAACGGCTCGAGCTAAAGGTCGCCGGCGTCAAGGTCGCGGCCTCTGGGCGGCTCTGGCGCATGGCGCCGCGGACCGTCGACGCGGCCATCACCGTGGGGCAGAAGCCGGGAGTCGAAGTGCAGGAGGAGGCGCTCTCCTCCGTGCCTGACGTCGTCGTCGCACCACCGTTCAGCGTCAGCATCTACTCGTTCGCGGTGGGTTCGTCAGGCGCAGGTCCCGGCGCGGGGAACTAGAAGTCTCGAAGGAAGGAAAGCGATGAGATCAACGAGAGGCGTTCGAGCGCTGACGCTGGCGCTGGCTTTGGCCTGCGGGGCTTCCCTCGGGGCGCAGGTGCAGACCGAGGTGCCGCCCGTCGTTCCCGGGGCCAAGCCCGTGGCCGCCGAGCGCGTGAAGATCCACGGCAAGGCCCTCGAGGGCAACCTCGAAGGGGATGCCGTCGATCGGGACACGATCGTGTTCGTGCCGCCGAGCTATGCGAAGGACAAGTCGCGGCGCTACCCGGTCGTGTATGCGCTGCACGGCTACTCCATCGGCGCCGAGCAGTGGTCCGGCGAGATCCACGTACCGCAGACGATCGAAGGCGCGTTCGCCCAGGGCGCCAAGGAGATGATCGTCGTGCTGCCCGACTCGAAGACGGCGCACAACGGTTCCATGTACTCGAGCTCGGTGACCACCGGCGACTTCGAGCGGTTCATCGCGCACGACGTGGTCGCCTACGTCGATGCGCACTACCGGACGATCCCCGATCGCGCGAGCCGCGGGCTGGTCGGCCACTCGATGGGAGGGTACGGCGCCACCCGCATCGGCATGAAGTATCCCGACGTGTACGCCAGCCTCTACATCATGAGCCCGTGCTGCCTGGCGCCTCGCGGATCCGGCCCGGCCAGCGCGGATCTCGAGAAGGCCGTCGCCGGCATGAAGACGCCCTCCGACAGCGCCATCCTGCCGTTCTTCCCGCGAGCGCAGCTGGCCACGGCGGCGGCATGGTCGCCCAACCCGAAGAATCCGCCGCTCTACCTCGACCTGCCCACGAAGGATGGCGCGCCGCAGCCGGACGTCCTCGCGAAGTGGGCCGCGAACTCGCCTCTCGCCTTCGTCGATCAGTACGTCGGCAACCTCCGGCAGTACCGCGCGATCGCGATGGACGTGGGTGACCAGGACGGCCTGCGGGTCGATGCCGGCAAGCTCCACGAGGCCCTCGACACGTACGGGATCGCGAACAGCTTCGAGGTCTACCCGGGCACTCACACGAGCAAGGTGGCCGATCGCTTCCAGAACCACGTGCTGAAGTTCTTCGGCCAGAACCTCTGCTTCACGGCTGGCTGCCGGTAGTCGCCAGGCTAAGAAGAGCTAAGCTCGGGTGACCCGCCGACGTCGGCCGTGCGGGCCATGGCGTGGCCAAGGGAATCCATGGCTGACGAGCGGGAGAGAGGCGCCATGCTGAGAAGATTCCTCCTCGTGGGAATCGCGTCGTTTCTGGGCGTTTCCGTGGCCGACCCCGCCGACGTTTCTGGTCCGTCGCCCCGCAAGGGCCATGAGGCTTCGTCGCAGGACGGCACGGGCGCCTTCGCCACCAGGAAGTACCGGAACCTCTTCGTGGAGGCCGGGCACACCGAGGCCGAGGTCGAAGCCAAGATCGCGAAGGCCTGGAAACAGCTTTTCGAGGGCGATCCGGAGGCCGCGAGGCTCTTCACCCCGAGCGGCCGGAACGAGAACGGCCCCCTCGCCTACATCCCCGACATCCAGCACACAGACGTCCGCTCCGAGGGAATGTCCTACGGGATGATGATCGCGGTGCAGCTCGACCGGAAGGCCGCGTTCGACGCCCTCTGGAACTGGTCCATGACGCACATGTACCAGAAGGACCCGAAGCACCCGAGCTATGGGTTCTTCTCGTGGCAGATGGCGTACGACGGCAGCGTCATGGACGAGCTGCCGGCCCCCGACGGCGAGGAGTACTACGCCATGGCGCTCTACTTCGCCGCGCATCGCTGGGGCCGAGGCAAGGGCATCTACGACTACCAGGCCCACGCCGACCGGCTGCTCCACGACATGGTGCACCGGCCGTCGATCACCGGCCCGGTGCGGCAGCGCGGGGGCGTACACCCGCACACCGTGGGCAAGGAGGTGAACGACGAGCACGGCATGATCCTGTTCTCGCCGGACGAGCGGAACACCTTCACGGATGCCTCGTACCACTTGCCCGCGTTCTACGAGCTCTGGGCGCGGTGGGGGCCGAAGGAGGACCGTGCCTTCTGGTCCAGGGCGGCGGCGGTGAGCCGCGACTACTTCGTGAAGGCGGCCCACCCGAAGACGGGCCTCCTGCCGAACTTCGGCCAGTTCGACGGCACGCCGTGGGGGTTCCGGGGCCCCGAGTCCGCGGCGTTCCGCGAGGACGCGTGGCGGGTCGCGATGAACTGGTCGGTGGACTGGTCGTGGTGGGGGAAGGACCCGCGGCAGCGCGAGCTCAGCGACCGGCTACAGAGCTTCTTCGAGAGCCAGGGGATGGAGACGTACGGTGACAACTGGAAGCTCGACGGCACGCCGATCCGCGACCGTCATTCACCGGGGCTCGTCGCGACCAACGGGGTCGCTTCCCTCGCGGCCACGGATGCGGCGCGCGCGCGAAGGTTCACCGAGGCTCTCTGGAACCTCGACGTGCCGTCGAGCAAGGTCTTCCGCTATTACGATGGCCTGCTCTACACCATGAGCCTCATGCACGCGAGCGGACGCTTCCGGGTCATCGAGCCGAAGCGGTGACGCGCTCCCTTTGCTCTTGTCGCCGTCAGCGCGGCGACTTGGGGGGCTGGATCTCGCCAGGGGGAGGAGGGGCGTCGCGGTTCCAGATGAGGTAGGTGGCGATCCATGATCCATCGTCTTCGCGTCGCAGGACGACGGCGCCCTTGACGCTCTGCTCCCAGCCCGTCCCTCCGCCTGCCTTGGGTGTGTACCGCTCTTTTGAGGTGAGGAGGGCGACGCCGAGGCCGCCCTCGAGCCTGAAGGCCTGCGAAGTGAACTCGTGGTGCAGGCTGTACTTCTCCACGACGGCGCGAACATGCTCGAGGATCGCCTGCCGCCCTTCGAGCACCGGGGCATCGGGAAGCGCCCACTGCGCACCGTCCGCCCAGAGCTTTCCGAAGGCGGCGAGATCACCGGCGTTGAGGCTGGCCGAATAGCTCTCCAGCCAGCCCTCTACCGCCCGGCGGTCAGCCGCCGTACTCGGCGCTTCGGGAGTGCCGGCGCGAGCGGATTCCGGACGAACCGCGAGTATCAGCGCAAGAACGCAGAGAGAACAGCCAAGGAACCTGATCCTCTGGGTCATCTCAGTCCCTCCTTCCTCTTGTCGAACGTCATTGAGCGTGCGGATGCTGCTCGTAGTGCTGCCGCAGCAGATCCTTCCCGTAGTCGTTGCCGTTCGGCGTCCGGACCACGGTGTGAATGTGTTCGCAGGCTGGGCTGCAGCGGGTCGTCCACGAGGTGACGTTGCCCGACCGGACGCTGGTGGTCGAACTCGATCAGCACGACCGGGCTGTGAATGCGGTAGTAGAACACGCTGTTCGCATCGGTCTTTCCAATCCACGCGAAGAAGGTGCGGTCGAGGTGCGCGCGCACCTCGTCCATCTTCACCCGCGCATGGCCGTCATCCATGTTGTCGACGTAGAGCGCGATCAGATCGAGGAGCTTCTGGCGCTGCGCGCTCCGACAGGTCGGTTGCCCGAATGCCTGCGTAGTCGAGCACCACGTTGTCCTTCCACGCCTCGGTGAGATTGTCGTCGCCGGTCTTGGAGAGCCTGAGGACGGCCTTTCCGCGCTGCGACTCGTCTAGCCCGTTGATCATCGCGAGCCCGGCACTCTGCTCGTCCTGCAGGACGGACGTCCCCCGGTACTTGCCGGATCGTCGCGTGGACGGGTTCGGATCCCGCGAAGAAGGGCGTCATCACCACCTGATCGCCGAGGACGAAGTAGTTGATGATCGCGTGGTGGCCGTCGAACTGCCAGCCCCACGGCTCCGTGGCGGACGGCTTGCCCATGACCGTGACGTAGTACCGCCATTCGCCGTATTCGTCGAAGTTGTCGTCGTTCAGCTCGGCGAGGGTCTCGTTGAGGCGCATGATGTCGCGCGTCTGCTTCAGGCCCTTCGCACTGAGGCCGGCGCGGAGCAGTCCGAACGCCGCGTCACGCTGGGCTCCGTTCATCTCGAGAAAGCTGACGCCCTGCCGGACGTAGAAGCTCTGGTTCATCCACTTGCGCCATTCCGGGTCGTCGACCGGAAACATCGTCTTCTCGCGTTGCGTCTTCGTCAGCGAGGCGAGGAACGTCTCCGCCGCCTTGCGAACGGGCGCGGTGGACACCCCGGTCGATCGAATCGCAAAGAGGCCCTGCTCGATCTGCCCGTTGGTCGTGATCCCTTTGAAGGGCTCGGCGAGTCCGGGGGTCTCGGCGGCGATGGAGAGGCGGAGCAGCTCTTCGGGCGGCCGCTTGCGCGGGGCCTGTCTGGTCTGGGACAGGGCCGGCGGTTGAAGTGCCAGGCCGACGAGGAGTAGGACCAATGGCGACCCAAGGAGGACGAGGCGCGACTTCAGGCCCAGGCGCTGCGTCGGAGGAACACCGGCCGAACCGGGGGGTTCCGGAGCAAACGATCCTGTCGGGTTCATGGGCACCTCGGAGAGCTTCCGGTCCATAGCTTACAGGTGTCCGGGCGCCGGGTTTGTCGAGGCGGGAACCGAACGTTCTATTGACGACCTCGGCTTGCCCTCCTAGCCTCAAAGGAGGGGAGGGAGTCCATGCCCGTAACCGTGAAGAAGATCGTGCTGTGGCGAGAAAAGGTGGCGCACCGTCCCGGGGCCCTGGCCGAGGTGCTCGAGCCCTTGTCCGCTGCGGGGGTCGACCTGCAGGTCGTGATGGGCTACCGCGAGCACGGCACGGAGGACGCCGTGATCGAGATGTATCCGATCGCCGGCCGGAAGGTCACGCAAGCGGCCGAGGGCGCGGGGCTCGCACCGTCGGCGATACCGGCGCTGCTGGTGAGCGGCGACAACCGGGCGGGCCTGGCCCATCGGGTTGCCGCCGCGCTGGCCGAGGGACGGCTGAACGTCGGCTTCCTCGTGGCCCAGGTCGTGGGCCGGAAGTACTCGGCCGTCTTCGGGTTCGAAACCGAGGCCGAGGCCGACGCGGCCGTGAGGATCATCAAGAAGGCCCTGGCCGCGAAGCGCTGAGGCCCGGTTCACCCCTTGCTCTCGTCGGTGGCGGGGCCGAAGCCGAAACGCTCGCGCATGCGTTGCCGGAAGCGCTCCCGCTCTTCGGGCGTCATGTGCGCGCAACGCTCTTCCATGCGACGGCGGAAATGGGAGCGACCGGAGCCGTGACCCCCGAATCCGCCGAAGAGGATCCGGCACAGCGCCAGAAGCCCAAGCGCTTGCCAGAAGGTAATCAACGGCCAACCGAAGAGCGGCGGCAGCAGCCAATTCCACAGTTGCCGCACGACTTCGCCGCCGATGGCGACGAACAGACAAAGACCCCAGAATCACCAGCGGACCCAGGAACATCCATTTCCTTCTCATCTCAGTTCCTCAAGCTTTCGTGAGCTCGTCGTAGATGCTCTGCAATCGCTCGCGCAGATGCAGCACGGCATAACGTTTGCGCGAGAGCAGCGTGTTCACGCTCACGCCGGTCTCGGCCGCCATCTCCTTGAAGCTGCGTCCTTCGAGCTCGTGCGCAACGAACACCTTGCGCTGCTCCTCCGGCAGCTCGTCGACCGCCGACTCGAGCGCATCGAGGAGCACGCTGCGGACGTAGAGCGCCTCCGGTCCGGCCTCGGGCGACGGCAGCAGGTCCTCGACCTGCAGCGTTTCGTCGTCCTCGTCCGCGACGGCGGCATCGCTGAAGCTCTCCGGCTTCTTCTTGCGGAAGAGGTCCGTGATGCGATTGCGCGCCACGCGAAACAGCCAGCCGGTGACGTGCTCGATCGGCATCAGCAGGCGGTTCGCCTCCACCAGCTCGTAGAAGACGTCCTGGAGAATGTCCTCGACGTCGCGCGAGTCGGGCACCCGCCGGCGAATGAAGTTGCGCAGCCGGGACTGCTCCCGTTCGACCACCTCGGCGATTCGCTGGTCCTGTTCGAGTGCCATCCGCTCCACGCTCGCCGCGTCCTTCCTCTACGGTTGTAGACGAATGAGGGGGTGCGGATGTTGTAGGGATCAGCCTATAAACTGGGGCCGGGAGGAACTCTGGTGCCATGAATCTCCAAGGAGCGTGTACCCACATCCGAGACGTGGCCAAGGTCAAGCACGCGGCACGGCGCGAGTGCGAGGACTGCGTGAAGATCGGCGGGGAGTGGGTGCACCTGCGCACCTGCCAGACCTGCGGCGGCACGCGGTGCTGCGACTCGTCCCCGAACCGGCACGCGAGCGGGCACGCGAAGGGCTCGGGGCATCCCGTGATCTGCTCCGCGGAGCCGGGCGAGAGCTGGCTCTACTGCTATCCCGACGACAACGCGGTCGAGTACTGAGAGACGATGAGCTCCGCCGGGTTTCGCGCCGAACCACGACGAGATCTTCCCGACCCTCACCCCGGCGCAGATCGCCCGCATCGCCGCGTTCGCCCGTGAGCGGAGCTTCGCGGACGGCGAGAGCGTCTGGGAGCGAGGGAGATCGGAACCGGCCGCTGTTCGTCGTCGTCGAAGGCGAGATCGCGATCCTCTCGGGCACGGACCACCTGGTCACGGTGCACCATGCGGGCGAGTTCAGCGGCGACGTCGACCTCCTCTCCGGCCGCCCGGTCATCGTGAGGGGGCGGGCCCGGGGCGCGACCCGGGTTCTCGAGCTGGCTCCGGAGCGCTTGCGCGGGCTCGTCCAGACCGACGCCGACCTGAGCGAGGTCTTCCTGCGCGCGTTCATCCTGCGCCGCCTGGCCTTGATGGCGCAGGGCCAGGGCAGCGTCGTCCTGATCGGCTCGCGCCACTCGGCGGGCACGCTCGACGCTTCAGGAGTTCCTGACCCGCAACAGCCAGCCCTACGCCTACCTCGACGTGGACGAGGACCCCGAGGTCCAGGAGACGCTCGACCACTTCGGGCTCAGCGTGGACGACGTGCCCGTCTTCATCTGCCGCGGCACGCGCGTCCTCAAGAAGCCGACGATCGAGGAGGTCGGCGAGCTGCCTCGGCCTGAACCAGGTCAACGAAGACGTCGTCCGTGACCTCGTCGTCATCGGCGCCGGCCCGGCCGGCCTCGCCGCCGCCGTCTACGGGGCCTCCGAGGGGCTCGACGTGCTGGTGCTGGAGGCCAGCTCCCCGGGCGGGCAGGCCGGCTCGAGCTCGCGCATCGAGAACTACCTCGGCTTCCCCACGGGCATCTCGGGCCAGCACCTCGCGAGCCGGGCCTTCGTGCAGGCGGAGAAGTTCGGGGCGGAGTTCGCGGTGGCGCGGACGGCGGTGCGGCTCGGGTGCGACCAGCGGCTCCGACCGGATCGACCTCGGCGACGGGGTCAGCGTGCAGGCGCGCGCCGTCATCATCGCCACGGGCGTCGAGTACCGGAAGCCCGACCTCCCCGACCTCCCGCGCTTCGAGGGGCTCGGCGTCTACTACGCGGCCACGCAGGTGGAGGCCAGCTTCTGCCAGCGGTGAGGACGTGATCGTGGTGGGCGGAGGGAACTCCGCGGGCCAGGCGGCGGTGTTCCTGGCGGGCCGCGGCGGGCAGGTGCACATGCTCGTGCGGGGCAGCGGCCTCGCCGACAGCATGTCGCGCTATCTCATCCGCCGCATCGAGGAGACGCCGAACATCACGCTGCGGACGCGCACGCGGATCGAGGCCCTGGAGGGCGACGCGCACCTCGAGCGCGTCACCTGGCGCGACGGGGACGGCGCGCCGCACGACCGCCGACATCCGCCACGTCTTCCTGATGACGGGCGCCGACCCGAACACGGCGTGGCTCCGGAACTGCGTGGCGCAGGACGAGAAGGGCTTCGTGAAGACCGGTCCCGACCTGCTCCCCGGCGAGCTCGCGGCTGCGGGCTGGCCGCTCGCCCGCCGGCCCCTGCTCTTCGAGACGAGCCTCCCGGGGGTGTTCGCGGTCGGCGACGTGCGGGCCAACAGCCTCAAGCGCGTGGCGGCGGCGGTGGGCGAGGGCTCGGTCTGCGTCCAGCTCGTCCACAAGGTGCTGGCGGAGTGAAGCAGTGCGGTGACGCGAGGCCAAGGCGAGGGCGCAGCGCAGACCTTGCGACGCAGACGCTGGCCCGCCGCCCTTCCCCGGAAAGCGCTGAAGAGAAGCCAGTTCGCCACGCGCTCCTCCCGGCACCGCTCTTGCACAAGGCGAAAGAGGAGGCAGCCCGTGGCGCCGACTTTTCGCCTCCTCTGCCCGGTGACGTTCGCCGGGTTCGCGGGCCTCGCACCCACGGCCCCGGCGGTCTTCAACGTCGGCGGGCATCGTCGACCCCGGACGGCGGAAGCCGCGGCGAGGGCTGCCACCGGTCGATTGAGAGGAGAATGACGATGAGACTCGCAAGGTGGGATCCGTTCAAGACGAGCGTCATTCGATGGGACCCCAGCGGGAGTTCGAGGACATGGCGGAGCGCATGAATCGCCTGGTGGCGCGCGCAACCCCCCGGGCAGCGAGGAGGCCCTCGTCACCGCGGACTGGGCACCCTTCGTGGACATCCAGGAGACGGACAAGGAGTACCTCATCAAGGCGGAGCTGCCCGAGGTGAAGAAGGACGACGTCAGGGTCACGATCAAGGACGGGGTCCTCAGTCTCGAGGGGGAGCGCCGCAGGAGAAGGAAGAGAAGGACAAGAAGTTCCACGGGTGGAGCGGTCCTTCGGGAAGTTCGTGCGGTCCTTCACCATGCCCGATGACGCGGACGAGAAGAGCGTCAAGGCCGACTTCAAGGAAGGCGTCCTGAACGCATCTCGCCGGTCCGAGGTCGCGAAGCCCGGGCCATCGAGATCAAGGTCGGTCGCTCAGGAGGATTCCATGACACGAACCGGGGAAGTCGTCGCGATCATCGGGGCCACCCTGGTCGGGGTTTTCGTCGGATACGCGGCCGGCCTGCTCAGCGCTCCCCAGAGCGGCCGCGACACTCGACGGGCCCTCGGCCGTCGGCTGGAACACCAGGCCGACGATCTCGTGCGCAAGGCGGAGAGCACCCTGAAGCAAGCCCAGGACAGGCTCTCGGCCGCCGTGCCGGCTGAGGGCGACCATGAACACCGGGGCCAAAGGGCCCGATCGCCGCCGGCAGCACCGCCTCGATCGTCGGGGCGTACGTGCCGGCAAGCCGCCGCCCGCGGATGGTCACCAGAAGGAGGCTTCACCTTGACGTCGCGGCTCCTGTCCCCCACCCTCCCCCGCGTAGCCGACGGCGCCTCGCAGGTCGTTATCTTACCCCCCTACGTGGCGCAAACGAGGCCCCCGAGCGGGCCCCCGAGGTGTTCCCCAGCCCTCCGGCCGACGCTCGCTCCGTGATCGACCGCGGCCCGGTCGCTGCTCCGCCACCGCTTCGGCACGCCCCGCTTCGATTCTCGCTCGAGGACGGAACAGACCTCTTCGATTCCGGACCGATCGTGGCGACCGTCCTCGTGCGTGACCCGGCCACCCTGCTCAGTCTCCTCATCGATCCCGAACACGAGTTCGGCGACGCCTACAGCCAGGGCCGGATCGAGGTGCGCGGGGATCTGGTCGCGGGCTCGAGGCCGCCTACCGCGCCCTCGATCGCCTCGGGAACAACGCGGCGCACGTCCAGGGTCGGCCACTCGCTCGCGAGTCGCGCGCAACGTGCACCGCCCCTACGACCTCGGCGACGAGTTCTACCGCCTCTGGCTCGACGGCGGATGGTCTGTACCTGTGCCTACTTCGAGCCACCCGGGCATGCCCCTCGAGGAAGCCCAGGTGGCGAAGCTCGATCGGGTCTGTCGCAAGCTTCGCTCCGGCCCGGCGAGCGCGTGGTCGAGGCGGGTTCGGTTGGGGTGCACTCGCTCTCCACATGGCACGCCACTACAGGGCGTCCGTTCGCGCCTACGACCTCTCGGCCGAACAGGTCGGGTCTGCGCGCGTCGCGCGGACAGGAAAGGGCTCTCCCCTTGGTCGAGCTCGTGGAGGACGACTCACCGCAGCATCGTCGCCGGTTCGACACGTTCGTCTCGCTGGGGATGCTCGAGCACGTGGGGACCGCGGACTCTGGCCGGCTCGCATCGGTCATCCGTGACTGCCTCTCGACCCCGCGCACGGCCGGGGCCTCTACACTTCATCGGTCGTGATCACGCGGGCCCGCTCGCTTCCTGGATCCGCGACCGGATCTTCCCCGGGCCTACCCTCCCACGCTCGCCGAGGCGGTGACGGCGTGCTGGAGCCGGCGGCCATGTCCGTCCTCGACGTCGGACCTGCGCCCGCACTATCCGGACACCCTGGCCCAGTGGCGCGCGCGTTTCGACACGGCCGGGGAGGCCGTCACAGCCGCCCACGGCCAGGAGTTCAGACACGCCTGGCGCCTCTACCTCGCCGGCTCCGAGGCGGGATTCCGACGCGCTCGCTCCAGCTCTTTCAGGTGGTCTTCGGGGGCCAAGGCGGCGACGTGCCTTGGAGTCGGGGCGAATCCCCGTGGCATCTATGGGACGGTCCAGGGAACGGATCGCGTAGGTCCTTCGGACGATGGCCGTTGCCGACGTTCTCGTCGTCGGCGGGGCCCCGCGGGTCCACGTGCGCCCGGCGGCTCCGCGAAGGCCGGCTGCGCATGCTCGTGCTGGACCGCGCCCGCTTTCCCGGGACCAGCCCTGCGCCGGCTGGATCACGCCGGAGGTGGTGGATCCCTCGACCTCGACGTCCCCGATACACACGCGGTCGGATGCTCCAGCCCTTCTCGGGTTCCGCATCGGCTGCATCGTCGGGGCTCGGTGGTCACCGACTACCGGCGGACCGTCAGCTTCGCATCCGCGCCGAGATGGACCCCTACCGTGGCCCGGTGCCGTTCGGTTCGTCCGCGAAGGCGTCCCGGTCACTCGCCTGACACGGGTCGGGGGCAATTCGACCCCGGACGGGGTCCCCGCCCCCATCCTGGTCGGCGCCAGCGGCCACTTCTGCCGGTCGCCCGGCGTCTGAACCCTTCGCTCTCCACCGTTTCCTCGTGGTCGCCCAGGAGGTCGAGTTGCGGATTGACAGACGCCAGCGTTCCGCGTGTCGGGTCGGCCCCGAGATCCCTTGAGCTGTACTTCTCCTCGGATCTCAAGGGTACGGCTGGTGCGTCCAGAAGGGTGAGTGGCTCGACGTCGGCCTCGGTCGCCGGCTTGGGCGACTCCTCTGCCTCACGTCGCAAGGTTCGTGGCCTGGGTGACGTCCGCGGGACGGATCCTCCCGACATCCCCGCGCGTTGGCGGGGGCACGCGTACTACTCGCCAGCCGCCCGGCCGCCAGGTCGTCGAAGATGGCGTCTTGCTGGTGGGGACCGCCGGCCTCGCGGCGCCAGCCAGCGGAGAAGGGATCCGGCCGGCGGTCGATCGGGTCGGCTCGCCGCCTTCACGATCCTTGCCGCACGAGGCCGTTGCCGAGAGGTTCTCCTCCCCTACGCTCGAGCGCTCGAGGAGCGGCTGGCCCCTCGCGGAAGCCGCCGCCCCCTGCCGTCGACCCTGACCCCGTGGGTTGCCGGGCCCGTCCTCTCCATGCCCTGGTTCGCGCGCGACGTCGTGCTCGATCGCATGTTCTTGCCCCGTCTCGAGCGGCAGGGGCCGTCGCCGCCGCGGGCGTGGGCGCGCTCGGGCTAGCCCGGATCATTCACGAGGCCGCGCGATCTTCCGAATGAATGATCCGTTCTAGAGCCGCCAGACGGTCCTCCGACGGCTATGGTGGCGCGACATGGCGTGTAAGGGCGATCGCGTTGAAACGGGCTGCGGGTTGCTGCGCAAACGGCCCTGGCATTGGCCAGATCGGACTATTCACGACGAGGTCCGGTGACCTTCGTGAATAGTCCGGTCTAGAGCGTCAGCGCCGCCTGCAGCATGGCCCTCGCGTAGCCGACGTTGTAGATCTCGCCGGCGAAGCCGCCGCCGCCCGGATACTGGTTCCGGATGGCCGCGCTCGCGGTCGATGTCGATCGCGCGCGGGTGTTCGGGGTAGATCGCGCGCGGATACTTCTGGCGCACCAGCTCCTTCATCACGGCGAACATGTCGACCTGGCCGTCGTCGAGGAACACCTCGGTGTAGTCGACGTAGGGCTTCCGGACGACGACGTTGCGGAAGTGGACGTGGTTGATGCGAGTCGCGCTCGCCGAGATAGCGGCAGACCGCCACCGGGTCTTCGCCCATCTCGCGCGTGACGCCGCAGTCGAACGTCATGCCGTTGTACGGGCTCTTGACGAGGTCCAGGTACTCCTTCCAGTGCTCGAAGCGTGGCCATGATCTGCTCGGAGCCGCGGCTCAGCGGCACGGGCGGATCGTTCGGATGCAGCGCCAGCCGGACGTTGGCCTTCTCGGCCTCCGGCACGACGGCCTTCAGGAAGTGCTCGGCGCGTTTCAACTGCTCGGCGCGAGTGTGGGTGCCGACACCTTCCAGGGGCGGCAGGTTCTTCGACAGCTCGTAGTCGTAGGCGGTGTAGCCCGCGCCGGCGCGGCCCGTCTCCTCCTTGTAGCCCTCGGTGAGGCGATGCGCGTAGAAGTTGTATTCGATGACCGGCAGCCCGGCCTTGCCGGCCGCACGGATCGACTCGATCACGTTCGTCGATCTGCTCGTCGGCGCCCGGCCGGCCCCAGATGACGTCGTCGAACCCCGAGATCATCAGGTTGCAGAGGGTCAGGCCGCCGGCCTTGAACCGGTCGATGCGAGCGCGGACGTCGGCCTCGTCCCACGGGATCTTCGGCCCGCCCGTGAGCACGTGATCGACGCCGATCTGCTTCACGCGGCGCATCCCGGCCTCGTCGACGGTCGCCGCGACGCCGAGGCAGATCTTCGGCGTGTCCTTGCCTTCGGCCGGCATCCGCGAGAACTTCGACTCCGCCTCGAGCGAGACGAAGCGGCAACGACGCCGCAAGGCCCGAGGCCCCGACGGACTTCAGGACGTCTCTGACGACTCAAGCCTGACCGCATGTCGTGCTCCTCTCTCACCAGTGCGTGAGCGAGCCGTCCGGCCGTGGAAGACGTTGCGGCGGCCCGGGCTCGGTGACCTCGCCGATCTGCGTCAGCAGCTTCAGGTCCACGGTGACGCCGAGGCCCGGCCGCTGGTTGGTGTAGGCCTTGCCGTTCTTGAAGTCGAGGCACTCCGGCAGGTAGTCGATCGGCCGGCCGCCGTAGTTGTACTCGAGCATCACCGGCCCGGAGAACGTGGAGAGGCAGTTGACGAGCGCGGCGGTCGCGATCGGGCCGGTGAAGTGCGGGACGATGCCGACGGCGTGCGTCTCGCAGATGGCCGCGATCTTCATCATCTCGGTGATGCCGCCGACGTTGGGCAGCGTGGCGCGGATGTAGTCGATGTCGTGGCTCTCGACCAGCTGGTTGAAGTCCCAGCGCAGGCCCCACTCCTCGCCGTGCGTCAGCGGGCACGGTGGTCATCTGGCGCAGCTTCGGGAATGTCCTGCAGCGCGTGCTCGTCGCGCACCGGATCCTCGACGAAGAACGGCTCGAAGGGCTCCGATCAGCTTGCAGCACGCGCATGGCGTCGGTGAGGTCGAAGCGCTGGTGGAAGTCGATGCACCAGTCGCCGTCCTCGCCGACGCCTTCGCGCGCCTCGCGGCAGTCCTGCGTCGATGCGGCGCGACGACGCTCGCGGGTGTTGTAGACGTCGCCGATGCGGCACGTCGCCCGCGCCCATCCGGAACGCGCGATAGCCGGCCTCGATGGTCGGCGCGGGCGCGCTCCTTCAGGCTGAGCTTGCGCGTTGGCCGGCACGCCGGCAGGACGGACGCCGCCGGTGGCGTAGCACTCGCAGTAGTTGCGCGCCGTGCCGCCGAGCAGCTCGTGCACGGGCACGCCGAGCGCCTTGCCCTTGATGTCCCACAGCGCCAGGTCGAGCGCGCCGAGCGCGTGGATCTTCTCGCGGCCCGGCGGATAGAACCAGGCGATGTACGTCTTCCTGCCAGATCGCGCTCGATGCTGGAACGGGTTCTTGCCGATCAGGCGTCCCGGCGCACTGCTCGAGCGTGTCCTTCGCGCCGCCCTCGCCGATGCCGGTGATCCCGATGTCGGTCTCGACCGTGACCACCATGTCGCTCTGGTTGAAGAGCGGGTTGAGGTTCGGCGGCCGGTAGATGCGGACGCGCGTGATCTTCGCCTTGGGGCAGGTCGGCCGCGGCCGTCGGCGGTCGCAGCAGGGCGACGGCCGACGCCGCGGCCAGGCCTTGAGAAACGTTCGACGGTTCATGGTCGCCTCCTGCGGGTGAGACTGTAGACTCTAATCGCATGCGGATTCGAGCGCGATCGCCGTGCTCGGCCGGGGCGCGGGCTTCTGCGGACGGCGCCGCGCCGTCCGCGCAGAACGCTCGAGGCCGGGCGGAAGACTTTCGAGCAGCGCTGCGCCCGCTGCCACGGCGCCGACGGCGACGGCGGCGAGATGGGGCCGCCCATCCCGCGTCGCGTCTCTCGGCCCTCGACGACGGCGATCTCGCGAAGCTGATCCACGACGGGCGTCCCGCTCAAGGGCATGCCGGCGAACGTCCTCCCCGAGCCCGAGATGGCCGGCCTCCTGAAGTTCCTGCGCACGCTCCAGCGTGAAGCCCCGCGCCGGTCGTGCGCCGGACGGTTCGGACCACCGACGGCCGCACGCTCGACGGACAGGTCCTCGGCGAGGGCTTCGACGACCTCCAGCTCCGGACCGACGACAAGCGGGTGCACCTGCTGCGGCGCGCCGGCGATCGCTTTCGGGCGGTCACGTCCGAGGCCGACTGGCCGACCTACAACGGCGATCCCGGCGGGAACCGCTACACGACCCTCACCCAGATCGACAAGACGACCGTCGCGCGGCTCGCGCCGCGCTGGCTGTTCTCGATTCCCGACGCCGGCCGCCTGCAGGTGACTCCGGTCGTGGTCGGCGGAATCATGTACGTGACGGCTCCGAACCAGTGCTTCGCGCTGGACGCGGGCACGCGGCCGGCCGATCTGGCACTACAAGCGGCCGCGCACCAAGGGCGTCTCCGGCGGGCAGCGCCAACCGCGGCGTCGGCGGTGGCGGGCGATCGCGTCTTCATGGAGACGGATCACGCCCACATCATCGCGCTCGATCGCTTCACCGGCGAGCTGCTGTGGGACACGGAGCTGGCCGACTGGCGCAAGAACTACGCGGCCTCTTCGGCGCCGCTGCCGGCCGGCGACCTCGTCATCTCGGGCGTGTCCGGCGGCGAGCACGGCGCCAACGGCTTCGTCGCCGCGCACGATCAGGAGACCGGCAAGGAAGTGTGGCGGTTCTGGACCGTGCCCCGGCCCGGCGAGCCCGGGTCGGAGACGTGGCAGGGCAAGGACATCGAGCACGGCGGCGCGCCCACCTGGTTCACGGGCAGCTACGACCCGGCGCTCGACCTCGTCTATTGGCCGACCGGCAATCCCACGAAGGAATACAACGGAGACGATCGCCAGGGCGACAACCTGTATGCGAACTCGATCCTCGCCCTGGATCGCAAGACGGGGAAGCGCGTGTGGCACTACCAGTTCACGCCCCACGACCTGTGGGATTGGGACGCCACCCAGACGTCGGTGCTCGTCGATGCCGAGTGGCAGGGCGCGGCCGCGCAAGCTGATGCTGCACGCGAACCGCAACGGGTTCTTCTACGTCTTCGATCGCCGGGACGGCACGCTGCTCCTGGCGAAGCCGTTCGTCAGGAACCTGACCTGGGCCTCCGGCATCGGCGCCGACGGCCGCCCCATCAAGCTTCCCAACCAGGAGCCGACCGCCGCGGGCACGAAGGTCTGTCCGTCGCAGGACGGCGCGACCAACTGGTACTCGCCGTCCTTCAATCCCGCGACCGGCCTCTACTACGTGCAGACGTTCGAGAAGTGCAGCGTCTACACCAAGAGCGACCAGGGGCCTGGGAGAGCGGCCAGGACCTACCTGGGCGGGACCCAGCGCACGGCGACCCGATCCCAAGCCCCAGCGGATCCTGCGCGCGATCGACATTCGAACGGGCGCGATCGCGTGGGAGCTGGCGCAGCCCGGTCCCGGGCATGTCCTGGGGCGGCACGCTGACCACCGCCACCGGCCTCGTCTTCGTCGCCGAGGAAGGCGGCGGCCTGATGGCGGTCGATGCGGAGTCCGGCAAGCCGCTGTGGAGGTTCCAGACGAATCAGACCTGGAAGGCCTCGCCCATGACCTACATGTTCGACGGGAGGCAGTACGTCGCGGTGGCGGCCGGGCCCGAACATCATCGCCCTCGCGATCGCGGACCCGGCCTCGGCCGCTCGCTGAAGCTCGGCGTCCGCGGGCAGGGCCGGAGCCTCGACGCGGATTCTCTCTCGCAAAGGCGAGCACCGGTGTGGGAAGATTGGGGCTCAGCCCTCGTCAACAACCCGGCAAGGAGGTGACCCGTGTCCAATCCTGCCGCACTCCCAGGCTGCCGCACCGCGCGTACCCTGCGCTGTGGCGTGCTTCGCGCTCGGCGCCGTTCCCGCCCTCGGGCAGGTCCTGAGCGATCCCAGCCTGACTTTGACCACGGTGGTGAGCGGTTTGTCCGCGCCCACGACGATGGCCTTCGTCGGAGCGGGCGACATCCTGGTCCTTCAGAAGAACGACGGACAGGTCCGGCGCGTCCTGAACGGCAACCTCCAGGCCGCGCCCGTGCTCGACCTCCCGGTGAACTCCGACAGCGAGAGCGGTCTCCTCGGCATCGCGGTGGACGGTCAGAGCCCGCCCGGGGTGTTCCTGTACTTGACCGAGGCGGTTTCCGACGGAGACGAGCCGCTCGGCAACCGCGTGTATCGATACACCTGGAACTCCGGCTCGGCACGCTCACGGACCCGCAGCTGGTCCTCGACCTGCCGGTGACCCCCGGTCCCAACCACGACGGCGGCGTGCTCATCATCGATTCCGCGGGGCGACTCTACGCCGTCATCGGCGATCTGAACCGCGACGGTCAGCTCCAGAACTACCCGGGCGGCGACGCTCCCGACGACACCTCCGTGATCCTTCGCGTCAACGCCGACGGCAGCCCGGCCGCGGGCAACCCCTTCACTCCGTACTGCAGCGTCACCACCAGCCAGGCCTGCGCCGACGACGGGGACTGTCCGGGCGGCGAGACCTGCCAGACCCAGGTGGCCCGCTACTACGCCTACGGCGTTCGCAACGGCTTCGGCATCACGATCGACCCGGTCACGGGTGCGCTCTGGGACACCGAGAACGGGCTCGACGAATACGACGAGGTGAACCGCGTGGACATCGGGCTTCAACAGCGGATGGAAGCGGATCATGGGCCGCTTCCCGCGACCCCGAGGGCACGGCCGACCTCTTCAACATGCCGGGCGCCGCTTCGACCTACAGCGACCCCGAGTTCTCGTGGCTCGAGCAGGTCGCCCCCACCGCCATCCTCTTCCCGCGCGGCCTCTCGAGCCTGTACGACGGCATGGCTCTCGTCGGCGACGCCAACAACGGGGACCTCTACCGGTTCCCGCTCAACGCCGGTCGCACCGGCTTCGACCTGTCGTCCGTCACCGGACTCACCGACCTCGTCGCCGACGACGCGACCGAGGTGAGCGCGGTCCGGATCGGGCGCGGCTTCTTCGCGCTCGCCGACCTGAAACAGGGGCCCGACGGGGCGGTGTACGTGGTCTCCCTCGGGGCGGGCGAGATCTACCGGATCGCAGCCAAGAAGGCGAGCGGACGGACCTACTACACGACCGCCCCTGTCGGGTCGCGGACACCCGCACCGGGCTCCCCTTGTCGTTCGGGCGTGGAGCGCCTCTTCACCCTGGTGGGAGGGGCCTGCGGGGTGCCTGCGACCGCGCGCGCGCTGGCCCTCAACGTCACCGTGACCGGCGCCACCGGGTCGGGCTACCTGACCCTGTTCCCCGGCAACCTCACCACGCCGCTCGCCAGCACCGTGAACTTCTCCGCCGGCCAGACCCGCGCCAACAACGCCGTGACCGCGCTCTCGACCGACGGACTCGGCCAGGATGAAGGCGATCGCGGCGATGACCGGCGGGGCGGTCCACCTGATCATCGACGTGGCCGGTTACTTCGAGTAGCCCCCGAAAAAGAAAGAGGGGCGCCGGGCCTTCGGGCCCGAGCGCCCCGGTCCGAAAGGGGATCGCTTTCGCTTACTTCTTGGCCGCAGCCTTCACGCCGGCCACGCCCTGGTGCTCGCCCTTGTCGTTGTCATGGCAGAGCAGGGTGACCTTGTCGCCCGCCTTCAGGTCCTTCACCGACGCCACCGCCTTCGCTTCCACGGGGACGGTCTTGTTGTCGGGAGTGCCCTTGATGGTCAGGGTCTTCTTCGCGGCGTCGTAGGAGACGATCTCGGCCTCGACCTCGTGGGTCTTGGTGGCCGCCGACTCCGCCTTGGCAATCGCCTCGACCTTGGCGGGCTTGGCGTCCTGGGCAGGCGCCACGGCCTTGGTGTCCTGGGCAGGCGCGGCCGGCTTCGTGTCCTGTGCGGTCGCGATGCCAGCGATGCCAACCAAGGCGAACATCAATGCGAATTTCTTCATGTGTTTTCTTCCTCGCGCTCAATTTGTTTCGAAGACGGGCCCATGCCCGCTGCCCAGAGTTACTGCACGCCAGATGCCATCGGCCACAGAGGTCGCAACTCGCTCAAGGACAATGCTCGAAGAAGAATCCAACCCCGGCTGCACGGCGCGGGTGACCCAGATGGGGCACCAGGGTGCACCATTCGGGGCAAGCTTCGGCCGCCGTATACTGACCTCGGAGGAAGCGACACGGACGACAAGGCCTTCCGCGAACAGTTGGTCGCTCTGCTCACCAAAGGGCAGGCGCATGTCACCTTGGGCGGGGCGCTTCGCGATCTCGCCCCCGAGTGGCGGGGCCGACGGCCGGCGCCCGGCCTTCACTCCATCTGGGAAGAGCTTCAGCACCTGCGAATCGCGCAGGAGGACATCCTGCGCTACACCCTCGACCCCGCGTGGAAATCGCCACCGTTTCCGGAGGGCTACTGGCCCGCGCCGGAGTCCCCGCCGACCGACGCGGAGTGGGATGCTGCGCTCTCGGGGTTTCGACGTGACCTCGAAGAGGTGTGGCGCTCGCCCGCGACACCGCGCGGGACCTGACCGCGCTCATCCCCCACGGTGAGGGGCGGACCTATCTTCGCCAGGTGTTGCTGATCGCTGACCACAACGCCTACCACCTGGGGCAGATCGTGCAGACGCGGAAGCTTCTCGGGGCCTGGAAGGAGAAGTGAGGGGGAGGGAGGCCGGCCAGGGCCGGGGCGGTCGCTCTTGCCGTCGCGCTCGCGGCCTGTGGCAACGACTCGCGGCCGTCGGGCGACGCCCACCGCGACGCCTCCCTGGTCGAGGCCCGTCCGTACGGCCTGCTGGCACCCGGCAGCTACCGTGCAGTCGACGCCCACGCCCTGGTCGTCGTCCTGCACGGCTACGGGTCGAGCGGCCGCGCAGCAGGCCGACTACTTCGGCCTCTCGGCCGACGCCGAGGAGCACGGCTATCTCCTCGCTTATCCCGACGGGCTCGTCGACCCGAGGGGCAGCCGCTTCTGGAACGCCACGGACGCCTGCTGCAACTTCTACGGCAACTCCGTCAACGACGTGGCCTACCTGGGAGCGGTGATCGACGACGTCGCGGCGCACTACACCGTCGATCCCAAGCGGGTCTTCGTCATCGGGCACTCCAACGGAGGCTTCATGGCCCACCGCCTCGCCTGCGAGATCGGCGGCCGCCTGGCGGCGGTGATCAGCCTCGCCGGGGCGACGTGGCGGAACCCGGCCAGCTGTCCCGCGGCCGCCCCGGTCAACGTGCTGCAAGTCCACGGCGACGCGGACCAGACCATCCTCTACGGCGGCAGCGGCGTCTACCCGTCCGCCGCGCAGACCGTCGCCCTCTGGGCGCAGAAGAACGGGTGCGCGGGCGCGCTCGAGGGCAGCGGTGCGGACAAGGACCTCGATTCGGGCATCACCGGCCCCGAGACGCGCGCCGAGGGCTACCTGGGCTGCCCGCCGGGAGGCGCCGTCGATCTTTGGACGATCGAAGGCGGTGGCCACATCCCGAACCTCGGCGCCGTCGTGGGCGGACGAGGCGTGGGCCTATTTCAGCGCCCACGCCAAGCCTTGACGGTTCCGGGAGTGCGGCGGCCGTTCTGGGAACTTGTCGGGCTTCGGCTCCGTTTCTATGACCGTCACCGTTCATTGACCAGTGACCCCCGGCGAGGAGGGCGAT
>CAVXEA010000002.1:0-2226294 GCA_963760685.1 uncultured Acidobacteriota bacterium
GGCCCGCGGCCCGCAGCGTTTGATAGGCGTGGCGCACGTACTCAGGGCTCGGCCCCGTACGCTCCTGATCGCGATAGGACTCCGCGAGCGGCTTCGAGGAATGCCCCGAGATCGTCGTCTCGGACAACCTCATCCCAAACGTTCAGCCTTGCGAATCTCCGCGCGGTGCTTCTCATGGAACGACTCCCAGACGGCTTCGAGGGGTCGGCCAAGGTCGATCCAGGCCACCCGATACTCCCTCCGCCAGTCGGCTCGGGACCCTGGCGCCAGCAGCAGTGTGCGGCCCCCATAGAAGCCCGAGATACGCATGCTCACAACTAGGTACTGGCCGGAGCCCGCCTTGAGCGCCGCCTGCAGCGCGTCGAACCACCTCACTCACGACAGCTTCTCCGCGCCTGGGTCCCAGCAGTTCCCCAAACTGGGTGAGAGACAGGCTGAAGAGCCTGGTCACGGCGCGGGCTCGCCGCGCCTCCCACCGGTAGAGCTTGACTCCCCCCGCCAGGCGCCCTCGCGACCGGGCCTCGAAGTAGACGGGGCGCATGCGGTAGTGGTCTTGAACTGCGTCAAAGGCCGTGCTCTGGAGCAGGTTTCCGTTCGCCTCCGCGAGCGCGTCCCAGTCGGCTCGATTCGACGGACCGTCTGCTGTGACCAAGACGTCAAGGCCCGACTCATTCATCGAACCAGGAGCCGTCGGGCGGACGTACCGCAGTTGAAGACGGCGTCCATCATGCTGAGGTTCGGAAGGAAGGCGCCGTCGAGCTGTGGGTACGGCAAGCTGACGAAGTCGGAGTACTCGACGGAGATGCCGTTGCGTCGAAACATGTCTTCGTCGTTGTACCGCCGCGCGCCTCGTCCCGACACATAGGTATTCGAGACCACGCGTTTGCAGATCTCGACCAGCCTCTCATTGCCCGCTCGCAGTCCGCTCGAGGGAGGACGCCAAGAGGGTCGGGGTGGCGATGTCGAGCAGGCGGCAGACCGTTCGGATCGAGCCTTCATTGAGGGCAGCGAGCGAATCTCCAGCGGTCTCGATCGTTCGGGCCACCTCAGGGAACACGTCCTTGAATGCGGGAGCCCTTCCGTAGGCGGCGGTCAGCGCCCCGAGATGCTTCTTCTTCCAGGGCTGCTGCTGATCGATCCGCACGTCCTGGATCAGGGGCGAGGGGCCCGAACGTAGCACCGGCACGGTGATCTTCTGGGCGCCGTTGGCGGTCTTGATGGTGGTTCGATTGGTGACCGAGCGATGCATTGCCCCGCTGGAACTCGACGTTGTCGAGCAGCACGAAAAGGTCGACCGGCGCCATCTTGTCGAAGTAGCCGATCCAGGGGAAGTAGTTCGGCTGCTGGATCGCGACTCGGGTCAGGAGTCGGAGTTCCCGAGCGCCGCCTCGTAGAGCATCCAGCAGCCGCGGCTCCTCCTTCTCCCAGCAGAGCTGCTCCCGCGCTCGCCGCGCCGCCCGCGGAAGCGGCTCCTTCGCCATGACGCGCGTCGAACCCTCGAACGTACGCGTTCGGCTCGTCGGGGTTGACGCAGACCCCCACTCCAAATCCCTCGACTACGCGCCGGTACTCGGGCTGGGCGGTGGCCAGCAAGGGCAGGCCCGCCGCCATGTAGTCGAAGAGCTTGTTGTCGAGCGCGTACCAGTAGGACAGGTCCTTCCGATTCCAGGTCGGGACCAGGCCCACGTCGGCCGCGGCCAGAGTGGGAATGACCTCGGCGGGCGGGATGGCCTCGTGGAAGTAGGCGTTGGCGGACCGCGTGCTGCCGCGCGTAGGCCACGACTTCGTTGCCCGTCCAGCGGGTGCCCGGAGATGAAGACCAGGGCCACATCCGCGCGCGGGCCTAAACTCGTCGAGCACTCGCTCGAGGTTCAAGGTCCGGGTATGGAGGCGACTCCGACGAAGACCAGGATGCCGCTTGTCGTTCGGGATCCGGAACCGGTCGCGGAGGCGGGGGCCGCGCGGGGCAGCGGGCACGAGCCGTGGTGCGTTTCGCAGCACGAGCGGGCGGCTCCCGCGCGGGAAGTGCGCCTGCAAGTCGTCGGCCAGGGAGTCGTTCACGGTGATGACATAATCGGCGAGGCGGACGTCCCTCGACTCCCGCCTGATGGCCAACCAGCGCGCGACGCGCGACTTGAGCCGTAGGGACCAAGGAGTGCTCCACGGTCCAGGTTCAGTGGCCAGCCGTGGAGGAGCTCGTGGGAGTCGTAGATGAGGCAGACGCCGGGCCGCAGCCGCTTGATCTCCGCTCCCACCCGCAGCATCCAGTGATCGTGGCAGTGAACGACGTCGATCTCTTCTCGCGATACGCGGTTGGCCAGTCGACCCACCGCGCCATCGTCCCGGAGCTTCAGGAGCCGTCTCGGGCACCTCGCGCCGCAGCTCGACGCCCTCCTACGCTCCTCGGCCGGCAGCCCCGGCCCGCTCGTGGCCAGCAGCGTGACTCGATGCCCGGCGCGCACCAGCGAGGTCACCTCGCGCTGCACGCGCTGGTCGTGCGTAAACGGATTGTCGAGGAGGACGAGGACCGCAGCGGCCCTCAGATCAGCCAACGGACGACCTCGAACGCCTCCGCGAAGTCGCCCCCGCCTGTACCCCGCGGTGATGGCCAGGGCGCGCACGAACGGCTCGTTGTGATAGGGGCGGCCGCGCTGGGAGCGGTACTCGAGAAGCGCCTTCACCTTCAGGGCCACGTGGCGCTCTTCGAGCCTGGAAAAGAGCGTCGTGGTCATGGTGATGTTGTTCCAGGGCTGCTCGTAGCCCAGCGTCCTCGTGTGCTTGAAGGCGCGCTTGGCCTCGTTGTGTATCGTGTGATGGTCCTGGTGCAGGTCGGTCGACGCCGGGATGAAGACGAGGTCGGGCTTGAGCCGCCGCTGCAAGCCCGACGAGGTCCTCCAGGATGGCTTGCCGGTGCTCCGAGAAATAGCGCACGTCGTAGTCGAAGATGGATCAGCTCGTGATCACCGCAGCACCGGGCGTGCCGCTGCACCTCCCGGGCCAGGGTGTCGGGCGGCAGCTCGGGAGGCAGCGACTGGCGGCAGGTCGAGAATGCGGCGTAGACGACGCCGGCTCCGTCCTCGATGGGTAGCTTGGCGATCGTTCCGCCACAGCCGAACTCCCCGTCGTCGGTGTGAGGCGCCAGTACCAGGACGGTGCGGGCCTCGTTCACTCGGTTAGAGCCTCCCGCTCGCGCGGACATCCAAGAGCGTGCCTATGTTCGCTCAGCTCGGTGAGAAGTAGGTCGGGGGAGCAACCCGATCGGGGATCCCTCTCGCGCGTATACTCCCACGCCAAGCCGATGGAGTGCCGCCTGTGCGGAGGTGCGACCGTGCTCTTGGGCCGTCGAGACGACCTGAGCCTGCACCGGTGCGCCACCTGCCGGTTCGTCTCGGGGCAACCCGCGCTCGCGGTGTCCCCCGAGATCTCGTACCGTGACTACTACCACGCGCCCCCCCCTCCCGCCCCCGAGGCGCGGTACCACGAGTGGTTGGATCGCGCCGAGTCGGAGGTGGGAATCGGCCGGCTGCTCGAGATTGGCGCGGGAGGCGGGGCGTTCGCGGCGGTGGGAAAGGCTCGGGGCTGGCAGGTGAATACGACGGAGGTCTCGGAGACGGGGGCCCGAGCGTTGGCCGCGGCCGGGGTGAAGGTCTTCGTCGGGGACTCCACGAGGCTCGCTACCCCGATTCGAGCTTCGACTTCGCCGTGGCGATCGAAGTGATCGAGCACCTGCCGCATCCGCTTCGCCAGCTCAGGGAGATTCGAAGGGTGCTGCGGCCCGGGGGGCTGGCCTTCTTGACCACTCCCAACTACAACGGGCTCTCGCGCTACGTGCTGGGCTTGCGCTGGCGCGTCATCGCCGCCGAGCACCTCGGCTACCTCACACCGGGCACGCTCGGGCGAGCTCTTCAAATGGCCGGCTTCTCGAGCGCCGTCGTGACCTCGCGTGGCCTCGACGTGTCGACGTGGCGGGCGGGCATCGCTCGCGACAAGCCTGTCTCGTTCGACCCGGCAGCCTCGGCGGCCCTGCGCGACCGCGTCAATGCCTCGTCCCTGCTGCGCTCGGGCAAAGAAGGCCTGAACGCCGTGCTGGGCCCCGTCGGTCTCGGGGATACGTTGCTGGTCTGGGCGCGCAGTTGAGGGGGCTCTACGTTTCCTACGACGGGGCACTCGATCCGCTCGGCGCGACCCAGGTGCTGCCCTATCTCCGAGGGCTGTCCTCGCTCGGAGTAGGTCTCGACCTCATCTCCTTCGAGAAGCCCACCCAGTGGGGGCAGGAGATCGTCGCGAACGCGTGCGACATGAACTCCAGGACGCAGGGATCGCGTGGCATCCCCTGACCTATCACAAGACGCCCCGCCTACCCGCGACTCTATGGGACGTCATCAGGGGCGCCCTCGCCATTCTACGAACCGTAGAAAGGGAGCGGGTCGAGATCGTGCATTGCCGCGGCGACGTGGCCATGCTCATGGTGCGCGTGGCCCGGCTCGGCGAGAGTCCGGCTCCTGTACGACATGCGTGGCTTCTACTCCGCCGAGCGCTTGGACGCGGGGTCGTGGCCGGCCGGAGGCCGGATCGATCGGGTCGTCAGGCGTGTCGAACGGGCGAATCGCCTCCGGGCGGACGCGATAGTGGTGCTCACCGAGCGAGCCCGCGCCACCCTCGAGGGGCAGGGGCCAATGCCTCTCACGCGGGTGATCCCCACCTGCGTCGACCTGGCGCGTTTCCAGCCGCGAGCTGAAGGGAGCCCCCCGACTTTGGCCTCGCCTACGTCGGGTCCCTCGGGACCTGGTACATGGCCCGCGAGATGGTCGAGTTCTGTCGGCGTGGTGGCTCCGCCTTTCCGGAACGACCGCTCTTCTTGACGCCCGACCTGACCGAAGCGGCCCGGGTCGGCATCGACGGAACCTGGGCCGAGGTTCGTTCCTTGCCCGCCGACGAGGTCTCGAAATGGCTGTCACGTGCGCCGGCCCCCTCGTCTGCTTCGTTCGCCCCACCCTTTCCAAGTCCGCCTCGTTCCCGACGAAGGTGGGCGAAGCCTGGGCGGCGGGGCTGCCCGTCGTCGTCAACCCGGGCATCGGTGACCTGGATGCGATGGTCGAGCAGTCTTCCACGGGCGTCGTCATGCGGGGGTTCGATTCCGGGTGCTACGAGGAGGCGGTCGGGCAGCTCGCCCTCCTCCTCGCGATCCCGCCGTGGGCAGCCGATGCCGGGATTCGCGGAACGGCGGCTCAACCTCATCGATGGCGTTCGCAGCTATCATGAGATCTACGAACGCCTCCTGGAGGGTACCGCAGCCACCGCTTCGAACCGTCGCCGACTCGTGTATCGTGACTCTTCGTGAGCCTGAGCCCATCCTCGTCTCAGGGCCGGAGCCTTCGCGTTTCGTGCGGCTTTGATGCAGAGGGGTTCTGCGTGTCCTCAAGCGTCTCGTGCTGTACGCCTTCGTCGCCGTGTCTTGTCATCCTGGTCTTGGACTACACCGGTTACGCCACGAGGCTCGCGCCGGATGAAGAGACCTTTGACGGCCGTTGGTTGGCACCTGAGCTTGTATTGGTCGGGCGAGGTTTTGCAGCCACCGGCAAACTGATGGCCGGGGCATCTCGGCCGCCTACCTCAACGTCAACGCGTTCTTCTTCACTCTCTTCGGGCACATCGGCATCCGGTAAGCTGGCCAATGGCCTTCTCGGGGTTGCTCTCGGGTCGCTACGTGTATCTTCTGCAGGGCCTTGCTCGGCAAGGCCGCGGCTTTGGGAGCGACGATCCTGTTTCTCTTCTTTCCTTCTGTCGTGCTTTGGTCCTCACTCGTCATCCGGAGATGCCTGGGTCATATTCCTGATCCTCTTCATCTCCTGGAAGGCTTGGATGCTCCTGGACACCTACACTCTGACCGGGGTGGTTCACTCGTTGCGGGGCTGTTCGTCCTCACTCAGTCTCGGGTTCATTGTTCTACGCTGTCGCCGCCCCCCCGTCATCGCGCTCTTGATCGTCGCCGCGGCAGCTTGGCGCGCAATGTCCTGCTCGCGTTCGCGGTTTCTGCGGGAGTCTTGATGCTGCTTCAGCAGGGGGTCATCGAGCAGAGGACGCAGAGCCGTATGAGCCTCGAGGCGATCAATGAAATGAGGCGCCAGGCGTCGGGAGCGAGCAAGTTCGGTCAGGACGCGGACATTTCGACCCCCGTGGCGCTGCCGCCTTTCTTCCGCTCGGGCTGGCCTTCTTCTTCTTCTCCCGTTTCCTTGGCAGATCACGTCGTTTCTTCAAGGCCATTTCCGAACCGAGATGCTTCTGGTGTACTACCTGGTGCGACCGACGGTTCGTGGGCTTCGGTACATCATCGCGCACCGGCTGCGCGAGGCCCTGCAGATTCACCCTGGTCGACGGGCCTTCTGAACCTCACCTACGCCCTCGGCGAGGGCAACGTCGGCACGCTCTACCGGCACCGCGCCCAGGCCATGCCGTTCTACTGATCTTCGCGGCGGCCGGGCTGGAAATGGCCGAGGAAGCCAAGAGGCGCCGTGCGGAGGCTCGGGCCGCCTATCTGAGGCCGGCGAGGACGTAGAGCGACGGCGAGAGCTGCGTCCGCCGAGTGAGTGCCATCTCGGCGGCAGCCCCCGCATACAAGAGCCGCCTCACCAGCCGGCCGACACTGCCGGCGGAGCACCAGGTGGGCTCGATCTCCAGATCGAGGCCCGTCGAGCGCTTCCAGGTGGGGGAGTCGATGGGCAGGGCCACGCCGATCTCGATAGTCGCGAGGCCGCCACCGACTCTCGAGATCAGCTCGCGGAGGGTGGTCGTGGAATAGTGAGCGACGCGCCGCGAAGGGCTGAACGACTCGTCCGCAAGGCCCGGTCGTCCAAAGGCCTTCTCGAAGGAGTGACGAAGTCTGAAGCAATTCGCCGTTGGGGACCTTGGCGAAGATGAACCCGCCCGGTGCCAGGTGGCGCATGGCCTTTCCGATGTCGCGAAGGGGCTCCGCGAAGTACTCGAGCGAGTCCGTGAATGTGATCACGTCCCACTGCCGGGCGCCAAGGTCCACCTGATCGAGACGTCCGTGAATGATCTCCAGGGTGAGCTCGCGCTGGGCGAAGTCCGCCATCGGGCGGCTAGGCTCCACCCCCACCACGTCGAACCCGCGGTCTTTGGCGGTCGCCAGGAAGAACCCCTGCGCGCAGCCCACGTCCAGCAGACGCCGGCCACGGGCCTTCGGCTCGATGATGTCCAGGTACTGCTCGAAGTTGCGGGCCCGGTAGTGGCGGTGCGTGCCGGCCACGATGGGCCGGTTGAGGACCCGGAGCGTGTCGACCTCGGCTCTGAACAACAGTGACTCGGGTTCGGGATGGCGGATCGGTGTGTAGAGCAACCCGCATTGATCGCACTCGCCGACCACTACTCCGTCGGCAAACTGCTTGACCAACCGGTAGTCGTGGCTTCCGCAGAGCAGGCACGGCTGGCGCACGCCCGCCACCGGAGTCGTCAACTGAGCCCCACACCGGCCAAGCCGATGGCGGCTATGACCGCCCCCGCTCCGGCGTGCAGGAGTGCCGGGCTGTGAAGAAGAAGGGTGAGGGGTACTGGAAGCCTGAGCTGCTCGAAGCGGCGCAGGAAGGGCCTGTCGTGGAAGGGACGCAGCCGATAGGACCGCAGGTACGCGTTTCCTTCATGGCCATTGGGGAGGCGCCCCAGATTGCTGCTCTCGATCCGGCCCACAGCCTCGTCCGGAAGGACGGTGGCGGGATCGCCGTGAGCGTCGAAGAACCTCCAGCCCCCCTCCCACCGGTGCTCGAGCAGGATGTGCTTCCAGCGGGTGGCGTCCAGGTAGACGCGATGGGCGCGCACCCCGCCGAGGCTCAGCAGCCACAGGGCCACGCGTGCGTTCTCTCCACAGAAGCCATGGCCGCTCGCCAGCGTGCGATGGGCGCTGGCCCGGAGGAGCGGCCGCGGCTCGTTCACACGACGCTGGTCGTAGCGGATGTGAGAAGCCAGGTAGTTCTTGATGAGGACGAGGTCCTCACGCCGACGAATCCGGCCGCTCGGCAGGATCTCTCGCAAGACTCCTCGAAGGAACCGAAGCTCCTGCACCCAGACGACCAAGGCCAGAATCGACCATGTCGCCCCCCCCACCACGAGAGCCCAGCCCCAGAGCCGCAGAGATGTCACCAGTCGTGGTTTCCTGCTAGGCTCTCGCGGAGCCAGGTCCATCCATTGTCACGAGCAGCGCGCGACACGCGCGTCCGAGTCCTCGCCGTCGTTCCTTACGCAACTGGGCGTGCCCCTGGCCAGCGGTACCGCATCGAGCAGTGGGCGCCGCACCTCTCCGCGGAAGGCGTCGAGATCGAGTTCGCGCCCTTCCTGCCTCCGCGCACGATGGACATCCTATACCGCCCGGGCCACCTGCTGGCGAAGGTGTGGGGTGCTTTGGCTGGCTACGCGCGACGGCCCCGCGACGTCTTCCGGGCCGCCTCATTCGACGTTGCCTACCTTTACCGTGAAGCAGCTCCGCTGGGCCCCGCCTGGATCGAGCGCGTCCTGGCCTCGCGCGTGCCCATCGTGTACGACTTCGATGACGCCATCTACCTTCCCGCCGCGAGTGCTGCGAACGCCTGGCTCGGCGCCTTGAAGAGCCCCTCGAAGACCGCGGTGCTTTGCCGGTTGTCGCGCCAGGTCACGGTCGGGAACGACATTCTTGCCTCGTTCGCGCAGCGTCACGCCGGCATCGTCAGCGTCGTGCCCAGCACCATCGATACCGACGCCTATGTCCCGCTCCCACGGCCGACGAGCCCGCGGCCCGTCCTGGGATGGACGGGAAGCTCGACCACTCTTCCCCACGTCGCCTCACTTCGGCCGGTCTTCCGTCGCCTGAGCCAAATCGTGGATTTCGAGCTTCGCATCGTGGGCGGCGATCTCGAGGTGCCCGGGGTCCGGGTAACCTGCCTGCCCTGGCGCGCGGACACCGAGGTCGAGGATCTCCGGGCGATCGACGTGGGCTTGATGCCCCTGCCCGACGACGAGTGGTCGCGCGGGAAGTGCGCCATGAAGGCACTTCAGTACATGGCCCTCGCCATACCGCCCGTGGTGTCACCGGTGGGAGCCAATGCGAGCGTGGTCGAACACGGAGTGAACGGCCTTCACGCGACGACCGAGGACGAATGGGTGGACCGTCTCGCATCGCTCCTTCGGGACGCCGCCCAGCGGGCTTCGCTCGGCGCGCGGGCGCGCCAGACCGTGGAGGAGCGTTACTCGAGCCGGGTTCACGCTCCGCGCATGGCCCGCATCCTCCGGCAAGCGGCGAGGTGCGGCTCGAGGACCGCAAAGCGCGGCCGTTCAGCTCCTGCGTCGCGCGGGGTCATTCACAGGAGCAGCCACGGGAGTCCCTGGCGATCGAGAGGGCGCTGGCGGATCGGGTGCCGCCGGCGAGGCTGTGTCGGGTGGTGGTGGAACTGGCCGCCTCGGACGATCCCGAGGCAGCCAGTCCAACGAGGTGCCGAGTTGTGCGGCGACTATTGCCACGCTCCTGAAACGATGGCGTTGCGAACCGTCGCATTCTGGACGTAGAGCCAGGTATCGACGAGGAGCGGGTACGTCGGAGTTTGAGTGGAGGAGTAGAAGACGATCCCGTTCTTGGAGTACTTCACCACGCCGCCCACCACCGCGACCCGGAAGACGTCGCCAGCCTGGTAGGTGCCGAACGTGCCGCGATTGACCCCCTTCTCAAAGACGTAGACCACCGATCCTGGTGCGAGATCGATGCCGAAGTCGATGTCCCAGTAGGATGTGTCGGTATTCCCGTTGCTGAGACCCGCCATCCGGTAGGTCGTGGTTTCCGCGGCGGTGAACTCGACGTAGCCATCGCCCGACGTCAGTTGCTTGCTGGAGACTGCGCCCGAGTTGGCGCCGGTTGGCGCGATGTCCGTTAGCGAGTTTCCATTGGCGGCCACACCGACGAGCGAGGTCCAGACGACCGCCTGCGAGCCAGCGGGGGGCGTAGGCGTTGGTGTGGGAGTTGGGGTGGGAGTCGGGGTCGGCGCGCCGCTGAAGAACATCGCTTTGTTGAGGGTGGCGCCCTGGGTGTAGAGCCAGGTGTCGACGAGGAGCGGATAGATGGGCGTCTGGACCGAGGTGTAGAAGACGATTCCGTTCTTGGAGTACTTCACGACCCCGCCCACGACCGCGACTCGGAAGCACGTCGCCGGTCTGGTAGGTACCGAACGTGCCGCGGGTCGTGCCCTTTTCGAAGACGTAGAGCGTCGCCCCCGGCGCCAGGTCGATCGCCGAAGTCGATGTCCTGGTAGGAAGTGTCCGGTGTTGCCGTTGCTGAGGCCAACCATCCGGTAAGTGGTGGTTTCGAAGGCGGTGAACTCGACGTAGCCGTCACCGGAGGCAATCTGCTGAGTCGGAGACGGCGCCCGCATTCGTCCCGCTCGACGAGATGTCGGTGAGCGAGTTGCCGTTCCGCTCACGCCTACGGCACGACGTCCACACGACCGGCTGGGCTCCCGAGGGCGGCGTGACGTCGTCGTTCACGATGGTCCCGACGCCCTGCGCGTCGAGCGATGGTGGCGCCCGACGGGGCTGGTCAGGTTCACCGAGAACGTCTCGTTCGGCCTCGACGGTGGTGTCACCGTTGACCGTGACCGCGATGGTGTTGGTGGTGCTGCCCGCGGCGAAGGTCAGGGTGCCGGTCTGCGCGACGTAGTCCTGCCCGCGGTGGCGGTGCCGTCGGCGGTCGCGTAGTTGACGGTGACGGCGCTGGTCGCTGGCCGCCGAGAGCGTCACGGTGAAGGTCGCGGTGGTGGTGCCGGAGTTGCCCTCGGTCACGGAGGCGTCGCCGATCGACAGGGTCGGCAGCGGGGCCGAGTCGTCGTTGACGATGGTGCCGGTGGCCCTGGCCGTCGAGGAGGGTGGCGCCCGTGGGGCTGCTCGAGGTTGACGGTGAAGGTCTCGTTGGGTTCGACGGTGGTGTCGCCGTTGACGAGGACGGCGATGGTCTTGGTGGTCTGGCCCGCGGCTGAAGGTCAGGGTGCCGCTCTGGGCGACGAAGTCGCGAGCCGGCGGTGGCGGTGCCGTTGGCGGTCGCGTAGGCGACGGTGACGGTGCTGGTCGACGGCGGCGGAGAGGGTCACGGTGAAGTTCGCGGCCGTGGTGCCGGAGTTGCCTTCGGTCACGGAGGCGTCGGCGATCGACAGGGTCGGCAGCGGCGGCGGTGTCGTCGTTGGTGATGGTGCCGGTGGCCCTGGCCGTCGGGAGAGCGTGGCGCCCGTGGGGCTGGCTCAGGGTCACGGTGAAGGTCTCGTTGGGCTCGACGGTGGTGTCGCCGTTGACGATGACGGTGATGGTCTTGGTGGTCTGGCCGGCGGCTGAAGGTCAGGGTGCCCGCTGCCGGCGACGTAGTCGGTGCCCGCGGTGGCGGTGCCGTTGGCGGTGGCGTAGCCTGACGGTCACGGTGCTGGTGGCCGCGGCCGACAGGGTCACGGTGAAGGACAGCCGTCTTCGTCGCGGAGTTGCCTTCGGTCACGGAGACGTCGCCGATCGACAGCGTCGGCAGCGCGCGCCGAGTCGTCGTTGGTGATGGTGCCGATGCCCTGGGCGTCGGAGGATGCGTGGCGCCGGAGGGGCTGCTCAGGTTCACGACGAACGTCTCGTTGGGCTCGACGGTGGTGTCACCGTTCACGGTCACGGTGAGGGTCTGGCTGGTGCTGCCGGCGGGGAAGGTCACGGTGCCGCCGGCGGCCGCGTAGTCGCTGCCCGCGGTGGCCGTCCCGTTCGGCGTCGCGTAGGTCACGCGTCACGGGCGAGGTGGAGGCCGCGGAGAGGGTCACGGTGAAGGTCGCGGACGTCGTGCCGGAGTTGCCTTCGGTCACCGAGACGTCGTTGATCGAGAGGTTCGGCACGGCGTCGTCGTTCACGATGGTGCCCACGCCCTGGGCGTCCAGGATGGTGGCGCCGGAGGGGCTGCTCAGGTTCACCACGAACGTCTCGTCCGGCTCGCCAAGGGTGTCGCCGTTCACGGTGACGGGGATGGTCTTGGACGTCTGTCCCGCGCTGAAGGTCAGGGTGCCCGACGCGGCCACGTAGTCGCTGCCCGCGGTGGCGGTCCCGTTGGCGGTGGCGTAGTTCACGGTCACCGCGGTGGTCGCGGCCGGCGACAGGGTGACGGTGAAGGTCGCGGTGGTGGTGCCGGAGTTGCCTTCGGTCACGGTCGCGTCCCGAAGGGACAGGCTGGGGGCGGGGGATCCTCCGCCCTCGAACCGCTGTTTGGCGGGCAAGACGAAGGTCTTGGTCGATCCGAGGGGGTCGACCCAGGGCCAGGTGTTGTTGCCGAAGAAGGCAGGCTTGCTCGTGAGGTAGAGCGAGTTCGGAAGGGTCTGGGCCGTGGTGTCCCACTTGACCGTGTTCGTGACGTAGTCGAAGTTGCCCTCACGGAGCGCCGTCTGCTTCACCTTGGGGTCGACCGGATAGGGGCTCCAGTCGTCCCAGCCGAACAGGTAGATGGCCGGCGTGTCCATGCTTCCGCTCTCGTACTGCCAGCCGCTCATCCCCGGGAGTCCGAGGACGTTCCCGATGTAGCTCATGAAATACGAGTACATGGCGGCGCCCGCTGTGCGCTTGGGGCCGCCGTCGGCGAAGTTCTTGCGCTTTCCGCTCAGGTGGTTCCGAAAGACGGTCATGTAGGTGGAGCTGCCGTGCGTCTTGTCGGAGTCGAAGTTGAACCCGTAGTTCCCCTCGAACAGGACGTGATGCGCGCCGACCATGTGGCTCGCGTTGAGCCCGATCTCCTGCCAGGAGGGGCTGGATCCGATGTGGCCGTCGTCCATGTAGTTGTAGGCCACGACCGAGCCGGAGCCGGCCGAGCGCGCGACCATGACCTTGTCCGCGTCGACGGAGATGTTGTTCTCGATCAGAAGCTCCGCGGAGCCGTTGCCGATCGAGATGTTGTAGGAGCCGCCGCCTGGCTCGAACCACACGGGGGTGTGGATGTAGGAGTCGCGCAACTCCGAACGGTACGAACCGTTCAGGGCCACGCCTTCCCCGAGCCATCCCGTACCCTCGATTCGCGCGACCCAGCAGTAGGCGCAATTCTCGAGGCGGATGTTCCCGTCGCCTCCACCCTGGACCTTGACGTCTTCGAGGCCGGCGCTGCGCGTGTGGGTGTCCGGGGCGGCATAGACGTAGATCTGTGCGGTGTGGGAAGCGCGATAGGAGATGTGCAATGGGCTAGTGAAGGTCAGCGTCTTCGTGGAGGCGTTCCACGACGCGACCTCCTTGACCTCGTTCTGCGGGCGATCCTGCCGTGCGAACCATCCTGCCGCGTCGGGCCAGGGGTCGTCTGTGCCCTGACCGGGGTTGTGCCGCTGGTAGACCACGCGCCAGTCGGGCGACGCCCAGACCTGCCCGCGTCCGCCGGGATCGGTCTGCCACACGGAGCCCGAAAGCTCGTCGAGCAAGACGATCTGTCCGGCGGTGAAGCTGGCGGGCGCCGTGGCCAATTGGACGCTGGTGGCTCCCTTCGCCCCATCCGCGGCCAGGTTGAAGCTCGTGCCCGTGGAGTGCCACCGCGAAGGCCCCAGGATGACCACGGGGTCGGGAGCGGACCCCGGGATGTAGGTGCCCGGCTGGGCGCCGTTCGTCCGCTTGAGGGTGGTCAGGTTCGCTCCGGCGCCGCGCAGGGTCACGCCCTTGTTCAGGAAGATGATCCCCGAGTTGATCGTGAAGGTACCGGAGGACAGCTGGACGACCTGTCCGGCAGGGCAGGCGTTGATCGCGGACTGGATCGCGCTGGCGGCATCGCCGGAGGGAGGGGAGAGAGTGGCGCACACGGTCGTGCGTGCGGGGACGCCGCCCGGGATGCCCGGGTTCCAGGTGGTGGCGCGGTCGGCGGGCAGCAACTGGGCGAGAGCGGGCAACGCGCCCGCGAGGAATCCTACGGCAGCGAACGCGATAGAGACGGGGGCATAGTTAGTTTTGGGCATGGGCCTCGTCCGGATACGAATGTCAGGTTGGTTTCAGCCCTGAGCCTGCCGGCGTACGTGCGGCGAGGGGACTCCGGCTACGAAGTGTCTCTACGCTACTCCCGGGTGCGATCGATGGAAGTGTCGGGCATCACAATGGCCCTGATGTTGACGATTTCGTCGAAGTGGGCCATCTGGACACGCTTTCGCGGCCAATCTCGTGCCCCGGCTCACCGGGCAACCCTCGCCCGCTTCGTTCACATGTAGTAGCCCACGACGTCGATGAGCAAGTGCGCCCCCGCGTTCGCAATGCCGCAGAAGACGGAGACGGTGCCGCTCGGTCCCAGAGTGAAGGTGGCGTTGTTCGCGCGGATGGCCCCGGCGTTGAAGTTGATCGTGCTGGTCTGCGACGAGATTCCGGGTGGGAACAAGGTGAGATAGCCCGCGGCCCCGGGGAAGACGATGGTGACGTTGGCGGCAACCGCGCGGGCGGCCGCAGGCACTCCACAGACCCCGGCGACCGGGAAGTCGCGCGTCTGCGAAGGGAGCAGATTGGGCCCTGCCGACGGACCGTTGGGGGCGACTCGCGTGTCGGCGAGCCGGCAAGGGGTGAGGGTGTAGAACTTGGCTTGAACCGCGAGCGTGATCAAGCGGGCTTTGGCCGGGAGGGTGTAGAGCTTGGTCGCTCCCGTGGGGTCAACCCAGGGCCAGGGGTTGTTGCCGAAGAACGCGGGCTTGCTCGTGAGGTAGAGCGAGTTCGGAATGGCCTGCGCCGCGGTGTCCCACTTGACCGTGTTCGTGACGTAGTCGAAGTTGCCCTCGCGCAGGACGGTGCTCAGCACCTTGGGGTCTGCCGCTTGCTCCCAGTGCTGCGGGTCGTAGCCCAGGAGCCAGATGCTCGGGTCGCCGCCCTGGTAGGCCCAGCCGCTCATCCGCCCCGCGGTGCCCATCACGTTGCCGACGAACGAGTGCCACCAGGAGCCGTACATGAGGCCGGCGGCGCGGGCGTTGCCCTGGCCGGGGAAGCTCGCACGAAAACCGCTCAGGTGGTTCCGGAAAACGGTGTGGTAGATCGCGTTGCCGTGGGTGTTGTCGGAGTCGTAGTTGAACGAGTCGTTGCCTTCGAAGAGCATGTGGTGGGAGCCGACCATGTGGCTGCCGTTGATGCCCACCTCCACCCAGGTGGGGTCGTAGCCGATGTGGCCGTCGTCCATGTAGTTGTAGCCGATGACCGATCCCGCTCCCGCCGCCCGCGCCACCATCACCTTGTTGGCCTGGCGCACGATGTTGTTCTCGATGAGGACTTCCGACGAGCCGTTGGCGAAGCTGATGGCGTAGCCGCTGCCGCCGGGATTGGGCCAGGCGGTGTCGTGGACGTTGGAGTCCCGCACCACCACGCGGAAGGAGTTGTCGATGGCGACACCCTCGCCGAGCCACACCGTGCTCTCGATGTTCCTCGCCCAGCAGTAGGCCGCGTTCTCGAAGCGCAGGTTGCCGTCGCCGCCGCCGTAGAGCGTGAGATCCTCGACGCCCGCGTTCCTCACGTGGAGGTTCGCGCCGGTGTAGCCGGTGAGCTGGGCAGTCTTGGCCAGGCGATAGCTGATGTGCAGGGGAGTGGTGAAGGTCACCACGCTGCCGCTGATCGAGGCGATCTCCTTGATCTCGGAGATCGGGCGATTGGGGCGCATGAACCAGGTGGCCGCGTCCGGGAAAGGATCGTCCCCGGCGTCGGAGGGCGTGTGCCGCATCCAGACTGCGCGGTCGGACGCCCAGATCATGGCCGAGGTGGGGGCGCCGTTGCGGTTGGGAAGGCTCGTCCAAGCGGCGGTGCCGTAGTTGTCTTCGTCGAGGATGACGATCTGGCCCGGCGCGAACGCGCCGCCGCTCGCCACCGTGACCGACGTGGCGCCCTTGGCGCCATCCGCGGTGAGATTCACGGACGCGGAGGGGGCGTTGGGCCCGGCCCAACGGTTGGGGCCGATCACCACCACGGGGTCGGCCACCGCCGCGGTGTCGCTGTTGGGGGTGGCGCCGTTCGTGCGACGAAGGATCGTGATCCCGGGACCTGCGCCCCGCAGCGTGATCCCCTTCGCGATCAGCAGGGCATTGCTGTTGATCCGGAAGGTACCGGCCGAGAGCTGGACGACCTGCCCGACGGGGCAAGCGCTGATCGCGGCCTGGATGGCAGTCGAAGCCTCGGAGGACCCGTTCCCGTAGGACGCTGCGTTGAGCGTCGCGCAGACCGTCGTGCGGAAGGGTACACCGCCCGGAATGCCGGGGTTCCAGGTGGTGGCGCGGTCCGAGGGCAGGATCTGGGCGAGAACGGGCTGTGCGAGCAGGCTTGCGGCGGCTAGGGCGAGAGAGACAACTGCGCGTCGGTTTGTCCTGGACATGGGGCCTCGTCCGATCCGATGTCGGGTTGAGCTTCAGCGATGTCGGTTGGATTGCAGCCCTGGGCCAGCCGGCCTAAGCGCGGCGATTGGGGACCCCAGCCTTCGAACCCAACGGTAATCGGCTCGTGGGCCGAGGAACGTGTGCTGGATCACAAGACACAAGTACTGACAAACACTGACGAAATGGAGATCGGGGACCCTTTTCGTTACCGGTAGGCCTTGGGAACGGGATGCCTTGCGGCTTCGGGGCCCCACCAGCGGACCTGCTCGGTGTAGATCCACACGTACTCGTCGCTCACTTCGCGGGCCCGAGCCAGCGAGGCGGCCCAGCGCTCGGGCGAGAAGTAGTTCTTCTCGGGAGACTCGGGGTCGAAGCCGAGGTGACGCCAGTCGTAGTCCATCCAGAGGCCGAAGGCCAGGTCCACGCGTCGACGGTAGGCCTCGGGGTTGCCGACGATGGGCAGCACGCCCTCCTTCACGAGGGTGCGCGCCTCGTCGAAGTGCGGGGCGTACGTGAAGCCGTAGGACAGCTCGTAGCCGTCCACGATTCGGGTCGAGCCCCGGGCGCCGTCGAGGAGGCCGTCGATGAAGGGCGCGAGCAGGCCGTAGGAAACCTGGGCGAGCGGGACCCGGCCGTGGTTCGATTGCACGAAGGGCAGGCTGTGGCCGAAGCTCAAGAACAGGGTCAGGCCGGGATAGCCGGCCTCGAAGGCCTCCATCACCTCCCGCCCGCGCAGGCGCGCGCGAATGGCGTAGTTCTCCCAGGGCTGGCTCGCCGCGTGCCGCTGGCGCCGATAGTCGAAGAGCTGCCCCTGGTACTGCTCCACGTCGAGCAGGAGGCCGCGCACGTGCCCGCGCCGGGCGATGCGCGCGGCGAGGCGCGCGTTCGCGACCACGGGAGCGAAGTCGTCGAACCAGTCGAGGTCGCCGGGGGTGACGTTGACGCGCAAGAAGCGCTCCGTGAACCGGGCGGGGCGCGCGGAGCGCAGGTCGGCCACGGCGCCCTCGAACAGACGAGGATCGAGGACTCGCCGGCCCCACATCTCCCAGGTAAGACCGTTCACGTGGAAGACGCAGCCGTCGAAGGGAGTTGCCGCCATCTCTGCGACGTGCCGTCGCATGAACCCGGGATCGGGCTCGTCCCACCCCCACTCGATGAGCTTGGGCCGCGTCGTGCACGCGGCGAGGGCCAGGCCCAGGACGGCGGCGCGGGCTCGCTTCACCGCGGCCCCGCCTCGATGCGCGCGGCCTCCGATTGGATCGCGGCCCGTTGGGGGTCGAGCTCGGCGGCGTGCCGGGCCAGGGCCCGGGCGTCGTCCTGGGCGCCCCCTGCCGATCGCAGCCAGGCGAGGAACAGCCAAGACTCGGCATCGGCCGGCCTCCGTTTGAGGTGCGCGATCAAGGCGTCCGTCGCCTGCGCCACCCGCAGCGCGGTCACGGGACGGCCGCCCTTCACCGCGAAAGCCTCCGCCTCGTCGGGCAGGTGGCGGGTCGTGGCCGCGGGGGTCGCGACCGCGAAAGCCAGGGCCAAGGCGATCGCGAGCGTGCCCCAGGGCCGGCGGCTCTCCGAGGGCTCCGCGGCGTTGGCCGCGGCCAGAGCCAGGGCGCAGAGGAAGGCGAAGAGCAACGCATTCGAGGGAATGCGCAGGTTGAAGTCGAACCCGCTATGCACGAGCAGGGCGGCGGCTCCCGCCGCGGCGCCCAGGCCGAGGCCGCGCCTCAGGCGATCGCTCTGCCGCTACAGCCCGCGCACGACCGCGCGGGCGAAGGCGACGAGGGCGGCGCCGGCGAGCAGCAGGCCGCAGAGACCGCCCTCGGCCAGAAGCTCGAGCACGTCGCTCTCGGCGTGCTCGACGGTCACGTAGCCGAGGCCGGTCTTCACCGGGGGCAACGCGTCCGCGTAGGCGCCGAGGCCGTGGCCGACGAGCGGGCTCCGGGCGCAGAGGCGCAAGGTGTCGCCCCACGCCACGAGCCGGAACTGCCCGGAGTTGTCGTGGCCCATTCCCGCGAGGGTAGAGAGACGCGCCCTCGCTTCGGGCGGGAGGGCGGCGAGCGCAGCCGCGGCCAAGGCCAGGAGGGCGAGCCCCGACGATCCACGGCGATCGCGACGGTGCGGTCTCCCGCCGGACGAACGCGCGAAGCGAGACGAGAGCGAGCGCGCCGGCCGCGAGGCTCAAAGCACCCCCTCGCGACAGCGAGAGGAGCACGGCCAGGCCCATGACGAGGGTTGCGCCCGCGGCCACGACCACTCGCCCCGCCCGCGTGCTCCCTACCCAGCTGAGCGCGGCCTTCGACCGGCGGGCCTCGTCGGCGAGGCCCCACGCGAGCCCCGCGCCGAGCAGGGTCGCCATCTCCACGTAGCCCGCGAAGTGGTTCTTGCTCACGAAGGAGCCAAAGGGCGCGACGGTGGGGACCGACATCGACCCGAACAGGAGCGCGCCGAAGAGGGCGCGGGCCACGACCCCGTAGACCGCCACCGCCAAGGCCCCGCCGACCACGACCAGGGCCGCGATGAGGGCGAGACGGCGCCCGCGCAGCGCGGGCACGCTGACGAGGGCCAGGGCGAGGACCCCGGTGCCGAAGGCCAGCGCCCGACGGGTCGCGTCGGGATCGACCGATACCGGGTGCGCGCCGTCGCCGACGACCGCGGCCGCGGCGGGCACGCTCGGATACCACACCGCGGCGGGGCCGGGGGCCACGAGGGTCGAGACGCCGCGGGGCAGGGGGAGCATCTGCGCGAGGGCCAGGGCGAAGAGGGCGAAGAGCGGCCAGGGTGCGCGGGGAGGGCGCCGCTCGCGGAGCAGGGCGACGGTCGCCAAGAGTGCGATGCCGAGGGCGACGAGAGACACCGCCCGGACGGCTCGCGGATGCGCCGCCCCGTACGGCCAGGGGGTGACCGTGACCAGAACGACGAGGACGAGGAGAGCGGCGCGCGACAGGCGATCGGACGGGGCCTCCGCTTCAGCCCCGGGGGGTGCCATGAGCCTCCGGCCGAGGTCGGCGAGATGTCGGCACGGAAGCGAGTATATGATCGGGAAGCCGCATGAAAACGGTCAACCGCCTCTCCCTCGTCACCGCCCTCCTTCTCCCCGTGGCCTGCAAGCGGCAGGAGCCTCCGCCCCCTCCTCCTCCCGAGGTCCAGGTGGCTCCGGTCGTCCAGAAGGACGTGCCGCTCGTGAGCGAGTGGATCGGCACCCTCGACGGATCGGTCAACGCCGACATCCGGCCCAAGGTCGAAGGCTACCTGCTCCGCCAGTTCTACAAGGAAGGGCAGTTCGTCCACGCCAGGGACCCGCTGTTCGAGATCGACCCGCGCCAGTTCCGCGCGGCCCTCGACCAGGCGCAGGGGGCGCTCGGCCAGGCCGAGGCCGCAGCTCGCCAAGACCACGAACGACGTGGAGCGCTTCACGCCCGCTGGCCGCCGAGCGGGCCATCAGCCAGCAGGAGCTCGACAACGCGCTGTCGGCGCAGAGCGAACGCGCAGGCGGCGGTGGCCTCCGCGCGCGCCGCGGTCGAGCAGGCGGCCCTGAACCTCGCCTGGACCAAGGTCACCTCGCCCATCGACGGCATCGTGGGCATCGCCAAGGCCCAGGTGGGCGACCTCGTGAACCCGCAGACGGTGATGACCACGGTCTCCACCGTCGACCCCATCCGCGTGACCTACGGGATCAGCGAGCGCGAATACCTGCGCCTGGCCGAGGGCATCAACCGCGCCGAACTACGCGACCACGGAGCAGGGCTCCGTGCTCGAGCTGGTCCTGGACGACGGCAGCGTCTACCCCGAGAAGGGGCAGGGCGCGGCTGGTCGATCGCGAGGTCGACGCGAAGACCGGGACCATGACCATCCGGGGCTTCTTTCCGAACCCCCGGCAACATCCTCCGGCCCGGCCAGTACGGCAAGGTGCGGGCCGCGCTCGCGGTGAAGACGGGCGCCCTGCTCGTTCCCCAGCGGGCGGTCATGGAGCTGCAGGGCGGGTACCGGGTCGCGGTGGTGGGGGCGGACGGCAAGGCGGAGATCCGCGCGGTGGAGCCGGGCGAGCGCGTGGCGCGACCTCTGGGTCATCGACAAGGGCTTGAAGGCGGGCGAGAACGGTGATCGTCAGCGGCCTCCAGTACGTGCGGGCCGGGATGACGGTGAAGGCGAAGCCCGGCCGGCCGCCGCGACCCCGCTAGCCTGGCCTGCCATGGCCCGCTTCTTCGTCGACCGACCCATCGTCGCCATCGTCATCTCCGATCGTCACCGTGATCCTCGGCCTCGTGTCCATGACCGGCCTGCCCATCGCGCAGTTCCCGTCGATCATCCCTCCCCAGATCCAGATCCAGACCACGTACACGGGCGCGGACGCCGTGACCATCGAGCAGTCGGTGGCGACCCCCCTCGAGCAGCAGATGAACGGCGTGGACAAGATGCTCTACATGCAGTCCACGAACGCGAACGACGGCACCATGACCCTGACCGTCACCTTCGACGTGGAGAGCGAAGTCAACATCGACCAGGTGAACGCGCAGAACCGCGTGTCCCAGGCCCAGCCCAACCTGCCCGCCGACGTGAACCAGTTCGGCCTCACCTACCGGAGCACGGTGGGCCTGCCCCTGGTCGTGATCTCGCGATCTACTCGCCGAACGGCACCTACGACTCGCTCTTCCTCGGCAACTACGCGCTCATCAACGTCAACGACGCGCTCTACCGCGTGCCCGGGCGTGGGCCAGGTCATCAACTTCGGCCTCGCCGAGTACTCGATGCGGATCTGGGTGAAGCCCGACAAGCTGGCCAAGCTCGGCATCACCGTCCCCGACCTGGTGCGCGCCATCCAGCAGCAGAGCGCCGTCAATCCCGCGGGGCGCGTGGGCGGGGAGCCCGCGCCGCAAGGGGCAGCAGCTCACCTACACCGTGCGTGCGCAAGGGCCGGCTCGTCACCCCGGAGGAGTTCGGCAACGTGGTGGTCCGGATCACCCCGCAAGGGCTCGGTGGTGCGCCTCAAGGACGTCTCGCGGGTCGAGCTCGGGCGCCCTGAGCTACAACCAGTCGGGCCGCTTCAACGGCCGCCCCGCCGCCCTCATCGCGGTCTTCCAGACCCCGGGGGCCAACGCCCTCACCGTGGCCGACGGCGTCAAGGCGATGATGGACCAGCTCAAGGAGCGCTTCCCGAGCGACCTCGACTACCAGGTCGGCCTCGACACCACCTTGCCCGTCACCGAGGGCATCAAGGAGATCGCGACCACCCTCGGGGAGGCCATGATCCTGGTCATCCTCGTGGTGTTCCTGTTCCTCCAGAACTGGCGCGCCACCCTCATCCCCCTGATCGCGGTGCCGGTGTCCCTGATCGGCACCTTCGCCTTCTTCCCCTTCCTCGGCTTCTCGATCAACACCCTCTCCCTCTTCGGCCTCGTGCTCGCCATCGGCCTCGTGGTGGACGACGCGATCGTGGTGGTGGAGGCGGTCGAGCACCACATCGAAGAGGGCATGGCTCCGCGCGACGCCACCCTGAAGGCGATGTCCGAGGTCTCGGGGCCGGTGGTGGGCATCGCCCTCGTGCTCTCCGTCGGTCTTCATCCCCATCGGCCTCATGAGCGGGATCCAGGGACGGCTCAACAAGCAGTTCGCGGTGACGATCGCGATCTCGGTCCTGATCTCCGCCTTCAACGCGCTCACCCTCTCGCCCGCCCTCTCCGCGATGCTCCTGAAGCCCCGCCACGAGGCGAAGGGGCCCCTGGCCCGCTTCTTCGGCGCCTTCAACCGCTGGCTTCGCCCGGGCCACCCACGGCTACGTGGACCTCTCCCACGGTCTCGTCCGCAAGACCGCCGTCAGCCTGCTGATCCTCGCTGGGCTTCGCCCTCGCTGGCCGGAGGCCTGGGGCGGCGCCTGCCCACGGGCTTCGTCCCGGACGAGGACCAGGGCTACCTGCTCCTGAACGTGCAGCTCCCCGACGCCGCCTCGTTCCAGCGGACGAACGAGGTGACCCAGAAGATCGAAAAGCTCCTCGCCCGCACGAAGGGCGTGCACCTCAGCACCACCATCAACGGCTTCAGCCTCCTCACCCGCACCTCCGCGTCCTACACCGCGTTCTTCTTCGTCTCCCTCGACCCCTGGGACGAGCGGCGCGATCCGAGCCTCTCCTACCGGTCGATCCTGGCCACCCTGAACCGGACCTGCGGGCCGAGGTCCCCGAGGCGATCGCCTTCGCCTTCGCGCCCCCCGCCATCCCCGGCATCGGCTCCGCGGGCGGCTTCTCGTTCTGGCTCCAGGACCGGAGCGGCGGCACGGTGGAGTTCCTGAGCGACAACCTCCAGAAGTTCCTGGAGGCGGCGCGGAAGCGGCCGGAGCTCGCGAACGTGAACAGCCCGTTCCGCGCCTCGGTGCCGCAGATCTACGCCGACGTGGACCGCGAGAAGCTGCTTGAAGCAGGGCGTGGCGGTGGCCGACGTCTACCAGACGCTCCAGGCCTTCCTGGGCGGGGTGTTCGTGAACCAGTTCAACCGCTTCGGCCGGCAGTGGCGGGTGTTCCTCCAGGCCGAGGGCGAGGACCGCGTGGCGCCCGAGGACATCGGCCGGTTCCACGTGCGCAACAACGACGGCAACATGCTGCCGCTCTCGACCGTCGTGACCACGCGGCGCATCTTCGGCCCCGAGTACACGCAGCGCTTCAACCTGCTTTCGCGCCGCCCAGATCACCGGCCAGCCCGCCCCCGGCTACAGCTCGGGGCAGGCCATGGCCGCGCTCGAAGAGGTGGCGCAGCGAGGTCCTGCCCCGGGAGATGGGCTACGACTGGGCCGACCTCTCGTACCAGGAGAAGAAGGCGGCGGGCCGGGCCGGGATGGTGTTCGCGCTCTCCCTCGGCTTCGTGTTCCTGATCCTGGCCGCGCTCTACGAGAGCTGGTCGCTGCCCTTCAGCGTGCTCTTGTCGGTGCCGGTGGCGGTGGCCGGCGCCTTCCTCGGCCTCTATCTCGCGCGGCTTCGCCCTCGACGTCTTCGGCCAGATCGGCCTCGTGATGCTGATCGGGCTCGCGGCCAAGAACGCGATCCTCATCGTCGAGTTCGCCAAGGCCGGATTCGAGCGCGGCCAGCCCCTGGTGGACGCGGCCCTCGAGGGCGCGCGCCTCCGCCTGCGGCCGATCCTCATGACGTCCTTCGCGTTCATCCTCGGCTGCGTGCCCCTCTGGATCGCCAAGGGCGCGGGGGCGGCCGGACGCCAGGTCCTGGGCACCGCGGTCATCTCCGGGATGCTCGCGGCCACCGGCATCGCGATCTTCGTCATCCCGGTGCTCTTCGTGGTGGTGGAGCGGCTGGCCGGGGCCGAGCGCGGCACGGCCCGCCGGACGCCGCCCGCGAGCGGAGCCCTCGTGAGCGCGTCGGCGCTCGCGGCCGTAGCGCTCTGGGCCTGCGGGCCTCGTCGGCTGCGCGGTGGGCCCCAACTACAAGCGCCCGCCGGTGACCGTGCCCGAGCAGTTCTACGGGGGCGAGGCCGCGGTCAGCGGAGGCCCGCTCGCTCGCCGACCTGCCCTGGTGGGAGGTGTTCCAGGACCCGGTGCTGCAAGGCGCTCGTGGACGAGGCGCTCGCGCAACGGCTTCGACGCGCGGCTCGCGGCGGCCCGGGTGGAGGAGGCCCGCGCCCTCTACGGCGTCGCCGCGCGGAGACCTCTGGCCCGGGGTCGGGCTACCAGGGCGGGTTCGAGCGCACCCGCATCGACCAGGTCGTCGAACCCCGACGCAGCCGATCCAGACGAAGTGGACGGCCAAGGTCGGGCTTCCGGTGGGAGCTCGACCTCTTCGGCCGCATCCGCCGGCCAGACCGAGGCGGCGCGCGCCCGCTACCTCGCCACCGAGGAGGCGCGCCGCGGCGTGCTCCTGTCCCTCGTCTCCGACGTGGCCATCGCGTACTTCGAGCTGCGCGAGCTGGACGCCGAGCTCGAGATCGCGCGGCGCACCACCGCCGCCTTCCAGGACACCTACGACCTCTTCGACCGCCAGCTTCGAGGGCGGCGCGGCCTCGGCGCTCGAGACCTCGCGCGCCGAGGCGCTCGCTCGGGCAGGTGGCGGCGCAGATCCCCGAGATCGAGCGGGCCATCGTGGCCAAGGAGAACGAGATCAACTTCCTGCTCGGCCGCAACCCCGCAGCCCATCCCGCGCGAGGGCCGGCTCACGCCCGCTGCCCCCGGACGTTCCCGCGGGCCTGCCCTCGGCGCTGCTCGAGCGGCGGCCCGACATCCGCCAGGCCGAGCAGCTCCTGGTCGCGGCCAACGCCAACATCGGCGTGGCCAAGGCCGCCTATCTTCCCGACCCTGAGCCTGACCGGCTTCTTCGGCAACGTCAGCCCCGAGCTCGGCGACATCTTCTCGGACGGGAAGACCTGGAGCTTCGCGGCCGGGCTCCTGGGCCCGCTCTTCTCGGCGGGCCAGATCAAGAAGAACTACGAGGCGGCCAAGGCGCGCTACGAGCAGGCGGCGGTGCAGTACGACGCGGCGGTGGCGAACGCCTTCCGCGAGGTCTCGGGCGCGCTCGTGGACCGGACGAAGCTCGTGGAGACCGAGCGGCAGCGGGCGCGCGCCGTGCACGCCTACCAGGAAGCGGTGCGCCTCGCGAACCGTCCGCTACACGTCCGGCCTCTCGGCCTACTTCGAGGTGCTCGACGCGCAGCAGGCGCTCTACCCGGCCGAGATCAGCCTGGCCCGCACCCACCTCGACCAGCTCGTGGCGGTGGCGAACCTCTACAAGGCCCTCGGCGGCGGCTGGCAGGCACCAGCGGCCGCCCCTCCGCCGTCGCGCTGAGGATCGCCGCGCTCCGCAAGTCAGCCTGAGGGCAAGAGTCGGTGCCCGTCATGCTGTATTTCTGCTATTCTGTAATCCATGCGAACGACCGTGACCATGACCAGCCGCGGCGTCGTGACCTTGCCCGCCAAGATTCGTCGAGCGCTCGGCCTGAAGGCCGACGATGAGCTCATAGCCGAGGCGACGGCGGACGGCCTTCTGCTCAGACCGGCCGTCACGCTGCCGGTCGAGGTCTACACCCCGGGGCGCATCCGGGAGTTCGACCATGCCGAGGCCGAGCTCGGCCGGATCTTGCCTCGGCCCAGGAAGAAGAAGACGGCCCGTCGCTGACCCGCAGGTGCGGATCTTTCTGGACGCCAACATCCTCTTCTCGGCGGCCAAGTCACCGGGGGCCATCAATCGCCTGCTGGCGCTGTTGATCGAGGCGCGGCATGAGTGCTGGGTGGACGAGCTCGTGATCACGGAGGCGCGTCGCAACCTGGAGCTCAAGGCCCCCAGTGGCCTTGCCGTGCTCGACCGGCTTCTGAAGGGGCTACGGGTCGCTCCCCTGGGCACGCCCGGAACCGAGCTCGACGCGTCCTTGCCCCTGGACGAGAAGGACCGCCCCATTCTTGCCGCCGCGATCAGCCTCGCCTGTGACGTGCTGGTGACGGGTGACAAGACGCACTTCGGCGCGCTCTACGGACGCTCGATAGCCGGGGTCACGATCCATTCACCCCGCTCTCTCGCCGAAGCGCTGTGGGGTCCCCGGGGGCGCTAGGTCCTTCGATCGGCTATCCTCCCCGGCGTGTGCGGCATCTGCGGAGTCCTCTCCTGGCGTGAGCCGCCGGCGCCGGCCCACGTCGCGGCGCATGACCGCGGCCCTCGCCCACCGCGGCCCCGACGGCCAAGGGGCTGCACTTGAACGGTGCCGTGGCCCTCGGCCACCGCCGGCTGTCGATCATCGACCTGTCGGAGGCGGCCTCGGAGCCGATGACCAACGAGGACGGCTCGCTTGTGGCTCGTCTTCAACGGCGAGATCTACAACTTCCGGGAGCTGCGCCGCGACCTCGAGACGCGCCACCGTCTTCCGCAGCCAGAGCGACGGCGAGGTGATCCTGCACCTCTACGAAGAGCGCGGCGACGAGGCGGTCGCGGCCCTCGACGGCATGTTCGCGTTCGCGCTCTGGGACGGGAAGGCCCGCCGCCTGCTCCTGGGGCGCGACCGCGCGGGCAAGAAGCCGCTCTACTACCACGCCGGCCCCGGCTTCTTCGCGTTCGCGTCCGAGGTGAAGTCGCTCCTCGCCCACCCCCTCGTGCCGCGCGAGCTCGACCCCGCGGCGATGCCGCTCTACCTCGCCTACGGCTACGTGCCCACGCCCGGCACCTTCTACCGGCAGATCCGCTCGCTGCCCCCCGCGCACCACATGGCGGTCACCGAGGCCGGCGCCTCAGCGAGCCCGTGCCCTACTGGTCGGTCCGCTTCCGCGACGGCGCGTCGCGCGACGACCACGAGGCCGAGGAGCGGTTTCGCGACCTCCTGCGCGCGGCGGTGAAGCGCCGGCTCGTGGCCGACGTCCCCCTCGGGCGCGTTTCTCTCCGGCGGTCTCGACTCGTCGGCCGTGGTCGCGTTCATGGCGGAAGCGGCCGCGGGCCGCGTGCGCACCTTCACCATCGGCTTCGTGGGCGACACGGCCTACGACGAGACGCGCACGCGCGGGTGGTGGCCGAGCGCTTCGGGACCGACCACACGGAGTTCGTGGTCGAGCCCAAGGCGGTGGACCTGATCGACCGCCTGGTGTGGCACCACGACGGGCCCTTCGGCGACTCCTCGGCCGTGCCCACCTACCTGCTCTCGGAGCTGACGCGGAGCAAGGTCACGGTGGCGCTCAACGGCGACGGGGGTGACGAGGTCTTCGCCGGCTACCTGCGGCTCTACGGGGGCGCGCTTGTCCGAGCGCCTGCCGCGCTGGGCCTTCGCGGCGACTGAGCGGCGCGGTGGGCCTCTTGCCCGAGCCCGCCGACCGCAAGCACCCGCTTCGCTTCTTGAAGCGGTTCGCCGACGCGGGCCGGCTGCCTCTGGCCGAGCGCATCCTGCGCTGGAACGGCTACTTTCCCGTCGCCGGCCGCGGCTGCTGCGCCCGGAGGGCCTGGAGTGGGCGAGCTGCGGAGCGCGTGGTCGCGAGCTACGAGGCCGAGCTCGGGGGCGCCGCGAGCCCGCTCGCGCGATTGCTCCAGCTCAACTGGAAGACCTACCTGCTCGACGACCTCCTGGTGAAGATGGACCGCTGCTCGATGGCCCACGGCCTCGAGGCGCGCTCGCCGTTCCTCGACACCGCGGTCGTGGAGTTCGGGGCCGCGCTGCCGAACCGCCTGCGCATGAGGTGGGGGAAGGGCAAGCTGCTGCTGCGGCGCGCGATGAAGGACATCTTGCCCGCGTCGATCCTGGCCCGGGGCAAGATGGGCTTCGGCGCGCCCCTCGGGGTGTGGTTCCGCGGCGACCTCCAGCCCCTCGTCCACGAGCGCCTGCTGCCGGCGACGAGCCCGATCTACGAGTACCTGCGGCCCGAGCCGGTGGCCGAGCTGGTCGTCGGCCCACATGGCCCACGCCGCCGACCTGTCACCGCAGATCTGGTCGCTGCTCACCCTCGAGAGCTGGCTGCGGCAGTCGAAAGGCAGCGAAGGGGTCAGGTCTGGAATTGTGAATTATTCACAATTCAAGACCTGACCCCCTTGTTCCTCTCCCCGGCGCCGTGCTTGCCGCCGCAGCGTGCGCACGCGGTAGGCGGGAGGCTGTTGTCGACCGCATGCTTCACGGGGGTCAAGGTCTTCAGGTAGGCGAACATCGCTTTCAGGTCCTCGTCGGTCTGGCCCCGATAGAAGGTCCACGGCATCTGGTCGTGGATCTTGCGCGCCTTCGACCTGGCCGGTGCGCATCATCTCGAGGAAGAGCGCCTCGTCGTAGTAGGGGATGCCCGTCGCATCGGGAGTGAGGTTGGCGCTCGCGACCTGGCCCGTCCGGGCTCGTGAACACGAAGCCGCCGCTGCGAAGGCGAGGCCGGGGACGGGCTGGCCGTGATCGTCCTGAGGCGTGTGGCAGTCGAAGCAGGCGCCCATGGTCACGAGGTACTCCCCGCGCTTCGCGGGCTCGGGCGCCGGGACCGGTGCCAGCACGGGCTGCGGCACGCCGTTGATGAGCCGGCTCAGGGGGAAGGGGACCTGGCTCCGGGGCAGCGCCTTCTTCACCGGGCGGAAGCGACCGGATGTAGACGACGACCGAGGCCAGGTCCTCGTCGGACATCTGTCGGTAGTCTCATGTAGGGCATGAGGGGGAAGAGCGCGCGTCCGTCGTGGCCGATGCCTTCGCGGATGGCCCGCGCGTAGGTGTCGTCGCTCCAGTGGCCGCCGCCCGTCTCGAGGTCGGAAGTGATGTTGGGCGCGGTCAGGAAGGGGATGCCCTCGTCCGCCCACCTCCGACCGCTGCCTTCGGTCCCGGCCTTGACCGGGTAGCCCGGGGCCTTCCAGTCGAGCTCGGAGTGGCAGTAGACGCAGCCGTTCACGGACTCGACCATGTACTTGCCGCGGGCCATCCGCTCGGGCGTGCTCTCGAAGCGACGCTCGGTGAGGGCGCGCGCCTTCGGTCCCAGGAACGGGCGCCAGCCGATGGTGGCGCTGATCGCCCCCGCCAGCACGGCCAAGAGAGCCACGAGCACGATGCCCAGCCGCTTCATCCAACGAGCCACCCGTCCTCCTTGGGGCCGTCGCCCCGTCACCGACCGCGTACCTTACCGCAAGGCAGCGCGTCGTTCAAGAGCTCGGAGAGGAGCCCGACGTTCCTGTGATACAGTGAAACCGTGAAAAACATCACCGTTTCCCTCCCGGACGAAGTCCATCGCCGGGCGCGAATCGAGGCGGCCCAGCGAGACACGTCCGTCAGCGCCCTGGTCCGGGAGTTCCTGATCTCTCTCGGAGCCGGGGAAAGCGATTTCGACCGCAGGAAGCGCCTCCAGGCCGACGTGCTCGGAACCGTCCGGAGCTTCAGGGGCAAAGACCGCCTGAAGCGGGACGAAGTGCACGCACGGTCGAATGCGACCCGGCGAGGCGCCCGCGAGCGTCGTGCGCTTCGTTGACACCAATGTCCTCTTGTACGCCGTCGGCACTTCACCCGCCGAGGCGCCGAAGAGGGACGTCGCCCTCGAGCTCTTGGAGGCCACGGATCTCGCCCTCTCCGTACAAGTCCTGCAGGAGTTCTACGTGCAGGCCACCCGGCCCTCACGCCGCGACCCCTTGAGCCATGCGCAGGCTTCGGCTCTCGTCGAGGCCTTTCTCCGATTCCGCGTGCAGGAGATGACGCTCGGAATCATGAGAGCGGCCATCCAAGCCAGTCCTCGTTTCCGGCTCTCGTACTGGGACGCCTCGATCGTGGAAGCAGCCCGCGTGCTGGGTTGCCCCACGGTGCTGTCGGAAGACCTCGCCGATGGTCGCAACTACGACGGCGTCCGTGTCCTGAATCCGTTCAGGTCCGCGGGAGCGTCATCGTCCAGGACCTGAGCCGCCCCCTTTGCGCGGGCGAAAACGTCGCATTCATGCACACTTCAGTCCCGATCATTTACCTTGACCGTCATCATTCAGGGTGCTACTCTGCGTGCCAGCACGGGCTCTCAACCCCGAAGGAATGAACGACGTCCAAGCGCCGTCGCCAGGGGGAATCAGGGTCGTTCGGCTCTTTTCCCGGCTCAACATCGGCGGTCCTTCGGTTCACGTGATCCTCCTGACCGCTGGGCTCACGGCCCGAGGCTATCGGACTCGGCTGGTGGTCGGGCAGGAGCAGGCGCAAGAGGGCAACCTGCTCGATCTCGCGGCGGAGAAAGGCGTGCTTTGTGAGCGCCTGGACGCGCTCGGTCGCGAGATTCGGGTGATCTCTGACATTCGCGCTCTCTGGGGGCTCTATCGCGTCATCCGCGACTTCCGACCGTCCGTGGTGCACACCCACGCCGCCAAGGCGGGGCTCCTGGGGCGGGTGGCGGCGCGCCTGGCCGGGGTGCCCGTGGTCGTCCACACCTACCACGGCCATGTCCTGCGCGGCTATTTCGGGCCGGTCAAGACCGCGGTCTTCCGCGCCCTCGAAGCGCATCCTGGGCCACTTCTCCGACGCCCTCATCGCGGTGTCCGAGGCCGTGAAGCAGGACCTCGTGTCGCTGGGGGTGGCGCGGTCCGAGCGCATCCGGGTCGTGCCCCTGGGCCTCGACCTCGAGCGCTTCACCCTCGACCTGCCTCGCGGGGGCTTGCGCGACGCCTTCGGCTTCGCCGCGGAGGCGCCCCTCGTGGGCATGGTGGGCCGGCTCGTCCCCATCAAGGACGTGCCCACCTTCCTGCGCGCCGCGGCCCTCGTGCGCGAGGCTCGGCCCGACGCCCGCTTCGCGCTCGTGGGAGACGGCGAGGAGCGTGAAGCTCTCGAACGCGAGTGCCAGCGGCTGGGCCTCGCACGCGCGGTCGCGTTCCACGGCTGGCGCCGCGACATGGAGGCGGTCTACGGCGACCTCGACGTGGTGGTCAACTCCTCGCGCAACGAGGGCACCCCGGTGGCGCTCATCGAGGCCCTGGCTTCCGCGCGGCCGGTGGTCGCGACCCGGGTCGGAGGCACCGCCGATCTCCTGGCTGGCGGCGAGTACGGCCGTCTCGTCCCCCCCGAGGATCCGCGGGCCCTCGCGGAGGCCATCCTGGGCGTGCTCGACGACCCGGGGGCGGCACGCCGCCAGGCCCTCCTCGGCCGCGCCCACGTGCTCGTGAAGCACGGCGCCGGCCGCCTCGTCGCGGACATCGACCGCCTCTACCGCGAGCTTCTTTCGGCCAAGGGAGTGGCCGCGTAGCCCGTGGACAAGCTCCGGCTCGCCCTGGCAGTGGGACTCGGCGCGCTCGTGCTGTGCCTCGCGCTCGTTCCCCTGAGCCGCTTCCTCGCGCGACGCTGGGGGGTTCTCGACGCGCCCGGGCCCCGAAAGGTCCACGACACGCCCACCCCGCGGATGGGCGGGCTCGCCGTCTTCTTGTCGTTCAGCACCATCGTCCTCCTGGGCTACACGTTCGCCCCCGCTCTCGCCGCGCGCCCCGAGGTCCAGGCCTGGTTCGGCGGCGCCTTCGCCTTTCTCCAGGAGGCGCCGCGGGTCCAGGCGAAGCTCCTCGCCCTTCTCTTCGGCGCGACCCTCGCCTTCGGGGTGGGCCTGGCCGACGACATCCTCGGCTCGCGCTTCCCGGTGGGGGTGAAGGCGGCGGGCCAGGTCTTCGCCGCGCTCGTCCTCCTCGCCGCGGACATCCGCATCTCCTTCCTTCCCGCCGACTGGATGAACGCCCTCGTGACCCTCCTCTGGGTGGTCGGGATCACGAACGCCTTCAACCTCCTCGACAACATGGACGGGCTGTCGGCCGGGGTGGCGCTGGTCGCGAGCGCCGTCCTGCTCATCAACGCCTGGTTCCTCGGCGAGTTCTTCATCAGCCTGGTGCTGGTCGCGTTCATGGGCAGCCTCCTCGGGTTCCTCCGCTACAACTGGAACCCGGCCTCGATCTTCCTGGGAGACTGCGGCAGCCTCTTCATCGGCTACGTCCTGGCCTCGCTGACCCTCCTCGAGCGCTACGTCTCGCACGCCTCGAGCAGCTACTTCCCGATCCTCATGCCGGTGCTCGTGCTCGCGGTGCCCCTCCTCGACACGGCCACGGTCGTGGTGATCCGCCTGCGCGAAGGGCGGCCCATCTACGTGGGCGACCGGCGCCACCTGTCTCACCGGCTGGTGGCCCTCGGGCTCACCCCCAAGGCCGCGGTGCTCGTCATCTACCTCATCACGTTCTGCCTGGGCCTGGGCGCGGCGTCGCTGGCCGACGCGACGGTAGGCGAGACCACCCTCATCCTCCTGCAGTCCGCCGCCTTCGTGGCCCTCATCCTGATCCTGATGTTCTTCGAGCGCCGCGAGACCGAGGCCTCGGCGCCGGGCAGGGCGAGGTCGTGACCGTGGCCTGGGCCATGGCCCTCGCGGTGGCCGCGCCTCCCCAGGTGCTGGCGGTGCGCCTCGTGGCTCTCGATGGCCGTCCCGCGCTGCGCATCCTCACCGCCCGGGCCGCGGCCGAGGTGGAGGTGAGGCGGGAGGGCGACGCGGTCTTCGTGTCGCTCCTGGCCGAGGCTCCCGACGACCTGGTGCTGCCCCCGCCCGCCGCACCCGTGGTGGCACTCCGCCGCGACCCGGTGGCCGGGCGCTTCGTTCTGCGCGTGGAGATCGCACCCGAGGTGCCCTTCGAGACGCGCCAGGACGACGCGATCCTGACCATCCTCTTCGGCGAGCAGCCGCCCGCCGACCTGCGGCCGCCGGTGGAGGAGCTCTACCCCCGCCTCTTCCCGACGGGAACCACCCTCGGAAGCCGCAGAACAGCGCCCGCAGACCACCGAGGCCAACCCGGAAACGCCCGCCGCCTTCCGGCTCGGTCCCGTGGGCTTCCGGCCCTACGTCGTCGTGAGCTACCTGAACGCGGACACCGCCTCGGGAAATCCCCCGCAGGCGATCGGCGACCGCTACATCCAGGTGCAGCCCGGCATCGGGGCGGACACGGCCTTGGGGCTCGGCCATCTCAACGTGACCTACGAGCCGCGGCTGCGCGCCTTCTCCTCGAACCCCGCGGTCTCGCCCACCACGCACTGGCTGAACGCCAGCCTCGAGCTTCCCGGTCGGCTCGCGCATGCAACTGAGCGCCACCGAGCACTTCTCGCAGGGCGTGCTCGAGGCGACGGAGGTGGACCCGGGCAAGGAGTACTTCTTCGATTTCGGCCCCTTCCGCCGCTTCGCCACGGGGGTTGGGGGCCGCATCGAGCTCGGGCCGCGGCTCAGCGTCGACCTCGGCGCGACCTGGAACGACGTGAACGTCGATTCGGACAGCTCCTTCTTCTCGTACCGGGAGCAAGGGGCCCACGCCGGCCTCGCCTACGAGATCAGCCCGAACGTCCGGGCCCTTCTCGCCTATACCTATGGGCGCATCCCGCGTTCCCCGGATCGCCCGGAGGCGGAAGCCACGGCGCACGGGGCCTCGCTGACCCTGAGCGGCGAGCTGGCGCCGCTGACCACGGGTCGGGTCGAGGTCTCCTTCACCGCGCAGGACACCCCGAACGCCGGCCCGGGCGGGCAGAGCTACCGCGGGCTCACGGCCTCGGTCGGTCTGCGCCGCGAGCTCGGCCACACCTCGGCCCTCGACCTGTCGGTGCGCCGGAGCCTCGACCCCTCCGCCTTCGAGAACAACGGCTTCTACGTCGCGACCCTCGTCGAGAGCGTCCTCACCCTGCCCGGGCCCTATCGCTCCTACCTGCGCGGGGGGCTCGGCTACCAGTGGAGCGACTACCGCACGGACGCGGCCGCGATCGGAGAGCCGCGCGCCGATCGCCTGCTCGCCTGGTACGCCGGGCTCGGGCGGCTGTTCGGAGAGCGGGCCGCCTTGCGCGTCGACTATCGTCGCGAGCGGCGCTCGTCCAACCTGCCCGGGTTCGACATCACCACGAACGCGTTCGTCATCCAATTGAGCCTGGGCTGGCTCGGCGGGGGCGGCACGCCGTGAAAGCCCTGTTGTGCGCGGGCCTCGCCCTCGCCCTCTCGACGGGGGCGCTCGGCCGGGCCCAGGACAAAGCGCCCCCGCCGCCCGCTCCCGCGGGCGCGCTCGAATACCGCATCGGGCCCGGGGACGTGCTCGAGATCGCGGTGTTCGACAACGCCGACCTCTCGCGCACGCCCACCGTGCAGACGAGCGGCGCCATCGCCCTGCCCCTCCTCGGCGAGGTCAGGTCGTGGGCCTGACCGTCGCCGAGGTGAAGCAGAAGCTCACCACCCTGCTGGCCCGCGACTACCTCGTGAACCCCCAGGTCGAGGTGAAGGTCAAGGAGTTCCAGAGCCAGTTCGTCTCGGTGGTGGGCGAGGTCAACAGCCCCGGCCGGAAGCCCCTGCGCGGCCGCACCCGGCTCATCGACGTGCTCATCGAGGCCGGGAGCTTCACCCCGCGCGCCTCGGGCGAGGTGGTGATCACCCGTCTCGACGGCTCGTTCGAGGGGGGCGCCAAGACCCTGCGCCTGCGCCTGGGCGGCGGCCGCCCTCACCCCCCAGGACCAGATCAGCCTCGAGGTCCCCCTGAAGAACGGCGACCTCATCACCGCCTCTGCGAAGTACTATGTGACCGTGGAAGGCGAGGTCTCGCACCCCAATCGCTACCCCATCGACGGGGAGCTGACGGTGTCGGGGGCCATCTCGCTGGCCGGGGGCTTGAGCCGCTTCGGCGGCAACGGGGTCAAGGTGCGCCGCATCGATCCCGAGACGGGCAAGACCACCATCCTGGAGGTGGACTTGAAGGCGGTGCGCAGCGGAAAGGCCGAGGATCCGCCGCTCGTGGCCAACGACGTGATCACCGTGCCCCGTCGGAAGTTCTGAGAGGAGCCCTCTTGACGGCGCTCGAGAGCCCGACCCAAGTCTCCGGTTCCGAAAGGGAGATGGATGTCCGCTACTACCTCGAGCTGCTCTGGCGCGGCCGGATCCTGATCGCGGCCTGCGCCCTGGTGGCCGCGGGCCTGGGCCTGGTCGTGGCGCTCATGCAGACGCCCCAATACCAGTCGGGGGTCATGCTCCAGATCGAGCCGCCCACCCCGAACTTCATGACCGTGACCGACGCCCTCCTCGCGGGCAGCGGCAGCTACTGGCAAAACGCCGACTTCTACAACACGCAGTGGAAGGTGCTGCGCTCGAAGGGGCTGGGCGAGAAGGTGGTGGAGAAGCTCAAGCTCGAGGACCAGCCGCCCTTCAAGGACAACCCCGATCCCGGCGGCCTCTTCATGAGCCACGTGAGCATCGATCCCATCCCCGAGAGCCGGCTGGTGGTGGTCAGCGTGACCCACCCGGACCCCAAGGAAGCGTCGCTGTGGGCCAACACCCTGGCCGAGGCCTACATCGACCAGTCGATCGAACAGCGCGTCGACTCGGCCAAGAAGGCCTACGAGTGGCTCCAGGAGCGCCTCTCGGCCACCCAGACCAGCATGCGCGAGGCCCAGGACCGCCTCTTCAAGAGCTACCAGAGCCAGGACCTCTTCGTGCCCGAGGGCAGCGTCTCCGCGGTCACGAGCTCGATCACCAAGCTCAACGACGACTTCATCTCCGCCCAGGCCCGCCGGATCACCATCGAAGCGGCCTTGAAGCAGGTGGCGGACATGCGGCAATCCGGCCTGAGCCTGGACACGGTGCCCCAGGTCGCCTCCGACGGCGTGGTCCTCGGCTTCAACAGCCAGATCGCGAGCCTCACCGTGGACCTCTCGCGGCTCAGCGAGAAGTTCAAGGAAGGGCATCCCGAGGTCCAGAAGGTCCAGGCGCAGATCGCGCAGGTGAGGAAGGCCAAGGACGCGCGGGCCACCGAGATCGTGGCGGGCCTGAACGCCGAGTTCCAGCAGCTCCGGAAGCGCGAGCTCGAGCTGCGGGCCGCGATCGACGGTCAAAAGAACCAGGCCGCGCTGCAGAGCCGCAAGGCCACCGAGCTCGAGACCCTCAAGAAGGAGGCCGACTCCGCCAAGGGCCTCTACGAGGTGCTGCTCCAGAAGCTCAACGAGACCGACATCGCGGCCTCCATAAGCAGCAACAACGCGACCGTCGTGGAGAAGGCGTCACCGGCCCTCTTCCCGGTGCGGCCCCAGAAGCGGAAGATCGCGGGGGTGGCCCTTCTGCTGGGGCTGGCCCTGGGCGTGGGCCTGGTCCTCGCGCGGGACTACTTCGACAACTCGCTGCACGACCCCGAGGAGGTGGAGCGTTATCTCCATCTCGACCTCCTGGCCGCGGTGCCGCGCTACGAGCAGGACAGCATCCACCTCGTGACCGAGGCCTACCAGAGCCTGCGCACCGCCCTCATCTTCGGCCGCAGGGACGACCGGGGCCAGGTTGTGCTCATCACGGGTACCGCCCCCCAGGAGGGCAAGACCACGACCCTGGTCAACGTGGCGAGGCTGCTCGCGGGATCGGGCGAGGCCACGGTGGTCGTCGACTGCGACCTCCGGCGCGCGCAGCTCCACCACCGGCTCGGCCTTCCGCGGGAGCCGGGCTTCACCGACCTCTTCACCAAGCACGAAGACCTCGACCTCATTCAGGCCACGCGGGTGCCCAACCTCTTCGCCATCACCGCGGGCCCGCCGCCCCCGAACCCGCCCGCGGTCCTGGCCCGGAAGCAGGTGGCCGACCTGCTCGAGCGGCTGCGCGAGCGCTACGAGTGGATCCTCATCGACTCGCCGCCCCTGGCCTCGGTGACCGACGCGCTGCTCCTGGCCCGCCACGCGGACATGGTGCTCATGGTGGTGCAGCACAACAAGGTGGACAAGAGGCTGGTGAAGCGCCACGTGGCCGCGATCCGCAAGGCCACGCCCAACCTCCTCGGGGTGGTCCTGAACGCGGTGGACGCTCAGGCGAAGGGATACGGCTACTACTATTACCAGCACCACGACGATCCGGCGGCGGGCGAAGGCAAGCCGGTGGCTGCGGGGCCGGTGGGGGCCGCGCGCACTTGATCCTGCTTCGCTCCCTGGCCGCGCTCGTAACCCTCGTGGCCCTGGCCGCGCCCCCCGCGACCGGCGACGGCGACGTGAAGGTGCGGGCGCCCCAGCCGAAGGCCAAGCCCAAGACCGGCCCCAGCCGCCTCCAGGGCATCGCGGTCGCGACCCTCGCCTACGCCGCGGGCACGGTGGAGCGCGAGGTCGAGGGGGAGAGCGGCAGCTCGAGCCTGAAGCCGGGGGAGTTCGTGCGCACCGGCGACCGGATTCGCACCGGCCCCGAGAGTGTCGCCCGCCTCGCCTTTCCCTGGATGTCCGTCACCGCGAGCCCGTCCACCACCCTCCACATCCCGAGCGAGGTCATCCTGTCGGCCGTCTTCGATCAGGGGCGGGCCGAGGTCGCGGCCGAAGGCGGCGACATCCTGAAGCTGCGCACCGCGGAGGCCGAGATCCGCGGCGCCGGCCGCGTGGTGGTGCGCCGCGACGCGCAGCGCCAGTCTCTGGTGGTCACCGCGCGCGAGGGGACGTTCCGGGTGGAAGGCGCGGGCAAGGCGGTGGTGCTGCTCGCGGGGGAGGGCACGGTCGTGCGCCAGGGGTCGCCGCCCGAGGCCGCGACGCGCCTGCCGCCTCGCTCCGAGCGACCTGTACCCGGGCAAGGACCCGGTCTACGTGGTGAAGGGCGAGGCCGCCAAGCTCTCCTGGCGTCATGCCGGCGCGACCCACCACCTGGAGGTGCTGCCTCTCGAATCGGGCGACGTCCTCCTGGAGCGGGACGTGGGCGTGGGACCGGAACAGATGACGATCCCCTGGCTCGGGACCTATCGCTGGCGCGTGGCCGCGCGCAACGCGCTCGGACTCGAGAGCCTTCCCTCCGCGGAGGGCCTCATCTGCGTGGTGGAGAAGTAGGCAGACGCCGAAGAGGCATATTCATATCGCCGTTCTTGGCACCTCCAGGCATACGACCTAAGCTCGACCGTATGCGCACTACTCTCGATCTGCCCGAGCCCCTGGTCGAGGAAGCGCGCCGCCTCCTCGGATTCAAGTCGACCTGCCGAGGTCGCGCCGGAAAGCGATCTCGCGATCTGGTCGCTCGACGCCGACTTCGCCCTGATGGCCGCCCTCGACTTCGTCGTCGTCCACCAGTTCTGATCGCCACCCGCGCCCGGGTCTTCGCCCGACCCGTCAAGCTCGGGGTTCAGAGCCTTCAGGTCATCCAGGGGTCGACGACGGTGATGCCGCAACCCTGGAAGTCTGCGGCGTTGCGGGTGGCCACCGCCGCGCCGGTCGACCGGGCGATGGCCGCGATCTGAGCGTCAAAGTGGGAGATCGGCCGGCCCGCGCGACGCCGATCGAACGCGATCTGGGCGTAGGCCGCGGCCGCATCGCTGCCGAAGGGAAGGATTCGGCCCGCGAAGTCCTCCGCAAACATGGACGCCACCGCCGCATCCAGGGCGCTCCGACGGCGACCCGCCGGCAGCAGCATCAGCCCGTGAAGAACCTCAGCCTGGGTGATGCTCGTCGTGTAGAGAGCGGTCGATGGCTGAGCGCCGAGCCACGCGACCACCCTCGCCAGCGGCTTCGGCTTCATGAGCTCGGAGACGACGTTCGTGTCGAGAATCGTCATCGTCCAGGCTTCGGCGGCTCACGCATCGATTGGCGATCGGGAAGGCGAATCAACACCCCGCCCAGGCGCTGAAAGCGCCTGCGGATGGCGTCGGCCACGTGCACCTCGGGGCTCTGGCTGTCGATCAGCACCGTTCGCAACACGGTCCTCGCCTCCTCTTCCATGGAGCGCCCGTTCCGGGCGGCTCGGATCCGGAGCCGCGCCTTCGTCTGATCGTCGAGATTCCGGATGGTGATGCTCGCCATGGTCGCCTCCCCGTACTGCAATCAATGATTGCATTGTACGCAACGCCTCGACCAGTGTCTTGGCGGGCCGCAGCCGCGAAGGCGGAAAAGGGTGAGGGCAGTTACTGGGGCAGGATGGGGCTGGCCGGCGGAACCGGGGGCAGGACCGGCGGGCCGATGGGCGGGTCCACAGGGGGAACGCCCGGAGGCGGCGGAGGCCCGATTCCCGGCGGCGCCCCCGCCCCGGGACCCGAGCTCGCGACCTGGGTCTCCGAGAGCACCACCTCGCCGCAGCTCTGGTCGAGGCCCGCCCCGTGTCTCCCGCGCACGAACCGCCAGGCTTCGTCGGCCCGCTCGCGCGCCACCGGCCCGTCGGGTCCGAGCTCGAGGCCCAACCGCCTCACGGTGGCTACGTAGTCCGCGGCGGAGTCCTTCTTCCGCTCGAGCTTCAGCCGCTCCACCGAGGAGCTGGCGCCGAGGACGACGGTGAAGCTGTGCAGTCCCGACGAGAACTCACCGGAGAGGATGGTGTGCCAACGGGCCACGGACTCTGCGTCGGGGCAGAGCACGGCGCGGCGGCACCGGTCGGCGCCCCAGGACTGCCCGCCGCCCTTCGAACCGAAGAACGAAAGCGTGTAGAGGCCGGGCTCGGGGATCTCGGCCATCACCATCGCCTTCGTGCCGCGAGGCCCCGCGCGGAGAGCCTGGTCGTCGAGTCCCACCGGGATGGCCGTCGAGCCGGGCTCTTCCGGCTTGAACTCGGAACCCAGGAGTTCGATCGGAGGCGCCGCCGGGGGAAGCTCGCTCTCGAGGTCGAGGGCGCGAAGCACGGTGAGAGCGACGTCGTCCGTCCGCGCCACCGCGGTCGCCTTCCAGCCCCCGCGCGGCTCGATGGCGTTCACGCAGGGCGGCGCGAGCTCGATCCACGACAGCTCGGTGCCCTGGGGGAGCAGAATCGAAGCGGTATAGGCGCCCGGGGTGAGCCGGACGGCGCCCGCATCGACCCAGCCCGGCATCGCGGCCGGCACCACGGAGAAGGTCTGCTTCGGCCCCGCGCCCGCCGCCGCCACCTCGGCCTCGGCCGGGGTGCGCGGGATCACCGGCGAGCTGCAGGCGCAGGCGATATTCGCCGGAACGCGCCACGGCGAGCGCGTAGGTGACCTCGCCCACCTTGGCGCTCGCCCGCACGCGTCGGTTCGCGGCCTCGCCCAGGGGTTCGACCCCGCGTCCCTGCGCGTAGCGGTCGCCGCGGAGGGACAAGCTGTCTCGCCCCGACAATGTCGCGAAGGCGATCGACGCCTGGTCGCCGAGGCGAGCTGCGGGCTCCAGAAGGTCGAGCCCGCGCAGAAGGAGGCGCGCCCACTCGGCGTGGCTCACCGCGGTGGGCCGCGGGTCGCCGTAGAGTGGAATGAGCGCGGCGGTCACGACCACGCCGGCCAAGACAAAGATCTTGCCCCCGCGCGTCATCACGCCCACGCCATTGTTGACATGACTACAGATCAACCTTAGCCTCGGCCGATGGTCGTGTCAAAGGCAGAGGTGGCGGCGCTTCGGCAGTGGATCCTGACCGGCGAGCCGCCGGCGGTCACCCCCGCGGTCGCCGCGGTCGCGGTCGAGCAGGGCCTCGCCGGGTTACTCCTCGCCGGGCTCGGCTCGCGTCCCGGCCTCGTCGGCGGCGGGGAGCTCGACCGGCTGCGCGACGCCATGAGGGGAAGCCTGGCCCGTGGCCTGCGTCTCGTCCACCTCGCCGGTCGCGCCCAGGGCCTCCTGAGCGCGCGCGGCCTGCGGTCGCTCCCGCTCAAGGGCGCGGCGCTCGCGGAGTCGCTCTACGATTCGGTCGGCTTTCGGCCCATGCTCGACGCCGACCTCCTGGTGCTCGACGCGTGGCCGGACGCGGTAGAGGCGCTCCTTGTAGAGGGTTATCGAGCCGCGGCTCGATCGGACCACGCCAGTGTCTTCGTCTGCCCGGTCTCGGGCGGGATTCTGGAGCTTCATCGCAGCGTCACTTCCTGTCCCGGACTCTTCCCGATGGACACGAGCGCCCTCTGGTCTCGAAGCCTCCCCGCGGAGGGGCCGGTTTCCCGCCTCCCGTCCACCGAGGACCTCCTGGTCCACCTCTGTTTGCACGCCTCATTCCAGCACGGCCTGGTGCTGTCCCTGGTCCAATGGCTGGATTTCCGCCAGCTCCTCACGCGCCGGGCCGTCGACGTCGATCGCGTGATCGCCATCGCTTCCGAGGCCCAGGCCGTGGCCGCGGTGGGCCTGGCCCTGCGCGTGGCCACCGTGGTCGTCGGCGCCCCGATGCCCGAAGCCCTCGCGGACGCGATTGCCGCTGCCCCCGCGCCTGCGCTCCTGGCTGGAGCGCCAGGCCGCGTCGCCGGACGTGTTCGTCGCCCCCGCCGCTCCCGCGCTCGCGCGGCTTCGGTACGAGCTCGCCGCGGGTCGCCGCCGCGCGCTCGTCGCCGCGACCTTGGGCCGGGGCGCCGTGGGGTCCCGCCCGCGGATGGGCGCGACCGGGGCAAGGGCCCTCCATCTGGCCCGGCGCTGGGCGCTCCCCACGCTCCGGTCCTGGCGCGGGGCCGCGTCGTGAGCGCTGGCCGACGGGTGGACAGATGTCCGAGTTGAGGACGACGACCCCCTTCGCCGACCGGATCCTCGGGGACTGTCTCGAGGCCTTCCCCGGGTGGTCTTCGCGGTGACCGGACACTGCATGAGCCCCGACCTGGCCGAAGGCGAGCGCGTTCTCGTCGTGTCCCCGTCCCGCCGACCGGCCGCGCCTCGGCGACGTGGTCCTGACGCGCAGCGGCGGCGACCTTCGCCTCCACCGGCTGGTGTGGGGCCCTCCGTTCGTCGCGACCTGGCGCCGGCTGGCGGACCCAGGCCGACCGCGCCTCGTGCCTCGACCCGTCGCTCGCCGAGGCGGACGTCCTGGGCACCGTGGTGGCGGTGGAAGGGCGCCCCTACGAACCCAGCCTCGCGCGCGCGGTCTGGTCTCTCTCACGCGCGATCGTCACGCGTCTGCGCGCCGCGTGCTCCTCGCGATGAGCGACCCCTCGCTCGCCACCGTCTTCGCGCGGTCCGACCGGATGGTGGGCCGCCAGGTGGCGGACGAGTTCATCCTCGTGCCCCTCGTGGGCAAGGGCGCGGACGTGGACTCGATCTTGAACCTCAACCGCGTGGGGACGTTCATCTGGGAGACGATCGACGGGCGCCGGGACGGGGCCGCGGTCGTGGAGGCGCTCGTCCAGAGGTTCGAGGTCGACCGGGAGCGCGCGGCCGAGGACTACCGCGGGTTCGTGGCCAAGCTCGTGTCCTTGCACGCGCTCCGCGAGATCGAGTCCCCGGGGGCGCTGCCCTGAGGCTGGACATCTCCCGGCCGAGACCCTAGGCTTGTCGGAAGTGCAGGAGGCAGCATGGTGAAGCGGCCCGCGCCACCGGTCCGGGAGCCCTACGAGCCGCCCACGGTGCGCAAGGTGAAGCTCGTACCGGACGAGGTCGCCGTGACCGGCTGCAAGAGCAACATGATCGGCCTCAACGTCTGCCGCAACGGCTCGCGGCTCGTCAACTTCAACCGCGGCAGCTAGGCCGGCCTTGGCCACGGCGTCCATCCCCGAGATCTCCTACAGCCAGCTCCTCGAAGAGTCGGGGGCCCTGGCGCGCCGCCTGCCGCTCGACGGTACCGTCGAGACGACCTTCCGCTGCAATCTCCGCTGCGTCCATTGCTACGTGAACGAGCCCGCCCACGACCCGGCGGCGCAGGCGCGCGAGCTGGGGACGGACCGGTTGCTGCGCCTCGTCGACGAGATCGTGGAAGAGGGCTGTCTCGAGGTTCTCTTCACCGGCGGCGAGGTGCTCCTGCGTCCGGACTTCCCCGAGGTCTATCTCCACGCCCTGCGCCGGGGCTTGCGGGTCACCGTCTTCACGAACGGGACCCTCGTCACGGAGAAGATCGCCGACCTCTTCGACGAGTATCGCCCCGCCTGTGTCGAGATCAGCCTCTACGGGATGACCCGGGAGACCTACGAGAAGGTCACGTGCGTTCCCGGCTCGTTCGACAAGTGCCGGGCCGGGATCGGCCGGCTCCAGGCTCGCGGCGTCCCCTTCAAGCTCAAGACCATGGTGCTGGCCTGGAACCGGCACGAGCTCGACGCGATGCGCGACTTCGCGGCCTCGCTCGGCGTGGACTTCCGCCACGACAGCCTGCTGAACGCGCGGGTCGACTGCGGTGCCAACCGCAACCCGGAGCTTCAGGTCACGGCCGCGGAAGCGGTGGCTGCGGACCTCGGCGACGAGGCCGCTCGGCGCAGGCACGAAGATTCGTTCCGCGCGACGCTGGCCGAAGGCGCCTTGCCGGCGGGGGACGAGGTCTACACCTGCGGCGCGGGCCAGATCGGCTTCACCGTCGATCCCTACGGCCGCCTCCAGCTCTGCCAGCTCTCGCGCCGGTCGTCGTTCGATCTGCGCGACGACACCTTTGCGCGCGGCTGGAACGAGTTCCTGCCCGCCCTGCGCGCGCGCACCTGGCAGTCGAACAGCGTCTGCCGGTCGTGCAGCCTGCGACCGGTGTGCGGGAGCTGCCCGGGGGCGTCGGAGCTCGAGCACGGCGACATCGAGGCCGCGGTGGCGTCGTTCTGCGAGATCACGCACCTGCGGGCGCACGAGCTCGTGGGTGAGGTCGCCGGGCACACCCCCGATGCGACCTGCTGCCTCGGCCACGGACAGGGAGGAGCCGCGCTCGTCCCCGCGGCCCTGTCCTCGGGCTGCGGCTCGTGCTCGCATGGCGCCGCCGCCGAGCCCGCCCTGCTGCAGATCCAACGTCGCAAGCCGCCGTCTCCCTCGCCTCGCTGAGCCGCGAGTGATCACGCGCCTGCGTGTGGGCGGGGTCACGCTGAGCGTGCGCGCCGCGCGGCCCACCCCGGCCCTGGCCCTGCCGCGACGCGCTACGCGCCCTTCGTCCCGTCCCGGGGCGGCGACATCGCCCTCACCCTCGAGCCGGGCCCGCCTCCGCCGTTCGACTCGTCCGACCTCCTCTTCGACTCGGGGGGAACCTGGCGCGTCTACCGTCGCGGCCGCGGCCTGCTGTATGTGTTTCGCCCGCCCATGGGAGACGGGGCCGCCGGCCCGAGCCGTGGCCATCGACGGGCTCCGCCGTCGGGGAACGCTCTACCTTCCCGCCTCCTCCGCCAGCCGCGGTCGCGGGATTCGCGCTCTCCTACCCGTTGGACGAGCTGCTCTTTCAGCATCACATCGCTCGCGGGGGCGGTCTCGTGCTGCACGCTTGCGGTGTGGTGGTGGACGGGCGGGCGGTGCTCTTCTGCGGACGCTCGGGTGCGGGCAAGACCACGCTCGCGCGCCTCTTCCGACGCCACTGCCCCCGCGCCCGGGTCCTGAGCGACGACCGCATCGTGCTGCGCCGGCGCGGCACCGCCTGGCAGGCCTTCGGCACTCCTTGGCACGGTTCGGGCCAATTTGCGGCACCTGCCTCGGCGCGTCTGGCCGCGGTCGTCTTCCTGGAGCAGGGCAAGACCACGCGCCTGCGGCCCCTGCCCGCCGCCCAGGTGGCGGTTCGGCTCTTCGCGCAGTCCTTTCCTCCGGTCTGGGAAGGCCAGGGTACGGCCCGCGCCCTCGAAACCGCGGCTTTCGTCGGAGGGGCCCTGCCCGGACACGTGCTCCGCTTTCGGCCCGACCGGTCGGCCGTGCGGGCCGCTCTCGGTGTCCTGACGGGTTGACACTTCTGGCGAGCACAAGGGCACGCGTCTTGCTACGATGAGCGTGGGCTGGTGTCGTCGCCTGCCCGGGAAGGTCGCGTAGTCATGAAAGTAGCCAAGGCGAGGTCCGGTTGGAGGGGGTCGTGGCTCCTTTGTGGGCTGGTGACCCTTCTTGGCCTCCTCGCTCCGGAGGCGAGCGCCCAGACCTGCCCCATCGTCATCGACGGCATCGGCTTCGGCATCGTCAACACCTATTACCCGGGACTGGGCACGGTCGCCGCGGGTGCGACCTCTCTCAGGGTGAACACGAACGCCTTCAGGGGGTACGACCAGGACATCGCGGTGGGCGACCTGCTCCTCATCATCCAGATGCAGGACGCGGACATCGACAGCACCAACGACGATTCCTACGGTGACGGGGTGGTCGGGGGCGCCGCCCGCGGCCAGACCGCGGTCAACAGCACCGGACTCTACGAGTACGTGGTCGCGCAGACCGCCGCCGCCACCGGCAGCGGGACGAACGTCCTCATCAACATCATCGGCGGCGGAGCCGGGAACGGGACGATCAACAGCTACCGCACCGCCAATCGGACCACGACGACCGGCCAGCGCAGCTATCAGGTCATCGAGGTCCCTCGTGGCCGCAACTTCACAGTGACCGGGATCACGGGCGACGGCCTGGAACGGGCTCACCGGAGGGGTCGTGGCGTTCGATTCCGCCGGGACGATCACCCTCAGCGCCAATTCGGTGGACGTCACGGGCCTCGGATTCCGCGGAGGCGTCGCGCAACAGCTCACCGGACAGAACGGTTTGACGGGCACTGACTACCTGCGGACCTCGGGCGATGACGCGCACGGGCTCAAGGGAGAAGGAATCGTGGGGACGCCCGCCAACCTCACGGGTGTGGGCGGAACTCGAGGGTATCCGACGAGCATCAATAATGACACCAACGGAGACCGTGCGCGCGGCGCCCCGGGCAACGCGGGTGGGGGCGGCACGGATTCGAGCCCCAGCAACAACGCCGAGAACTCGGGCGGCGGCGGCGGCGGCAACGGCGGCCAGGGCGGGGGCGGGGGCAACGCTTGGAACAGCAATGCCCCGGTCGGCGGCTTCGGCGGTGCGGCGTTTCCGGCAGTGTCCGGCCGGCTCGTGATGGGCGGCGGTGGAGGTGCCGGAACCCGCAACAACTCCAGCGGCGTCCTGGGCAGCGGCGCCGCCGGTGGCGGCATCGTCCTCATCCGGGCCGCCGCCGTTGCGGGCACGGGAACGATCACTGCCGACGGCGCCTCGGCCGACGCCTTCGAGCCTTTGAACGACGGCGGTGGCGGCGGTGGCGCCGGGGGCAGCGTCCTCTTCGTGGCACCGCCGACGGTGTCCCTCGCCAACCTGACCGTCCTGGCCCGAGGCGGGCGCGGCTCGGACGCATGGTCGACGCGGGATCCGGCCCCCGCGCGCGCCACCATCCCGGCGAACACCACGGGCCCGGGCGGTGGCGGCGGGGGAGGTGTTCGCTTCACGTCGTCGGCCGTCAACGCGGCGTCTTCGGTGGCGGGGGGGGCGCAACGGTATCACCACGACCGACAACGAGTGCTTTCGGTTCCACGGACGGCAATCCCGGCACCGCGAATGCCACCACCACCTTCGACTCGATCCCCGGCGTGCAGACCTGTTTCGCGGTGACGCGCGCGGTGGTGAGCGGCCTGCGGGTACGCGGCGGCCAGATCGAGTTCGCGGTCACGAGCGGCCGCTCGGTCCGGGGCTTCAACGTCATCGGAGAATCCCGCGGCGGGAAGCGCACACGCCTGAACCGCGAGATCCTGCGCTCACCGCTGCCCGACTCGCTCGGTCCCGTGCTCTACCGACTGCCGCTCCGAGGCTCGTCTCCTGCCCGCGTGTGGATCGAAGAGCTGACCCGCGACGGGCGCGTCCGGGCCATGGGCCCCTATCTGCCGGGCCAGCCCGGCCTCGAAGAGGCGTTCGCGCGGCTCGAAGCCCGCGAGCAGAAGAGCGAGGTCCGCGACAACGGGAGCGGGCGCATGCTGGTGGCGCCGCGGCCGGACGTCCTGGCCCGGAGCGCGGTCAAGACCGGACTCCGGTCGCTGCCGCCGCTCGGAACGCGAGCGATCAAGATCGAGGTCGGGCGCGGTGGTCTCGTGCGCGTGCCCCTCGAGGGTTGGTTCCAGAGGGTGTTCTCCTGGAACGGCCTGGGGAGCGGCCAAGCCCTGCGGCAGCGCCTCCACGTCACGAACCTCGGCCGACCCGTGCCCTTCGAGGTACGCGACGGGGTGCTCGAGTTCCGGGCGGAACCGCTGTCCACCGACTATACCGGCAAGAATCCGTACGTCGTGAGCCTGGGCGAGGTCCCCGAGCTCAAGGTCGGCTTGACCCGGTCGGGGTTCCCGCTCGAGCCTGGCTTCGAGCGCGTGGAGACGAACGCACTCTACGCACCGTTCGTGGCGCAAGGGGCTGACCCCTGGATCTGGGACTACGCCACGGAAGGATCGGCGGGGCCCTTCGCGTTCGACCTGCCGCAGCTCGGATCTGGCGCGAGCATGGCGCCCGTGCGCATCGGGCTCATCGGAGGCTCCGAGCACGCCCACCACGTCTCCGCCGAGATCAACGGGGTGCCGGTCGGGGAGGTGCGCTTCACGGGCAAGACCACGAGCGTGCTCCTCGGGGTGATCCCGCTCGAGGCGCTGCGCGCGAGGGGCAACGAGCTTCGTCTCGAATACGAAGCAGAGGGCAGCACGCCCGAGGATCCCGGCCTCGTGTTCCTGGACGTGATCGACCTCGCGATCCCCCGGGTCGACCCTTCGGGCAACGCGGAGGTGCTCTCCGTCGCCGCCTACGACGCGTCCGCCCCCGACCTCAGGGGCGTCGACTACCTGATCGTGACCCACGCCGACTTCCTGGCCGCGGCGGAAAGACTGCGCGGGCTGAAGGAGAGCGAGGGCTACCGGGTCGCGGTGGTGGACGTGGATCGGGCCTACGACCGCTACAGCAGCGGCGTCGTCGAGGCCAACGCGATTCGGGCCCTCATCGCCGAACTGGAGTCGCCGAGACTACGCCGTCGGGCGCGTTACGTGGTGCTCCTCGGGGACGACACCTACGACCCCCGGGATTTCCTGGGGATCGGGGACAGGAGCTACGTGCCCTCGCTGTACGGCTGGGACGGAGTGTTCGGGCGCGTGCCTTCGGAAACGCGCTACGCGGACATGAACGGCGACGACAGTCCCGAGGTCGCGATCGGACGCCTGCCCGCGCGGACCGCGGCCGAGGCCGATCTGCTCGTGGAGAAGATCGCCCGCTTCCGGGAGTCGGGCGCGCGGCGCGGGCCACCTGATCGCGGTGGACGAGAGCGTGGGCGCGGACATCTCCTTCCGGGGGGAGGGGCAGAGCCTCGAGGCGCTTCTGCCCGCCGGGGAGCGTGACCTTCGTGGACGTGGGGGCTCAAGGGGTGGCGGCGGCTCGAAGCGCGCTCCTCGACCGGGCTGAAGCGCGGGGCGGAGACCACCAGCTATTTCGGCCACGGTGGCGAGGACGTCTGGTCGAACCAGGGGCTCTTGCGGAACGCGGACGTGGCCGCGCTCGAGGGGACCGGGGAGCAGACCGTCCTCTTCAGCTGGACCTGCGAGACGCAGTGGTACGTCAGCGAAGGACGCACCCTCAGCGAAGAGCTGCTCCTCGTCGCCAACGGGGGCGCGGTCGCGAGCGTCGGGCCCGGAGGGATCTCCGATCCCGCCCTGCAGGCGAACCTCTCGCGTCGGGTCTACGACTACTACCTCGCGGGACGCAGCCTGGGAGAGGCGGTGAGGCAGGCCAAGGCGGACGCGCTCGCGGCCGACCCCGCGCTCGCGCCCGTGGTTCACGGGCTTCTCCCTTCTCGGCGACCCTTCGATCAAGCTCCGTCCCTAGAGCGGGCACGCCCGGGACAGTCCGCTCCCGACTGTCGCGTTGACAGGCTCTCCCGACCGAGGCTAGTCTCCGAACGTGGGCACGGCCGCCGGGCGCGAGGTGAAGCGGGAAGAGATGGAAGTCTTCTCCGCCTACCTCGTGAAGAACCATCTGAAGCGCAGCGAGCAGCGCGAGGTGATCCTCGACGCCTTCCTGCGCGCGGAGCGGCACGTCTCCGTCGACGACCTGCTGCAGATCGTCCAGAAGCGCCGGCCCGACATCGGCCGCACCACCGTCTACCGGACCCTCAAGCTGCTCCGCGAGGCCGGCCTCGCGAGCGAGCTCGACCTGCAGGGGGAGACCCGCTTCGAGCCCGACTACAACCGGGCCCACCACGACCATTTCATCTGCAACTCGTGCGGGGCGATCTTCGAGTTCATGAACGACGAGGTCGAGCGGATCCAGGTCGAGATCGCGGCCAGCCTTGGGTTCACGATCGAGGGCCACCGGCACCAGATCTTCGGACTGTGCCGGCTCTGCTCGGCGCGCAAGAAGGACGCTCCCCGCCGCTGAGGCGCGGTCCCGCGCCCCCATGAAGATCGAACGCATCGAGGTCCGCCGGCTCAGCCTGCCCCTGCGGTTTCCCTTCGAGACCTCGTTCGGCCGCACCACGGCCAAGGACTTCCTGCTCGTCTGCGCCTCCGCCGACGGCGTGACCGGCTACGGCGAGTGCGTGGCCGACGACGACCCCTACTACCTGCCGGAGACGAACGGCACCGTCCTCCACGTCCTTCGGGACTTCCTCGTGCCCCTCGTCCTCGGGCCGCGAGATCGAGCACCCGCGCGAGCTGCGCGCCGCTCTTCGCCCGAGTCCGTGGGCACGAGATGGCCAAGGCCGCGCTCGAGATGGCGGCGTTCGAGCTCGAGGCCCGACGCCAGCGCGTGCCGCTCTACCGCGTGCTGGGCGGGCGCGGCGGGACGATCGCCTCCGGCGTCTCGATCGGTCTCCAGAAGAGCGTCGCCGAGCTGCTCGAGAAGGTGGCGGTGGAGAAGGCGGCGGGCTATCGCCGGATCAAGATCAAGATCAAGCCCGGCCACGACCTCGAGCTGGTGGCCGCGATTCGCGCCCTTCATCCCGACCTGCCCCTGATGGTGGACGCCAACAGCGCCTACTCCCTGGCCGACGCTCCCCTGCTGCGCGAGATGGACGCCTTCAAGCTGATGATGATCGAGCAGCCCCTGGCCTGGGACGACATCGTCGATCACGCCACCTTGCAGCGGCAGATCGAGACGTCGATCTGCCTCGACGAGTCGATCCACTCGGCGGAGGATGCGCGCCGGGCCCTTCACCTCGGCGCCTGCCGCGTCGTGAACATCAAGGTGGGCCGGGTGGGCGGCTTCGCCGAGGCCATCGCGATCCACGACCTGTGCCGCGCGCGCGGCGTGCCCGTCTGGTGCGGGGGCATGCTGGAATCGGGCATCGGCCGCCTGGCCAACGTCCACCTCCAGACCCTGCCCGGCTTCACCCTGCCCGGCGACACCTCGGCCAGCGCGCGCTACTTCGAGGAAGACCTGATCGACCCGCCGGTCGTGGTGATGCCCCAGGGCACGATCGCGGTGCCCGAAGGCCCCGGCATCGGCCACGAGATCGTGTGGCGGCGGGTCGAGAAGGCGACGACGTTCAAGGAGGCGTGGAAGGCGTAGGTCTTCGGCAGGGTACGGACCTCGAGCGTCCAAGGGTCGGGGTAGAAACGCTAGAATCGTGGAGGGCGACGGGACTCATGGCAACCACGCGCACCATCTCCGATGAGGAGCTCCTTCGGCTTCCGAAGGACGGCAACAAGTACGAAGTTGTCGACGGTGAGTTGCGCGTGAGCCCGGCCGGATGGGCCCACGAACGCGTGGTCGCCAACCTGACTGCGCAGATGGCCACTCACGCCAAGGTCCGCCGCCTGGGCGACGTCCTGGGCTCGAACGCGCTCTACGTTCTGCCCAACGGGAACAAGCGCGCCCCCGACATCACCTTCGTGGCCACAGGTCGACTGGAAAGCGCAGCGGGGAAGGCTTGGCTGTCGATCGTTCCGGACTTGGCGGTCGAAGTCCGCTCCCCCAACGACTCGGCGCGGCAGCTTCTCGACACGGTGGGCGAGTACCTCGCGGCCGGGGTGCGCCTGGTCTGGGTGATCGACCCCGAGCGCCGGAGCGCGGCGGCGTACCGTTCCCCGACTGACGTGCGCGAGATTGGAGAAGGGGGCGTTCTCGAGGGCGCCGACGTTCTCGTCGCGTTCACGTGCCCGCTCTCCGCGATTCTCTGAAGTCCCAAGGCCGACTCAGCGGAAGTTCTCGATCAGCATCAAGTCGCTGCCCGCCCCCACCATCTTCGTGTAGAGGATCGTCCTCCCGTCCGGAGATACCGTGAAGCCGGGCCGCACATCCTCCACCTGGCCGAGGAGCCGGTCGCGGCCAGTCGCCAGGTCCCGCAGGTAGACCGGCACGACACGCCCGTCCCGTGCGCAGCCCAGGTGGTAGATCCCCGCGCTGCCGACGGCGAAGCCCCACGGGAGCACGCAATCGACGACCGTCCTCTCCGGGCCGCCACCGAGCGGCACCGCCAGAAGCGGCGAGGGGAGGGCGAGCTCACGGGTGAAGAAGAGCGTCTTGCCGTCGAACCCCTCGAAGGGGGCCCCGCCTCCGGTTTGCGTGAGGCGTTCCTCGGGTCCGCCCGCAGCCGGAACCCGCCAGACGCTGCGTGCGCCGGTGCGGGCGGAGCTGAAGTAGACGAAGCGGCCGTCGCGAGAGAAGCTCGGCTGGTTGTCGTCGGCAGGATGAGACGTGAGACGGCGTAACCCTCCCCCGTCCACGTCGATGGTCCAGACGTCGGAGCCTCCCTCCTTCGCCTCGGAGTCGAACGCGATCGTGCGGCCGTCCGGAGCCCAGCGCGGTGAACCCTGCCAGCGACCCGGTCCGTGGGTGAGTCGCCGGGGATCCTTTCCGTCCGCGTCCGCCAGCCAGACCTCGTTCACCTCGGCGGTGTGTCCATATTCGAAAGCGAAGCGGCGCCCGTCCGGCGAGAGCTGGGGATTCCCCTCGGGGATGGAGGAGGAAGCGACCGCCGCGGGCGGACTGCCGGCTTCGAACCGGTAAACGTCGGCATTGCTGTGAAAGTTGGCGAACGCGAGGCGGCCCCGGGCGGTCGAGACGGCGGGGGTCGCGACGCCAAGCCCGCCGACCTCCAACGCTTCGGGCGCCTGGTCTCCCGCGACTCCGACGCGCCAGAGCCGTGGCGGGCGGCCGCCGGCGTAGACCACCGACTTCGCATCAGCGCCCCAGACGAGGCCCTCGATGACGTCGGGCTTGCGGGTCAGCCGCCGCGGCGCACCCCGGGGCCGGGCGTCCAAACCCAGTCCGATGATCTCGACGTGGCACGCGTACCAGCCGGTGCAGGACGCGTAGGCCAGGGAGCTTCCTTCGGGCGAGAACGCGGGGTGGGTGTGGTAGGCCGGCGCGCCCGGAGACGTGGCCGCGTGGGTCTCGCCCCCCGGGATGGCGACGAAGTGGACGCCGCGGACGTGACTCGGAGTGTCGTCGGTCGCGGGCAGGTTGGGCGGCCACGCCACGGCCAGCCACCGCCCGTCGCGGGACCACGAGAGCGGCCCCGACAACTGAGGCCACGCGGAACCTGACGCCACGACCAGATCGGTCAGCTTGCGTTCCGGGCCGCCGAGGGGAGAGACGAGGTGGATGGCGCCGCCCCCGCCCGCGGCGTAGCGGACGAACGCGATCTTCTGATCGTCCGGGGACCAACTGGGGACGGTGTCGCGGGCCGGATCCGTGGTGAGGCGGAGGAGCCCGGGGTCCCCGACCAGCTTGACGTAGATGTCCACGTTGTCCGATCGCTCCCCGCCCCACTGGAACGCCACCCGGCCGCCGTCGGGCGAAAAGGTGGGGTAGAGCTCGAAGCCCGGAGAGGTCGTGAGGGGTACGAGCCGAGGCGCCGGGGATGGGGCCGCAGGGCCCCGCCGGGCCTGCCAGGCCACTGCCGACAAGACCAGGGCGATCGAAGCCAGGCTGCCGATGGCGATCCCGCGGCCACGGCCTCTCGCCGTCGCCTCGGCGACCTTCAGCCGCTCCGGCTCGTTCGTCGTCGTCCGATCGTGGAACTCCGGCACGTAGCGGCCCTTCGGCAGCATGATGAAGACGGAGTCGTCCCGGCCCTCCGTGGCGTAGTACCGCTCCAGCCGCTTCCGGAGCCGGGAGGCTTCCGCTCGGACGATGGGGTCGGCCCGCGGATCGAACGCCTCGCCCTTTCCGAGCGCCTCGGCTCCCAGGGTGTATTCCTTGATTCCATCCCTTCCGTCGCCGACGGTCCGCTCGACAACGAACCGGAGCAGGGCGCGTGAGCGCTCCGCTCCCTGAAAGGCAGAACTCCCCAGCACCTTCTGAAGGTGCGCGACGACCTTTTCGCGAGAAAGAGGCGCAGGTTCCATGTCGCGATGCCCGATTATACGGGTTGTGGCCGCCCGGCAACTCGTTGATTCCACGACGCCCGTGCGGTTCCGTGCGGTGCCGTGCTTCCCTCCGGCCCTTATTGCGCGCAACTTCTCCTGAAATCAGCCGGCGTCGCGCCCGCACCAGACCTCGCGTTACTGCCCGGCCCAGGAGGAGACGATGATGAGATTCGACGACGACGCCCACGTGGACGAAACGCCCCGGACGAACGCGAGAATGCCCCTCTTGCGCCGAGCGATCCCGCTGGCGGTGGCCGCCGGCCTCGCCGTGGCCCTGGTGCCGACCATCCCCTCGGGGGTGGCCGCGCACGACGACACGCGATCCCGCCGCTGCAGCGAGCGAACGCTCAGAGGCGACTACGGGTTGCTGGCCTCGGGAGTGCGGGCGGTGCCGCCATTCCTGGGCGGGGGCACGGAGCGGTGGGTTGCGACCGCACTCTGGACCTTCGACGGAAACGGGGCATTCACTCAGGGGCCCGGCGCCGGCCTCCACGGAGAGGTCACGGGTGTCGCACCGGATGCGGGCGAGATTCCCGGAACCTACGAGGTCAATGCCAACTGCACAGGAAAGATGGAGCTGCACGTGCCCGAGCTTCCGTTTCCCATCCAATACACATTCGTGATCGTCGACGATGCCCGGGAGGTCAAGGCGGCCGTCATGGCGCCGGGCACCGCCACCGCCGAGCTGACTCGGAAGTAGGGGAGGGCGGCCGGAGTGGCGGCAGCCCGCCGCCACTCCGGACCGCTGCCTCAGGCGATGCGCAAGGGGAAGTGGCGCGCGACGGCCTGCAAGTCGGCGTCGGCGGTCAGGAGGGCGCAGCGGTGGTTGATCGCAGCCGCGGCGATCTGCGCATCGACGGTCGAGATCGCGACTCCCTTCGCCCGGCACTTGTTGCGAATCTCGGCGGCGTAAAGGTAGTCCCCGCGATGAAGGGCAAGAAGAGGAAAGGGCGCCAGATGCTCCGCGAGCCGCCGTGTTCTTTCGGCGCTCGGGAAACCCTGAAGGATCTCCTGGAGGATGATTCCGGTCAGCACCACCTCTCCGCCCTCGATTCCCGCACGCAGGGCATCGACCTCGCGGCCGGAGGGGCGGTCTCGCCTCAAGGCCAACGACCAGACCGAGGTGTCCACGAGCAGGCTCACCTCCGTTCACGCTCCTTCTTGTAGTCGTACTTCGGGTCCCACTCGAGCTTCCCGAACAGCTCCAGGATGCGCCGCTGCTTCCGCCGTGACACGTACTCGGCGAGGGCGGCATTGACCGTCTCGCGCTTCGTCTTCTTGCCCGAGACCCTGACCGCTTCGTCCAGGAGCCCGTCGTCGATGTTCAGGTTCGTCGGCATGTGTGAACCTCCACTTCTGATTCTACACAAGCCTAGCGGCGGGTCGCGAGGGCCGCGGCCTGGCGCAGCGCCTCGAGCATGCTGCGCTCGTCGGCCACTCCGGTGCCGGCGATGTCGAAGGCGGTGCCATGGTCGACGGAGGTGCGGATGACGGGCAGGCCCACCGTGATGTTCACGCCGGCTTCGAGCCCCAGCACCTTCACCGGCCCGTGGCCCTGGTCGTGGTACATGGCGACCACGAGGTCGAAGTCGCCGCGGGTGGCCCGGTAGAAGAGCGTGTCGGCGGGCAACGGGCCGTCCACGCTCCATCCCCGGGCCCGGCACGCGGCGACCGCGGGCACGATCTTGGCCTCTTCCTCGCCGCGGCCGAAGAGGCCGCCTTCGCCCGCGTGCGGGTTGATGCCGCACACGGCGATCCGGGGTCATTCGATGCCCGTCTTCTGGAGCGCCTCGTGGCCCCGCGCGATCGTCCGCTCCACGAGCCCCGGCTCGATGCGCTCGATCGCGTCGAGCAGGCCCAGATGGGCGGTCACGTGGATCACCCGCAGCCGGGGCGCCGCCAGCATCATCGAGACCTCGGCCGTGCCCGTGAGCGCGGCCAGGAGCTCGGTGTGGCCCGGGATAGATGTGGCCGGCGGCGTGGAGCGCCTCCTTGTTGAGGGGCGCCGTGCAGATGGCGTCCACCTCGCCGGCGAGGGCGAGGGCGGTGGCGCGCTTGACGAACTGGAACGCTCCTTCGCCCGCCACCGCGGAAAGCTTTCCCCACGGAAGGTCCGAGGGAATGAGAGCGAGGTCGAAGCAGTCGGCGACCCCGGGCACTGAACCCGCCTCGTCCCCCAGGGGATCGTCGACGCGTCGCACCTCGACCCGGCTCCCGGTGAGTCGAGCGGCGGCGCGCAGACGGCCGGCATCACCGACGACGAGGGGCCGGCAGAGGTCGAACACCTCGGCATGGGCGAGGCTCTTCACGACGACCTCGGGTCCGACGCCCGCGGCGTCGCCCATCGTGATCGCGATTCGCGGCTTGCTCACGCAGCCCGCCCTCATCGCGGCCCGGCAGCGCCGCAGGGTGTCACGGTCGCCGAACGCCCCCGCCTTCGTGACGATCGGCCGGCCGCCGGGACCGGCGATCGACAGCGGCACGCCCGGCTCGACTTCGCCCACGATGCGGAGCCAGGGGACGTCCAGGGCCTCGAGCACGCGCGCGCGCGGTGTCGCCGCCCGTCAGCACGAGGCCGCCGCTGCGCGCCGCATGGGGCGCGGCGAACCGAGCGAGGGCCACGGCCACGCCGGGGTCGTCGGCGCGTCGTCGCTCCGTGGTCCGCCGAGCGGCGATGCTCACGACGGCGTCGTGTCCGGCGTCGAGCGCCGCGCGGAGAGACTCGGTCCATCGCGACCACTCCGGTGATCCCGCACCCGCGACCAGCGTCTCCCGCCGGAGGCTCGCGGTGAAGACGCCCGGGCTCCGCGCCGAGGCTCGCCGCCTGCTCACGCGACACCCCGGAGAGGCTGCCGACCACGAACAGGATCGGCCCCCGGGCCGGCATCGCCGCGGGTCCGGCCACGCGGCCGACGCCCGAGACCCAGGGCCTCGGGCGCATGGCGTGCGAGCCCGCCGGAGCCCGCCCAGACCGCGTTCGGGCCGCGGGACGCCGCGGCGGCGGCGATGGTCTTGCAAGTCCTCCTCCGTCTCGGCATCGCAGATCCAGACGTCCGCGTCCGCGGCCTCCGTCGGCGACGCCGCCGCCCGCCCGCAATCGGCCGCGCGCGACGAGGGCGCTCGCGAGACCACTGGCCTCCATCATCGCCGCGAGGTCTTGCGGAAGCGGCGCGCCGTTCACGTACTGCCGTCCGCCGCGTGTGGTGCGACCGGTCGCGGGAAAGGCGGGCGCGAGGATCGCCACCGCGGACGCGCTGCGCCGGGTCCAGGCCGCGCCAGACCCCGAGGGCCGCGGCCAGCTCCGCGCCCACGTGGCCGCGCAGGGTCGAGTCCATCTTCTTGTAGAGGGCCCGCGGGCGCTCTCGCCGGACCTGCGCGGCGACGAGGCTCGCGGTCCGCGCGGCCGCGGCGTCGGGCGTCAGGCCTCGGGTGGCGGCGTCGATCGCCAGCACCTGCGCCGCCGGCGGCTCGTGGTCGTGCTCCCGAACCACGACCGCGGTCGAGGCCGTGGGCCGCCCAGGCGGCGGCGCAGTCCGCGGCTCCGGTGAGGTCGTCGGCGACCACCAGCATCTCAAGCATGTCGGAGACGGCCGCGCCCACCAGGCGACGACCACGGGCACGAGCACCGCGGTGACCACGACGCTCGAGGCCACGAGCACCGTCGCCGGCCCGCCGCTTCGGCGTAGGCGGGGTTCGCCGCGGCCACGAGCGCAGGCACGGCGGCGGCGTTGCCGGCGGTCGTCGCCGCCGCCAAGCCGGCGATTCCGGTGCCGCCGGCCACGCGGTCGGCCAGGAACAGGACGCTGCCGGAGACGAGCAACACGGCCACGCCCAGCAGCACGCCCAGGAGCCCCGCGCGCCACACGCGGTGAAGGTCGAGCGTCGCGCCGAGCGCGAAGGCGAAGAAAGGGATGAGGGTCGGCGCCGCGCGTCCCAGGAACTCGCGTAGCTCGTGGTCCAGGTTGCCGAGCACCACCCCCACGGCCAGGGGAAGGACCGCGCCCACGAGGGTGGGCCAGGGGAACGCGGCCAGGCCAGCTACGCCCAGCGTCACCATGGTCAGGAACGGCCCGACTCGAGCGACATGAGACAGTAGGCAGCTCCGTCCTCGGCTCGCCCGTAATGCTGCATGAGTGCGATGTACAAGCCGCCGTTCGTGTCGTTGATCGCGGCCACGACCGCGAGCGCCGACACTCCCGCGAAGAACCCCTCGCTGACCGGCCGCTCGCCGAGGAAGTGCCCGAGGACCAGGCCCGCGATCAAGCCGGCCAGGATCTTGCCCGCGAGCAGGGTGCCTCCGCGACGGGCCACGGTGGGCAGCGACTCGAGGGGAATGGTGGCTCCGAGGCACACGTAGAACACCGCGAGGATGGGCAGGGCGCCACTGAAGAGGGCGCCGGTGAAGGAGCCGAAGAACGCCCCCGCGCCGGGGGCGGCGGTCGCCACGACGGCACCGGCGGCCATCGGGACGATCATCAGCCCGCCGGGAATGCGCTCCAGCGATCTCTTGATCGGTACTTGCATGGGACGCGGTTCGGCGACCGCGTCGCACTATGACAAGCCGCGTCGCCGCCCGTCAACCCGACCGTTGCGCGGTCATACATCTGCCTCAGGGCGCCGCGCAGACGAAAGCGGCGGCGTCCTTGGGATCACCCTGGCCCTTGTACTTTGCGATCTGTGGATAGGGGCAGAGCGGCCGGGTCGCCAGCGACCCCCTTGGCCGAGTCGTCGTTCACGTACTTCGTCGCGACGATCGACGACGGGGCCTCGCCCTTCTCGACCCATTGCTCGAGCGCCATGAAGACATTGCGCCGAGGCTCGTTCGAGGGCGCCGCACCCAACTGCCCGAAGGAGTTCGGGCCGGGCCCATCGCCGCAGTGCTGCATCCCCGGGACCATGTAGAGCCGCACGAAGGCATCCGTCTCCTGCCGTCCCAGCTTGCCCACCACGCTGTCGTAGTAGCCGATCGTGTTCAGCGCCGAGATCGCCGGGTCGTTCCAGCCGTGGTAGAGAACGAGCTTCCCGCCTCGCGCCTTGAACGCCGCCAGGTTCGCGTCCGTCGCGTCGAGCTTCTGCGCCGTCTTCTCCTCGGCCGCCTTCAAGGCCTCCTCGAGGTTCGCGCCCCGGTAGTCCCAGTCCGCTCGCTCGTAGACCATGTTGGAGAAGTAGCCGATGCCGAAGGCGAACAGCAGGCTCTTGCCCGGCGCCGCGCCGGTGATCCACGTGCCCCCAGCCCCCGTTGCCTTGCTCCGCTCCCGGCACGTATCCGGGGAAGATCAGGCGCCCGCGCGAGTCGTGCGGTCCCGCGTACAGCTTCTTGAGCGCGGTCACCTGCGGCGCCGTCAGGCACGCGTCCGAATCGCGCTCCCTTGCAGAGCGAGGGTCGCCGGATCGAAGGGACACCGCCTCGGGTCGTTCACCACTCCGTCGGTCACGCCGTCCTGGGCGTCGCACGCCGCGTTCACCGCGCTCGCGAGGGCCGGGAGCTTGCTCGGATGAGATGTAGCTCGCCGGATCGAGGGTCGTCGCCTGCGCGTCCGCAACCGCTTTCGTCAGCAGGTGGGTCCAGAAGTTGGCCGGCGCCCCCGCGAGGATGCCGTCGTAGTCCTCGGGATAGCGCTGCGCCTCCATCAAGCGCCTGCCGCCCTCCGTTCGAGCAGCTCCCGAAGTAGGAGTGCTGCGGGTTCTTGCCGTAGAACGCCTTGATCGCGGCTTTGGCGGTCTGCGTCATCGTGTGGATGCCGCGGTACCCGAAGTCGGTCACCTTCTCGGGATGTCCGAGCGCCCAGCTCGCGTCCGTTCCTTCTCCGGAGTGCCCCGTATTCGTGCCCGCGGTCGCGTAGCCCTGGCGGAGGGCCGATGCCACGCCGCGGAAGTTGATCTGCCCGGCGAACCCGCCGTTGCCCTGGCCCCGGAACTTCCCGTTCCAGCCCGCGAGCGGCAGCCACGCTTCGATCTGGATGTCCGAATCCGCGCTCGGAGTCGCCTTCACGACCACGCGGCAGAACGCGGCCAGCGTCTTGTAGAGGGAGGGATCACCCGCCATCCACGGAGGCAGGTTCGCGGGTGGCGTGAAGGCTCCCGCGGCCACGGTCTCGGCCGACTCGACCTTCGCGGCCGGCAGCTCGAGTCGTGCGAGGCCCTTGCACGTCTCCGTTCCCGATGCCGCTTCTTGTCCCGATGCCGCGTCCGCGGCCAAGACCCCGACCATCAACACCGCGACCAGCTTGCCCATGCTCAGCTCCTCTGCTTCGAGCGCTCCGTCCCAAGCACCGCGCACGTTAGACCAGGTTCGAACGGAGGCGCAATCTCCATCTCGCTCAGGAACCCGTTCCCGCCACGATCCCGTCTTGTGGGTTCCGGGTTTGATCGCTAACATCGGGACCCTGGAACAGTCCTCGGCTCGTCGCGTCATGGCGTCGATGAGCGTGCGCTTCGGCGATTTCGTGCTCGAACGCGGGACGCGCCAGCTCCGGCGCGGGGAAACCTTGTGCCATCTCGGGCCGAAGGCCTTCGAGCTCCTGGAGCTGCTGCTGGGCCATCGGCCCAACGTGGTCTCCAAGGACCGCATCCGCGACCGCCTCTGGCCGGAGACGTTCGTCTCGGAATGGGCGCTGGCCAGCGTGGTGGCGGAGCTCCGTTCCGCCCTCGACGAGGACGCGAAGACCCCGCGCTTCGTGCGTACGGTGCACCGCGTGGGCTACGCCTTCTGCGGGGAGGCCGACGAATCCGGGCCAGGGTGGGTCCCTGGCTCGACGGCCTACCGGCTCGTCCTGCAAGGGCGTGAGGTCGACCTGCGCGCAGGCGAGAACCTGCTCGGCCGCGTCGCGGAAGGAGTCGCCTGGATCGACTCGTCGAGCGTCTCCCGGCGACACGCTCGCATCCTCGTCGAAGGAGGAGCGCCCGTCCTCGAGGACCTCGGCAGCAAGAACGGGACCTTCCTTCACGGACAGCGGATCTCGGCCCCCACCCCCTTGGTCGACGGCGACGTGTTTCGCCTCGGGCGCGTCAGCATCACCTTGAAGGCCCTCCGCGACGGCGCCACCACCGGCACCGACGCGGACTAGGGAAAGCGCCATGATCGGCCAGACGCTCTCCCACTACCTCGTCCTCGAAAAGCTGGGCGAGGGCGGCATGGGCGTCCTCTACCGCGCCCGGGACACCCGCCTCGACCGGGACGTGGCGATCAAGGTCCTGCGCCCCGAGGCGACCTTCGACGCCGCCCGGAGGCGACGCCTCGTCCAGGAGGCGAAGGCGGCCTCGGCTCTCAACCATCCCCACATCGTGACCGTGCACGACGTCGGCCAGGCTTCGGTGGACGGCCGGGAGGTCGACTTCATCGCCATGGAGTGCATCTCCGGCCAGGGCCTCGACCGGCTGCTCGCCGAGCGGCGGCCGAGCGTGGCCGAGGCCCTCGACATCGCTCTCCAGATCGCCGAGGCCGTCGCCGCCGCCCACGCCGCGGGAATCATCCATCGGGACCTCAAGCCGGCGAACGTGATGTTGAGCGATGCCGGCCACGTGAAGGTGCTGGATTTCGGCCTCGCGAAGGTGCGGGAGAGGCCTGACGCGGGGCCGCCGGGTCCGGAGGGAGCGACCGTGACCCGCGACCCTTCGGCGGCCGAGACCACGGCCCCGATGACGCGCCCGGGTGTGCTCGTCGGAACCCCGGCCTACATGTCGCCCGAGCAAGTCGACGGCAAGCCCGCGGACGCCCGGTCGGACGTCTTTTCCGTGGGAACCCTGCTCTACGAGATGCTGGCGGGCCAAAGGCCCTTCCGTGGCGACTCGCCGGTTTCCCTGCTGAGCGCGATCCTCCGCGACTCTCCCCCCGCGCTCCGGTCGCTCCGGCCCGACGTGCCGCGCTACCTCCAACGCGTCGTGGAGCGGTGCCTCGCCAAGAGCCCCGACCAGAGGTACGCGTCGGCGGCCGAGCTGCTCCTGGACCTGACCGCGTGCCGCGCGCGGGTCAAAGCGCGCGCGACCTGGTGGCGCGCGGCCCTGCGCCAGCCTCGGTACGCCGTGCCTCTGGCGGTCGCCGCCGTCGCCCTCGTTTCCTTCCTGGCCTGGACCTGGGCGCGGGGCGCGCCGCGCCCGCTGGGCGCGAAATGTCGCCCTGCCGGAGATCGCACGCCTCGTCGAAAAGAACGACTACTACCAGGCCTACTGGCTCGCGCAGGAGGCGGAGCCCCTGCTGCCCGGCGATCCTCAGCTCGACCGCTTCTGGAAGGATCGATGCTTCCGCTTGTCCCTGCGGACGAACCCGCCTGGCGCCCTCGTCTTCGTGAAGTCCTACGGCGCCTCCAAAGGGGAATGGAAGCCGGTCGGCCGCACGCCTCTCGAAGGTGTGCGGATGCCTTTCGAAATGCTCCGCTGGCGGATCACCAAGGAAGGGTTCGAGCCGGTGGAGGCGACCTCGGACCCCACCGGTCCGGCGCGCTCGCTCGACTACACGCTCGACCCCGTCGGCACCGTACCCCCCGGCATGGTCCGGGTCGCGGGCGGACATTTCCAGTTCCGCGACCATCCTCCGGTCAAGCTGGACGACTTCTGGCTCGACCGCTACGAGGTCACGAACCGCCAGTACAAGGAGTTCGTCGACCAGGGCGGGTACCGCAAGCCCGAATACTGGAAGCAGCCCTTCGCCAAGGACGGCCGGATCCTCTCGTGGCGGGAGGCGATGGCCTTCTTTGGCGATGCCACCGGGCGGCCCGGGCCGGCGACGTGGGAGGCGGGAACGTACGCCGACGGCGAGCACGAGTATCCGGTGGGGGGAGTGAGCTGGTTCGAAGCCGCCGCCTATGCCGAGTTCGCGGGCAAGGAGCTGCCGACCTTCCACCACTGGTTCCGAGCGCTCGCCCCGGAGCGGGTCAACCTCTTCGCGGACATCGTCCACTTCAGCAACTTCGGGGCAAAGGGCCCGGTCGCAGTGGGGACCCTGGGGGGGATCTCGCCGTTCGGCACCTTCGACATGGCGGGCAACGTCCAGGAGTGGTGCTGGACGGAGTCACGCGGACAGCGGTACGTCCTGGGCGGCGGCTGGACCGACTCCCCGATGCAGTACCTCGTGGACAGCGCCACCCAGTCGCCGTGGGCCCGAGCCCGCGTCCACGGCTTCCGGTGCGCTCGCTACATGGCCCCGCTCCCTCCCGAGCTTCGGGCGGCCGTCCAAACCCCCGAGCGGGACTACTCCACCGAGAAGCCCGCCACGGACGAGGCGTTTCGTGTCTATCGGAGCTTCTATGCCTATGAACGCGGCGCGCTGAACGCCACCGTCGAATCGGTGGAGGAAGCACGAGACTGGCGCCGCGAAAAGGTCTCCTTCGACGCGGCCTACGGGAACGAGCGTGTGCCCGCGCATCTCTTCCTTCCCCACCGAGCCAAGCCGCCCTACCAGACCGTGGTCTTCTCCCCGAGCGGCGAGGCGATGTTCCTCAAGTCCAGCGACGACCTCCGGACGTCGTCGTTCGACTACATCCTGCGAGGCGGTCGCGCCGTCCTCTATCCCGTCTACCAGGCCACCTACGAGCGCCGTCTCCAGAAGCCCATTGCAGGGCCTGACGAGCTCCGGGACCTGATCACCCAGAGGGCGAAGGACTTCAGTCGCGCGCTCGACTATCTCGGCTCTCGCTCGGACATCGATCAGACACGACTGGCCGTGCTGGGGGTCAGCGAAAGCCTCTCCTTCTATGCGCTGGCCCTGGACGACCGCCTCAAGGCGGGTGTCGTGCACGGCGAGGGTGCGCTTGGACCCTCGAGGATGCCTCCCGAGGTCGACCTGCTCAACTTCGCACCCCGAGTAAGGGCGCCCGTCCTCTTGCTGGCCGGCCGGTACGATCCGATCTACGACCCCAAGGGTCGTAGCCTCTTCCTGCGGCTCCTGGGGACGCCGGAGAAAGACAAGCGACTCGTGTTCGTCGACTCGGGACATGCGCTGATGCGAAACCCAGACGCCATACGGGAAACCCTGGACTGGCTGGACCGGTACCTGGGGCCAGTGGCGGCGCCCTAGGCAGACTGTCCTTCAGGATTCCGCCCAAGGAAATCTCAAGCTTCCGCCAAGTCTTCGCGTCTGGCGCTCCCTACATTGGGTGCGTATCCAAGTGGAGGAAGACATGCGACGAATGGGTTGGGCAGGCGTCGGCATCGTGGCGGCGGCGGCGCTCGTCGGCGCGCAGGGATTCGGCGGCGAGAGGGACGACGAGAAGAATGGCGACCAGCATGCGAAAGGGCGAGGGTGCAGCCAGGCCACGCTCAAAGGCGCCTATGGCATCCAGATGCAGGGCACGCGGCCCGCGGGTCCGAGCGGGCCCGTCGAGTCGCTGATCGGGGTGGTGGTTCGCGTCTACGACGGGCAGGGCCAGTTCACTCAGGTCGACAACGTGAAGGGGTCGATCACCGGGATCGTACCGGACCGTGAAGGCTCCGGGACGTACGAAGTGAACGCGGACTGCTCGGGGGTGACGCACTTCGAACCCGGCCCCGGCATCTCCATCGAGGAGCGGTTGGTGATCGTGGACGGAGGCGACGAGGTCTTCAGCATGGTGTCCAGCCCCCTGCCCCTCATGGTGTCGAGCGTCCAGAAGAAGGTCGACGCGCGCTGACGGCGGTTCCGGCTGGCGGCGCTCCGGCCCTCCCGAGGGTTCGGAGCGCGCCAGCCGTTCTTGCGTTTGGCCTGGCGCGTCGGAGGTTACGACCGCGGGGCCCGACCAACCATCCACATGGCCGACGCAGTGCCCTTCAGGGGTCCGACAAGGAAACCTCAACCTTTCGCCAGGACTTCCCGCGTGGCGAGCCCCATGTTGGGGGGGTATCCCCAGCGGAGGTAAGACCATGAGATTTCGAACGACGCCCCTCGCCGGCGTGGCCCTTGCTGCCCTTTCCATCTGGCCGGGCGCGGTGGTGGCTCAGCCGCCGCCACCCTATGCCGTTGGTCTCAAAACGCCGACCAAGATCATCCTCACCTCCGGAGGCAACCTGCTCGTGTCCGAGGCGGGGGACCTCCCGACGTCCCCCGTCGTCTCCGCGCCCTTCGTCGCGAACCACGGCCGCGTCTCGCTCGTGCCACGGGACGGGAGCGGCAGCCACTGGGCCCTACTCGAAGGCCTTCCTGCCGGACTCGATCTGGACAACGGCAACCCCACCGGTCCTTCCGGACTGTGGATCTCGGGCCCCCAGACGCTGTACGTCGAGATCGCCCAAGGCGACACCATCAAGCGCATCGGCGGGGGAGAGGCGCCCAACCCGTTCGGCCTGTCCTCGGCGCTCTTCAGCTCCCTGTGGCGCGTCCGGTTCAGCGACCCCATCGACTGTCTCCACGACGGGTTCGTGCTCAGCCCGACGACCGACTACGGCGCGCTGGCCGACGGCCAGGAGATCCACCTCGTCAGTCCCTCGGGAGCAGAGGCATGGGTGCGGGTGGTGGCCGACCTTCGAGACCTCTACCCGTCGGGCCCGCCCCCGAATGTCGTCAACGGATCGAACCCCTTCGGGCTGCTGCGCCTCGGAGACGACTTCTACCTGCCCGATGCCGGACAGAACTCGGTCGTGAAGATCGACCGTGCGACCGGCCGTGCCAGGACGATCGTCCGCTTCCCGGGCGTGCCCAATCCTCCCCCGAACCCGGGTCCGCCGTTCAGTCAGGCCGTGCCCAACGGCATCCGCGGGCTGCCCGGCGCGGAGTCGTCGGCCCTCGTCACCCTTCTCACTGGGTTTCCTTTTGGCCAGGGCCGGTCCAGCGTCCAGCTCGTCGACCTGCGCCACGGCACGACGGAGGCGTTCATCTCCGGCCTGACCTATGCGATCGACGTCCTTTCGGTCGGCCACCGGAACGGGCCGTTCCTCGTCCTCGAGTACGCGAGCAGCTTCCGACTCCCGGGCCAGCCGGGTGGTCCTCCGGGGTTCGTGTCGCCAGGTCGCCTCCTGCGCTTCGCCCAGCGCACGGCCGCGGCCGAGGTGCTCTCGACCGCCCTGACCACGCCGACCAGCATGGCCTTCGACCGTGAAACGCGCGAGTTGTTCGTGACCGAGATCGGGACCGGCAACATCGTACGGATTCAGCTGTAGTTCAGGGGCCCACGTGCGACGGCCCCGAGAGCGGGCCGTCGCTCGTGGGCCACCCGCCGCTCAGGGCGCGGCTTCCGGGAGATCCAGGGCCAAGAGCGCCGAGCTCAGGGACTTGCCGTGCGCGTCCAGGGCGAGCGATCTCGTGACGCCGCCACCGAGCGCCTTCGTCATCACGAAATTCAGCGCGCCGAGCTGCGGCAACTCGTATCGCACGACATCGCCTCGGACGATTCCGTCGAAGTGCGCCTTGACCCGCTCGGCCGTCACCTGGCGCTCGATCTGCGGATAGTCGCGCTCGTCGAACGCGATGACCGAGATGTTGCAGGTGTCCCCCTTGTCGCCGGTACGGGCGTGTGCGATCTCACGAAGCTTCACGTCACCTCCTCACACGAGACCCGCCAGGGGACGCGCTCCCGTGGCACGAGGGTCGACCGCATTGCCAGCACCTGGCGCACCGACGTCACCGCGCCGCCACCCCCGGCGGGGCCGTTGGTGTAAAGGGCCTCGACCTCCTGCGCCACCCGTCTCGCGTCCCGCTCGGAATCGGTTCGCGCCGCCACCCGAAGGCGCACCTCGTACGGCTCGCTCCCGGCCGCCGACAGCCGGGCTCCGTGCAGAGCATCGAGGCCGATCAGGTCGTAGCGCGTCTCGCGTGGGGTGAGCCCTACGAGGCGCAGTCGTTCCGCCACGATCTGGCCGGCGAGCCGCGCACGACCCACCGCTCCGGGGCCCGCGTAGGAGATCTGCCCCTCGCCGATCCATCCGTCGAGCTGGCCGACGGACACCTTGAGCGTGCCCGTCCTCGCTCGTCCCGACGCCCCTTCCACCCGAACCCGGTCATCACCGAGTGCCGTCATGCGCACCTGGCTGAAGTCCGCCACCGCATCCGGCGTCACGTAGGCGGCGGGGTCGTGGAGCTCGTAGAGCAACTGCTCCTTGCACGTCGCCGTGGTGATGCGCCCGCCGGAGCCGGGCACCTTGGTGATGACCGCGCTGCCATCCGCGGACACTTCGGCGAGAGGAAATCCCGAGCCGGCTCAGCCCCGCCACGTCCTTGACGCCCGGATCCGCGAAGTAGCCTCCCGTCACCTGGCCGGCACACTCCAGGAGATGGCCCACGAGCGTTCCCCGGCCCACGCGGACCCAATCGTCGAGGGCCCAGCCATGGTGCGCGGCGATCGGGGCCACGAACAGTGACGGATCCGCGACCCGCCCCGTGATGACGACGTCCGCGCCCCGGCCGAGGGCCTCGACGACAGGATCCGCGCCGAGATAGGCGTTGGCCGACACCACGCTCGCCCGGCGCGAGGGGCTCACCCGTCTCGAGCGCACGAAACGTCTCTTCGGCGATGAGGGGCAGGACGTCGTCGCCGGTGACCACGGCGATCTTGAGCCCGTGAAGGCCCAAGCGCCGCGCGACCTCGCGCACGCACGCAGCGCCGCGAGCGGGTTGGCGGCCCCCATGTTCGTGATGATGCGGACCCCACGGTCCTTGCTCGGGGCCAGCACCGCCTCCATGCGCTCCGCGAGACGCGGATCGAAGCCGGCGCCGGGGTCCTTGGCCCTGGCCTGCTGGGCCACGGCGATGGTCCGCTCGGCCAGGCACTCGAACACCAGATAGTCGAGCGCGCCACGCTCGACGAGCTCGACCGCGGGCTCGATAAGGTCGCCGGAGTATCCGGCCCCGCACCCGATGCGCAGCGGCCTCACAGCGAGAGCACTCCGAAGGCGAGGGCGGCCACCGTCATCACGAGCGTGGCCGCAAAGAGCAGGGGGGCCGCGAAACGCTGATGGTCACCGAGCTCGATGCCGGTGAGCCCCACCACGAGGAACGTCGCCGGGGTCAGGGGGCTCACGGGAAAGCCGGTGGTCATCTGGCCGAGGAGCGCCGCCTGGCCGACCTGGATCGCCGGCACCCCGAGCTTGCCGGCGACCTCGGCGATGACCGGCAACACGCCGAGATAGAACGAGTCGGGATCGAAGACCAGGCTCAGGGGCATCGAGATCAGGGCCAGCCCTACCGGGATGTGACGGGCCATCGCGGGGGGCACGAGCCCCACCGCACTCGTGGCCATGGCCGACAGCATCCCCGTTTCCTTCAGGATGCCCGTGAACGCGCCGGCCGCCAGCAGGATCGCCGCCATCATCAGCGCGGCCCGTGCGTGCGCGTCGATTCGCGCGCGCTGCGCGCCGGGGTCGGGATAGTTGATCAAGAGCGCCACCGCCGTCCCGATCATGAACATCACCGCGGGATCCACGAGGCCCGCGACCATGGCCGCCATGATCCCGACCGTCAGCAGGCCATTGACCCACAGACGGCCGGGGCGACGCAGGCTGCGCTCCTCGTCGGTCAGCGCACGCGTGGCGGCGAATGCGCCCGCATCCACGAGCAGGCCCTCGGCCGCGAGGCGCCGCTCGGCGCGCCGGCCGAGGAGAAACGCCACCAGGAACACGAAGGCCAGGCCCACCAGCTGGACCGGGATCAAGGGCCGGAACAGCTCGGCGACCGGGATGTGCAACCCCGCCGACGCGCGCACCATCGGACCGGTCCAGGGCAGGAAGTTCACGCCCGCGGCCAGCGACGCCACCGCGGCGAGCACGCGGCGGTCGATCTTCAGCCGATCGTAGAGCGGCAGCATCGCGGGCACGGTGATGAGGAAGGTCACGGCGCCGGACCCGTCGAGGTGGACGAGCAGCGCGAGAAGGGCCGAGCCCACGACCACCCGCGTGGGCCGGTACCCGACGACGCGAAGAATGCGGTCGATCAGCGGGGTCGAGCGTCCCCGCGTCAGCGATGATCCCGAAGTACAGGATCGCGAACACGAACATCGTGGCCACCGGTGCGATCTGCTGGATCCCCGTGACCACGAACGTCGCCGTCCGGAGCCCGAAGCCCCCGACGAGGGCCGCGGTCACCGGCACGATGATGAGGGCGACGAGCGGGGACAGGACGCGCCCGACGATGAGGCCGACCAGCGCGATCACGGTGAGGAGGCCGAGGAGCGAGAGCACGGTCAGGCGCCCACCATGGCGCCTCGAATGTAGTCGGGGCGGCGGAAGACCACAAGCACCGGGAGCGCTCGAGTGGGCCTGCGGCCGCCCCATGGGTGGCCTAGGTCCTGAGCGCTTCCTCGGCGGCTTGCACCAGGAACTCGCAGCCGATGGCGAGGGCGTCCTCGTCGAAGTCGAAGCGGGGGCTGTGGTGCGACTGGTCGAGGCCCCGAGCCGGGTTCGCGGAGCCCACGAACACGAAGCACCCGGGCACCTTCTCGAAGTAGACGGCCATGTCCTCGCCGCCCATGCTGGGCTCGGGCTCCACCACCTTGTCGGCGCCGACCACCCGCGTGGCCGCGCGCCGCGCGATCTCGGCCACCTGGGGATCGTTGACCACCGCCGGGTTGCCGGCCTTGACCTCGACCTCGGCCCGGCAGCCGAGGCCCTCGGCGATGCCCGAGGCGATCCTTTGGATGCGTTCCGGCATGGACCGCCGCAGCTCCACGTCGTAGCTCCGGATCGTGCCCAGGAGCGTCACCTCGTCGGGGATCACGTTGAAGGCTTCGCCCCCGTGGATCGAGCCCACGGTCACGACCGCGGACTGGAGGGGCGAGACCTCGCGCGAGACCAGGGTCTGGAGGGCGGTGACGACGTGGGCCGCGGCCACCACCGGATCGGCCGCGCGCTGGGGCATGCCGCCGTGGCCGCCGCGCCCGTGGACCACGATCCGGAGGCGATCCACCGCGGCCATGAGCGGCCCCGGCTTCACCCCCAGCGTGCCCACCGGCAGCTCGTTCCAGAGATGGATGCCGAGCACGAGGTCGACGCCGTCGAGCCCGCCGTCGCGCACCACCGACTGGGCCCCGCCCTCGCCCTCCTCGGCGGGCTGGAAGAGCACGCGGACGGCGCCCGTCAGGCGCCGCCCGGCCAGGACCCGGGCCGCGCCCGCGCCCATGGCCACGTGCCCGTCGTGCCCGCAGGCGTGCATGCGCCCCGGCACCCGCGACGCGTAGGGCGCGTCGCTCTGCTCCTGGATGGGCAGGCCGTCGAGGTCGACGCGCAGGAGGACGGTCCTCCCGCCCGCCGGGCCCGCCGAGGCGATGATCCCGGTGCCGCCCACGCCGGTGCGCACGTCGAGACCGGCGCCTTGCAGGAACTCCACCACCTTGCCCGCGGTGCGCGTCTCCGCGTAGGCGAGCTCGGGATGCTGGTGCAGGTCGCGTCGCAAGGCCGACGATCGCGTCTTGCAGGGCCAGGACGTCCGAAGAGAGCGAAGGCATGTCCTGAGCTTACAATGCCAGGGGCCCAATGAAAGACTACGGTCGGCTCGCGCTTCTCGTTCTCGTCGTGGTCGCGGTGGCCTTCGGCTACGTCCACCTCCAACAGAACAAGGGCTACGGCCTCAAGGTCGGCACCCCGGCCCCGCCGTTCACCCTGCCCGTGCGCGGCGGCGGCTCGGTGGATCTCGCTTCGCTCAGGGGCCACGTGGTGGTCGTCAACTTCTGGGCGACCTGGTGCCCGCCGTGCGTGGCCGAGATGCCGTCCCTGGACCGCCTTCACCGCGCGTTGTCTCGCGACGGGCTCGTGGTCCTCGGGGTCTCCGTCGACGAGGACGAGGCCGTGCTCACGGCCTTCATCGAGAAGGCCGGCCTGACCCTCAAGGTCCTGCGCGACCCGGGCGGGACGGTGGCCGCCGGCGCCTATCGCACCACGGGCTATCCCGAGACCTTCGTGATCGACGCGGCCGGGGTCATCCGGGAGACCTACGTCGGGCCCGCGGACTGGGACACGCCGGAGGCCCTCGACCACTTCCGGCGCCTGCTCAAGCCCGCCGACCGCTGACCCGCCGCTCTTTCTCGAGGAGGGCCTTCACCTCGCCCACGAGGTAGAGGCTTCCCGCCACCACCACGAGCTGGTTCGGCCCCGCCATTTGGCGCGCGGCCCGGAGGGCTTTGCGCACGTCGGGCTCGAGACGCGCATCGCGCGCGGACGGGCCCGCGCGGGTCGCCACCTCGGCGGGGCTCGCGGCCCGCTCCATCGCGCGGCGCCGTCAGCACGAGGCCGTCGGCCAGCGGGAAGAGGGCCTTCGCCATCGCTTCCACGTCCTTGTCGGCCATCGCCCCGAAGAGCAGGACGAAGGGCTTCTGGGTGCGAAGCTCCGCGGCCAGGGCCCGCGCCCCCGCCGGGTTGTGCGCGCCGTCCAGAAGCAGCGGAGGGGCGCCCTCGACACGCTCGAGTCGCCCGGGCCAGCGGGTGGCGGCGAGGCCGTCGCTCAACCGGCCGAGGTCCACGGCGAGGCCGCGCCGCCTTCGCCTCCTCGAGCAGGCGAATGGCGACCACGAGGTTGTCGCGCTGGTGGGCGCCCGGGAGGGGACGCAGGCCCGGATAGAAGGCCGACGGAGTGGAGACGTCGAGGACGCCCGCGCGCTCTTCGACGAGCGCTCCCTCGTGGGCGACGACGAGTCGCGCGCCCACCTCCTTCGCTCGCCGCTCGACCGCGGCGCGAGCCTCGTCCGGGAGCGGCCCCAGGACCGTGGTCCGCCCGGCGCGGAGCACGCCCGCTTTCTCGGCCGCGATCGAACCGAGCGAGTCGCCCAGGAACTCCTGGTGGTCGAGATCGATGCTCACGATCGCGGAAGCGAGCGGCTCGGCGACGTTCGTCGCGTCGAGCCTTCCCCCGAGCCCCACCTCGAGCACGGCGACGTCGACCCGCCGCCGTCTGGAAGTGTGCGAAGGCCGCGCCGGTCAGCACCTCGAAGTAGGTGGGGTGCTGGGCGAAGGCGCCCCGGGCGACCAGCCGGTCCGCGGCCTCCCGGACGAGGCTCACCGCGCGGGCCAGGCTGGGACCCGAGATCTCCTGCCCGTCCACCCGGATCCGCTCGTGGACGCGGATCAGGTGGGGCGAGGTGTAGAGGCCCGTGCGCAAGGAGCTGGCGCGCAGGACCGCGTCCACGCAGGCCGCGACCGATCCCTTGCCGTTGGTGCCCGCGATCAGCAGGGTCGCGTAGCTTTGCTCCGGATGGTCGAGCTCTTCCACGAGCGCCCGCATGGCTCGAGGCCGAACTTGATTCCGAGCGTGGCGCGCCCATCGAGGTAGGCCTTCGTCGCGGAGCGCGTCATCGTCCCTATTGTGACTCGACCTCGCGGACTGGGAATCGGCGTCCGAGTGGGCGATCTTCGTCCGGTGATTCGCCACAGCCCGATCCGCGCGATCCAGCGAAAAGGCTATAATAGCCCTGTGAGAACCGCCACCATATCCGAGACGAAGAACTCGCTCAGCGCCCTCCTGGACCGCGTGCGGCATGGGGAGACAGTTCTGATCACGGACCGCCGTCGGCCCATCGCCCGGCTCGAGCCCGTGGCGACCGCCGAAGATGCCGGTCCTGATGAGGGGCGTCTCGCGCGACTGGAGCGGGCCGGAGTCATTCGCCGCGCACGCCGCGGCCGGCTCGAGGAGATCCTGCGAGTGGCCCCCGAAGCGTCCCGGGCCGGCGGCGATGTCCTCGCCGCCCTGCTCGACGAGCGTCGCACCGGTCGTTGAGGTTCTGGGACAGCTCCGCCCTCGTCCCTCTCATCGTCCGTCAGCGGGCGTCGGGCCGGATGCGAGCCCTGTACCGGTCAGACTCCGGCGTCCTCGCCTGGTGGGGCGCCCGGGTCGAGTGCGAGTCGGCCCTCTCGCGCCTCGAGCGAGACGGCCTGCTGCTGCCGCGGTCGGCGAGCCGGGCGCGCGGGCGGCTCGATCGCTTCGCGGCAACCTGGCAGGAAGTACAGCCGTCCGAGCCCCTCCGTGACGCCGCGCGCCGACTGCTCCGCGTTCACGACCTGCGGGCCGCCGACTCCCTTCAGCTCGCTGCGGCCACCGCCGCTTCTGAAGGCCGCCCCATGACGCTGACCTTCGTCTGCCTCGACGAACGCTTGAGCGCGGCCGCGGAGCGCGAAGGGTTCCGGGTGCTCGGAGGCCCCGCGCGCCGCTAGAATCGCCGCTACCGGAAGTTCTCGATCATCCGGCGGGACCGACGCCCTCTAGTGTGGAAAAGTGGAAGAAAGTGTGGAATACTTCCAGCTCGCTGTGTTCAAAGGGACTTATCGCCACCGGATCGACGGAAAAGGGCGGCTGCCGGTGCCCGCGCCCTTCCGGCGCGTCCTCTCCACGCAAGGCGCCGGTCGCGTCGTGGTGACGGTTCTCGACCAGTGCCTCGCCGTCTACGCACCCGCGGAATGGGCCCGCCTCGAGACCCAGATCGCGTCGCTCCCGGCGTTCAACCGACAGGTGAAGGCCCTGACCCGCCTTCTCGCGAGCCGCGCCGCGGACTGCGATCTGGACGTGCAGGGGCGCATCCTGCTGCCTCCGGCCCATGCGCCAGGCCGCGGCCCTCGGTCGCGAGGCGGTCGTCATCGGCGCCTCGTCGCGCTTCGAGATCTGGGCCCCCGAGAGCTGGGACGGCTTCCTTCGGGAGTCGGAACGCCTCCTCGACGACGTCGCCCTGGACCTGCCGTGGCCCCTCGCCTCCGCCTCCCTCGCCGCCCCCCGCCGGACCCCCTCCGGGGCCGGCTCTTCCACAGGCGAAACCCAGCCGTTAGTTTCAGTTTCGGCTTGACACCTCTTGGGGGGAGTTCTAGACTCCGAGTGGTTTTTTGTGGACAAAAGTGGGTACGAGTCTCCCCAGATGGAGGCGCGGGACCCTTGGCTCAAGGGGCACGAGCGAGCGATGCTTCGGGGCAATCATCCAGCACGCATCGACGACAAGGGACGCCTCAAGGTCCCGAACGGATTCCGCACGTTCGTCGAGACCCAGTACGGCCCCGAGCTCTTCGTCACCAGCATCACCGGGGACTTCGCGCGGATCTATCCCATGGCGGTGTGGCTCGAGATCGAGCGCAAGCTCGCAGCCGTTCCCTCCACGAACCCGTCGAAGCTCCGCTTTCTCGACCGCGTGAACTTCTTCGGACAGGTGGTGTCGATGGACAAGCAGGGGCGCGTGCTGCTTGCCCCAGCTCCTGCGCGAGTCCGCGGCCATGACCGGGGAAGTGAGCGTGCTCGGCCTCCAGAACCATCTCGCGGTCTGGAACCAGAAGCGCCTCCAGGAGCGGCTGTTCAAGAAAGAGCCCTTCACCGACGAGGACGGGCGGGCCCTCTCGGAGTTCGGAATCTGATGTGCGCGCGCACGAGCCGGTCCTCCTCGCGGAAGTGCTGGAGCTTCTCGCGGTGAAGCCGGGAGGGCTCTACGTCGACGGCACGGTGGGCCTCGGCGGCCACGCCGAGGAGCTGCTGCGCCGGAGCTCGCCCGACGGCCGTCTGCTGGCCCTCGACCGCGATTCCGAGACCCTGGCCTCCGCCACCGAGCGCTCGTCGTCCTTCGGGGAGCGCGCCCGCCTCGTGCACGCCGACTACCGCGAGATCACAGCCCTCCTTGGCGAGGAGCGGGCGGACGGCATCCTGCTCGACCTCGGCATCAGCTCCGCGCAGCTCGACGACCCCGAGCGCGGGTTCAGCTTCCAGGCCGACGGCCCCCTCGACATGCGCATGGACCGGAGCCACGGCGAGACCGCGGCCGACGTCGTGAATCGCCTCGGGGAGCCGGACCTCGCCGACCTCATCTACCGCTACGGCGAGGAGCCCGGCGTCGCGCCGCATCGCCAAGGCCATCGCCACCGCGCGCCGCCAGGGACGCGCATCCGCACCACGGGCGAGCTCGCCGACATCGTGCGCCGGGCGGCGCCCCGCCCCAAGCCCGGCCTCCATCCCGCGACCCGGACCTTCCAGGCCATCCGCATCCGCGTGAACCGCGAGCTCGAGGGCCTGGGCGATGCGCTCGCCGCCCTCGCCCGTGCCTCGCGCCCGGGGGCCGCCTCGCCGTCATCGCCTTCCACAGCCTCGAGGACCGCGAGGTGAAGGAGGCGTTCCGCGGGCTCGAGCCCGAGGGCTTCCGCCGGTTGACCAAGAAGCCCCTCCGGCCGACCGACGACGAGGTGAGGCGCAACCCGAGGGCGCGCAGCGCGCGCCTGCGCGGGCTCCTGCGCGAGGCGGCCTGATGCGAGACGACGCCTTCGGCCTCTCGTTCAAGTCGATCGACAACTCGCGGGTGGTCCGCGAGGTCGATCCTCGCGCCAACCGCGACCTCTGGTGGCTCCTGCTGCTGATGGGCGTGCTCGTGGGCGGCATCCTGCTCTACGCCTGGCCCCACCTCCAGCTCCGCCGCACCGGCATCGCCACCGAGCAGGCCTCGCGCGAACGCGAGCGCCTGGTCGAAGAGAACCGGAAGCTGCGTCTCGAGAAGGCGGCCCTCGAGAACCTGAAGCGGGTGGAGGCTGATCGCCACCCGCGAACCTGGGCCTCGTTCCTCCACCCGTCGAGAAGACAGGTCGTGGTGGAGACCCACGCCCCGCTCCCCGCCGACGCGCGCCTGGCCAGCGGCAAGCCCGCGACGCCGGCTCGGGACGGAGCCCAGGCGAACTAGCCATGGACCGATCCCCTTCGCCGTCGCCCCTGGGACCCGGGCCTCGCGAGCGCATGATCCACCTGCGGCTCATGCTCCTGGCCCTGGCCGTGTCCCTCTGGGGCCTCATCATCGGGGTGCGCCTCTTCGACCTCCAGGTGCTGGAGCGGTCGTTCTTCGAGAAGCAGAGCGCGCGCCAGAGCGAGCGCACGATCAACCTCGATCCGCGCCGCGGCCCGATCCTCGACCGGAACGGCCGGCCCCTCGCCGTCTCCGTGGAAGCGGAGAGCATCTACGCCGTGCCCCAGGACATCGAGGACCCGGCCCGCACCGCCGCCGCCCTGGGGCGGGCCCTGGGCCTCGACGCCGCGGGCCGACGTGACCTGGCCGCCCAGCTCCAGAAGAGCCGCGCCTTCGTCTGGGTGAAGCGCAAGGCCGACCCCGGCACCGCGCGCGCGGTGCGCGATCTGTCGCTCGACGGCGTGGGCTTCCTCAACGAGACCCGCCGCTACTACCCGCAGCGCGAGCTGATGAGCCAGGTGCTCGGCTACGTGGGGCTCGACAACACCGGCATGAGCGGGGTCGAGTACGCCTTCGAGGACCGGATCCAGGGGCGGGCGGCCAAGGTCGTGGTGCAGACCGACGCTCGCCGCCGGCCGACGGGGCAGACCAAGCGGCCCTCGACCGACGGACACACGGTGGTCCTCACCCTCGACGAGTCGATCCAGCACGTGGCCGAGCGGGAGCTGGAGCGAGCGGTCACGGACAGCCAGGCCCAGTCCGGGGTCGCGGTCGTGGTGGACCCCTGGACCGGAGAGGTGCTGGCCATGGCCAACTGGCCGACCTTCAACCCCAACCGCTTCGGCGCCTACCCGAGCGCGCGCTGGAAGAACCGCGCGGTGAGCGACGCCTACGAGCCGGGGAGCATCTTCAAGATCGTCACCGCCGCCGCCGGAATCCAGGAGAAGGCGGTGGAGACCGAGGAGATCCTCGACTGCGGCAACGGATCGCATCGACATCGCCGGGGTCCACATCAACGACCACGCGGTCTTCGACAAGCTCTCGTTCCGGATGGCGGTCGCCAAGTCGAGCGACATCGGCATGATCCGCGTGGCCCAGCGTATCGGTCGCGACAACATGAGCCGCTACATGCGCGACTTCGGCTTCGGCGCGCCCACCGGCATCGATCTTCCCGGCGAGTCGTCGGGCCTCCTGCGTCCGCTCAGCAAGTGGAGCGCCATCTCCCTGGCCTCGCTGTCCTTCGGCCAGGAGGTCGGGGTCACCGCCCTGCAGATGACCATGGCCGCGGCCGCGGTGGCCAACGGCGGCTACCTGATGAAGCCGCTGGTGGTGAAGCAGATCGAGAGCCCCACCGGCGACGTGGTCAAGGAGATGAAGCCGGTCGTGGTGCGGCGCGTGCTCGAGCCCCAGACCGTGGAGGTCCTCACCGACATCCTGACCACGGTGGTGAAGGAAGGGACCGGCCGCCACGCCGCGCATCCCCGGCTTCACGGTGGCGGGCAAGACGGGCACCGCCCAGAAGGTGGACGCCTCCGGGCGCTACTCGATGGTCGATCACGTGGCCTCGTTCGTGGGCTTCGTCCCCGTGCGCCACCCCGCGTTCGTGATCCTGGTCTCACTCGACAGCCCGCGCGGCCCGCAGGAACCAGGGCGGAGACGTGGCCGCGCCGCTCTTCGCGCGGATCGCCGAGCACGCGCTGCGCTATCGCGCGGTGCCCTCGGACGATCCCGACCGGGTGCTGCGGGTCATGGCGGACGCCCCCGTGACCCTCACTCCCGCCGCCTATCGTCCCGAGCCGCGCGCCGCGCCCAGCCCGCGCCGGCCGAGCCCGGGCCTCATGCCCGACCTCCGCGGCCAGTCCGCGCGCGAGGCGGCCCTGGCCGCGGCCCGGCGCGGTCTCATCGTCGAGCTCCACGGCTCCGGCCACGTCGTGGAGCAGACTCCGGAGCCCGGGTCCGAGATCGAAGCGGGGATGACCGGCGTGCTCACCCTCGACCGTCCGGGACCGGGGAGTGGGCCTTGAAGCTCCAGGACCTCCTGGCACGTCTCCCCGAGGCCCGGCTCACCGGCGACGCCACGGCCGAGATCAGCGAGGTGACCCACGACTCGCGGCGCGTTTCCGCCGGGTCGCTCTTCGTGGCCATTCGGGGCCTCGTCACCGACGGCAACCAGTTCGTCGACCAGGCCCGCAAGAAGGGTGCCGCCGCGATCGTGTCCGAGGCGCCGCCGCGGCCGGGAGGCCCCTGGGTGCAGGTCGAGGACGCGCGGCGAGGCCCTGGCCGTCCTCTCGGCCGCGGCCCTCGGCGACCCGGCGGAGAAGCTCGGCCTCGTCGGGGTCACGGGCACGAACGGCAAGACCACGACCACCCACCTCATCGACGCGGTCCTGCGGGCGGCCGGCGAGAAGGTCGGGCTCGTGGGCACGGTCCACTACCGCATCGGAGACCGCCTGACCACGGCCGTGCGCACCACTCCCGAGTCCTCGGACCTCCAGGCGCTCTTCCGCGAGATGGTGGACGCGGGCTGCCGCCACGCGGTGCTCGAGGTCTCCTCGCACTCGCTGGAGCTGAAGCGCGTGCACGGTTGCCGCTTCGCGGTCGCGGTCTTCACGAACCTGACCCGCGACCACCTCGACTTCCACGGCGACATGGACCGCTACTTCGAAGCCAAGCGCCACCTCTTCGACACCCTCCTCCGCGAGGACGGACGGGCGATCATCAACGCCGACGACGACCGCGCGGCCGAGCTTCGTGCCGCCTCTCGGGCCCCGGTCTGGACCTACGGCCTCGCCCCGGCAAGCGGGGGCGGGCGCGCGCGCCCGGCGGACATCCACGCCGACGACATTCGTCTCTCCCTGGAGGGGAGCCGCTTCGTGGCAAGGACTCCCCTGGGCCCGGTCGAGATCCACTCGCCCCTGCTCGGCCGCTTCAACGTCTCGAACCTGCTGGGCGCGCTCGGGCGCGACCCTGGCCCTCGGCATCCCCGGGAAGGTCAGCGGCCTCCGGCCTCGCCTCGCTTCGCCGGCGTCCCCGGGCGGCTCGAGCGCGTGAACGCGGGCCAGGACTTCGCGGTCATCGTGGACTACGCCCACACCGACGACGCGCTCAAGAACCTCCTGGAGACCGTCCGGGAGCTGGGGCCCAAGCGGGTCATCACGGTCTTCGGCTGCGGGGGCGATCGCGACCGCACCAAGCGCCCGCTCATGGGTGCGGTGGCCTCGCGGCTCTCCGACTCCGTGATCGTGACCTCGGACAACCCGCGCAGCGAGCCGCCCGAGGCCATCATCGAAGAGGTGCGCCGGGGAATGGCCCGCCGGCCGCGGGGCCGAGGTCCTGTCCATCGTGGACCGGCGCGAGGCCATCGCGCGGGCCCTCGAGATGGCGCAGCCCGGCGTGGCCGTGGTCATCGCGGGCAAGGGGCACGAGACCAGCCAGACCCTGCGCGACCGCACGGTTCCCTTCGACGACCGGCAGGTCGTGCGCGACATCCTCCGGCCCCTCTCGGTCCGGGGGGGAAGGGCGTGACGGGCACCGCGGTGGCCGCACCCCTGGGCCTCACCTGGGCCGACCTCGTCGCCGGCACCGCCGGACAGGACCTCGAGGGCGGCCGCTCCCCCGTTGTCCGGAGTCTCCATCGACTCGCGGACCCTCTCCGCGGGCCAGGTCTTCTTCGCGATTCACGGCCCTCGCTTCGACGGGCACGAGTTCCTGCACGACGTGATGGCCCGGGGCGCCGCCGCGGCCGTGGTCCACCGGGACGCCCCGTCGCCCGAGGGCCTGCCCCTCGTCCGCGTCGCCGACACCACCCGGGCCCTCGCCGACCTGGCCCGGCACGTGCGGCGCGCCGCGTCCATTCCCGTGGTCGTGATCACCGGCTCGGCCGGCAAGACCACGACCAAGGAGATGACGGCCACGCTGCTCGCCGCGCGCGGGTCCGTGCTCAAGACCGAGGGCAACCTCAACAACCAGTACGGCCTGCCCCTCACCTTGCTGCGGCTCGAGGCGCGAGCACGCTTTCGCGGTCCTGGAGCTCGGGATGTCCGCGCCGGGCGAGCTTCGGCTCGCTCGCGGGGATCGCGGAGCCCGACGTCGCGGTCATCACGAACGTCGGTCCCGCCCACCTCGAGTTCTTCCCCTCGGTCGACGCCATCGCCGCGGCCAAGGCCGAGGTCTTCGAGGGCACTCCGCGCCGGAGGGGCTCGCGGTGCTGAACGGCGACGACCCGCGGCTACGGCGGGTCGGCCTTGGCCTTCGCCAGCGCGTGATCTGGTTCGGCCGTGACCGCCGGCACGACGTGGCCGCCGAAAACTGGCGCGGGCACGCCCTTCGGCATGCGCTTCGACCTTCGGCTCGAGGGGCGCAAGCTCGACGTGGCCCTCCCCCTGGCCGGTCCGCACTTCGTGATGGACTTCCTCGCCGCAGCGGCCGTGGCCCATGCCCTCGGGGTGTCCCTGGAGGCGATCGCCACCGCTGGCCACCACCCTTCGCGCCATCCGCCATCGCGGAGACGTGCGCCGGCTGGAGCAGGGCCTGACCCTCATCGACGACTGCTACAACTCGAGCCCGGACGCTCTCGACGCCGCGCTCGTGGCGCTGTCGCTGGCCGGTCCCCGCCGCCGCGTCGCGATCCTCGGCGACATGCTCGAGCTCGGACCGACGGCGCCGGAGCTGCACCGCGCGGCCGGCGCGCGCGCGGCCCGTAGCGCCGACCTCCTCGTGGCGGTGGGTTCGCTCGCCCAGGGCTTTCTGGAAGGGGCGCGCGGCGCAGGAATGCCGGAGTCAGCCCTCCGGTCCTTCCCGGACGCGACCGCCGCCGACCGCGGCCGTAGGTCTTCTTGGCCCCGGCGACGCGGTCCTGGTCAAGGGCTCGCGGGGAGTGCGTCTCGAATCGGTCGTGGACGCGATCGTGGCCCGCTTCGGCGAGGGGGAGGGCTGATGCTCTTCCACCTCCTCTACGCCCTCCGCCACGACGTCTCCGGGCTCAACGTCGTCCGCTACATCACCTTCCGGACCGCGGTGGCGAGCCTCACCGCGCTCTTCCTCGTGCTCGTCCTCGGCCCCTGGATGATCGAGCGGCTGCGCACTCCTGCAGGTCGGGCAGTACATCCGCGAAGAAGGCCCGAAGACCCACAAGGCGAAGGCCGGCACCCCCACCATGGGCGGGGTCTTGATCCTGGTCGGGATCCTCACCCCGACCCTGCTCTGGGCCGACCTCACCAACCGCAACGTCCGCATCGTCGATGCTCTCCACCCTCGCCTTCGGCGCGATCGGCTTCGCCGACGACTACCTGAAGGTCGTGCCGCAAGCGGAGCCTCGGGCTCACCGCCGGCGTGAAGCTCCTCTGCCAGATCTCGATCGGTCTCGTCGTGGGCACCACGGTCTTCCTCTCGTCGCTGACCGACCCGCGCGAGTACTCGACCGTTCTCGTCTTTCCCGTTCCTGAAGCAGGTGGTGCCCGACCTCGGTCTCTTCTACATCGTCTTCGCGGTGCTGCTCTTGACCCTCGCCAGCAACGCCGTGAACCTGACCGACGGCCTCGACGGCCTCGCCATCGGCACGACCCTCATCGCGGCGGCGGCCTTCACCGGCCTCGCCTACGTCTCGAGCCACGCGCGCTTCGCCGACTACCTGGACCTCCTGCACCGCCCGGGGGCCGGCGAGCTCACCGTCTTCTGCGGGGCCATGGTCGGCGCCTCCATGGGCTTCTTGTGGTGGAACTGCTACCCGGCCCAGGTCTTCATGGGCGACGTGGGCAGCCTGGCCCTGGGCGGCGCCCTCGGCACCGTGGCCATCCTCATCAAGCAGGAGCTGCTCCTCTTCTTCGTGGGCGGCCTCTTCATGGTGGAGGCCTTCTCCGTGATGTTGCAGGTGGGCTCTTTCAAGCTCCGGGGGAAGCGGATCTTCCGCATGGCCCCGCTCCACCATCACTTCGAGCTCGTGGGCTGGAAGGAGCCGCAGATCATCATCCGCTTCTGGATCGTGGCCTTCGTCTTCGCCCTGTTCTCGCTCACCACGTTGAAGCTGCGGTGACCGCCATGGCCGAGCTTCGAGAGGAAAGGTGAAGACCCCGTGGGTGTGGAGGGGAAGCCCGTCGTGGTGGTCGGCCTGGCGCGGTCGGGGGTCGGCGCGGCCGCGTTCCTCGCGCGTCTCGGGACGCCGGTCGTGGCCACGGACCGGAAGTCGGCGAGCGAGCTCCAAACGGAGGTGAGCATCCTCGAGCCACTGGGCGTGCGGATGGAGCTGGGCGGGCACCGGGCCGCGACCTTCGCCTCGGCCGCGCGCGAGGTCGTGGTGTCTCCGGGCGTCCCCGCCGATCTCCCCGAGCTTCGGGCCGCGCGCGCGGCGGGAGTGCCGGTGATCGCCGAGATCGAGCTCGCCTTCCGGCACCTCCAGGGCCGGATGGCCGCGGTCACCGGGACCAAGGGCAAGTCCACGACCACGGCCGCGCTGGGCGCGATGCTTCGCGCCGACGGGGGCGACGTGCGCGTGGGGGGGAATATCGGCGAAGCCCTCATCGGCCTCGTGCCCGGTTCGACCCCGGCCACGCGATTCGCGGTCGAGGTGTCGAGCTTCCAGCTCGAGGGCATCCGCACCTTCCGGCCCGACGTCGCGGTCTTCCTGAACCTGTCCGAGGACCATCTCGACCGCCACTCCTCCTTTGCGGAGTACGCGGCGGCCAAGGGCCGGATCTTCGAGAACCAGCGTCCCGAGGACTGGGCAGTGGTAAACGCGGACGACCCGCGGGTCCTGGAGACCGCTCGCGCGGCGCGGTCGCGCGCACTCCGGTTCCACCCCGCCGGCGCTCCAACCGCGAACGAGGCGGGGGCCTACTTCGAGTCCGGCGAAGCGCGCCTGCGAACGGAAGCCGGCACGGAGACCCTCTTCGCCCTCTCTTCCGTGCAAATGCCCGGGCCCCACCTGGCCGGCTGATCTCCTGGCCGCCGCCGCGGCCGCCCGGGCGCTCGGGGCCGCGCCGGCCGCCATCGCCGCGCGCCGTCGCCTCCTTCCGCGGCGCCGAGCACGTCCTGGAGTACGTGGCCACCGTGGACGGGCGTCGAGTACTTCAACGACTCCAAGGCCACGAACGTCCTCGCGGCGCGCCGAAGAGCGTCGAGTCGTTCCGCGGCCCCGTGCTCCTGATCCTCGGCGGGCGCTACAAGGGCGGTGACTTCGCCGAGCTCGCGCCGGTCCTGCGCGACCACGGCAAGGCGGTCTTCGCGATCGGCGAGGCGCCAGGAGCGCATCGTGGCCAGCCTCAGCGGAGTGCTGCCCGTTCATCGCCTGCGTCAACCTGCCGGAGGCCGTGGCCCAGGCGCAGCGGTCTGGCCGCTCCCGGCGACACCGTGCTCCTGGCCCCCGCCTGCTCGTCCTTCGACATGTTCGCGGACTACGCGGCCCGCGGCCGGGCCTTCAAGGAAGAGGTCCGGCGCCTCACCCATGGCTAAGAAGCTCTCTTCCGACCTCGCCCTCTTCGCGGTGACCGCGGCCCTCCTCGGCTTCGGTCTGGTGATGGTGTGGAGCGCCTCATCGGTCCTGGCCCAGGAGCAGCACGGCAACGCCTACCACTTCCTGCTGAAGCAGGCCCTCTGGGCGGGGATCGGCCTCGTGGCCATGTCGGTGGCCCTGCGCCTCGACTACCGGAAGCTTCGCACTCCGCGGTTCGTCTACGGCGCGGCCATCGTCACGACCCTGCTCCTGATCCTGGTGCTCTTCCTGAAGCCGGTGAACGAGACCCACCGCTGGATTCGTCTCGGGGCGTTGTCCTTCCAGCCCGCGGAGCTCGCGAAGCTCAGCCTCATCCTGTTCCTCGCCGCCCACCTCGAGCGCCGGGGCGAGCGGGTCAACGAGTTCTTGACCTCGCTCTTTCCGGTCCTGCTCCTGCTCGGGTGGTTCGCCTTCCTGGTGTTCGTCCAGCCCGACCTGGGCAGCGCCGCGATCCTCGTGGTCACCGCCGCGGTCATGCTCTTCATGGCCGGGGTCCGCCTGCGCTACTTCGCGGGCCTGGCCGTGCCCGCCGGCGCGCTCCTCTATCTCGCGGTCACCGGCGCCCACTACCGCTGGGCCCGCATCGTGACCTTCTTCAATCCCTGGGCCGACGCGCGGGGCAGCGGCTACCAGATCATCCAGAGCATGATCGCGGTGGGGACCGGGGGCATCTCCGGGGTCGGGTTCATGGAGGGGCGCCAGAAGCAGTTCTACCTGCCCTATCCCTACAGCGACTTCATCTACGCGGTGATCGGGGAGGAGCTCGGCCTGCTCGGGCGCCTCGCCGTGGTGGCGGGCTTCCTCTTCTTCCTGTGGCGCGGGCTGCGCGCCGCCTTCAAGGCGCCGGACGCCTTCGGCATGTTCCTGGCCGCGGGCCTCACCCTGGCCATCGTCCTCCAGGCCTTCATCAACATCAGCGTGGTCCTCGGCCTCGTTCCCACCAAGGGAATACCCCTGCCCTTCATCAGCGCGGGAGGCTCGTCCCTGCTCTTCACGCTCGTCTCCGTGGGCCTGATCCTGAACGTGTCCCAGCATGCGGACTGAATGGCGCGCGTCTTCCTCATCGCGGCGGGCGGCACCGGCGGCCACCTCTTCCCCGGCCTCGCGGTCGCGGACGCGCTCCGGGCCCGCGACCCCGAGGTCCAGGTCGTCTTCGTGGGGACCCCGCGCGGCCTCGAAGGGCGGCTCGTGCCCGCGGCCGGCTATCCGCTCGAGCTTCTGCCCATCCTGCCCCTCAACGCGGTCGGCCTCGGCCGCACGGTCCGCGGCCTTCTGGCCCTGCCCCGCGCCTTCCTCCGCGCCTTTCGGCTCCTGCGCCGGCTGCGCCCCGAGGCGGTGCTCGGGGTCGGCGGCTACGCCGGCGGTCCGATCGTGCTCCTCGCCGCTCTCCTGCGGGGTGCGCACGGTGATCCTCGAGCCCAACGCCCGGCCCGGCTTCACGAACCGCGTCCTCCTGCCCTTCGTGCGCCGCGCCGCCTGCGCCTACGAGGAGACGCGCCGACTCTTCGGCGAGAAGGGTGTGGTGACCGGCAATCCCGTGCGCGCGGCCTTCGCTCGGATCGGGCGCAAGGAGCACCGTGCCTCCGCTGAACCTCCTGGCCTTCGGGGGGAGCCAGGGATCGCGGCGGCTGAACCGCGCCCTCGTCGAGGCGCTGCCGCACCTCCCGGGCCCCGACCGTGCTGCGCATCGTCCACCAGACCGGCGAGGCCGAGCGCGCGGAGGTGGCCGCCGCCTACGCCGCGGCCGGTCGCGAGGCGGAGGTCGTCGCCTTCCTCGACGACATGCCGAGGCGCTTCGCGGAGGCCGACCTCGTGCTCTCGCGCAGCGGAGCCACCACCTGCGCCGAGCTCGCCGCGGCGGGCAAGGCCGCGGTGCTCGTGCCCTTCGCGCAGGCCGCCGACGACCACCAGCGCCAGAACGCACGCGCCCTCGAGGCGGCGGGTGCGGCGCGGATGATCGAAGAGAGGGACCTCTCGGGTCCGGGGCTGGCGCGCGGCGCTTCGCGAGCTCGTGGGGACGCCGGAGCGGCTCTCGCGCATGGAAGAGGCGGCGCGCGGTCTGGCTCGGCCCGATGCCGCCGCCCGCGTGGCCGATCTCCTGGAAGGTGTGGCTTGAAGCCCGGCCGCCCGCGAGGCCGACCGTGTTTAGGAAGATCCAGCACGTCCACTTCGTGGGGATGGGCGGCTCCGGCATGAGCGGCATCGCCGAGGTGCTCTTGAACCTGGGCTACACCGTCTCCGGCTCGGACCTGAAGCGCTCGTCCGTGACCGACCGCCTCGTGGCGCAGGGGGCGAGGTTCGCGGAGGGCCACGCCGCCGCCCACGTCGCGGGCGCGCACGTGGTGGTGACCTCGACCGCGGTGCGGCCGGACAACCCCGAGGTGGTCGAAGCGCGCCGCGCCGGGATCCCGGTGATCCCGCGGGCCGAGATGCTGGCCGAGCTGATGCGCCTCAAGTACGGCGTGGCGGTCGCGGGCAGCCACGGCAAGACCACGACCACGTCGATGGTGGCCCTGGTCCTCGACAAGGGAGGCCTCGACCCCACGGTGGTGGTGGGCGGCCGGCTCGGCGTCCTGGGCTCGGGAGCGCGGCTCGGCAAGGGCGACTTCATGGTGGCGGAAGCGGACGAGTCCGACCGCTCGTTCCTGAAGCTGTCCCCCACCATGGCCGTGGTCACGAACATCGACCGCGAGCACCTCGACACCTACCGACGACCTCGACGACATCAAGGGCGCCTTCCTCGGCTTCGTCAACAAGGTGCCCTTCTACGGAGCGGTGGTGCTCTGCCTCGACGACGCGCCGGTGCAGGACATCCTGCCCCGCGTGGAGCGCCGCACCATCACCTATGGCCTCTCCCCCCAGGCCCACGTCTCCGCGCGCGACCTCGAGATCGGGCCCCTGGGCTCGGCCTACACCGCCACCTGGGGCGGCGAGCCGCTGGGCTCGGTCGCCCTCGCCGTGCCCGGCGCCCACAACGTGGTGAACTCGCTGGCCGCGGTGGCCGTCGGCATCGACCTCGGACTCGGCTTCGACGCGGTCAAGGCCGGCCTCGAGTCCTTCACCGGCGTCGACCGCCGCTTCCAGGTGCGGGGCGAGGCGGGCGGCGTCCTCGTGGTCGACGACTACGGGCACCACCCGACGGAGATCCGGGTGACCCTCGAGGCCCTGCGCCTGCGCGCCGGGGGCCGGCGGACGCTGGTCCTCTTCCAGCCCCATCGCTTCACGCGCACCGCGGCCTTGTGGGACGACTTCTGCCGCGCCTTCCACCAGGCCGACGTGCTGCTCGTGACCGACATCTACGCCGCCGGGCGAGGAGCCGCTGCCCGGGGTCACCGGCGAAGCCCTGGCCCTGGCCATCGCCGAGCGCGGGCATCGCCACGCGGCCTACGCCGGCCCGCTCGCGGCCGCGGCGGAGCGGCTCGCCGCCGAAGCCAAGGAGGGCGACGTCGTCCTCACCCTGGGCGCGGGAAGCGTGTGGACCGCCGGGCGAGGAGCTCCTCCGAGGCCCGGAGCTCGGACGCGCGAAAGGCGCCGCGTTGAGACGCATGGATCGCCGAATGACGGACGCCCTGCGCGAAGCCGGCGTGCCCTTCCGCGAGCAGGAGCCCCTCTCGCGCCACACCTCCATGGGCGTGGGCGGGCCGGCCGAGGTCATGGCCTTCCCGCGCTCGCCCGAGGAGCTGCAGCAGACCCTTCGCCTCCGCGGCGAGCTCGGCGTGCCCCATCGCGTGCTGGGCGGCGGCTCGAACCTCGTGGTCGTGGACGAGGGCCTCGACGAGCTGGTGGTCAACACCGAGGAGATGCGGCAGGTCGACATCGGCGGCGACCGGCGAGGTGACCGCGGAAGGCGGGGCCAACCTGATCCGCACCGTGGTGGCTTGCGGCCGGGCCGGCTGGCGGGGCCTCGAGAGCGCGGTGGGCATTCCCGGGCTCGGTGGGCGGCGCGGCGGTGATGAACGCCGGCGCCTACGGGTTCTCGATCAGCGACGTGATGAAGGAGATCGTGGTCTACGACGAGCGAGGTGAGCGCGCCGCAGCCGCCCGGAGGGCTGGACCTTCCACTACCGCGGCTCGTCGATCCCCGAAGGCTCGGCCGTGGCGTCGGTGAGGGTGGCGCTCCGCCCGGACGACCCCGCGGTGCTGGAGAAGGAGACCCGCGAGCTGACCCAGCAGCGGGTGAAGAGCCAGCCCGCCGGGCGCAACGCCGGCTGCGTCTTCAAGAACCCGCCGGGCGGCTCGGCCGGCCGCATCATCGACGAGCTCGGCCTCAAGGGCACCCGCCGCGGGGGCGCGGTGGTGAGCCCCAGGCACGCCAACTTCGTGGTCAACGACCAGGGCGCCCGCGCCCAGGACGTGCTGGACCTCCTGGACCTGGTGCGGGAGACGGGTGGCGCGCGAGACCGGGGTGGACCTCGAGCTCGAGGTGAAGGTCTGGAGGCGGAGGGCATGAGCTCACGCCGCGGACTGCCCCCGGAGCCGTTGCCCGATCTCCTCGACCTCCCGCTCGGGAACAACGAAGAGCCGCCGTTCCTCCGCCCCCGCCACCGCACGCGGGTGCGCAAGGCGCGCCGCGCCCTGTCCGCATCGCGCCGTGCTCGTCCTCCAACTCGTCGCGGCGACCCTCGCCCTCGCAGCGCTGGCCTGGACGGCGTACGCGAGGGTCATGGCCAGCGAGCGTCTGCGGGTCCAGAAGGTCGAGGTGCGCGGCGGCCACTTCCTCTCGGAAGGCGAGGTGCGCGAGCTGCTCGGCCCCGCGGTGGGCGAGAACATCCTGGGTCTCGACATCGAGGCCTTGAAGGCCCGCCTGCGCGCGTCCCCCTGGGTCGCGGACGCCACCGTCTCCCGCACCCTGCCCGACACCCTGCGGGTCTCGATCCACGAGCGCGTGCCGCTGGCCCTGGCCGAGATCGACCGGCTCTACCTGATGGACGCGGACGGGGGCCTCATCGACATCTACGGTCCCCGCACCGCCGCCTTCGACCTTCCCATCGTGCGCGGCCTGCTCGGGCCTCCCGGGCGAGGCTCGGCGCGACCGGGCCGAACGCGCCGGGCGCCCTGCTCAAGGACCTCGGCGACCTCGGGGCCGAGATCTCCGAGGTCTACGTGCAGCGGAAGCGGCGACCTCAAGGTGATCCTGCGGGGCGCCCGGCGAGACGCTTCTCCTCGGACCGCCTCCTTGTCGTCAACGCTTCCTGGCCTTCCTGGGGCTGCGCCGCGAGCTCGCGGAGAAGGCCCCGGGGACCGAGTCCTACGACCTCCGGTTCCGAGGGCGAATCTACGCAAGACCGGCCGAGGCCCGCCCGTCGCCGGCCGGAGCGGGCCCCCAGCGCGGCCGTCCACCCGAAGAGCGTTTCCGACGTGCCTACCGCCTCCCCCGAAGCCGCTGCGGCCGCGCCGCTCGCGCAGCCCACGGCCCCGGAGCTTCCCCGAATGACCGATTCACTCCGAAGGAACTGAGCTTGGCGAAAAAGAAAGACCGCTACGTCGTCGGGCTGGACATCGGGACCCACAAGATCTGCGCGATCGTCGCCGAGATCACCGACGAAGGCCGCCTCGACGTGATCGGCATCGGCCAGGCCGAGTCGAAGGGCCTCCGCAAAGGTGTCGTCATCAACCTCGAGGCGACGGTGGAGGCGATCCGCCGCGTGCTCGAGGAGACGGAGCTCATGGCGGGGGTCGAGATCGGCTCGGCCTTCGTGGGGATCGCGGGGACCCACATCCGCGGCTCCAACTCGCGCGGCGTGATCGCGGTCTCCACCAAGAACCGGGTGATCGAGCGCGAGGACGTGCGGCGCGCGGTGGAGACGGCCAAGGCCATCCCCATCCCCGTGGACCGCGAGATCCTGCACGTGCTGCCCCAGGACTTCGTGGTCGACGACCAGGAGGGCATCCTCGATCCCACCGGCATGACCGGCAACCGGCTGGAGGTGAACGTCCACATCGTCACCTGCTCGTCCACCGTGGCCCAGACCACGGTGACCTGCGTGAACCGGGCCGGCCTGGAGGTCGCCGACACCGTCCTCACCCAGCTCGCCGCGGCCGAGGCCTGCCTCACCCCGGACGAGAAGGAGCTGGGTGTCGCCCTCGTGGACATCGGGGGCGGCACCACCGACCTCGCGATCTTCGAGAAGGGCTCGCTCTGGCACACCGCCGTGCTCCAGGTGGGCGGCGAGCACTTCACGAACGACATCGCGGTGGCCCTGCGCACCCCGGTGTCCGAGGCGGACAAGATCAAGAAGAAGCACGGCTGCGCCCTCACCTCGATGATCCCCGAGGAGGACTCGATCGAGGTCCCGAGCGTCGGGCGGAAGGAAGCCGCGGATCATGGCCCGCCAGGTCCTGGGCGACGTGATCCAGGCCCGGGCCGAAGAGGTCTGCCAGCTCATCCTCACCGAGATCCGGCGCGCCGGCTTCGACCGCAACCTGAACAGCGGGGTCGTGCTCACCGGCGGCGGCGCCATCCTCGAAGGCATGCCGGAGATCGCGGAGCAGATCTTCGACATGCCCGTGCGGCGGGGGACGCCGGCCGGAATCGGCGGCCTCGTGGACGTGGTGGCGAGCCCGATCTACTCGACCGCGGTGGGCCTCGTCTTGTCGGGATATCGAAACCGCGCGGGCCAGATGCTGGGCGCCCCGCGGCTTGCGGCGACGGGGACCTTCGGCAAGGTCACCGGGCGCCTCATGGGTTGGCTGTCCGACTTCTTTTGATGAGCGATTTCCAAGGAGGGGACATGGACAAGAGCGAAGGCATCGCCTTTCCACCCGTGCCCGTCGCCCCCGGCCGCCGCGGGACGGCACGCTGCGCGGGCCCATGCTGGTGCGCGACAACCTCGACCTCCCCTGTGAGATGTGCGGGACCCCGGTGGTGGCCTACCACTGCAAGCGGATCTGCCTCCGCTGTGGTTTCATGACCGGTTGCTCGGAAGGGATCTAGAGCTATGACGAATCAAACGGACAGACCGGGTCGCATCACCTTCGCCGACGACGACACGAACGGCGCCCGCATCAAGGTCGTGGGGGTGGGCGGCGGCGGCGGCAACGCCATCGCCCGCATGATCGCCTCGGGCCTCCAGGGCGTCGAGTTCATCGCCGTGAACTCCGACCTCCAGGCCCTGCGCGCGAACCGCGCGCCGGTGAAGATCCAGATCGGCGGCAAGCTGACCAAGGGTCTCGGGGCCGGGGCCAACCCCGACGTGGGCCGCCAGGCCGCGGTCGAGGACACCGAGAAGATCTGCGACGCCCTCGAGGGCTCGGACATGGTCTTCATCACCGCCGGCCTCGGCGGCGGCACCGGCACCGGAGCCGCGCCCGTGGTGGCTTCCATCGCCGGCCAGCTCGGCGGGGACACCGGCAACGTCCTGACCGTGGCCGTGGTGACGCTGCCCTTCGGCCTCGAAGGCAAGCGGCGCATGACCCAGGCCCTGGACGGCCTCGCCCAGCTCAAGGAGTGCGTCGACTCCGTCATCGCCATTCCCAACGACCGTCTGCTCCAGACCGTGGCCCGCAACACGCCGGTGTCCGAGGCCTTCCGCATCGCCGACGACGTCCTGCGCCAGGCGGTGCAGGGCATCTCGGACATCATCACGGTGCCCGGGCCAGATCAACCTCGACTTCGCGGACGTGCGCGCGGTGATGAAGGGCATGGGCCAGGCGGTGATGGGCACCGGCATCGGCCAGGGCGAGAACCGGGCGGTGGAGGCGGCCCAGCGCGCGGTCAGCAACCCGCTCCTCGAAGACAGCTCGATCGAGGGGGCCAAGGGCGTGATCGTGAACATCACCGGCGGCTCCGACCTGTCGCTGGCCGAGGCCGCGGAGGCCACCGCCCTCGTGACCAAGGTCGCGGACCCCGAGGCCAACGTCATCTACGGCATCGTGACCGACGAGTCGATGGGCAACGCGGTCAAGGTCACGGTCATCGCCACCGGCTTCAGCCGCGGACCGCGCAAGGCCGCGCCCACGCCAGTGGACCTCGTCAACTACATCAACCCCCCGGCTCCGAACGCGGCGCCCTCTGGCCGCCGCCACCGAGTCCGGGGGCTTCTACCGCAAGACCCCCAACCCCAAGGCAGCGGCGGCGAGGGCGGCGGGCCGGATCGACCTGGACGTGCCCGCGTTCCTGCGCAAGCAGGGAAGTGGAGGTGGCTCAACGGAATAGCCGGGCGGAGCCGGCTTCTGACAGATATTTGCAACCCTGGACCTCCATCCATCGTCCTCTCTGCTAACGTCTCGTCGTTCGCCGATAGAGCAGCGAAGAGGCGACCTTTCTGGGGATGGGAGGCAGAATGATGCGAGGGAAGTCTTTCGGGGTCATGGCGTTGGTGGGCATGGTGCTGGTGACCCCCTACCGGGCCCAGGCCCAGGACGCGAGCCCCTTGGCCCCCGCACCCGACGATCTGTCGCGCTTCCTGCCCAAGGACACGACCGAGGACGGCCGGCGCACCTGGCGCGCCTTTCCCAAGAACCTCGGCCGCAGCTTCGTGGGCGTCTTCGCCAAGGACAACCTGATGCCGCTCGTCTTCGGCGCCGCGGCCACGGGCATCGGCTCGCGGTTCGACCAGACGACGAAGACGGCTCTGGCCGGGCGCGCCGACGACTTCGGCCAGACCGGCGCGACCGCAGGCGGCCTCACGGTGATGGCGCCCCTGACCCTCGGCCTGTTCGCTGCGGGCCGCTTCGCGCACGACGGGACCTTCCGCGCGTTCAGCTACGACGCCACCCAGGCCATCATCGTGAACGGGGTCTACACCGAGATCTTCAAGAAGACGGTGAGCCGGACGCGGCCCGACGGCTCGAACAACCTGTCCTTCCCCTCCGGTCACGCCTCGAGCGCCTTCGCCCTCGCGACCGTGGCCCAGAAGCACTACGGCTGGAAGGTCGGAGTGCCGAGCTACGTGGCCGCGAGCGCCATCGGCTTCTCGCGCATCGAGCGCAACAAGCACTACCTGTCCGACGTGCTCGCGGGCGCGACCCTCGGGATCATCGCCGGCCGCACCGTGGTGCGCACGAACGGCGAGCCGGTGGGCCGCCATCGCACCTTCTCTCTCGCCCCCATGACCGACGCACAGGGCACCGGCGTCGGAGTCGGCGCCTCCGTCTCCTGGTAGCCACCCCCGGAGCCGTCGGCTCTGCGGCTCAGCGAGTGACGGTGACCGTCCGCGCGGCGGATCGCCTCACCCGCAACACCCGGGACTTCGGCTCGAACGAGTAGCCCGGCCCCTGGCCAGCGGGCGCGAGCGCCCGGCCTTCGGCCGTGACCGTCTTCGGAACGAACGACAGCCGCAGGGTTTCTTCGCCCGCGTGGTCGAAGGTCGCATAGCGCACCGAGCCTGGTGCGTAGCTCACGTCGGTCACCACCGAAGACGAATGGAGCAGGTGGTCTTCGCCGGACGGGGCCCACTCCGGCACCGCCGCCACCCCGGCCATGAAGTGGCGGATGTAGTCGCCGTACCCGTCGCTGAACCAATGGCTCTCCTCGACCGGACCGACGCGCACGACTCCCCGCGGGTCGGACATGTAGCTCGCCCAGTTGAACGAACGGAAGGCCTTCTCCTTCGCCTCGGGATCGCCGGTCTTCGCATGCCAAAGGGCGAGAACCGAGGCGAAGCGCGCGGTGTGACTGCCCATCTTGTACATGTACTCGGTCTGCTCCGAGATCGTGATCGCTCCCCACTGCACGCCCTTCTCCCTGGGCGTGTCGCCGCCGAAGGTGCGCTCGACGAAGGAAAGCGCACGCTCCGCGTGCCGCCGCCAATCGGGATCGCGATCCGGGTTCTCGAGGACGTAGCGAGCCCACTCGCCCGCGGCATACTGGTTGAGGTTCGACGTGTGGGGGAGCCAGGGCAGGTCCTCGAAGTAGTTGGCCCAGACGTCGTTCTTCACCGGATAGGCCAGCAGCCAGTCCCACGCCACCTGTCGGGTGCGCCGCCACTCGTCGCGCGTCGCCGATCCCGAGACGCGTGAGCTCGTCGAAGAGCCGCAGCGTGGGCGCGAGGTTCGCGCAGTACTCCTCGCGCACGACGCCGGTCTCGGCCACCACCCGGAAGGGCCACGGCGAGTGGGTGGCGTCGCCCGGGCGCACGTGTCGAGCCAGGGCGCCGGCGCAGTCGAGCGCCGCCTCGCGGTAGCGCGTGTCCCCCGTGACCTCGTAAAGCGATGAGGTATCCCACGCCGAGCTCGCCCAGCTTGTCGGGCTCGATCACTCCGTAACCGTCACCCCTGCCGAGCCTGGGTGGATCCTTCGGGTCCGCGAAACGGAAGTCGTGGGCCCCGCGGTAGCGGACGGCCCCCGGGTCGGAGCTCGCGTACGGGACTCCGGGCCAGGCCCAGGACGGTTCCTTCGGCGTCGTCCCGTGGGCGATCTGGTGGTCGAGCGCCCGGCGCAAGAGGTCGATCACGCGGTCGGTCGCCCGAGTACGCGTAGTAGGCCGCGCGCCCTGGGCGAGCCCGGCGTAGAACGACGCCGGGTTGTGCGGCCAGCTCGTGCCGCGCAAGGTCTTGCCGTCGAAGCAGCAGTAGGTGAGCCAGGTGGGCAGACCGTTCTCTTCGGCCGCGAAGCCGGTGAGCAGCTGCTCCCAGGCCAGGCGTACCACCGCAGGGTACGGCGCGCCCTGCGGCTCCGCCCACGAGAGCAGCCTCCCGCCCCTGTCGAGTACGACCGGGTGGCCGGCGAGGGTCGCCGGCTCTTCCGCGAGAAGAGCGCGTGGGTTGGTAGCCGACAGATAGGCCCCGACGAGCAAGGCCAGCATCAGTCGGGCCGGCGAAGCTTTTGGAGCATTCATCGATCGTGACCGTATACCACAGCCGTAGCCTGAGGGCGGCCCCTCGCGCCAGGGAGCCCGGGGCTCTGCTAGACTCCTCGCCCGCAGACCCAGGAGCCCCCTGAACCGGAGTCTCGCCTCGCGCTTCCAGCTCGTCCTTCTGGCCATGCTCGTGTGCGCGACGGTGGGCGCCGTGGAGGGGGCCAAGGAACCCGCCTTCGTCCCCCTCTTCGACGGCAAGACACTGCGGGGCTGGCACGTCAGCGACAAGACCGGCCACGGCACGGGCGGGCACTGGGTCGTCGAGCAGGGCGCCATCGTGGGCAGCCAGGACAAGCCCGGCAACGGCGGGATCCTGATCACCGACAAGGCCTACGGGGATTTCGAAGTGGCACTGGAGATGCGCAACGACTTCGGCCCCGACAGCGGCCTCTTCCTCCGAAGCACGGAGAAAGGCGAGGCCTACCAGGCGATGATCGACTATCACGCCGGCGGCAACCTGATGGGGATCTACGGCGAGGGCCTCTCCGGCGGCATCGGCGCCAGAAACTTCTCCTTCCGCTCGACTCCAACGGACATCGCTCCCACCCACGACCCACACCCTTTGCCCGTCGGACCCGAGGCGTGGCCGTCGTTCTGGAAGCACGGGGTCTGGAACGAGCTGCGGGCCCGCATCGTCGGGAACCCGCCGCACGTCACGACCTGGATTGGCGGCAAGAAGTGGATGGAGTGGACGGATACGGCCAAACGACTGGCCGACACCGGCGGCATCGCCCTCCAGGTGCACGGCGGAGGCGACTTCACGAAGCAGTTCGTGCGGTACCGGAACGTCCGCGTGAAGGAGCTGCCCCCGCAGCCTGGGGGCGTCAACGGGCCGATTCGGGTCAGCGCCGACGGCCGGCACTTCGAAGGCCGCGACGGTCGGCCGTTCTTCTGGCTCGGGGACACGGCCTGGCCGCTCTTCGCCCAGTACACGAAGGACCAGGCCGAGGCCTATCTGGCCAACCGCAGCCAGAAGGGTTTCACCGTCATCCAGGGGGTCCTCGCCTGGGGCCTCGGCAGCGGCTTCGAAGGCAAGGTTCCCCTCCCCAACGCGAATGGCGACAAGCCCTGGCTGAACGACGACCCGAGCACTCCCAACGACGACCTACTTCCGCCATGTCGACGCGCTCGTCGAGTTCGCCAACAAGCAGGGCCTGGTGCTCGCCATGCTCCCGACCTGGGGCTACTACGTGAACGACGTGCCGGTGATCGACACGGCGAAGGCCCGCGTCTACGGCCGCTGGCTCGGGGCGCGCTACAAGGACGCACGGAACGTGATCTGGGTGAACGGCGGCGACCGGATCGCTGCCGGCTTCGAAGACGTCTACCGCGAGCTGGCCCGGGGCCTGCGCGAGGGCGACGGCGGAGCCCACCTCATCACCTACCACCCCTGCGGCTGGCGCTCCTCGTCGCAGTACTTCCACGGCGACGCCTGGCTCGGCTTCGACATGATCGAGACCTGGACCGAGTGGTCCAAGGTCTATCCCGCCGTCCTCGCCGACACGCTTCTCTCGCCGCGCAAGCCGGTCGTGCTCGGCGAGGGGGCCTACGAGAACGGCCCCGAGTACCCGCAAGGGCCGATCACACCCCTCCTCGTGCGGCGCCAGGCCTGGTGGACGGTGATGGCCGGGGGTTTCCCCACCTACGGCCAGAACCAGATGTGGCGCATGGAGCCGGGATGGGACCAGACCTTCGACACCCCGGGCGCCGCGCACGTCACGAAGATGAAGGAGATCGTGACCGCGCTCCGCTGGTGGGAGATGACCCCCGACCAAGGTCTCTTCGCGACCGGTGTGGGCAGCGAGCGCACGCTCAACACGGCCCTGCGTTCTTACCGCGGGGACCAGGCCTTGCTCTACATCTCGAGCCAGTGCACCTTCACCCTGCACCTCGATAAGATCGCTGCCAAGAACGTGCGGGTGACCTGGATCGATCCCAAGACCGGCGAACGCCGGGATGCGGGAACCTTCCTCACCGGGAACGAGAACGGCAAGCAGTTTCCCGAATCACGGACCCAGACTTTCACCGTCCCCGGCCACTGGGAAGATGCGGCGATGCTTCTCGAAGCGGCACGGTAGCGGCGCCCGGGGAGCGCCATCTGGCCCCAATGACCCTGCGGAGGAAACAGTGTCTCGAGACCCCTTGCGTGACCGGCGCCTCATCTCGGTGGCCTTCGGCCCAGCGCTCCTAGCGTTCGCGACCATGCTCTCCCTCGGGACCACCCCGGCGATCGGGCAGGAAGGCCGCCTTGGCCAGTTCGAGGGCCACGGCGACGTGGGCGCGCCGAAGCTCGCGGGCTCGGCCGACTACAACGCGGTGTCTCAGGAGTATTCCCTCTCCGCCTCGGGCCTCAACATGTGGGCGTCGCGGGACGAGTTCCAGTTCGTCTGGAAAAAGATGAAGGGTGACTTCATCCTCCAGGCCCGGGTGGAGCTCCTGGGCCAGGGTGTCGATCCGCACCGGAAGCTCGGCTTCATCGCACGGACCAGCCTCGACCCCGACTCTCCCTACGTCGACGCCGCGATCCACGGAGAGGGCCTGACCTCGCTCCAGTTCCGCCGGACCAAAGGGGCGGTCACCGAGCAGATCCAGTCCGCGCTCAAGGCGCCCGACTTCGTCCAGCTCGAGCGGAAGGGCAACACCTACACGATGTCGGTTGCGCGCTTCGGGGACCCGCTCACCCCGAGCCAGATCACCGATCTGCCCCTGGGCGACGAGGTGTACGTAGGCCTCTTCCTCTGCGCTCACAACCCCGCGGTGGTCGAGCGCGCGGTCTTTCGCGACGTCCGGATCATCCGGCCCGCGAAGGACGGCTTCGTGCCTTACCGCGACTACATCGGAAGCGTCCTCGAGGTGCTCGATGTGGCCAGCGGCCGTCGGCAGGTCCTTTACCGCTCCGCCCAGCCCTTCGAGGCGCCCAACTGGACGAGGGACGGCAGCGCGCTCATCTACAACAGCAGCGGCGGCGACGCCGCGTATCGCGGTCGCCTCCACCGCTTCGACCTCGCGACCCGGCAGGCGACCGTCATCGACACCGGCTCCGCCATCCGCAACAACAACGACCACGTCCTCTCCTTCGACGGGACCACACTGGGGATCAGCGACCAGAGCATGAACGACGGGAAGTCCACGGTCTTCACCCTGCCCGCGACGGGGGGCACGCCCAAGCGCATCAGCCCCCTCGGGGTTGGCCCCTCGTACTTCCACAGTTGGTCGCCGGACGGGAAGTTCCTCGTCTACACCGGGGGCCGCGAGCTGGCCGGCGCTCCCTCTGGGAGTCCCCTCGAATTCGACATCTACAAGATCGCGGCCGACGGGAGCGGGACCGAGGTCAACCTCACGAGCACCAAGGGACTGGACGACGGGCCCGAGTACACGCCCGACGGCAAGTACATCTACTTCAACTCCACCCGCAGCGGCACCATGCAGCTCTGGCGGATGAAACCCGACGGGAAGGACCAGGAGCAGGTCACGAACGACGAGTACAACAACTGGTTCCCCCACATCTCGCCCGACGGGCAGTGGATCGCCTTCGTCAGCTTCGGCAAGGACGTGGACCCCGCCGACCATCCGTACTACCGGCGCGTCACCCTTCGGCTCATGCCCATCACCGGGGGCCCGGCCAAGGTGATCGCCTACGTCTACGGGGGGCAGGGAACCATGAACGTCCCCTCGTGGTCTCCGGACGGCCGGATGCTCGCCTTCGTCAGCAACACGGACGTCGACTAGCGATACAACTTTTAACGCGGTCGGCGTGGTCAGAGCCGCGCTCGCCGCGGCCGGCCCTTGTTATAGTGGACGGCAATGAGCGAAGGCGGCGCCGGGGTCCAGGAGCAGACGGAGGTCGGCAGCTACTTCGTCGCCAACTACCCGCCGTTCTCCGTCTGGACGAAGGACGCGGTCGCAGGCGACGCGCGGCCCGCGCTCGCGGCACCACCCCCGGCCAAGGTTCCCCTCGGGCTCTACCTCCACATCCCCTTCTGCCGGAAGCGTTGCCACTTCTGCTACTTCCGGGTCTACACCGACAAGAACTCTCGCGAGGTCGCCCAGTACCTCGACATCCTCGCCCGCGAGTGGGAGCTCTATCTCGAGAGCCCGGCCCTCGCGGGACGACCTCTCGACTTCGTCTACTTCGGCGGGGGCACGCCGTCCTTTCTCTCCACGAAGCAGCTCGAAGACCTCGTCGGCCGCCTGACCGCCAGGACCCCCTGGACGGACGCCGAGGAGATCACGTTCGAGTGCGAGCCGGGGACGCTGACCGAGTCGAAGCTCGAGGCGATCCGCGGCATGGGGGTCACCCGTCTGAGCCTGGGCATCGAGAACTTCGACGACCGCATCCTGGAGCTGAACGGCCGCGCCCACCGCTCGCCCGAGGTCTTCAAGGCCTACGATTTCGCGCGCGAAGCTCGACTTCCCGCAGATCAACGTCGACCTCATCGCGGGCATGCTCGGGGAGACCGAGGAGAACTGGCAGGCCTGCGTCCAGAAGACGCTCGCTCTCGATCCCGACAGCGTCACCATCTACCAGATGGAGCTGCCCTACAACACCACGATCAGCAACGACCTCCTGAAGCACACCGGCCAGTTCAGCGATCCGGTCGCGAACTGGGCCACGAAGCGGCGGTGGGTCGACGAGGCGTTCGCGGCGCTCGAAGCGCGCCGGCTATCACATGGGCAGCGCCTACACCGCTGTCCAAGGACCCGAAGAAGACGCGCTTCGTGTACCGCGACCGGCTCTGGGAAGGCGCCGACCTCGTGGGCCTGGGCGTCGCGTCGTTCGGCCACGTGAGCGGCGTGCACATGCAGAACCTCGACACCTGGGAGACGTACAGCGCGGCGGTGGAGCGCGGCGAGATCCCCCTCGGCCGCGCCTATCGGCCCACGGACGAGGAGCGGATGATCCGGGAGCTCGTCCTTCAGCTGAAGCGGGGATCGATCCGGCCCGCGTACTTCCGCACGAAGTACGGGGTCGACGTGCTTTCGAGGTTCCAGGACGCGATCGCCTCGCTCCAGGCGGACGGCTTCCTGGCCGGCGCCGACGAGGAAAAGGTGGCGCTCTCGCGCTCGGGTCTCCTGCGCGTCGACGTCCTTCTGCCCCGCTTCTTCCTGCCGGCCCACGCCGGCATCCGCTACACCTAGGCGTGTCCATGCGCTCGCGCTCTCCCCAGAGGGTCGCCCGGCTTGGCTGACCCCAAGGTTCCGCTCTCCGAGCACCGGCTCGACGCGCCGCGTCGCAGTTCCACGAGACCGACGCGGCCGGCATCGTCCACTTCACCGCATTCTTCCGCTACATGGAGGAGGCCGAGCACGCCCTGTGGCGGGCGGCCGGGCTCAGCATCGCGCCCTCCGGCTCCGCCATCGGCTGGCCGCGGGTTTCTGCCTCGTTCGACTATCACCGCGCCCTCCGCTTCGAGGACGAGTTCGAGATCCGCATCCGCATCACGGCGATCGAGGAACGGACGATGCGCTACGTGTGCGAGCTCACCCGCGGCGCCAAGACGCATGGCGACCGGGGCCCTGACCATCGCCTGCGTGAGCAAGGGCCCGGGCGAGTCGATGAGGGCCATCCCCATCCCCTCCGAGATCGCGGCCCGCTTCCGCGTGGCCTCCGCGTCCGAGAAAGCGCCCCATCCTGCCCTGGAGGAACGAAGCTGATGGCCGATTCGGGAGAGCAATCCGCCGCCGCGGACGTCGTCGTGATCGGAGGCGGTCCCGCGGGGTCCACGACCGCCACCCTTCTCGCCCAGCAGGGGCTGCGGGTGGAGCTCTTCGAGCGCGAGAAGTTCCCGCGCTTCCACATCGGCGAATCCCTGATCCCGGAGACCTACTGGGTGCTGAAGCGGCTCGGCATGCTGCCCAAGATGCAGAAGAGCCACTTCGTGAAGAAGCACAGCGTCCAGTTCGTCAACGCGAGCGGCAAGCTCTCGGCGCCCTTCTACTTCTGGGACAACAAGCCCCACGAGTGCTCGCAGACCTGGCAGGTGGTGCGCAGCGAGTTCGACCAGATGATGCTCGAGAACGCCCGGGAGCACGGGGCCACCGCCCACGAGGGCGTGCGCGTTCTGGACGTCTTGTTCGAAGGCGGTCGGGCGGTGGGGATCAAGGTAAAGGGCGAAGACGGCGAGGCTCGGGAGGTGCGGGCCAAGGTCGTGGTGGACGCCAGCGGCCAGACGGGGATCATCCAGAACCGCCTGAGGCTTCGCATCTGGGACCCGATTCTCAACAAGGGCGCCATCTGGACCTACTGGAAGGGGGCGTACCGCGACACCGGGCGGGACGAGGGCGCCACCATGGTGCTCCAGACCCCGAGCCGCAACGGCTGGTTCTGGTACATCCCGCTTCACGACGACACCGTGAGCGTCGGGGTCGTCGCCCCCTTCGACTACCTCTTCAAGGGCCGCGGCCCGTACGCGGAGACCTACGAGGAAGAGGTCGCGCAGTGCCCGGCGGTCAAGGAGCGAGTCTCGAAGGCCTCGCCGCGTCACCGGGTACTTCGCGACCAAGGACTACTCCTACCGCGCCACCGAGGTCGCAGGCGACGGCTGGGTGCTGGTGGGCGACGCCTTCGGCTTTCTCGATCCCCTCTATTCTTCGGGCGTCCTCTTGGCACTTCGCTCGGGGGAGATGGCCGCCGACGCCATCGGCGAGGGGATCCGCAAGGGCGACACCTCCGCACGCCAGCTCGGACACTGGGGACCGGCCTTCAACGAGGGCGTCGACCGCATGCGCCGCCTGGTCTGCGAGTACTACGACGGGTTCAGCTTCGGCAAGTTCGTGAGGAACTACCCGCACCTGCGGGGCACGGTGACCGACCTCCTGATCGGCGACCTCTTCAACGACCGCGTGGACCAGGTCTGGGCGCCCATGGAGTCGCTCTACGAGGCGGGCAAGTCCAAGATCCCTCGTTGGAACGAGACGAACGGGACGCCGCCCCCGGACGGGAAGGCCAACGAGCTCTTCCTGCCCGAGGGACGAAGGCCCTAGTCCGGATCATTCGTGAGGCCGCGTGTGTTCCGAACGAATGAAGCCCTGACCTGTGGCCAGATCGGACTATTCGCGAAGCAGGTCAGGTGGACTTCGTGAATAGTCCGGGCTAGACCAGCTCCGGCGCGATGTGGTCGAGGTCGCGGGAAGGAACGAAGTGCTCCTTGTCGAGATAGCGGGACCGGAGCGCCTCCTTGGTCTGCTTCTTGATCTTCGCGTCGGGAATGGCGGCGCCACCGCCGGCCGCCCAAGCGGCCTCCCAGATCGCGGCCAGGAGCCGAGCGCCTTCGATCATGACGTCGGCGGTGCGGGCTCCGAAGGCAGTCCAAAGCGCGCCGGCCACGGCCTTCGTCTTCTTGCCTCCCGCATCGATGAAGGTGTCGACCAGCGTCTCCGGCGGGAGGGTGGCCTGGGCGAGGGCCATGAGCCGCACCACGGCCACGGCCACCTCCTGCCCGCTGCCCAGCGGTAGCGCGGCCGGACCCAAGGCCTTTCGCTCATCCAGTAGCTGCATGAGCGCCTCGCTGTTGTAGTCGACCATGTCGTTCTCGTAGCTCGCGTGGACGTCCTTGCCTTCCCACCGGGCTTCTTCCGAGGTCGTTCCGTCCTGGTGATGGACGATGCGGGGATCGAGGGGCCGGTCCCGGTACCCGTCGCTGCGAAAGGACCCGTGCAGGGGCTGACAGGCGTCGCCCACGTAGTGCGACAAGATCCCGGCCGCGGCCACGAAGTCGGCCACCTGGCCCGCGGCCGCGTAAGCCCGTCATGGCGCGATGGAACTGCCAGATGCGAAAGGGCAGCAGGCCCCGTTGTCGTGACTCCGTGTGGCCCTGCGCGTCGTAGAAGGCCTTCCACGCGTCCACCGAGACCTTGGCCGGATCGGCGAGGCACGACTCGAGCAGGCTTGGTCCGCCCCCGACCGCCGGCTCGTCGATGTCGGCGTAGTGCGTCGGATTCTCCTGGGGTCCCCGGCCGAGGCGCGACCGCGCCTTCCAGACGAGGTCGGGCACGTCGGCGAGGGGGATGAATGCTTCGTCCTTCAGGGCTTCGTCGATGCTCTGCCTCGACAGGAGGTCGGTCGCGAAGCTGATGCGGTCGGCGTTCGCCTTCATGAGGTGGCTTAGCTTGGGGTCGACCAGGAAGACTAGGGCGTAGGTCGCGATCGTGTAGTGTCCGAGCTTTCCCCAATAGGGCACGGCTCCGAGGTTCCAGTCCCGCAGCAGGTCCACTTCGAGAAGGCTGCAGGCCTGGGTGAGAGAGGTGGCCAGAGCGTAGGCGCACCGCTCGTCGGGGACGCGCTCGCCCAGGACATGCCCGCCCCATTGGACGGCCAGCGGGCGCGGGGCTTCCTTGCCGTTCGGGTCGACGAGATGCCAGACCGTGCCCGAATCGCCCGGTCTCGAGGAGACGAGGGGCTCGCCCACGGGCTCGATCATGAACTCGGCGACGAGGTCGTGGCCGCCCACCGTCTGGTACCTGTAGAAGAGCGCCTTGATGCGCCCGCGCATGCGCCCGCTGGCCGCCCCCCAGGCGAGGACCTCGCTGCCCACCAGCTGCAGGGTCAGGTTGCGGATGGAGAGGTCGGCCATCGGCCCGATGCGGCCGATGCCGTAGACCTGCGTGGTCCAGCGATGGACGTCGTCGATCTCGATGAGCCCGAGGTCGAGGTTCACCAGGGTGCGCGCTCCCGGGAACTCGGGATAGAGGTCGACGAGCCTTCGGCGGGTGAGCTGCTTGGCGCTCGCTCGGCCCACGAGCTCGCGCCGGCCTCGCACGAAGGCGTACACCGGCTCCCCGGGCGAGCCGCACACGTGCCGGTTGGTCAGGGCGTAGGTCGAGTGCCCGTCCGTCAACAGGCAGCCGACGCTCGCGACGTGGGTCTCGCCCTGCACCTCGACCGCGATGGGGAAGCCGCCGCCCAGGAGGTTGCCCGGCCAGTGCCAGGGCAGCGATCGCTCGATCGGCCGCTCGTCGAGCGGCGCCTCGACGACACAGACCGGCACGAGTCGACCGTCGGGGAGGTAGAGGGTCTTCGGCACCATCGCGTCGGGCCGGTAGTCACCTCCGCGCCCGCCAAACCGCTCCTCGGCCACCCAGCTCTTGACGAAGACGAGGACGCAGGGCCACGAGTAGGGCCTGATCTCGGAGTTCTCGAGGGTGCGAGGTCCCTTGGTCGCGCCCACGGCCTTGCGCGCGAGATCGGCGGTCGGGGCGCGCTCCGAGGGCCAGGGATCGGACTTGCGGATCAGGTAGAGGCCGATCGCCGTGGAGATGACGTTCTCCTTGTGCATGAGGTGCCAGTGGTAGGCCTGCCGGGCTTCCAGCAGGTCCCTGACCGCGAGGCTCTCAAACTGGGCACGAGAGGCAAGAGGCTGCATGCCGTTTCCTCCAGGCCCCGGCCGAGCGCGGCACCCGCGGCTCAGACCTGCGAATAGTCGGTGGGGCGCAGGAACAGGTTCGTGATGGTGGTCAGGACCTCGGCGTTGGAATAGCCGGGCGTCGTCCGGAGCTTGACCCAATCGGGATCTTCCCGGAAGGCGGCCCAGCTCTTTTCCCGGGCCGCCATGTCGGCGAAGACCAGCATGTAGGTCAGGCTCGGCAGGTTGGAGCCGATCACGTTCCTTGCGAAGAAGACCGGATGGAGGCCCACGCGCCGAAAGATCGCGATCTCGCCTCCCTTCTCGAACATCTCGATCTTCTTCGCTCCCGCGGCCTCGTTGTGGCTCTCGTAGGTGCGCAGCTCGAAGACGCGTGAGGGAGCGGCTTGGGGTCCGGTGGGAGCCTCCATCGTGGGGGCGGCGGCGAAGGCCGACAGGAGCGACGATTCGCGCCGGAGGTAGGGAGGATCGCTCGCGGGCAGGCTCCGGAAGGAGGCCGCACCGCGTTGGTAGTCGGCGTCGGCGCCGAGCCGTGCGGCGAGGGTCAACGCCGAGTCGGCATTGGGGTGGGGCAGGAGGAGATGCACCGCGGGAGCGTCCGGGCCGACGAGGACGCTGAACGCTCCCACGGGCTTCACCCCGAGGCGGTTGAGCGCCGGCAGGAGGACGTTCTTCTGGTAGTCGGCGAAGCGCGCCTCCATCGGCCCGAATTTCAGGCGGTAGCGGCGCAGCTCGAGGACCTGAGGCGCCCCGCCGCCGGGCGGCGTGCCCTGGGCGGCGTCTTCGGCGTGCCCGAGAGTGGGGAGGAGCGAGGCTCCCCCGGCCGCGGCCACGAAGTCCCGACGGTTCATGTTCTCTTCTCCTTCCCCGGACGACACGGTCGCGGGGCTCAGGTGCGGGCCGGCGGGGCCCCGCCCCGCGTGAAGGGCAGGCGGTAGATGCGCTTGCCCGTCAGCTGGAACAAGGCGTTGGCGACGGCGGGCGCGACGCAGGGGACGCCGGGCTCGCCCACCCCGGTGGGGGCCTCGGCCGAAGGCACGATGTGCACCTCGACCTTCGGCATCTCGTCGATCTTGAGCACGCGGTAGTCGTGGAAGTTCGACTGCGTGACGCGCCCCTTGTCGAGCGTGATCTCGCCGTAGAGTGCCGCCCCCAGGCCGAAGCCGATGCCGCCCTCCATCTGGGCGCGGACCACGTCGGGGTTGATGGCGATGCCGCAATCGACCGCGCACACCACGCGCTCGACCTTGGGCATGCCGTCCTTGCGCAAGGTGACCTCGACCACGTTGGCCACGAAGCTGCCGAACGACTCGTGGACGGCGATGCCGCGCGCGCGGCCCGCGGGCAGAGGCTTTCCCCAGTCCGCCTTCGCGGCCGCCAGCTCCAGGACCCCGCGGTGGCGGGGGTGCTTCTCCAGCAGCTCCCGGCGCAGCTCGAAGGGATCGCGTCCTCCGGCCTTGGCCAGCTCGTCGAGGAAGGTCTCGGTGGAGAAGGCCGTGTGGCTGCTCCCGACCGAACGCCACCACAGGGTGGGGATGCCGACGTCGGGCGAGTGCAGCTCGACCCCGAGGTTCGGGATCGCGTAGGGCAAGGTCGACGCTCCCTCGACCGAGGTGCCGTCGATCCCGTCCTTGATGAAGCCCGCGAACACCGTGCCCTTCATGAACGACTGGCCCACGATGCGATGTTCCCAGGCCACGATGCGGCCCGAGGCGTCGAGGCCTGCGCGGAAACGATGGACGAAGAGCGGCCGGTAGCGCCCGCCGCGGATGTCGTCCTCGCGCGTCCACACGAGCTTCACCGGGGCCCGTCCCGAGGTGGCCTTCACGATGCTCGCGGCCTCGCCCGGCCACGTCGGCCATCGGGGTGGCCCTGCGGCCGAAGCTCCCCCCGGCCAGGAGGGTGTTGACCGTGACCTTGTCCGGCGAGAGACCGAGGACCTGCGCCACCGTGCCCTGGTCGAGGGTCTGGATCTGGGAGCCTGCCCACACCTCGCACCTGTCACCCGTGAGCTTCACCACGCAGTCGAGCGGCTCCATGGGGGCGTGCGCGAGGTAGGGGAACTCGTAGGTGGTCTCGAAGGTCTTGGCGGCGGACGCGAGAGCGCCCGCCACGTCCCCGTCGTTCCGGGCACGGAGGCCCGGCTTCTCGGCGAGGGCACGGTACTCGGCCAGGAGCTCGGCGGTGCCGCGGTGCTCCGCCTTGCTCTCGTCCCACTCGACCTTGAGGGCTGCGCGTCCCTTGCGGGCCGCCCAGAAGCCCTTGGCGAGAACCGCCACTCCGGCCGGCACCTCCACCACGTCAGCGACCCCCGGCACCTTGAGCGCGGCCGCCTTGTCGACCGACTTCACGGTCGCTCCGAAGACGGGAGGCCGGGCGATCACGGCGGTCAGCATGTCGGGCATGTTGACGTCGATCGTGAAGCGCGCCGAGCCGTCGGTCTTGGCCATCGAGTCGACGCGGGGGGCCACCTTGCCGATCAGCGTCCAGTCCTTGGGGTCCTTGAGCGGCACCTCGGCGGGCACGGGCAGTTGGGCCGCGGCCAGAGCCAGCTCCCCGAACGTGGCCTTCCGGCCCGTGGCCGCGTGCGACACGACGCCTTTGTAGATGGTCAGGCTCTCCACGGGAACGCCCCACTTCGTGGCGGCGGCGGAGCGGAGCATCGCGCGGGCCGTGGCCCCGGCCTTCCGGAGCTGGGCCCACGAGTTGGCCATGGCGCTGCTGCCCCCGGTTCCCTGCACCGGGCCCCAGAAGAGGTTGTTGTAGCGGGTGGGGTCGGAGGGCGCAGCCTCGACCCGCACCTGGGACCAATCGGCGTCCAGCTCCTCGGCCACGATGGTGGCGAGCCCGGTGTGGCTGCCCTGTCCCATCTCCAGGTGCTTGGCCACGACGGTCACGGTGTTGTCGGGGGCCGACCCGGAGGAAGGCGTTGGGGGCGAAGTCCGTCCGCGGCTTCCGCGGTCGCGAGAAAGCGGAACTCGACGATGAGCGCGGCGCCCGCCGCGGCGCCCACCTTCAGGAAGGAGCGGCGCTCCATGCCGGCCGACAGCGGTCGTAGGCGGCGATCCATCGGATGCATCACGACCTCCCCAGATCCTTGGCCGCTTCGTGGACGGCGGCCCGGATCCTCACGTAGGTGGCGCAGCGGCAGAGGTTGCCGGTCATGGCCCCGTTCACGTCGTCGTCCGTGGGCCGAGGCTTCTCCGCGAGCAGGGCGATCGCCGACATGATCTGCCCGCTCTGGCAGTAGCCGCACTGGACCACGTCGAGCCGGGTCCAGGCCCCCTGGACCGCCTGGGCCACCTTGCCCGCTGACGCCTTCGATGGTCGTCACCTCGCGGTCGCCCACCGCCGAGAGAGGGGTGACGCACGACCGCATCGCCTTGCCGCCCACGTGGACGGTGCAGGCGCCGCACTGGGCCATTCCGCAGCCGTACTTGGTGCCGGTGAGCTGGAGCTCGTCGCGCAGCACCCAGAGCAGCGGGGTGTCCGGAGGGACTTCGACGTCGCGCTTTTTGCCGTTGACGCGCAGGATCGCCATCTGGACCTGTCTCCTTGGGCTGGCCGGAGCTTCGGAACCCCCCGGGAGTATGCCATTCCCACGCGCCGACCACGATGCTTTTTTGGGTCTGGCTGCCCGCCGGCGCCGACACCGCCGCGGCCCCGTGACCCGGGACACGCCCCGGGAGCGCCCCCCGGGGTACAATGGCCGATGCCCTAACGCACGAACAGGGCGTCTATGAGCCGCCGCCTACGCGAGCATCACCGGAACCTCCGCGAGGCGGAGGTGTGGATCAAGGACGTGCCCCAGCGCGGCCCGTTCCGGGTGGCCCTCGTCTACCCGAACCTCTACTACGTGGGCATGTCGAACCTGGGCTTCCAGTGCGTCTTCGAGATGCTGAACGCGCAGAGCCGACGTCCTGTGCGAGCGCGCGTTCCTGCCCGACGACATCCACACCGAGGAGCTCGAGCAGGGCGGCAGCCCGCTCGTGACCCTCGACTCGGCGACGCCGCTTCGCGACTTCGACATGGTCGCGTTCTCGGTGAGCTTCGAGAACGACTACCTGCACGTGCTCAAGGTCCTCCGCCTGGCCGGCATTCCCCTCCGCGCGAAGGACCGGACCGACCGGGATCCCCTCGTGGTCCTGGGCGGGGCCGCGCTCTTCCTGAACCCCGAGCCCCTGGCGCCCTTCGCCGATCTCATCGCGGTGGGCGAGGGCGAGGCCCTCGTGCCGAAGATGATGGACACGATCCTCGGCGCCGAGACGCCGAGGAAGGGCGTCGCGCAGCTCCAGCCCAAGGACGGCTTCTACATCCCGTCCCGCTACGAGGTGCGCTATCACGCCGACGGGACGGTCGCTGCCTACGACGGCCCGGGCCCCGTCATCCGGCAGCGCGGTTGGCCGGGCAAGATGACGATGCCGCAGTCGGTGATCCTCACCCCGAACACCGAGATGTCGATGAAGTACCTGGTGGAGATCTCGCGCGGCTGCCCGTGCATGTGCCGCTTCTGCTGGGCCGGATACAACTACCTGCCGGTGCGCGGCTTCTCGCGGCAGGAGATCGTGGACCGCGCCCGCGAGGTCCGGAAGATCGCGGGCAAGATCGGCCTCGTCTCGACCGCGGTGTGCGACCACCCCGAGATCGACGGGATCGTGGACGACCTCGCGGCCATGGAATACCAGGTCTCGGTGGCCTCGCTCCGGCTCGACGACCTGACCCCCGAGTTCGTGTTCAAGCTCGCGGACACCGGTATCGAGGGCCTGACCCTCGCCCCCGAGTGCGGCTCCGACCGCATGCGGAAGATCCTCAACAAGCAGTTCACGAACGCCGAGATCCTGGACAAGGCCACCTGGATCTTCGAGAACGGCATCCAGAACCTGAAGCTCTACTACATGGCCGGTCTCCCCTTCGAGGAGCACGGCGACGTCGAGGCCATCGTCTCCCTCACCGAGGGGATCAAGGAGCGGATGCTCGCGGTCGCCCGCGGGCGCGGGCGCATCGGGCGGCTCCACCCGTCGGTGAACCCCTTCGTGCCCAAGCCCGGGACGCCCTTCCAGTGGCTGCCCATGGAAGATCCGAAGGAGACCGACCGCAAGCTCCAGTACCTGCGGAAGGCCTTCGCCAAGATCCCCAACGTGGACGCGATCATCAAGAGCGCACGCACCGGTGTCGCGCAGTCGGCGCTGGCCCTCGGCGACCGCCGCATGGCCGACGCCCTCGAAGTGGCGGTCACGGAGCGCATGGACTTCAAGCGCGCGATGAAGATCGCGGGCCTCGACGCGGCGTTCTACCTGTTCCGCGGCCGGGGCCGGGACGAGGTCCTGCCCTGGGACCTGATCGACAACGGGGTCAGCAAGGCCTACTACTTGCGGGAGCTCGACAAGAGCTACAAGGAGAAGCTCTCGCCCCACTGCCCCGAGATCCAGGGCTGCATCCGCTGCGGGGTTTGCGTCGAGACCCCGAATCCCTCCTACAAGCTGCCCGAGAAGTGGAAGGCTCTCGGCACCTCTCCTCGCTATCTTCCGGTGCTCGCGACCTCATGAGGACGACGCCCAGACACAGTGAACGCGGATCGGCAGCCGGCATCGTCGCGGTGCTGCTTCTCGCCCTCTTGCTGGCCCTCGCGGCCTACGTGGCCTGGGGCCTGCTGCTCACTCCCCACCTGACCGGGGTCTCGCCCAACCCCGCGGCCGAGAAGACCGCGGTGCTCCTGCAGAGGCTCGCGCTTCGCGGAGGCCGCGGGCGGCAACATCGTCCTCTTCGGCGACCAGACCGGGCACGTGCTTCGCACCGGCCCCACCGAGCTGGAGGTCCAGGTGCCCGATCTGGGCCTTCCGGCCGGCCGCCAAGCCCGCGTGCCGGTTCGCGTGCTGGTCGACGGACGCGTGTCCGAGGTGGTGGAGCTGACGATCGGCCTGCCCCCGCCTCCGGAGCCCGCCCCGACGCCCACGCCTGAGCCCATGCCTTCACCGGAGCTCCCTTCGCCAGAACCCAAGGTCGCACCGACGGCGGCGCCTTCTCCCGCCCCCAAGCCCACGCCCTCGGTGACCGCGGCTCCGGCGCCAGGCAAGGCCCTGACTGAAGCCGACGCGGCCGTCGAGGCGCGCGAGTTCGAGCGGGCGGTCCTCCTCTACGAGCAGGCGCTCAAGGCCGACCCCACGAATGGCAAGGCCAAGGCCGGGCTCGAAGCGGCGCGGGCTGCGGCCGCCGCGCTGGCGCGGGCCTTCGTCCTGGGCAAGACCCAGGTCGAAGGGGCGCCGGCCCGCGGCGAGAACATCAAGGCCTTCGACACCCGCGACGTCGCCGTCAAGAAGCCGGTCGAGGTGTCGGGCCGGGTGGACATCGAAGCCACGCCCAACCGCGTGAAGACGGGCGACCCGGTCCGCATCAAGGTCTGGCTCCAGAACGAGGGCGGCAAGCCCATCAAGCTCTCCGCGTTGAACGTGGCCACCACCATCGACACCGTGCGCACGAGCGGCCCGGTCGGCCCCGGTCGTCCGCGAAGTCCCGCCGAAGCAGCGGGTCCTCGTGGTCGAGATCGCCGAGACCTGGAAGCCCGTGTCGGCGACCTGGCGCATGGAGGTCCAGATCACCTCCGACAAGGGCGAGACGTACACGAACCTCCTTTCCTGGAAGTAGGCCCTCGAGCCCCATCGAGTAGGCCCAACAGCTCACCTCTCCATCTTCTTGAATCGCCGGACCCCTCTTTTTTTGAACCCCAGGGGGGTCGGCGAGCGTCTTAACGGGTGGCAGGGCAAGCGCAGAAAGGAAGTCTCCCGTGCGGAAAGGTCTGGTCGGGCTCGTGGTCCTGATCCTGGCCGGCGGCGTGGCCGCCGTCCTCTACAGCAAGTCGGCCTCCGCCAAGGACAAGGGGTTCAAGACCGTCGCCGTGTCGCGCGGGCCCGTGGTGGAGAAGGCGCTGGCGGTGGGGGCCATACGCCCGAAGCACGAGATCGCGGTCAAGAGCAAGATCTCGGGCATCGTCCGCAGGAGCTTCCGCGAGGTCGGCGATCGCGTGCAGGCCGGCGATCCCCTCTTCGAGATCCTGCCCGATCCGACGCCCCTGGAGCTGACCGAGGCCCGGCGCGAGGTCGAGATCGCCCGGAACATCTTCGACCAGGCCAAGAAGAGATCCGACCGCGCGGCCTCGCTGAAAGCCCAGGGCATCATGTCCACCCAGGACTCCGACGTCGCAGACCGCGAGATCCAGGACGCTCAGATCCGCCTGAGCCTGGCCACCGAGAAGCTGGCCCTCATCGAGAAGGGCCGGGTCAAGAGCGAGCACCTCGCCGTCGAGTCGATCATCCGCGCCCCGACCACGGGCACCGTCCTCGAGCTGTTGGTGAACGAAGGCGATCCGGTGGTGCCGCTCACGTCCTACCAGGCGGGCACCGCGCTCACCAACCTCGCGGACATGCGGGAGCTGGTCTTCAAGGGAACGGTCGACGAGATCGACGTGGGCAAGCTCAAGGAGCAGATGCCGGCGCGCATCAAGATCGGCGCCCTGCCCGATGCCAAGGTGGACGGCAAGGTCTACAAGATCGCGCCCAAGTCGAAGACCCAGGAGGGGGCCACCCTCTTCGACGTGGAGATCGAGCTTCTGCCCGCGAAGGACGTCGTGCTTCGCGCCGGCTACTCCGCCAACGCCGACATCGTGGTGCGCGAGAAGGCCGACGTGCTTCTCCTCCCCGAGCGTCTCGTGACCTTCGCCGACGGCAAGTCCACGGTCGAGGTGCCGGGCGCGGGAGACAAGGCCGAGCCGCTGAAGAAGGAGATCAAGACCGGGCTCTCGGACGGGATCAACATCGAGGTGGCCGAGGGCCTGAAGGCGGGCGAGCCGGTGGTGGAGCGGCCGCCCAAGAAGATCGAGTAGCGCTCCGTCTCGTGCAACCGAAGAGGCCAACCCCGTGACCTCCTTCTCCTTCCTCCGGCAGATGCTTCAGGACGTCCGCCACCAGAAGATGCGGACCGCCCTCACCCTCTTCGGCATCGTGTGGGGCACGGTCTCGGTGGCGCTGCTCGTGGCCTTCGGCGAAGGTCTGGAGAAGCGGATCCGGAAGAACCAGAGAGGCCTCGGCGAGAACATCGTCATCGCCTGGCCGTCGCGCACCTCGCTCCCCTGGCAGGGCCTCGGCAAGGGGCGTCGGATCCGGCTCACCGAGGAGGACCTCGAGACCCTGCGCAAGGAGATTCCCGGAGGCGACCTTCTCCGGTGAGTACGAGCGCGACAAGAGCGCCTTTCGCAAGGAGCGGGTGCGCATCACGCCCGCAGATCTCGGCCAACAGCCCGATGTTCGCGGTGATGCGCAACATCATCCCCGCCTCGGGCGGGCGCTACGTGAACGACCTCGACGTGAATCGCCGCCGCCGCGTGGTCTTCCTGGGGGACAAGCTCAAGCAGGACCTCTTCGGCGAGGGAGAGGCGGTCGGCAAGACGGTCATGGTCGACAACGTGCCCTTCCTGGTCGATCGGGGTGATGGAGAAGAAGGCCCAGGACAGCAGCTATAGCGGACGCGACCAGGACAAGGCGTTCGTGCCCGGAGAGCACCTACCGGGGCCTCTTCAGCGAGCGCTACGTGAGCAACTTCATCTTCCAGGCCAAGACCGCCGCGGAGACCCCGGAGGTCACCCGCCGGATCTACGAGACCCTCGCCCGACGCCACAAGTTCGACCCCAAGGACAAGGAAGCCATCGGGATGTGGGACACGACCGAGGGCGAGAAGTTCTTCGCGGTCTTCTTCGGCACCTTCCGCGCCTTCCTGGGGATCATCGGCTCCTTCACCCTGATCGTGGGCGGCATCGGCGTCTCGAACATCATGTACGTGGTCGTCGAAGAGCGGACCCGTGAGATCGGGGTCAAGCTCGCGGTGGGAGCCAAGCCGAGCTTCATCCAGCAGCAGTTCCTGGTGGAGACGCTCACCCTGACCGCGGTCGGCGGCGCCCTCGGCTTCGTCATCACCCTCGGCATTCTCTTCGTCTTTCCTCTGCTGAAGCTGGACGAGTACGTGGGAACGCCCGCGGCGTCGCCCCATCGTGATCCTCACCACGGCCGCGCTCCTGGGCCTGATCGGCCTCGTGGCCGGCTACTTCCCCGCGCGCCGGGCGTCGCTGCTCGACCCCGTGGTCGCGCTGAAGCTCGCATGAAGCACCTCCGCGTCGAGCTCGCGATGGTCTTGCGCCTGTTCCAGAGCGACGCCGCTCACCAGAGAAAGCGCATCGCCCTCACCGTTCTCGCCATCGCCTGGGGCACGCTTTCGATCGTGCTGCTCTTGTCGTTCGGAGAGGGAATGAAGCGGTCTTTCCACAAGGGCTCGCGGGGGATGGGGGAGGGTATCGGGGTGGTCTGGCCGGGAGCCACGACCCGGGCCTACCTGGGCCTTCCCTCGGGCCGCACCATCCAGTTCGTGGACGAGGACGTGGACATGATTGCGGCCCGGGTACCCGAGATCGTGGCGGTCAGCCGCGAGTACTCGCCGCCGCCTCGGCGTCACCGCGGGGACCAAGACCGTGAACGCGCGCGTTCGCGGAGTCGATCCCGCCTTCGGCGAGCTGCGCAACCTCCTGCCCCAGGCCGGCGGGCGCTTCCTGAACGACCTCGACATCGCCGAGAAACGCCGCGTCGTCTTCCTGGGCGAGGAGCTCAGCCGCGACCTCTTCGGCAAGGAGGACGTCGTGGGACGCACCGTCCAGATCAACCAGTCGACGTTCCTCGTGATCGGGGTCATGGAGACGAAGATCATGATGGGGATGTACAGCGGCCCGGACAAGAACCAGGCCACCATCCCCGCCACCACCTTCAAGGCCATGTTCACCGACGCCAAGATCGGCAACTTCGTCTACAAGCCGGCGAGCCTGGAGCTGGGCGACCAGGCCAAGGCCCAGATCTACCGGGTGCTCGGGCGCAAGTACCGCTTCGACCCCGAGGACACGCGCGCGCTCGGCATCTGGGACACCCGCGAGAACCAGCGCATCACCGACAACATCGCGCTCGGGATCCAGATGTTCCTGGGGATCATCGGGACCCTGACTCTCTTCGTGGGGGGGATGGGCGTCGCCAACATCATGTACGCGGTGGTCAAGGAGCGGACGCGCGAGATCGGCGTGAAGATGGCGCTCGGGGCCAAGGCCCGGCAGGTCATGGCGCCCTTCGTGCTCGAGGCCCTGCTCATGACCGTGGCCGGCGGCATCTTCGGCACCGCGGTGTCCCTCGGCCTCATGGCCATCATCGCGGCTCTGCCCCTGAAGGACGCGGCTTTCGACTTCCTGGGCCGGCCCACGTTCTCCCCGGCCATCGCCGCCGCCACCTCCGTCGTGCTCGGGACGATCGGCATGCTGGCCGGCTACTTTCCCGGCGCGCAGGGCGGCTTCGGTCAACCCCGCGGTCTCGCTGAGGTACGAGTGATGATGGTCCGCATGACGGGCATCCGGAAGAGCTACACCACGGGCCGGCTCGAGGTCCACGCCCTCCAGGGCGTCGACCTCCTGGTGGGCGGAAACGAGTACCTGGCCGTGGTCGGGCCCTCCGGCTCGGGCAAGTCGACGCTCATGAACATCCTGGGCTGCCTCGACACGCCGACGTCCGGGGAGTACGTGCTCTCCGGCGAATCCGTGGCCGGGCTCGACCGGAACCGGCTGGCCGAGATCCGAAACCGGCACGTGGGCTTCGTCTTCCAGAGCTTCAACCTGCTGCCCTACGCCACCGCCCTCGAGAACGTCGAGCTGCCCCTGCTCTTCGGCGGCGTGCCCGCCAAGGAGCGGCGCGAGCGCGCCCGCGCCATGCTGGAGCGCGTGGACCTCGCCGACCGCATGGAGCACAAGCCCACGGAGCTGTCCGGCGGTCAGATGCAGCGCGTGGCCATCGCCCGCGCCCTCGTGAACCGGCCCGCCCTCGTCCTGGCCGACGAGCCCACCGGCAACCTCGACTCGGCCTCGGGCAAGGCCATCGTCGGCATCTTCGAGGAGCTGCACGCCCGGGCCAGACCATCGTGATGATCACCCACGACATGGGCCTGGCCCGCCTCGCCTCGCGGGTCGTCCAGATCCGCGATGGCCGTATCGTGGAAGACACCGCCGCTGCCGCGTAGGAGAGAGAGCGTCGGCGCAGAGCCCCGTAGATACCGCAGCTTGTAAGTGGCTCCCTCGTACCTCACACCGGCGTAGAGCAGGAACCACCGCCGGCGATCGCGCAGAGGCCCTTCCTCTCGGGTGGGTGGCCACCAGGGACTCGGCAAGCGCCCGGCCGTTCATCTCGCGCTCGGCGCCGGCTAGCGCGCGCGAGGAGGTGCCGAGAGCAGATAGAAGGACATGACCAGGTACCAGGCAAAGTAAGCGGCAAAGCCCGTCCTCTGCCCAAGGCCAGGTCGATGCTCGAAGGCCGGCAGCGCTCGAGCGAAGAGGCCGAGAATACCCAAGAGCGCGAGCACGGTGCCGATCACGCGTAGATGCGGCCACTCTGGCTTTTGCCTGGCGCGAACCACCAGCAAGACCGTGGCGATCGCCCACGGAATCGCGGACAGGAAAGAGGCCGCAATGTGACCAACGGTCCAAGGCGACTTCATCAGCGGTGAGCCGTTCTGCATCTCTCCGGGCAGTAGCCCCGTAGCAGCAAATCCCACCCCGGCGATGACGAGTAACCACCAAAGCACGCCCTTTGTTCCGTCAATGGCGCTAGCCAAACCGGCACCACATAGGGCGAGCAAGAGGCCGGGCACGATGAATCCGATCAGGTTCCACGCCAGTGCGTGGGGTGCGCCAAATACGCCGAGCTCACTGATGGCTTTGGTGAAATGAGAGTAGTCGGAACGGGCGGCCGCGAACGCGCCAAGTGCCATCCAAAAGATCACGCAGGCACCGATTCCGGCGATTCCCGCGCGCCGCTCAGTCATGGCGTTCAAGCTGCTCAAGCGAGTCCCTTCCTCGTTTCCGCGATCTTGCTCGCGAGGAGAGCGACGAGCGGGCGCAGGCTGGATTCGAGCGCCGTCCACTGTGCCGCCGAAAGCGCTTCGAGCTCCGACCGCAGACGCTCGCGCAGAAAGCGGCCGGCGGTCGCAAGCTCTTGCTCGCCTTTGGGAGTGATGGCCGCGAGCCTGACGCGGGCGCTATGCGGCGGGCGGCGACGTGTTACCCAACCTCGATTGTGCATCTGTCGCAGGAGCACGGTCATCGTCGGTTCGCGCAGCTGCTCGATCTCGGCCAGCGTTCGCTGCGTAGAGGGGCCGAACAACGCCAGATCCCTGAGCACCATGAGCGCGGTCCAACGGATCCCGAGATCCCGGGCTTCGTAGCGGAGCAGCCGATAGAGGTGCCCGGAGACGAACGAGAGGTGCTCGACGGCTCGAGCCGTGGAAAGCGAGGCGCGGGCGTCTTTGGTCATTACTTAGCAAGACTAAGTGTGTGGCCTGAAGCTGTCAAGGCCCGCTAGCCGACGCGCGCCGCCCGTGCGAGTGTCGTCCACGCCCCGGGCCGGCGCCCGCGGTGGGGGAGGCGACCGAGGCGCCTCGGCGATCGCCGGGTCGCGGTCCGCCGTATTGGGAGAGCCGCGTGCTGCGCCCCAAGGTTCTCGGCGACGAGGACGAGGGTGCAGGGCGTGGCCACGGGGCAGGCGAGGAGGTAGCGTAGCCGCGGGGCTACCGCTCCGCCGGCTCGGGACGCGTGAGAGTGCGCCTTTGCGTCTCCTGCCTTGCCGCGACGGCGTGCTATTCTCCAGGAAATGGCGCAATCCGCGCGCCTCCCCGGCGCGTCCTCCCGCGGCTTGTGGATCCTCGGTCCGTGGCAGGACTGGTTGCTGTTCATCGGGACCCCGGCGCTGATCCTGCCGCTCGTGTCGCTCGCACGGATGCGGGTGCGGATCGAGGATCTGGTCCTCTTCGTGGCCTCCTTTGGGGCCCTCGGGCACCACTTCCCGGGTCTTCTGCGCGCGTACGGAGATCGCGAGCTCTTCGACCGTTTCAAGGCCCGCTTCGTGGTCGCGCCGCTCTTCCTCGTGGCCGTGTGCGTGTTCTGCGTCAGCCAGGACTTCAGCGGCCTGACCCTCGTGGCCTACGCCTGGGGCGTGTGGCATGGCCTCGCCCAGACCTACGGCTTCCTGCGTATCTACGACGGCAAGGTACGGTCTTCGGCGGCGCTCACCTGCCGCCTGGACCTGGCGATGTGCGTGACCTGGTTCTGCGGCCTGGTGGTGCTCTCGCCGACGCGCCTGCACCGCGTGCTCGAGCTGTTCTATGCGAGCGGAGGGCCCGTCGTGCCCGCCGCGTGGCTGCGGAGCGCGCGCGCCGTCGCGCTCTTGGCGCTGGTCGGGGTCACCCTCGCCTTCCTGGCCAATCTGCTCGTCGGCTGGCGTCGCGGTCAGAAGCCCAGCCCCCTGAAGCTCCTCACCATGCTGACCAGTTTCGGCTTCTGGTGGTACGCCGGCATCGCGGTCTCCAACCTGTTGCTGGGCAACCTCCTGTTCGAGCTGTTCCACGACGTGCAGTACCTGAGCATCGTCTGGGTGTTCAACCTGAGTCGCGCCGGGAAGGGCGCTTTGAGCGGCCTCAGCCGCTTCCTGTTTCGCCCGCGGGCTTTTCTGATCGCAGGCTACGTCGGCCTCGTGTTCGCCTACGGCGCGGTCAACTACGTCACGAATGGCATGGCGGGCGGGCTGCCGCAGAAGGTGCTGCAGGGTGCGCTCGTAGCCTCGGCTTTGTTGCACTTCTACTACGACGGCTTCATCTGGAAGGTGAGCGACAAGGCCACGGGCCAATCGCTGGGTCTGCCGGGAGGCAAAGAGGTTTCCCGGGCGGTGCGGCTGCCCGGCGGGCTCACGCATCCGCTCAAGTGGCTCCTGTTCCTGGTTCCCCTCGCCGGACTCGCGGTCGCGCAAACCCGTGGTCTGGCGCCCGATCTCGAGCGCAGTCGGTCTTTCGCTCAGGGGATCGGGGCGGCGAACGACCACTCCCTGCTCGGCCAGAGCCTGCTCGCCGCCGGCGACTGGCCGGGGGCGGCCCTGAGCTTTCGGGCCGCGCTGGAGCGCGACCCGGCCCTTGCGACGGCGCGCGCGGGACTGGGTGACGCTCTTTCGATCCTCGGGGATCGGGCGGCGGCGGAGGAGGCCTATCGCCGTGCCCTCCAGGACGAGGACATCGCCACGGCGCGCAATAGTCTCGGCAATCTCCTGGCCGTCGAGGGACGCGTGGAGGAAGCGATCCCCGAGTTTCGACGCGCCATCGAGCTCGATCCCGGGCTGCACGCGGCCCGCGCCAACCTCGGCGGCGCGCTGGCCAGCCTGGGACAGTGGGAGGAGGGCCGGGAACAACTGAGCGTGGCCGTGAAGGGGTGCCAGGAGTGTCCAGACTTCGCGCCCCAGTACCGGGGCCTGGCGCGAGCCCTGTACCGAGCCGGTCGACCGGAGGAGGCGCTCGACGCGCTGCGCAAGGCCGTCGCGCTCAAGCCCGACGACCTGGAGCTGCGCCTCGACCTCGCGGACCTGCTGGCCACCTCGGGCCGGCCCCTCGACGCACTCGAGCACTACCAGGCCTCGTTGCTGCGGCACCCTGAGCATGCGCCAAGCCTCGTGGGTCTGGCGAACACACTGGCCCTTCTCGGGCGGCTCGACGAGGCCAAGGCCGGCTACCGGAAGGCCCTGAGCGTGCAGCCGGCCTTCCCCCAGGCGCACCGCAACCTCGGATTCCTCGAGCTCCAGCTCGGGGAGCTCGAGGCCGCGGAGGCCAGTCTGCGCGCGGCGCTGAAGCTGGCCCCGGACGACCGCGATGCCCACGGCGCGCTGGCCGAGGTGCTGCGCCGTCGTGGGCGCATGGAGGAGGCCGCGAGGCACGAGGCCGCGGCGGGGCGCCCGGCCCAGACGAGATAGCGCGATAGCTTCTGTCCAAGGCGGAGAAGCAGAGACGTCGTAGCCGGACTATCTCCCATCAAAGCTTCGGGTAGGATGCCCCTGGTTCAAACGGACCAGGCATCTCACCGGCGGTTTGGATGAACATAGAACGGAAGAAACGGAGCGGTGCTGAAGGCGCCCGGTACCGGAGGCTCCTTCAGTACCGAGCATGGACCGCCGAGCCTTTCTGCGCCGTACCCTCGCCCTCGCGGCGACCCCGTCCCTCCTGCCCGCGTGCGGCGGAAGCTTCAACCCGTCTGCTCCGTCCTCACCCGCACCCTCTCCCACGGCCCCGCCGTCCAGCGGCTCCGGGCTCGTCGCCCTGACGCGCTGCCGCGGCTACGGCGCCGAGGCCGAGACCGCGCTCCGGGAGTCGTTCGACCGCCTCGGCGGCATCGGCACCCTGGTGCGCGGCAAGACGGTCACCGTGAAGGTCAACCTCACGGGCCGGCCCTTCGCCTGGCTCTGGGGGCGGCCCCCCGGCGAGACCTACCTCACGCACGGCGACACCGCCCTCGGCCTCGCCCGCATCCTGCTCGACGAAGGCGCCCAGCGCGTGCGCTTCGTGGAGTCCGCCCCCTTCCGAGAGCCGATGGAGGAGGTCCTGGGCCTCGCGGGCTGGGACGTGAGGGCGCTCCTGGCCCTGTCCCGCGTGGAGCTCGAGAACACGCGCAATCTCGGTTCGGGCTCGCGCTATGCGAGGCTTCCCGTGCCCGGCGGCGGCTACCTCTTCTCCTACTTCGAGCTCAATCACGCCTACGAGGAGACCGACGTCCTCGTCTCCCTCGCCAAGCTCAAGGAACACGCGACCGCGGGCGTGACCCTGAGCCTCAAGAACCTCTTCGGGATCACTCCCAACGCGCTCTACGCCGACGAGGCCGGCACGGAAGACGCGCTCGGCTACCGCTATCCCGTCCACTCGAGCCCGGGCGCCGCTCTCCCTGGTGAAAAACCCGGATCCACGAGCCTGGGCGCGGGCCTCCGCGTGCCCCGCACCATCGCGGACCTCGCGGCCGCCCGCCCCATCGACCTCGCGATCGTGGACGGGACGAGCGCCATGCGCGGCGGAGAGGGGAGCTGGAACGCGGGGATCGCGCCCACGGCCCCGCAGGTGCTGGTGGTGGGCCGGAACGCGATCAGCACCGACGCCGTGGCGGTGGCAGTGATGGGCTTCTCGGAGCCGCGGGCGCCCCGCGGCATCGCCCCTTTCGAGGGCTGCGAGAACCACCTCCTGCTCGCTGAGCAGGCGGGGCTCGGCGCCGCCGACCTCGCGCGCATCGAGATCCGAGGCTTGTCGCTGCCGGAAGCCCGCTACCCCTACCGCTGAACGGGGCTAGAGCAGGCCAGTGGGCAATTGGCAGGCGGGCCTCGGTGAGCACGCCCGCCATCTCCCAAACGCTCATCGCCTGGAACCGTGACCAGGTCGACCTCGCCAGCGACGAGATGCCGGCGCCGGTGCTCGATCGGGGCGACCTCGAGGCCTGGCGTGAGCTGTACCGCCTGGCTGCCAGCGACGAGGGGCTGCGTCACCGCATCCTGGCCGTAGTGCACCGGATCCCGTTGCCCTACCCGGGGTTCTGGAAGGCGGCGCTCGCGAGCCTGGGGGAGCCGATCGACTGGGTGACGCCCCTGCCGGAAGATCACGGCATCGCTTGAGCCGGCGACGCCCCGAAGCCTTGGCGCGAGGCTACGCCGGCGCGGCGGCGACCACGAGCTCGCCCCGCGCCCGCCGACGCAGGGTTCCGTCGAGGGTCGAGGCCAGGGCCCGCCGCGTCTCCTCGCTGGGGACGCGGCCTCCTGCCGTCTGCAGCAGGAATCGGTCGAAGGCGATCCCGTTGCAGGTGCTGATGGTCATCTCCTGGGGCACCAGGGAGTGGCTGACCAGAGCGCGCACCAGGCTCCCCAGGAACCCGACGCGGTCGGGCCCGCGGACCGCGAGGTACATGACGGGGCCGTGCTCGGGTGATCCGTCCAGGGTGTAGTCGTCCAGCAGCAGGACCTCGCCGTGTCGAGCCGCAGCCTCCCGGCGGGTGAGGGCGAGGTAGTCGACCGTGGCGGGATCGGGCCCCTCGCCTGTGGGAGCGATCAGGAACTCGGCGCCCCAGCGACCCGAACCGTCCTGGCGCGCGAAGCCGTTCAGGATGCTGAGACCGAGGGCGGAGAGGCCGAGGGAAAACCGGTCGGCCCAGAGCTGGTCGAGCGGGCCCCAGAGCCTGACGGAGTAGAGCGCCCGGGTGTTGGCAAACACCCGGTAGCCCGGGGTGTTCGCGTCGGCCCGAGAGAGCAGCGCCTGGGAATCGAAGAGTGCCCGCATGGTTCGGCCTCCTGGCGATGGAAGCAGCAAGCCATGTACCACGGAGGATCAGGAGGCTCGTGGCCGGGCAAGAGGCGGCAGTCGCATGGGTTGTCGCGGGCGTCGACCTCGGAATGGCCTCGCTCGTGGATGTACAAATTTGTTGTTCTACAGAATGGAAGCGACAGAAATGTACGACACGAGTGTCACGCGGCCTAGGTCGTGATGCGGACGTTGCCCCCGCGGGCCTCGGCCCGGATGCGGTCGAGCACGATGGTCTCGAGCTCGCGAAACCGCGCGGTCTGCTTCAGGTCCTCGGTGCGGTGGAGGGGCAGGTCGATCTCGATCTCTTCCACGAGCGAGCCCGGTCCCGAAGAGAGGATGTGGATCTTGTCGGCGAGGTAGACCGCCTCGGCGATGTCGTGGGTCACGAACAGGATCGTTCCCTCGATCTCTTCCCAGAGCTCGTTGATGAGGTTCTGCATGCCCAGGCGGATCTGCACGTCGAGGGCGCCGAAGGGCTCGTCCATGAGGATGATCTGGGGCTTCACCGCGAGGGTGCGCGCGATGGCCACGCGCTGCCGCATCCCGCCCGAGAGCTGGCCCGGGTACTTCTTCTCCGACCCGGCGAGGCCCACTTTCTTGATCCAGGCCCGGGCCGTCTGCTCGCGCTCCTCCTTCGCGACCCCGCGGAGCTTCAGGCCGAAGGCCACGTTCTCGAGCACGGTGAGCCAGGGGTAGGAGCTGTAGCTCTGGAAGACCATGCCGCGATCGGGCCCGGGCCCCGCGATGGGCTTGCCGTGGAGCAGGGCCTGGCCCGTGGTAGGCGTGAAGAGCCCGGCCACGATGTTGAGGATCGTGCTCTTGCCGCAGCCCGACGGGCCGAGGAAGACCCGGAACTCGCCGCGGCCGGGCAGGTCGGGAACCTCCAGGTTGACGTCGCGAATCGCCTGGAACTCCTGCCCGTCCGGGTTCACGAAGGTCTTGGAGACCTTGCGCAGCTCGAGGACGTTGCCGGAGGCGCTCTTCTCCATCACGACTTCCAGGAGAAGAGGCGGCGATTGACGAAGCGGATCAGGAAGTCGGAGACCACCCCGATCACCAGGATCACGATCACGAGGGCGAAGATCTGGTCGACGTGCGAGCGCTTGCCGGCCACGGTGATGAGGGCGCCCAGGCCGTAGTGAGCGTTGATCACCTCGGCCAGGATCACGTAGGTCCAGCCGATCCCGTTCATCACCCGGAGGGCCTCCGCTATTGCCGGCACGCTTCCGGGGATGAGGACGTGACGCACGATCTGGCTCTTGCTCGCTCCGAGGGTGGTCGCGGTCTGGAGGTAGACGTCGTCGACCCCCTCCACCGCTTCCACGACCAGGGGCAGCAGGTAGACGAAGATGCCCAGGAAGAGGAAGATGATCTTCTGCATCTCCTCGATGCCGAACCAGACGATGGTGAGGGGCACCAGCGCCGAGATGGGCAGGAAGCGCAGGGGGTCGAGCACGGGAGCGAAGAAGTGCTTGACGGGTGGGAAGGTCCCCATCAGCAGTCCGAGGGGGATCGCGACCAGGGCGGCGAGCACGAAGCCCATGGTCACGCGGTAGATGCTCCAGCCCGCGCTGCGGACGAGCGCCTCCTCGAAGTGCAGGACCGGAAACGCCCGCAGCACGTCGGTGGGCGAGGGCAGGATGACGTTCGGGATGATCTCCGTGTAGGAGATCACCGCCCAGCTTCCCAGGAACACGGCCAAGCCCGCGAGGGCCAGGCTTCGCGCCTTCTGGTTGCTGATCGCCTGGCGGATTTCCATCTACCGGGGGATGACCTCGAAGTCCGTCCTGCGGTTCTTGGCCCGGCCCTCGTCGGTGTCGTTGCTGGCCACCGGCTTGTCGGGTCCGTTGCCCACGACCTCGAACTTGTTGCGCTCGAAACCCTTCGACACGAGGAACGCGGTCACCGCGTCCGCCCGCGCGCGCGAGAGCCGGACGTTCGGGTCGCGGGAGCCGACGTTGTCGGTGTTGCCCGGCGATGCGCATGTAGGCGTTGCCGAAGGTCGCGGCCAGCTCCACGACCTGGGTCTCGAGCACCGCCTTGGCGTTCTCGTCCAGGGTCGAGGAGCCGGTGGGGAAGTAGACGGAGACGGTCTTCGTGAGGATGGGCGCCGCCGCCGGCTTGGGCGGAGCCTTGAACTCGAACTCGGGCTTGGCCTCGCCCGCGGCCGCGAAGAACTCGGCGGCGCCTTCGAGGAAACGGGTGTCCACGGTCTGGTAGGGCTCGAACACCTCGCTGACCTTCCCGATCCGCCGCCAGATCCCCTGCGCCGTCTTGTAGATGCTGTTGTAGTTCGCGACCATGCCCTGCGCCGCGAAGAACGCGCGGTTCTCGGCGTAGGTCGGAAGCTTCACGTCCTGCAGCATGCCCTTTGCGTCCTCGAGGCCGATTCCCGAGAAGCTCTTGGTCAGGAGCACGGCCGTCTTGTCCGGGTTGGCGTTGGCCTGGTCGACGCCCTTCAGCCATCCGGCCACGAAACGGCGGATGTCCTCGGGGTGCTGCTCGATGAAGTCGCCGCGGGCCACGAAGATGTCGGCGATCAGGTTGCTCGCTTCCTTGGTGGAGGCCAGGATGTGCGCCCCCGGCCGCTCGCGGGCCGCGATGTACACGTCGGGAGACCAGGACACGGCGGCGTCGACCTTGCCCGCCTTGAAGACGTTGGCCGCGTCCACCGCCGAGGTCGTGAACACCCACTGCACGTCACGGTTCGTGAGGCCGCCCTGGGTCAGGACGTAGAGCGCGAAGTAGTGCGAAGGTGTGGCCTCGGCGCAGGCCAGCTTCTTGCCGCGGAGGTCGGCCACCGACTTGATCGAGGCGTCGACCGCGATCGCGTCGCCGCCCCGGCTCCAGTCGTACTGCAGGATGGCCTTGGGGTTGAGCTTCTTGAGCCCGCTGTACTCGAGGGCGAAGGCGTCCACCGTCGACCACATGATGTCGACGCCGCCCTTGTCCCCGCCCGCCCGGAAGGCGTCGCGCGACTTCTCGAAGTCGTCGATCACCAGGAGCTCGACCTCGATCCCCTGGTCCTTGTAGAAGAGGCTCTCCTTGTTGGGAGCGTTGCCGCCGTTGGCGACGATCCCGCCCGCGTAGCCGCCCCAGGTGACGATCGCGACCTTGATGGGGCGGGTGAGCCGGGAGCCGCCCTTCGCGGAGGAAGGGGTGGTGGCCGAAGCGCTCGATCCCGGCGAAGTCCCGACCGCGCCGAAGTCGTCCTTGGAGACCTCTCCCTCCGCCTTGCGGTCGGGGGCCAGGATGGACGCGACCTTGGCGAAGACGCCGTAGCGGTAGAGGCCGTAGCCGACGAGGGCGATCCCGCAGAGGACGATCAGGATCCGGCCGAGAGGGGTGAGCTGGCGCGCCATCTGGTTTACCTCCGAAAGACGTGAGGCGTCATGCCTGGTCGGGCGACGGCTTCGCAGGCGGGGGCGGGGGCGATGCCGGGGCACTCGAGGTCGTGATCGGGTTGTCGCCGCCCTCGAGGAAGTGCGCGACGACGTCGAAGAGGCGCTGCTCCTCTCGCCGCTTGCGCGCCTGCAGGCCCAGGAAGGCACGGTCGGCCGCGTCCTTGGCCTGCTTCAGCCCTTCCATCTCCGCGTTCTTCTCCTTCAGGAACGACGTCGATCTCGTTCTTGATGGCCTCGATGCGCGCGCCGCTCTTGGCCTGCAGCTCCTGGACCTCGTGGGCCTTGGCCGCCTCGAACGCGTCGAGGGCCTTGTCGCGCAGCACCGCGTCCTGGATCACGTCGTGGATCGGCACCGAGGCCGCCTCGAGCGCGGCCAGGACCGCGGTGGCCTTGACCTCGCGCTGAAGCGTCTCTAGCCGCTTGTTCTCCAGCATCTCGGCCACCTTGTCGATCCCGTAGCCGTGAAGGGGCAGCTCGATGCCGGCTTCCTGGTAGACCGCGCCGAAGTCCTCCACGTCCGCCGTGACCTCGGAATGCGTCACGCGCTTCGGCGGGCCCTCCTCGAAGCTCTCGGGGGGGAGGTCGCGCTCCTCGGCCGTGGCGCCGGGCGCGGATCCCTCCTCCGTATCGGCGACGATGAGCCGAACTCCCTTGCTGACGAGGTCTTTGAGCTTGCTCATGAGGAGGCGGCGACCGTTCTAACAATCCCCCCTGGACGAAGTCAAGGCTTCGGGCTCACGGGCGGCTTCTCCGCCGCCCTGGGAGGCAGGGCAAAGCGAGCGTCGTCGATCGGAGTATCGAGCTCCACTCGGGTAATGACGATCTCCTGACGGTTCTCGTTCCCCTTCGCGCGCGAAGAGATCCGAAAAGGGAACTGGATTCCCGCGACCGTCCGGTAGTCCGCGAAGGTCGACCGGAGCACCATCAGGGCGCCGTCCACCGACCGCGCTCCTTCCCAACCCACGCGCAGATGCGTCTCGGCGTCGATCAGGAGGTCCTGGACGAGTCCGCTCCTGGCCGTCACCCGGATTCGGTACGCGCCGCGGCCCTCGAGGGGCTCCTTGCCCAGGAGATCGAGCCGGCTCCCGCGGGCCCTCCAGTCGAGGAGCGGATCGTCGAACTCTGCCTGTTCGGCGATGTTTCGGGTGTCCTCCACGGACATCGTCTCCGCATCCTTGCGCTCCGCGAAGGGGCTCGCCTGCCATCCCTGCACACCGTCATAGGCGCGCACCAGGACCCCGGTCGGAAAGTAGATCTCCATGTGCAGGCGGTTGGGCCGCTTCTGCTCCACCGTGAAAGGGTTGGCTCCTCCCCCGTCAAAGGAGATCTTGCCGACGGTGAGCCTCGTCTGGCTGGCCCGCAGGCGCTCGGCGCCACCCAGGGCCAGGAGGGCCCGCGACACGACGTCGTCCAGCACGTCCGCCGACGCCACGCGAGCGCTGACGAGCAGGCTCAGGGCCGCGATCCACGATCGCCTTCGCCACCCGCGCGGATTCAGCGAGCCCACTCGACGATACTGGGCGTCTCGCGCCCGAGCGTCAAGCGCTCTCCCTCCCTGGTGTACCATCGCGCACCAGGAAGGAGCCCGAAAATGCCGAGCCCCCGCATCGCTCGTGAGGACCTCGTCCCCGTTCTCGACTCGCATCACGGCAACGAGGCCTTGCGGGCCGCGTTCGAAGGAGCGACCGCTCCGCCCCAGCTCCTGTCCGTCCTCGGCCGCTACGTCCAGTTCAACTCGGCCTTCGGCCCGGGGCTCGCGAACCTGGCCGGCGAGATCGCCGCCCGCCAGGGTCTCTTCCGCGACGCGGACGAGCCGGTGCGGATCCTCGCCGACCGCGCGTCGGAGGTGGCGGCCGATTTCTTCTACGCGGCGGTCGACGAGTTCGACGACCGGGCCACGGCCTGGCGCGACACCCACCGCACCCTGGCCCAGGCCACGGTCAAGGGCATGGGCCGCTTCTTCGGCTACGAGCCGGTGCAGCTCAACGACGTGATCAAGATCAACCGCGCGACCGAAGACGCGATGCCGCGGGTCTTCGAAGGATACGGCCTGGGGGCCAAGCTCGACGAGGAGCGCCTCTTCCGGGGCATGGGCTTCCATGTGGGCAGCGAGATCCTGGCCGACCAGGAGTTCCTGATCATCGACCGGGTGCTGAAGGCCCGCCGGCCCGAGATGGTGGCGGCGCTCGAAGCGATGAGAGTCGAGGTGCTGAGCGAGAAGCACAACGCCTACTACTGGATCAGGATCCACACCGGGGTCGAGGCCGAGCATTTCGATGCCGCCTTGAAGGGCGTCAACAACGCCCTCCGCTTCTACGCGGGCGACATCGCCCCCGCCCGCGTGAAGGGCTTCATCCTCGACGGATTCCGCCAGTTCGCCGAGGTGCAAGCCGATTTCATGGCGGGACTCGCGGAGGCCTGAGGCCCCGGAGCCGACGCTCCCCGGACCCATTGCCTGGGGCGGTGCCCGCGCGTACCATCGCATCTTGCGAAAGGGAGGGCCGATGGCCAAAGCCAGGCGCACCACACACCGAAGCAAAGCCGGAAAGAAGCTCTACGCCGTACGCGACAGCAAGGGCCGCTTCAAGGACATCCAGACCTACGAGCGCGCGCATCGGGCCGACCTCGCCCGGACCTCGGGCGCCGAGGTGAAGGCCAAGGCCAAGAAGAAGGCCAAGAAGGCCGCGCAGAAGAAGATCGCCAAGAAGCGTTAGGCGCGAGCCCACCGCGGGACGCCCGGTCGGCGTCCCCTACAATGGGTCATGCCCACGAAGGGGACCAGGCACCGGCCGGAGCGCCGCCGCTCTCGGCTTGGCCCTGCTGTTCGGCGCCTCCCTGCCGGCGGCTGACTTTGCGGACCTGAAGTCGCGAGGGGTCATTCGCGTCCTGGCCGCCCGCGCCTCGGAGCGGCCCGGCTTCGAGCGCGAGGTGCTCGAGGGCTTCGCGCGTGTCCACTTCCTGCAGACCCACCGAAATGATCCGGACCTGGAGCTGGGCGCGACCCTCGGAGGCACGCTGCCCGACTGAGCTCCCTCCGTCGGCTTCAGTACCAGCCGATGGGTGACTCGTTCAGGTTGATGTGGACCTGCTTGACCTGCAGGTATTCCTCGGCGCCCCAAGGACCGAGCTCGCGGCCGATGCCGGACATCTTGTAGCCGCCCCAGGGCGCTTCGACGTAGGTGGGCTGCATGTGGTTCACCCACACGATCCCGGCTTGCAGGCGCTTCACCATCCGGAAGCACTTGAAGATGTCGCGGCTCCAGACCGCGGCCGCGAGGCCGTAGGGCGTGTCGTTCGCGATCTTCAGGGCCTCGGCCTCGTCGTCGAAGGGGATGACGGACATCACGGGGCCGAAGATCTCCTCGCGCGCGATGGTGGCCGAGTTGTCCACGTCGTAGAAGATCGTGGGCTGCACGAAGTAGCCCTTCTCGAAACCGTCGACCTTGGCCCGGCCCCCGCCCACCCCGACCTTCGCTTCCTTCTTGCCGACCTCCTGGTAGCGCATCACGCGCTCCATCTGCTCCTGCGAGACCACGGGGCCCATCTTGGTGGCGCGGTCCATGCCGGACCCGAGCTTGATGGTCTTGGCCTTCTCCACCATCGCGTCGAGCATCTTCTTGTAGATAGGCCGCTGGATGAGGACCCGGCTACCCGCCGAGCACACCTCGCCCTGGTTCACGAACACGCCGAAGAGCGCGCCGTCCACCGCGGCCTCGAAATCGGCGTCGGCGAAGAAGATGTTCGGCGACTTGCCCCCGAGCTCCAGGCTGACCTTCTTCAAGGTGTCGGCCGCCGACCGCATGATGACCTTGCCCACCTCCATGCTGCCCGTGAACGCGATCTTGTCCACGTCCTGGTGGGCCACGATCGCGGCACCCGTCTCGCCGAAGCCGGTGACCACGTTGACCACCCCCTTCGGCAGCCCGCACTCCTCGAAGAAGCGAGCGAACTCCAGCAGGGTGAGCGGGGTCTGCTCGGCGGGCTTGATCACCATGGTGCAGCCCGCGCAGATCGCGGGGGCGAGCTTCCAGGCCGCCATCAGCAGCGGGTAGTTCCAGGGGATGATCTGGCCGGCCACGCCGATGGGCTCGCGCAGCGCCATCGACACCGCGTTGTCGGGCACGTTCAGCACCTCGCCGTGCAGCTTGGTGGCGAGGCCGCCGTAGTACTCGAAGCAGGTGGCCACGTCGGTGAGGTCGTACTCCGACTCCACGATGGGCTTGCCCGAGTTCTCGGTTTCGATCTGCGCCAGGCGAGGCAGCTCGGCCCGCATCTTCTCGGCGAGGCGCAGGAGGATCCGGCCTCGCTCCTGCGCGGTGACGTCGCGCCAGCCCTCGAAGGCCCGGCGCGCGGCCTGGACCGCGCGGTCCACGTCCGCGGCCGTGGCCTTCGGGACCTTCGCGATCACCGCGTCCGTCGCCGGGTTCTTGACGTCGAACGTCTCGGCCGACTTTACCCAGCTTCCGTCGATCAGCATGCCGTTGGTCTCCATCGAGTCGTGCCTCCGTAGGCCCCGGTTATAACCCGAATCGTCACCGGTAGAGACGGGGGTCGATCGAGAACGCCCTGAGCCGACCACGCTTGACGCGGACGAAGGCCGGGTGTGCCGGATTGAAGAGGTAGTTTCGCTCGTCCGGAACCAATACGGACGGGACGGACAGAACGGCCGTCTTGCCGGACCGGACCCAGAGAGCACCCAGCTCTTGCAGGCCAGGCGGCGCCGGTGTGGAGCGCCAGTCTCCGGGCAGCCCGCGAAGAGCCGTCTCGGTGACCGCGACGTTGTGGGGGATGTCTACCGGTATGACCACCAGATCATCGGGGGCTTCGCTCGGGTCGACGTGCACGAGGGCCTCGAGTGCAGCCAGGGAGATGCTCTCAGAGGCGTAGACGACTCGAACGCCGGGTGGATTCCAACGGCCCCCGAAGCGGCATGCACCTTCGCCGTCGAAGGCCGATGCGGCGTACTTGCGCCGACACAGACGCCACACTCGCACGCCTTGCTACCCGATGATGCCGTGGCCGATGCGGCCGAGGACCTGCTCGACCTGTTGCGCGCCCAGCTCCGTGTCGAGACGCTCGAGAGGTGTCGCTCCTCCGAGCCCGCGGTTGGGTTTCTGGAGCCAGCGTCCGGCCTTCTCACGTTGCCCAAGGGCCTCTTCGGCCAGGGCCGCGATCCGGGCCACGCGCACGAGCCGGTCGGACTCGTCGGCCAGCAAACGCGCCCCCTTCTTGCGCCGCATCAGGGTGCGTTCCGGCGTCCGAATCACGATGCCGACGGCCGTCTTGGGCAAGCCGTAGTTCGCCGTGACCGCCTCGAAAGCCTGGAACGACAGGCCCCGGAGGACGCTCTGGCGAAGCTGCTCGATGGTGTGGACCTTGCCCGGCAATGCACTCCCCCCGCCCAAGGCATCCACGATTCGCTCCGCCAGGGTCATGCGGCTACCTCCTGCCAACTGGCAACTAGAATAGCGCCATCTGGCAACACGGGCAAGCGCTCCCACATTCAGGTTTGCAGCCGGGTCGGCGGCGCCTACCGTTGACGCTCCGCCGCCCAGTTCAAGACGACGGTCACCGGCGGTGGCGCGCCGCCCGTCAAGAGGCTCGCGAACAGGAATCGCTGACCGTTGGCCCCGACCACGTAGTGGCGCGTAGCCAACGGGAACCGTTTCATGTCGATCGTCGCCTTGAACAGGGCTCTGGCCTGACCCGCCCGGAAGCCCGAGGCAGAGGGCGCGACATCGACCGCCATGAGCGTCCCGTCGGGCGACAAGTAGAAGATCTCCCGGCCGTCCGGACGCCAACAGGGGTGGGTGCCACCCGCGACGGAGACCTGATAGCGCCCGCCGGCTGGGGGATAGGCCTCGACGAAGGACTCGAAGGTCGCTCCTTCGAAGGACGTATAGGCGATCCAGCGGCCGTCGGGTGAGAATTGGGGTAGCCCTTCCGTCTTGACGGTCTGGACGAGGCCCGCAACCTTCCTCTCACCGACGAGAGACAGCATCAGGATGTCCGGACCCCGTAGAGGGCTCACGGTCATGTAGGCGAGGGCTCGCCCATCTGGAGACAGGTCGCCGGGCCGCACCGGGCCTTTGGCCGTCAACAGGATCTCCTCCGAGCCCGTGCCGTCCCATGCCCGCCGGCGGAGGTCGCCGGTAACACCGCGCAGTCCGGTCCCCACGAGGATCGAACGACCGTCCCGCGACCACAGCGGTCCGGCGTACGTACCCGGCTCGGTCAGGGGCCGGGACGAACCCCGCTCCAGGTCGAATAGCCAGATCCGGCTGCTTCCCAACGCCTCCTCGCCGACCACCACGAGGCGGGTGCCGTCCGGCGAGAGGGCGGGCTGCGAGTAGGGGCCCGGCCCGCCGATGGTGCCCAGCGCACGGCCCGTGCGGTCGAACCACGTGAGCTGCGTCCGGAGGCTCGGCTGGCGGCGGAAAGCCAAGGTCCCGTCCCGGGAGACCGAGAAGTCGGCGTAGGGGTCCACTCCCATGTACGGCACGTTGTCGGCCAGGGAAACCGCTTCCCCATGAACCCGTAGAGCGCGCGCGTCGAAGGGCTGCGCCAAGAGCGTCCCCCCCCGGACGAAGAGAATGAAGCCAGGAGGCGAGTAGTAGGGCTGCGATTCGGCGCTCAAGAGCAGGCGCCTTTCCGGGGAGTCGAGCGAAGCCACGTAGACCTCGCTCTTGTCGATGGGGTTCCGACGGGCGAGATAGAGGAAGTGCCGGCCGTCGGGCAGGAAGGTGGGATACGCATGGCCTTCCCCGTCGGCCTTCGTGGTGACGGGAGCAGGCGTGCCGCCGGAGGCAGAGACTCGGTAGATCAGGCCCGCGCGCTGGTTCGACAACAAGATGGTTCCGTCGGGCCCCCATTCTCCGGTCTCCAGCTCACCCTTCAGCTCGCAGATCGCAAAGGGCGGCCCTCCGGAGAGAGCGAGCCGGTGGAGCCGGTCCCTGAGCACGAAAGCCACGGAGGCGCTGTCGCTCGACCAGATGTAGTCGTTCTCCACGCCCTCGGTCCCGGGCAATGGACGGGCCTCGAGCGAGTCCAGGGGTCGCACCCAGAGGGACGTGACTCCGTCGACGGTGGCGATGAACGCGAGCTTGCGGCCATCGGGCGAGAGGAGCTGATAGTTGACCGAGGTGGCCCGGTCGGGAGCGGGCACCTCGAAACGTGTGGATGGCAGGGCCGGCGTCTGCCGCGCGGTCACGAAATGGGTCAGCGCCGCTGCGAGAAGCGGCAGCAGGGCGGCCAGGATCCAGGCGAGACGCTCACGGTTTCGATGCCGCGCCGCCACCGGTGCGGGTACGCCGGCCGCGGAGCCTGCCTCCGCGATCCACTTCAGCTCTTGCATCACGTCGTGCGCAGTCTGCAAGCGGTCGTCGGGGTCCTTGGCCAGGCACACCTTGACGAGCCGTTCGAGCGTCGCCGGAGCGAGAGGCTGGACCGAAGAAAGCGGCGGAGGATCGACCGACAGGATCGCGGCGATGAGGCTGGCCTGGCTCTTCCCGCTGAAGGCCCTTCTTCCCGTCGCCATCTCGTAGAGGATCGCGCCGAGCGCGAAGAGGTCGGTGCGGGCGTCCGCCTCCTTGCCTTCGAGCTGCTCGGGGGCCATGTACTGGAACGTGCCGAGAATGGTGCCGGCTTCCGTCAGCGGCCGATGTCCGGTGGCCATGGCCGAGAGCACCGAGGCGGCCGGAGCGGAGGTCGGCGTCTGCAGCTTGGCCAATCCGAAGTCGAGAAGCTTGGCGCCCGACTTCGTCAGCATGACGTTGCCTGGCTTCAGGTCGCGGTGGACGATGCCTTGGCGGTGGGCCTTGTCGAGGGCGTCCGCGATCTCGATGCCGTGACGCAGGACCTGAGCCGTGGGGAGAGGGCCGCGGGCAAGGCGGTCGGCCAGCGTCTCACCCTCGAGGTGCTCCATGACCAGGTAGTCGGTGCCGTCCTGCTGGCCGACGTCGAAGAGCGCACAAATGTGGGGGTGGTTGAGGCTCGATACGGCTCGGGCCTCGCGCTCGAAACGTTGGCGGAGGTCAGGGTTTGCGGCGAGGTGCTCGGGGAGGACCTTGATCGCGACGGTCCGGTCGAGCCGGGTGTCCCGGGCGCGGTAGACCTCCCCCATCCCGCCCGCACCCAGGGGGGCCAGGACCTCGTATGGCCCGAGCTTGGCGCCGGGACCGAGCGGCATCGCACCTCGCTGGAAGCCAGGAGTATAGCAAACCACTCCTCCGGGTCCGGGCGGCCTTCTAGCTCCCGGCTTGGCGTGCGATGAGCCCGTAACCCTTTGCCGTGGCTTGTTTCGCCACGAGGGCCAGGCGCGCGCGGGCCGTTGGGACCCGACCAGCCGCTTCGATCTGGCCCGCGGCGAGACGCAGCTCGAGGTCGACCCCGACATAGCCGGCCTGGGTGGCTTCGGCCGCCGCCCTGTCGAGAGCGAGGACCGCGGTCGCCCGATCGGCGGGCGATCCCGTGGCCGCGCGCGCCCTGGCTGCCGCGCGCACCGCACCCCACCGCGCCCGCCGTTCGCGGCTCTTTTCCGCGAGAACGCGCGCTTGCTCGGTCGTGGTCTTGGCCTCCGGCGCCTTCCCCTGGGCCAGAAGCGCGTCCGCGAGAAGCACCTGGGCCAGAGCCTGATGGTCCAAAGCACCCTCGGCGCGGAACACCTCTTCGGAAGCGCGAGCCACGCTCTCCGCGGCCGGGGCCTTGCCCTCGGCCAGGTCGAGCCGTGCCAGACCGAGGTTCGCATCCGCCGTGGTCAAGCGATCGCCCGCATCGCGCAGCAGGCCCGCGGCCTCGCCGTACTTCTCACGCGCGACGTTGAGATCGCCCCGCGCCGAGAAGACCTCGCCGAGGCGGTAGAGGTCGTAGCCTTGCCCCGCTTTGTCGCCGATCTCGCGGTTCGTGGCCAGCGACTCCTGGTGCATCTCCTGGGACGCCTTCAGGTCTCCGCGGGCGAAGAGCACTTCCCCGAGGTTGGTCAAGGTCGCGGCGAGGCCCGTCTTGTCACCCACTTCGCCGAAGAGAGACAGGGCCTCCTGGTACCTTTTCTGCGCGGCGGCGAGGTTGCCCTCGATCTGGAGCTTGGCCCCGAGATCGTTGAGGGTCACGGCCGCCTCGTACTTGGCGCCGATCCGGCGGAAGGTGGCCAGGGCCTGATCGTAGAGGCCCGTGGATTCGCAGAGGTCGGCCTTGCTTGCGCAGGAGACGTGCCTTTCCTTCGAGCACCCGGGCCACGCTGCTCTCGTCGCCGATGGTGCGGTAGATCTTGAGCGCGCGATCGTAGAGTCGCTCCGCCCCGTCGAGATCGCCTCGCGGCTCGACCGTCCTTGCCATCTGCTCGAGGGCTCGCGCGGTCCAATCCCGATCGCCCGCAGCTTCGGCCAGGGCCCGCGCCTCTTCCGCCGCCGCCATCGCGGGGCCCAGCTCCCCGAGGTCGAGGAGCGCCACGGCCTCGCGCGCCCGCGCCCGCGCCTCGAGGATGCGCATGCCCCGCGCCGCCCCGGTGGCGGCGCCCTTCGCGGCCGCATCCCGAGAGGCCCGGTTGTTGCCCAGGGACTTCTGCGCCCGGGCTTCGGCAAGATCGATGCGCGGATCCTGGGCTGCGGGTGCGGGAAGGTTGCGCAGGCCCTCGAGGGTCACGAGCGCCTCCTTGGCGCGCCCTCCGAAGATCTGGGCCTCGGCGAGGCGCAGGCCGTAGTCCAGGTTGTCCGGGAACTCGACAAACGAGCGCCGGCAGCTGTCCATGGCCTGGGGCCAGTCCTTCTCGGCGCGGTGGAGGCCGGCCTCGATCAGCAGTCGCTGCTCGGCCGGCAAGGAGCCGGCAAGGGCCGCTGCGAGTCGTGCCTCCTCCCGGGCCTTCCCTTCGTACCCGAGCGCGGACCAGGCCTCCGCGAGCGCTTCGTGGGGGAGCGGGTGCTTGGGCTCGGCCGCGACCGCCTTTTCGAGGGCGTCGCGGGCCGTGACCGCGTCCGCGTTGCGGAGGTGAGCCAGCCCCTCGGCGTAGAGCCGAGCCGCCTCGTGATTCGCGGGAAGGGATGCCTCCACCTGGAGGGCTTGGGCGGGGGACACCTCGGGCAGGCCCAGCTTCTGGCGCAGCGCGGACCCCGCTCGCGAGACGAGGTCGAAGATCTGGCTCTCGGTCCCCGTCGAGGAGCTCGACGCTACGACCTCGCCGGAAGCCGCGGTCACGACCCGGAGATCGACGCGCAGCAGGGCGGAATCGCCTGCGCCCACGAGGGCGTAGGAACCCTCGCCCAGGAGCTCGGCTCCCAGGTTCTGGCCGAGCCGCGCCAGGGCCTCGGTGGGAACCTGCGAGAGATCCTCACCTAGGCCCAGCTCTTTTCGAGCCCGGACCACCTCGCTCGCCGGCACCAGACGAAGGCCTTCGCCAACCCCCAGCTCGGTCGCGAGCATCTCCGGGATCGCGGTGGCGAGCCAGGCGGCGCCCGGTCGGGCGGTCGCGTTCCTCACCGCGAGAAGAGCGATGGCCCGTCGCGAAGCGCGAGGGATCGTGGCCGCCGTCGCCTCCGCCACGGGGGTCGCGATTGGCGTCGGAGCGGCTCCCTTCGACCGCTGGGACCACAAGAATGCGGCGCCGCCCGCGAGGAGGACCGCTGCCGAGAGGCCCGCGTACAGACGCGCGATTGCGCCTCGTGCGCCTGCGCTCCAAGGTGGCGACGCCCGAGCCCGCCGCCACCTCGAAGCCCCCCATCGCCTTCACGAGGTCGGCGGCGCTCGCGAAGCGGTCGGCGGGGTCGCGTTCCAGGCAGCGCAGGATCGCGGCTTCCCAGAGGGGATCGAGATCGGGGACGTACCGACGCGGTGAAGGCGGCGGCTCCTGGAGGCGCTTGACCGCGACGCTCATGGCCGAGGTGCCCTGGAACGGGCGCTGGCCCGTGACCATCTCGAAGATCACGATCCCGAGCGCGTAGATGTCGGCGGCCGCGGTGAGCCTCTTTGCCCTCCACCTGCTCGGGCGCCATGTAGGCGGCCGTGCCCACCACGAGCCCCGTCTCCGAGATCGAGGCCAGCGGATTGTCGCCCTCGACTCCACGCGCGAGACCGAAGTCGGTGATCACCACCCGCGTCCCGGTGCGGGGCCCGACCGGGCGGCACCAGCATCACGTTGGCGGCTCTTGAAGTCGCGGTGGACGATGCCGAGGGCGTGGGCCGCGTCGAGCCCCGCCGCGACCTGGGAGATGACCTCCTGAGCCTCTGCGCGATCGAGCCGGCCGCGGTCCAGGCGGTCGGCCAGGGTCTCCCCGCCCAGGAGCTCCATGGTCAGGAAGGCGACGGGCGCGGGGCGTTCGCTCGAGCCCTCGGGAGCAGGCCAGTGGTGCTCGTCCACGTCGAAGATGCGGCAGACGTTCGGGTGCGTCACCCGCCGGGCGATGTGCACCTCGCGGAGGAAGCGGTCGAGGGCCCTCGCGCGCCCGGCTACGTCGGTGCGTATGGTCTTGAGGGCCACCGTCCCCTGGAGCTTGCGGTCGCGGGCCTCGTAGACCTCGCCCATGCCGCCCTGGGCGATGAACCGCACGATCTCGTAGCGCTCGGCCACCACCTGGCCGGGGAGAAACGCGGGAGGCGCGACCCGCACCCTCCCCGCCCGCGTCTGTGTGACCGCATGGGTGTCGCGGTCGAAGAACCCTTCCGAAAGGGCGGCGCTCTTCTCCCCGGTGACTTCGTCTTCGTCGTCTCGCTGATGGGCGGTCATGGCTCTGGGGTGCGTTCGGCCGCGGCGATTATCACACGTGATGCGAGTCACATCTTTTTCGGCCGGCATTGCGAGTTGCCTGCCCGGCTCCATCGGTGTATCGTCTCGGCTCTCATCGTCCGGATCCCACTCCTCACCGACGGTCACAGTCCTTCCCCCCAAGACGTGTTTCGGGCGTCGATCGTCTCGGCGCGCCCTCGGAGACCGACCGATGAAGCTCGTTGCCGCCCGCCTCAGCCTGCCCCTCTTGCTCGCGGCGTGGCCGTCCTTCGCCGTCGGGGGCGGCTCCGTGTTCACCGAGCGGCTCATCACCCCCCGCCTCTCCCACACCGCAACGCTCCTTCCCGACGGCCGGGTGCTGGTGGCGGGCGGGCGGAACAATGGTCCGCTGGCGGTGGCCGAGATCTACGACCCCGCGTCGGGTCGCTGGGCCCCGGCCGCGTCCATGGCGGCGCCCCACGAGGGCCACACCGCGACCCTGCTGGCGGAACGGCACCGTGCTCGTGGTCGGCGGCAACGGAAGCCCGGGAACGTGCGAGATCTACGATCCGCGGACGGGGTCGTGGCGGCCCACGGGAGGCCTGATCGAGGGTCGATACCAAGCACACGGCCACCCTCCTGCGCGACGGATCGGTCCTCGTGGTCGGCGGGCTGGGCGGGCCGGCCCTCGGCACGCCCCTGGCCAGCGCGGAGCGGTACTCTCCCGCGACGGGAGCCTGGCAGGCCACGGCCGCCACCGCGACCACCTACACGGACCACACGGCGAACCTCCTCTCCGACGGCCGGGTCGTCGTGGCCGGCGGCCGCACCCGCGAGATCTACGACCCTGCGAGCGGGGGCTGGACCCCGGCCGCTCCCTTCATCGAGACGGGCGGCAACCCGGGCGACACCATCCGCGAAGCCGCCACGCCTCGACCGTGCTGCCGGACGGCCGCGTCCTGACGGTGGGAGGAGCGCTCGGGGGCGGGGCCGTGGCGAGCAGCAACGAGATCTACGACCCGTCGCTCGACCAGCGCACGCGGGTGGCGGATCTCGAGGACCTCGCCGATCTGACGGCGACCCTCCTGCCCAACGGGCGGGTCCTGGTGGCCGGAGGCGTCAACACGAACGGCGGCATCGGTGATCCTGCGGGCGATCCGAGCGGGGTGTCGCAGACGCAGGTGCGCGTCTACGACGTGGCCTCGAACACCTGGACGGAGGCCGCCCCGCTTGGCCATCAACGGACGTCTCACACCGCGACCCTGCTCCCGAACGGCCGCGTTCTCGTGGTCGGCGGCATCGATCCGCGAGTCAGCAGCGTCGGCACTCGGCATCTGATCGCGGGCGACCCGGTGGCGGACGTCGAGCTGTCTCGATCCTTCCGGCCCCGGCGCCGTGACCCCGGATGCCACGTCCCTTCCCCGACCCGCAGCTTCCTCCCGGCGCCCCCGCGACCCTCCTCGCCGACGGACGAGTGCTTCTGGCGTCCGGCGGGCCAGATCTACGACCCGGCCACCGGCGCTTCGCGTCGCGACGGGAGCGCCCGCCGCGCCGCATCCTCCGGGAACCGTCACCCTGCTCGTCAGCGGAAAGGTGCTGCTCGTGGGCGGAGGCACTGCCGTTGCCGAGGTCTACGATCCCCAGGTGGGCACGTGGTCGCCCACGGGCTCGCTGGCCCAGGGTCGTTCCCGCCACACCGCCACCTTGCTTCCCGATGGTCGCGTCCTCGTGGCCGGGGGCAGCGATGGGTCGGTCGCGACGCGCGCTCGCCGAGGTCTACAACCCGACCATCGGCACATGGTCGCCGACCGGCCCGCTCGCCACTCCGCGCCTGGATCACACGGCCTCGCTGCTCCCCGACGGACGCGTTCTCGTGGCCGGTGGCATCTCGACGTTCGCCTCGCCGAGCTCCGGTGCTCAGACCTTCCTGGGCACGGCGGAGATCTACGATCCGGCCACCGGGGCCTGGACCTCGACCGGCGCCCTGACCGATCCGCGCGCCGACGCACACGGCGACCGTCCTGACCGATGGCCGAGTGCTCGTGGTCGGCGGCACGAACAACTCCGACACCCGCGAAGGCGGACTCCGGAGCGCCGAGATCTACGACCCCGGGACCGGCACGTGGACGCCCACGGGGGCCATGACCACTCCGCGCGCGGGTCACTCCGCGATCCTCCTCCTGAACGGCAAGGTGCTCGTGGTGGGAGCGTCACCAGCGAGGACACCAGCGGGGGGGTCCCCAAGACCAATCCGATCGAGATCTTCGACCCGGCCACGGGAGCATTCTCGCTGGAGCTCATTCCTCCCGTACCTCCCGCGACCTTCGCCGGTGAGGTCAGCACCTGCCGTCGGATCGGCGCCGCGCTCACGCTGCTTCCGAACGGGAACGTGCTGGTGTCGGGCGGCGACAACATCTTCCCCTGCCCCGACCAGACCTACGCGCCGGACCACGGCACCTTGGCCCGGCGGCCCCGCATCTTGTCCACCTCCGGCTCCCTGGCCTTCGGCAGCGCGTTCTCGGTGACGGGCAGCCGGTTTCGGGGCGATTCGGAGGCTGGCTCGGGAACGACGCAACAGCTCGGCCGTGAACTATCCCCTGGTCCAGGTTCGATCGATCGAGAACGGCCAGACGCACGTGGATCGTGCCCGACGCGCGCGCCAACCTGGGCGACGAGCCCATGACCCTCCAGTTCTCGCGCTTGCCCGCGTCCTCAATCCGGGCCTTCAGCTCGTCACGGCTTTCGTCGACGGCATGCCCAGCCTGCCCGCCTCGTCGGCCGTCCCCGGCGTGGTCGGTCTCTCCTGCAGCATCGCGATCACGACCCCGCCGGCGGGCCAGACCGTGCCCCTCGGCGCGAGCGCGACCTTCAGCGTCGTCGGCGCAAGGCGCTCGCGCCTACCAGTGGCGCAAGGACGGCATCGCGATCGCCGGCGCCACGGGCACCTCCTACACGACGCCGCCCATCCAGGGCGCCGACTCGGGCTCGCTCTACGACGTCGTGGTGAGCGGGCCCTGCGCATCGGCCACGTCGGCTCCGGCCGTCTTGACCGTGGCCGACAGCACTCCGCCGGTCGCGGCGGTCGTGGCCCCGAGCGGCGGCGAGTACTTGCTGCTCTCGCCGGCGACGGGCCCCGCGAGCACCGAGCAGGTCGCCTGGTCGATGTCCGACAACGTGCGGGTCTGCCAGGTCCGGGTCTCCCTGCTCTACTCCAACGACGGCGGGGTCGTCGTATCTGCCGGCGCCCGCGGGCGGCGGTCTGCCCCAGGTGTTCGGCGCCGGGCGGAAGCTGCGCCTTCCCGGGTGTCGAGCACCACGAACCTGACCTATTCCGTTCCCACCACGCTTCCCCTCGGGCAAGTCCGGCTCGCTCTACCGCATCCAGGTCGAGGTCTTCGACCAGGTGGGCCAGAGCGCCGTGGCGCGAAGTCAGAACCCCTTCTACATCGTCCAGTCGAACCCGGACGTGCGCACCCTGATCCTGTCGAACACCTCCCGCATGCGGACGGTCATGGGCATCAGCGCCGACCAGGCCGCGGCCCTCGACACCAAGCTCGCGGACCTGTCCGTGCACTCCCGGGTGCAGGGCGTGGTCGTGGACCTCGGTCTCGGTGAGCGCGCTCGGCCCGTACTACGCCGCCTTCGACGCCGCGGTGGCGAGCAACGGCGACAGCGTCAAGGCCGCGAACGACCTCCTGTTCGGCGCGAACGGCATCCACGACCAGGTCCTCTCGAGGCTGCGCGCCTTCCCCGGCGTGCGCTACGTGATCCTGGTGGGCGACGATCGCATCATCCCCCTGGCGCGGATGCCCGACGGCACCGCGCTCTTCGACGAGTCGAACTATCCCCTGGGCGGCGACCTGAGCGGGTCGGCCACCGCGGTGGGCCAGGCCCTGCCAGGCGAAGCGCTTCCTCTCCGACGATCCCCTCGGCCTGGTCGACGGCCGTTCGCCCCGACGCCCTTTCGACGAGCCTCTTCCTCCCCGACCTCTCCGTGGGCCGGCTCGTGGAGACGCCCGAAGAGATCACGACCGCGATCGCGACCTTCATCGGCCAGGACGGCGTGCTCGACCTCGGAGCCCTCGACCCCGCGAGCGGCCACAAGGTGCTGGTCACCGGCTACGACTTCCTGCAGGACTCGGCGGTGCGCATCCGCGACCGCTGGAAGGCGGTCTTCGGCGTGACCGGCTCGCCCGACTCGGCCCTGGCGCCCGTGGACGGCAGCCTCGTCGGCGGCAACTGGGGGATCTCGACGGTCGCCGACCGCCGCGCCGCCCTCCTCGCGCGCTTCTGCGGCAACGGCGGCTCGCGCTACGGCATCGCGAGCCTGTCGGGCCACGCCAGCCATTCGCTCGAAGGCGTGCCCGCCGACAGCGGCAGCTTCACCGACATCGAGGGGCTGGCCGCGGCGGGTCTCCTCGACGCGAACGCCTGCGGCACCGGCCGGGGCGTCGACCTCGCCGGGCGGCGTCGTCTACGCGGTGGGCTGCCACGGCGGTCTGCCCGTGCCCGGCAGCAACCCGGCCGACGTCAACCACTCGCTCGACCTTCCCCAGACCTTGCTGTCGCGCGGGGTCGTCGCCTATGTCGCGAACAGCGGCTACGGCTGGGGCCCGAAGTTCGGGCCCGGCTACAGCAAGCGCCTCATGGAGCTGCTCACCGAGCTTCTGGCCGTGCCCGGCACCGTCGTCACCGGGGACGCGGTGCGCGCGGCCAAGCTTCGCTACTTCGACCAGACGGGCAGCCCCGACCCCTACGACGCGAAGAGCCTCATGCAGTGGACGTTCTACGGCCTGCCCATGTACGCGGTGAAGACGGGAATCGCGGCGCCCGCCGTGTCGTCCCCCGCGCTCGCGCAGAGTACCGCTGGCCACGAAGACGGCCGCCAAGGCCGGCGTGGAGCAGGTGGGGGGCGTGACCGTGGAGCGGCAGGCCGCGGCCGTCCGCCGCGGCACCTCGGCCCTGCCGCCCTCGCTCACCCAGCTCGAGCTGCGCTTCGACTTCACCGCGGCCGGCGTCTACGAGAAGCGCGGCGCCTCCGGGAGCCTCGCTGACGCACACCCGGCTGCTCCGATCCGAACGGCTGCTACTACACGCTGAACGGCCTGGCCACGGGCAAGACCGACCTGCCCGTCCAGCCCTACTTCGTCTACGACTCGCGCCTCTCCGGCACGAGCCAGCACGGCGTGCTCTGGAAGGGCGGGACCTACGACCAGGAGTCCGGCTGGAAGCCCGTCTTCACCGAGCTCACCTCGAACGGCGGAGACGGCTCCGACCACGGCGTCGCCCCGCGCGAGATCGGCATCCGCCCCACGGCCCCGCGCCGCGTGCCCGGAGGCGATCCCGACGGCCTGCGCGGCCAGCGACCACGAGGTGAACAGCCTCGTGGTGACGACGGGCGAGGTGCTCACCGACCAGCCGGCGGATCCGCCGTACTCGACCGAGCGCCACTTCCGCGACGTCAACCTCGAGGTCCTCTACTTCAACAACACGGCCGACCCCCGGGCAGAACTGCGATCGGCAGCGGGCCCGACCATCGCGGCCGGCCCTCTGCCCGGCGGCAGCCTACCACAGCGTCGGACGGCACCCTCATCCAGTGGGCGGTGCCCGCGAGCGATCCCGCCGGGGTGTGGCGGGTGGTCGTGGTCGTGAACGACAACAGCGTGGACGCGCTCGGCCGCGGGCGGTGGACGCCGGTCGAGCTCTCGGACGACGGCTCGGGCACCTGGCGGGGAAGCTTCACGGCCGCGGGCGCGGGCATCGTGACCTACATGATCCAGGCCGTGGACAACCGGGGCAACGTGTCCTGGCTCGACTTCACGGTCGCGGCTCCCGCGCCTCTAGCGCCCGCGCGGGCCCGGGCCGTGTCGGCGGCGGCCACGAGCACGGGCCTGCCTTCGTCCGGTGTTCCCTTGAAGATCCCACTGCCCGTCGACGTGGTCGTGAGCGGGCCCGCCGGGCCCCACGTCGACACGTTCTCGCCCCCGAGCGGCCTCGTGGGAGCGAGCGTCTCGATCTTCGGGCGAAACCTCGCAGGCACGACGCGGGTGGCCTTCAACGGGACGACCGCGTCCCACGTCGAGATCTCGCCCACGAACCTCATGGCCGTGGTGCCGGCCGGCGCCACGACCGGGCCCATCTCCGTGACCACCGGCTTTCGGCAGTGGGAACGAGCGCGCACGAGCTTCACGGTCGTTCCGGCCTCGGCGTCGCGTGACGTCACCGTGACTCGACCGGTCTCGGGACACTCGGCGCCGCGGGCTTCGCGGTGACCCTCGCGCCGGCTTCCACCTGCCCGTGACCGTTCAGTACCGGACCGTCGACGGCACGGCGCAGGCCGGCGTCGACTACACCGCGACCACGCGGCACGCTCACCTTCGCCCCGGGAGCGACCACCAAGACCGTCGACGTGCCCATCCTCGGCAACGGGGCCTCGGGTCCGCCGCGGACGCTTCTCGCTCGAGCTCTTCGATCCCGTCGAACGCCGGGCTCCTCCGCGCGCGCGGCGACGGCACCATCCTCAGGCCCTGGCGGGTGTCCGACTGGAACGGCGACGGCAAGGCCGACGTCCTCTGGCAGCAGGAGGCGACGGGCGAGCTGGCGCTCTGGCTCTTCGACGCGACGAAGCGCATCGGGGTGGCGTCCTCTGTCCCCCGACCGCGTCGCCGATCGCAAGCAGTGGGCGGCGGGCAGCGGCGACTTCAACGGCGACGGGCAGACCGACCTCGTGTTCCAGCACCAGACGACGGGAGCGGTGAGCGTGTGGCTCATGAACGGCCTGACCCGCACGAGCGCCGTGACCCTGTCGCCCGCGCGGCCGCCGCGTCCTGGCGGCTCGCCGGCGTCGCCGACTGGAACGGCGACAACGGCGCGGACCTCGTCTGGCAGAACACGTCGACGGGCGCCGTCGAGATCTGGTACCTGAACGGCACCGCCTTCGCGAGCAGCGCTGCCGTCAGCCCGAGCCGGCCCGCGGTCTGGCAGGTGGCGGGCGCCGCCGACTGGAACGGCGACGGCAAGCCCGACCTCCTGTGGCAGAACCAGTCGACCGGCGACCTCGAGGTCTGGTACATGAACGGGACCACTCGCGCTGAGCTCGGCCGCGCTCAGCCCGTCGAAGCCATCGCGCCCGTTCAAGCTCGCTGTCGGCGGTCGGCGACTTCACCGGAGACGGGAAGCCGGACCTCCTGTTCCGCGACCCGCTCGTCGGCAACCTCGCGATCTGGGTGATGAACGGCACGTCACGGACCAGCACCGTGACGCCCACCGGCATCAACTACCCGGGCGAGCTGCCGACCACGCCGGGCCGAGTCCTCTTCGACGTGAAGTGGCAGATCGTCCTGCCGAGGTAGAAGATCCCTCAGCGCAGGGCGGCCTTCGGCACGATGTCCGTCTGCAAGAGGGGGTCCGCCGCGGGCACTCGCGTTTCGGGCAGGCCCAGCTCGCGCCGCACCAGGTTCGTGCCCTGGGCGATGGCCGTGGTCTTGAAGAAGGCGATCTCGCGGTTGACGCCCTGACGCCCGAAGCCGCAGTCGGTCGAGACGATGAGCTGCTCGGGAGCGATGTGCTCCAGGGCGCGCCGGATGCGCGCCGCCACCTCCTCCGGCCGGTCGCACTGGAGGGTGCGGTGGCTCACCGTGCCCACACACACCTTCTTGGGCAGGCGCCCCTTGAGCGAACCAAAGAGTTCGATCTCCGCGAAGTCGCGGTCGGTCATCTCCACCGTCCACACGTCGCCGCGCAGCGCGTGCAGGTAGAGCTCGAAGGACTCCCGGTAGCTCGTGTTGTCGATCACCCGCTGCATGTTGGGGTTGCCCCAGCAGGTGTGGATCCAGATCTCGACGTCGTCGAGGCCCTGTACCTCACGGTTGTAGCACTCGACCATGAATTTCACCTCGTCGCTCGAAGCGCCGTAGGTGTTGGCCCAGAAGTGGAGGGTCGGCTCCTCGATCTGGATGGCGCGGCAGCCGGCGTCGCGCAAGGCCAGGAGCTCCTGGTTCATGGCCACCGCCATGTCCCAGAGAACCTCGCGCTTGTCCTTGTACTTCGGGGTGTGGAGGTCCAGGAACAGCCCCATGACCTGCGAGCAGCAGGTGCCGAAGCGGACGGGCTTGGCCGTGCGCGCCTGGGCGAGGCGCCAGAGCTTGGGATAGTCGAGGGGACGGTGGGCGATCTTGTCGACCACTCGTGGCCAGCGCCAGCCCGTGTAGATCTCGTTCAGCAGCGTGCCCGGCGGGTAGCGCAGCCAGGGCGATCGCGTCTCTTCCGACTGCAGGAGATCGCCTTCGAACCCGGCCCACCGCTGCAGGGGATAGTGGTGCCAGGAGCGGCCGGCCAGGTCGTCGTCACAGTGCAGGTCGCCGTGAGTGAGGAAGTCGATGCCGGCCCGTTCCTCGTCGCCGATCACCGTGGTCAGGGCGTCGGTGAACTTCTCCCGGAAGCGCACGTCGAGCATGCAGGTGTCGAGGGGCCGGCCCCAGAGGCTTGCGTCGAACCACCGCGGTCGCGGCCAGGAGCCGGTGATCGTGCAGGGCAAGACGAAGTCGCGCGTGATCGTGAACATTCTCGATCCTCCTATGACGGTCGGTGCCCACGGCTGCGGCGCACGAGCGTGCCGAGGACCACGCAGGCGAGCGGGTAGATCGCGGAGAGCGCATAGAGTCGTGGTGAGCGATCCGTGGGGGCGCAAGAGGCCCATCACGAACGGGCCCGCGCCCACGCCCAGGGCCAGACCGGCGTAGATCATCGACGAGACCCACGGCACGTGCTCGGGGAAGCGGCGCGAGGCGACGCTGATGGTCAGGGGAAAGAAGGCGGAGCAGGCGAGGCCAAGGGTCGCGAAGAGCCCGAGCGCCGCCGGTTTCGACGTGGCGAGCGGCACCGCGAGGAGGGTCCCCGCCATGAGCAGGGGCAGAGCCAGCCAGAGGGGCTCGGCGGGAAGACGGATGGCGAGCGAAGCCACGAGGACGCGGCCCACGGTCAGCCCTGTCCAGAAGAGGGCGAGGCCCACCGCGGCGGCGGGAGCCGAGAAGCCTCGATCCTCGCGGAGGAAGATCACCGCCCAGTTGCCGATGCTGCCCTCGGCCAGGGCGTAGAGGAAGGCCATGAGGACGAAGGCCCAGAACGTGGCCTCGAGAAAGGGCACGGGCGTGGCCGTGGCCGCGGCACGTTGCGCCGCCATCGGGTCCTTCGGCAGGGAGACCCGGAAGGAGGCCAAGGCCAAGCCGAGGTTGGCGGCGCCGAGGAGCACGGGGAACAGAGGCCAGGCGTCTCGCGCGAGGAGCGCGCTGGCCAGGAGCGGCCCCGCGGTGAGGCCCAGCCCGTGCACCGCGTGCAGGGCGACGAGCGCGCTCTCGCGCCCGAGAGGGAAGAGGATCTGCGGGTAGGCGTTCATGGGGGCGGCCGTGATGCCCGCACCCAGGCCCATGAGGCGCCGTGCCCACGAGGACCAGGAGATAACGCGAACGAGCGCGGCGCGAGCACGCTCGTCACGAGGGCGGCCTGGGACGCGACGAGCGCGACCGATGCCCAGGACCAGGAGCCGACGAAGCCCGAGCCGCTGGGCCAGAGCCCCGGCGCCGATGGCGCCCAGGGTGGCGAGAGCGATCTGGGGAAGGAAGATCGAGCCGTACTCGGCGTCGGTGAAGGCGAGGCGCTCGCGGAAGACCGTCGCGCTGGCCGCGAACGCCACCTGGGCCATGCACTGCACCAATGCCGCCGCGTAGATGAGGGCGGCGGCCGGACGTCGCCCGCTCGGGGGCTCCGTCCCCGGTCTCCTCCGCGCCGGACATGAGGCGCGGAGTATAGCCGGCTCTCTCGATCGCCGCCCGACGGCTTCGAAGCGCACGCGGCCTTCCCCGGGAACGAGCTGGGCCAGGCATCCGAGGTCGGCGGTGATCACGGTCGCGATCTTGGGATAGCCGCCGGTCGTCGGTCCGTCGGCGAGCATGACGATGGGTTGGCCGTCGGGCGGGACCTGGATGCAGCCGGGCACCATCCCGTCCGAGACGATCTCGGAGGGTCCCGCGGCTACGACGCGGCGGACCCTTCAATCGACACCCCACCCGGTCCGATTCGGCGGTCAGGGAGTAGGCTCGCGTCGAGAAAGCGCCGAAGCGACCTCGGAGCTGAAATGGTCGTCCTGCGGCCCGAGTATCGACGCGAACCATGGCGACGCGTCTGTCTTCGGAGGCGCGCGGGGGAGGCTCGCTTCTCCCGCCGCCCTCTCCTTGCCCCACGGACAGCACGTCCTCCTCGAGAAGGGCGCGGCCCTCGTGACCACCGAAGGCGCCGCTCCGATCCGTGGACCGCGAGCCCGAGGACGATCGGAGCCTCGACGCCCCCGGCGAACGCCACGTAGGCACGGCAGCCCGCCCGCCGACCGAGGAAGCGGAGCACGTTGCCGGACCGAGCCAGGAACGCCTGGCCGAGAGGGACCATCCAGCGCGCCCAGGTCGGCGCGTTCGAGGACCGCGCCGAGGTCGGCTCCCGCGATCGCCAGCCGCGTGCTCCGCAGGAAGCGCAACGTCGGGCCGGCGAGCGTCACTTCGAGAGCCGCGTCGCTCGCGGCGTTTCCGACCGCCCGATTGGCGGTGGCGTGCGCGGCCAGGTCGAGCGGACCCGGCCGCGGCGACCCCGAGTCGGCGATACCCACGGCGCGGCGCCGCTTGCACCGTGGTCAAGAGTCCCGGGGCCGATCACCTCGACGCTCGGCGTCCCGCTCGGCGGGCGCGCCGCCGGAGCACTGGGGCCTGGCCAGCAGCTCGGGGACGCGCGAGAACCGCACACGGTCCCCGGGCTCGATCAAGGTGGGCGGATCGCCGGTCGCGTCGAACATCCGCGCGGACGTGCGGCCGATCAGCGCGCCAGCCGCCGGGCGACGCTCGTGGGTAGATGCCGGTCTGGCGCCCCGCGATGGCGACGGAGCCGCCCGGAACGCGCGGGCGCGGCGTCGCCCGCCGCGGCACCGTGAGGACTTCCGGCAGCAGGCCCAGGTAGGCGAATCCCGGCATGAAGCCGAGCATGAGGGCGGTGAACTCCTGCGACGTGTGGAGATCGAACGACCTCGTCTTCGCTCAGGCCGCAGGCCGTGGCCACCTCCGGCCAGGTCGGGGCCGTCGTCGCCCGCCGTAGACGGTCGGGATCGTGCGCAGCGGACCCGCGGGAAGGGGCGGGCCGGGTAGCGTCGCGCGCTCGAGCAGGGCCGCGGCCAGGTCGGCGAACGAGGCCAGGTCGGGATCGTGGCAGACGAGGAGCGACCGATAGGTGGGGACGGTCTCGATCACGCCCGGCAGGGGATCCTCCGCCAGCGATCGATCGAGGGCGCGAACCGCGGCGTTCGCGCGGGCATCGATGCTCTCGCCGAGCTCGACGGTCACCGCCGCGTCGCCGACCGGGAGGACGCGCGGGTACGCGGTCAATGCCCGAGGGCTCGGACCGTGACCCCCGCGCGGTCGAGCGCCTCGCGAACGGCCAGGGCCAAGGTCACGGCACCCGGGGTGTCGCCGTGCACGCAGAGGTCTCTGCGCCCGGAGCGAGACGACGGCCCCGCCCCGCGACAGCCACTTCACCCTTCTGCGCGATGCGCACGGCCTGGAGCGCGGCCTCGCGCGGGTTCCACGATCACCGCGTCCGCCGCGCTTCGCGACACCAGGGTGCCGTCTGGCTCGTAGCGCCGGTCCGCGAAGGCCTCTCCGGCAAAGCGCAGGCCGTGGCTTTCGGCCGCGCGCCGCATCGCGGTCGAGGTGGCGAGGCCCACGAGGATCAAGGCCGGGTCGAGCCGCGCGACCCCTCGCGCCACCGCGCGCGGCCAAAGCCGCATCGGCCGCCGCCTGGTTGTAGAGCGCACCGTGCGGCTTCACGTGGGTGAGGCGCACGCCGTGGGCTCGGGCAAAGGCCGCCACGGCCCCCACCTGATAGAGGACGTCGACCTCGACCTCCGCGGGGTCGACGACCATGGTCCGGCGGCCGAAGCCGCGCAGGTCGAAGTGGCTCGGGTGGGCTCCGACCGCCACCCCCGCGCGGACCGCGAGGCCGACGGTGCGGTCGATCACCGACGGGTCGCCCGCGTGAAAGCCGCAGGCCACGTTGGCCGAGGTGACGACGCCCAGGAGGCCAGGGTCGTCGCCCATGGTCCACGCGCCGAAGCTTTCGCCGAGGTCCGCGTTGAGGTCGATCTCCACCGGGAGCGAGCCTACCTCCGTGGGCGAACGGTCGCAAAGGCGCTCCGGGAATAAGGCCGAAGGCGGCGCTGTATCCGGCACAGGAGGTGATGACGATGCGTGCGATGCTACAGATCCTGGCGCTCCTGGCCGTTCCCGCCCAACCGGGCGTGACCCCTGCCGTGCCCGCGGTGAAGGCCGCCCCGGCCCTGCCCGCGGCGGCCGCGAAGGCCCCCCGCGTCGAGGTGACGTTCGTCCTCGACACCACCGGCAGCATGGGCGGGCTGATCGAAGGCGCCAAGCGGCGCATCTGGTCGATCGCGCGGCGCATCGGTGAGGGCCGTCCCCGCCCCGACCTCCGCATCGCTCTCGTCGGCTATCGCGACAAGGGGGACGACTACGTGACGCGGGTGCACGATCTGTCCGGGGACATGGACGAGGTGTACGCGCGGCTCAGCGCGTTTCGGGCGGAGGGAGGCGGGGACTTCCCGGAGCACGTGAGCGCCGCCCTCTCTGACGCGGTCCACCGCGTCTCGTGGACGCAGGGCTCGGCCCTTCGCATCATCTTCCTCGTCGGCGATGCCCCGCCGCACCTCGACTATCAGGACGGCTTCGACTTCCGGAGGCACGTCCGCGAAGCCCAGCAGCTCGGGATCGGGGTCGAGACCGTCCAGTGCGGTGCCAATGCCGCCACCGAGCAGGTCTGGCGAGAGATCGCGAGCCTGGGCGCGGGGCACTACGCGCAGATCGACGGCCAGGGCGGGATGCCGGTGCGGGTGACGTCCGCCGACGCCGAGCTCGCGCGGCTCAACGCCGAGCTGGCCACGACGGTGGTGGCGGGGGGCTCTTCGGCCGAGCAGGCCGCGGCCCGCGGGCGTCTCGAGGCGCGCAAGGCCATGCCCGCGGCGATGGCCACGGAGGCGGCGGGCTACTTCGCCCGCGCCGATCGCCTCGCCGAGAAGGACCTGGTCGACATGCCGGTCGCCGAACAGAAGATCGCCCTGGCCCAGGCCAGAAATACCGCCGCCGCCCCCGCCCCGCTCGTGGGCAAGAGCGAAGCCGAGGCCGTGGCCTATCTCAAGGACCAGAAGGCCAAGAGGGAGAAGGTCCAGGTCCGCATCGCGGAGCTGCAAAAGCAGCGCGACGCCGAGCTCGCGAAGGAGCCCTCGAAGGACGCCTTCGACGAGAAGGTCGTGGGTGCCCTCAAGGAGAAAGCCGCAGCGAAGGGCATCCAGTACTGACGACACCCGAGCCGTGACCCCCCTCCGCCCGAGCAGGACAGACCGCTGCTCGGGCGGAGGCGCGTCGGGGATACGGCTAGCGCCGGCAGCGATACACGAAGGCGGGGGGCAGGTTGGGCCAGACCACCCTCGTGGTCTCGACCGTGCCGAAGCTCTGGGTGAGCAACGCGCGAAATCGCCGGCCCGCAGGCAGCCAGGAGGCGTGGCTGTAGGCGAATGTCGCGAACCAGCCTCCCGGCCGCAGCGCACCCACCACGGCGGCCAGCAGCCGGCTCTGGAGGTCGGCGGGGAAGCTGGCCCAGGGCAGGCCGCTCAGGATGGCATCCGCTTCCTTTCGTCCCGCGGCGGCCAGGTGAAGGTCGAGCCGCTCGGCGGAATCGTTCACGATCTGCACCCGGGGGAAGCGCGGCGTGAGCAGGGCCACCATTCGCGGGTCGATCTCGAAGGCCATGACCGTGGCCTCCGCGGTCACGCGCTCGCAGATGGCCCGGGTGAAGACCCCGGTTCCGGGCCCGAGCTCGACCACGGTGCGCGCCTCCTCGAGGCCCATGTCTTCGGTCATCACGGCGGCGAGCGCTCTCGAGCTGGGAGCGATCGCCCCGACCCGCCAGGGCGCCCGCAGAAACCCGGCGAAGAAGGCGACGTGGTCGCGCAAAGTGGAAGCTCCCATTCTCGAGCTGATGACCGCAGCTCCGATTCTATGCCGAGGTCGAAGGTCCGAGCTCCCTTCCCCCTCGTCGCCTCCGGGGCTAGACTGAAACGTCCATGAGCCGGCGCTCCCCTCCGACCCTCGTCGTCTTCACCCTCGGCCCGGAGGCTGATGCCCGCCGGCATCCCCTCCTGGGAGAATCGGCGCACGGGCTCGAGCGCGGTCTGCGCCGCGCTTGCATCGAGAGCGCATTCGAGGCGGGGCGGACCGTGGGTTTTGAGCTCGTGGTCTGCTCGCCTACGCCGCTGCCCGAGGCCCCCCCGGACGCCCGGTGGCTCCGCCAGGCGCCGGGGGCTTTCGGCGAGCGCTTCGAAGCGGCCCTCGAGCAGGAGGCTCGCGAAACCAGGGAGCCGGTGGTGATCGTCGGCGCCGACGTGCCCGGGCTCGAGGCGAGCCTGCTGAGCGCTGCCCTCGAAGGGCTCGCCCACGATCCCGAGGCCGTGGTGGTGGGCCCGGCCCGGGACGGCGGGTTCTACCTCCTGGCCGCCGCTCGCCCCCTCGGCCCGGTGCTGCGCGAGGTCCGGTGGTGCGGGAACGACACGCGGAAGACCCTGCTCGCGGCCCTCGCTCGCGCCGGGCGCCCCGTCGTCCTGTTGACGCCGCGGCGCGACCTCGATCGTCCCGCCGACGTCTTCAGCTGGCTCGCGGAGTCCCGTGCCCATTCCGGGCCCGTTCATCTCTGGTCGGACCGCCTCCGTGGTTTTCTGAGGGCAAGGCGCCGGCCCCTCCCCCTGCACGATCCCCATCCCGTCTCTCTTCGGCACTTTGGCTCCCTTCTCGGACGGGCCCCGCCGCTTCTCGCTCCTTCCTGAAAGCGCCGATCCGTACGACTGCCTGAAGCGGCCGTTCGCCGCGGCCACGGGTGCCAGGGCTCGAGGCACGACGTGTCCCGCGGCGGGCCCTCGCTTCGGGAAAAGGAGCCCCTGAAGCATGGTTCGACGTCTTTCGTTCGCCGCGACCCTCGTCGCCACGAGCCTCGCCAGCGCTTCGGCTTTGGCCCAGGCGGCGCTCGAGGTCTCGGTCTCCCAGCCGGACTCGAAAGCCGCGGTGGGGACCACGGTGGTGGTCGAGAACCCGGAGATCGCCTTCGCCGCGCGGGCGGTCACGGATGCCCAGGGCAAGGTGCGCTTCGCTCCGCTCTCCACCGCGGGACACTACACGGTGAGAGTGGAGGAGAGCGCGGAGCATCTCGAGGTGAAAGCGGAAGCCCTCGTCCTTCGTTCCAACTTCGACCGCAGCCTGAGCCTGATTCTCACCCCTCGCCCACGGACCACAGAGGTGGTCACGGTGACGGCGCTCGCCAACATCGGCGAGATGAACGCGACGAATGCCGAGGTTTCGTCCACCATGGACAGCCGCGAGATGGAGACCCTCGCGGTGGAAGGCCGGGACACGACGCGGGCGCTCTACCGCCTGCCGAGCGTCACCCAGGCCACTGGCTTCTATCCGGAAGCCCCGAACGTCAGCATCAACGGCGCCAACTCTCTTTACGCCAACTACGTGGTGGACGGGCTCGACAACAACGAGAACTTCCTGGGCGGCCAGAAGTTCGCGATGCCGGTGGGCTTCACCCAGCAGGTCACGGTCCTCACCAGCAACTACTCGACGGAGTTCGGCCGCACCGGCAACGGCATCTTCAACCTGACGAGCCGCTCCGGCGGCAGACGAGCTCCGGGGCGAGGTCTTCTACCTGACCCGTCCCGGGCCGTCCCTCGACGCCTCGAGCCCGTTTCCCCAGCGCGACCTCTCCGGCAACGGGGTCCAGGATGGGTTTCAGCGGAACCAGGGCGGCTTCGTTCTCGGCGGTCCCCTCGTGCGCGACCGGACGTTCTTCCTGGTCGACGCCGAGTACACGCACGACCGGAAGGACAACATCCTGAGCTCGCCCGAGCTCGGGGTCGCGGAGACGGTTCGTGGACACAACGACTTCCTCTACCTCTCCGGCAAGGTGGACCAGCGTTGGAACGATCGATGGACGTCGTCGGCGAGGCTCAACGTGGGCCGGGTCACCATCGAAAGACAAGGCGGCGGTCTCGACGGCGGCGTGACCTTCCCTTCCGCCGGCAACTTCCAGGACCGCGATTCGGTCCTGGCCGCGGGCAAGACGTTCTACGCGGGCAAGAGCCTCGTCTCGGAAACGCGCGGTCCAGTACTCGAGATTCCGCTGGAACTACGGGCGGGCCGTGAACGAAGGAAGCCCTCAAACCACCGTGCTCGATCCCTCCGGCCAGACCATCGCCGTCCTCGGCAATCCCGGCTACATCTTCGACGACCTCGAGAACACCTTCCAGGCCCAGCAGAAGGTCAGTCTTCGAGACGGGCCGACACCGCCTGAAGGCGGGGGCCGACTGGATCTCCGCCGACTTCGCGCTCTACGGTGGCGGCAACGTGGCCGGGAACTACACCGTGAAGCTCACGGACGCTCAGCTCGCGGAGGTTCGCGAGCTCCGGCAAGGGTGCGGCCCTGGACGTGGGGGACATTCCCCCCGACGCGACCGTGCTCGACTACGGCGTCGAGCTGCAACCGAAGGCTTTCGGGGCCCGGCAGAACCTGCTGGGGCTCTACGCCGAAGACCTCTTCGCGGTCACGAGCCGTCTGAACCTGACGCTCGGCTTGCGCTACGACTACGACAGCCTTTCGAAGGGCGGAGCGGCGTCGGGCGACAAGAACAACGTCGCGGTGCGGACCGCCTTCAACTACGAGCTCGGTCCCCGAAGTGTCGTCCGTGGGGGCTACGGCGTCTTCTACGAGAAGATCCTCTACGCGATCGTGAGCGACGCGCTCCAGCAGAACTCCACCGCGGCCGGCTATCGTGCGCAGCTCCTCGCCCTCCAGGCCCAGGGCCTCCTGCCCGCGGGCGTCGACCTTGGGAGCACCCTCTTCGACGGAAACCTCACCGCGAACTTCGCGGGCGTGCCCTACCTGGGCGGCCCCACCTCGGCGGAAGCGGCGGCGCAGCGGCAGAGCATCACCAGCAGCGAGCGGCGGATCCTGAACCCGAACGGCTACCCGAACCCGCAGACCCAGCAGCTCTCCCTCGGCTACCAGCGCCAGCTCGGCCGGCGCCATCTCGCTTCCCTGGACCTCATCCACTCCCGCACGAGCGGTCTGCCCCGCCTGCGCGACCTCAATGCCACGGCGCCCTACCCCATCGATCCGAGCAACGTGGTGGTGCGGTCGGTGGCCGAAGCCGACGCCACTCGGCCCGTGCCCCTCTTGCCCGGCGGCGCCCGGAGCGTCATCGTCACCGAGACCGAAGGCCAGGGCCGGTACTCGGCCGCCACCGCGACTCTCGTGAAGGACCGTAGCGACGCGCCCTACTCCTACCGGATCTCGTACACTCTCTCCCGGCTCCAGAACGACACCGACGACATCAACTTCCGGGCTCAGGATGCCAACACCTTCGCCTCGGAGTACGGGCCTTCCATCAACGACAGGCGCCACGTGATGAGTGCCATGGTGTGGACGCAACCGACGAAGCGGCTGTCCGTCAGCCTGGCCGCCCTTCTCCAAAGCGGTCAGCCCATCAACCGCATCCCGGACGCACGCCTCTTCGGCACCACCGACCTGAACGGCGATGGACAGGGCTTCGGGGACGCCTACGTCGGGAACTCCGACCGCTGGCCGGGGGCGAGCCGCAACGGCGATCGGCTTCCCTGGTCCTACGTGTTCGACCTGGCCGCGACGTACGACATTCGCCTGGGTCCATCGCGGCGTCTGGAGCTGCGCGCCGACGTGTTCAACCTGTTCAACCACCCGAACCTTTCCGGCTACAGCAACAACGCGACGCAGAGCAACCAGATCCAGATCGGCCCTCCGGGCGGCCCGCTCGTGGAGAAGAACGCGGGCCCGCCGCGGCAGTTCCAGTTCGGCGTCCGGTACGTGTTCTGACATGGGAGCCATGACGCGGGGCGCCTCCACGACCTTCTTTGCCGTGAGCCTCCTTGCCTGCCAGGGCCGGGCGCCGGCGCGGATCGATCCCGCCAAGGCGTCGTGGCCCGAGATCGAGGGCGAGGCCCGGGGTCAGACCGTCACCTGGGTGATGTGGCAGGGCGATCCCTTCATCAACGCCTATGTCCAGGGCTGGGTCGCGCCTCGTCTCTTCGCGCAGCACGGCGTCACCCTGCGGGCGGTGAACGGTCAGGGCAACATGATCGTGTCCGCGCTCATGACCGAGAAGGAGGCGGGCAAGGCGGAGAGCGAGACGGACATGATGTGGATCAACGGCGAGACCTTCTACCAGCTTCGCCAGATCGACGCCCTCCTCGGCCCGTTCACCAGCCGCTTGCCCAATGCCGCCCTCATCGACTTCGAGAACCCGTTCATCAAGTTCGATTTTCAGCAGGAGGTGAAGGGCTTCGAGTGTCCTTGGGGGAACGTCCAGCTCGCCGTGATCTACAACAAGGAGCGGGTCCTCGAGCCTCCACGGACCCGGGCCGCGCTCCTCGATTGGGTGCGAAAGAACCCGGGCCGCTTCACCTTCGACAACTCGTTCACGGGGATGACGCTCTTGAAGTCGTGGCTCATCGACATCGCGGGCGGGCCCGAGGCCCTGGCCGGGCCGTTCGACGCCGTGAAGTACGCGAAGCACTCCGCGGCTCTCTGGGCCTACCTCGCCGAGCTGAAGCCCCACCTCTGGAAGATGGGCGAGACGTATCCCGCCGCGGTCAGCGAGCTCCACCGGCTCTTCACGAGCGGGGAGGTGGACTTCACCATGAGCAACAACGACGGCGAGGTGGACAACAAGATCCTCCAGGGACTGCTCCCCGAGACCTCGCGCGCCTACGTGTTCGACTCCGGCTCCATCCAGAACACCCACTACCTCGGGATCCCGAAGAACGCGCGCCACCTCGCGGGTGCGCTCGTCGCCGTCAATTTCCTGATCTCCCCTGAGGCCCAGTTCGAAAAGACGAAGCCCGCGGTCTGGGGCGACGGGACGATCCTCGCCATCGACCGGTTGCCCGCACCGTGGCCCGCGCGCTTCCGCGACGTGCCCGACCGGCGCTACTCGCCGAAGCGCGCCGACATCCAGAAGCAGGCCCTCCGGGAGCTGGCGCCCGAGTACATGATCCGGCTCTCCGAAGACTTCCGGACGCATGTCCTCGCGAAGTAGCGCCCTTCGGGCGGGGCTGCCGCTCTTCCTGCTCCTCGCCGTCCTGCCCGTGGTCCTGAGCCTCGCGTACGCCGCCCTCTACGGCGTCGGCCTCGCGGGGCTGCTTTCCACGGGCTTCACCCTCGATCATTGGCGCCAGGTGGTCACGAGCCGGGAGGTCTGGGCCTCCGCGGGCCTGAGCGTCTACGTTGCGGGCGCCGTCGTTCTCGCCACGACCGCCCTCGCGCTGCCGCTCGCCCTGGGGTTGCGCGAGCGCCTGGAAACCGGCTGGCTCGCCCCCGTGCTGTCGTTCCCCCTGGCCATTCCCGGAACCGTGGGCGCGGTCCTGGCGCTCCAGCTCCTGGCCGGGGCGGGCCTCGGCTCCCGCATCGTCCATCGCATTGGCCTCAGCGATGGAATCGCGGGGTTCCCGTCGCTCGTGCAGGACGAGTGGCTGGTCGGGGTGATCGCCACCCACGTGGCCCTGGCCACGCCCTTCTTCGTCTTCCTGTTTGCCGACCTTTACCGGAGCGAGCGCACCGCGGGACTGCTCGAGCTCGCGGCGACCCTCGGCGCGACGCGTCGCCAGGGCCTCCTTCGCGTGACCTTGCCCCTCCTTCTGCACGCCGCCGCGCCCAGCCTCGTCCTCCTCTTCATCCTGGTCCTGGGCTCGTTCGAGGTCCCCCTGCTCCTCGGCCGGCAGTCGCCGCAGATGCTCTCCGTGCTCACCTACAGGAAGTACGGCCTCTTCGACATCTCCCAGAAACCCGAGGCCTACATCCTGTCCCTGGGCTTCACCGTACTGGCGCTCGGTCTCGTCGGTGTCGTCTTCCGCCTTCGGCACTCCGAAGCATGAAGGTCCGCAGCCGGGACGTCCTGGCGGGCGCAGTGATGGTCGCGTGTGTCTTCCCGCTGGCCTACCTGGCGCTCTTGTCGGTGGCTGGGCCCTGGGAGTTTCCGGCGATTCTTCCCGAGAGCCTGCGCTTCGATCGTTGGACCCTGCTTCTGGGCCGCGAGCAGGCCCTCTTCGACAGCCTGCTCGTCTCGCTCTTCGTGTCCACGACGGTCGGGGTTCTGTCGACGCTCGCTGGCTTCGTCACCGCGCGGACCGTGGCGTATCACCGCCGCCGGTCCCTGTTGCTGTTCCTGGCCTATCTGCCCTTCGCGGTATCGCCCGTGATCCTGGGGGTCTCGCTGCTCTACGTCTACATCCGCCTGGGCCTCGTGGCCACCGTAGCCGGCGTCGTGCTCTCCCACACCATCTTCGCCTACGGTTTCGCGGTCGTTTACTGGGTGCCCTTCTGGAACGCCGAGAAGCGCGCGTTCGAGGACTTGGTCCGCACCCTCGGGGGAACCACCGCGGAGGCCTACCGTCTCGTGCTCCTTCCCCTTTCTCGGGGGCCTCTCCTCGTCTGCTTCTTCCAGACCTTTCTCATCTCGTGGTTCCAGTACGGCCTCACCATCCTGGTGGGATCGGGCAAGGTCGACACCCTGCCCCTGCGCGTCTACGCCTACGTGTTCGAGGCCAACCTCGGCTACGCCGCCGTCGCCTCCTGTCTGCTCGTGGTGCCTCCGCTGGTGCTGCTGTGGCTCAACACGCGGATCGTGCGCCGGCTCGTGTGACGCGGGGTCAGGCGGCCGCGGCGCGGGCTCCCGCCGGTACCGGCACCATGGCCGCGGCGATTCCGAGGACGGCAACGACGGCTGCCAGGGAATAGAACGCTACCGCGTACGAACCGGTGCGCGCCACGCACTCGGCCAGGACCAGGGGGCCCACCGCGGAGGCCAGCACGGTCAGGATCTGGGCCGCGCCCTGGATGCGGCCGAGGTGCGCGCGCCCATAGGCCCGACCCCAGAAGCTGAAGAACACCACCATCACGAAGCCGCCGGCCAGGCCCATCACCACCGCGTAGGCCATCACGTGGGCCTGGGTTCGGACCTGGGGCAGGGCGGCCAGCGAGAGCGTCAGGAGCAGCATGGCGGCGGCGAGGAGGCGGCGCATGGAGCCCTTCGAGGCGAAGGCGCCGCCCGCGAAGTTGCCGAGGAGGGCGGTCAGGGCCGTGACCACGAGCGTGTGGTAGTAGGTGCGAGGGTCGAAGCCGCGCTCGGCCAGGATCGACTCGTTGAAGAGGGCGATTCCGGAGGCCACGAGGCCGTAGGCGGCGGCGGCCAGGGCAAAGACCCAGAAGGATGGCGTACGGAGGGCGGCGCCCAGGGTGACGCCCTCGACAGGTGGTTGCTCTTCGCGCTCCCCCGGTCCGCCGTCCACTTCGAGGCCCAGGTCTTCGGGGGTCGAGCGCACCAAGAGCCACGAGAGGGGTGCGATGCCGAAGAGCAGGCAAAGGCCGACGCCCGCCCAGGCCGGGCGCCAGCCGCTCGCCTGCACCGCTGCTCCCACCGCGGGGAACGCGGCCATGAAGCCGAGGCTCATGACGAGCGCGTAGACGCCCATGGCCAGGCTGAGCCGGCGCGAGAACCACTTGCCGACGAGGGCGAGGCTCGCCACCGAGAGCGCGCTCTGGCCGAAGCCGCGGGTCAGCGTGACCAGGACCACGAGCGCCCACACCGCCTCGGTCGCGCTCATCATCAGCACCACCGCGCCGAGCGAAGCGGTCACCACCGTGAGCACGAGGCGGCTTCCCACGCGGTCGATGAGGCGTCCGATGCCGAGGCAGAACAGCGAGCCCACGAGGGTCGCGACCAGGTTGATCTGGGCGAACAGCACGCGGCCGAGGCCGAGGTCACGCATGAGCGGCTCGGTGACCAGGCCCAGGCCCTGGGTGCGGCCGGGTAGGGTGCCCACCATGGCCAAAGCCGCCAGGCCGAGGCTGACCCAACCGTAGAAGAACGACTTCGCGCCCGCTCGCGGCAACGTGCCCGTCCCGACCTCAGCCACGATCCCGCCCTCTCGTCGATCAACCTACCACGTAGAGCGCGAAACGGATGCGTTTCGCGGGGTCATCATGATGGCGCGCGACGCACCGCGGGACTCTTCGAGCTCCTGGGCAGTTACAGCACTCATGCTATTCTGTAATCACCGTTGGAGGTGGCCGGTGGTTCGTACCCAGATACAGTTGACAGAGTCACAGGCCGAAGGCCTCAAAGCCCTCGCCGCACGCCAGCGGCGCTCGATGGCGGATCTGATTCGCGGCAGTGTCGACGCCCTTCTTGGTACCACCGGCCACTTGAGCCGCGAGGAACGTCGGCGGCGAGGGCTGGCGGTGGTCGGGCGCTACCGGAACGGACCCCGCGATCTGTCTACGCACCACGACCGGTATCTAGAGAAGGCCTCGAGCGGCGCCTGCTGAGCCTCGTCGACTGCGTCAGCTTCGTGACGATGCGCCGGCTCTCGATCACGCGTGCGTTCGAGTTCGACAAGCACTTTGTGGAGCAGGGGTTCGAGCCCGCCCGGGATCGTTGAAGGTACGCTAGCTCGTTCGGGTTATTCTGTTCGCTGATGGCCTCCCTGCTGCGTGCGGCCTTGGGCTCGCTGTGGGCGGCCGCCCTCAGCACCCTGGGCGACTTCGTGTGGGCGCGCTTCATCCCTTCCCACCGGCCGGTCTTTGGCCTGATCCACGGGACCGCGTTGTGCCTGGGCATCGGCCTCTACCTGGGGGCGCTGCGGCGCCTCCCGGTGCGCGGCGCCCTGGGGGGCGCCGCCATCGGCTTCGGCGCGGCCGCAGGCTTCTACGCCCTCGCTCCGCTCGTCGGCTACTCGGCCATGTTCGTGCTGTGGATGGCCCTATGGGCCGCCTTCGGCGTGCTCGAGGGGCGTGGTCTGGGCGCACCGCTCTTGCCCCTGCGCGATGCGGTGGTCCGCGGCCTCCTGGCCGCCCTCGGATCGGGGATCGCGTTCTACCTGATTTCCGGGATATGGACCCATCCGCGACCGGGCGGGCCCGACTACGTCGACCACTTCCTCCGCTGGACGATCGCCTTCCTGCCTGGCTTCTCCTTCCTTCTCTTGGGCAAGCCTCGCGCGTGAGCGAACCGGCCGCGGCTCCCTTCCTGACGGTCTCCCGGCTGTCGAAGTCGTTCGGCCGCGAGAAGGTGCTGGAAGACGTGAGCTTCACGCTGGAAGAGGGTCACACCCTGAGTGTCCTGGGTCGATCGGGCTGCGGCAAGACGACGCTCTTGAAGGCGCTGGCCGGCCTGCACGAGCTGGACGATGGCTCCGTTCATCGGGGCGGCCAGGACATCACCGCGATGCCGGTGGAGAAGCGGGACATCGTCTATCTCTACCAGGAGCCGCTGCTCTTTCCTCATCTGAGCGTGTTCGAGAACGTGGCTTTCGGCCTCCGCCTGCGCAGGGTCGAGGGAGTCCGGGTCGAGCGCGAGGTGAACCACATGCTCGCGAGCCTCGACCTCCAGGACCAGCGCGACAAGGCGCCCCATCTCCTCTCCGGTGGACAGAGGCAGCGCGTCTCCTTTGGCCGGGCCCTGATCGTGAGCCCCTCGCTCCTGCTCCTCGACGAGCCCTTCAGCAGCCTCGACGCCGAGACGCGCACACAGATGCAGGCCCTCTTCAAGAAGGTCGCCGCGGAATACGCCATCACCGCGATCTTCGTCACTCACGACCTGAAGGAGGCGCTGCTCGTGGGCGACGCTTTCGCGAGCATTCGCGACGGGCAGTTCCGCGCCTACCCCTCGCGGCAGGAGTTCGTCGACGATCCCGAGAGCGGCGTCCGGCAGGAGGCGGGCTTCTGGCGGTCCCTCGAAGCGCCGCGGCCTTGACCAGCCGCTTCGAGACCTACGAGTCGGTCTACTGGGTCTTCACCCAGCGCTGCAACGACAACTGCGCCCACTGCTACAACGACTCGTCCCCTCGAGGAAAGACCCTCACCCTGGAGGACTGCCTGGCCATCGTCCACAACCTTCCCGCGACTCTCGGGCGGCTGATCCTCTCGGGAGGCGAGCCCCTGACCGAAGAGGACAAGCTCCACGCGATCCTCGAGGCCCTCGGCGCGAAGTACCACGGCACGACCCAGATCATGCTGCAGACGAATGGCGATCGGCTCACGGGCGATCGCCTCGACGCCCTTCTCGAGCGGGGCGTCACGCGGATCGACGTGGCGAGCATCGACCGCTTCCACAAGCACAAGGGCGAACGAAAGGGTGAGCTCGAGGCCCTGTTCCAGAGCCGGGGAATGAGTGGCGACGATCCCGACCCGCTGGTGGCGAAGGAGACCTACCTCAAGCAGGACGTGGTGAGCTACGGTTTCTGGGGCGCCACCGAGGACATGTGGCTGGGCGGGAACTGGGCCCGCGGCGAGGCTCTGCGCCGGGACGTCTGGCTCAAGGACGGGAGCCACAACTTCTGCGCAATCCTCTCCGGGGCCCGCGGATTTCTCGGCGGCACCGAGCTTCCCCAGGAGCTCTGCATCCAGCTCGCGGACATCAACCCCTGCTGTCCGGGGACGTTCTACCCGCTGGGCGACGCGCGCCGTGAGCGCGTCTCGGCCGTGCTCGACCGCATCGCCTCGAACCCCGTCTTCCAGCGCCTCAACGAGGGCGATGCCTACGGGATGGGGGAGTCGCTTGGAGTCGGCGCCGACCACGGCAAGGCCCGCGCGCTCGCTCTCCAGAACGTCTGTCTCTGGTGCGACGAGTTCATGGCGCGCTACCTGGAGCCAGGGACGCTGACCGTCCTGTCGGGGCCATCCGCAGCGCCCCATCGAGACGGATCACATTCGTAGCCGCAAAACGCGGCGCGCGTGATACGGGCCCAAAAAAGGCCGGAATCCATGCTTGACGGACAATTCAGGGCGCCCCCATACTCGTCCCTAACGATCCACGCCATCTCCCGCAGACCGTCGGCCTGAGGGAGGCGTGACTGACGCGATAGGGGTGGCGTCATGGCCGCAGGCCTCCCGAGGTTTCGCGCAAGGGCCGTGATCCTCACGGCACTGATCGTTTCCGCCGCGAAGGCCGAAGCCAACGAGATCTGGGTCCTGCCCGCCCCCGCCGAGGGCGGCTTCCGCGACACCGCGTCGCGCGCGCCGTCCTTGGCAGGCGATGCGCGCTTCACCGTCGCGGTCCCCGAAAACATGACCGCGTTCCTTGCGGCGAGGGTCGCCCTCGTCGTGGATCGGGGCAGCGCGCACGCGTCCGACGCTCCGAGCCACCGAGGACCTGACGACTCGTCGTTCCTTTACGACCTGTCGCTGACCGTCACCCGACAGGGCGCGCCCCTCGACGTGGTCGCTCTGGAACGCGAGGATCTCGGGCCGGTGACTGCCCCCGCCCACCAGCTCGTGGAAGTCGACGTGTCGGACGTGTTCCCCGGCGACATGGTCCCCGGATCGGACTACGTCACGCTGGTCTTTCGGACGCGGCCGAGCGAGCACGTCCGGTTCCTGGGCCTGCGCTTCATCTTCGAAGGGCCCGGCGGTCCCCCCGGACCCACCGGCCCTGAAGGGCCACGGGGACCGAGGGGCCGGACGGGTCGCGTGGGCCCACAAGGTCCCCCAGGGCCAGCCGGTCCCCCGGGGCCAACCGGCCCGGCGGGCGCTCCCGACGCAGCCACGGCGGCGCTGCTCGAATCCCTGGCCGCCAGGATCCAGGCGCTCGAGGCCGCGCAGCCGCGCGTCGTGGGGTTCCGGGCCAGCACCTCCGCGGGGAGCGAGGATCGGACGGCCGCGGTGCTGGAGGTGGCGCTCTCGACGCCCGCCACGGTAGCGGTGTCCGTGGACTACTCCGTCACGGACGAAGGCACCGCCACCCCAGGCGTGGACTTCGCCCCGGCCACGGGAACGCTGACCTTCGCGGCCGGGGAGACCCGTCAGACGCTGACGATCACGCTCGTCGACGACGCGGTTGTCGAGGGCCCCGAGACGGTGATCGTCCGTCTCGCCCGGCCGGTCAACGCCACGCTGGGCGTGGCCGCTCACACCTACACGATCGTGGACGACGACGCCTGCCCCGGCTGCGTCGCCCTCCGCTGCGACACTCCGGCAGAGGGAGGGTTCGTCGATCTCGCCCCCATCGCCCCCGCTGTCCTGCCGATCCGGGGCACCGCCCAGGGGTTCTTCGACGTCCGCGTGAATGGCGTGCCCGTGTCCGTGGCCGCCGACCAGACGTTTTCGGCAAGCGTGGTCGGCCGCCCAGGCTTGAACTTCGTCGAGCTCAGGGCGACGGACGGGAGCGGCGCCACCCAAACCCACCTCTGCACGTTTCTCGCCGCCGAGCGCTGGGCGGAGGAGGGAGCGTCGCTGCTCGCGGACGCCTTGACTTTCCGCCTCATGCCCCCGGGCCTGAAGAAGCTCACGAGCTTGATCCCCGGATTTGTTGCCAGCCCGACCATCCCGCAAACCCTCGACGCCGCCCTCCGCGCCGCGAATCCGCTCTCTTCGGAAGGCTGCAGTGGTCCCACATGCCCTTTCGAGTTGGAGGTCACTTACCAGAGCCTCGTCTTCCACTTGGACGACGTCCACACCATTGCGAACGTAGCCGCCAATACCTTGACCGTCAGCGTGCAGCTCGACCTCCGCGTGGGCCTGCGCGTTCGGGGCCGCGTCCTCGGGGTACCGTTCGACACTCAGGGTGAGGTCGCCGCCGAGAACACGGCGATGAGCGTCGAGGTCCTCTTCGGCGTCGATCCCCAGACCGGGCGACCCTTTGCCCGAGGCGGCAACGTGAACAACTTCTACTTCACGTCCGCCTCGGCCCAGTTCACGGGGGGACTCGATCCACTGGTCCTCGAAAGGGTGATCGCCGTCGCTCAGGAACAGGTCGTCGGTCGCCTTGGACAGCTCTTGCTCGATGTCCCCGCCGGGTTCTTCGGCGGTTTGATCGCCGGCGCGGACGTCACGCTGCCCGCGGCCGAGTTCCCCGTCGGCCGTCTCGACGGGAACGGCAGCATCGCGGTCGCGCTGGCCACCCGCTATTCCATCGACCTCGCAAGCGAAGGCTTGGACCTCTTGGCGGGCACTCGCGTGATGGCACCGCCGCCCCCACCGAGCCCGACCGGCCGAATCCCTCTACCCCCAGTGTTCACCACCTACCTCCGCGCGTCGGCGGACGACGCGTGGTCGGGGTACCAGGTCAGCCTCCTCAACCAGGTCCTCCAGGCCCTCTGGCGCGCCGGCCTTTTCGACGGGACTCTCGACTCCGTCGACCTTCCCGGCCTTCCCGCGGGGACGTCTCTCTCCACCCAACTCCGCGCCCAGCCCGTCGTGACTGGCTTCGCGGTGGACGGAACCACCGGCCTCGACCTGGGTGCGCTCGACGTCGTCGTGACCCACCCGCAGCTCCCCGCCGGCCTGCGGGTCACGGTGGGAAGCCGCCTCCGGGCCCGCGCATCGCTGGTTTCCGGCGACCTCGTCTTCACCGACATCGCGGTCGACGAGTTGCGGCTGGCGACCGGGCCCGTCACTCTCGAAGCGGCCCAGCGAGCCACTCTCGAGACTCTCCTACGCCCGCTTCTGGCGAAGATCGCCGGGGTGGCGCTGAACGACTCCCTGCCCGTGCTGCCCGAGATCGTCATCACCATCCTGCCCTCGCTCGCTCCTTATGGTCTCCCGGTGGGGAGCTCGCTCATGGGTCCTCCGAGCCTCGTGTACGAGCCCAACCACGTCTTCCGGCAGGGCCGCCTCGCCTTTTGAGGCGCGCGTCGGCTGGTGGAGGACCGCCGAGCGACGAGCCCGGTAGGCCGGATCTCGTCGGCGGGTCGGATCGCCTGCTCGCTACTTCGGGGCCATCCGCAGCGCCCCGTCCAGCCGGATCACCTCGCCGTTCAACATCTCGTTCTCGATGATGTGGCGGACGAGGGCCGCGTACTCGTCGGGCCGGCCCAGCCGCGACGGGAAGGGGACCTGCTGGCCGAGTGACTGCCGCGCCGCTTCGGGCAGGCCGGCGAGGAGCGGAGTGTCGAAGATCCCCGGCGCGATGGTCATGACCCGGATACCGCTCTTGGCCAGCTCGCGGGCGATGGGCAGGGTCATGGCGACGATCCCGCCCTTCGAGGCCGAGTAGGCGGCCTGGCCGATCTGCCCGTCGTAGGCCGCCACGGAGGCGGTGTTCACGATGACGCCTCGTTCCCCCGAGTCGGTCTCCGGGTGCGCGGCGAGGGCCTCGGCCACCAGCCGGATCACGTTGAAGGTCCCGACGAGGTTGATGCGGATGGTGCGCTCGAAGGACTCGAGGGTGTGGGGGCCCGCCTTGCCCAGCACCCTCTCCGCGGTGCCGATCCCCGCGGCGTTGATCGCGCCGTGCACGCCGCCGAAGCACTCCACCGCGCTCACGAGCGCGGCTCGCACCTCGCCTTCGCTCGTCACGTCCGTGCGGCGGAAATGGGCGCGCGGGCCGAGCGCGGCCGCCGCCTTCTGACCGGTCTCGGCGTTCACGTCGAGGATCACGACGTTGGCCGAGGCGTCGATCAGCATCCGGGCGGTGGCCCCGCCCAGTCCCGACGCGCCCCCCGTCACCAGGAACGTCTTTCCCGCGGGGATCATGGGATCAGTTGAGCAGCAGGCGCAGACACCGGGCCACGGTGTCCTTGAGCTCGCGTCGATCGACCACCATGTCCACCATCCCGTGTTCGACCAGGAACTCCGACCGCTGGAACCCGGCGGGCAGCTTCTCGCGGATCGTCTGCTCGATGACCCTCGGACCCGCGAAGCCGATCAAGGCCCCCGGCTCGGCGAGGTTCAAGTCGCCGAGCATGGCGAAGGACGCGGTCACGCCGCCGGTCGTGGGATCGGTCAAGAGGCTCAGGAAGGGGAGCCGTGCCGCATCCAGCCGGCCCAGGGCGGCGGAGATCTTGGCCATCTGCATGAGCGACAGGGCACCCTCCATCATCCGCGCACCCCCGGAGCAGGAGATCACGACCAGCGGGAGGCGGTCCTTGAGCGCTCTCTCGACGCAGCGCGTGACCTTCTCTCCCACGACCACGCCCATCGAACCGCCGATGAAGGCGTACTCCATGGCCCCGACCACGGTCTTGATCCCTGAGATCTCGCCCACCGCGGCGATCAGGGCGTCCCAGCAATCGGTCTTGGCCTTGCCTTCCTTGAGGCGCCCGGCGTAGGGTTTCGTGTCCTTGAACTGGAGCGGGTCGGCGCTCGCGAGGTCGTCGTCGAATTGCTCCCATTCGGCGTCGAAGAGCAGGGCCAGCCGCTCGCTCGCGGAGATGCGGAAGTGGAACGCGCACTTGGGGCAGACGCTCAGGTTCGCGACCACGTCCTTGCGGTAGAGGATCTCCTTGCACGAGCTGCACTTGACCCACAGCCCCTCGGGGACGCGGCTCTCCTGCTCCTGCATGGGAAGCGGAGTGTGTTGACGGCGAAACCAGGCCACCGCTAGTCCCCGGCCCCTTCACCGTTTCCGGGGGTGCTCTCGAGCTCGAGACTGCGGTCGATCTCGTTCTCGATGCCGAGCATCCGGCAGGCCACGTCGTAGATCTCCTTGGCCGCGTCCCGCGCGTCCTTGAGCTGCCCCAGCCGGTCCTGGGCCCGGGCCAGCTCCTCGGCGATCAGTCCGTTGATCTCGTCGATCTGCCGGCGCGACACCTCGAGGGTCGTCTGGAAGTAGTGCGTCTGCTCCTTCGACAGCGACATCCCGTCTCGCCTCCTCGCGTCGGCCGGCCCACGGGGCCGGCCACGCCGTCACTTGATTCCGAACCGCTTCAGGAGCGTGTCCACGGAGAGGTCGGGGGTGATGGGCAATCCCGCTTCCTCCTTGGCCGGCTCGTCCGAGTGGATCTCGAGCGGAAGCTCGGCCCGGGTCATGGGCGCCGCCTCTCCCAACGCGTGGTCCTCGGGCACCGCCTCCTCCCGCTCTTCGCGATCGAAGAGGAGCTCCATGAAACGAGCCAGCTCGCTCGACGAGGGCGCCGGGCGATCCCGCAGCACCCGGTCGAGCCCCTTGCCCATCTCGGCCGCATCCTGGAAACGCTCGTCGGGGTCCTTGGCCAGCGCCTTCACCACGAGACGATCGAGCTCCTCGGGGATCCGGGGGTTCATCTCCCGCGGGGGCCCGATGCGGCATTCCCGGACTGTCTCGAGCACGCTCATCTCGCTCGATCCCCCTCCTCCCAGGAAGGGCTTCTGGTCGGTGATCGTCTCGTAGAGCACGAGCCCCAGGGAGAAGAGGTCGCTGCGCCGATCCATGGGGCGGCCCCAGGCTTGCTCGGGGCTCATGTAGAGGAGCTTGCCCCGCAACGCGCCGCGGTCGGTGGTCGAGGCCTTGGTCGCCGCCTTCGCGATCCCGAAGTCGGTGAGCTTCACCTCCCCTTCGAACGAGATCAGGATGTTCTGGGGGCTCACGTCCCGATGGACGATCTCCATCGGCCGCCCCCGCTCGTCCTTCTTCCGGTGCGCGTACTCGAGCGCCGACGACACGAGGCTCGCGATGCGGAGTGCCAGGTCGAGGGGCATGCGCAGGCCCCGGTCCCGGGCTCGCCGCAGGATCGTGCGCAGGTCGCGGCCGTGGACGAACTCCATGGCGATGTAGTAGCTGGCCTCGATCCGGCCCAGGTCGAAGATCTGGACGATGTTCGGGTGGGTGAGGCCGGCCACCATCTTGGCCTCGTTCACGAACATGTCCACGAACTCCTGGTTGTCGGAGAGGTGGGGCAGGATCCGCTTCACGGCCACGATCTTCTCGAAGCCCTCGACCCCGGTGCGCTTGGCCTTGAAGACCTCGGCCATCCCTCCGACCGCGACCCGGTCCAGGAGCTCATAGGGTCCGTAGGTCGCGTCCCGCCAGCTCCGCTCGCGGCCGGCCGGCCGCGGGGGCTCGCTCGCCGCCGGGGGCTCGGCGAGCGCCTCCTCGGCCACCGCCAGAAGGTCCAGGGAAGGCTCGAGATCCGGAAGCGCCGGTCGCGGAGGAGCTGGCTCCGCCTGCGCGGGGACGATGGGAGAGAACGCGTCGAGGAGTGCCGCGACCTCATCCGACAGCGCCGCGGGCGGTCCCACCTCGCCCCCCGGCTCGGTCACCTGGACCTTGATCGGCCGGTCGTGCCGAGGCCCTGCATCCGGCCGAGTCACCGGAAGGGGAGCGTCGACGATGTCGCCGAACAACTCCTCCGAAGTGACTTTGTCGCCGGCCTCGGTCGACGGGGGGTCGGACGTCGCGACTGGCCTTGGGCTACGCATCGTCGTCAGGAGGCCAGCATAAGTCCGCGGGAGAGCTTAGGTCAACGGCCGTGGGCATTTACGCGCGTACGCTTCTGGTATACTTCGGCCTCCCGAGAGCGTCGGGACTGGCCTTTCTGGAGGGTTGCCCGGACCCGCAATGGGATTCCTCTTCGACCTCCTCCTCAACAACCCGTACGTCCCCTGGGTGATCGGCCTCGTTGCCGTCATCCTGGTCTACCAGAAGTTCGGCCACATGCTGAGGGTTCGCGTGCCGGGCGGCAGCCTTTCCAAGGACGAGCTCCTCGGCAAGCTGCTCGGGCCGCGCTGGGCGGAAGCCCAGTTGGACCGCCAGGTGTCGCGGTTCAAGAAGCAGGGGAACTTCCTGGCCGCCGGGAAGACCCTCGAAGACGCGAGTCGTCTTCAAGAAGCCGCCGATGCCTACCTCGAAGGACAGGAGTACTGGGCCGCCGCCGCGACCAACGAGCGCATCGGCCGGCCCGAGAAGGCAGCCGAGCTCTACCTCCAGGCCGGCGACTTCAAGAAGGCGGCCCAGCTCCTCGTCGACGCGGGCAAGCCGGGGCGCGCGGCGGTGCTGTTCCAGGAGAAAGGCAACAACCTCGAAGCGGCGCGGCTCTACGGCCTGGCCGGGGTCTGGGACAAGGCGGCCGACCTCTATTGCGAAGAGCGGCTATCCCCTCCGGGCCGCCGAGGCCTTCGAGAAGACGGGCGAGTTCATCAAGGCGGCCGAGTGCTACGAGAAGCACTTCATGGAGAACGTCTCGTTCTCCACCACCTTCTCCTCGACCGCTCCCAGCACCGACCAGAAGAGCGCGCTCCTGTCCGGGAGGCTCTACGAGAAGGGCGGCGACCTGAAGCGGGCCTTCCAGGTCTACTCCAAGGGAAGCTACTTCAAGGAGGCGGCCGCGGCCGCGGTCGCCCTCGGGGAGTTCGAGAAGGCGGCCGAGCTCTTCATGCGGGCCGGAGACCAGGACAGCGCGGCCGCGGCCTTCGACCAGGCGGGCGACGTCGTGCGCGCGGCCACGCTGCGGGGCGAGGTGGCGCTCAAGGCCGACCGGTCGGCGGAGGCGGCGGCCTTCTTCGTGCAGGGCCAGGACTACCTGCGCGCGGCCGAGCTCTACGAGTCGGTGGGGCTCCTGGCCGAAGCCGCGCAGGCCTACGAGGCGGGAGAGAGCTGGGCCTCCGCGGCTTCGGTCTACGTTCGCGCCGGCCTCAAGGAAAAGGCTGGCGACGGGTACGCGCGGGCCGGGGACTTCGAGACCGCGGCCAAGCTGTACGAAGAGGCGGGCAACGACGCGAAGGCCATCGAGTACTACAGCCGGGCCGGCCTCACCTTCAAGAGCGGGGAGGCCGCGATCAAGGCGGGAGACCGCGAGAAGGCGATCGCCCTCCTGCAGCGAGTGGGGGCAACGGACGAGAACTACCGGGCCGCCACCGAGCTCCTGGCCCGACTCTTCATCGAGACGCGCATGCCCGCGCTCGCCATCGAGCGCGTGCAAAAGGCCATCGGAGCCGAGCCCGTGTCGGCTGCGAACCTCGACCTCTACTATTGGCTGGCGGTCGCGAACGAAGCGTCAGGTCAGGTCAGCGAGGCGCTCGCCCTCTACAAGAAGATCCAGTCCGAGGACCTTCAGTTCCGGGACGTCGAGCGCAGGGTCGCCCGCCTCGCGGCTGGCGGTCTTCCCGTGGCCCCCCCCACGGCGCCGATTGCGGCGCCCTTGGCCGTCGCCGCCACGTCCCCGCCCGCCGGCGTAGCCCCCCCGACTGCACCGGCGCCCGCGAAGAAGGCCGCACGCTTCGCGCCGCGCGAGGAGATCGGCCGGGGCCGTCTGGGGACGGTGTTCCGCGCCGAGGACACGGTTGACGGACGCAGCGTGGCCCTGCGCGTGCTGCCCGCCGAGCTGCTCGCGGGGGAGGGCATCCTGCAAGCCCTCGTGTCGGACCTGAAGGCCGCGGCTCAGCTCTCCCACCCCAACCTGGTCAAGGTCCTCGGCCTCGTCGACCTTTCCGGGCAGCGCTGCCTGGTCAGCGAGCTCGTACCCGGGAAGAACCTGGCCGAGCCGCTGCAGAGCGGCCGCCGCATGGCCTTCCCGCAGGTGCACGGCCTGGGCCGGGTCCTCGCCCAGACCCTGTCCTTCGTGCACTCGAAGGGGATGGTGCACGGCTCGATCCAGCCCTCGAACATCATGGTCGCGTCCGGGGTCCTGAAGATCGCCGACTTCGGTCTCGCCCGGATCGTCGGCGCCCCCAGCGCCCCCGAGAACTACCGTGCGCCCGAGAACGTCCAGGACGCCCAGGACGACCTCTACGCGATGGCGGCCGTTCTCTATCACCTCCTGACCGGGAGCCATCCCAAACAACAGGCCCAGGGGGTCGGTCTCCCGTTGCCGAGCAAGCTCGCGCCCGGAGTGCCCGAGGCCATGGACAAGCTGCTCTTGCGGTGCCTCCATCCCCGCCGCGAGGTGCGCTTCGGCAGCGCCGACGAGGTCATGGCCGAGCTCAAGAACATGGTGAAGATTGGCTAGCTGTCCCCTGTGCCAGAAGCGGAAGGGCCGGCGCCTGTGTCCCGCCAAGGGAGAGCTGATCTGCTCCCACTGCTGCGGGACCAAGAGGCTCGTCGAGATCGCCTGTCCCGACGACTGCTCCTATCTTTCGGGGGCCCATGCGGGCTCGTGGGAAGGTCGGGAGACCGAGCGCAACCGGGACGCGCGGCGGCTCGCCCCATTCCTCGAGTCGCTCACCGAGGACCAGGGCCGGATCTTCCTGATGGCTCTCGTGGGCGTCACCTCGCTCCGAGGACGGCACCCGAACCTCGACGACGCCCTCCTGCGGGAAGCCGTGGTCGCGCTCCGCAAGACCACGGAGACCCGCGAGCGCGGCGTGCTCTACGAGCACCGGCCCGACGACCTGCGGGCGCAAGACCTGGTGGCCGACCTGCTCCGGCTCTTCGAAGCCAGAGACGAGTCGGGCCAGACCATTTCGCCCTCCGATTCCGACCTCGGTCCGGTGCTCCGCGCTCTCGAAGGGGCGCTCGTGGCCAGCAGAGAGAGAACGCCGGCCGATCGCTGTTTCTCGAGACCGCGGCCCGGGTCGCGGTTCAGATGGGTGTCCCGCGAACCGCTCCCCGTCCCTCCCTCATCCTGGAGCCCTGAGGCAGGGGATGGCATTCGCCGGGGACCTCAGCACCATCATCCTCAGCGACATCTTGTCCTGGGTGGCCTCCCGTCGGAAGACGGGGACCCTCGAGCTCAAGCGCCGCTCCACGGAGAAGCGGCTCGTGTTCCGCGGGGGCCGACTCCAGTCGTCGTGGTCGAACGACCCGCGAGAGACCCTCGGCCAGGCCCTCATCCGGGAGGGTCTGCTCGACGAGCAGCAGCTCTTCGAGGCCCTCCTCACCCAGGAGAAGACCGGCCAGCGGCTGGGGGAGATCCTGGTGTCGAAGGGAGCGCTCACCGACGAGGGGCTCCTTCGCACCCTGCGCTGGAAGGCGGAGGAGATCGTCTACGATCTCTTCCTCTGGCCGGACGGGACCTTCGATTTCCAGGACGGGCGGGCACCGGACGAAGGGGGCGCGGTCAGCCTCGACATGGACACGGGCCTCGTGATCCGGGAAGGCGGGCACCGCGCCGAGGAATGGAAGAAGATCCGCCAGGTCTTTCCCTCTTCGGCGGTCACCTTTCGCGTGACGAAGGAGGCGTTTGGCATCGAGGACGCGGTGGAACGCCAGGTGCTCGGCCTGGCGGCCATGGGTAAGACCCTGGCTGCGATCAGCCTGGAGACGCGTCGCTCGGAGTTCGAGACGGCACTCGTGCTCATGGCCCTGCGGGAGCGCCGAGCGGTAGAAGCGGCGCAGCCCCAGGACGACGGCGCCTCCTCCGATCCCGTGGGCGCCATCAGCCTCCTCCTGCGCACGGCCGAGCAGTGCATGAGCGAGAAGAGATTCGACGCCGCTCTCGAAGCCTTCGAGCGGGTCCTCGTGCTCGACTCCCTCAACCAGCAGGCCAAGAAGGGCCTCATCGCCCTCGGGGAGGCGCGGCAGAAGGCCAAGGTCGTGCGCAAGGTGCCGCTCGACAAGGTGCCCACGCTGCGCATGGCTTCGGTGGCCCTCTCCCGCGAGAAGTTCGACAGCCACGAGGGCTTCGTGCTCTCCCGGGTGAACGGCCAGTGGGACGTGCGGTCGATCTTGAAGCTTTGTCCCATGTCGGAGGATGATGTCTTGTTGATCTTCCTTCGTCTCCTCGAGCGCAAGGTCATCGAGTTCTCCGCCTGAGCCTTTTCGCTCGACCGAGCGGGAAAGGGAGTCCATGACGGCGCCCCGCTTCGAGCCTATCGCCCTCGGCCGCGGGCCGGCCGCACGGCCGGTGGTGGACCCGGTCTGCGGCATGCGGGTCAATCCCGCCTCCGCGCCGGCTTCCCACGAGCACGCCGGCACCACCTACTACTTCTGCAATCCGGGCTGCAAGGAGCGCTTCCGCGCGGACCCGGACAAGTACCTGAAGCCCGCGGCCGCGGTTCCCGCAGCACCTCCCCCCGGTCCCGGTTCCGCGCTCGCCCAGGTCATGCACACGTGTCCGATGCATCCCGAGGTGCGGCAACTGGGTCCCGGCGCCTGCCCCCTCTGCGGCATGGCCCTCGAGCCCGAAGAGGTGACCGAGGCGACCCCGGACAACCCCGAGCTTCGCGACATGACGAGGCGGCTCCGGGTGGGCGTCCTCTTCACCCTGCCCGTCTTCGCCCTCGCCATGGGAGACATGCTCCCCGGGCGGCCGCTCCACGCATGGCTTCCCGCGGGCGCGGCCGCCTGGATCGAGCTGGCCTTCGCCACCCCCGTGGTCTTCTGGGCCGGCTGGCCGCTCCTGCAGAGGGCGTGGGCGTCCTTCGCGAGCCAGCGGCTCAACATGTTCACCCTGATCGGCCTGGGGACGGGCGCGGCGTACGCTCTACAGCCTGACCGCGACTCTCGCGCCCGGGTCTCTTCCCCGCGTCGTGGCGGGGGCACGGAGGCGAGGTCGGCCGCTACTTCGAGGCGGCCGCGGTCATCACCGTGCTCGTCCTGCTCGGACAGGTCCTCGAGCTGCGGGCTCGCCAGCGGACCGGCGCCGCGCTGCGCGCGCTCCTCGGCCTCCAGCCCCAGACTGCCCGCCGCATTGCCCCTGATGGCAGCGAGACCGACGTGGCCATCGCCGCGGTGGTGCCCGGCGACCGGCTGCGCGTCCGTCCTGGAGAGAAGATCCCGGTGGACGGCCACGTCCTCGAAGGATCGAGCGCCGTGGACGAGTCGATGGTCACCGGCGAGCCGATCCCGGTGGAGAAGGCGGTGGGCGACGCCGTCACCGGCGCCACCTTGAGCCGGGTGGGCTCTTTCGTGATGCGGGCCGAGCGGGTGGGACGCGACACCCTCCTCGCCCACATCGTCAGGAGCGTGGCCGAGGCCCAACGCACCCGCGCCCCCATCCAACGCGTGGCCGACGTGGTGTCGGCGTGGTTCGTCCCGGCGGTGATCGGGGCCGCGGTCCTCGCGTTCGCGGGCTGGGCGGCCTTCGGTCCCGAGCCGCGCTTCGCGTATGCCCTCGTGGCCGCGGTGTCCGTCCTCATCATCGCCTGTCCCTGCGCTCTCGGACTGGCCACGCCCATGTCGGTGATGGTGGGGGTGGGGCGCGGGGCCACGGCGGGCGTCCTGGTGAAGGACGCCGCGGCCCTCGAGGCCTTGGCGAAGGCCGACACCCTGGTCTTCGACAAGACGGGGACCCTGACCGAGGGCCGTCCTCGCATCACCGAGGTGGCGGCGTTTCACGGCGTGCCCGAGACGGACGTCCTCCGCTGGGCCGCGGCGCTCGAGCGAGGCAGCGAGCACCCGCTGGCCGAGGCCGTGCTCGCGGCGGCGAAGGAGAGAGCCCTCGAACCCCCTCTGGTCAACGGCTTCGAGGCCCGCCCCGGCCAGGGAGTCGTGGGCTCGTCCGAAGGCCGAGCGCTTGCCCTCGGGAACGAGGCTCTTCTCCGCGCTCTGGCCATTCCGCCGCTCTCCGCCGGCGAGTCCAAAGGGAACGATGTGCACTGGGCGGCGGCGGTCATGTTTCTGGCGGTCGACGGTCGAGTGGTGGGGGTGCTGCGCGCGAGCGACCCCGTCAAGGACAGTGCCCAGGAAGCCCTGGGTCGTCTGAAGGCGAGCGGTCTCGCCTTGATCCTTGCCACCGGCGACCGCCGGGAGGCGGCCGAAGCGCTCGCCCGGCAAGTCGGCATCGAGGAAGTCGAGGCCGAGGCGTCCCCGGAGGCTAAGGCCGACCTCGTCCGACGGCTGCGCGCCCGTGGCCGCATCGTGGCCATGGCCGGCGACGGGATCAACGACGCGCCGGCCCTGGCCGCGGCGGACGTCGGCATCGCCATGGGGACCGGAACGGACGTGGCCATCAAGACCGCCGGAATCACCCTCGTGAAGGGCGACCTTCGCGCTCTCGTCCGGGCCCGCCACCTCGCGCAGGCCACCCTGCGCAACATCCGCCAGAACCTGCTCTTCGCCTTCGTCTACAACGCGCTCGGCGTTCCCGTCGCCGCGGGGGTCCTGTACCCGGTATTCGGGGTACTGCTCTCACCGATGATCGCAGCCGCGGCGATGAGCCTGAGCTCGGTGTCCGTCATCGGCAACGCGCTTCGCCTGCGGTGGGCGAAGCTCTGACGTGCTGACTGCGGCAGTGCCGCGGAAAAGCCAGAGCCGCGCATCCATTGGCCGTGATTGGGAGAGCGGTCAGTCGGAGCTGTAGAGCACTTCCAGGCGCCTGACGCGCCAGCAGGCAAAGGCGAGGACGAGGGCGGCGAAGAGCAGCAGCCCTGACACCGCGAGCCAGGGTGAGGTCGGCTCCGCGACGACCGTGAAGAGCCCCAAGAAGCCTTGAATGGGTAGCTCTACCGGAAAGAGCGGCTTCAGGTAGTAGGTGACACTGAAGCGTTTGAGCCAGACCGGGAGGACGCCGTTGATGCCCTCCCAGAAGAGCACGACCACCGCGGGGACGATCGGGTTCTTGAACAAGAGGCTCATGGCCAGGAAGACGGCCCCGTAGCCAAGGCAGGCGAGCACCGCGACGAGCAGGTACGCCCGGAGGTGAGCGAGGCCGGGACCGTTCCGGACGAAGTCGTGTCCCGCAGCGAAGTGGACGTACATCAAAGCGAACGACGCGAGGATCCCGGTGCCAAACACGACCACGGTGGTGAGCGTCCCCGCCAGGAACTTGCCCACGACCAACACCTCTCGCCGCACGGGGGCCAGGAACGAATAGTGCAGGGTGCGCTCGGCGACCTCGCCGCGCACGAGACGCATGAAGATGCCCAGACAGCCGAAGAACACACCGAAGCGCACATAGTAGAGCTGGATGATTCCACCGAGAATCAGGGTCTCCTCGGGGAGGTCGCCGGGGAGGTCGGAGTGACGGTCGTGGATCGCGTGCGCCGCGATGATGAACACGGGGGCGAAGGCCAGGAACAGCAACCAGAGGCTGCGCCAGGCGGAAAAGGTCCGCCGGAGCTCCATCCGCACGGCCTCCCCCGCCTGTCGGCGCCGGAGCGGCCAGCGGCCGGGTTCGGGGCGCACCGTCGCGTCCCTCCTCATACGGCCTCCGAATCGGAGCCGATCAGGTACTGATAGACCGCGCCCACGTCGTCGTCGGCGGGCGAGAGGGCCTCGAGGTCGAGCTCTTCCTCCAGGACCACCCGGTTGAGCAGGCGGTTGAATGCGGATGCGTCGCGCGTCCTGACGAGCAACCCCTTCCCGTCGGGGTGGATCTTCACCTCCACCACGTGAGGCTCGCTCAAGAGCCTGGCGGCCAGGACGTGGGCCGCATCGCAGCGCACCAGGACTTGCATCGGGTGCTCCCTGACCTCGGTGCGAACCCCGTGGATCTGCCCTTCCGCCACGATATAGCCGTGGCTCAAGAGCACGACCTGATCGGAGATCCGATCCACCTCGTGGAGGATGTGGCTCGAGACGACCACGTGAAGCCCTTCTTTGCCGAGACTCTCGAAAAGGGCCAGCGACTCGGCGCGGGCCATGGGGTCGAGGCCGTTCAGAGGCTCATCGAGGACCAGGACTTCGGGCCGATGGCTGAGGGCCAGAGCCAGACGGACGCGCTGGCGCATCCCCTTGCTGTAGCCCGCCACCTTGCGGTCGGCGGCTTCGCTCATGCCCACACGCTCCAGGGCTTCGGCGGCGGCACGATCGGCCTCGGCCCGGTCCATGCCGTAAAGGCGCAGCCATTCCCGGAGGAAGGACCTCCCGCTGGCCCCTTTCGGAAATGCGTCGACCTGGGTGCAGTATCCGACCCTCCGGCCGAAGATCTCCGGGTCGTTCGGGCTCACGCCCAGCACCAAGATCCGCCCGCGGCTCGGACGGACGAGACCGGTCATGAGGTTCAGAAGGGTGGTCTTGCCGGCGCCGTTAGGTCCGACGAGACTGGTGACGCCGGGCGGCAGCGAGAGAGTCACGCGGTTGACGCCCAGGACCTCTCCGTAGAACTTCGAGACGTTGTCGAAGACGATCTCTCGCTCGGCGGTCACGAGACGACCTCACGCGCCCGGAGGCGCCGGTCGAGCATCCACAGGCAGAGGGCGCAGGTCGCGAGGAGGCCCGCCCACGCGGCCCAGGTCGGAAGCTCGGCGAAGGCCCGCGCTTCGCGGGCCACCTCCGGGGTGGTCACGATCCCGAAGAGGTCGATCCAGACCACGCCCATCAGGTACGGCAGGTTCGTCAGACGCCCCCACGGATCCTTGAGCACTTCTCGCCAGACCTCTCCAAACGCGGAGCCCATGAAGAAGACACCGAAAAGCGAAGCGCTCGCTACGAGCCGCCAACGGATCCAGGCGGAGAGCGAAAGGCCGAGGAGGGTCAGCACGAAGATCCAGAGGCACGCGCCCAGGAGCGTCGCCCACGCCACGCGGAAGTGCGTGAAGACCCAGCCGGCCTGTGCTAGCCCGGCCTGGAGGGCGAAGAGCACGAGGCCCGGCACCCAGGTGACGACGGAGAGCAGGGCGAAGAGCGCTACCCCCTTCCCGAGCACGTACTCGGCTCGGGAGAACGGGCGGGCGAGATAGAGCGGGAGGGCGCCGTTCACGAGGTCGGGAGAAACGAGCACGGGCGCGACCCAGGCGGCAAGGATGAAGGCGAGGGTCCCCTGCACGGTCAGCGCTCCCATGAAGAACTCCGTCCGCAGGGGGTCGGGCCCCCCCGAAATCTTGAGCAGGGCGCGTGCGGCCGCACTGTTCGCGACGTAGACCCCCGCCGCCTCCGCCAGGAAGGGGAAAAGGCACATGACCACGAACGTCATCAGCACCCGCGACTCGACGAGCTCCTGGATGGCGTAGCGCGGCACCACGAGGAAACGCCAGCGCTCGGCCGTGAGCGGCCCTTCGTACGGCCGGTAGGAGCGCTTATAGACCGCCATGCACGCCTCCCTTCTCCCTCATGGCGGCCAGGAAGATGTCCTCGAGCGAGTCGCGGCGGTAGTTCATGCGGCGGATCAGGACGTCGTGCTCGGCGGCCAGGCGAAACAGCTCGCGCATGGAGATCGCCTCGGGCAGCACCAGCTTGACCCGCAGGGTGCCCTGGCCGTTCGGATAGAAGGCGCATTCGCAGCCCAGGCCAAGGACGGCCCCGGTGAACGACGGGCTCGTGCCCACAATCTCCAGCTCGACGAACCGGCGATGGGACCGACGCTCCGCCTCGAGGTCCGAGTGCGCGGCGATGCGCCCTTCCTTGAGGATCAGGACTTCCTCGCAGGTCTCCTCGACGTCCCGAAGCAGGTGGGACGAGATGAGGACGTGCATCCCATCGACCTCCCGGATCTCGCGGATGAGGCGGATCATGCGCTGCCGCGCCGGAGGGTCGAGACCGTTCGTGGGCTCGTCCAGGAGCAGGAGGCGCGGACCGTGGGCGATGGCCTGGGCCAGCTTTGCGAGCTGTTTCATGCCGAGCGAGTAGGTCCCGAGCTTGCGGTAGCGGGCCTCGCCGAGGCCCACGTAGAAGAAGGCCTCGTGGGCGCGCTCGAGCGCGGGCTCGGGCGGGAGGCCCGCGAGCTCCGCCATGTATCTGACGAAACGCACGCCGCTCATGTGGGAGATGAAGGCGTCGCTCTCGGGCATGTAACCGACGTGGCGGCGGAGGCTCTTGGCTTCGCGGATGTCGGTACCGAAGATCCGGGCCGTCCCTGAAGCCGGCGCGTGGAAGCCCAGGAGCGTGTTGATGAGCGTCGACTTCCCCGCCCCGTTGGGCCCCAGAAGACCGATCGAGCGCCCGAAGAGCCGCCGGCTGAGGCCGTCCAGGATGGTGCGGCCCCCGAGCCTCACGGTCAGGTGGTCCAGCTCGATGACGGGGAGCGTGGTCCCCGCGTCTACGGGTTGGCTCGCCGAGGCGTTCCTCCGATCGCGCGCTCGAGCAGCAGCGGGAGCGCCAAGTCTGCGCTGTCGAGATTGAACACGCCGCCCGTTCCCGCGACGCGGATCCCCTCTTCCTCGCCATAGATGGACACGAGCGTCGGCCGCGCGTCCTGGGTCAGGGCCTCGAACGAGCGCCTCTGCTCGCCGGCGAGCTGGCTCGCCCCCGGCGCCTTGAGGAGCGAAAGGACCGTTGAACCGAGGTTCTGGTAGACGAGGCCCGACACGTGCGCGTCCCGGTCGGGCGAGAAGAGCGAGCGGAAGGTCGCCGCGCGTCCAAGCGTCTCGCCCGACTCGAACGTGCGGATCGCCTTCATCACGAGGGCCCGCGAGGGAGCGGCGACCAGGTATCCTCCAGCGAAAGCATAGTGCAGCTCGAAGGGCAGCTCGCCCCGCAGGGAATGATACGTCTCCGCACCCACCTGCTCCGCCTCGAGCCGCAGAAGCGGCCGGCCCGCGCCCGCCGCTTCGTCGTTGGCCCGGGTGACGAGGAGCTGCAACGAGGTCTGGAGGCGACCGGGGTCGTCGACCTCGATCACCACTTTCCACGCAGGCGTCGGAAGGAGCGGACCGTCGAGGGCCAAGGCGAGCTCCCCGCCCAGGGTCGCGGCGAGATCCTCGCGCAGGCTCAGGTCCAGCTTCGACTCGAGCCGGGCCAGCTCATCCCGGGCCTCGGGGTCGTTGGAGGTAATCAAGCCAAAGGCGTCGTCGAAGACGAGCGCGGGGCTCTTGAACACGAAGGCCGCCGCCGCCTGGGCCTGCGGAGACACGAAGTCGAGCGCACCCATCGGCGCGGGGTCGGCGAGCCAGGACGCGATCCCCCGGCGCGCGCCCGCGAACGACAGCACGGCCTGGGTGTGACTCTCCCCGGCCACGACCTTGCGCTCGAGGATCAGGTAGCGCAGGCCGTCGAGCCCGGATCGATGGATCGCTTGTTGCTGCCGGGGATCGCGCCGGCCGTCGTGCTCAGCTATCGCCGCCGTCATCCGTTCGAGGTCGGCGGCAAAGAGCAGGCCCACGCCGTCCGGATACGCCTCCAGGATGCGCTGCCCGAACGGCGTCCCGTAGAGGCCGGCGCCCGTGCCCTCCCGCCGGGCCGCGAGCGCTCGCAACGTTTTCTCGTCGGAAGACACGGCCATGAACCCCGGCCGCAGGAGAACGAACACCACGACCTTGTCCTCACTCGCGCCTGGGACGGCGTCGTCTCCAACAATTCGCACCGCGGGCCGGCCCGCCTTCCCGCCCGCACGCGCCAGCTCGGCCTCGATGAACTCCCGCAGTCCGGGCCGGCGCACCTCGGCCACGAGGATGGGGACGACGCGACGCAGGCCGCCCTCGTCCACCGCCGCGAAGACGACCTCGTCCCCCAGGAACTCGGAGAAGCTTCGCACCCGGTCGATCACGTCCGCGAGGCTCGGCCCGCCGTGACGCGCCGGGTCCACCTGCCGCCACCACTCGCGCAGGACCTGGCTCTCCTGCAGGCGCTCCTCGAAGAGCCGGTGGGCTTGGGCCAGGCTCGGGCCGTAGTTGGGCAGGCTGGCAAAGGCCAACGTGTCCTCGGGCATGACGGACAGCAGGCGGCTTTCGTAGCGGACGCCCGGCGTCTCCAGGGCGCTCCACTTCTGGCGCAGCGTCTTCCATTCGGCCAGAAGCGCCAGGTGGCGGTCGGCGTTTCCACTCCATGCCACTTCGTCGATCAGCGGGATGGCACCCACGGCGTTACTCGTCGTCCACTGATCGCCGGGAGCAAGGACCCTTTCTTCGCCGCCTCGAGCGACGCGGACCTGACCCTCGAGCACCGAGACGCGGGAGCCCTTGATCCCACGGTTGACCGAGAAGACCGTCCCCGTGACGGACACCGTGCAGTCGCTGGAGGCGACCAGCAGGCGCCCGACGCGGCGCTTCGCCGCCTCGACGATGATGCCGCCCCGCTCGAGGTGGATCGTCGTGTCCTGGCCTCGTGCGGTGACCGACAACTCCGCCCGCTCGCCCATCTCGACGCTCGATCCGTCGCGCAGGCGCAGCACGGCCCGCGACCCTCGCGCTGTGCGGACCGCATCGCCTTCGCCGACGGCCTCTCCCGGCGCGAGCGGGAGGGCGCGCCCGTCGCCGATGCGATGGAGCGCTCCACTCACCGACTGCACCGAGGCGCGGCTGCCCAAAGGCGTCGCGAAGAACGCGTGCCGCGCTCCCCAGGCCGAAACGGCCAAGAGCAGTGAAGCCGCGATGGCATAACGCCCGAAACGCCGAGCCTCCGGCTTGGCGTGCGGCCGGGCCGGACGCCACGGAAGGATCGCCAGATGGCGACCGCCTGGCTCCCGGAGTGCGGCCCGGCAGGCCACGCACTCGCGGAGGTGGTCCTCGACCAGCCACGCGCGCGCGACACTCAGATCGCCACGGCGATACGCGGGAAGGAGCGTCATCACGTCGGCGCATCCGTGAATCGCTTCGACCGGCACGGCGCCCGGTGGTGCAGGTGGCGCGAGCCGCTCCCACACCCGTGCGGCTGCTGCCGCCGCCGTCGTGGCCGGAGCCTCGTCGTCGCGGACCGCCGCGATCGCATCGTGGAGGGTGATCTCGTCTTGTCCGGGTTCGAGCTTCATGGCCTGCCCTTCCTCATGGCACGGAACTCCCGCTGGAGGCGGTGCCGCGCCCGATGCAGCGTCACCGCCACGGCCACCCGCGACACGCCCAGCGCCCGTGCGATCTCCTTGTTCTCGTAGCCCTCCAGGTGGCGAAGGGCAAAGATCTCGGCGGCTCGCGGCGGCAGCGCCGCAAGGGCGCGCCGCAGCCACGCGCGGAGCTCTGAAGCCTCGTGGACCTGGTCGGGTCTCCCCGCGGGGCCTGCAGGCACGACAAGCACCTCGTCGAGCGCGACCAGCGAGCGCTCTCGGCGAGCGCGGATGAGGTCGAGAGCCGTGTTGATGGCCGCTCGGTAGAGATAGCTCGACGGGTTCACGACCGCCCCCTCGCCCTGGCGGAGGAGGCGCAAGAACACGGTCTGGAGCACGTCCTCCGCATCCTGGGCGTTGCCGGTGATCCGATAGGCGGCTCGGAAGACCCTTCCCTGGTGCGCCAGGAAGGCGCTTTCGAGGCCGAACGGCTCGGGTAAGGCCGTTTCGTTCACTGCCGCAGGCTGCAACCTACCCTCCCCTTCCAGGCGTGCCAGTACAGGGAAGACGGGCGGAGGGGCCCCTTGATTACACCCGACTCGGTGACCCCGGCCCGCTACGGGCTCACGGGGGTCACAACCACCCGCTCGTCTTCCTGCCAGGCGGCCAGGAGCGAGCCATCACCGAGAGCTACCAGGGCCGCCGACCCTCCTTTCTCGGTGAGAACGCGAGTCCCGGCACGCCGTGAGGACGCCATCACCAGGGCTTCGCCCTGGCGCCAGGCGACATGAGTCGTGCTGTCCTCGGTCGCGGCCAGCACGGGATCGCGTCCTTCGCCCTGCCGCTCTTCGGACGCTCCGGGGCGAGCCAGGAACACCTCCTTGTCGCGGCGCCAGGCGGTCACGGGTCCCCGCGCCCCGTCGAACACCACGCTGCCGCCGTCCATGGGACAGGCGTCGAGTGGCCAGGTCCCACGGCCCAGCTTCAGGGCGGGACCCATCTCGGGACCACCGTCCTTGGACCGAGTCAGGTAGAGGTCGCGGGCGCTCTCGACGTGATTCCGGAACATGATCGCGAGCTCGCCCTTTTCGGACACGGCCACGGACGGATGGCAACACTCACAAACGCTGCCCGATGGCGCCTCGTAGGCCAGGAAGTCCGGCGACCAGGTGGCCCCACCGTCCCGAGAGACCGCCGCGTACACTCGGGTGCCGGCCCCCCGGAGGTCGAGCCAGGCCACGGCCACGAGCCCCGCCCCTGACGCCATCCCATGCAGACCCTCGCGGGCCGACGCCTCCACCCGGTTGAGGCGGGTGGGGCCGGTCCACGAGTGGCCGTCGTCCGTCGACCTCCAGGCCAGGAGATCGCCGTCGCCCTGGCCGTGACCGATGATCGCGGTGACGACGAAGGCGTCGTCCACGAGGGCCACGCGCGGGCCACGGCGCTTGCCCAGATGCAGCCTTCCCGCCGCCGGAATGGGGGCGGGCGTGGTGAAGGATCGACCAGCGTCCCGCGAGCTCGCGAAGAAGATGGCCCCTGCTCGTCCGAACACCAGTCCCACGCGGCGACCGGCCGCCGCCAGCTGGGGTTGTGTCCCGGGGAAGGCCACGGTCTCCGGGGTCACCGCCAAGAGAGTCACCAGCAAGACACTGATCATGGCGTTCGACCTCCGCTGCGCCCATGCCATCTTAGCGTCGGTACGCCCTCCTCCGGCCCCTTGGTTCGAAGAGACCGTTGACTTCGTGCGCCAACAAGGTGTTCGATGATCCCATGAGCATGGGATCGGCGACGCTCGCATCGGGCGTGCTCGTCATGGCCGCGATGGTCGTGGGCCTCGTGGCCCCCTGTCTTTGCGGACCAACGGCCAGCGCGGCCCAGGCCTCGCACGACTGTTGCGACGACCGAGGCCGGCTGGAAGCCGGCTCCCATGGATTGCTGCTCGTCCTGCTCCCCGCTGCCTGCCCAGGATTCGTGGTTCGTTCGTGATTCTCCGCAGCCTTCGCTCCTCGCCCTGACCCCTTGCCTGAGCGAGCCGGCCCTCGAACGGACCTCCGTGCCCCTGGCGCCACGGCCCGCGCGGCTCATCGCACTCCCTCCGCTCCCCATCCTCCGGGTCTGATCCTCGGCGGCGCCTCCTGAGGGCGCCGGCGCAACGTCGTTGCGCCGCTCTGGTTCCGGTGTGCGTGCGTCGTCACGCGCGCTTCGAGCTTCCGCTGTCGCCGAGGTGGTCCATGTCCAACGTTCGCTGCGTCGTGTCGGTCCTCGTCGGGGTTCTCTGTCGCCGTTCCTCTGCGCGCGCAATCACCGGAGCCCCCGGAGGACGGTCTCCTCGCGGCGCTCGTCCAGGAAGCGCTCGCGAAGAACCCCGACCTCCTCGAGGCCGACGAGGCCCTGACCGCCGCCCGGGCCCGGCCCGACCAGGCCCGGGCCCTGCCCGATCCCACGCTGTCCTTCAACTACACGAACGACGGCTGGTCGCCCACCCTGGGCGAGCGCGAGATGACGACCCTCGGGGTCATGGGCAGCCAGGTGCTGACCTGGCCCGGGAAACGCCGGCTCCGCGGCGAGATCGGCGTCCTCGAGGCCGACCTGGCCGCGCACCAGGCCGAGCGGGTTCGAATGAGCCTCGTGGCCGCGGTCAAGCGGGCCTACTTCGGCCTGGTCCTCGCCCGCGAGCTCATGACGCTCGTCCACGAGCAGGAGGAGATCTGGAAGCAGATCGAAGGCGTCGCGCGGGCCCGCTACGGCGTGGGCCAGGGCGCGCAGCAGGACGTGCTGCGCGTCCAGGTCGAGGTGACCCGCACCCAGCAGCTGCGCGCCGAGCAGCAGGCCGAGGCGAGCGTCCGCCGAGCGGAGCTGAACCGGCTGTTGGCCCGCCCGGCGGACCAGCCGATCGAGACCGCCGCTCACCTCGCCCTGGTCAAGGACCCTCGCCCGCGCGACCTGACCCTGGCCCACGTCGAGGAGGCGAGCCCCGAGCTGCGCGCCGCGGCCGCCGCGGTCGAGCGCGACCGACGACTCGTCGACCTCACGCGACAAGGAGTCACGCCCCGACTTCGCGGTCCAGGCCGGCTACATGAACCGCGGCGGTCTCGATCCGATGTGGCAGGCGGGCGTCGCCTTCAACCTCCCCCTCTACCGCGGTCGGCTCCGGGCGGCGCGCGCCGAGACGGAGGCCAAGGCCCGCGCCAGCCAGCGACGAGTCGAGTCGCTTCGCCTGAAGCTCCGCTTTCGCACCGAGGAACGACTCGTCCAGCTGGAAACCGCGGAGACCCTGGCCCGTCTCTACGGCGACGGCATCGTCCCCCAGGACCAGATGTCGGTCGAAGCCGCGGTCGCGAACTACCAGGCGGGCAAGGTGCCGTTCGTGTCCGTGCTCGAGGCGCTGGCCACGCTCTACGGCGACCGCTCCACGCACCTTCGGGTGCTGGCCGGCCACCAGCGCATCCGCGCGAGCCTCGAGGAGGCGAGCCTCGATCCCACTTCCGACCTGCCGGCGGCCGGAGCGATGGGCGGCCGGGCCGGCGCCTCGCTCGGCGGCGGGTCGAGCCCGGCGGCCGGCGCCATGACGGGCATGGGGAAGTGAGGACGACGATGAAGACCGCTGACCCGCCACCTGATCCTGGCCGCTCTCGCTCGTCGCGAGCCTCGGCCTCGGCGAGCGCGGCCTGCCGGAAGGCCCGCGACACCGGCCCTCGCCGCCACGGCCAAGGCCGCCACGTACCACTGCCCGATGCACCCGACCTTCGTCTCCGACAAGCCCGGCGACTGCCGGATCTGCGGCATGAAGCTCGTGCCGATGGAGTCGGGATCGCCGGCGCCCCCGAAGTCGGTCCTCTACTACCGCTCCCCGATGGACCCGACCGTCCACTCGGCGACCCCCGCCAAGGACTCGATGGGGATGGACTTCGTTCCCGTGTACGCCGAAGACGTGGCTCCCGCCAGCGATGTCGCGGGACGCGCGGCCTTGACCCTCTCCCCGGAGACGCGCCAGATCCTCGGGGTCCGGAGCGTCGTCATTCGCCGAGTCCCCCGGCGCCGGGTCATCCGCACCGTGGGCCGGGTGACGGTCGACGAGCGGCGCCTCCACCACATCCACACGAAGTACGAGGGGTTCGTCGAGCACCTCCACGTGGACTTCACCGGCAAGTTCGTCCGGCGGGGCGAGCCGCTGCTCTCGATCTACAGCCCGGAGCTGGTGGCGACGCAGCAGGAGTACCTGCTCGCCTATCGCGCGCAGAAGCGGCTCAGCGAGAGCGGGATCCCCTCGGTGGCCCAGGGTGGCGTCGACCTCCTCGAGGCGACGCGCCAGCGCCTGCTCTTCTGGGACATCCGGCCCGCCGACATCGCGGCCATCGAGAAGACGGGGCAGGTCATGCGCACCCTCGACCTCTACGCGGACATCAGCGGATACGTGGTCCAGAAGATGGCCTTCCACGGAATGCGGATCACGCCCGCCGACACCCTCTTCGACATGGCCGACCTCACGGAGCTCTGGGTCCTGGCCGACGTGTACGAGTCCGACCTGCCGTCGGTGCGGACGGGCATGGAAGCCGAGATCAGCGTGCCCTACCTGCCGGGAAGCAAGTGGCGCGGCCCCGTCACCTACATCGCCCCCACGGTCGAGGAGAAGACGCGCACGGTCAAGGTGCGGGTCGAGGTCGTCAACCGGGGCGAGCAGCTGAAGCCCGACATGTTCGCCGACGTGCTCCTGGAGAGCCGACCTCGGCCCCGGGCTCGTGGTGCCCGACGACGCGGTGATCAACGCGGGCCCGCGGCTTCTCGTCTTCCTCGAACGGGAGGGCGGGCGGCTCGAGCCGCGTGAGATCCAGACCGGGGTCCGGATCGGCGAGGGCTTCGAGGTCCTCTCCGGCCTCGCGGAGGGAGACCGGGTCGTGACCTCGGCCAACTTCCTCCTCGACTCGGAGTCGAGCCTCAAGGCCGCGCTCGCGTCCCTGGCGCCGGGCGAGACTCCGGGGTCTCCCAAAGCGGCTCCCCAGCGCTGAGGCCGCGATGATCCAGGCCATCATCCGCTTCAGCGCCCGAAACCGCGTCCTCGTCCTGCTCGCCACCGCGGTGGCGGTCGCCTACGGCATCTACACCGTCCGCCACATCCCGGTCGACGCCATCCCCGACCTCTCCGACACCCAGGTCATCGTCTACTCGCGCTGGGACCGGAGCCCGGACATCATGGAAGACCAGGTGACCTACCCGATCGTGAGCGGCCTCCTCGGCGCGCCGAACGTGAAGGTCATCCGCGGCTTCTCCGACTTCGGCTTCAGCTACGTCTACGTGATCTTCAAGGACGGGACCGACATCTACTGGGCGCGGAGCCGCGTCCTCGAGTACCTCTCCAAGATCCAGCCGCTGCTGCCCGCCGGGGTGAAGACGGAGCTCGGGCCCGACGCCACCGGCGTGGGCTGGGTCTTCCAGTACGCCCTCGTGGACGACAGCCACACCCTGGGCCCGGCCGACCTCCGCTCGTTCCAGGACTGGAACCTCCGCTATCGCATCCAGTCCGTGCCCGGCGTCGCCGAGGTGGCGTCGCTCGGGGGCTTCGTCAAGCAGTACCAGGTCACGGTCGACCCCAACCGGCTGAAGGCCTACGACCTCGCGATCATGGACGTGACGCGCGCGGTCCGCGACAGCAACAACGAGGTCGGGGGCCGGCTCCTCGAGTTCGCGGGCCGCGAGTACATGGTGCGCGGCCGCGGCTACCTGAAGACGGGCCAGGACCTCGAGAACATCGTCCTCAAGACCGACGAGAAGGGCACCCCCGTGCTCCTGCGCGACGTGGCCTCGGTGACCCTGGGCCCGGAGATCCGGCGCGGGGTCTCCGACCTGGACGGCCGGGGCGACGTGGTCAGCGGCATCGTGGTCATGCGCCACGGCGAGAACGCGCGCGAGGTGATCCGCCGGGTCAAGGAACGCTTCGAGGAGATCAAGCCGTCCCTCCCCAAGGGCGTGCGCATCGTGACCACCTACGACCGCTCGGAGCTGATCCAGCGCGCGATCGACACCCTGACCCACGAGCTGCTCCTCGAGATGCTGATCGTCAGCCTCGTGATCCTGGTCTTCCTGTGGCACATCCCCTCCGCGATCGTGCCCATCATCACCATCCCCGTCTCCGTGCTCCTGGCCTTCGTCCCCATGGCCCTCCTCGGGATCTCCTCGAACATCATGTCCCTCGCCGGGATCGCGATCTCCATCGGCGTGCTCGTGGACGGCGCCATCGTCGAGGTCGAGAACGCCTACAAGAAGCTCGAGCTCTGGGACGCGGGCGGCCGCAAGGGCGACTTCCACGCGGTCCGCCTCGAGGCGCTCCTGGAGGTCGGGCCTTCCGTCTTCTTCTCGCTCCTCGTGATCGCGGTCGCGTTCCTGCCCATCTTCACCCTCGTGGACCAGGAGGGCCGGCTCTTCCGGCCGCTGGCCTGGACCAAGAACCTGACCATGCTCGATCGCCGCGGTGCTGGCCGTCACCCTCGACCCCGCCCTGCGGATGCTCTTCACGCGGATGGACTTCGTCTCCTTCCGGCCCGCGCTTCGTCTCGTGGCTCTTCAACCAGGTCACGGTGGGCCGCTACTATCCCGAGGAGAAGCACCCCATCAGCCGCGTCCTGTTCGCGGTCTACGGGCCCGTGTGCCGCGCGGTCCTGCGCCACCCCAAGGCGACGATCGCGGCCGCCCTCCTGTCGTGGCCACCACCGTGCCCGTCTACCTGGGCCTCGGCCACGAGTTCATGCCCCACCTCGACGAGGGCTCGCTCCTCTACATGCCCACCACCCTGCCCGGGATCTCGGTGACCGAGGCGAGCCGCCTGCTCCAGACCCAGGACCGCATCCTGACCTCGTTCCCCGAGGTCGAGCGCGTCTTCGGCAAGGCCGGCCGCGCCGAGACCTCGACCGACCCCGCCCCCTTCTCGATGATGGAGACGACGGTGGTGCTCCGGCCGCCGTCGCAGTGGCGGCCCAAGGACCGCTTCTACTCGGGCTGGGCTCCCGAGTGGCTGAAGGCGGCCGTCCTGCGCCGGGTCTGGCCCGACCACCTCTCCTCGGAAGAGCTGGTCGAGGAGATGGACCGGGCCCTGCGCATCCCCGGCACGACCAACGCCTGGACCATGCCCATCAAGAACCGCATCGACATGCTCAGCACCGGGGTGCGCACGCCCGTGGGGGTCAAGATCTTCGGGCCCGACCTGCACGAGATCGAGGCCATCGGCGAGCGCCTCGAGCCCATCCTGCGCGCGGTGCCCGGGACCCGGAGCGTCTACGCCGAGCGGGCGGCCGCCGGCTACTTCGTGGACTTCGACCTGAAGCGCGAGGAGATGGCGCGCTACGGGCTCTCGGTGGCCCAGGTCCAGGACGTGATCATGTCCGCGGTGGGAGGCGAGAACGTCACCACCACCATCGAGGGGCGCGCCCGCTATCCCGTGAACGTCCGCTACCCCCGGGACCTGCGCGACGACCTCGAGGCCCTGGGCCGCGTGCTCGTGATGACGCCCGCCGGCGCCCAGATCCCGCTCTCCCAGGTCGCGACCATCCAGATGGTGGTCGGGCCCTCGATGATCCGCAACGAGAACGGCCTCCTGGCCGGATACGTCTACGTCGACATGTTCGGGAGCGACATCGGCGGCTACGTGGACCGGGCCAAGGCGGCGGTGGCCAACGGCCTCACCCTGAAGCCCGGCTACTCGCTCGAATGGAGCGGCCAGTACGAGAACATGCTGAGGGTGCGGGAGCGGCTCAAGGTGGTGGTCCCCATCACCGTCCTCGGCATCTTCTTCCTGCTCTACCTCAACACGCGCTCCGCGGCGAAGGCGGGGATCGTGATGCTGGCCGTGCCCTTCTCGGTGGTGGGCGCGGTGTGGCTCATGTACGTCCTCGGCTACAACGTCTCCATCGCGGCCTGGGTGGGCATGATCGCGCTCATGGGCCTCGACGCGGAGACCGGCGTCTTCATGCTGCTCTTCCTCGACCTCTCCTACGAGGAGGCCAAGGCGAAGGGCCTGCTGCGGTCGCGGGCCGAGCTCGAAGAGGCGATCTTCCACGGCGCGGTGAAGCGGGTGCGGCCCAAGATGATGACGGTGGCCGCGGCCTTCATGGGCCTCATGCCCATCATGTGGTCGGTGGGCAGCGGAGCCGACGTCATGAAGCGCGTGGCGGCGCCCATGGTCGGCGGGCTCGCCACGTCGTTCCTGCTGGAGCTGCTCGTCTACCCGGCGATCTACCTGCTCTGGAAGTCGCGGGAGACGGGTCCCGCCGCCGCGGCAGGCCGAGTCTAGGCTGTCTACACTCAACAGATTCCAACCGAGGCGCCCCGCCCTCGCAGGCCACTGGGCTCAAGATTCTCTACGACGACAAACACGTCTACTTCGCGGTCCGGGCTTACGACGCCCCGCCCCCGAGGGATCCGGTCTGCCCGATCCTTGAGAGGTCCGCAGAGCGGCTCTCTGGACCCGTCCTGAGACCCACCGGAGCGGGCGAGAGGGAGTCTCCAGCGCGAGCGGCTCTGTCTCAACCACCGCGGCGCGACCTCCGTCCTGCGCGAGATGACGCGAGGGAGGGCGTAGCGTGCTGTCAGAAGCGACGTCGAGTCCAGTACTGCGGTCGGCGCTTGGCGTGTGCCACGGCGAAGACCTGGATCTCGCTCGGAGTGGCCCGGTACACGATGCTGTAGGGGAACGCCGCCATGACGTAGCGTCGCGTGCCCGCCCGGTACAGTGGCCATCGCTCCGAGGCTTCAGCAACCAATTCCAGGGCAGCCTCCACGTCGTCCAGGAAGCGTTCGGCGGCTATCAGGCTTCGCGTGGAGTAGAAGGCGAGACCTTCTTCGAGGTCTCGTTGGGCGTCGGGGTGGAGCCTAACCCTTCGCCCGGGCATCGCGGAGCGTTGCGCGAAGGCGCCGGCGGGTCCGCTCCCAGGGAACAAGCTTCATCTTGCCGGAGTCGACTTCCGCGACCCGGCGGTCGACCTCGGCTGCCCACGCCTCTTCGACGTTCGGGTCTTCCCTGGAGTCTAGACTCCGGAGAAGCGTCCCAGCGATGTCGGCTCGCGCCTTGGGTGGGAGCTGGAGCGCCTCCCTCAGTACCTGTTGGATCCTCGGACTCACAGGAGAATTCTACCACTCGCTCTCGCCCCCTCGGCGGTCCATACCTCTCGCGCATCCGCAACTCGCCAGCGGTCATGCGGCTCTGCGCTGCCCGCAGCGGACGCAGACGAGCGGATCCACGCGGTACAGCTCCAGCCTTGTGGGAGCCTCGACCGCTGGCGTACCCTTCCAGCCAACGCTCCCCGCAAGGTGTGGGCCCCAAAGAAGGAGACCCGCCGATGACTGGATACAGTTCCGTCGCTCGACGCACCGCGTTAGCGCTCACCCTGCTGGCGGCAAGCGCGGCCCTCAGCTGGGAACAGGCGCCCGAGCCCGCGCTCAACACGCTCGCCACGGACCCGAAGATCGCCTGGGGCCCCTGCCCGCAGGTCATGCCGGCGGGCTGTCAGATCGCACAGCTTCACGGATATCCCTCGAATCCGAACGCCGACATCTTCCTGAAGCTGCCGGCCAAGGCCAGCTTCGCGAAGCACGTGCACTCGTCCGCGGAGCGGATGATCCTGCTGTCGGGCGAGATGCACGTGACGTACGAGGGGCAGAAGCCAACCGTCGTGGAGGCCGGCAGCTACATGTACGGCCCGGCCGGCCGGCCGCACGCGGGCACGTGCGCGAGCACCGCGCCGTGCGTGCTGTTCATCGCCTTCGAAGAACCGGTGGACTTTAAGCTCGTGAACTGAAGCCTCGGCGGGCGCCGGCGGGGCTTGTGCCACCGCGACGGACGTATGGGCGGCCGGGTGCGTCAGGCGGGGATGAACGCCCTGGTGGCCCGACGGGGGAGCGTGCGAGGCGCCTTTCTCGCCTGCTTTGGACCTGCCGAAGCGGTGTCGGGCGACTGACGAGCCGAGTGCGGCTACCGACGCGCTGCTGAAGGCAGAGCGGTCCGCGGCCGGGGACCAACGAGCGGGAACGTAACAGTCTCGCTCAGGCGGATCCATCGCCTCGAGGTCGTGGCCCAAGGACGGGTTCCTCCGAGAGCGGTAGAGCATCGCCTGCTCGCCGTCGCAGCAGCTCGTCGAGGTGCTGCTCCACAAGCCGGTAAAGAGGCCACTCCCGCGGCCGTCTCGGTTCGGTCGGCGATGGTGCGATCGCGGTGCGGATCCACAAGCACGCGCGCAAGGAAGCTGGAGGGCTACCCGATTGTGGACTGCTCTGCCGCGGCTTTGCGCGGCGACGCCAGGCGCAGGACCGAGCATTGCTCGGCCGGCTCAGGCGCATCGCCGTAGAGGCAGGGCTGGGGTTCTACGCCGCCCGCGCGGGGAGAAGGGTGGGCTCGGCGTGAAGAGAAGTATCTTCCACGGGGCGGCGAAGCGGGTCCGGCCCAAGATGATGACGGTGGCCGCGGCGTTCATGGGCCTCATGCCCATCATGTGGTCGGTGGGGAGCGGGGCCGACGTCATGAAGCGGGTGGCGGCGCCCATGGTCGGCGGGCTCGCGACCTCGTTCCTGCTGGAGCTGCTGGTCTACCCGGCGATCTATCTGCTTTGGAAGTCACGGCAGAGGGGTCCCGCCGCCGCGGCAAACCGAATCTAGGTCTAGGCTGACTACACCCAACAGACTCTAACCGACGCGCCCGCCGTCGCAGACCACCGGACCCGTCCTGACCCGCCCGCAGCCGAGACTTCCGCTCGCCCGCTCTGGCGGGTCCCAGGAAGCAGCTTTGCTCTCGCCGGACGCTCTCCCACCGGCATGTCGGCTGGTGTGGAGATCACGTGTCGGGTCTACAAACCCCCGCACCCGGTGTCTACCGGCGCCATCGGCCCGAAACGACCGCGCTGTACGAGGTCGTGCGCGACAATCTCGAGACGCTGTACGGGGCGATCGGCGATGGTGCGATCGCGGTGCGGATCCCCAGGCACGCCCGCAAGGAGCTGGAGGGCTACCTCGATTGCGGGCTGCTCTGCCGCGGCTTTGCGCGCCTGAAGTGCGAGGGGTGCGGGGAGAGGCGGCTGGTGGCGTTCAGTTGCAAGGGCCGGGGTTCTTGCCCGTCGTGCACGGGACGACGGATGAACGCGACCTCCGCGAACCTGATCGAGCGGGTGCTGCCGCCGCAGAGCGGACTGCGCCAGTGGGTGTTGACGTTCCCGTTCTCGTGGCGGCGGCGCCTGGCCCAGGACGGAGCATTTGCTCGGCCGGCTCACGCGCATCGTGGTGGAGACAGTGCTGACGTTCCGCCGTTCGGGCGGCTGAGCAGGGTCGGCCCAGGGCGAAGAGCGGCGCGGTCACCGCCGTGCAGAGGACGTCGTCCGATCTTGCGATTGAATCCGCACCTCCACTTCGGGACTCAGGACGAGCTGCGGCGGCAGCGAGGCCGCACGCCATCGGCTTGATGAATCTTGGACCTTTCCTTCAGGACTCCACGGGTCGCCTCCCGTAGCTTGGGGTAACGAGAGTTCGGAGCGTGTTCGTTGTGTTGTTGCATTCAAGGAGGAGGAACCATGACGAGGATCGGGGCGATGATGCTGGCGCTGGCGGCGCTCGTACTGGCGGGATCGCCCGCAGCGACGGCCGGCGAGATGGTGCTGCCGTTCCACGCGACCGCCCAGGTGACCGAGGACTGCGGGTCACAGTGCTCGGGACTTGCGGATTGGGAGGCAGAGTGCACCGCGAAGGGCTACGACGCGGGATTCCAGGCGGTGCGGGTCGTGAACGCGAGCTACCTGGGGCAAGCCACGAGCTTCGAGCAGGGATGCCTGGCCTACAGCCAGACGGGGGCCGTACGCTCCAATGTCCAGCTCACTGTCACCGCCCAGAACGGCCGCGACTCGCTGACGTTCTACGTCAACGTGCTGTTCGATTTCGCCCCGTGGAGCGCGCCGCTCAATCCTCCTCCGGCGACCGGGACCTTCACGATCACTGGCGGCACGGGACGCTTTGCCCAGGCGACTGGCAGCGGCACAGTAGGAAACGTCTTCGGGCAGGGGAACCCCGGTTGGATCGTCTACATGGACGGCACTCTGCGGCTGAGCCACGGCAACCGCTAGGATCGGAAGCACCGGGCGCCTCACCGGGCATGGCGTCCTGGTCAGCTGAAGACCCGGCTGGCGATCGGATCTCGTAGCCCGCCGGAACCTCGTGCAACGAGCCGGGAGTTCTGGTTGAATGTGGCGTCAGCCGCTTCGCCATGTTCAACCAGGACTTCCAAGTTGCCGGCGTGGTCGTTCGGCCCAGCCTGAACCGTGTCGAGCGGGACGGGCAGCGGTTACATTTGCGCCCGAAGAGCATGGAGGTCCTCGCCCTGCTGGCCGCGCGGCCGGGACAGGTGACGACCCGCGACGAGCTGCTGGCCACCGTCTGGCCCGGCGTCAGCGTGGCCGAGGAGGGCCTCACGCAGTGCATCGCCGAGATCCGCGAGGCCCTCGGCGACGACGCCCACCAGCCGAGCTACGTCGAGACGGTGCCCAAGCGGGGCTACCGTCTCATCGTGCGCGTCGAAGCGATCGGCAACGGCGAAGGGCCAGCCTCACCCACGGACGCCGGCGCACGGGTCGGACCGCCGTCGACCGGGGCGAACGCCGTTGGCGTCGGCGAAGGCGTCGATGTGCCACACGCGCGCGCGCGTCGCCCGCACGCCAGGCGTCGGCTGGCGCTGGCGGTTCCTCTCGCCATAGGGCTCGCGGGCCTCGCCTACGCGGCGATCGTTTCCGCCCTCCACAGCCGCAACGTCCGGTGGGCGCGCGAGATCGCGTTGCCCGAGATCGATCGGCTCGTCGCGCGCGACGAGTGGCCGGCCGCCTTCTCCCTCGCGCGCAGCGCTGAACGCTACCTCCCGGGCGATCCGCTCCTCGCGGAGGCATTCAAGGACGTGGCCGTGCGGCTCAGCGTCGGCTCCGTACCCGCGGGAGCCTCGGTGTACCTGAGGGACTACGGTGGCGCACGACCGGGCCCCTGGGAGCTCGTCGGCAACACGCCTATCGAAGACGCGCGGATCTCCCGGGGGCGCAAGCAGTATCGGATCGTGAAGGCAGGGTTCGACGAGGTGCTGGGCACGACCGGTACCGCGTTCAGGATGAGCCAGTTCCCGCACGGCGTGACGCTGATGGTCAACCGGGTGCTTCCCAGGCGCGGATCGACGCCCGCCGGAATGGTGTGGGTGGACGGCGGCACCATCACCCCCCAGGTCTTCAGCTCCGCGGCCCTGCCCGCCGTCCAGCTCGGGCCATTCCTGATGGACCAGTTCGAGGTGACCAACGCGCGCTACCAGGCGTTCGTGGACGCCGGGGGGTATCGCGACCGGCGCAATTGGACGCAGCCGATCACCCGGAACGGCCGGCCCCTGTCGTGGGAGGAGGCGATGGCGGCCTTCGTGGACAGGACCCGGCGTCCGGGGCCGGCGACGTGGGAGAACGGGCGCTACCTCGAGGGTCAGCACGCCTATCCCGTTGCCGGCGTGAGCTGGTTCGAAGCCGCCGCGTTCGCCGAGTTCGAGGGTAAGCAGCTGCCGACGGTGTACGAGTGGAACAAGGCCGCGGGCGTGCTGAGCTTCTTCCAGAGAGGCTGGGACGGCGCGTTCATGGGCGGCCGGCCCGTTGCCGCGTCGAGCAACTTCGCGGGGTCAGGGCCGTTGGCGGGCGGCGCCGTGCCGGGGATGGGCCCGTACGGCACGGAGGACCTGGCCGGCAACGTCAGGGAGTGGGTGTGGAACGCCGTCGGCGGCCGGCGCGCGATCCTCGGCGGCGCGTGGAACGGATCGCCGCTCGACTTCTTCGTGAGCTGGAGCCTCGATCCCTTCGACCGCGCGGGAGCCAACGGCCTTCGGCTGGTGCGGCACGCGGCGGGAGAGGTGCTTCCCCCGGCCGCGACCGCGCCGGTTCCAGAGGTGCCCCGTCATCTCGCCGAGCCGGGGTTCCGTTCGGTCGACGACGACGTGTTCTTCGCGCTGCGCCAGCACTACGAGTACGACGCCGCTCCATTGCGGTCGAAGGTCGAGAACAGGAGCGACACCGAGTCGGTGCACTTCGTGCGTGAGCGCGTCAGCTTCGAGGCGGCCTACGATGACGACCGCGTCGTCGCCCACATCTACCTGCCCAAGGGGGTCAAGCCGCCCTACCAGACCATCATCTACTACCCAGGCATCGACGCGTTCGTCACGAGGTCGATGGACGACTACCCGTACCTGGAACCCGCGCTCTTCACCCGGTCGGGCCGGGCGCTGGTCTTTCCCGTGTACTGGGGCACGTTCGAGCGCGGGGGCGGACCCCCGGAACGGAACCGAACCCCACTGGAGTTGGGCGAGCTGATCGCCAGGGACTTCAAGGATCTCGCGCGGACGATCGACTACCTCGAAACACGCCCGGACGTCGATGCCACGAGGCTGGGCTTCTACGGCCTGAGCCTGGGAGCCAACTTCGGCCAGATCTTCGGCGCCCTGGAACCTCGCCTGAGAGTCGCCATCCTCGTCAGCTACTCTCCGCTTCGCGGCCGCCCGTCGTACGACTGGTTCAACTTCGCCCCGAGGATGAAGACGCCGACCCTCGTGCTGAACGGCCGCTACTACGAACCCTGTCCCGGGCCGTGCGTCGAGCGGATGCTCGCGGTCTTCGGGGCATCGCCCGACGAAAAGCGCCTGGTCCTGGCCGACAGCGGCTACATCGCGCCGCTCGACAGCCTTGCCGTCGGAGAGATCGGCGGCTGGCTCGACCGCTATCTCGGCCCGACGCGATGAGCCATCGCGTTCTACCAGCGCCTCGTCCAGGACGCCATCGCGGTGAAGCTCAGCGCGGAACGATCTGCCAGCGGCCGTCGCTCAGGCTGCGCGGCGTGAGATAGCCGCCCCCGCTCGCCACGACTCCGTCGAGCAGCCACAGAGTTCGCCCGAACGATAGGGTGTTCGATCCGCACGTACGGGCGCGCTGACCCCGACGAGGCGTGCGGGAAGGCCGGCGAGCGTCTCTTTGACTAGAGCTACCGGAGCGGCCCCGTGCCGGGCACCTCCTGGACGAGGACGCTCCCACCGTCAACACGCGGGCAGGGAATGACCCTGCGGGGCCGCAGCTTACATTGACGGGCCAGCCAGTCACCTCTGAGGCGGCTGATCGTTCGGTCGCAAGGCCGCGATGAGCGCGGCCGGATCGACTACACGCCCCAGCTTGTGGGTACGCCCCGCGTGGGATACGGAGTTGACGCGCCCCGTGTCGCGCGCGAGCGCCACGAACCTCTCGCGGGTGATCGTCGGGTCGACTTGCGCGGCGAGCGCGTACAGGCCTGCGAGGAACGGAACGATCCAGCTCGAGGCGCCCCAGCGGTAGAAGACGCGTTCGCCGGGCCCGGTCGGGCTCGCCGCGACGCGCGTGTCGACGGGCACCCAGACGTGATCCGGGTGCAGGCGGCCGTCGTAGAGGTCGGCCGCCCAGCGTGCAGCCGGGCCGTACGAGTCGCCGCGGTCGGGATCGCTTTCCGGGGGCCGGCCCAGGCCCTCGAAGCCGCCGTCGATGAAGATCGCGAAAAGCGCGATGCCCTCGCGGGCGGCCTCGTCCACCGCCGCCGTGATGTCGGCGTACCCGGGGCACTCCGGTCCCCAACCCATCGAGATCGAAAGCGCGCGGATCTTGCGCTCGGCCGGCAGCGCGCGGTTGATCTCCACGATGCGCCGGATGCCCTGGGCGAAGGAGTGCGGCTGCAGGAAGAACCGGCGCGGGTCCTCGTCTTCCCCGATGAAGTACAGGTCGGCCTCCGGGGCCACGCCCAGCGTCCGACCGACCGCCAGAGAGGCGACGCCGACGCCGTGCATCTCGGCCGGCAGCCGCGCCGCCGGGTCGATCTGCTGCCGCAGGCCTGGCAGCTCCTCGTACCAGCGCAGCCGCGCCGCGTACTCCTCGTGCTCCACGAGCAGGAACAAGTCGATGATCGCCACGCCGACGCCGCGCCCCGTGATGCCCTGCTTATGGAGCTCCCGCAGGCCCAGCCCGGGATTGGCGTTCCTCTCGAGCACCGCCCGCGGGTCGAACCCGCTGGGCATCCGCTCCGCGGGCGGCCACACGGTGCGCTCGTCGAACGAGAGGCAGGCCGCCTCTTGCGCTGCGTCCCGCAGGTCGAGCGCGGAGACGTCGCAGGAACGGACGTCGGCGGCAAAGGAGTCGCCCTCGACGCAGCCTGGAAGCGCCGAACGCGGACCGCCGCAGAAGCGGCTGAGGTCGTCCGCGGGCGGCCGGCGCGCGACGTGCGGGAAGACGGGCGGCGCGTCGAGCGGCGGGAGGGTCGGCGAGAGGACCCCCACCAGGGCGGCCGCCAGCAGCCCGGCGCACTCGCCGCCACGCACCGCCAGGGTGAACGACGTGCTGCGGTAGCGGCGCGCGGGCCAGACCATCACCAGCGCCGCCAGCCAGCGGAAGGGCAGCATGAGGGGCATGGGCGCGTGGTACAGGGCGAAGAGCGTGGCGTTCGCGAGCCAGCCGCCGCGGCCGAACGTGCCGCTCATGCGCGGCAGCAGCACGCCCCGGAAGAGCAGCTCCTCGCTCATGAGGCCGAGCACACCGATCACCAGGACGAGCCCGAGCAGACCCCAGTGGCCCGCCAGCTCGGGGCTGGCGAGGTCGAGGCTCTTGGCGTAGCCCGGGCTCAGGTCGATGGCCAGCGGCGAGCGCAGCAGGCGCAGTCCCAGCCAGCTCGCCGTGAAGACGTTACCGATCAGCAGCGGTAGCAGCGCCAGTGGCAGCACGAGCGCGAGCCAGCGCCAGCGCGAAGGGCGCGGCTCGCCGCTCTTGGGGTCACGGGGCGCCTGGAGCCACGTCCGCCGGCGGAGCATCTCCCAGCGCAGGGGCACACCCTCGCGACGCAACGCCCAGAGGGCCAGCAGGCCCTGCCAAAGCTGCGCGACGCCCACCAGCGCGAGGAAGACGAGGGAAGCCGGCCAGGCGAGACGCGGGATCAGCCACGGGGCGACGAGCCACGTGACGAGCGCCAGCGGCAGCGTCGCGAGCAGCCACAAGCCGAGCACGCGGCCACGAGTGTAAGGGGCGAGATCTGTGTCCATGTCGACCCTCCGTGCCCTCCACGAGTGAGAACTGGCTTCGTCCTATGGCGTCACCATCGCTGCCGCCGCGCCGCGGACGGTGGGCAGAGGAATCGACTGCGGGATTGGACACCGGCGCCCGAGCGTAAGTGAAACAAGCGCGGTGCGCCAGTCAAGCCGCGTCGTCGCGGGTGGCGAACTCCTGCCTCCTGTCGAAGCGAGGTGCGGTGGTGTCCGACCGGCCCCATACCCTCGACGGCATGTCGATGCGGCTCGCCATCGTGTCTCTGCCCGGTGGCTCCCACTTGGCGGACCAGAACTCGCGGAAGCAGTTGGATTCGGTCCTGGGGCTCCTCGTGTTCGTCCGCAGTGGGTTCCTCTATGTCCTCCACTATGAACTGGTACCTCCGGTGGCGAACATCGGAAGAGACCCGGTACCTGCTGAGGAGTTGAATCGTCGCGCTGAGTTGTTCCTCCCGCAGATGTTCCACGCCATCAGCTTCGCAGGTTCCAGTGCCAAGTGAATGACGAGAGCCCGCCTGCGTGTGGGGCCGAGGGCGGCGGTCGCGGCAAGACCGTACCGGGGGGTGGCCAGCCCCCCGGTACGCGGAGTCAGTGCCGGACCCCGCGGTAGAGGCTGCTCATGCGGAACGAGCGATAGTCACGAGCGGCGACCTCCTGGACGTAGACCTTGGTGCCGTCGGGGAGGACCTCGATCGACTGGCCAAACACGCCACCACCCTGAGAGCCGGAGTTGAAGACGTAGTTCCCGTTCGGCATGCGCTCGGCCGTCCCCAGCTCGGGCGAATAGTTGCCGAGGTCCACGTTGACCACCAGCGTTGCCGTCATGGCGTCTTCGTCCAGCTTCCAGAGCTGGCCCCGGCTGTGCGCAGTCGGATCGGTAGCCTGTCGCGTGTTGCCGTTGTCGAAGAGCAGCAGCGTCGACTTGTCCAGATAGTGGGTGTAGTGCTGGTGCGAGAACCAGGGGCTGGGCTCGGACGAGATCGCCGCGAAGTCCCCGTCCTGTCCCAGCCGCCAGATCACGTGACCGTCGCCACGGCCGTTCCGGTAGTCGATCTTGATCACCCAGTCCTGCAGACGTACGGAGATCACGAGGTTTCCGTCCGCCGGCGACCAGCCCACGGCGTTTTCGTGCACCCAGTCAACCGCGCCTGGAAGGGGGCACGGAGCGCCCGTGCAGATCACACTTCCGATGGGCCCGCGCGTGACATCGAGATGATCGAAGGCGTCCCACGTCCAGGCCACCTGAAGGTCCTGGTCCAGCACCAGGAGCATGTCCCCCGCGTAGCGAGTCGGGGTCCCGCCCACGTCGATCGTCCTCTGCGTCCAGCCGAGGGTCACGATATCCCCGCTGGGCAGGCGCGAGAACTCGTGGTGGAAGCCGTAGATGATTTCCTGCCCTCTCGCCGTCAGTTGCGCGTTCACGGCGTCGATGTTCGTTTCGCGTAGCGGGTTGCCGGCGAGATCGATCTCCCGGAGCACGTCGAGGCCCAGCGTCCGGTGGCTGTCACGGCCGCCGAGGAGCACGGTGCCCTTCGGGAGGGGAGCGCTGCCGGGCAATCCGATCCCGATCAGGCCCGACGCCAGCGGATCGTAATACCACTGGAGGCGCCCGCTGAGGTCGGTGGCCAACAGGTTGACATGATTGGCGGCGGGCCGTGACGCGAGATTGTGGTAGATGAGGTCGCGACGAAGTTCGGCCCCTGGATCGGGCCCTTGACGGACGGTGAAGGCGGGGATGCTCAGGGTCGCGGGGACCGTCCCCGTCGTGAAGAGCAGGGGCGTGGCGTCGTCGTCATCGCCGCCGCGATGGACCATCTCGTACGTGGTGTTGGCGAGCATCCCCGCTACGACGAAGTTCCGGCTCTGGCCACGCTCGCACGGCAGCGTGTTGGTGCTCGTCCAAGGGGCACCGGGGGCGCCCCCCGCGGGGCGGAACCGCACGCGGATGTCGCCGTGGCGGCAAGGTGGCGCGCTGTAGAGAGCCACCAGCGGATTCAGCGTCGGCGACACCACCGCGTCGTCCCCGGTCACGCGCGAGTTCGCCTCGTACGAAACGACGGTGGAGGTCGCGGCCACGGCGTCGAAGCCGTCTTTGACCCTGACCTTGATCTCGTAGCGGCCCTCCTCCATCGGCGCCCACTTGAATGAGTTGTCGAGGCTGAAGTCCCGGACCATCGCGAATCGGTGGCGTCCCCGGTCACGCTCCCACTCTCTGCGGTCCCTGTCCTCGGTCCGCGCGTCGACGTCGAACTGGTAGACGGGTGCGGCCCCGCAGTTCGCCGCCGTCGCCGTCCAGGTCATCCGCTCCCCGACGAGCAACGGAGGGGGTGCGCTCGGCTGCAATGAAACCGTGCAGCCGGCAGCAGGTGCGCCGGCCGCGCGCGCGTCGACGGACACGAGCGCCATGACGGACACGGCCACGCAGGCCGTGATCACTGGTCCTGTTTTCATCTCTCTTCTCCTTGAACGGGCCGCCTACCCTGGCGAATCCGGCCTTCAGTAGGTAAGGCGCTTTGGAGCGTTCAAACCTGCGACGCGCCCCAGTACTTGTCTTGGAGGAGAGAGGGCTGCAGGTTCTCCCGCCGTTCTGCGCCTTCTCCTATGGATGGCTACGGCTCTGCTAGACTCGCCGCGAGCCCTCCGCATGAGCCGACGACGAGAAGGCCGGGACGGTGGCGAGGTCACGGACCTGCTCCGGGCCTGGAGCAAAGGCGAGGCGGACGCGTTCGAGCAGGTGCTCCCCCTCGTCTACGACGAGCTGCATCGCATGGCGGCTCGCTACCTGGTCGGCGAGCGCTCGAGCATCAGCCTTCAGGCCACGGCGCTGGTCAACGAGCTCTGCCTGCGCCTCCTCGGCTGGGATCCGATCCCCTTTCAGAGCCGCGGGCACTTCTTCGGCGTCTCGGCTGGGATGATGCGCCGCGTGCTCGTGGACATCGCGCGCCGGCGACGGGCCGAGCGACGCGGCGGCCCGAACGCGGTCCGGGTCCCGCTCGACGGCATCGACGTCCCCGCCACGGAGCCGGGCGCCGACCTCCTCGCCGTGGACGCCGCTCTCCAGATGCTCGCCCTGGAGGACGCGCGCAAGGCCCAGGTCGTGGAGCTTCGCTTCTTCGGCGGCCTCTCCATCGAGGAGACGGCGGAGGCCCTCGGCATATCCGCCCGGACCGTCCACTCCGACTGGGCCTTCGCGCGGGCGTGGCTCTACCGAAAGCTGAGCGCCATCGATGCCCACTGATCGCTGGCAGCGCGTCGAGCACCTCTTCCTGGAGGCGGTGGAGCAGCCCGCCCGAGCACGCGCGGACTTCCTCGCCCGCACCTGCGGCCTGGACGCCGCGCTTCGGGACGAGATCGAGTCACTGCTGACGGCGGCGGAGGAGTCGGGGCCGTTTCTCTCGACCCCCGCCCTAGATGTCTTCGCGCACCAGATCGCGCGGGAAGGCTGGAGCGTCCAACCGGGCGATCGAGTCGGGTCCTACACCGTCGGGCAGCGGCTGGGCGCGGGGGGGATGGGTGAGGTCTGGCGCGCGCGCGACGAGCGCCTGGGCCGCGACGTGGCCATCAAGCTCCTCCTTCCCCATCCCTCGGACGGGGAAGAGAGAGTGCGCGCGTTCGAGCGCGAGGCGCGCGCCGCCGGCGCCCTCAATCACACCAACGTGCTGACCGTGTACGACGTCGGGGATCACGAGGGCGCGCCCTACCTCGTGACGGAGTGCCTGGAAGGCGAGTCGCTGCGTGCGCGTCTCGGCGCCGGCGCCCTCTCCGGCGACGCGGCCCTCGACGTCACTCTCCAGGTCGCGCAAGGGCTTGTGGCCGCGCACGCACGCGGTATCGTGCATCGCGACCTGAAGCCGGAGAACATCTTCCTCGCCCTCGACGGCCGGGTGAAGATCCTCGACTTCGGCCTCGCGACCCTGCACGACTCCGCGTCGTCCTCCTCGTCCTCGCCGGACGTTCCCGGCGGGAACACGCGCCCGCTCCTCGCCGGCACCGCGGGCTATATGGCCCCGGAGCAGGTGCGCGGCGAGGCCGTCGATGGACGCGCGGATATCTTTGCCCTCGGGGCCGTGCTCTACGAAATGCTCGCCGGACGCCGCGCGTTCAAGGGGGACAGCACGCTCGGCACCCTGGACGCCGTCTTGACGCTGGAGCCTCCGGACCTGGCGGAGGTCAGCGGGGACGTGCCACCCGCTCTGTCGCAGATCGTGCGCCGGTGCCTCGCGAAGTCCCCTGACGACCGGTTTGCGACCGTCGCCGATCTCGTGTCCGCCCTCGACGCGGTGATCCGCGCACGGAACGTGCCGCCGCCACCTAGCCTGAGCGCACTCCTCCGCGGGCCGGTGGTCAAGGTGACCGCGCTGCTCGTGATCCTCGCGATGGCGGCCGGGGGCTGGCGATGGCGCGTGGCCACTTCCCGCGCGCGCTGGGCGCGCACCGTGGCCGCGCCCGAGATTCAGCGTCTCTCCAATCATGGTGACTACGTCGAGGCCTTCCTGCTCACGCGGCAGGCCCTGGACGTCCTGCCCGATGACCGGCGTCTGTATCAGCTGTGGCTCGACGTCTCGATACCGGGGGTCGTGACCTCGGAGCCGGCGGGCGCCGACGTGGCCCTTGCCTCGTACCACTCGCGCACGTCGAGCTGGTTTTCCCTTGGCCGGACGCCACTCAACGGAGTTCGGATCCCTCGCTGCCTCTTCCGTGTCCGGGTTTCCAAGACTGGTTTTCAGACCATCGAAGGCTCCGGACACCCGCCTGCGCTGCGCTACGGGCTGGATCCGGTGACCGCGGTGCCACCGGGCATGGTGCGGGTGGCCGGAGACAGCGATCCTGTTCGGACGGGCCTGGTCGGCGTGCCCGACGACTACTGGCTCGACCGATTCGAGGTCACCAACCGGCAGTTCAAGGAGTTCGTCGATCAGGGGGGATACGGGCAGCGCCACTATTGGCGGGAGCCGTTCGTCGAAGGCGGACGGTCCGTACCGTGGGAAGAGGCCGTCGAGAGATTTCGTGACGCCACCGGACGGCCGGGGCCAGCGACCTGGAAGTCTGGAACGTATGCCGAGGGGCAGGCCGAGTTTCCCGTCGGAGGCGTGAGCTGGTACGAGGCCGCGGCCTACGCGGCGTTCGCCGGCAAGGTCCTGCCCACGATCCATCACTGGTACCTCGCGGCCGGCCTGGGACGCTTCATGGACATCCTCTGGGTCAGCAATTTCGACGAAAAGGGCCCGGCGCCAGTCGGGAGTCACCAGGGCCTGGGCCCCTTCGGCACCTACGACATGGCGGGTAACGTGAAGGAATGGTGCTCCACCGAGACGAACCACCGCCGATTCCTCGTGGGAGGCGCGTGGAACGAGCCGATGAACATGTTCGCGGACTACGACGCGAAGGGGCCGTTCGAGCGGGCGCCGGGTTACGGCTTCCGTCTGGCGAAGTACAGCCGGCCGCTACCGCCGGCGGTGTCCGCACCCGTCCGGATCGAGGCGCTCGTTCGTGACGCCCGCAAGCAAAAGCCGGTCGGCGACGACATCTTCGCGGTGTATCGCCGACAATACGCCTACGATCGCTCACCCCTCAACACCGTCGTCGAGGCGACCGAAGAGACGGAGGTCTGGCGGAAGCAGACGGTCGCATTCGACGCCGCCTACGGTGGCGAGCGCATGCGCGCGCATCTCTTGCTGCCCCGGAACGCGTCGCCGCCGTACCAGACCGTCGTCCTCGTCCCCGCGGGAGACGCGTTCCGTCTGCGCTCGAGCGGTGACCTGTCGCTTCGCTGGGCGGACTTCATCATCCGCAGCGGACGAGCGCTCCTCTACCCGGTGTACAAGGGCACCTACGAGCGAGCGACGTTCGAACACATGGGACCTTTCGCGGGACGCGAGCTCCGCATCGCTTGGTCCAGGGACCTCGGACGCGCCCTCGACTATCTGGAGACGCGACCTGACATCGATCGGACTCGTCTTGCCCTTTATGGGCTGAGCGATGGTGCGGGGACCGGTGTGATCCTGACCGCTCTCGAACCACGCCTGAAAACCCTCATCCTTCAGGGCGCCGGGATCGGGGAGCCGGTGGCGCCCGAGATCGATGCGCTCAACTATGCGCCGCGCGTGCGCATTCCGACGCTCATGTTGAATGGGCGCTACGACTACGAGACGCCCTTCGAGGCTTCGCAACGCCCACTGTTCGTCCTGCTGGGATCTCCGCCCGAGAACAAGCGGCACGTGGTCCTCGAGTTCGGTCACGTCCTCGTGATCGACCCGGTGGCCCGCGAGATCCTCCCCTGGCTCGATCGCTATCTCGGACCCGTCGTCAGGCCCTCTCCCTAGACCCTTCGCCCCGGAGGGCTCGCGACGTCGTTCCTGCTCGACGCCGGGAGCGCATCAAAATCTGCCGCAACGGCGATTGCACGCGGGTCTTCTACGACCGCACCAAGGGCTGCACGCGCTGCTGGTGCAGCGACACGAGCTGCGACAACCGCGCCCGCGAAAGGAACGAAGCCCGCGTTAGCGTACGGGCCAGGACGACGATCAACCCGCCGGCGACCACGACGCCCATCGCCCCTCCGGAAAAGCCGAGGCGGTCCCAAGCCACGACCGTGAGGGCGTAGCGCGGCAAGCGTCCCGCTGCGACACAGGCCCCGTACGCGATGGGGCGGGGCCGCCGGCTCAGGGCTGCCATCCGGACTACGGTGAAAGGGAGAGGAGAGGCGGCCACGGCCGCCGCGAAGAGGTAGAACACACGTCCCGTGCACGAACGGGATACCGAGGACGGACCAGCGCGCCGCTTCAGGAAGCGGCGGCCGACCGAGACCTCCAGCGCCCCCGCCGCGCCCGCGCACAGGCTCCCCACAACGATGAACCCCCAGGCCTGCGTCGCGGGCCGGCCCGAGGCATACCAGAGGAGCACCGGATCGAACGGCGGACCCAGCGCGGTGTTGGTGGCAACCGCAAGCAGGACGTACAAGACCCACGTCCCCATTCAGGCCGCGTCCACGAAGCCGAACGTATGGCCGCAGTTCCGACAGCGGAACTCCGCGTGCCCGTCCCGGTGGTCGAGGAACCGCACGAAGTGGCCGGCGAAGAGGCAGACCAGCGGATGGGTGACCCGCGCCAGGCCCGGGAGCGCCCGCAGGAACGTGTGACCGCAGTCGCAGGCGTATTCCGTGAAGCCGTTTCGCGCGCAGACGGTGTGGACGGCGTGGCCAAGGAGGTTGCAGAGGTAGCGGACCTTTTTCACGAACCGCTCCTCAAGTGCGTAGGGGTCATGGCCGATTCGGAAGAGCAGCGGATGGCCGCAGCGGACGCAAACATACTCGTTGTGCTCGTGGCGGGTCCCCGTGCGCACGTAGGTGTGTCCCTTCAGGAAGCAGGAGACGGTGTGCCGTACACGTGTCTCCGCTGCGCCGCCCTGGTCGAGATAGGAGTCGCCACACCGGCACCGGAAACGGCCCCCGGCCGCGGCGCACTCCCGGTTGTCCACGCGATGGCCGAAAAGCGCGCAGGATACCGCGTGGGCGACGCGCATGGCCGCCATCCCTGGCCCATGCAGCTCGTTGGAGGAAAGGGAACTGTGCGCCACGTCGCGCGCTGCCCACGCCAAGGCCCGTTGTGCCATGCCCCCACCGCCCTTCCGTCGACCGCTCTCCGCCGAGCGGCCCCTCAACCCAAGATGAAGGATCGGCGGCTCCTCGTTACCGCCTCGCCTGCCCTTCAGGGGCTAGCGGCAGGTCGCACAGAGCGCCTCGGTCCCTCCGACCACCGTCGGGTTCGCCGTCACGCCCCGGTTGTGCGGCTGGCGTTGGGATCCGTCGGGGTCGCCAACCTTCGCGAACAGGGTCGCTCGCTGGAACCAACTGGGCAGCTCAGGCGTTATGGAAGTTCGGATGTGTCCCGCCCCGGAGCGTCGTCGTGCATGTGGAGGCCGCCATGGGAGCTGCGATGTCCTTTGTCGATGACGCGGTTAGGGACGTTCGCCGCGCGGTGCGCTCCTTAACGCACGCACCCCTCTCCACCGTCACCATCGTGTTGACGATCGCCGTAGGGTTGGGTCTCGTCGTCGTGGCCTTCACGATACTCAACGCCTTGTTGTTCCAGGTCGACGCGGTGCCGGCCGCGCACGAGATGGTGGCCGTGGGCCGCCCGCCAGCCTCTGACGGCGAGCGGGCGCAGTTCACTCGCGCTCAGTTCGACGCGCTATGTCGTGAGACAGATGTCCTAAGCGGTGCCTACGCCGAGGTGTCACAAGTCGAGAGCCTCTTGGACGGGCAACTGACTTGGGGCACGTTCGTCACCGGCAATTTCTTCCAGGTGCTCAGGGTGAACGCCGCGATGGGACGCGCACTGACCCCAGCCGACGACGAGTCATCCTCCGGGCCGCCGGTGATGGTGTTGAGCCACCGCGGGTGGGACCGGCTGTTCGGACGCGACCCCGCCGTTCTCGGCCGCCGCCTGAACATCAACGGCCTGGCGTGGGAGATCGTCGGCGTGATGCCCGAGACGTTTCGGGGCTTGGCTTTGGTGCCGGACGACTATTGGGCGCCTCTCGCGATGCTCGGGCGCGTGCGCACGATCCCCCCGGGCAGCGAAGCGGCCGTGGGCCTCGATATCGTCGGACGCTTGAAGCCGGGCCTGCCGCGGCAGAAGGCGCGGGCGGCACTCGCCGTCTGGGACGCCACACGACCGGACCGTAGCGCGGACGAACGCGGTCCCTCGAACATCACTTTGGTCCCACATGACGGAACGGTGGAGGCCAGTCCAGAGATCGTGGCGCTCTTTGCGCCACCGACCTTTGCGTTTGGTCTCATTCTTCTCATCGGCTGCGCCAACGTCGCCAACCTCCTGCTGGCCAGAGGCGTGGCGCGACGACGCGAGATCGGCGTGCAGATGTCGCTGGGCGCCACCCGCACCCGCATCGTCCGGCAACTGCTGACCGAAAGCCTGCTCCTTGCGCTCGCCGCGGCGGCCGTCGGCTTCTTGATCTCGCGCCTCGTTCTGGTCGTGCTCGTGAGGACATTGATCGCCAGCATGTCCGACCTGGGAGACATCCGGCTGTGGATACCCGATGCGGACTGGCGCGTTGTGCTGTTTCTCGCGATCGGAGCCGGGGCCGCTACGGTCGGGTTCGGGCTGGCTCCGGCGCTACACGCCGCACGCGCCGAGCCTGTGCGGACGATGCGGGGCGAGCTCTTTCGGGACGCACGGCCGGGGCGCGCGCGCGATGCCCTGATCGGCGTACAGGTGAGCGCGTCGGCGCTCCTGCTGATCTGTGCCGTGGTCTTCCTGCGCAGCGCGATTGCCGGCGCGGCGTTCGACGCGGGCATTCGGACCTCGGACACGATCGCCGTTCGGATCCCGAACGAGCCGGCGCGCGAGGTGATCGTCCAAGCCGTGACCGACGATCCCTCGGTCGCTGCCGTCGCGGCGTCGTGGCCGGACGCGCCCGTTCCGGTGGTCGCGGAGATCGGCGGCGTCAAGGCAGAGATCGCCTACGCCCTCGTGTCGCCCGGGTATTTCGACGCACTGGGCATCCCCGTCTTGCGTGGCCGCCCATTCACGCCGACCGAGCGCACATCCGGGCTCTCGGTGGCGATCGTTTCCGAGACTGCTGCGCGCTCGCTGTGGCCAACTGGCGATGCTGTGGGTCAGGTGGTCCGCCTCGACCTCCGTGCCGAATCCGAGGGACAGCGTCGCAACGAGCCACGCCTCGAGACGGGCACATTTAGCGTGGTGGGCGTCGTTCGAGACGTCGCGGGGTTCCGGATCGCGCCGTTCGAGAAGGCAGTCATCTACTTGCCGACGAACCCTGCGACACCCGGAACGCATCTGGTTGCCCGCGTCCACGGTGATCCTGAGCTCGCGAGGAGGACGCTCGTGACTCGACTCACCTCGATCGATCCCGAGATGGGCCGCCAGGTATCGACGCTGCGGACGCTCGCCAGGATGGACGTCTCCCTCTTGCGGATCGCATTCTGGTTCACCGTGCTCCTTGGGGGGCTGGCCCTGGCCCTGACCCTCTCCGGCCTGTTCAGCGTGCTGTCGTACCTGATCGAGCAGCGCACGCGGGAGATTGGCGTACGACAGGCACTCGGCGCAACCGCGCGTGACGTGACCTGGCTCATCGTGGCGCAGTCGTTCTGGGCCGTTGGGATCGGGCTGCTCACCGGCACGGCCTCGGCCGCCGGGCTGGCGATGTTGCTGCTAGCGACGCCGGCCGCCGCCACCATTGGCGCGATCGTCCACGTTCTCGATCCCGTCGCCTACGCGGCGAGCCTCTCGATCATCGTCGTGGCTTGCCTGGTGGCTGCCTCGGTACCGGCCACCCGCGCCGCTCGTCTCGACCCAACGCGGGCACTGCGCCAAGAGTAGGCAGGGTGACCGGCCCCCGTACCGCTAGAGCGCGGACGGGGCCGAGTGCCCTGGCACGCAGACCTGCCCCGCCCCACGGTCTCCCGCGGCATTCCGGCCGAGAGCCTGCTCAAGCAGACCACTGCCGCCGACTGAGGAGAAAGGGCGAAGCCTAGGCTTCGGGCAGCGGTCGCCGAGGAGCAGGCCCGGCGGAAGAGACGCCCGCCAAGGGTCAGCACGAGCTGGGCTGACCAGGGCCGGACCGCGATCCACACCTCCACCTGATCGCCCTCGATGGCACCTGGTGCGAGAAGGACGGCGAGTTCGCCTGGGAAGGGCTCGGGCGCCTTGGGACCAGCGAAGTGGGCGAGGTGCTGGAGCGCCTGGTCCGGCGCATGGAGAGACACCTTCGCCGGAGCGGACTGCTCCGGACCCTTGAGGACGAGGACGAGGCGGACGGGGAGGGCGACCCCGAAGGGAACCCGGCCATCTATCTGATTTGGAAGCCGCGGGAGATGGGTCCCGCCGCCGCGGCAGGCCGAGTCCAGGCCGTCTAGTTGGCCTCCGGCGTGACCCCACCCCGCGCCGGCGGCGTGGCGAGGCGCACGCGGCCAGTGTCTCCCACTGGATGTAGAATCCTCCCGTCGCCTTGCTCCATCCGATCGCCTGTTCACCTGTTGAGGGCTGATTGATTGGCACCGCGCCTTCATCAGTCGGAATTCTCGCGAGTACCGATGAGAACCGTCGACGCCACCAACCCGATCTCCATGGACGAGCTGCGCGCGCTGGCCGAGGAGCGCTTTGGGGACATGGTGAAGGGGGTGGTCGACCTTCGGCGCGGCCTGATGCTGCTCGATGCCGAGATGCACGCAGACCAAGAGGCCGAGCTCCTGGCCGGAGGATCCGCGCAAGAGGATTTGTGGGGCATCAACCTCTACCCCGGCCTGCCGGAAGCGGATTGGATCGAGTTCGACTCCATGATCAACTTGCGCCCTTCGTTCGGCAATCGTTCCCGCGGCGTGGACGATGAAGACACGCGCGCGAAAGTGGAAGCGCTGGTCGGGCGCCTGGTGCGGCGATGACTGAGATCCAGCATCGAGAGCTGGCGGCGGGACGGTGGTGGAGCCTCTCCCTGGCCGAGCAATTGGGCAACGTGGGGAGCGAAGTGAGCCGGGCCGCGCGCTGGCAAGTGCGCAATCCCGAGGTGGCCAGAGGCGCGCTCTACCGCGCTCTGGAGCTCCTCGATCTCACCTTGGCCGACCGCCGCCACCAGCAGTCGCCCGCGCGCCTTCGCGAGATCGCCCGGGCCCGCGAGGTGGTCGCGGACTTCTTCGCCGGGCCGAACCAATACCGGTCCACGGGCGCCTCCCTCCAGAGGTACTTCGATGCCTATGCCCTGGCCGCGCGAAGGCTTCCCGTCACCTGAGCCAGGCGCGAGTCTTCATCGACTCCATCGAGGGGGAACCGTCGCCGGAGCGTCGAGCCCCGCGTCCGGACACACGTGGCCTGAAGCGTCGACAGGCTGACGTCGCCGTGGGCACGCCAAGGTGCTGGATTTAGGTCCTGGCATGCTGAGCCAGAAGGAGACCTCCGACCTCGACGGCGAAACGGGGACCCGCGAGAAGCACCTGACCAGCCCGGGCAGTGCGCTCGGGACGGTGGCCTGCATGTCTTCGGAGCAAGCGCTCGGCAAGACCGTGGACCTGCGGAGGGACCTCTTATCGCTGGGGGTGGTGCTGCACGAGATGGCGACCCGGACGCTGCCCAGCCGTCAAGGTAGAGTCCCGCGAGAGCTGGGCCAGCCGACCGAGCGCTAGATGGCAGACTCTGAGGCCGCTGCGGGAATGAACCTTCAGGCCCGACGCGGGGCCAGGAGGCTCCGAATGCCCCGCCGAATGTTTCTTGAGTAAGACGTGCTGCCGCTGACGCGGTGCCGTGATCGCGCAATGGGCAAGTAGCAAGTTGTTGCTGTTCGGCGTCACGCCAGCCGATCCGGCGACGCTCGCCATCGTGGTCTGCGCGCTGGCGGGCGCGGCGGCGTGTGCGACCTACATCCCTGCGCGAAAAGCCGCAGGCGTCGATCCAAGCGACGGGCTCAGGGCCGAGTAGCCTGACGCGGAGCTACGCGCCCGCTTCCGTCGGAAGCTTCGCGGTCATCCAGCCGCTGATGCCGGCCGACATGATGCGGACATCCGTGTAGCCGAATCCTTTCGCGCGGCGAGCGGCGAGCGGCGCCTTGCGGCAAAACGGATTGGAGCAATAGAACACAATCGGCGCGTCGAGATTGGAGGGGAGGTCGCATGCCTGGTAGTTCGCATGATCCAACGTCAGCGCGCCTGGCACGTGCGCGCGAAGCCAGCTCGCTCGCGCGTTGACATCGATGGCCGTCACCGCGCCGCGCTCGACGAGGGCCAGCAGCTCCCTGGGCGAGATTGTCGTGAGGCCCATCAGACTCGCAAACATGCATCGCTCCTCGTGGAGACTGTACGGCCCTACGCTGCGCGGCCTGCGCGGCGCAGCCGGAATACCTGGACGACGAACAGCGCGGTCACCGGCGCCAGCAGCAGCGTCAGTCGATCTGCGAGCGGCACCGGGAGTGCGAGCCAGCCGATCGCGAGGCCGGCGCCGGCGAGCGTGAACGTCCAGCCGGCCTGGCGCTGGAGCCGTTGCAGCGTCGCCGGATCGCATGAGCACGCGGAGAGTGGCGTGAGCGTCTTCGGGATCGCGTTGCCCGTCGCCATGAGGAACGCGCCGATCACCGCCATCATCGCGCGCTCGGGCCAGCCGCTTCCAAGGATGCCGTGCGCGGCCGCGATCTTGGCGCCGCCGGCCACCGCCATGATGAGCCCCGCGAAGATCAGGCCTCGACGAATGTCCGTGGATACCGCTGTCATCTCACGCCTCTCCTTTCATGGCCGACCGCCGTGCGCTGTGGCGACGCGCCATGCCAATGCGGCCCGACGGCGTCATCTTCCAGCCGAGCGTCTGCGCGAAGCCGAGCAACGCCTCTTCGAGGACCGACATCTTGAGTCGATAGAGAATCGTCCGTCCCGTCCTCGCGGCCTCGATGAGTCCCGCCTCCTGCAGCACCGCGAAATGCGCCGACATCGTCGGCTTCGAGACGGGAAAGTGGTCGGCAAGCTCGCCCGCCGAGCGCGGCTGCTCCCGCAGCAGTTCGAGCACGCGCCGGCGCGTCGGGTCGGCCAGCGCCTTGAAGACACGGTTCACGGATCTATATTTAGCTAAACATCTAAATGTTGTCAAGCCATCGCCAGGCATTTCTGGGGCTCGCGCATTCGCGCGGGCGACGTCGTGCGCTGGCTGGAAGAGCCGCGTGCTACGCCTCGAGGTTCTCGGTGACGACGACGAGGGTGCAGGGCGTGGCCACGGGGCAGGCGAGGAGGTAGCGTAGCCGCGGGGCGACAGCGTGAGTGGACCACGGTGGGTGGAGCCTGCGCGCTGTGCGGGGTGGTCGGCGCGATGGAGCACTCCCGGGGCGGGCCGAGCGCACGTGCCGGCGTGATCCGGGGGAGCTGAAGGTAGCGTTGACCGCCCCCGACGATGGGGCTTGGCTGGCGAACCGCGCTTCTATTGCCTACGCTCCCTCTAGGCCCGTCGAGCGGTGCCTGTCAAAGACTGGCGGTTCCGCTACTCCTCGGCGAGCGCCTGGGTCGGGGAGATGCGGGCGGCTCGTTCGGACGGCAGCAGGCAGGCGGCCAGGGACACCACGGCCAGAATTCCGGCGGTTGCGGCGAGCGTCGCCGGGTGAAACGCGGGCACCCGGAACAGGATCGTCTGCAGGATGGAACCGCTGAGCCGTGCGCCCACGAGCCCCAGCCCCGTCCCCGTGGCCAGCAGCCTCAGGGCCAGCGACACGAACTGGCGGCGGACCTGTTCGGGCCGCGCTCCGAGGGCCATGCGCAGGCCAATCTCGCGGCGCCGCTGGGCGACCGCGAAGCTCAGGACCCCGTACGTGCCGATGGCCGTGAGCAGCACCGCGATGCCGGAGAAGAGGCCGGCCAGCAGGGCGGGCGAGCGTCGGGCCAGGAGACTGTCCGCGATGCGCGCGTCCATCGACTTTAGGTCGTTGACCGGCAGCTCGGGGTCGACGGTGCGGACGACCTGCTGAAGCATGACCCCGAGGGATGCCGGGGCCGGGCTCGTGCGCGCGACCACGAAGAGGCTGTTGTCCGTGCGGTAGGCGTAAGGGTAGTAGACGGCACCCTGGGCTTCGTCCTCGACGAGCCCGGCCTGCTTGACCGCGCCCACGACGCCGACCACGGTGAAGGCTTGCTCGTCCTTCTCTTCGCTGCCTCCCTGGAACACCTGCCCGCCCAGAGCGCCCCCTCGAGGCCAGTAGCGGCGGGCGAAGTCCGCGTCGACCACGCAGACACGCTCGGAGCGGCGTGAATCCGCGGCGTCGAGAAAGCGCCCTTCCACGAGCGTGAAACCCAGGGTCGCGAAGTAGTCGCCGTCGACACCATAGGAGTAGATGCCGTGCAGGGATTCACCGGGCGGCAACACGTAGCCCTTCACCCGGGCCGCGCTCTTTCCGCTGGCGCCGCTCAGCGGGACGTTGCTGGCCACGCCCGAGGCCAGCACCCCCGCCTTCTGGCGCAGCTCCTCCAGGAGCCTCGCCGTGAAGGCGACTCGCGACGAGCCGTTCGGGTAGGTCTTCCACGGCAAGGAGATCTGGCCGCTCAGGATGCTCTCGGGCCGGAAGCCCGGAGAGACCTCCATGACTCGCTTGAGGCTCTGTCCCAGGAGGCCGGCGCCCGAGAGCAGGACGAAGGCCAACCCCATCTGGGCCACCAGGAAGGCGTAGCGCATCCGCTTCGCCGTGAGGCTGGCGCTCGCGCCGCGAGACTCGGATTGCAGGGCGCCCGCGGGGTGACCCGCGAGGTTGTACCAGGCGATCGGCACCGAGATCAGGACGCCCATGGCCACGGCAGAGGCGAGGGCCACCAGGCCGAGGCGCAGATCGAAGGCGATCTGCGCACCCAGGGGGAGACGGTCCGCGCCGAACACCGCGAGGAGGCGGATTCCCCCCGCCCCCACGGCGAGCCCGAGGAGGCCTCCGATGAGGGTGAGCAGGGTGGTCTCCACCATCACCGCGCTCACCACGTGACGTCGGTTCGCGCCGAGCGCCTGGCGGACCGCGAGCTCCTTGAGCCGGCCGCTGGCGCGGATGAGCAGCAGGTTCGCGAGGTTGACGGCGCCGATGAGGAGCAGGCACAAGGCGCCGCCCTGCACGAGAAGCAGGGTGGGCCGGATCGAGGCGACGTGGTCGGTGTGGAGCGGCACCACGAGGGTGCGGAAGCCGGCCTCGGCCATCGCCTTCGCCTCGGGACCGTCGGCCGCCTCCTTCGCGGCGCTGTGCGCGTCGACCAGAGCCTGGGCAAGGGCGAGGGTCGTGTCGGACTTCATCCGCGCGATCATCTGCGACGAGCTTCCCCAATGCCGCCGCGCCGCCTGGCGGTCCTCGAGGTTCGACGAGAAGGGGAAGTAGAGCCGGGCCCGCGACGAAAGGAAGCGGAAGTCCGGAGCCAGCACGCCGACCACGGTCCGGGGAGCGCCGTCCACGCGGATCGACCGTCCGATCACGGCCGGGTCGGCACCCAGACGCTGCCGCCAATAGGCGTCGGTGAGGATGGCCACGGCGTCCGTCTCGTAGCTCATCTCCTCGTCGGTGAACGCACGGCCCAGGACGGGGCCGCGTCCCAGGGTGGCGAAGAACTCCGGGGACACCCGAGTAGTGGGCTCTCGTTCCGTGGCCCCGACCTCGCCGACGATCGCGGTGCCCTCACGATAGGCTGCGAGGGACTCGAAGGCGGGGATGCTGCGGCGGCGCTCGTAGTAGTTCGTCACCGAGCACCCGTCGTCGGGGACTCCGGCCTTGGGATACGTGTTGAAGACCCGCACCAGCCGATCGGGATCGGGGAAGGGCAGAGGCCTGAGGAGCACCGAGTCGACGACCGCGAAGACCGCGAGATTGGCGCCGATGCACAGGGCCAGGGTGGCGAGCGCGGTGAGCGTGAAGCTCGGGGTCTTCCGAATGCGCCGCCAGGCGAGGCGCAGGTCCTGCTGCATCTCGTCGAACACCCGGAGCCCGCGGGACGCGCGGCAGTCTTCCTTGACGCTGTCCACCGTGCCGAACTCCATGCGGGCGCGGCGCGCCGCGTCCTCGGGCGACACTCCGGAGCGCACCAGATCGTCGGTGTACTGCTCGATGTGGAACCGCACCTCTTCGGCCAGGGCATCCTCGAAGGAACCCCGACGGAAGAGCCCGCGAAGAACCGACATCAGGCGGCTCGGCATGTCACACCTCGTCGGGCGCGGTGTTGAGGGCCGCGGCCATGGCCGTGGCCAGCCGGTTCCAGCCGGCGGTTTCTTCGCGCAGACGACGAAGACCCGCGGCGGTGGGGGCGTAGAACTTCGCTCGGCGGTTGTTGTCGCTCTGGCCCCACTCGGCGTGGATGAGCCCCTGGTGCTCCAGCCGGTAGAGCGCCGGATACAAGGACCCCTGGGGAATCTCGAGCGCTCCGCCGGAGATCTGGCCGATGCGCAGGAGGACGCCGTACCCGTGCAGCGGCCGGAGCGACACCGCCTTCAGGATCAGCATCTCGAGCGTGCCCGGCAGCAGGTCGGCGGTCTTCCCCATGGCCTCTTCTCCTAGCCTAACTAGGAAGATGGTCTCTCTCTCCTAGTTTGTCAAGGGGAGAGGCGTCAAACGTTGGTGGGCGGCGAGCGGGCGTGCCGCAGTGCGATCGGGGCGGCCGAAGGGCAGGAGTTGGCCGCCGCGACGACGCGCGCGTCCGGGTAGGATCGTGTGATGTGGCGAACGGCTCGGCCGGACGAGGACGACCGTCTCGTGGAAATGTGCCTCGACCTCTACCGCGACGACCCCGGACCGCGACCGGTCGGGCCCGAACAGGTGCGGCTCACGCTGGCGACCTTGCGCGGGGAGCCCTGGCGAGGCCGAGCCGTGGTGTTGGATCTCGGCGGGCAGGTCGTCGGCTATGCGCTCTTGATCTCGTTCTGGTCGAACGAGCTCGGAGGGGAGGTGTGCGACGTCGACGAGCTCTTCGTCACCCGCGAGCACCGAGGCCGGGGCCATGCCACCTCGCTCTTCGCCGCGCTCGACCGAGGCGAGCTGTGGCCCACCACCGCGGTCGCCCTCGCGCTCGGGACGTCGCCGGGCAACGCGGATGCCCGCCGTCTCTACGAGCGACTCGGCTTTGCCGCCGTCGGGATCTCGATGGTCCGGAGGCGGTCTGCGGTCTGACTCGACATCCGCCTGAGACTCGACCGGTGGGGAGCGGGGCCGACGTCGTGAAGCGGATGGCGGCGCCGATGCCGGCGGCCTGGCTACACCGTTCCTGCGGGACCTGCTCGTCTATCCCGCTATCTATCTGCTCTGGAAGTCCCGGTCGGTGGGTCCCGCGGCGGCCCGAGTCGAGCGAGCGCTAGCTCTTGCGAGGCTCGCTGTCGAGGTGGGCCATCTGGGGCTTGGGGTAACGATCGCCCGCGGCGGCGCCCTTCGGGAGGGCGGCCTCGATCCGCGCGAGGTCGTCCGCGTCTAGGCGCACGTCGAGGGCGCCCAAGGACTCGGCCAGGCGATCGCGCCGCCGCGCCCCGACCAGGGGGACGATGTCGGTACCCCGCGACAGAACCCAGGCGGTGGCCAACGCCGCGGTCGTCGTCCCCTTCTCCAGGGCCAGCGCCCGCAGCGCATCGACGAGGGCGAGGTTCTTCTCGAGGTTGGCGCCCGAGAAGCGCGGCATGTAGCCGCGGATGTCGCCGGGGGTCACGGCCCGCTCTTTCGACCAGTGCCCGCTCAGCAGCCCGCGCGAGAGGATGCCGTACGCGGTGATGGCGATCCCGAGCTCGCGGGTCGTGGGCAGGATCAGGTCCTCGATCCCGCGCGAGACGAGCGAGTACTCGATCTGGAGGTCGCAGATCGGATGCACGGCGTGGGCCCGGCGGATCGTCGCGGCGCCGGCCTCGGAGAGGCCCACGTGCCGCACGTGGCCCGCCTTCACCATCTCCGCGATCGCACCCACCGTGTCCTCGATCGGGACCGCCGGGTCCAGGCGGGTGAGGCGGTAGACGTCGACGTGGTCGGTGCCCAGCCGCCGCAGCGTATAGGCGAGGAAGTTCTTGACCGCGGCCGGCCGTCCGTCGATGCCGATCCAGCCCCCCTTGACGTCGCGGAGGGCCCCGAACTTCACGCTCACGACGAAGGCGTCGCGGGAGCGGCCCTCGAGCGCCTCGCGCAGGAGCAGCTCGTTGTGGCCCATTCCGTAGAAGTCGCCGGTGTCGAGGAGCGTGACGCCTTTGTCGAGCGCGGCATGGATCGTGGCCAGGCTCTCCGCGCGGTCAGCGGGGCCGTAGAGATCCGACATGCCCATGCAGCCGAGGCCGAGGGCAGAGACCTTGGGACCGACTCTCCCGAGCGAGCGCGTCTCCATGCCATTCCCTCCGCAGAGCGACGACGTCAGTCTAACCCCCCTCGGCCAGCGCGGCCTCTCGCTTCACCGCGTCGGCGAGCCGCTGGATCGCGCTCCGGCAGCGCTCCGCGGCCTCCCGTGCCGCGCCTCGGTCCCCTCTCTCCCGCAGGTCGGCCAGGTCGACTTCGGGGCCGACCATCATCCACACCGGGTGTCGCTGGGGCGCGGCGAGGTTGCGACCGATCTCGACGAGGATGCTGTTCCCGAGGCCCACGACGAACACGGGCACCACGCGCGCGTGGGCCACGGCGAGCGCGATCCGGCCCGATCCCGAGCGGGCCGGTTGCAGGCGGAGAGGATCGGGGTCCTGGCTGCGAGTCCCCTCGGGGTGGATGCCGAGAGCGGTACCCGGCTTCGCGAGCTCTTCCGCGCAGCGCGCGAGGCTCCAGGCATTGAGGGCCCGCTTCGGACCGGTACGGAAGATGGGAGGGAACATGCTCATGCCCGCGACCACCAGGTTCACCAGGAGACCCAGAGGGTGGTCGTAGAAGAACTCCGAGCGAACGGGAAAGTAGAGGTGGTGCCAGAGCGCGGCCTCGAAGCGGAGCACCACCGCGATCGCGAAGAAGTCGAAGAAAGATCGGTGGTTTGCCACCAGGAGAAGCGAGCCATCCCGGGGCAGGCTTTTCACGTGCTCGAGCCCTTGAAGGCGCAGGCGTCGGCCGATTCCCAGCCAGATGAGTGCGCCCATGGGGAAGCTGAGGGCCAGAGCCAGAAAGGGGAGCCGTCGGGCGCAGAGCTCGGCGAGCCACAACCCGGCCCTTTCGGTGCGCGAGAGCAGCAGCTGCTGTGGGGCCGGCCGGATCACGCCGGCCTCCGCGCCGCGCAGTGACTCGTCACGGGGTTGGGTCGAGCTGAAGCTTCCCGCGACCCACTAGTCGCCGAGGCAGATCCCTAGCTCGCGCGCCGTCCTCACGGTGTCGCAATCGAGGGGCACCGTCTTCATGCGCCGGGTGGCCCGGGCCAGCGGTACGTAGCGCACGGTCGGCGGATCGAGGGCCACCATGACCCCCGAGCGTCCTTCGGCCAGGGCGCGGACCGCCGCCGCCCCGAAGCGCAGGGAGATCAGGCGATCGAAGGTCGTGGGCGAGCCGCCGCGGAGCAGGTGGCCGAGCACCACGTGGCGCGTGTCCTTCTTCGTCTTGGCCCGAAGCTCTCGGGCGACCCGCTCGGCGGCGCCGCCCAGGCGCTCCGCCGCGCCCAGCGTCTTCTCCAGGACGGAGTGCGAGCCGCCTTTCGGTTTCGCGCCCTCGGCCACCACCACGATCGCAAACGCCCGCCCCTCCGAAGCGCGCTTCCGGATCGCGTCCGCCACTCTGTCGAGGTCGTACGGGATCTCCGGGATGAGGATGGCGTCGGCGGTGCCGGACACCCCGGCGTTGAGCGCGATCCAGCCCGCGTAGCGGCCCATGACCTCGACCACCATGACCCGGCGATGGGCCTCGGCCGTGGAGTGCAGGCGGTCGAGGCACTCCGTCGCGAAGGAGACCGCGGAGTCGAAGCCGAAGGTGATCACGGTCTCGCTCAGGTCGTTGTCGATGGTCTTGGGCACGCCCACGATGCGCACGCCTTGCCGGGCGAGGGCGTTCGCGATGGTGAGCGAGCCGTCTCCCCCGATCGCGACCACGGCATCGATGCCGTTGGCTTTGAATGCATCCACGAGCTCCGCGGTGCGGTCGACCTCGGCCATGGTCCCATCCGGCATCTTCGTCGGGAACTTGAGCGGGTTCCCCGCGTTGGTGGTGCCGATGATGGTGCCGCCGAGGTGGGTGATGCCTCGGACTCGGACCGGCGTCAACGCGACGAGGCCGCCGTCGGGATAATGATCGGGCAGGAACAGCCCGTTGTAGCCGTCTCGAATGCCCACGACCTCCCATCCGTGACGGTGGGCGGCCAGGACCACGGCGCGGATGACCGCGTTGAGGCCGGGGGCATCACCCCCGCCGGTGCTGACCGCGACTCGCCTGATGGCGGAGGTCTTCGTCTTCCTGGTTGGTCGTGGCATCGCCCCTCCCAGCGCTCGTCCGGGTCGCCTGCTCCCATTCTCCCCCCAGATGGACGGCCCCCCCCCATGGATCAAAAGGACTCCCCCGTGTTCATTGACTTCGCGCCAACCGAAAGCCTACTTTAGGGTCGAGACGGCAGAACCCACGGAGTCGTCACGACCCCGGAAACGCCCCTCCGATCCTCCCCTTCCTGGGAGTTCGTGTCCGGAAGCCGCGGACGGGGTCACGTCCCACTGGGGGGGACCATGGCCAAGACGAAATACGAGTTGGACACCCGAATCCTGGCGGTCTTCTTCCTGGCCGCCGCGCCTTTCATGGCCTTCGGCGCCTACGTCGTCGTCAACATGGCGAAGGGCCAGCTGCGCGAGTCCGTCGGCACGAGCCTGGAGCAGCGGGCCGTCGAGACCAAGCTCGCCCTCGAGCGCTACGTTGGCGAGCAGATCGTCCACCTGCGCCTGCTGTCGCAGGACCCCGTCCTGCGGAGCTCGGTGTCGCTCCCTCTCCCCCCACCCAATCCGGAGGAACGCCGCCGTCTCGAGCAGGCTTGGGTCTCCGGAGGCGATCCCAAGGCCACGTCAGCCTTTGTGGACTCGCCGGCTGCGGGCCGGCTCCGCCAGCTCGTCCGGATCCGGCCGGCCCTGAAGCTGCTGCAGGTGGTGGGACCCACGGGGCAGCTGGTCGCTTCCACGGGCCGGGCGGGGCGCCTCCAGCAGGGGGACGCGGCGTGGTTCAAGGCCCTGACCCCGGTCGAGGTCGGTGAGCAGGCCTTCGTGGGTGAGATGCAGCGCATGCCCGACTCGCAGACGGGGGTGCTCGAAATCGCCTATCCCATCCGCGACACCGAGGGGACCTGGCTGGGAGGCATCGTCTGTCTGGTGGACGTCACCGATCTCTATGGCGTCCTGGCCCCGGTCCGCGTGGGCCGGACGGGACACGCGGTCCTCATGCGCGCAACCGACGGCCTCGTGCTGGCCGCGGACGAGAGCGAGCGGATGCTGCGCCAGACGTTCCCGGGCTTCGCTTCGCTCCAGGGCGCAGTCGAGGGCTTCCCCCTGGGGGAGCATGGCGAGGCGCTCTTCGGCAAGAACTCCCCGCACCGCGGGTACTGGACGATCCCCGAGGTCACCGAAAAAGCGGAGGGCGGCAAGGAGGTCAGAGTCGAACCCGCGCGCGTGGTCGGGTTCACCGCGGTCGATCAGTTTCCCGCGGTGAAATGGATGGTGGTGGTCGAGCAGGATCTCGACGAGGCCATGGCCCCCATCTCCAACGTGACCCGCTACCTGTGGCTCCACTTCCTGGGAGCGTTCGTCACCGTGGTCCTGCTCGCCCTGTACTTCTCCATCAAGGTGGAGAGGCCGATCATCGAAGAGGCGATGCATCTTCACGAGGAGCACGTCCCGGTGGGAGGGCACCCGAGCCAGGGCTGAGCTCCCACCAGAAGACAGAGGCGCACCGGGATCGCTGACCACCACCGCGCCCCTCCCCGCGGACCTCGAGAGGCCCGACGCGCCCTTTCCGGCATTGAGAACGTGGCTCGCTGCGACGGTCACGCCAAGGTTGACGCCTGGAGGGGGCCGGTGACATCATCCCCCTGACTTCCTGGGGAGGCGAACCCGCTACCCCTCGGCGCCCCCATGAAAGAGCCGGTCTTCAGCCGGATCGCCCCCAACTCGAAGAAGGATCGCGCCCTCAAGGCCCTTCGCGAGGCCATCGTGTCCGGGAAGCTGCAGCCCGGGGATGCCATCGTGGAGAGCCGGGTCGCGGGCCAGCTCGGCGTCGGACAGCCCCTGATCCGGGAGGCGTTGCTGGAGCTCGAACACCAGGGTTTCGTCCAGCGGGTTCCTCATCGGGGCACCTCCGTCACCAAGCTCGGGCCCGGTGAGATCGAACAGATCCAAAGCTTGCGGTTGGAGCTCGAGGGTCTTGCCGTCGAATGGGCGCGCGCCCGGGCCACCCGCGAGGACGTGATCGAGCTTCGTGAGCTCGTGGAGGGGATGCGTCGGGCGACGATCGAGGAAGACTTGTCGAAGTTCAACGACTACGACCTGGCGCTCCACCGCCGGATCTGGCAGCTCTCCGGAAACAAGTATCTCCAGGACGCGCTCGAACGCGCCGTGGTCCCGCTGCTCACCTTCTTCTATCTGAGGAGCGGCACCATCGGCGAATTGCACGTGAACAGCGTCCGCCATCATGTCGCCATGGTCGACGTCGTGGCCTCCCCCCACTTGAGCCGCTCGAAAGCCATCGAGGCCCTGGGGGCGCTCCGTGACCAGTGCGAAGCCTTGGCTCCAGGGGCGGAGGCCGCCGAATCCGCCAAGACGCGATACGAAATGGCGTAGTGCAGATTCAACCAGTTGTAGTTTCATCCGCCAGTTCCTCCTGTCGCCCAGGAGTATAAAGCTCTAAATTACGGCAACTTAGATGCCAGATGGAGGTCAGCATCAGCGTAGGGAATGATGCTTGCTTTAATAAACGCTTAAAGCTTAACGTTCGCCAAACCCTGGCTGAGGAGGCCTCGAATGCTCTCGAGAACTCGGTACACGCTCCACGCGATCACGACGGCTGTGGCGGCCGTCCTGCTTCTCACCTCCACCGCGCTGCTGGCGCAATCCACGGCTCGACTCAGGGGTTCGATCAGCGACGAGCAGGGCTCGTTCGTCGCGGGCGCGAACGTAGTGGCTCGCAACCAGGCCACGGGGGAGGAGAGAGCTACCGTGTCCGACAAGGTCGGCGAGTACATGTTGGCCTCCCTGTCCCCGGGGCTCTACCGGATCGAGGTGAAGGCGCAAGGCTTCAAGGCCCAGGCGATCAAGGACGTGAGGCTGGAAGTCGCCCAGACCGCGGTCCAGAACGTCCGACTCGCGGTGGGGCAGCTGACCGAGGAAATCGCGGTCGTGGGCGAGGCCCCGGTCATCGAGAGTGCCACCACGTCGGTGGGCCAGGTCATCAGCGAGCGCACCGTCCAGGAGATCCCGCTCAACGGCCGGCACTTCGTGGACCTGGGGCTCCTCATCCCGGGCTCGGTCGCACCTCAGCAGAACGGCTTCCTCACCGCTCCCCTTCGGGGCCAGGGCTCGTTCGCCTTCAACACCGCGGGGAACCGCGAGGATACCGTCAACTTCATGATCAACGGCATCAACCTCAACGATCAGGTCCAGAACCAGATCACCTTCCAGCCCTCGATCAATACGGTGTCCGAGTTCAAGGTGGACAACTCGACCCTGAGCGCCGAGTACGGGCGCAGCTCGGGCGCGGTCGTCAACATCGCCACCCGCTCCGGCAACAACAAGGTGCGCGGCGAGGCCTTCGAGTTCTTCCGCCACCAGTCGCTGGACGCGCGCAACTTCTTCAATGCCGATACCCAGAAGCAGTCGCCCTTCAAGCGCAACCAGTTCGGGGCCAACCTGGGCGGCCCCATCGTGAAGAACAAGACCTTCTTCTTCGTGACCTACGAGGGCCTCCGCCAGAGGCAGCAGCTGGACTTCAACAGCGGTGTCTTGAGCGACGCCCAGCGGGCGGGCGTCACCGACCCCGTGGCCAGGAACCTCCTGGCCCTGATCCCCACCTCGAACACCACCACCTCCACGGGTGCCGCGCGCTTCCTCGGGACGGGCAGCGCCGACGTCAACATCGACCAGTGGACCGGAGACCTCAGCCACCAGCTCGGCCAGAACGATCGCTTCCATGCCTACTACGCGTTCCAGAAGGACCAGCGCGTCGAGCCGAACCTCCAGGGCAACACGATCCCGGAGTTCGGCGACACCCGGAGCTCGCACCGCCAGATCGGCACCCTGAACCACACCCACATGTTCGGACCGAACGTCGTGAACGAGGCCCGGTTCGGCTTCAACCGCATCAACATCACCTTCGCGCCCAACGTGACGGACAACCCGCAGGACTACGGGATCAACAACGGGATCACGACGGCGGTGGTGCTGCCCCAGATCACCATCCAGGGGCCCGCCCTCAATTTTGGCGGACCCGCCGCCTTCCCCCAAGGTCGAACCGACACCACCTTCGTGCTCTCCGACACCGTGAGCTACCAGCGCGGTCGGCACGCCTTCAAGTTCGGTGGGGAGTACCGTAACTTCCACAACATCAACTTCCAGACCAACGGGGGGACCTTCGTCTATCCGAGCGTCGCCGACTTCCAGGCGGGACGCGGCACCCAGTTCACGGTCACCATCGGCGACATCGACAGCGACGTGACCCAGAAGGCCTTCGGCCTCTTCGTCCAGGACAATTTCAAGGTCAAGTCCAACCTGACCCTGGAGCTGGGCTTCCGCTACGACCTCGTGGTTTCGCCCACGGAAGCCGACAACCGGTTCGTGTACTTCGACCCGGCGACGGCCTCGTTGCAGCAGGTGGGGCAAGGCGGCCGGGACAAGATCTACGACAACAAGAACAACTACCAGCCCCGCGTGGGGCTCGTCTGGGATCCGTTCAACGACGGCCGGACCTCCGTACGGGTGGCCTACGCCCTCCTGAGCGACCAGCCGGTGACGAACCTCGTCACCCCGACCGCCGGCAACCCCCCGCTGGTGACGCCCCTGAGTTTCACCGGGCCCGCGGGCTCCATCCGTCTCGACAATGCCCTGACCGTCGCTCAGGCGGCGGGCCTTGCTCCCCAGAGCGTCGACGCCGCCTTCCAGAACCCGCGCATCCAAACCTGGAACCTGAACGTCCAGCGGGAGATCTTCAAGAACATGGCGCTCATGGTCGGCTACTTCGGGTCCAAGGGAGACCACCTGCGCGTCTCACGCAACGTGAACCAGTTCGTGAACGGCGTGCGCCCCTACCCGCGCCTCTCGACCACGAGCCCCATTCTTCCTGGCTCGACGGTAGGCAACATCACCGAGGTCACGAGCCTCGGCTACTCGCGCTACGAGGCGCTCTGGGTCTCCCTCAACCAACGTATGACCCACGGGCTGCAGTTCAACGCTTCCTACACGCTGTCGAGCTCCAAGGACACCAACTCCCTCAACTCCCAGGGGGTCGTGGTCCAGGATAGCTTCAACATCGCCGGCGACTACGCGGCCTCGGACTACGACGCTCGCCACCGCTACGTGGTGAGCGCTCTCTGGGAGCTGCCCTTCAAGGGCAACCGCCTGAAGGACGGCTGGCAGGTCTCGGTCATCACCCAGGGGCAGAGCGGTAACCCGATCAACATCCTGACCAACATCGCGAACCTCACCGGCAACGCCAACGTCAGACCCGACCTCGTGGGCACGATCGACGTCCTGGGCAAGCCCGAGCAGTGGTTCTCGACTGCCGTCTGCGACCCGCGCGTGGCCGGTTCCTGCACATCCAGCTCGGTCTTCGCGATTCCCGCCTCGGCCAACGGCGTCCTCCATCTCGGCAACCTTCCGAGGAACGCAATCATCGGCCCGACCTTCTTCAACACCGACCTCTCGGTGGTGAAGAAGACGAGAGTGGGAGGGGCTACCCTGGAGTTCCGGGCCGAGGCGTTCAACGTCTTCAACCATCCCAACTTCGGGCAGCCAGGGCGCGTGGCCACCGTGGGGAGCACCAGCTTCGGTGTCATCACCGGGACGCGATTCCCGACCGGGGACTCCGGGGTCGCTCGGCAGATTCAGTTCGCGCTCAAGGTCCTCTTCTGAGGGCGCGGCCGCCCCTGCCATCGCGGACCTGCCGTCGGTGTCGACCCTGGCTCGTGGCGGGGAGCGTCCTCGCCTTGGCCATGGTCGCGCCCGCGGCCCGACCCGGAGAACCCGACCCGCGTGTGCAGCGCCTCGTGGACTCCGTCTCCGAGGAGCGGATCGGCCAGATCCTGGAGCGCCTGGCGGCCTGCGAGACGCGTCACACGCTCTCCGCAACGGACTCCTCTACCCGCGGCATCGGTGCCGCCCGCCAGTTCATCCTCGAAGAGATGAAGCGGTCCAGCCCACGTCTCCAGGTGAGCTTCGACACTTATCGCATCCCCAAGCAGGGCGAGCGGATCACGCGTGACGCCGAGATCCGCAACGTGATGGCCGTTCTCCCGGGCCGCAGCTCGCGTCGGCTTTACGTCAGCGGTCACTACGACACGGTGGCCCGCCTCCCGCCTTCGGGAAGTGCCAACCCGGGCCGATTCGACTGGTCGGTGACCGACAACCCCGCTCCCGGCGTCGACGACGATGGCAGCGGGACCGCCCTCGTGGTGGAGCTCTGCCGTGCCTTCGGCCAGAGTGGCGTCGATTTCGACGCCACTCTCGTCTTCATCGTGTTCGCCGGCGAGGAGCAGGGACTCGTGGGCGCGCGGCTCCACGCCCAGCGTGCCGCGGCCGAGAAGCTGGAAGTCGAGGGGGTGCTGAACAACGACATCGTCGGAGGTGCCACCGGCGGTGACGGGGCCGCCGACACGCGGAGCGTCCGGGTCTTCTCTGAAGGACCGGAGGATTCGCCCTCCCGCCAGATCGCGCGCGCCATCCAGCGGCAGGCGGCTCTCTACGTGCCCGCGCAGGAAGTCCGACTCGTCGCCCGGCACGACCGCTTCGGCCGCGGGGGCGACCACACCGCCTTCAACCAGAACGGCTTCCCGGGAGTGCGTTTCACGGAATCGAAGGAAAACTTCGCGCGCCAGCACACGGCAGAGGACACGCTGTCGGGCGTTTCTGTGCCCTATCTGACTCGCAACGCGAGGGTCAACGCTGCGGCTCTGGCCGTGCTGGCCCTGGCCCCGCCCGCGCCTTCGGTGCTCGACGGTCAGGGTCGCCCCCTCCTCGGTCGTGGGGCCTCGGGCTACGACGCAACTCTGCATTGGAGCTCGTCGCGGAGCGCCGCCGGCTACCGGGTCTTCTGGCGGAAGGCGTGGTCCCTGGACTGGGAACACGAGAGAGACGTCGGAGCGGCCACGGAAGCCGTCTTTCCCGGCCTCTCGATCGACGACTTCGTCTTCGGGGTGGCCGCGGTCGGGCCGACGGGCGCGGAGAGTCTGGTTTCGGTCTACGTGACGCCCACCCCGCCGGCCACCCGGATCGAAACCCGGTAGGTCTGCTCGGTTGGTGGCCCGCCGGACGCGGCGGGCAAACCCTCACCCCGGCGGATAGAAGGCCGGGTTGTACCGCCGTGCGCAGAGCCCGGTGGCCCGCGACAGGTCGAGGTCGTGCACCAACAACCGCTCCTGGCCGTAGGGGACGTGGGCCAGGAGCTCTCCCTCCGGACCGAGAAGGCTGGTCGCCGACTCCTGGTAGCGCATCGCGTAGTTCACGCTCGCGAAGTAGATCGTGTTCTCGACGCTGCGCGCCACCATCGCCTTCTCATAGTAGGGTGAGCTCGGGTCACCCCAGCGATCGATGGCGGCCCCGGACTGGTCGCTGCCCGTGAGCTGAGGGTGGAAGACCAGGCGGGCGCCGCGCGCGGCCGACCAGCGGACACTCTCCGGGTAACGCCATCCTTCGTGACAGATGGTGATGCCAAACGGGACGCCGTCGACCTCGAAAAGCCGCCGCCGTCCGTCGGGCACGTAGAACGGCTCTTCCTGGAGGGGGAGCTGGTTCTTCGCCTGATAGCCCAGGACCGCACCCTCGCGCGAGAGCACGAACGCGACGTTGTGCAGTCCCAAGGCGGATTCCCACTCCATGCCGATGACGACGGCCACGCGGCTCCGCTCCGCCGCCGCGCGAACCTCCTCGAGCGCGGCTTCCTGGCGGCGTTGATCCGGGGGCGGGACGAAGAAGTCCAGGCCGCGCAATCCCGGGATGTAGGTCTCGGGGAAGCAGACGATCGCCACCCCTTGCTCGCGCGCCTCGTCCAGAAAGCGACCAACGATTTGCAGTCGCTCCCCGACGGACGGCGCGTTCCGCGCGGCGGCCAGGCCGATGCGGAGGCTCGTGCTTGCCATCGCCGTCCCTAGGCGCCCACGTCCCCCTGGCTCCAGCTCCCGTCGACGAGCCGCCACATCTTGCCGTTCGGGTTCTTGTCGCGCAGCGCCCCCGGCAGCCGCGAAGGGCGAACGGCGTCGAAGCACTGGAGCATCCCGAAGCGGCGCAAGGAGGCCGGGATCCCGACCGCGGTGAAGCCCGGGTGGCCGGTGGCCGGGTAGGGCCCGCCATGCTGCATGGCCGAAGACACCGCCACGCCGGTGGGCATCTTGTCGTTGAGCAGCCGGCCCACGCGGGCGCGCAACCGGGGCACGAGCGCGTCGTGGAGCGCCTCGTCCGCGCCCTTCGTGTCGGTGTAGAAGGAGCCGGTCAGGTTGCCTTCGAGAGACTCGAGTACGGCCCCCGCTTCCGCCGCGTCTTTGGCCACCACCATGAGGGTTGCGTTGCCGAAGGCCTCGGTCTGGAGCTTCTCGGGCTCGGCCACGAAACGAGGGCCGTCCACCCGCAGGAGGGTGTTGGCGAAGCGGTATCCGGGTCCCGCGGCGGGGGCGCCGCCGGTCACGACGCTCGCGCCCGCTTCCTGAAGGACCTTCATGCTCGCGCCCAGCGAACGCGCCACCGCCGACGAAAGCAGGGGAGTGACGGCCGCCGCTTCGAATCGCTGCTTGACGCCGCCAATGAAGCGTTCCGTGGCCTCGCCCGCGATGAGCACGACCAGGCCCGGGTTCGTGCAGAACTGGCCCGTGCCCAGGAGACAGCTCCCCGCGAACTCCTCGGCGATCTTGTCCCCGCGCTCGGCGAGCGCCCCGGGCAGGATCACCACCGGATTGACGCTCGACAGCTCCAGGTAGATGGGCTTGCCCGCGGCGTCGGCGGCGGCCTTGAGCTTGAGCCCCGCGCTCCGGCTGCCGGTGTAGGCCACCGCCCCGGTTCGCGGATCGGCCACCAGCCGCTCGCCGTCGGCGTGGCCGGTGCGGTAGAGCAGTTGAACGGTGGCCGGCGGCAAGCCGGATTCCTTGACCGCGGCCGCAGCCTCCTCCGCCAACAGGCGGGTGGTCCCCGGGTGCGAGGTGTTGGCCTTGGCGATCACGGGATTGCCCGCGGCGATGGCGGCGGCGAAGTCGCCCCCCGCCGCGCTGTTGAACGCGAAGGGGAAGTTGTTGGGACCGAAGACCCAGACCGGACCGAGCGCCGCGTAGTACGAGCGGATGTTGAGCTTGGTGTCGATCGTGGGCAGCGCCCAGGAGCCTTCGAGGGTCGCCTGGGCGGCCTGACGCAACTGGCCGGTCGTGCGAGGCAGCTCCACCTCGGCCAGGCGCGGGGCTCGCGGCAGGCCGGTTTCGAGATGGGCCATGGTCACGATCTCCTCGGCGCGCGCCTCGATGCGCTCGGCGAAGCGGGTCAGGAACTGGGCGAGGCGTTCGGGCGGCGTCGCCCGCATCTTCGGCATCGCTTCGGTCGCGGCCGCCAAGGCCGCGCCCACGTCCTCCCACGCGCTCACAGGGTATTCGTCGGGCAGCGCTTCGCCCGCCGCGGGGTTCTCGGCACGGAAGGTCCCCGTGGCTTTGGCCGCGCGCCATTGGCCGGCGATCAATACAGGGTGCGTCGGCATCGATTCCTCCGATGAGGGCCAAGCCAGCAGTGGCCCCGATTGCAGAGGGCGATTCTATCCTGCGCAAGCGGATATCCCCTCGTCCGCGTGGCGTTCTCGGGTTACCCTAGAAACCCGGCCGGGCCTTCCCGTACGCTCTTCCTCGGAGATCTCAGAAAGACATGGAACTCATCCACTGGTTCGTCGACTTCTTCCTGCACCTCGACCGGCATCTGGCCGAGGTCATCCAGCAGTACGGGACCTGGACCTACGCGCTCCTCTTCCTGATCGTCTTCCTGGAGACCGGCCTCGTGGTCACGCCGTTCCTGCCCGGCGACTCGCTGCTCTTCGCGGGGGGTGCATTTGCCGCGCTCGGGGCCCTCGAGGTCTGGCCGCTCTTCTTCCTGCTCACGGTGGCCGCCATCCTGGGCGACACGGTCAACTACGCGATCGGCCACTACCTCGGGCCCAAGGTCTTCCACTATCCGAAGTCGCGGTTCTTCAACCCCGAACACCTGCGGAAGACCCACGCCTTCTACGAGAAGTACGGGGGCAAGACCATCATCATCGCGCGCTTCGTGCCAATCGTGAGGACCTTCGCCCCGTTCGTAGCGGGGATCGGGGCCATGAGCTACAAGCGCTTCCTCGCCTACAACGTCGTGGGGGGCGCGCTCTGGGTCTTCGTCTGTCTCTTCGCCGGCTACCTGTTCGGAAACATGCCCTTCGTGAAGAAGAACTTCTCCCTCGTGATCCTCGCCATCGTCATCCTTTCGATCTTGCCCGCGGTCGTCGAGTACCTGCGACATCGCTCTCAGGCGAGCCGGGCGTAGGGGACGCCAGTCCGCCGCACGGCCCACCGCGCGACCCGGGTGCGGTCGCCCGAGCGCCTCGCCGCGGCGCTACGCGCCCCCCTGCATCAAGCCGTGATGCGCCGTCCCAGGGGCAGCTCGCGCCGGCGCTCGCCGGTGGCCGCGAAGATCGCGTTGGCCACGGCGGGGGCCACGGGAGGCACTCCCGGCTCGCCCACCCCCGCGGGTGGGGCATCGCTCTCCACCAGGTGGACGTGGATGTTGCGCGGGGTCTCGTTGATGCGGACGAGCGGGTAGTCGTGGAAGTTCGACTGCTCGATGGCTCCCGCCTTGGCCGTGATCTTGCCGAGGAGGGCCCCGCTCAAGGCGAAGACGACGGCCCCCTGGGCCTGGGTCACGACGGTGTCGCGATTGACGAAGGTCCCGCAGTCGAAGGCGATGTGCACCTCTTCGACCTGGGCCGTCCCCTTGTCGTTCACCGAGACCTCGGCCACCACCGCGACGTAGGTCAGGAAGCTGCGGTGGGCGGCGATCCCCAGGCCGCGTCCTTTCGGAAGCTTCTTGCCCCAGCCCGCTTCCTTCGCCGCGAGCTCGACCACGCCGCGGAGCCGCCCGGTGTCCAGGGGATAGGCCTCGACCGAAGCGCCGTAGTTCGGGTTGTCGGACCCCTCGGCCTTCAGGTCCACGCGGCGGGGCGCGCCGATCAGCTTCAAGAGGTAGTCCTTGGGATCGGCCCCCGCGGCGTGGGCCAGCTCGTCCGCGAAGGACGAGCTGGCGAACGCGTGGTAGATGTTCGCCACCGACCGCAGCCATCCGATGCGAACGCGCGGTGCGATGGGGGCGTTCTCCAGGCTCAGGTTGGGTACGTCGAACGGCAGGTCGCTGAAGCCCAGGCCCAGCTCCCAGTTCGGCGGGTACTCGGCCTTGGCGTCGAAGGTGGAAGCGATCGTGGGGAAGACGGTGCGGTGCCGCCACGCGACCGTGCGTCCTTCGGCGTCGAGGCCTGCTTCGAGGTGCTGCGCGCTCACGGAGTGGTAGAAGCCGTGCTGGATCTCGTCTTCGCGCGTCCAGGTCACCTTCACCGGACGGCCGACCTTCTGGGAGAGAAGCGCCGCCTCCAGGATGAAATCGGGCTTCGACTTGCGTCCGAACGCGCCGCCCAGGAGGGTCACGTGCAGAGTGACTTTCTCGACGGGCAGGCCCAGGGCCTTGGCCACCTCTTTCCGGCCGCCCATCGGGTCCTGGGTGCAGGCCCAGATCTCGCAGCTCCCGTCTTTCACCGAGGCCAGCGCGGCCGGCGGCTCGATCGAGCTGTGGATGAGGTGCGGCGCGTAGTACAAGGCCGAGACCCGCTTGGCGGCGCTGCCCAGGGCCGCGTCGACGTCGCCCCGCTTGCGCACGACCTTGGCCGGCTGGGAGGCCTTGGCCTCCAGCTCCTTCCGATACGCGGCCGAGTCGTAGCCGCCCTCGGCGCCCGCTCCCAAGCGACCTTCAGCGCCTTGCGCCCCTGGAGCGCCGCCCACGTGTTGTCCGCCACGACCGCCACGCCTCCGAGCGGCGTCATGGGTCCCCGCGAGAGGCCCGCCGTCTCCAGCTCCACGACGTGGCGCACTCCCGCGACCTTGAGCGCCGCCTCCTTGTCGAAGGCGGTGGGCTTGCTGCCCACCACCGGGGAGCGCTCGATGGAGGCGTGCAGCATGCCTTCGATCTTGCGCGTCGATGCCGAACACGGCACGCCCGGTGACGATGTCCGGGACGTCCACGAGCTTGCGTCCCTTGCCGATGTAGCGCCACTCGGCGCGGGTCTTGAGCTTCAGGGTCGCGGGATCGGGCGCCGGCACCGCGGCCGCGCGCTCGGCGAGCTCTCCGTAACCCAGCTTGCGCCCGGAGGCACGATGGTGGACGAAGTGCTGGCTCGCCTCGCACTCCGCGGCCGGGACTCCCCACGCCTTCGCGGCCGCCGCCACCAGCATGTACCGCGCGGTGGCTCCGACCTTGCGCATGGGCTCGAAGTAGTCGCGAACGCTGTGGGAGCCGTCGGTGTTCTGGTCCCCGTAGCGCTCGTCGGCCAGGGCCTGCACCACGCGCACCCGGTCGAAGTCGGCCTCCATCTCGTCGGCCACGACCATGGGCAGCGCCGTGCGGATGCCCTGTCCCATCTCGGAGCGGTGGGCCACGATCTCCACTTGTCCCGAGGCGTCGAGGGACACGAACAAGTCGAAGCGGAACCCCTTCGCATCGGCAGCCGCGGCCCACGCGCCATGGGGTCGCAAGCCGAGGATCAGGGCTCCCGTGCCGAGGCCGGTGATCTGGAGGAACTCCCGTCGCGCGACGACCGCCACCCGGGGGCTCACAGGCCCGCCGCCTTCCGCACCGCTTCGCGGATCCGAGGTACGTGCCGCAGCGGCAGAGGTTGCCGGCCAGCGCCGTGTCGATCTCCTTGTCCGAGGGCTTGGGGGTCGTGCGCAGCAACGCGGCCGCGCTCATGATCTGGCCGACCTGGCAGTAGCCGCACTGGGGAGCGTTGACCTCCACCCAGGCCTTCTGCAGCGGATGCTGACCGTCGGCGGAGAGTCCTTCGATGGTCGTGATCTTGCGCCCCACCAGCGAGCCGATGGGCGAGATGCACGAGCGCCGGGCTTCGCCGTCGACGTGGACCGTGCAGGCGCCGCACTGGGCCATGCCACATCCGAACTTGGTGCCGGTCAGGCCCAGCACGTCGCGAAGCGCCCACAGCAGGGGCATGTTGGGATCGGCGTCCACTTGGCGCTCGGCGCCGTTGATGTTGAGGCTGACCATTCTCCTGACCTCCGTGATTCGGACGAGCGGATCATCTCGCTAAACGCGCCCTTCGCCAAGCGCAAGCGCTCAGGGCGTCTTCTTGTCTGGCGGCCCGAGCAAGGGGCGCATGATCTTCACCCGCACCAGGTACCCCGCGTGGTTCGGGTGGATGCGGTCCTCCACCCAAAGGTCCTCGCGCGGCTCGCCGTCGGGGGTCAGCATGGCGTCCCAGAGATCGACGAACACGAGCCCTCGCTGGGTGGCGATGTAGGCTTTGACCGCCTGATTGGTCGCCTTCCTTTTCTCCGCCTCGTCCCAACGGCCCGGGCCGGGCGTGAGGCTCGAGAAGGCGATCTTGACGCGGGGCAATCGGGTTCTGACCCTGGCCACGAACGTCTTGAAGTCCGCGAGCACCTGCTGCGGGGTCTTTCCGTTGTGCACGTCGTTGCCGCCGACGTGCAGCACGATCATTCGTGGCTCGTGGGGCAGCACGAGACGGTCCGCGAACTGGATGAGATCCGAGAGCTGGAACGAGTCCACGCCGCGGTTGATGACCACGTACTCGGGCAGGTCTTCCCGGAAGCTCTTCCAGCGGTAGAACTGGGAATCGCCGGCGAGCAGGATCGCTCCGTGGGGCGGCGGCGACGCTTCGTCGGCCGCCTCGTACGCGCGAACCGTCCTCTCGAAGCGGCTCGCCCCTACCGGCGCCGAGGCGTAGGGGGCGTGGCTGAAGAGCTTGTACTCCACGAGATCACGGAAATAGCCGCGCCAGGTGTGCCAGGTATGGGTCCCGCCTTCGGGCGTTGTCCATTCGTTCCGCAGGCCCAGGCTCGAAAGATACAGGGCGACCCTCTGGCTCTGGGGGATCGCGGCCGCCTCCTTCGTGCCCGTCATCAGGGTGAGGTATCGGACGTCGCGCTTCGCGACCTCGAGCCCGGCGCGAAGGCCCTCGAAGTTGGCGGCGAGGTCCATGGCCGGGCGGAAGTTGGCGCTCGCCCCCGCCACGTAGCCGAAGGTGCCCGGATGGTTGAGGCCGATGGTCACGGCCTGGTAGCCGCCCATGGCGAAGCCGAAGATGGCGCGGTCCTTCGCCTCCGGGCTCGCGTGGAACTCCCGTTCCACGAGCGGGATCACCTGATCGACGAGGTCCTTCCCGATCACCGCGACGTCGTAGAGATCTTTGCCGCCCGCCCCTTCCTCCGGACCGCGAGGGACCGAGGTGTGTCCGAACGGCATGACGAGCAGCATCGGCTTCGCCTTGCCGTCCGCGATGAGGTTGTCCACGATGAAGGGCGCCCGGCCGACCCGCGCCCAGAACGTCTCGTTGTCGGTCGTGGAGTGGAGCAGATAGACCGCCGGATAGGTTCGCGGGGCAGAGGCCTCGAAACCCGGCGGGGTGTACACGAAGACCCGACGCTGACCGAGGGCCGGGTTCTTGTACCAGACCTCGTGCAATTGCCCGTGAGGGACGTCGCGCAACGACCAGAACTGCGGTCCTTGTCCGGGGACCTCGACGTAGCTCTTCAGGAACTCGGCGCTCGAAGAGATCAGGAGATTGCTCGGGTCGGGAATCCGGAGGCCGTCGACGCGGAAGTAGTACCCCTGGATGCCGGCCGGCTGCGGGGGCAGGGTGTAGGACCAGACGCCGGTCGCGTCCTTCGTCATGGCCGGTCCCGAAGCTCCCTCCTCGAGGAAGTCGCCGTGGAGCGTGACCATGCCCGCGTTCGGCGCGTACAGCCGAAACGTCACCCGGCGATCGGGGGTGACCTCGGGCGAGACGACCTGGGTGGCGCCGGGGCCGGCGTTGCTGGCCGGCTGCGCCTGGGCCACGGCCGCCAAGGCCAGGAGCAGAACCGGCGCCAGGGTGGCCCCAAAGACCCGCCGCGAGAGGCTCAGGGTCACGCCGGCACCGCCAGGATCTCCTTGAGCGCGGCTGCGAGACGCGCGTACTGCGCCTCCTCGTTGTAGATCTGCGCGGAGACGCGCAGCACGCGGCCCGGCGACGCCGGCCAGACCGAGGCCAGCACCTCGATCCGATACCGTTCGAAGAGGACTTCCATGATCGGATCGGTGGCCAGGGCGGGCAGCGCGGGTTCTCCTGGGCCGGGGGGCAGGGGCACCGTCGCCAGGGATCCGATCATGCTCTCGGGCGCCGGCGCCGCGATCCCGAGCGCCTCGCAGAGGATCGAGCGCCCGCGGAGGGCCAGGGCGTGGTTTCGCGCGCGCAGCTCCTCCCAGCCCCCGGGCAGCAGCGAGCCCATGAAGCGGATGGCCTCGGGGATCACGAGCCAGGCGGTGGGGTCCTGGGTCCCCGTGAAGTCGAACTCCAGCCGAAAACGGCTCCGGTCCTGCCGACTCGCGTTGGCGCCATGGCTGATCACGAGGGGATGGACCTGGTGCTGCCGGTCTTTGCGCACGTAGAGGAGGGCCGAGCCCTTGGGGGTGCACATCCACTTGTGGCAGTTGCCCGTGTAGTACGCGGCCCCCAGCTGGTCCAGGGCCAGGGGCACCATGCCCGGGGCGTGGGCTCCGTCCACCAGGGTGTCGACGCCCTTCTGGTCGAGGGCCCGCACGATGGCCGCGAGGGGAAGCACGAGGCCGGTGGCGCTCGTGACGTGGTCGACGAGCGCGAGCCGCGTCTTCGGCGTCACCCTCTCGAGGATCGCGTCCGTGACCTGTTCGGGCCGGGTCAGGGGAAAGGGCAGGTGGGCCACGACCACGCGCGCGCCCGAGCGCTCGGCCGTGAAACGGGCGGCGTTCTGGCAAGCGTTGTAGCCCTGGTCGATCACGAGGATCTCGTCGCCCGGCGCGAAGACGAGCGAGCGAAGGACGGTGTTGACGCCCCCGGTCGCGTTGCTGACGAAGGCCAGGCCGTCGGGGTCGCCGCCCAGGAACTGCGCGAGGGAGCGTCGCGCGTCGTCCATGCGCGGCTCCCATTCTCGCGCCATGAACTGGACCGGCTCGCGCTCAAGACGCGCCCTGAGCTCGTTCTGGGCTTCGAGCACGGGTTGGGGACAGGCGCCGAACGAGCCGTGGTTCAGGAAAGTGACGTCGGGATCGAGAGTCCAGTGGCGGGCGAAGGATGACATCCGCGGATCATACGACGGCTATCTCGACACCCCGATCGGTGTTGTGGTATATATCGGTATATACCATGGGACGCGAATCGACGACGGCCAAGCTGTTCCGGAACGGTCGTAGCCAGGCTGTCCGGCTCCCCAAGGAGTTCCGATTCCAGGGAGAGGAGGTCGCGATCAGGCGCGACGGCGAGAGAGTGATCCTCGAGCCGCTTGGGCGGCGGAGCTGGCCCCGCGGGTACTGGCGGCGCTGGGGCAAGGCGACGCTCGGCCTGCAAGAGCCCCCACCCCTCCCGGCCGGTGGGGCCCCGATCGACCTCGACGATCGGTGAGGTTCGTACTCGACACCAACACCTGCATCTACGCCCTGAAGCTCCAGGGCCGAGTCGTCGAACGCCTGCGGGGCCTTTCTCCGGAGGACGTCTCCGTCACCATCGTCACCGTCGCCGAGCTTTGGTTCGGAGCGGCCAAGAGCGCGCGGCCCGGAGCAACGCGGCGCGAGATCGACGCCTTCCTGGAGCCGATCGCCGTCCTGCCCTTCGATCGCGCCGCCGCCGAGCAGTACGCTCAGGCCCGCCTCTCGCTCGAACGGCTGGGTCGGCCCATCGGCGAGCGCGACCTCCTCATCGCTTCGATCGCCCTGGCTCGCGGACTGACCGTCGTGAGTCACAACCGGTCCGAGTTTGGCCGCGTGCCTGGACTCCTGACCGAGGATTGGCTGTAGGCCGGGCGCCGTCGAGAGCGCCGACCGGCTCAGCTCGCGGGGACGATCCTGTAGACCTCGCCGTCCTGGTCGACGATGTAGACCTCGCCGTCCGCGTCGGTGCCGAACGACGTGGGGCTGTCGAGCCCGCGACCCAGCTGCGCGGTCCAGTCGCGGGCCTCGGTGGCCTGCCCGTTGACGAGGCGGAAGGACCGGACGAAGGCATCGCAGTAGTCGCTGTAGAAATAGGTGCCCGCGTAGCCGGGCAGCCGACACCCACGGTAGACGACGCCACCCGTGACCGAGCAGCCGTCAGAATGGCCGTACTCGGTCACGGGGAACGTGATGCCGGCCCGGTTGCACCCGCTCGCCGGGCTGGAAGCACTGCGAGCCTTCGGTCACGTTCCAGCCGTAGTTCTCGCCGCCGCGGCGCGACACGAGGCCCACGTCGATCTCCTCCACGCGGCTTTGGCCCACGTCCCCGATATAGAGGTCACCGGTCGCACGGTCGAAGGCGAAGCGGAACGGGTTGCGCAGGCCGAAGGCCCAGATCGACGGCACCGCCCCGGGCGTGCTTGCGAAGGGGTTGTCCCCTGGTATCGCGAAAGGGTTGCCGTGGTCCACGTCGATGCGCAGCATCTTGCCGAGCTGGGTCCCCAGGTTCTGGCCGTTGCCGAGAGGGTCGCCGCCCGAGCCGCCGTCGCCGAAGCCCGCGTAGAGGAAGCCGTCGTTGCCGAAGGCCAGGCCGCCCCCGTTGTGGTTGGCGAACGGCTGCCGCACGAACAGCAGCTCCCGCTCGCTGCCCGCGTCGGCCGTGTCCGCGTTGGCCGAGACCCTGAACTCGGACACGTGGGAGTCCCCGCGCGGATCCGTGTAGTTCACGTAGAAACGGCCGTTGGTGGAGTAGCTGGGATGAAAGGCGAGCCCCAGCAGGCCCTGCTCACCTCCGCTGGTGATCCGCCCGGAGATGTCCAGGAAGGACTGGGGAACGACCGCTCCACCGCGAACGATACGGATCCGCCCGCCCTGCTCGACCACGAAGAGCCTCGTCCGATCGCCGGGAGGCACCTGGAGATCGAGCGGCGCGGACAGGCCACGCACGACGAGCTGGGTGGTGAGCGCGGGGGTGCCCGCGACGGGAGAACCGGCGCCACAGGTGGACGAAGACGGGGTGGGCGATGGCGTGGGGCCCGGGGAGGTCGCACCTCCGCAGCCAGAAAGGCCCGCCAGAAGGACGACGGCGGCGGGCCGGAGGTCCATCCTCAGGCCCGGCCCACGGCCTTGGCCAGGATCCAGAGCTGGCCCACCGCCAGGTGGACGAAGTTGCGGAGGAACGCGGGCGAGTTCTTCTCGTAGACGTAGTGACCCACGCCTTGAAGGATCCAACCCACGACGAAGAGGGCCATGGCGGGCCAGGGTCCGATGAATCGTCCCACCACGTCGAGGGCCACGTAGGCGGTCAGCATGAAAGCTGCCAGAGTGGCGTCGAGGGTGAGGTAGTAGACCGTGAAGAGCGCGATCACCACCTCGGCCAGGGTCACGGTGAAGCCCGCCACCGTGAAGAGCGGCACCTGGGCGAGCAGGGCCAGCGAGCTCAGCACGATGATCGGAATCCCGAAGGAGTGGCAGGCCTTGTTGCCCGCGGTCCGGTGGAACGCGGCGTAGTCGTCGAAGTGGGAGCGCAGGGTCGAGGTCATGACATCCTCCCGGCGGGAACCTTCAGCGCCTCCGATCAGTTGAGCACAAACCCGAGAGAGGCGCCAGGACCACTCAGTCGCCGGTGGGCCCTTCGCGGGAGACGATGTTGGCGTCGTGAGTGCGGGCCTTTCGTGGTAGCTGCTGCCCGCCGCGTCCGGCGATCCGCCGGACGCCATAATAGCCTTGTGAGATCCGCCACCATATCCGAGACGAAGAACTCGCTCAGCGCGCTGCTGGACCGCGTGCGGCATGGGGAGACGATTCTGATCACGGACCGCCGTCGGCCCATCGCACGGCTCGAGCCCGTGGCGACCGCCGAGGATGCCGGTCCCGACGAGGGACGCCTCGCGCGACTGGAGCGGGCCGGAGTCATTCGCCGCGCACGGCGCGGCCGGCTCGAGGAGATCCTGCGTGCGCCCCCGACCACGCCCCAGGCGGGCGGGGATGTCCTCGCCGCCCTGCTCGCCGAGCGTCGTACCGGTCGTTGAGGTTCTGGGACAGCCGCCGCGGAGCGTGAAGGGTTCCCAGTGCTCGGAGGCGCCTCGCGCCGCTAGGGTCGCAGCTACCGGAAGTTCTCGATGATCATCAGGTCGGCGCCCTCGCCAATCGTCCTAGAGTAGAGGATCGTCTTGCCGTCGAGGGAGGCCGTGATTCCGCCTTCCTGGCTTCTCCAGTCTCCCGAGGAGGCGGTCCTTGCCGGTTGCCGGATCGAGTAGGGAAAGCGGCACTCCCCCCGGGTCCGCCTTGCAGCCCAGGTGATAGATGCCGGCGGGCCCGACGGCGAAGCCCCACAAAGGCACGCAATCGACGACCTTCCGCTCCTGTCCTCCCGCGAGCGGCACGGCCAGGAGCGGCGATCCTCCGGCGTCCCGGTTGAAGAGGAGTGTCTTGCCGTCGGCCGCGGCGTCGGTGAAGAAGCCTCCGGTGCGAGTGAGCTGCTCTTCGGCTCCACCGTTGGCGGGCGCGCGCCAGACGTTGCGAGTGGCCGTGCGATCGGAGCTCCAGTAGATGAACCGGCCGTCGCGCGACCAACTCGGCATGGTGTCGTCGCCCGGGTCCAGGGTCAGTCGGCGCGGCGATCCTCCGCCGGCGTCTATCGTCCAGATGTCCCACTGTCCGTCCTCGCCCTGGGAGTCGAATGCGATCCTGCGGCCGTCGGGGGACCAGCGGGGCGAGCCCTGCCAGCGCCCCGGGCCATGGGTGAGCTGCACCGGACTCGTCCCGTCGGCCGCGGCCAGCCAGATCTTCGCTTCCTTCGCCGCCTCGGGTTGAAACGAACGCGAACCGGCGGTCGTCCGGCGAGAAGTGGGGCTGGTCGCTGCTGAACGAAGAGGTGGCCATGACCTCGGGCGGGCGGCCCGCCTCGAACCGGTAGATGTCCCTCCGGGACAGCCACCGCGTGAACGCGAGGCGGTTCCGGGACGGGGCAATTGCCGGCGACGAGGACGGGAACCCCGCGACCTCGATTCGCTCGGGCGGTTGGCCTCCGGCGATTCCGACGCGCCACAGCCGCCCGTTGATGCCGTCGCTGTAGACCACGGCCTTCCCGTCGCGGGTCCAGGCCAGCCTTGCCGACCAGATGACCTTCCGCGTCAGCCGTCGGGCCGCCCCTTCGGCAGGAAGTCCGCGCCCAACTCGACGACGTCGATGTGGCACCGGTGAAGCGCTGAGGCAGGCTCCATAGGCCAAATGCTGTCCGTCGGGTGAGAAAGCCGGGCCGCTGTGGCAGAGGAGGCCGCTCGGGGACGTGATCGACCGGACCTCGCCGTCGGCCACGCGGATGAGCCGGATGCCGCGGATCTCGCTCCGGCGAGCGTTGACTGTGTCGTCGGCTGCCGTGGCCAGCCACCGGCCGTCGGGCGACCACGACAGCGGCCCGAAACGCCGCCGGCTGGTCGCTCAGCTTGCGGTCGGACCCCCCCACGGGCGAGACGAGGTGGATCGTGCCGTCTTCCCACCTCCGAGGGCTGTGCAGGAAAGCGATCTGCCGGCCATCCGGAGACCAACTCGGGAAGCCATCGAACCCGGGGTCCGCCGTCAGACGGCGGGCCTCCGAAGACCCAATCATCTTGAGGTAGATATCGCTGTTGTCCGACTTCTCCCCGTCCCAAGAGAACGCGACCTGGTCGCCGTCCGGGGAGAAGGAGGGATCCTCCTCGACGCCTGAGGTGGAGGTGAGCGAAACCAGCGACGGCAACGGGATCTCGGCCTGCCGGGACCGCCAAAGGAGCCAACCTCCGGCGGTCAACGCCAGTGCTCCCGCGAGACCGACCAAGAGCCACCGAACACGACTGCGCCGGGCCGGCACGGCCGTCGTCGCCGGCCCAGAGTCCGATTCCTCCTTGATCTCGTTCAGCTCGACCTTCACGTCCACCATGTGCTGGAAGCGCCGGTCGGGCTCCTTCCGGAGACAGCGCAGGATCAGTCGTTCCAGCTCCTTCGGCACCCCGGCCACCACCTCGCTCGCTGCCTTCGGCTGTTCCCGCAGCACGGCGGACAGCGTCTCGGCGGTCGAGTTCCCAGTAAACGCCCGCCGCCCCGTCACCATCTCGTAGAGCACGGCCCCGAAGCTGAAGACGTCGCTCCGTGCAGTCGACCTTCTGGCCCGTCGCTTGCTCGGGCGACATGTAGCCGACCGTGCCCGCGACCGTCCCCGGCCGGCTGAGCGGGCCCGCGCCCCCGTCCTCGGTCACGGTCTCGTGCTCCGGGCTCCCTGGCTCCAGGACACGCAGCTTCGCCAGGCCGAAGTCGAGGACCTTCACCGCACCTTCGGGACCGACCACGACGTTTGCGGGTTTGAGGTCGCGATGAACGATGCCGGCGGCATGAGCGCAGGCGAGCGGCATCGGCGATGGGGATCGCGATGCGCAGGATGTCCGCGAGCCGCATCCCCTGGCGCGGGATCAGCGCGTCCAGGCTCTTGCCGGGGACGTACTCCATGACGATGAAGTCGATGCTGTTCGCGGACTCGATCTCGTAGATGGTGACGATGTTCGGATGATTGAGGGCGGAAGCGGCCCGGGCTTCCTGGACGAAGCGCCGGCGGCGGTTCTCGTCCGCCATCCGCTCAGCGGGAAGGACCTTGATGGCGACCTCACGGCCTAGGCGCGTGTCGCGGGCGCGGTAGACCTCGCCCATCCCCCCTGCGCCGAGGAGGGACTGGACCTCATAGGACCCGAGCTTCGACCCGGCCGGGATGGCCACGCGCTTTCCTGGGAACGTCGCGAGAGTGTACCGCACTGCCCGAGGCTCCCGAGACCTGCGCGCGCTCGCTGATGACGCTGTGGGTCGCGAAGGACGGTCTTGGTCAGCCGCCCCCGGGCCCTTCGCCGCTGATCTCCCGCCAGAGGTCGAGGACACCGAGCTCGCGGCCCCATTTCTCGACGTAACGCCGATCGAGCCCGGGGTTGACGGCTAGAACGCCGGCCGCGTCGTCGATCTGCTTTTCCGAGCGGCCCGCCTTGTTCGCCCATTCGAGCTTGGAAAGGATCGTGTCCTCGGGCGATGCGAGAGCCACCCGCACACCCGGTGACAGCTCGGCGTCCTGCCGCCTTCGCAGCTCCTCGTGGCTGAACGGCCGGTCCTTGCGGAAGATCAGATCGATCTTGAAGGCGCTCGTCGTCTCGATCGCGTTGAACTGGAGTCGGCGAACGAGCGCGTCCCGGGCCCGGTCGGCGTCGACGTAGAACCCTCGGTCGCCGAGGATCCGCACGAGCGCGTCCAACTGATCCCGACTCGGATCGATGACGATGTCGGCGTCGTGCGTGGAGCGGGGACGTCCGTGATAGCTGCTGGCGACGGAGCCCGTCACCATGTGGGGGATCCCCTGGCCATCGAGCGCCCGGATGACTTCGAAGAGCGCTTCCTGCTCCGGGCTCACGGGACCGGCAGGCGCCGCCCCGGCCAGGCCCGCCGGACGAGATCCTCCCCGTAGAGGAGTTGCGCGAGCGCCACCAGGACATCGGCGTCGCCGTAATCGGGGTGCCTCCGGCGGATGCCAGCCATGGCCGTCTGGCGGACCATCTGGTTCAGGCGGAACATGACCTGAACGCGCTCAGCGCCACCCATGTGCCGGTACGCCTCGACCTGCACGGCATCGGCTTCCGGGCTCGTGTCCGCCGCGATGGGCATGCCCGTAGCTTAGCATCGGCCCCCACGTTGCCCCGACGTGCGAGGCTTGTGGCGGAGCGCCCGCAGCGGCCGCTACGCCGAGTCTACTTCCGGAGCATCTGGTCGCGTTTGGCCTTGAACTCCGTACCCGGCTTCCACTCGGGCCACCGGTCGGCCTGCGCGACGCTCAGGCCGACCTCGAACAGGAGCTGCGCGTCTTCGACCGCGCCCGCCAGGTCCCAGTCCGGCTTCACCTCGTCCGAGACCTTGTGGTAGTCGCGCGTGGTGTATTCCTCTCTCTTCTTCAGCCCGTAGTCGGCGGGCTTGCCGATGAAATCGGTGCCGGAGTCCGTGTCGAGAGCGGGCACGCCCTGCTTGGCAAACTCGAAGTGGTCGGAGCGATAGAAGAAGCCCTTCTGCGGCTCGGCGTCCGGCTTGAGGACCCGGCCCTGCCCCCGGGCCGCCTCGGCGAGGACGTCGTCGAGCGTCGAGTTGCCGAGTCCCACCACGACGATGTCCCGCGTTCGGCCCCATTGGTTGACGCCGTCGATGTTGATGTTGGCGAGCGTGCGGGCAAGCGGGTACAGGGGAGTCGTCGCGTAGTGCTTGGCTCCCAGCAAGCCCTTCTCCTCGGCGGTGACCGCCAGGAACAGGATCGTGCGACGCGGCGGGGTCTTCCGCCTGGTGAAGGCCTCGGCGATCTCCAGGAGGGTGGCCGTCCCTGAAGCGTTGTCGAGCGCGCCGTTGAAGATCTGGTCGCCCGCGAGGCGGGGGTCGCGCCCCATGTGGTCCCAGTGCGCCGAGTAGACGACGTACTCGTCCCTGAGCTTGGGATCCGAGCCCACGAGCTTGGCCACCACGTTTCGCGAATCCACCTCACGGAGCGCGGTCTTGACCTCGATGTCGGCGGTCGTGTTCAAGGGAATGGGTTTGAAGTCCTTCCGGAGCGCCGCCGCCTTGAGGGCGTCGAAGTCCAACCCCGCCGAGGGCAGCAGCTCGCGGACCTTGGGCTCGGCCAGCCAGGCCTCGACCGCGACGTGGCTCAGGTTCCGGTCCGGGGCCCGAAGGCCGAAGTTCTCCTGCCGCCAGCTCGCAAGCGCCTCCATCGGATAGCCCGCGGGCCCGGTCTCGTGGACGATCAGCGCCGCCGCCGCGCCCTTCTCCGACGCGATCTCGAACTTGTAGGTCCAGCGGCCGTAGTACGTCATCGCCTTGCCCCCGAACATCTTGTCGTCGAGCCTGGCGGGATCCTTCGGGTCGGGGATCGGCGGATCGCCGATCAGGAAGAGGAGGGTCTTGCCTCGGACGTCCACGTCCTTGAAGTCGTCCCAGCCGAATTCCGGGGCGACCACGCCGTAGCCCACGAAAACCACCTCGGAGCTGTGGACCCTCACCTCGGGCACATAGCGCAGGGAGCGGGCCAGGTAGTCGCCACTCGCGAGTTCGACCGTCTGGCCGCCGGAGCTGAAACGCACCTGCGAATCCGGGGTGAAGCCGGCGAGCGGGACCTTCTGCACGTAGGTGCCGTCGGGATTCCCGGGCTTCAGGCCGAGCTTCGTAAACTGCTCGGTCAGGTAGGCCACCGAGAGGTCCTCGCCCCTTGTGCCGGGCGCGCGGCCCTCGTACTCGTCGGAGCCCAGGATCCTGATGTGGCGCATGAGGTCGCCCGCGGAGATGGTGGCGGCCGGCCCCGAAGGGGGGTGAGCCGCGCCCTCCCTGGCCTGGGCTCGAGACAGCCCTGCCGCAAACGCGGCCACCGCCCCGGCGGCGACCAGAAGACGCGGAACGCTCAGCATGGTCATCACGATCTACCTCCCATCGCGTCCTCGTCGATCGCGATCAGCTCGATGCCAGCGCGGGAACGCGGCCCTCCAGGAGGGCGGGCAGATCGCTCGCGGAGAACTGAAGGCCCGTGTAGAACGGCCCGAACTCCGCGTACCACGCCGACGCCTCGTCGAAGCGCATCTCGTAGATGAGCTTCTTGAAGACGACGGGGTCGTCGGCGAAGAGGTCGACCCCCCACTCCCAGTCGTCGAAGCCGATCGAGCCGGAGATGACCTGGGTCACCTTGCCCGCGTAGTGGCGGCCGATCGCCCCGTGATCGCGCATCATGCGGCCCCGCTCCTCCACGGGCACCGCGTACCAGTTCTTGGCCTCGCCCCGACGCTTGTTCATGGGATAGAAGCAGACATAGCGCCGCTTGGGGACTTCGAGGAAGAGCCGACCCAGCACCCGTCGCCGCTGCTCTTCCATCTCGGCGTCGAAGGCGGCCTCGAACTCGGCGCTGCCGGAGGCAAGGCCCTTCTCCCTGAGGCGGCCGTGGATCTGGGCCGTCATCTCGTACATGCCGAGCTCAAGGATCGAGACATAGGAGGTCGTGGCCTCGAGGAAAGGGGCCAGGGGAAGCTGCGCCACCTGGAGCTGCGCCTCCTGAAGAGCCTCGAAGCTCCGGCGGAAATGGACGAGCATCAGGTCGCCCTTGTGGCCGAGGATGGTCACGAGCGCGGTCGTTCCCTCGTCGGCCCGATTCATCGCCGCGAGCGAGGCGGCGGCATCCTTCGCGAGCCGCTCTCGCCGCGCCGCCTCCAGGGCCTGCCACTCGGGCCACCGCACCCGGAACATCTGGTGGAGCAGGCTCCAGCCTTCGAGGGTCTCGGGGACCCGAGGATCGTGCATCTTGAATCGCCTCCGGGCTCATGATTCCACGCGCGGGCATGAGCGGCAACGGGCGCCCGGCCCAGGTGAGCCCGCGACACATCATTTGACCCAGGTCTGAGCCCCATGGCCCTTGGCAGATGGTCGGTCCGGCGGGACAATGAGAGTTTCGGATCGCCCCTCTGTGAGCTGAACAGGAGATCCTTCACTTGAGCTCAACGACGCCCCGCATGCCCGAGCGAGCAATCGTGGCCCTCCTCTCTGCCGTCACCTTATGCGCCGTGGCCTGCGGAGGCACCCAGGGCGCCAGCGCCAAGCCCGCGCGCGCTCCCCTGATGGTCCGGGTGGCCCCCGTGCCTGGTCCAGGAGGTGATCTACCAGATCAAGGCGCTCGGCTCCCTCGAAGCCGAGGAGATGGTGCAGGTGACCGCCGAGGTCGAAGGCGCGGTCGTCGAGGTGAACTTCCACGAAGGTGATCGAGTGAACTCGCAGACCGTCCTGGCCCGAATCGACCCGGACCGGTATCGCGTCGAGCTCGAACGGGCCAAGGCGGCCCTCGATCAGTCCCGGGCCGAGCTGGGCCGGGCCCAGGCCGACCTGAAGCGCCGGGAAGAGCTCTCCGAGGCGCAGCTCGTGGCCGCGGAGGAGATGACTCGCTCGCGCGGCGAGAACGCCCGGCTCGCGGCCGCGGTGGAGGTGAGCCGCGGCTGCCCTGGGCATCGCCCAGCAGAACTTCCGCAAGGCCGAAATCAGGGCGCCCCGCTCCGGTGTGATCAACACACGCTCCTTGGAGACCGGGCAATACGTCAAGCTCGGCAGCGTGCTCGCGACGCTCGTGGACACGAGCCGGCTTCGCCTGCGCTTCAAGGTCTCGGACGGCGAGTCGCTCCGGGCCCGTCAGAACGGGGACGTGAGGTTCCGCGTGTCCGCCATCGGTCCCCAGGATTTCCCGGCGCGGATCTATCACGTGGGCGAGGTCGCCGACCCTGCGACCCGGCAGGTCGAGGTCCTGGCCTGGGTCAAGAACCCGGGGCCGCTGAAGCCGGGCTTTTTCGCCGAGGTGACGCTCGCGGGAGAGGCCCGGAAGAACGCGCTGGTGGTGCCGGAAGGCGCCGTCCAAGCCAGTGAGCAGGGCTTCGTGACCTACGTCGTGGACCAGGGGAAGGCCCACCTGCGTCCGATCGAGATCGGCCTGCGCACCGGAACCGGATCGGTCGAGATCCTTTCCGGGGTCAAGCCGCAGGAGACGGTGGTGATCGAGGGCTCCGACCGCCTGGCCGACGGGCTCGAGGTCAAGGCCGTGGCCGCCCTGGAGGCCAGCGCCTCGCCATCGCCCGGAACGGAGCCGACCCGATGATCCCGGAAAAGGAAGACGTCAAGCAGATCGCCACCGGGATGACCCTCGCCGACATCTCGATTCGCAACCACGTCTTCGCCTGGGTGCTGATGTTCGCCCTCATCGGCTTCGGGACCCTCTGCTTCACCGGCGCGGGCAGCGTCTTCAAGGGCCTCGGCATCAGCCAGAACCCCGACGTCGACTTTCCGGTGGTCAACGTCTCCGTGACCTACGAAGGAGCGTCGCCCGAGGTCATGGAGACGGACATCGTGGACACCATCGAGGACGTGGTGACCTCGGTCGAGGGCGTGAAGCAGATCTCCTCGACTTCCCGCCAGGGCGCGGCCAGCATTACCATCGAGTTCGACCTCAACCGCGACATCGACGCCGCCCTGCAGGACGTCCAGACGAAGATCGCCCAGGCCGGAGGGCGCCTGCCGCGGGGCATCGATCCGCCCATCGTTTCCAAGAACAACCCCGAAGACCAGCCCATCATCCGGCTCGCCCTGGCGGGCTATCGTCCGCCCACGTTCGTCGCCGACTACATCCGCAACGTGATCAAGCCCCAGCTCCAGACGGTGCCGGGAGTGGGCGACGTCCAGCTCTACGGCTACCGCGACCGGTCGGTCCGCGTCTGGTACGACGCGGTGCGCATGGAGGCACAGGGTCTGACCGTCGACGACATCAACCGCGCCATCGCTCGCGAGCATCTCGAAGTCCCCGCCGGTCGCATCGAAGCTGCGGAACGGGAGATGAACGTGCGCGCGGAGGGGGAGGCGATCGACATCGAGGCGTTCTCGAACCTCGTCATCACCTACAAGGAGGGCGCGCCCGTCCGTCTCAAGGACGTCGCGGTCGTGGAAGACGGCCTCGAGGACCGCCGGCGTCTCGGCCGCAGCATGGGGCAGCCCGCGGTCAGCATGGGCATCACCAAGCTCCGCGGCGCCAACGCGGTCGCGGTGGGCCGGTTGATCAACGCCAAGACCGAAGAGCTGCGCAAGAGCCTCCCCGATGGCCTGACCCTGCTCGTGAACTGGGACACCACGGTGTTCGTAGAGCACGCGATCAACGAGATCCTGTTCACCCTGGTCCTGGCGTCGGCCTTGACCGGGCTCGTGTGCTGGCTCTTCCTCGGCTCCTGGTCCACGACCGTGAACGTGCTCCTCGCCATCCCCACCTCGATCCTCGGCACCTTCATCGTCATCTTCCTCTTCGGCTTCACGTTGAACACCTTCACCGTGCTCGGGCTCACCCTGGTGGTGGGCATCGTGGTCGACGATGCGATCATGGTGCTCGAGAACATATACCGGCACCGCGAGCACGGCGAAGGCAAGATCAAGTCGGCTTCGGTGGGCGCGCGCGAAATCACGTTTGCGGCCGCCGCCGCCACCCTCGCCATCGTGGCCATATTCCTGCCCGTCGCCTTCATGAAGGGCATCATCGGCAAGTTCTTCTTCCAGTTCGGGGTCACGATCTCGGTCGCGGTCCTCATCTCGCTCCTGGAAGCGCTGACCCTGGCTCCCATGCGCTGCTCGCGCTTCCTCGAAGTGGGAAAGCGAGGAAGCGTCGGACAGCGGGTGGACTTCATGTTCGTCCGCCTCTCCGCCTTCTACCTCCGATGGCTCAAGCCCGCGCTCCACCATCGGGCCCTCGTGATGCTGGCGGCGGTGGTCTTCTTCGTCCTCTCCCTGGGCATCGTGGGCTTCTTGAGGCAGGAGTTCATCCCGCCCCAGGACATGAGCCGATTCCTGGTGCGCTTCCAGACCCCGGTGGGGAGCAGCCTGGACGCGACGGACCGCGTCTTCAAGCAGCTCGAGGCCTACATGGAGTCGCGGCCCGAAGTGCTCAAGTACGGGGGTGCGGTGGGTGGCTTCGGCGGCGGCGAGGTCAACACCGGGGTGGTGTTCGTCACCATGAAGGACAAGGGGGACCGCCCGATCGATCCCAAGCGAGGTCATCGACTCACCCAGCAGGAGTTCATGGGGGACGTGCGCGTGATGGCGAACTCCATTCCCGGCTGCCGGGCCAACATGCAGGACCTCTCGCAGGCGGGCTTCAGCTCGAGCCGGGGCGGCGGGTTCCCGGTCGAGTTCAACGTCCGCGGCCGCGACTGGGACCTCCTTGCACGTTCGGCCAAGGACATCATGGAGGAGATGCGCCAGAGCGGAACCGTGACCGACGTGGACAGCGACTACCAGGTCGGCATGCCCGAAGTCCAGGTCGTGCCCGACCGCAACAAGGCTGCCGATCTCGGGATCAGCATGGCCTCCATCGGAGAGACCGTGAACTCGGCGATCGGCGGCCAGCGGGTCGGGAAGTTCAAGGACAAGGGCCGACGCTTCGACATCCGGGTTCGGCTGCTCGCCCCCCAGAGACAGCGCCCCGAGGACATCCAGAGGCTTCTGGTGCGCACCGGCCAGGGCGGCCTCGTGCGCCTGGGCGACATCGTGCGCATCGAGCAGCGCCCCACCCTCCAGACCATCACGAGGCGCGACCGCGAGCGGGCCATCACGATCTTTGCGAATGTCCTCCCCGGCGTCTCCCAGGACGATGCCATCGACCGGTCGCTCGCCACCGCCCGAAGAATCCTGCCCGACGGATACCGCGCCATCCCTTCGGGGAACAGCCAGGCCTTCGCGGAGTCCTTCCAGTCGCTCTGGTTCGCCTTCGGCCTCGGCCTGGTCGTGGCCTACATGGTGCTCGCCACCCAGTTCAACGCCTTCTCACACCCGTTCACCGTGCTCCTGGCCTTGCCCTTCAGCATCAGCGGCGCGCTCATGGCCCTCTGGCTCGCGGGCCAGAGCCTGAACGTCTACAGCGTCCTCGGCATGATCCTGCTCATGGGAATCGCGAAGAAGAACTCGATCCTCCTCGTGGACTTCACCAACCAGCTCCGTGAGCAGGGGGCCGAGCGTCACGACGCCCTGCTCGAGGCGTGTCCGCTGCGGCTTCGGCCCATCCTCATGACGTCGATCGCGACCATCGCGGGGGCCATGCCGCCCGCGCTCGCCATCGGTCCGGGGGCCGAGCTTCAGCGGCCGATGGCCCTCGCACTGGTCGGGGGCATGTTCGTATCGACGCTGCTCACCTTGTTCGTGGTGCCCGCGGCCTACAGCGTTCTCGACGACGTGATCGTCTGGAACCAGAAGCGGCGCGAGCGGGGCGAGGGGCTGGTGGCCGGGCTCGCGTCCCTCCGCGCCTCGCGAACGGGCCCCGCCTAGGAGTCCAGGCGTTTCGGCCCGGGCTTCTTGCGACCGGGCCGGAAGGCCACGACCTTGGCGTCGGCCGTTTCGCTCGAAGCGGTTGCCGCCGGCCGGCCCGCCGGGGCCGTCGCGGGCAGGGACACGTCGCCTTCGTCTTCTGCCGCCGCGCCTTCGAAACGCAAGCCGAAGGGCACCGAGGGATCGGCGAAGGCCACGAGTGCTTTGAAGGGTACGGTGAGCCGCTCCAGCTTCCCGCCGAATCGGAGCTGAACCGAGAAGGCCTCTTCTTCCACGGCCAGTCCCCAGAACTGGTTCTGGAGGACGATCGTCATCTCCTTCGGGAACTGCTTGCGCAGGTGGGCGGGCAGATCGAGCCCGGGGGCGGAAGTCCGGAACGAGAGATAGAGGTGCTGCTCGCCCTCGAGCCCGTCGCTCGCCACCCTTTGGAGCACCTCCCGAACCACGCCGCGGAGGGCCCCCGCGACGAGGCCCGCGTAATCGAATCCGACCGTCCCCTCTTCGCTCATCCCGGGAGACTCAGACCGAAGCCGCCTGGTACTCCTCGTAGGCGCCCTTGAAGTCGGTGATCCGGTGGCTTCCTTCGAAATGCCAGATGCGCGTGGCCACCTCGTCGATGAGGTCTTCGTCGTGCGTGACCAGGAGCACGGTGCCGGGATAGCGCTGCAATGCGATGTTGAGCGCGTTGATCGATTCGAGATCGAGGTGGTTGGTCGGCTCGTCGAGGACCAGGACGTTCGGCTTCTGCAGCATCAGCTTGCAGAAGAGCAGCCGCGCGGCCTCTCCGCCGGAGAGCACCTCGGTACGTTTGTCGCCGTCCTCGCGAGGAAACAGCATCTGCCCCAGCAGGCCGCGAAGCTCCTCGTTGGACGCGGTGGGGTCCCATTGCTTGAGCCATTCGAAAGCGGTCGTCCCGGGCTGGATGGACGCCTTGTGATCTTGGGCAAAGTAGCCCACCGCGGCCTCGTGCCCCCAGAGGACCTTGCCGCTCTTCAGGAACGGCCCGTCATACCCGCTGGCCTGTCGCAGCTCGGCTTCCGACAGGGTTGGAGAGTTGGCGAGCAGGGCGTTCAGCAGCGTGGTCTTGCCCGCACCGTTGCGGCCCAGGAGCGCCACCTTCTCTCCTCGCCCGATGCTCGCGGTGAAGCTTCGAATCACCTCGGTGTCCCCGTAAGACTGGCTGACCCCCTCCACTTCCAGAACGTGCTTGCCCGAAGGCCGCTTCTGTTCGAACTTCAGGTAGGGCCGCTGGATGTTCGACCTGGCGAGCTCCGTGACCTGCAGGCGCTCGACTTCCTTGCGCCGCGACTGCACCTGGCTCGAGCGGGTTCCCGCGGAGAAACGCGCGATGAAGTCGTTGAGCTGGGCGATCTTCTTCTCCCGTTGCGCATTCTGGGCGCCGATCTGCGCGCGGACCTGCGTCTTGGTCACCACCATGTCGTCGTAGGTGCCGGTGTACGTGATGATGGTCTCGTAGTCGATGTCGGCGATGTGGGTGCAGACCCGGTTCAGGAAGTGACGGTCGTGGGAGATGACGATCACGACCCCGTCGTACTCGTTCAGGAAGCCCTGCAGCCAGTGGATGGACTCGAGGTCCAGATGGTTGGTCGGCTCGTCGAGCAAGAGCGCCTGAGGGTGCCCGAAGAGGGCTTGGGCCAGAAGCACCCGGACCTTCTGTCCGCCTTGGAGCTCGCCCATCTTCCGCTCGTGCAGGGCGTCCGGGATATCGAGGCCTTCGAGCAGAATGGCCGCATCGCTCTCGGCGCTGTAGCCGTCCTCCTCGCCCACGATGCCTTCGAGCTCGCCGAGCCGCATCCCGTCCGCGTCGGTCAGCTCGGCTTTGGCGTGGATCCGGTCGCGCTCCTCCATCGTGGCCCACAGACGTTCGTTGCCCATGATGACCGTGTCGAGCACACGAAAGCGGTCGAACGCGAACTGGTCCTGGCGGAGCACGCCCAGCTTCCGGGGGCGTGTGACCGTTCCCTTCTGCGGGTCGAGGGTGCCGGTCAGCAGGTTCATGAAGGTGGACTTGCCCGCGCCGTTGGGTCCGGTGAGGCCATAGCGCTTCCCCGGGGTGAAGCTCGTGGACACCTCGTCGAACAGGACTTTGGCGCCGTAGCGCATGGTCACGTTACTGACTGAAATCATGGTTTTGTGGAACTGCGGGAAGTTGCCAGAGGCGAGGACGCAGGTTCTGACCCGACAATAGCACGGCTGCGCCTTGGCCCGCCAAGTCGGCTGAGCCTAGACCACCCGCACCACCTCGCCGTAGCCGCTGAGCATCGCGTCGTTCGTGAGCAGTACGAGAGGCTCAGAGAGGCTCTGGGCGACCAGCATGCGGTCGAACGGGTCCTTGTGGAGAGGAGGCAGGCGGGCGAGCGCTTCGGCGTGGGCCCCCGAGACCGGGAGCTCGACAAATCCCATCTCGGTCAAGGCGGGGCGCAAGAGGCCGACGTCAGCCTTGAAGTCGGCTTTGCGCAGGGAAGCCTTGATGGCGATCTCCCAAAGGCTGGCGGCGCTGTACAGCACCTCGTTCTCCGGGTCTTCCATCGCCCGACGCGCTTCCCGGGGCAGGCGCCGGCTGCTGGCCGCCGCCCAAAGGAGGAGGTGGGTGTCCACGAGCATCCGCATTCAGTCGCCTTCGAAAGAGCGAAGCAAGTGGTCGGGCAAGGCTCGATTGAAGTCGTCAGGGATGCGAAACCGTCCGTCGAGCAGGCCCAGTCGTCGCTTGCGGGTCGTCCCCACGAGCCGGGTGAGGCGGGCGACGGGTCGGCCGGCCCGCGCGATGACCACGTCTCGTCCCGAGGCAGCCTCCGCGACGAGCTGCGACAACCGGGTCTTGGCTTCGTAGATGTTGACCTTCTTCATGGTCTTAGTCTAGTTGGTCAAGTCAGGGAGATCAAGCCCGCGCGGGACCGACCCTGGGGCGCTCCGGACCGAGGGAGCGCCTCGCCTGCCGGTAGCCTTCTGCGCTAACCTCCGCCCGGCCCGTGGGAGCGGGCGGAGGTGACGAGATGAAGCGTCGAGACTTGTTGCGCCGCGCGCTGGGGGCGGCCGCGGTGCCGCTCGTGACCCCGGGCCGCGGCCCCGCCCTCGTCCTGGCTGACGCGGCGCGACCGGCGACCGACTGGGGCGCCGCGGTGGGCGACGTGACCGGGGGCCGTGCCCTGGTGTGGAGCCGCACGGATCGGCCCGCCCGGCTGGTCGTGGAGTACGCGACCACCGAAGCATTCCGTGACCCCCGGCGGGTGGTGGGCCCAGCCGCCCTCGAAGACGAAGACTTCACGGCGCGCGTCGATCTCGACGACCTGCCCGCGGGCCAGCGCATCTTCTACCGGGCCCTTTTCCAGGACCTCACCGACCTGCGGACCTGGAGCCTGCCCGCCACCGGAAGCTTCAGGACGCCGCCTCCGGCGTCACGGGACTTGAGCTTCGTGTGGGGCGGCGACGTGGTGGGCCAGGGATGGGGGATCAACCCCGAGTGGGGCGGCCTGCGCATGTTCGAGACGATGCGGCGCGCGGAGCCCGACTTCTTCGTCCACAGCGGGGACTCGATCTACGCCGACAACCCCCTGCTTCCCGAGGTGAAGCTCGAGGACGGCTCCTCGTGGAAGAACCTGGTCACTCCCGCGAAGGCGAAGGTCGCGGAGACCCTCGACGAGTTTCGCGGCAACTTCCTCTACAACCTCCAGGACGACAACGTGCGCCGCTTCAACGCCGAGGTGCCGGTGGTCGCGCAGTGGGACGACCACGAGGTGCGCAACAACTGGTTCCCCTCGCAGGTTCAGGGCGATCCCCGCTACCAGGTGAAGAGCGTCGCCCTCCTGGCGGCTCGCGCGAAGAAATCCTTCCTCGAGTACATGCCCATTCGCCTGCCCGCGGAAGACCGTGAACGGGTGTACCGCAAGATCGCCTACGGCCCGAGCCTCGACGTGTTCGTCCTCGACATGCGCTCCTACCGCGGCCCCAACTCGGCGAATCGGCAGACGTCCTCCACCGAGGAATCAGCCTTTCTCGGCGCGGCCCAGCTCGCCTGGCTCGAGCGCGAGCTCGCCGCTTCGCGCGCCACCTGGAAGGTGATCGCGAGCGACATGCCGATCGGGCTCGTGATCCCGGATGGCCCCGCGGCTTTCGAGGCGGTCGCCAACGGGGACGGGCCGCCCCTCGGACGCGAGCTCGAGATCGCCCACCTCCTGGGCGCGATGCGGAAAGCCCGGGTCAGGAACGTCGTCTGGATCACCGCCGACGTCCACTACGCCTCGGCCCATCATTTCGACCCCGTCCGGGCGCGCTTCACCGACTTCGATCCCTTCTGGGAGTTCGTGGCCGGTCCCCTGCACGCGGGCACCTTTGGCCCGAACGCGCTCGACGACACCTTCGGACCCGAGGTGCGCTTCCGAGGGATCCCCGAGGGCATGAGGCCCAACCGTCCCCCGAGCGAAGGGCTCCAGTTCTACGGCCGTATCCGGATCGAGGGTCGAAGCCGCGTGCTCACGGCCTCGCTCCACGACCTCGCGGGCGCCAGGCTCTTCGTCGTGGACCTCGAGCCGCAAGGTGTGCCTCGCACCTGAGGAGCCGGCCCCGGGCAAGATCAACTACACTAGGGCCAGCCGTGCGGCGAACTTCCAGGAGCGTGTCAATGAAAATCGCGATCGCGGCTTCCGGGGGGGCCGCGGCATGGACCCTTGGTCTCGCCCTCGCCGGGCTCAGCCTCGCGGGCGGCTCGGCTCGAGCCCAGGACGCCCCCGCCTATCAGGTGATCGTCAACGCATCGAACCCCGTCACCGAGCTGGCCCGCGCCGAGGTCAGCCGATGGTTTCTGAAGCAATCCCTCAAGTGGCCGGACGGCAAGGTGGTGGTGCCCCTCGACCAGTCTTCGACGGTCCGAGGTGCGCGCGGCCTTCTCCCTCGGGATCCACAAGCAGCCGCTGCCGGCCATCGAGTCGTACTGGCAGAAGCAGATGTTCACCGGGCGTACGGTCCCGCCGTTCGTGAAGGTGGGAGACGCCGAGGTGATGTCCTGGGTGGCCGCCAACTCCGCGGCCATCGGCTACGTTTCCGGGAGCGCCACCCTCACTTCGGGCGTCAAGGCGGTCAAGATCAAGGAGTAGCTCCAGCCTTCGGGGCCGTCCGCGTGCGCGGACGGCCCCCGTGCGTCGCCCCCGGGTAAGATGCCACTCATGGTCACGGCTCGCGAGACAAGCCCGATCGTCGTCGGGACTCTCCGCGGTGATCGTGGCCGTCACCGACGGCGAGCCCCGGGTGCTCACCGTGGAGCGCGCCGAGCACGCGCTCGCCACCCCCGAGGCGCTCCGGTCCGAGCCTTCGCCCGCCGGCGAGCACTGGAGCGCCCTCCCCTTCGGCCCCCTCGACCCCGAGGGCGACCGCACGCTCGAGCTCGGGCTGCGGGGATGGGTACGGCAGCAGACCGGCCTGGAGCTCGGGTACGTGGAGCAGCTCTACACCTTCGGCGACCGCTACCGCGACGCGCGCGTGCGCGCCGGGCACGCCGCGCCTGCTCTCCGTCGCCTACCTGGCCCTGGTGCGCGAAGGTCAGGTGGCAGGCGCGGGGCGGGCCCGTTGGCGCGACTGCTACGAGTTCCTGCCCTGGGAGGACTGGCGCGCGAGCCGCCCCGGCCTCATCTCGAAGCAGATCGTCCCCGCGCTCTCGGCCTGGGCCGAGAGCGGGAAGGACGGCGCCCACGCGGGCGCGCCGCCGTGAACGCGTCGACATCACCTTCGGCCTGCGCGGGGCGTCCTGGGACGCCGACCGCGTGCTCGAGCGCTACGAGCTTCTGTACGAGGCGGGGCTTCTGTCCCCCGAGGCCCTGGGCAAGTCGATGGTCCTCGACCATCGGCGGATCCTGGCCACGGCCCTCGGGCGGCTGCGCGGCAAGATCCGCTACCGGCCCGTGGTCTTCGAGCTGCTGCCCGCGACCTTCACGCTGCTCCAGCTCCAGCGCACGGTGGAATCGCTGGCCGGGCTCCGCCTGCACAAGCAGAACTTCCGCCGGCTCGTCGAGAAGGGCGGCCTCGTGGAAGGCACGGCGGAGATCGAGTCGCGCACCGGGGGCCGTCCGGCCGAGCGGTTCCGCTTCCGCCGCGAGGTCCTGCGCGAACGCCTGGCTCCCGGGGTCGGCTTGCCCGGCGCCCGCGCCCAGGGCCCGAAGGCCCGCACGGGTCGAGTCGCCTCTTGACACGCGTTATGCTCACGCGTAGTATAAGAGATCACAGCCGTAGTCCACGGCTGTTTTTCAGGCTCCTATTATGCTCATGTCGAGCATAATAGGCGAGTGAGGTCACGATGAGCGCAGGCGGCGTCGACTTGAGCAGGGGTGAGCCCGAGTACAACCCCGCCGTGGCCGCGGCCACCGCGGCGACCTACGAGAAGCTGAAGACCGTGATCCCGGCGATCGAGTGGCCCGTGCACGCCCCCTACGTGGCGGCCATCCAGGAGCTGAAGCTCCGGAGGAACGCGGTCATCCTCGCCCACAACTACCAGACCCCGGAGATCTTCCACGGCGTCGCCGACATCGTGGGCGATTCGCTGGCCCTCGCCCGGGAAGCGGCCGAGACCAAGGCCTCGGTCATCGTCCTGGCCGGCGTCCACTTCATGGCGGAGACCGCGAAGATCCTGAACCCGGACAAGACGGTCCTCATCCCCGACCTCCTGGCGGGGTGCTCGCTCGCCGATTCGATCACCGCGGCCGACGTTCGCGGCCTGCGCGCGCAATACCCCGGGGTCCCGGTCGTGACCTACGTCAACACCTCGGCCGACGTGAAGGCCGAGTCGGACGTCTGCTGCACGTCGGGCAACGCGGTGGAGGTCGTGGAGTCGCTCGGGGTCCCCCGCGTGATCTTCCTGCCCGACGAGTACCTGGGCCGGTGGGTGGCGAGCCAGACCAAGGTCGAGATCATCCTCTGGAAGGGCCACTGCGAGGTCCACGAGCGCTTCACGGGAAACGAGATCCGGTCCTTGCGCGAGACCTACCCGGGGGTGGTCGTGATCGCCCATCCCGAGTGTCCGCCCGACGTCCTCGCCGCGTCCGACTTCGTCGGCTCGACCTCGGGCATGCTCAAGCACGTGCGTGAGCGCCGGCCCAGGAAGGTTGCGATGATCACCGAGTGCTCGATGAGCGACAACCTCGCCGCCGAGTTCCCCGACGTCGACTTCGTGCGCCCCTGCAACCTGTGCCCGCACATGAAGCGCATCACTCTGCCCAAGATCTACGAGTCGCTGCGCGACTTGAAGTTCGAGATCAAGATCGACCCGGTACTTGCGGGCCGCGCACGCCAGGCCGTCGAGCGCATGCTGGCCGTGCGCGCCACGAGCACGAGATGACCACTCTCCCCGACGACCGCCAAGTGGCCGACGTCGTGATCGTCGGCGCCGGGGTGGCCGGCATGTCCGCGGCCCTCGCCCTGGCCCCTCTTCGCGTCCACGTCGTGACCAAGACCCGCCTGGGGGCCGGGGGGTCCAGCCCCTGGGCCCAGGGCGGGGTCGCGGCCGCGGTCGGTCCCGACGACTCGCCCGCGCTCCACGCCGCGGACACCATCGCGGTCGCGGGGGGCCTTGCCGATGCCGACGTGGTCGACCTCCTCACCCGCGAGGGACCGGCCGCGATACGCCGGCTCGTCGCCCTCGGAGCGCGCCTCGACCGCGACGACCGCGAGCAAGTTCGCGCTCGGCCGGGAGGCGGCCCACAGCCGCTCGCGCATCCTTCACGCCCGCGACGCCACCGGCGCCGAGCTGGTGCGGGCCCTGACCGCCGCCCTCCGGGCCGCGCCGGGCGTACGCGTCTTCGAGGAGACCTTCGCCTGCGACCTCCTGGTCGAGGAGGGCCGGGCGCACAGGTGTGGTGGTCCGCAACCCCGACGGCCAGATCGTGGTCCACCTCGCTTCCGCGGTGGTGCTCGCCACCGGCGGAATCGGCCGTGTCTACTCCCACACCACGAATCCGCCCGAGGCCACGGGCGACGGACTCGCCATGGCCGCCCGCGCCGGCGCCCGTCTCGGCGACCTGGAGTTCGTGCAGTTCCACCCCACCGCGCTCGCCGTGGGCGCCGACCCCATGCCCCTCCTCACCGAGGCGCTGCGCGGGAAGGGCGCCGTCATCGTCGACGAGACGGGCCGGCGCTTCCTGCGCGACGTGGACCCGGCCGCGGAGCTGGCCGCGCGCGACGTGGTGGCCCGCGGGATCGCCCGCCATCTCCTCGAAGGCCACAGCGCCTTCCTCGACGCGCGCCAGGCGGTCGGCGACGACTTCCCCCGGCTCTTTCCCACCGTCTTCGAGCTGTGCCAGAAGCATGGCCTCGACCCGCGCCGCGAGCCCGTCCCCGTGGCCCCGGCCGCGCACTACCACATGGGGGGCGTGGTCGTGGACGACCGCGGCCGCGCGTCGCTGCCCGGCCTCTGGGCCTGCGGCGAGGTCTCGTGCACGGGTGTGCACGGGGCCAACCGCCTGGCCAGCAACTCGCTGCTCGAGGCCCTGGTCTTCGGAGGTCGCGTGGCCGAGGACCTGGGGAAAGCCCTCGAAGCCACGCTGCCCCCAGTCGACCATGCCCTTCCGGTCGGCCGCCACCGCGGCCGCGCGTGCCCGCTTCGACCCCGCCCGCTCATCCGCCGCGGCCCAGCGGGTCCGGCAGGTCATGTGGGAGAAGGTCGGCCTCTTGCGGGAGGAGCAAGGGCTGGCCTCGGCGGTCGCCGAGATCGGCCGATGGGCCTTGGACCTGGCCGACGAGCGCTCCGAAGCCGCGAGCCTCGTCACCGCTGCCGGCCTCGTCGCCCAGGCCGCCCTCGCACCGGCGCGAGAGCCGGGGCAGCCACTTCCGCCTCGACTATCCCGAGCTCGATCCCCGCTGGCAGCGGCGGCAGGTGCTGATCGCCCCTGCGGCCGCCGCCGCGCGATGACGGCGCCGCTCTACCTGCTGCAGTACGAGGGACTCGTGCGCGAGGCCCTCCGCGAGGACCTGGGTCGCGCCGGAGACCTCACGACCGACGCGATCGTCCCGCCGGAGCGCCGTGCCCGGGGCGCGATCGTCTTCCGACGCGAAGGCCGCGTGGCCGGCCTCGACGTGGCGCTCGCGGCCTTTCAGGCACTCGACCCCGAGGCGCGGACTGAGCCGCGAGTGCCAGACGGCCAGGACGCCGCTGCCGGCCAGACCGTGGCCATGGTCGACAGCTCGGCCCGCGCCCTTCTCACCGCGGAGCGCGTGGCCCTCAACTTCCTGGGCCGGCTCGCGGGGATCGCCACCGCGACCCGCGACGTCGTGCGCAGCCTCGAAGGGACCCGCGCCCAGGTGGTCTGCACGCGCAAGACCACACCCGGCCTGCGCGCCCTCGAAAAGTACGCGGTCCGCGTCGGTGGCGGCAGCAACCATCGCTTCGGCCTCGACGACGCCGTCCTCGTCAAGGACAACCACCGGGTCCTCGCGGGCGGGGTGACAGCCGCGGTGACCCGGGTGCGCGCCCACGTCGGCCACATGGTCAAGGTCGAGGTGGAGGTTGACACCCTCGACGAGCTCCGCGAGGCCCTCGACCTGGGCGTCGACGTGGTTCTGCTCGACAACATGACGCTGCCCATGCTCCGCGAGGCCGCCGCCCTGGCCCGCGGCCGCGCGCTCCTCGAAGCTTCGGGCGGGATCACGCCCGAGACCGCGCGAGCCGTGGCCGAGACCGGCGTCGACATGATCTCGCTCGGCTGGCTCACCCACAGCGTCCGCAACCAGGACGTCGCCCTGGACCTCGAGCCGATTCCCCGTTCCTGAGAGCCGGCAGCCTCAGATCCGCAACCTGGATCAAGGGCCGCCTGCTAGCATGGCGGCGGTCACGAGATGCCCGATACCGTCGCGACGCCACGGACCCTTTCCGACTACGCCGACCGGCTGGAGCGGGTCGCCGTCTACCTCGCGGAGAACCTCGACCGGGAGGTCGATCTCGAGCGGTTGGCCGAGGTCGCCTGCTTCTCGCCCTTTCACTTCCACCGGATCTACCACGCGCTCCAGGGTGAGACCCTGACGGAGACGGTGCGGCGGATGCGGCTTCATCGAGCGGCGGTGGAGCTGATCGAAGGCGAGACGCCCATAGAGAGGATCGCCGCGCACGCGGGATACGGCAGCCAGGCTGCGTTCACGAGGGCGTTCCGATCGGCCTACGGCGCTCCGCCCGCCGCCTATCGCGCCTTTGCCCGGGGGGAGGATGTCATGTACTCGGTCGAGATCCGCTCGATTCCAAAGGTCCGCCTGGCCGGCCTCCACCACACAGGCGACTATCACGGCATCGGCGCCACGTTCGAGCGCCTGTTCGCGCTGGCGTCCGGGCGTGGCCTTCTCGGCCCTACGACCCGGTCTTTCGGGATCTACCACGACGACCCGAGTGCCACCCCGGTCGACGCGCTCCGATCGGAGGCGTGCCTCACGGCCCCGGACGGCTTCGTCCCCGACGGAGGGCTCCAGGCCCTGGAGATCCCGGGCGGGCGCCACGCGGTGCTCCTCCACGTCGGCGCCTACGCCGAGCTCCCCCAAGCCTACGGGTGGCTCTACCGCGAATGGCTACCGAAGAGCGGGGAAGAGGCGGCCGATCGACCCTGTGTCGAGGAGTACCTCAACGACCCTCGCAACACCCCGCCGTCCGAGCTCAAGACCGAGGTCTGGTTGCCCCTGCGCGACCGCTAGCCCGCGGTCTTCGTCGCCCCGATCGCGTACACGTGGCCGCGAGTGCGCACGAACAGGGTGCCGTTCGCAATGGCCGGGGTGGCCATGCAGCTCTCGCCCATGTCGTTGCGCGCCAGCACCTCGAAGCGCCGCCCCGCCTTCACGACCAGGACCTCGCCGCCTTCCGCGGTGACGTAGACCTTTCCGTCGCTCGCGAGGAGGGACGCGGCGTGGGTGCCGTTCGTGCGCTCCTGGTAGATCCGCGCCCCGCTCGCGAGGTCGAAGACGGACAGGATGCCCTCGTCGCGCACGCTGTAGAGCAAGCCGCCGTAGGCCACGGGCGTGCTGGTGTACGGGCCGCCGGGCTCCGTTCGCCACGCCAGGAACGGCCCGCTCTTCGCGTCCTCGGCCACGGAAACGTCGCCCTTCGCTCCCGTCTTCAAGGCCAGGATGGGCCGGCCCCGGTATCCCCCGGCCAGGACGAGGAGGCCGTCGCTCACGAACGGGGTGGGAGTCTTCACCTCGGCCTCGTCCTTGAACCGCCACCTCTCGCTCCCCGTCGCCGAGTCGTAGCCGCGCACGTAATGCCCGCCGTTCACCACCAGATCCGTCCGACCCGCTGCGGTCACGAGGGTAGGCGTGCTCCAGACCGGTCGCTCGTCGCGCGCGACTCTCCAGACGTCCTTCCCGGTCGCGAGGTCCAGGGCCGTCAGGTACGAGTCCTTGTGACGATCGACCTGAACGATCACCCTGTCGCCATGGATGATCGGCGAGCTGGCGTGTCCCCATTCCGACGTGGGATCGTCGAGGAGGCCGGGGTTCAGCACCCCGAGGTCGCGGTGCCAGAGGGCCCGGCCGTCGATATCGAAAGCGAAGAGGCCTTCGGAGGCGAAGAGGGCCACGACGGTTCGTCCGTCGGTCGCGGGAGTGGCGTTGGCCTGGCTGGCCTTGACGTGGCGCTTGGCCCGCGGCAGGCCCGCGGCCACCTCTTTCTGCCAGAGCACCTTCCCGTCGCGCGCGCTCAGGCAGAAGAGACGCCAGGAGTGCGTCTCGCGATCGTCCGCAAGGCTGATGCCCCCCTCGTCCCCGAGGGTCACCTTGGCACTCTCGGCCGTCACCGCGGACGTCACGAAGACGCGGTCCCCGGAAACGACCGGGCTCGAGTGGCCGAGCCCGGGGATCGTCGCCTTCCAGCGGACGTTGTTCCCACCGGCCACGCTCCACTCCGCAGGCAGGCCCTGGTTGTCGGCCACTCCGCTCGCCCCCGGCCCGCGGAACGACGCCCACTCCTGCGCGACGAGGACAGGGGCTATACCGAGAACGGCAAGTGCTGCCACGAGCGCAGCCTTGCGTCGATCGTGAACCGGTCTGGTCATCGACTCTCTCCCGTCGACCGCCCCGAAGACGATTCTGCCCCAAGCCGGCAGGCCCGTCGCCCGCTCCGTTCAGCCCCTTGAAGGGTCACGAGGCCCCCACCCTCGTCCTTTCGGTCCCGTCTTGCGTCAGAAGGCCAGACCGGGCCTGTTCGTGCCTTGTGGAATCACGCGCCGAAACGCGTCATCCTTGGCGTCAGGGGCGGGCCGTTCGAGCGCGAGGTGAGCAAATGAAGCAGCTACGGTGGACCTCCGCCGTCGCCGTCTCCTGTCTGGGGCTTGCCGCGGCCGCGACCGCGGGCGAGTTGCGGGGGCGGATCCTGGCCGACGACAAGCCCGTGGCCGGAGCCACGGTGGCCGCGGTTCCCTTCGAGTCACCCTTCGAGGAGGCGCGGCGCGAGGCTCGCCGCGAGGACGGTGGCAAGGCGCTCGCCACCGCGACCACTCGCCCCGATGGCACCTTCGCCCTCACGTTGACCCCGACCCCCGGCCCCACCGCGGCGGCCCTGGTGCGTCTCAAGGTCACCGGCGGTGGACTGGCGCCCGCGCTCCTCGAACCCGTCTTCGACACCAGCGAGACGGCCAGCGCGGGCGACGTGACCCTGGCCAAGGCCACGGCTCTCGCCGGCAAGGTCGTCGACGGTCGCGGCGGCCCGGTGGTCGGAGCCACCGTCACCCTGCTGCCCGGCACCGCGAGGTCGTTCTTCGGCCGCGCCGACGCCTCGCCCATCCCCGTGACGACGACGACCCGCGCCGACGGCACCTTCCGCTTTGCCGAGGCCAGTGCGGTGGGCAATCACCTCCGCGTCGAGGCCCCCGCCTTCGGGGTGGCCGAGGTCACGGGGGCCGCGGGGGGGGCGCTCCGGCGGCCGGTCGTGTTGAGCCTCGGCCGCGTCGTGACCGGGCAGGTGGTCCTTGGCGACCGCCGCACACCCGCCGAGGGCGCTCTCGTCCGTTTCGAGGGGCGCAGCGTCTCGCGCTGGCACGAAGCGCGGCCCGACGGCACCTTCCTCGTCGACGGCTTGCCCGCAGACGCCGGGGTCCTCGTCGCAGATGGCGGGGACAAGGGTCGAGGGAGCGCACCCATCGAGGCGGGGGCCAACAAGGCGACCGTCGTCCTCGCCCCGACCGCTTCCCTGAAGGGCCGGGTGGTCGAGGCGGCGTCGGGTGCGCCGCTCGCGCGGATCAGGGTCGTCGCCCGCGGCGAAGGCGCCACCTTCGTCGGGCGCTCGGCTCCGGACGGCCGCTACGAGATCCGCGGCCTTCCCGCACGCGCTTATCGAATGGTCGCGGACGACCCGGCGTACGTCGCCTGGAGCCGCGAGGCCGTGCGCGTCGCCCCGGGAGCCACCCAAGCGCAGGACGTGATCCTCACCCGGGCCGCGGCCCTCACGGGTCGCATCGTCGACGAGCGCGGCATGCCCATCGAGGGGGCCATCGGGCGGCTCGCCGCCGCGGGAGTCACCGGCCGCCGCGCCTTCTTCGCCATGATCCAGGGCGACACCGCGTTCCGCTCCGGCCGCGACGGCTCGTTCATCGCGACGCGGCTCGCCCCGGGCGACGGCCAGACCCTCACCGTGCAGCATCCCGACTACGAGCCCCGCACGATCGGAGGCATCGCTCTCCAGACATCGGCGGTGGCTCGCGTCAACGTCGTGCTGCGCAGCGGGCTTTCCGCCCGCGGCATCGTCAAGGACGAGCGTGGCCAGCCCATCGCCGCCGCCGAGGTGGAGCTCATCCGGGAGACACGGTTCCAGTCGCGGGGAGGGGGGGCCCAGTTCTCCTTCGTCGGCGGTCCGGGCAGCCGGCCGCGGAAGGAGACCGGGGCTGACGGGCGCTTCGAGTTCAAGGGTCTTGCCGCCGGTGATTACACGCTGACCGCCACCAAGAAGGGCTATGGCCGGGAGCGCGTCGACCCCGTCAAGATTGCCGAAGGGAAGGCGAGCGAGCCCATCGAGGTGGTGGTACGGCCCGGGGCCACGATCAGCGGCTACGTTCGCGACAAGGCCGGCAACGGCGCCCCTGGCTACCGCGTCTCGGCCCGCCCGGCGGCGGCGGGTGCGCGTGGCCCCATGGCCGGTCTCCTCGGAGGCCCGATGACCGACGAACCTACGGGGCCGGACGGGGCCTTCGTGATCGAGGGCGTCAGTGCCGGGGAGAGCTACGAGCTGCAGGTGCTGGGCGACAGCGGTCTCGGACCGCGCAAGGCCGGGATCAGCGCGCCGGCTGACGGGGTGGAGCTCGTGGTGGACGGTCGCGGCCGCATTCGCGGTACGGCACTCGACGCGGAGACGGGTCGAGCGCTGCGGGACTTCGAGGTGAGCTACGAGCCCTCGCGAGAAGGGGGCGGGATGGTCTTTCGCTTCGCAGGTCCCGGCGGACGCGGTCGTGGCCCGGGCCAACCGGCCACCTTCCACGCGGACGACGGCAGCTTCACGCTGGACGACGTGGCGGCGGGGAAGTGGGATGTCCAGGTGCGAGCCGCGGGCTACGAGGGCGCGCGGGTCGGGGGTGTTTCCGTCGAGGAAGGGGCCACGGTCGAAGGGGTCGACGTGCGCCTGTCCCGGGGCGGGATGATCTCGGGCCGCGTCCTCGATGCGCGCTCGGCCAAGCCGGTCCGGGAGGCGACGGTCCGGGCCGAGCTGTCGGGAGGCGGCGGTCCGCGCATGCGCTTCGTCGGTCCCGAAGGCGACGGTCGCGAGGCCACGAGCGACGCCGACGGCCAGTTCCAGATCGCCGGCCTCACGGCCGGCACCTACACCGTGACCGCGACGCACCCCGATTGGACCGAAGCCACCGAAAAGGTCGACCTCAAGGAAGGTGCGGCCACCGTCGACCTGAAGATGACGACCGGCGCCGCCATCGGCGGCACGGTGATCGGAGCCGGCCAGCGGCCGGTCGTCGGTGCCTCCGTGGCCCTCTCCAGCGGCGGCAGCGGGATGCAGCCGTTCGACGACCGGAACAAGTCGGCCATCACCGACGCGTCCGGCCGCTTTCGCTTCGAGCGCCTGAACGCGGGCCGCTATTCGCTCACGGCATCGCTCCGGACGCAGTCGAGCTCATCGGTCGAGGTCGTGGTCCAGGCCAACGATCCCGGCCGGGACGTGACCCTGTCCCTGGGTGTGGGCGCGAACCTCAAGGGAATGGTCACCGGTCTTTCCGAGGCGCTCCGGGCCGGAGTGAACGTCAGCGCCAGCGGCCCGGACGAGTTCTTCACCACCACCCGCACTGGCGCCGACGGCGCGTTCGAGTTCTCGGGAGTGCCGGCCGGGCCCATCAACCTGAGCGCCCGTGCCGGCGACTTCGTGAGCGGATCGCGCAGCGCCTCCGCCCAGGTGGTGGTGGCCGAGGGCCAGCTCGAGGCCGCGGCCGAGATCGTGTTCGAGTCGGGCTTCCGCCTCGACGGGCACGTCAGCCGCGGCGGCAAGCCGGTCACCGACGCCATGGTGAACGCCTTCCCCGAAGGCGGAGGCCGGAACCAGGGCGCGTCCGGGCGCACCGACGAGTCGGGCGCCTTTGCGCTCGAGGGCCTCCAGGCCGGCACCTACAACGTGTCGGCGATGCCCATGAGCGGCGGTGGGGCCATCCGCAAGACCGTCTCCGTGACCGCCGACACGAGCCTCGACCTCGAGGCGGCCCTCGCCCGTCTCGCGGGGACCGTCGTGGAGCAGGGCTCAGGTCGGCCCCTGGCCGACGCCGAGATTCGCATCGAGGACGTGGGCCGCGGCTTCGTGGGCATGAACGGAGCGTCGTCCGACAGCAACGGGCGATTCGCCCTCGAAGGCCTGGAGCCCAAGGCCTACCGCGTGGCGGTGCAGAAGCCGGCCTACCAGGCCGAAACGAAGTCGTTGACCGCGGCCGATCCGAGCGGGGACCTCGTGATCGAGCTGCGACGCGGCGAGGGTATTGGAGTCGTGGCCAGGGACGGCATCTACGGCGTGCCCCTCCATGGCTTGAGCGTGCGCGTGCTCGACTCCGGCGGGGCGCCGGTCTACACCGGCGGGGTGTCGCTCGACAGCGAAGGCCGGGGTGAGATCCAGGCACTTCGCCCCGGCACCTACGAGCTTCGCGCCAACTCCGACGGCTATGCGCCGGTCACCGTCCCCCAGGTCATGGTGCCCGCGCCTTCGATCCCGCTCACCTTCACGCCCGGGGGCACCCTCGAGATCCAGTCCGGGCCGCAGACCCTGGCCCTCGCGAACCCGTCCGCGCGAATCCTCTATCCGAACGGGGCCGTCTACTTCCCGTTCCTCTTTTCGCCCGATGGCCTCATTCGCCTTTCGAACCCGATCCGTCGGCTCGAGAACATAGCCCCGGGCAGCTACATCTTCGCGGTGGAGGGCGGCGCGCGAAAGCCGTTCGACATTCGCGAGGGCGGCGCCGCGGTGGTCAGCCTGCCCTGAGGTTGACTCATACCAATGAGTCGAGTAGACTCATCAGTATGAGTAAGAGACTCCAGGTCCTCCTGGAAGAGCGGGAGCTCAAGGAGATTCAACGCATCGCCCGCGGCCAGCGGACCACGGTGGCGGAATGGGTGCGGCAAGCCTTGAGGAAGGCCCGCCAGCAGGAGCCCCTGGGCGACACGGGCCGAAAGCTGGAGGTGGTGCGTGCCGCTGCGCTCCATTCCTACCCCACGGCCGACATCGACCAGATGCTCGACGAGATCGAGCGCGGGTACGTCTCGCCCCCCCGTCCGTGATCTTCGTCGACTCGAACGTCCCCATGTACCTGGTGGGGGCGGCCCATCCGCACAAGGCCGACGCGCAACGATTGTTGGAGCGGCTCATCGCCGAGCGCCGGCGGCTGGTGACCGATGCCGAGGTTTTGCAGGAGATCCTCCATCGCTATGTCGCCATAGGGCGCCGCGCCGCGATCCAGCCGGCGTTCGACGCCCTGCTCGGCGTGGTCGACCAGGTATTCCCGGTGGATCGCGCGGCTGTCGATCGGGCCAAGGCCATCGTCCTCGGTACGGACCGCCTCTCCGCTCGGGACGCCGTCCATCTGGCCGTGATCGAACAGCAGGGCATCACCCAGGTCGTGAGCTTCGACGCTGGGTTCGACGGCCTTCCCGGCATCGAGCGTCTTTGGTCCTGAGTCTCCCCGTGATCCCGGGCCAGCGTCTCGAGACGACGATTTCCCTACTGGATCTTGAACGGGATGGTGAGGCGCCGTTCATGCCCGCCCTCGGACAGGTCGACCCGCACCTCGTATGGCCCGGAGCCAAGCGCGGCGATGGGCAGCTCTCCGACATGCCTCACCAGGCCCGAAGGCTCCGGCCGCTCCCACGCTACCAGGCGCTGCTGGAGTCGGTGGTCCCCTTGCCACAGCTCGAGGACCGCCGCCGGTGGGCGCGTGCCCGCGGCGGGGGACGCCGTGACCTGCACGACCAGTCGGTTTCCCGGCTGGCGCGGGTAGGGTTCGCCCGCGAGCGGCTGGAGGACGACCTCCCCGAACACGAGCGGATGGCCGCTCTCGAGATCGGCGCCCGCGCTGGCCGCGGGCAAGGCCTGCCGAACGACCACGAGCTGCACGCGGTTCATGGCCGGCGTGCCGTCGAGCACGTCCAGCGGAGTCGTCACGACACTCGCCTTCTGGCTCGTCGCCTCGTAGGCCACGGCCTCCAGGGTGTAGTGGCCCGGAGGCAGCCACGCGTCCCGCAGGAGCCGCAGGTCGGCGCCGCGGGCCTGCGAGACCCCCACCGTGTCGAGCGAGAAACGCCGGCTCATGGCCTCGACCGGGACGCCCTTCGCATCGAGGATTCGGGCCAGCAGCGTGAGGTCGACGCCTGCGTCCTTCTTCTTCGCAGCCAAGCTCGAAAGAACCCGGCCCGGGACGCTGACCACCACGGGGACGCGAGCCGCGCCCTGCGCTTGCGGAAACGGCCAGGCGCCGGCGAAGACGTCGAACGTGTGCGGCTTCTTTCCCGACTCGAGGACCGCAAGGGGAGGGGCGACGTGGGTGAGCACTGGCCCCACCGTGCGGACCGCGAAGTAGCCGGATCGCGCTCGGACGGTGAGACCCGAACCCTTCACCTTGACCACGATCTTGCGGAAGCGCCCGTCGTAGGTCTCGTTGCTGGGGGTGTAGCCCAGGAGGTAGTACGACTGGAGGTCCGACTCGATGCGGCCCAGGGAATCGTCGAACTCGTTCGTGTCGTGGACGAAGAACCCGCCGGTGCTGTCGGCCATCCACTCGAGGCTCGCGCGCGGGTTGTAACGGACGAGGGTCTCCGCCCGCTCGAGCCCGCGCGAGAAGGCCCCTCCGCCGGTATCGTTACCCGCCTCCTGCTGCGCCATGCGGACGTTTGCGGTGGACTCGAGCTCGCCGTGGGCGAGGGCCTCGAGCGACTGCGTATTGAGGCCGCTGGCCTCGACCGCGTAGACGCTGACCGATGCCCGGCTTGCGCCGTTCACGACGGACAGGAACCGCTCCTGGTTGGCCTCGGTCCGGAACAAGCCTTCCGAGAAGAGCACGATGGCCTTGCGGCCGGGGACCACGCGGAGCGCGTCGACGATGGCCAAGAGCGCGTTCGCGGCCACGAAGCCGTGCTGGTCCCGGTCGAGCCGGTCGAAAGCATCTTCCGCGGCTGCGGCCATGGCGGACTGCCGGGCCCGGATCTCGAGCTCCGCCAGGGCGGCGCCTTTCGGCTTGTTGGTGGATTGATTCTCGTAGGCGAACGTAGCCGCATCGGCGTTCGCCTGGATGTGGGCCTGGGTCACGCCCCTCGCCTGGTCGGCCAAGCTGCTCCCCACATGCGTGAGCCTCGTGCCCAAGGCCTCGACCGCGGCCACGGCCAGGGCCGGATCGGTTGTGAAGTCCTGAAGGACCACGAGAGTGTTCTCCAGCGAGAAGACCCCCGCCCTCGCCGCAAACTCCTTCCGGGCCGCGAAGGCTCGGACGGCTTTCTGCGCCGCCACACGTCCCTCGGTCGAGAGCCGGTCGAAGACGAACGCGATGGTCGCGGGAGTGATGGCCGCCTGAGCGGAGGATGTGGCGGGCGCGCTGGGCGTGGCGCCGGGTCCCGCAGCCGAGCGGGTCGGTAGCTCGGAGGCGACGCCTCCCGCGCCGGCGAGCGAGAATTGCGCGACCTTCTGCGTTACGCCGTCTTCGATCACCTCGAAGTCCGACACCTTCAGGCCCGTGACGGGCAAGCCCTTCTTGTCCCGCACCACGACGTCGACGAGCACGGTCGTGGCTTCCGAGGGCGGCAACCGGCCTGGTTGGTCTTGAGAGCTCGTGGCTCCGGGCACCAACAGCAGCAGAGCGACGATTCGTCCCGAGGCTCGCCTCAAGAACGCCACCTCCCTAGCGCTCGATGGGAGCGCCCTTCAGGATCGGACCCAGGGAGGTCCAGGCCCCGTCGGGCTCGCGGACCACGCGATAGGGCCGGCGCGACGATCGCGACGCGCTCCAAGTCTCCGTGACCGTGACCCAGGCCTCGTCCGCCTTCACCCATTCGATCGGCCCGGCCGTGACCACGACCGCGGTCCGCTTGGTAGCGATCTCCACCGCGCGATTCCGGCGGACCTCGCATTCGGCGCCCCGCCGGACCGTGGGCCCGAGGCCCAGTTGCTTGAGGGTCAGTGCGCTCACGCTCTGGGGCGCGTCGCCGGGGTCGATGGCCAGGCAGAGGACGAGGCCCTGGGCGCGGGCCTCGGCGTCGAGCAGCTCCGTCTTCTGCTGGCGGAACACGGCGGCAAAGAGCTGAGCCTCGAGGTCCGCGGCCGTCGCGCCCGGCGCCGCCTGGGCCGCGACCAGCAACAAGGGCCCGAAAAGGACGCCCATGCCCGCGCGGCTCTCAGCCGATCGGGGTCACGCGCGAGGCCGTCGCCGACAGGACGAGCCAGGCCGCGCCCACGGCCACGGTCACGACGCTGGCCGCGCAGAGCAGGGGTCGGAGGAGGGCGGGACCACGAGCCCACCTTGCGCTGCTTTCGCCCACGAACGCCGCGAACCCGGCCATGGCCGCGACGGTACCCACTGCGAACGCCAGGAGGTAGGCGCTCGAAGCCAGGAGCCCGGGGAGCGCGAGGGCCGGCAGCACCCCGAGCAGGTGGGCGGTGCCCGCCACGCCGTGCAGCGTGCCCGCGAAGAACGCGGTGTGGCCGTGGCGCGGGACCCCGCCCGCGTGACTCTCGGCGCCGTGAGCCTTCTCCGCGCCGGTATGGAGATGGAGATGCGCGTGCGTCCCGCTCTCGTGCTCGTGGGGATGGACGTGAAGGGTGAGGCGCAAGGCCCGCCGGAGGCCCAGGAGTCCGATCGCGATGAGCATCACGCCCACGAGCCGCTCGCCCCAGGCCTCGACGAGGCCCAGGTCGAAACGCTCCTTGAGCGCGACGGCCAGAGCGCCGATCACGAGCACGCCCAGGCTGTGTCCGACACCCCAGCGCGCGCCCGTGGCCCAGGCCCCGCGCCTTTGGCCGATCGACAAAGGCAAAAGGGCGGCCAGGTGATCGGCGCCGGTCACCACGTGCACGGCGCCCGCGAGCAGGCCGGATCCCAGGACGAGCAAGAGCGTGGAGAGCATGGAGCGAGAACATCCAAGCTTGGCCGAAGCCGCCGCGTCGCGCAAGGACCGGCCCGGAGGGAACCCGCGTGGGATATCCTGAGCGCGCTCATGCCATCGACAAGCCACGAAGTCCGCCAGGCCCTCACCACGGTGGAGACCCGCGCCCGGCTTGCCCGGGGCGCGCGATTCGCGGCGCAGGCGGCCGCGCTCGAGTACCTCGAGGTGCACGTGCTCGCGCGTCTGCAGTACCTCGAGGAGGGACCGGTGGGGCTGTCGGCGGACCTGCAATCCCTGCAGCGGCAAGGGGCAAACCTGCAGCGCCGCCTGGAAGCGGCCAACGAGCGCGTCGTGCGCAGGCTCCGCAGCCGGATCCGTTCCGGCCGGTACTCCCCCGAAGGACTGAGGCGCGCCTTCTCCCGATACGCCGGGTCGCCGCAAGACCGCGGCTACGATGCGCTCGACCTGCTCGTCGCTGGCCTCATGGACGCCGGCATGCCACCCCAGGAGCGCGTGGTGCTCGAGCCCGACATGGTCGGGTATCAGCCGACCCCGGCTCGCGTGATCCTCTCGCTCCTCCATCGGGCCGAGATCGCCTCTACCGACGTCGTGTACGATCTCGGCTCCGGCCTCGGCTGGGTGGTCCTCCTCGTGGCCCTGTTGAGTGGCGCCCAGGCCACGGGCATCGAGCTGGAGCCGGCCTACTGTGAATACGCCGCGTGCTGTGCGCGGCAGCTCAACCTACCGGGCGTGGAATTCATAGAGGCCGATGCGCGCGCGGTGCCACTCACCGGCGGCAGCGTGTTCTTCATGTACACCCCCTTTCGCGGCGCGCTGCTGCGGTGCGTGCTGGAAAGACTGCGTGGGGAGGCGAAGAAGCGACCCATCCGGGTCTGCACGTATGGGCCGTGCACCACCGAGGTAGCGACCGCGGACTGGCTGAGGCCGCGTGACAACGCCCTTCAGAGCGAGCACGAAGTCGCGGTTTTCCACAGCGTCTGAGAGTACGCCGGCGCTCACCCACCTCGCCCCCTTTTTGAGCGATGCTTGAGTCTCCATGAAGGTCCTCTACACCTACCTGAAGAAGTACCGCCGCCTCGTGCTCCTGGCCCTGCTCCTGGCCACGATCAACCAGGTGTTCTCCCTTCTCGATCCCCTGATCTTCCGGCACGTGATCGACACCTACGCGACCCGCTACCAGGAATACACGACGGGACAGTTCTTCCGCGGCGTGAGCCTGCTCCTCGCCGCGGCGGTGGGCGTGGCCTTCGTCTCCCGGGTCGCCAAGAACTTCCAGGACTATTTCATCAACGTCATCACCCAGCGCCTCGGAGCCGAGATCTACGCCGACGGCATCCGCCACTCGCTGGACCTGCCCTACCAGGTGTTCGAAGACCAGAGGAGCGGTGAGACCCTGGGCAAGCTCCAGAAGGTCCGCTCCGACGTGGAGAAGCTCATCTCCATCTCCATCAACCTGCTGTTCACGTCGCTCGTCGGCATCATCTTCGTGGTGGCCTACGCCTTCACCGTCCACTGGGTGATCGCCCCCGTCTACTTCCTCACCGTTCCCCTGCTCGGGGTGGTGAGCTCGGTCCTCTCGCGCAAGATCAAGACGATCCAGAAGGTGATCGTGGCCGAGACCACGGCCCTGGCCGGCGCCACCACCGAGTCGCTCCGCAACATCGAGCTCGTGAAGAGCCTGGGGCTCGCGCATCAGGAAGAGGCGCGGCTCAACGCTGTCACCGGCAAGATCCTGGTCCTGGAGCTGAAGAAGGTCCGCTACCTGCGGTCGCTGAGCTTCATCCAGGGGACGCTCGTGAACGCGCTTCGGACCAGCATCCTCTTCCTGATGCTCTATCTGATCTTCGCCCGGCAGATCACCGTGGGGCAGTTCTTCTCGCTCTGGATCTACTCGTTCTTCATCTTCGGGCCTCTCCAGGAGCTCGGCAACGTCATCAACATCTACCGCGAGGCCGAGGTGTCGCTCGGCAACTTCGACGCCATCCTGAAGACGCCCCGGGAGCCGAAGCCCGAGAATCCCGTCCACCTCGACGAGCTGTTCGACCTGGCCTTCGAAGACGTGAGCTTCACGCACCTGACCGCCTCCGCTCCCGCCCTGAGCGAGGTCTCCTTCCGCGTCGAACGCGGCCAGACCATGGCCTTCGTCGGGCCCTCGGGTGCGGGCAAGACGACGCTCGTGAAGCTCCTCGTCGGCCTCTACCGGCCGCAGACCGGCCGCATCCTCTACAACGGCCAGGCGCACGACGTGGTCGACCTCGACGGGCTGCGGGAGCGCATGGGCTTCGTCACCCAGGACACGCAGCTCTTCTCGGGATCGATCCGCGAGAACCTGCTCTTCGTCCGTCCCGACGCGAGCGACGCCGAATGCCTGGCCGCCCTGCGGAAGGCGTCCTGCGACAGCCTGCTGGCCCGGGCCGACAAGGGCCTCGACACCGTGATCGGCGAGGGCGGGGTCAAGGTCTCCGGGGGAGAGAAGCAGCGGCTCTCCATCGCGCGCGCTCTCCTGCGCCGCCCGCACCTGCTCGTGTTCGACGAAGCCACGTCCTCGCTCGACTCGCTCACCGAGGACGAGATCAGCCGCACCATCCGCGACGTGGCGGTGAGCCGCGACGTGATCACCATCCTGATCGCCCACCGCCTGTCGACGGTCATGCACGCCGACCGCATCCACGTGCTGGAGCGCGGGCAGATCGTGGAGTCGGGCCGGCACGCCGATCTCCTCGAGCAGAAGGGCCTCTACTACGCGATGTGGCGCCAGCAGGTGGGGGAGCGCCGGCCGTTGGCCCCGGCACCCGCGCCCCGCCTCGTGACGGCATGACCGCCTTTCCCGCCACGCGTCACTCGGCGGTGCGGGATGCGAGAAGCCCCGACCCCGAGACGAGGCGCCGCGGGTTCGACGCGCTCTGTGCGGCTTACTGGAAGGCGGTCTACAAGCACCTTCGCTTCAAGGGGACCTCCCGCGAGGATGCCGAAGACCTGACCCAGGGGTTCTTCGCCCGCGCGTACGAGAAGGCGTTCTTCGACGCCTACGATCCGGCGCGGAGCCGGTTCCGGACCTTCCTCCGCGTCTGCCTCGACGGGTTCGTCTCCAACGAGCGCGCCGCGGCCCGCACCCTGAAGCGCGGAGGCGGCCGTCCCCTCTCGTCTCTCGACTTCGACGGCGCCGAGGGCGAGCTCTCGCGCGTGGTGAGCGCCCCCTCGGCCGACCCCGACGAAGCCTTCCGACGGGAGTGGGTGCGCGCCGTCTTCGCGCAGGCGGTCGATGTCCTTGCGACAGCGGGCCCAGGAGCTCGGCAAGGAGAAGGCGCTCCGGTCTTCGAGCGCTACGACCTCGACGGACCCGACGCGGTGACGAAGCCCACCTACGCGGACCTCGCCCGGGATCTCGACCTGCCCGTCACGCAGGTCACGAACCACCTGGCCTGGGCGCGGCGCGAGTTCCGCCGCCTGGCTCTCGAAGCGCTCGCCTCCCAGTGCGGCAGCGAGGAGGAGTTCCAGGCCGAAGCGAGAGACCTCTTCGGGGCCTCTGTCGCGCGGTAGGTTCGCGATGAGCTGGCTATCCGACAGAGCACTCGCCCATCTGCAGGACGTCGCCGAGTGGCCCGACCTGTCCGCGACCAAGTACGACGCGGTCTCGGTCCTCGGCCAGGGGGGAATGGCCACGGTCTACCTGGCCCACGACCGGGAGCTCGGCCGCGAGGTCGCGCTCAAGGTGATGCGTCTCCCCGAGCCCGCGGCGGGGATCGCCGAGCGTCTCCGCCAGGAGGCCCGGATCCTCGCCCAGCTCGAGCACCCCGGGCTCGTGCCCGTCCACGACGTGGGGACGTTGCCCGACGGTCGCGTCTTCTACGCGATGAAGCGCGTCCGCGGCCATCGGCTCGACGAGCACCTGCGCGACGCGCGTCGCGCTCCCCGAGCGCCTGCGCCTCTTCGAGCGCATCTGCGAGACCGTCGCGTTCGCCCACGCCCAGGGCGTCATCCACCGCGACCTGAAGCCCGCGAACGTGATGGTCGGGCCCTTCGGCGAGGTCCTGGTTCTCGACTGGGGTGTCGCCAAGCTCCGCGACGAGGGCCCGGGAGCGGCGCCGTCTTCGACCGGCCCGAGCGGCCCCGCGACCGCTCATGGCGCCGTGGTGGGGACACCGGGCTACATGCCTCCCGAACAGGCGCGCGGGCTGCCCGGTCGACGCGCGAGCCGACGTCTTCGCCCTCGGCCGCATCCTCGAGTCCATGCTCACGGGCCAGGACGAGCCGGACGCGGGCGGCCCCGCGCGGGTGCCTCGGCCGATCTCTTCCATCCTGGCCAAGGCCCTGGACCCGGAGCCTGACCGGCGCTACCCTGGCGCCCGCGAGCTGGGGGACGACATCGGGCGGTACCTGTCGGGCCTGCGGGTCCTGGCCCACCACGAGGGCCCGTTCGAGGTCATGGGCCGACTCGCGGTGAAGTACAAGACCCCCCTCGCCCTGATCCTCGCGTACGTGCTCGATGCGGGCGCTTCTCCTCTTCTCGAGGGGGCGGTAAAGGAAAGGGCGCCGGCCCTTAAGAGAGAGGTGTCGGCACCAACCGAGGAGGAATGATGAGCAAGACGATTCTGGGCCTGGTTCTGGGGGGCATCCTGGGGATCTTCGACGGGCTGTCGGCCCTGGTGTCGGCGCCCGAGGTGGCCCCGCAGATCATGGGGATCGTGCTGGGTTCGACGTTCAAGGGGCTGGTCGCGGGCGTGATCATCGGGTTCTTCGCGCGCAAGGTGAGCTCGCTGCCTCTGGGTATCGTGTTCGGCCTCGCGGTCAGCCTCGCCTTCGCCTGGCTCGTCGCGGCCCAACCCGATCCCGTGACGGGAAGGCACTACTACTGGGAGATCATGCTTCCGGGCGGGCTCCTGGGAGCCATCGTCGGATACGCCACCCAGCGCTACGGCGTGCGCCCCACGCCCGCCGCCCAATAAGAAGGAGAGTCCATGTCTTCGATGCGTCAACACCTGACGGGTGCGGCCCTGACCGCCACGCTTACGATCGCGATGGCCGCTCCCAGCCCGGCCCAGACTCCCGCGACCGCGCCCACCCCGCGTGCGGCCTTCGATCAGCTGAAGGGGCTCGCGGGCCAGTGGCAGGGGCACCTGGCGAGCGCCGACGGTCCCGCCACCACGGTCACCTACGAGCTCACCGCAAACGGCTCGGCCGTGGTGGAGAAGCTCTTTCCCGGGACCCCGCACGAGATGATGTCCGTCTACTCCATGGACGGGGACGATCTGGTCCTGACCCACTACTGCGCGATCGGCAACCAGCCGCGGATGAAGCTGGTCAAGACGGGGACGAATCCCACGAGCATGACCTTCGACTTCACGGGCGGCACCAACCTCGTCGCGGCCACGGACACTCACATCCACGGCGGCTCCATCCGCATTCTCGACGGCGGCCGTCTCGAGGAGGACTGGTCGGTCTACACGAAGGGCCAACCGACGGCGAGCCACCGCTTCTTCCTGGCCCGTAGGTAGGCCGGTTCCGCCGTGGATGGGGAGGCACGGTCGCACTCACGTCGCTTGACACATCGATGCGTGGCGCATATAACGATCCCGTGAAGCCCCGGGCCGACGACTTCCTCCCCTTGCGCGCCGTCGAGTACCACGTCCTCCTGGCCCTGGCCGACGCCGAGCGGCACGGCTACGCGATCATGCAGGAGACGGCGGAGCGCACCGAGGGCGCCATTCGCCTCGATCCCGCCACCCTCTACCGAGCCCTCCGGCGCATGGTGAAGGACGGACTCGTCGCGGAATCGGCCCGCCGAAGGGACCCCGGGGCCGACGACGAGCGGAGACGCTACTACCGGGTCACGCCCCTCGGCCGCCAGGTGGCCCTTCGGGAAACGGAGCGCCTCGAGAGGCTCGTGCGGGCGGCGCGGCAGACCCGCCTTCTCCGGCCTTCCTGAGAGGCAGGCAGAGATGAGCGAGCGGGAGATGGACCGCAGACGGTCGCTCTCGGAGCGGCTCTATGCGGTCCTGCTCTACGCCTTTCCAAAACGCCTTCCGGGACGAAGCCGGGCCTCGCCATGGCGGAGGCTTTTCGCGACCAGTGCCGCGCCGCTCGCGCGGGAAGGGGCCGCCTCCGGCCTGGCGTCCCTCTGGCTGCGCACTCTCGTGGACGTGGCGAGGAACGCGCCCGGCGAGCGGCTGTCGGCGTTTCGGGAAGGCCGCGGCGCGCCGGCCCTCGCGCTCGCGGCAGCGGAAGGGAGAGCCCCTCGTGGAGACCATCGCTCGAGACCTGCGATTCGCCGTGCGCGCGCTTCGTCAGCGTCCGGGCTTCACCCTCGTCGCCGTGCTTGACCCTGGCCCTCGGCCTCGGCGCGAACACCGCGATCTTCAGCGTGGTCAAGGCGGTGCTGCTGGCCCCGTTGCCCTATCCGGAGCCGGATCGCCTGGCCTTCGTCTGGGGCCGTTCCGGTGCGGGCTCGGAGGAAGGCCTCTCCTTCCCCGACTTCCTGGAGCTGCGCGAGAACAACCGCTCCTTCGCCGGCCTCGCCCTGGTGCGGAGCCAGAGCGTGAACCTCACCGGAGGCGAGTCGCCCGAGCGCGTGACCGGCACCTTCACCACCGCGAGCCTCTTCGAGACCGTGCTCGCGACGAGAGCCGCCAGCCGGCCGCACCTTCCCGGCCGAAGAGACCGAGGCCGCGAGCGTCGCCGCCCGTCGCTGTCATCAGCCATGGTCTCTGGCAGCGCCGCTTCGGCGCCGACCCCGCCACTCTCGGCCGCAGCCTGACCCTGAACGGGACCGTCTTCAGGGTGGTCGGCATCCTGCCCCAGACGCTTCGAGCTCTTGCTCGTGGGCGGGTCCTGGGTGACCGACGTCTTCCTGCCCCTGCCCTACTACCCGAACCGCGGCGGGCTCACGCGCGAAGACCGAAGCCTCTCCGCCCTCGGCCGTCTTCGCCCCGGGGTGAGCGCAGAGCAGGCCGACGCCGATCTGGGCGTCGTCATGCGCCGCCTCGAAAGCGAGCTGCCCGCGACCAACGCAAGCCTGGGGGTGCGCGTGGTCCCGCTGCGCGAGGTGGTGGTCGGTGACGTGCGGCCGAGCCTCCTCGTCCTCCAGGGCGCGGTCGGCTTCGTGCTCCTCATCGCCTGCGCGAACGTGGCGAACCTGCTCCTGGCCCGCGCCACCGATCGCCGCCGCGAGATCGCGCTGCGCGCGGCCCTGGGCGCGGACCGCGGCCGCATCCTGCGCCAGCTCCTGACCGAGAGCGTGCTTCTCGCTTTGGTGGCCGGGGTCCTGGGCACCGCCCTCGGGATCTGGACCGTGCAGGGCCTGGTGGCGCTCGCCCCCGACGGACTGCCCATCTCGGGTCCGATCTCCGCTGGACCCGGGCATTCTCGCGGTTCAGGCACGCTCCTGTCTCTCACCGTCGGCGTGGCCCTCGGCCTCGTCCCCGCTCTTTCCGCGCTTCGCTGCCGACCTGAGCGCGACCCTCAAGGAGGGCGGCCGGACCGTGACCGGAGGCGGCCGGAGGCTCCGCGAGATACTCGTCGTGTCCGAGGTGGCGCTGTCTCTCGTGATGCTGATCGGCGCGGGGCTCCTCGTGCAGAGCCTCCGCAAGATGCAGACGCTCGATCCGGGCTTTCGAACCGACCACGTGCTCACGATGCAGTTTCGTCTCCCCCCGACGAAGTACGCCGAGGGCGAGCCCGTGGCCGCGTTCTTCCGCGAGGCGATCGCGGGCATCCGCGCGGTTCCCGGGGTGGAGTCCGCGGCCCTGGTGCGGGCCGTCCCCCTCTCCGGCAACTTCGCCACCACCGGCTACCAGGTCGAAGGCCAACCCGAACCCGCGCCGGGCCAGGCGAGCCGCAGGCGGCCTTGAACATCGTCACTCCGGACTACTTCGGGACGATGGGTATTCCCCTGCGCCAGGGGCGCGACTTCACCGACCACGACGACGCGCAGGCGCCCCGCGTCGTGGTGGTCAACGAGACGATGGCCGCGCTGGCCTGGCCGGGCGAAGAGCCCTTGGGACGTCGCCTGCATCTTCAGGGCATGCGAGGGCTTGGCGACCGTGATCGGGGTCGTGGGCGACGTCAAGCACCGGCGCCTGTCGGAGCCGCACCAGGCCCAGGTCTACACCGCTCACTACCAGGACCCCGAAGATCTTCGCCTGCGTGGTGGCGCGCACGTCGTCGGATCCGCGGGCCTTCGCAGATCCCGTCCGCAAGGCGATCTGGGCGGTCGACAAGGACCAGCCGGTCTGGAGCGTCGCGCCCCTCGACGCGGTCCTGGCCCGCACCTTCGCCCCCACGAGGCTCTTGCTCTTCCTGCTCGGGGCCTTCGCCGTCCTCGCGGTGGTGCTGGCCTCGGTCGGCATCTACGGCGTCTTGTCCTACGCGGTGGCGCAGCGCCGCCAGGAGATCGGCATCCGCATGGCGCTCGGGGCCCGCGGCGGCGCAAGTGGTGCGACCTCGTGGTGCGGCAAGGCATGACGCTGGCCCTGGGCGCGGTCGTCCTCGGCCTCGTGATGGCCGCCTTCCTGTCGCGCCTGCTGCGTACCATGCTGTTCGGCGTGGGCCCGGGGGACCCCGCCACTTTCGCGGCCTGCGCCGTGATCCTGGTCACGGTTGCGTTCTTGGCCTGCTGGCTGCCGGCCCGCCGAGCCGCGCGCGTCGACCCGGCCACCACCCTCGCCCACGAGTAAGAGGCCCCGGACCCCGCAGGTGTTATCCTCGCGCTCTCCATGCCGAAACGCGAGGACGCGGCCAAGGACTCGTGGCAAGCCACCCACGAAGGCTTCATGCGGCTGGCCCTCCAGGAGGCGAAGGCCGCGCTCCACCTGGGCGAGGTCCCGGTGGGTGCTATCGTCGTGCTCGGGGGCGAGGTCGTGGCCCGCGGCTTCAACCAGCCGATCCGCGGCCTGGATCCGACCGCCCACGCCGAGGTGGTGGCGCTGCGCCAGGCGGCGCGGGCGCTCGGCAACTACCGCCTGCTCGGAGCCTCGGTCTACGTGACGATCGAGCCTTGCCTCATGTGCGTCGGCGCGCTCGTCCAGGCCCGCGTCGCGCAGGTGATCTACGGCGCTCCGGAGCCCAAGGCGGGCGCGCTGCGCTCGACCCTCCAGTTCGAGGAGCTGTCCGTGAACCATCGGTTCAAGGTCACGGCCGGGGTCCTCGAAGCCGACTGCCGCCAGATCGTCGTGGAGTTCTTCAAGTACCGCCGCGAAGGGGCCTAGACCGTCCGCTTGGGTTAGAATCAGGGGGAAGCCTGGAGAGGTGCGAGAGCGGCTGAATCGGGCGGTCTCGAAAACCGTTGTACCCAAAAGGTACCGTGGGTTCGAATCCCACCCTCTCCGCCAGGCTCCACACGTCCGGAGAGATGCGAGAGTGGTTGAATCGGCATGACTGGAAATCATGTGTAGGGGTAACCCCTCTACCGAGGGTTCGAATCCCTCTCTCTCCGCCACCTGCCTAAGCGCTAAGGGGCTAGAGTCCGCCGCTGATCCAGCCTGATCACCGGCGACGCCGGCCCCTGCTACCACAATCGGGGTGTCTACTACCACTTCGGTAGCGTCGAGGCGGTCTATTGCCCCTGGGGCGCGCTTCCAAACCTCCCCCCCTTTCTTCGACCCTCGACGACCCAGGCCAGCCACCAACATCCCCCGGCTCCGACGGACAGCGCCGCAATCCACACCGCGGTTGCGTAGGGCTCGACCCTTGCGCCGCGGAAAGCGCCCACCCCGACGGTCACCAGCAGGGCGCCGAAGAAGTACGAAAGCAGGAGTGGCACCCACGCCAGGGGCGCGCGTGGGGTCCGCAGCAGGCGCGACCGGCGCACACCGGTTGCATCAGAAGTGCGCTGAATGGAGTACTCACCGACCATCGTGAGAAGCCGCATGAGTTCGCGATGTAAGGCGGTCTCCGCTTCCTGCTTCATTCTCTCGTCGGTTCGCGGGACCTTGGCCCATGCATCGAGGAAGGCGACCACGCCTGCCGCCTCCTTGAGGGTGTCCTCCCTCGACGTTGTCAAGAACATGTGGCGCAGCAGCGCAGTGACTATGGCCACGAGTGGTGCTGCGATACCCGCGACTACGGCATCCACGAAAGTCGGCATGTGCTGGCCCTCTACCGGATCCCATTCAACGCTGTGCGAGGATGTCTCCTATTCGCGCGTACGCGGCCTTCACGTCGTCAATCTCGCTCGATAGCTTTTCTCTTAGGAGAGCGAGCTCCTTCCTCTCGGCGTCCGATTGCGGCATGGGTGCTGACAGTTCGCAGAGGGTCGACTGCCGTTTCCTATCCAACGTTGTATAGAGGTCGGCAAACACTTGGCTTTCGGCGAACTCAGTACCCACGAGCTTGTCCTTCATTAGCATCGCAGCCTCGGTGAGGTCGTCCCGAACCACCGTGAGCGTCCACTGGACGTCGGCCCATGAACGGGCGCCAGGGTTCGCCCCGAACCTGTCGATCTGAAACAACAGCTCCCCCTTCGCGGAGAGCAGAGTGCCCACGATGTCGCGAACCTCGCGCAAGCGCCTGCGGTCCTGGACGGTCTGGCTTCCGAAGGCGGTGGATATGAGCTTTACGAGCAATTCCCACATCGTCGACGATTGCGCGACTGTTGCCGTTACGTACGACTGGATGCATGCCGGACCGGAGGAAGGCGCCGCGCCCACCGGGACTCCTGGGCTAGTCTGCGACTGAAGTGCAATGACTGCGCCGCGCCCGATGACTCGCCCGCCCTCCTTAAGCGTGAACCGTTCGCCCTCCTCCATCGCGACTGGATACATCAGCTCTACATCCATGGTCACGCTGGTGCCCGGGCCCGGCGAATCAACTTCCATCGTTGACCTCACGACGCCGGTCACATCTGTCGTCCAGAAATGTATCTGTGGGCGGTATCCGTCGACGATAGGTGCGGCACGCCCACCCTCTTCCTTGGCGAGGAGATACGCGCGGGCCTTGAACCGGTCGTAAGGCGCGATCGACCCCGGACGAGAAAGCACCTGCCCGCGGCTCAAGTCTTTCTTGTCAACGCCCTTCATTTCGCACCCTACGTTCTCGCCGACTCGCGCTTCAACACCTACGCTCCGGGATTTCTCAATGCTGGTTACGACAGCCCGGCGTGTTGAGCCAAGACCAACGACTTCGACTTCGTCGCCTGCCGTGAGCGTCCCGCGCTCCACCCTCCCCGTCACCACCGTCCGCCATCCCGCTGCCAAAGAAGACCCCGGGAAGCAAGAACACGTCCTCGATGGGCATCAAGAACGGGTCGTCCACCCCGCGCACCGGAGGCCGGATGTGGGCCAGCCGATCTTCCATCCTGGCCTCGGTGCCCTGGTTTGATGCGTTGGGTTGCCAGTAGGGCGCGTCGTTTGCAGCAACCGGCCCTAGGCTCTGCAGGAGCAGACCCACGGAGTGTCCCACGATCAACCGACAAGAGCGCAGATGCATGGGCAAACTCCCCTCTTTGGCGGGATTCTACATGGTTGGCAAGGACGCCGCACGGAATGCGACTCCCGCTGTCACACGTTGAGCGGGGGAGATGGGGATCTGCTGATACAGGCACCGCATGCAACGGTGGTCCCGGGCCGTGACATGGTCTCTAGTCCGGCAGGCTCCCGGAACAGAGACCTTGAGCGTCACTCCTACGTGACGCCAGCCACTCCTTTCGGATGCCGCAGGCTAGGGAGTCGACACCTCGCTCCCGAACGCCCCCGACTGGATCAGAGTCAGGTACTCGTTGAGCCACGAGCCGAGCCCGCCGTTCGGCGTTCCATCCCGGTTCCAGGCGTTGTGGTCATCCTCGGTCAGCTCGGGCGTTTCCTGCCGCTCCGTCGCCAATCGGTGGCCGCCCCCGCGCTTGCGGAGCTGCCGGATGGCCAGGAGAAGCTCAACCGGATCCTCTGGCAGCTGTTCCACGCCGATCCCCAGCCGGCCCGCGATCAACCTGCGGCGGAAGGCGCGCACTTGTTGCGGCCGGCCACGCTCGAGCTGCTCGTCGAAGGCCGACACGGCCAGCGACGAGTCGAAGGTCATTCCCCGCCGCCAGAGGTGCGTGGTACCGGTGAGGGCATAGGCGTCATCCACGACTACCGTGGTCGAGGCCAGCCGAAGCGAGCGCGCTGGCCCCGTGTTCACGGCGAACAGCTCCACTCGATCGCCGCCAGCGGCCGTAAGCTCCGCGAGAAGTGCGTTGCGGACCTGCTGGAGTCGGAGAGGCGAGCCCGGCAGCAGGTTCACCGGAAAGCAGACCAGAACCCGCAAGCCCGCGCGGTCCGCAAGGCGGCTCTGTAGCGCTTGCCAGGCGGAGTTGGCTTCGCCGCCGATGGGCAGCGCGTCGATCGCAGGGGACTCGATGTAGACGAAGTGCTCGGCCCGGCCGAATGCCTCGCGCAGCGACCGCAGGGCGTCCTGGGCGCCCCGGGATGCAGTGAAGATCCTCCGATCGAGAGCACGCGCGACCGCCGTCGCCTCGGGAATGAGCGGCGTGATCCCCAGCGGCAGCGGGCCGGCCGGGCTGGTGGCCAGAACGCTGAGGATCATGTCGAGTGTCTGCCCGAACGGGAACAGTGACGTCTCGGCCCAGAGGCCGAGCCGGGCTCGCCTTCTACGCCCGCAGGACACGGTGCGCAGCACCGCCGTCCAGTGCACCGGGCCCGGCGGGTCGGGCAGTGTCGGCAGCACGTTGCGGGCGGCGTTGAAGAGGTCAGGCAAGGTCCTGCGCGCAGTACGATCGCGCAGGTGCTCGCACGACCGGCAGCGCGGCCGGCCCCGAAAGGGCGGCGCCGGTGCCGTGTACCTCGTCCGCCGCCGGCACACCGGGGTGCCCGGCCTGGTGGGGAAGCCGTTCGTGGAACCGGCAAGCGGCGGGTGCCGCGGCGAGGGCCGCACGCACATCGTTGCCGTCGACGCGTCCGGCCGTGACCTCTAGACGCTCCTGTCCCGGGAGGGGCACCCCGGGCTCGTTGACCGACTCGAGTCCGTTCCTCGGCACCTCCTCGACCGCGGCGCCGCCAGCCGCCAGACGCGTCACCGGGGACCCGCGTGGCGACCGCCGGAACGCCGGCACCGAGAGCGACACCGCCAGCCCGGGCGTGAGCAGACGCGAGCACGGCATCGCCGGTGAGATGCTCCGGCCCGAGGCTCTCCGGATCGATCAGGGCCGGCGTGGTCTGCCGCGAGACGACCGTGGAGCCTGGCGGCACCCGTCCGGGCGCGACGAGCCCCCCGGCGTTCGCAACGACCAGCCCGGTCTCACACACGGTGAACGGCCCGGACGCCGCGGCGAGCGCCGGCGCCGCTCCGGCGACCGGCGCGGGCCGGTCGAACCGGAGGTCAGCATACATCCGCGACGCTCGGGCGGTCACGAGCAGAACATCCATCCCCATCCGGGTCGGGTTGTCCACGTTCCCGGGCGGGAGCTGCACCACTAGCGTGACCCCGCCGTCGGCGCGGACCGGCGCGCCGCCTCCATTGAGGCGCACGTGGCGCGCCGCGTCGACGTCGAATCCCTGGGGCCAGGCGCGCAGCCACGCGCCGGCGAGCGTCGGCGAGAGCGTGAAATCGACCAGCACGCGTTGCTCGCTCACCGTGTCGCCCTGCGCCTCACCGCCGCCGCGCAGCGCGGTCACCACCGGATCGTCCAGCGCGCCAGGCAGGTCGGTCACGTTGGGAGGCGCGGCCACCGAGAAGGCACCCCAGTCGGCGCTCAGGATGGACGTGGCAAAGTGGCGCTCTCCGCCCCCGGCGAGCACATCGTGCACCGCGGCCGCGGCCGCGTCGACGTCATCGAGCAACACCGGATCGGCGTTGGGACGCACGCGCGGTCGGACACCGGCGAGGACCTCCCGATCGTCCGCCTCGGGCGCGGGGCCCGCGAGCTGGCGACTCAGGTCCACCATCGCGACGCGCACGAAATCGCGTATCGGGAAGGTTACGCCGGTGGGCCACGCCGTGACCCGTGCGGCGTAGGTGCCGTTCGGAAGCAGCGCCACTCTGCGCGGGCGCTCCGCCTGGGGTGAAGCGAGGGAGATCTGCGCGGGTTGACCGAACGGATCCTGCCGCCGGACTGCGCCAGAGCCATGCAGGTTGGTGACCGTCAGCTCTGTCTCGAGCTCCGCGGCGCGACCCTCGTGTGGATTCACCAGATGAACCGTGCGCGCTGGCGTGAGCTGCGCTGGCGCGACCGTGCGACGGTCGTCGGTCGCGAGCCCCGGTGCCCAGAGGAACTGATTCTCGAACTGATCCCTCGCGAGCGTATCCCACCACCCAGCAACGGCGCCCGGGTCGATCACGAGCCCTCGTTCATCGAACGCCCACAGCGACACGCCGGTCGCAAGCGGTCCGACCTTGATGACGATGTCCTTGCCGGTGGACCCGGCCGCACTGAACATCCCCGGCCGCTTGAGGTCGCGCATCGGCCGGTCGCCGTTATGCAGCTTCCCGCCGGTGAGCTGCAGGCCGAGGTGGTTGGCCTGGTTGATGGGATCCGGAAACGACGCGGCTGCGGGCGGGTGCACGTCCCAGATCTGCGGGTCGATTGTCGCGCCGTTCTCGATCTCGAGCGCTAGGATCAGCGGACCCGCGCGCGCCGCTGGACCCCCGGCGCGGCGGCCGCGCCGTCGGCGGAGGCGATGAAGTCCGATAGCAGCGCGTCCAGCCGAGCCTCGACCTCGGGCAGCAGCCGGAACAATGCGACGAAGGTTCCCGCCGAGAATGCCGGCGTGGAGTCCGCCTGCCTGAGCCCTGCAAGCCGCTCTGGTCTCCCCTCATTCACAAGCAGGCTAAGCAGGCCGGCGGCGGGCGGGAGCCGCTGAAACGCTCCGCCCGCCGAAAGTCGCACGGACAAATTGGGTTCCGGCGTGGGCACGGTGAGCAGCGGATCGTCGAACCATGGTCCGAGAGCCGGCGACGAGAAGCCGAGCTGAGGCTCCGAGGGGTTCAGCTGCGGCATCAGGCTCCCTCTACGAAGACGGGTTGGCTGGGCGCGCTAGCGCGTCCCAGCGGGTCGCGCACTAGTACGAGGTACGCGGTGCCTGCCGGCGGCGGAGGTTGCTCGGCATCGAGCGCGTGGAACTGACCCGCGGCATCGCGGCCACCGTCGGCGGGTGTGGCGCCCCCGCCGATCTTCGACAGCAGCTTGGCCCGCTGGCCGGGCAGCTGGCGATACACCTCGAGCTCCGTACCCGCGGGCAAGGGCGCCGCGCAGCGGGTCGGGGTCGGGTCAAGGCCGCCACGTTCCCACCCACCGTCTGCGTCAGGCTCACGATCGTCGCCGGCGGCGGTGGGGTAGGAGGCACGAACACATGGGCCACGGGTTGGCTTGGCGGGCTCCAGTCGGCGCTCGGCCCGCCACCAACTTCGGCCGGCCCGCGCACCTCGGCGCGCCACAGGTACCGCAGCCAGGGCTCGAGCCGCCGGCCGAGCGGCTGCGCGCCCGCGTCGCTGTACACGGCCCGGCGGCGTCCCTCGGGCGTTGCCTGCAGATTGCCCGTCGCGACGACAAACATGCCGTTGAGGTCGGGTGTGGTCTGGAGCCCGCGCCGTATGCGGAACTCCGTCGGGGCGACGTTCCCCAGCGGCACGCTTACTGTGAGCTCGGCAACGAACCTGTTGGTCCCGGTGTCGAAACGCGGTTGCACCATGAGCGTCGGACGGGGCGACGGCAGCGTATTCGGCACCCGCACCGAGACGATGCTCGCGTCGTTGAACAGCGATTCCACCTGCGCCGCCGTCACCGACACCACGCGATAGAACGACAGGACCCGGAGCGCGCCTGAGACGGCGTGGTCGAGCCCGACCGCCGAGCCGGGGGCGCCAGCCTCCAGCGGCTTGGGAGTGATCTGCTCGAAGAGGTCGCGGCTGAAGAGGTCCTCCACGGCCTCGAAGCGTGCGGCCCGCTCCGCCGGATCGCCGGTGACGCCTAGGCTCTGAAGAGCGGCCGTAGCGCGGCTCCCGGCCGTGCCGCCGCCTTCGGCGAGCTGGGCCAGGCCGCGCAGGAGCCGGGTTTCGTCGCTGTAGAACACGCGGAAGAAGGCCTGGGCGGGGCCGCTCACCCACTGGAGGCGGAAGCGAGCCTTGCCCGTTGCGTCCGGGCGGCTGGTGTAGCGGAGCCCCGGCGGGAACGTGACGGCCGGCGCCGGCCTAGGGTCGTTCAGCGCTAGCGTGCGCGGATCTGAAGGCGCGGACCGCACGCCCGCCTGATCCACCCAGCGCGCGATCAGGGTGACCGTTCGCGTGCCGGCCCGCTCGATAGCGGGTCCAGTCAGGTCGGCCGTGAGCTTGGGCGCCGGCGCTGACGGGCTGGGCAGAGCGACGTTCTGCATCGCGCCGTCCACCGAGAGCTCGAGGTGGTCCAGCAGGCGGCTTCCGGGCGAGAGCGCGGCCACCGGTGGCACAGGCACCATGATCGAGAGGCTGCCGCGGATTGCGCCCACTTGGATCGGATCGGTCACCGCCGGTGGTGTGTACGCCGCGTACAGGATCGGCTTGGGAGGGCCCGGACGTTCGGCCGCCGCCACGTCACGCAGCGCCCACTCGCTCCAGCGCCCGAACCAGTCCTGCTGTGAGATGCGGTAGACGAAGGCCTCGGCCGGCGCGCCGCGGTCGGTGATCTTCGACTCCCCGAACGTGGTCGCGTCCTCGGGAACGTGCGGCCAGAACGGAATCGCGCGACCAGACGGCGCCCGCTTGTTGAGGCCGGTCACCGCGGTGCCCACTTGCCGCGCGGCAGCGACACCTGCTCCCGGGACCAGCCCGCGGAGCCTCAGCTGCACCACCCGCAGGGCCTCTGGCGGCGGCACCGGCAGGAACGGCCCGCCGACCGGCTCGTCGATGCCGGGCGGCGCCGGACGTGTGCCGGGATGCCCGACCACGGCGCAGAGCACGGTCGCGATCCGGCGAGGCCGCTGCCCTTCGGTTTCCGACAGCATCCAGCCGCCGGCAACGCCGTAGGCCACCAGGTTCCCGGCCGTAGTCGTGGGGGGAGTCGGGTCCACGACCGCGTGCGCCATCCAGCGCGCCGCGCCGGGATCCGCGAGCGTCTGCAGCACGGCGCTCAGCACCGACGTGGTGAAGTCGAACTCCGATCCCGGCTGCATCGGCACCTTCTCTACCAGATCGCCCGGTGCCAAGGTGGAGACGAGCTTCTGCAGGTAGTCGCCGAGCCGGGTCGTGAAGTCGAGCAGGCGAGTCGCCTCGTCTCCCGGCGTGGCTGGCGGGCTCACGCCGGGGCCGGCAACTTTCGGCGCGTCGTGCAGCCCCAGGCGTGTGGGCGCGCCCTCCTTTACCCTCGCGTTCGACTGCGCGACGGCGTCGGGCGGTGCGCCGGTGTACCGCACAGCGTCCTCGACGGGCAGAGCCATGGCTCGCCATTGCTCGAGGTGGGAGGGATCGGTCTCCGGGAGGTGGTTGCGCCGGACTATCTCGCTGAGCACGTCGCGCACGTCGAGCCAGCTGACTCCGTTTACCCTCGCCGACCCTTGCACCTCGATCCAGTCGATCGGGGTCGCGGCGACCTCGAGCGGCGCCTGAGTGCGCGTCGCCACGACGGCCGCACCCATCTCGGTGCTCATGAAGGCGCGGACTGCGATTGTGCCCGGCGCGGCCAGCAGTGGTGAAGGAGCGACCACCCGCCCACCCGAGCCGGGCGCCGGTGTGAGCGCACCGCTCACGCGACGCGTGCCCGCGCCCATTCGGGGCGGCGCCGCAACGGATCCCACGACGGGGGGGCGGACGAGACCGCCGCGCGGCTGCTCGACTCTGAGCCAGCAGCAGGTCGCTCCGTTTGCACGGGGGAGAAACCCGTACACCGGGTTGTCAGGTTCGACCGTGAACGGGGCGAAGCGCGGATTCCCCTGCGAGTCGATCCACTCGACGTCATGACGAACGCCTGGCCACCCGCTGCCCGGTCCGAGGCTCAAGCGCACGATGCTCAGCGGCTGCGCAGGGAGCCCGAGATCGGGCGACGGAGCGACCCGCAGATGAATGCCGGGCGCCAGGTGCGAATCGCCGACACCGTCGAGCGCCTGACCGCCGAGGTCGGAGGCTAGAGCCACCTGGAAGGACGGGACGCCGCTCATGGGAAGATCTTCACGACCAGCCGGAGCGCTCCGGCTGTCGCGTAGCGTGTGCCGCTGATCTGCCCCTCGCGCGCGCCGCTGAGCGTGCACTCCATGATGGCGCTCCCTTCGCCCATCGGGATCGGCCCCGGTGTCTTGAGCAGCACCCGGGTGCCCGCCGAATTGAGACGGACCGCAGCGAGCGGCACGGTCGCGCCCTGCCCAAGAACGATCTGGACGTGGTCGATGCGGAGCCGCCCTTCGCGGTGGATTGGCTCGGGCGCCTCCAGCAGCACGCCCACGAGCTCGAGATCGGGGCCGACCCGCAGCAGCAGCGACACCCTTGGTCGCGAGATCAGCGGGAGCGGGTCGAGCCCGAGTTCCATCATCGTGGCGTCGAACGGGGCGTCGCCCAGCTCTTCGGTGTCCGGCAGCGTTGCCTCCACGAGGATCTCGACCGGCAGGCCGGGGCTCGGCGAGGGTGTCGTGAAACCGAGCGCATCGAGCAGCTCGCGCGGAGAGGCGTAGCGCGACGTATGGAACTGCGAGCGCTGGACCACGTCTTCCGGCGCGGCGGTGCTACCGCTGGGCGCGGCCGTGATCAAGAGTTCGTAGTCCGCTTCCGGGTCGAGATCGAAGAAGAGCTCGCCGGCCGATTCTTCTGACGATCGTGGTTCGAGACAGGGCGCCGTCTCGGCCGCCTCGATCAAGTGCAGATCCGCGGCGGAGAGCAGCTCGATCGGGAAGCGAATGGCGTGGACCGAGCGCGCCGGGGCCGGCGGCGGAGGGGTCGCCGTCGGCGGTTGCGAACCGGGGGCGGGATCGGTGCGTCGAACGCTCACCTCGAGCTGTCGCCCATAGCGCTGCATGAGAGTCTCGAGATACTCGACGGCGTACGCCACGTTGACCGGATCGTTCGTGAAGTGGGGCGGCGAGAGATGGTCGGGCAGCAGCCGGAGCACGTACCGGCGGGCCTGCCGCGGGTCGAACTGAGTCTCATCCTCGGTATTGATCGGGGCGTCGGGCGGCAGCTGAGGCACGACGGCGGCCGTCCGGAAGAAGAACCGCTCCGTCGGCGCGTCGACGAACGGCGGCGTCGACGGCGGGGCGGTCTCGGTCATGGACGGCACGCCATCGTCGGGCGGCCGGGCCCAGGTGGCGGCCTGATACATCACGCGCACCTCGTAGGCGGTGTTGGCCTCGAGCAGGAACCGAGGCGGCGTCGACGGGGTGTTCCAGCCGTCGATGAAGTCCTGGCGCGCCTCTTCGGCTTCGTCGTGCTGCTCCTGCGCGTCCACCGTGACCGCGCAGCAGCGCACGATGCCCACGCGCGAGCGGGCCCACGGCCCAACGCGCACCCGCGCCCATTGTTGCCCCTGGACGCGCGGCCGATAGAGCACTAGCGTGCACGGAGGCTGGGCGGACACGATGGTCGGTACCCAGCCGAACTGGACGCCGTCCACCCGCGTGCCCGTCACCCGGGGCAGGCCCCCGGGCTCGCTTCGTCTAGCAGCGTTTGCGCCCGCGGGTCGATGGGTTGCCGGTAGCAGAGACGGACGAGATGCGCTCGTCCGAAGCCCCCGCTCAGCACCACCCGCGCGATTCCCTGCCCGTTCGGGCCGTGCGCCACGATGACCCGATTCTGATCGAGGAGCTCGCGACCATCGCGGACAGTGGCCACCACCTGCCCCGAGGCTGAGAAGCAGCGCAGGGTCAGGTTCGACGCCGGCTCCACGTCGTCGCTCGTGTTGCGGGCCTGGAAGACCGTCACCGACACCTCGGTGGCAGGCTCGGGGAGCGCGACGTCCACGCCGGCGTCGGCGAAGCGGAGCGCGCGCTGGCGCCCCACGGTGGTCGCCGTTAGCACGCCGACGTTGTCCCCTTGGATCGCCTTGTAGGTTAGGCCGCCGTGAGTCAGAGTCGCTCCGCTGAAGACGGCCACGAGATCCTCGAACGAATCGCACCGCTGTCCGGGCACTTCCTGGACCACGGCGCTCACGAGCGCCAGCAGCAGCTCCGGGTCCACCACCTCCGACGCGAAGCGTCCTTCCATCGGCACGGTAACGACTAGCCGGCCGCCCTGCTCGATCCGCGCGGACTCGTACATCGCTGTTGCACCGTCGGTGATGGCGCTCGGAGGCAGCGGTGGAGGCAGAGGCACGACCCGGCCCAGAATCACTTGCAGCCCGCCGTTGGCGAGCTCGACCGCCGCGCGTCCCAGGTCGATGGCGCCGAGCGTCTCGCGGATGTTCAGCACGAACCAGCTCGGGAACGGTCCCGGGCTCGGTCCTCTCGGTGTGAGCCGGACGAGCTCGACGGCCATCCGCGTCGCCCGCTCACCGAAGACGCAGGTCCGGCTCGGCGGCGGTGTCGGGTCGCACACCCGACCGAGGCTCACGGCGGGGTCGGCCGCAAGGCCCAGGCCGCCGTCGATCAGGTTGCGGGTCCACCGCAGGGGATGGTTCGAGAGTAGGTGCAGGTCGCGTCGCTCGTTGCCGGTGGGAGGGTCGCCCGCGGCAGGGAACATGCCCCGATGCGAGGGGAACGACCACGCAGAGGGAAGCGGGCCGGCGAGTGGCGAGCCGCCCACGCGGCGGATCTCGACGCCGGTCAGGCGGTAGGCGTACTGGAGGTCCTTGCTGCCCACCCAGGTTGGCCCGTCGATCTGTCCCGGATCGAATGCCGAGCCGGGCGCGAGCTGCACCTGAACCGGGTGGGCGAAGTGCACCACTGGGATCGCGTCGGGCCAGGCCGTGACGCCGCCGCCAGGATCCGCCGCCGCGACGCCGATCACCCGATCCATGCGGTTGATCAGCTCTACGCCCGCGAGCGGACTCGGCGCCGGCGGCACGATGAGATCGTTACCGATGGTGAGCTGTTTGCACTTCTTGTGCTTCCACTTCCAGAACCCGACCTTTGCGCAGACGTGGCCACTCGCGCTCAGCAGGTCGACGCCTGGATGCTCCACGTAGCGGAAGAACAGCTCGCCTTCGAAGCCAGCGCTCAGGAGCAGGAAGTAGACCTCGCCATCCACGAACAGTCCCGCGCCCACGGTCAGCGGGCTGAAGCCGACGCCCAGCAGGATCTCGGCGGCAGCCTTGATGCCGATGAAGTCGTTGCCCCAGTCCAGCTCGAACCGCAGTCCCGCGCCGATCGCAAAGCCGGGAAGATCAAAGCCGCTCCGATTGCCGAGACTGATGATCCCCTTCTCCTCGATCATCAGGAAGGCAGTCGCCTCTACGTCCAGAATGCCGGGGAGGACCGTGACCTTGATCGGGCTGCCGGGCCGCGCGCCGTGCCCGGCGGATCGCCCCCGAACCCGTCCGAGCCCATGCGCACGAACCAGGGATCGGCTGACTCCGAGCGGGAAGTAGCCGCTGATGGGAACGTCAACCTTCACCAGCTTCTTGTACTGGTAGAGGCCGCGCACGCCGACGGTCACCGCGTCGGGCGTGATCGCCACGAGGCCGAGCAGCCGGAGCTGGTTCTGGGGCTGCTCGGGCACCGGGTCGCCCTTGGCGGTCGCGGGGTCCGGCTTGGCCAGGAATTTGCTGTCGATCCCGAAAACCACCGACAGATCGGGCAACTCGATCGCGAGGAGACCCTTGGCGTTGTAGGAGAACCCCTCGTCGGGCAGGGTGCCGATCACCGCGCCGATGCCCACCGCCCAGCTTCCGGTCTTGGGCTGATACCGGGCGGCGGGCTCCTGCGCGTACCAGTTGAGCTCCCGCTGGACGACGTCCCCCGCCGGAAGCATCCGGGCGCCGTTGACCACGAGATGGCCGTTGAAGCCGAACACGCCGAGCCCCGTGCCGGCCAAGGGGATGGGCGTCGAGAACTTCGTCTCCACGAACAGGCTGAAGAAGTCGCCCACCATCCGGAGGCTCGCGGCCGCGGAGATGCGCGCAGGGATGATCTCGAGCTCGATGGCCGCTGAGAGGGCGCCGGTGGAGTCGAGGCTGAGCTTGCCCTTCCCACGCACCGTCTTGGGTACGTCGAGCTGGACCTCGAGACCGCGCAAAGACGCGCTGAATCCGTCGTCGGTGAGCGTGGCGCGAATGGTCGCCTGGGTGATGGTGATGACGCCGAGGTCCACCGCCATGCCCATGTCCAATTCGATCCAGGCGGAACCGGTGCCGAGTCGGGCAGCCGTCACGCGGAGCAGCTTGCCCAGCGTCTCGTTCTTGATCCGCCATTCGCCCGGCTGCTGGACCTCCACCGAGGCCTCGTCGAAGACGAAGCGGACGTCCTCGAGGTCCAGCGACGAGGGCTCGGCGAGCGCGTCGAGCGCCACGAGCACGCCGACGTTCTTGTAGCGAATCCTGACCTTGGTGCCCTTGATGAGGAGCAGGTCGAGATCGGCTTCGACCGCGTAATCGACGCCGAGTCGGAGGCGCGAACCCTCGAGCTGGAGATAGCCCCGGCTCCGGAGCTCGGCGTCGATGCCCTCGATGACGAGCCGGCCGTGGTCGACCGCCAGCGCGCCCACGCCGAGCACGGCAAGCAGCGCCCCGATCCGCGCGCCCCCATCGTCCAGACCCGCCGTGTCCAGCAGCGGCAGCAGCGACGGGGCGAGGGCGGCGACGCCCGCGAGCGTATCGCTCGACAGGCAGGCGAGGCCCTTGGGGTCGCCGATCGAGTCGAGCCCGATCGTGTAGACCGTCTCGCCGGTGCGCTGGTCGTGCGCGAAGCGCGCCTTGAGTCTGTAAAACTCCGGGATGGTCGGATCCTCATCGCAGCCCTTGGTGGCCGGCACCGGCTCGGCACTGCCGGGCACCTTCACGCCGCGGTGCACCCAGGTGACCGCGACCTCCGCCTTGGTGGGCACGAGATCCCCGATCTCAGACACGCTCGGGCTGTCCCAGGCGACGTCGGCCTGGACCAGGACTGGATACGAAGGCTGCGACGGGATGACCTTGGTGGTCTGCGGCGCGTCCGCGCCCGGCACCCAGATCCGGCGCCGGCGGAGGTCCGGATCCTGGCCGAGCTCGTTGGCGTTGGTCGAGGGCAGTGGGTCGTTGGCCTCGGGCGCCCGGCGCGTCAGGGCAACGACGTCGATGCGCCGATAGTTGGGCCGGGGCCTGAAGTCCGCGTTCTCGGGATCCTGCTGCGAGACTCTCTTGACGTCGAAGAACTCGTTGATGAGCCGCCCCTTGTAGGGCGGGTCCATGCTCTTGATGGTGTCGAGTGACGTCGGAGCTGGGCGGATCGGCAGGTCCTGCTGCTTGAGGATCGCCTCGTCGGCGCCGAAGAGGGCGTTCCGCACCTCCTCGTTGAGCTCGAGGGCACGATCAGGCGCCGGGCTCTGCTCTCCGCGTTTCGCGACGGTGTTGGCGTCGACGCCGGGCTTGCCTCTTAGTGCATCGGTCAGGATCTTCGCAACGGCGTCCGCGCGGCGCGTGGCCAGGTCCCTGTTGTAAGTGTCGGTGTTGTCGTGGATGTCGTCGCACCGCGCGACCACCAGAAACCGGGCAGGCCTAGAATCGGCCTGCGCAACGTGCTCCGCGACCCGCGAGACCGCCCACCTCCCCAGAAGGTCCTCCAGTCCGCTGTTGTCCTGCTCCGCGGTGAGGCTGCCTTCGGGCACCAGGTATCCCCAGCGGTCGGGTTCGGCGGTCGTCGGCGACGGGAACCGCTGGATCCGCTTGTCGCCCCAGCGCGGGTACGCGGCACTCAGGCTCTCGCCGCTGTCCGGCTTGTCGTACTCCACCAGGACCTGGACCCGCTCGGCCGTGAGCTCGCCGGGCGTCGTGGTCCCACCGCCGCCACCGGCGGCATCCTCGTCTTCCTCGCCGTCGAGGCCAGGGGTTCGCTTGAGCATGACCTCGGCGAAGACGCCGGGCGGCATCACCACCGCACCGCCACTGAGGGTGGTGCCCCCGGTCGTATGGATCGTGCGGGCGTCCTTGTGGAAGGTGGCGAGGTCGTACTCCTGCTTGAGCGATTTGACGCCGAGCGGATTGCCGTGGGCGTCGAAGACTCCTGCCTGGCATCCGATCACCAGATCCCCACGCTCGAGCACGTGCACCAGCACGCGGCGAGCGTGCTTGTCTGCGTCGCGCAGGGTGAGGATCGCGATTCCGAGGAAGATGCGGGAGTCGAGGCCCGTGAGCGTGTGGGTGGGGCCGGCCACGATCTCGTTGCCGAGCTGGCCCTCCCACTTGAGGCCGATGCCCGCTGGATCGGCCAGAAACCTGACACCCTCGAGTGCCTTGCAGCTCCCCGAGACCGAGAGCACGTTCTGGAACGGAATCGCGTTCCCCGGCACCTCCACGTTGATGCGGGGCTCACCGGTCCCCGCCACGGAGCCGGCCGCGAAGAGGAAGCTGCGCGGCGCGAACGTCACTGCCTGTGTCTGACCGTCCACCTGGTCCACCCGGGTCAGCTCGAGCTTGAGCAGATCGCCGGGGCCGGCGGAGAACGCCGGGGTAGTGAACCCGGTCGCGCGCGCGGCGTCGAGGCCCTCGCCGGGGAGCTGCCAGCGCGCGACCGTGTCGGGGGGCGGCGCGTCGAGCTGGGCGCGAACGCGCTTCGACGTGTCGGCCGGCAGCGTCACGCGGAACAGTCGCCCGGTGGCATCGATCGGGTCGGGCGCCACGGTGAGCGCGGCCGAGCCGGTCGCGTCGTCGGTGAAGATGCGCACCGGTCCGCCAGCCGGGTGGATCGCGGTGGCCGGGTCCTGGCCCAGCTCGACGAAGGCCTCTCCCTGGAGCCCGAACGGGTGACCGATCAGCAGATCGCGGACGCCGAAGTTCACGATGCCGAGCTTCGGTAGCCGACGGGGCAGGTAGAGGGTCGCCTCCTGGATGGCGACGCCCTGCCACTCCGCCGGCTGCCCCCGCGCGGTGACCTGGGGCGGCGACACCTTGGTCGAGAAGTCGACGATGATGTCGCCGACGGTGAGACCGATGCTATTGAGGAAGAAGTGGGGCGGCTCGAACCAGGCGTCGAAGACCGGCCCCGCCGACAGGTCGACATCGAACGGATCGGGGAAGTCGACGATGCTGACGTCGGTGATACCGCTCGTGTCGATGGCCAAGCGGAGGGCCCCGCGAGCATAGAGGCGGGTCCTCCGCGGCTTGACGCCGGGCTGCCGCACCTCGAGTGCGGGCTCCAGATGAGCCGGCGTGACGCCCGACGCGGGGGCGAACCGCGCGGGTACCAGCGACTCGAACTCCACGGCGACGGGGTCGAGAATCAGATCGAGGACGAACTGCCCCGGCGCCGGCTCGACGTTCTGGCCGGAGCCACGCGCTCGCCTGGGGAAGAACAGGCGAAAGTAGACCCCTCGAGTGAGGTCGGGCGCCTCCATCGGCTTGCTTGAGCCGGTGATCTGCGGCAGCGCGATGTCACCGGCCTGGACTGTGCCGAAGTGGACGAACGCGGCCTCGCTCGTCATCGAGTGATGGTCGAGGACGGCTAGTTGCTCGAGGAACCCGGCGATGTTGCTCGGCAGAAGACCCTGCGCCCCCGGCGGAGCGTAGCCGATGAGGTCCAGCATGCTGATGCCGCGTTTGGGCGCCACGCTGCTCCTCCGCGCACCTGAATTGTCCACGGACTTCGAGGGGGTGATCTTCCAGTCGCCGTGGGACGTAGACAGGGGCGTAAGGGGAAGTCTATCGCTTGAGTGGTCCCTTTTTCCAGGGTTCGAAAGCCCCAAGCGAACGGTCACCTCGGAATGAGCCCGACTCCCACCGTCGCCGGGCTCTGTCGCTTGTCGCTAAGGAAAAGCCGGTTACTTTCGTGTGTCTCCGGACCTCGAACGCGCGGGCACCTATCAGCCGGAGTCTAGGGACGATGATGGGCCCCGTTCTTTCCGCGGTCCGAGCCGTAGCGATCCGCGCGATGGTGCGCCGTGCGGGAGTTGCCCTCGTGCGGGAGGGCGTTCGAGTGGAATCCCTCTGGGGGGTTCCGAGCTAGGTGGACTTCCTGCTACCACCCTGCTACCACGGCAGTCGATGTGGGCCGATCTCAACTCTCTTCGCCCGGAGGCTCGTTCTCGTCAGGACAACGACTTGGGTCGGGTGGGGTCGCCTCAGGGTGATGGGCCGGTCGGCCTGGAAATCATGTGTAGGGGTAACCCCTCTACCGAGGGTTCGAATCCCTCTCTCTCCGCCACCTGCCTGAGCGCCACGCGGTTGGAGTCCGCCGCCGATCCAGCCTGATCACCGGCAATGCTGGCCCTAGAGAGGTCGCTTCTAACGATTGCCTCCGCTGTGCGCGGATTCCATCATGGCCCGGAACTCAACAAGCTCCGGCGAAGAGGCCGCTCAACGTTTGCAGTCCGTTCCTCCGGCCGTCGTTCAACGAGCAACCGCCGCAGGCAACAACCCCACCGGACCGCGATGAACTAGACGGTTCGCTCCCTCGTTGACAGAGGAGACCAGATACCCACAGTTAGGGCGCAGCGCGCCTAACCTCCTCTAAGAGAAACGTTATGCCCGAGAACCTGTAGGTCCTGAACACAATGGTACCCACACCGGCGGGCCGCGCCTTCCTGATCTGGGCTCCCGCGATCACGTAACCGAGCGGGCGAAACCTTGAACCTTTCGGGAGCACGAAGTACCCGAACCACACCGCGCCGCAAAGGAGCAGGAGAACACCACCCCAATCCTCCAGATCGGCCACGAACGTCCACACTGCGCCGATCACGCTTAGCGAGAGAAAGAGCGCTACAGGGAAATCGACCAAGTCGATGAGGAAACCCCTTGCGACCCCAAGGTAGTCCTCCCGTCGGTAGTACACGCCAGAGGGACTCGCTTGATCTGCACTCACCTTTCTAGTCCCCCTGTCGCCCCAACCGGGATAGGCTTCGGGGGCCGTGGCAGCTCGCCATCGCGGACCGCGTCAGCGTCATCCCGTTGCCGTTCCTCGATGCTGCTGACCCACCTATTGCAGAGCCACATTGGAACGAAGCCGACCACGCCAAACGACGCGTCGATGAACCGCCACCACAAAGGGATGCCTCGAATCGACCCAAATAGAAACGCCCAGATGGGCACCGCCACGCAGGCAGCCATCCCGAACCGATAGAGCCAGCGGTTCCGCAAGGGATCCCGCACCGCCCCTACGAAGACCAGGGCAATCATGAAGTGCCCAAAGGCTAGCCAATCCGTGCCGTAGAACATGAAGGGCGCCTGATCTGAAGTGGCTCGAATGCCATCGCGCAGGGCCCGCAGCCAAGTCGCCATGTCCGTGGGAATGACTCCGCCCCCACGAAGGTCCTCGCCCAGGAGCCGGACCCCTAGCTCCAGTTGGGTAGGGATCGGTATGGCCGTTGCGCCGCTCACGACCAACCCGACGATGAAGAACACGGTCCAGCCACGTACACGGCCGAGCACCCTTTCCATGGCGACATTGTCCAACCTACGGTGTGCTTGCCGGTAGCGCGGTTAGAACGGCTATGTGCCGACGCTGACAGACGGCACTTGGCCGAAGTCGAGAAGGCCGCCGTCCCACCTCGCGTCTCGTTTCGCCGACCAGCAGGTCAGCCCGATCCTCGCGGGACCGAGGCCTCGTGCTTCGCGGAACCGAGCACCGGCACGGGCTCTTTGCCGAACGCGCGGAAGATCCAGGCCCCGACCAGGTTGCTCAGCAGAATCGTCGCGACCACCTTGGCCGTGAACGCCCCTCGACTCTGAACGTCGACGATCGGGAAGACCGAGAGGACGACGTAGAGAGCCGTCATCAGGAATCCCGACCCCGCTGCGGCGCGCAGCCAGAGCGGCGCCCGTCGCGCCCTGCCGGTGAATCCGAACAGGGGAACCGCGAACATCACCAGATAGGTCAAGGCATACCGCCGACGAACAGGATCGACTGCACGGGCGTGCCCCACGTGGGATGAAGCCGCGTGAACCACGCCGGCAGCAGGTTGTCCCAGCCGGCCACGAGGGGCAGGCGCGCCGTACCCGCCAGGGTCGGCCATCAGCGCGCAGACCCTATCACATCGGGATCCTCCGACCGTTGCTGACGACTAACCCTCGAAGTAGACCGTGGCCCCCGTGGTGAGGGTGCCCGTGCGCACCACCACGGCGTAGACGCCGGCGTAGTTGCCGTTGAGTCGCACTACGGTCTTCATGACGTTCGGATCGGCATCGGCCGTGTCGGGATCGAGATTGACCATGGCGCAGCGTTCGTCGCGCAGGGTGACGGCCACGGCGGGCGCGTCGCGGCCGGACCCCAGCCTCAACACTCGACCGACCCAGGCGTCCTCCGCGAACGCCACCCTGGGCTCCCCATCGAGGACGATGTTGGGCCGGAAACGGCGGGCGTCCAGGGGCCGGCCCGCCTCGCGCCCCACCGCCTCCAGGGTCGCGACGGACACGATGGAAACCGGGGCCTCGTCGAATATGCCCTGGCGGAGCCGCATCAGCTCGACCTCGGCTCCAAGGGCCGCCGTGATCTCTTCCCGGAGCTCGGGGCCGCTCAGGGGGAGATCTCGGCCGGCCGGCGTCTTGACGTGAGTGGGCAGGGTGGGGTCCTCGTCGGCGCTGCCCAAGGGACGGTAGAGAACGAGCCGCGGCAATCGACTCGCGGTCAGCCATGGAAAGCCGCCCTTCTCGGTGACGCGGCGAAAAGCGAACCGACGGTCGCCCTCGAGACCATGCCAGCCCAGGCACGCGCTCTCAAGCGACACGCCCGCCATGGATTTCACCGGATGACGAAAGAGCATGTGGACCCTGCCGATCGGTTCGCCCATCCGCGTTCTCCACCTCCTGGCTCTCCCACGCCCTGCAAGGCCCGCGGCCGCCCGGGTCCCCATGGGCTTCGTCAGTTGCCGCGGGTTCGCCGGGTGGCACCCAATGCTGAGGCACTGCTGAGAATACGGTCATTTCTGCCGGCGGCCCCGAGAGTATCTTCGATCCAGTGCGTCGGGGGCCCACCCAGCTGGCCGGAGCAGCCCCCGAGCAGGGAGGAAGCCATGCAGCGGCGTTGGTTTGCGTCATGGGGCTGGGTCCACAGGCCCGTTTCCTGGCAGGGAGTGTTGCTCGTCCTGCTCGTGGTGGCATTCTGCGCGCAGGTATTCCTGGCGGTGGATCGGCACTCCCATTCGGCGACCGACACGCTCTACGGAATCTTCCCCTACGTCGTTCCCAGCTTGATCGTGCTCAACTGGGTGGCCTCGAAGACGTCAAACGGGACCGCTCCGTGAGCTGATCATCTTGCCCACCCCAAGACCTCACGCTCCGAGTCTATTCTCGGTTCCTGAGGAACAAGCAACCTTCATGCGCCTCAGGTGTTGCCTGGCCACGCGATAGGCGTCGTTGATCTCCGCCATCTTGACTGTGGCTTCCTTACGCGACTCAGGCGGGCCCGAGCTGCGGTCGGGATGCCACTCGACGCCATATAGACGGGCATCAAGAAACCCTGCTGCCAGGTGCAGGTCGCAGGCCAGGCCGGGTTGGGGACGGGGAGCGGCACATGGCCCCGCCTCGGGTTAGGCTAGCGCGGATGGAACGACCCTGAATGGCCGATCTCCCCTACCAGACCATCGGGCGGTACGAGCTCCGCAAGGAGATCGGCCGCGGGATGATGGGTGTCGTCTACGAGGCCCTCGATCCGGCCCTGGCGCGCACGATCGCGCTCAAGACCATCAATCTCTCGTTCGGGGTCGAGACCGAGGATCTCGAGCCGTTCGAGGAGCGCTTCTTCGCCGAGGCCCGCATCGCGGCGCGGCTGTCCCATCCCGGAATCGTGGTCGTTCACGACGTGGGCCGGGACGAGCGAACCGGGACCCTCTACATCGCCATGGAGCGCCTGCGGGGGCGGACGCTGGCCGACCTCATCTCGGAGGGGGTTGGGCTCGACTGGCGCGCGGCGCTCTCCATCGTGCTCCGCATCGCGGAAGCCCTGCACCACGCACATACGGAGGGTGTCGTCCACCGCGATCTGAAGCCCGCCAACATCATGCTGCTGCCTTCTGGAGAGCCGAAGATCCTCGACTTCGGCATCGCCAAGGTGGAGACCGCGCGCACCAAGGTGACCTCCGACGGGCAGTTCTTCGGGACCCCGCTCTACATGTCGCCCGAGCAGGCCGAGGGCAGGGAGCTCGGGCCCCGGTCCGACCTCTTCTCGCTCGGGGCCGTCGCCTACAACCTTCTCACCGGCCACGCCGCGTTCGGCGGGGACACCGTCCCCGCGATCATCCATCGGGTGATCGCGGAAGAGCCCCTTCCCCCGTCGCAGTTCGTCCCCGATCTGCCGGACGGTGTGGACGCGATGATTGCCCGCACTCTCGCCAAGGACCCGGCTCTCCGCTACCCCGACGGAGAGACACTCGCGGAAGACATCAAGGAGATCTTGGGCGGCCGCGCTCCGCACGAACGTGCGATCGCCGCCCTGCCCGCGAGCCTGTTCGCGGGTCCGGTGCCCGAGCCCGCGTCCGCCCCGGAAGCGCAGCCGCGGGCACTCGTCCCGGCGGTGGGCGTCGCCACCCGCCCGGGCGGCGACCTCGAGGACGAGCTTCACACCCTCGTTTCGGGCCTGGTTCCGTTGCCCGACGAGGACGTCCCCCCGTCGCCCGCCGAACCCGCCGTTGCCGTCGCCGCCTCGACCGCGGCGCCGAGAAGGTTCCCCTTCCGATGGCTCGGCACAGTGGCCGTTCTTGGAATCCTCGGCGCCCTGACCTATCTAGTCTGGTCCAGTGGCACGCCGGGCGCCGTCCCGCCCCCGCTGGCCCGCACCCGCCCCGCATCGCCACCCGATGCGCCGACGCCCGCGCCATCCCCTCCGGACGAGGATGCGCCCGTGGCCCAGGCATCCACGGCCGGCCTGGCCATCGATTTCGAGTATCCCCTCAAGAACGGGCGGCTGAGCGTGTGGATCGACGGCAAGCTGAGCCTCGACCAAGACCTCACGGGCCGGACGACCAAGAATCTGGTGGGGATGACGAGTCACAAGGGAAGCCTGGAGAAGACCCTGCCCGTGAAGCCGGGACGGCACGCGGTCCGGGTCCGAGTCACCTGGGAGGACAACGTCAAGGAAGAGACCCTGGCCGCGACGTTCAAAGCCGGCTCGACCCAAGGTCTGGAGATCCGGCTGGGGCGGATCCGAAAGAACCTGTCCGTCGAATGGAAGTGAAATTTCCAAACCTTTTCCTTCCGGCAAACGTCTATTGGCGTAAAGGGAGGCCGGAATGTCCACGTTCGCCAAGCTCTTTGGACGTAAGACCGAGCCCAAGAAGAGGATCCGGGTCTGCGTGGAATGCGGCATGCCCCTGGAGGAGCACAAGGACTGGTGCGCGATCTTTCGGGCCCAAAAGGACCCGGCCTCGCGGATCGCCGCTCAGTGAGCCGAGCCTGACCTGAAGCAGGACCGGTCCGTCAAAGCTCAGAAGGCCAGAGACGCATCCCGATGGACGGCTTTGCCCTCGAGGAGCGTGAGCAGCACGCGCGCCTTGGCGATCTCGTGGGGGTCGAGCCTGAAGAGGTTCTCGGACAGCACGACGAGGTCGGCGGACTTGCCGACCTCGAGTGAGCCCGTGTCCCGCTCGAGACCGTTGGCGTACGCCGCGCCCATCGTGTACGCGGCGAGGGCGGTGGGGAGGTCGATTCCCTGCTCGGGCAGGAGCGGCTCCCTGCGCTCCTTGGTCTCGACCGCCTGTCGCGTGACCGCGACCTGGATCCCCTCCAGGGGGTTCGGCGATGAAACGGACCAGTCGCTCCCGAAGGACACGACGGCCCCGGAGCGCGCCAGATCGGCGATCGGGTACATCCGTTTGGAGCGCTCGGGACCGAGAGCCGGCCAGGTGAGGTCGCGGACGTAGGCGTCGGCGAAGGCCCACAGGGGCTCGAAGTTCGCGATGACTCCGAGCTCGCGAAAGCGAGGCACGTCCTCGGGCTCGATGACCTGGAGGTGGGCGATCTGGTGCCGGAGGCCGCGGTCGGCCGTGGCACTTCGGGAAGCCTCGAAGGCGTCCAGGGTCATCCGCACCGCCCGGTCGCCGATGGCGTGGACGTGGACGGCGAAGTCGCTTTCCACGAGGCGGGCCACGAGCGCTCGGAGGGCCGCATCGCTGAACCGAGGCTCGCCCCGCTGGCCCGGCCGGTCGTCGTAGTTGTCGAGCATGGCGGCGGTGCGCGCTTCGATGACGCCGTCGGCGAAGATCTTGGCGGCCACGGGCCGCACCCGCGCGCTCGTGAATCGCTCACGCAAGCGGACCAGATCGTCCACCTGCTCGGGCCCGCGCGCCGCATCGGTGCCCAGGGACACCCGGACGCGGAGGCTCAGGAGGCCCTGCCGCTCGGCCTCGAGGTACGTCGCGAGAGTCACGCTCCCGCCCTTGGGGCCGCCCCCCGCGTTCGCTTCGTACACCGCGGTGATGCCGTACCCGTTGAGGAGGGCGACGGCGCGGCGCAGCCCGGCGAGGTGCTCGAGGGCGGTGGGCTCGGGAACGAGCTTGTCGACCAGCCGCTGCGCGGCCTCGCGCAGCGTGCCGCTGGGCGCTCCCGAGGCATCGCGCTCGATGCGGCCGTTCAGGGGGTCGGGGGTCGTCGCGGTGACGCCGGCCAGCTCGAGGGCTTTCGAGTTGGCCCAGCTCGAATGGCCGTCGGCCGCGCTCAGGAGCACCGGGCGATCGGGGACGACCGCGTCGAGCATCTCCTTGGTCGGGTTGGCGTCCGGGAAGGCCGGCAGTGGCCAGCCGCCGCCCACGATCCAGGCTTTCTTGTCCGTGGCCGCGCAAGACCGCACCTTTTCGAGGATCGCCTCCTTCGTGGCGAGATCGTTGATGTCGCACTGGCCGAGCTCCACCCCGCCGCTCACGGGATGGATGTGGGCGTCCTGGAAGGCCGGCAACACCAGGCGCCCCCCGAGAGGGAAGCTGCGCGTCTTCGGACCCACGAAGGCCCGCGCGCCGACATCGCTGCCCACGTAGACGATGCGGCCGTCCCGCATGGCTACGGCCTGGCTCCACGAGCGCGCCGCGTCCATCGTGTAGACCGTGCCTCCGGTCAGGACCAGGTCCGCGGGCCTTGGGGGAGGGGGGACCGCGGCGGCGGCGAGCCAGACGGCGACGAGAGGGATCATCGGACTCCTAATTGATGAGCGGCGAAGCATACAGCGTCGCTGACCGGGGAGCGAAGGCAGAAGGAGCCGGGCACCGACATCCAAACCCCTGAACGGCGGTATGATCCCGCCAGAACCAGGAGGCTCTTCCATGATGTTTCGTGTCTGGCGTGGGTTGCTGGCGTCGTCGTTTGTCTTCCTCGCGGTTCCCCTCCTAGCCCAGCAGACCGGCGAGATTCGCGGAAGAGTCACCGCCACCGACGGGTCGGTGCTCCCTGGCGTGACGGTCGAAGCCCGCTCCGTGGTTCTTCCGGGTCCCCGAGCGACGGTCACCGGCGGCAACGGCGACTACCGTCTGCCGGCATTGCCCCCGGGCTCGTACACCCTGAAGTTCGACCTCGCCGGCATGCAGAGCGTGACCCGCAAGGCCGAGGTCCAGCTTGCCCAGGACACGGTTGCCGACGCCAAGCTCGGGGTCTCCGGGATCGAGGAGACCCTCACCGTCACGGCGGAGGCGTCTCTCCTCGACAAGGACTCCGCCACCCTCGCCAGCGGGTTGTCCGGCCAGCAGATCACCGGCCTTCCCGTCGGGCAGGACTATCGCGACCTGCAGAAGCTCATCCCCGGCGTGCAGTACAGCCAGGACCAGACCCGGGGACCGAGCGCCGGGGGCAGCGGCCAGGACAACGTGTACCAGTTCGACGGGGTCAACGTCACCTTGCCCCTGTTCGGGACGCTCTCGGCGGAGCCGGCGTCCCATGACATCGCCCAGGTCACCGTCATCAAGGGCGGGGCCCGGGCCGTGGATTTCGACCGCTCCGGCGGCTTTGCCATCGACTCGGTCAGCAAGTCGGGGACCAGCCGGTACAGCGGACAGGTCAGCTATCAGTTCCAGACCCCGGGCATGTCCGCGGACCTCGACAGCGGTATCCGGTCCCGGTACGAGCAGGATCGAGGCTGGATCGACGTCAACCTCGGCGGACCGATCGTGAAGGACCGACTCTACTTCTACGGCTCCTACTACCGGCCCACGAAGTCGCGCGAGAATCGGTCGAACCTCTACGGTGAGCTTCCGGACTACGACAGCACGCGGAACGAGGGCTTCGGCAAGCTGACCTTCACCCCGACCCATAGCACCCTGTTCAACTTCAGCTACCGCGACTCGAAGCGGGTGGACAAGAGCGACCTCTTCCTGGCGAACGCGGCCCCCACGACGGGCAGCGGCAACGAGGCGCGCCTGAAGATCGGCACCGCCGACGGGTCGTGGGTGATCAACGGCCGGAGCCACCTGTCCTTCAAGTACACCCACTTCACGAACCTCACCCAGGGGCGGCCCGACCACGTGGCCGACGTGGACATCTCCACCGCGGTCGGCACCCGCCTCGACATCACCAGCCTGGACACGCAGGGCCTGCTGACCGTGCCCGTGCCGATCAGCGGCCAGGGTGCCTACAACGCGTTCGTGCAGCCGCTCATCGACCGGTATGGCTACGTCCAGAACGGGGTACACGTGGGTGGGGGCACGGTCGGCTACGCCACCTTGTTCGACAACGACGACTTCTTCCGCGATGCCGGGCAGATCGGCTACAACCTGACCCTCGGCAGCACGGTGACCCACGACCTCCACGTCGGCTATCAGCGGTACAAGGACTCGGAAGACCTGACCCGCGACTCCAATGGCTGGGGCGGGATCTCGGTGCCCGGGGGGCGGACCAACTTCAAGGGCACGCCGATCTTCTACACCACGACCTTCCAGCAGCAGACGACCGGGCTCGTTCCCACCATCCACTCGGAGTACCAATCGCAGGCCTTCGAGCTCAACGACACGATCAAGTACAAGAACTGGAGCTTCAACCTCGGGCTGCTCGCGAGCAACGACACGCTCTATGGGCAGGGGCTGCGCGAGGATTCGTCGACCCTCTCGGGGTACGTCGCGTCGCCCGGTACGAAGTACAAGATGTACGAGATCCCCTTCAAGAAGATGCTGCAGCCGCGTGTGGGTGCCACCTGGGCCTATGACCCGGAGGGCACGGTCTACGCGAGCTACGCCAAGTACAACCCGGCCGCGAGCTCGCTGCCCCGGGCCGCTTCCTGGGACAGGAACGTCGCCACCACCATCAATGCCTACTTCGACGCGAATGGCGTTCTCTTCGCCACCGATCCCGTGGCTTCATCGTCGGGCAAGCTGTTCGTCGACGACCTGACTCCGCGGGGTATCAACGAGTTCCTGGTCGGGACTGCCCGCCAACTCAACCCGCACTGGTCGGCGCGCTTCTACGGCCGCTACCGCAAGGGGAGCCACTTCTGGGAGGACACGAACAACGACGCGCGTCTCCTCTTCAACCCGCCCGCCGGCATTCCCAAGGAGCTTTACATCTCGGACCTGGCCGCAAAACGGGCCCAGATCGGCAGCGGATCGAGCTACGTCATCGCCGAGCTGGACGGCGCCTACTCGAAGTACTACGAGGCCACGGTGGAGTCCGAGTGGCATGACGAGAAGACCTTCGTCCGCGGCTCGTACACCTACAGCCACTACTACGGCAACTTCGACCAGGACAACTCCACGACCGACAACGACCTCAACATCTTCATCGGGTCGTCGAACATCGGGGACGGCGCCGGGCGTCAGCTCTGGGATTTCAAGGACGGGGACCTGCGCGGCGACCGGCCCAGCGTGCTCAAGCTCTACGGCACGCGATCGTTCACCTGGAACGGCAGCGCGGGCGCCTACTTCGTGGCCCAGTCCGGGCAGCCCTGGGAATCCTGGAACTACGAGCCCTACAGGAGCCTGACCACGTCCACGGTCGAGACGAACCGCTACTCCGAGCCCGCGGGCTCGCGGAGGTCTCCGTCTCACTGGCAGATCGACCTCAATTACACCCAGAATTTCCGGATGAGAGGCCACGTCAACCTCCAGATCGCCGCGGACCTGTTCAACGTGTTCAACAAGCAGACCGGGTACAGCTTCGAGCCGAGGGTCCACAACTCCGCATTCGGGACGCCTCGCCTTTACTTCGACCCCAGGCGCCTGCAGGTGGCCGCGCGTCTGCAGTTCTGACTCGAGCCGTGCCGGGGCCCTGACACATAGCCAGATCGGACTCCTAAGAAACTCAATCGAGCACTTCGCCGGTCTGGCCGTTGACGAGGTGGAAGCCGAGGGCTCCGGCACGCTGACGGAGGCGATGTAATACGGTGGTGCGGTGCTTGCGGTCGTATTCGGCGGCGCCTGGGTCCTGGTAGACGAGTTCACGCTTGAGGCAACGATAGACCAGGATCGCCAGCTTTCGGGCGGTTGCGGTGATGGCCTTGGCCTTGCCGATGCGATAGGCAAGGCGGCGATAGAAAGCTCCGAGCGCTGTCTGGGTGCGGCCGAGGCACATGGCGGCCATGCGAAGGATGGCAGCGGCACGATTGGCTGCGGGTCTGGTGCGAGAGCTCAGTAGCCGACCACCCGAGACCTTGTTGTCGGGCGCCAGAGTGAGCCATGAAGTGAAGTGGTGTTCGGTCCGCCAGCGCGACATGTCGGTACCGATCTCGGAGATCAGCCGAAGGGCGCTGTACGGACCGATTCCGTCGAGCCGGCTCAGGTCAACGCCGCTGAGCTGATGGAGGAGGGTTCGCACGTCGAAATGGGGTTCGTTGCTGCTAGCTTTCCGGCGGGAGCGAGGAATCGATGAGAGGGCAGCTGGTGGCGTCGTGCTCGTGGCAAGCGCCTTCAAGTGGGCCTCGATCTGGGTATCGCAGGACTCAATCTGACGTTGAAACGTGTCGTAGAGCTCGAGGTTCTGCTCGGAGGACGAAGAGGTGCTCTGGGCGGTAGTGCCCGGTGAGCGCTGCGGCGATCTCAGCCTCGGACGCCTGACAGCGTGCATCGCGATGCCTGGCGAGATGCCTTGGGTCGGTTTGTCCGTCGACGATGTCGCGAAGGATCCGCAGACCCGTGGCCCCGCCGATGTCACTGATGACCACGTGCAGCTGCAGGTTCATCTGCACGAGCGCTTTCTGCATGCGGTTGATCGTGGTTGCAGCGCCCTGGATGAGCGTCTCGCGGTGGCGAAGGTAGCTGCGCAGGGCCGCAATCTCAGCCGTGGGTCGAAAGCTGCCCTTCAGCAGCCCGACGCTGTGCAGCTCCCGCAGCCATTCGCAGTCGGTGACGTCGCTCTTCCGCCCAGGCACGTTCTTCACGTGTCGCGCGTTGACGAGCAGCACCTCGAGGCCGCGCGCCTCCAGGATCTCGAAAATCGGGATCCAGTAGACACCTGTCGCCTCCATGGCCACGCTCTTGATCCCACAGACAACCAGCCAATCCGCGAGTCGGTGCAAGTCCTCGGTGAACGTCTTGAAGCACCGAACCGGCTCGGGGTCGCGGTCCGGCGGCACCGCGACGTAGTGCATGGCGGAGCCGCAGTCGATACCCGCAGCATTCACGTTGACCCGCTCCAGCAAAGGTCGCGACCTACGAGTCGCCTTCCCCATCGACTTCTTGTTCTTCACCGAATCCTCCTTGATACTTCAGGAGCATCCGGGAACAGGGTTGCGACACCTGAGACAATCTCCTAAACGGGATCACGCTTACACGTGTCACCAATGTACGTACCGCAACAACCCATGGGCCACGCTATTCAACGGGCTTTTGAGGAGCACCAGTGTCTGGCCGGCCTCGGTTCCCGGATGCCGCCAGCATTCTGGCTCGCAAGTCACCCGGAGTTTCTCGCCGGGAATGGTCGCGGCAACCCGCGTGCGCCCGCTATTCATGAAGCAGGGTCAGGGGGACTTCATGAATAGTCCGGGCTAGCGGGGTGACTCCTCGAGGAACAGCTTTTCCCGCGCGATGAGCGGCCGGGTCGTAGCGTCTGCCCGTTCCCGGGCGCGCGCGATCCGCGCCGCCTGGTCGGGCTCGTGGAGGAGAACGCTGACCTGCGCCCGCTTGAAAAGGGCCATCGGATAACCGGGATGCGACGGGCGCACGCGGTCGAGGGCATCGCGTGCTTCCGGAAGCCGCCGGGCGGCGAGGTAGAGAACGCCGAGCTCGAGATCGTGGGTCGGGGCGCCGCCCCGGGCCCGTGCGGCCTCGAAGGACTGGGTGGCGAGCATGGTGTTCTGCGCGGCCATCGCCAGCTGGCCCAGCTGCACCAGCTCCAACGCAGACGGCGTCCGGAGCGTGTAGAGCTTCTGCCGCAGGCCTAATGCTTCGTCGACCTTTCCCTGCCGTTCCCGGATCGCGGCCAACGCCTCGAGCGCGGGCACGCGATCCGGCGTCTCCGCGAGGACCCGCTCCAGGAGAGGCACCGCCTGCGCCCACTCCTTCCCGCGGGCGTAGTGCAGGGCGAGGTAGGTGCGGACGTCGGGCGAGCGGGGGCTGATCTCCTCCGCCCGCCGGAACGCGGCGAGGGCCTGCCTCTCGTGTCCGAGGGCCGAGTGTGCGGTCGCCATTCGCAGCGCGGCGTCGAGGTTCGCGGGATCGCGAGCGAGGATCTTCTGCAACAGGGGAAGAGCCGCCGCGTACTCCTCGCGCACGAAAAGGCCCGACGCCTCGTCGAGGGCTTCGAACAGTGGGGCCATGTCCACGGGCCGCGGCGCGTCCTTACGCACCGCCGGTACGGCCCCCCCGCCCACGTATCCGAGGCTCGCGAGCTTTTGCCGCTCTTCCTCGCCGAGCGTGTCCACCGCCGGCGGCGGCTCGAGCGCGGGCACCGGGTAGTCGAGGAGGGCGGTGCGCACGAGCCGGGACGGAGTGAACTCCGCCGCCAGGTCGCGTTTCTCTTCGGCATCCCGGGCCAGGTCATAGACCTCCATCGTGCCCGCGGAGATCACCTTGTGCCCTCCCTCGATCGCCATCACCTGCGGCTGCCATCCGTACTGTAGAAACGGCTTCATGGCCTCGGCGAGGACCACTTCCGTCACCGGGCCCCGAAGGCTCAAGACGGCGTCCAGGCCGGCGCAGTCCAGGACGGTGTGAAACACGCGCCGCGTGCTGACCGGCGCGTCGCTCACGCCGGGAGGGATCCCCGCGCCGACCAGGACCAGGGGCACGTGCACGGTGGCTTGGTACAGGAGCCTTCCGTGCTGTGCCTCCCCATGCTCGCCCAGACCCTCGCCGTGGTCGCCGACCACGACGATCGCGAGGCTCCCCGCGGCCTGGGCCTCGACACCCTGCGCGAGGAGCCCCACCTGCTGGTCCATGGCCGCGACCTCGCCGAGGTACGGTGCGGTCGGGTATCGGCTCTTGAAGGGCTCGGGCGGCGCGTAGGGCGCGTGCGGGTCGTAGTAGTGGACCCACAGGAAGAACGGCCGTCCGGATTCGCTTCGGACGAAGGCGAGCGCCCGGTCCGTGGTCTCCTGGGCCGTCCGCTCGGCGCGCGCCTTGGGGAGCTCGTCGTCGTAGACGTCGAACCCGCGGGCGAGCCCGAAGCGCCGCCCTAGGACTGTGGCCGAGACGAACGCGGCGGTGTGATAGCCAGCTCGACGCAGCCTCTCGGCCAGGACCGTCTGATCGCCGCGCAAGGACCGGGCGTTCTCGTGAATGCCGTGGCCGGCCGGATAGAGTCCCGTCATCATCGAGGCGTGTGACGGGAGCGTCTCGGGAACGGTCGCGTAGGCCTGGCGGAAACGGCGGCCCCGGGCGGCGAGCGCGTCGAAGGCCGGGGTCACGAGGCCCTTCGCCTCCGGGCCCATGGCGTCGGCCCGCGTGGTGTCGAGGGTCACGAGCAGGATGGAAGGGCGGGCCCCTGGGGCCACGGCCCTCCGCCCCTCGTCGTTTCGACAAGCACCCTGACCCGCGGTACCGACGAGGAGCAGGATCCCTGCGCGCGCGGCGGCGTTTGTGGCCCGACGATTCATGGAAGGCGCCTCGACCCGAGCAGCCTAGCGGTTGGCGAGCAGCACTTCGGCCAGGGCCTCGGCGGGGACCGGCCTTCCGTAGAAGTACCCCTGGGCCGCTTCGCATCCCTTCGCCTTCAGGAAGGCCGCCTGCTCGGCGGTCTCCACTCCTTCCGCAATCACCGTGAGACGCAGGCTGTGGGCCATGGCGATCATCGCGGTCACGATCGCGGTGTCGTTCGTGTCCTTGGCGATGCCGCCCACGAACGACTGGTCGATCTTCAGGGCGTGGATGGGGAAGCGCTGCAGGTAGGCGAGGCTCGAATAGCGGGTGCCGAAGTCGTCCACCGCCAGGCGCACGCCCAGCCCCGCCAGCTCCTCCAGCATGGCCAGGTTCTCCTGGCTTTGCAGCACGAGCATGCCTTCGGTGATCTCCATCTGCAGCGCTTCGGCGCGCAGGCCGGCTTCGCTCAGCACGCGGGCCACCAGGTCCGGGAATCCCGGGCGCCGCAGCTGGCGGGGCGAGAGGTTGACCGCGATGCGCAGGTCGGGGCGCCCGGCCTTGTGCCACCGCGCCAGCTGGGCCGCCGCCTCTCGCAGCACCCACTCGCCCAGGGGTGCGATGACCCCGGTCTCTTCGGCGATCTTGATGAACTCACCCGGCAGGAGCAGGTCGCCGTCGTCCTGCCGCCAGCGGACGAGGGCTTCGGCCGAGAACACCTGGCCGGTGTCGAGTTGGACGAGGGGCTGGTAGTGGAGGACGAACTCGTGCTGCGGCAGCGCGTGGTGGAGCCGGCTGGCGATGCTCAACCGCCGCTGGGCCGCTTCGTTCAGGGCGGGCATGAAGAACTGGCTGTTGTCGCGTCCCCGCTCCTTGGCGTGGTACATGGCGGTGTCCGCGGCCCGCATCAGCGTCTCCGTGTTCTCGCCGTCCGCAGGATAGAGACTGATCCCGATGCTGCCGCTCACGTGCAGCTCGTGCCCGTCGACCAGGAAGGGCTCGCGCAGGGCCTCCAGGATCTTGCCCGCCACCAGCATCGCGTCGTTGCTGTCGGCCACCGCGGGCAGGCTGATCACGAACTCGTCGCCGCCGAGCCGGGCCACGGTGTCGCCCTCGCGCAGGCAGGCTTGCAGGCGCCCGCCCGCGAGCCGAAGCAGCCGGTCTCCGGTCTCGTGGCCGAGCGAGTCGTTGATGTCCTTGAAGCGATCGAGGTCCACGAAGAGGGTCGCCACCTGGCTCCGGCTCCGGTGGGCCTGCGCGATGGCCTGACTCACGCGATCCTGGAAGAGGGTGCGGTTGGGCAGGCCGGTGAGGGCGTCGTGGTGGGCCATGTGCCGGACGCGCTCTTCGGATTGCTTGCGCTCGGTGATGTCCGTGATGCTGCCCCGGACGAGACGCCCGGCTCCGGGCAGACGCACGAGGCGGACCTCGCAGGCGATGTCCTCCTGGGCCGCGCTGCGGTAGGTCCACTCGAAGACGGGCGCCTCGCCGGCCAGGGCCTTCTCGATCTGTTCCGCGGCGGCTTCGGGGGAAGGCCGGCCACCGGGCTGGGTCGGCGGGCTCGTTTCCGAGAGCTCCATCCGCAGCAGCGCCTCGCGCGAGACCCCGAGGAGCCGGGCTGCATTCTCGTTCGCGTCCACGAACGCGTTCTTGTCCACGTCCACCACCACGATGGCGTCGGGGGCATGCTCCACCAGGGTCCGGTACCGCCCCTCGCTCTCGCGCAGGGCCTGCTCGGCCCGCGTGCGCTCGGCGATCTCGGCGTGGAGGCGATCGTTGGCGGAGAGGAGGGCCGCGGTGCGGAGCTCGACCTTGGCCTCCAGCGTCTCGTGCGACTTTCGCAGCTCCTCCTCCATGCGCTTTCGCTGGAAGAACTCGGGGACGCTGACGGTTGCTCCGCGGGATTTCACCCCTCGAGCCGGGGCGCCCTCTGCCCCGGAGTGCGCGGCGATCTGCTGCTCGATCCGGGCTGGCGGGGCCATCACGAAGCGGCAGTGGGCGTCGCCCCGGGCCAGGCATTCGATCTCCGCCGCCACCAGGGGCACGCCAAAGCTCTCTTCGCACCAACCCGAGGAGTACCCCGCGTTCATGATGCAGACCGGGAAGTCGCTTTTGCGCCCCTTGCGCAGCCAGGCATCCGACTCGAAGGAGAAAGGGTGGTCGTAGATGAGGAAGTAGTTCTCGTCCGGCGTGGGGTTCGACTCGGGGAAGATCTTCACGAAGGCCCAGCCCGCGAAGGAGAAGTGGATGGGGCCGGCGGAGAGCTTCTCGATCGGCTCTTCGACCCCCATCCGCTCGTGGAACGTCCGGGCGTCGGCCTTCCCGATGGCGTGGGCGACGTCGAAGAGCAGGTTGCTCGCCACGCTGCGCGCCTCGTCGGGTCCCTTGTCCTGGTAGAGCGAGGTGACGAGGTCGAAGAACTCGATGGACATCGAGGCCGCGCGCAGCAGGATGTATCTCTCGCCCGAGATCGAGATCGTGCCCTGCTCGGGGTTCTCGGTCTTGGTCGCGAAGTAGCGCGACACGTACTCCTGGGCCCTCAGGAAGAGGGGACGGATCGGCTCGGGAACGCTGACGGTGGAGAGCTTCGGGGCCTTGCCCCGGGTCGGCGCCGCCTTGGTCGGCGGCCGGCGCCGCTTCTTCGGTCCCTTGCCGCGGGAGGACGGCGGGGCCGGCCACCGCCGGCCGAGGTGAGGTTCTTGCCATCGCGCTCGTGTGTAAGCGCAGACTATAGCCCAGGGAGCACTCGCGCCCAAGGCGGGCGGGCCGCCGGTCCGGTTTCTCGCGCTACCAGACCTGGCAGCGCTTCTCCGCCGGCCGGACCATGGGCGACCCTGCCGGGCACGCGAAGGCACTCGCGAACTCCGCCATGTTCGACAGCGGACCGATCACCCGGTACTTGGCGATCGGATGCGGATCGGACTGGATCATCAGCCGCTGCGTCTCGGGGCGGGTCGCATCGCCGCGGAACTGGCCCCAGGCGATGAAGAACTGCTGCTCCGGGGAGAACCCCGAGGCGGGCTTCTGCGGGGGAGCCGCGGCCAGCGCCTTCTTGAAGGCCAGGTAGGCGATCCGCGCCCCCGCGAGGTCGCCGATGCTCTCGCCCAGCACGAGCTTGCCGTTGTGATGGATGCCGGGCTCGATGAAGTAGCCCTCGAACTGGTCGACCACGCATTGTCCCCGTGCCTGGAACTTCGTGAGGTCGTCCGGGGTCCACCAGTTGGCGAGCCGGCCCTGCGCGTCGTATTGGGCCCCCTCGTCGTCGAAGCCGTGGCTGATCTCGTGGCCGATGACCACGCCGATGGCGCCGTAGTTGACCGCGTCGACTGCGTCGACGCTGAAGGCGGGAGGCTGGAGGATTCCGGCCGGAAAGACGATCTCGTTCAGCAGGGGATTGTAGTAGGCGTCCGAGGTGGGCGGGGTCATGCCCCAGCGCCCGCGGTCCACGGGCTTGCCGATCTGCCGGCGATCGTCGCTCGACCCTGAACCGGCGGCCGGCCGCGACGTTGGCCCAGTACGCGTCGCGCCGGATGGGCACGCTCGGCTGTAGTCCTTCCAGGTGTCCGGATAGCCGATCTTGGGGTTGAAGGTCGCGAGCTTCTCGAGCGCCTTCTTCCGGGTCTCGGGCCCCATCCAGTCGAGGCCTTGAAGGGTGTCGCCCATGGCCGAGAGCAGGTTCTTCACCAGGGCCTGCATGCGGGCCTTGGCCGCCGGAGGGAAATGCTTGTCGGCGTACTTCTTGCCGAGGGCTTCGCCGAGGAGTCCGTCCGTGGACTCGACGCAGCGCTTCCACCTTGGCTTCATCTCCTTGGCCCCGCCCAGGTATTCGCTCGTTGAAGCGGAAGCTTTCGGTGACGAAGGGGGTGGGCAGGGCGCTCGCCGCCGAGCGGAGAAGGTGCCACTCGAGGTACGTCTTCCACTCGGAGACCGAAGTGGCCGTGAGCTGACGATCGACCTCCTGCAGGAACTTGGGCTGCTGCACGTTGAGGTCGGCCCGTGGAAGACCGGTGGCCGCGAAGTAGGCGGCCCAGTCGAGGTGCGGGGTCAGCTTCTGGAGCTCGACGAACGTCATCTTGTGGTCGGTAGAGGCGGGGTCGCGGAGCGCCACGTTGTCGAGCGAGGCCTCCGCGAGCTTCTTCTCGAACGCGAAGACGACCTCGGCCGCGGCCTGGGCGGAGGCGGGCGCTCGCCCGGCCAGGGTCAACATCCGGGCCACGTGGGCACGATACTTCTCCCGCGCCTCGCGGAAGCGCGGCTCCGGCTTCACGTAGTAGTCGCGGTCGGGCAAGCCGAGGCCGCTCGCGTAGACGGTCGCGATCACCTGCGTCGGCTCGTGGTTGTCGGGGGAGGAGGCGACCCCGAAGGGCACGGGGATGGCGAGATCGTGCAGCCGCTCGCACCTCCCGCTCCACGTCGGCGGGGGTCTCGAGGCGCCCGATCTCGTCGAGCAGCGGGCGCAGAGGGGCCAGGCCGAGCTGGTCGATGCGGGCTTCGTCCATGCACGAGGCGTAGTGGTCGCCGATCAGTTGCTCGACGCTCGCCTGCGGCCAGTCGCGTCGCAGGCCGAACCTCGTCGAGGATGACGTGAAGCTGGTCCTTCGCGAGCTCGCCGCCGGCCCACCGCCGACTCCAGCGGACCATGGACGCGGGAATCGGGTTCTGGGCCCGCCATTCGCCATTGGCGTACTCGTAGAAGTCCTTGCACGGATCGACGTCCCGCTTCATGTCGCCGAGCTCGATCCCCTTCTGGGGCCCGGCTTGCGCGCGAGCGTTCAGGGGAAGGAGAACCAGGATCGAGACGACGCCGAGGCGCCTCATCAGAGGTTCCGGGCGATCGTGATGTGGAAGCCGTCCGGGTCGTCGACGGAGAAGCTGCGCACGCCCCAGGCCGGGTGGTCGGCGGGCTCCTCGGTCAGCGCATAGCCCGTGGCTTTCACCCGGAACGCGAGCGCATCGACGTTCTGGGCGGTGTCGCACCACACGCGGAATCCCACGCCCTTCTTGCGATCACGGCCCATCTTCCAGTCGTCCTGGGAGAGGCCCAGCTCGCAGGTCCCCGCCTTCAGCATGACGCCGCGCAGGAGGTCGCCGTCGGTCCAGCTCTCGCCCACGAAGAAGCCCAGCGCCTCCGTGTAGAAGACGAGGCTCCGGCGCAGGTCGTCGACGGTGAGCGAAGGGGTCGCGGACTTGAGCCGCAGGGTCTCGGGCTTGCGGCGTGCCTGGGGCGCGCGGGCTGCGGCCCGCTTCGGGCCCGAGGCCTTGTGGGCGGCCTTCTTCGCGGCCGACGCCCTCTTCTTCGGGCCTTCGCGACGGCCTTGGTGCGGGCTTTCTTGCGGGTTGCCATGGGGAGCGGCCTCCTGGCGGAGAATAGCACTCCCTGCGGCTGGACTATTCCACGTAGCCGTTGACGTCCAGGATCACGTGGACGCTGCCCGCGGCCTGGTCGAGGCGAATCGCGAGCTGGCCGGACGCGCCCAGGGGGACGAAGGCGTTGTTCGCGCGGGTCTGGTTCGCGGAGTAGTTGATCGTCGAGGCGAAGGGCAACGCCGGTGCCGGCCGCGTAGAGGCGCAGGTCGCCGGCCTGGGTCGCCCCCGGTCACGGTCACGTTGAGCGACGCGGCACGTGCCGTCGCGGGCACGCCACAGCGCCCGGAGACCGCGAACACGCGGTCGGCTCCAGGGCTGAGCGCCGGGCCTTCGGCTCCGCGGGTGTCGACGAGGCGGCAGGGCGTCACGGTGAAGAGGTTGCCGGGATCGAAGATCCGGCCGGTGCCCGTGGGAAACGCGACCGCGGGACCGCCGGTGGGGTTCGACAGGGTGACCGTGAAGGTCTCCGGGCTCTCCTTGATCGCGTCCGCGTTGATCGTCACCGGTATCGTCTGGGTCGCCACGCCGGGAGCGAAAGTGAGCGTTCCCGCGGCCGCGACGTAGTCGGCCGGACTCGTGGCGGTGCCGTTGGCGCGTCGCGTACTGCACGGTCGCGGTGCCCGCGGCCGTGGGCGCGAGGGTGACGGTGAAGGTGGCGGTGCGCGTGCCCGCGGGCGGCTCGGCCACCGACACGTCGCTGATGGAAAGGCCGGCCGCGTCGTCGTTCGTGATCGTGCCCACCGCCTGCGTATCCGTCAGGACTCCGTTGGTGGGGGACGCCAGGTTGACCAAGAGCGTCTCGTTCGTCTCGAAGATCCGGTCCGCGTTGACCGTGACCGTGACCTCTCCCGTCGTGGACCCGGGCGGAATGGTGAGGGTGCCCGCGGCGGCCACGTAGTCGCTTCCCGCGGTGGCGGTGCCGTCGGCGGTCGTGTAGCTCACGCTCACCGGCACGCTCGTGGGCAGCGACAGGGTCACGGGGATCTTGAGGCTCGCCTGGCCCGAGTTGCCCTCGGCGATCGACGCGTCTGCGGCCGAGATGAGAGGCACCGGCACCGGCGAGGTCCCGGTCCGCTTGAAGTTGCCGCGGCCGGTACCCCACTGCACGACCGCGCTCGCGGTGTTCGGCAGGTCGTAGGCCACCACGCCGCTGGCCGTCGTGCCCACGACCACCTCGAGGTCCGGGTCGCCGTCGATGTTGGCCAGGGTGGGCGCGGCGAGGCCGCCGTTCCAGTCGCTCGCCGAAGGGCGCGGGCAGGCTCACGCGGTGAAGCTCGTTGCCGAGGTAGTCGAGGATGTGCAGGTGGCCCACGCGGTTGCCGCCGTTCTTGGGCCACGACGTGAAGATCACCTCGGCGTGGCCGTCGTTGTCGAGGTCGGCCACCACCGGCTCGCCCGCGAAGCGGAAGTCGTCGCCGCCCGCGCCGGTCGAGGGCACGCGGTAGGGCCAGTTGCCGTGCTCGGTCTTGTCGAGCCAGTAGGCGTGCACCCGCCCGTCGTACGAGGAGTAGAGGATCTCCTTCTCGCCGTCGCCGTCGAGGTCGGCCACCACCGCGTCCTGCACGCTGTTCTGGATCACGTTGTAGTCCTGGGAGAGCGGTCCGCTGCCCGGCTCGGCCGTCGGGATCACCGTCCAGTCGTGAGCCGCTGCCCGACCAGCGGGTACGGTCGAGCTTCAGGATGAAGGGCAGGTGGTAGAGGTCGCCGTCGGGATCGCCGATCGCGCAGTTGTAGACGTCGCCGATGACCACCAGCTCCTTGGTGCCGTCGCCGTCCACGTCGGCCACCACCGGAGCGCTGTTCGCGAAGTTGGGCCGATGCTGGACGCCGCAGTCCGCGTAGCCGCACGAGGTCGGCGGCCTGGTCGACGTGGACGCCCACCTGGCTCCAGACCGAGCGCCCGGTGTAGATCGGATTGACGGGGAGCTGGTTGCCGTTGCGATCGAGGGCGGTGATGTAGTGGGTGTCCGTGGGAGCGAAGATCTCCTTGAAGCCGTCGCCGTTCATGTCGGCCACGGCCACGTTCTCGTTGTACATGCCCCAGCCATAGCCGGCCTCGCCGTTCCTTCGCGCCGGCCAGCCGGAGCGGACGGTGCCGCTTGCGGTGAAGACGTTGACCTGCTCGAAGCTTCCGCCGCTGGCCCGGCCCGCGACCACCTCGAGCTGCCCGTCGGTCTCGAGGTCTTCGACCGCCAGCGTCCGCACTTCACCGCCCGCCGGAAACGCCGCGGCCGTGCTCCACACGACCTGGAGGGTGCCCGGCGCCACGAACCGGTACGCGTGGACCTGGTTGCCGCCGCGCCCCACCACGATCTCGAGCGAGCCGTCCCCGGTCAGGTCGGCCACGGCCACCCCCGGCCACACGCGTTGCCCGTTCGTGGCCCGCGCGCGCAGCGTGCCCGTGCTGCCCTGCACCACGACCAGGTCGTAAGAACCCCAGATCACCTCGGGCTGGCCGTCGCCGTCGAGGTCGGCCACGGCGGGGGACGAGTACCAGCCCGTCTGGCAGCCCCCCGCGGAGCATCCTCCGCGCTGCCACTTGAGGACGGGCGGGCTCACCGCGGCCAGGGCCGGTACGCTGACGGCCGCGGCCGCGGCGGCCACGAAAGACAGCGAGACGAAGACGCACGGAGAACCTCCTGGGGGGCCCTCTGGCCAATCGTTCGGGAAGAAGCTAGGCCGATGCGCCCCGGCCGTCAATGCGGTAGGCTAATCATTCGGGCCGGCCGCACGTGGGCTCCGGTCCTGCGCAACACGAGTCGCCGAACCCCGCCAGGCCCGGAAGGGAGCAACGGTTAGGCGATCCTCGGGTGTGCCGCAGGAGAGCCGGGGCCCACGTGGGGCCTGCCTTCTCCTCCCATGTCCTATCTGGTTCTCGCGCGGAAGTGGCGGCCCAGGACCTTCGACGAGGTCGTGGGGCAGGCGACCCTCACCCGCACCCTGAAGAACGCGTTGTCTTCCGGCCGGATCGGCCACGCTTTCCTGTTCTCGGGGGCGCGCGGGGTGGGGAAGACCACCACCGCCCGCATCCTGGCCAAGGCCCTCAACTGCGCCAAGGGCGACGGGCCGCAGGCCGAGCCTTGCGGCGAGTGCCCGTCCTGCCTGGAGATCGCGAGCGGGGCGTCGCTCGACGTCCAGGAGATCGACGGGGCCACCAACAACGGCGTCGAGCAGGTCCGCGAGCTGCGCGAGAGCGCGCGCTACAGCCCTGCCCGCGACCGCTTCAAGATCTGGATCATCGACGAGGTCCACATGCTCTCCACGGGGGCCTTCAACGCCCTCCTGAAGACCCTCGAAGAGCCCCCGCCGCGGGTGAAGTTCATCTTCGCCACGACCGAGTACCACAAGATCCCCGACACCATCCTCTCGCGCTGCCAGCAGTACGACTTCCGCATGATCCCGGCCAAGGAGCTCCTGGCTCACCTGCGCCAGGTCGCGGACGGCGAGAAGATCCAGGTGTCCGACGAGTCCCTCGCCCGGATCGCCCGCGCGGCCGAGGGCAGCGCCCGCGACGCGCTCTCCCTCTTCGACCAGGTGCTCTCGTTCAGCGGCGACCTCGTGAAGGACGAAGACCTGGCCGCGCTGCTGGGCCTCGTCGACCGCGAGCTGCTGCTGACCGTCTCGCCAGTCCGTGGTGGAAGGCAACAGCCTGGGCCTGCTGGACCTCGTCGAGAAGCTGTCCGACTACGGGGCCGACTACAAGAACTTCGCGCGCGAGCTGCTGCTCCACTACCGCGAGATCCTGCTCTTGAAGCTCGCCCCCGATTCGAGCAGCCTCCTGGCCGGGGTGGTGCCCGAGGAGCGGGCCCGCCTGCGGCCGTTGGCCGACGCGTACTCGGAAGAGGACCTGCTCCGCATCCTCGACCTCCTGACGAAGGCCGACGAAGAGCTGCGCAAGGCCCAGGACCCGCGAGTCACCCTGGAGCTCGCGCTCCTCAAGATGGTGCAGATGCGCCGGCTGTTGCCGTTCGCGGAGCTCGTGGACCGGGTGGAGCGTCTCGCGGCAGGCAACCCCCTGCCTCCGCGCGTGGCGCCGGTCCTTGCCGCGACTCCGCAGCCGCCCGCTCCCGGTCCTCGCCCGGCGGCCGTCGCCGTGCCGGCCACCGCCCAGGCCACCCTGCCCGCGCCCTCTTCCGCGCCCGCCCCCGCCGCCAGGGCCACCCTGGCCGCGGCCGGGGCCGACGACCTGTTGGCCGCGCTGCTCGCCGCCTGCCAGACGCGCCCTTCGCTGGCCCAGCCCCTGCGCTCGGCCACGGCGCGGCTCGAGGGCGACGTGCTGATGCTCGAGGTGGCTCCCGACTTCGCCGCGTTCGCCGGGATGCACGTCGACGAGTATCGGGACCTGGCCAAGACCGCGGCCGGTCGCACCCTCAAGGTCCAGATCGGCTCCGGAGCGGTGGTCGAGGAAGCGAAGGCCGCGCCCTCGCAAGAAGAGGTCAAGAAAGAGCGGCTCCGCCAGGAGGCCGCGCGCGAGCCCGCCGTGCAGGAGGCGCTCGACCTCTTCGACGGCAAGCTGCTCGACGTCCGTGAAACGAAGCCGTCCAGCTAGGAGGCCTTCATGAACCCATTCGGCGACCCCCGCAAGATGATGAAGCAGCTCCAGCAGGCCCAGGAGCGAATCCAGGCCGAGATCGCGGCCCTCGTCATCGAGGGCAGCGCGGGCGGGGGCATGGTCAAGGTGCAGATGGACGGGCAGAAGCAGCTCAAGAGCCTCGTCATCGACCCCGAGGTCGTGAACAAGGACGACGTGGAGATGCTCCAGGACCTGATCCTGGCCGCGGTCAACGACGCCGCGCGCAAGGTCGACGAAGAGGTTCAGCAGAAGATCGGCGGCCTCACCGGCGGGCTCAAGATCCCCGGCCTCTGACGCGTCGCGCGCACGTCACACCTTCGCCACACGACCGAAAAACTCTGTTGCCTTTGCCCCTCTCGCGAAATATGCTGCCTTCACACAAGGCCCGATGCGACGCGGCGCGAGACAAAAGTCAATAGATCAAGGAGTTCATATGAGACGGTTGCTGAAGGGATTGGCATTGGCGCTGTGCCTCGCGGGGCTCGCCACCTCGCTACAGGCGCAGACGCAGATCACCACGGGCGTCATCCAGGGAACGGTGAGCGATCCCTCCGGGGCCGTCGTGCCCGGGGCCGAGGTGCAGGTCAAGAACGCGCAGACGAACCTCACCCGCTCGCTCACCACCGGTGAGGACGGGCGGTTCGTCTTCCTCCTGCTGCCCTCCGGCAACTACACCGTCACCACCACCAAGGCGGGTTTCGCCACCCTCGTGCGCGACAAGGTCACGGTCAGCGTCGGCCAGGCCGTCATCTTGAACCTGACCATGAAGGTCTCCGGCGGGACCGAGACGGTCACGGTCTCGGGCACGCCCACCGTGGACACCTCCAGGACCGAGGTCAGCAACGTCCTCAACGAGACCACGATCTCCACCACCCCGATCCTGGGCCGCAAGTTCGAGGACCTCTTGACCCTGACCCCGGGAGTCAGCGTGGTCCAGGGCCCGGACGGGGACGAGATCACCTTCAACGGCCAGCGCGGCGTCTTCAACAACATCAGCCTGGACGGCGGTGACTACAACAACGGCTTCTTCGGCGAGCAGATGGGCGGCCAGCGCGCGGCCATCGACATCACCCTCGACGCGGTGAAGGAGTTCCAGGTGGTGGCCCAGGGCGCCAACGCGGAGTACGGCCGCACCGCGGGCGGGGTGGTGAACGTCATCACCAAGTCGGGGACCAACGACCTCCACGGCAGCCTCTTCTATTTCCAGACGGCTCGAAGCGCTGACCTCCAACACCTCCGACGGCAAGCCCTTGAAGGACTTCAGCCGCGAGCAGTTCGGCGGCACCCTGGGCGGTCCGATCGTGAAGGACAAGGCCTTCTTCTTCGTGGCCCTCGAAGGCATCCGCGAGAACCTGCAGCGGCCGAACCTCTCCGAGCCCATCGGCACCCCCTGTCCCGTCTCGTCTCCGACGATCGGCGCCAACGAGGCCCTGATCGTCGGGCAGCCCCGACTGCCAGCGGGTCGCCCTCTTGAACTTCTTCCAGACGACCCGTGGGCAGGAGGAGGGCGCTGCCCGTCGACCACAAGGTCGACAACAACGCGCTGCTCGCGAAGCTCGACTGGTCGATCAACTCCAACAACAACCTTTCCGTCTCCTACAACTTCAACTACTCGAAGAACACGAACCAGACCTTCGACGTCGCGACCTACGGCAACTCGGCGAACGGCATCGAAGGGGCCTCCAAGATCAACGTCGCGAACCTGAACCTCTTCAGCACCCTCTCGCCCACCAAGCTGAACGAGTTCCACATCACCTACTCCCGGGAGGACCGGCCGCGCTCGGCGGTCGACTCGAACGTTCCCGCCGACACCGCCATGGGCTTTGGAACCAGCTTCCGCTTCGGGCAGCCCTTCTTCCTGAACCAGAACGTGGACGAGCTGATCAAGCGCTTCCAGATCAAGGACAACTTCTCGATCATCAAGGGCAACCACACGGTCAAGATCGGGGGCGAGTGGCTCCACACCAACAACACCCAGGTGTTCCGCGGGTTCTTCGACGGCCGTTACATCTTCGACAGCGTCACCGGGTTCTTGCGCTACGCGTCGCCGGCCGCCGCGGGTGGGTACGGGCCCAACACCGTGGGTTGCTCGGACGGGACCTACGTCACCTACCCCGCCTCCTGCGCGGCGGGAAGCAGTCCCACGGGCGGGCCCCTGCTCTTCTATCTCGACCACGCCGGGCCGAACGGCATCGCCACCGACGCCTCGGGCTTCTCGGACATCAACAACGACGAGTTCTCGATCTTCGTCCAGGACAAGTGGCAGGTCACCCGCCGCATCACCTTGAACTACGGCCTGCGCTGGGACGCGCAGATCATGCCCGACACCATCGATCCGAAGACCACGGCCTACGGCCCCTACCTGGATGACCCCGCCTTCCCCTCCGACGGGACCATCCCGAGCCAGAAGAAGCAGTTCCAGCCGCGGCTCGGGATCGCCTGGGACGTCAAGGGGAATGGCCGCACGGTCATTCGCGCGAACGCGGGGATCTACTACGCGCGCCAGAACATGCTGACCCAGGTCGGCTCGGTCACCACCAACGGGGTCCAGCAGAAGAGCGACTTCACCCAGACGGCCCTTCTGTCCTCGTTCGGCGTGCCGACCCCCACCTGGCCCAATACCTTGCCTCCGTCGCCGGTGGCCCCGGGCACCTTCCCGCTCTTCACCGGCATCGCGGCCTTCGCCAAGGACTATCACAACCCGAAGATCTACACCGCCAACGTGGCCTTCGAGCAGGAGATCGCCCCCGACTGGTCGATCTACTTCGACTTCACCTGGTCGAAGGGGGTCTACCTTACCCGCTTCTTGAACTACAACACCCATGGCACCGGGGTGGCGGCTACGCAGCCCGCGAGCTACGACGCCGTGAGCTACACGGGCGACAACCCCTATGGGCCGCAGCTCGGCGACGTGCTGATCTCCAACAGCCGGGGCAAGGGGCTCTATCGGGGCGGCACCATCGGGGTGCGGAAGCGCTTCTCCGACAAGTACCAGCTCGAAGCCAACTACGTGCTCGCCAAGGACCTCGACGACGACTCGAACGAGCGGGACCCCTTCACGGAGCGGACCTTCAACTTCTACGACCTCACCCAGGACTACGGGCCGTCCGACCGCGACATTCGCCACAAGTTCAACTTCTTCGCCTACGGCGACCTGCCCTGGGGGCTTCAGGGCAACGCTCGCATCCAGGCCCGGTCGGCCCAACCCATCACGACCTCGCCCCGCGTCCTGAACGGTACCGACCGCGGGCGCAACTGGGACCGCAAGGACAACGCGTATTTCTCCTTCGACTGGCGCCTGCAGCGGCCCATCCGGTTCGGCAAGAGCATGGCCCTCACCCCGGTTCTCGAGATGTTCAACACGTTCAACAGCAAGAACAACATCAACCCCCTGACCACGCCGGCCCTCTTCGACTTCAGCGGCTTCCTGCGCGTTGGCGTGGGCGACCCGCGGCAGTTGCAGCTCGCGGTGAAGTTCACCTTCTAGCGGGTTCTCCGAAGGCCGCCGGCCTCCACCGGGCCGGCGGCCCGTCGCCTTGGCATAGACTGGGTTCTTGGATTACCCGGCGCCGGTCGCCCACCTCATCGACGAGCTTCGGAAGCTGCCCGGCATCGGGCCGAAGTCCGCGCAGCGCATCGCGTTCCACCTCCTGCGCTCCGCACCAGAGGACGCGGTCCGCCTCTCGGCCGCGGTCGCAGCGCTCCTCGAGGGCATTCGGGCCTGCTCGCTCTGCAACGCGATCACCGACCGCGAGGTCTGCCCCACCTGCACCGACCCCACCCGCCACGACCGCATCGTCTGCGTGGTCGAAGAGCCCCACGAGGTGCACGCCATCGAGAAGACCGGAGACTTTCGCGGGCGCTACCACGTGCTCCACGGCGCCCTCTCCCCGCTCCAGGGCATCGGCCCCGACGAGCTCAGGATCGAGGGTCTCCTCGCCCGGATCCGCCGCGGCGGGGTGGAAGAGGCGATCCTGGCCACGAGCCCGACGGTCGAGGGCGAAGCCACCGCCGTCTACCTCTCCCGTCTCCTGAAACCCCTCGGGGTCAAGGTCAGCCGCATCGCCATGGGCCTGCCCGTGGGCTCCGACCTCGAATGGGCCGACGAAGTGACCATGGCCAAGGCCCTCGAAGGGCGCCGCGAATACTGAGCCGCAGCCGGGTGCCGGGTTTGAATTCCCTGGTTTGAAAGGCTATAACTGTGCGTTCCTGAGAGGCCCGGACCCCCGCTCCGGCCGACCGTCCGGCTTCTTGGAGGAGGATCGCACTAATGGCGGCGCCCGATATCGTGATGTACGAGGAGGAGTTCAACCAGATCAAGCAGATCATCTCGAAGCTGCGGGTCGACGCGAACGCCAAGGTGGTCTTCCTCGTCGACAAGAACGGCCAGCAGATCGCCGCTCACGGCGAGATCGAGAACCTCGACACCACCTCTCTCGCCTCGCTCACCGCCGGCAACGTGGCCGCCACCGACGGGCTGGCCAAGCTCATCGGCGAAAAGGAATTCTCGATCCTCTTCCACGAGGGCGAGCGCGACAACATCCACATCTCGATCGTGGCCCAGCGCGTGATCCTGGTCGTCATCTTCGACGAGCGGTCGTCCCTGGGCCTGGTTCGCCTGCGGGTGAAGAAAGCTTCGCAAGAGCTCTCGGAGGTGTTCGGAAAGATCATGTCGAAGGTGGAGCGCGAGAAATCGGCCGCGGGATCGGCCTTCGAGAGCCCCTTCGCCGAGATCACCGACGAGGATATCGACAGCTTGTTCAGCGAGTAGGGACCCGGGACGATCCCATGACCTTCATCAACTACGCGTCCCGCGAGATCAACTGCAAGATCGTCTACTACGGCCCCGGCCTCTGCGGGAAGACGACCAACCTGCAGTGGATCTACGACAAGACCAACCCCACCGCCAAGGGCAAGCTCATCTCCCTCGCGACCGAGACCGACCGCACCCTCTTCTTCGACTTCCTGCCCCTGGAGCTCGGCACCGTGCGCGGCTTCAAGACCCGCTTCCACCTCTACACGGTGCCCGGGCAGGTCTTCTACGACGCGAGCCGGAAGCTGATCCTGAAGGGCGTGGACGGCGTCATCTTCGTGGCCGACAGCCAGGTCGAGCGCATGGACGCGAACGTCGAGGCCATCGAGAACCTGGTCATCAACCTCAAGAGCCAGGGCTACGACCTCAGCAGCATCCCCTACGTCCTCCAGCTCAACAAGCGCGACCTTCCGAACGTGGCGCCCCTCGACGAGATGGTGTCGCTCCTGAAGAGGAAGGACGAGCCCGTCATCGAGGCCGTCGCCCCCAAGGGCACCGGGGTCTTCGAGACCCTGAAAGCCGTGGCCAAGCTCGTCTTGTCCGAGCTGACGAAGGCCGGCTAGTCGCCCGCTACGGTTCGCGCCGGGCCTGGGAATGGGCACCACGGCCAGCGGAACGTCCCCGTGCGCTTCGAGGATTCGGAAGGAGCTGTGGCTTTTCTCTCGCGTTCAGTACAATGCAGCCTGACGCTGGGAGGCCTGTGACACGTTTCGGCTCTTGTGCTGCGCTCGTCCTCGTGGGAGCCTCGATCACGTCGGCTCAGGGCACGGCGACCCCGCCCGCCCGCACTCCGCCGTCATCGGCCCTCTCGCCCCCCGCAACCTTCGAGAGGTACTGCTTCGCGTGCCACGGCGCCGCCCTGCGTTTGGGTGGTGTGAACATCGAGAGCCTGATCCGTGAGTCCGCCGAGTCGACTCTGGGTGATCACTCGCAGGAGTGGTCCAAAGTGGCCGAGATGCTGGAAACGCGGCGGATGCCCCCCGTGGGCCTGGCCAAGGTATTCCCGGCCGACGACGAGCGTACCGCCGCGGCGACCTGGATCCGGGACTCCCTGCGGACCTATGAAGCCAGCCACCGCGGCGATCCGGGACGGGTCACGGTTCGGCGGCTGACCAGCGCGGAATACGCCTATGCGCTTCGGGACCTGACCGGCATCGACATCGAGTCCGGAGTGGACTCGTCGAGCGATTCCGTGGGCGGCGAGGGCTTCACGAACTTCGGCGACGTGCAGTTCGTGCAGGACACGAGCATCGAGCGGTATCTCGAGGCGGCAAAGCTCGTGGCGGACCACGCGGTGGTCGGCGCCGGGCCCCTGGAGTTCTACGCTGACGCCGGCAAGACGGGCCTCGAGCTCTCGGCCTGGAACCGCATCAACGACCTCTATTCGCGGAACGGGTTTCGCGTGGTGTCGGGGGAGGGCGGAGGACCCTTCGGGCTCGATCGCTACGGCAAGGCCTTCTTCGTCGCCTGGTACTACAAGCACCGATTGGCACTCGGTGATCCGGGGGCAACCCTGCGCGGGCTGGCGGCCAAGGAAGGCATTACGGGCCGCTTTGCCGAGCACGTTTCCATGGTCGTCAACCGGCCCGCCATCGGGTACCCGCTCCGCACCACCGTGAACGGCTGGAAGGCCCTGAAGGCGCCGACCTCGGACCTCGAGCGCGTCGATCGCGGAAGCCCGGGCCGGCTGCGACGCGCTCTACAAAGCCCTGACCACGTGGCCGAGCTGGTTCTTCGCCCGAGGCGATCTCGCGGCGGGGGGACGGGGCGACGAGAGCCCCCTGATCTTCGACGACACGTCGCTCTCGGCCGAGCCCACGCACCACTATTCGTACGTGGTCGGGCGCCGCGCGAGACCGGGCGCGCCGCGCGTGGTCGGCCCGACCAAGGTGTACCTCTCGGTCACGGGCATCGACCCCCGTCCGGGCATGGCGCCCGCCGTGGTCATCTGGCGGAAGCCGCGAGTGGTCACGCGCCTGCCCCCCGCCACCCCCGGCCCGGTGGTGCCGGATGCCGCGCTACTCGGCCTCCCGGGCGCCCTCGGTCCGATTCTGAAGACGGAGTCGCTGCGCTCGGTGCTGACGGTCGACGAGGCGGCGGCGCTCGCGTTTGGCGTCAGTCCGGACAAGACCGCGATGGGTCCGGACGACTTCGCGACCACGGGCGCCACGTCGTTCACGATCGAGGTGCCGGCCGGCGGCAACGTGGTCGAGTTCCAGGCGGAGGCGGAGCTCGGCAAGGACCGGAGCGCGGTGGTGCGCGTGCTGGTCTCCGACCGGCCCGAGGGCTCGGCGCGCGACCCGAGGCTGCGAGTCCTCCTCGCCGATCCGAAAGGCGCGGGCTACCGGAGATTTCGCGCGGGGATCGACGAGTACGTCGCGCTCTTGCCTCCCGCCTCCCATGGCGAGGTGAATCCCGCCGACAAGGATCCCGTCCCGCGGCCCTTCGACAACACCTACAACAGCCGCGAGCACGACGCCTTCGTGCTGCAGGTGAAGTACCAGCGAAACGACCGGTTCTTCACCGAGAACGTGGTGGACGGCGCCGATCGTACGCGCCTGAATCAGGCGTGGACCGATCTGTTCGGATCGTGGCCTTACCACGACGCGTACCTCGGCATGCTGGCCGATCACTTCGAGTTGAAGCTCGAAGAGCCGCCGGATCCAGGACCTGGACGCGGCCCGAATCGCGGGCTTGCCCCCGGCGGCCCGGCCGTACCTCACGGCGCTACGGGCTCACTACGACGAAGTGATGGCGGCGCAGCGGCTCGCGCAGCCCGGCCACATCGCGGACGCGACCCGTTTCGCGAGCCGCGCGTGGCGACGCCCGCTGACCGAGGCCGAGAAGGCCGGCCTCCGCGCGTTCTACCAGAAGTCGCGTGAGGTGAACGGGCTCGATCATGACGCCGCGATCCGGGCGTTGCTCGCGCGGATCCTGATCTCCCCGGCCTTCCTGTATCGCCTGGAGACCGTGGCCCAGCGGCCCCGTGACACCGCTCAACAGCTGGGAGCTGGCCAGCCGCATCAGCTTCTTCCTGTGGTCCTCGATCCCCGACGAAGAGCTGCGCCGCGCGGCCGCCGCCGGGGACCTGGACGATCCGGAAAAGCTCGCGCTCCAGGTGAGGCGCATGACCGCGGATCCGAAGGCGCGCCGCCTGGCCACGGAGTTCTTTGGCCAGTGGCTCGGGTTCTACCACTTCGACCGGCATCGCGGCGTGGATACCGGCCGGTTCGTCGAGTTCACCGACGAGGTCAAGTCCGCGATGTACGACGAGGCGATCTCGACCTTCGAGTACATCGTTCGGCAGGATCGCCCGGTCAAGGAGATCCTCTACGGCGACTACGCTTTCCTGAACAAGCCGCTCGCGAAGTTCTACGGCGTCGACCGGGACGTGAAGTCGAGCGACAAGGTGGAGCTGGTGCCCGGAGCGAACGCCTTCAACCGCGGGGGCGCGCTGCGCCTCGGCTCCGTGTTGACCGCGACCTCGGCGCCGCTGCGAACCAGTCCGGTCAAGCGGGGCGACTGGGTCCTCCGGCGCATTCTGGGGACGCCGACGCCGCCGCCCCCGGCCGACGCGGGCACCATCCCCGCCGACGACAAGACCTTCAACGGCTTGACGGTTCGCGAGCGGCTGGCGCAGCACAAGCGCAACGTCTCCTGTGCCAGCTGCCACCTGCGGATCGACCCGCTGGGCTTTCCGCTCGAGGGCTTCGACGCGGTGGGCCGGACGCGAGAGACCTACGCGGACGGCAAGCCGGTGGACGTGACCGGCGAGTTCGCGGACCGGACGACGATCGTCGGCGCGCCCGGCCTGCTGAAGTACCTCGAGAGCCAGGACCAGCAGGTGATGACCACGCTCGCGAAGAAGATGCTCGGCTACGCCCTGGGCCGGACCGTCGCGGGCTCTGACCGCGCGCTCGTCGACGAAATGACCAAAGGCGGCGGGGGCACGCCCTTCTCGAACCTGGCGGTCAAGGTCGTGAGCAGCCGCCAGTTCCGCAACCGCGCGGGCGACGATGCGGTCGTCGCCGCTGCGCCCGTCGCCCACCGCGAGGCAGGAAGCCGATGAGTCGCCATCACCTCTCGAATCAGCCGTCGCGGCGTCAGTTCCTCCGGGGCGTCGGGGTCGCGCTGGCGTTGCCCTGGATGGAGTCGCTGCCGGTGTTCGCGGAGGCCGAGGCCGTCTCGAAAGGGAACGCGCCGCCGCAGCGGCTGGGCATCCTCTACTTCTCGAACGGGGTCGAACCGATTCACTGGTGGGCGAAGGGTGAGGGCTCGCAGATGCAGCTCGGCCCGGGCCTGCTGCCGATGATGCCGCATCGGGAGGACATGGTCTTCGTCCGGGGCCTCTACAACCAGACCGCGTTCGCCTCGACCAGCCCGCACCTCGGACGCATGAACGTGCTTTCGGGCGCTCCGGTGAGCCTCGACCCGAACGAGATTCGAGTGGGCACGTCGATGGACCAGGTCCTCGCCTCCCGGATCGGCGGCCGCACCGCGATTCCGAGCCTGGTGCTCGGCATCGAGCCGAACGAGCTTCGCCTCGAGGACGGCCTTTCCATGATCTATGGATCGAGCCTGTCGTGGGTCTCGCCCACCCGGCCCGCCACCAAGGAGCTCTACCCTTCCCGGGTGTTCGACCGACTGGTCGGCGACGGCAAGGGCCGCGCGCTCGACCGCAGCATTCTCGACGAGGTCCGGCAGGATTCGCAGGATCTGCGGCCGAAGATCAGCAAGGGCGACAACGTCAAGCTGAGCGAGTACCTCGAATCGATTCGGAGCATCGAGCAGCGCCTCGAGCGGGCCTCGAAGGACGAGCGCATCGAAGGATGGCGGCCGACCCTGACGGAGCCCGACATGCCGCGGCCGAAGAACGAGCTGCCCCAGAACGTGCCGGATCACATGCGGCTCATGCTCGATCTGATCGTGCTGGGGTTCCAGATGGACAAGACCCGCCTCGCGACCGTCATGCTGAACAACGACTTGTCCCAGATGAACTTCAACTTCGTGGAGGGCGTGCAGGGCGCGCTGCACCTCGACCTCACCCACAACGGGAAGGCCCCGGACAAGGAGGCGATGTACCTGAAGACCAATCAGTACCACATCGCGCAGTTCGCCTACCTGACCAAGCGCATGAAGGAAACTTCCGAGGGGGAGACGACGCTCCTGGACAATTCGATACTCATGTGCGTGTCCAGCCTCTTCGATGGCGATGCCCACGGTGCCGAGCAGATCCCCGTCCTGCTGACGGGCAAGGGCGGCGGTACCCTCACGGGGGGGCGCATTCTCGACTACTTGGCGAGGGGCGACGAGAACCGGAAGGCGTGCAGCCTGCACCTCGGGGTCATGGACCGTATGGGCGTCCAGCTGGACCGCTTCGGGGATGCGACCGCGCGGCTCGAGGGGTTGTAGTCCGATCGGGTCCGAGCCGACGGGCGACGAGGATCGGCGCCCCCTCTACTGCCTGGCGGCGGGCGCGGGAATGGGCACGGCGGCCAGCGGCACGTCCCAATGCGCCTCGAGGATCTCGAAGCGCCGCTGCTCTTCCTTCTTGTAGGTCTCCTGGTCGGGGAACAACTTCTTGGCCAGCTCTTCCTCGCCGCTCGGCGTCCCGAAGGTGGCCCAGCCCGGGAAGGTCAACACCACCAGGAACGTCCAGTCGGCATGGCCGTCGCCGTGGAAGGTCGGACGGTAGAGGTTCACCGCCTTGATGCGGCCCTGTTCCTTCTGGGCCAGGAGCAGGGGCAGGTGGTTCTTCAGGAACAGACGCTCGAACTCGGCCTGGAAGCCCCAGCGGACCTTGTAGTAGTAGGCGATGGGGAGCGGGGCGTCGTCCGCGGGTTGCGCGATCGCAGGCGCCATCGCCAGGAGCAGGGCGGCGGCCATTCTCTTGTTCACGAGACCTCCCAAGTGAGCCGCCATCATAGCTTTTTGACACGACCGCCGCCCGGCCGCTATACTCATCGTTTGTCGCCCGGACCCCGCCGTTCCTCAGTAGCTCAGCGGTAGAGCATCCGGCTGTTAACCGGAGGGTCGTAGGTTCGAATCCTACCTGAGGAGCCAACCCCTCACCACGTTAGGGAGACGCGGTTGGTCGTGGTAGGGTGACACCCCCGCACGGCGCACCACGCGAAGGCGGTCATGACGAAGGCGGATGCAACCTCTGAGGGGGGCGTCCGGCGCTCGCAGCGTGAGATGCCCGGAGCAGACTTCCTCAGGCCCCGAAGTGCGGCGCACCACAAGGAAGGCAGCGGGGCATGAAGGCAGAACGAAACGAGGGGTACTGACATGAAGTCAACGCGCAACAGGATCCTGGGCATGGCCCTCGGTCTGGTACTGGTCGGCTTGGTGGGAGCCAAAGCCCAGGACAAGAAGCCGGCCAGCCCCGCTCCGCAGAAGGGCGCCGAGGCCCAGCCCGTCGGGCCATACAAAGACTTCAAGGGTGTCATCAAGCTCGACGTCCGCGACTCGGTCGCCGACTGGGGCCCGTTCACTCCGAAAAAGGCGCCCGCGGGAGCACCGAACGTACTCTTCGTCCTGTACGACGACACGGGGCTCTCCGCCTGGTCGCCCTATGGCGGCCGCGTCAACATGCCGACCCTGGACCGTCTCGCGAGCCAGGGCCTGATGTACACGCAGTGGCACACGGTGGCGCTGTGCTCGCCGACGCGGTCGACGCTCCTCACGGGACGCAACCACACCTTGAACGGCATGGCCGCGATCACGGAGGCGTCGAATGGCTTTCCGGGCTGGAGCGGCCGCATCCCGCCGCAAGCTGCAACCGTGGCGCAGGTCCTCCAGGACAACGGCTACAGCACTTTCTGGCTGGGCAAGAACCACAACGTTCCGGAGCAGGATGTCGCCGAAGGTGGCGACCGCAAGACGTGGCCGCTCGGCCAGGGGTTCGAGCGCTACTACGGGTTCATCGGCGGCGAGACCAACCAGTGGTATCCGGACCTCGTCGAGGACAACCACTTCATCGAGCCGCCCTCCGCGCCGGAGCAGGGCTACCACCTCTCGAAGGACCTGGCCGATCAGGCGATCCGGATGATCCGGAACGAGAAGGCCACCAGCCCCTCGAAGCCGTGGTTCATGTTCTACAACCCGGGCGCCAACCACGCCCCGCACCAGGCCCCGCAGGAGTACATCGACAAGTACAAGGGCAAGTTCGACGACGGCTACGAGGCGTACCGCACCTGGGTGCTGGCGCGGATGATCGAGAAGGGCGTCCTGCCGAAGGGCACGAAGCTGACGCCGATCAACCCGCTGCCGGAATCGCAGGCGATCGCCGCTGACGCCGTCCGCCCGTGGGCGACGCTCAGCCCGGACGAGAAGAAGCTCTTCTCGCGCATGGCCGAGGTCTGGGCCGGATTCTCCGAGTACACCGACGCGCAGGTCGGCCGGGTCATCGACTACCTGCAGGCCTCCGGGCAGCTCGAGAACACGGTCGTCTTCTACGCGGCGGACAACGGCACCTCCGGCGAAGGCACGCCGAACGGCTCCGTCAACGAGAACAAGTTCTTCAACGGCTACCCGGACGACCTGGCCGAGAACATGAAGTTGATGGACAAGCTCGGTTCGCCGGACACCTACGGCCACTTCCCGACCGGGTGGGCCGTCGCGTTCTCGACGCCCTTCCAGATGTTCAAGCGCTACTCCCAGTACTCCGGCGGCACGGCCTGCCCCCTCGTCATCTCCTGGCCGAAGGGCATCAAGGCGCGCGGCGAGCTTCGCAACCAGTACCACCACTCGGTCGACGTCGTGCCGACGATCCTCGACATCGTCGGCATCGAGATGCCCAAGGTCTACCGGGGCATCGAGCAGTTCCCGCTCTCGGGCGTGTCGATGAAGTACACGTTCGACGCGACGCCGGATGCGCCGACCCACAAGAAGCGCCAGTTCTACTCCATGCTCGGCACCCGCGGGATCTGGGAAGACGGCTGGAAGGCCGCCGCGGTGCACGCCCCCTTCAACGGAAAGGGCCATTTCGATCAGGACCAGTGGCAGCTCTACCACGTGGACGCGGACCGCTCGGAATCGACGGACGTGGCGAAGCAGTATCCCGAGAAGGTGGCGGCGCTCCAGAAGGCCTGGGACGAGGAAGCCAGGATCAACCTGGCATTGCCGCTCGACGACCGCGTCGCACCCGAGATACTGGGGGTCGAGCGCCCCTCGGCAGAGCCGACGCGCGACCGCTACGTCTACTTCCCCGGCACGGCTCCGGTTCCGGAAGGTGTCGCCGTCAGCGTGCGCAATCGCTCGTACAAGGTCATCGCCAACGTCGAGATCATCGATCCGGATGCCGGCGGTGTCATCTTCGCGCACGGCTCGCGCTTCGGCGGGCACGCCCTGTTCGTCAAGGACCACAAGCTCCACTACGTGTACAACTTTCTCGGCATCCGGCCCGAGCAGCACTTCGTCTCGACGCAGGAGCTGAAGCCCGGCAAGTACACGCTGGGCATGGAGTTCACACGGACCGGAGCCGGCCCGCACCACGAGTCGCTCGGGACGATGAAGCTCTATGTGAACGACCAGGTCGCCGCCGAGGGCCCCATGAAGACGCAGCCGGCGAAGTTCACCCTCTCGGGCGACGGACTCTGCGTCGGCTTCGACAGCGGCGACGCCGTGAGCGCGGAATACAAGTCGCCCGGCACGTTCCACGGCGGAACGATCCAGGGCGTCGGTGTCACGGTCGAGAAGGCATCGTACGACGCACTCGAGTTGGAAGCGCAGAGGGCCCTGATGCGCGAGTAGGTGGACGCCAGCCAGGGTTGATCACCGACCCCATCAGCGTGAACGCGCGAGGGCCACGCCCGGTGGCGATGTCCCTCTGCGTAGGAACGCAACTGGTGGCTTGAGAGCTTCGCCGCGGCCTGGTCGTAGGCGCGCCCGAGGCCGGCGCGAGGGGATAATGCCCCGTGAAGCTCGTTGCGCCGGACGGAATCATCCCAGCCGACAAACTGCGCGAGTACCTCTTGTCGCCGGCGCACCCGGATGGGCGCGGCAAGGCCGAGTACCTTGGCCGCCTCGGATACTCGCGCGAGGCGTTCGGACGGCTGGAATCGGACCTCCGCGAGCAGATCCTGTCGCTCGAGGCTGAGCCGGGACGGCCTTCGCCCTACGGGCAGAAGTATGAGATCCTTGGGGCGCTGACGGGACCGAATGGCAATACGGCCGGGGTCCGCACGATCTGGATCATTCTCACCGGCGAGACGGCCCCCAGGTTGGTGACGCTCATCCCGGCGGAGAGACCATGACTCTCGCGCTCTTCCAGCGTGTGGTGCTGACGCAGGACCTACCCAGGGAAGGCCTTCGCGCAGGCGATGTCGGAGTGATCGTCGAGCACTATCCGCCGCGCGCCGACGTGCCCGAGGGCTACGAGCTCGAGGTCTTCGCCGCGAGCGGCCAGACGATCGCCGTCGTCTCGGTTCCCGCTTCCGCCGTCCGTGAGGCGACGGAGCACGAGGTCTTGAGCGTCCGCGAAATGGCGCGGGCCTGACTGTCCCTCAACTGTCCCTCTTCTGGGTCAGAATCGGGCCAAGCTGGTCCTGAACGGCAGTCGTCTAAGTGGGCTTCAGATCTGGATCGAGTGGGTCCGAGTCGGCTGGCGTCGGAGGCTGTTCCTCGGTTCGAATCCTACCTGAGGAGCCAATCCCTCTCCGACGCGTCAACGACTTCCCGACGCCGTCCTGTCGAATGTCCCTAGCGCTCCCCACGGGCCGGAGTCGTTCGTACCGGAGAAGGACGACCCCGTTCCCGAAAGTTCGGGTCTCGGCGAGGCGGAGCAGGACCTTCTCCTTCGAAGGGGGAAGAAGGCGCTTCCCTCCCCGATCTGGATCGGGTGGACGTAGATTCGGTACTCGTCGATCAGGTCCTGGCCCATGAAGGCCGCAGCCAGGTCCCCTCCCCCGACCACGAGATCGCCACGGGCCCGGAGCTTGAGCTCCTCGACCTCTGCCCGCACCACGTCCCGGGCGACCTTTGTGTTCCACCCCGCCGAAGTGAGGGCCTTCGAATAGACCACCTTGGGCATGTCCCGCCAGACTCGGGCGAACTCCTTCACGAAAGGAGTGCTCCCGGGAAGGGCGTCGGCAGTCGGCCAGAATGCGGCCATGAGCTCGTAGGTGACCCGTCCGCTCAGGAAGGCTCCCATCGCCTTGAGCACCTCGAGGATGTGGGCGTGGAGCTCGTCATCGACCATGTGCCAGTCGATCTCTTGCTTCGGTCCCTCGAAGAAGCCGTCCAGGGAAACCTGGACGAAGAGGATCACCTTTCTCATCGCGAGCTCTCCCGCGGTCGCCAAGGATTCGGGCGCCGCCCGGGATTCTACCGGGGCCGGTGGTCTTCCTCGAGCAAAAGTAGCCCGGGCCCGAACGGGCCCGGGCCGCGCGTTGGAGTCGCCCTCAGCCCGCCACGCCCAAAGGCGTCGCGGCCTCGAGGATCGGCGTCAGGGCGCCCACGACGCGTCCAAGCTGCGACGCGCTCAGGAGTTCCTTCAGGATCTCGACGAAACGCCCCTGGACCCCCGAGACGATGAACTGCCAGCGGTAGGCCTTGAGGATCGCGGCGCCGACCGACTCGGCCTGCGCGCGCGTGAGCTTCTGACCGACGTTCGCCACGAAGTACTCGGCGTCCGCGGCCGCCTGCGCATTCAGGATGCCGTCCACGGCGCCGACCAGCCCGATCAGGTCGTCGACCGCGCGGTCCCGCTCTTTCTCCGTCAGGCTACGGTCCTCGCGGCGCAGCTCCAGCTCGTCGAGGATCGCGTGCTGGGACTCCTCCTTCCAGTGGAACAGGAACACGTCCTTGAAGAGCGGCGACATGTCGGCCTGGGGCTGGATGCTCTTGAGGTAGTGCTCGAGAGTGAAGAGCTCGATGTCCAGGGTCAGCGCCAGCACGGCCCACGTGGAGGCGGCCAGCACGGCGGAGGCCACCTCGTCCGGGTCGGCGGTCATGCGGTAGCCCGGAGGCATCCGCTGCCCGGCCAGGCGCTCGATGCGACGGAACAGCTCCTGGTGCTTCAGCTCCTCGTCACTGAAGCGAACGAGCGCTTCGAGCGCCACCTGGTCGCCGAGCCAGTGGTCGCGGCTGATCTCCAGCACCTTCGCGTTGATGAAGCGCTCGGCGAGGCCGAAGATGTTGGCGTAGGTCCGACCCTGCACCTGGCTCAGGAAGAGCCGGCCCGCTTTGTCGAGGAACGGGATCTCGTCCACCAGCGAGAGGCCGGCAGGCAGGAAGGCGTGGTCGAGGTCGAAGGTCCGGGCCCGGATCACGTCCTTCTCGATCTCCCAGCGCACGCGGCCGGATGCCTCGATGCACCGGGCGTAGCGGCCGGTCTCGGCCGTCATGGTCTGTGTCGACATCGTGTCCTCCTTCAAAAGACACCCGCAATATCGGTCCCGGCGGACCCCCGCCGTAAGAGGCCCATGTCCCGATCTTCGGAACCGCAGGGCGTCGGGCCCCCGGAACCCGTGACGGGAGTCCCGACCCGCCCCGGCGTAGAATCCCGGTAGGCGGGCGAAGCGATGAGGCAGTCGTTGCACTTCTTCAAGACGGCGGACGGCGTCAGCCTGGCGTGGGCGATCGCCGGCAAAGGCCCGGCGCTCGTCAAGGCCTCCAACTGGTTGAGCCACCTCGAGTACGACTGGACGAGCCCCATCTGGCGCCACTGGATGCACTTCTTTGCGTCGCACTTCCGCTTCATCCGCTACGACGAGCGGGGCTGCGGCCTCAGCGATTGGGACGCGGAGGATGTGACGCCGCCGCGCTGGTCCGAGGACCTCGAGGCCGTGATCCAGGCCGCCGGCTCCCCCCAGCCGATGGTGCTCCTGGGCATCTCCCAGGGCACAGCCCCGGCCGTCGACTTCGCCGCGCGCCACCCCGACCGGGTCTCCCACCTGATCCTCTACGGCGGCTACGCGCAGGGGTGGCGCCATCGCTTGGGTGACGCAGGGCGCCGGCGCTTTGAGGCCATCGTCGAGCTGGCCCGCTACGGCTGGGGCACCGACAACCAGGCGTTTCGCCAGGTCTTCACGGCGCTGTTCGTACCCGAGGGAAGCGCCGAGCAGATCGCCTGGTTCAACGAGCTCTGCCGCAAGACCACGAAACCCGAGATGGCGGCCCGCCTCATGGAGGCCCGCGCCGACGTCGACGTGCTCGCGCAGCTCCCGCGAGTCAAGGTCCCGACGCTCGTGCTGCACGCGACCCACGACCAGGTCGTGCCGCTCGGCTCGGGGCGTGAGCTGGCCGCCTTGATCCCGGGCGCGCGATTCGTCCAGCTCGAGTCGAAGAACCACATCCTGCTCGAGCCCGAGGAAGCCTGGAAGCGCTTCTGCGAGGAGGTGCTCGACTTCACGGGCCGCTCCGCCGCTCAGCAGGAGGATCCCGTCTTCGCTCGCCTGTCTGTGCGGGAGCGCGATGTGCTGCGCCTGACCATGCAAGGGCGGGACAACGCCCAGATCGGCGAGGCCCTCTTCATCAGTGACAAGACGGTCCGCAACCACGTGAGCCGGATCTACGAGAAGCTGGGCGTCGCCACCCGCGCCCGGGCCGTCGCCCTTGCGCACGAGAAAGGCTTCCGCGGCGGGGACTGAGGGCCCTCGGAGGGTGTTCCAGCCCCGGGGTTCGAAGCCGACTGTGAGCCTCGAGCGAGTTGTGCTAATAGGCACCCATGACGAGCCAGTCTGAGAGGCGTCGAGGGTGAGTGAGCCAGTCATCCACGTCTCGGAGCTGACGCGTCGGTTCGGTGCCAAGACTGCACTCGCCTCGGTGAGCGTGTCTGTTCCCCGCGGGGCCGTCTACGGCCTGGTCGGCGCGAACGGGGCAGGCAAGACCACGCTCATCAAGCACGTCCTGGGCTTGCTGCGCGCGGAGAGCGGCTCGGTGCGCGTCTTCGGCCTCGACCCTGTCACCGAGCCGGTCGCCGTTCTCTCCCGCATCGGCTATCTCTCCGAGGAGAACGACCTCCCCGGCTGGATGACTGTCGACGAGCTCCGGCGCTACTCGCGCGCACTCTATCCCCGGTGGGACGACGCGTACGCCGAGGAGCTGCTGCAGATGTTCGCCCTCGACCCCGCAGCAGGGATCAAGACGCTCTCCAAGGGCCAGAAGGCGCGGGCCGGGTTGCTGATAGCACTCGCTCATCGGCCCGATCTGCTGGTGCTGGACGAGCCGTCGTCCGGCCTCGATCCCATCGTTCGCCGCGACATCCTCGGCGCCGTCATCCGCACCATCGCCCACGAAGGCCGAACCGTGCTCTTCTCCTCGCATCTGCTGGACGAGGTGGAGCAGGTCGCCGACCACGTCACGATGATCAGCCACGGCAAGGTGGCTCTGAGCGCGCCGCTGGACGCTGTCATGCAGTCCCATCGCAGCCTCAACGAAGCCTTCCTGGCCTACGTCGGAATGAACGCGTCGGCCGAACCGGAGACGTAGGTCATGCGTTCGGCCGCCGCCGCCTTCGCCTGGGAATTCCAGAGGCGCCTCCGCTGGGGGCTGATTGCGCTCGGCCTCTACTTCGTCGTCCTGGCCACCTTCCAGTTCCTGATCCTCGGCCCGCGCTCCCCCATCCACCCGCTGCATTCCATGACCTTCGCCTTGACGGTGAACGTGCCCCTGGCGTTCGCCTTCATGTACTTCCTGGCCGTGTTCAGCTACGGCCTGGCCGGCGACCTGACCGCGCGCCACTCGCTCTACCCCACCCGCATGTTTACCCTCCCCGTCTCGACCGCAGCCCTGGCGGGCTGGCCGATGCTCTACGGCGCCACCACCCTGGCCGGCCTGTGGGTGGTGGCGGTCCTGATCGCACTTTGGCCCTCCGGCGTCCCGGCGCCTCTGATCTGGCCCGCGCTCTTCTGCGCGGCCTTCATCGCCTGGCTGCAGGTCATCGCGTGGATGCCCTACGGCCTGCCCGGGATGCGCGTGATCGCCGCCGTCCTGTGGCTGACCACGATAGACGCCGTCGTTCTAACCGCCATCGAGTTCGAAGTCCGCGAGCCTCTGATGGTGGCCATCCTGGCGCCTCTCGTCCCTCTTGCGTATCTGGCGGCCCGGTTCGCCGTGGCCCGGGCTCGCCGCGGCGACGTCCCCGATTGGCGGGGAGTGTTCGCCGGGCTCGGTCGACTCACGCACTTCCTTCCCCGCGCCCGCGAGCGATTTCTCTCCACCGCCCGCGCGCAGGGCTGGTTCGAGTGGCGGCAGCACGGGCGGTCGCTGCCCGCCTGGGTCGCCATCCTCGTTCCGTTCGAGCTCCTCTTCTTGTACGTCGTTCGCCACGAGCCGCCCGTGCTGACCATGATCGCGCTCGTCGGCATGCTCCTCACGCCGCCCTTCCTGGCCGCCTTCGTGGCGTTGACGGTCGGGCGGTCGAACCCGGATGCGAGCAGCGCCTACGGCCTGGCGCCGTTCGTGGCCACGCGACCCCTGAGCACCGCGGCCATCGTCGCCGCCAAGCTGAGGATGGCGCTGGTGAGCACGCTCGTCGCTTGGCTCCTGGTCCTGGTCGCGGTCCCGCTGGGACTCACGGTGTCCGGCAGTTGGCCGGTCGTGATCGAAAGGGCCCGTGGGTTGACCGGGCTCTTCGGCGCGCCTCGCGCGGTGGTCTTGGCGCTGCTCGGTTTCCTCGGACTCCTGGCCTCGACGTGGAAGCAGCTCGTGCAGGGGCTGGCCATCGGCCTGACCGGCCGCGAGTGGCTCATCAAGTCGAGCGTGCTCCTCCGGCTGTCGTCGCTCGTCCTGATCGGGCTCATCGTCCACCTCCTCAGCGTCAGCGGGGACGCGCGAATCTTCCTGTGGAACGCCGTGCCCTGGATCCCCGCCGTCCCGGCCTTCTTCAAGATGTGCGCCGCCGCGTGGATCGCCACCCGCCTCCATCGCGAGCGGCTGCTCGGAGACCGTGCGCTCGTGACCGGCGCCGTCGCCTGGCTCGCCGTCGTGCTCGCGCTCTACGGCATGCTCGCCTGGATCCTGGACACGCCGCACATCGGGCACTTCTTCCTGGTGCTGTTGGCCATCCTGGCCGTGCCTCTGGTGCGGCCGTCCGCCGTCCTGCTGGCCCTGGCGTCGACCCGGCATCGCGGAACGGTGCCGCCCGCCCCCAGAAGCGTCGGCAGCCCGAGGCCGGCCGTGCGAGCCGTGCTCGTCCTTCTCGCCGTGCCCGTGGCATTGGCCTTGGTCACGTGCGTCTCCTTCTACGTCCGCAACCGGGACAACGGTGGCTTCGTGTCGTCGGGCGAGAAGCGCACGTATCGGCTCTACGTCCCCAAGAGCTACGACCCCGCCCGGCCCGCGCCGCTCGTGATCAGCATGCACGGCGCGGGCCTGTGGGGGGCCGCACAGATGGAGGTGAGCCAATGGAACGCGGTGGCCGATGACCAGGGGCTCCTCGTGGTGTACCCGTCGGGCGCCGGCGAGCGAGGGCCGCGGGCCTGGCGCGTGGGTGCCGCTGGGGAAGACGGGTCCGCGAGGGACGTCCGCTTCATCGCCGAGCTGATCGACACCCTGAGGTCGTCCTACAGCATCGACCCGACGAGAATCTATGCCGACGGCCTCTCCAATGGGGGAGGCATGGCTTTCCTCCTCTCCTGCACGCTGTCCGATCGCATCGCGGCGGTCGGGCTGGTGGCGTCCGCCCAGTTCCTGCCCTGGAGCGCGTGCAAGGACCAGAAGGCGGTGCCCATGATCGCGTTCCACGGGACAGACGATCGGTTCACCCCGTATCACGGCGGCACGTCCTGGGTGGCTCGCGATCATGTGTTCCCGTCCATCCCCACGTTCACCGCGGACTGGGCACGAAGGAACCACTGCGGAGCGAAGCCTGTCGAATCCGCGGTCGCCGCCGACGTCACCCGCCTCGAGTACACGGGCTGCGCGAACGACGCGGACGTGGTGCTCTACACCGTCCAGGGAGGCGGCCACACCTGGCCCGGCGGCGGGCCGATGCCGGAATGGTTCGCCGGGTCGACGACCCGCGTCGTCGACGCCACACGCCAGATGTGGACGTTCTTTCGTGCCCATCCTCTGGCGAGGTAGCCTCATTCGTTGGCATCGCACATCCTCTGTCCGTCCGTTCATGGGCTAGCCGTTTGCCGTGCAGGGCAGATGCACGCTTCTTCAGCAGAAACAACGGGTTACGAGGTCTTTCTCCTGGCCTTTGCGGGGGAAAGAGTGTACGGTCCGTGGCGAAGTCGGAGCGTCTGGCAGACCCGAGCACATGGAGCGTCTCTCCATGGGGCTCTCGGATGAAGGAGATCTTCATGAGGAGTCGTTCGCTCGTTGCGTCCGTGATCGTCTGCTCGGCTCTTTGCGCCTCGCCACTCGGGGCTCAGGAGGGACAAGCCGCACCCGACGATTGGCAGCCCCAGGCCCTTCCGTCGTCGGTCCTTCCGTTCGTGGCGATCCAGCCGTGCCGGCTGGCCGACACGCGCGACGGTACATTCCCCGCGGGGTATGGCCCTCCCGCGTTGACCGCAGGAGCGGCTCGAGTCTTCACCTTCTCGGCCCGCTGCGGCATCCCGTCGGCCGTGAGCGCCGTCTCGGCCAACCTGACCGTGGTGAACACCAAGGGGGCCGGGTTCATCGCGACCTTCCCGACCGGGACCGCCCTGCCGAGCCCCCTCGTGTCCTCGCTCAACTATTCCGGTGCGAATGGGGTCGTGGCGAACTCAGCGGTGATCTCGCTGGGATCGGCCGGACAGGCCAACATCCTCGCGGGCGTCTCGGGCACGGACCTGATCATCGACGTGAACGGCTATTACCCGTCCTCCGGGCTCGTCACGTCGATCAACTCGCTTCTGGGAGACGTCAGCCTCGCGGCCGGCGCCAACGTCACGGTGACGCCGTCCGGCAACACGGTGACCATCGCGGCCTCGGCTCCGACCGGACCGACGGGCCCCACGGGCCTGACCGGTGGCACGGGGCCGGCCGGAGCCACGGGACCGACGGGTGCCAGGGGACCGACCGGGTCGACGGGCCCGACCGGGGCCACGGGTCCGACCGGTGCCACGGGATTGACCGGAACCACGGGGCCGACCGGTGCCACAGGGCCGACCGGAACCCCGGGACTGACGGGTGCAACGGGCCCGACCGGTGCCAGGGGGCCGACCGGGTCGACGGGGCCGACCGGAACCACCGGGGCCGCGGGTGCGACCGGGCCCACCGGGTCGACGGGGCTGACTGGTGCTTCCGGTCCCACGGGGGCGACGGGTGCAACGGGGACCGTGACGCGCGCGGCGCGGCCGTGCTTCGACGTCGACAATCGTTACGTCGACTGCGGGAACGGCACGGTGACGGACACGGTCACGGGGCTGATCTGGCTGCAGAACGCAAACTGCTTCGGAATCCTGGACTACAAGGTTGCGAACGAGACGGTGTTGGCACTGGGCAACGGCCAATGCGGCTTGACGGACGCTTCGTCGGCGGGGGATTGGCGGTTGCCGACCAAGTCCGAGTGGGAGGCAACGGTGGCTCGCCCGGTCGCTCTGGGGTGCAATAATCCGTCGCTGACGGACAGGTTCGGGAGCAGTTGCTGGGGGACGGGTGTGTTTGGAAGCTTCACCGGGGTGCAGTCCTGGTACTGGTCGCTGAACGCCTGGGACCAGGTCCCGAGCAGCGGATGGTGCGTTGGCCTCGCCAACAGCGGAATCTTGAGCATTTGCCGCAAGGACGCGAATGCGACCACGATCTTCGTGTGGCCGGTGCGAGGCGGACGGTGAGTTGACCCTCTGAGGGGGGCGTGCGCCGCCGATTCGGGTGATGGCGGACCGAATCGAGTCGCATCCCCCCTCTGCTAGAATCCCCTCCACGTGAGCGCGTTCCTCGAGGTTCCCGCCGCCCGCGGGGTGTTGCCTCCCGATCCCGTCGCCCCCGACTCGCTGCCCTTCCTGAAGCGCCTGCAGACGCTGCCCGCGCGCTGGCAGGGCGAGGGCTTCGGCGCGTTCGCGGCCGAGGCCCGGGCCGCGGGTCTCGAGCTTCGCGAAGGCCCCGCGCGGAGCCTCTACCTCACCGACGCGGGCGGCATGGCCCACGGCCTTCCCCACGTGGTCCTGCTCGCCCGCTCGGCGAGCCAGGTGGCGGATCTGCTCCGGCTCGCCCAGAAGCACGCGGTCCCGGTGACGGTGCGCGGCGGCGGCCTCACCACCGAGGGCGAGTCGGTGGCCTTCGGCGGTGTGCTGCTCGACATGACGGGAATGAGCCGCGTGCTCGCGATCGACCGCGAGCGGATGACCGTGCGCGTCGAGGGCGGCATCTACTGGCATTCGCTCGCGGAGGCGCTCCGCCGGCAGGGCCTCGACTACCTCTCGGCTCCCCTCAACTTCACTTCCAGTCGGTCGGCGGCACGCTGGGCGTGGGCGGGATCGACATCAACTCTCCGCGGCTCGGGCTGCAGCGCCGACCAGGCGCTGGCGCTGCAAGTCGTGACCCCGACCGGAGAGATCGTGGAGTGCTCCGAAGAGCGCAACCCGGAGCTCTTCGAACGCGTGCTCCTCGGCTACGGCCAGTTCGGGGTGATCACCGAGGCGACGCTGCGCATCCGCCCCTTCACCCCGATCGCGCATGCGCTACTTCTACTACCCCTCCCTGCGCATGGCGATCGAGGACCTGCAGTGGCTGGTGCGGGAGGACGCCGCGGACTACTCCGGCATCCTGACCATGCTGGACCGGGCGGTGCAGCTCTGCTGGTCGCCTTCGACTCGGACGCGCGCGAGGCCGCTTTCGTGCGCGCCTTCGAGCCGCGGCTGCGGGGACACGGCGAGGCCGGCTTCGCCCTGCGCATGGCCGGACACTACGCGCTGCGTCCCTGGCGGCTGCGCGAGGCGCCGTTACCTGCTCGATCGCCGCCTCACCCTGCTCCCGGAGTTCCACCGCCCCGAGTTCACCCGCGACGGGAAGATCGTGGACCGCACGGTGGTCTTCTCGCGGGCGGTCTGGAAGTTCTGGGGCGGGCGGCAGATGGTGATCCCGGATCTCGCCACGAGCGAGGCGAAGTTCGTCGAGGCGGTGGAGCGCGGCAATCGCGTGTGCCGCCACTACTTCCCGCACTACACGCTCTACTGCGTCGGCATCAAGCTCTTCGGGACAGCGGCCGCGCTACGAGCTGTCCTGCATCCCGCCGGACGCCCGTGACTTCGCCTACGGCTGCGAGTTCGAGCCGATGCTCGGCGGCACCCTCTACAGCCGCGATCACCTGCAGTCGTTCAAGAACGAGATCTACGACATCGGCGTCGACCTCGGCACGAGCTACTATCGCTTCGGCGGCATGATGAAGGGCTACATCCGCCGGGCGCTCGGCGACGAGGTGGTGGAACGCCACCTGGCCATGAAGCGCGCGGCCGACCCCGCCATGGTCCTGAACCGCGACGTGATCTTCTGATGGCGCCCCCGGTCCCGGCCCCCGCGCGGCCCGGCCATGCGGCCTGCAGCGGGTGCGCGCTCTGCCTGCTCCCCTGTCCCGTCTGGTGGGAGACGCACGATCCGCTGCTGACCCCGATGGGACGGGCCAAGGCCCTGCAGGGCGGCGCGTCCGCCGAGAGCCTCCTCGCGTCCCTCGAAGCCTGCGTGCTCTGCGGCGCCTGCGAGCCGATCTGCCCGGAGCGCATCGATACGATCGGGATGACCCTGTCCCTGCGCGGACAACTGGTCGCGCGCGGGGCCTGGCCGCTCGCGGATCGAGCGCGCGCGGCGCAGCCGGAGCGAGGGCCCGGTGTCGCAGGGTCGGCCCGCACGCTGCTCCTGGCGGGCCCCGACCTCGCGGCACGGCCCGAGGCGATCCAGGCGATATTGCGCCACCTCGGTCGGGACGCTGCGGTGGCCGACGACGACGGGCGCGATCTGGCCCTCGACCTCGAGGTCGGCTTGCCGCTCCCGGCGAGCCGTGAAGAACGGTGGCTCTCCACCCTGGCCTCGGCCCGCCGACTGGTGGTGGCCGAGGGCCTGCTGCACCGCTTCCTCCGCGCGCGACTGCCCAAGGCGAAGGTCGTAGGCGTCGCCGAAGCCCTCCTCGACGTGCGGACGGTGAGAGCCGCCTTGCGGCCCAGCGACCTGCTGGTTTTCGAACCGCGCGGCTACCACGCGGACTTCGAACGCCTCGTCCGCGTCTACGACCGGCTGCGGCGCGAGACCGGCTGCGCCACGAACCTCGACCTCCACCGCCTCGCGATCCCCACGGGCGCCCCGGCTCGACCGGGCGCGCGCGGCTGGGACCCGGAGAAAATGGCCCGCCTCATCGCCGAGGGCCGCGCGCCGGCGCGAGTGGTGGTGGAGAGCGAAAGCGACCGCGCGCCCTTCTCCCGCGCCCTGAGGATCCCGGTCGTCCATCTGGCGGAGGTCGCGTGAGCGGCGCGGCCCCTCGCGAGGTCGACGTGGTCGTGGTGGGGGCCAGCCTGGCCGCCGCCGCCGCCGCGAAGCGGCTCACCGACGCCGGTCTCGAGACGGTGGTGCTCGAGCGCAAGAAGCTGCCGCGCCACAAGGTCTGCAGCGGCATCCTCGCCCCGCGCGGCCATCGCTTCCTGATCGAGAACTTCGGCCCGCTTGCCGCGCGAGATCCTCCACGAGCCGACCGCCTGCCGCGGGGTGACCTTCCACTTTCCGAAGGCGCCCTCCGTCAGCATGGACTTCGACGGCGGGCCGACCGCTCACCTTCACCGCCGCTACTCGGATCACTGGGCGATCCAGCGCAGCGGCGCCGAGGTTCAGGACGGCACCTCGTTCCTCGGTCTCACCGACGACGGCTCACGGGTCACGGTGCAGCGCCCAGCGCGACGGGGAGGCACTCGGCTTCCGCGCCCGCTACGTCATCGGCGCCGACGGCCCCGCGCTCGGTGGTGGTGCGCTCGGTGTACCCGGAGTATCGCCGGAGCAGATTCCCTGGTTCTGGGTCGGGCAGAAGTTCCACGAGATCGAAGCCTGTCCCCTCGACACCGCGTACTTCCACTTCTGGTTCCACCCCGCCCTGGGCCATTACACCTGGAGCCATGCCCGGGACGGCCGGCAGATCGTCGGCGTCGGCTTCGAGCAGGGCGACAACTTCGACACCGCGCACGCACGGTGGTGGGCTACTTGCAGGAGCAGACACGGGGTGCGTCTGCGTCCCGCCACGGACTCCGAAGGCTCGCGCCGAGAACTTCGGCCCGTCGCTCATCAACCGCTACGTCTTCGGCCGGGGCAACGTGCTCGTCACCGGCCAGGCCGCGGGCTTCCTCAACATGATGGCGGAGGGGATGAGCTGCGCGCTGCACTCGGGGGCGATCGCCGGAGAGTCGGTGATCGAGGCCAGCCTGCGCGGCCGCCCGGTGCAGGAGGTGTACCGGCGCATGGTCGCCTCCGAGGTGCGCCGCTGCAGCGACCAGTGGAACCCGCTCAAGATCGCGTTCGAGAGGCCCCACGAAGCCGACTTCCGCGCCTCCTTGAGGCGCCTGAGCACTCCGGATCAGCTGCGCCTGCTCCTCGACCTCTGGAGCTTCCTGCGGCTCTACGGACGCTTCGGCTGGGGCCGGCAGATCCTGGCGCAAGCAGGTTATCGGCTGTTTCGGGACGGCTACGACCCCCGCCGCTGGCTCTAGTCCACGACCTCGAAGTCCATCCACTGCGCGACCGGCCCCGCCTTCGGACCTGCGGCCTTGTCCTGGACGGCCACCTCCAGCACGTAGCGACCCGGTTCCATCGTGGCGTCGAGACGGAAGGACCCAACCAGGGCGAGGCGTCGGGGATCGGGTTGGCCCGCGCCATCGAAGGACAGGGTGGGCATCGACTGCAGGAGACGGTCGTCGCGATAGAGGCTCGGCCTGACGAGGAGGTCCGCATGTCCCTTGGCCGACAGGGCACGCGCGTTGTAGACCGACAGAGAGTATGAGACGGAGGTGCCGCGATTGAAGCGACGCACCGCGGGAGTGGAGTCGGAGTCGCCGATGTCGGTCGCGTGGCGTGCGGCATTACCGTCGGCGGTGGCCGCCCCGCTCATGGTCAAACCCGAGAGTGCGAGTCGACCCGCGCCGAGGTTCGGAACCTCGAGGAACTGGCTGGCCGAGCCCAGCCGGGCAGTAGCTAGCTCGTGCACCGCCGCGCGCACCTGGTAGGGCCCGGGCTTCTTCACGGTCACGTCGAGGGTAAAGGTGACTCCCTCGCGTCGGGCCCCCTCGAAGAACTCGGGGATGGTCACGGACCGGGCCGCCCGCTCCACGGCGAAGCCGTCCACGCCGAAGGTCACGACCGAGATCTCCAGCTTGGTCTGGCTGGAGCCGTCGGGCTGTTCCTGGAACGTCATGCCCTGGAGGTCGATGTGCAAGAGGGAGCGCACGTAGGGTCCGGTCTTGGGGTCGCTGCCGAAGAGGGAGGTGAGGCGTACTCCGAGATCGCGCGCCGCGAAGGGCGAGTAGAGGGCGCTCGCCAGCCCCTCGCGCCCCGGGGACGAAGCCGTCTCGCTACCCGGGCTCGCCACCGCGTAGAAGCCTTTGCGCGAGCGTACGCGCAGGCCCGGCCGTCTGACCTTGACCTGGATCTCGTGGTATTTCGGGCCGGCTTTGTCGGGCTTGAACAAGGACTCGTCGGGCCTGTAACCGATCAGGTAGTAGCCCGACTGATCCTCGACGACGTCTCGAAGGGCGCCGCTGACGTCGTTGTTGTCGGTCACGAGAAGCCCGCCCGTGTCCTCGGCCAGGGTCGAAAGCGGGCCACGCGCCTCCTCCGCGGCTCTGAGCTTAGCCTGCCCGCTGTCGGGGCTCTTCGCCTCCGCAGTGTCGCCCAAGGTCTCCAGGCCGGCGGGGTTGATCGCGTACAAGACGACCGCTGCGCGATTCGCGAGGTCCGTCACCGCTCGTAGCCGCTCGTAGAACTCGGAGCGGTCCCCCCAACGGTCACTCTGAACGAGGCCTTCGGAGAGGAAGACCAGCGACTTCCGGCCCGGCATCGGCTGGAGCCCGCGGAGCATGGACTGGAGGGCCTCCAGGGTGCCCATGGCCAGGTGGAGCTGCCGCTGCCGCTCGCTGGCGGCGGCGAAGGCGTTCATCTGGCCCGCGACCACGGCCACAGCCGCACCACCGGCTCCGGAGCCGCCCGCGGTCGCGTTGCCGCCGCCCGTACCCTCGAGGCTCGCGAAAGGCCGGATCGGCCCCCGGGCCGCCAGGTTGAAGCGCAGGCGAGCGATGGCCGCTCTCAGCAGCCGTTTGTCGGAGGTGAATTGCTGGATCGCGCCACTGCCAGCCCCCGTCTGGAGGATGGCGACGAAGTCGCCGGGCTGCATCTGCTCGTCCACGAAGCGGGCCAGGGCCTGCCGCGCGGTGACCATGCTCCGGAAGGTGAGGCTGAGATCGTCCACGACCATGACCATGCTGCGGCGAATGGGCCCCCGGGGATCCTGCTCTTGGAGTCGCGCGACCTCCGGGCGAGCGGTGGCCGCCAGCTCCTCGAGGGGGACATAGGAACAGTGCGTGATGTCCTGAGGGCGCCCGTCCTCCAGGATCTCGAAATCGGCCGGGCCGAGATCGGAGACGTGCCGGCCGCCCCTGTCGGTGACCACGGCGTCCACCTGGATTACTTCCACGCTGACGCGCACGACCGGAGCGCCCGACTCGGGTGTCTGCGGCCCTTCGACTTGTCGGCCGAAGGCGCTGCCCCCTATCGCCAGGCACGCCCCGAACGTGATCAGCTCACGTCGACTCGTTCTCACCGGTCCGCTCCTGATCCCAAGCACTCAAAGCCTACGGCTGCGGGAGGGCGACCTGCTCGTCCGTCGAAACCGTGAAGCGCCGAAACCGCTCGTAGCGCGCCACGCCATCGAACGGGGCCGGGAACGTCTTCACCTTCGCGTTGGGGAGGTCGGCGAAGCGCTCCCTCATCTCCGAGGGCACCCACATCGCGAGGGCCGGCTCGGGCCGATAGTCCGTGGTCACACGGGCCTCGGCCTCCTCACCGAAGGCAAAGTCCACTTCGCTGCGTACCACGGCGCCCTGCGTGACCTTGACCCAGAAGCGGCCCTCTGCCGGCAGGTCGGCGCTGCTCGGCCCCTTGACGAGGGTGGGCCGCGACCTCTCACGGAACACCAGCTCGACCGCCTCCGTCGCGCCGATCATGCGCCGCTCTCCGAGCCGGAACTCGAAGCGCTCCTGGTTGTGCGGAAGCAGGAACAGCAGCGGGAGGGTGGGCAGGTTGACCGTCCGTTTCACGGGGCCGATGTTGTAGGCGGCGCTGGCGGCGAGCAGCTTACGCGCCTGCTCCTGCGCATCGGCGCTCGGCTTCGAGAGGAGCTTCACCAACCTCTGCTCGTGCTGACGGATCTTGCGGCCGTCCACCTCGAAGACGTCCCGGTAGCTAGCCCAGGGGATCGCCCCGGTCAGCCGCACGAAGACCAGGTCCGCCCGCGTCGTCTGCTTGCAGACGGTGCAGGTTCTCACGGTCTCGCCGTTCTTCAGCGCCCAAGGCGCCACGCGCTGAGCGTAGGTCTCCTCGGCCAGGAGGTCGCTGAAGCTGCGCTCGTACTCGGCCACGTACTCGCCAACGCGCCGCAGCAGATCCGCAAGCTCGGCGCTGTACGTGGGGAGGACGGGGGTCGGCGCGGGCTGACCGGCCGTCGGTATCGGAAGGCGGCGGAAGTTCGAGAACTGCGCGGTGGCTCTGGTCGGCGCGCCGAACAACGGCGGTTCCGAGCCCCGGAGGTCGTCGTACTCCTCCCGCACTTCCCCGGGGACCCACGTCCCGAGCTTCGGCTCGAGCAGGTACTCCGTGGCCACGAACGCGCGCGCCCGCCGCGGCTCGAAGCGGAAGTCCGTTTCGCTGCGCACGACAGTGCCTTGCGTCGGGTCGACCCATACCCGTCCACTCGCCGGGAGGTCCTCGTGGCCGGACTGGCCGACGATCGTGGGGCGCGCGACCTCCTCGAACTTGATCTCGACCGTGTCCACGCTTCCGAACCGCCGCTTGCCGCCGAGCTTCCAGGCGAAGTGCCCTTGATTCTTCGGGTGCAGGAACATCAGGCTGAGGGTTGGCGTGTCGATGTCCCGGAGGGCGGGGCCGATGTTGTACCGCTGGTCGCCGTCCTCGCTGAGCCCGCGGGCCTGCGGCTCGGCTTCGGTCGAGGGCATGCTCGAGAAGAGGCGTTCGAGCCGCGGCTCGCGCTCCCGCACCTTCTGGCCGTCCACCTCGTAGACGTCACGGAACGAGCCCCAGGGCCCGGGGCCGGCCCGCCGCACGAACACGACGTCGGCCTTCGTGGTGCGCGTGCACGAGTACGGGAGTGCGATGCCGCCGCGTTCCTCAGGAGTATCGGAAACGGAACAAGTCACCGGAGGTCCCGCCACGGGCACGGCGCCGACGACGGTCGTCACGGTCGGGCTCGCGTCGGCCCTCCGGGTCCACTGGGTATACTTCTCGTCGGCAGCGACGTCCTGGAACTTCTCCTCGTACTCGAGCACGTACTGACCGACGCGCTCGAGGATCGAGGCCAGCTCGGGCGCCGTGCCCGCCGCGGTCTGGCCGGCACCCACCGTGGGTGGGGAAGACACCTGCGGTGCCGCAGATGGTGATGCCGCGGCGGCCAGGATCGCGAACGGGACCACCACCGCCAATCGCACGATGTTCCCTCTAGCTTGTTGTCGGTATTCTAGCGCCGCCAACGCTGCCGTTAGGGCTGCGGCAGGACGACCTGCTCCTCGGTCGAAACCGTGAAGCGCCGGAACCTCTCGTAGCGCGCCACGCCCTTGAACGGGACCGGGAAGGTCGACACCGTCGCCTTGGGGACGTCGGCGAAGTGCTCCGTCATTTCGACGGGCACCCACATGGCGAGGGCTGGCTCGGGCCGATAGTCCGTGGTCACACGGGCCTCGGCTTCCGCGCCGTAGGCGAACTCCACCTCGCTGCGCACCACGGCGCCTCGCGCGGCGTTGACCCAGAAGCGGCCGTGCGCGGGCAGGTCGGCGTTCCACGGCCCCTTGACGAGAGTGGGTCGCGACGTCTCCCGGAACACCAACTCGACTGTCTCCGTCGCGCGGATCATCCGCCGCCCCCCGAGCTGGAACTCGAAGCGCTGCTGGTTGCGCGGAGTCAGGAACAGCAGCGGGAGGGTGGGCAGGTTGACCGTCCGCCTCACCGGGCCGATGTTGTAGGCGGCGCTGGCGGCGAGCAGCTTGCGTGCCTGCTCCTGGGCATCGGCGCTGGGGTTCGAGAGCAGCTTCACCAGCCGCTGCTCGTGTTCACGGACCTTGCGGCCGTTGACCTCGAAGACGTCGCGGTAGCTTGCCCAGGGAATCTCCCCAGCCAGCCGCACGAAGACGAGGTCGGCCCGAGTCGTCCGCATGGGGGCGTCGCCGACGCTCTGCGCGTCGCCCCGGGACTGACCGACCAACGAGGGATCGTTGGGTGAGTCCTCGAATCCCCGGGAGGCCGCGAAACCCGGGGAGGAGGTCGCCCCGCGCTGGGCGCTCGTCACCAGGCGCTGAGTGTACGTCTCCTCGGCCACGAGGTCGCTGAAGCTCCGCTCGTACTCGCCGACGTACTCGCCGACGCGCTGCAGCAGCTCCGCGAGCTCGGCGCTGTACGTCGGGAGGGAGGGCATCGTCGCGGGCTGGTCGGTAGTCGGTATCGAAAGGCGTCGGAAGTTCGAGAACTGCGCGGTGGCTCTCGTCGGCGCGCCGAACAACGGGGAGTCCGCACCCCTCAGGTCGTCGTACTCCTCCCGCACCTCCCCGGGGACCCACGTCCCGAGCTTCGGCTCGAGCAGGTACTCCGTGGCCACGAACGCGCGGGCCCGCCGCGGCTCGAAGCGGAAGTCCGTCTCGCTCCGCACGAGAGTGCCTTGCGCCGGGTCGACCCACACCCGTCCACTCGCCGGAAGGTCCTCGTGGCCGGCCTGGCCGACGATCGTGGGCCGAGCGACCTCTTCGAACTTGATCTCGACGGCTTCGACGCTCTTGAACCGACGCTTCCCGCCCAGCGTCCAGGTAAACCGCGATTGGTTCTTGGGGTGCAAGAACATCAGCGCGAGGGTCGGGCCGTCGATGTCCCGGAGGGCGGTGCCGATGTTGTACCGCTGGTCGCTGCCCTCGGTCAGCCCACGCGCTTGCGGCTCGGCGTCCGCCGCGGGCATGCCCGAGAAGAGCCGCTCGAGCCGCGGCTCGCGTTCCCGGACTTTCTTGCCGTCCACCTCGTAGACGTCGTGGAACGAGCCCCAGGGCACGGCGCCGACCCGCCGTACGAACACCACGTCGGCCTTCGTGGTGCGCGTGCACGAGTACGGGAGTGCGATACCGCCGCGTTCCTCAGGAGTATCGGAGACGGAACAAGTCACCGGAGGTCCCGCCACGGGCACGGCGCCGACGACGGTCGTCACGGTCGGGCTCGCGTCGGCCCTCCGGGTCCACTGGGTGCACTTCTCGTCGGCCGCGATGTCCTGGAACTTCTCCTCGTACTCGAGCACGTACTGACCGGCGCGTTCGAGGATCGATGCCAACTCGGGCGCCGTGCCCGGCCCGGGCCGGCTGGCGTCGACCGTGGGTGGGGAAGATGTCTGCGGTGCCGCAGACTGGGATGCAGCGGCGGTCAGGATCGCGACCGGGATCAGCGTCGCCAATCGCACGCTGTCCCTCCAGAGAGTCGTCGGCATTCTAGCGTTGCCAGGCCTCCAGCAAGTCACGTGCCCGCACGATCGACACGATGAAACGCTCTCGCCGCTTCGCGCGCGGCCTGCGCTCGTCACAGACAGGCGACGGCAGCGTCCCCAGTAGACGACACCCGAACGAAGTCGCTGCCACTCGCATCTGCCCCGGTGGAGCGAGGAAGAGCGTTCGCGTCAGCGGGCGCCCATTCGGAAGGGCTTGGACAGCCTGATCAGTCGTTCGCTCTTGGTGTACCAACCTTGGGGAGCGTATTCGTCCCCATGGAGGTAGCACCGTGCGATCGCTTCGTCGCTGCCCTCGGTGAACGTCAGCAGCCAGCTCCTGGGGACCTGATTCTCCTCGGGGCCGTGGTGCCGGGTCAGGCCGGCAACGTTGATGAAGGTCGTGCCCCAGCGGCGCTCGACGTGCGATTTCAGGCCGTAGGTGTCGTCGGGAGTCGTGTGGGTGTGCGCTCCGAGCCACAAGTCGGTCGGCGTTGCCGCCAAGACCGTCTCGAAGGCGCGCGAGTCCGCCTTGCTGTCCACCCAGTAGAGGAACGACGCGCCCTGCGGCGTTCCTCGAGGGAAGTAGCCGTGATACCAGGATTTCCAGGCTCCATTCTCATCCCGGCGCATCCCCTCCCACTCGCCGGACGCGACCGTCGTGTCCTTGAGCACGTAGTGATGGGCGCTGATGACGATCGACGAGCGGTTGCCCTCGACGTTCCGCTTCCACCAGCGGAACGTCTCGCCGCTGGCGACACCGCCAGGGTTTCCGCCGAGCGTCCCCCTCCCGACCTCTTGTGACGGTTCATTGATGTCGCTCATCAACAGGAAGACGAGGTTCCCGGCCCGAAAGGAGTAGCGCTCCCAGGTGCCTTCGATCGGGAACGGCCGCTTCGCCCGATCCACACCGGAGAGCTCGGTGTGCTCGCCGGTGGGATCGAGCCATTTCCGCCACCACCAGGCCTGTGGCTCGTCCAGACCGCTGCGGTCGTGATTGCCCGACAGGTCGTAGATCTGCTCGCGACGGTGTCGCCTCAGCACCCTGAACTGCCGGACGATCTCCTGGCCTTCGTCGTCCTTGGGCGTGCCCTGCATGCCCGACATGTCGCCCAGGTCCAACGCCACATCCCACTCGAAGCCCGATGCGCTTTCGGACTGTCGGAGCGCCGTGGCCAGGCTCTCTCGCCCCTGGGCCTTGTCGGTTCCCACGTGAGCATCGGCGAAGACCCACACGCGGAATGTCCTGGGGGACGGGTCGGCCTCGGCAAGCCCGAGGACCAGGAGAGCGGTCCCTCCGAGCAGAAGGCGCGGAATCCTTCGCATAGCAGATACTCCCAACCCGTCGCCGCGAGGGCGCGACGTCACCCCCCCAGGGGGATTGACCTGGGCCAACCCCAACGCCCGCCGTCCCGCCGATGAGCTACTCCGCGAGTATGAGCCCCGAAGCCGGATCCAGCCAGGACGAGCGCCGGATCAGGTCTGCACGGCTGGCCGCCTCGGCGCCTTGGAAGACCCGCCTACGATGGCCCGGACCGTCGACTGGGACGCCGACCTGCGGACCCGAAGTCCGTCACAAAAGCAGACAGCCGCCTCCTGCGCCAAGACCAGCCCCTGCATCCAACACAGCGGGAAGTACTTGTGCTGAGCCCACCGACTCTCCGACATGGCCCCTTCCTTGCACAGGGTGTGGCGGTCGTCACCGGTGGAGGGTTTTGTCTTGGGCCATCGCAGGTGAAGGTCGAGCAGTCGCAGTGGACCACGTCGGGCGGGTGGACACCGGCCCCACCTGGTGGCCTCGGCACGTCAGCACAGCTCCTGCTGATCTTCGGGGGACGCTCGGTCCTGAGCCACGCAGAGCCGATGGCCAGCCTGCGCGGCCTCTACCCCTCGGCGCACGTCCTGGGCTGCTCCACGGCGGGGGAGATCTGCGGCATCCACGTGAGCGACGATTCCCTCGTCGCGACCGCGGTCCACTTCGAGCACACGGAGATCCGGGGAGCACAGACCCGCATCGAGAGCGTCGAGGACAGCTTCGCCTCCGGCCAGCGGCTCGCCGAGGCGCTGCCCCACGAAGGCCTCGTCCACGTGTTCGTGCTGGCCGAGGGCACCACGATCAACGGGAGCGCGCTCGTGAGCGGTCTGGCCCGCCACCTGCCCCCGCAGGTGACCGTGACCGGCGGGCTGGCCGGCGACGGCGAGCGTTTCGAGGAGACCCTGGCCTTCTTCGATGCGGCGCCCGCGCGCAATGCGGTGGCGGCCGTCGGCCTCTACGGGCCGCGGCTGCGCGTGGGCTTCGGCTCCATGGGCGGCTGGGACCCCTTCGGGCCCGAGCGGCTCATCACCCGCTCGAGTGACAACGTGCTCCACGAGCTGGACGGGCGCTCCGCGCTCGAGCTCTACAAGACCTACCTCGGCGACCACGCGAAGGACCTGCCTTCGAGCGCGCTCCTCTTTCCCCTGAGCATCCGGACCCGCGAGACCGACGGTCCGGTGGTGAGGACGGTGGTCGGCATCGACGAGGCCGCCCAGAGCATGACCTTCGCGGGCGAGGTCCCCGTGGGCGCCTACGCGCGCTTCATGAAGGCCAACTTCGACCGGCTCATCGACGGAGCCACGGGGGCCGCACGCTCGAGCTACGCGCCCCTGGGCCAGGGCTCGCCCGACCTGGCCATCCTCATCAGTTGCGTGGGGCGGAGGCTCGTCTTGAAGCAGCGCATCGAAGAGGAGGTGGAGGCGGTGCTCGACGTCCTGGGTCCGCGCACCTTGCTCACGGGGTTCTATTCCTACGGCGAGCTGGGCCCCTCGACCCCGAGCGCGCGCTGCGAGCTGCACAACCAGACCATGACCATCACCACCTTCTCGGAGGCCTGAAGCCATGGGCGAGCGCCACAGCCTCCTGCAAAGGCAGATCAAGCGGCACCTGACCCATGCGGGAGCGCTCTCTCCCGATTGCCAGGCCTTCCTCGACGCGGTCAACGAGGCGTACTTCCAGGCGGACGCCGATCGCCGGATGCTGGAGCGCTCCCTAGACCTCTCTTCCGAGGAGCTGCTCCAGGCGAACTCCGAGATGCGCGCGGTGTTCCAGGCGATCCCCGATCTGCTCTTCCGCCTGGACGCGGACGGACGCATCCTCGAGTGCCAGGCGGGAAAGACGGAGGACCTCTACCGGCCCGCGGCCGAGCTCATCGGCATGCGCATCCAGGACGTTCCGCCGTGCGAGGCGGGAGAGCGCTTCGCGGTGGCCCTCGCCGACCTGGCGCGCGGCGGCTCGGTGGTGAGCTTCGAGTACGCGCTCGTCCAGGCGGGTCGGGTCCGCCACTACGAGGCGCGCATCCTCCCCCTGCGGGAGACCCAGCGCATCGTCCTCGTGCGCAACGTCACCGCGCACCAGCAAGCCAAGGTCGAGCTCCAGGAATCGCTCTCCCTCCTCCGGGCGACCCTGGAGTCGACCGCCGACGGCATCCTCGTGGTCGACGCGGAGGGACAGATCGTCGCCCACAACGGCAAGTTCGCGGAGATGTGGGGCGTGGCCCCCGAGGCCCTCACCATGGGCGACGCCAACCGGGCGCTCGCGCACGCGGTGCAGTTGGTGGCGCGGCCCCAGGTGTTCCTGCGCAGGATCCGTGAGCTCTATGCCCAGCCGAACGCCTCCAGCCGGGATGTCGTCGAGCTGCGCGACGGGCGGGTGTTCGAGCGCTATTCCCAGCCCCAGCGGGCCGGGGGCGAAAGCGTCGGGCGGGTGTGGAGCTTTCGCGACATCACGCAGCAGCGTCGAGCCGAAGAGACCATCCGCCATCGCGCCTATCACGACGACCTGACCGGCCTGCCCAACCGGCTGCTGTTCCGCGACCGTTTCGCCCAGGCCCTCGGCCACGCCCGGCGGCACAAGCAGATGCTGGCCATGCTGTTCATGGACCTCGACCGGTTCAAGATGATCAACGACACCCTGGGCCACGCCGTGGGGGACAAGCTCCTGCAGCTCGTGTCCCAGCGCCTCAAGGTGCTGGTGCGGGCGGGTGACACCCTCGCGCGCATGGGCGGCGACGAGTTCATGCTCCTCGTCTCCGGCATCCGGCAGGTCGAGGACGCCTCGACGGTGGCCAACCACATCCTCGACGCGCTCAAGCAGCCCTTTCGCATCGACGGCCACGAGCTGCACGTGAGCGCGAGCGTCGGGATCAGCGTCTTCCCCTTCGACGGCGACGACGACGAAACCCTGGTGAAGCACGCCGACGTCGCCCTCTACCGGGCCAAGGAACGCGGGCGGAACACCTACGAGGTCTACACCCCGGCCATGAACGCGATGGCCCTGGAACGATTGACGCTCGGGAACAGCCTGCGCCACGCTCTCGATTGCGAGGAGTTCCTGCTCCACTACCAGCCCCAGGTGGACGTGGGCACCGGGAAGATCGTGGGAAGCGAGGTGCTCGTCCGCTGGGCGCGCCCGGACGGCACCCTCGTGCCCCCGGGGGAATTCGTCCCCGTGGCCGAGGACACGGGCCTCATCTTGAAGCTGGGCGACTGGGTGCTGCGCAGGGCCTGCGCCCAGGCCCAGGCCTGGCGGGCCGCGGGCATGCCGAGCGTCCAGCTCGCGGTCAACCTGTCCGCGTCCCAGTTCCAGCGGGCGAGCCTCATCGCCGACGTGAGCCGCATCCTGGAGGAGACCGGGCTCGATCCCCGCTCCTTGGAGCTGGAGCTGACGGAGAGCACGATCATGCTGAACCCGGAAACCGCGATCGCCAGCCTGCGGCGCCTGCGGTCCATGGGCGTGGGCATCGCGGTGGACGACTTCGGCACGGGCTATTCGTCCCTCTCGTACCTCAAGAAGCTGCCGATCAGCGTGCTGAAGATCGACCGGTCCTTCGTCCGCGACTGCCTCCACGACCCCGACGACGCGGCGATCGTCACCGCGGTGCTCTCCATGGCCCAGAGCCTGCGCCTCAAGGTCGTGGCCGAAGGAGTGGAGACCGTCGAGCAGGTGGCGTTCCTGCGCGAGCGCGGCTGCCGGGAGATGCAGGGCTACTACTTCGGGGAGCCCCGCGACGCCCAGGGCTTCGAGGACCTCGTGAAGACTCGCGCGCCCTGGATGAGCTGAGCCGACTTCCCGGCATTGCCGTGTGCGCCCGGTCACTCCGGGGCGTTCAAGACGACGCGACCGCTTGACAGTCCGGGGGGGCCGGCTCTAGCGTTGTCACGACTCCCGGGACACGGCCATCCGGCGACGCCGCGCCGGAGGGGCCTCGTTGGATCGCCGGAACACGCGGGTCAGACAATGCGCGTCGTTCGGGTGGCGTTGTTGGGCGCGGTCGCCGTCCTCGGGGCACGGTCCCTCGCCGCGCAAGTGACCTATCTCCAGAACGACAGCTACGTGGGAGGATCCGTCTCCTGCTACACGGGGATCGGCGACGTGGCCGGCCTCGGCGCCAAGTTCACCGCCGCGCCTGGCCAATACCCCTACACCATCAACAGCATTCGGGTGTTCGGCTGCAACGGGGGCCAGGACGCGTACGGAGTGCAGATCTTCGCGGACAACGGAAGCAGCGCCACCCCCGGAACCCTGATCTGGAGCGCCCAGAACGCGTACTTCCTCGACGGCGGTAACACTTTCAACGACATCTCCATGTCCGGCGAGGCGATTCCCCCGCCGCCGATCACGAGTGGGAGCATCCGGGTCCTGATCACCAACATCAACATCCTCACCCCCATCGGCTTCGGCGCCGATACGAACGGGTTCCAGGCCCAGCGGAACTTCCTCTTCAGCGACGTGGGAGCGTGGTCGTTCGCCGAGAACGGCGGGGTCACCGGAGACTGGATCCTCCGCCTGGGCATCGACACCATGGCCAGCGCCGACGTGTCGGTGACGATCACGGACGGCCAGGCGTCCGCGGTGCCGGGTCAACCGGTGACCTACACCCTCGTGGCCACGAACGCGGGACCCGACCCCGTGACGGGAGCCAGGGTCATGGCCACTCTCCCGGCGGCGCTCGTGGGCGCGACCTGGACCTGCACGCCCAGCGCGGGATCGAGCTGCGCGGGTGCGGGGAGCGGCAACATCAACGACACGGTGGGACTGCTTTCCTCGGGCACCCTGACCTATACGCTGAACGCGACGATCGCCCCCGCGGCCACGGGCAGCTTGACGACCACCGCGACGATGACGCTGGCGGCCGGCGCCACGGACCCCAACCTGACCAACAACACCGCCTCGGACACGGACACCTTGACCCCACGCGCCGACCTGTCCGTCGCCCTGTCGGACTCGCCGGACCCCGTGGCCCCAGGGGGAACCCTGACCTATCAGGTCCAGCTCACGAACCTCGGCCCGTCGTCTTCCACCGGAATGACCCTCGTGGACCCGCTGCCCTCGGGCGTCTCCTTCGTCTCCTCCACCCCCGGCGGGCCGGCGTGCACCGTGGCCGCCGCGGTGGTCACGTGTCACCTCGGCGGCCTCGGCCCCTCGGCCAGCCAGACCGTGACGGTCGTGGTCACCGTGGGCGCCGCCACGAGCGGCCCGTTGAGCAACACCGCATCGGTGACGGGAAACGAGACCGACCTGGTGAGCGCCAACAACTCCGACACCGAGACCACGACGGTCTCCGCTGTTCCCCAGGGCTCCCGCTTCTACAGCGTCCCTCCTTGCCGGGTGGTTGATACCCGTGGCGGCCCCGGCGTGCCCATCGGCGGCCCCGCGCTCGAGGCCCAGAGCCCGAGAGTCTTCGCCCTCGCCGGTCACTGCAATGTCCCGAGCACGGCCAGGGCCGTCTCCTTGAACGTCACGGTCACGGCGCCTGGGGCCGCTGGCAATCTGCGCCTGTTCCCGGGAGGCTTGGCCCTTCCGTTGGTTTCGACCCTCAACTACGCGGCGGGCCAGACCCGGGCGAACAACGCGGTGATCTCGCTGAACGAGAGCGGTGAGATCGCCGCCTTCGCCGGTCAGGCCGCGGGCACGACCGTCGAAGTGATCCTCGACGTGAACGGCTACTTCGAGTAGCGCGCCCGCTAAGGTCGCGGGCTAGCCGTCGATCTTCGTGGCCGTGACGCTGAGCGGGTCGTATCCCGCGGGGTACTCGACCTGACGTCGTTCGCCGCACGCCGGGCAGTAGAAGACGGCGAGTCCCGACGCCTCCGCCTCCGCCGCCTCGAGGCTCACGAGAATCTGCGCGGCGCAGCTACGACACTGCGTCCGGGTTTGCCAAGGGTCGTTCACAACAGGGCTCTTTCGTGGGGCCAGAACAGAGCGGACTATAGACCTCGTAGAGCGGCGAGTCCACCCTGACCGCGTGCCTCAGGGGCGCGGGCCCGCCGTGACGAGCTAGGGCCGGCCGAAGACGGCCGACAGGACCGGCGAACCCAGGGTCGCCACCGTCAAGGCCTGGACGGCGACCAGGACCGCGAGAAGAACGGCGGCCGGCCCGAGTCGAAATCGCGGATGCCCGTCCGTTCCCGAGGCAAGGGCGAGCTCGAAGCCGGCGGCCACCGCGAAGGCTGCCGCGGCGACGGCGCCACCGGCCGCGGCGAGCACGGGCGTGCGGACGGCCATGAGCGGTCGAAGCGCGGGCGTGAGCCCGTTCATGCCGAGCCCATAGAGGCCCAGCAGGTTGAGGCCGGAAAGGGCCAGCAGCACCTGAAGGGCGACGCGCTCCGCCGGGCGCCGCGCCCAGGGCCAGAGGATCACGAAGGAAAGCGCGGCGAGGAAGAAGTGATTCTCGTGGGCGTTGGTCATGACCATGGGGAGGGTGAGGGAAGCGAACGCGAAGAGCAGGACCCACGTGCCGGGTTCGGTCCGCGCCTTCGGCTCCACTCGGGCCGCCTCGAGACGCCAGGCGAAGAACCCGAGCAGGCCCAAGGTCAGGACGATGGCGAGATCGCGTATGGCCAGAGGCCCCAGGACTCTCGCGGTGTCCGCCACGAAGTAGACGGGCCGCGTCGGATCGACCAGGTAGGCGACGGGGTACCAGAAGTTGAGCTGGTTGGCGGTCATGGCAGGCATGACCGAGGCCGTCTCCAGATAGGTGAGGGTCAAGGCCCAGATCGAACGCCCAAAGGCGGCGAGTCCCACGCTATAGGCGACGAACAGGAGGGTCGGGGCCACGAACAGGCCGAACGGCCGCGCATCTTTTCGGCGGGCGTAGCGGACCATTGCGAAAAGGAAAGCCACGACCATCAGGCTCTGGGCCTGAGGCTTCATCAGGAAGGCGCAGGCGAGCGGTAGGCCGGCAACCGCGAACTGCTCGAAGTTCGTCGCCCGGTCGGCAAGGAACGCGGTCAGGAGGGCGAGGAGCGCGTAGTGGCCGTCGATGTAGCCGAGCACGGCGAACATGAGGAACGTGGGGTGGCACCAGAACCACAGGGCACCCCGGGGGTCCTCTCCTTCGTCGCGGAGCAGCCGGGCCAGGAGGAGGAGAAGCGCGAGGTCGGCCACGAGGTTGGCGGCCTTGAACACCACGAAATACGCGAGCCCGGTGAGGCTCGTGATCCATGCACACGCCTGGAAGACCTGCCACTGCAGGGGGAAGTAGATGCCGCTGTAGGAGGAAGACAGGCCTTGGGCGTTCGCCTTCGATCCCCACAGCACGTACGCCTTCATGTCGTCCATTCCCATGAGGGCGAGAAAGCTCAACCGCAGGAGGAGCCCCGCTCCGAAGAGCACGACCGCCGTGCGGCGGGTCACTGGACGGGCGGGGCCGCGACCTCTTCCGGGCCGAGCTGGCGTGCCACCACCAGCATCTGCGCCGCCAAGGGCCGCCAGGGGAGCGTCAGGTAGAGGCGGGTGAGCCAGTAGGACTTGGGCAGCACACCCTTGAAGCTGAAAGGCAGGAACCGTCGCTCCGACCGCTCGATGGCGTAGCCGTGCGCTCGCAGGAAGTCGGGGAGGCTCTCGTGGGTCCAGGCCTTCACGTGCGTGAAGTCGTCCCAGTAGCGCCGGTAGCAGTAGTAGTAGTTCGGCTGAAGCAGGATGAGACGGCCCCGGGAGCGCAGCACCCGGCGCACCTCGGCCATCGTGCCCCGGAGCGCAGGCTCGTCCAGATGCTCCCAGAGGTTGCTGGCGAACACCACGTCCACCGAGGCGTCGGGCAGGGCGAGGCGGGTGCTCTCGCCGCAGAGGAAGGTGACGTCCGGCCGACAGTGACCCGCTACGCCAGGGTGACGGTCGACCGCGTACTTCCTTGCGGCCTCGAGCTGATTGATGAAGTCGGCGTAACCGGCGCCGAGCTCGCAGACCGTGGCTTCGCGGGGCACGTAGCGCTGCAGGTGCTCGACGATGGCCTTCCAGACCCGCGCGCGGCCCGGGTCGAACGAGTACCGGCCGGAGAAGTAGGCCTCCGAGGAAGGCGCCGGAGCTTCGCTCACGCCCGGACGATAGCACGGCCGCGGACGGGAGCCCGGGATCCGCGCGCGCGTCGCGCCGGCGGGACAGACGAGGACTCGGGATCTCGGAACTTGCCGCAGCGATGGGCAAGAGCCCCACGCGACTTGACGCGCTCCGGGTCTCGGTCGGCAAGGACGCGCCGCGCGAGCTGGCGAGTCCCAAGGTGCAGGCTCGGCTCGTCTGCCGACCCGGCTAGTCTGCCTTGCGCCGCGCCAGGTCGTCGGGGGTGTAGGCCGTGCCGTTCTTCACCACGAGCGCCACCGAAGTGCTGTTCTCGATGTTCTCGAGCGGGTTCTTCTCCAGCACCACGAAGTCGGCGAGCTTGCCGGGCTCGATGGACCCGAGGTCCTGATCGAGTCCCAGGGTCTGCGCGGGGTACAAGGTGCCGACGCGCAGGGCTTGGAGCGGCGTCATCCCGCCCTGCACGAAGGCCCGCAGCTCCCAGTGCGGCCCGAGCCCCTGCATCTGCCCGTGCCCGCCCAGACAGACGCGGCCCCCCGCTCGCATCACCTCGAGGGCGGATGCCGCGACGTCGATGTGGTGCCAGTCCTCGTCGGTGGCCATGATGCCGCGGATGCGCCCGAGGGTGTCGACGATTCCCTGGGGCACGTACTTCAGGAGGCGCTGGTCCTTCCACAGCTCCTCGTGCTGGTGGAACCACTTGTCTCCACCGATCCCGCTGTAGGCCACGAGCAGGGTGGGGGTGTAGGACGTGCCGCTCTTGCCGAAGAGGGTCACCACGTCTTTCCGTAGCGGGGTGATGGGCAGCGCGTGCTCGACCGTGGTGTGGCCGTCGAGGATCATCGTCATGTCGGCCTCGAGGTTGCCGCCTCCCTCGGGCACCACGAGCATGCCTTCCTCGCGGGCGGCCTCGATGATCCACTGCCGCTGCTCGCGCCGCGGCTGCATGTAGGACTTCACGGAGAAGGCCCCCAGCGCCTTGAGCCGCCGCACGTGGTGGCGGGCGTCGTCGAGGCTCTTGATGATGGCTCGACCGGGGAGGTCGGCTCCGTAGAGGATGAAGCCCGTGGAGAAGATCCGCGGGCCCGGCATCAGGCCCGCTTCGACCATCTCCGACTGACCGAAGGCCTCGTGGCTGCTGGCCGAAGGGTCGTGGGTGGTCGTGACTCCGTAGGCCAGGTTGGCGAGGTACTTCCAGGGGCGCTCGGGAAAGATGTCGAGCGTCGAGTAGTGAAGGTGCGCGTGCTCGTCGATGAGGCCGGGAATGATCGTGCGTCCCGATACGTCCACCACCCGGGCGTCGGTGGGAACACTGACCGCGGTCCCCACCGCCTTGACGCGGTCCCCGTCCACCAGCACGGTCGCGCCTTCGAGGACCTCGTCGCCCTTCATGGTGACGACCCGTGCGCCCCGGTAGGCCACGAGGCCCGTGGGACGCGACCGCGGGACGCTCAGCGCGATCTCGATCTTCTGGGACTCGGGCAGCACCGGCTTCTTCTCCTCGTCCTTCTTGGTCGCCGGCGCCTTGCCGCCCTTCGGGACCGGGGCCTTCTCCTCGGGCTTCGGCGGAATGGGCAGCGCCTTGTCGAGGGCCAGCCGGTGATACGTCGGCCCGAAGATCCAGGTCACGGTCTTGCCGCCGTCGGCCCAGCCCACCCACTCGCCGCCTTCGTCGGTCAGCGTCCCCAGAGGCAGCGCGGCGTTCTCGAGGGCCACCTCCACGGGCTCCGCTCCGGCTTCGGGCAGGGTCGTGACGTAGGCGTTGTGGAGCTCACTGAAGGCCACGTAACGCCCGTCGGGCGAGACCGCGGCCTCTTCGGCCTTGCCCCACTTGAGGCGCACCCGGCGATCGGTGCCGTCGAGCTTGACCGAGCAGAGGAGCGTCTTCGGAACCTCGGTCGGCTTCTCCGGCTTGTCGTCCTCGACGTAGAAGATCCGCTCTCCATCCGCCGAGAACGTGGGCCGCGTCATACGCCGGTTGGTGCCGCGGTTCTTGGTGCCCACCACGTAGTGCGACGCACCGCCCTCGGCGCTCACCCACTGGATCTCGTGCCACAGCTCGTCGGACAGGTCCTCGTCACGGAAGGGCGCGCCGCTGCCCCGCAGGTAGACCACCTTGCTCCCGTCGGGCGAGAAGGAGGGGTTCGCGTACTGTCCGGCCACCTCGGTGAGGCGCTTCGGGCGTACCCGACTCGCTCGAGGGCCCAAACGTGGCCACCCGCCGTGTCGTTCCAGGTCACGAAGGCGATGCGGCGGCCGTCGCGGGAGAAGCGGGCGCGAACTCGGGGTCCTTGGCGTTGGTGAGCCGTCCGGGGTACGCCCGCGGGAAGGTCCATGACGTAGAGATGGCCCAGGCTCTGGAACACGAGGCGCTTTCCGTCGGGCGACTCCACCGGCCAGCGCAGGATCCGCGCGCGCACGGTGTCCGGGATGCGATGAGGTGTGCGCAGCGCATCGGTCACCCGCTGGTCCACCGTCGCGGTGAACGGGACCGCCGTGCGCTGGCCGGAGGCCAGGTCGAAGCTCCAGATCTTGCCGTCGGCCGTGGCCACGAGGGACCGCCCGTCCGGAGTCCACGCGAAGCCGGGGAAGACCCCGTGGAAGGCGAAGCCCTCCTGGTCGTCCCGCTGCACCTCGGGCACGACCACCCGCGTGCGACCCGAGGCGAGATCCAGCACTTCGAGCCGGGTCTTGGCCCGCACGCGGCGGACGTAGGCCAGGGACTTCCCGTCGGGCGAGAGGGTCGGGGCCGCGGCGCCGCCGAACTCGCCCATGACCGGCACCACCTGGCCGGTGCGCCGGTCGAGGCGCTTGATCTGCCAGATCCCCTCGTTCACGTTGCGGTCGTACTTGTAGCGGGCGTCGCGGGCCGAGAAGTAGATGAAGCGGCCGTCCCGGGAGAAGGCCGGGTCCGCGGCGTCGGGCTGGTCTTCCTTCTTCGTGACCCGAACGCCCTGGCCGCCCTTGACGTGCCACATCCAAAGCTCCACCGTGCCGAGCGACGACGCATCCGTGAGCCGCTTGCGTCCGAGCAGGTAGTCGCCGTCGGGGGACCACGACGGGGAGTTCACGAAGGCGTCCTTCTCGCTGCTCACGGCGCGCGCATTCTCCCCCTCGGCGTCGGCGACCCAGAGGTTCTCGGTGCCCCCACGGTCGCTGGCGAACGCGATCCACGTCCCCGTCCGGGCTGAACCGGGGCTGCACGTCGTAGGCGGGACCGCTGGTGATGCGCCGCGCAGCACCTCCGGAGAGGGGCACGAGGTAGAGGTCCCCGAGCAGCGAGAACACCACGGTCTTGCCGTCGGGGCTCACGTCCAGGCTGATCCAGGTTCCCTCGTCGGTCTCGAAGGAGATGGTCCGGGAGGGGCCGTGGACGGCGTCGACTTTCCACGGTGCGGAAGAGTCGGGACGTGAGGGAGTCGCGGGGGGCGCGGCGGCGTGGGCCCGGCCGAAGGCGAGAGAGAGCCCGAGGGTCAAGAATGCCTTTGCGACCCGACCTGAGCACCGATGATCTGCTTGCACCGAGAACCTCCTGATGCGGCGCCGTTGCGCCCCGAAACCGGAAACGTTATTGCGTCGAGCGGAGGCGAGTCAAACCCAAGGCGTTGGACGGCGGGTGGTAGACTCGTCGTGCAGACCGGGAGACCGGTGTCCTTCACCTTCGGCAGCGGAGAACGACCATGGCGAGAGAGAAAGTCGATCGACGACGGTTCCTGGCCACCGCGGGCAAGGGCATGGTGGCGTCGTCGGTGGTCGCGGGCTTTCCGGCCATCGTGCCGGCTTCGGTGTTCGGGAGCACCTCGCCCAGCAACCGCATCAACGTGGGCGCCATCGGGACCGGGCGCATCTCGCGCGGACACGACCTGCCCGGTATCTGGCAGCACGACAGCGCTCGGGTCATGGCCGTCTGCGACCTCGACCGCCACCGGATGGAAGACGCCAAGACCCTGGTCAACGGGTACTACGCGAAGAAGACCGGGAAGCCCTACGACGGCGTCACCGGGTACGCCAGCTACCACGAGCTCCTCGCCAACAAGGACGTGGACGCCGTGGTCATCAGCACCCCGGACCACTGGCACTGCATCATCGCGATCGACGCCGTGGAAGCGGGCAAGGACGTCTACCTCCAGAAGCCGGCCTCCCTGACCATCGCCGAGGGCCGTGCCTTGAGCAACGCCGTCCAGCGCACGGGGCGCATCTTCCAGATCGGCAGCCAGCAGCGGTCGACCGTGCAGTTCCGCTACGCGGCGGAGCTCGTGCGCAACGGCCGCATCGGCCAGTTGAAGACGGTGGAGGTGGGCCTTCCCGGCGATCCCTCGGGCGACGACGAGCCGGAGATGCCCGTACCCAAGGACTTCAACTACGAGATGTGGCTGGGGTCCACCCCCGTCGTGTACTACACGGAGAAGCGGGTGCACCCGCAGGTCGGGTACGACCGGCCGGGGTGGCTGCGCTGCGAGCAGTTCGGGGCGGGCATGATCACGGGCTGGGGTGCGCACCACATCGACAGCGCGCACTGGGGCATGGACACCGAGTACACCGGCCCCGTGGAGATCTGGGGGACGGCCGAGTTCCCGAAGAAGGGGCTCTGGGACGTGCACGGCAGCTTCAAGACCGAGGCCCTCTACGCGAACGGCGTGAAGATGACGGTCAGCGGCGACTTCCCGAACGGGATCAAGTTCGAGGGAACGCAGGGGTGGATCTTCGTGTCCCGCGGCAACGAGCGGGTCACGGCCAGCGACCCGGTCGCGAAGCTGAAGGACTCGACCGCGCTCAACGCCAGCGACCCGAAGATCATCACCTCGGTCATCGGACCGGACGAGATCAACCTTCCCCGAAGCACCGAGCATCACGGCAACTGGCTCGAGGGCATCAAATCACGGCAGCAGCCCATCGCCCCCGTCGAGATCGCCCACCGGTCGTGCTCGGCTTGCCTGCTCCACCACGCGGCCATGAAGCTGAAGCGGAAGCTCTACTGGGATCCCCTGCGCGAGCGCTTCAAGAACGACGACGAGGCCAACGCCCTGCTGTCGCGGCCGCAGCGCTGGCCCTACGCGATCGGGAAAGCCTAGGGTCGACCCCTCGAGCCACCGGACCAGCGATCCATGGGTGCCCAGGCCAGCCGACGCAGCCTGATCGCGATCCTCCAGCTCGCCTACTCGGGAGAGCGGGCCGCGGCCTACGCCTACAACGGCCACTGGAAGTCGGTAAGGGATCCCGAAGAGACGACGCGCATCCGGCAGATCGAAGACGAGGAATGGCACCATCGCCGCCTGGTGGGGGACATGCTGGCGGCTCTCGAAGCCGGCCCGAACCCGTGGCGGGAGGTCAGGGCGACCCTGATCGGTAGGACCTTGGGGCTTCTCTGCCGCGTGGCGCCCTGGTTCGCCACCATGTACGGCGCCGGCCGTCTCGAGAGCCACAACATCGGCGAGTACGAGGACGCGGCCGGTTCGCGCGCGACTGTGGCGAGCTCCGGTTCGTGGACTGCCTCCTGACGATGGCCGAGGTCGAGTGGGACCACGAGGCGTACTTCCGCTCGAAGGTCTTGTCGCATCCCTGGGCGAGGCTCGTGCCCCTTTGGCCAGAGCCTCCACCCAGGGCGACGATCCGAACCACGACCGAGTTGGCGCCCGCGGGAAACGGCCTCGCCCAACCGGCCGACTGACGTAAGCAGCCCGCCTCGAAAGAGAGACTCGCGCGTGAGCCTCAAAAACCGCCGCTGGCAGCATCTGACGCGCCTGATCGAGCGCCTGCTCAATCTCCAGCGGGGCGATCTGAACCGCGGCGCGCTGCTGTTTGCCTACCTCTTCCTGGTGATCGCGAGCTACGTGGTGGGCAAGGCCGCGCGTTCGGCGCTCTTCCTGGGCGAGTACGCGGCGGTGAATCTCCCCTACGTGACGATCGCCATCGCCGTGCTGGTGGGGCTGGTGGTGGCCGTCTACGTGCGCATCGCCCGGCGTACCTCGCTTCGCAACCTCCTGGTGAGCAGCCTGGCCTGCTTCGCCTCGACCGCCCTCGCGTTCTGGTACGTCGCGCACTTCTACAAGACGGCCTGGCTGTATCCGGCCTTCTACGTATGGGTCGGGATCTACGGGGTGCTCGCGCCCGGCTCAGGTCTGGACCCTGGCCAACGACGTGCTCACCACCCGACAGGCCAAGCGCCTGTTCGGGCTGGTCGGTAGCGGAGCCATCTCGGGCTTCATCTTCGGCGGCTTCCTGACGCGACAGCTCGTCGGCCGCTTCGGCGCCGAAAGCGTGCTGCTGGCCATGGGCATCCTCTTGACCTCGTGCATCGTCCCGGTGGTCCTCGTCTTCCGGCGGCCCGCGGCCGCGGCCGGAGCCGCAGTGGAGGCCGAGGCGCAATGGCGGAAGCCGGTCCCGGTCTCGGGAGCCCGATCGACGACCGGTTCATGCAGAGCCTCAAGCTCGTGGGCTCGTCCCCCTACCTGCGCACCATCGCCGCCGTCATCTGCCTTTCTTCCATCGCCACCACGACCGCCAACTGGCAGTTCGAGGCCTTCACCCAGGCCCAGTTCGCGATGGACAAGAACGCCATCGGACGGTTCCTGGGCGACTTCTACTTCTACGCGGGAATCGTCTGTCTCCTGTTCCAACTCCTCATGACCTCGCGCCTCCTGCGCCAGTTCGGCATCGGCCCCGCCCTCTTCGTGGTGCCGCTGGCCCTGTTCAGCGGCTCGGCCGCCATCCTGATCTGGGGCACGCTCATCCGCCGCCATGGTGCTTCGGGCCAGCGACCAGATCCTGCGCTATTCGATCGACAAGTCCACGGTCGAGCTGCTGTACCTTCCGGTGGCCCCCAGGGTCAAGCTCGCGGTCAAGGCTTTCATCGACACCGTGGTCTGGCGCCTGGGCGACGGCTTGTCGGGCGTGGGCGTGCTCGTGCTGGTCACCTGGGGGGGCCTGAGCGCTCGCCAGGTGAGCTGGGTGAACATCGCCGTCATCGTGGCCTGGGGCGCCGCCGCCGTCCGGGCCCGCCGCGAGTACGTCGAGACGCTCCGGGAGTCCATCCAGCAGCACCGGCTGGACGCCGAGCGCGCGTCGGCGCCGTTGCTCGACCGCTCCGCCACCGACATGCTGGGCGACCACCTGCAGGCGACCGATCCCCAGGAGATCCTGTATGCGCTCGGGCTGCTCGAGCTGGGCGGTCACCAGGCGACCCACCCCGCCGTGCGCGGCCTGCTCGAACACTCTGCCCCCGAGGTGCGACAGCGGGCCATCGCCATCCTGAATGCGGCCGGCGATACGGGGGTCTCGGGCTCCGTCGAGCGGCTCCTCCTCGATCCGCACCTCGAGGTCCGCACCGAGGCGCTGCTCTACCTCTCCCGCCACAAGCACCAGGACCCCCTCACCCGGATCGAGGAGCTGGGCGACTTCGCGGACTTCTCGATCCACGCGGCCCTCGTGGCCTTCCTGGCGCATCCCGGGCCCGCGCAGAACCTTCCGGCCGCGAGAGTCCTGTTCGAAAGGATGGTGGCCGATCCAGGGCCGGAGTCGAGACGCGGACAGATTGGAGGCGGCCCGGCTCATCGGCCGGTTTCCGGATCTGCTTTCGCAGGATCTCCCCCACGCGTCGGAGCTCGAGGCTTCGAGTGGCGACTTCGTCCGTGGAGACCAGGCGCTGCACCTCTTGCTCGCGGACCCCGATCCGGAGGTGGCGGCGAGAGGCCGTGCGCGCGGTGGGGCAATCGCGCACCCGGCGGTTCGTCGTGCCGCTGCTCGATCGCATCGGGGATCCGGGGCTGACCGAGGTCGTGGTCGAGGCCCTCGGACGCTTCGGCGACGCGGTCGTGGGGACCCTCCGCGACCACCTGGCCGACGCCTCGGTGAGGGTCGAGACGCGCCGCGAGATTCCCGGCGATCCTCGCGCGCATCGGCACGCGCGAGGCCGCGCGGGCACTCAGCGAGGCCCTGCTCGAGGCCGATACCCAGCTTCGCTTTCGGATCATCCAGGCGCTCAACAAGGTCTACGAGGCCCACCCCGAGATCGAGCGCGACGTCCGGATGATCGAGACAGTGTTGGCCGCCGAAGTGCTGGGTCACTATCGCTCGTACCAGATTCTCGGGGTGCTGGGCGAGACTCTCCCCGAGGACGAGGTGCTCGCCCGCGCTCCTCGCGAGTCCATGGACCAGGAGGTGGAGCGGATCTTCCGCCTTCTCGGGCTCCTGTACCCGAGACACGATCTCCACAGCGCCTGCGTCGGCGTTCAGTCCCTGGACCCCGTGGCCCACGACAACGCCCTCGAGTTCCTCGACAACATCCTGAAGCCCCAGCTCCGCAGCGTGCTCGTCCCCCTGCTCGACTCCAGCGTCAGCGCCAGAGAGCGCGTCCGGCTCGCCTCGGCCACGGTGGGGATGAGAGTCGAGAGCCACGAGCAGGCGGTGCGGGCGCTCCTGCTCAGCGAGGAGCCCTGGCTCAAGTCCTGCGGGGCCTACGCGGTCGGGACGCTCGGACTGCGCGAGCTCGAGGCGGAGCTGGACCCTTGCCTCGAACACGCGGACCCTCTCCTTCGGGAGACCGCCCGCCAGGCCAAGATCCGCCTTCTGCAGTGAGCCCCGGTCAAAGCCCGTCGGGCGAGCGCCGCTCCGGGGCGGCCCCCGGGCCCGCGCCCAACCGGAGGGGCGCTCGCATAGAATTCGAATCGATGTCGATCCGGACAGTTGCCGTGACCCGGTACGTCATGCCCCTACGGGAGGGTGGCTCACTACCCGGCCTCGTCGAGGCAGACGACGACGGCATGTACGTGCTCAAGTTCCGGGGTGCCGGACAGGGCCCCAAGGCTTTGATCGCCGAGCTCGTCGCGGGGGAGATCGCGCGGGCCGCGGGTCTGCCTGTCCCGACCATCGTCTTCGTGGATCTCGATGCGGACCTGGCCCGTACCGAGCCCGATCCGGAGATCCAATCGCTCATCCAAGCGAGCGCGGGGCTCAATATCGCCCTCGACTATCTTCCCGGGTCCGTGATGTTCGACCCGGTCGTAGAGAGAATCGAGGGCGACCTGGCTTCGAAGATCGTTTGGTTCGACGGCTACGTGACCAACGTCGATCGCACCGCGCGCAACACGAACCTGCTGATGTGGCATCGCCGAATGTATCTCATCGATCACGGCGCGGCGCTCTATTTCCATCATTCCTGGGGGCAACCTCGGAAACGTAGCCGCGATCCATTCACACACGTGAAGGACCATGTGCTGCTGCGCCTTGCCGATCGACTGGAGGAGGTCGACACGATCTTGACCGAGCTCGTGCGGCCCTCCGCGCTCCGCGACATTCTCGGAGAAGTTCCCGATTCCTGGCTCACGATCGACACGCCCTTCGCGTCGCCGGACGAGGTGCGCGAAGCCTATCTGGAATACCTGCTGGAACGACTCGAGTCGCCCCGACCCTTTCTCGACGAGGCCAAGCGTGCGCGCTCAGAACTCGTATGACTACGCGATTGTGCGCGCCGTCCCGCGCGTGGATCGCGAGGAGTTCCTCAACATCGGCGTGATCGTCTCCTGTCCAGCACGAAAGTTTCTCGCCGCCGGCATCGAGATCGACTCCTCCCGGCTCGAGGCTCTCTTTCCGGGCGTCGACATCGAGGCGTTATTGGCCCATGCGGCGAGCATTCCCACCATCTGTGCGGGTGGGCCGGAGGCGGGGCCCATAGGCCGGCTATCGCAGAGGCAACGATTCCGTTGGCTCGTCGCGCCACGCAGCACGATCGTTCAAGTATCCGCGGTCCATTCCGGGCGGTGTGACGATCCCCAAGCGGCGCTCGACCACCTGCTCGCCACGATGGTGCGACGGCCTACCCAAGTCTGAGTGGAGGCTCCGGCGCACCAACTGACCCTGCTCGGCGAAGGGATCCCCGTCGCCGGCTCGGGTGTCATACTACCGAGCGCGGGTCACACTGGCACCCGCGGGAAACGGCCTCGTCCAACCGCCCGAACCGACAGGCCCTGAACGGCTATGGTTACCTTCCCCCGATGTCGGCCGACCGGGTCGTAGGGTTCTACTCCGGCGGTCTTGACGACCGCGGGCGCACGCTCCAGGAGATCTGGACGTGGTCCGACGAGGAGCTCGAGCAGGTCCACGACTACATCCAGTGGGTCTTCCCGACGCCGCAGCCGAGTGGCGTCAACCCCTCCGCCCCGCTCGTCACGCCCGAGACGACCCGCGCCTTCCACGAGCGTCCGGAGCTGCGAAGGGCACTCGGCCATTCATTGGACCGGATGCTGGCGTTCTACGGCTTCCGCCGAGGTGCAATGGCCGACCTCCTCCGCATCGAGACCGCACCGGAGCGGTTCCCTGAACGCGCCCCTCACTGGCTCTGGCCGGGCAATCACAACCACCTGCGCCTGACGCGCATCTTGCAGAGCTTGTCGTCCCTCGGCCTCACCGACGAGGCCCGAGCGCTTCAAAGGTGCCTCGTGCACGACGTCTACGAAGGTCCCGGTCGCGGCAAGATCACGGCCGACACGTATCGTTTCTGGTCGAGAGCGGTGACGCCGCCCGTACTCCCAGGCTGACGGCGCCAATCCGCCGCCTTGTTCGAGGCCACCGCCGATCCGTTCGGGTTTCGTACGCACCGTTCGGTATCCGGCCGGCGACCTTCGCGCGCACGAGCCCGAAACCTCCGGTGCGCGGGCCATCTGCGATTTCGCGTCCTGGCATCGCGTGTGCTACGCATCGGGCATGCGAATCCAGTCCTTCGTGGCCCTCGGGCTCCTGGCGGCCGGATGTGGAAGCTCTCCAACCACGCCAGAGGCCCCCGCCGATAGCGGCATCGTCATTACCGCAGTCTCACCCCCTTCGGGGACCACGGTCGTGGTGCCCGCTCAGTACCCCTACATCGTTCCCGGCGGCGTGGTCCTCCCGCCTCAGTCGGGACAAATCGCCGTAAGCCTGTCCCTCCGGTCGGCCCACGAGGTGCCCTGGGCCCAGCTCAACGTCTATCTGCTGACCGGTGGCCAGAGCTCGGAATACTGCGGACAGAACTTGCCTGACTCACCAACGTGGCAGTTCCTGCCCTCGGGATGGACGACTACCTTGACGGTGACCGGCTTTCAGGTCTTCCGCCTGCCCTGCGAGGTGACGGGCGTGAGGGCCATGCTCCACATGAGGAACAACGGCCTGGGGACACCACCCACGTCCAGCGAGACGATCGCGGAGGCGACTCTTCCGGTGAGCTTTCAGATTGGTCGCTAGCAGGGCGGGTCCGAGAGCTGCGGATCCTTCGCTTCACACCTTCGCGATCTTCTCCAGACGCTCCTCCACGAGACCACGCACGAGCGGGACCTTGTAGCCGTTTCGGGCCAGCGGCTCCGCCCCCGCAACCGCGGCCCGTGCCGCCGCCGCGATGGTCGGTCCGTCGAGCCGATGCCCGATGACCGCGCGCTCGGTGGCGTGCGCTCTCCAGGGTACCGGCGCCACTCCGCCCAGGACCACCCGCGCCTCGCGCACCACGTCGCCCTCGAACCGAACCGACACCGCGGCTCCCACGAGGGCGAAGTCCCACGATGCGCGGGCGCGTACCTTGCGATAGGACGTTCGCAGGCCCTTTCCTGGCGGTGGCAGCAGGACCTCGGTCAGGATCTCTCCCGGACCTAGCACCGTCTCGCGCCGATAGTCGACGCTGGGCGGGACGAAGAAGGCGTCGAGCGACACCGTCCGTGTTGGCGCGGGGCCTTCGATACGGGCCGTGGCGCCCAGGGCCAGGAGCGCCGGGGCGGTGTCCGAGGGGTGGACGATGAAGCACCCGCTCCCCCCGAAGATGCAGTGGTATTCGTTCTCGCCCGCCGCGGCGAAGCAGATTTCCCCGCCCTTGCGAAGGCAATGGAAGTCGCCGCCGCGGAAGTACCAGCAGCGCGGCCTCTGGCACAGGTTGCCGCCCAGGGTTCCCTGCCGGCGGAGCTGTGGGCTCGCCACCGAGGCCGCGGCTTCGGCCAGCGCCGCGTAGCGGCTGCGGACGACCGCGTTCCGGGCAATCTCGTCGATCGAGGTCAAGGCGCCGATGCGCAGGCCCCCGTCCGGCGTCTCGTCGATGCCGCGGAGGCCCCGGATCCCGCGGAGGCTCACGACGGTGGGAGTCGTGAAGACCCGGTCACGGAGACAGCCGAGCAGGTCGGTCCCGCCCGCGTGGATGCGGGCTTCGCCGCCGGCCAGCAGCTCGACCGCGCCCTTGATGGTGGTGGGCCGCACGTAGGCAAAGCTCGGAAGCATGGCTCACCCCCTCGCCCGGCGGCCTGCGAGGAGCCGGGCCATCTGCACGGGATTGATCGAGGGCTCCTTGACCCTGATGCCGGTCGCGTCGTAGACCGCGTTCGCGATGGCCGCCGCGGTGGGGATGGTCGCGGGCTCGCCCAGACCCTTGGCCCCCACCGTGTTGCACTCGGCATCGCCGGGGTCGATCGGAAGACAGACGAGCTCGGCGGGCACGTCCAGCGCGGTGGGCACCTTGTAGTCGTGCCAGTTGGCGTTCACCATCTTCCCGGTGGTCCGGTCGAGGACCCGCGCCTCGGTCATCGCGAAGCCCAGACCCATGGTCATGCCTCCGAAGACCTGGTTCTGGTAGGTGAGCCGGCTCATCACCCGGCCGCTGTCGTGTGCACCGAGCATCCGGAGGACGCGCACCTCGCCGGTGCGCAGGTCGACCTCGACTTCCGCGAAGTGGACCGAGAACGGTATGGCGACCTTGCCCGGTGGATGCGGGTCACGGTGCCCGACCCCCACCACCGTCTGCTCGCGCTGCAGCGACTTGAGGGCCGAGACCGCGACCTTCTTGTCCGGAGCGTCCGCCGCGGCGATCGTCCCGTCCTTCAAGACCAGGGACGAGGCCTCTAGTTTGAGCTCCTCCGCGGCCATCTCGAGCAATTGCCGCCTCACTTCGAGCGCGGCGGCGCGCACGGCGGGAGCGTTCACGTGGGTCGTCTGGCTGCCGCCCGATGCGACGCCCCAGGGTGTGGTAGCGGTGTCGGCGTGCTCGATGCGGATCCGGTCGAGCGGCACTCCCAGCTCCTCGGCCACCACCATGGCCATCACGGTCTTGGTCCCGGTGCCGATGTCGCTCGCCCCCAGCGCCAGGTCGACGCTGCCGTCGGCACTGAGCTTGAGGATCGCGGTGGAGACGGGGTTTCCGGGATACCCCCAGAGTGCCGCCGCCACTCCGACCCCGCGGGCCCGGCCCCGGCCCTCCTTGGACCGCGTGCGCGCGCGCGCCGCCGACCAGCCGAAGGCCTTGGCCCCTTCCTCGAGACAGCGGGCGAGACCGGTCGACGTGTAGGGCTGACCGCCCCGCCGCTGGCTCACGGTCGGGACGTTCTTCAGTCGGAGCGCGACCGGATCCATACCCAGCTTCTCCGCGAGGGCGTCCATGGTTTGCTCGAGGGCCCAGGCACATTGGGGGAACCCGGGAGCACGAAACGGCCGCGCCCTGCCGGCATTGACGTAGACGTCCGTCTCCTCGGTCCGCACGTTCGGGCAGAGGTAGAGGTCGGTGACCTGGAATCCGGCGCCGGAGCCGGCCCGGTAGGCTCCGCCGGTGCCGATCCCGGTGAGCTCCAGTGCCGTGAGGCTCCCGTCTTTCCTGGCCCCCGCCTTGAGCGTGAGCCGATTCGGCGGGCGGTTGCCCACGGATAGGAACGTCTCTTCGCGTGACAGGAACAGCCGCACCGGCCGGCCCGTGGTCCGCGCCAGGAGCGCGGCGATGACCGTGTACTTGCCCAGCTCCAGCTTGCTTCCGAAGCCGCCGCCCATGTAGTGGCCGATCACCCGGACGCTGCTCAGCGGCAAGGAGAAGGTGCGGGCGAGGGCGCTGCGGACGTCGAAGACGCCTTGGGTCGTGTCCCAGACGGTCAGCTTCGTCCCCTCCCAGCGGGCCACCGAGCCATGGACCTCCATGGGGGTGTGGATCTCGCACGGCGTTTCATAGGTCGTCTCGACCACCACGGAAGCCTCGGCAAAGCCCTTCGCCACGTCGCCGCGCGCGTAGCGATCGGGCTCGCCCACGCGGTTGCCGCCCTCGTGTACCGCCGGCGCCCCCGGCTTGAGCGCCTCGGCCGGATCCACGACGAACGGCAGCTCCTCGTACTCGACCGCGATGGCCCGGGCCGCGTCGTCGGCCATGAGCCGCGTCTCGGCCGCGACCGCCGCCACCTCCTCGCCCTCGCAGCGGCAGTGAGGGTCGAAGAGCCAGGAGAGCGCCCCCTGTTCCGTGGCATACCAGGGCAGCCGGGCCCCGGCGGAGTCCCCGGTGAGGACGGCCCGCACGCCAGGGAGCTTGGCGGCCTTCGAAGTGTCGATCTTCTTGACGCGAGCGTGGGCAAACGGGCAGCGGACGATCACGGCGTGGAGCATGTCGGGCAGAATCACGTCCGCCGGGTAGACGGCCGAGCCGGTCACTCGCTCTGCGGCGTCGACCCGCGGCAACGGCTTGCCCACGACCGACGTCTCACGCCAGGGTGCGGGTCGCGAATCGGTCATGGCTCACCTCCTCCCCTCACGCCGGAGCTCGGCGGCGCGGCGGGCGGCCTCGAAGATGTGGGTATAGGCCCCGCAACGGCACAGGTTCCCGCTCACCCCTTCCCGGATCTCGTCGAGCGTGGGATCGGGCTTTGCCCGCAAGAGGCCCTCCACCGCGATCTCCTGGCCCGGGGTGCAGAAGCCGCACTGGAAGGCATCGCGTTCGGCAAACGCTCGTTGGACATCGCCGAGCCCCTCGCCGTGGCGGAGGCCTTCGATGGTCGTCACCTCGACTCCGTCCGACTCCAGGGCCAAGGTCATGCAGGCGTACCGTGGCTCGTCACCGATCAGGACGGTGCAGGCGCCGCACTCGCCGCGCTCGCAGCCCGGCTTGGTCCCGGTGAGCCCGAGGTCTTCGCGAAGCACGTCCAGGAGAGTGGAGCGCGGTTCCACCACGACCCGGCTCACCCGTCCGTTGACGCGAAGGTCGATCGGGCGCCCCTCGCCGGCGGGAGCGAGGTCTGTCGCGGGAGCCTGATCCGCCCGGGCCTCGAAGGCGGCGGCTCCCACCACCCCCGCTCCCATCGATGTGATGAACCCTCTTCGGCTGACGCCGGAGCCACCTTCGACCATCGGACCCTCCTCATGGTGGCGGGCACCGTCCCGCGCGCGGCCGCGCCGAGGCGCAGACGCTCCATGTTTCCCCCGCCGGTGCCATTCAGGAATAGTCCCGATGCACCGGCTTCCTCACGAGCCAGACCGCGGCCGGCCCTCAGTTGTAAGCCGCGACGGGCGGCGAAATCTCCTCGTAGGTCGACTGCAGGAAGGCCACGACGTCGATCATCTCGCGCAGCGTCATGGTGTCCGTGAAGTCGCCCATTCTCGAGAGCCGGCCGCTCGTCACGAGCTGGTGCGGCCCGTTGGCCAACCGATACGACGGATGGAGGATCGCGGTGGCCAGCACGCCGTCGGTGGGCGCGGTGTACACCATCCCGCCGAGACGCACGGGAACCGGGGGATCGGCCACCGGACGGCCGAGGGGGACGCCCGCGACCTCATGGCACGAGTTGCAGCGATGCTCCAGGAAGACTTGCTTTCCCTTCACCGGGTCACCGTCGGGCATGTGGAAGCCCGCCGACCCCTTGCGTCCTGTGTCGCAGCCAAAGGCGAGAACAGCGAAGAGAGAAACGACCGTCATGGCGGTGCGCCCCATGACACACCTCCTCGAATCTGCGGCGGCAATGGGCCGACCGACCCATTTCTGCTGATGCCAGTGCAAGCGTGGTGCCACGACCCTGCCCGCACGCGCCATTCGCATCGAACGCGATCCATGGCCCCCGCCGCCGCCGGCGCGCAGGTTCTGCCTTTCCTGGCCACGACGGGATGCAGTTCCTGCGCTGAGGTTGTGGCGCCGTGGTCCCGAGAACGGGTCGCCCCTGGGTCCGCGAACGATTACGAGACCCTACGCTCTTCCAGCCTCTCCACCCGGGCGCGTAAGTCCTGGAGCTCGCCTTCGAGGGTGCGGACCCGCCGGTCGATCTCGGCGTAGGAAAGGCGGATCATGCCCTTGACCTCGTCGAGCTCGGTGCGAACACCTGCGATCTCGCGATGGAATTCCGCGCGATGCGCCGAGACGGCCTCGGCGACCGCTCTGACATCCGACCGAAGATCCTCGGCGACGACGGAGAAGTGGCGCTTGATCTCGTCGACGGCGTCAGCATCCATGACGTCGTCAGTTTACCAGAGCTCGAAACTGGTGACTCGAACGGCCGCCCGAGCGCGGGCTTCAGGCCCCTTTGCGGAGGAACCGGTCGGCGCGGGCCGCGGCCTGGCGGCCCTCGGCGATGGCCCAGACCACGAGCGACTGCCCGCGGCGCATGTCGCCCGCGGCGAAGACGCCGGGCGCGCTGGTCATACCCGTGACAGGGTCGGTGGCCACGTTTCCCCGATCGTCGAGGGTCACCCCGAGCTGGTCGAGCATGCCGCCACGCTCGGGACCGAGGAAGCCGAGCGCGAGCAGGACAAGGGTCGCGGGCCAGGTCTGCTCCGAGCCCGGGACTTCCTTCATGGTGAAGCGGCCGCCTTCCTTCACCCATTCGATGCGCACGGTGTCGATGGCCTTCACCCGGCCGTTCTCGTCGCCCACGAAGCGCTTGGTGGTGACGCAGTAGTCCCGCGGGTCGGCCCCGAACCTCGCCGCCGCCTCCTCTTGGCCGTAGTCGAGCTTGTAGACCTTGGGCCACTGCGGCCAGGGGTTGTCGGGAGCGCGCTCCCCGGGCGGTTTGGGCAGGATCTCGAGCTGCAACAGGCTCCGGCAGCCGTGGCGCATCGACGTCCCCACACAGTCGGTCCCGGTGTCTCCGCCGCCGAGCACCACCACGTGCTGGTCCTTGGCGGGAATGAACTGCCCGTCCTGGAGGTTGCTGTCGAGCAGGCTCTTGGTGTTCTTGTGCAGGAACTCCATGGCGAAGTGGATGCCCGCGAGGTCGCGGCCTTCGATCGGTAGATCGCGGGGCAGGGTGGCGCCGCCGCAGAGCACGACCGCGTCGAACTCGGCCCGGAGCTTGTCGGCGGGATAGTCCTTGCCGACGTTGACCCCGCGCTTGAACTCGACCCCTTCGGCCGCCATCAACGAGACGCGCCGCTCCACGACACTCTTGTCGAGCTTCATGTTGGGGATGCCGTACATGAGGAGGCCGCCGATGCGGTCGGCGCGCTCGAACACCGTGACCTTGTGGCCGGCGCGGTTCAGCTGGGCCGCGGCGGCGAGGCCCGAGGGCCCCGAGCCCACGACCGCGACCTTCTTGCCGCTCCTTTGCGCCGGCGGCTCGGGCACCACCCAGCCCTCGTCGAAGGCCTTGTCGATGATCGCGGCCTCGATGGCCTTGATCGTCACCGGCGGGTCGGTGATGCCCAGCACGCACGATCCCTCGCAGGGGGCGGGGCAGACGCGACCCGTGAACTCGGGGAAATTGTTGGTCTCGTGGAGGCGATCGAGCGCGTCCTTCCAGCGGCCTCGATAGACGAGGTCGTTCCACTCGGGGATCAGGTTGTGGATGGGGCAGCCGGTGGCGAGGCCGGCGATCACCTCTCCGGTGTGGCAGAACGGCGTGCCGCAGTCCATACAGCGGGCGCCCTGGTCGCGCAGCTTCTTGGCCGGGAACTCCTCGTGGAACTCGTCCCAGTCGTGGATGCGCTCCTGGGGGCTGCGGTCGGGGGGGAGCTCCCGCCGGAGCTCCAGGAAACCCGTGGGCTTGCCCATCGCCTACTTGCCCCCCACCCGGGCCACGTCCTGCACGTTCAGCTCGAAGGCGGCCATCTCGGCCTCCTCGGGGCTGAGGCCGGTTTCCCGCATCTTGCGCTGGGCCTGGAGTACGCGGTTGTAGTCGTTCGGCACCACCCGCACGAAGCGGGGCACGAAGTAGTCCCAGTCCACGAGGACCTTGTTCGCGCGCGCGCTGCCCGTGAGCTGGGCGTGGCGGAACACCAGGTCCTTCACGAAGTCGATTTCCTCGGAATAGCGCAGACGGTAGAGGAGCACCATCTCCTTGTTGCAGCGCTCCGCGAAGTCCTCGTCCTCGTCGAGGACGTAGGCGATGCCCCCGCTCATGCCCGCGGCGAAATTGCGTCCGGTGGCACCGAGCACCACCACCCGGCCCCCGGTCATGTACTCGCACCCGTGATCTCCCACGGCCTCGACCACTGCGTTCACCCCGCTGTTGCGGACCGCGAAACGCTCCCCGGCCGCGCCGTAGAAGAAGGCCTCGCCTGCGGTGGCGCCGTAGAGGGCGACGTTGCCCACGATCATGTTCTGCTCGGGCACGAAGCTCGAGCCGCGCGGCGGGTAGACCACGAGGCGTCCGCCGGAGAGGCCCTTGCCCACGTAGTCGTTCGCGTCGCCCTCCAGGGTCAGGGTGACGCCCGGGGGGATGAACGCACCGAAGCTTTGTCCGGCCGAGCCTTGGAAGGTGAGCGAGACGGTGTCGTCGGGCAGGCCCTTCACCCCGTGGCGGCGGGTCAGCTCGCTGCCCGAGGATCGTGCCCACCACGCGGTTGCGGTTGCGGATGGGCACCGTGGCCGCGACTCTCTCGCCGCGCTCGAGGGCAGGCCGGCAGAGCTCGAGGAGCGTCGTCTTGTCGAGCGAATCCTCGAGGCCGTGGTCCTGGGGGATCTGGCAGAAGCGTCCCACGTCGTCACCGACCGCGGGCCGGTGGAAGATGGCCGAGAAATCCAGGCCTCGTGCCTTCCAGTGCTCGAGCGCCGGCTTCAGCTCGAGGCAATCCGTCCGGCCCACCATCTCTTCGAGGCGGCGGAAGCCCAGCTCGGCCATGAGCGCACGCACCTCGGTCGCGATGAAGCGCATGAAGCTCACGACGTGAGCGGGATCGCCGGTGAACTTGTCGCGCAGGCGCGGGTCCTGGGTGGCAACGCCCACCGGGCAGGTATTCAGGTGGCAGACCCGCATCATGATGCAGCCGAGGGCCACGAGCGGCGCGGTGGCGAAACCGAACTCCTCGGCCCCGAGGAGCGTCGCCACCACCACGTCACGGCCGGTCTTCAACTGGCCGTCGGTCTCCACCACGATCCGCGAGCGCAGGTTGTTGAGCAGCAGCACCTGGTGGGTCTCGGCCAGGCCAAGCTCCCAGGGCACGCCCGCGTGCTTGATGCTCGAGAGCGGCGAGGCCCCCGTGCCTCCGTCGTGGCCGCTGATCAGGACCACGTCGGCGTGGGCCTTGGCCACTCCGGCCGCGATCGTGCCCACTCCCACCTCGGACACGAGCTTCACGCTGATGCGGGCATGCTCGTTCGCGTTCTTGAGGTCGTGGATCAGCTCCGCCAGGTCCTCGATGGAGTAGATGTCATGGTGCGGCGGGGGAGAGATGAGGCCCACTCCGGGTGTCGAGTGGCGCACCTTCGCGATCCACGGGTAGACCTTACGGCCGGGAAGCTGGCCGCCTTCGCCGGGCTTGGCGCCCTGGGCCATCTTGATCTGCAGCTCGCGTGCGTTGACGAGGTAGTTGCTCGTCACCCCGAAGCGGGCCGAGGCCACCTGCTTGATCGCGCTGTTCTTCGAGTCGCCGTTGGGCTCGAGGAAGTAACGGGCCGGGTCCTCGCCGCCTTCGCCGGTGTTGCTCTTGCCGCCGATCCGGTTCATGGCCACGGCCAGCGCCTCGTGCGCCTCCTTGCTGATCGAGCCGTACGACATTGCTCCGGTCTTGAAGCGGCGCACGATGGCCTCGACCGGCTCGACCTCTTCGAGGGGCACGGGGGGCCGAAGCGGCTTCAGCTCCATGAGCCCGCGCAGGGTCGCGCGCCGCTTCTCCTGGTGGTTGACGAGAGTGCTGAACTCCTGGAAGAGGCGGAAGTCGTTCGTGCGGCAAGCGTGCTGCAGCTTGTGGATCGTTTGCGGGTTGAAGAGGTGGTGCTCGCCGTCGTGCCGCCACTTGTACTTGCCCCCGGGATCGAGCTCGTGGGTCGAGATCCCGCTCGTTCCAAAGGCCGCCCAGTGCCGCGACGTCGCCTCGCGGGCCACGACCCCGATCCCGATGCCGGAGATGCGCGACGGAGTCCAGGTGAAGTACTTGTCGATCAGGTCCTGGTCGAGGCCGATGGCCTCGAAGATCTGGGCCCCGCAGTAGCTCTGGATGGTGGAGATCCCCATCTTGGAGATCACCTTCACCACCCCCTTGTTCAGGGCCTTGATGTAGTTCTTGATCGCGTGCTCTTCGTCGACTCCGGGCAGGAGACCCTGGCGCACGAGGTCGCGCAGGGTCTCGAAGGCCAGGTAGGGGTTCACGGCTCCCGCGCCGTAGCCGATGAGGAGGGCGAAGTGGTGCACCTCGCGCGGCTCGCCGCTCTCGAGCACGAGGCCCACGCGCGTGCGCGTGCCCTCGCGGATCAGGTGGTGGTGGACGCCGGCCACCGCCAGGAGGGCGGGGATGGGCGCGTTCTCGGGGTCCACCCCGCGGTCCGAGAGCACGATGATGTTGGTGCCGGCGGACACTGCCGCGCTCGCACGGCGGCAGACGTCGTCCATGGCCCTTTCGAGCCCCGCCCCTCCCGCCTCGGGCGGGAACAGGATGGGAATGGTCGTGGCCTTGAAGGCCCAGGCCCCCGAGCGGCCCTTGGGCGTGCTCAGGTAGCGCAGCTTCTCGAGCTCCTCGTTGGTGAGGATGGGAGTCCCGAGCTTGATCTGGTGGGCCGAGAGCGGGGTCGGATCGAGCAGGTTCTGCTCGGGGCCCACCGTGGTGTCGGTCGCCATGATCAGCTCTTCGCGGATGCAGTCGATGGGCGGGTTCGTGACCTGGGCGAAGAGCTGCTTGAAGTAGTTGTAGAGGAGCTGGGGCCGCTCGGAGAGGACGGCCAGGGGCGTGTCGTCGCCCATCGATCCCACCGGCTCGACGCCTTCCTTGCCCATGGCCAGCACGAGCTGCTCAACGTCCTCGCGGCTGTAGCCGAACGCGAGCTGTCGCTTGAGCACCGTCTCGTGGTCGGGCTCGCGCGGGGACGGCGCCTCCGGCACCTCCTGGAGGGTGACGAGGTTGTCGCGCAGCCACTGGCCGTACGGGCTGCTCGTTGGCCGTGCGCAGCTTGATCTCCTCGTCGGCCACGATGCGGCCTTCCTCGGTGTCGACCAGGAACATGCGTCCGGGCTGGAGGCGTCCTTTCGTCAGGATGCGGTCGGCGGGGATGTCGAGCACCCCGACCTCGGAGGCCAGGACCACGAGGCCGTCCTTGGTGACGTAGTAGCGCGAGGGCCGCAGGCCGTTGCGGTCGAGGGTGGCCCCGATGCGGATGCCGTCGGTGAAGGCGATCGAGGCCGGGCCGTCCCACGGCTCCATGAGGCAGGAGTGGTACTCGTAGAAGGCCTTCTTCTTCTCGCTCATCGACTCGTGGCCGCTCCACGGCTCGGGGATCATCATCATCACCGCGTGGGGCAGCGAGCGGCCGGACAGCGAGAGCATCTCGAGCACGTTGTCGAACATCGCGGAATCGCTGCCGCCCTGGTCGATGACGGGCAGGATCTTCTTCAGGTCGTCGCCGAAGAGCGGCGACGAGAAGAGAGCCTCCCGCGCGTGCATCCAGTTCACGTTGCCGCGCAGGGTGTTGATCTCGCCGTTGTGGCAGACGTAGCGGTAGGGATGGGCCCGGGCCCAGTTCGGGAAGGTGTTGGTGCTGAAGCGCGAGTGGACCATGGCCAGGCAGGACTCGACCCGGCTGTCCACGATGTCGGGGAAGTAGCCGGGGAGCTGGGGCGCGATCAGCATGCCCTTGTAGACGAGGGTCCGGTGGGAGAAGCTCGGAACGTAGAACATCGCCTTCTCGGCGAGGGGCGACGCGAGCACGGCGTTCTCGACCCGGCGGCGCAGCACGTAGAGCTTTCGCTCGAAGGCGTCGTCGTCCTCCACCGCGTCGGGGCGCGCCACGAACACCTGCCGCATGACCGGCTCCGCCGCGCGCGCGGTGGGCCCGATCGCGGAGTTGTCGGTGGGAAGGTCGCGCCAGCCCAGGACCGGCATCCCCTCCTCGGCCGCGAGCCCGGCCCAGATCTCCTCGCAGAGCTTCCGGTCCACCGGGCCGCGGGGAAGGAAGACGATGCCCGCTCCGTAGCGTCCCGGGCCGGGCAGGGTGAAGCCCGCCCGCTCGCACTCCTCGGCCAGGAAGCGGTGGGGCATCTGGATCAGGATGCCGGCCCCGTCGCCGGTGTTCTTCTCGCACCCGCAGGCCCCGCGATGCTCGAGGTTCTCGAGCACCTGGATCGCCTGGCTCGACGATCGCGTGCGACTTCTTGCCCGTGCGCGTCCACCACGAAGCCCATCCCGCAGGCGTCGTGCTCGTGGCTTGGATCGTAGAGCCCTTGCTTCTCGGGAGTCTCGTACATGGCCTTGCCCTCCCTATCCCGTCGCCGCGCGGGGACGGGTCCGAGAAGAACTCGCGGTGCAGTCCGTGCACCGCCTTCTCGACGTCCGCCTCGTCCACCACCACCGAGATGTTCACGTCGGAGGCGGCGAAGGAGATCATGACCACGTTCACCCCGGCCAGGGCCTCGAAGATCCGTCGGGCCAGGCCCTGGTAGCGGAAGAACCCGCGGCCGACCAGGCTCACGATCGCGCTCTCGCGCAGGATCCGCACCTCGCCCAGGCGCGCCAGGTCGGCCTTGATCGCGCCCAGGTGCTCGACGTCGTCGAGGGTCACGGAGATGGAGACCTCGGAGGTGGCGATGAGGTCGACCGGCGTGTCGTAGCGCTCGAAGACCTCGAAGACCTGACGGAGGAAGCCCGACGCCATGAGCATCTTCGGGTTCGAGATGAGCACCACGGTGATGCCCTTTCGGTACCCCACCGCCCGAGGGCCGGAGGGCCCGAGGTGCTCGGTGGCGCTCACCAGGGTCCCCGGCGCGCCCGGCTGCTGGGTGTTGCAGACGCGGATCGGGATGCCCTTCTCCACGGCGGGCTGGATCATCGCGGGGTGCAGCACCTTGGTCCCGAAATAGGCGAGCTCGGCGGCCTCCTCCGGCGAGACGTTGGCGATCACCTGGGCGTCGGCGACGACCTTGGGGTCCACGTTCATGAGGCCGTCGATCTCGGTCCAGATCTGGATCTCCTGGGCCTCGAGGAGGGTGCCGATGACGGCCGCGGTCGCGTCCGCGCCCCCTCGACCCAGGGTGGTGGTGACCCCCTGGCGGGTGGCCCCCATGAAGCCGCCCAGCACCGGGACGAGGCCGGTGCCGAGCATGGGCTCGAGCTGGAGTCGCACCCGGGGCGCCATCTCCTGGAGCAGCGGCGAAGCGCTCCCGAAGGCGTCGTCGGTGATGACGAGGGTGCGCGCGTCCACCACCTCGGCCCGCAGGCCCTCTTGCACCAGGGCCTCGGCCACGATCTCGCAGGAAAGCCGCTCGCCGATGGCGCCGACCGCGTCGAGGGTGCGGGGGGTCAGCTCCTCGAGTGCGTAGACCGCGGTGCAGAACGTCCGCAGCTCCGCGATCAGCTCCTTCAGGTGGGCCAGGAGGCGGCGACGCGGGGGGGCGTCGGGCAGCAGCTCCTCCACCACCTCCTCGTGGAGGGTCTGGAGGTCCTGGATCCGGTCTTCGTACTCGCTCTGTCGCGAGGCCGCGAGGTGCGCCGCCTCCAGCAGGAGGTCGGTCACCTTGGGCAGGGCCGAGGTCACCACCACCGGCTTCCTGGCCTTGTGCTTCTGGATCAGCCGGGCGACCGCCCTCAGCCGGTCGAAGGACCCGATGGAACCGGCGTCGAACTTCATCACGATCATGAGCGTGTCCTTGGTCCCGCGTGCGGGGGAGGCGGGATTGTCCAATGCGCCGACACGCAAGTACAAATCTGTAGTTCGCATGCACGGCATGACAGGCCGGCATAGGGACGGTATCAGGCGATGAGACGAGCCGATGCCGTCCGCGGAATGGGCGACTACTCGCCCAGGAGCTCGGCCACCCTCTCGGCGATGGCCGGGGCCGAGGTGAGACCCGGGGAGTCGATGCCGACCAGGTTCACGAGGCCCGGCAGGCCCCGGGCCGACTCTTCGGCGACTACGAAATCGCGAAAGCCCTGGCCCGGGCCCTGGAGCTTGGCCCGAATGCCGGCGAGGTCGGGGGTGAGATCGTCGTCCGTGATGGTCGGCAGCAGGCGACGCACCGATGCGCCGAAGACCGCCCGTTTGCTCTCGTCCACCCGGTAGTCGAGCACGCGGTCGGGCAAATGGTCGGCGTCAGGCCCGAAGCGCACGCGCCCGTCGAGGCTCAAGACCGCGTGGGTTCCGAGAGTGAGGGCGTTGGGCACCGGGTACACGAGCCGGGAAACGAGCCGCGCCTTGGCGGGCGTCACCGCGAAATAGCCTCCCCTCCAGTAGTGGAGCCGATAGCCTGCGGCATCGACATCGATGCCCGCCAGGCTCGCCACCGTGTCCGACTCGAGGCCGGCGGCGTTCACGACCCGCTCGCTGGTGAAGGATTCGATGGTGGGCCCGGTCTTGACCGTGAGCTCATAGTCCGCGTCGTGCCGGTCGAGAGAGATGAGGTCGGTGCAAAGCTGCACCGTCGCCCCCGCAGACCGGGCCGCGTGGAGGAAGAAGTCCATGAGCCCGTGGGCGCTCACGATGCCGGTGTCCGGCGACAAGAGCCCGGCCACCGCCGGCACGTTCGGCTCGAGGGCCTGGCACTCCGCGCGGGTCAGCATCTGTAGCCGCACGCCGTTCTCCGCGCCTTGCTTCAGCAGCTTCTCCAGGTGCGCGACTTCGTCTTCCTTCATCGCCACGATGATCTTGGTGATCCGGCGACACGGCACGCCGTGCTTCTCGCCGAGCTCGTAGATACGCCGGTTGCCTTGCACGCAGAACAGGGCCTTGAGCGTCCCCGTCGGGTAGTACATCCCGGCGTGGATCACCTCGCTGTTCCGGCTGCTCGTCTCCTGGCCCGGTCTCTCACGGCGCTCGAGAAGGACGAGGTCGGGGTGGCGAGGGGCCAGGCGTGCGGCCACGGCGAGTCCTACCGCCCCTGCTCCGACTACGGTCATGCTCACGTCGGCCACGGGAGGGATATTAGCATTGGGCGCAGGAGGTCTAGGGGCGCGGGTCCGGCAGGGCTGCGCTACCCGGTGAGCTTCAGAGCGAAACGCAGGGCGCGAGCGTCTCATGGGACCGTGAGCGCAACGGCGAGGGCGCGGATCGGCTGCCTGGCGGTGGTCCTGTGCACGGGCGCGGCAGGAGCCCAGCCCGCCCCGGGCCCGGGAGCACCCGAGGAGCTCCAGTCCCTGGCCGACGGCCTGATGGCTCGTCACCTCGAGGCGCGTGTGCATGACCCGACGGTGACGCTCGCCGCTCTCGTGTGGATCGCGCTCCTCGACTACTGGAACCTGCTGGGCTTCCGGTACTGAGGGCCGCGACCCCTTCGGGGGCTCCTGGAGGCGGCCGGTGCTATAAGTCTGGCCCAGGGGGCCGAATGGCGCAGATGTGGATCGCGAACGAATGGGTGGCGGCGGCCGACGGCCGGGTCTTCGAGGTGAAGAGCCCCGCGACCGAGGAGGTGCTCGACACCGCTCCCCGGGCCGCCGCCCCGGACGTGGACCGCGCCGTGACCGCGGCCAAGGCGGCGTTCGCGGCCTGGCGGCGGACGCCCGGCATCGAGCGGGCCGAGAAGCTGCACCACATCGCGCGGCAGATCCGCGCCGACCGCGAGGGCCTCGCCATCCTGCTCACCAGGGAAGGCGGCAAGCCCCTGCCCGAGAACCGCGACGAGATCGAGTGGATCGCGGGCTGCTTCGACTACTACGCCGAGATCGGCCGCGACGTCGTGGGGCGCGTCATCAGCCCGGTGGCCCAGAACCAGTTCAACTTCGTGCTCAAGGAGCCCTACGGGGTGGCGGGCCTCATCGTGCCCTGGAACTACCCGCTCCTCCTCCTGTGCTGGAAGCTGGCACCTGCGATCGCCGCCGGCAACACCGTGGTCGCGAAGCCCAGCGAGCTGACGCCGCTCTCGACCCTGCGCCTCATGCGCGCTTTCGACAGAGCTGCCCGCGGGCGTCGTCAACGTGATCACCGGCTTCGGGAGCGAGGCCGGTTCGCCGCTCGTCGCTCATCGGGACGTCGAGATCGTGGCCTTCACCGGGAGCCAGGCCACGGGGCGCAAGGTCGCGGTCGCCTGCGCCGAGCAGCTCAAGAAGTGCCACCTGGAGCTCGGGGGCAACGACCCGCTCATCGTGGACGAGGGCGTCGACCTCGAGGTCGCGGCCAAGGGCGCCGCCTGGGCCTCGTTCCTCAACATGGGCCAGGTCTGCACGTCGGCGGAGCGGATCTTCGTGGTCGGCAAGGCCTACGGCGAGTTCGTGGAGCGCGTCGTGGCTTACGCGAAGAGCCTGCGCATCGGCGATCCCCTGGGGCCCGACGTGGACCTCGGCCCGATGATCAGCGCGGCCCAGCGCGAGAAGGTCGAGAAGAAGATCGCCGAGTCTCTGGCCGGGGGGGCGATCACCGCGAGCGGCGGCCGGCGACCCGCGGGATTCGACAAGGGGTTCTTCTACGAGCCGACCGTGCTCGTGAACGTGACCCCGGACATGGCGCTCCTTCGCGAGGAGACCTTCGGACCGGTGGCGCCCATCGTCCGGTGCGCGACCATCGACGAAGCCATCGGCCTCGCGGACGCCAGCGAGTTCGGCCTGGGCGCCTCGATCTACACCAACAACCTCGAGCACGCGATGAAGGCGATGGAAGCCATCCACGCCGGCACCTTCTGGATCAACGACCCTCTTACCGACAACGACGCCGGCCCGTTTGGCGGGATGCGCCGAAGCGGCCTCGGGCGCGAGTTGGGGAGCGAAGGGATCGAGGACTTCCGCGACAGCAAGCACGTGCACCTCGACTACGTGATCGGCGCCAAGCCCTACTGGTACCCCTACCGCTACGATCGGCCCCAGGAATGATCGTGGTCACGGACGCGGATCTCCTGGCGGCTTTCGAGGCCGCCCGCGACCCCGAAGGCGGGTTTCACCATCGCGAGCACTTGCGGGTGGCGTGGCTGTACCTGCGCCGTGATCCGTGGCCTCGTGCCCTCGGGCGGTTCTCGGAAGGCCTGAAGCGATTCGCGATCGCGCACGGCCAGCCCGGGCTCTATCACGAGACCATCACCGTCGCCTACTTCCTGCTCATCCATCAGCGGATGGCCCAGGACCCGGACGACGCCGGCTTCGACGCCTTCGCCGCCCGCTACCCGGAGCTCCTGGGCTGGAAGCCGTCGATTCTCGACCGCTACTACGGCAAGGCGACTCTCGACTCCGATCTCGCGCGCCGGGTCTTCGTCATGCCGGACCGTCTCGCGGAGCCGCTCGGTGGCTGACCTCCTCGTCACCGGAACCGACACCGGCGTGGGCAAGACCGTGGTGGCCGCGGCCCTGGTGATGGCCCTCCGCCAGATCGGGGCCAAGGCCATCGGCTTCAAGCCCGCGGAGACCGGGGTCAGCGCGGCCGAGATCTCCGATTCGGAGGTGCTCGCCGTGGCTTCCGGAAATGCGTCGCCCCTGGTGACGCCGCTCTTGCGCCTTGCAGAGCCACTGGCTCCCGCGGTCGCGGCCGACCGGGCGGGTGTCGCCTTCGATCCCGCCATCGCCGTGGAGCGGGTGCGTGCTCTCCGCGCCTCGGGCCACACCGTGGTGGTCGAAGGAGTCGGCGGCTTGCTGGTGCCGCTCGCTTGGGGCTACACGATGGCCGATCTCGCCGCCGAGGTCGGCCTCACCGCGGTCGTGGTGGCGCGGGCCGGTCTCGGCACCCTCAATCACGTGGCCCTCACCCTCGAAGCGCTGGCGCGTCGCGAGGTGCCGATCCTCGCGGTCGTCCTGAACGGCCGCGGCGATCCGCCCGATCTGGCGGAGTCGACCAACCCGCAGGCCCTGGAGCGCCTTGCGCCTGACGTGGCCGTAGTCGTTCTTCCCCGGCAAAAGACCAAGACGCCCCTGGGCGTGGCCCGCGCCCTCGTGCCCTCGCTCGTCGCCCTGCTCACCCCCTGAGGTCCCGGTCGCCTTCCGGGTTAAGCTTCGGGCTTCTCACAACGGAGCGTCGGCGTTGATCGGACAGACCGTCTCCCACTACCGCGTCGTTCGCATGTTGGGCGGTGGAGGCATGGGGCGTGGTCTACGAAGCCGAGGACACGCGCCTCGGACGCACGGTCGCACTCAAGTTCCTCCCCGAGGAGCACCTGTCGGAGCGAGGGGCGCGGGAACGCTTCGAACGGGAGGCGCGCGCTGCTTCCGCGTTGAGCCACCCCCACATCTGCACCATCTTCGACGTGGGCGAGCACGAAGGACGTCCCTTCATCGCGATGGAGCTCCTCGACGGAGAGACCCTCCAGCACCGGATCGCCGGGCCAGCCATCGACCCCGACCAGCTCTTTGCCTGGGCCATCCAAATCGCGGATGCCCTCGACTCCACCCACACCAAGGGGATCGTCCACCGCGACGTCAAGCCGGGGAACGTCTTCATCACGATGCGGGGGGATGCGAAGGTTCTGGACTTCGGGCTCGCCAAGGTGGGGAGGCCGCTGCCCGACTTGGACCCACAGGTGGAGACGGCCACCGCCCCCGAGCAACTGACCCATCCGGGCGCGACCCCCGGCACCGTCGCCTACATGTCCCCGGAGCAGACGACGGGCAAGACGCTCGATGGCCGCACCGATTCTGTTCTCCCTGGGCGTCGTGCTCTACGAGATGGCGACTCGACGGCGACCCTTCGAGGGCGACACGGCCGGAGCCCTCGCCAACGAGATCCTCACGCGGACACCGCCTTCGCCAGTCTTGCTGAACCCGAAGGTCCCCGAGGAGCTCGCGCGGATCATCACGAAGTGCCTGGAGAAGGACCGGGACCTTCGTTACCAGTCCGCGCGGGACCTGTTGGCGGATCTTCGCCGAGGGCAACGGGACCGGACGTCCGGCAGCGGCATAAGGAAGACGGGCGATGGTGTCTGGCTTCACCGTTCCCGCTTGCGATGGCTCGCCGTGGCGGGCGTCGTCGTCGCGGCGTCCCTCGGCGGATGGCAGTGGTGGAAACGGTCGCACGGGCCGCGCGCGCCTCTCCGCATCGTGCCCTTCACGACGGACGGCGGGCTCAAGCTCACGCCTCGCCTCTCCCCGGACGGCGAGCGGGTTGCCTATGCCTGGACCGGAGCGGCCGACGACAACTGGGACATCTACGTCAAGCAAGTCGGTGTCGGTACGACGCCGCTGCGGCTGACTTCCAATCCCGCGCCCGACTGGTCCCCCGTCTGGTCGCCGGACGGACGACAGATCGCTTTTCTTCGGGAAGACGAGAACGCCAGCGGCCTCTACACGATCTACGTGCTGCCCTCGCTCGGAGGGAAGGAGCGCAGGCTGGTCGAGGTAAGGGGCCCGGGGACGCCGCCGCCGCCCACGTTCTCCTGGTCGCCCGATGGCCGCGGCTTGGCGGTGGCCGAGGCGCCCACCGGTCAAGGCCCCTCACGAATCGTCCAGATAGACCTGGCCACGCTCGAGAAGACGTCGCTCACATCGCCGCGGGGGGAGGCCGGAGGAGATTCCTCGCCGGAGCTCTCGCCGGACGGGAAGACGATCGCCTTCGTTCGCAGCTCGGTAGGGTTTGGCGGCCTCGACGTTTGGGTGCAGCCCCTCGGCGGGGGAGCGGCACGACAGGTGACCTCTGGCCGTTTCGACTATTGCTGTGACCTCGCCTGGACCCCCGATGGCCGCGAGATCCTGTTCGTCACGGGGAACCGGGCGGGGCCGGGTCGGATCCTCCGCGTCCCCGTGGATGGAGGGACGCCCGAGCCGCTCGCGGGCATGGGGGAGGCCTCCGCCTCCCCGACGGTGCGTCAGGGCCGCCTGGCCTTCTCCCAGCACGTGCGGCGCATACCGCGCGAGATCTGGAGAACGCCGGGGAGAAAGGCCCGGCCGTCGGAGCGCATACCGCAGAAGCTGATCGCCTCCAGCCAGGACGATCTCCAAGGCATCTACTCGCCCGACGGTCGTCGGATCGCTTTCCAGTCGGGACGCAGCGGCAGCCCGAACATCTGGATCGCCGACGCCGACGGCACGAATCAGGTTCAGCTCACGGCCTACGACGCCCATGCCGGGTCGGCCCACTGGTCTCCGGACAGCAAGAGCGTGGTCTTCGACGCCCGCGAGTCGGGCAACGCCGACATCTACGTCGTGGCGGCTGACGGCGGCGAGCCGCGTCGCCTCACGCAGGAGCCCGCGGACGACATCGCACCGTCTTTCTCACGGGACGGCCGCCACGTCTACTTCAGCTCCGATCGGGGCGGGCGACGAGAGATCTGGCGGGTTCCCGCCGAAGGCGGTCCTGCCGTCCAGGTCACCCGAGGCGGAGGGTACTTCGGGGAAGAGTCTTGGGATGGACAGCATCTCTTCTTCCTGAAAAGCCAGAGCGGCTCCCTCTGGCGCATGCCCGCAGGGGGAGGCGAAGAGATCGAGGTGCTCCGTGGGCCAGTGGGCTACGCGAATTGGGCAATGTCGAGGGAAGGGATCTACTATGCGACCTCCCGCTGGCTGCTCCTGCTGCGTCGGTTCACCTCAACAGTTCACTTCTTGGAGTTCGCGTCGGGCCGCGTCTCGGACGTCTTCACCCAGACGGGGCCTGGGTTCGTCAACTTCCTTACGGTGTCGCGCGACGAAGCGTGGATCGTCCGCCACGAACTCAAGTTGCCCCAGTCCGAGCTGATGCTCGTCGAGAACTTCCGCTGAGCCGAGGCGGCTCAGCCGCTCGCGTCCTCCAGACCGTCCCGGTAGAGATCATCCACGGCCACGCGGCCCGCGATCGACGAGAGCGCCACGGTTTCGCCGGGTCCGGCATCGAGCGACGTCCAGCCATCGTCGTGTCGGCGGTGAAGGCTGATCCGGGGGCCGCGGTGGGACACGATCAGCACTTCCCGCACCGAAGACAGGTCTTTGTAGTGCCGCAGCTTCTCGCCCCGGTCATAGTCTTCCGTCGAATCGCTGGTCACCTCGGCCAGGAGCACGGGGTTCACTACGGCAAGCGGATCTTCACTCGCGCGAAGCGTCTTTCCGCACACCACCGAGACGTCGGGGTACGTCGTCAGGCCGGTGTCGGGGATCCGAACCCGCAGGTCGGACGTGAACACCTGACATCCCGCCCCTAGTTGCGCGCCGAGCGCACGAATCAGCCGAGCGGCCAGGACCGCATGGTCGGGGGAGCCGCCGGCCATTGCATAGATCTCACCATTGAGATACTCGTGGCGGACGGAGCTTCCTTGCTCCATGGCGAGGTATTCCTGGTAAGTGTAGTGAAGGTGGCGCACGGTCGTGGACATCGAATCGATGTTAGCACGCGCCTCCTCGCGGGATGCCTCAGCCTTCGGGCGCGATCGCGCTCAGGAACGTGCGATCGCGGGGCGGCGCTTCCGAGAGGCCGCGAAGCCGCTCGGGTCGGTCGGCGTACTTGTCCAGGTGCAACAGCAGCAGGGCCGCCGGCGCGGCGAGGAGACCCAGGAGGGCCCAGAAGACCGCCTCGCCCAGAAGGGAGTGGAGGGGAAGGAGCAGCACCGGGTTGATGGCGAGAGCCAGGCTCCAGGTCGCCTGATAAAGACCCAGGTACTGGCCCCGCGATCTCGGGGGCGACCAGTCCGCCACGAACGCCATCTGCTGTGGCGAAGCCAGGATCTCGCCCACGGTGCCGAGGAGGATCGCGACCAGGAACCACGACCAGTGAAGCCACAGCCCCGTGATCCCGAACCCCGCGCCGAGAAAGACGGTGCCCAGGGCGGCCACGCGGAGCCGGCGAAAGTGCCGCAAGGCACGCACGGCCGACATCTCGAAGAATGCGATGAGCAACCCGTTCAACCCCACGAGCGCGCCGAAGACGGAAGCGGGGTAGCCCGCGCTCACGGTCATGGTGAGGGGCAGGACGGTCATGTCGCTGAAGAAGATCACGGAGAAGAGGAAGCCCACGAGGGCGATCTCCAGGAACACGGGATCGCGCCAGGGGCTTTCGCTCGAGTCTGCCGTCCGCTCCGAGGCAACCTCGGAAGCGGGCTTGGTCTCGGGTATGAAGAACAGGACCACGAGGCCGTAGAGAAGGGTGGTGAGGCCGTCGCCGAAGAAGAGCCAGCGCCAGCTCCAATCGGCGATGAAGCCGCCGAGCGACCATCCCCACGGCGAAGCCCAGGTTCACGGCGAGCCGCAGGGCCGCGAAGCCGGTGGCGCGCTCGCTCGAGGCGAGGAGGTCGCTCACGATTGCGGAGGCCGCGGGCCGGTAGAGATCGGCCACGAACCCGAAGCAAAGGAGCAGCGGCACGAAGACCCTGGACCGACGTGGCGAAGCCCATGGCCACGGCCAGCACACCACTGCCGAAGAGGCTCAGCATGAGGGTCTGCCGCCGCCCCAGGCGATCGGTGAGGGCCCCGCCCACGAGGATCGCCACGATCGAGCCGATGCCATAGGCGGCCAGGAGCTCCGCCACCGCGCCCTCCGCGAGATGGAAGTCGCGCAGGAGCACGAGCGTGAGGTAGGGCACGATGAAGGTGCCCACCTTGTTGACGAGCGATCCCGTCACGAGCAGGCGCACCGGCCCCGGGAGTCGGGCCAGGATCTTGAGGGGGCTCAGGATCACGCCGCTGGCGACTCTATCGGCAGGGCGCGGGGGAAGGAAGTGGCAGTCTTGGTATGATGCCTACTTATGACCGGAGGAGGAAGTGCTCGAATGATCAAGCTGGTCCTGCTGCGGCACGGCGAGAGCACCTGGAATCTCGAGAACCGGTTCACGGGCTGGACGGACGTCGACCTCACGGCCCGGGGCGAGAAGGAAGCCAAGGAGGCCGGGCGCCTGCTCCGAGACGGCGGGTACACCTTCGACGTCGCCCACGTCTCGCTGTTGAAGCGAGCCATCCGCACCCTCTGGATCACCCTCGACACCATGGACCTGATGTGGATCCCCGTCCACAAGAACTGGAGGCTCAACGAGCGCCACTACGGCGCGCTCCAGGGCCTCAACAAGGCGGAGACCGCGGCCAAGTACGGCGACGAGCAGGTGCTGGTGTGGCGGCGCAGCTTCGCCGACCCGCCGCCGCCTCTCGAGGCCGACGACCCCCGGCACCCGAGCCACGACCGCCGCTACAGCGATCTGGCCCCCCAGGAGCTGCCCCTCGCCGAGTCGCTCAAGGACACCATCGCCCGCTTCCTTCCCTACTGGCACCGGAACATCGTGCCCGACTTGAACGCGGGCGAGCGCGTGCTCATCGCGGCCCACGGGAACAGCCTGCGCGCCCTGGTCAAGCACCTCGACGGCACTTCCGACGAGGCCATCGTGAACCTCAACATCCCGACCGGTGTCCCGCTGGTCTACGAGCTGGACGAAAAGCTCCGGCCGATCCGCCACTACTACCTCGGTGACCCCGAGGCGGTGCGGAAGGCGGCGGAGGCGGTCGCGAAGCAGGCGCAGCGCAAAGGCTAGGCGTGCTCACCTGGGTCGGCCGCCTGGGCCTGCCCGCCTACCTGGGTCTTCTCGTCTACCGCGCGCTCCACGGGGGCGCGGCCGAGCCCGCGCCTCTCCCTCCCCTCACGCCCCTGGGCGTGGCGGCCGTGCTCACGTTCCTCCGCGAGCTTCTGGTGCGAGGGCTCCTGGAGGCCGCCCGTCTGGCACCGCTCGGCGTTCTGGCCGCTCTGGCGATGCCGCGTCGCGAGGGGTTCGTCGCGCGGAGCCTGGGGATGGCGCTCCCCGCCGCGGCCTTGTCGTTCGCGGCGGTGACCTTGGTGGGGGTCGTGGACGCCGGTCCTCCCTGGACGTTGCCGGGTCTCTTCGAGGTGCTCCTTCCCGGCGTCAGCGTGCTGTTCGGGGTCTGGGTCGGGATGACCCTCACCCGGGGCCTCGGCGCCACCCTCTTCTTCCTGCCCCGGCTGGCGCTCTACGCGGTGTTGCTCCTGCTCTTGGCGGGCATCGGCGCATGGCGGTGCCTCGAGCCCGCGCCCTTGGCGTTCGAACCCACGCCGGTGACCTCGGCCGAAAAGCGCCGTCTCTACGGCCTCCTGCGCGGCAAGGCTCCCATGCAGCTCGAGGAGGGACAGACCGCGGAGCTACGGCTCGCCGAGCGCGACGTCGACTTGCTGATGGCGTGGGGCTTGTCCGTTGGCGAGACCTCTCGCAAGGCTCATGTCGAGCTCGGCCCCGGCGCGGCAACCTTGGAAGCCTCGGTGCGCGTCCCCCGCTTTGACCGATACCTGAACCTGGTGGCAAAAGGCCAAGCACAGGTTCGGAACGGAGTGGTCGACCTGCGGGGCGACGCGCTGCGAGTCGGCAAGTGGAAGGCCCCGGATTGGGCCGTGGGGCCGCTCACGTCCCTGGTCGCGCGCGCGCTGAACGGCGATCGGCGGGTCCGTCCCGTTCTAGGCCCCGTTCGCAGCCTGGAGGTGGACGAGGGCGGGCTCCGGGTCGAGTACGGCCGCGCGCGCCTGCCCGCGGGCTTCGTGGCCGACCTCTTTCACGGCGACGGGGCAGGCGCCCTCGACCTGGAGTCGCTCCGCGCGCACCTCGACGACCTGCGCCGAGCCGCGTCCCTTCTGCCCCCGCCCGGCGAGGCGCGCTTTGGCGCCGCGGTCCAGTCGGCGTTCGCCTTTGCCGCTACGCGGTCGGGCAACGACGGCGCCGTGCGCGAGAACCGCGCGGCCCTCCTGGCCCTGGGCCTCGTCCTCGGCGCCCGCCGTTTGGAGACGTTCACCGGCAAGGTCGCCGGCCCGGTCGATCTGGCTGCCCTCGCCCGTACCTGCAAAGGATCCACGATGCGCGGGCGTGACGACTGGCCCAAGCATTTCACGGTGAGCGCCGCCCTCACCGTGCTGTCCCTCGATCGCGCGAGCGACGCGGTGGGCGTTCTCAAGGAAGAGCTGGACGCGGACGGGGGCAGCGGCTTCTCGTTCGGCGACCTTCTGGCCGACCGCGCCGGCACCGCGTTTGGGGAGTACGCAACGCGAGACGAGAAGGGAGCGCGAGCGCTCCAGGCCCGGCTGGCCAAAGGGTTCGCCTTGGACGACTACTTTCCGGCGGCCGACGGACTGCCCGAGGGCATCCAGGACCGCGAGTTGCAGGCGAGATATGGCGGCGTCGGGGGCAAGGAGTACAACCGGCTCGTCGCGGAGATCGAGCGAAGGATCGCGGCCCTGCCCGCCTACAAACCCTAGCGACTCGTCACGCTCTCGCGGCCGTGGCATCGGTCCTTGACCCGGGCCGTGATGTACTCCGGGCTCGGCGGGTTCTCGCCGAGCCCGATCGTGTGCAGGAGCTCGTGGATCACCACCGCCTCGACCTGCTGCGGCTCGCGAAGCCGGGTGGCCGTGAACTGTCTGGTGCAGACGTAGACGGCTCCGAGCCCCGGTCGGGTGAACGCGTAGACCCGCGACGACCGGCAGGCGGGAAGCTCGGAGGCGTCGAAGAAGTGGAGCTCGGACAGGTGGCCTTCGAGGGTCTTGCCGCTCCCCTCCAGGTGGGCCCTCAGGCTCAACCCGTCCTCGGCCTTGAACTCCTCGAGAAGGCTCTGGCACGAGGGCTCGCCGAGCCGGACCCGGGCACCCTCGACGGTCTGGCGGACCGCGGCCGCATCGAAGGGGAGCAAGAGCCGGGGGGCCTTGTCCAGCGCCTCCAGGCTTCCTTCCCCTGCCACGATCGACCCCACCCAAAGCGCAAGGCACACCCCGCCCTTTCGACCCCACATGACGCGGCTCCTTTCGTCGGGAGCCGCTTGGCCAAGCGACCTTGATTCCCCTAAACTCGGGCGCTAATCTCCGGGAGTCCCCAGGGAGTTCCACCTTTCTTCAAAGGGCGTTGCGGATGGCCAAGGCCCTGCGCTTTGCCGAGTTCGATCTCGACCCCGAGGCCCGCCGGTTGCGGCGGGGCGGAGAGGACCTGCACGTCGGGCCCAAGGCCTTCGACCTCCTGGCCCTGCTCGTCGACCGCCGTCCCCGGGTGCTCACCAAAGCGCAGCTCCTGGACGCGCTCTGGCCGCGGACCAGCGTCACCGAGGCCAACCTGACGAACCTGGTGGGGGAGCTAAGGACGGCGCTGGGCGACGATCCGAAGCAGCCGCGCTTCGTGAGGACGGCCTTCGGTGTGGGCTATGCCTTCGCGGGCCAGGTGGAGGGCGAAGCTCGGCCCAAGGCCGCACCGGCCGGACCGCGTCTGCTGACGCCGGGCCTGGAAGTTCTCCTGGGGGAAGGGGAGAACGTCCTCGGACGGGACGAGGCACTCACCACGCGGGTCGACCTCCCCGGGGTCTCGCGGCAACACGCGCGGGTCGTGATCCAGGACGGGGTCGCCACCGTGGAAGACCTCGGCAGCAAGAACGGGACGTTCGTCAACGGTCGTGATGCCGTGGGAATCGCTCCCCTGGCTGACGGCGACAAGGTCGCCCTGGGCCGGACCGTATTCGTGTTCCGGGTGGGGGGAGCGGAGGACCGGACGCGGACGGAGCGATGAGCGCTCCGGGCGGTCAAGGATCTGGCGGACGCTTGGGCGGATCTGGAGCCCGCGAACGGCCTCCGGCGCGGCTCCGGCCGTGACTCGAGACGGTCCCGGTTCTGACCTGCATTGCGCCGCGTCAGCTAGAAGAGATCGCGGACGCGAACCGAGACCTCGGGCATGCCCTCCGACACCAGCGTGTCACGCTTGCCGACGGTACGAACGCCGCTATAGATGCCGGAGCGTGGTCGGGGCTCGGTGAAGACCTCGATCGTTGCGCCCACGACATCGACGACCCAGTACTCCGGTACCCTGAACCGGGCGTAGAGGGCGATCATCCGGTGGTGCTCGTCGACGCTGAGGCGGCGGGGCGATTCGAGCAGGAGAGCCGTGGTTTCGGCGCTGGTGGGGCCCGTGCTCATGGTCTTAGGGTAGCACCGCCGTCGTGTGCGAGGTCCTGCGCGCCCGGACGCGACCGAAGAGCGGAGCGGGCTGGTAGTATCACCGCGGCGAAGGATCGCTCGTGCCCGGCGAGCGGGCTCTCCACGCTTCGAGGAGGTGTGATCATGCAACGACGCGACCTGTTGTCCTTGATCTCGACGGGAACGGTCGCGGCCAGCCTGGCCCCTGGCTCCACGGCCTGGGCTGCCTTCCAGAAGCCACCCGAACGCCCGCGCGGCCTCCCGCCCCTGAAGATCACCGACATCGAGACCATCCTCACCGCGCCCGACAAGATTCGGTTGGTGGTGGTGAAGGTGTCGACCAGCGAGCCGGGACTCTACGGCCTCGGCTGCGCGACCTTCACCCAGCGGGCCTACGTGGTCCAGACGGCGGTGGAGAAGTACCTGAGGCCGTTCCTCATCGGCAGGAACGCCGACGAGATCGAGGACATCTGGCAGTCGTCGTACGTCAGCTCCTACTGGCGCAACGGGCCCGTCCTCTTCAACGCCATGAGCGGAGTCGACCAGGCCCTCTGGGACATCAAGGCCAAGCGCGCGGGGATGCCGCTCTACCAGCTTCTCGGCGGCAAGGTCAGAAAGGCCGCCGACTGCTACTTTCACGCGAGCGGTCGCGACTTCGCCGAGGTGGAGGATCGGGGCCGCGAGGCCATGGCCAAGGGCTTCCGCCACGTCCGCATTCAAGTGGCCGTGCCCGACCAGGCGACTTACGGCACGGCCGGGGGCCCGCGGGCGGCCGAAGGCCAGGCCGACGGGCCCACGAGCCCGACCCGGGTCTGGGAATCGGCGCCCTACGTGCGCCTCCTGCCGAAGCTTTTCGAGCACATTCGCCTGAAGCTCGGTGAAGAGGTCGAGCTCCTCCACGACGTCCACGAGCGCGTTACCCTCCAGGAAGCCATCCAGGTCTGCAAGGAGCTCGAGAAGTACCGCCCGTTCTTCATCGAGGATCCCTTCCCGCCCGAGCAGAACGACCACTTCAAGATCCTGCGTCAGCAGACGAGCGTGCCCATCGCGATGGGGGAGCTGTTCAACACCCAGCACGAGTACGTGCCCTTGATTGCGAACCGCCTGATCGACTTCATCCGAGCCCACGTCTCCCAGATCGGCGGCCTCAGCATGGCCCGCAAGGTGGGGGCGCTCTCGGAGTTCTTCGGGGTGCGCACGGCCTGGCACGGCCCGGGCGACACCTCGCCCGTGGGCCACGCGGCGCAGCTCGCCTTGGAGCTCGTCAGCCACAACTTTGGCATCCACGAGGGCGGGGGCTTCGGGGCCAACACCCGCGAGGTCTTCCCGGGCTCCCCGGAAGTGCGTGACGGCGCGATGTGGGCGACCGAGACCCCGGGTATCGGTATCGACGTGGACATGAAGCTCGCGGCGAAGTTCCCGTTCCCGCCCGGCCCGCCCGATTTCGACTACGACTGGGGCCGCACCCGGCGGCGCGACGGGACGGTCATTCGTCCCTGAGGCTCGCGCGCGGTTTACTCCAACACCATGCAGTCCGAGGGCAGCGCGGCCTCCGAGCAGAGGTTCTCGCCTGCGGGGTCGACACAGATCCTCCCCGAAGGGTCGGCCGCGAACGACCGGACGCCGGTCTGGCCCTCTTGCACCGGGACGGTCGCGTAGCAATAGGTCGCTAGCCCGCTCGGGTTGAAGCGGGTCGGTCTGCGGGGGCCCGCTACGAAGATCCGACGATAGCCGCGTTGCGTGGAGGCGTCGGCCAGGTGGGCGTCGAGGAATCGTGGTTGATTCGCGAGATGGCCTTGCAGGCAGCCGGGACTGGCGGGCGCGGCGAGGCACTCCAGCGGGCCGTAGCTTCCGGCCCCCGACGCGTACGCCGCCTGCGCCGAGACCATGGTTCGTACGTCGCCGATGGCCGCCGACTCGTTCGCGGAGATGCGCGCCCGCAACAGGCTGGGGATCGCGATGGCGGCGATGATCCCTATGACTGCGACCATCATGAGCATCGAAGCTGCGCCGGCGCCGGCCATGGTGCGGGGGACGAAGAACGCGAAGAGGTAGGCCAGTGGGTGGCGGGCCGGGACCTCATCGACCGCCCCGCCGCCGCGGGCCATGACCCGGGTCACCCGCTTCACGAGCCAGGGATAGTCGGAAATGAGCTCGTGGAACGACATCCAGAAGCCAGAGGTCTCGTGGGTCTGCCCCAGGTACTCGGGGAGGTTCAGGTCTTGCCACCGGCGCCCCCCGGCGCCGAGCGCGCAGAGCCCGCGCACCCCGTCCTCCAGATCTTCGCAGCACGCGGCACCGTAGTTGTCGCAAGTGGTCTCGCAGGCGCGGCAATAGGCGGGGCCCAGGAGCGGCAAGAAGCTCGCGGGCAAGAGCGCCGGCCGCCACGAGAGGTGCCCCCGGTGCACGTGGCCGAGCTCGTGGCCCATGTAGAAGTTGAGGGCGCCCGGGCGACCCTCGAGCGCATCCACCACGTCGGAGTAGAGCACCAGGAAGCTGCGTCCCAGGAACCGTGTAGCGAACGCGTTGAAGACGCCGTTCCCGTGAAGGAGGTAGGTCTCGGGGACGACTTCCATGCCCAGCCGCTGGCAGGAGGCCGAGAGCCGCTGGTGGAGGTCGGGGTACTGCTGGGGCGTGATCCGTACCGCATTGCCCTTGATGTACGCGATCAAGCCGGACTGCGCGAACAGGTAGAACACGAAGAACATCAGCGCATACACGAGTACGAGGCCAAAGGTGCCGACCAGCAGGAACAGCCAGAAGCCGATCGAGATCACGAGCGAGAGCGCGAACAGCGTTCGTTCGTTCGGGTAGACGAGCTCGTCAGGTGACGCCGAGCCTGCGACGGCCGTGCGCGCCGCGACGGGAGCCGGGATTGGCGAGCCGGACAGCGGGGCCGTGGGTGAAGCCGCCAGGCCCTCGGGACGGACGCAACCGCAGCGGCAACTCTCGATCCGCAGAGGCACGTGGCGATTGCACTGTGGGCACAGCCAGAAGCGCCCGGATGAGCCGGTGCCCGAGACCCCCGCTTGCGCCATCTCGCCCCCTTTTCCGATTGAAAATTACGCCGAGGCTAGCACGCCTGCTCCCCTCCCTTCGGGAGCGGTCTCGAATTGCGCCCATCTCGAAGGGGGCGTATCCTGTTCCGTCGGCGGTCCAAATGAAACGGCTCTTCGAATACCATCCGTACCGGCCGTCCCCTCGCGACGACGCTGCCCGCTAGCCTCTCGGCTCCCTTCACCCATCGAGAGACGTCTGACCGGCCGCACCCGCCCTCGATGCGGGCCGCGCCGCATTCCGATTCGAGACGCACCAGGAGGCTTCATGACGACGCACGCGCAAGAGCTGGAGCGCTACCGCTCCCAGACCAGGAAGAGCCACGAGTTCTACGAGAGGGCGGAGCGCATCCTTCCCCTCGGGGTCTCGAGCAACTTCCGCACCTACGACCCCTACCCGATCTACATCGAGCGCGCCCAGGGCTCGAAGATGTGGGACGTGGACGGGCGCGAGTACACCGACTTCTCCATGACCTTCGGAGCGCTCATGGTCGGCCACTCGCACCCGCTGATGGTGGCGGCCCTGGCCAAGGCCGCGGGCGAGGGCACCCTCTACGGCATGCCCCACGACCGCGAGATCCGGGCCGCGGAGCTGATCGGGGAGCGCTTCGGCCTCGACCAGGTGCGCTTCACGAACTCGGGATCCGAGTCCACGATGCACGCCCTGCGTGTGGCACGGACCTACACCGGACGCGACAAGGTCCTGAAGTTCGAAGGGGCCTACCACGGCGGGCACGACACCATGCTCGTGTCCGTCAAGCCGCCCAAGGCCAAGGTCGGTAGCATTCGCCACCCGAAGCCCTTGGCCGTGGGCCACGGCATTCCCGACGGCTCCATCGAGAACACGCTGGTGGCCCAGTGGAACGACACCCAGAGCGCCCGCGAAGTGCTCGAGCGCAACGAAAATGCGGTCGCCGCCATCATCCTCGAGCCGGTGATGATGAACGTGGGCGTGCTCGCACCCAGGGACGGGTTCATCCAGGAGCTCCGCGCCCTGGCCGACGAGTTCGGCTGCCTCCTCGTCTTCGACGAGGTGAAGACCGGCGCCAAGCTGTGCTGGGGCGGCGCCCAGGAGTGGTTCAAGGTGAAGGCGGACATCGTCTGCCTGGCCAAGGCCATCGGGGGCGGCCTGCCCCTGGGCGCCTTCGGCGCGCGCCGCGAGATCATGGACGAGATCGCGCAGTTCCGCTCGTTCCACGCCGGCACCTACGCCTCGAACCCCCTGGCCACCACCGCCTGCAAGGTCGCCCTCGAGAGCATCCTCGTAAAGGAGGCGTTTCCGAAGACGAAGGCCCTCGGCGACGCGCTCGCCGAAGGCCACAACAAGATCCTCAAGAAGCACGGTCTTCCCTACTGCGCGGTCAACGTGGGCTCGAACGGCACCGTGTTCTGGCGCAAGACGCCGCCCGCCAACTACCGCGAATGGCTCGACCAGGACTTCGGCGCGTTCTGGCGCTACTGGCACATGAACCTGAACCGCGGCGTGATTCCCCAGGCCCAGTGCTACGACGAGCAGTGGACGGTCTCGGTGCAGCACACCGAGAAGGACGTCGACCACATGCTTTCGGTCTTCGACGAGATCTGCAAAGAGATGGCCTGACGACCATGACGGCCGTCGTACGAGCTCCGGGCCGGGGGAGGCGAAGGGCCGTTCGCCTCGCGCTCGTCCTGCTCGGGCTGCTGGCGGCGGCCGTCGCCCTTGTCGGAATCTGGGGCCATGCCGAGCTCGTCGCGAGCCTGCCCCAGCTCGAGGGAACCCGGGCCGTGCGGGGCCTGGGCGCCACGGTTCGGGTGGAGCGGGACGCCTTCGGCGTCCCCCGGATCATCGGGCAGAGCCGCCTCGACGTGGCCCGCGCCACCGGTTTCGTCCACGCCCAGGACCGTTTCTTCCAGATGGACCTCTTGCGCCGCCGCGCCGCGGGCGAGCTCGCCGAGCTCTTCGGAGCGCTGGCCGTGGACGCCGACCGCAAGACCCGTGTCCACCGGTTCCGCCACGTCGCGGCCCGCGAGGTCGAAGCTGCGCAGCCGGCCCACAAGGCCATCCTCGAGGCCTACGGGGCCGGCGTGAACGAGGGCCTCGCGGCGCTCGGGGCTCCGCCGTTCGAGTACCTTCTCCTTCGCGTCGCTCCGAAGCCCTGGAAGACCGAGGACTCGATCCTCGTTGCCCTGGCCATGTACCTCGACTTGCAGGGCAACGATTCCGAGGCCGAGTCGAGCCTCGGAGTCCTTCACGACACGCTGCCCCCCGAGCTCGCGGCGTTCCTGGCCCCGCCGGGCACGGAGTGGGATGCGCCCCTCGTGGGCGAGGCCTTCAAGGCACCACCCGTGCCGTCGCCCGACGTCTTCGATCTGCGCAAATCGGCGCCCATCCCCTTGCCCAGGGTGGCGTCCGGCCGCGCCGATGCCCCGCTCCTCGGCAGCAACAACTGGGCGGTCGCGGGCGCCCACACCGTCCACGGCGGCGCTCTCGTCGCCGACGACATGCACCTCGGCATTCGCGTCCCGAACACCTGGTACCGCGCGTCGCTCCAGTGGCCGGATGCGTCTCGTCCCGGCCAGCCCTACGAGGTCACGGGCGTGACCCTGCCGGGGACCCCCGCGGTCATCGTGGGCAGCAACACGTTCGTGGCCTGGGGCTTCACCAACACGGAGGGCGACTGGAGCGACCTCGTGGTGCTCGAGCCCGACCCCGCCGGCCAGGACGCGTACCGGACGCCCCACGGTCCGCGTCGCTTCGAGCACGCGACCGAGACCATCGCGGTCAAGGGCGCGGCCGACGTCACCCTCGACGTGGTGCAGACGATCTGGGGACCGGTCATCGACCACGACCATCGCGGCCAGGCACGGGCCCACGCCTGGGTGCCCCACGAGCCGGGCGGCGTGAACCTCGCACTTCTCGGCCTCGAATCGGCGCGGACGCTCGAAGCGGCCATGGCCGTCGCCAACGTCTCCGGCGCTCCCGCCCAGAACTTCACCTGCGCCGATCGCACCGGCCGCATCGGTTGGACGGTGATGGGCCGCATCCCGAGACGCGTGGGCTCCTTCGGGCGCCTTCCCTCGTCGTGGGCCGACGGGACGAGACGCTGGGACGGATGGCTCGAGCCTCGAGATTACCCGCGGGTCCTCGACCCGCCCCCGGGGCGTATCTGGACCGCGAACAACCGGGTGGTGAACGGCGACATGCTCGCGAAGATGGGAGACGGCGGCTACGACCTCGGGGCCCGCGCCGGCCAGATCAAGGGCGCGCTCCTGGCCCTCGAGCGGGCCAGCGAACAGGACATGCTGAAGGTGCAGCTCGACGACCGCGCGCTCTTCCTGGCCCGGTGGCGCGAGCTGCTCCTGAGAGTGCTCGACCCCAAGACGGCGGGCACGGACGCCCGGCGGGCCGAAGCGCGCCGCCTCGTCGATCTCTGGGGCGGCCATGCGTCCGTCGACTCTGCCGGGTACCGCATCGTCCGCGGCTTCCGCCTGGAGCTCGCGAGCCAGGTGCTGGGTGCGCTCACCGCCGCGTGCAAGAAGGCCGACGACCGCTTCGACTGGGGCGACCAGCGCCAGTGGGAGGCACCCCTTTGGACCCTCGTGACCGAGCGGCCCCCGCACCTCTTGAACCCCGCCTTCGCCACCTGGGACGCGCAACTGCTGAGCGCGGTCGACCTGACCCTGGCCCGGATCGCGAAGGAGGGCGGCGCGCTCGCCGATCACCCCTGGGGTGAGCGCAATACCAGCGCGTTCCACCACCCCTTGAGCCTCGCGGTGCCTGCGCTCGGCCGCTTCCTCGACCTGCCTCCCCACCGTCTGCCGGGAGACTCGAACATGCCGCGCGTCCAGAGCCCGACGAGCGGCGCCTCGGAGCGCATGGTGGTCTCGCCCGGTCGCGAGGAGCGGGGCCTCTTCCACATGCCCGGAGGCCAGAGCGGCCATCCGCTCTCGCCCCACTACCGCGACGGCCACGCGGCCTGGGTCATGGGAGAACCGACGCCGTTCCTGCCCGGCGCTCCGGCCCATGTCCTGACCCTGGAGCCCGGCCGGCCGTGAACCCGCGGCCGATCAGGCCGGGCGCGTGAGGGTGACCTTGGCGTGGAGTCCGCGCTCGGCCAGGGCTTCGAGGAACGGGCGCACCGGCACGCAGCGCTCGGGGGGCAGCACGCCGCGCTCGCGGATGCGGCTCCCGAGGATGAGCTGGGCCACGATCGAAGGGGGGAAGCCGGTGTCGCGGGCTACCGCGGAGAGCGGAGGCTGACGCTGCGGGCGCGCGGTGAGGTCGTAGCGCACGCTCACCTTCCCCTTCGCGTCTTCGCCTTCGGCGACCACGGCCAGGCTGTCCCGGTCGTCGATGAAGTCGGGTGCCTTGGGGAGCGCGCGGAAGCGCTCGAGCAGCAGGTCGCGCGGCGCTATGCCCAGAGGCCCCCTGTCGGGAGAGGTCAGACCCAGATCGATCAGCAGCTTCAGGCGTTCGACGAGGACGGGATCGTAGGCGATCTTGAACGAGCATTCGCGGATGCCCTTGGCCCGAAAGGAGAGGGGCAGGGTGGCCACCTCCGAATGCAGGCTCGAGTGCACACGCTGGAGGCCGATCTCGAAGGGGAAGTCTTCACCCCCCGACAGGGGCTCGGCCGCGCGAAAGAGGCCCTTCTCGAAGACCATGGGCGGCAGGGTGAACTCGTCGAGCACGGTGGCGGGAGAGAAGCCGAAGGCCACGGGAGCCGCGTAGCGCGTGTGGTCGAGCCCGCCGTTGTAGACTCGCACCGCGCGCACGCGCCGAAGAGCGTCGGCGGCGGCGCGGGCCAGGACGTTGACGATGCCGGGCGCGCTTCCCATGCCGAGCACGGCCAGGAGACCCTGGCGGCGGAACTCCTCGTGGTGGGTGAGCTGGGCCCGGGTGGTGTGGAAGAGACCTCCGAGGTCCAGATAGTGGCAGCGCGCGCGAAGAGCGGCCTCCATCACGCGGAGGTTCATGGTGTAGGGGGCGCAGTTGACGATGACCGCGGCGCGCGCGGCGCGCAACCGAGCGGCCAGGGCTTCGGGATCGCGGGCGTCCGCGGCGTCGACCGTCGTGCGGGTGGCTCCGTAGCGCTTCGCGACGCGCGTGGCCGCGGCGAGGTCGGGATCGAGGAGCAGGACCGGATGTCCGGAGCGCGCGAGGTCGAGCACGGCGGCGCGGCCCATGGCGCCGGCGCCGCCCAGGACGGCGACCAGGCGTTTCTCACGAGGTGAGGGTTTCATGAGTGCCATCCAGTTGAAGACGGAGCTGCCCGGGCCCGAGTCGCGAGCGCTCTTCGCGCGCCGCCTGGCCGCGGTGCCGCGAGGACCGTACAACGCGTCGGAGATCTTCGTCAAGGAAGGCCGAGGGGCCCTACTCGTCGACGTCGACGGCAATCAATTGCTCGACTTCGCCGGCGGCATCGGCTGCGTCAACGTCGGGCACGCGAACGCGGCGGTGGTGAAAGCGGCGGCCGCCCAGCTCGAGCGCCTCACCCACGGCTGCTTCCATGTGACGCCCTACGAGGCCTACGTCTCCCTGGCCGAGCGGCTGAACGCGCTCGCCCCCGGCAGCTTCGCGAAGAAGACGATCTTCGCCAACTCCGGAGCGGAGGCGGTGGAGAACGCGGTGAAGATCGCGCGCGCCGCCACCGGCCGGCCCGCCGTCCTCGCCTTCGAGGACGGCTTCCACGGCCGCACCCTCCTGGCCCTGAGCCTCACCTCCAAGGTGCATCCCTACAAGGCCGGGTTCGGCCCCTTCGCGCCCGAGATATACCGCGCGCCCTACGCCTACTGCTACCGCTGCTCGTACAACCTCACTCACCCGTCCTGCGGGGTTGCTTGCGTGGACGCCCTCGAGGACTTCTTCAAACGCTACGTCGAAGCGGACAAGGTCGCGGCCGTGATCGTGGAACCGGTGTTGGGCGAGGGCGGCTTCGTGGTTCCGCCGGCCGACTATCTCCCCCGGCTTCGCGCCCTCACCGAGAAGCACGGGATTCTCCTGATCGCCGACGAGGTGCAGACCGGGTTCGGTCGCACCGGAAAGCTCTTCGCGGTCGAGCACTCGGGCGTCGTCCCCGACATCCTCGTCACGGCGAAGTCGCTGGCGGGAGGCCTTCCCCTCTCCGCGATCACCGGCCGGGCCGAGGTGATGGACGCCCCCGGAGCCGGTGGGCTGGGCGGCACCTTCGGCGGCAACCCGGTGGCGCTGGCCGCGGCCCACACGGTGCTGGACCAGATGGCCACGGGCGCGCTCTTCGCGCGGGCCAACGCGATCGGGGCGGTGGTGGCGCCCCGAATGGCCGCTTGGAAGGAGCGATTCCCCATCGTGGGCGACGTGCGGGGTGTGGGCGCCATGTGGGCCCTCGAGCTCGTCAAGCATCGGGCGACGCGGGCGCCGGCCAAGGACGAGACCCAGGCCGTGTCCCGTCGCGGGTATGCCCGCGGTCTGGTGACGATCACCGCCGGCACCTACGGCAACGTCATCCGGACCTTGATGCCGCTGGTCATCAGCGACGCCGAGCTCGCCGAGGGCCTCGACGTGCTCGAGGCGTCGCTCGCGGAAGAGGTGGGCGCGTGACGCCCAAGCGCCGTGGGCGCCTGGCGGTTGTGCTCGTCCTCTGCTCTGCCGGGGTGGCGGGTGCGGCAGAGAAGGCCGATCGCATCTTCGTGAACGGCCGCATCTGGACCGGCGACAGCGCACGGCCGCGGGCCGAAGCCCTCGCCGTGCGCGGGACCGCGATCATGGCCGTCGGCTCGACCGCAGAGATCAGGCGCCTGGCCGAGAAGGCCACCGAGGTCGTGGATCTCAAGGGCCGCTTCCTGGGTCCGGGCTTCGGTGACGCCCACGTCGGCCTCATGAGCGCGAGCCTCGCGCTCGACGCGGTCGATCTCGCGGGCGCCGCGACGGAGGGCGAGGTGGGTCGGCGCATCACGGCCTATGCGAAGGCCAACCCCCAGGCTCCCTGGGTCCTCGGGCGCGGGTGGAGCTACGCGGCCTTTCCCGGAGGGTTGCCCCACCGGCGGGCCCTGGACGCGCTCGTGTCCGACCGACCCGCCTTCCTCGTCTCTTACGACGGCCACACGGGGTGGGCCAACTCGCCGGCCCTGCTCGCGGCCGGCCTCACCCGGGCCGCGAAGGACCCGGTGGGCGGCGTGGTCGTCCGCGACCCCGATGGCGAGCCCAGCGGTGTCCTGAAGGAAGAGCCGGCGATGGCCCCGATCCGCCGTCTCATCCCGGACCCGAGCCCGGACCAGAAGGCCAAAGCCCTGAGGAAGGGCCTCGCCCTTGCGGCATCGCACGGTCTCACCTCGGTGCATGACGTCGCGCTGCACGAGGACGACCTGCCGGTCTACGAGACGATTGCGGCCGAGTCGGGCTTCAAGGTGCGCGTGTACTCGGCCCTTCCCCTCGTCCGCGGCGCCAGCGCCGCGGCGGTGCAGGCTTTGCGCCAGGGCCGCGCGAAGGTCCAGGGGCCAAAGTGGCGCATCGGAGCCGTCATGGGCTTCGTGGACGGCGTCGTGGAGTCGCGCACGGCGGCGTTCTTCGAGCCCTATCCCGGCGGAGGCGAGGGTCTTCTGGGCTGGGCCGAGGCGGACCTGGATCGCGCGGTCGCCGACTTCGACAAGCTGGGGCTCCAGGTTCTCCTGCACGCTGTCGGAGACAAAGCGGTCAACGTGGCCTTGAACGCGTTCGAACGAGCGGCTCGCACCAACGCCACCACGGGCCGTCGGCACCGTGTCGAGCACCTCGAAGTGGCCCGGCCCCAGGACCTCGCCCGCTTCGCCGCCCTCGGTGTCGTCGCCTCGACCCAGCCGCCCTTTGCCTACCCCGACAAGAATCACTTCGAGGTCTATTTGCCGGCGCTAGGGCCAGAGCGGGGATCGCGCGCCCTCGCCTTCAAGTCGATCGACGACGCCCACGTGACCCAGGCCTTTGGAAGCAACTGGCCCGTGTGCTCGCCCTCCGTCCTGGCCGGGCTGTACTCCGCGGTCACCCGGATGACCTCCGAGGGAACACCCGCGGGAGGCTGGGAGCCGTCCCAAAGGCTCACCATCGACACCGCGCTTCGCCACTACACGCGCGACGTGGCCTTCGCGAGCCTCGATGACGGCAACCGGGGCACGCTCGCGCCGGGCAAGCTGGCCGATCTCGTGGTCCTCTCCGAAGACCCGACCGCGGTGCCCCCGGAGCGCCTTCTCCAGATGAAGGTGCTGCTGACGGTGCTGGGCGGCCAGGACACCTACCGGGCGAAGGAGTTCTAGCGGGCCCGTGCCGGCCAAGGAGCTCACGGTCCGCAGCCTCGTCCTCGGCGCGCTCATCACCACCGTCTTCACCGCGGCGAACATCTACCTCGGGCTGAAGGTCGGCCTCACGTTCGCCTCCTCGATTCCGGCCGCGGTCATCTCGATGGCGATCCTCAGCGTCGTCCGCGACTCGTCGATCCTAGAGAACAACATCGTCCAGACCGTCGCGTCGGCGGCGGGCACGCTGTCCGCGATCATCTTCGTGCTGCCGGGCCTCGTGATCGTCGGGTGGTGGACGGGCTTTCCGTTCTGGCCCTCGTTCCTCGTCTGCGTGAGCGGCGGGGTCCTCGGCGTGCTCTTCACGATTCCCTTGCGGCGCGCCCTCGTGACCAACTCCGACCTGCCCTATCCCGAAGGCGTGGCGGCCGCCGAAGTGTTGAAGGTGGGCTCCGGGACGCGCGGGAACTCGCAGGACGACACGGGCGAAGCACGCGAGGGATTGACCGCGGTAGTGTTTGGCACCGTGGCCTCGGCCGGCCTCGCCATCGTGAGCGCCACGCGGGTGGTCGCCGCCGGGGTCTCCGGATACTTCCGCGTGGGCACTTTCGGGGCGAGCGGCTACGACATCGCCTGGTCGCTGGCGCTGTTCGGCGCGGGCCACCTGGTCGGGCTCTCGGTCGGCCTCGCCATGCTGGCGGGGCTCGCCATCGCGTGGGTGGGTGCCGTGCCGATCCTGACCCACCTGCAGCCGCTGGCCGCGGGCGTGGATTTCGCCGCACAGGCGGACAACATCTGGAGCAATCAGGTCCGCTTCATCGGCGCCGGCACCATCGGCGTCTCGGCGATCTGGACCCTGGCCACGCTCGCCCGACCAGTGGTCGGCGGCCTGGTGTCGACCGTCGCCTCCTCTCGCGCCGCGGCGACCGGTGACGAGCGCGATCGCGACCTGCCGGCCCGCTGGATCATCGGATTGACCGCCGCCTGTCTGCTGGTGGCCGGCTGGCTCAGCTTCACCTTTGCGAGCGCCACGACCCTCGCGCCGAGGGCGGGGATGTTGACCGTCATCGCGGTGCCCTTCGTCTTCCTGGTGGGCTTCCTGATTGCCGGCGTCTGCGGCTACATGGCCGGGCTGATCGGCGCCTCGAACAGCCCTATCTCCGGCATCGGCATTCTTGCCATCGTCATCAGTGCCTCGATGCTCAGCGTCGCGGTGCATCCCACGCCTGACCTGCGGCCGGTGCTGGTGGCGTTCGCGCTCTTCATCACCGCCATCGTGTTCGCGTGCGCCACGATCTCCAACGACAACCTGCAGGATCTGAAGACCGGCCAGCTCGTGGGCGCATCGCCCCTGAAGCAGCAGATCGCGCTGATCGTGGGCGTGGTGGCGGGCGCCGCGGTCATTCCCCCCATCCTCAACCTGCTGGCGCACGCGTACGGATTTGCCGGCGCGCCCAACCTTTCGGTGGTCTCCGAGCGGCCGTTGCCGGCGCCTCAAGCTGCGTTGATCGCCGCCCTGGCGCAAGGCGTCATCGGCGGCAACCTGAACTGGAGCATGATCGGCATCGGCGCCCTCATCGGGGTGGGCCTCATCGTCATCGACGAGGGGCTCGGGTTCGCCCGGATGATGCGTGTTCCGCCGCTTGCCGTCGGCATCGGCATCTACTTGCCCATGTCCGCGACCTTTGCCGTGGTCGTGGGCGCAATGGTCGGGCATTGGTACAACGGGCGCGCGGCGACCTCGAGCGCGCCGGGCCGGGCGGAGCGCCTGGGTACGCTCGTGGCCTCCGGCCTGATCGTGGGCGAGAGCCTGTTCGGCGTGATGAACGCGGGCTTGATCGTGGCGCTCTCGAACGACGCACCGATTGCGCTGGTCGCGGCAGGGTTCCCGCCCGCCGGGCCTCTCGGCGTGCTCGGGTTTGCGGGTCTCGTGGTGTGGCTCTACGGGTGGATGTCGAGCCGAGTGAGGCCCTGAAGGCCGAAGAGTCGAGGGGAGCGCAGCCCGACTCACATCGCGGCAGTTTGTAGATTCTTCCGGGGAACCGCGGCTGGGTTGGCGAGGCCGGCGCTCATCGCAGGCCGAGAGCCCTTCGACCGGAGTGCGGGCTGGTGGCACGCTCATTGCTCTTTCGCTGTGGGAGCTCCTTCGCCCCGCCCGGGTGCGAGTCGCGGATCAGGTGGGTAGCGCCACGGCCTAGAAGGGCCGGCACCACTACGAAAGACCGTCTAGGGACGATCGGAGGGATCGCATGAAGGTCATGGCAGGCGTACTCGAGAAGGCAAGACCCACCGCGGCACGCGAGACGAAGGGGGCGAGCCCGACCATGCAGGCCCTCGTCTATCACGGCCCGGGGAAGCGGGCCTGGGAGAAGGTAGAGAAGCCCCGAATCCAGGAGGCGACGGACGCGATCGTGCGGATCACCACCTCGACCATCTGCGGCACCGACCTCCACATCCTGAAAGGCGACGTCCCCGCGGTGACCGAAGGCCGGATCCTTGGACACGAGGCGGTGGGGGTGGTCGACGACGTGGGGGCGGCGGTGGCGAGCTTCCGGAACGGAGACAAGGTGCTCGTGTCGTGCATCACCTCGTGCGGGAAGTGCGGCTTCTGCAAGAAGGGGATGTACTCCCACTGCCGTAGCGGCGGTTGGATCCTCGGCAACACCATCGACGGGACCCAGGCCGAGTACGTGCGGATCCCACATGCCGACAACAGCCTGTATCCGCTCGCGCCGGACGCTGACGAAGAGGCCATGGTGATGCTCAGCGACATCCTTCCCACCGGCTTCGAGTGCGGCGTCCAGAACGGGCAGGTGAAGCCGGGCGACACGGTCGCGATCGTGGGGGCCGGCCCGATCGGTCTGGCCGCGCTGCTCACCGCGCAGTTCTATTCCCCGGCCCAGGTCATCATGATCGACCTGGACGAGAACCGCCTCCAGGTCGCGAGCGCCCTGGGCGGCACCAATACCGTGAACAGCACCGATGGGAAGGCCGTGGCGAGAGTGCTGGAGCTGACCGGGGGGGCGGGCGTCGACGTGGCGATCGAAGCGGTGGGAACCCCTCCCACCTTCGACATCTGCCAGGAAATCCTGGCCCCGGGAGGTCGTCTCGCCAATATCGGAGTTCACGGCAAGCCGGTTCAGCTCCGCATGGAGAAGCTCTGGGATCGCAACATCACCCTGACCACGCGTCTCGTCGATACGGTCACCACCCCGATGCTGCTCAAGGTGTTGGGCTCAGGCCGGCTCCAGCCAAAGCAGCTCGTGACCCACCGCTTCGCCCTGAGCGAAGTGATGAAGGCGTACGACACATTCGGCAACGCCGCGAAGGAACGCGCCTTGAAAGTGATCCTCAACTGAGCCGGGAGGGCCCATGAACGTCCGCACGGATCACCTCCAGATCGCTCGGGTGATCGGAATCCCCATCTACCTGCACTTCAGTTGGCTCATCATCTTCGGCCTGATCGTCTGGACCCTGTCCACGGGTTACTTTCCGGCGCAGCATCCGGATTTCCCGGCCTCCTCCAACTGGGCGAAAGGCGTCGTGGCGTCGCTCCTCTTCTTCGTGTCGATTCTGCTGCACGAGCTGGGTCATGCGGTCGTCGCCTCTCGCCACGGCCTGCGCACGCGGTCGATCACCTTGTTCATCTTCGGCGGCGTTGCGCAGCTCGAGGAAGACCCCACGGACGGGCGGGCCGAGTTCTGGATGGCGGCGGCCGGACCCCTGGTGAGCCTGACCCTCGCCGGCCTCTTCTACGGGTGCGCCCTCCTGCCCTTCGTCGGCCCCTCGACGGCCGCGGTGGCCACGTACCTGGCCTTCATCAACCTGATGCTCGCGCTCTTCAACCTGGTCCCCGCCTTCCCGATGGACGGGGGGCGGCTGCTTGCGCGGCGCCCTCTGGGGACGCCTGGGCAAAGCGCGCGCCACGAAGATCGCGAGCGGAGCGGGGACGCTGTTCGCCTTCTTCTTGATCTTTGCTGGAGTCGCGAGCCTGCTCAAGGGGGACACGCTCGGCGGAGTCTGGTACATCCTGATCGGCTGGTTCATGAAGGACGCCTCGGCGGCCAGCTATCAACAAGTGCGCCTCGACGAGGCCCTCCGCGGAGTCACGGTCCGCGACGCCATGGTGTCCGTCGTGGAGACGGTGCCCGGGAGCGGCTCCGTGGCCGAAGCCGCGCGCGAGCAGTTCATGCGCACCGGCTACGGCAGCTATCCGGTGACCCGAGGCGATGCCGTGGTGGGCCTCCTCTGCCTGAAGGACGTGCTGAAGCTTTCGGCCGAAGAGCGAGAGTCCACCTCTGTCCAAGGCGCCATGCGCCCGTTGACGGAGGCGATCGTCACCGAGCCGGACGCCCCCCTTCCCCTGGCCGCCGCGAGAATGGCACAAGCCGGCATGGCGCGGCTCCTCGTCATGCACGATGGCCGTCTCGTGGGTCTCCTGACCACCCACGGAGTGATCCGGCGCTTGAAAATGCGCGAGGAGTTGGCAGGATAGCGACCGAGCAAGAGTGCCGGATACGAGACCAGCAGGCGCCAGCACCACTCAGGAAGGGCTGACTTCCTCGGAGGCCGCTCGGCGTCTGGCCGAGCTGGGCCCGAACGAGCTGGCGCGCGGCGAGCGCGCGTCGGCCTGGATGTTCCTGGCCAACCAGTTCAAGGGCGCCCTGATCTGGCTGCTGATCGGCGCCTGTGTCGTCTCGGCGGGGCTGGGCGAGGTCGCCGACGCCATCGCCATCGGCGCGATCCTCGTCCTCAACGCCCTCGTCGGGTTCTTCCAGGAGTATCGAGCCGAGCGCGCGGTCCTGGCCCTGCGCGCCCTGAGCGCGCCGCGGGCCCGGGTGCAGCGAGACGGCCACTCGGTCGTCATTCCCGCGGCCGAGGTGGTCCCCGGCGACCTGCTGCTGCTCGAGGCCGGCGACATCGTGGCCGCGGACGGGCGCCTGCGCGAGGCCCATGCCCTGCACACCGTCGAGTCGCTGCTCACGGGCGAGAGCGCGCCGGTCGAGAAGCAGACGCCAGGCCACGGGACCGGACACCCCCCTCGCCGAGCGGAAGGACTGCGTCTTCCTGGGCACGGCGGTCGCCAGCGGCCGAGGCGTGGCCGAGGTCGAGGCCACGGGCATGCGCACGGAGATGGGCAAGATCGCCGGCCTCCTCGCGGGAGCGGGGACGACGCAGACGCCGCTGCAACGTCAGCTCGAGAACGTGGGCCGAACCCTGCTCGTGCTCTGCCTCGGCATCGTCGCGGTCGTCTCGGTGGTCGGCCTGCGTGCGGGGCATGGCCTGGCTCGAGGTGTTCCTGTACGCGGTAGCGCTGGCCGTGGCCGCGGTGCCCGAGGGGCTCCCCGCGATCGTGACCATCGCCCTGGCCCTGGGCGTGCAGCGTATGGCGACGCGGCACGCCATCGTGCGACGGCTGGCCTCCGTCGAGACCCTGGGCTCCACCACGGTCATCTGCACCGACAAGACGGGGACCCTCACCACGGGACGCATGGAGGTGAGGGACCTGTGGGGGACCGATCGACGGGAGCTGCTGCGCGTCGCCGCCGGCTGCAACGACGCGGAGCTGGGCGAAGCCGGGACGAGCGACGTCGGGGACCCGACCGAGATCGCTCTCCTGCGCGCCGCGGGCCAGCAGGGCATCCGGCGGGCCGACATCGAGCGCGATGCGCCGCGCCGCGCCGAGGCGCCCTTCGACTCGACGCGCAAGCGGATGTCGATCCTGCGCGCGGACGGGGTCCTCTACGTCAAGGGCGCGCCCGAGAGCGTGCTGCCGCTCTGCACATCGGGAACCGCGGGTGCCAAGGCCGCCAACCTGGAGATGGCCGAGCGCGGCCTGCGCGTCCTGGCCGTGGCCGTGGGCAGGAGCGCGGTCGAAGCCGACCTCACCCTGCTGGGGCTGGTCGGGATCGCGGACCCGCCCCGGCCCGAGGCCATCGAGGCCATCGTGCGGGCGCGCCGGGCGGGCATTCGGACGGTGATGATCACGGGCGACCATCCGGCCACGGCCCTGGCCATCGCGCGCGAGATGGGGATCGTGCGCGGCGACGAGGATCCGGCCCTGGCCCTGCACGCCCGGGTCACGGCCGAGGAGAAGATCGAGATCGTCCGCGAGCTCAAGCGAGCAGGGCGAGGTCGTGGCCATGACCGGCGACGGGGTCAACGACGCGCCCGCGCTTCGCGAGGCCCACATCGGCATCGCCATGGGCCGGGGCGGAACCGAGGTGACGCGCGAGGCCTCGGACATGGTCCTCACCGACGACAACTTCGCCACCATCGTGGCGGCGGTGGAAGAGGGCCGCGGCATCTACGACAACATCCGCAAGACGCTCGTGTATCTGCTGGCGGGGAACACCGGCGAGCTCGGCGTGATGCTCACCGCTTCGCTCCTGGGCCTGCCCCTGCCCCTCCTCCCCTTGCACCTCCTCTGGATCAACCTGGTGACGGACGGTCTTCCGGCTCTGGCCCTGGTGATGGACCCACCGACGCCGGGCGTGCTCGACCGCCCGCCGCGGCCGCCGAGCGAGCCCATGCTCGGCCGCGGCCAATGGACGCGCATCCTCTGGGTGGGGGCGCTCGAAGCGGCCCTGGTGCTGACCGTGTTCCTGGTCAAGCTCGGCAGCGGCGACGTGGCCCTGGCCCGCAGCCTCGCCTTCTCGACCCTGGTCTTCTGCGAGCTCTTCCGCGCCTTCGCCGCGCGCAGCCGGAAGCTCGTCTACTGGCAGGTCGGCGCGTTCACGAACGTGCATCTGATCGCGGTGGTGGCCTTGAGCGTCCTGGTGCAGATCTCCATCGACCACCTGGCCTTCGCGCGGAGCTTCTTTCGCATCGAGGAGATGTCCCCGGCCGACACGCGCGCTCTGCCTGGCCGTGGGGCTCATTCCGGTCACGATCCTGGAGCTCCGCAAGCTGCTCGCTCGCTTCAGCCGTTGAGCGCCCGGTCGACCCGCGCCCCGGAAACCGTGGTGGGCTGCCGAGGCCAGGCAGAGTCCACGGGCTTGCCGGTAGGATAGGCGTCTTCGAAGGAGGCCGCTTTGCCGAAACTGCAAGCCCTGGCCCTGGTTCTCGTCGCCTCCTCGGCCTCCGCCGCGGAGCGCGCGATCCCGTTCTGGCCCGACGCGGTCCCTGCCGCCATCCACGCGGCGGTCAACGGGCAGCAGGCCCTCGAGACCGTGCGGAGCCTCGGCCGCTTCCATCGTGTCCACGGCTCGCCGGGGTTCGCGGCCTCGGCTGACTTCATGCGGGAGAAGGCCCTCGCGGCCGGCCTCCAGGACGCGGTGGTCGAGCACTTTCCGGCCGACGGCGAGACGCGCTACGCCCACTTCAGGAGCTACTACGGTTGGGATGGGCGCGAGGCGCGCCTCGACGAGGTGAAGCCGCGCACGGAGCCCATCGCCCGTTTCCCGGAGCTTCCCGTGGCTCTCGCCGACTACAGCCAGGACGCCGACGTCACCGCCGAGCTCGTGAGCGTCGGCGCCGGCAGCAGTGCCAAGGAATACGAAGGCCGGGGAGTGGCCGGGCGCATCGTCCTCGCGAGCGGGCCGCTTCCTCTCGTGCACCGCCTGGCCGTCGAGGAGCGTGGCGCCTTGGGCTTTCTCTCCGACTACCCGAACCAGACCACGGCCTGGTCCGGTGACGACCGCGACCTCGTGCGCTGGGGGCACCTCTCGCCCTATCAAATGAAGAACACCTTCGCGTTCATGTTGTCGCGGCGCGAGGCGGATGCGCTTCGCGTTCGGCTCGCGGCGGGAGAGCGGATCACCCTCCACGCGCTCGTCCGCGCGAAGATGGTGAAGGCCGCCTTCGACGTGGTGTCGGCCACGATCCCCGGGTCCGATCCTGCCGCGGGCGAAGTGGTGCTGACCGCGCACCTGTGCCATCAGTCGGCGGGGGCCAACGACAACGCCTCGGGTAGCGCGGCGATCCTCGAGGTGGCACGAGGGCTCAGCGAGGCGATCCGCTCAGGGAAGATCCTCCCGCCGCGGCTGACCATTCGCTTCTTGTGGCTGCCGGAGATCGCGGGCTCGCAGGCCTGGCTGGCCCGGCATCCCGAGATCGCGGCGCGGCTCGTGGGCGGCATCCACATGGACATGGTCGGTGGCCTGCTCTCCACCACGCGGGGGACGTTTCACCTGTCCCGCACGGCCGAGAGCCTGCCTCACGTGCTGAACGACATCGGCCGCGCCTTCTTCGACGAGGTCGTGGCGGCGTCAGCGCGCCACGCGGAACGGGGGGGCGACCCCTTCGCGGGCTTCGTCACACCCGGCGCGTCCCGCGAGCCCTTCCTGGGCGACATCCGCGCCCTCGAGCTGGGTAGCGACCACGAGGTCTTCGAGGCCGCGGGCTTCGGCGTGCCCATGCTGTACTTCCACGACTGGCCCGACGTCACCATCCATACGAACAAGGACCAGCCCGAGAACCTGGACGCCACCAAGCTGGGCCGCGTTGCCTATCTCGGGGCAGGGATCGCGTACACGCTCGCGGCGCTGCCCGAATCCGAAGCCCCCCTCCTCCTGGCCCTGGCCCGCGAGTCGGCCGAGCAGCGGCTGGCCCATGCGCGATTGCGCGCGGCCCTCGCCGATGACGCCCGAGACGGCGCCCTGCTGCTTCGTGAGGTGGTGGCCGAGGCGGGTGAGAGCCTGGCCTCACTCGCTCGGCGGTGGCCCGGCACGGCCACCGCAGTGGGGGAGCTACGGGTGCGGCTCGAGGCCGATGCCCCCCGCGTGCCCGCGGCCCGCGGCGGCGACGCGCGCGTGCCTGTGCGCAGCGCCGAGATTCGCGGCCCCCTGGAGGTCTACTACTACGATCACGTGGCCGAGGCACTCGCGGCTCGCGGCCAGGCGGACGCGACCCCAACCGACGTCACCGCCCTCGGCAGCGAGGCCGCCCTCGTCGCCTACGAGGCGCTCAACCTGGCCGACGGGCGTCGTTCGGTGGCCGAGATTCGCGACGTCCTGTCCGGCCGCTACCAGCCGGTGGACCTTGCCGCGGTGGGCGCCCACTTCGACCGCCTCGCTCGCGCGGGCGTCGTGAGCTTCAGGAGCGCTCCCTGAGGGCTCGGGCGTCCGCTACGTCGTCAGCGATACGACCAGTGAAGGACCGGAGCCAGGAGCGCGCCCCCCACCACGGCCGCGCCCACCACGGGAATGAACGCGGGCACCGCGATCATGAAGATGACGGACATTCCCACCGCGAAGATGAGCCCGCCGGCCTCTTCCACCGGGATGGAGTCGATACGGATACCGGGATGAAACTTCTGCATGAACGGCCTCCTGATACGAGCCACGTTGCCTGCCGGGCCCCCTTGGCCGGTCCCCGCACGAGCCCTCACTCAGGTGTACGTGCTCGGAGCGCCCAAGGTTCCGAAGCCCGCAGGCGACTTTCGCCAGAGTTTCGCTACTCCACGACCACGCGGTCGCTCGCCCCGCGGCCGAAGGTCTCGGGGTGGTACATCTCCTCGGCCTTGGGAGGCGGGACCACGAAGGTCCCCGGGGTCGTGGCCCGGGCCACGTAGGAGTAGGTGTAGACCCCCTCGAAGAGCAGGGAGGCAAAGGCTTCGACACGCTCGTCGCGGAGGTTCTGGTGCTCGAACCAGGGCCGGTTCCACCACCACCACGAGCCACCGATACGGGGCCCGCCCAGGCCCGGGGCGCCCAGCACCGTGACTGAGTCGTCGGGGCCTTCGGGCAAGGAACCGGTCACGCGCAGGGTCGGGTTCGAAGCCTCGAGGCCCGCGGGCAGCGGGTCGACGAGGGCCACGTGATATCGGCGGGAGGGCGCGACCAGGGTGAGCCGGACCCGCACCCTCGATCCGGCCTTGAGGCGCCAGACCCCATCGGCGTCCCTGCGAACATCCTCCGGTCGATCGACCCCCTCGTAGCGGCGCTCGACCACGAAACCGTGGTCGGCGGCTTCGAGCCTCAGGCTCCTGGGGGCGTACTGCATTCCGATCCGGTAGTAGAGACGTCCCGATCCGTCCTTGGCGAGGGTGAGGTCCACGGGTCCCGAAGCTTCGGAAAGGATCCGCATCGGGATCTCAACGTGTTGGCGCTCGGTGGTGCGTCCCCGGAAAGCGTGCTCGCCCGCGTAGCGCGCGCCCAGCCAGGTGCGGGCCACGAAGTCGGGCGTCGTCTTCTCGTAGGTCTCGAAGTAGCGATCCAGGGCGAGGAGCACGAAGACGTTCTCCTGCGTGTTCTCCCAGCGCCCGGCCTGGCGGTGGCCGAGGAGCCCTTCGACCAGCTTGGGGATGAGGTCACTCTTCGGCTGATCGGCGATCAAGGCCTCGAGCACGATGGCGTCGGCGCGCCGGTCCGATCGAAGGATCAGGTGCGCGCCCTCGCCGTAGGAGACCGCGAAGTGCGCGGTGGCGGCGGTCTCGGTCGCGTGGTTCGCGAGATGGCGGCGGATCAGGGCCACCTCGGCAGCCGAGCCCGTGTCCCCGGACAGCACGGGCAGCAGCCAGCCGATGGCCTCGAAGGAAAGGCCGGGGAGGCCCGCTTCCCGGACGAGCCGTCGCGCGCGCTCGGGGTCCTTGTCGCCGAGGCGATGGCGCACGTAGAGGGCGTAGGCGACGAGGGTGCGGCGCGCTTCCTCGGGGTACTCGCGAGAGATGTGCGATTCGACGGACTTCAGGTACTGCCGCGAGCGCTCCAGCATTGCCTCCGGAACCTCGAAGCCCTTGGCCTTGGCCCGCTCGAGGGCGTGGGCCACGTGGATGCTGACGTAGGGCCAGGAGTCGTCGCCGCGGCGCCAGAAGCCGAACCCGCCGTCGCCGTTCTGTAATGAGCTCAGCCGCTCGACGTCGCGCTTCACGGCGGTCGTCATCTCCTCGGGCCGGGGCAGGCCTTCGGCCTGGAAAGCGCCGAGCACGTCCTTGAGCGCGGCCACCGCGAGCACCCGCGACGAGAGCTGCTCGGCGCACTCGAAGGGATAGGCCACGAGGTAGAGCACGGCGTCGGTCAGGGCCTGGAGCGCCGTCGACGAGGTCGTGACCTCCAGCCCTCCAAACGCGGAGACCACGTCGCCGGGGGCCTTCACCGGCTGGAAGATCGCGCCCTCGTCGATCTGGCCGTAGGTGGCGAAGGCCTCCGTCGTGGCGGGAGTCCAGACCGGCAGCTGCACCTCCGCCGCGTCGGACCAGGCCCCGGCCGAGGCGCCGATCTGGAACCGGGCCTTGCCGGCGGACGCCGCGGCGGCGGGGAAGCGGACCTCCACCCGGTCGTTGGCCGGCACCTGGACGCGCCGGCCCGCGCCCGCGGTCAGGAGCGCGTTGCTGGTCCGCACGGCCACGTCGACGCTCATCGCGGTATCGGTCTGGTTCTGCACCACGACCGGCAGCTCGAAGCGGTCGCCGAAGTTCAGGAAGCGGGGTGCCGAGGGGCGGACCATGAGGGGCAGGCGCGCGGTGAGGGTCGATTCGCCGGAGCCGAACTGCCGGGCGCCCGCGGCGGCCACGGCCATGATCCGGTAGCGAGTGAGGTTGTCGGGGACCTTCACCTTGACCTGGGCCTGGCCTTGGGCGTCGGTCGGCAGGCTGGCCGCGAACAGGGCCAGAGCGTTGAAGTCGGTGCGCATGCGAATCGGCTCGGGAGCGCTCTCGCCGCGACCTCCGACAGCGGCCATCCGGGCCATCGGCGCGGGCATTGCCTGGGGAGAGGCCGCCACGTCCAGAGCCGCGGCGCTCAGGAAGATTCCCGTCGCCTGCTCCGCCGCTGCCCCCGCCTCACGCGCCAGATCCTCGTCCGGTCGCGCCAGGAGCACGCTCGCGCGCGAGTGGATGTCCGCCACGCCGGTCGACCGCGTCGGGTAGAAGACCGCGAGCGGATCGGGGAAGCGGTAGCCGGTCAAGGCCAGGACCGCTTCGTCGACGACGGCCACCGCCACGTCCGCGCCCGCGACCGGCCGACCTTCCGCGTCGCGAACGCTCACGTCGAGAACCGTTTCCCCTCCGGGGGCGAGGGCCTTCTCACGGGGCATGGTCTCGAGCGCGAGGGTTCGCGTCCTCGGCGGGACAGGCAGGGAGAGCGATCCCGAGGCAAACGCGGGCCGAGGCCGCAGCTTGGGATCGGGCTCGCCCGCGTCGTTCGTACGCGCGGCCGCGCCGACGAGATCGACCTGGACATGGACGTTGGGGGTCCAGGCCTCTTCGACCGGAATGCGAAGGGTGTGCGACGTGCCGGTCAGGGTGAAGCGCTCGGTTCTCAGAATGCCCGAGCGGCGCAGGGTCACGAGCCCCTCCGCGGGCATGAAGGGCGCCATCACGAGAACTTCGGCGGTCTCCCCGGCCTTGTACTCCTTCTTGTCGGGCACGAGTGTGACCTCTTCCTGCTCGACCCCGCGGCGCGGGGCGGTCTTGCCGCCCGCCACCCAGATGCGCATCTCGGTCTCGTTCGGACGTCCGCGATCGTCCGCGACCGTGGCCCGGATACGATAGACGCCGCCTTCGCCGCTCGTGAAGGTGCAGCGCACCGCATCCGCCGCCGAAACCGTGGGGCAATCCTCTGCGCCCGCGACCTTCTCCTTCCACTCTCCGGCCTCTTGCTCCCAATCGAGCCGCTCCGCGCGCAGCGCGACGTTGCGGGCGGCGACGGCCTTGCCGTCCAGGTCCGTCACGATCGCATCGACGGGGAGGGGCTGGCCCTTCTGGACGAAAGCCCGTGCCGTCTTCAAGCCGACGTAGAGGGACGAAGGATGGACGAGGAGCTGGGCTGAAGCGGCCCAGGCCTGCCGGTTCACGTCCATGACGGAGGCCTCGGCCCGGAGGCTCGTCGGCCGCGGGGGATCGGCTCGGTCGAAGTCGATGCGGAGGACATGGCGGCCCGCGGCGTCCGTTCGCCCAATGTGACTCACCGCCGGCCTGGGCGCTGCGTAGCCGGGCCACGGCCGCCACCAGGGCACCCAGGTGCCGAACACGAAGTCGTCCCGGTTGGGCGGCGTGAACGAAGCGCGGTGTCGTGGTCACCTGCCAGGTGGTGTCGGCGTCCGCGAGACCCCCGCCCGCGTAGTACGAGGCGCCGACGGTGACGGTGGCGTGATCGCCCACGAAGAACGGCCCCTCGCTCGCGGTGGCCGTGACCTCGAACTCCGGCCGACGGAACTCCTGCACCTGGAAGGTGTGATGGGCCGTCCCGCCCGGAGCGACGACCTCCAACTGCGCCGGGCCGAGGTTCATGGTCGGCGGCAGCTTCAGCGCGAGGTCGAAGCCGCCGAGGCCGCTCACCGGGCGTGTGCCCTTCGTGATCTCGTTCCCGCGCGAGTCCTTGAGCGCGTACGTGACCTGTTGCAGCCCTGCGGCCTCGGCCACGTCACCCGCCCGGCCCAGGCCGACGCGCCGCACCCATCCCTTGATCCGCACCTCGTCCCCGGGCCGATACATCTGCCGATCGTCGGCTACGTAGAACCGCAGCTCGTCGCCCCGGGGCTGCTGCTTCCAGCCCTGACCCCACCAGGACGTGTTGTCCGGGAGGATCGCGACGTCGTTGCCCCGGCGCGCGACGAGCACGGCTTGCGGGGTGTCCGCCAGGCGAAGGGTGGCGAGGCCGTCCGCCGCCGTCTTGACGAGAGCCCCGCCGGGCAGGAGGCCAAGGGAGACATCAGCCAGGGGACGTCCGTCGGCGAGCGAGGTCGCCCATCCCACGAAGTCGCGATCGTCCACGAAAGCGTCGAGGCCGATCTGCGTGGCCTGCACCCAGGCTCGAACCGACGGCCGGTACCCACGCACCGTCACGCTGTTGTTGCTGCCCTCCTCGGGCACGACCGGATCCACGCGTAGGACGAGTTGCCCGAGTCCATTCGGTAGCGCCGGGCGCAGGTCGATCCGCGTCTCGGTCAGCTCGTCGGGCACGCCTTGCACCTTCACGGTGGTGTCCAGCACCGATCGTCCCGGCGGCGCCCCCTTGTCGTCGCCGCGGGCCTGCATGTACTTCTGGAAGGCCGGCCAGTCCTCCGGCGTCACGGCGGTGGCCCGCACGCGCAGCGCCGCATGGTTGACCGAGTAGACGGAGAAACGAGGCGCGGCCGTGGGGTCGAGCACGACGAAGTTGCCTCCCGGTGCGAAGAGAGAGGGCTGGGCGCTCCCCACGTCGAAGGTGACGACCGCGGCTTCGCCGAGGGTCTGGCCGAAGGTGTCCGGGATCTCGGCGAGGAGGGTGACGGTGTAGCGCGTGCGACCCTTCGATGCCCCCCGGATGTTCAGGGTCTGGCCGTAGACGTCGACCTTCAGACCAGGCAAGGCTGGCGTCACCCGGACCATCTCCTTGCGGAAGGCCTTGGCGTCGATCGGGTTCGTGAGCTCGACCTGCCACGGCGTGAACGGCGGGCACTGGTTGTTGTAGCCGCAGCGGTGCGACTTGACGCGCAGGGGGCCGAACGTGTGGAAGCGCCATTCCTGCGCCTTCGCCGTCTTCCGGGCCCTTCGGCCGAAGGCGTCCCCGCGGGGACCGTCACGGTGACGTCGACATCCGCGGGCAGAGGCGCTTCGGCCCGAAACGCCACGAAGCGCCCGCCCTCGCTCCGCTGCGAGAGGGCCTTCACGGTTTCGTCCGCCGCGACCTCTTCGGCGGTGGCCAACCGGGCACGGAACGTCCGCGCTGGCGGCGCGAATCTGGAGGGCCCCGATCACGGACTGCGCATCCACCTTCTGGTCGAAGGCCGCGAAGAGCAAGGGATCGCGTCGCGCGGGCCCGCCCACGGGATGCGAGGCCAGGAGCGTGGGTGCCGGGGTGGAGAACGTCCAGGCCACGGTCCCGGCGATGGCGTTTCCGCCGGCCGCGCGCGTGCCCGCGGGCACCTCGACCTTGTAGTCGGTGGCCATCGGGAATCGGCCCGCGGGCTCGAAGAGCAGGGTCTTCGTCCCGACCCAGCGCCACTGGCCGGGCGGCTCGGGCATGAGACGCAGGGGCCGGGCTTCGCGCGGCGAGATCCGCGTGCGAGGTGACGGCGACCATGGGCTCCGAGAAGGTGACGGCCAGGTTCGGAGCCAGAGGCACGTCTCCCTCGGGCATGCGACGCAGCACCTCGAGCGGACCCGCGGCCACGGCCACCGGCGCCGGTCGCTCCGACTCCGGAGGGAACGTCCCGGAGACGGTCTTGCCGGTCCGGGGCGGGGGCAGCGACTTCTCGCGAAGAGCGAACGGCAGTCGTTCCTCGGCCGGCGCGGCGATGGGCGCGAGCCGTGCGAGGAGGCGCTCCGTCTCGGCCTCGTCGAGCGTGGCGGCGGGTGCCAGGGGAGGTCGCGCGGGCGAGGCCGCGTCGCCTTCCCCGTCGCTCAAGCGGAAGGACAGCCCGCGTTCGGCTTCGTTCGTCATGGGGTTGCCTCTCCGGAGAGGTGAAGGTTGCGGCGTCGACCGGGCACCCGAGACCAGGCCGCTCGTCATGACGAGCGCAACGGGAAGCAGCATCGCGTTTCTCAAAGGAGCGCTCCCTCGTGACGGAGCAGCCAGACCTTCCGGGGCAGGCCGCCGCCGTACCCCGTGAGACTGCCGTTTCGGCCGATCACGCGGTGACAGGGCACCACCACTCCCACCGGGTTGGCGCCGTTCGCCGCTCCCACCGCCCGGGTTGCGGAGGGTCGGCCGATGGCCTTCGCCATGTCGGCGTAGGACCAGGTGCGGCCCACGGGAATGCTGCGGAGCGTGGTCCACACCTGCTGCTGGAACGGCGTGCCGCCGGTGTCGACCGCAATCGCTTCGATCGCCTGCAAGTCCCCCGTCGAAGTAGCGGCGGAGCGCGCTCACCGCTCCCGCGGGGTCGGTCGTCGCCTCGAGCCGCACCGGGCCGAAGCGCCGTTCGAGCTGGCTCTCGAGGCGCACCCAGTCGCGGTCGAAGTCCACGGCGCACAGGCCGAGAGGCGAGGCGACCAGGGCCAGGGTCCCGATCGGAGACGGAAGCTCCGCGGTCTCGAGCATTACGGGTTCGCTCATGGGGCTGATCGTCTGGAGCTTACAACAACGCGCCGCCCGCGCCGCCCGCGCCGCCCCGCGGTCGTCAGCGAGCGGAGCCGCGCTTGGCCGCGAACTCCTGGAGCACGTCCCACACGTGGGGGTGGGTCTGCGTGATCGAGTCGAGGGTCGGCCGGTCGAGCTCGAGCAGCTCGCAGTCTTCCCAGGCCACGACCGTGGCCGTGCGCGGCTTGCCGGTCAGGATGGAGCCCTCGCCGAAGAAGGCCCCTTCGCTGAGCTCGGCCAGCAAGACCTGCTTGCCCTTGGCGTTCTTGCTTGTACGCCTTCACCGTGCCTGACGTCAGCATGTAGAGGCTTTCGCCCCTGTCTCCTTCGCGCAGGATGATCTGCTTCGGCTGGTAGGTCAGGAGCTTCAGGCCCTGGATCACGGCCACGAGCTCGTCCACCGAGAAGTCCCGGAAGAGGGGGCTCACCACGATCTGGGCGCCGCTCGGCGAGCCCGCGTCGCCGTCCTCGTCGACGGAAGTGTTCGCGGGGAAGAGGTCGTCGAGGAGCGAGGTGACCTCGTCGGCGAAGGCGGCGTCGGTCATGGGGTCGGGCTCGGGCTCGGGCTCGACGAAGAGCTCAGCCTCGGCCACGGGCTCGGCCTCGACCTCGACGATGGGCTCGAGGGTCTCCGTGGGCTCGTCCTCCACGAACTCGAGGCCGCCCTCTTCCGGCTCTTCGAGGAAGATGTCGCGACGGGCCGGGGCAGGCTCCGCGGCCGGTGGCGCCAGATCCAGGGGTGGAGGCTCCGGGGCCGCGACCTCCATCTCCATGCCGACCTCGGGCCCCGCGGCGAAGCCGAGCTCCGGCTCGGGCGCGACCTTTGCCATCGGCTCCACCGGGACCGCGATGGGGCCGCTCGTGGGCGGCTCGAAGCCGATCTCCTCCATGCCGAACTCGGGCATCGAGGCCGCGGGGCCGGGCAACGAAACCGTGGCCTGCCGCTGCTTCGCTTCGATCAGGGACGCGAGCTTCCCTTCGATGTCCCGGCGGTTGGGATCGGCCTTCTGGATCTTCTTGAGGACGGAGATGGCCTTGGCCGCGAACCCCTCGCGCGCGTACTCGTCGGCCAGGGGCTCGAGGACGACGGCCGCCTCCCGCCCCTTGCCCGCCATGATCAGCACGTCGGCGAGCTGCATGCGAAGGCGGGGGTCCGCCTTCTGGCCCTTGATCTGGACCTTGATCAGCTCGATCGCCTTCGAGTAGTTCTTCTTGGCGATGAGGCTGGCCACGTCCTCGGCCTTCGCCGCCCCGAATCCAAGAACCATTCGCCCTCCCGGCGAAACCGTGTCGAGACCGTTAGTGTAAGCCACCCCGCGACCGGCTCGGGAGGCAGACGTGCGCCTGACCCCTTCAGCGCCTCTTTTTCGGGCGCTCCGGACTCTTCGGGGGGCCCGGACTCATCTCGGCGAAGGGAAAGGCCGGGCCCAGGGGACGCGCCACGTGGTCGCGGATCCAGTGCGCATCCCACCACTCGGTCGGGTTGACGGGCAGCCCCTGGACCAGGATCGTGAAGTGCAGGTGATCGCCTGCGGCGAGCCCCGTCGCCCCCGTCCGGCCGAGGATGTCGCCCCGGGCCACCGCTTGCCCCTTGGCCACGTCGACCGCCGCGAGGTGGGCGTAGAGGCTCATGAGGCCGAAGCCGTGATCGACCACGACGGCGTTGCCGTAGATCCCCAGGTACTCGGCCAGGACCACCCTCCCGTCGTTGGCGGCGGGCACGGGAGTGTTGCGGGTGGCCGCGAGGTCGAACCCGAGATGGGTCTGCTGGTCCACGGGACGCCCGGAGTAGGTGTACGACCTCTGGTCGGCGAAGGCCGACATCACCTTGGCCCGCGGCAGGGGCTCGAAGCTTCGACTCCAGAGGAACCTCGGGGCCGAGGCCTCACCCAGCTTCTTCAGAGTCTCCGCGTTGGCGCGGCGCAGGCTGCGGTTGATGGCCAGGAAGCTCTGCATCGGGTCGGCGTCCGCCTTCACCTCGGGAGCATGGGCGAGGATCTCCGGCACGACCTTGGCGAGGAACTCGTCGCGGAGGGCCAGGGTCTCGGTCGCGAAGGGCTTGGTGGTGAAGCGGTCGAGGAACGGCGGCCTCGCTCCGGTTGCCGACGTCGTCCTCGGCCACCAGGCGCACCGCCGCCCGATCGGCGAGGTCGAACGGGATGCCGTAGAGCGCGAAGCGATCGCGTTCCCCGCCCCCGGGCAGGGGATGTCCCGGAAACCACCACTCGCCCGCCGCCACCCCGTCGCGCGTCGACCCCACTCCCACCCGGTAGACCACGACGCCGGCCCCGCCCTGCGTCGCCGCGTTCTGGGTGGACAGGCGCTCCAGGGTCGGAGGTTGAAGGCGGAGGGGCCGGGTGACCTCCTTCACCACCGGGCCCGGGGTCCAGAGCCAGGCGGGTGCGCGGTCGGCGGTCAGGCGCAACGTGGCCGAGCCGTCGCCGAGGCCGGCGAGGCCTTCGCGTCCGAGCTCGACCTCGAGCACTGCTCGCGTTTCCCGCGGTCCCCAGAAGGCCCACGCGGGACGAGGGACCATGACTCTCGCGGCCACGAGGCGCGCCGTCGTGCCCTGCACGATCTCGAGCCGGAGCCCGGCGAGCCCGCGTCCGCCTACTTCGGCCGCCGCCTCCACGTGTGTCCTCGGGCCCAGGGCCGCCGGTTTCGTGTCGAGGGTCAGCGTGGGGGCGGCCCCGGCACGAAAAAACGAGATCCCGAGGAGCACCGCCGCGACCGGAAGGGCGACGAGCAGGAGGGTGCCGAGGACACTCCTGAGCCTTCCGGGACCTGGCCTTCGTGTGCTCCGCACCTTTCGATTCCGAGGCGTAGGGTATCATCCGCCTACGCATGAACGTCGAGCGGACGCCGCGTGCCGGGGAGCGCTCCCGGATCGCGATGGTCCTGGTCGCCGCGTCCTTGCTGAGCATCCTCCTGGGCTTTCGCCTGGGGATGAATCGTGAGGACGTCGTGGGCTACGGCCTTCAGGTCCCGGCGCCCGGCATCGACCTCTCCTACACCTACGCCATGAACCGCGCATCGGCCGAAGGCCGCGCCTTCGGCCGTGATTTCGTCTCTACCTACGGCCCCTTCGGCTACTGCATCGCGGCCATGGACGTGCCGGGGATCGTCATTCCGTGGATCGTCTCGCAGCTCTTCCTCACGGTTGCGCTCGGCCTCGCCGCTTCGGCCTATTCGGTATCCGTCGGAGGCCGCCTGGCCTCGATCATCGCCGGAAGCGGCCTCCTTCTCGCGGCGATCCACGTGCCCGCCGACGAGTACCGTTGGCTCGGTCTCGTCGTGCTCCTCGTCCTGCTCGGCCTGCGGGCCAGGGGTCGAAGAGCGCTCGCGGTGTTCGCGACGGCCGGGCTCCTGGCCGGCTTCGCGATGCTCATCAAGCTCTCGCTCGGATCGGGTGCTCTCCTCACGGTCGGGGCTGCGGCCTTCCTGGCTCGGCCCGGGCGCGCCACCTCTGCCCGGGTGATCGTCTCCGTCGCCGGCGCCGCGTCGGGCCTGGGCCTGGGACTCTGGGTCCACCGTGGCTCGCTCGACGGTCTCGTCGACTACTTGCGGACGGCGTCGGCGGTGACCCGCGGCTACTCCTCGGCCATGAGCCTGGCCGAGCCCGACTGGTGGAAGGCGGCCGTCGCCTTCGGCGTGTTCGCGGTCTGCCTCGGGGCCGCCCTCATCGCTCCCGGGCGGCCGCACCTTCGCGTGGTGGCGGCCGCGCTCGTGGCCCCGACCTTCCTCGCCTGGAAGCATGGAGTGGTCCGCCAGGACGGTCACGTCAAGATCCTCGTGCTCTTCGGCCTCGTTCTGGGGGCTGTGGCCCTGGTCGAGATCGTGGGGGCCTCCGGCTTCCGTCCTTCCTGCCCCTGGCTGGTCCTCGCCGCGGTCGCGCTGGTGCGGGTCTGGATCGAGTGTCCCGGCGGCGGCCCCCGCCCGCTCCAGACCCTCGGTGAAACCGTCCTCGAGCCACTTCTCTTGCCCGGGGCTCGCGGTCTTGCGACCCTCACCGTGCTGTCGACCCACCTCGCCGACCTGGAACGCGAGTCGGCCGCGACGCTCGTCTCCCAGCGATTACCCGAGGCGGCAGGCGCGCGCATCGGCTCACGGACGGTGGACGTGTACCCCTGGGAGACGTCCTACGCCGCGGCCAACGCCTTCGCCTGGTCGAGCCGGCCCTCGCCCGCATCCTTCGCGACCTACACACCCGAGCTCGACCGTCTCGATGCCGCTTTCTTCGAAGCCCCCTCTCGGCCCTCGTTCCTCCTGTGGCATACGGACACCGGGGTGCGCAGCATCGACCGGCGCCACCTCTTCTGGGACGAGCCCCTGACCTTCCGCACCCTTCTCGACAAGTACGACCTCGCGTGGACAGGAGAGGTGTTCCTCCTGGAGGCTCGCCCCGAGCCTCGATTCGCGCCCCCGGTGCGCCTTCAGACGATCGACGTCGATTGGGGCCAGCCGCTGCGCCTGCCCCGCGTGACGGGCGCGCTCCTGGTCGAGGTCGAGATCGACTCGCCGCCCTCCGCAAAGTTGCGCCGCTTCCTTCTGCGCGAGGAAGCGGCTTTCATCGTGGTGAGCTTCGCGAGCGGCGAGAAGTCGCGGTTTCGCTACGTGCCGGACCAGGCCCGAAGCGGGCTTTGGATGTATCCCCTCGCGCGCAACGCCTCTGACCTGGCGGCGATCTTCGCAGGGCGCTGTCCCCGGAGCCGGGCCGACGAGGTGCGATTCCTCGAGTTTCGGCCGGGAGCGAAGGGGCCGCGCGTCACCTTCTGGCGGGTGCCGGGCGCGGCCGGTCCGGTGTTCGAGTGCGGAAGCTAGCCCGGACTAACCGTGGTTCATCGGCCGGTCGTAGCCGGCCGAGAAGACCCGCCGGTAGACGCGCCGCATGTCCCGGAGGGTGGCGAGGATGTTCCGCAGTGAGGTGGAGCTGCCGCGGCCGAACTGCCGGGGGAAGGTCTGAATGCCGACCTCGCCCACCCGAAAGCCCTTGAGCATGGTCTTGATCGCGATCTCCGCCCCGATGAAGGGGCTCGTGGAAATGAGCTCGAGCTCGTCCACCACCTCTCGCTTCACGAGCTTCAGGCCCGAGCTCACGTCGCGGTAGCGGGTCTCGAACACGAAGCGCAACAGCTGGTTGTAGACATAGGACATGAAGATGCGCCAGCCCCCGTAGCGCTTGGCGTAGCGGAAGGTGATGACGAGGTCGTAGTAGTCCCGAAGGCGCAACAGACGGCGGAGGTCGTCCACCTCGTACTCGTCGTCGCCGTCGGTGAAGCAGATCCACTCGAACCGCGCCGCCTCGAAGCCGGTGCGGAGGGCCTGGCCGTACCCGAGATTGCGCTCGTGGTGGATCACCCGGACGGCGGGGTGGGTGGCGGCGAACCGGTCCGCGATCTCGCCGGCCCGGTCCGGCGAGCCGTCGTCCACGATGATCACCTCGTGCTCGGAGGCCAGCTCGTCGAGCACGCGCAGGGCCTTCCGCGCGACGCGCTCCACCGTGGCCTCGTCACGGTAGACCGGGAAGAAGAGACTGACGCGCGGGCCCTCGGGGTTCGGCATCCGCTAGAACCGCGCTCGGCGATACACGAACCAGGGCAGAGCGCGGATCGCGAGGGCCACGAAGCGCCACCCGGCCGGGAGGAAGTGCTTGCCCCGGGCCCGCCCCAGCTCTCGGCACACCCGCTCCGCGACCTGCTCCGGATCGGCCCTGGGGAAGGGCAGGGGTCGGCCGAAGGCGAGGTTCGTGTCCAGGTATCCGAGGGTGTAGAGGACGACCGACAGGCCCTGGGGCTCCCACTGGTGACGCCAGCTCTCGAAGACGCTTTCGAGCCCGCGCTTGGCCGCGGCGTAGACGACGTTCCGGCCGCGTCCTCGCTCTGCCGCCACGGATCCGAAGCCCACGATGGCTCCACGCCCCTTCGAGAGCATGCGGGGCGCCAGGAGAGCCACGACCGAGGTGACGGCCAGGAGGTTGATGCGAACGAGCTCCTCGGCTCTCTCGGGGCAGAGCATGCCGTCATCATCGTCGTCCGACGTGCCGATCGGAAGGAGAAGGGCCTCGATGGGCCCGTCCGTCGGGAGGGCCGCACCGATGGCGCCAGCGAGGCTCGAGTGGTCGGCCGCGTCATGGGCGACCACGCGGGCTTCCACGCCGTGGGTCAACCGGAGGTCCGCGGCGAGGGGCAGGAGGTCGCGCTCGTCGCTGGCCACGAGCAGGAGGGGCCGGCCGCGCCGGGCCAGGGCCTCGGCCAGCGCGCGGCCGAGGCCCGCCGAGGCGCCCACGATCACGCAGGTCACAACCCCAGCCTCACGGAGAGGTCCGACCGGTAGAGGCGCGCGGGGTCGAAGCGGCCGAGCGCCTCCTTGAACGCCTCGTACTCGGGGTAACAGGCCCGGACCGTGGCTCCCCCGAGCCGCGAGTCCTTCATCACGTTCGGACGGCCTCCGTGAGCGGGCACCGCCGCGTCGAGGAAACGCAAGAGGGGATCGGCGTGTGCGCCCCGCGGAAAGTCGAGGGCGAGGCAGACTCCCGGCCCGTCGAAGCGCAGGAAGCGAGGCACACCCTCGAACAGCTTGGCAGACGCGAGCGTGATCGGCGTCTTGTGCTCTCCGAGGAAGCGCTCCAGCTCCTTCGCGAAGGGCAGGAAGGCGGACCGCGGGAGGAGCACCTGCGACTCGTGAAAGCCACGCCGGCCGAAGAGGCGAAAGTAGGCGACCTTCCGCGCCACGGGGAACAGGAAATCGAAAAGGGGCAGGCGGCGCTCGCTCGGCGTCCAGGACTGCGCAGCCCCGTAGACCCGGTTGAAGGCGGGGGTCGTCCAGCGTCCGAAGAACGGGAAACCGGGCCGGGCGCGCGAGCTCGCGTCGATGGCCGAGTAGCGTGCTTCGCGGTACGCGCCGTCCGCGCCGTCCGTCAGGAACTGCCCCGAGTAGACGAAGCCACGCCCAAAGGCGGCGCCTCTCGCGGTGAAGTCCTGCCAGGTATAGAGGAAGGGCGCGCTCTTTCCGGCGGTCTCGAGACACGGGAGGGTCAGGGACACGTCCGCAATGCGGCGGCGCTTCAACTCGACGACCGGGCTGGGCAGGCGTGCGAGCTGCAGGCGCAGGCTCACGACGTGCCCGGTGAGGCCGAGGCCGCCCAGGGTCAGGTCGAAGGCTTCGTCTCCGGGGCCAAGATCCAGGAACCCGTGCCGAGGATGGAAGAGGCGGAGGCCCAGCACCCCGCGCCCGAAGTTGCCGTCGCGAGCCTGATTCTTCCCGTGGACGTCCGCGGCGAGGCAGCCCCCCAGGGTGATCCGGGGGTAGCCCGGTTGCGCGGGCAGGTAGAGCCCCCGCGGGGTGAGGAGAGAGTGCAGCTTTTCCAAGGTGGCGCCGGCCTCGCACTCGATCGTTGCCGCCTCGGGGTCGAAGGCCAGCACCCGGTCGAAGGCCCGCGCGTCCTGCACGAGCGCGCCGGCCCCGAACCCCGCGGCCGCGTACGAGTACCCGCCGCCGCGAACGATGCGGGGCTCCGCGGGATCGAGAGCTTCCAGGTGCCGGTAGCGGTCGGGCCGCATGAGCCGCGCCCGAACCGCCACCCCGCCGTCGAAGCTCACGAGCGACGCCTCGGGCGAGAGAGCCAGCCCTCGAACCTTGCTCATCCCGGCGGCCTCCCGGGCCGAGCCGCGACCAGGAAGCTCTGCTTTCCGAGCAGCCACTGCACAGGTCGAAGCCGGAGGTAGAGGCGGACGAGCCACGGCCACCGGGGAAGCACCGACTTGCTCGTGAAGGGGAGAAAGCGCACGCGGACCTCGCGCATCTCGAAGCCGACCACCTCCAGGGCCTCGATCAGGCTCGCGTCGGTGAGGATCACCTGGTGGTCGACGAAGTCGAAGTAACGGCGCGGCTCGAGCCGGAAGTTCGGCTGCAGGATGAGCACGGTACCGCCCGGCTGGAGCTTGCGCAGCACGGCGGCCAGCAGCGCGAGCACGGCCCGATGATCAGGCAGGTGCTCGAGGAAGTTGCTGATGAACACGTGGCCGACCGAGCCGTCTTGAAGCTCGCGCAGGGAAAGATCGGTGGTGACGACCGCCTCCACCCCGGGGGCCGCTCGTCGGCGCAGGTCGGGGTTGGCGTCGAGGGCGATCCTGCGGGCGGCGCGGACCTCGTTGATGAACAGGCACGCCCCGGCGCCGAGGTCCACCACCGTCGCATCCGGTCGGATGCGTCGCTCCAGAAAGCCACGCACGAGCGCCCGCCAGACGCCCCGCATCTCCCCAAGGTCAGCTTCCGAGAACCGGCGCGCGTAGAGCCGCTCGAGGATCGGAGCCAGCCCGGAGTCCTCTGCCATGTGGCGGCATTCTACCGGACGAGGCGGGGTCCAAGGCCCCTCACTCCAGGGCGGGCGCGGGCAACGCTCCGCGGATGAACTGCTGGAGCTGGTACCGATGGACCCGCGCCACGCCCTCGGGCAGGGGAGTGCGGACGCTCCGGCCCGCCGACCTCCACACCTCGGACCGAAATCGCAGACGGAGCGGCTGCAGGCGGCCCAGTGGACTGAGGCCCGCGACCACGGCGATCCGGCGACGGGTCACGCGACGGAAGATGGCGAGGAGGCCTCCGACCGAGGTCTCGTCCTCCGAGGCCAGGATCTTCACGAGGGGCGCCGGCCCCGTGACCGGGCTCCGGGCGAGGCGCTCGAGGACTTCGGCCAGGCCGCGGCCCGCGTCCGCGGCGAAGAGATAGTCACGCACGGTGTCGAGGGGGACGTAGATCCGGATCGGCCTCCGGTAGATCGACGATCGGGCGATCTGGGACACGAGCCCCTGCGCCTTGTCCAGCCGCTGCGCGGGCCCGTAGAGGTTCGAGAGTCGGACCACGGCCGCGCGCACCGTGGGTCTTCTGGCGACGAACGCGGCGAGGGCCTTCTCGCGCGCGAGATGGCCGCGGCCGTAGTCCGAGAGCGGGCGGACCGGCGTCGACTCCGTGATCGCGGCCGCGCCGGTGTGGCCGGCCCACACCCCGCCCGCCGAGCTGGCGAGCAGGATGTGGCCGCGCCGGCGCGTCGCCGCTTCGAGGTTCGCATCGAGCTCGGCGTCGAGCCCGGCCAGGAACTGCTCGAAGGCAGCCTGATCGGCGGCGACCTCACGGGCTCCACTCGCGACCACCGCGGCTCCCGCGCACCAGAGAACCGCCCAGCCCTGACCCGCCCCGGCGAGGCTCTCGGCCAGGAACCGTGCGGTTCGCGAGCGAAGTGCGGGGCCCAGGGTCGGGCCTCCGCTCCAGGGGAGGCGCTCGTCGTCCACGAAGGTCACGGTGGAGCCGGGGAGGGCGGCGAAGGCGTCGCGAACACTGGAGCCGAGGAGGCCCCCCGCTCCGACCACCCATACGAGCACTCAGCTCTTCCGGGGCTGGCCCGAAGGACGAGCGACGATGAAGTAGGGGGGCTTGCCCATCGCCATCGACACCGCCACCCCCAGGTACTCGGCGATGATGCCGAGAGCGAACAGGACGAGGCCGGAGGACACGCAGACCACGATGATCATCGAGGTCCACCCGGGCACCGGCACCTGGTGGGCGAGGCGTCCCCAGAGCACCCAGCCGCTGATCGCGATTCCCAGCAGGATCGAGCCTCCCCCCATGAGGGAGATCAGCCGGAGCGGCCGTGTGCCCGAGGTCAGCACGAGCTGCCAGAAGTGGCTGAGCAGGCGACGCAGGCTGTACCCGGACGGACGGCTACGCTCCGCGCGCAGCTTGACCGGGCAATGCAAGGCGCTCGGGACCACCCACGACAAGGCCACGTCCAGATACACGTTGGCCCCGCAATAGGCGGCCACTCCCCGCGCCACGTCGCCGCGAATGAGCCGGTAGCTGTTGAAGGCTCCGATGTTGCGTCCCCCCAGGAGCCTCGCGGATGCGGCCTTGGTCGCGCGACTCGCCAGGTTGCGGAGCGCGCCGTGGGGTGGCCGGTCCACGGGCTCGGCGTAGACGAGCAGCGCGTCCTGGTCGAGGGCGGCGTCCAGCAGGCGCGCGATGTCGCGAGGGTCCTGCTGGCCGTCTTCGTCGAGGGTCACCACCCAATCGGCCGCGGTGCTCGCCATTCCCGCCAGGGTCGCGGGGTGCTGGCCGAAGTTTCGAGAGAGCCAGATGAGGCGCAGGAAGGGATGCCTCTCGCCCAGCGCCTCCATCACGGAGGCCGATGCGTCCCGCGCGCCGTCGTGGACGAGCAGCAGCTCGCTCACGCGGAAGGCACGCCCGCCCGGGGTGGTGGCTCCCTGGGCCAGGGGCGCGATCTCGCCTACGAGGGCTTCGAGTGTCCGTTCCCCCTGGTAGACGGGCACCACGATCGCGAGATCGTGTTCGGGCGCGCCTTCCCTCGGGTCGAGCATGGCCGCCATCGTACCAAAGTGGTGTCTGCCAAACGGCTCTCCCGTCTCAATCCTTGCGGCTGACGGACACGAACTCGTTGTAGATGAAGAGGCGGCCGAAGGGACGCGGGAAGGGAAAGGAGAAATCCCGGACCGCCGCGAGACCCAGCTCCTGGGCGACGGCCCGAAGGAGCACGAGGTCCATGAACTCGACGTGGCTCGGATCGCTCTTGAAGCCCACTTCCTGAGGAGTGATCAGGATGAGCTGCCCCCCGGGCCGCACGTAGGGCAGGTGGGTCCGCAGGAGCGAGACGAGCTGATCGCGACGCATGTGCTCAGCCACGTGGGAGAGCAGGAGTGAATCGAATCGGGCTGGCCGATTCCATTCGGAGGTCTGGAACTCCTCGGGAGTGAAGGCCAGCAAGCCCAAGGCCCGGGCCGCGGCGACCGAGTAGGCATTGTGGTCGAGGCCCACGCCTTGGCCCCGGAGGTGGGCGAGGTTGCGGCCGATGCCGCATCCCACTTCGAGGGTGAAGCCCGGGCGCAAGCGGCGCAGGTTCCAACGGTACGGAGCCTGCACGTCGAGCCACTTCTTCCAGGTCGCGCCCTGCAGGCGGACAAGTCGCTCGGTGTACTCCCGGTCGCGCGTGTCGTCGCTCCCCGGCGGCATCTCAGTCGATGGGCCGGGCCGCGGAGCCGCTACCCAGCCGCGCGATGCCCTGCACCAGGCCCCAGGTGTAGGAGAAGTCGAGAAACGGCTGGAGGGCGAAGAAAGCCAGGCGTTCGCGAAGGGTGAGCGCCACGGCCGCCAGATGGCGGCGGAAGAGGGCACCCTTCACGAGCACGAGGCTGCCCAGGAGGAGCAGGGCGGGGAGGGGAGCCCCTGCCAGGACCAGGCCCAGGGCGAGGCCCAGGGCGCCGGTCGAGCCCGCCTGCTGCACCCGCAGGAGGAGCCGCGCGCGCCGATTGGCCCCCGCCCGCGCTCCGGCCACGCCGGCGGAGGTGTTCCGCGTGCGCAGCATGATGTAGGGATGGGCGCGGCCGAAGAGCCGCTGGTGACGCAGGAGCTTGCCCACCGTGTTCTGCTCTTCGGAGACGGACAGCACGTAGGAGAGCGCCGGTGCTTGAAAGACCTCGAAGCCAGAGGCCCGCATCCGGGCGGCCAGGACCTGATCCTCCCCGGCGGTGCGCAAGGTCGTGTCGTAGAAACCCGCGGCCCGCAGCGCTTCGATGCGGAAGATGTCGCAGCGTCCCTCGGCGAAACCCACCGGCACGAGCTCGTCGCCGCTCTCGTCGGGAAGGACGTCCATCAGGTTCGCGACGAGGTTGACCTTCTCCGCGAAAGACAGGGCGCCGCCCCTGGGGATGGTGGGCTTGCCGGTGATCGCTCCGGCCTTTCGGTGGGCCTCCATCAAGTCGACCATCCGCGACACATAGGCTTCGTCCCCGAAGAGGCAATCGAGGTGGCAGGAGAGGGCATAAGGAGTCGTCACGGCCGAGAAGGCCTTGTTGAGCGTCGCCGCCAGCCCCAGGTTCGTCGGGTTCAGGACCGTGCGCCAGTGGGGCGGATCACCCTGCTCCTGCGTGCAGCGCCGGAGCACGGCGACCGTGTCGTCCGTCGAGGCGTCGTCCATGAAGATCGCCTGCAGCCAGTCGCCTTGCCGGGCCAGGCCGGGCCGCTCCTGGCGGGCCAACGCGGAGACGAGCGAGGGCGTCGTCCGCGCCGCGTTGTAGAGCAGGAAGACCACCGTCACGCTCGGGCCGGTCATCCTGTCATTCCTCCTTCATCTCGAGGTCCTTCACCGCGAAGGTCGCCATCCGGAGGCGGTTGCCGACCTCGACGAAGTCGGGTGGTCGGTCGGTCGTGAGCACGAGCTTCGATTCGCCCGGAGGGAGGACGACCCGGAGGCCGTTGACGCTCGCGTAGGGATCCGGCTGAAACGTCGCGAGGATCCGCTCGCCCTGCATCAAGGCGATGGTCTGCGGCCGGGCCACGGTCAGCTCGAAGCTCAGGGTCACGGCCTCGTCGGCCGAACTGCCGTTGTCCAGTATCCAGGTCGCACCCGAGGTGCGGGCCCAGAAGCCCTCGGCCTGCGGCCGTCCATACCACCCTTCGCCGAGCCGCGGAGCGCCTTCGGGCAGTCGCGCCGGGCTTCGGGGCGAGAGGCGCACGACGGCGCGTCCACCGCCCACCTCGTCGAAAGCCACGGTCCGGCCCGCGCCCGCGAGGCCCGCGAGGAGGGAGCGGCCGCTGTCGGCATAGGCCCTCCGATCGACGACGATGCCGGAGAAGCCATAGCCCTCCAGTCGATCGACCATCTTGGCGGGAAGCATGGCCTCCACACGTCGCTGCCAGCTTTCCCGCGGACGGCCCTTGTCCGTACCGTAGCTGTAACGGACCCGGGACGTGAAGAGGTAGGGACGGAAGTGCTCGTAGTCGCCCATCTGCCGGATGCCGCCGCCCTCCGGGAAATCGAGTACCGGGAGCATGAAGAGCATGGGTCGGCCCGGAAAGGACGCCTCGATCCGCTGGGCAAACACGCGATCCCTCTCCAAGGCCTGGCTCTGGTAGAGGAGGGTTTCGGGCTTGGGGAAGCCGGGCGTCTGGTCGAAGAGGATCAGGAGGGCGAACAGGGCCGGGCCCACTACGGCCGGCAGGCGCCGCGGCCACGAGGCGCGAGACAGCCGCCCGATCAGGATGAGGAGGGCGATGGCGGTCAGCCAGATGCTGTACCGGTTCGTGCCCCGGAGGAGAACCACGCCGAGGCTGCCGAGCACCCCGTTGACTCCGCCCGCCACGGAGAAGGCCAGGATCCAGACGACCGCGCCCAGGGCAGGCGGAATGAACACGCGCCGGCCCTGGATCATCGCGGCCAGCGGGCCTCCCAGGAGCCACGACAATCCCGCGATGGCCACGAGCCCGAGGTAGGCGGAGCCGACCTCGCCGCGGGCGTTCTGCCAGTAGCCCTCGGCGAGGCTTCCATAGTGCAAGAGGCCATTGCCGGGAGGGGGCAAGACCAGCTCGATCGGCTTCAGGGCGTAGCGCTCCAGATCCGCGTAGCTCCTGTAGACCGCGGCCAGGTTTCGGCCATGCTCCAACGGGTAGAGCAAGGTGCCGAGGCTCTCGAGGGCGAAGAGGCCCACGAGGGCCCCCGACAGGAGCAACGGAGCCACCGCCTTGCGCCAGGAGCCGCGCACCACCTGGGCGAGGGCGGAGAGGATGAGGAGCTGCACGAAGAGCGCCGCGTAGTACACGTTGAAGAGCGCGGCCGCGAGGGCGACCGCGAGGGCAACCGCGAAGCGCCGGGAGCGCACGCGAAGGCCGTGCCGCCGAAAGCACCAGCCCACCACCAGGACGTCCAGGGGGATGTGCCAGTAGAAGCTCAGGGCGAGGTGGCTGAGGCTGCGGTAGAAGATGTAGGGCGAGCAGGCGAACGCGACCGCTCCGACGGACGACCAGCCCGGCCGGACCCGGAGATAGCGGGCGGCGGCGAAGAAGGCCAGCCCCGCCAACAGGTGGGCGAGCAGCAGGAGCAGGTTCGCGGCCTCGAAGACCCCGATGACCCGCGCCGTCCTTCCCGCGAGCCAGAAGAAGGCCTTCTGGGGACGGGGGTAGTCGTTCCAGTTGGCCTCGTAGGGCGCGTTCAGCTCGGGCACGAAGGTCTCCGCCACCGGGACCACGTGGCCGTCCCGTGCCGCCTTGAGGTAGGCGAGGAAGGAAACCGTGTCTCCACCGTAGTGGACCGGCGCCTTCCAGGCGTCTATGGTGGTGCGGCCGTAGACGACGCACCACACGCTGGCGACGAATGCGGAGAGCGCGGCCGCGCGCAGGAGGTCTCGCTTCATGTCAGGGATCGCGCGGCTTGGGTCCTCTAGCCCTTCAGCGTTTCTTGGCCCATTCGAGGGGGACCGAGGCGGAAATGGCGGCACCGACCAGGATCTGCCGACGAGTCACTTCGTCCATGGGGTCTCCATTCAGGTCATGGATCATAACCCCCTGACGCGCCCGAGACGTCGACCTCGTGAAGCTCAAGGTGCCCGAACCGGGGCCGGCGGAGAAGTAACCAGAGCCTCCTCAAGGGGCCTCGCCTGTTCAATTCGCTCGGCATCACTTCGGTGCAGGACGCCGGGCTTCTCTCGGCCACCCAGGACGATGGGCGATCTAGAGAAGACGCGTTTGCCGCATCCTTGCCGGCGCGATACCCTCTCACATCTCCAAGACCCACTTCTCACCGGCCGGGAGGCCAAATTGGGACCTTCGAAGATCTCTCGATGGCGTCGCTGGGGTTTCCTTGTCCTGTCGGCGATCACCTCCGGCCTGGGCAGCTCGTCTGCCGCGGCCGAAAGCCCGGGTCCGGGATCGACGCCTGAGGCCACGACGCCGGCGCCCCCCATCGTCATCACGGCCGGGGGCACCTATACCGGAAGCTGGCAGAGTCTCGATCCCAATGTCCCCGCCGTCCGGGTCTTCACCAGCGCTCCGGTGATCATCGAAAACTGCACCGTATCGAGCGTTACCGACGGGATTACGACGGGCATTGGCTCAAACGTGACTATACGCAATTGCCGAGGCTACGCGCTCAATCCAAATGTCGCCGGCACTCCCAAAGGATCGTTTGCCTTGGGATACAACTTTGCCTCCCTGATCGTCGAGCACAACCTGATCGAGGGCTTTCGTTTCGGAGCCATTGCGATCAACGATCCGCCTGAGGCTCTGGAAACCTTCAGCGGGCAGAGAGTCGCCTACAAGTACAACCTCGTTCACAACCTGGACGGACGCTTCAGCGATGGTCATGGTGGCTACCAGACAGGGAACTTTGCGCAGGGGACATCCGTGGGGACGGGTGCCTTCCAGCTCGCTGGTGTCAGGAATGCTGACGTCGAGATTGCGTGGAACGAGATCATCAATCAACCCTACGTCAGCCAGCCAGAAGACGTCATCAGCACCGCTGAGAGCAGGGGGCTACCAGGGCGACCAATCCACATTCACGATAACTACATCCAGGGCGACAACCCGGCCAATGCGGCGGTCTATGAGACATTCGGCGGTGGTGGGATCCAGCTCGGCGATTCTCCTTCGAAGACCGACGTGGGATACACGAATGTCCACGACAACCAGGTCGTCAACTTTGCTTCGCAGGGCATCTCGATCAGCTCGGGACACCACAACGACGTTCACGACAACCGGATAGTCTCGGCGCGAACCCTGCCGGACGGGACGCCACTCAACAATCAATGGCGACTCCCCATGCAACTGCACGACTACTACTGGGATCCAAACTACAACATGACGACCGTGGCGGATCCCCTGTGGCATGACAACTGGATGCACGATAACGCGTTTGCCGCGGTTCAAAGAGACGGCGCCGTGGCCATCAACACGTTTCATCACCTCAGTCCAACGGTTGGCCAGTACAACAACACCGACGCCCTGGGGCACCTCGCGACCACCGCCGACGAGCAGGCGGAATACGCCCGCTGGAAGCAGAAGCTCATCGACAACGGGATCACGGTCGGGGTGATCGGAGACCCCGCAGTCACCATCGCGGATGCGAGCGTGACCGAGGGAGACTCGGGAATCGTGTCGTTGGCCTTCACAGTTTCACTTTCACCGGCATCTGCGCTGCCGGTGACCGTCGACTACACCGTGACCGGAGGGATGGCCACGGCCGACGCCGATTTCATCGCCTCTTCTCCGGGCACCCTCACCTTCGCTCCGGGGATCACTACCCGGACCATCACCGTTCCCGTCATCGGTGACCGCCTGAACGAGGGGAGCGAGACCTTGCTCGTGAACCTGTCGAACCCGGTCAATGCCAGCATCGTCGATCCGCAGGGCGTCGGCACCATCCTCGACGACGACCTCCCGGGCTTCGCCATCTCGGATGCGGTCATCGCCGAGCCCCACAACGGGACCGCCAATGCCACCTTTACGGTCGCGCTCTCTCCGCCTGCGGCTGGCACGACGACCGTGAGCTATGCGACGGCCGACGGCTCCGCGAGCGCCCCCGCCGACTACACGGCAACCGCGGGAGTCCTCACCTTCCTCGCAGGACAGACGAGCCAGGCCATTTCCGTCCCGGTGAGAGCCGATGCGCTGCCCGAGGCCAGCGAGACGTTCTTCGCGGACCTCTTGGGTTCTTCGGGCCCGCTCATCGTCCGATCTCGCGGCACGGCCACGATCTACGAGGCCGGCTTCTACTCCGTCTCCCCGTGCCGAGTCCTCGACACGCGGGTGGACGGCCAAGGGCCAGCTCTGGTTGCCAGCAAGACCAGGACCGCGATCGTGGCGGGGAGGTGCGGTGTCCCGGTGGCTGCCACTGCTGTTTCGCTGAACGTCACCGTGGTCTCGGCCTGGGCGCCCGGCGACCTTCGCATCTTTCCTGCGAAGGCGGGCCTCCCTTTGGTGTCCACCATCAATTACGGTGCGGGCCAGACCCGCGCGAACAACGCGACCGTGGCCCTGAGCGTCGACGGCCTCCTGTCGATCCTCTGCGAGCAGGCCACGGGCAGCGCCGAGCTGATCCTGGACGTAAACGGTTACTTCGAATAGCGCAACTCGCAGCGAAGAACTCGGCTCCTACAAGGAGCCTCAATCGGGGGAAGCGGCCCACACTCTTGTGCTAGAGAGGCCAGGGTGACCTTGCGCCCCCTTCGGGAAGCGGTTCTTGCCCGGGGCTCTCCTCGGGTCCCGGGGCGTTGTGTCATGGCTTCTCGTGCTCAGAGACTCAGCGGTTGCGCGCGACAACGAGCCTTCGGGCTTCGGGGCGATCCTTGAACCACTCGGTCGCCGAGACTGGCCCCTGACGGGAGGGAGGATTGGCGGACACTACCGCCGGTAAGGCGAGGGCGTCAAAGGGCGATTCGCCATAGAATGTCGACGACGTTCTCTCCGCGGAGGAGCCTTTCGGAATGGGCGTACGTGGCGGCGGTCTCCTGGGCGCGGTCCTGATCATCCTGGCCGGCCCCCTGAACGCCGAGGAGGCGGCGGACATCCTCCTGTTGCGGGGCCGGGTCTGGACGGCCGGGACCAACCCCTCCTGGGCCGAGGCCGTGGCCGTCCGCGGGGGCCGGGTGGTGGCGGTCGGAACCACGGGCGAGGTCGAGAGCCTGCGCGGGCCCGGGACCGAGGTCATCCACCTCGGCGGTCGGCTCGTTCTTCCCGGCTTCGACGACGCGCACGTGCACTTGATCGACGGATCGATCAGCCTCGACCGCGTGGACCTGGCCGACCTCCGGGACGTTCCCCAGATCCAGGCCCGAATCAAGGAATGGGCTCGCGCTCATCCCCAGAAGCCCTGGGTCGTCGGCGGCGGCTGGGCCTACGCCTCGTTCCCCGGCGGTCTGCCCGTCCGGCAGCAGCTCGACGCGGTGGTCAGGGACCGGCCCGCATTCCTCGAGTCCTACGACGTCCACACCGCCTGGGTGAACTCCAGGGCCCTCGCCCTGGCCGGGATCACGCGTGCCACCAAGGACCCGGTGGGCGGCGTGATCGTCCGCGACAAGGCGACCGGCGAGCCGACCGGCGTGCTCAAGGAAAAGCCGGCGGTGGACCTCGTGAAGCTCAAGGTGCCCGAACCGGGGCCGGCGGAGAAGTACCAGAGCCTCCTCAAGGGGCTTCGCCTGCTCAACTCGCTCGGCATCACGTCGGTGCAGGACGCCGGGCTCCTCTCGCCCACCCAGGACGTGGAGGCCGACCTCGCGATGCTCGACCGGGCGCGTCGGGAGGGAAAGCTCAGCGTTCGCGTCGCCGCGGCGGTGGAAATGGAGCCGGACAAGGCCCTCGCCACCGTCGCCCTGGCCAAGCGGCTGGCCGCCCGCTATCGCGACGCCTGGCTCCGGGTGGTCGGGGTCAAGCTCTTCGTCGACGGCGTCATCGAGTCGAAGACGGCGGCGATGCTGGAGCCCTACGCGGGCGACACCAACGCCGGGGTGCCGAACTGGACGGCGGAGGCCTTGAACGAAGCGGTCACGGTCGCCGACCGCGAAGCCCTCCAGACCTGGCTCCATGCGATTGGCGACCGGGCCGTACGCATGGCCCTGGACGCGCACGAGGCCGCCCTGCGCGCCAATGGACGCCTCGACCGCCGAGGTCGGATCGAGCACCTCGAAACGCTGGACGCCAGCGAATACGCGCGCTTCAAGCCGCTAGGGGTCATCGCTTCGATGCAGCCTCTCCACGCCAACCCCGACGAGAACACCCTCTCGGCCTGGGCGGGCAACCTGGGCGAGGAGCGCGTGACCCGGGCCTTTAGCTGGGCCGCCTTCGAGAAGGCCGGCGCGCGCCTCGCCTTCGGCAGCGATTGGCCCGTCGTCACTCCGAGCGTCCTGCGCGGCCTCTACTGTGCGGTGACGCGAAAGACCAAGGATGGCACGCCCCCGGGCGGGTGGCTGCCCCAGCACGCGATCTCGCTCGAGAGCGCGTTGCGCCACTACACGATCGATGCCGCGTACGCGTCCTTCGAGGAAGCCGAGAAGGGCTCCCTGGAGGTCGGCAAGCGGGCCGACCTCGTGGTCCTTTCGGACGACATCTTCAAGGGCCCGCCCGAAACCCTGCTGAAGACCAAGATCCTCCTGACCCTGGTCGACGGGAAGCCGGTCTACCGGGACCCGAACTTCTGACCGACGCCCGATCGCTTCGGTGGCGGCGCGTGGCCCTCTACGCGGCCATGCTCGTGACCGCGGCGGCGCTCTTCGGCCTGGTGTGGCATCTCGGGGACGTCCCTGGTCGCGCCCGTCCGCGCGCCCGGCGGAGCGGCGTTCGGGGCCGCAGGCGCGCGGAACGCCGGCTTCGGGGCTGGCTTCGTTCCTGCTCGCGCTGATCGTCGTCGTGGGCTGCGCGCGGGGCATGGGCTTCGTGGCAGTCCCGACTGGGCCAGGCGCCGGTCATCGGCGAGATGATCGCCGGGATCGTGCTCGGCCCCTCGCTCCTCGGTCGGCTGTGGCCGTCGGGATCGGCAGGCGCTCTTCACGCCCGCACGTGACCGACCTCCTCGGGCATCGGCGCGCAGGCCAGCGTGGTCCTCTTCATGTTCCTGGTGGGCCTCGACCTCGACCCCGCGCGGCTCAGGGGACACTCGCACGTCACGATCGTCACGTCACACGCCGGCATCGTCGCGCCCTTCGTGCTCGGGACGTTCCTGGCTCTCTACCTCTACCCGCGCTACTCGACCCGTGACGTGCCCTTCCTGGCCTTCGCCCTCTTCTGCGGGCGTGTCCTTGTCGGTCACCGCCTTTCCCGTGCTCGTCCGCATCCTGGGCGAGCCTCGGCATCCAGCAGACGCGGCTCGGCGCGCTGGCCCTCGCCTGTGCGGCGGTGGACGACGCGACCGCTTGGCTGCTCCTGGCCGCGCCTGACGAGCGTGACTCGAGCGGACGCGACGAGCGCCCTGCGGACGCTGGGGCTCACGATCGCCTACGTGGCCCTGATGCTCGGGCTCGCGCGGCCGCGGATGGAGCGGCTGGTGCGGGCCTTCGACCGTCGCGGGGGACTGACCGCGGGGGTCATCAGCGTCGCCTTCCTGGCCATGCTCGCCTCGGCCCTGGTCACCGAGTGGATCGGCATCCACGCCCTCTTCGGCGCGTTCCTCCTGGGGGTGGTGACTCCCCACGACTCCGCCTCGCCAAGGAGCTGCGCGAGAAGCTCGAGGACTTCGTGGTGATGCTCGCGCTGCCCGTCTTCTTCGCGTATCAGCGGCCTGCGCACCCGCATCGGGCTTCTCGAGGATCCCGCGCAGTGGCGGGACCTCCTGGTCATCGTGGCGGCGGCCTCGGTGGGGAAGATCGGGGGGAGCTTCGGCGCGGCCGTCGTGGCTGGGGGTCCCGCGACGGGAGGCCTGGGGCCTCGGGGTCCTGATGAACACGCGCGGTCTCATGGAGCTGATCGTGCTGAACGTCGGCCTCGACCTGAAGGTGCTCTCGCCCGAGCTCTTCGCGCTGCTCGTCCTGATGGCCGTCATCACCACCGTGGCCACGACTCCGCTCCTCCGTCCGCTGGCGCGAAGGCTCGCGGTCAGCGAGCGAGGAGCTTGGTCATGAGGCGATGCCGGCGGTCTTCGAAGCCCGCGCGGCGATAGAGGCCGAGTCGCGCTCTCGTTGTCGGGGCCGACCTCGAGGTGGAGCGCCCTCACCCCGAGCTCGGCCGCGGTCGATTCCAATAGGCGAAGGGCGGCCAGGCCCAGCCCGTGTCCGCGGTGCTCGGGGGCCACGAACAGCTCGTCCACGAAGGCGTCCTTGCCCTCGAACTCGAGGCTGAAGCCGAGCGTCAGCACGGCATAGCCGGCGGCTTCCGCTCCGACCTCGATCAGGAAGACGCGCCCGAGGGCGGGGTCGGCCACCAGGGCCGCGAGCGCCCGCGAGGCCGCATGCGGCTCGAACGGGGTGTCGGTGTCCCGATAGAAAGCCTGCATGAGCGGGAGCAACGAGGGCAGGTCGTCCGGCCGGGCGAGGCGAAACTCGGGATCCATCGGGTGAGCGTCCCGACCGCCTGGCTACTGCACGAGCTTCTTGCGCGGCGGGGGCGGGGGTGAAGCGAGGGCAGGGGGAAGGGTGCGTGCCCGCGAAGGCTTGCCTTCGAGGGTCGCGGGCTTCACCTCGGCTTCGCCCATCCGCAGCTCTTCGGCGATGTCCTCGCTCATCGCTCCCGGGAGCAGGAGGTCCTGCTCGGCGGAGAGGATGTCCTCCATGTCCCGGACTCCCCGCTCCGTCTCCTCGGCCGAGGTCATGAGGCCGTCGAGCTGGCTCGTGATCTCGCGCGGGTCCCGGATCGAGAAGCTCTGGTCGCGCAGGAGCTGGAGGACCTCGAGCACGGTTTCGGTCTGGGCGTCGATGAGCTGCTTGTTCTCGAGCGCCTTCTTGTAGCGCGCCAGCCGCTTCTCGAGCACCGCCTTGGTCTTGGCCTTGATCGGCTGGATGCGCTCGGGGCCCCGCTCGATCTCGTGGCCGAGCATCGCGATGCGTTCTTCGATGTGGTCGGGATCGGTGGTCGAGAAGTAGGCTTCGTAGCGAGCGACCGAGGAGCGCATGCGCAGGTAGAACGACAGGAGGAAGTCGAGCTTCTGGATGAGCTCGTCCAGCAGCATCCGTGACGAGGCGTCGAGGCCCTGGTAGTTGCGCCGGATCTCCGCGGAGAGGGTCTCGAGGCCGCGGTAGCGCTGGCGCTCGGCCTCGGGCAGGGTCTCTCAGGATCTCGCTGGTCTCGACCTCCTTGCGCTCCTGCCGCTCCTCCTGCACCTCGCTCGACACCCGGGCCCGGACGAGCCTCTGGAAACGTTCGCTTCCCGCCACCAGGGGAAGGATCATGAGCTGCGCGCCCGCGGCCAGGATCAAGGGGAGCGCGCTGCCCGCGAGGAGGGCGAAGCCGATGGCGGTCCCGAGACCGATGAGGTTGTACTGGCTCTTGAAGGCGTGCGCGAAGTAGTTGGGTTCTTCGGGCAAGCAGCTGTCCTTTCGGAGTCCTAAACTACCACCGTTTCGAGAGCGGTCGTAAAAGCGGCGGTCCCGGGACTTGGCGAGCATCTGGCGAGCCTCTGACCTTGACCCCGGACCGGCCAGAGCTTAGGGTTGACCCGATCGTGGCCATCCTGGGCAGGCTCAAGAGCTTCTTCGGTGGCGCCAAGGCGGGGGTTGCCCCCGGCCTGGCGCTCGCGTCGCCTGACGCCAAGGCCATCCCTGCCGAAGAGGAGTGGTTCTCCTCCGCGAGCGCGAGCACCCCCAGCCCGCCGGTCCGCCTGACCCCGCGCACCTCGCCGGTGGCGACCTTCGAGCAGGACGGCGAGCTTCGCTATACCGCCCTGCAAACCCCCGCGGCCTGGCTCGCCGGGAGCAACGTGCTCGGGAGCACCGACGCCGATCTCCTGGGGCCCGACGACGGCGCTCCGGGTCATCGAGCTGAAGCGTGGAGTCATCGAGACCGGCGCCAACGTCCGCGAGGAGGTGCGGGTCACGCTCGACGGGCAGATCGCCTATTTCGACCTGGCGCTCGAGCCCCGGCGGGGGACGGACGGAGCGATCAACGGCCTCGTGGGCGTGATGATGGACGTGACCTCGCGCAAACGGGCCGAGGAAGCGATCCTGCGCGTGAACGACGACCTCGAGGCCCAGATGCGCGCGGTGGGCGTGGACCTCGACCGCGCGAAGACCGCCCTCGAAGCCGAGCGCGCGGCCCGGCAACGTGCCGAGGAAGAGGTGCTGAACCTCTCGGATCACGATTCGCTCACGGGCCTGCCCAATGGCCGCCTCTTCAACGACCGGCTGGCCATGGGTGTCGTCCAGGCCCACCGCCACCGGCAGAAGCTCGCGGTGCTGCTCCTGGGCCTCGATGGGTTCAGCAAGCTCAACGAGCGGCTGGGGCGCCAGGGTGGTGACGACCTGCTGCGCAGCGTCTCCGAGGTGCTCCAGCAGAGCCTGCGACAGGGCGACACCATCGCTCGGCTGGGGGGAGACGAGTTCACGATCATCCTGCCCGGCATCAAGCGCGACGAGGACGTGGCCAAGGTGGCCGAGAAGCTGAGGCTCTCCCTCCGCAGCCCCTTCACGATCGGCGGCCAGAGCCTGCTCATCAGTGCGAGCATGGGGGTCGCCCTCTATCCCGACGACGGCCCGGACAGCGAGACCTTGTTGAAGAGCGCTTCGGTCGCCATGCATCGCGCGAAGGAGCAGGGGGGCGACACCTTCGACATCCACGCCCCGGAGACGAGCGCCGCCGCCAACGAGCTCCTGGCCTTCGAGAGCGCGCTGCGCAAGGCGCTGGTCAACAACGAGCTTGCCCTTCACTATCAGCCGATCCTCGACTCCGACAGCGGGGCCATCGTGTCGGTGGAGGGGCTCTTGCGCTGGCGCAATCCCGACAAGCGGCTGGTGCCGGCCCAGGACTTCGTGCCTCTGGCCGACACCACCAATCTGGCGGTACCTCTCGGCCAGTGGGCCTTGCGCACCGCCTGCACCCAGGCGAGCACCTGGCAGAAGGCGGGCTACGAAGGACTCGGCGTCTCCGTCAACCTCTCCGGCCGCCAGCTCCTGCACCCGGCCCTCACCCGCCTCGTCTCCCGTGTGCTGGCCGAGACCCAGTTCCCGCCCTCGTCGCTCGACCTCGAGATCTCGGAGGCCGACCTGCTCGCCAACGCCGACCGGTGCATCGAGCGACTCCGCGAGCTCAAGGCCCTGGGGGTTACCCTCTCCATCGACGACTACGGGGCCGGCCAGTCCGTGCTGAGCCAGCTCCACCGCTACCCCGTGGACGCGCTCAAGATCGACCGCACGGTGATCGGCAGCATCACCACCGACCGCAACCAGGAAGCGGTAGCGAGCGCAGCCATCGCGCTCGCGCGAACGCGCAAGCTCCTCGTGGTCGCGGAAGGTGTCGAGACCGAAGAGCAGCGAATCCTGCTCTCTCTCTGGCAATGTGACCGCATGCAGGGCAACCTGTGCGGGGTTCCGTTGCCTTCGGGCGAGATGGAGAAGGTCCTGGCCCGCGAGTGGTCGACGGGCCGGAAAGGCACGCCGGCGAAGGCCAGCACGAGCTGACGAGGGCCCGCTGGAAGGACGCGCCGACGTGGTGAGCACGGCCGCGCGGTTCCGGCCCGGGAGCTACTCGAACAGCTCGTCGACCGCCATGCGCCAGCCGGGCACGGCCGGCTCGGCGTCGGCCTGCTCGCCGCGGCGATAGACGGCCGGCGCGAGGGGCGACCTCGCGCGGTAGACGCGGACCACGTCGACGGCGAGAAGGTCCACATCCCACACCACCTGCGTCCCCGCCGCGAAGTAGTCGGCGCGTTTGGTGGCCAGGGCGTCCTCGGCCTCCGGGCCGTAGTCGCCCTTGCTGCGGACTTCCGCTGCGAACGCCGGCGCTCCCTCCAGGAAGTCCAGCCCGTGCACGGGGCCCGTGTACCAGGCGGCGTCGGGGCTGATCGACTCGCGGTGCGCGAGGGAGACGATGAATCCCACGTTGTCGCCCACCGCGCGACCACCGCCAACGCGCCGTTGGTGGGCCCGAAGGCTGGCGGAGATCGCGGTGGCCGCGATGCCCGGGAATCCCCCGGTCGGGCTCATCTGGACGAGCGCCCCATCGACGATCTCGGCCTTGCCGTTCTCCCGCACACGGTACAGGGCTTCGATTGTCGTCGCGGTCCTGGCCGCCATGGGTCCGACCCCCTTCAACAAAGTTACCACAGCCGTGGCTGGGCTCCGCCGGCGTTTCGGACCGGACGATCCGCCTCTGGCTGATGCTGACGTGACGAAGCCGCCGCGCACACGCTTGCCTACGCCACGAACCTCCGGGTCGTACCCGACGCCGGCTGCCGGTGCAGTTGCTCGCGAACCGAGCCGGCCTCAGTCGTCTCGCCCCCGGAGACGAGGGAGGACGCGCGGGGCTAGTGAGCGGTGCTGCTGACGTGCTCGCGCAGCAGGTCGCGCCCGAAGTCACCGTCGAAGTCGCGCCACACCGAATGAATGTGGTTCCCGTCGTCCTGGGTGTTGTCGTACTCGATCAGGAACGTCGGACCCTGGACGCGGTAGTAGTGCTTCTTCCCGCGCTCGGACTCGCCGGCCCAGGCGAAGGCAACCTTCTCGATGCCGGCCTTGCGAATCTTCTCGAGGCGGTCCTCCGCAATGTCGGGCGCCATGGCGGAGGCATAGGCATCGATCACGCGCAGCAGAAGGTCGCGTTGCCCAGGCTCGAGCTCTGACCCGGAGACGCCCGCGAGTGCCATGGGATCGACCTTCGCGAGATTCTTGGTCACGATCTCGTTGGGCGCCGTCACGTCGATCACGGCCTTGGCTCGCTGGTTCGGATCGAGGGCCAGCAGCAGGGCGCGAGCCGCGTCCTCTTCGTCGGCGAGGATTCGCAGGCCCTTCTTCGGCCCGAAGCGCACCTCCGCGGGGTTCGACCCGAAGAACTGCGGTGCGGCCGCGACCAGGGTCCCGTTCACGATCGTGAAGTTCAGCGAGAAATGGTGCCCTTCGACGCGCCAGCCCCACGAGCCGCGCCGGCTGGGCGAGCCGAACACGGAAACGAAGTACTTCACGGGATTGCGTTCCATCCGCTGCCCCCGCGCCACGTCGCCTCCGCCCGCATCCTCGATCGCCCGCAGCACGTCCTCGAGCTCCATGATCGAGGTCGCGGTGAGGTATCCCTTCGGGCTCAGGCCGGATCGGAGCAGCGCGTGAGCCGCCTCGCGCTGCGGCTCGCCCATGGCGCCGAGGGTCAAGCCATGCCGAGGGAACATCTCCGAAGGCACGAACCCCCAGTGCTCACGCTCGCTCGAGTCGAACGGGAAGGAGGCCAGCTTCTGTTGCTCGGGAGGCAGCGAGGCCAGGAACTTCGTCGCGGCGTCCGCCATGCTGGCCGGCGAACGGTCGGCGGCGTAGAGGCCCCCGAGCCCACCCGCGGCACAGGCCACTCCGAAGAGAAGCCAGGTCGAGCGAGCAGTGCGCATCGCGGAGTCTCTTCGCATCGAGGAGGGGAGATCCTAGCACACCCGCGAGAGGGCCGACCTTGACGGTTCCCCCTCCCGCCGCTGTTTTACCAAATATTGATAGAATGCATCCTGTGGACACACCGCTGAGCGCGAAGGCGGCCCTCCTCCAGGCCCTGGCCATCCCGGGCTACGGGCTGGAGCTGGTCGAGCGGATCCGGCGTCAGTCGCGGCGCCAGGTCCAGTTGCGCCCGGGAAGCATCTATCCCGCGCTGCGGGCGCTCGAACGTCGGCACCTGGTAAGAGGCCGCACGGATGTGACTCACGGCGCCATCGGCCGGCCCGCCCGATACTACGAGCTGACGCCGGAAGGCGTCGCCATGGCCACCGCGCAACGAGAGGCCCTCGGCGTGTTCTTCCGGCAGGGACGGCACGATCCACCCTCGGCCGGTCAGGTCTTGCTCATGCGGGAGCGCCTCCACCGCTGCGCACAGGTGAGCGGGTTCGTCCTCAGGCTGCGACGGGCCACGGCCCGGGCCGCGGGAACGGCTCAGTGAAGGGCCTACCGTCATTCGATCTGGAGCGGGTGGCCCTCCTCCTGGCTGAGGTGCTGGGCGAGAACGGCGTGCTGGTCGGAGGAATGGCGGTCGGGGCACACGGCTACATTCGCGCCACCGACGACGTCGACTTCGTTGCGCGCATGCCCCTGACCGATGTACGCAAGCGTCTTCAGGCGCTGGGCATCAAGGCTACCCTGCACAAGGGCAACGTCCTCGAGGGCGACTTCGATTGCCTGAAGGGGACGGTGGACGGGGTCAGGTTCGACGTGATGCCGCCGCTCGTGGCCCTCGAGTGGGACCGGGCGATCGAAGTCCCCATGACGGACAAACGCCGGCTGCGGGTGGTCGACCTGGACGGGCTCATCCGTTTGAAGCTGCGGGCGCAGGGGCCGAGAGACCTGATGGACGTGGCCGCCCTGACCCTACGACACCCCGAGCGGCTTGCCGCGGCGCGGGAGGCCGCCCGCAGCCACAGGGTCCTGGATCGACTCGATCATTGGCTCGCCGACCCCCGCTTACGGGCCGAGCTGCTGGAGACCGGCAGACGCGAGAGCGCCAGGAAGGGCCGACGGAAGAGCGGCCGGAAGCGTTGAGGTGAAGATGATGCGCACGAAGCTGCTCGCGTTCCTCCTGGCTTGCTCGGCCACCACGGCCGCGGCGCAAGGCGTGGTGCTCAAAGCCGGACGTCTCATCGATGGCCGTGGCGGCCGGGCCCTGGCCCCCGCGATGGTGCGGGTCGAGGGCGACCTCATCGTCGAAGTGGGAGAGCGGCTCGCCGTCCCGGCGGGCGCGCGCGTGCTGGACCTCGGCGCTGCCACCCTGCTGCCCGGGTTCATCGACCTCCACACCCACCTGACCGACAAGGACGACGTCCACTGGGAGGAGGCCCTGCTCAAGACCACACCGTCGCAGGCGGCGCTCTGGGGCACGCGCAACGCCCGCATCACGCTGGAGGCGGGCTTCACCACCTGCCGCGACATGGGGCCCACCTGGCCCTACGTCGACGTGGACCTGCGCGACGCCATCGCCCAGGGGGCCATCCCCGGCCCGCGCCTGCTGGTGGCGGGCAGCTACGTCTCCCCGACGGGTGGAGCGGGCGACGCCCGCCAGTTCTCGCTGTTCGTGGACGTGCCCACCGTGAAGAACCTCGCCGACGGCCCCGACGAGATCGTCAAGGCCGTGCGCACGAACTTCAAGCACGGCGCCGACCACATCAAGATCCTGGTGACGGGGGCGATGCTGTCCAAGGGAATCCCCCCCGAGCAGCAGTCGTACTCCGACGAAGAGATCCAGGCCGCGGTCACCGAGGCGAGGCGCTGGGGCCGAACCGTGGCCGCCCACGCCCACGGGACCGCCGGCATCAAGGCCGCGATCCGCGGCGGGGTACGGACCGTCGACCACGGCTCGTTGCTCGACGCCGAGGCCATCGCGATGCTCAAGAAGGCTCCGACCTACTACGTCCCCACGCTCTACATCAGCCAGGTGATGCCCAGCGACCCCAAGGTGCCAGAGTCCGAGCGGGAGCGCGGGCGAAGGCTGCGTGAGCGGCAGCTCCAGTCCTTCAAGGACGCGCTCGCCGGCGGCCTCTCCATCGGCCTCGCCACCGACGTCCCCGTGATGCCCCATGGCCAGAACGCCAAGGAGATGTCGTTCCGCGTCTCGCTCGGGGAGAGCCCCATGAGCGTCCTGCTCTCGGCCACGCGCGTCAACGCGGAGATCCTGGGCCTACAGGACCGCGTGGGAGTCGTGGGGCCCGGAAAGTGGGCGGACCTCGTGGCGGTCGCCGGCGACCCTCTACAGGACATCACGGTCACCGAGCGCGTGGGCTTCGTGATGAAGGGGGGAGTCGTGTTCAAGGACGAGCTGACCTGCCGCTGACCCTAGGGGCAACCCAGTAGCCGCGGCGGACGTGCACCTCGCCCTTTGCGGTCTTCAGGCGCACGTCGATGCGGTGCCAGCCCTCGCGCTTGACGCCTTCCGCCTCGTAGCGCAAGACGTAGCGGTGGCGCATCGCTTCCGCCACCGCGGTGAAGGCCATCCGGAGCCGCGCGGGGGAGTCGGCTCCCCAGAAGTGGCCCCCGGACGCCTCGGCGATGTCGCGCAGCGCCAGCTCCGACGCCGTCCCGCGCGGGACCACGGTCCCTTTGCGCACGTCCGGGCGTGGCCTCCAGCCGACGACGTGAACGAGTGCGTTGGACCGCTCCACCATGGCCCGGAGCTGGCGGTCGCCGAGCCAGCTGGCGTTCTCCTCCCCATCGGTGAAGAGGACGATCAAGGGCCGCCGGCTCTGGTCCGAGAGCGTGATCGCGGAGAAGAGCGCGTCGAACACGGAGGTGGCGCCCATGGCGCGCAGGCTTCCCAGTGCGCTTCGCACCGCCGCCTTGTCGGTGGTGGGCTCGGCCAGCCTGGTGATCTGCTCGGAGAACGACACGAGGGCGGCTTGATCCGCGGGGCCCAGGCCCGCGAGAAAGGCTTCTCCGGCGGCGCGAAGAGCTTCGAGCCGCTCTCCCTGCATGCTGCTGCTGGTGTCGAAGACGAGGACCGCGAGAACGGGAAGCGCCTCCGCCGAGAGCAACTCGACCTGCTGCGCCACCCGATTGTCCCGAAGCTCGAAATCGGCCGCGTGCAGGCCGGGGACGGGCTGCCCGCTGCGGGTGACGAACACGTCGACGTACACCGCCTCCACCGCCGCCCGGAACACGGGCGGGGTCTGCGCGCGTCCGAGCGACGTGGCCGCGACGGTGATGGCGAGCGTCACGGCCGAGGCCAGGCGCCGTCCCTTCATTCGAGGGCCTCGCGATGCAGGGCCGCCTCCATACGGTCGGCCGGCGCCGTGTTCCCGGCGAGGTACCCTGAGTACGCGTCGCCGGTCCTCAGGTGGTCGGACAAGCCGCCGGCGAGCACTTGGCGTGAGCCTTCCATGTCTCCCGTGAGCTGGAGCGCATGCGACAAGGCCACGGCGGCGGATTGTCCCTCCGGATACACCTCGGCCGCCCGCCGATACTCGGAGAGGGCCTGATCGAGACGCTGCGCGTCTTCGTGGATGCGCCCGAGGAAGAGGTGGGCCAGGTACCGGTGGTCCGGTTCGCGAGCTCGCGCGACCGCCGCCTCGAGCGCTTCGCGCGCCGGCTCCGGCTGGCCGAGCCGCCAGAGCACCCGGCCCAGCCGCACCCGCGCGAGGACGAGGTCGGGATCGATCGCAACTGCGTCCGCGAGATCGCGCCGTGCGTCCTTGAACCACTCCTGGGGCAAGGCCAAGGCACTCGGGAAGGCGTCTCGGCTGCTCACGGTGGTCAAGAACGCCTTCTCCTCGAGCACGCAACCGGCCGTGAGCAGCAACTCGGCGTCACGGGGGAACAGCTCGATTCCCGCACGGGCCTGGAGGAGCGCGTCGTCGAAGCAAGCGCGGTGCTGCCAGAGCAGCGCCGTGGTGAGGAAGAAGCGACGGGCGAAGTCGCGGGTCGCGGAGTCTCGGGCCAGGACCGCAGCGTACCGCCCGGCGATCCGGGCGTGCGCTCCCGGACACCGCGGCAGCTCTTCGCGACCGACGGGCTCGGGCTTCTCCACCTTGTCGCGATCCGCGTGCAGCATGGCCGCCACGCGAAGCGGCACTCCCGCGAGCGGATTCGGGCACTTGGGGCAACGCTCGGCGGCGATCCGCGCATCCTCGACGATGCCCACCTGCTTCAGCAGGCCGCCCTCGCTCCACTCCCCGAGGGCGGCGACGGCCTCCGTGCGCTCCCCCCGGGCGTAGCGATGGAGCAGATCGAGATAGCGGGAATCGAGCTTGATCGCGGCCGGCTTCGCGGCTCCGGCGAGCGAGGCCACCGCGAAGCCCAAGACGATGGCGCGGTTCCAGGCCCCCGTCACGACGCTTACCGGCGCGTCACTTGCCGGGCACCGGAGAGAGGTCTCCCTTCACGAACTTCACCGACAGCTCGAGAGCCTCGAGGGCTCCTCCCAGGAGTACCTCGCCCCGGGGCAGGTCGGAACGCGTTTGCCCTTGCGGGCCCAGCACGAAGTCGTGATACCCGTGCTCGTAGACGTCCATGCGCACCGGCTTGCCCGCCTGCGCCAGGAGGTCGTGGAGCTGCGTGTCGATCGACTGGAGCCGGTCCTCGGTGCCGACGAGGATCAGCACCGGCGTCTTGATGGGGGCGATGTTCGCGCTTGCGACCGCAGGATCAGGCTTCGCGGTAGAGAGGTCCGGGCGGCCTCCGCCGGCCGGCATGGGCACGCCAAGGAACCAGATCGGAGCCGGCGCTCCAAGGACAGCGGCCTGAAGGGTGGGCATCTTCGAGATCAGGAAGGCGACGAGGTTCCCCCCCAGACTCACGCCGTAGAGGCTGATTCGGTCGCTGTCGACGTACGGCAGGCCCTTCACGTGTTCGATCACGGCCAGCCCGTCGTCGATGGCGGTGGCCGCTCCCGACGCCGACGGCGTGTTCATCGTGTTCCAGTCACCGCCCCGGTAGTCGGCGACGGCGACCACGTAGCCCTCCTGGAGAAAACGCTCCCAGACCGGGCCGCCCGTGGCCCCGCGCGACCAGCCCACGAGCTGCTCCATTCCCCGGCCGCCGGGGGCGCCGTGGAAGAAGATGATCGCGGGCCGCCGCCCTTCGCCCTTGGGCTTGCGGATGGCGGCCGCGATGTAGAGGCCGTCCTTGCTCTTGATGTAGACCTGCTGGACCGGCGAATCGGTCTCGCTCACCACGCGCACGTACTTGTCGTGGGGCAAAGCGTCCGGTGCACCGGCATGCCTGTGGATTTCGGCAGCCCCGACCGCAGGGAAGGTCACGACGAGAGCGAGGCAGAGGATCTTCATGCTCGGAGTATCGGCCGGGCAACGGGCGCGAGCAACCGGGCTGCGGCCGGCATTCCCATGACATCGCTCTCGCGAACGTGGTCCGTCTGTACCACGACCGCAGGTCGTCGCTTGTCGACGCGGACCCACCCCACCTCGCCGCGCCGCGCCGCGGCAGCGGGTCACCACTCGTCATCGCGATACTCCTCGGCCGTGCGACGGCGCTGGTAGCGGCGCCAGGCCGCTTCATCGTCGACCACATCCCAGCCATAGCGGTCGAGGTACTGCTGCGTTCGTTGGCGGACGCGCTCGGCTTCGAGGAGCTGTGCCAGAAGCTGCGACCGGGAGGTGCCCCGTCGATCTGCGGCCTCGTCCGCGAACTCGATCAGGTACTCGGGTGGTGAAGCCCCGATCTTCATGCCCCAGCTCAGCCCGGCGAGCGCCCCCGCCAGATGCGCTCGTACGCCGCCCACTCCGCGACGTCCGTGGTCCACTCTGCGTAGAGGGCGACGCCCTCGAAGGTCCCCCCGCCGCCGAGGCCGCGGAGGCCCGCGACCACGCCGAGGAGCGCGTTCTCCGGCGTCTCGACGCGGCCTCGATGCATCAGCCCGGTCTCGGGGTAGGTGGGAATGCCCATCAGCACGCGGGCCCGGATCCGCGAGTCCGCGAGGGTTGCGGTCACGTCGCTGGCCGCCCAGGCCACGTAGCGGCGGTAGAGGGCCGGCGTCGGCAGCGCGGTGTCGTAGGCCATGATGACCACCTGGTCCACGAGGGCCGCCACTCGCGCGTAGTAGTCGGTGCTCCAGACGAAGTTGGGGGCCATGGGCAGGGCAAAGGGCGCGGGCCGGATCGCCGACACGGACAGCACCCGGTCCTTCCCCACCGCGGTGCGCAGCGAGCGGAGCAGGGCCAGGAAGTCCACGTTGCCGTCGTTCACGGGCTCGATGTTGAGGTGGATGCCGTCGAAGCCCTCGTCCACGAGGCCGCGACATTCGGCCACGATGCGTTGCCGCTGACCGAGGTCATCGAGCTTCACGGTGCCGGGCCGCGTCCGCCGGTAGCCGGCCCGCACCCCGCCCACCCAGGGCAGGACCTTCATCTCCGGAGCTTCCCTTCGCGCTGCGGCCAGGAAGCTCCGCATCTGATCGCGACTGTGGGGCGGGAGCTGGCCGTCCGGGCCGAAGGGGATGAGATGGGGGAAGGCGTAGGAGATTCCCCGCTCGCGCAGTCCGGCAAAGAGGGTCTCCGTTCGCTCGGGGGGCTGGGCCTTCTCGAGCCAGCGGTGCTCCAACCACACCGCGTTTCGGTCGTGATTGAAGGGATGCGGTAACGCGTCGCCGGCCGGCGCGTAGGCCAAGTACGCGACCAGGGCGACGAGAACCACGGCGAAGAGGATCGCCAGGCGGAGGGCCTGCCGGCGCGCGGTCATCCGTCCCGAAGCAGGAGAACGCTGGCCGCGGCCTGCTGGCGTTCGTGGGTCAGGCTGACCACGGCCCGCGTCGCGCCGAGGGCGGCGAGTCGCGCTTGCGCCGCCGGCGAGAAGCTGAGCCTGGGCGCTCCGTGTCCGCGTACGACCTCGACGTCGCTCGGACCGAGACCCGATCCCAGCAACTGGCTCGCGGCCTGCTTGGCCGCGAGACGAGCGGCGAGCCGTCGCTCGGGATCGGATTTGGAGCGGGCGTAGGCCAGCTCTCGGGCCGTGAAGAGAGCCTCCGCTGCGTCCCCGACGAGGCTCGCCACCTCGGAGATGTCCACGAGCACGAAGGCTTCCGCCACGACCCCGTCGTCGGAAGTCACCTCCGAAGTGTAACCCGCCCGCTCCTCCCAAGATCCGCCCCCGCTGGGGAATGGCTTGACGGAGAACGACAACTCACCTAGATTCGCGCCAGGTCCCTCCAGGAAGAGTGTGCACTGTGGTTGGGCGGGGTCTCCGTCCGCTCCGCCAGATTCGCGGCAGGTTTCTGAATCGAAGCGGGTGGGCCCGCGACGCTCGGACCCGTAGCGCCCGCCGACACCGCCGCATCCCCGTTCGGAGTGCTCTCGAGAAGGAGCATGATGCCTGCAACCGCATCGTCCCGCCGCTTCGAGATAGGCCACTCGACCATCGAAATCGCAGCTTCCAGCGCAGGCGACGTTCTGGACGCCCTGGCCAGGGACGAGAAGTTCCCCAAGCGCCGCATCGACCTGGCCGGCCTGTCGCTGGAAACCGGCGAGAACCACGACCTCGAGCTCGACGGCGGCAAGGGCAAGGTTGCCCTTGCCGCCTCGGGATCCGCCCGAATGAAGGTCGGCATCTTCGACAAGGGCCAGGAGGTCATGGACCTGCTCGCTCTCCAGGATGGCCAAACGGCTGGAATCGAGCTGGCGGACGAGCCCGGGACCCGGCTGGCGCTGTTTCTGGCGAGCTATGAAGTCCAGGCCCAGGTGAGCGGGTCTCACCCGATCGGCGTCGTCGGCTCGGTGACCTTCGGCGTCACGGGAGCGCGGGGTCGATTGTTCGCGGTCGTGCACCGCTTTCCGGAGGACCGCGCAGCAGGGCGGGTGCTCACGGGCTTGTTCGGCAGCGTCCACCTGCCCCGACAGGTTGGCTCCGCGAGCGACCTCGCGCCGGGCACCTTGCTCGTCTCCGAGGTCGAGGGAAGCCTCGCGGTCAAAGTCGGCGCGTCGCTGGGTTACGACTTCAATTTCGTGCGCGAAGCAAGGGCGCTCGGGCTTGCCGGAGACATCGGCCTCAAGCTGGAAGCCGGGGTCAAGGCGACGCTCGGATTCGAGGTGAGCGGCCGCTACCTGGCCGCCCTGGAGCGCCCATCGCTCGACGAGGACGGCACCCTTCTCCGCCTCCGTCTCTTCAAGCTCTCGCACAAGGGTTGGAGCTTCGGTCTGAACCTCTCCGCCAAGGCTCAAACCGTCGTCGCGCTTCCCGAAAAGGCCGACGACCTCGTGAAAGCCGTCTTCGGACTGCACGGCCAGCAAGTGATTCGCGACTTGCAGGCCGTCGAGTCCAAGTGGCTCTCCAAAGACACCGACCTCTCGGATACCGTCGCGGCGCTGGCGAAGAAGACGGGGCTGGATCTGCTCGCGGACGCCACCGGGATCACCGCGGCAGCTTCAGAAGCGGCGTTCAAGAAGGCTCGCGGGGTGCTGATGAGCGCGATCGCGCAGTGGGAGCGACTCCCTGCCCCGGTGTCCTCGCTGCTGTGGAGGCTGCTCGGAGATGGGGGGCTCACCGGCGAGCGCCGCAGGCAGTTCGAGGCCGCTCTGAAGGTCCTGGCCGCCAACGACCCGACCGCCCGCAAGGCACTGGTCACCTCGCTGGGCTCGCGCGTCGGCATCGAGGACGAGGCAGTCGGCCAGCTCCTGGATGCGGTGGCCGACCGCGGCCTCGCCGAGCTCATCGATCGCGTCGACGACCTGCGCCCCATCGCGCAGACGATTCTGGATGTCCTCGGGGGCAAGGTCATCGAAAAGCTCCAGACGTTCATCACCGAGCACCTGAACATCGAGGACGTCATCAAGGCCGTCAAGGAGGCTGACTTCAAGAAGCTCGACCCGTGGCTGGTCCGGCGCATTTCCTTGTTCCTGGACAAGAAGCTCGGCTTCGAGCAGCTCGAGGAGGTGAAGTCGGCCATTCGCATGGTGCTCGCCAAGCGCCAGGAGATCTACGCCAAGGCGAGGCAGGCTCTCAACCGTCACTATGATTTCGATCTGGCGGTGAAGTACGAGTCGGCCACCACCAGGACCGCCCTCCTCGACATCGAGTTCGACACCTCGTCGACCGCGGCCCGCGTCATGCTCGAGGCCGTCGTCGCGAGGTCCGATTTCGACCGCGTCCTGATCGAGCAAGCCGATGGGGTGCGTCTCCACCAGGGAGTGCTCACTCATGCGATCGAACGCAAGGGCAGCATCCAGGTCAACATGCCTTTCTACAGCTTCGAGAGCAGCAGCTTGACCAAGTCTCTCGCGAAGGTCACTGCGAACGAGGAGGGCGGACGCGTCTTGTTCTACGAGATCGACAGCAGCGACACCCGTGCCGTCAAGAATCGGCTGACCAGCCAACTTTCCATTTCTGCCGCCCTTCCCGTGGCGCTCGGGCCCGCGGTTCGAACCCACGGTCTGCAGCAAGCATCCTGGGCGTATCAGCTCCGCACCATCGGCCTCGACGTGCGGCGCGCCGAGTTCGAGAATCGCATCACGCCTCTGCTGAGCAAGTACTTTGGCGACCGGTTCACACGCGGCGGGGAGTCTTCGATCTCGACCTTCATCACGGACCTGGACCGCGCGGTCGAGGCTCGGGTCGGCAACGGCACCGATGAGTTCGGGGATGTCCTCGCCGCGCTCGATCTGAGCCTCCCCGCCCGCGTCATCGCCTCATGGTTTGAGCCGCGCGATAGAGCTGGGGTTCGCCAGGCGGCGCGCGCCGTCTCGCTCCGCGTTCAGTCCAGCCTGCGACGTCTGCTGCCGTATTTCTATTTCCAGGATCTGGACCACCTGAGGCAGAACAGCGACGGATCCCCGATGCTGGTCTGGTCCGCGCTTCCCGCCGCGAACCAGTTCCAGATCTCCGGCGGCACGATGATCCAGGACAAAGGCGTCATCTGGGACGTGTTCGATCCCGACAAGCGACGGTTCCTGGTGGACCGGCCAGAAACCATCGCGAAGCTCGGTGGGATTCTCGCCGACTCGAAGGCTCTCCTCGAGGCGGCGGGAAGAACGAGTCAAGCGTCCTTCTTCGAGCCAACCGAGATCGGCGACTTTCTCGGCGATCCGCACGTCCGGTCGAGTGAGAACACGGGCAATTTCGTCAGCTTGTTGGCGCTCGAAAGCCGGATCAGCCGCGCGGTGGAGAGTGCGCTCGACGAGGTGCGCAAGTTCCACGAGGAAGCGGAGAAGCGGCCCTCGAAAGCGATCGCGGCGCTCGCCGAAGCCGGCGAGGACCTCGTCCAGGCCTTCCACGGCACGCTATCCAGCGTCTATGGAAGCCACGCCACGCGGGTCCTCGGGTCGATGCTGTTCGTCGAAGGAGCTTGTGCGCTGGACCCGGCCCTGGCCGCCTCGCGGCCGACCGCCTTCCTGGGCCTCACCATCCTGAAGGAGACTCGAACCTTTAGGGTCGAGGACTTCCTCGCCAACAAGCTGCCGAGGCCGGAGGAGGTCGCCCTCGAGCAGAGACTGGTCGCGGCTGGGGCCGTTGCCTGATACTGGCCGACGATAGAGAGATTGGTTGTTCCCAGGCGGTTGCGGGGGACGCCTACAAAGCGGGTCAGGAAAGTAGGATCTACAAGTGGAAGATCTCGGCGCCTTGGCCGCGATTCTGGCCGGAACCCCGGGCCTCGTTCACGGCTTCGGCCGAAGGTCGGGGCCGGCCTTCGAGACCCGCGAGGCCACGGCCGCGCGCGTCAGCTCCCGGCTGGCCCCGCACGGCCGTTTGCTCCTGCTCCATCAGGTCCACGGCGCCACGGTTGCGGAAGCGCCCTGGGCGGGCCGGCCTGCGGCCGACGCGTCGATGGCGTCCGAACCGGGCTTCCTTCTGGGCATCGAAACCGCCGACTGCCTGCCGGTGTTGTTGGTGGACCCGCAAAGGCGCGCGGTCGCCGCCGTCCATGCGGGATGGCGCGGCACCGCCCTCGGGGTCACGCGCGCCGCGGTCGCCGCTCTTTCGCGCGGAGGGTCGCGAGCCCCGGACCTGGTGGCGGCCCTGGGCCCGGGCATCGGGCCTTGTTGTTACGAGGTCGGCGACGACGTGAAGGCGGCCTTCGGGCCGGCCGGCGCCGCGTTCTTCCGGAGGGCACCCGGAGGGCGCGACCATCTGGACGTGCGCGCCGCGAACCGGCAGCAGCTGATCGAGGCCGGCCTCGACCCGGGCCGGATCGAGAGCGTGGACGAGTGCACGTTCTGCCGAAGGGACCTCTACCACTCGTACCGGCGCGACGGCCCCGGCAGTGGCCGGATGATCAGCTTCGTGGGATTCAGGTCGGAGTCGTTCGGTGCTCCCTAGCCGGAGCCCGCGCTACTCGAGCTTCGAGGCCTTCTCGTCCAGGGCCCGGTTGGCCAACCGGTCCGCCTCGACGTTCTGCTCCCGTCGCACGTGGGTCAGGCGGATGTCCTTGATGCGGCCCATGAGCGCCTTGGCCTCGCGATGCAGAGGGACCATGTCGGGGTGCTTGACGCGGTAGCGTCCGTCCATCTGCTTGACCACCAGCTCCGAGTCCGAGAAGACCCGCACGCAGGTGGCGCCCTGGGCCAGGGCGTAGCGCAGAGCGTGCAGCAGGGCCTGGTACTCGGCCACGTTGTTCGTGGCTCGGCCCAGATAGCCGTAGAGGGCCGCCCGCTCCTCGCCCGCCTCGTTGGCGACGTGGACGCCGAACCCGGCATCCCCGGGGTTGCCCCGGCTGCCCCCGTCGATGTGGATGTGAAGGATCTCAGGCGGTGCGGTCACGGATGCGGGTCGACCACCGGGGGCGGCGGCTCGTAGTAGAGCACCCGGCCGCACGAGGGGCACTGCATGATCTCGTCGTTGCGCTTGACCTCCATGAACATCTGGGGTCGCAGGCGCACGTGGCAGGCCACGCACATCTCGTCGCGGGCCTCGGCCACCGCGTCGCCTCTCGCCTTCGCCACTCGATTGAAGAGCTCGAGCCGCGTGGGGGAAACCTTCGCCGCCGCCGCGCCGCGCTCTTCGGTCAACCCCACCAGCCGGGCTTCGAGGGCCTTCTTGCGTTCCTCGAGGGTGCGGATCTCGGCCTTTCCTCGCTCGTCTTCCGCCTTGAAGAGAGCCTCCTCGCGCTTCACGTCCGCGGCGAGGGTCTCGGCCTGCTCCATCTCCGCGAGGATCTGGTCCTCGCGCGCCCGGATCTCCCGCTCCACCGTCTCGATCTCGTGGAGCATGGCGGTGTATTCCTTGTTGGTCTTCACCTCCATGAGCTGGCCCTTGTACTTCGAGCGCTTGGTCTCGAAGTCCTGCACTGCGCCCTCGTGCCCGCGCCGCGACTTCAGGCACCCTTCGAGGGCAGCCTTGGCCGCGTCGAGGCGGCCGCGCTCGACGCCCAGGCGGGCCTCGATCTCGGCCCGGGCCCCGGGCAACGCCGCCAACTCGGCCTGCACCCGACGAAGGCTCGCATCGGCGTGCTGAAGCTGGATCAAGGCGTCGAGGTCGGGGTTCACCGGACCGATTCTAGCACCTCGGGCCGGCTTCCCCGGGAATAGAGGGCACCCTTTGACCGCCACCCGTCCCCGTGGTACGAAGCAGGGAGACGCTTAGGAACCTCGCCATGTCCAATCGGTTTTCCCTTCCCGACCTCGGTATCGGCATCGGTCTTCGCAGCGTCCACTACGCCGAGATCCTGGCGAAGCACCCGCCCATCGACTGGTTCGAAGTGCTCTCCGAGAACTACCTCGACACCGAGGGCCGGCCTCTCCACGTGCTCGACCAGGTGGCCGAGCGGTACCCCGTGGCGCTCCACGGCGTCTCCATGTCGATCGGCAGCACGGACCCGATCGACTTCACCTATCTGGGCAAGCTCAAGGACCTGGCCCGCCGGACCAAGGCTCACTGGGTGTCGGACCACCTCTGCTGGACGGGCGTGATGGGGCGGAATACCCACGACCTCCTGCCCATGCCCTACACCGAAGAGGCCCTGCGCCATACCGCGGTCCGCGTGCGCCAGGTACAGGACTTCCTGGAGCGGCCGATCGCCCTCGAGAACCCTTCGAGCTACGTCGAGTTCGCCGCCTCCAGCATGCCGGAGTGGGAGTTCCTGGCGCGCCTCGCGGCGGACGCCGACTGCGCCCTCCTCCTCGACGTCAACAACGTCTACGTCAGCTCGTTCAACCACGGCTTCGACCCGAACGTCTACGTCGACGCGATCCCGGCCGACCGGGTGGTGCAGTTCCACGTGGCCGGGCACACCAACAAAGGCACCCACATCATCGACACCCACTCCGACCACGCCCTCGCCGAGGTCTGGGCCCTCTACCGGCGCGCGTGGTCCCGAACCGGAGCCACGGCCACCCTCTACGAGTGGGACGAGGACATTCCGGAGCTCTCCGTGGTTCACGCCGAGGCCTTGAAGGCCCGCGGGCATCGCGAGCCCGCGCGCGCAACGGGGACCCATGGCGCTTGAGGTGGGCCTGGCGCGGCTGCAGCGTTGGATGCAGGCGGTCGTCGTCCACGCCGGCGACATCGAGGCCGCGACCGCTTCCGAGGCCGCCCAGGCCGAGGTCCCCGCCGAGCGCATCGGCGAGGTCATCCTGCCTTCGAAGACCCTGACTCCGGCGGAGCGCCTCGGCATCTACCACGGCATGTACCCCCTCCGCATGGAAGAGGCGATGGCCAGCGACTATCCGGCCCTGAAGCATTTCCTCGGAGACGAAGCATTCTTCGACCTGGTGCGGAGCTACGTGCAGGTGTATCCCTCCCGGAACCCGAGCCTGAATCCGCTGGGACACCACCTGCCCGAGTTCGTGAAGACGGCGGCCGGCGTGAAGCGGCCCGACTTCTGTCATGAGCTCGCGCAGTTGGAGCTGGTGGTGGCGCTGGCTTTCGACGGGCCGGAGACCCCGCGGCTCAGCGAGGCCGAGATCGCGGCCGTACCCCCCGAGGCGTGGGAAACGGCCCGCCTGAAGCCGGTCGCCACCTTCCATCTCTCGTGCTTCCGCTACCCCGTGAACGACTACCTGCAGACCGTCCTGGACGACAATCACGACCACCCGAAGGCCCGGCTCAAGGACTCCTGGGTCGCGGTCTACCGCCGCGACTACATGGTCTACCGCCTGAACCTGAGCCGAGCCGCCCACGACCTTCTGGCCGATCTCGCCGGGGGCACGCCTCTCGGCGAGGCCATCAGCAAGGCCGCGAAGGCCGGCGGCCGACGGGCACCGTCCGAGGACGAGCTCTCCCGCTGGTTCCGGCAATGGGTGTCCGTGGGACTCTTCCAGTCGGTGGAGACGTCCTAGCCTCGATTCGGTGTGCTTGCCCTCGCCCTCCAGCACAACCTCAGTCTTCACGCGCGCGACCGCCATTTCGACCACCTACCGCAGCTCGTAAGGGCCTGACGACCCGCACCTCAATAGAGCCATACGCGAGCGCCCGACGGCAGCGCGGTGCCTGCCTGAGGCCTGAACCACTCCACTCCGAACAACCACTGCCGTTCCGGAGGCATGAGGTAGAGCCTGACGCCCTCGGTCCGAGAATGGCCACCTGCGCCAACCTCGGCTTCACTGCCGAGGATCTGCTGCCATGCTGCTCGCCAGAGAGAGGGCCGGATGTGGATGGGGTCGAATCCATACCACTCCGGCTTCATGTGGATGAGCTTCGCACCTCGCCCGGTGGCCAATTCGGCAAGGCCGGCATCGACCCGTTCGGCAGTCTCCAGCACTTCAGCCAGCGACAAGCGGCACGAGGGAACCAGGATCGAGCGGAAGAGAAGGAATTTCGTCGGAGAGAGGCGGCGGATGCTCGCCAGAGGGAGGTCAGTCACCACGACGTCTCGCGTCCATTGCCCCAGGCGATCGAGCGCCTCCGAAACCCAAGCGAGGGTTTGCTCGGCGGACGACCCGTACAGGATGTCGTTGCCCACATCGGTAACGAGGCCCCGGGTCGGCACCTCCGGAAGAGACGCGAGCTTGTGCCACAAGCCCGATTCGAGAATGCCGGGCAAGGTCCGGACGACCAACCGGCTCGGCACACCATACGATCGGCCGTGGCCGAGCGCCGCCAGTACTTCGACTTCTGGTCCCCATGCCGCACGGGCGGTCGCCACGACGGTCTGGAACCCGCGCGTCAGGTTGCTCGCGCCGAGCGCAACCACCCGGCCGATGGGCGCCGGAATCATCGCGAGCCTCGCTGAGGGCGCTGACGAGTGGTGGGCCTGGAAGGACTCGAACCTTCGACTAACCGGTTATGAGCCGGCCGTTCTAACCGCTGAACTACAGGCCCTCGTGGAGGCAGCTTAGCAGAGCCTCTCAGATCTTGCGTCCGGTCCGCTTGAAGGGCCAACCCCAAAGGATCGCGGGGCGGTCGGGCGCGAAAAGGGCGTGCGACCAGCCGGACCCAAGGGAAGTGAGGGTGGCGTAGAGGGCAAGCCCTCCGAGCATGAGCGTCACCGCAGGCAGGGTGTGGCCGGGGCCGAGCGCGCCCTCCTCCGTCGAGGACATAGAAAGCCAGTCCCACCCGAAGTGGAGGCCGGTCGCGGCGCCGAAGCCGCCGACGAGCGCCAAGGGCCAGCTCTTCCTGCCGGTCACCGCCATACCGAGGGCGAATCCGCCGATACCGCCCATGATCAGGTGGCCGCAGAGGCGGACCGCCTCGACCGGCGGGAGAACCGGTGCGGGCAGCGGCTCGGTCCTCAAGTAGAAGACCGACTCCTCGACGGCCGCCCCGAGGCCCGCCATGGAGCCATAGACCAGTCCATCGAGGGGATCGTTGAATTGCCTGCGTGCGCAAAGCGCCACCATCACGACGACCAGCAGCTTGGCCAGCTCCTCGAGGAGCGCCACCAAGCCCGCGATTCCCACCCGAGTCGTGACGCCAGACCAGAGGAGCGCACGCGTTTCCACCAACCCGGCGACGTTCATCGACGAAGCACCAAGCCCGACGGTCACTAGCAGGAGCCACGGCGGCTCGCGGTCGTAGAGATCGTGCCGGTAGACCAGGAAGGCTGCGCCTAGAGCACACAGAACGAGGGTCCCGTAGAGAATCACACCCAGAGGGTGCCTTCACTCACCAGTACGCTCTGCCCTCCGACGCGCACCGCGGTCAAGCGGCCGCCCTGCTTGTCGGCCTCCAGGTGAAGGGTGCTGGGTCGTCCCATCTCGACTCCTTGACGGATCGAGAAGCGCAGGGCGGCCGTGGGCCGGGGATCTCGACCGCCCAGGAGACCGGCCAGAGCGGCCACCGCGGAGCCGGTCGCCGGGTCCTCGGGAACCCCCACGGCGGGGGCGAACATCCGCGCCGAAACGTCGCATCCGTCGACCGGCTCCTGGGCGAAGACGAAGACTTCGGGCGCTCCGGAATCGGCGACGTGCCGGGTCCAGACGGTGTGGTCGAGGCGCGCCCGACGGAGCGCGTCGCGTCCTCGGACCTCCACGAACAGAAAGGGCAAGCCGGCCGACCAGATCTCCGGCGGGTGGGGAGGGGCCACGAGGTCGTCCGGTTCGAGAGACAGCAGCCGAGCCGCGGTCGCAGGGTCGAGATCAGCGGGCCGCCCCTCCGGCAGACGCGCGGTCTCGAGCTGCGTGAATACCGGAGCTCCCTCTTGCACCCGAACGCGAACCCGCACGAGACCCACGCCCTCCTCGAGGGTCAGGGTGAGGTTCGGCGCTGCGGCGGGCACTCGGCCCGTTGCCACCAGCACGTGGGCGGTGCCGAGCGTCGGATGACCGGCGAACGGCAGCTCGACCCGGGGCGTGAAGATGCGGACCTTGCGGGTGTGACGAGAGTCGTCGGGAGGGAGCACGAACACCGTCTCCGAGAGATTCATCTCCCGCGCGATGGCCTGCATCTCGTCCGCGTTCAGACCCTTGGCCTCGGGAAACACGGCGAGCGCGTTGCCGGTGAGGGGCACCGTGGTGAACACGTCCGCGGTGTGAAAGGAGAAGCGCCGCCGTGTCGCCTCGCCCCCGCTCACGACGCGCCTCTCAGTAGGTCAGACCGTAGCCGAAGGCGAAGAGCGCATCGGACTTGGCGTCGCCCAGGTTGATCGGGATCTGCGCCATCGACCGCGGCCAGGTGTGAGGGAGCTTGCCGGTCGGCTTGAAGTCCCCGAAAAGGACGTCGGCGACACCTTGTCCCTCGGTTCCGGGCAGCCAGGCCGCCACGAAGGCGTCGGCGTCCGGCAGCACGTCGGTGATGATCATGGGCCGACCCGAGAGGAGGACGACCACCACGGGGATGCCGGCCTTCTTGACGTTCGCGATGGCTTCCTTGTCCTCCTTGTCGAGGCCGAGGTCCTCGCGATCGCCGCGCATCTCGGCGTAGGGTGTCTCTCCCACCACGACCACGCCGACCGTGGCCCCGGCCGCGCCCGAGCCGTCCTTGGAGAACGTCACGTTCGTGGTCTTCGACGCGGCGTTCCTGATGGCGGCGAGGATCGTGGTGCCGCCGGTCGTGGTCGCTCCGCTCTTGCCCTGCCAGGTGATGCTCCAGCCTCCCATCTGGTTGCCGATGTCGTCCGCGTTCTTTCCCGCCACGTGGATCCGCGCCGCGGTCTTGGCCAGGGGCAGCGTCTTCTTGTCGTTCTTGAGCAGGACCAGCGACTCCCGCACCGCCCGGCGGGCGACCGCGCGATGCTCGGGCGAGCCAAAGCTCTTCTCGAGGCCGCGGTCGGCCAGCACGGAGCGGCCTTCGTCGAGGAGGCCCATGGCGGCCTTGACCCGGAGGATACGCCTCACCGCATCGTCGATGCGGGCCATGGGCACTTCGCCCTTCTCCGCGAGGTCCTTCAAGAGCGCGTGGAACTCCTTGTACTTCTCGGGAACCATGACCATGTCCATGCCCGCGTTGATGGAGGTCTTGATGTCGCTGCGGAAGTCGCCGGGAAGCTGGTCGAGGGCGTTGTAGTCGGAGATGAGGAAGCCCTCGAAGCCGAGCTCGACCTTCAGGATGTCGGTCAGGAGCCGCTTGCTGCCCGAGGCCTTCTCGCCGTTCCAGGAGCTGTAGGACGGCATGATCGTGCCCACCCCGGCCGCGATGGCCGCCGGATACCCGAGCAGGTGGATCTTGCGCAGCTCGGCTTCGGTGAGGCGGGTGTCCCCCTGGTCGAGACCGAAGGGCTTGCCCGGGACTTCCCACTTGGCGGTACCCGTGCCCCAGGTCGTCCCTCCGTCGCCCACGTAGTGCTTCGCGCAGGCGAGCACGCGCAGCGGGTCCTTGAGGTCACTGCCCTGCAGGCCGCGGACCGCGGCCGCGCCCAGCTCGGCCACGAGCTTGGGGTCCTCCGAAAAGCCCTCGTAGGTCCGCCCCCAGCGCTCGTCCCGGGGCACGGCCACGCAAGGCGAGAAGGCCCAGTTCATGCCGGTGGCCCGGACTTCCTCCGCGGTGATGCGGGCGATCTCCTCCACGAGCTTCGCGTCGCGGGTGGCCCCCAGGCCCACGTTGTGGGGGAAGACCACGGCGCCGATCACGTTGTTGTGGCCGTGGACCGCGTCGACCCCGTAGAGCAGCGGGATCTTGAGCCGGGTCTTCATCGCCGGCGACTGGAATCGCTCGTACATGTCGCGCCAGTCGGCAAAGCTGTTGGTCTTCGGGTCGGAGTCGCCCCCGGAGAGGACGGAGCCGAAGGAGTAGGTCTCCATGTCGGCCAGGTCCTTGATGAACAGCTGGTCCGGCTGTGTCATCTGCCCGACCTTCTCGGCCAGGGTCATCTTCGCGAGGATCGGCTCGACGCGCCCGTCATAGGCCGAGAAGCGCTTGGCCGGCGCCGCGGCCCGCTGCGCGGACGGTGCGAAGAGATTTGCGGCCAGAATCGCAGTCGCGGCGGCGGGCAGCCAGGGTCTCATCGTGCCTCCTGAGAAGGCCGCTATCTTACTTCCTGAAGGGGGTCAGGTCTGGAATTGTGAATCGAATTCACAATTCCAGACCTTACCCCAACGCCCTAGGCCCGGACACTGGCCGGGGGGATCTTCCTGAGGAGAGCCAGGAACTCCGTCTGGCTCTCGGCGCCGATGGTGAACGCGTCGAGGGTCTCGGTCCCGAGCGCCACCTGGAGCGCCTCGTCCACGTGGTCGCGGAGCTGCGCCCGCGCCCAGGATCTTCATGCCGATGATCCCCTTGCCCTTCGCCTTCATGCCCTCGAGCACCTTCAGCACCTGCGGCGGCGGAGCGTCCATGACGGCGCCGACCGCGTTGTAGCGAGCGAGGTCCACTTCGACCCAGTCGGTCGCGGCCGCGGTCTGCAGGGCGCCCAGGGTGTGGCAGGACACGCCGTGGGCCCGGATCATCCCCTTCTCCTTGGCCTCGGACAGGACGGCCATCGCCCCCGCCTTCTTCCGAGGCCAGTCGGTCGTCCATCATGCAGTGGAGCAGCACGATGTCGATCCGCTCGGTGCCCATCTCCTGGCGGAAGCGGTCGAGGTCGGCGCGCATCTCCGCTTCGGTGCTGGCGCGGGTCTTGGTCATGATCACGACCTTGTCGCGGTCCACGGCCTTGAGCGCCTGCCGAACGTGGGGATGGCTCCCGTACTGGTCGGCGACGTCCCAGAAGGTGACCCCGTTGTCGACGCCGGTGCGGAGCAGGTCGGCGACCCCCTGGAAGCCGAGCCCCCGGATCTGGTTGGAGCTCCGCTCGACTCCGTTCGTCCCCGTGCCCTGCGCCAGGCGCGAGACCTTGATCCCGGTGCGGCCCAGGGTGACGAGGTCGGTGGCGTGCTTGGGGGTGGGGCTCGCGAAGGCTTCGTAAGGGAAACGATGGTGGGTGAGGGCGGCGCTCCCGAACACCGCCGACGTGCGCAGGAAGTCACGACGGTTCATGAGGACCTCCTCGTTCCTGCGATTCTACTCGACTCGATAACCCACGAAGATGAAGCGCCCCTTGCTCTGGAGGGGCTTCACCTGGACCACGGCCGCGGTCTGGCCGCTGGCCCCGTCACGCAGCGACAGCGAATAGGTGTGCCCTTCGGAGGTGGACCACTCGACGACGTAGAGGGCGCCGTTCTGGTCCACGGGCAGGTCCACCGCCGACCTGATCGCTCGTGAAGTCGAGGTCGCCGAGGAGGCGCACGGCGCCCGGCTCCATCCGCCGCACGCGGATCTGCGAGCAGATCGTGGCGACGGGCGGCGTCGATCTCGAGCCGCGGCGCGAAGACCGCGACCTTCGCCACCCCACGGAGTCGGACGATGGCGGGAGGCCCCGAGAGAAAGGGCCCGGCCACCGAGGGCGTCACCCGGTCCTTGAGCGCTCCCACCTCGTCGCCGAGCGCCCCCACGTCCTTCTGCAGCGAGTCGAACGCCTCGCCACGCTGGCGCAGCTCGTGATGGAGAGCGGCGACCTGGGCCTGGAGCCCGCGAATCTCGGCCAGGGCCGCCGAGGCGTCGCCTTCGGAGCGCGGGTTCTGCTGCGGACCGGCGAGGGCCAGGAGGGTGAGCGCGGCGAGCATGGGCATGGACGTCTCCTCGGGTTCGCGGACTAGGGGGCAGTTCCGGTCGTGGCCGGCGCCCTCGTCGCGGCCCACCGCGATGAGGCCCGCCGTGAGCCCGGCCTTGGTCTCGGAGTCGAGCTTCTGGGCGCCGCGGGTCAGGAAGAAGTCGTCCCGCACCGAGCCCCCCACCGTCTCGATGTGCGCGATCTCGATGCTGCACCCCGCCTCGGAGAGGACGCGGCTCAGGTCGTAGAGGAGACCGAAGCGGTCCTGGCCCCGGATCTTCAGGAGGGTGGCGAACGGATGGGCCTCGTCCTCCCAGGCCACGGCCAGGGGCCGGGGGGTGGCGGCGGAAGCGCTGCGCCGGCCCTGAAGCTCGGCGTCGCAGGTCGCGCTTGCCTTCCGCGACCTCTTCCACGAAGGCCTGGAATCGCCGGCGCTCGGCCCCGTCCTCGAGGCGCTTCTCCACGTCCTGAAAGGTGAAGGTGTCGAGGATGATGGCGTTGCGGTTGGCGAAAGCCTCGGCGCCCACGACGTTGATGCCGAAGAGGCTGAGCGTCCCCGCGATGCTCGTGAAGAGGAAGGTGCGGTCGCGGGCGAGCAGGCACATCTTCCAAAGCTCGCCTTCCCGCGACAACGAGGAGATGGCGGCGCGCGAGCCCAGGCTCTCCACGAGCGCGTAGTGCTTCACGATCTCCACCGGCGAGGTGGTGGCCAGGTAGCGGCGGGGGAAGCCGAGACAGAAGCGGGTGAAGTGCTCCCGGTCCACGGCCAGCGGGAGCCGGGCCAGGAAATCGCGGACTTCCTGGGGCTCGGTGACGGGAAGATAGGAGAACTCGGGCACGGAAGGAAGAGTGTTCCCCCGCGGCCCGGTGGCTGTCAAACCGCCGGCCGGGCGGCCCGCGCGAAAGCTCAGACCTGGAAGTGGTCGCGGATCAGGGCGAGGCTCCACGCGTCGGGCAGGAGGCGCCGGCCCCAGGGCACGAGGTGCCGGTCGGGACCCACGCAGTAGCGCACTCGTGGCCGCCTCGAACTGAGGGCGCGCAGGATGACGCCGGCGACGAGGTCGGGACCGGGTGCCTTGGGCAGCGACGCGCGGATCACCTTCTCGCACCTCGCCAGGCGCTCGCCGTAGGCCGACGTTCCGGTCTCACCCCAGTCCATCCGCTCGTTGAACTCGGTCCTGATGTCACCCGGCTCGACCAGGCTCACGAGGACACCCGTACCGTGAAGCTCGTTCCGAAGGGCCAGGGTCAGCGCATCGACCGCGGCCTTGCTCGCCGAGTAGTGGGCCTGGAAGGGAATGGGCGCGCGGCCCGCGAGGGAGCCGACCACGACCACGCGTCCCTCGCCCCGCTGCCGCATGCCCGGCAGGACCGCGCGGAGGAGCCGGACGACCCCCAGCACGTTGGTGTCGAACTGGGCGCGCGCACGCGCCAGCGAGGTCTCCTCGACGCTGCCGAAGACTCCGTACCCCGCTGCGCAGACGAGCCCGTCGATGGAGCCGGCTCGCTCCAGAACCTCCCTGACCCCCGCGGCCACGGAGTCGTCGTCGGTGACGTCCATGCGCAGCCACTCGACGCCGGCGGGCGTCGCTCCCGCGTTGCGGCTCGTTCCGAACACCCGATAGCCGCTCTCGGCGAGCCGTCGCGCGCTGGCCGCGCCGATGCCGGCAGAAGCCCCCGTGACCAGGATCGTCCGCGCCCTCGCCGGGGTCATCCGATCCGCTCGATGTCGTGGAGCTTTCTCACGTCGATGGTCGCGCGTCCATCCGCGGAGGGCACGAACATGTCCTTGAAGCGCGCGCCCCAGACCACGTCGGTGGCCCGGTAGGAGGTCCGGGCATGGACGCTCTGCGAGAACGTCTCGTCGATCCCGGACAGGAGGACGAAGACCTCGGCGCCGGAGGCCTTGAAATCCTGCTCGGTGACCCCGAGGAACGGACTCTTCTCGTCGATGGGGTGGACGATCACCCAGTGGAGGGGAAAGAAGATGACCCGCCGCCGCTCGAGGCCGAGCTCGTAGAAACCCCGCTTGATCCGGCCCGGCGCGCCTTCGTTACGGCCGAGGTTGACCGTGGCCTGCACCTCGATCAACTGGCTCTTGCGCTCGTTGACCACGCGAAACATCAGGGCCTGGCCGTTGCCGTAAGGAGCGATGACCGCCTGGTCGCTGAACGCGATGTGGGCCTCGGGCCGCGAGAACCGCGAGAAGAGCAGGCCCGTGGCCAAGGCGAATCCGCCCAGGCCAAACAGGGCCTCCACCGTGACCAGGAGGTTGGCGGGCAGGCTCTTGGGGCTGATCGATCCGTAGCCGATGGTGGCCACGGTGTGGACGCTGAAGAAGAAGCTCGCCTGGGCGCGTCCCCAGAAGCTCGTGTCGGCGATCCCGGCGAGCGCGTTCTCGCCGCAGGCGAGGTAGCCGAGGGCGAACAGGATGTTGACGGCGAAGTAGCTCGAGACCATGACCGTGAAGAACCGCGGCCAGGACATGGTGAGCATCGCGTGGTAGACCGAGAGCGAACGGAGAGGAGACAACCCGAGACGCCGGACGTTGAAGCTGCCGTCACGGCTCAGGAACCGTTGGGGGCTGAGCCCGGCGCGGCTCCCAATGCCGAGGTCGCGGTCGATGTCTTCCGGGCCGGCGCGGACGCCGGTCAGGCTCGAGAGCGCGTTCTTGATGCGGCTTTCGGCCAAAGGGTCATCGCCTCCAAAAGCCCCACGTTAAGGGCCGCTCCTGTCACGGTCAAGCGCGAGTCGACAGGCAGCCTGTCAAGGGGTCAGGGTGATAAGCTGACGGCCAGTTCCTGACCATGCCCAGCCGCCGAGGCCAACAGAATTCGACCGCTGTGGAGGCTGAGTCTGAGCGGCACACCCGCCGCACGAGGATCGACCCCAAGCTGACGGCTCACGGCTGGAAGGTCGTCCCGTTCGCTCCCGGCACCGACATAGGCAAGTACGACCGACACGCCGTTGCCGAGTTTCCCACACGGAACGGTCCGGCCGACTACGCCCTGGTCGTCGATGGCCGAGTCCTCGGCATCGTCGAGGCCAAGAAGGTCAGCCTCGGCCCCCAGAACGTGCTCGTCCAAGCCGAGCGCTACTCGAAGGGCGTGGCCGACAGCCCGTTCGACTTCGCGTGGCTATCGCGTGCCCTTCCTCTACTCGACCAACGGCGAGGTCATCTGGTTCCACGACGTCCGGCACCGAGCTGAACGTCTCACGCCGCGTCGCGCGGCTTCCACACGCCCGCGGCTCTGCGAGGAGATGCTTCGGCCGCGACTTCGACACCGAGCCTGCGCCTGGTTCGAGCGAGAACCCGAACTGCATCACCCGCGTCTGCGGCCGTACCAGGTCGAGGCCAACGCCGCGATCGAGACGGCGATCGCCGACCGCAAAGCGACAGATGCTCGTCGCGATGGCCACCGGCACCGGCAAGACCTTCACCCTGGTCAACCAGGTCTACCGGCTGATGAAGTCCGGGCGTCGGCAAGCGGATCCTGTTCCTGGTCGACCGCCGCGCGCTCGCCGCCCAGGCCGTCCGCGCCTTCGCCTCCTTCGAGCCGGAGCCGAACCAGAAGTTCGACAAGATCTACGAGGTCTACAGCCAGCGGTTCCAGCGCGAGGACTTCGGACGAGGACGAGAAGTTCGACCCGAAGGTGCTGCCAGCCTCGTACCTCACGAACCCCAAGCCGAAGCACGCCTTCGTCTACGTCTGCACGATCCAGCGCATGGCGATCAACCTCTTCGGCCGGCAGGCCGTCTGGTCCCGCGAAGGCGACGACATCGACGACGACGCCGACCAGCTCGACATCCCGCATCCACGCCTTCGACGTCATCATCGCCGACGAGTGCCACCGCGGCTACACGACGGCCGAGCAGTCGGTCTGGCGCGAACACGCTCGACCATTTCGACGCCATCAAGATCGGCCTGACCGCGACGCCGGCCGCCCACACCAAGGCCTACTTCAACGACGTCGTCTACCGCTACGAGTACGCGCGCGCCGTCCGCGAGGGCTACCTCGTCGACTACGACGTCGTGAGCGATCAAGTCCGACGTCCGGATGAAGGGCGTCTTCCTCAAGGAGGGCGAGCAGGTCGAGCATCGTGGATCCCGAGACGGGGCACCGAGCAGCTCGACCAGCTCGAGGACGAGCGGCAGTTCGCGGCCGACCGAGGTCGAGCGCAAGGTCACCTCCCCCGACTCGAACCGCAAGATCCTCGAGGAGGTCAAGCAAGTACGCCGACGAGCACGAGCAGCGTACGGCCGCTTCCCGAAGACGCTGATCTTCGCGGCCAACGACCTGCCGCACACCTCGCACGCCGACCAGCTCGTCGACCTCGCCGTCGGACGTCTTCGGCCGCGGCGAGTCGTTCGTCCGCAAGATCACCGGCCGCGTCGACCGCCCACTGCAAGCGGATCCGCGAGTTCCGCAACCGGCCCGAGCCCGGCATCGTCGTCACCGTCGACCTGCTCTCCACCGGCGTCGACATCCCCGACCTGGAGTTCATCGTCTTTCTGCGGCCGGTGAAGTCGCGCATCCTCTTCGAGCAGATGCTCGGCCGCGGCACCCGCAAGGGCGAGAAGTTCCCGGACAAGTCGCACTTCACGGTCTTCGACTGCTTCGACGGCACGCTGCTCGCGTACTTCCGACAGGCGACGGCCATCACCGCCGAGCCGCCGGAGAAGCCCAGCCGCACCGATCGCAGAGATCATCGACGACATCTGGGCGAACCGGGACCGCGACTACAACATCCGCTGCCTGGTCAAGCGCCTCCAGCGCATCGACAAGGAGATGGCCGGCGAGGCGCGGGACGCTGTTCGCGGCGCATGGCATCGCCGGACGGCGACCTGGGCCGCTTCGCCACGGAGCTTCCCGCGCAGTCTGCGCCGCGACTTCACGGGCACGATGAAGCTCCTGCGCGACGCCGACGTTCCAGGCACCTGCTCGTGAACTACCCACGGCGGCCGCGCGGTCTTCATCGAGGCCGATCGAGTACGAGGACGACGTGTCGTCCGCGCTGGCTCATCCGCGACGCGCCTGGGGCGCGAGTACAAGCCCGAGGACTACCTGGCCGCCTTCGCGCCGCTTCGTCCGCGAGAACCCGGCCAAGGTCGAGGCCATCCGCATCCTGCTCGACCGGCCGCAGGACTGGAGCACCGAGGCCCTTGACGGAGCTGCGGCAGAAGCTCGCGGCCGCCCCGGAGCGCTTCACCGTCGAGCACCTGCAGAAGGCCCATCGAGCTCGCGGTACGACAAGGCGCTCGTCGACATCATCTCGATGGTGAAGCACGCCGCCGCGAGGAGGAGCCGCTGCTCACGGCCGAGGAGCGGGTCGACCGCGCCTTCGGCGAAGCTCACCGCCGGGCAGAGCCTTCACGCCGGAGCAGCAGCGACTGGCTCGGCCGCATCCGCGAGCACCTGGTCGCGAACCTGTCCATCGACCGCGACGACTTCGACGCTGTGCCCGTCCTCAGCCGCGCCGGCGGCTGGGGCCACGCCGATCGGGCGTTCGACGGCAAGCTGACGGCCCTGCTCGAGTCGTTGAACGAGGCCATCGCCGCATGACCGACGTCGTCCAGAAGCTCTGGGGCTTCTGCCACACCCTCCGCCACGACGGCATCGACTACGGCGACTACATCGAGCAGATCACCTTCCTGCTGTTCCTCAAGATGGCCGACGAGAAGGGGCGTCGAGCTGCCGAAGCGGCTGCGACTGGCCGCACGCTGCGCGACAAGAGCGGCACGGCGCTTACTCGACCACTACGTCGACGTGCTCCGCACGCTCGGCAAGACGCCCGGGCATCCTCGGCGACATCTACGCCGAGGCGCCAGTCCCGCTTCAACAACCCGGTCAACCTGAAGCAGCTGATCAACCTGATCGACGAGACCGAGTGGACCACCCTCGGCGTGGACGTCAAGGCCGCCGCCTACGAAGGGCTGCTCGAGAAGGCGGCGAGCGAGGGGAAGAAGGGCGCGGGGCAGTACTTCACGCCGCGCGTCCTGATCCAGTCGATCGTCCGCTGCATGAAGCCCGACCCGCGCGTCAGCACGCCGACTTCACGATCTGCGACCCGGCCTGCGGCACCGGCGGCTTCCTCGTCGCCGCCTACGAGTGGCTGATCGAGCAGACCAAGGGCGGCGCCTCGACCGCGACGCTGGCGAAGCGCGTCCGAACGAAGACCTACTTCGGCCAGGACCTCGTCGCCACGGCCGCGCCGCCTGGCGCTGATGAACCTCTATCCTGCACGGCATCGAGCCGCACGATCGCGCTCGGGCGACACGATCTACGAAGCCGCCGGCGGCCGAGCGCTTCGACGTGATCCTGACCAATCCGCCGTTCGGCACCAAGGGCGCCAACCAGGCCCCGGAGCGCGAGGACTTCACGGTCGCGACCTCGCAACAAGCAGCTCAACTTCGTCCAGCACGTCCTGACGATCCTGAAGCCCGGCGGCCGCGCCGCCGTCGTGCTGCCCGACAACTGCCTGTTCGCCGACCAGGCCGGCGAGGTCTTCAAGATCCTGACGCGAGGACTGCGACCTGCACACCGTCCTGCGGCTGCCCCGCGGCACGTTCACGCCCTACAGCCAGGGCGTGAAGGCCAACGTCGTCTTCTTCACCAAGGGCCGCCCGACCGAGACACGTCTGGATCTACGACGCCCGCACCAACGTCCCCGGCATCACGAAGAAGGACCGCCCGCTCACGCCGCAGCACTTCGCCGAGTTCGAGCAAGTGCTACGGCGCCGACCCGAACGGCCGCGCCAAGCGCAAGCCCGCCGACTCGAAGGACGACCGCTGGCGCAGCTTCCCCATCGCCGAGGTGAAGGAGCGCGACTTCAAGCTCGACGGCTTCAAGTGGCTGAAGGACGAATCGCTCGACGACGCCGACGACCTGCCCGAACCCGAGGATCTGGCCACCGACGCCATCGAGGAACTGCAGGGCGCCGTGGCAGACCTTGGCAAGGTGCTGGCGTTGCTGGAGAACGGAAACGGGAACGGCAAGGCCGCGGGGAAATCGGCAGGATGAGCGAGGACGAACTGCCGGAGGGGTGGGCCGTGATGACCCTTGCCGATGCGGTCGATCAGAACGCACCAATCCAGTACGGAATTCTGCAACCGGGCCCGGACACGCCGGGCGGAATTCCGTACGTTCGACCGACGGAGATCAGGGGCGACGAGATCGATGTTCGGGCGTTACGTCGCACCACTCCTGCGATATCGGCCAGATACGTCCGATCATCCTTGAAGGCGGGCGACGTCATTCTCACCATCGTTGGATCGATCGGGAAGGTTGCCGTGGTGCCGATGGCCCTTAGTGGCGCGAATATCACCCAGTCGTCTGCTCGGCTCCGTCCTCGTGAGGGGTTGATCACGACTCGCTATCTAGCGTGGCTTGTGCGTTCCCCGGCTGCGCACCGCCAGTTCGACGAGGTCGAACTCGGAACCGGAGTGCCTCGGCTCAACATCGGCGACATCCGCAAGATGGAAATCCCATTGGCGCCACTCGCCGAACAAGGGCGGATTGTCGAGAAGGTTGAGGCGCTGCTGGCCCAGGTCAATGCCGCCCGTGCCCGCCTCGCCAAAGTCCCCGCCATCCTGAAACGCTTCCGCCAATCCATCCTCTCCGCCGCCTGCTCCGGCCGCCTGACCGAAGGCTGGCGCGCGGCGAACTTCAACTCGGCCTTGACGGCAGTACTGTTAGCTTCGGTTCACGGCTTATCCCATGCTCCGACGACGGACGACAACGAGCCCCTACCAGAACAAGACGTTCCTGACGAGTGGCCCGTGCTCCGCCTCGGGCTCCTCACGGAGAAGATTACGAGTGGTTCGCGTGCCTGGAGCAGGTACTACCGCGCCGACGCGCCAGCTACATTCGTGATGGCACAAAACGTCCGCGCACTGCGGTTCGACCGTAGCACCCGGCAAGGCGTCGCGCCGCCAGCCAATGACCCAGAGCGAGAACGAACGCGTGTGATGAAGGACGATATTCTCGTGACGATCGTCGGCGCCAACACTGGGGACGTGTGCAGAGTTCCCTCTGCGGTCGAAGACCATTACGTCTGTCAGAGCGTTGCGTTGGTGCGGCCCGCGCAGCCGGAGATGGCCGCCTTCTTGGAGTTGTTCTTGAATTCCGCCAGTCACGGGCGCGGCCAGTATCTCGAACTGCTGTACGGCGAAGGCCGGCCGCACCTAAGCCTCGACCATCTCAGAAACACAGCCGTGGGGCTTCCACCACTTCGCGAGCAGCGCGAAATCGTCCGCCGCGTGGATGCCCTGTTCAAGCTCGCCGACGTCATCGAGGCGCGCGTGACCGACGCCACCGGCCGCGCCGACAGCCTGACCCAGGCGATCCTCGCCAAAGCGTTCCGCGGGGACCTGGTCCCGACCGAGGCTGAGCTGGCCCGACGCGAAGGGCGGCCGTACGAGCCGGCGTCGGTGCTCCTGGCCCGGATCCGGGCCGAACAGGCGGCGGCAGGGCACGGGGGGCGGCGAGCACGCGTCCGCCGCCCCACAGCTGTTATCCGCAAGGCTCCGGTTTCCTGACGCGAATCCACCTGGGCTCTGGCATTTTGCGTTGGCGGGCGATCGAGGGTTGTGCGCCTCTCGACAGGACGTTCATCGCCGCTTGAGCTGCGCCTCGGTCTCGTCGATGAAATGCTTCAGGCTCGGCTCGGCCTTGGCCGCGCGGTAGAGGTCCATTGCCCCAACGAGATCCGCAGCGAACTCGATGCCTCCAAGGGTTGGAGGGTGTCCGGCTTGAATCACGGCGTCGGCGAGGATGCTCTTGTAGATACCGCGCTCGCACTTTCGCTTCTTTACCCGTGGTCGGACGCCAACGACGTCATGGAAAGATTGAGGATCCGCCAGATACCAACGCTCGATGTGAGGATCGGGACAGGCGATGATTGCGCGATCCTTGAACGCCGCCCGAACTGCTTGAGCTACGGCCTGCCGGGCCTTTGCGAACGCGCTGCAGTTCGCGTCCACTGCAACAACAAGAAGGTCAGGCGCGGCAAGGCCGCCACGCTCCACCACCACCTGATAGCTCTTCAGCTCGGCAATGGCCCGCGAGTGTCCACCCCTGGCGGTGCGAACCCGGAGGGAGACACGCCTCGCCTGCTCCCGAGCAAGACGAAGCAGCAGGGGTCGAAGGAGATCCTCGTGGGCCCGGTCCTCGACAAACAGGTCGACGAACAAGGGCTCATTCATCGAGCATTCCGCGCAGCATCAGACTCTCGAACAAGCCGTCCTCGGTCGACGCGGTAAGTGCTTCCGCGATTTCATGGTCCTTGAAGAGGGGCCCTGATACATCGAAGGGCGTGACGATGGTTCCGCTGTCGTCGCTACGGACGTTCAGCAGGGCCATGTCGCCTGGCCGCGACCTGGACTGTCCGAGGATCGCATCGCAGAAGAGCGGAGAGTGGGTCGTTACGATGATCTGGCGTTTGCCGTCGAGGATTAGCGACGCCAAGAGCCTCGCAATAAGCTCGATCCGACGTGGATGGACGCCGTTCTCCGGCTCCTCGAATGCCAAGAGAGGGCCACTCCACGGGTTCACGGCGATTGCGCACAAAGCCAGCACTCTCAAGGTCCCCTCAGAAATGATGCGGGAGGAGAAGGCCCTTCCTGCCTGGCGCACCTGAATGTCCAAGGTGGAACGTTTCTCGTCCAAGTCGACCTCGAGCTCCTCGACGCCCGGAATCAGCGAGCGAAGCGTCCGCTTGACCGCCTCGAAGTGCCTAGGGCTTTCGCCCCGAAGCCGGTAGAGGAAGGGCGCGATCGCCTCGCCCAGAACGCCGATATCCAGGACCTCCGCTGGCGGTCTAGCCGATCGCATCGCGACTCGAGGATCGAGGTAGTAGGTTCTCCAGCTTGACAACTCCTGTCGCACCCGCTCGATTGACCGATACTCGGCTCCGGCCAGCCGAGGGTCAGATAGCGCCGCGTAGTTCTGGCCGATCGGCTCCTTCCGGGGACGACCAGGGTGACTCTTCCGCCTTAGGAGGAGATACTCGCCCTCCCGTTCGATCGCCGCCGCTCCCTTCGGCTCGCCCTTCGAGCTCAGCGCGGCCAGGTACTCGTCGCGGACCACGAGGCTTCCCGACTTGGGTTGAATCTCGACCGCGATCCGGTATCGATAGCGCTCCTTGCCCGCCTGGATATCCGCCTCGAACTGAAAACGAGCGCTCTCCCGGCTGAGTAGTTCCGGTAGTCCGCCCGTCGGAAAGCCAAACGCCTCGATCGGATACCCACGGATCGGCTCAGACAGGGCATCCGAGATCGTTCGGCTGGTGCCGATGCGGGAAAGGGCTTGAACGGCGTCGAGGATGTTGCTCTTCCCGGACGCGTTGGGACCGAAGAGTACTGTCAGGGGAGGGAAGTCCACCGCGACGTTCGCCAAGGACTTGAAGCCGCTTACGACTAGGCGAGTGAGCATGTTGTGCCTTCCAGCCTTCTTGTTCGGCAGTCTACACCGGGCGCCCGACCCGCGGGCCAACGGGCTCCGCGCGCGGCCTCACGGTGGCTGTTGCCACATGGCAACGTGGCACGAGGCCGGAAGACGAGCGACAACCTACCCGACGTGGGTGAGGTCGTCCTCACGGTCGGTGCGATCCGGGCATCCACCAGCTTGAGTAGGAGATCGCCGCCGTGATGGCGACCTGGAGGGCGAGGGCGTTGGCGCCGATCAAGACGAAGGGCGTGTCGCGCCACAGCTCCGAGAGCTGGAGGAGCGTCTCCACTTGCTCGGGAAGATAAGGGCATCACGAAGAGGCGAGAAAGCGCTCGCGGAGTTCAGACGCGGCCTCTCTGGCGCGGTCGCTGCCGGTGAGCATGAGCTCCGTGTAGATCAGCAACGGGTGTACGGTGTGCGGTGCTCGCCCACGAAAGGCGAGCGAGCCGGGCACGCCCAGCACGATGAGCTGGCCTGCCCTGTGGGGGATGGCCTTCAACCGCCCGGGAAGGTCGCGGGCGGCCCCTTCCACATGGAGGACCGTCTCGTCACTGCGATAGTGTCTCGTCAGGCGAAAAGCCGCCGCGGCGCCACCCCACGCCCAGGTCCCGTCCGGGCCAAGAAGTGCTGCCACCCGGTCCTCGAGGGTGCGAGGGTCTTTGTCCTGGGTCTGGAACCGCCCTGCGAGGAGCTGCGGCCGAAGGGTCTCGGCGTAGCCCGCGATCCAACGCTCGGTCAGGTCATGTCGCCTCACTAGATGGCGCTTCGACTTCGTGCGTACGACGATGCGGTCGTGCTCCAGGCGACGGAGGACGTTGGAAGCGGTGCCAAGGCTGACGCCGGAAACCCCTGCCAGCTCGCGGGTCGAGACATTCAGAAGGTCCTGGTCCACCAGAAGGGAGAAGATGAGCCGGAATCCTGGTGCTCTTGTTCCCCCGGGAGCGTCGGGTAGTCGGCGCGACCTACGTCCCTCTACGTGCGCGACGTACCTGCCGCCAAGGTCCAAGTGGCAGTTGCCCGCGCGGTCGACGAAGTTGATCCCGTGGGAGACCAGCAGCGCCGCCATCTCAGGGGACACGTACGGAGCGAAAAGAATCAAGGGCATGGTTGCGCGTGACGTCGCGCGCGCGACGACGTCGCTGACGAGGGCCTGGCTCAGGTGGGAGCCTTTCTCTTCGACGGACAACCGGTGGCGACCTCGGGGGGTCGTTAGGTCGAGGATGGCGTCGCCGCGCATGCCGTTTCGGCGGGTCTCGGCCTGTAGGGTGGCGTTCCTGAGGAACGGCAGGGAGAGGAGGTTCTCCAGATAGGGAAACGTCCGTGGCTGCGGCATGTTCAGTAGTTTAGCTTGTTCATTACTAATGAACAAGAGAAAGTACTGCCTTCTCCTTGGCCCCGAACGCCAGGTGAAAGCCCAGGGTGGCTGTGCTGAGGGAGGTATATATACTCTCCCTCAGCCTCGCGGAGACGCTTCGATGTTCAATGCAGAGAACTACTTCCGGAAGAACAAATCAGCAATTGAGCACTTCTTCGACCAGGCCCACGTTAGTATCTACACCGACGCCTCACTCCACGCCGCGATCGCCCAGAACCGCACCGCATGGCACCTGAGGAGGTTAGCCATCACGGCCATCGCTGAACTGCTGCTCGATGAGAGCCGCCTCAAACCCATCAGCCTGGAGAGCACCCGCTACTCTCCAATCCGCCGATACACCTGGGGGCGCCCATCCCCATTCGAGCTTGCGCTTTCCCTCAGACCCAACTCGTATCTGTCGCATGGAACCGCTGCGTATCTCCGCGGCCTCCTCGGGGAGGCTCCGACGACGTTCTACCTGAACAAGGAGCAGAGTCCCAAAGAACAACGCGGCACCCTCACTCAGGAAGGGCTGGATCGCGCATTCTCCTCGCGGCCCCGCCAGTCCAACTTCGTATTCTCAGACCAAGAGGGTCGTCGTTTCGTGATCATCGCGGGCAAATCCACCAATTATCTCGGCGTCGGCTCGATCAAGGGGCCAGCTGGTGAGAGGCTCTACGCGACGAAGGTCGAGCGCACCCTGGTCGACATGGTGGTTCGACCCATCTACTGCGGTGGCGTGGGCAAGGTCCTCGAGGCCTACCGTGCGGCGCGAGGCCAGCTCTCCGCGAAACGGCTGATGGCAACCGTGAAGAAGCTCGGCCATCTCTATCCGTACCACCAAGCTATCGGCTTCTATCTCGAGCGCGCGGGATTCGACGGCGAGGCCATGGATCTGGCGCGCCAGCCAGGCCTTGAGTTCGACTTCTACCTGACGCATGGAATGGACGACACGGTCTACGACGAAACGTGGCGCGTTCACTACCCCAGAGGACTCTGACCGGCCCCTAAGCGCGTCGCCACCGCCGTTCCCTCGAGAGCCGATCCGATCGCAGCGTCTCTTGAGGTACCCTGGCGGGGGCTCTTGTCGTGTACTACCGCTTCCTTGCCTCTCACAACTGAGCGGGTGATCGCATCGCCCGGCACATCTTTCGGAAGCACCGGAACTCGGGGGCCGTCTGATGGCTGCCGGGTCGACGATCGAATGGACGGAAGCCACGTGGAACCCGGTCACCGGTTGCACCAAGATCGGCCCCGGCTGCAAGCACTGCTATGCCGAGCGAATGGCTAGACGGCTCGAGGCCATGGGTCAGGCGAACTACCGCAACGGATTCCGGCTGACCCCGCAACCGCACATGCTCGACCTCCCCCTGCATTGGCGCCGGCCGGGAACCATCTTTGTCAATTCGATGAGTGATCTGTTCCATCGTGACGTCCCCAACGAGCACATCGAGCGCGTCTTTGACGTGATGGCGCGAGCTTCTTGGCACACGTTCCAGATCTTGACCAAGCGATCGGAGCGCCTTCGAGAGCTGGGCCGCGCGCTTCCCTGGCAACCGAACATCTGGATGGGCGTCAGCGTCGAGAGTGCGGACTACGCTTTCCGGATCGACGACCTGCGCGCCGCCGAGGCACCCGTGAAGTTCCTCTCCCTCGAGCCTCTTCCCGGCCCGCTGCCGAGGCTGAATCTGCATGGAGTGGGCTGGGTCATTGTTGGGGGCGAGTCCGGCCCCAGGGCTCATGGTGGGCTACGCGGGCTGGACGATGGAGCGGTCCACTACGGTGGTGGCCACCGTGCCGCTGCTCGCCGACGGCATCAAGTGGATGGGCTACCTGCCGAAACAGCGCCTCCTCTACAACCTCGGCTGGTACACCGACGTGCTGAGCGAAGGCCAGTCGTTCTCGTCCTACGACCAGCAGGTCCTCGCGCGCGTAGGCTTCCTGCCGATCCTGCAGGAGAAGGGCACGCTGCTGCACGTAGCACTCACCGGCCGCTAGGGGGCTGGTGAACGACCGCACGCTGCGCCTGCGCTCGCGCCCCGAGTTCAACATCGCGCCCTACTTCGTGGAGACGGAGTCCTTCGCGGCACGCGACACGCGGATGCTGCAGGGAGAGGTCTACTACCATCCTGGGCCGTTTCTCTCTTCGGCACGGAGTACTTCCTCCAGAAGGCCAACGCCAGGGACGTGCCCGACCCGCTCTTCCACGGAGGGGACGCGGTCGTGAGCTGGCTGATCACCGAGGAGACGCGGAAGTACAACACCGCCGGCGGCTACTTCCTCGCGGTCTCGCCCAAGCGTACCGTCCTCCAGGGCGGACCGGGCGCCTGGGAGGCGGTCCTGCGTCTCTCCTACATCGACCTCGACGACGGTGCCATCCACGGTGGCCGGTTCTGGCGCCTCACGCCCATGGTCAACTGGTACCTGAGCGACCACCTGCGGCTGGAGCTCGCCTACGGCGTCGGCCAGCTCGATCGGTTCGGAGTCGTCGGCACCACCCAGTTCTTGCAGAGCCGCCTGCAATTCCAGTTCTGACGATCTGGAGATCGCGAGCCGCCACTTCAGGTTCTTGATCCATGCCGGGCTTGCGGCAAGACGCCGATGCCGCTCCAGGATGCAGGGATGGATGCAGGTGGGGCGAGGAGTGGACTGCGAAGCCGATGTCGCCGTACGGCCGGCCGCCCCGGCTCCCTTCCGTGTAAGAAAAGTCCCGCTGCGGAGACTATCTGAGGTGAATGGCCGCGAACATGGAACTGAGGTACGCCTACGAGGACCTGCTCCAGAGGTACCTGCCCGCGCTGCGGCGCCTGGCCCGATCCTACGTGCGCGACCCGCTGGAGCAGGAGGACCTCCTGCAGGAAGTAGCCCTGGGATTGTGGACCGCCCTGCCGAGCTTCCGGGGTGAGGCCAGCGAGCGGACATGGCTTTACCGGGTGGCCCACAACACGGCCATCAGCTACACCACGGGCCGCAATCGCCGCGCGCGGCGCGAGCAGCCGGCCGAGACCACGGACCACGAGGCGCCCGATGCGAGCCCGGAATCGGCAGCCATCGCCGCGCAGCGGCGGGCCCGCCTCTGGGCCGCCATCGATGAGCTTCCGCTGGTCGATCGCCAGATCGTGGCCCTGCACCTCGAGGGGCTCAGGGCGGCCGAGATCGAGGCCGTCACCGGGCTCAGCTCCGGCAACGTGGCCGTGCGCCTGACCCGCGCGCGGCGGCGTCTCACGGCGCAGGTCAATGGGGAGGAGACATGAGCGACGAGTTGATCCAGCTGTGGCAGCAGGGCGCCTCGAACGAGCCCGACGCCGGCACCGTGGCCCGTCTCGCGGCCAGGGCCACGACCCGGCGCTTCGACCGGACCGTCTTCTGGCGCAACCTGCGCGAGTACCTCGCAGGCCTGGTCCTCATGGGCGTGTTCGGCGGGCAGCTGGTCGCGGGAGTGAGCCCTCTTCGGAACGCGGTCAACTTCGCCTGCGTTGCTTTCGTAATGGGCTACCTGTGGTGGCGGCACCGCGGTGTCCCGAGGCCGGATCTGGCGGCGGACGCGCACGCGTTTCAGGCGGCGATGCTGGAGCGCGTCGACCGGCAGATCCGTTTGCTGCGGACTGTGCGCTATTGGTATCTGCTACCGCTCTACATTCCTTGCCTGCTGCAGTCGGTGGAGGCCTGGCAGCACGGGCAATGGGAGGCGGCGGTGGCGATGATGATCGTCGTGACCGTCCTCTACTGGTTCCTCGCGCGTCTCAACGAGCGGGCCGCGGTGGCACTGCTGCTCGAGGCCCGCGCACGGATCGCAGCGCTGTATCAGGAATGAGCGCCGGCCGCCAAACCCAACCGCCCCCAAGCCGTCGGCGTTGACCGCCGAACCGCTCGTTGGCAGCCAGTTGACTAACGGGCCACGGCCCGCCAATCTGACACACTCCGGAGGAGCCGTGACGAGACTCGCGATCATGAACTTCTACGTGGAGCCGCCACCATCATGACGGCGCCGGCGGGTCCCGTGCGTAGGCCAGGCAAGGGGAAGCCAAAGGCCAAAGGCACGTCTGGCGCAAGCAAGCCACGTAAGTCGGCCACCCCGTCCAAGTCCCCGCCGAAGGCGGGCGCGACCGGGAACGCCGCATCCCTCATCGACCAGCGGATCCGCGACCTCGAGGGGTGGCGCGGGGAGACCCTGGCCCGAATGCGGTCGCTGATCCTGGAAGCCGACCCCGAGATGACCGAGGAGTGGAAGTGGAGCGTTCCGGTCTGGTCGCACCACGGGATCGTCTGCACCGGGGAGGCGTACACGAAGGTCGTGAAGCTGACGTTCGCCCTGGGGGCCAGGACCGCAGACCCGAAGCACCTCTTCAATTCCAGCCTGGAAGGCAACACGCGAAGGGCGATCGACATCCACGAAGGGGAGGAGGTCGACGCGGGCGCGTTCAAGGCGCTCGTGAAGGCCGCGGTGGCCCAGAATGGCCCGTCGGGAAAGAAGCGGTAGACCCTGAGGTGCCATTCCGAGCTGCGTCGCGCGGCGCGGCAACCCGCAGATTGCGAAGGCGGACGGCGACGCCCCGGTGCAGGCGTTCATCGCCGCGATGCCGGGCGGGAAGCGCGACATGGCGCGCGACCCCGGCGGGCTCAGCCGCCTAGAGAACCTGTTCCACCGCGCGCTGCGCTCGCCGACGTGGCCTGCAGGCGGCGCCAGAAGAAGTACGAGAGCCCCCAGAGCACGCCGGTGGCCGCCGCCCAGCCCCACGCCTCCGGGCCATCGCCCACCGAGAGGTGGGCGATGAGCGCAGAGCCGAGGTCGATGGCGAAGCCGGCGTAGGCCCACTCCTTGAGCCGCGCCGGCACCGGCGCCAGCAGCAGCACCACGCCGAGGAGCTTGGCCCACGAGAGCTCCACCCGGAAGTAGGCGGGGAAGCCGAGGTGGGCGAACGCCTCCGCCACCTGCGGCAGGCGCAGTTGCGCGTAGGCGGTGAAGCCCATCTGCAGGCAGAAGAGCGCGGTGACGATCCAGAAGCCGATGACGAGTCCTTTAGAGCGGGGCATGCTCAGCTCCTTGCGGGAGAGGGCCAACCGGGGGTGGGGACGCCGAACTGCTCCGCGTACTCGGTGCTCAGTCGCTGCCAGCCGAGGTGCTTCATGGCCTCGGGGCCGACCATGCGTCCAAGCGGCTCGCCCGCGAGGAACCGATCGAGCACGTCGAAGCAGATGTGCCAGCCCGCGGCGCCCCACGAGATGTAGCCGCGATCGATGCTGTGCCAGAGCGTGAGGCGCGTGCCGCCGCCGAGCGGCTCGAGCTCCCAGCGGAGGTCGTTGCCGCCCCAGTCGTACTCGAGCACCCGCGGCGCCTCGGCTCGCTTCACGTTCGTCTCGGACACCATCGGCTTCGGCGCGCCCACGGCCGAGAGCCGTGCGGTGCCCACGGCGCCCAGGTTCCGATCGGCGTCGAACGGCGCCCATTCGGACAGATGCGCCGGATCGGTGAGCGCCTGCCAGACCCTGGCCGGCGGATGACGCAGCTCTCGGACGAGCACGAGCGTCCACTTCTCTCCATCCTTCCGGACGTCGGCTCCGGTCGCGGGGCCGGGGGAGTAGTCCTCACGGTTGCTCATCGCTTCTTCCCTTTCCTGGACGTTTGCTCCATCCGATCGAGATGGCGTTCGAGCGCATCGACGTGGGCCGTCCAGAAGTGCCGGAAAGGCGCCAGCCAGGCGTCGACCTCCATGAGCGGCTCGGACCGGAGCCGATAGAAGCGCCGCTGGGCTTCGACGCGCGCCTCCACGAAGCCGGCCTCGCGCAGCACGCGGAGGTGCTTGGACACGGAGGTCTGAGGCATCCGCAGCCGGCGCTCGATCTCGCCGACGGAGCGCTCCTTTGACGCCAACAGGCTGAGTATGGTCCGGCGGTTCGGCTCCGCGATGATCGCGAACGACGATTCCATGGAATGTATATACGCGACCGAGCATATGCCTGTCAAGGCATATGCTGGACCGGCCGTCGTCGTGCGGACGGCGACCTCGACGATCGGCCGACGCCCTGCGCTAGCCCTCAGGCGACCGCCGCGGGAGCGAGACCCTCGAGACGAGGCTCCTCGGCCCGGCTTCGGCGCGCGATCAGGTAGTACACGAGCGGCACCGCGAGCCGGGAGAAGAAGGTGGCGGCCACCTCGCCCGTCATCAGGCTGATGGCGAGGCCCTGGAAGATGGGGTCGAACAGCATGACGAGCGAGCCCGCCACCACCGCGGCCGCGGTGAGCAGCATGGGGCGGAAGCGCACGACGCCGGCCTCGACCACCGCCTCCTCGAGCGGCATCCCCTGGCGCAGCTTCAGCTCGACGAAGTCGACGAGGATGATCGAGTTGCGCACGATGATCCCCGCCCCCGCGATGAAGCCGATCATGGAGGTGGCGGTGAAGAAGGCCCCGAACAAGAAGTGCCCGGGCAGGATCCCGATGAGCGAAAGGGGGATGGGCAGCAGGATCGCGAGGGGCACGCGGAAGGATTGGAACCAGCCCACGACCAGCACCGCGATCAGGGCCAGCACGACCGCGAAGGCGATCCCGAGGTCGCGGAAGAGCTCGTAGGTGATCTGCCACTCGCCGTCCCACTTCATCGCCACCCGGTCGGAGGTCTCGGGGGCGACGGTGGAGTAGCGTTCGATCCCGGTCCCGTCGGGGAGCTTCACGGCGTCGAGCTTCGCGTCGAGGGCGAGGATCGCGTAGACCGGGCTCTCCATCTCCCCGGCGAGGTCGCCCATCACGTAGACCACCGGCTTCAGGTCCTTGCGCACGCGCGGCTGCGGCTCCGGCCCGCGCTCGACGCGGGCGAGCTCGGCGATCGAGATCTGCCCGCCCGCGGGTGAGTCGACGCGAAGGGCGAGGCGGCGCTCGCGGCTCGAACGATCGGCGGCCGAGAGGCGAAGGCGGACGGGGACCGGCTCGCGGGAGGCGGGGGCAAAAGTACGAGCGACGTCGCGGCCGGCGCCCGGCCCGGCGAGCGTCTCCACCGCCGCCGCCGCCGTGATCCCCTCGAGGCCCGCCTTCTCGGGGTCGATGCTCACGAGCAGGCGCTCGCGCTCCGCCTCCATCGAGTCGTGCACGTCCACGACACCGGGAGTCGTCTCGAAGAGCCCACGCACCTGCCTTGCCACCTCCTGCCGGACCTGCGGCGTCGGGCCGTAGACCTCCGCCACCATGGTGTCCAGGACCGGCGGCCCGGGCGGGATCTCCACCACCTGGACGCTCGCCCCGCGCCTCTTCGCGATCTCCACGAGGGCGGGACGGACGCGCTTGGCGATGTCGTGGCTCTGTAGGTCACGGTCGTGCTTCGGGGAGAGGTTCACCTGCAGGTCGGCGAGATGGGGGGAGCGCCGCAGGAAGTAGTGGCGGACGAGGCCGTTGAAGTTGAAGGGGGCGGCGTTGCCGGCGTAGAGCTCTACGTTGCGAACCTCGGGGACCGTGGCCAGGTAGTCCTTCATGCGCCGCGCGGTCTCGAGAGAGACCTCGAGGGGCGTCCCCTCGGGATGGTCGACCATCACCTGGAACTCGCTCTTGTTGTCGAAGGGCAGCATCTTGACCTTGACGAGCCGCAGGCCGACGAGGGCGGCCGAGCCGGCGAGGAGGGCAGCGACGAGGACCAGGAAGACCCAGCGCGAGGGCGCTTTCGTGACGAGCGACGTCATCACCCGGCGGTAGAGGCGGGTGGACCGGCCCTCGGGCCCCGCGGCGGGGCCCGCCGTCGCACGGTGGCGGAAGACACGAGCCGCCGCCCACGGGGTGACCATGAAGGCAACGGCCAGGGAGAAGAGCATGGCCGCGGACGCCCCGATCGGGATGGGGCTCATGTAGGGGCCGCTCATCCCGCGCACGAAGGCCATGGGGAGGATGGCCGCGATCACGGTGAAGGTGGCGAGGATCGTGGGGTTTCCCACCTCGTCGGTCGCCTCGACGGCGACGCGGAGGACGCCTAGTCCCTTCCTCTCCCGGTGATGGCGCTCGATGTTCTCGACGATCACGATCGCGTCATCGACCAGGATCCCGATCGAGAAGATGAGGGCGAAGAGGGTGACGCGGTTCAGGGTGTAGCCGGCCACGTAGAAGATGAACAGGGTGAGGGCGAGGGTGACCGGCACCGCGATGCCCACCACGAGCCCGCTCCGCCAGCCCATGGCCAGCGAGATGAGCGCGACCACGGAGAGGGTGGCGATCAGCAGGTGCTGCACCAGCTCGTTCGACTTCTCCTGCGCGGTCTCGCCGTAGTTGCGGGTGACCTCGACGTTCACCTCGGCGGGCAGGAGCCGCGGACGCAGGTCCCCGATCTTGTGCAGGACGCTCTCGGCGAGGACGGTCGCGTTCGCCCCGGTCCTCTTGGAGAGGGCGATCGTCACCGCCGGGTGCTCGCTGCCGGCGGGGGCGCTCCCCGAGGCGCCGGCGGGGCCGGGGGAGAAGAAGACGGCGTCGGTCGCCTCGTCCGGGCCGTCCACCACGCGGGCGACCTGGGACACGTACACGGGCCGTCCCTGGGCGAGGCCGACCACGACCTGCCCGACCTCCTCCGGGCTGCGGAAGAGCGGACCGACCTCGACCCGGATCTCGTGGTTGTCGCGCACGGCGGTGCCCGCGGCCTGGCGGGCAGAGGCCGCCTGGAGGGCGCCCGTGAGCTGCATCCAGCTGACCCCGGCCCCGGCCATGCGGTCGGGGTCCGGCTCCACGCGCACGACCCGCGGCTGGCCGCCGATGAGCTGGGCCCGGCTCGCCTCGGACACCTCCGAGAGCTCTTGCGCGAGCTCGGCCGCGAGCGGCCGCAGGCGGTCGCTCGACCAGCCCTCGCCCCAGAGGGTGAGGCTCAGGAAGGGCACGTCGTCGATCGAGTGCAGCTCGACGATCGGAGGCAGGATGTCCTGGGGCAAGGTCCAGCCCATGGCCGACTGCCGCTCGTAGACCTTGACGAGGCTCGCCTCGTTCGACTCGTTGACCTTGAACTGGACCGTGACCATCCCCATCCCGGGGCGGGAAACCGAATAGATGTGCTCGACGCCCGAGACGCCCCACAGCATCCGCTCGATGGGTGCCACGACGCGGTTCTCGACCTCGGCCGGCTCCGCCCCCGGCCACGCCACCATGATGTCCACCATCGGCACGCGGATCTGCGGCTCCTCCTCGCGGGGCGTGGCGAGGAGGGCGAGAGCCCCGAGGCCGAGGGAGGCCGCGATGATGAGCGGGGTGAGCTTGCTGTCGAGGAAGGAGTGGGCGATCTTGCCCGCGAAGCCGACGCGCATGACCTACCTCGTCTCTCTCACGGCGGTGCCGTCCGCGAGCCCGGCCGGGTCGAGGACGACCCGCTCGCCGGCCTCGACGCCGGCCCGGATCTCGCCGCCGTCGCGGGCGCTCGCCGCAACCCAGCGCAGGCGGGCCTTGCCCTCGTGCACGACGAACACGCCCGTGAGGCCGCCCCGCTCGAAGAGCGCGGTCGCGGGAACGGTGAGGTGCCATTCGGCCGCGACGCCGGGGACGAGCAGGCGCGCGAAGAGCCCCGCGCTCAGGCCGGGGGCGGCCGGCAGGTCGGCCTTCAGCTCGAAGCGGTGGGTCGTCGGGTCCCCGGACGGCGCGATGGCGGTGACCGCGGCCGTGAGCGGCCCCGGCTGGCCGTCCACCAGCGCCTTCACCTTCGCGCCGGGACGCAGCGTCGCCGCGATCCCGGACTCGACCGTCGCCCGCAGCTCCAGGCCGCCCTCGCCCTGGATCTCGATGAGGGGCATGCCCGGGCTCACGACGTCGCCGAGGTTGACGCGGCGCGCGGCCACACGACCCGCGAATGGGGCGCGCAGCGCCGTGTAGGAGAGGTTGTCCCGGGCCGCGGTGAGTTGGGCCCGTGCCGCGCTCGCGGCGGCGGTCATCTGCTCGAGCTCCCGGGGGGTCGCGGCGCCCTTGTCGAGGAGCGCCTTCGTGCGCTCGAGGTCGGCCTTGGCCGCCTCCGCCCCCGCTTCGGCGGCAGCGACCGCCGCGCGCACCGCGGCGTCGTCGAGACGGACCACGACCGCGCCCGCCGGGACCCACTGGCCCTCCTGGTACGGCAGCCCGGTGACCGAGGCCGGCATGCGGGCGGAGAGCGCGGCCCGCTGGCGGGCCTGCACCAACCCCGGCACCGCCACCTCGCCCGCCTCGCCGGTGCGGACGACCTCGGCGGTCTTCACCTCCCTCGCCCGGCCCGCCGGCGGCTCGGCCGGCTTCGGCGCCTCGTGGCCGGCGCAGGCAGCGAGGCCGAGGCCCAGGACGGTCAGGATCGCACCCCCACGAGCAGGTCGTCGCATCATCAGATCTCCCCCGCGGCGCGCTTCAGCGCCGCATCCGCGATGGCCACCTCCGCGGCGGCCCCGATCTCCAGGAGCGCCGCGCCCAGGGCGGCCGCCTCGGTCTCCAACTCGTCGGTGAGCGTCGCCATCCCGGCCTGGCGCCGCTCCTGGATCACCCGCAAGGCCTCCCGTCCCTCCTCGAGCCCGCCGGCGGCGGCCGCGTGGCGCTCGCGCGCCGCGACGGCGTGGCGGTAGGCGAGGGCCACCTCGAGGCGCACCTGGTCGGACGCCGCCTTCTCGTCGAGCGCGGCCGCCCTCTGCTCCGCGGTGGCCGCCGCCTCCCGCTTGCTGCGAGAGGGGTCGAACGGCGTCCACCGGAGCCCGACCCCCAACGCCCACGACTGGTTGCCCTTGTGCGCCGCGATACGGTCGTCCCAGAGCCGCCCGAAGACGCCGACGTCGGGCAGCAGGCCCTTCTTCTCGTTCTTCACGAAGGCCGACGCGGCGTCGGCCTTGCGGCGGGCCACATCGAGGGCCGGCCGCTGGCGCAGCGCCCGCTCGACCCACGCCGCCTCGTCGCCTTCCAGCGGCGCGACCGCGGGCGGCGCTTCGCTCGGGACGTAGCTCATCCCCGCCGGTGCCCCGAGGAGGCGGGCGAGGCCGGCCAGCGTCATCCGCTGCTGGCCCCGCCGCTCGGCGAGGTCGGCCTCGCGCTCCCGGCGTCGCGCGCGGGCCCGCAGGAGGTCCGCCTTGAGGGCGCTGCCCGTCTCGACCCGCGCCTCGATCTCCGCGGCCCGAGCCTTGGCGGCGTCCAGGACGCGCGCGGTGACCTCGACCGCGCGGGCCGCCATCTCCGCCCGCCGGTAGGCCTCGGTCACTCGCAGCCGGATCTCCTGCGCCGCGTCGCGCGTGCCCGCCGAGGCCGCGTCCCGGTAGGCGGCCATGGCGGCGGCCATGTTGCCCACCTTGCCGAAGACGTCGATCGGCATCTCGAGCGACAGGCTGGTGCCGAGGTGGTCGAGGGCGCCGGGTTCGTTGATCCGGGCGACGTCGAGGTCGACCGTCGTGAACTGGCCCGCGTTGAGCTTGTTCGCGAAGACGCCGGCCGGCAGGTCCGTCCGCGACCAGCCCATCGACAGGTCGAGGCGCGGCCGCCGCGTCCGCCGCACCGACTCGGTCCGCGCCGCCTGCGCGTCCACGCGGGCGGAGGCCGCCTGCAGCTCGGGGTTCGCCTGCCCGGCGAGGGCGAGCGCCTCGGCCAGCGTGACCGGGACGTCGGCCGCCGAGGCCCGCGAGGTCGCCCCCGGTAGAAGCCCGAGGCCCAGCGCGAGCACGGTGCTCGTCGCCTTCATCGGCCACCTCCGGTCCGCTTCCGGGATCGTGAAGGTCTGCGACAGACCTAGTGGCACGTGACGAGCGCCGCCTGGATGCGCTGTCCCTGGTCTGCGGTGATCAAGCTGGACAGCACCTTCCGGAACACCGGGTGCGCCGCCCCGGAGTGGATGTACTGCCACCGGTAGGCCTTGAGGAAACCTGCCTCGATCGCCTTCGCCTCGTGCTCGTGCACCGCGCGCCCGCAGCTCGCGGCGAAATACCCCGCATCCGTGGCGGCCTGTGCCTGGAGGATGCCGTCCACCGCGCCGACGAGCTCGATGAACTCGTCGACCGCTCGGTCGCGTTCCCCCGCCGTCAGCCCGGCGTCGTGCCGCTTCCACTCGAGCTCGTCGAGGATCGCGTGCTGGCTCTCCTCCTTCCAGTGATAGAGGAACACGTCCTTGAACAGCTCGGACAGCTCGTCGTCCGGCTCGATGCTCTGACGGTAGTGGAGCTGAGTGAAGAGCTCGATCTGCAGCGTGAGCGCGAGCACCGCCCAGGTGCCCTTCCCGAGGACCACGCCCGCGACGGCGTCCGGGGTCACGTCGAAGCGGTAGCCCGCGGGCAGGGTCTCTCCGATCAGGTCGTTGATGCGGCGGAAGAGCTCCTGGTGCTTCAGCTCCTCGTCGCCGAACCGCACCAGTGCCTCCAGGGCCGCCTGGTCCCCGAGCCAGTGATCGTGGCTGACCTCCAGCACCTTGGCCGTGATGAAGCGCTCGACCAGCCCGAACATGTTGGCGTAGGTCCGCCCCTGGATCTGGCTGGCGAAGCGCTTCTCGTCCGCGGCGAGGGTGGTGAGCTCCGGGACGAGCGATAGCCCGTCGGGCAGATACTTCTGCGACCGGTCGAAGCGGCGCCCCCGGATCACATCCTCGTCGATGTCCCAGTGGACTCTCTTGGAAGCGCGAACGCACCGGGCATAGCGATCGCTGTCGGTACTCTTGTCGATTGCCTGCATTGTCAATCTCCTTGGACGGTGTTGGCGCTGGCTCGTCTGCGCCCCCGTCTCATGCATTGCCAACTTAGGCGCGGCGTGTCTCCTGGTCTATGATCGACACCCCGGGAAACCTGACCGAAACTCCGGATTGCGGCGGGAGCGGCATGGACGCTTTGTCGGACGTCCTGAGAACGGCGCATCTCACGGGCGGCGTGTTCCTCCATGCCGAGTTCTTCGCGCCGTGGTGCATGGCGGCACGCGTGGGGCCCGAACATTGCGCCCCGCTGCTCGGCCCGGCCTCCGACCTGATCCCCTATCACTACGTCGTCGAGGGGGAGATCCGCGTGCGGGTCGAGGGCGAAGCCCCCTTCGTCCTCCGGGCCGGAGAGGTGGTCCTCTTCCCGCGCAACGACCTGCACACGCTGGGCAGTGACCTCGAACTGCCGCCGGTGATGGCCCGCGAGATCATCCAGCCGCCGAAGGATGGAGGGCTGTTCTCCATCCACCACGGCGGCGACGGCGCCCGTAGCAGCCTGGTGTGCGGGTTTCTGGGCTACGACAGCTCCAATGGGAACCCGGTGCTCTCGAGCTTGCCCGCCGCGATGCGGCTCAGCATCGAGGAGAGTGGCGCGGCAGAATGGATTCGCTCGACCTTCGAGTACGCCGCAAGTGAGGTTGCCGCCGGCCGCCCGGGATCGGAGACCGTGCTGGCCAAGTTGTCGGAGCTGCTCTTCGTGGAAGCCGTTCGACGTTACGCCGAAACCCTGCCCGAGGGCCAGACCGGTTGGCTTGCCGGTTTACGCGACCATTACGTCGCCCGGGCATTGGCGCTGTTGCATCGCGACATGACCCGCTCCTGGACGGTCGACGAGCTGAGCCGCCAGGTCGGGCTGTCCCGATCCGCCCTGGCCGAGCGTTTCACGCGCCTCATCGGGGTGGCGCCGATGCACTACCTCGCCAACTGGCGCATGCAGGTCGCGGCGCAAGAGCTGCGGAGCCGCAGCGCCTCCCTCGTCCAGGTCGCCAACAAGGTCGGCTACGAATCCGAGGCCGCCTTCTCCCGCGCATTCAAGAAGGCCTTCGGTACGGCACCGGCAACGTGGCGGCGTTCAAGGGGTCAGACCGCTTCCAGCGTCCCGTAACTCGTAGAGCGCGGGTGCGATCACCGTGGTGCTATCGAGGCTTGCTCGGCCTGGTGGGGTCGAACCTCCAATGGAACTGCAACATGCAGTTCAGCGATCTCGCCAAGCCGTCCAGGTCCGGGAACAAGGTGGCGTTGGTGATGTTCATGCGGAGCAGTTGCTTCAACCCTTCACGCCGGACTTCCTTCCCGCGGAAGATGATCTTGGCCACCATGTTCGGACGGCCGCCGAGGATTCCCTCCAACGAGCGCGTGATGTCCTGCGGCCAAGCGAAGGTGCCGGACTGGGCGATCAGGCGTTGGTTCTTGAAGTAGGGTTCCCCGAACACGACAGCGGCCGGGCCTCGAACCCCAACGCTTCTGAGCAATGACTTGAAAGTGATGGGGCGGGGTTGTTCCCCTCGGTATGGCCCGAAGGCGTAGGACTGCAAATCCCCGCTGTTCACCGCCCAAACGGCGCTGTCTCTGGCGGTCGCTTCGAGCGCGAAGAAGGCAGCGACATAGGGTGACCAGGAGAAGTCCAGCAGCCGGGTGGGTGCGCCGTGGTGTTGCATCAGGGCCAGCCAGCGCGGGGTGTCGTCAATCTCCGCCATCTTGGCCACGAAATGGAAGGAATGGCGCTGGAAGAACCGCAGGATGTACTCCTCCTGCCCCTCCCAGTGGGTGGGATGCACGTCCCGGTTCCTGAGCTCGCGGGTCAATCGGGACAACAGCGGCCACGTCTCGTCGGCTTGCCCGCGAAAGGCCCACTTGGCGAATCGGCCTTCGTTGACCAGCGCCACGAACTGCGGCCAGGAGGTGATTTCATGCACGGCGATTTGTTTCTGGGCCGGGTCCCTGGTCGGCGGCACTGCTTCGGCTTTCTGAGACGGTTGGCTGGTCCTCTTCATGACGGTGAATCTATCGGTCTACTCCCGCGCGCCGGGAGGTGTGTGGGCAGGTGCTCGGTGAGGAGGGCGACGGCCTAAGCGAACGTTCCGCTCCGGAAAGCCTTCCAGGCCCGCCGGCTCTATGCCTGGTCCCACGAGCCCGAAGAGCATAGGCAGCCTATGCCACTATCGCGTCCCGGCCGCCGCTCACGGCTCCTCCACCTCTGCTCCCGCGAGGTCGTTCGCACCCCCGACCGGCTGAGGCCGGGCGCGGCTCCCGCGGCGCGAGTTGCAGGTCGTGGTGATGGGCCTCCCGGCGGTGCCGTCCGCATTCTGGGGAGTAACCTCCATCTCCAGGGAACGGAAATCCAGGCTGATCTGCTCGAGAAGGTCCGTCGCTGAGCCTGTGTGCTGCACGCTGGTGATGATCACCTCGCTCATCTTGATCACCAGGAACTCCTGCTGACCCTTCCCCGCCTTGCGCACGGCGATCGTGGCGCTGCCGGGGGAATCGCCCCCGCAGGCCGCATCGAAGATGAGGGGCGAGGCGCCGTCCAACCTTTTCACGATCTTGAAGTCCTCGATGTGGGGCCGGCTCCCCGCGCTCTTGCGAGTGATGCCCGCGCTGAAGCTCAAGACCTCGATCCAGTCCCTGTGCTTGTCATCCAGGCTCTCGCCCTTGATGTCCCCGATCTTGGCGAATATGTCGGATGCCATGATCAATCCTCCTTAGGCGGTCAGGCTCAAGACGAACTCCACGGCATCGCGCCCTGCCGCGGCGGACGTGACTTCGCGCTCCACGTAGCTCCCGCGGGCCGACGCGAAGCAGCCCGTGCCGCCGAGGACGGCAAGCGCTCGCTCCGCCCCCGGTCCCGCCGCCCCGATTCCGAAGAGCGTCCCCTCCGGAAGCACGAACGTCTGGAACTCGAGGTTCGAGGACGCCATGTTCTGGGGGCCGAACGGGGTCTCCAGGCAGAAGCCGCTCGTGAAGAACTCTCCGATCCGCTCCCCGTTCGGGCCATCGAGCAGATCGCCGCAGCGCACGATCCGCTCCCCGCCTCGACCGGGCAGGCGCGATGAAGCGAGACCCCGCCGGCCGTGGAGCCGCCGGGTCGGCGGCTCCGCCGTCGGCGTCGGAGTCGGCCGCAGCACTCTCCACTTTGTGAACGGCCGCCCCCATCCCCAGCGCCCCCGTGAGCAGCAGCAACGCGCGCTGGAGCAGGGTGCGTCTTTCAGGCGACTTCGAGACTCCCTCCATCGTGCTTCCTCCCTTCTTCGCGATCCGCGACCGGCACCATGAAGCCCAAGGCGACGAGCCGCCGCACCGCGGCCTTCACGCCTGCCTCGAGCACGTCCGGCGTGACGCCGGACCCCGCCGTCATCTCTCGGACGATGTCTCCCAACCGCCTTCGTCCGTCGCACCTCCGCAGAAGCTCGAGGGTGTGGGTGTCGACCGCACCCCGGAAGCCGAATCCTCCGGTGAGCCGGACCACAGCACTCGTCATCGCATAGCCACCATCACGGCGTTCGAGTACCTGAAGCACGTCGTGGTCTTCGGCGACCCGGAAAACCTCGCCGAGGAGTGCTCTGTCGGTCGCAAGGTCACCCAGTCGGTCCTGGGCCGCGAAGACACCCTGGATCTGCCCGCCGCAGGGACCCCGGGGGGGGCCGGGCATGACGTCCGCGCGGATCCAGTTCGGTCCTCGCGCGCGGCGGCGAAGGACGACGGCACCCATGCCGATGCGGGCGATGCCGCGCTCGCGGTCATAGGCGACCCACCGGTCCAGGGCGGAATCGTAGTCGCGCGTGACCCGGCTCCAGCCGGCGGCGTACGTCAGCGGGTCCTCGACGTCGGTCATCAGGATCCAGGCGTCGCAGCCGGAGCCGTCCACCCAGCGCCGGGGCGGGGCCGAGACGTCCTCGCCCTCCCGCAGCGCCCAGTTGCACAGCACGGTGGCGTACCCGTTCTCCTCCAGATGGGCGGCGGCGCCGCGGACGATCTCTTCGCAGACAGCGTCGCCTTCCCCGCCGCCGTCGCGGAAGAGGTAGCGCGCGTCGGGGGAGATCGCGTAGGGCGGGTTGCAGGCGATGAGGTCGAAGCGCTCTCCGGCCACGGGTGCGAAGAAGCTGCCTTCCCGGCAGTCCGGCTCGGGGAGACTGTTGAGGCGGGAGTTGAAGCGCGTGAAGACGAGGGCGCGCGGGTTCAGGTCGACCGCGACCACCTGCTCGGCGTGCGCCGCGGCGAGCAGACCCTGGATGCCGCCGCCGCACCCCAGGTCGAGCGCCTTGCGCACCGGACGGCGCACGGTCAGGTTGGCGAGGGTGACGGCGGGCGGGTTGAGGCCAAGGACGAAGTCCGGACGCGGCTCGGCCTTGGGCTCTTCCAACCGATCACAGGCGACGACGATCGAGCCCATGATCATCAGGCTGACCAATCCGCGGACGCCTCCCGGCCCCCGTTCGACGAGCCCGAGCGCCGTGACCTCGTCGAGGGTCATGGGCGCGAAGGCGATCCGGGCGTGCTCCTCGCTCACCGGGACGTAGAAGGCGAAGAGCCGCATCAGGATGTTCAGGGGCTCGGGCGCGGCCAGCCGGCGCAGGTAGAGGGGCAGGTCCGCGCGGAGATGAGCCCCCCCGAGGCTCGAGCCCAGCATCTCCGCCGCCTTCTCCAGATAGCCGTTCGCCTCCAGGACGCCCCGGAACCGGGCGATGCTCTCGTGAGGGCGAGGATCGAGCAAGTGGCACCCTCTGATGCGGTGGAGGAAGTGCCGGAGCGTAGCACCCGCCTTGTTTGGCCGTCAAGCAAGGGATCGAGCCTATCGCGCCTCGAGCCCGAAGGAGAAGGGTATCCGACACGTCGGGCTCAGGTCCCGCGGAGCGAAGGCGCAAGAAGCTGTGGCGAGAGGCTCAGCCGCCTTGCTTAGCGCCGCACTCGCCGCAGAATTTCGAGCCGGGACTGAGCTTGGCTCCGCAGTCGCCACAGAAGGCGACCGCGGCGCCGAGCTTCTTGCCGCATCCCGGGCAGAACTTCTTCCCGAGGGTGGGAGTGCCGCAGTCGGGGCATTTCGCGGCCGTTTCCTTTCCCTTGACGCTGATGCGCTGGTTTTCCTCGAGGGAAAGGTCGTTCCCTACTTCCGTGCGCACGTGCTCGGCCCGCATCGAGGATTCTTCCTCTTCCGCGACCGGCGCGCACTGCTTGCACATCCCCTTCGTTCCGTTCCAGCACGTCCGCTCGCACAGCCAGTTTCCGCAACGTCGGCACTTGTGAAAGAGCGGCTTCACCTCAAGGACGGCCGCGCGCAGCGCCGCGTCGTGTTGAGGCCCACCTACCGCCCGCTGGACCTCGTACGCGCCGCTCGCGGCCTGGCCGAAGATGCCGCCGAGGAGGCCCCCCGCGCCTCGGAGGAGGCTACCCGCCACCCCGATCGCGTTCGTCTGGAACGAGGACATGAAGCCGTCTCCGCATCGCTCGCAGCGAAACTTGAATTGGAAGCCCTGGTCCGTGGACAAGTCTTCGAAGTTGTCGGTGAACTCGATTGCCGGCATGACCCCTCCGTGGCGGAAGGATGATAGCGCGAGCGTCGTGCGGCCGGCGCGCGGGCCCTGACCCCCGGGGCCCTCGCTCTGCGGAGTGATCCCGTAGAAAGGAAGAGAGGACTCGCCCCGCGTGGAGCGAGTCCTCTCTGGACTCACGTCTTCGTTGGCCGTGGCGACCACGGCCTTGATGCGGATCTAGTTGGCGCCGAGCGTCGTCCAGGTGGTCGTCTGGATCGCGGTCACCGTTGTGTAGAAGACGTTGATCGCGTTCCCCGTCCTGGTGCATTGCACCCTGATGGTGCCGCTGTTGCCGTTCGGAATCGTCCCACCGGCGACGAGGTTGAGCGTCTGGTAGATCTCGGCCCCGGGCGCCCCCGACTGGAAATGCGTGGTCGAGAACGTCGAGTTTCCGATTGCCAACGTGCAGGTGAGGTCAGGTCCTCCGATCGAGTTGTGGCCGAACGAGACGTTCGCCTGCACGACGTAGGTGCCTGCCGGAAGGACGTCGGTGTTGCTCGTGTAGACAGTCGTCGCGGTCGTTCCCACCGCCACCGCTGTCGTCTTGCTGGCGCTATACCCGGCGGCAGTGCCGGCGGTTCCCGTGGCGCCGGTGGGTCCGGTCGGACCCTGAGGCCCCGTCGCGCCTTGCGCGCCGGCCGTACCCGTCGCTCCAGTGGCCCCCTGCGCCCCAGTGGCGCCGGTCGCGCCCTGCGCGCCCGTAGCTCCGGTGGCGCCCGTAGCTCCCTGCACTCCGGTCGGCCCCTGGGCTCCGGTGGATCCCGTCGCGCCGGCGGCTCCCGTCGCGCCCGTGGCTCCCTGCAATCCCGTTGCGCCAGTCGCACCCTGTGCACCGGTCGCACCCTGTGCACCCGTGGCGCCAGCGACACCCTGCGGTCCGGTGGAGCCCTGTGCGCCCGTGGCTCCCGCCGCGCCGGCGGCTCCCGTGGCGCCAGTGGAACCCGTGAGCCCGATCGGTCCCTGCGCTCCAGTGGTGCCAGTCGCACCCTGTGCGCCCGTGGCGCCCGTGACTCCGATCGGGCCTTGCGGCCCGGTCGCGCCGACCTGGGCGACGAGCGTCCAGTCACTCGGGTTGGTGGAGGGATCGGAGTTGGTGTTGCCGGTAAGGGAGAGGTAGCTCGAGCCATTCTGGTAGACGATCTGGCCCGCGGTGTACGTCGTGCTGTTGCTCCACGTGCCATCGAACGAAGAAGCGAACGAGCCGGTGGCCCCGGTGGGTCCCTGGGCTCCCGTAAGCCCCTGAGGTCCCGTCGCGCCATCGGCACCCTGAGGGCCAGTCGGCCCCTGGGCTCCAGTCGCTCCGGCGCTCCCGGTCGGACCTGTGACCCGGTCGCGCCGACCTGGGCGAGCGCGCCACGCACCCTGAGGGCCAGTCGGCCCTGGGCTCCAGTCGCTGCCGGCGCTCCCGGTCGGACCCTGTGACCCCGCCGCGCCGACCTGGGCGACGAGCGTCCAGTCACTCGGGTTGGTGGAGGGATCGGAGTTGGTGTTGCCGGTAAGGGAGAGGTAGCTCGAGCCATTCTGGTAGACGATCTGGCCCGCGGTGTACGTCGTGCTGTTGCTCCACGCGCCATCGAACGAAGAGGCGAAGGACCCGGTGGCCCCGGTGGGTCCCTGAGCACCTGTCGCACCCTGCGCCCCCGTCGCGCCCACAACACCCGGAACGCCCGGAACGCCCTGCGGACCCGTTGCGCCCACAGCTCCTGCGGCCCCCGCCGGACCCTGGGAACCGGTAGGGCCAACCGGCCCTGCGGGACCGGCCGGGCCAGCCGACACGGAGGTCTCGATGGTCAACGTGCCGCCGTTGGACGAGACCGTGACGTTGGCGCCGCCGACGATGGCGAGGTCGCCCGTGGAGCCATTGACGCTGGTCACCACGTCCTTCTTGAGGAAGTAGCCGTTGACATCGACGAAGAACTCGGTCGACGCCACGCCCGCCGTGAACGTGATCCCGCCGTTGTCACCCAGCGGGATGATGGCGGCGTTGGCGACGGTCTGCCCGGCGCGCTCGTAGTTGAGCGAAGAGACTACCGCAGGAGCCGCACCCTTGGGTTGAGCGCGGATGAACCCCGCCCCCTGGGTGATGGTCGCGCCGAGGTTGGCCGACACGCCGAGCGCATTCGAGGGAATGCCGCACTGGCCGACGAAGGTGAAGTCGCGGGGGACGCCCGCGGCCATCAGCGGAGGGCCGTACTCGCCGGTGAAGCCGTTGCCGCGCGTGTCCAGAAGTCGGCAGGGTTGGATCCCGATGAACTCGAGCGAATCGATCGACACGCCGACGGCGGCGGAAAGGTCGTCCAGGGTGCCCCGTTCCTGGGCCCCGACAACCTGTGCGCTCGCAGCCACGAGAGCGGCAAGGCAAAACAGCTTGATCCTCAAGTCAGCACCTCCGTGCCAGACGGTTCGAGCGAAGCCCGGCCGCAACGCCGACTCAAGCAAGACTGCTGCCAGGGCGTGCGAATCCGGGCTAATCAACAGAAAACACGCTCTTTAAGCGGGATCAGCGGTCGCGGTGCAGGAGGCGGCACCTCCGGCTATCGGACGAATAGTCCGGAAACCGGAGTGACATCCTTAATTCCCTGGGGCACTCGGGGCCGACAGCGCGGGGAGGTTCGAGGGCCGGTCAGATGCGTCGCGCGACCAGAGCGCTCCTTTGGGCGCCCACCTCGACGGACCCCGCGACGTCGAAACCGGAGTCGGCGAGCATGGCCTCCATCTCGCCCACCGACCAGCACCGGCCCTCTGTGAAGTGCGCGAGCAGCACCGAGTACTCGGCCACGTGGAGCGGGCCCGTTTTCTCGCGATTCAGGAAGGCGTCGTGGATGACGACGAGGCCATCAGGCGCAAGGGCGGCATGGGAGCGAGCGAGAAGCTCGCGGCACGCGACCTCGTTCCAGTCGTGGAGCACGTTCGAGAAGAGATGGACGTCGGCGCCCTCGGGGATGGACCCGAACATGTCCCCAGCCACGACCGCCACGCGGTCGGCCAGACCGCGGGCCAAGACGCTTTTCCGGGCGATGGCGTCCACCGGGGGCTTCTCCAGCACCGTCGCCCGAAGCCCTTCGTGCTCGGCCACGAAGGCGCAGGCGTAGGCCCCCGACGCGCCGCCGATGTCGAGGAGGTGCCGACGCCCCTTGAGGTCGACGCGGCGGGCCAGCCGCGGCCCCAGCCAGACCGCGCGGCATTCCATCTCGGCCGTGAAGCGCTCGGCGAAGGCCGGGTCCGCCATTCGTCGCGACCACTCCTCGGGCTCCGCCGACCATTGGGCCGGCGTTCCCGTACGAAGGACGGCGAGCATGGAGGCGACCATGGACCGCTCCCGGAGGGAGTCGTAGTAGGGCACGAGACTGAGGGGCGAGTCCTTCGAGAGGAACTCCCGCGCGGTCGCGGTCGCGCGCAGGCAGCCGTCCTCTCTCTCCAGGAGGCCCTGCGCCACGAACAGGCTGAGCATCACGTCGGTGAGGCGAGGGTGGAGCCTGAGGCGGGCACAGACCTCATCCAAGTCGAGCGGTTCGCGCGAGAGCAGCGTGAAGAGATCGAGGTGCGTGATCGCGGCGACCAGCAGCTCCACCGCGAAGATCCCGTCCCGCGCGCGATAGATCGCGGTGGGGTCGGGTTCCGGGGCGAGCGCGGAAGGGTCGTTCATGGTGGCACGTGGGGTTGTCGGTCACCGACAGCATAGCGCTCGGGGGACCTCAAAGCCCAGGCCTCGCGACTCGGTCTCCTTGGCACCCGTTGAACGGACGAGGCAAGAGCCACTATCCTGCCTCCCTCGCTACAGTCGAGACGGTTCGCGGTTCCACCGGGGGGATGATGACGAAACGCTCTTTGGCTCTGGCCATCACGGGCCTGGGCATGCTCGCGGGCGTCACTGCCCTTGGCCTCAGGCTCTGGCCCCGAACGCCAGCGCCCACTCCGCGCCCCAGCCCGACGCCGAGGCCATCGCCTCCGGCTCTCCACTGGAGCCGTCACAGTGAGGAGGAGTGGCTGGTGGGCGAGATCGCTCGCGACACGCTGGAGATGGTCGCCTACGCGAATGCTCCCTCGGCCCTCGGTGCGGGAGGCCTGACCGTAGGCGTCGCCGCGCTGCCCGGGGCCGAGGCGGCGTACGAAGTCACCGCTTCGATCGGACCCCCGGACCCGCCTTTCCGTTTCCGCATCGTGCTCGCCGACCATCTGTGGGCCTCTCCGAACTACGAGGGCCTGGCCAAGCTCGCCATGGATCGATTGCAGGTGAAGGTGCCCACTCCGCGCGGCGAACGCCCAGCCGTCGCGGTCTCGGCCCTCGTCGACCTCGCGGCGGAGACCGTGGAGCAGGAGAACGGCCGGGTCTCTGCCCGGCTCGCGAGCGAGATGCTGAGCGCCTCCGCTCACGAAGAGGCCGCCTTCGTTCTCGGGGCCTTTGCGATGCGCGAAAACGCGGGCACCTTCTCCGATACGCGCCCGATTCTTTGCCGCATGACGGCGCACCTCGCCCTGGCGCGGGCCCTGCGCGCGCCCTCCCCTCCCCGCCCCGATGGCGAGTTGGCGCGCCTGATCCAGACCACGCTCATCGGGCGGCAGAGCGAGGCAATGGAGGGGATCGCGCGGCTCCGCAAGGGCCGCATCACACCGGGCGAGCGGGCCTGGCTGGTCGCCCTCGCCATGCGGAACACGGGGGACTGGCGGCTCGTCGCCAATCCCGCCCGGGCCACGCTCGTCGAGAGGATCGAGTATGTTCGGGCCCTCAAGAGAACCCAGGGTGGGCTCAAGGCCCTGGAGTTCCTGTCGCGGCAACGAACCAAGCCCGCCACGGAATGGACGCGCATCGGCCTCGCCGGCGTTCCATCGAAGCAGGAGAACGGCTCTTCCGTGGAAGAGGGCAACGTGTTCGCGCCGACGGCGCTCGACCTCGAGCTTCAGGAGGTCGCTTCGGTCTTGAAGGTCGCGCGTCTCGGCGCATTCGAGCCGACCGACGATCCGGCGCAAGCCCTGAACGCCCCCAGCGGCCGCACGGTGTGGCAACCTGACGCCGCTGACCAGGGTCCCCGGGTCATCGACCGAGGCCTTCGGGCCGGGTTCGCCCAGCGACAGATTCTCTTCGCGGCCGAGCGCACGGAGATGCACCTCGAGGAGATGCTGGGCGCGCCGGAGGCCGCAGCCGAGTTTCGAGCGCAAGCCACGACGCGACTCGGCAAGCTCACACTCTTTCCCCTGCTCCAGGAAGTCTGGAATCGCAGGGTGGTCCGGCAACGGCCCGGCGGGCCGCCTCCCCCCATGGACAAAGATCGCGGTCGATGCCTGGTTGCCCTCGAGCTCCTCCGCCAACGCCCTGAGGTGGTGGCGGCCTACTACTGGGACGAGCTCAATACCCAGTGCTCTCGCGCCCGGGTGGAGAACACCCTGGTCGACCCCAAGCTGTGGTTCACCACGGGCCTGCCCCTGGGAACCCTCTACGACCTGGACCACCGCTCCTACATCCCCGCGTTCGGTCTGGGCGCGCCGGCGATCGAGGGCCTGGCCCGGCTCGCGCCCTACGACCAGACGGTCATGTACTGGCGCATGAGCCGACATCCCCTCGAAGAGAAGATCACGCAGGCGGAGTTCGACGAGATCTACGGGCCCGTCGTCGCTTACGACGCCAAGGCGCAGCGTGCCCGCGCCACCCGAGTCGACGTGCCCGATCCGCAGTTCGTGGCGGCGGCGAAGCAGGCTTGCGCGGCGAACGCGGACCAGTGCCTTCGGATGGCCAACGAGCTGGTCGATCGCGGCGCCGACGAAGAAGCAGTTCGGGCCTACGAGCGCGCCGTACGCAGTGCGCGAGACCGCGTGGCCGTCTCCACGAGCACCCGTTGGCTGGTTCAACACTATTTCGAAGCGGGGCGGGATGCGCGGGCACTCGAGGTGGCGCGGATGAGCGCCGAGGTCCATTCGGCCGCCGGGCTCGACATCCTCGGTCAGCTCACGGAAAGGATGGGCCGCTACGAGGAGGCGGAGGGAGCCTACGTGGCCCTGGCTGCCGCCTACCGCGACGAAGCCTATCGGCTGCCCGCGTTCTACTTCCGTCACGAACGCCGGGTGGGCGACGGCCGGTTCCGCGCCCAGGCCGCCGCCGCCGAGAAGGAGCTCTTCCCGGCTGGTTTGAAGCGCGCGTCGATCGCGGATCTACGCGCGCTCGAGGCGCGAAACGGGCCGAGCGGCGCCGCCCGAACGGGCTTCCCATTCATGGAGGAGCCCTCGAAGGGCCAGAAGGCGCTGGGCCTGCGCATGGGCGACACCATCCTCGTGCTCGACGGCTACCGGGTGTTCAACGAGCAGCAGTACGCGTGCGTTCTCTGGCTCAGCGACGGGCCCGAGGTGACGATGATCGTCCTTCGGGACGGCAAGGACTTCGTGGAGCTCGCCGGGAAGATGGAGCGTCGCCGCTATGGCCCGCGCCAAGGAGCGAAGGCGGCCAAGGCCTCGAGCGGTTGAACCCGGATGGCTTCGGCCCCCGGGGCTTTTCTTTCCAGGCGTGCAACCCAAGGCGGTTTCGCCCGGTATTAGCCTGCAGGAGCCACGACCCGGGGCCATGAGCCAGACCGCCATCCTGCCGTTCCCGCTGCTGCCGTCCCTGGCCGGGAGCGCCGCCCAGCCGGTAACATCCGTCGTCCCCGCCATGGCCACGCTCCCGGACCGCGCGCTCCTCGAACGGGTGGCCGGAGGCGACACCGACGCGTTCACCGTCCTCTACCGGCGATTCGAGCGCCCCGTGTTCGCGATGCTGCTCCGGCTGGCGGGCGGACGCCGGGCCGTCGCCGAGGACTGGCTGCAGGAGGCCTTCACGCGGGTGTGGCTGGGAGCGGCCACCCACGACCCGCTGCGCGGAGAGGTCCGGCCCTGGGTCTACAAGGTCGCCCTCAACACCGCGCGCAGCGAGATGGCCCGAAAGCGGCACCGGACGCCCCACGTCTCGATCGACGAAGCAGGGCTGGAGGTGCCCGACGAGAGCGCGGGTGAGAAACGCGTCGCCGCGCGGCTGGACGAGGAGCGGCGGGCGAGCGCCTTCGCCCTGGCCCTGGAAGGGCTCCCGGACTTCATGCGGGAGGTGGTCGTGCTCCGCTGCAGCCGTGAGCTCACCTTTGCCGAGATCGCGGAGGTGACCGGCGCCCCGGAGGGGACGCTGAAGTCGCGCTTCCACCGTGCCGTCGCGGCGCTACGCGAGGCCCTCGGGCCCGAGCCCGGGAGGGCGCGATGAGTCATCCCGCGCCGAGCGAGCTCGCCCTCCTGCACTTCGGCGAGATCACGGGCCCGCGGCGCGAAGCGTGCGAGGCTCACGTCCGCGACTGTGCCGCCTGCCGCACCACCGTGGCCGACATGGAGTGGGTCGAGCAGGCACTCCTCCTGGGAGCGGCGGGCGCTCCGCCCGCGGACGGTCTGGAGCGCGTTCTCGCTCGCATCGAGACGGTGCGGCCGGCCCGGGAGCGGCGGGCGCAGGGGCTCCGCGCGGCGTTGCCTTGCGGAGCCGCGCTCGCCGCCTTCGGCGTGGCCGCCCAACTGGGCGGTCTTGTCGCCGCCCTCGCCCTCCTCGTCGTGGGCTCGGTCGTGACCCTCTCGCTCGCGCCCGTCCTGATCCTCGAGTCGCAACGGAGGTCCTGATGTCGACCAAGAAGAAGCTGATCACCCGCATGGCCCTGGGCGCGGGGGCGATCCTCGCGGTCGCCCTCCTGGTGGGCGGGGTGTGCCTCGCTCTCCTGCACACCGACGAGGAGCGGTGGCGGGACGCGCAGAAGCGTGAGCGGCAGCAGGTCGTGGAGCGGTCGCGCCAGTACCTGGGCGAGCTGGCCAAGAAGGTCGACAAGCTCCCCATCAACCCGACGCTGGTCGGAGAGATCGAGGCGCGCTACTTTGAGGAGCGGACCGGGGGCGCGCTGCACGTCTGGGCTATGGGAACGGGTGGCGAGTTCCTCTTCGGCGTGCCCAAGGAGTCGTTCAGCCGGCTGAACGCGGTCTACGACCGCGAGATCACGCCGCGGCTCAAGGAAGGCGTCTTCTTCGACCGCCAGGCGTTCTTGCTCGGGCACCTCGACGCGGGCGACGACCTGGGGCTGCCCGAGGAGCTCATGGAGGACGGGAAGGATACGGCCGGGGTGTTGGCCCGACTCCGCCGGCAGGAGGATCGATCCGGCCGGACCTTCGTGCTCTCGGCGCCGCTCAAGACGGCGGAGGGCGTCGCCCTCGGCAGCCTCTACCTGAAGAGAGAGGCGAGCCAGCAGGAGTGGTTCCAGGGCGACGAGAAGAAGAAGGTCGTGGCCGCCGTGGCCGGCGGCTTCGCGGTGGTGTCTTTCACCTTCCTCTGGATCCTGCTCCCCACCTGGGTCTACGTGGACGGGACCGAGCGCGGCGTCCGGCGGGCCCGTCTCTTCGCGTTCCTCACGGTGATCTCTTCTCTCATCGGCCTCGTGGTGTACCTCATCTCGCGGCCCGAGGGCGGCAAGGCGCTCGCCTGCCCCGGCTGCGGGCGGGAGGTGAACGGCGGGTCCTTCTGCCCGCACTGCGGCCGGGACCTCTCGGCGGCCTTCTGCGCGACCTGCCGCTACCCCCTGAAGCCCGAGTGGGCCTTCTGCCCCTCCTGCCGCACCGAGACGAAGGCCCCGTCTTTGGCCACGGCGGCGGAGGCGCCCGCGGGCGCCTAGGAGCCCGGACTTTTCGAACCGGGGGCGCGGGCCGTGCGTTCAGCTAGCCAGGGAGGAATCATGCCCGTGCCACTCCGGCCGGCGAGTGCTGGCCAATCCACGGTGAGCCGCCCGCTCGTCGCGGGGCTCTTCGTCTCGAGCGTGCTGCTCTCGGTCGTGTCCTGGTACACGACCCAGCAGGGCATGGCTCTCTACCTCTCGCCGTGGTTCTCGTTCCTCGCGTCGCTGGGCGTGCAGTCCGCCCTGGTGCTCGTGGCCTGGCTCGTGGGCGTGACCGAATCCCGCCGCGGCCTGCTCGTCGCCGTCTACGTGGTCACCGCCGCCGTCTCGATCGCCTTCTCGTACGTCAGCCTCCACACCTGGTTCGCTTCGAGGGAGAGGCCGGCCACCATCGAGAGGGCCCTCTACGACGAGCTGAACGCCGCCGCCGGGAAGTCGCAGGAGCTGCTCACCGCGGCCATCGCCGAGGGGCAGAAGCACGTGCTGGCGCTCGACGAGATGACGGCCGCCGAGAAGGCCCACGGCTATATCTCCAGGGCCACGGACCAGGACCCGTACCTCGCGCGTGTCCGCGAGGCGGTGGCCCGGGAGGCCGAGAGCTACGGCGCCTCCTATCCCGAGGGCCAAGGCTCGGGGCTCCGCTACACGGCCTTCGACCGGCACGCGAGCATCGCCCGGCAAACGGTCGCCCGCCTCCAGGAATCGCAGCGGACGCTCGCCGATTTCCGGGCGGGCCTGAAGCCGCTCGACCCGACGGAGGCGCAGCTACGGGGGTTCCGGCAGGTCTTCGACGCCATCCCCTGGACGGACGTGCGCGAGACGCTGCACGCGAAGGTCGAGCTGCCCGCGGTGCCGGTCTACTCCGCGTTCGTCGACCGTGCGGCTACGGGGCAGGAGGACCTGGTCATCGCCTTCACGGAGCTCTTCTCGGCCCCGACGAGCCGGCACGTCCTCGCCTTCACGCTGGCCGCGTTCATCGACCTCATCGTCTTCCTGCTCGCCTACGCCTCCGGCCCTTTCTTCTTCGGCTCGCCCGCGGAGCGGTGGCTGAAGGCGGGCGCCGCGCTCGACTCGGCGGACGAGCAGGTCTTCGCCCGCGACCTGCTGCGCAAGGTCTCGGCGAGCGCAGAGGGCCTGGCCCGGGTCGAGGCCGCGGCGCTCAGCCCCGGCGAGCGGCAGCTCGTTCTGCTCCTCGCGTCGGGGGGGCTCGCCGCCTCCGTCGAAGAGGACGGCCAGCGTTTCTACCTGCTCGATGCCACGGTGCACCGAACCCTCGCGGAATCGCTGTCGGAACGCCGGCTCCCGCTGCGGGCCGCGGCCGCCCAACCGGCCGGCGGCTAGACCAACACCTTGCGACTAGCGAAGCATCAGGCCCGCTCCGGGGCGCGGCTTGACTGGCGAACCGCCCTTGTATTACTTACGCTCTCTGCGGGAGTAAAATGGATTCGTGAAGGGTACGGACGTTTTCATCTCCTATTCCCACCCTGACCAGAAGTGGGCGGACAAGCTCAGTCGAGACCTCGCGGAGCGCGGGGTCACTGCATGGATCGACCGTGAGCGCCTGGGTACGGGGAGCGCTTGGAACTCAAGCGTGAAGGAGGCGATCAAGGATGCCCGTACGATCCTGGTCTTGGTAGGGCGTGGCAAGGAGCCAGATGGACCCCAGAGCCGGGAAGCCCAAGGGGTGCTCGATGCCGTGTGGAGCGATCCCGACAAGCGTGTGATCCCCGTCCTGATGGGCAACGCGGCGCCTCCCGGGTTCGTCCGAAGCGCCGTCGGCGGGGAGATCCAGGCCATCCGGATCGGTGATCCGCGTCGGGATTGGACCGAGGCGATCGATGGCCTCGTCCGCGTCCTGAAGGACAAGGCCGCCCTGGAAGATGTTGGCGAGACCATCGACACGAGGACCGAAGACCGGGTCCGTCAGAAGAAACGACTCTCTTACATCCACGACGTGGCGGAGCGTTTCGGCAAGGGAATGACAGGAGAGTAGCCCCTGCCTGACCCGTCAGTGAAGGTCGCGCGCGACCGCTCGGTCTTCATCAACTGCCCCTACGACGAGGACTTCGCGCCGCTCTTCGATGCCATCATCTTCGCCACCGTGTGTTGCGGCTTCGTCCCGCGGAGCGCCCTGGAGACGGGGACGGTGGCCGAGCCCAGGATGGAGCGGATCGTCCAGGCCCTGTTTTCATCGGGCTATTCCATCCACGACCTTTCGAGATCCAAGGGCGAAGGAGTCGAGGGCTTCGCCCGCTTCAACATGCCCCTCGAGCTGGGGATAGCGATGGCGCTCCGATACCTAGGGCGGGGACGACGCAAGGAAGTGCCGCACGACTGGCTCCTCCTGGTGCCGACCGGCCACCAGTATCTGAAGTTCGTCTCCGACCTCGGCGCCTGGGATCCCCAAGAGCATTCAGGAACGGTAGAGACGATCGTGCCAAAGGTGATGTCGTGGCTGGCCGGACGGCCGGGGGTCAACCACATCCCGACGCCCGTTTCGGTTCTGGCCATGCTCCCCTCCTTCCAGTCGAAGATGAACAGCCTTGACAAGAACTGGAAAGGGAAGGGCGCCGTGCCCTGGCGGGAAGTCCTGAACGCCGCTGGAGAGAGCGTTCCGGCCATAGGCTTGCCCGAAAGCGGCCCCCGGAACTAGACGGGTCCGACCGCGGTGCGTCGGCCGTCGAGGGCGAACTGCCGCAACCAGAGGTACATCTGCTCGACGTCCACCTGCCGGTAGTCGTGGCCCCCGGGGAAGGTGACGAACGCCAGCTGCGCGTTGCCGGCGTCCCGGAGGAGGCCGTAGGCCGTCTGGTTCACGGCGAGCAGGCCGTCGGAGGTGCCGACGACGAAGTAGGTGGGGAGGTCGCGAAGCGCCGCGACCGCGGTGGGATTGAGCTCCGTCATGTCGTAGCCGAGGGCGCCCGCGTGGACGCCGAGTGCGGCCCACACACCGGAAGAGCGGAGGGCGATGTGCCAGGCGCCGTAGCCCCCCATGGAATGGCCACAGAGGTACTGTCGGCTGTCGTCCACGCGCACCAGGCTCTTCACCGCCGCCACCCCCTCCCAGATGTCCGTCTCGGCGATGCCGCGATACCACTGGTTCCCACGACCCCAAGGGGAGACCAGATAGCCGTCCTCGAAGGCGTAGCTCGACCCGGGATTGGAGGAGGGATAGGCCAGATAGGGGAGGCGGTCCTGAGCCACGTCCCAGAGCCCGTGCAACTGGACGTAGAGGGGATATTCGTTCGCGGCCTCCCACCGGGCGGGAAGGGTTAGCCAGGCGAAGGAGACCTGGCCGTCCGTGGGCGAAACCCAGGCCACGATCAGGGGCCGCGACCGATCGAGATAGCTCGCGGTCAGCCTCGGGCTTTGCGGCGTCGAGGTGTCCTTGAAGGCGGCCCAGAGCCTTTCGATGGCCTCGCTGTCGGCGGTCGAGTGGCGGTCCCCGGCCTCGGTGACCAGAAGCATCGATCGGAAGTGGAGCCGCAGCAGCGGATCGGTGGCCTCGTCGGCGAGAGCCTGGAGGGTGGCCCGAAGCTCCGCGCGGTGGTCTTCCGGCGGGCCGCCGCTCGGCTCCGCCGGGGAATGGCTCCCGCAGCCGGCGAAGGCCAGAGAGAGAAGACCGAGGGTCATGCCCAGGACACGATAGCTCAGGAGCTCACCCTGGCGCCTCCCGCGTCATGCGACCGGGAAAGCGCCCCTCTCGGAGAGTGATTGCCTTGAAACGCCCGGAGGATACTCCCGGGACCGACGCAGCTCACCCAGGCTGATCCGGGTTTGACACGCTGGTGTCGCGGTGGCAGCATCCAGCCTCCTCGAGGCGCGGAATGCGGAGTGTGTCACGAGAGCTGGCATCGGTGATTGCGGTCGCGGCAGTCATCGCGGGACCGGCCAACGGCGCGGGGCCGCGAGCAGTGGAGCCAGGCCGGCCGGCCATCCCGAGGACCGGCGGCGGCAAGCCGGATCTGAACGGCATCTGGCAGGCCCTGAATACCGCAAACTACGACCTCGAGGCGCACACCGCCCGCCCGGCCATGGCGCTCCGGCCGGGGCCCGCGGGCCCGGTTCCCGCGAGGCCGGTGCTGGCCCTCGGCGCGGTCGGCGCCGTGCCCGCTGGGCTCGGCGTCGTGGTGGACGGAGAGATTCCCTACAAGCCCGAGGCGCTGGCGAAGAAGAAGGAGAACCAGGAACACTGGCTGGAACGGGACCCCGAGATCAAGTGCTACCTCCCGGGCGTGCCGCGCGCCACCTACATGCCCTTCCCGTTCGAGATCTTCCAGAGCGAGAGCGCGCTCCTCTTCGCGTACGAGTACGCGGGGGCGGTGCGTGACATCTACTTGAAGGACCCCGGTCCGGCGCCCCTCGACTCCTGGATGGGACAGTCGGTCGCGAAGTGGGAAGGCGACACCCTCGTCGTCGACGTCACCGGCCAGAACGACGCCACCTGGTTCGACCGCGCCGGCAATCACCACACCGAAGCCCTGCACGTCGTCGAGCGCTACACGATGACCGGCCCCGACCACATCCAGTACGAGGCCAGGATCGAGGACCCGAACGTGTTCACGCGGCCGTGGACCATCCGCATGCCGCTCTATCGGCACGTGAACCCGGACGCGCGTCTGCTCCAGTTCAAGTGCGTGGAGTTCGTCGAGGAGCTGATGTATGGCCATCTTCGCAAGACGCCGCTCCCGTAACCGCCGAGTCTTCGCGACCGGCGTCCTGGCGCTCATGGCCACGGCGGCCGCGGGCGACCCGGCGCCCACACCCGCTCGGGCGCCGGGTGCGAACAGCGCGTGGAGGACGCCGCGCACGCCCGATGGACGGCCCGATCTGCAGGGGCTGTGGAGCAACGCGACGGTGACGCCGCTCGAGCGGCCGGCGCGCCTGACCACGTTGCCGGGGGCGTACGGGATAGCCCTCGCCGGCGACAAGACGGGGGCGCTCGGGACCGACGGAGGTCCCGTGGGGCCCGTGTTCACGCCGGAGCAGGTGGCGCTCATCGAGGGGCGGATCGCCGAGCGAAACGATCGGCTCGGCCGGCCGAGCGATCCCAACCGGACGGCGCCACCCGCCGGCGGCGATGGTTCGACGGGCCCCGCCGGAGGCGTGGGAGGCTACAACAACTTCTGGCTCGACCCCGGCAACCGTGTCGCGGTCGTCAACGGGGTGCTCCGGAGCTCGATACTGGTCGATCCCGCCGACGGGCGGTTCCCGCCCCTCACCCAGGCCGGCAAGGAGCGCGCGGCGGCGGCGGCCGCGGCGCAGGGAAAGGGCGAGTACGACCATCCGGAGCTCCGGCCGCTCGCCGAGCGCTGCCTGCTCTCGTTCGGCTCGAACGCCGGGCCGCCCATGCTGCCGAACTACTTCTACAACAATAACTACCGGATCGTGCAGACCAAGGACCGGGTGATGATCCTGGTCGAGATGGTGCACGACGTGCGCGTCATCCGCATGGGGGGCGAGCATCTGCCGTCGCACGTCCGCCCCTGGATGGGTGACTCGATCGGGCACTGGGAAGGCGACAGCCTCGTCGTCGAGACCACGAACTTCCGCCCGGACCAGACCTTCGGCGTGGCTTCGGAGAACCGGCGGGTGACCGAGCGCTTCACGCGGGCGGACGCCGACACCATCCTGTACCGGTTCACCATCGAGGACCCGACGATCTTCACCGCGTCGTTCTCGGGCGAGCTGCCGTTCAAGGCCACGACCGAACAGATCTACGAGTATGCCTGCCACGAGGGCAACTACGCCCTCGCGAACGTGCTGAGCGGCGCCCGCGCGCAGGAGCGCGCGGCGGCGGAGGGAAAGAGGTAAGGCCATGCGGAGAGTCCTCGGGGTGCTGGCCCTGGTGGCGGGCGCGGTCGTTGCCGCGCGGCCCGTACGAGCGCATCACGCCTTCGGCGCCGAGTTCGATCCGGACATGCCCGTGCGGCTGCAGGGCAGGATCGTGAAGCTCGAGTGGGTGAACCCGCACGCGTGGATCCACGTGGAAGTGAAGAGGCCGGACGGCAAGACCGAGGTCTGGATGGTCGAGGGCGGCACCCCCAACACGCTCATCCGCCGCGGGCTGACGCGCGACACGCTCAAGTACGGCACCGAGATCATCGTAGACGGCTACCAGACCAAGGACCACTCGCTCAAGCGCGCCAACGGCCGCGACATGACCTTCACCGACGGCCGGAAGATCTTCATGGGATCGTCGGGGACGGGTGCGCCGAAGGACGGACGGGACCCGACGGAGCCGAAGTAGGCCGCCGAGGGCCCAAGGCCCCGGGGGCGGTCAGCCCGAGAAGCCGATCCAACGCCCGGCCGCGCCCACCACGAACCAGAGCCCAAGGGAGGTCAGCGCGACGAGGCGTGCGACGAGCGGCCGCACGCGCTGGCGGTCGGCCTGGGTGACGGCGCGCCGGACGGTGAAGGTGAACGCGATCGCGATGGGCAGGGTGGTGATCTTCACCCAGAAGGCGTCGTTGTAGTAGCACTTCACCGCTTCCGACAGGAAGAGCGGCAGGCCCGTCATCACGAGCACGACGACGCTCCCCGCCAGCCACGGCTGGGTTTGGCGCGCCAGGGCGGAGACCGGCTGCCCGATGAGGCCCAGGCCGAGCAGGCGCAGGTCCACGACGAGCAAGGCCCCGCCGAGCATCGCGAGGCCGAGCAGATGCACGGCCTCGATCACGGGGAACAGCCACAGCGATTGCTGCACGGCCTTGCCGAGCGTCGTGGCCTCGCACGCCTGGAAGAAGGGCAGGAGGGTCACGGCTCGACCACGCAGCCGGCGAGCAGGTTGACGAGGGCGCCCTGCGGCTGGATGTCGCAGTCGAACCAGTTGTAGGCGGTCATGCGGCCGGCGACGATGACACAGGTCCAGAGGAGAAGCGAGACGGCGCCAGCACGCCTCGCGCCCCGAGGCGTCACCTCGGCGAGGTCCCACTCGTGCATCGTGGGCTTGACCCAGCGGTGAAAGACGAGGACGTTCACCCCGGCCCCGATGAGCATCAGCACCTTCGCCCTGAAGAAGATGCTCTGGTAGGTGCGCACGGGGATCGCATAGAAGAGCAGCGCGCCGGTGACGACCATGACAGCGAATCCCGCCACTGTCCAGGGCAAGACTCGCGTGACGACCTGGGAGACGGGGACGCTTCGCAGCGCGAGGCCGAGCAGCCGGAGGTCGAGAAGAGCCACCGTGCCCGCAAAGAGGGTCAGGGTCAGCACGTGGGTGGACTCGACGAGGGGGTAGACGAACTGCGATTCGTGGAGGGCGATGCTCCACGGCGTCGCGGCGAGCCACCGCGCGAGCCACAGGAGCGACAAGGTCACGGCCCCGCCGGCGAAGGGGCGAGCATGTACTTGGTATGGCAGTTGGTGCACGCGACGTAGATCTCGCCGCCGGCCTCGAACAACGCGTCCTTGTCGCGCTTGTCGGCCGCGGCGATGGCGCGCTTGCCCGTCTCGGTCAGGGCCCGGGAGAAGCGCATCCAGTCACCCGCGTCCCGGGCACGGCCGGGCAGCATCAGCAGGTTGCCCGATTCGGAGATCAGCACGGCGCTTCTGCGCACGGCCGCCCATTCTGCGTCGGTCTTCGGCGCGTGCTCGACCGTGCCCTCAGCCGAGTCCACGATCTTCACCGCGTCCCAGATGTCGTCGGCCGCGGGGTCCACGACCGCCTGCATCAGGAGCTTGACGTCGGCCACCGGCGTGAACGGTGGGCCGGGCGGCGGCGCCGGCACCGGGGGGCTGCTGCAGGCCGACGCCAGGACGACTCCCAGACCGAACAGGCGAGCGGTCGAGCGCATGGCGAGGCATCTTAGCCCAACGATTACCCGCGCCGCTCGCGAGAGGACGCGATCCAGTTGACGGCGCCACTCGTGCTTTCCCGTCCGCGCGGCAGCCGTCGCCGGCCGTGGCGATGTTCTTGCCATCGCGTTCGCGCATGAGCGCGGACTATGGCCCAGGAAGCGCCCGCGCCCAAGACGGGCGGCTACTCGAAATAGCTGTTCACGTCGAGGATGAAGTGGACCGTGCCCGCGGCTTGATCGCACCGAGCCGACAAGGCGCCGCCGCCGAGGGCGACCACCGCGTTGTTGGCCCGCGACTCACGCCGTCGAGTGGCAGAGCGTCGATCTGCAACCCCCGTTCTCGTTCACCTCGGGCGACTTCGACGGGGACGGCGCGATCGAAATCCTTTCCGCGAGCTCGTCGTCGGATGAAGGTTGCTGAACTTCAGGGCCGGCCAGACCCGGGCCAACAACGCGATCATCCCGCTCGGTCCCTCTGGCGGCCTGCCGCACAGATGTTTCGATACGGTCCGGACGCGGCCTCTCCTGGGGCTCGGGCGCCGCCTCGAACGAGCTCTCAGGCAAACGGAACAAGAAGATCAAGAAGCTATCCAGAAATCGGATAGCATGTTTCAGAACTCCCCGGCGGGATTTCACCGGGTGTTCACGGCCGCGGGGGCCGTCGCCATCGGTGGTGGCTCCCGCGTTTCGCCGGCCGAAGGCCACCGGTCAGGAGGAGGAGCCAAGATGAAGGCGAACGAACCGTCCCCACGCCGGGGCCCGAGGAGCGTCCTCGCCGTGGCGTGCGTGTGCCTCCTTCTTCCGGGTGAGGCCCCTGTCCTGGCGCAGGCGCCGCCCTCTGCGGACACGAAGAACGCGGCCGCTCCGGCGGAGACCGCGACGAAGCTTCCCCCCGAGCAGCTCGACTCCCTCGTGGCGCCGATTGCCCTCTACCCCGACCCGCTTCTCGCCCAGACCCTCGCGGCGTCCACCTACCCGCTCGAGATCATCCAGCTGCAGCAGTGGCTCGGGAAGAACAAGACGCTCAAGGACAAGGCCCTCGCGGACGCCGTGGGCAAGCAGCCCTGGGACCCCGCCGTCCAGTCGATGGCGGCCTTCCCCGACGCCGTCAAGCGCCTCGCCGAAGACATCCAATGGACGGCGGACCTCGGCAACGCCTTCCTCGTGCAGCAGAGCGACGTCATGGACGCCGTCCAGCGGATGCGCAAGAAGGCGAAGGACAACAACGCCCTGGCCTCGAGCGAGCAGCAGAAGGTCGAGGTCAAGGTCATCGAGACGAAGGAAGTCATCGTCATCGAGCCGGCGAAGCCGGATGTGATCTACGTCCCTTCCTACAGCCCGACCTACGTCTACGGCCCTCCGATCTATCCGTACCCGCCCATCTACTATCCGCCCTACTACCCTGGCGCGGCTTTCGTGGGGTTCAGCATGGGGATCATGATCGGCGCGGCCTGGGGCGGCGCCTGGGGCCACTGCGGGTGGGGCCACAACGACATCAACGTCAACGTCAACAACAACTTCAATCGGAACACCAATATCAATCACAACCGCAACGTCGGCAGCAACCGGGGCGGCGGAAACTCCTGGCAGCACAACTCCCAGCACCGGGGCGGAGCACCTTACGCGGACAAGGCCACCGCGAACAAGTTCGGCGGCACGGCCCGCGGCGACTCTCTCTCGAGCCGCCAGGCGAGCGCGGGCCGGCAGCAGGCGCGCAGCGGGGCGAGCTCCGCGAACCGCGCCGGCGCGGGCGCCACGAACAGCCGTAGCAGCAACCGCGGAGCGAGTACCAGCTCGTACTCCGGGAGCCGCGGTGGCGGCGGCGACCGGATCGGGAGCCGCGAGGTCGGCGGGGGAAGCTCCCGCGCGGGATCGAGCTCCGCCTCGCGGGGGAGTGCCTTCGGCAGCTCGAGCGGCTACAGCGGCAGCAGCGCGCGGTCCAGCAGCTCACGCGGAGCCGCGAGCCGCGGAGGCGGAAGCCGGGGCGGCGGCAGTCGCGGTGGCGGCGGAAGGAGGCGGTGAGGTGACCACCAAATTGCGAAGGGCCTTCCCCTTCCTCGCCGGTCTCCTCGGCGCCCTTCTCTCGCTCTCTCCCCTCGCGTCCGCAGAATCGACCCTGCCCGCGGCCCAGAAGACGTTTCCTTCGGCGCAGGCGGCGGCCGAGGCCCTCGTCTCGGCCGCGGAAGCGTTCGACGTCGAGGCCCTGAAGGCAATCCTCGGACCCGAGGGGATCGACCTCGTGGTCACGGAAGACGTCGTTCTCGACAAGATCCAGGCGACGGAATTCGCCGCGAAAGCTCGCGAAAAGCTCGTGGTCGCGGTCGATGCCAAGAACGCGAAGAAGGCCACGTTGATCGCAGGCAACGGTGAATGGCCGATGCCGATCCCGATCGTGGAGGTCGGCAGCGCGTGGCGCTTCGACACCGTCGCCGGTCGGCAGGAGATCCTGCTCCGACGCATCGGCGAGAATGAGCTCGACGCGATCGAGGTCTGCCGGGGCTTCGTCGAGGCACAAGTCGAGTACGCCACGCAGAGGGGCGCCGGCGCTCACCCGAGCCAGTACGCGCAGAAGATCATCAGCACTCCGGGAAAGCGGGACGGCCTCGCCTGGCAGAACCCGGACGGGACCTGGGGCGGACCAGTGGCCAAGACCATCGCCCAGGCCATCGCCGAGGGCTACCGGGACAAGTACGAGCCGTACCACGGCTACTACTTCAAGGTCCTGAAAGGCCAGGGCCCAAACGCGCCGCTCGGACAGCTCGACTTCGTCGTCCAGGGCGTGATGATCGGTGGCTTCGCGCTCGTCGCGGCGCCGGCGGACTACGACAAGACCGGGGTCAAGACGTTCCTCGTCAGCCACGACGGCGTCGTCTGGGAGAAGGACCTCGGGCCGAAGACGCTCGAGGCATTCCGGGCGATGGAGCGCTTCGACCCGGACAAGACCTGGAGCCCGGTCCTCGAGGACTGACCGTGGCACGACCTGCTTAGAGCAAACGTCAACACGCACTGGCCAGAGCCGCTCTGGGGCGGCAGCACCCGCTCGATCAGGTCCCGGCGTCCTCGACGAGGCGCGACGCCACACCCCTGAGCACGCCGCGACACGCTGAGCGAGGGGGGCGGCCGGCCGGCAGCAGAGTCACCGGCGCTTGCCTCACTTCTTCGGCGTGCTGACCGCGACGATCATCGCCTCCGTCCAGGTGAAGTCCACCCGGTCGCCGACCTTCACCTGCGTGAGCACGTTCTTGTCGAGCACCCGCCGGCTGTACTTCCATCCCTGGGGCCCCTTGAACGAGATCGACGGGACGGCGGGGTCGATGGCGTCGACGACCGCCGTCATGGTGCGCTGGGTGCCGACGGTCGCACCGGGCTTGGAACCCTTGCCGGGGGTCGCGGCGGCCGACCCTGTGTTCACGGAGGCCTCGTCTGGCTTCTTCAGCCGGACCGTGACGTTGTCGTAGTAGCGTGCCGTGATCTTGTCGCCCACCTTGATCTCGGAAAACCGCTTCACCTCCGGCGAGACGTCGATCGTGACGAGCTCGCCGGCCTCGTTCTTGAAAGTCAGGGCCCGGCTCGTGTGGTCGATCGCCTCCACCGTGCCCGACACGGTCATGGTGTCGCCCGGCATCTCCTTCACCTGGGCCGCGGCGCCTGACGCGAGTGCCAGGGCCAGCCCGAACGACGGGAACGCGGCTGAGAATCGCTTCATGGTCAGCTCCTCTTCTTCTGCCAATACCAAGCCCGGCACGCCCGAAGGCGCTTGCGGGCCAAGGATGGAGCCGGGCCGCACCGGCCGGAAGTAGCAAATGCGTAACTTACCGTTGCATGTGCCCGACGAATCGGGCCCAGCCAGGATGGGCAGAGGGACAGGCGAGCATCGCTTCGGTACCTCGCCACGGTGGGGGAGGCCCCTTCTTCTTCGGCGCCCCCGCGGAGGGGTGGCTGAAGGCGGGCGCTGCGCTCGACTCGGCGGACGAGCAGGTGTTTGCCCGCGACCTGCTGCGCAAGGTCTCGGCGAGCGCAGAGGGCTTGGCCCGGGTCGAGGCCACCGCGCTCAGCCACGGCGAGCGGCAGCTCGTGCTGCTCCTCGCGTCCGGGGGGCTCGCCGCCCCCATCGAAGAGGACGGCCAGCGTTTCTACCTGCTCGATGCCACGGTGCACCGAACCCTCGCGGAATCGCTGTCGGAGCGCCGGCTCCCACTGCGAGCCGCGGCTACCCAGCCGGCCGGCGGTTAGCCGGCGGTGGGGCCGGCTCGGCCTGGCTGCTAGAACCCTCCTGGGTGGACTCTGCGCTGAAACCGGGGCGCGCCCGCCGCTGGGCGCACCGGTTATGCTGGACCACATGCGGTGCGATCCGGCCGAGTTCCGCGCCTTGCCGCTCGAGGTCCACGCCTTGCTGGCCGATGTGCCGCTGCGAGACGTCACCGCCATCGACCTGCCCGCGGGCGGGCCTTCGCGCACCATCGCGGACGTGCGCGCCTTGCTTCCCGAGAGGGGTGCCGGCCAAACGGGCAACTGGCTGACCCGGGCGCTGTTTATGCTGCGCTTCGGGCTGGGCCGGCTGTTCGGTTGGGATCGGCCCGAGCCGCCCGAGGTCGAAGCGCGGGTCTCGTTGCGCCGGCGGCTATCGCCTGATCTGGTGATGCGCTCGCAGGTGGTGCCGGGCACGCCGGACGGGTTCTTCCGCGTGATGTACGTGCTCGAGCGCGAGATGCTGGTCGAGGCTCGCAACGCCACCGTGCACGCTCTTCTGGCCTCGGTGCTGGTGCCGCGCACCGGGGGCTACCGCCTCTACTGGGCGGTCTATGTGCTTCGAAGGTCGTGGCTCACGCCGCTTTACATGGCGCTCATCGAGCCCTTCCGCCGCTTCGTTGTCTACCCGTCGCTGTTCCGGCGCCTATACGCCGCCTGGTGTGGACGCTACGTCGCCTGACGGGACTACCGAGGCGTCATCCCTAGAGGAGCTTGAGCGCCCCGAGCCCCGTGAGTCTCTGGAAGTCCTCGTCGCTCGTCAAGAGGCTGGCCCGGTGATTCAGCGCCTGGGCCGCGATCAGCGCGTCCGGCGTCGAGAGTGCCGTTCCGCGGCGGGCCGCCAGACTGACCAGGTCGGCTGCCTTCAGGTGGTCGCCTTCCGTGGCCAGGACCACGGGGAAGCTCTCGCGCACGCCCGCGAGCACTCTCGCGTGCTGTGCTCGCTCAGAGATCCCGCTCAGCAACTCCTGCAGGACGATGCCCGGAACAGCGACCTGCCGCTCGCCCGCGAGGAGGGTGGCGACCCGGGCCGCGAGCGCCGCCTCCCGCTCGCCCTTTCGGCGCCGCCGCAGGACCGCCGAAAGAACGCTGGTGTCGAGCAGGATCATGAGCGGCGACGCGCCTTCTTGTAGTCCCAGTCCGCGCGAAAATCGATGGTGCCGAACAGCTTCGCGAAGTTGCGGCGCTTGCGCCTCTGGACGTACTCCGTCAGCGCTTCGTTGACCGTATCCCGCTTGGTGCGTCGCCCGCCGACGCGCAGCGCTTCGCTCAGCAATTGATCGTCGATCGCCAGGTTCGTGGCCATGAGCGCTCCCCCTACACAGATCGTTACACAATGCCCTCGGATTCGGCAATGGTCTCTCGACTCCCCGGTATCGAGTGCCGGCCAATCCACGGTGCGCCGCCCGCTCGTCGCGGCCTCTTCGTCTCGAGCGTGCATCCAACCAGGCGCTGTTGTCGGGATTGGCCAGCCGACCAGGATTCGATACGACTCGCACGCCGGAGAGATGGCCGTTCCAGCGGGCACTTGGCTGGTCACGCTTTGTCAAAGGTCCCGCGAGCAGGTCCAGTCCTTTGAAGACGTGATCGCCGGCGGCTTCACGGACGTCCTCTACACGACCGCGCAGGGCACCGAGCAGTTCACGGGCGCCCTCATGAGCGGCAACAACTTCGAGTTCCTCGGCATCCCCGCGGCGAGGGGGCGCACCCTCCTCCCCGAGGACGCGCGACCGGGAGCGCCGCCCGTCTGCGTCATGCGACACACCACCTGGGCCACACGCTTCGGGTCCGATCCCGGGGTCCTCGGCCGCACCCTCGTCCTGAACGGCGTGCCCACCACCGTCGTCGGCATCATGCCTCCGCGCTTCCACGAAGATGGCCGCCGACTTCTACCTGCCCGTGAGCCTCGACCGCGCCGACCCCGAGCAGCGCGACCGGTTCTTCCGCCTCCAGGCCCGCCTCAAGCCCGGGGTCACCCTCGCGGAGGCGGAAGCCGAGGTCAACCTCGTCGCTCGGCGCGTGGCCCGGCTCTACCCCAGCGAGTATCCCGAGAGGTTCACGGTCAAGGTGATGACCTGGGTGGACAACATCATCGGGCAGTTCCGCACCACCCTCTATACCCTCGCGGCGGCCGTGGGCCTTCTCCTCCTGATCGCGTGCAGCAACGTGGCCAACATGCTGCTCGGCCGGGCGACCACGCGGGAGAGGGAGCTTGCGGTCCGGGCCTCGCTGGGGGCCAGGCGGGCGCGCCTCGTCGGCCAGCTTCTGGTGGAGAGCCTGCTTCTCGCCCTCCTGGGCGCGGCCTTCGGGTGTCTCTGCTCCTACTTCGGCATCAAGGCCCTCGTGCGCGCCATCCCCGAAGGGCTCATCCCCCGGGAGGCGGTCATCCGCCTGAACCTGCCGGTCCTGCTCTTCAGCCTCGGGGTCGCGGTGCTGACCGCGCTCCTCTGCGGCCTCGTGCCGGCGCTGCGCGCCGCGCGCCGCGACCTCGTGGAGCCGCTCAAGGACTCGGGGAAGGGCGGGGGCGCAGGGTTCCGCGGCCGGCGGCTCAACGGCGTCCTCGTGGTCGCCGAAGTGGCGGTGTCCCTCGTCCTCCTCGCGGGAGCGGCCCTCCTCATGCGGAGCTTCGTGAACCTCCAGACCCAGGACCTGGGGTTCGAACCCGACCGGGTGCTCCACGCGCGGCTGCCCCTGCCGCGCGGGTCGTACGCCTCCGGCTCGGCCAAGCGGCAGTTCTTCGACCAGGTCCTCTCGCGCGTCCAGGCGCTGCCCGGAGTGGCGTCCGCCACCGTCACGAGCTCCATCCCGCCCTTCGGCGGCATCCGCACCGAGGTGAAAGTCCCGGGCCGGACCCACGCGCAACGGTGGGAGGCCCTCTACGAGCTCTGCTCGGAAGGCTATTTCGAGACGCTGGGGCTGAGACCGTTCCGCGGCCGGACGCTGTCCGCGCAGGACGTCGCGGACGGCCGCAAGGTGGCCGTGGTCAACGAGACGCTGGCCCGGCGCTACTACGGTGACGACGACCCCGTCGGCCGCACGATCGAGCTCAAGATGCTCGCCACCTTCGGCGGCGCATCGGTAACGGACCCCGTCTTCGAGATCGTGGGTGTCGTGGCCGACGCCCGCAACCAGGGCCTCCAGGATCCCATCATGCCGGAGGCCTTCATCCCGCACTCCGTGACCGGGGCCTTCGAGCGCGGGATCCTGGTGCGTACCGCCGGGCCGCCCCTCGCCCTCCTGGAGAGCGTGCGCCGCGAAGTCTGGGCGGTGGACCGGAACGTGGCCATCACCACCACCGGGAGCCTGAGCGGCCTCATCGCCCAGTTCGCGCTCGGGGAACCGCGCCTGATGCTCGTGGTGCTCGGCGTCTTCGCGGTCCTGGGGCTCGTGCTCGTGGCCCTGGGCGTCTTCAGCGTGGTCGCCTACGCCGTCTCCCGGCAAACCCACGAGATCGGGATCCGCATGGCCCTGGGCGCCGCCCGCGCCGACGTGCTCCGTTCCGTCGTGGGCGGGGGCCTTCGCCTCGTGGGTTCGGGGGTGGGCCTCGGGCTCCTGGCCAGCCTCGCCGCGACGCGGTTGCTCTCGCACCAGCTCTTCGGCGTGGCCCCAGGACCCGATCACGATGGGTCTGGTGGCGGCGCTGATGTCCGCGGTGGGCTTCCTGGCCTCGTACCTGCCGGCCCGACGCGTCACGCGCGTCGATCCCCTGGTGGCCCTCCGGCACGAGTAGCTACGGAAGCGTCATCGCCCAGATGCCGCCGTCGAACAAGGCCTTCATAAAGCCCTGTCATTCGCCCCCGGAGGTCATCCATGCCCACAGGCCCGTCCCACGAGGGGCTCCGGACGCCTCAATGCACCAGCTCGGCACCCTCGAGTTTGGAGAGGCCGCGGTCGAAGGTCCCGAGGGGAAGGTGACCGGCCTTCCGCGCTGTCGCAAGAATCAGGCAATCACTGAAGTCGGCAGAGCGCGACCGAAACATTTCCAAGGCCGTCTCCACGACGTCCGCGTCCTGAATCGTGATGTGCTCATGCTCGAGGAGCATGTCCACGGCGAGGCCCAGCTGCGCCGCCTTGAGGCCATAGGTGGAGTCGAGCACCCACAGAAGCTCGGCCAGGACCACGTGGGAGAGCCAGGCTCCTCCCGAAACGAACCTCTCGGCGGCCGCTGCCTGCCTCGGGTCATCTCGCATGAGGAGCCGCACGAGGACGTTGGTGTCAACCGCGCGCATGCTTGCGCCGAATGTAGCTGCGGATGCCCGCTTTCAATTGTGCCAGCGTGCGCTTCCTGGGGGGCGCCTTGAGGAGCGCCCTATGAATGTCCTCGGACGTGTACCGGCCGGCTCGCCGCACGAAGATCTTGTCGCCGTCCGCTTCCCACTCCAACACGGAGCCAGGGCCGACGCCCAGGACTCGACGCACGCTGGCCGGGACCGAAATCTGCCCCTGCGAGGTCAGCCTGGATTGCGCGATTGCCATGGCACAACATTACCGCAGTAACGGATCCAACGCAAGGCTCCCCGGTGGCCAACCGGCACACGGGCGAGCGGTCCATACGACAACGCGCGCCGGCCAGTGGTCGCTTCTACCGCGAGAACAGGCCCGACTTCGCAAGCTGCCGCGCGACCCGCGCCAGCTCGTGCCCCTTGCCGTCCGCATCAAAGGTGCCAAAGAACGCAATCACCAGGTCTCTGGAGGGCGAGATGTAAAGCCCCTGTCCGCCGAACCCTCCCTTGAAGAAGTCGCCATCGTTCATCACGAAGTCCCATTGATAGCTGTTATGCCGCGCCGGTTCACCGTCGACGTATCGGGATGCGTCGTCGGGCGTCGCTTGAAGGAGTTCCGGGCGACCTCGCGTCTGTATGTCAGCGAGGTAACGGTCCGAGATCAGCGGGGCCTTCTTCGTTCGACCCGTGGGCGTGAACAGCAGGCCGAATCGCACGAGATCGCGCAACGTGGAGCTGACGCCCCCATGAGCCACGGGCACGCCGCGGCGCGGGGCCGCGATGAGCGCGGCGGATTCCGCGCCTATCTTCCCCCAGATTTCCGTAGACAGCAGTTCCGCGTAGCCCCGTCCCGTCACCGCTTCGGCCAGCCAGCTGAGCACGAAGGTGTTCACGGACGTGTACTCATAGGACTCACCGGGCGGCCGGTGAGACTTCAGACTCCTGATGTAGTCAAACGGGCTATCGGGTGTGGCCGTCGTCTGCCGCAAATAGCCCAGCGACGCTTCGAACTGGTAATAGCAGGTTACCGGATTGCTGTAGGCACCCTCCTCCTTCTCGAGGCAGCCGATGCCGGATGCCATATCAAGGACATCTCGCACCGGCACGCCCGCCCAGCCGGAGCCCGCGAGCGCGGGCAGGTACGCGTCGACGCGCTTCCGGACGTCGATCTGGCCACGCTCCTCCAGGAGCGCAATGAGTGTGGACGCCAGCACCTTGGACACCGACATGTACAGGTGGACGTCCACGCTGCGCATGCGGGGGTACGATTCGAAGACGATCTCGCCTCGGTGCAGAACCAGAACGCCGTCGATCGACGACTCTCTTGCATAGTCCTGCAGCGACAACTTTCCCGACCTGGTGGTGGTGATGAATCGCGCGACCTCAGGTCGAAGCGCCACCCCCAGCGGGCGAACCGGACCGCTGCGCAGAAGGAGCGAGTGGTTGAAGAACTCGGTCATGTTCAGGAACGTGTAGCGCATCAGAGGCCCGCCATCGTCCCAGTTGTCGAGATTCCATTGACGATGGAACTCCGCGGCTTCGGCCGACGTGTAACCGCGCTCCTGCGCTCCTGCGCAGATCGTCAACGCAAGTGCGCAAACGACCGCGAGCATCAGTCTGTTCATGGCTCGTGCTCCTTTCTGCGGTAGCTTGTCGTGCCTGCGCGTGCCCCGGACCGAACACCAGTCCTGAGCGCCGACTCCGGAGCGTAGGTGAAATAAGCATGGTTGGCCAGTCAACCCGCATCGTCGTGGGGGCGCGTAGCGAGGGTGTGCAGCCGCAGTGGAGGTCCCGGGCCGGACCCACGCGCAACGGTGGGGGGCCCTCTACGAGGTCTGCTCGGAAGGCTATTTCGAGACGCTGGGACCAAGACCGCTCCGCGGCCGGATGCTGTCCGCTCAGGACGTCGCGGACGGCCGCAAGGTGGCCGTGGGCGTGCTCGTAGCCGAGAACTACTGCTACAAGCCGCGCCGGTGGATCCCGGTGTGCCGCTCGAGGCGGTCGGGGGCCGTGGTACCCTGCACGCGTTCTCGGACGCCGGGCGCGGCGCCGACCCGTCCCCTCCCGGGCCAAACGTAAGCGCCGGCAGGAAGGTGAGCCTCCCAACGTGTCGGCCCTGGTCCTTCGCATCGAGCCGCACCTGGGAGAAGCCTTCACCCACGAGGTGACGGGCGATTCCCTCGTCTTCGGGCGTTCCTCCAAGGCCGACCTCGTGGTGCCGGACCGCTACATGTCGCGGCTCCAGGCGCGCATCTACCGCGAGGGCGATCGCTGGCTGGTCGAGGACCTCGGCGGTCGCAACCCCACGTTGCTCAATGGCAGGCCGCTCCCGCAGCCCGCGCACGTCGGTCCGGGCGACCTGATCTCGGTGTCGGATACGCGAGTCTACCTGGAGGTCCCCGGGGCCGGACCGCGCGCGACGCCCGCGGACCCGACCGACCCTGTGCAAACGCTATTCCGGCCGGCGGCGGCGCTGCTGGCCGCCGACGAGGCCCGGGACCTGCGCGAGGACATCGACGAGGCGGGTCTGCGGCATCACACGAACCGCCTGCGCCTGCTGAACGAGTTCCACCGGGCGCTGGCCGGGCCGATCACGCTTCCGGCCCTGTTCGAGCTGGTCCTCGACCGCGCGTTCGCCGACCTGCGGCCGGAGGAAGCCGTCATCTTCCTGCGCCAGCCCGACGGCAGCTTCGCCCGGGTCGCTCAGCGACGGCTGCCGGGGCTCGGGGGCGACTTCCTCTACTCGCGCAGCCTCGTCCGCGAGGTGACCGAGAAAGGCCTGGCGGCGCTGGTGGTGGATGCGAGCGCGGACGAGCGGTTCAACACGGCCCAGAGCATCATGGGCTCGGGCGTCCGCAGCCTGGTGGCGGCGCCCCTGCTCGACTCCGCGGGCTGTCCCGGGCTGATCGTGCTGAACTCGCGGATCCACGTCCGCCGCTTCTCCGAGAACGACATGGAGGAGCTCGTCTCTCTCGCGGGCGCGGCCGCGATGCGCATCCACAACATCGCGCTGGCGGAGGATGCGGCCAAGCGGACGATGCTCGAGAAGGAGCTGGCGCTCGCGCGGCAGATCCAGATGACGCTGCTGCCGGCCGAGCTGCCCACGGTCCCCGGCTTCGAGCTGCAGGCCTCGAACATCCCGACGCGAGCCGTCTCCGGCGACCTCTACCAGGTGCAGATGCGCCAGGACGACCGCGAGTGCGTCGTGCTGCTGGCGGACGTTTCCGGGAAGGGGATGGCCGCCTCGCTGCTGACCGCTTCGCTCGAGGCCCTGGCCGCCGGTCCGATCGAGGTGGGACACCCGCCCGACGGCATCTGCAGCCGCCTGTCCCGCCGCCTGTACGCGCGCACCAGCGCCGAGCGCTACGCGACCGGGTTCGTCGCCGTGCTGCACACCGACAGCGGCCGCTTCTGCTACACGAACGCGGGCCACAACCCGGCCCTCCTGGTGCGTGCCTCGGGCGAGCACGAGGAGCTGAAGGCGACGGGCCTGCCCCTCGGGCTGCTTCCCGCCGGCGAGTACGAGCGCGAGGAGCGCACCCTGGGCCCCGGCGACCTCGTGGTCATGTACACGGACGGCGTCACCGAGGCCGCCAACCCGGCGGGTGAGGAGTACGGGCTCGACCGGCTCCTGGAGCTGAGCCGGACCCACGCCGCGAGCGGTGTCCAGGCCCTGGCCGAGGCGTTGCAGTCGGACCTCGATGCCTTCGCGGACGGCGTGCCCTTCGGTGACGACCGCACCTTCGTCCTGCTGCGGCGCGTGCCCGGAGGAGACTGACCTGATCGGCCAGACCCTTTCTCACTACCGGATCACCGCCGCGATCGGTGCCGGCGGCATGGGCGAGGTGTACCGCTCCACCGACACGAGGCTTGGGCGCGAGGTGGCGCTCAAGCTGCTGCCCAAGGCTTTCGCCGCTGACCCCGAACGACTGGCCCGTTTCGACCGCGAAGCCCGGCTTCTCGCTTCGCTCAATCACCCGAACATCGCCCAGCTCTACGGCTTCGAGACGGCGAGCCTGGATGACGGGACCGTGGTCCACGTCATCGCGATGGAGCTGGTGGAAGGCGAGGACCTTGCCGAGCGCCTGAAGCGCGGTCCGGTGCCGCTCGACGAGGCCATCGCCATCGCCAAGCAGATGGCCGAGGCGCTCGAGGGAGCCCACGAGAAAGGCATCGTCCACCGCGACCTCAAGCCCGCGAACGTCAAGCTCACCCCGGACGGCAAGGTGAAGGTGCTGGACTTCGGCCTCGCCAAGGCGTGGACCGGCGACGGCGTCGGGGGGACTTCCTCCGCCGACCTGTCGAACTCGCCCACCCTGGCCCACACCGGCTCTGCCGCCGGCCTCGTCCTGGGCACCGCCGCCTACATGAGTCCCGAGCAGGCGCGCGGAAGGACGGTCGACAAGCGCGCGGACGTCTGGGCCTTCGGGGTCGTGCTGTGGGAGATGCTCACCAGCCAGAGGCTCTTCAGTGGCGAAACGGTTTCCGACGTTCTTGCCGCCGTCCTCACTCGCGAACCCGACTGGAAGGCGCTGCCCGCCTCGACGCCGCCGGGGCTCCGGCGACTCCTGCGCCACTGCCTGGAGCGCGACCCTCGAAGACGCCTGCGCGACATCGCAGACTCGCACGTCGACCTGGAGGACTCGCTCCAGCCGCGGAGCGACGACGGGTCAATCCGTTCCGAGGGAGGGCTTCCTGGCCGTCGTCCGCGAACCAGGTGGCTTGCGGGCGCAGCCGCCCTGACCCTGCTCGGGGTCCTGGCCGGGGGACTGGCCGCTCGCCGAATGAGCCCTTCTCTCACTCCGCCCGCGGTCCGCCTGGCTACCGTCCTTCCGGTGGGCGACGACCTGATGCAGCAAGCCTCGGGCTTTGCGATCAGTCCGGACGGAACCCGGGTTGTGTTCCGGCACGCGCAGGACGGACAGCGCGGCCTCTTCCTTCGCGCGCTCGACCAGTTGGAGCCGAGCTTCATCCCCGGGTCGGAAGAGGGGACCGGACCCTTGTTCTCCCCGGACGGCCGGTCGCTGGCGTTCTTCTCGATGCCCGTGGGGGCGAGAGCGGGGGGACTCTACCGGATCAAGATCGAGGGAGGCGCTCCCTTTCACCTCGCGGAAACGGGAACCCGCGACGCGGGATTCACGTTCAGCGGCCACTGGACCGGGGACGGGCAGATCCTGTTCTGCGGATCGTCGGGCGCCATCCAACGAGTTCCGGCTGCGGGCGGTCCCGCCACCGCGGTCACCACGCTGGACGAGGCGCGCGCCGAGCAGAGGCACAGCCAGCCCCGAGCACTTCCGCGGGGAAGAGGGGTGCTTTACGTGGCCATCGCGGCGGGGGGGCGTCAGGACGTGATGGTCGCCCCCGGGGACGGCTCCAAGGGAAGAGTGCTCGTCGAGCGCGCAACCTCGCCACGATTCTCACCCACGGGACATCTGCTGTTCGTGCTCGAGGCGACGCTCTTTGCCGCCCCCTTCGACCTCGACCGACTGAAGCTGACCGGCGCGCCCGTCGCGCAGGTCGAGGGACTCGAGGTCGCGGTCTACGGCAACTACCGTCTCGCGAAGTTCGACCTCGCGGACAACGGCACGCTGGCTTACCTCGTCGGCGGCCCTTCGAGCCGAATCGGGAACCTGGTTCTCGTCGATCGTCAGGGGAAGGCCTCCCTCGCCTTTGCGGAGACCGGAACCTATCTCGCGCCCCGGCTGTCGCCCGATGGAGGCCGGATCGCCTACGCCGCCGTCGACCAGCGATCGGGTGAGCGAGACATCTGGATTGGAGACGTGAAACGCGGCACCCGAACGCGCCTCACCCTTGGCAAGGGCGCCTCAACCGACCCGGTCTGGAGTCCTGACGGGCGCCTCATTGCCTTCGGCTCGAACCGGGAGGAGGGTCTGTTCAACGTCTTCTCCGTACCCTCCGATGGGAGCGCGGAGCCGACGCGATTGAGCCGAACCGTGGACCGCGAACGCGACGTGTTTCCTCGCTTGTGGCTCCGCGACGGCAGCGGGCTGGTGTTCCAGGGCATCAAAGCCGCGGACGACATCGGCATCTGGCGAAAAGGCTCCGGTGCCGAGGAGATGCTGCTCGCCACGTCTTTCGCCGAGCTCGAACCGAGCCTGTCACCGGACGAACGCTTCATGGCTTACGTGTCGGACGAATCCGGACGGCGCGAAGTGTACGTCCGCGACATGGGTGGCGCGGGGCGCCGGGTACAGGTTTCGAGCGAGGGCGGCGATGAGCCGGTCTGGTCTCCCCGGGGCGGCGAGATCTTCTACAGGCGCGGCCCGCGCATGATCGCGGTTCCGGTCTCCACGCGAGCGGAAGTCACGCTGGGCGCACCGTCGGTTCTCTTCGAAGGCTCTTTCGATGTCGACCCGTTCGGCAGCGACGCCACCAATTACGACGTGACGAAAGACGGACAGCGGTTCGTCATGGTGCGACGCACCACCGACCCCGGGCGCTCACGCCAACAGCTCACCGTCGTCGTCAACTGGACCGAAGAGCTGAAGCGCGCCGCGGGTGCCGAATGAATCCATAGACAAGCCCTGGGCTTCAACTACGATGCGCCAAGTCAACTATCATGGCGCAGCATGATCGGCCGCACCCTGGCGCACTACCGCATCACCGCCGCGATCGGCGCCGGCGGGATGGGCGAGGTCTACCGCGCCACCGACACGAAGCTCGGGCGCGAGGTGGCGATCAAGGTGCTGCCGGCGGAAGTGGCGGGCGATTCCGAGCGCCTCGCCCGCTTCGAGCGCGAGGCGCGGCTCCTCGCCTCGCTGAATCACCCGAACGTCGCCCACGTCTACGGCTTCGAGGCCGCCACGACGGCCGACGGCTCGGCGGTCCACTTTCTGGCGATGGAGCTCGTGCTTGGCGAGGACCTCGCGGAGCGGCTGAAGCGCGGACGAGTTCCCGTCGATGAGACGCTGAAGATCGCGAGGCAGATCGCGGAGGCGCTCGCGGAAGCGCACGAGAAGGGCATCGTCCACCGCGACCTCAAGCCCGCCAACGTCAAGCTGACGCCGGACGGCAAGGTCAAGGTCCTCGACTTCGGCCTGGCCAAGGCCTTTGCGGGGGAAGCGGCCGGGGGCTCGTCGGCGGACCTGTCGCAGTCGCCGACGCTGGCGCGGACGGGCACGCAGGCGGGAGTGATCCTCGGGACCGCGAGCTACATGTCCCCCGAGCAGGCGCGCGGGCGGCGCCTCGACAAGCGGACGGACATCTGGGCCTTCGGGGCGCTCGTCTTCGAGATGCTGACGGGCGATCGGGCGTTCGCAGGGGAGACCGTGACCGACGTGCTCGCAGCGGTCGTGCACGAGGAACCCGCCTGGGATCGGCTGCCCGCGCCGGTGCCCGCTCCGATTCGCCGATTGCTGCGCCGCTGTCTCCGCAAGAACGCCGACGAGCGTCTGCACGACCTCGCGGACGCGCGTCTCGAGATCGACGACGCGCTCCGGGATCCCGCCGACGGGTCGGACGACGCTTCGACCGCGGACCGGCCTGGAAGCAGGACCGGCCTCCGGCCGCGCCTGGGGCGCGTCGCGCTGCTGGCCGCGGCCGGCCTGGCCGGGATCGCCATCGGGGCGGCATGGTCGCGCAGAGCCGCACCCGCGGAGGCCGAGCCCGTGCGCCGGCTGTCGATCACCGGCCTGGGCTGGAGCGATATAGAGGCCATCGACGTGACCCTGATGCAGAACCTTCTGGCGCTCTCGCCGGACGGGTCGCGTCTGGTCTACTCCGCGGTCCGCGACGGCACGCGCCGGCTCTACCTCCGCGAGCTCGACGACTTCGGCGCGACGCCGATCAAGGGCACGGAGAACGGCTTCGGTCCCTTCTTCTCGCCGGACGGCGCGTCCCTCGCCTTCACGGCGAATGGCCAGCTGAAGAAGCTCTCCCTGGACGGCGGTCTGCCACAGGCATTCACCGCCGCCACGGCTTTCAGGGGCGGAGTGTGGCGGTCGGACGGCACGGTGTTCTTCACGCCGCTCGAGTTCACCGGCCTGTGGAAGACCTCCGTCGCGGGAGGCGACCGCCAGAGCCTGGGCGGGCCCGACTTTGCTTCCGGCGAGCTGGTCCGCTCCCTGCCCAGGCTGCTTCCCGGGGGGGAGTCGCTGCTGTACACGGCCTTCCTGGGTGGCAAAGCGGCCCGCGTCGGTCTGTACGACACGGCCACCGGCCAGAGCCGGGTCCTGATCGAGGACGCCAACAACGCGCACTATCTCCGCTCGGGGCACCTCGTCTTCGGGCGCGGCAACGAGATCTGGGCCGCCGCATTCGATCTGGCTCGCTCCGAGATCGCGGGCACTCCGCAGAAGATGGTCGAGGGCGTCTGGGCCGGCGGCTTCTTCTCCGCAACCCTCTTCGACGCATCGGAGAACGGTGTCCTGGCCTACGCACCCGCCGGCGCGCAGTCCGCCCGACGGTCGCTCGTCTGGGTGGACCGCGAGGGGCGGGAGACGCCGCTCACGCGCGAGGCGCGCGCCTACGCCGCCCCCCGCCTCTCACCCGACGGGAGGTCGATCCTGGTCCGCATCGCCGAGGACACGACCGACATCTGGAGCTACGAGATCGAGCGCGGCGCCCTGGTCCGGCTCACCTCGGACGGTTACGAGGACGGCCCGCTGTGGACCGCCGACGGGAAGGCCATCCTCTACGACTCCAACAAGTCCGCGGTGCACGCCCTCTACCGACAGCCCGTGGCGGGGAAGGCCGAGGCGGTGCAGCTGGGACAGGGCGGGCGAACCCTGTACCCCGAGACGCTCTCGAAGGACGGAAAGGCGATCGTGGCCATCGAGATAAACCCGAAGAGCGGGCTGGACCTGTTCCTGGTTCCCCTGGATGCGAACGCCCGACCCGTTCCGCTGCTCGTGACCGACAACTCGGAGTACGCCGCGGACCTGTCACCGGACGGGAAGTGGTTCGTGTACGTCTCGCGCGCCTCGGGCCGGCCCGAGATCGGCGTGCGGTCCGTCGCGGGGGGCGGCGACGAGTCGCGGGTTTCGCTCAACGGCGGCACCGAGCCCCGCTGGTCGCGAGACGGTCGCGAGATCTTCTACCGGGAAGGGCAGAAGATGATGGTGGTGGAGGTCGCAACCGAGCCCACCGTCTCCATCTCGAAGCCTCGAGCCCTGTTCGAGGGGCTCTACGAAGTGATGGACGGCCCGATCAACTACGACGTCACGCCGGACGGGCGACGCTTCGTGATGGTGAAGATGGAGCGCTCGGAGGCCCCGACGGAGCTGCGCGTCGTCACCGGCTGGGAGCGCGAGCTCCGCAAGGCCTTCCCGACGCGATGAGCGCCTACGGGCCCCAGCGCACTCCCGCCGCCACCGTCACGTGGTCCTGGTCGAACGACTCCTGTCCGTGCGTCGTCCAACTTCCCGGCAAACCCACGAGATCGGGATCCGCATGGCCCTGGGCGCCGCCCGCGCCGATGTGCGCTCCGTTCCGTCGTGGGCGGGGGCCTCCGCCTCGAACCCCTACTTGCGGTGCTTGGCGATGAGTTCGCGGACCGAGGGTACGAGCTCGCTGGGCACTTCCATGACGGTTTGACCGGATCGTTCGAAGGCGGCTTCGTCCTCGGCGACCGCCTCTGCTTCCGATTGCGTCTCGTAGCGAGCGAGGATCTTCTGGACTCGTTCTTCGTCCCATCCGGGCGGGAATCTGTTCTCGGTCATCTCGTTACTTCTTCTTGCCCCGACGACGCTTGTAGGCCGTCAGGGGCTTATCTGCCACACACGTCATAGCATTCGATGCGGCCGTGTTGGGACCGGACGGTGGCTCATCGAATGCCGAAGAGCCGCTGTACTATCTCGTCGCGACTGAGTCCGTGGTGGGTCGCGAGGTCCGCGACCACCGCCGCCAGGGTTCCTACTCTGAGGGCGGGGTGATCTGGGATCGTCAAGTGATGCACCGGCTCAGACCCCTTCGTGAGCCGGATATGGCTACCTGTCTGGCGCACCTGCTCGTACCCAAGAGCCCCGAGGCGGCGTGCGAGCTCTCGGCCCGAAAGGTCCCGCGGCAGTCTCATACGGCAAGGAGTTCGTCCCGCACAAAATGGAGGCGAACGAACTGCGGGCGCGCTGCTTCGTCGAAGTGGCAGCGCACCGCTTCTCGCACGTTTGCCTGGAGGCCCTCCAGCGTGTCGGCCTCGGTGAATATCGAAGCCCCGAGCGCCCGGGCGGTGTAGCCTCCTTCCAGCGCCTCCTCAGCCACGAATACGATCTCAGTAGGCAATGCCCCTCCCTCGCTAGATCAGACTACCATGTCGCCTTGCCCTCCAGCAGCGCCACCTTGGGCCACCGGGAACGGGGCTCCGCGGCCGGATGCTCTCCGCGCAGGACCTCGCGGACGGCCGCAAGGTGGCCGTGGTCAACGAGACGCTGGCCCGGCGCTACTACGGTGACGACGACCCCGTCGGCCGCACGATCGAGCTCAAGATGCTCGCCACCCTCGGCGCCGAATCGGTACCGGACCCCGTCTTCGAGATCGTGGGTGTCGTGGCCGACGCCCGCAACCAGGGCCTCCAGGATCCCATCATGCCGGAGGCCTTCATCCCGCACTCCGTGACCGGAGCCTTCGAGCGCGGGATCCTGGTGCGTACGGCCGGGCCGCCCCTCGCGCTCCTGGAGAGCGTGCGCCGCGAGGTCTGGGCGGTGGACCGGAACGTGGCCATCACCACGACCGGGAGCCTGAGCGGCCTCATCGCCCAGTTCGCGCTCGGGGAACCGCGCCTGACCCTCGTGGTGCTCGGCGTCTTCGCGGTCCTGGGGCTCGTGCTCGTGGCCCTGGGCGTCTTCAGCGTGGTCGCCTACGCCGTCTCCCGGCAAACCCACGAGATCGGGATCCGCATGGCCCTGGGCGCCGCCCGCGCCGACGTGCTCCGTTCCGTCGTGGGCGGCGGCCTCCGCCTCGTGGGTTCGGGGGTGGGCCTCGGGCTCCTGGCCAGCCTCGCCGCGACGCGGGTGCTCTCGCACCAGCTCTTCGGCGTGGCGCCCCAGGACCCGATCACGATGGGCCTGGTGGCGGCGCTGATGTCCGCCGTGGGCTTCCTGGCCTCGTACCTGCCGGCCCGCCGCGCCACGCGCGTCGATCCCCTGGTGGCCCTCCGGCACGAGTAACTACGGCAGCGTCATCGCCCAGATGTCGCCGTCGAACAAGGCCTTCATAAGCCCTATCATTCGCCCCCGGAGGTCATCCATGCCCACAGGCCCGTCCCACGAGCTCTCCGCGCTGGTCTCGCGCCGCCTTCAGGACGAGTACGAAACGGTCCGCGCCAAGGTGCACCGGCAGGTGGACGGCCTCACGGACGACCAGCTCTGGCGCCGCCCCTTCCCCTACGGCAACTCAGTGGGCCACCTCCTGCTGCATCTGACTGGGAACCTCAGCTACTACATCGGCGCCCAGATCGCGGGCACCGGCTACGTGCGCAACCGCCCCCTCGAGTTCACCGACGACTCACGCCGCCCGAAGGAAGACGTGCTGGGCGCATTCGACGCGGCCCTGGCCTTGGTGACGAAGGCCCTCGCGGCCCAGACCCCGGAGGACTGGAGCCGACCCTACGAAGCGGTGGGGACGGACGTGCAGGACCGCTTGGCCATCTTCGTCCACTGCGTGGCCCACGCCGACCACCACGCGGGGCAGATGATCTACCTCGTGAGGCAACTCGGCCTCGTTGCCTGAAGACCAGGGGGTTCCTATGCCACAAGGCGCGTGTCGCCTGTGCGGGAAGGAAACCGATCTACGTGATAGCCACTTTCTTCCGAAGGCGTACTACAAGCTCCTTCGGACGCCGACCGAGAAGAACCCCAATCCAATCCTGATGACACCTGGAAAGTCTCTGAAGACGTCGGAACAGGTGACGGACTACCTGCTCTGTGGGGACTGCGAGGATAGATTCAACCGGCTGGGAGAGCGGTGGGTGATCGCGAACTGCTGGCGGAGCGAGACCTCGTTCCCCATCCTTGAAGCGCTAATGGCCGCCACACCGTTGTACGAAGGTGCGGCCGGGTTCAAGGTCTTCGAGGGGCGGAAGATTGATTCAATCGATACCGACAAGCTGGGCTACTTCGCGGCGAGCGTCTTTTGGCGCGCGGCAGCCCACCGTTGGGCCGGAATCGCAGGCCAGGAGCCGCAAAGGTTGTGGCTGGGACCCTTCGAGGAAAGGCTCCGGCAGTTCCTACTCGAAGAAGCCTCGTTTCCGGCTGATGTCGTTATCAGCGTGAACGTGACGTCCTCGATGGAGCCGGCCCTGAACGAGTTCGCCAGCCTACCGTTCCTGAAGGCGAAGACCTCAGATCAGCGGCAGTATAGGTTCGGGGTGCCGGGCCTGGCATTCGAGATGTTCGTGGGCAAGAGAATGAAAGACAGCGTGCGGCCGTTCTGCATCGTCCGATCACCGCAAGGCCATCTGTTCACCTCGAAAAAGATGGAGGAGGCTACGCTCCTCGACGCCGCGCGGATGGTCTTCGGGCCAGGTGCGACCCGGAAGCCCCTATGAGTCTAGGCGGGCCGCATGCTTAGCCATAACGACATTCACTACCTGGTGGGTCTCCTTGCATCTGCAGGTACGCCCGAAGACGTTGACCTTGAGCTGGGTGCCTTGGTCTACGACGATGCGGAGCGGAAGAAGAGGGACCTGGATATAGCCATCCGGCGGCGGGTATCCGCCGGTGCCGAGGCGTACCTGGGTATGGAAGTGAAGGACGAGAAACGACCTCTGCACGTGGACAAGGTCGAACAGCTCGTTCGGAAGCTGAACGATATGGGAGAGCTCACCATCCGCGCGATCGTGTCGGCGAGTGGCTACTCTGATGGAGCACGAAATAAGGCCGAGTATCACGGCGTGGACCTGCTCCGCCTCGACAAGTGGGACTCTGGTTCGCGGGAGGTGGGTGTCACATTCGCGCCGGGGTTTAGCTTCGAACGGCGCACCCTGTTCACCGAGCTCCGCCATGTGAGCTTTGAGGTGGAGTGGAAGGAAGGCGAAGCTATCACTGAGTGCGACCTTGATTGGCCGGTGACCACTGTTGCAGGTGAGCCGATCGCAGGCGTGGCAACTCTGAGCGCCCTGAACGACTACGTGAGCAAAGTAGCGGTAAGCCAATGCGTGGGAAATCCGGCCATAGAGGCAATCGAGATCGGGAGGAGCTTCGAACACGCCCAGACGGTCATTCTGCAAGATACGCCACTCATCTGGGCGGGCACGAGGGCGGGACATGTGAAGGCTGGACACTTTTCCGGGCGGCTGGTCTGGAAAGGTGATCGGATCAAGCCTGACTTTAGGGTTCTCGTACACGACAAAGACGACTCGCCGTTCCTGGGCTGCGCGGTGGCCGAAGGGATCGATGGCGGCCTCATGGGCGTCGCGTTCAAAGAAGCGCCAAGCCCGCTTACCTACTTCGCCCTTCCGGTGAGCGAACGGAACAAGACAAAGATCAAAGAGTTGAAGCTGCGGTCGGGAAAGACATAGGAATGCCGGAAGGAACTTGTCGGCTCTGTCTGAAGACGGCGCAGCTCCAGGACAGCCACCACCTTCCCAAGGCGACCTATCGGCTAGCTTCAAAGCTGGGGAGGGGGAATGCCAGTCCAATCTTCACCGACGGGAAGACTGCGCTAGAAACGTCGCTGCAGCTAAGGAAAGACCTGCTCTGCCCTACTTGCGAGGGCCTCTTCAGCAAGCGCGGCGAGACGTGGATCATGAAGCACTGCAGGCGGAGCGACCACGAGTTCCGCCTTCGCGAAGCGTTCGGCAAGTACCAGCCGCCGGAGATCAAGACTATCGCCACAGCCCGCAACAGACTCGTGGACGGGGACGCCTTAGCCTACTTTGCCGCCAGCATGTTCTGGCGGGCCGCAGTCACGGAGTGGAGGGCGCCAACGCGGGGACACGCTGTGGCCAAGCTGGACCTCGGCCCCTACGAGCAGGCACTCCGGCTCTATCTGACCGAACAAGCTGACTTCCCCGAAAGGGTAGCCCTGATCGTCTTCGTGGGTTCGCTAACAGCAAAGATGGCGAACGGAATCATGATTCCCCCGGGGCTCTCCAGTGCTGAGGCGAGCCACAGCCGGTACTCTTTCGCCATACCGGGTATTCGATTCGACCTGGTCACCGGGAGCGCGGTACCTCCCGACGTACGAGGCACTCTGCATCGTGCATGCGCCCGGGAACCCTATTCATATGTCTCGGGTCGCCGACCACGCGATGGCGCGGGGCATTCAAGAGCTCGTCGGAAAGGCCAAGCCGGTGAATCGGCCTAAGTAACGACTTCGATTCGCAGCTCTTCCTTCCTCATCCCGTTTCGCCGCCTTCTCCTGCTGCGGACGCCCAGCAGGCCGGCGGGCAGCCGGCAGTGGGGACGTTTCGGCCTGGGTGGTAGAATTACCGCGGAGACGGTGCCCTTGACCGAGCTGAATCGAATCACGGCCGATCCTGAGGTGATGGGCGGCAAGCCCTGCATCAGGGGCCTGCGGGTCACCGTGGGCACGGTCGTGGGACTGGTAGCGGCGGGCCACAGCCACGGGGAGATACTCCGACTCTATCCCTACCTCGAGGCAGACGACATTCCGCAGGCCCTGGAGTACGCGGCCTGGCGTTCCGAAGAAATCGAGCTTCCACTCGCTAAACCTTGAAGCTCCTGATCGACATGAACCTCTCACCCTCTTGGGTGGAGGCTCTGCGCGTGATGGGTTTCGAAGCTGTCCACTGGTCCAATGTCGGTGACCCTCGCGCCTCGGATCGGGAGGTTCTCGCGCATGCCAAAGCTGCGGGCTACACCGTCTTCACGAACGACCTAGACTTCGGGGCGATCCTTGCGGCGAGCGCCGCCTCGAGTCCCAGCGTGATTCAGGTGAGAGCCACCGACTTGACGCCCGCGCATCTAGGCTCCCTTGTCGAGCGCGCGCTCCGTCAGTTTCGAGAGCTGCTGGAGACGGGCGCTCTCGTCACGGTCGAGTCGGCTCGGCTCAGGACTCGGATCCTGCCCCTAAAGAAACGGAGCTGATCGCCGGGCCTCTAGTCGCGCAGCGCTACGACCGGATCGACCGTCGCCGCGCGCCGCGCCGGGACGTAGCAGGCGAGGAGCGCGGTCGCGATCAAGGTCAGGGCGATGGCGGCGAAGCGCCCGAAGTCGAGCGCGCCTACACCGAACCACAGGCCCTGCATGGCGCGCCCGACGCCGTAGGCGCCGGCGAACCCGAGGGCGGTGCCGAGGAGGGCCGTCCGCATCCCGTCTCCCATCACGAGCTGGAGCACCTGTCTGCGGCTCGCCCCCAGGGCCACGCGCACGCCCACTTCGTGACGCCGCTGCGCCACCACGAACGACATCACCCCGTAGATCCCGATCGCGGCCAGGACCAGGGCCACCACCGCGAACGAGGAGAAGAGCACGGCGTTGAAGCGGTCGTTCGACAGGCGCTCCGACACGATCTGCTCCATGGTGTTCACGCCGGCCATGGGCAGGTCGGGATCCATCTGTTGGATGACCGCCCCGATGCCGCTGCGCAGGGTGTTGGGGTCGCCGGCCGAGCGCACGGTGACCCCCACGGAGGGCCACGGGCTCTGGGCGAAGGGCACGTCGATCTCGGGCCGCACCTCGTCGCGGGCCCCGCGGTTCTTGACGTCGCGCACGACCCCCACGACCTGCCACTCGACCGCCTTGCCGACGCGGGACTCGCCCGGCACCAGCTCGTCCACGGCCAGGCGCTGGGTCAGGGGATCGACGTCCTTGAAGTGGCGCTTCACGAAGGACTCGTTGACCACCGCGACCCGCGGGCTCGAGGCATCGTCCTGCGCGGGTGAGGCCGCGCCCCTTCAGGATCGGCAGGCCATAGGTCCGGAAGTAGTCGGGGGTGGCCATGATGAAGGCTGCCGAGTCCCGCGCTGAGCCCTGCGCCCGGGGACGGCCCACGATGTCGACTCCCATCCCGAAGCCGCCCCGAAGCGGTCCGCCCGTGGCGATGGTCACCGCCTCCACGCCGGGCAGCGCCCGAAGCTTCTCCTCGAGCTGGTCGTAGAAGAGGGTGACGCGCTCGGCGCCCTTCAACCGCTCGTTGGGCACGGGCAGGAAGAAGGTCAGCAGCCTTTCGGTACGGAAGCCGAGGTCGACCCGGCTCAGGTTCATCAGGCTGTGAATGGCCAGGCCTCCTCCGGCGAGGAGGGTGAGCGCCAGCGCGAACTCGGCCACCACCAGCGCGCGCTGGACACGATGCCGGCCGCCGGTCGTGCCGCGCGCCCCCTCCTTCAGGTTCTCGCTCAGGTTCGAGTGGATGGCCTGCCAGGCGGGAGCGCAGCCGAAGAGGATGCCGGACCCGATCACCGTGGCCATGGTGAAGAGCAGCACGGGGATGCTCAGGCGCACGTCCACCTCGGAGGGCAGGGTGTAGGCGGGCATCACGGCCAGGATCGCGCGCATGATGGCGACGGCCAGGCCGAGCCCGAAGAGGCCGCCCAGGAGCGCCAGCAGCACGCTCTCCGCGAGGAACTGGGTCGCGATCTGACGGGGCGAGGCGCCCAGGGAGGACCTGAGCGCCACCTCGCGCTGCCTTGAAGCACCCCGGGCGAGGAGCAGGTTCGCCACGTTGGCGCAGGCGATCAGGAGCACGAAGCCGACCCCGGCGAGCAGGAACCAGAGCGCGTTGATCGTGTTCCGGGAGAGGAAGTTGTTGTGCAGCGGCTCGACGCTGATCTGCCAACCCTTTTTCTGGTCGGGGAAGGCGTCGGCGATGCGTTTGGCAATGCCCTCCATCTGCGCGTTCGCTTGTGCCACCGTGACGCCGGGCTTGAGCCGGCCCATGACCAGCAGCCAGTGGAAGTTGTGGTTGATCTGGTCCGGGGTGAAGGCGAGCGGCAGGTACATCTTCTGCTCGATGCGGTCGCCCGGCCCCGGTCCCAGCACGCCGACCACGGTGTGCGGCTTGCCGTCGAGCCGGATCGCCTTGCCCACGATCGCGGGATCGGCGCCCCAGCGCTCCTGCCAGAGGCGGTTCGACAGGATGACGCTGGTGGTCGTTGCCGTCGACGCCTTCCTCCGGGACGAAATCGCGCCCGAGCTGGAACTCGTAGCCGAAGTTGGTGATCCAACCCGGAGTGGTGGCCGACGCGAAGATCTGCTCGGGCCGCTCGTTGCCGATGGCCAGGCTCACGGTGCGACCCGTCCAGGCGTGCAGGCCCTGGAACACCGTGCTCTGCGCGCGCCAGTCGATGAAGTCCCCGGCGGCGACGGAGTTCCGGCTGTCCGGCCGCGGCTTCGACCAGACCATGACCAGCTGGTCGGGGTCGTGATACGGCATGGGCTCGAGGAGGGTGCCGTACACCACGCTGAATATCGCGGTGTTGGCTCCGATTCCGAGCCCCAGGGTGAGCACGGCGATGGCGGTGAAGCCGGGGTTCCGGGCCAGGAGCCGGAGACCATAGCGGACGTCCCGAATCAGTGTGCGCATGGCCACCTCGCAGGGCGACAGACGAATGCTGCCCGTTGAGACGCGAGATCGCCGCGAACGGTTGCTTTTCCTTTTTCTCGCGCGCCGCGAATGGAACGCCGATGGCGCCGCGTCGGCGCGACGGAGCCGTCTCCGGGCTGGGGCAAGCGAACGTGCCCCTACTCCATCGCGTACACCGCGCCGTCCGTGCTCCCGATGTAGACCGTGTCCGCCACGGCCAGCGGTGTGGAGACGAAAGAGCCGACGCTCAACACCAGCGCTTCTACCTGCTGGCCGGGGCCGCCCAGCCGGCCGGCGGCTAGAGGGCGCGGGGGGAGCGTCTCGGCCTGGGTGCTAGAATCGCCGCGGAGAAGATGCCCTTGCCCGAGCTGAATCGCATCACGGTCGATCCCCAGGTGATGGGCGGCAAGCCCTGCATCAGGGGCATGCGAGTCAACGTGGGCACTGTAGTGGGACTGGTGGCGGCGGGCCAGAGCCACGAGGAGATACTCCGACTCGACATGAACCTCTCACCCTCCTGGGTGGAGGCTCTGCGCGTGATGGGGTTCGAAGCTGTCCACCGGTCCAACGTTGGTGACCCTCGCGCCTCGGACCTTTAGCTTCTCGCGCAAGGGCGAGTCAGGCGACCATCACGCGGGCACGGCGGCCCGTACCCGAAGCGGGTTTCACGACAATCTCCACGTCGCTGCCCAGCAGCACGAGGAACCGCACGAGCCGATCCAGCGAAAACCCGGTCAACCGTCCCCGCTTGAGGGCGGAGACCTTCGGCTGGTCGATCTCGAGCACCTCTGCAGCGGCAGCCTGCCTTGATCCTCCCGCGCTGCTTGGCTACGAGGACCAGCCCCAAGGTACCGCGAACGGGAATCCTGAGCGTGGCGGCGCAGCGCCGGGCTGGCAGGTCGTCAAGGATGGCGAGAGTTCCGGGATTGGCGTGCGCCCACGCCAGGACGGAGGACTCGCCCTGGCCCAGATCCCAGGCCTGAATCACCGAGGGCACGATCGGAGGGTCTACGACCGACAGCCACGGGATCGTATCCAGGGCTGTCACCGCCGCGTCCGCCGCGCCCCCGGCTCGGATCTCGTCCGCGACGGGCCGAGGCACGACGATCTCGGGGCCCGCGAGCAGCAGGAAGTCGAGAAGCTTGGCGTCTGCGAGCAGGATAAGCGGGGATGCGTTGACCGCTGGTCGCTCAGCCAAGGCTGAGCTCACGCTTCAGGTCGTCGAAGTCCACGACGAATGCGTCTGACTTCGTCCGTGCCAGCTCCATCAGGAACTGAGCGCGGCTCAGACCAGCAACGTGAGCAGCCTTCTCTTGCGACAGCTCTCCACGCTCGTACCAGTGGATCGCCGCCGCAACCCGGAGCTCACGAGCGAACTCGTCGGGCGAACGCCGGAGCGCGGAGAAGACATCGTCCGGAAATTGCAGCGTAACGGTCGTCATCGATCTGTCCCGACACCATTATGCGCCGATTCCTGGCTCCCGGGCGGGCGCATTCCTGACTCCCAGCTTGCGCCACTATACTGGATCTTGTATAATCGGTGGCCTGGACAAGCCGATTCTCTGGGTTGGGTCCGCTCTGAACGATCTGCGGGTGTTTCCAGAGGACGCACGCCGCGTTGCGGTCGGCCGCAGTCGGCTGCGCGACGTGCTGGCGGCGAGGCGGAGGTTACGATGACGCAGAAGACCAAGCCCAGAGTGACTCGCTCCAGCGGAAACGTGTTCCGTGATCTCGGGTTCCCTCCCGACAAGGCCGAGCATCTCCTCGTGCGCGCCGACCTCATGATCCGGCTCGAGAAGGAGCTCGGGTCTCGTGGTCTGAAGCAGGCTCAGGCGGCCGAGCTCCTCGGAATCACTCAACCGCGAGTCAGCGACTTGCTCCGAGGCCGCGTCGAGCTCTTCAGCGCCGACGCTCTCATCGACATGCTGGCTCGGCTGGGAATCAAGGTCCGTGTTGTGGCCTCGTCCCGCAAGCGGGTCGCGTAGGGTCCGGGCGTCAGCTTTTCCTCTTACGACGCGGCTTGACTGGCGGATCGTCCTGGTTTCACCTAGCGCCCCGACGATCGCCCAAACAAGGAGTAACGCCATGCCCAGGTACCTGATCTCGTTCGACGATGGCTCGATGGATCACATTTCCGAGGCGGACTGGTCAACGGTTGGCGAGGCGGCGCACGCGGTGGTCCGGGAGGCCAAGGCGGCAGGGGTCTGGATCTTCGGCGGTGGGGTGCAGCGTCAGCGGTCGAGCATCGTGGCCACCGACGGGACCATCACCGACGGACCGGTACTGGAGACGAAGGCGGTCGTCGGCGGGTTCTCGATCATCGAGGTGGCGTCGCGCGAGGAGGCGGTCGCGTGGGCGGCCCGGTTCGCTGAGGCGTGCCGGTGCGCGCAGGAAGTACGCGAAATCATGTTCGACCCGGAGTCCTGATCGGGCTAGGCAGTGCTCTTTCAGCCTCCTCTTGCATTTCGCTAATCCTTGTGTTTATACTGAACCAGATGGTTCAGTATAGCCGGGCCGGCTTCGATGTCTCGTTCGGCGCGCTCTCGGACGCCACCCGCCGCGGCGTTCTGGAGAAGCTCGGGCGTGGAGACGCATCGATCACGGACCTTGCCGACAAGTTCCACATGACCCTGACGGGCATGAAGAAGCACGTCGGCGTCCTGGAGCAGGCGGGGCTCGTCACCACGGAGAAGGTCGGGCGCGTGCGGACCTGCAAGCTCGGCCTGCGCCGACTGGAGGAAGAGGCGGCATGGATCGAGAGGTACCGCCAGCTCTGGGACGCACGCTTCGACGAGCTGGACAAAGTTGTCGAGGAATTGAAACGGAAGGAGAAGGTCGATGGACGCAAGAAGAGAGAGTGAGGTTGCCCCCATGAAGAACCGTACGACGGTGGAGCGGAAGTCCGAGCGTGAGCTCGTCGTCACGCGAACTTTCAACGGCCCGGCGCGCCTCGTGTTCGAGGCGTGGACCAAGCCCGAGCTGTTCAGGCAGTGGTGGGTGCCGAAGTCGATGGGAATGTCCCTGCTTTCCTGCGAAATGGATGTTCGTGTCGGGGGCAGGTACCGTTTGGAGTTCGCACACGGGGACTCACAGTCGGCGTTCTTCGGCACGTACAAGGAAGTAACACCGCACTCGCGCCTCGTCTGGACCAATGAGGAAAGTGACGAGGGTTCCGTCACGACGGTGACCTTCGCGGAAAAAGGCGGCAAGACGTTGCTGGTCATGCACGAGCTTTATCCCTCGAAGGAAGCTCTCGACGCCGCCGGCACCGGGGCGGCGGATGCGATGGGAGAGACGTTCGAGCAACTGGACGAGCTTCTCGTCACCCTGGGCGCGAGCGTGGGACGGTCATGATCCGCGAGCTCGAAGCGCCGTAGACCGGGACCGACGAGACCGTCATCACCCTCATTGGCAACACGATCAACCGACGGGGACTAGACGCCTCTTCGTGTCAGACGCTGAGCGAGCAGCGGAAGCCTCGGGCGGCATAGTAGGAGTCGGCGCCGTTGTGGTAGATGAACACGGTGCCGTAGCGGTAGTCGCCGAAGATGGCGCCGCCGCGCTTCCGGATGTCCGGCGGGGTCAGCAGCCAGCTCGACGTCTTCGTATCGCAGGGGCCGAGCGCCTGCAGCCTCCGGTACTGCTCCTCGGTGAGAAGCGCGGCCCCGATGGCCGCGGCCCACTCGACCGCGTTGCCTTTGGGCTTGTTCTCCCTCCTTGCAAGAAGCGCAGCGCGGTCGTAGCAGAGGCTTCGACGGCCGGCCGGGCTCTCGGGGGAGCAGTCCTGGAAGACGTACGCGCCCGTGTTCTCGTCGCAACCCACGACATCCGGCTCGCCGCCGGTCCTCTCGAGCTCGCCGAGCGACCGGAGCTTGTCGGGCCGGGCTTCCAGCCGTGCCCGCACCTTCGCCCACTGCAAGCCCTCGTGGCGGTGCTTGTTCCCCTCGAAACGAGCCCGCAGCGTCTCGAGGAGATCGCCCGGCTTGGTTCCGAGCGCTCTTCCTCGTGTCGTTCTTTGGCAAGGTTCGGCCGATCCTACTTCACTTGCCAGCGATCGCGCTCTTCGAGGACCCCGCGCGGCCGAGCACCCTGGAGCCACGCGCGCGCCGCCGCGTCGCCGCGCAGGTAGGCGTCCCAGAAGGCCGTGGAGAGCGCGAGGATCGCGCGGTGGTGGTTGGGATTGCGCGGCTTCTGGTCACCCGGCAGCGGCCGGTCGCCGAACGCCGAGTGCTCGGCGCCGTCGAGCACCAGCTCGTACTTGTCGCCCGCGGGCAGGCTCGGAAAGACCCGCAGGCGCGAGGCAACATCGGCGTTCCCGATCGGCGCCTCGTCGTTCGTGCCGGTCATCAGCATCCACGGAATCTCGACCTTGGCAAAGGCCTCGGCGGGGTCGCCCTGCCTCGGCACGCTCGGCGACATCGCGAGCGCGGCCCGGATCCGCCCGTCGGTGAAGCGCCGGCCCACGAGCGGGAAAGACTCGCCGCTCACCGCCTGCGTGGTCACGGCGCCGAAGGAGTGGCCCGACATCCCGACGCGCGCGAGGTCGAGCCGTCCCGCCAGCGGATGGCCCGAGGTTTCGTTCCACCGCTCGAGCTGATCGAGCACCGCTCGGACGTCGTCGACCCGCAGCCGGAAGTTCTCGATCGAGGCCTCGCGTTGGAGCGAAGCGAGACGCTCGGCCCGCGGCCGGTCCTTCCACACGGCCTCGTCGCTCCCCGGATGCTGGAGGTAGACGACGACGAACCCACGCGCTCCCCAGTGCTGGCCGAGGTAGGGGCTGTTCTCACGGCTGCCCCCGAGCCCGTGGCTGAAGAGCACGACCGGCGCCTTCCCCGCCGTGGCCGACAGGTAGACCCGCAGCGGGATGTCGCGCTGCCGCCCCTCGTCTCGGACGACGAGGTCCTGGTGCGTCGGCGTCGCCCCCACCGCGAGAGGGTCGTACTCGGCGGCCCGACCCCATGCCGCGACCGCCGCCAGCGCCAACGCCCAAACCCGAGCTCGCTTCGGGAAACGTCGATCCACCACCGGATGTTATGCCAACTGCAGGCACGACCTTCGTGGCCTTCTCCAATCGCCGCCGCCCGATCGCCGTGGACGGGTCGGGAAGACCGCTATACTCGCGCTCCCAGAGGAGGAAGCAATGCTCAGCACGATCGGGCCGTGGCTGCTCGCCAGCGCCGTCGCGGCCACCGCGGCGGGGGCCGACCAGCCGTTCGACCTCGTGATCCACGGCGGCCGAGTGATGGATCCGGAGAGCGGCACCGACTCGGTGCGCGACGTCAGCATCACGGACGGGAAGATCGTGCGGATTGCGCCCGGCGAGCTGCGAGGCCGGCGGGTGCTCGACGCCAAGGGGCTCGTCGTCGCCCCCGGTTTCATCGACCTGCACCAGCACGGCCAGGATGCCGAGAACGACCGCGCCAAGGTGCAGGACGGGGTGACCACGGCCCTCGAGCTGGAGATCGGGCCACCGGACGTGGCGGCTTTCCTGCGGGCGCGCGCCGGCCGGGCCCTCCTCAACTATGGCACCTCGGCGAGCCACCCCTGGGCGCGCGTGCGCGCCTGGGGCGGGGAGCTTCCCGCGCCGGGGTCGGGCGGCGAGTTGTTGCCGTCGGCGGGGCCGGCCACCGACGAGGACGCCTCTCCGGAGCGCATCCGCGCCGTCCAGGACCGTCTGCGCGGCGAGCTTCTGGCGGGCGGGCTCGGCGTCGGGCTCGGCATCAACTACACGCCGGGAGCGTCGCGGCTCGAGATCATCGAGACGTTTCGCGTGGCCGCCGAGCGCGGCGTGCCCCTCTGGCCCCACATCCGCGCCGCTGGCTACCGAGAACCCGGCTCCAGCATCGAGTCCGTGGCCGAGGTGATCGCCGCCACGGCCATCACCGGAGCGCCCCTGCACATCGTCCACATCAACAGCATGGGCCTCGGCCAGGTCTTCGAATGCCTCAAGCTGATCGAGGGCGCGCGGGCGCGTGGGCTCGACGTCACCGTCGAGGCCTATCCGTACGGCTGGGGACAGACCATGCTCGGCTCCGCCTTCTTCAACCCGGGCTGGCGCGAGCGCATGCGCATCGACTACTCCGATCTGCGCCTGGTCCAGACGGGGGAGACGCTGACCGCCGAGAGCTTCGAGCGCCTGCGCAGCACCAAGGGTCCGGTCGCGGTCCTGGTCCGAGGCAATCCCGACGAGCGAGTCGACGCTGTGATCCGCCATCCCCTGGTGATGGTCGCGAGCGACGGCTACCTGAGCGGAGGCAAGGGACATCCCCGCACCGCCGGCACTTTCTCGCGGATCCTCGCCCGCTACGTGCGCGAGCTGCGGACCGTCACCCTGATGGATGCCCTGCGCAAGATGTCGCTGATGCCGGCGCAGCGGCTCGAAGCCGCCACTCCCGCGGCCCGCAACAAGGGGCGCATCCGCGAAGGCGCCGACGCGGACGTCGTGGTGTTCGATCCTGACCGTGTGTCCGACCACGCGACCTACGACGAGCCGGCGCTGCCCAGCACCGGCTTCCGGTACGTCCTGGTGGGCGGAGTCGCGGTGGTGGACGACGGCCGGCTCATCGACGGTGTCCACCCGGGACGGCCCTTGACCGGGCGCTGACCGGACGGCTCAGAGCTGCAACTTCGAGGAAGTCAGGCCAGGCGGCGTTGATCGAGCGGCGCCCATCCGCGGGGTTTCCGAAACACCTCGATCCACGCCGACGTGTCAACGAGCAGCACGACGCTTGACCCGGTTCCGGGTCCGGTAGACGCCGGGGCGCTCGCGAGCCACGGCATCGCCGCGCATGGCTCCGAGATCGCCTTCCCAGGCGCCGGACCCGGCCAGATCCAGGATCTTCCCGGCGCGCGCCCGCCGCACGAACTCGGAGAGCGCCCTTTCCACGGTGGCCGAATACGTCCGCTCCCCGCTCACCCGCACCCTCCGCGAGCAGCACCTCATCAAGCACAAGAGTCGTCCGCTTCAGGTGCATAGGGTGACGCCTAGGTCGGATCCGGTCAACGGCCTCGATCTCGACTCTCGGCCCGGACCGCCGAGGTGCAGGGCCTTGCCGACGGGCCGGTTCGGGTCCATCCTCCCTCACCCTTCCAGGATGACGCTGGCAGGCCCGTGTACTAGTCTTGCCTCGATGACCCGCGACCTCCGCTACGGCTTCCGCGCGCTGTTGCGCCAGCCCGGCTTCACAATCGTCGCCGTGGCGGCGCTTGCGCTCGGCATCGGCGTCAACTCGGCCGTCTTCAGCGTGGTCGACGCGGTGCTGCTGCGGCCGCTGCCGTACGGCGAACCCGATCGCCTGGTGGTCGTGTGGGACAGCGTCCCTCGCGCCGGCCAGGACCGCAACATCGTGTCGCCCGCGAACTACCGCGACTCGGCGCGCGAGAGCCAGTCCTTCGAAAGCATGGCGGCCTACACCGAGGCGTTCCTCAACCTGAACTCGGACGGCGGCGAGGCGGAGAGGGTTGCCGGCGTCATCGCGACCCCCAACTTCTTCGAGACCCTGCGCGTCACGCCTGCCTACGGCAGCGGCTTTCGAGCCGAGGACGTGGGCAGCCGCGGCGACGCGAGGGCGTGGCCAGTCGTGATCAGCCACGATCTCTGGCAGCGCCGGTTCGGCGGCGACCCCACCGCTCTCGGCAGGGTCGTGGCCCTGAACGGCGGGCGCGGCGAGATCGTCGGAATCCTGCCGCGCGGCTTCCTGTTCTCCGGCAAGCGCGTCGACGCCTTCATGCCGTTGACGTTGCCGAACGACGACGACATGGAACGGCGGCGCGGCTGGCGCTACCTGACCGTCGTGGCGCGGCTCCGGCCTGGCGTCACGTTGGAGGCCGCGCAGCTCGACATGACCCGCGTCGCGGCCAGCCTCGCCGCTCGCTATCCCGAAGTCAACGCGGGTCGCGGAGCCAACGTCCGATCGCTGGAGCAGGAGACGATCGGCGACGCGCGGCCCGCGCTGCTGCTGTTGCAGGGCAGCGTGGCGTTCGTGCTCCTGATCGCGGCGGCGAACGTCGCGATCCTGCAGCTCGCGCGCGCCGTCCGGCGCATGCCGGAGCTGACGACGCGGGCCGCGCTCGGGGCGACGCGCCGGCAGCTCGCGACACAACTGTTCGTCGAGGGCCTGATCCTGGCCTCGGCTGGAGCCGTCCTCGGCAGCCTGCTTGCGGCCTTTGGGGTTCGGCTGCTCGTGGCCCTCAGCCCGGCGGGCTTGCCCCGCGCCGAGGAGGCGACGCTCGACCTTCGCGTGCTGGCGCTCACGCTTGCCGCGGCTCTGGCCAGCAGCCTCGTCTCCGGCCTGCTGCCGGCGCTGTACGCTGCCCGCGTCGATCTGCGCTCGGCACTGCAGCGCTCCGGCCGCGCCGGCTCGGGCGCCCGCTCTGTCGGCCAGCGCGCGCTGGTGGTAGCGCAAGTCGCGGTCTCGCTCGTCCTCCTCGTCGGCGCCGGCCTGACGGCGCGCAGCTTCGCGGCGCTGCAGAGCGTCGACCCCGGCTTCCTTCGCGAGGGCGCGCTCGTGATGGATCTCTCGCTCGGAAGCGCGTACGACACGCCCGAGGCGCGGGCACGGTTCTTCCAGCAACTCGTGGCGAGCGTCGAGTCGCTCCCCGGGGTTCGGAGCGCCGGGGTCACGGACCACCTTCCGCTGAGCGGCGAGGATGCCAGCCGCCGCTTCAACGTCCTGGGGAGCGAAGAACCCGTCGTGGCGGATGAGCATCCAGCCGCAGAGTACCGCCGCGTCAGCCCGCGCTACTTCGATGCGATGGGCATCTCGGTGCTGCGCGGGCGCGCCTTCACCGAGTCCGATGGCCCCGAACCTGCCGGCGTCGTCGTTCTGAACCAGGCGTTCGTCGCCCGATTCCTGAGTGGGGAAAAGGCGCTCGGGACTCGGATCACGATCGAAGACGGCGAGCCGCGCGTGCGCGAGGTTGTGGGCGTGGTGGCGGACGCCAAGCATTTCAGCCTCGGCGCCCCCGCCAGGCCGGAGATGTACGTGCCCTACCTCGACGGGCCTCGACCGAACGCGACCCTGGTCGTCCGAGCCGCCGGCGTCGCGGCGGGGCCGCTCGTGAGTGGGATCCGTGCCGCGCTGGCGCGGATCGACGCGGGTGTGCCGCTCGCGAACGTGAAGACGATTGACGCCCACCTCGCGGCGGCCAGCGCGCGCGAGCGCTTCAGTGCCCGCGTCCTCGGGATGTTCGCGGCGCTGGCCCTGTTGATGGCGACCCTGGGCCTCTACGGCGTGGTCGCCTACATGGCCGCGCAACGCCGCTCCGAGATCGGGCTCCGCATGGCGCTGGGCGCGGACCGGCCCGCGATCGCGCGGCTGGTCATCGGCGAAGGCCTTCGATTGGCCCTCGCCGGCCTCCTGATCGGGGTCGCCGGCGCGCTCGCGCTGGCCCGCGTGATCGCTGCCCAGCTCTATGGCGTGGGTCCAGGCGACCCCGTGGCGTTCGCGTGGGGCGCGGCGGTGCTCGCGATGGCGGCGCTTCTCGCCTGCTGCGTTCCCGCGCTGCGCGCGACGCGCGTGGATCCCGCCGTATGCCTGCGCGCGTGAGCGGCGCGACCCCTCTTACTCCAAGGCGTACACCGCGCCGTCCGTGCTCCCGACGTAGATAGCACCCGCCACGGCCAGCGGTGTCGACACGAACGAGCCGACGCTCAACTGGCGGTCCTGGGCCACGATCGGCGCCTCGCGCCAGGTCGACGAGAACAGGAGTGGATTGTTGAACCGCCGCTCCTTGTCGAGCGCCCAGCCGAGGTTGCGCTTGGAGGCCTCGGTCCGGTAGTCCCAGAGCAGCGTGCCCGTGGCCAGGTCTCGCGCCTCGAGCGTCCCGTTCATGACGCCCACCAGCACCACGTCCCCCGCCACCGTGGGCGAGGCAAAGGTATAGGCCTTGACGTCCTGCTTCAGCAGTGGCTTGCCGCTCGCCGCGTCCACCTCGTGGAAGAGTGCCGAGTCCGAGGTGGCGTAGACGACCTTGCCCTGCGTCACGGCCGGCGAGCCGATCACCCAGCTGCCCTGGTTGTTGACCCGCCACTTCTCCGTGCCGCTCTGCGCGTCGATGGCGTAGAGGTTGGAGTCGCGGCATCCCACGTAGACGACTCCGCCCACCACGGCCGGCGAGGACTGGAACCCGACCTGGTTGTGGATGTACGGGTCCTCCCCGCTCTTGAACTTCCACTTCTCCTTCCCGCTCCGGGCCTCCACCGCGTAGAGGTAGCTGTCCCAGCTCCCCACGTAGACGACGCCGTCCGCGTAGGCCGGCGAGGCGTGGACGACGTCGCCGGTCGGAAGCTTCCAGCGCAAGGCGCCGGTGGACGCGTCCAGCGCGTACAGGTTGCCGTCGCCGCAGCCGAAGAAGACCGCGCCCTCGGCCACCACCGGGCTGGAGAGGAACACGTCGAAGGGGTCGGCGATCGTCTGGTTCTTGGGCAGGAAGCCGTGCAGGTTCTTGGCCTCGAAGCGCCGCTCGCCGCCCGTCGTGAACTTCCAGCGCAGCTTGCCGCTCTGCGCCTCCACCGCGTAGAAGCGGCCGTCGTAGCTCATGAAGTAGACGAGCCCGCCGGCCACCGCCGGCGTGGAGGCCACCGGGCCCGCCGTGGCGTACCGCCAGCGCCTTTGGCCGGTCGTGGCGTCGAGCGCGTAGACGCTGCCGTCGTCGCTGCCCACGTACAGCACGCCGTCCTGAAAGACCGGAGACGAGACGACCCGCCCGCCGGTCAGGAATCGCCACTTGAGGCGGTGGAACTGGCGAGGAGCGACTGGCGGCAACGGCGCCGGTGTGCGCCGGGTCGCCGCGGAACATGGATTGGGCGAACGCCTCACCGGCCAGGGCGACGAGCGCGGCGCAGAGCAGGACCCTTCTCATCGCTTGTCTCCCGCGGCTTCCGGCCGCAGCACCAGCGGGGCCTCGACCGGCCCCTGCTGCAGGACGCCCGTGATCTCGCCCGCGGCGACGTTCAACTGGCCCTCGAAGCGAAGCCCGCCCAGGTCGGGGGTGTGGACGGTCAGGAACGCCGCTTCCTGCGTCACCACATCCACGGCCATGTCGTGCGGGTTGCGCCCCTGGACGAAGAACTTCACGGCGGGCGCTCCCGCCGCGTCGTTGCCGAGAGTGAGACGCACGAGCAGCGGGTTGCCCATGAGCTCGGTACGTCCGCTCCAGACGCCTTCGAACGCCTTGCCCACCGGCGTGCTGCGCGGCGGCGTCTCGACCTCCGGCGGGCCGGTTCTCTTGAGCTCGAACGGAGCCTGGTTGCCGCCCAGAAGGAAGAGGCCCGCGAGCGTCCCGTCCGTTCGCAACTGCCCCTCGAACCGCGGATCGCCCAGCACTCCCTTGAGCGTGAACCGCACCTGGTCGCCCTCGACGGACAGCGCGCTCACCGGAGTGCCCGGGAGCGCGAGCGCAGGAGCCACCATCGATGCAATCCACGCCCCGCCGTCGTTGCGTGCCAGGTCGACCACCGCCTCCACCTCGGCGCCCGGCACGTGGATGGTGCCCTGCCACCGCCCGGCCGTGTCGGGCGCAACCACGGCCGGTGTCGCGGCGGCAGCGGCGACGGCCAGCCACGCGCTCAATCCAATAAATTGCATGTCGCACCTCGAGCCATCGGAAATGGTGATGGCGTGCAAGCGCGCCTGTCAAGCGCGCGCGATGCTGTGCGATTCAGCAGACAAGGTTCGCACGATCAAGTAGGCCAGGAGCGGGACGGCAATCGCGTAAACGTACTGCGTCCGCGAAACCCCGATGTTGAACGGAAACCAGATGCCCGGCACGCCGATTGGATCGAGCAGCTCGCCGCCAAAGAGTGCGGCCATGATCGAGGCTAAAGTGACGAGCGCCAGGATGCGCATGGGTCCGCTGCGGACGATGCGAGCGCCGATCACGACAAGAAGCGCGATCGACCCGAGCCGGCTGCCGCGTGTCACGCTCGGCAAATGCATCACGGCGCCGATCATTCCGGCGACTGCCAGCACCACAGCCGCCACATCGATGCCTGGCCATGGACGCAGGCACCAACGGTTCCATGCCAGCGTCCAGGCGGCCACCACTGGCACCCACATCACTGACGCCAGCCATGCATAGGTCGTCAGGTCCATCAGGTCGGTCCACGCGACGATCGCGTTGTTGAGCCTCCTGGCTGCCATGAGCGCAACCGCGATGCTGGCAAAGATCAAGAAACTCTTGTGGCTGCTGCTTGACCGGTACCCGACCGCCAAGCCGACGACTGCCAACATGGCTATCGGCTCGATCACTTCGACGATGTAACCGGCGATGGTTCGCTCCCACTGCACGCGGTGGAGTGCATCGCTTATCGGCCGCGGAGCCAGTATGGGCGCGCTGTGCATGCCGCCGCCGTCTGCGCTGGGCGCGGACCTCAGACGCATGAATGCGCGGACCGCGAGCACGCCACGGGTACCCGCCGCATGTGCGGGAAGGGCGAACCGCAGCGGCCGCGTGCCGACGACACGCGGGGCTCCACCGAGCCTGCCCGACCCGCCGAGCCGTTGGCCGTTCCAATAGAGCTCGTAGCCGTCCTCGACGAGGGTCGGCCCGAGGATGTCCCACGACGCGCGTCCGGCCGGCACCGTCACCGCGCGCCGGTACCAGGCGTAGCCGGTATAGGCGGGATGACCGTGCGCCATCCACCCGCCCACGTAATCGGGCAGACCCACGTCGCCGTCGTGGCTGCCCGGCAAGGCGGTCAGATCGATCGTCTCCCAACCGCTGTCGTCGGTATTCGCGTCCGCCCAGTGTGGGTCGTCGCCGGTGTGAAATCGCCAGGCGCCATCGAGCAGGGTCGCTGCGGCGCGCAGCGGCCGCGGATCAGGGCGGCCGCCGCTCGCCAGGTCGGCGATCACGATGGCCAATGCCAGCAGCGTCGCCATGACGATGGCGACCATCAGTTTGCGTTGGGTTGCGTCGATCGAGGTCGCCATCGACGATCTAGCTTTGAGCAGCATGCGATCTTTTTGCAACTCCCGGGTGCGATCTCGCGTCTAACCGACAAGCCCTGTTCCGGAGGTTCGCGATGACCCTGTTCACCGACCTGCGCTTCGCGCTGCGGCTGTGGAAGCGCCACCCCACCATGGTCGTCGTGGCCGGGCTCTCGCTCGGCCTGGGAGTCGGAGCCACGACCACCATGTACAGCGTCGTCAACAAGGTCACCCACTACGACCTCGGGTTCAAGGACGTCGACCGGCTGGTCATGGTCTCGGGCACCGACACGGAGCGGGGGAACGGCGAGCAGTCGCTCAGCTTCGAGGTGGTGCAGGCGCTCCTCCGTGGGAGCTCGTTCGAGGCCATCGGACAGGCGCAGATGGGCGGGATGCCCGTGACCTTGACGGGGTCGGAGGAGACCAGCCGGGTGCTCCAGATGCCCCTCGACGTGAACGGCCTCGCGGTCACAGGCGTCGCACCCCTGCTCGGCCGCACGCATCGGTTGGAGGACTTCCAGGACCTGATCAAGCAGAAGGAGGCACGCGCGATCGTCATCACCCACGACACCTGGCAGCGCCAGCTGGGAGGGGCCAAGGACGTGATCGGGCGGTCTTTCAACGTGGACGGCGAGCCGCGGATCGTGATCGGGGTGATGCCGCGCGGGTTCAAGCTCGTGCCGTGGGCCGACAATATCGCGTTCTGGACGGTCAACGACGTGAGCCGGATCCCGCAGGCGGCCTGGATGGCTTCGATCGCTCGCCTCAAGCCGGGAGTCACGGTCGCGGCGGCGCAGGCGGAGGCCGCCGCGATCCGGCGGCAGGTGGCCGAGTCCCGCGGCGAGAAAAGCGGCAGCATCGGAGCGCGCGTGGTTCCGCTGCACGAGGCCTACTTCGGGCGGCCGCGAGAAATTCTGACCTTCCTGCTCGGAGCGGTGAGCTTCGTGCTGCTGATCGCGTGCGCGAACGTGGCCAACCTGCTGCTGGCCGCGGGGACCGCGCGCCAGAAGGAGCTCGCGCTGCGCGCCGCCACCGGCGCCGGCCGCGGCCGTCTGATCGGCCAACTCCTGGCCGAGAACATGCTCCTGTCCCTGGTCGGCTGCGGCTTCGGCCTGATCCTGGCTTTCTGGGGAACGCGGCTGTTCGCGCTGATCGTGCCCGCGAACTTTCCCGATCTGCTGCGCGACATCCGGGTGGACGCGCGCGTCCTCGGCTTCGCGCTCGCGGTGTCGGTCGGCTCGAGCCTGGTCTTTGGCCTCGTGCCCGCGCTGCGCGCCTCGCGGGTCGACCTCGTCGAGGTCTTGAAGGAGGGCGGCCGCAGCGGGACCGGAGGACGTCGGCGCGGCCGTTCCGCGCTGCTGGTGGCCGAAGTCGGCCTGTCGATGGTGCTGCTGGTCGGGGCCGGCCTGATGATGCGCGCCCTCCTGCGGGAACAGGGCAGCCTCCCCGGCTTCGACACCCACAACTTGATGAGCGCCGACATCCTGCTGGGCGGGACCAGGTACTTCGAGAAGACCCCCGCGGACATGAACCGGGTGACGCCCGAGGTGGAGACCTTCTACGACCGCGTGCTCGAGCGCGTGCGCGCCATCCCGGGAGTCGCGCGCGCGGGCATCGCCAGCCGAATCCCGATCGAGGTCTGGCAGCATCCCTTCACCATCATCGGCCGGCCCGCTCCCGACCCCGGCAAGGAGCCGCGGGCCGACTTCAACGAGGTCGACGCCCAGCTTGTCGACACGCTTGGCATCAAGCTGCTGCGCGGGCGGCTGATCGAGGAGCGCGACACGGCTTCGGCGCCGTGGGTGGCGGTCGTCAACAAGGCCTTCGCCGACCGCCATTTCCCCGGCGCCGACCCCATCGGGCAGTCGATCCGCTTCGCGATCGGGCAGGGGGGCAAAGACGCGACGCCGGAACCCCAGGCCCGCGAGATCGTGGGCGTCGTGGCCAACGTGTCCTATCCGAGCTACTTCGCAGAGGCGCCCGCGGCCGCGTACGTCCCGTTCCGCCAGCATCTGGCGGAGTACGGCCGCGAGGACGAGTGGATCCACACCCGGAAGGCGCTCCTGGTGCGCGGCGCGGTGGACCCGCTCACCCTCGTCCGGGCGGTCGAGAGCGCCGTACACGAGGTGGACCGCGACCAGACCGCGCACGGCTTCATGACCCTCGAGCAGATCGTCGCGCGGTCGCCCTCCGTGACCAACAGCCGCTTCTTCGCGACGCTCTTCACCACCTTTGGCGTGCTGGCGATCCTGCTCGCGATGGTCGGAGTCTATGGCGTCATGTCGTGGGTGGTCAGCCAGCGCACCAGCGAGTTCGGCATTCGCATGGCCCTGGGCGCACGCGCGGGCGACGTGGTCAGGATGCTGCTGGGCCAGTCGCTGCGGCCGATCGTGGTCGGCCTGGCGCTCGGCGCGCTGGGCGGCTTCGGCCTGAGCCGGGCCCTCAACGCCATGTTCTTTGGGATGACCTCGGCCGATCCCGTGGTCTTCGCTGCCATCGCCGGCTTGATGCTCGCGGCGGCGCTGGTCGCGGCCTGGGTGCCGGTCCATCGCGTCACCCGGATCGACCCGCAGAAGGCTCTCCGCTGCGACTGAGGGATCGAGTCTTCTCGAGATGACGACCGCCGAGAAGGCGCGCGGCTACATCTCGAGACGGCCAGCGCTTGCCGTCCGGACGAGACTGGGGGGGCTCAGGCGCGCCTCGCCCGGTCCGGCCGTGGCGCCGTGCGGCGGACCTGCTCGATGAACTCGCGGACGTAGGGCAGGGCCGCCTCCCGGGGGCGCGCCGCGGCATGCCAGCGGCGACGCAGCCGCCGTGGCGCCAGCGGGCGCGCGACCAGCCGTCGGGCGTCGACCTCCGGGCGGACGGCCCACGCGGCCAGCACCGCGACGCCGTGGCGGGCCCGCACCAGCTCCAGGATGGCCTCGGTCAGCTCCACCTGGAGGATGCGCGCCGGCATCACTCCCGCGGGCGTGAAGAAGCGTTGAAACACGTCCGTCTGCGAAGGTGCGACCGAATACTGGACGAGCGTCTCTGCCGCCAGGTCGCGCGCGTGGACCGCCCGCGCCCGCGCCAGGCGGTGCGTGGGCGCCAGCACCGCGACCAGCTCGTCGTCGAAGAGGGGCACGCGCACCAGGTCGCCGGCGGCCCCGTCCGTCTTGACGATCGCGAGGTCGAGTCGTCCGTCGAACAGCGCCTCCAGCGGCCGGCGCGTGGCCTCGACGACGATCCGTACGTCGACGCGCGGGAACAGCCGCGCGAATCCGTCCAGAGCGCGCGGCAGCCAGTGGTACGCGGTGTAGCACTCGGTGCTGAGGCGGATCACGCCGCTGCTGGCGGCGTCGAAGCCGCGCACCGCCTCCTCCGCGCGGGCCAGCTCCCCCAGCACCGTCTCCGCCGTCTGGAGAAGGCGCTCGGCGGCCGGCGTCGGGACCATGCGCCGCCCGACGCGGGAGAACAGCGACGCCCCCAGCCGGGCTTCCAGGTCGGCCAGCTGCCGGGAGAGCGCCGGCTGGGACAGGTGCAGCCGCGCGCCCGCGCGGGTCACCCCGCCGTCGACGACGATGGCGCGCACCAGCTTCAAGTGACGCACCTCCAGCACGACCCTGTCCTCCCCGGCCGCGACGCCGGTCCGCGCATTCATGCACAAATGCTATCCGAATCCGACATAAGAATGCATTGGATTTATGTGAGCCACCGCCCTACCCTCCCAGGGCATGAGGCTCGCCGAGACGGTCCCGTCGCTCCTGGTCGAGGGACGCCTGGCCGCGCGCCGGCTGAGGCGCCGGCCCGCCCGCTCGCTCGCCATCGTCCTGGTGCACGCGCTGGGCATCGGCGCGGCGGTCGCGCTGTTCGCCGTGTGGAGCGCGCTCTTCCTGCGGCCATTGCCGTTCCCCCACGCCGACCGCCTGGTTTCGCTGCTCGTCACGCACGGGCCGGGGACCGGCACGGCGGCAGAGTATTCGGCGTCGCCCCTCGACTTCGTGGCCTGGCGAGAGCGCGCGCGGTCGTTCGAGGATGTGGGCGCGACCGTCCCCCGCGAGATCGGCCTGTCGGGGGACGGCGAGCCCGAGAGCGTGTCGGGCGAGTCCGTCTCGGCGTCCCTCCTGCGCATGCTGGGAGCCGACCCGCTCCTGGGCCGCACGTTCGGCGAGGACGAGGACCGCCGGCAGGCGCCGGTCGTGCTCCTCGGCCACGGCCTCTGGACGCGCCGCTTCGCCGCCGACCCTAAGGTCGTCGGACGCGCGATCCGCGTGGACGGCGTGCCCCACGACGTGATCGGCGTCCTGCGCCCCGGTTTCACCACCCTCTTCCAGCGGTCCGATCTCTACGTCCCGCTCGGCATCCACGCCGGGAACCTGCCCCGCAAGGGCGCGCGCTACGTCGCCACTACCGCGCGCCTGCGGCCCGGCGTGTCGGCGGAGGCGGCTCTGGCCGAGCTGGACGCGATCCGGGCCGCGCTCACCGCCGAGTCACCCGACACCCACACGGGCTGGGGTCTGCGGATCAAGCCGATGCGCGAGCAGTATTTCGGGCCCCGGCGGCCCGCGATGGCGCTGCTCCTCGCGGGCGTGGGCACACTGCTCGTCATCGGCTGCGCGAACCTCGCGCACCTCTCGCTCGCGGACGCGCTGGCCCGCCGGGGCGAGATGTCGCTTCGGGTCGCGCTAGGCGCGGGCGCGGGCCACCTGCTGCGCGGGCTGGCCGTCGAGAGCCTGCTGCTCGCCGCCGCGGGCGGCGCGCTCGGCCTGGCGGCGGCACTCCTCCTGACGCCGCGCGTCATCGCGATGGATGCGGAGCTGGCGCGCTTCCTGGGCGCGGCGACGTTCGACCCGCGGGTCGCCGTGTTCGCGGTCGCCGTGTCGCTCGTCGCCGGGCTCCTGGCGGGCGTGCTGCCCGCGCTCGGGCGCGTGCGGGAGGCGGCGCCGGCCGCGGTCTGGCGGCGCGTCACGGGCGACCGGCGCGATCGCGTGCTGCGCCTGGCCCTCCTCGCGGGCGAGGTGGCGCTGAGTCTGGTCCTGCTCGCGGGCGGCGGGCTGCTCGTGAAGGCGCTCGCCGACCTGCGGCGCACCGACCCCGGGTTCGATCCGAACGGCCTCCTCGCCGCCCAGATCGTGCTCCCGCCCAGCCGTTATGCGGAGGCGCCGGCGCGTGCCGCGCTCGTCGATCGCGTGCTCCGGTCGCTCGAGGGCGCGCCCGGCGTGGTCGCGGCCTCGACCGGCATGACCCGCTTCGCGTCCGCGTCCAGCATGCAGACGATGGTGCAGGTCGAGGGACACGCGTCCGAGCGGGGCGACCCGGACACCGCGCACTTCCGGCGCATCAGCCCCGGCTACCTGCGGACGACAGGCGCGCGCCTGCTCGAGGGACGCGAGTTCGAGCCGGCGGACCGCGAGGGCGCGCCGCTCGTCGCGGTGGTGAGCCTGTCGTTCGCGCGTCGCTACTGGCCTGGCCAGGAGGCGGTCGGCCGCCACCTGAAGCGCGGGTCGACCGCAAAGGAGTGGACGACCGTCGTGGGCGTGGTCGCGGACACGCGTGACGCCGGGCTCGGCTTCGACGCGGGGCCGATGCTCTACGTCCCGCACGCGCAGAACAGCGCGGCGGGGATGGCGTTCGCGCCGGTGACGATCCTGGTGCGCACCACCGGAGACCCGATGCTGGCGGCGCCGCCCCTGCGCCGGGCGCTCCAGGCCGCCGACCCGGAGCTGCCGATGGAGGCGCCCGTGCGGGTCAACGACGCGCTCGCGGTCTCGCTCGGCCCGCAGCGCTTCCAGGCCCTCCTGCTCGCTGCGTTCGCGCTGGCGGGCCTGCTGCTGGCGGCCGCGGGCCTCTACGGCGTCACCGTGCACGCGGTGGCGCGCCAGACGCGCGAGATCGGCGTGCGGCTGGCGCTGGGCGCGCGCGCGGCCGACGTCCTGCGCGCGGTGGCCGGCCCGGTGCTGGGCGCGGTCGCGGTCGGCCTCCTCGTGGGCGCCGCCGGCGCGCGCGCCGGAGCCGCGCTGATGACGCGCGTGATCGCGGGCAACCGTGGCTGGGACCCCGGCCTGCTCGCGGCGGCCGCCGCGGTCCTGGCCGCCGTCGCGGTCGCGGCGACCCTCGTGCCCGCGTGGCGTGGGGTGCGTCTCGACCCCGCAGTGGCCCTGCGCGAGGACTGAAGCGCCAAGACGGAATCGAGCTTTGGCCGGCGGCGGGCGCGTGACCACAGCGGGTGGCTCCATTCCTACACGCGCGCCGGTTGGTGCGATTTCGCGGGGTTCCTGATCGCGTGGGGCTTCAGGCGCACCCCGGGCCTCTTGACACAGGCCGCCTCGCGGCCTATTATATCGCCCATCGATACATCGACAATGGATAGCCCACGCACTCCCGGATCGTTCCTGCCCCTGCCGGACGCCGAGCTCGAGATCCTCATCGCGCTGGCGGACGGCGAGTCCCACGGGTACGCGATCATGCGGGCGGTGGCCGAGCGCACGGAGGGGCGGAGGCGGCTGGGGCCGGGGACGCTCTACACGGCCCTGAAGCGGCTTCTCGCCGCTCGCCTCATCGAGGAAGTAGGGGCGAGCCGCGATGCGGGGGGTGAGGAGGCGCGGCGCCGCCTTTACCGCCTGAGCCACTTCGGCTCGCGGGTGCTCGCGACGGAGTTGGACCGGTTGTCCACCCTCGTCCGGCACGGGAGGAAACGGCTGCACCTCCTGCCTTCGGGGAGGCGGTCGTGAGGCGGGCATCGCCTTTGGCGCTGCGGTGGTCCGGGTGGGCGTATGCGCACCTGCTGCGGGCCTATCCGGCGTCCTTCCGCGGGGAGTTCGGTGGCGAGATGGCCCTCCTGTTCTCGGACTGCTGCCAGGACGAGTGGCGCTCCGCCGGCCCGGCGGGCGTCTTTTGTCTGCTGGCCCGCGCCGCGCTCGACACTCTCGTCTCGGCCCCGCCCCTTTGGGCCGAGCGACTGGAGGAGACCATGAAGGAACACTCGGCCGATCGTCGATGGGGCTTCTGGTTGGCCGATCACGGGCTCGCCATGGGCGGCCTTGTCCTGCTGGCGCTGGGAGCCGCGACGTCGTGGTGGGCGATGTCGCTGGGCTGGGCAGCACTGGCGATCGCCTTCTTCGCCTGGGTGGCGGAGGCGGACGGCCTCGCCGTGCCCCGTCCGGGGCGGCTGGCGATCCAGCTGATCATGCCGGGCGGCGGCTTCGACATACCCCTCGCCTTCAAGGTCCTGCGCGGGCAGCGGGTGCTCTACTTCGTCTGCGAGGAGGACCCCGAGCGAGGAGTCTGGTCGGACGTGTACACGGTGCTGGACCAGCCGAAGGGCCCCGACGGCCTCGAGCTTTGCTACGGTCTTCCCCCCGCCACCCGCAGCGGATGGTCGCTCCGTGGCCGTGTCCCGGTCGACGATCTGCGATTCGAGCACCACGAGCGGAGCACCTACGTCACGCGCGGATCGCTCGAGCGTTCGCTGTCCGCGGCCGGGATGTGAGCGCGGCGGTCGGCGCGCGCCACGCGAACGGCGAGTCCTCTTCGGGCGTGTCACAGGGGCGCTTCATCTTCAGTCCGGCAGCCGGCGGGCGCTCCGGGCGGTGAGCCCGAAGGAAAAGAAAATGAGCATACGATTCTCGGTCGCCGTCATTGTGATCTGCGGATTCACAGCACTCTCACTCGCACAGACTCCACCAGAGCGCCCGAAGCCAGGCCCCGAGCACAAGAAGTTGGAGTACTTCCTTGGCACATGGAAAACGGAAGGCGAGATTAGAGCCAACGCATTTCTGCCGGCCGGTAGGATTGTCACCACCGACACATACACATTGGGTTCGGGGGGTTTCTATGTCGAGGTCGACCGCCCTGAAGGGCAAACACCGAGGACCCAAGGCATCATGGCCTACGACAGCCATGCGAAGGTCTACACATCATTTTGCGCGAACAGTGCCGGACTCGTGGGTACCGGCACAGGAACGGTTAACGGAAATACTTGGACGTTCATGATTGAAGACAAGGTGTCTGGCCTAGCCGTCAAAGGAAGAACTACAATCACCATCAAGTCAGCCTCTCAGTTTGCGATCAAGTATGAAATGGCCGACGCGGACGGCCGTTATACAACCATCATCGAAGGAACCGCCACCAAATTCACGCCCTAAAGGTGCAGCGCTCAGAAGTCTCGTCACCGAGAGCCTTACGCGTAGCACGCGGCTCCTCCAATATGGCGGACCGCGACCGGGCGATCGCTGCGGCACCTCGGCCGCCTCGCACACCGTGGCGAGGTAAAGGACGATGCAGGCGCCGGGCTACCAGACGGTCCGGACGGGGTACTCGCGGATGTGATCGTCGGGCGTCAGCAGGACGAGGCCGCCCACGATCGCCTGGGCCACGAGCATGCGGTCGAACGGATCCCGGTGGTGGTCGGGGAGCTTCGCGACCTGCAGCGCGGCCTCCTCGTCGATGGGGAGGGGCTCGAGTCCATGGGCGATGCGCTGAGCGGGCACGAACGTGTCCGGGTGGGCGGGAAGAGGCAGGCGCCCGAGTCGATACTTGACGGCTATTTCCCAAGCGGACGCCGCGCTCAGAAGGGCTTCGTTGGCCGGGTCCGTGAACGCCTGACGGGCCCGCGGGGAGAGATCCTTGGCCCCGCCGACGATCCAGAGAAAGGTGCAGGTGTCGAGGAGCAGCCGCACCGCCTCAGCGCCCTTCGAAGGCGGCGACGAGGTCGTCGGGCAGAGGCTCGAAGAACGACGGGGGCACGGTGAAGCCCGGGACAAGGCCGATCGGCCGCCGCGTGCGCCGCGGCTTCGGCACCGGCCGCAGCTCGGCTGCGGGGACGTTCCGCCGACAGATCACCACCGTCTCACCCTCGGCCACCCGATCGACGAGGGCCGAAAGGTGCGCCTTGGCCTCATAGAGATTGACCTTCTTCATGACCAGATACTAGACCATGTATACGACCAAGGTCCATTCTTGGCTCGAGCCCGGCTTCCGCTGCGGGCCGCGACCGCCCAGCCGGCCGGCGGCTGGAAGGCGCGGGCCTTCTGCTCCAGGCTCTCGACCTCCAGAAGGAAGTCCGGCAGTATCTACCCTCCGGCCTTCGCTCAGAATCCGGGGCGGAGCCCTGGGCCTGCCGCCCACGTCGTCCACCACCAGAGCTTGATCTTCGACGAGCTCACGGTGGCGGGTCGCCTTCGGCCGCCGGTCGCACCCGCCATGCCGCTCCTGGCGCCCGAGCGTACTGCGGCGCGCTCGTGTAGTCTCAGCCCTTGGACCGAGTCCACGAGACTGCCGCCCAGACCGGCCTCGGCGTGCTGCTCGCCATCGCGGCGGCCAAGCTGCTGCTCCATCTCGCGACGGCCTCCCGCTACGGCTACTTCGGCGACGAGCTCTACTTCCTCGCCTGCGGCGAGCACCTCGACTGGGGCTACGTCGACCAGCCGCCGTTCGTGGCGCTCGTCGCCTGGCTCGTCCGGCACACGCTCGGCACGTCGCTCCTGGCGGTGCGGCTGCCCTCGGCGCTCGCCGGCGCGGGACTCGTGGCGTTGACGGGGCTACTGGCGCGCGAGCTCGGCGGCGGTCGCTTCGCGATGGCCCTCTCCGGCGCGGCGAGCGCCCTCGCGCTCGTCTACGTCGTGTTTCACTACTTGTTCACGATGAACGCCTTCGAGCCGCTGCTCTGGACGGGCTGCGCGCTCCTGCTCGTGCGCATCGTCCGCACCGGGAATCAGAGGCTGTGGCTCTGGTTCGGCCTCGTCGCCGGCATCGGCCTCGAGAACAAGTACTCGATGGCCGTCTACGCGCTCGGGCTCGTCGTGGGTGTGCTGCTGACGCCGGAGCGCCGCGCGCTGCGCCAACGGTGGATCTGGCTGGGCGGCGCCGTGGCCGCGCTCGTGTTCCTGCCCAACGTGATCTGGAACGTGGGCCACGGCTGGCCGTTCTTCGAGATGATCCGCAACATCCGCGCGAGCGGGCGCGACGTCGTGCTGTCGCCCGCCGAATACGTCGGGCACCAGGTGCTGATCATGAACCCGGCGACGCTGCCGATCTGGCTCGCCGGCCTGGGCTTCCTGCTGTTCGCCGCTCGCGGCCGCGCCTTCCGCGCTCTGGCCTGGGCCTTCCTGGTAACGCTCGCGACCTTCGTGGTGACGAAGGGCAAGGACTACTACGTTGCGCCGGCGTTCGCCACGCTCTTCGCCGCAGGAGCGGTCGCGATCGAGGGCTTCACGGCGCAGGCCTCGCGCCGCTGGCTGCGAGCGGCGAGCGTTGTCCTGCTGCTGGTGAGCCTGCCGCTCCTGCCCACGGTGCTGCCGATGCTGCCGCCCGAGCGACTGGTCGCCTACCAGGCCTGGCTCGGCATCGCGCCGCCCGCGAGCGAGAAGGCGCACGAGCGCGCGTCGCTGCCGCACCACTTCGCGTGGCAGTTCGGCTGGGACGAGATGGTGGCGGCCGTCGCCGCGGCGTATCACGCGATGCCGCCGGAAGAACAGGCGCGCGTCGCGGTCGTCGGCAACAACTACGGCGAGTCGGGCGCCGTGGACCTGCTCGGCCCGCGCTACGGCCTCCCGATGAAAGCGCTCGGCGTGCACCAGAGCTACTGGCTCTGGGGGCCCGGGCCTCCCGGCAAGGACATCCTGATCGTGCTCGGCGACCGGCCCGAGGGCCTGCGCGAGAAGTGCGGGGACGTGCGCGTGGTGGCCGAGCTCGCCCACCCTTGGGGTGCCGTCTGGGAGAAACGGCCCGTCCTCGTGTGCCGCAACCCGCGCGCGACGCTCAAGGAAGCCTGGCCCCGGCTCAAGAAGTGGGGCTAGGCGCTCCTAGTGCTCTTCGTGGCAGGTCATGCAGTCGTTGCGGGCCTTCGACGCGGCATGACACGCCATGCAGGAGCGCATGTTGTGCACCACCTCTTTGGCGATCACGTCGCGCTCCCGAACCGGTCCGTGGCAGGTCTCGCAGGACGTGCCTGCCGCCGTGTGCACGCGGTGGCTGAAATAGACGTACTTCGGGAGCTGATAGACGCGGACCCACGGAATCGGCTTCTGGTCTCGGGCGGCGGCGGCGAGCTTCTCGATGTGCGGGCTGTCGGCCTTGATCGCCTGGTGACAGCCCATGCAGAAGCTCTCCGCGGGAAACCCCATGAACTCGCCGGGGTCGGCGTTCTTATGGCATGAGCCGCACTTCAGTCCCAGGCCAGGTGCGTCTTGTGGCTATAGGGAATGGGCTGCTGCGGCGGGAGCGGCGACGGCTGCTGCTGGCCCTGCGCTCCGGCGGCCAGCAGCACGAGTCCAGCGACTCCAAGAAACGCCATCGCCGAGCTCGGGGATCACTTGGGCGTTACATGGATCAGGGCGCCGGGATTGGCGTCTTCCAGCAACCACAGCGTGCCGTCCGGGGCCTCCGCCACATCGCGGATGCGCTTGTTGCCCAGCTCCCAGCGCTCGGCGGTCTTGGCTCCGCCTTTGCCGTCGAAGACGAGGCGGGTGAGCGTATGGCTCGCCATGCCGCTGACGATGCCGCTGCCGTCCCACTGCGGGAAGGACTTGGTGCCGCGGTAGAACATCAGGTTGCCGGGCGCGATGACCGGATTCCAATAGAGCACCGGCTTCGCGAACTCGGGCCGGGTGTCGGGCGCGGGGATCGGCACGTCGTCGTAGTTCATCCCGTAGGAGACGAGGGGCCAGCCGTAGTTCTTGCCCTTCTCGATGAGGTTCAGCTCGTCGCCGCCGCTCGGGCCATGTTCGACCTCCCAGAGCTCACCGGTGGGGGAGAACGCCAGGCCGTACGGGGCGCGGACGCCGCTCGCCCAGGTTTCCGCGGGCGTCAGGTTGGGGCCGGGAAAGGTGTAGCTGCTGATCACGGGCGCGGTCTTGGCCGCCTCGGTGTTCTTGGGCGGATCGATCAGCGGAATCGTGGCCGCACCGGTCTTGCCGAAGTCGGGATTGCCCGGGGCGGGCTTGCCGTCCAGCGTCAGGCGCAGGATCTTGCCGACGGGCTGGTTCGGGTCCTGGGCCGGAGTCATGCGCTGGCGGTCGCCGACCGACATGAACAGGGTCTGACCATCGGACGAGAAGGCGATCTGTCCGCCGGCCTGGCCACCCTTGCCCCTGGGCATCTGGCGCCAGATCACCTCGAAGTTCTCCAATCGAGGCACACGTTCGACATTCAGCTTGGCGCGGGCCAACGCCTGGCCGCCGCCATAGTCGCCCGGCTCGATATAGGTGATGTAGATCGCTCTGGTCGGTGGCGTAGTGGGGTGAGACGTAGACCCCCAGCATGCCGTTCTGGCCCTGCCAATAGACCGCGGGTGTGCCGCCCAGCGGTGCGATCTTTTCTCCCGTCTGCGGAGACGAGCCAGATCGGCCCGATCTTCTCGGTCACCAGCATCCGGCCGTCGGGGAGGAAGGCAATCCGCCAAGGCAGCTCGAAGGTGGATGTGGTGGTCGTCTCGAACGGCAGCGTGGCTTCGGGTTTCTGTTCGCCCACGTTGACCTGGGCCCACGCCGCAGGCGCCGCCAGCGTGAGAAGCAGCGCTACCTTCGAGAATTTCATCATCATGACTCCATTCTACCGGAGGGAGGCCACCGCCAGGCGCATGCGCTCGAGCCCGAGCGCGGTCAGCGTCTTGGCGTCGTACTTCTTCCAGTACCCCTCGTTGAAGATCTCGATCGAGAGCGCGGTAGCGCATCCGTTGGCGCGAAGGGTGCCCAGGATCTCGGTGAGGGGCGCCACACCCTCGCCGGGGAGCACGCGGTCCTTGTCGCCGATGCGCTCCCGTGGAATCGCCGGGTAGTCGTTCATGTGCATCACCTGGACCGCCTGGCGGCTCAGCTGGCGGAGGCCCTGGTAGCCGGAGCCGCCCTTGTAGAGGTGGTACACGTCGAGGAGGAGGCAGGCGTTGGGGTGGCCGGCCTCGATCGCGGCGTAGGCGGCCTCGGACACCCGTGACACGTTGCTCGCGAAACCCCAGACCTCGAGTTGCGCGACAACCCCGATCGTGGCACCGGCTTCCAGCAGGGCCCGGTATCGTTCGCTGACCGCGGACAGCGGAATCGCCGGCCCTTCGACGGCACCCGCGGGCGGGGCCGCAATTCGCTTTCCCCCGATCTGCGAAACGAGCTCCATCTCCCGCCGCGCCTGCTCGAGTCCCTTGGCCCGCTCTCCCGCATCTTCGACGATCCACGGCGCGAACCCGATCGCGCTTTCGACCACGAGCCCCCGGTCGGCGATGCGGCGCTTGAGATCAGGAAGCGAACCGCCGGAGGCCGCGTACTTCTGGACGTCGGCGACCCAGGGTTCGATGCCGTCGTAGCCAGCCCCGCCCGCCAGCTCCACTTGCTCCACGATGCCGAGCCCGTACCCGCGTAGCAGCGCGGGGTTGAGGCAGTAGCGGAACGAGCCTTTCTGCTGCTCCGCTGCCGCCGTCGCTTCGGGCGGGCTTCCGCCGAGCAAGAGCGTCGCTCCGGCGCTCGCGGTCCCGGCCAGGAGGACGTCTCGTCGAGTCAGGGTCTGTCCCATGCTACCTACGCTCCTCATCACGCCATGGCGTACAGCCACTCGACGAAGGAAGATACAGCGCCATCGAGCCCCTGGATCTTGGGATTCTTCGAATCGATCAAGTAGTACTCGTCCGGCGCATGCGCGCCGGTGCCGTGGCCCAAGCCGAATTGCCCGGCGGGCAGGCTGAGGGGCGGGCTGGTGAACCGATAGCCCGGCCAGGAGCCGGGACTGCGCGGCAGCACCTGCGGCGTCGTGCCGAGCTTCTTGAAGGTCGCGATCACCGCCTTGAAGAACTTGCTGTCCGGATCGGTCTGCGTCGGGTCGTAGCCGCCGCTCATGTTCACTTCGACGTCGCCGAAGCCATGCTTCGACAGATGCGCCTCGAGCTTGGCCAGGGTATCGGCGGCGGTCATGTCCGGCACCAGGCGCATGTCGACCTTCGCCACGGCGCGATGCGGCAGGATGGTCTTGCCGCCCGGCCCGGTGTAGCCGCCCACCAATCCCTCGATGTTGATGGTGGGCTGCGAGTACAGGCGCAGGAGCGAGGTCTGCCAGCTCTCGTCGTGCACCCAGCGTTCGACGCCGAATTCTTCCTTCAGGGTGGCTTCCTTGACCGACGCGGCGAAGTCCAGGACCATCTTCTTCTGCGTTTCGGACAACGGCTTGACCTTCTCGAAGAAGCCAAGGACCGCCGGGGTGTGGCCGTCCTTTTCGACCAGCGTGTTGAGCGCCTGCACCAGATGCCAGGAGGGCGAGTCGACCTGCGCCTCGAGGCTCGAGTGGATGTCGCGCTTCGGTCCCCGCCCCCATTTCTCGCCGCTCGAGACCAGCTCCAATTCCACGATACCCTTGGCGCCGGCTTGGACTTGGACACTGCCGTCGAGACCCTGGCTGGCGTCGGCCAGCATCACGCCCACGCAGCCCTTCAAGTGCGGCAACACGTCTCCGCTGTTGACGATCTCCCCGAAATGCGGTGAGCCGATCTCCTCCTCGCCCTCGCACACCAGCACGAGATTGACCGGCAACTTCTTGCCGGCGGACTTGAACGCGGCCAGCGCGCTCAGGAAGGAGTTCTGGGGACCTTTCTGATTCACCGCGCCGCGCCCCATGCACACGGTGCCGAGACCCGGCTTCTCCACGAGCTTGGCTTCGAGCGGCGGCGAGCTCCATTCCGCGGGCTCGAACTGCTTGACGTCGTACATGAAGTAGACGGCGACGCTGATCTGGGCGCCGGCATCCAACATGCCGAACACGCCGGGTTTGCCCGAGGTCGGAATGAGCTTCACGCCGCTGAAGCCCGCGTCCTCGGCGAGCTTCTTCATGTGCTCGGCGCCCTGCGGATAATTGCGGTCCTCGGCGGCGATCGACGGCAGGGCGATCCAGTCCTGCAAGCGCTTCAGGTTTTGGGCATGCATCTTCGGGATCTGCGCCAGCACTGCGGCCTTGTCGCCGTCCGAGTCGGCGGCGAGCGCCACCAGCGGCGTGGCTGCCCACAAGGCGCCCGCGACGGCCCCCTGCACGAACTCGCGGCGGCTCAGGCCCTGGTCATGGGTCTCGTCGTCGTTCATGGCAATCCCCCTGGTGTGTCGTACTCGAGCATTCTGCCGCATCTTGCCGCCGGCATCGTCTGGGAAAGTACGGCGCGCACTCGCCCGCAGTCAATCGGCGCCAGCGTGCGTGCCGCGCAGCCCGGCGAGGATCGCCACCAGCTCGTGAAGGACTGGGGATCGGAGTCCCGCATACTTCTCCGTGACCCTTCGCCTGGATCGCTGAGGAGGTCGCCCCGCTCGAAGCCCTCATTGACGCCGTTGGAACGAGGATGGTCTAATCCGCAGCGGGGCGAGACAACTCATGCGCGTTGACCGAGTCGTCCACTCGCGAACACGGGCTGCCCTTTTCGTCGCCGCAGCCGGCCTCGCGGTGTCGGTGCTCGCCGCGGCGGCAACCCGTGCTGACGACGCCAAAGTACCTTGGCAACCGAAGGCCCCCGAGGGCTTGCCGACGGACTTCGACTGGATCCGGCTGCCGTCGGACGAGTGGCTCAAGGGCAAGATCGTCTCGATGTACGACGGCAAGCTCGAGTTCGACAGCGACGAGCTCGGCGTCCACACTTTCGATTTCGCCGACATCAAGGAGCTGCGCACGTCGCGGGTCGTGGAGGTCGGGCTCGCCGACCGCAAGCCGGTCACGGGCCGCCTGCTCGTGGCCGACAAGGCCGCGCGGGTGGTTGCGGAGACGGGCGAGACGCCCTTCGACCGCTCCGAGATCCTGACCATCGTCGTCGGCGCCAGGCGGGAGATCGACTACTGGTCCGGCTACGCCAACCTGGGCGGTACCCTCCGCAGCGGCAACAGCGACCAGATCGACTATACGGCTCGGCTCGGGACCGTGCGCCGGTCGGTCCGGGACCGCACCGGGATCGACTACATCGGCAACATCACCCGGATCAACTCCGAGGACACGTCCAACAACCACCGCGCCACGCTCGGCTGGGACCGCTTCCTGAACCAGCGGCTGTTCCTCAACGTGGTCGGCCTCGAGTGGTACCGCGACCCGTTCCAGAACGTCGCCAATCGCTGGACGGTCACCACGGGCCTCGGCTACGAAATCGTCGACACACCGCGTACCACCTGGAGCGTGACGGCCGGTCCGGCGTGGCAATCGACGGATTGGAAGAGCGTGCCCGCCGGCGAAGAGGACTCCGCCAGCAGCGTGGCGTTGCGCGTCGGCACCCGCTTCGACCACGAGTTCACCGGATCGATCGACTACTACACGCACTACAACGCGTTCTTCACCGACGAAGCCTCCGGCAGCTATACCCACCACCTCGACGTGGGACTGAAGATCGAGCTGACCGGCGATTTGGATGTCAACGCCTCCTGGGTGTGGGACTACGTCCAGGACCCGCGCGCGCTCGCAGACGGGAGCTTCCCCAAGAAGGACGATACCCGGCTCGTCTTCGGCCTCGGCTGGTCGTTCTAGACCGAGTCTCTACCTGGCGGGAGTGGTCGTCCGCTTCTGATCGGGCCAGATAACGGTTACAGCCCACGCGAGCTACACGTCGAAGTTCGACGGCAAGCCGGTACCCTGGACCGGCAACCCGCTGGCCGACACCGCCGCACCCAAGAAGGTCGACGACAACAACTACGAGAACGCCTGGACGCAGGCCGGCAAGGGGACTGTGACCGCCAAGGTCTCCGTCTCCGCGGACGGCAAGTCGCTCACCGTGACGCAGACCGGCAAGGACGCCTCCGGCGCCGCGGTCAGCTCCGTCGCGGTGTACGACAAGCAGTAACCGCGCTGCCGAAGGGCTGACGGCCTTCCGGCACGATCCCCAACCAGGATTCCTGCCGGAGGGCCGCACGTCGGCCCTGATTCCCGAGAAATCGCCGGGCGTGGCCGCCCGAAAGCGCCCGTCGCCGTCGCCGAACAACATGCGGCCACGGGCCGGCGCGAGGGTCGCGGCGCAACACGCCCGAGTGACGCCCAGCACGACCAGGTCTTCGTTGCTAGTCGTCGAGCACCTGCTGCACGAGCCAAGGCGGGATCCCGTAGATCGGTAGCTCCGGGTGCTGGTTGAACCTTCCGATCGTGTTGCCCGTCACGGTCCCTCCATCGACCTCGCCCACCCAAATGGCCGAGCGCCCCGAGTCGACCGGAAAGGTTGGGGTCAGGACCGACTGGTCGGGGCCGGCGCTGGCATCGGGAGGCTGGTTGTGGGCGGGATCGTCGAAGTAACCGCTCACGTCCAGGATGAAGTCGACGGTTCCGCTGCCCAGCCCGGGCAGGGCCGCACGGTGTAGAGCTTCGAAACGGGCCACGAAGCCGCCGCTACGGGACGAGCAACAGCACAACACCACGCGGCCACTGCCGCCAGGCGCACCGCGGCGTGGACGGTCGTCAACGACGAGGTCCCGCGTACCTCCTAGACCTTCCCGTCACCGTCGTCCACCCTGGCGGAATCCGCGGAGACGTGGAGTCATCGGACCGCAGCGTTTCGAGTCCCCGCTCCTTCGCGGATCTCGGCGAGCATCGGCAGATCGGGATCCGCATCCCGCCAGAGATCCGCGAGCGCCTGGTAGTGTGCGCGCTCCTTGGCGGGATCGCCCGCGGCTCGTGCGGCGCGGGCTGCGCCCAGCATCGAGAGTGCGCGATTCGGACGCGCATCCACCACCCGCTCGTACTCGGCGAGGGCCTCCGCGGGCTTGCCCGCGGCGAGCAGAGCCTCGGCCAACCGCTCCCGCGGAGTAAGGTCGAAGGCGGGCCCCGCGATCGGGTGGGGATCGGTGAGTTCCACGCTCTTCCTGATAGCGCCCAAGGCACCCTTCTCGTTTTCCGCTGTCCGCTCGCGCAGGAGCGCAGCCCGGGCCTTGATTTCGGCCGCATAAGCCGCAGCAATCACCTGCGGACGCGCCCGGCCGGTCTTCGTCCAAGGCGCCATCTGCTCCGTCACCTTGACCATGTCCTCGGCCCGTGCCTCGGCGGCGTCGGCATCGCCCGTGTGGAGGGCGGCCTCGGCGCGCATGCCGTGCGCCGCGCGCCGCGCCACGAGCACGTAGGGTCCCCTCTCTTCTCCGCCTCCGCCCGGCGCATGCTCAGCGCAGGCCACGGGCCCGTTCCCATCCACGCCCTCGCCGCGAACCGGGGCGAGGAGCGGCGCGGCGAGCGCCTCGGCCTCCGTCCAACGTCCGGTCTGCGCCAGGTAGTTCCGGGCCACGTCAGCGTAGTCTCTCCTGAGGCCCGGGGAATCTTCCGCGGCCAGCTGCGTGCGGGCGTCCTCCACCAGCTTCCGCGCGCTCGCCCGCTGGCCGAGCTCGAGGTGCGCGGCCACCAGCCACGAGTACGAGTGCCAGTCCCAGTTCTCGGACGGCTGGCCGAGGGCGCTCGCCTCCGCCTGCGACGCTGCGTACGAGCGCTCGTTGGAGGCGACGACCTCGCGCCACATCCCGAGGTGGGTGAAGGTGTGCGAGGGCATGTGCAGCGCGTGGGAGGCGGCGGGCGCGATCTCGGCGTAGCGGCGAGCTGCGGGCAGGGCCAGGATCGCGTGCTCGGGGTTGTCGAAAGCGTGGATGACGTAGTGGGCGGCCCCGGGATGGTCGGGACGCCGGCCGAGCACGTCGAGGGCGATGGCGCCGGCCTCCGACTGCTCGCGCTGGTGGGCCTTGTCGTATCCGTAGACGGAGATGAGGGCCAGCGCATGTTGGAGCGCCACCTCGTCGTCGCGCGGATACTCCGCGTGCATCCGTGCGGCGGCCAGAAGCCACGCCTCGAGGCCGGCCTTGCCGTCAGTGGATTCGAAGAGGGCATGGGCGGCCGCGATGTAGGCGCGCTCCTTGGATGTGAGCGGCTTCTCGCGCTCGGGGGTGATCCGCAAGAGCGCCGCTTTCGCCCGAGCCGCGTCGCGCTGCGACCAGATCGGGTGTTCGCAGGCGATGGCGTCGCCCCAGGCCGCCATCGCGCAGCCGGGGTCGGCCTTCAAGGCCGCGCCGAAGCTCGCGTGGGCCTGGTCGTACTGGAACGAGTGCATCTCGAGCATGCCTCGACGGAAGAGGCGCTGGCACTCCGGCGACCCGGTGATCGGGAAGTCGAGGCTCCCGAGCGCGGGCGTCGCGGGCTCGCGGGCACCGTCAGCGAAAGCGACGCAGGCCGCCAGTACGATCGGCGCCCATGCGAACCGGGGAAGGTGTGCTGGCTTCATGGGGTGAACAGGCTCCTCTCTGCGCGATTCCACGCGCGCAAGTCGATGGTGTCCTGCCGACGTCCGAACCTGCGACGTCGCAACGGATCGTCGTCGGGCTCGATCCTGTACGAGCGAAGGCATGCGCACATCCTGCCCCCCGCGGCCACCACCTTGTCGATGCTGTAGTCTACGTCGGCAGTGGGGTCCCTGGCCAGATCTCTTCGCGGCCCCCCGCTCGATGCCTGGCGACGCCTTGAGGCGCTGGGTGACGAGGACGAGGGCGGGACGCGCGTGAATCATTCGCTGCGCAGGGCCACCACCGGATCCACCCGCGTCGCCCGACGGGCCGGGAGATAGGAGGCGAGGAGGGCTGCGGTCACGAGGAGCAAGGCGACGCCCACGAACGTCAGGGGGTCTTGCGCGGTCACTCCGAAGAGCAGGGACTGCACGGCGCGGGTCAAGGCCAGCGCGCCGACCGTCCCGAGGACGACACCTGCGAGGATCGTGCGGAGCGCCTCGGCGAGGATCATCTGCCGGATGTCGCCGCTCGCCGCGCCGAGGGCCACCCGTACGCCGATCTCGCGCGTGCGTCGGCTCACCGAGTAGGCCATCACCCCGAATACCCCCGTCGTCGCGAGGGCGAGCGCCGTCATCCCGAAGCACGCGATGAGGACCAGGTTGAACCTCCGCGCATCGAGCGAAGCCGACACCACCTGGGAGAGCGTCCGGAAGGCCGCCGGGATCTCGGGGTCCAGCTCGTGGAGGATGGCGCGGGCCGCCGCGGCTATGGGGCCAGGGTCGCTCGCCGTCTCTAGGGTCACGCTCACGGTCGAGCGTGGGCGCTGGAAGAGGTTCACGTAGACGGTCGGCCGCGGCGGCGCCTCGAGCCCGTACTCGCGGGTGTCGCCCACCACCCCCACGATGGTGAGGAGGCGCAGGTCGCCGTCCATGTTCCCGAACTCGAGGGTCTCGCCGATGGGATCCCGGCCCGGCCAGCGCTCGCGGGCCAGCGATTCGGTGATCACCGCGACGTGGGGGGAGTCGGGTCCGTCGTGCTCGTCGAAGAGGCGGCCACGCAGCAGCGGGATACCGAGGACCCGGAAGTAGCCGTCGGTCGCGGGGCAGAAGTCCGCGTTGCCGAGCCGCTCCTTCTGCCGGAAGAGGGCTTCGAGGCGCTCCATCGTGATGGGTCCGCTTCCGGGGGCGACGAGGGCGAACATCCCGTCGGGGTGCCCCCCGTCCATGGGCAAGCCGCTCGTGGCGCCCACGTCGCGAACGCCCGGAACCTGTCGGAGCCGGGCGACGAGGTTCGCGAAGAAGAGTCCCTGAGCCGCCTTCGCCTGGGGATCGTCCACCCAGGGCAAAGCGACGTCCATGGCGAGGACTTTGTCCACCCGGAAGCCCGGATCCACCTCGAGCACCTTCATCAGGCTCCGGCCAAGGAGCCCCGCTCCCATCAGGAGAACGAGGGTGATCGCGATCTGGCCGGCGACGATGAGGCGGCCGGCCCGCTGGCTGCGCACCGATCCGGCCTGCGCCCTCCCGCCCTCCATCAGGTTCTCTTGAACGCTACCGCTCGTCACGCGCGCGGCGGTGAACGCGGCGAGGCCGGCCGCGATGACCGAGGACAGTGAGAAGGCGAAGGCGAGCACGGGAAGGCTCAGGGTGATGCTCTCCCGCCCGGGGAGCTCGGCGGGAGCGAGGGCCACGAGCGCGCGCACGCCCCAGAAGGCGCCGAGCACGCCGAGCGCCCCGGCCGCGAGTGAGAGGAGCGATGCCTCGGTCAGGAGCTGGCGGACGAGCCTCGAGGGCCGCGCCCCCAGGGCGCTGCGCACGGTGAGCTCCCGGCTCCTCGCCGACGCCTGCGCGAGCTGCAGGTTCGCCGCGTTCGCGCACGCGACGAGGAGCAGGAACCCGACCGCGCCCAGGAGCAGGAGGAGGGGCGAGCGAACGGAGCGCGTGAGCGACTCCTGAAGGGGAACGACGGTGGCGTCCGCGAGGAGGTAGTCGCCCTGCTCACGCGAGGTCTCGTGGATGCGGCGCGCGATCGCGCTGACGTCGGCCCTGGCCTGGGCGACGCTCACGCCCGCGCGCAGCCGGCCGACCGCGGAGTAGTTGTGAGAAGTGCGGCTTTGGTTCTCGCCGTCGAGGTCGGCCGCGAGCCAAAGGTCGGCGCCGGCGGGAAAGCTGAATCCCGGCGGCAGCACGCCGATCACCGAGAAGATCCGGTCGTCGACTTTGAGCGGCAGCGAGGACAGGTCGCCCGGCGAGCCCAGGCTCGCCCGCCAATAGTCGTGGCTCACCAGGGCGACCGGAGGCGCGCCTTTCCCGGCCTCGCGGGGGTCGAAGTCACGCCCGAGAGCGGGTTTCACGCCGAAGACGGCGAGGAACGCCGGCGAGACGTAGGCCGCCTTCGTGCGCCGGGGAGCCGGGCCGCCGGCGACGGAAACCAGGAGGTCGGCGTACTTGGCCATCGCCTGGAAGCTGCGGCTCTGATCGCGGAAGTCGTCGAAGTTGGGGTCGGCCAGGCGGGAAGGCCGGCCCTTGGACGTCACCTCGAAGACGGCCACGAGCCGGTCCGCCGCGGGGTAGGGCAGAGGGCGGATCAGGACGGCGTGGACCACGCTGAAGATGGCGGTGGCCGCTCCGATGCCCAGGGCCAACGTCAGGACGGCCGTGGCGGAGACGCCCGGATTCCGGCCGACTTGCCGCAGAGCGTAGCGACCGTCGGCGAGGAAGGACTCGAGAGGCTCGCGAGGCGTCGCGGTAAAGGGCATGGAATCCCTATCCTTGGACCTTGCCCCTTATGCCAGAGGGGGTCGGGAATGGCAAGGAGACCCCGGACGTGGACAACACGCAAGGTGTGGGCCCACAATCCGCCCACCATGACGAAGCCCATCGATCGCCGCCGCTTCCTGGAGGCCAGCGCCAAAGGCGTCCTGGCCGCCGCCGCCACGATGCGCCCTGCTCCCGCGAGCGCCCGCGTCCTCGGCGCCAACGACCGCGTCCGCATCGGCCTGATCGGCACCGGCCGCCAGGGGCAGGGTCTCCTCCGCGGCCACCAGGCCCTCGCGGACGTCGAGATCGCGGTCCTGTGCGACGTGTACCCGCCGAACCTCGCGAAGGCCGGCAACATCGCGCCCAAGGCCGCTCGTATCGCGGACTTCCGTCGCGTCCTCGACGACAAGGCCGTCGACGCCGTGGTGATAGCGACCCCGGACCACTGGCACGCCCTCATGACGGTGATGGCCTGCCAGGCCGGCAAGGACGTCTACGTCGAAAAGCCCACCTCCGTGGCGATCGCCGAGGGCCGGAAGATGGTGGAGGCCGCGCGCAAGTATTCGCGCATCGTCCAGGTCGGAACCCAGCAGCGGTCGCAGCCGCACTTCCAGAAGGTGGTGGAGCTCGTGCGGGCCGGCCGCCTCGGCGACGTGACCATGGTGCGCTGCTGGAACGTGGGCAACTCCACTCCCGACGGAATCGGCAACCCTCCGGACGGCGAGCCCCCCGCCGGCCTCGACTGGGACCTCTGGCTCGGACCCGCGCCCAAGGTCCCCTTCAATCCCAATCGTTTCGGCGTCACGCCGGACGCGTGGTCCCACTTTCGCTGGTTCTGGGACTACGCGGGCGGGATGATGACGGACTGGGGCGTGCACCTCATCGACATCGTGCAGTGGGCCATGAACGTGGAGGCGCCGCTCTCGGTCTCGGCAGTGGGCGGCAAGTTCGACCTCGAGGACAACCGCGAGACCCCCGACACGATCCTCGCCGCCTACCAGTACCCCGACTTCGTGATGACCTACGAGAACCGGGTGTGCAACGGCCAGACCCTCAACGGAAAGGGCTACGGCATCGAGTTCTACGGCACGGACGCGACGCTCTTCGTGGATCGCGCCGGCTTCGAGATCCGGCCCGAGACGAGGCGGGAGGGCGACCTCAACCGTCCGCGAGCCGAAGCCCTCTCCGGCACCGCGGCCAGCGATCACCCCTCCCATCCCAGGAACTTCGTGGACTCGGTCAAGTCGCGAAGGCCGCCCCTCTGCGACATCGAAACCGGCCACCGCTCGTCGAGTGCGGCCATCCTCGGCAACCTGGCCTATCGCTCGGGCTCGACCGTGCAGTGGGACGCGAAGACGGAGACGGTCACGAACGGCAACCGCAAGGCCGCCGACCTCGTGACTCGCCCGTACCGCGCGCCCTGGAAGCTCGAGGTCTAGAACGAACCGGCGTGGTGCAGGAAGATCACGGCGAGGCGATCGAGCCGTCCTCGTGGACCGGCAGCAGGACGAACGGCTTCGTTCCCCCGAAGGGATGGCGGGCGAGCGCCCGTTCGTCGACCTCTATGCCCAAGCCCGGCTTGGTGGGTAGCGGGTAGTACCCGTTCACCATGCGCATGGCGGGATAGCCCAGGAGCTCCTGCCACAACGCGTCCTTACCGTCGGGCTCGACGCCGCTGCAGATCTCCTGCACCATGAAGTTCGGCATCGCCGCGTCGACATGGGTGGAGGCCACCGCTCCCACGGGGCCTTCGCAGGCGTGGGGCGCCATCATGACTCCCGAGGCCTCGGCCATCGCCGCCACCTTCCAGAGGGCGCTGATGCCGCCCACGTGGTTCACGTCGGTCTGGAGGATGTCCACCACCTTGCCCTCGATCAGCTCGCGGCAGCCGTAGTGCGTGATCAGCCGCTCGCCGGTGGCGATCGGCACGGTGGTGCGGTCGGAGATGCGCTTCATGGCCTTGACGTTCTCCGGGGGGCAGGGCTCCTCGACGAACATCAGGTTGAGGTCCTCGACCTCCCGGCAGATCTGGAGCGCCACGGCCGCGCTGGTCTTGGCGTGGAAATCCACGCCGATGTCGATCTGGTCGCCCATCACCTCGCGCAGGATGCGCAGCTGATCGATCGCCTCCTTGATGCGTTGATGGGTGTCGATCCACTCGTAGTAGCCGGGAATCCCCGTCTTGAATGCGGTGACGCCGTACTTCTCGGCCCGCTCGCGAATCGCAGCCACCTGCTCCCGATAGGGCGCGGTCGGCGGCAGGACCGGCCGGAGGTGGTAGTACCCGCGCACGCCGCGGTCGTCGAGAGGGCCGCCCAGCAGCTCATGGACCGGCTTCCCGAGCACCTTGCCGCGAATGTCCCAAAGCGCCTGATCGATGCCGGAAATGGCCGACCCCAGCACGGGCCCCGAACGATAGAAGGCGTGGACGTACATCGACTGCCAGTGATGCTCCACGTGCATCGGGTCCTGGCCGATGACGGCGTAGGAGAGGTCGTGCACCGCCTGCATGGCGGCGCCGGTCTTGCCTTCGAGCGTGGCTTCGCCCCAGCCCACCACTCCCGCGTCGGTCTCGATCTTCACGAAGACGTGCGGCCGATCCCTGGGCAGCACGTCGCTCGTGACGCCGAAGGTCTTGACGCCGTCACCTTCAGCCGCGGCGCCGACGGCATCGCGAGTGCGATCTCCTTGACGAAGCAGTCCTCGCAACCGGGCGCGGCGGAGGGGGGAGCGGCCTGGCCGAAGGCAGGAGCTGCGAACCCCGGCGCGGCCGCGGCGGCGCCGAAGAGGGAGGTCTTCAGAAGCTCACGTCGATTCATGGCGAGTGGTCCTCTCCTCAGCGGGCGATGGTGTGCGCGTCGAGCGCGCGCTCGTCGACGTTCAAGCCCAGGCCCGGCCGGTGGGACAGCGGGAAGAAGCCGTCGACGGGCTTCTCGTCCCAGCCGCTCATCGCGGCGCGGAACTGACGGTCGGCGGGATTGGTCGAGAAGGGCGTCTCTTGAACGAATGAGTTCGGCAGGGCGGCGCAGACGTGTATGCCGGCCGCGGCGCCCACCGGGCCCCCGCGGTGGAAGGGCGCGACCGCGACGTAGTAGGTCTCGGCGATCGCGGCCGCCTTGCGGACGGACGTCGGCCCGTGGAGGGCGAGGGCGGGGCGCAGGATGTCGACACCATCTTCGCGCAGGAGGTCCTGGAATCGCGCGTTGTCCCCGAAGTCGCGCCCGTAGCCGACGGGCACGGCCGACTCCTTCGAGACGGAGGCACGGGCGGTCGCGCTCCGGTCGCCGCACGGCTCGTCCATCCAGAGAAGATGAAAGCCCTCCATCCGCCCGGCGATCGACTGGGCCTCGCCCGGCGAGGGCCGGCCGCCGCAATCGAGCACGAAGTCGCACTCTTCGCCCGCGGCGGCTCGCAGGCCGTCCAGCGTGGCCCGGACGCCGGTATAGAACCCGCGCCCCCGCTCCATCCCGGGGGGCATGGTCAACGGAATGGAGAAGGCTCGATGCCCCTCGCGCTTCGCGGCCAGGACGTTCTCCCGGAGCTCCGCGTCCGGCCCGTCGGCGATCACGGCCATGGCGCGGACCCTCTGCCGGGTGGGGCCGCCGAGGATCTCGTAGACGGACGCCTTCGTTGCCTTGCCGAGGATGTCGAGACAGGCCACGTTCGCCGCGGCCCGGGAGGCGAGCGAAGCTCCGGAATGCCGCAAGTCCTCGTCGATGCGGACCGCGCGGGCCGGGCTCATTCCCACGAGCGCCAGTAGCTCCCGCTTGAGCTGATCGACGACGACCTGGGGCGCCGGCCCCGCCTCCGTCTCCGCGTAGCCGGTCAGCCCCTCATCGGTGTCGACGCGAACGACGAGGTACCGACGGCCGCCGGGCTCGGCGACGGCGCGTGGAATGACGCGTGCGATCTTCATGTGGGACCCCTCCCGACGCCCAGCCAGACGACCCGATCAGTTCTTCTTCGTGTACGTGATCTTCATGGTCGGGACTTCCCGGCCGTCCGGTCCGATCGTCGACATGGACATGACGCGGGTGTTGGCGTCCTTGTACTCGACGACCGTCTTCGACTTGGTCCGCTTGCCCGTGATGTCCGGGCCGTCCATGACGGAGGTGGCCTTCTTCGTTGCCGGGTCGTAGGTCCCCTCGCTGAGCGCGAGCCCCATGGCCATCGAGTCGGTCCAGGTACCGACGTACTTCTTCTTGGTGGGGTCCCAGGTGGTGGTCCCGTGCCCGTGGAACGGCATCCCGCCGAAGTCGCCCTTGAAGTCGGTGATGAGACACAGCCCCTGGCAGCCGATGGTGCTGGTCTCGGTGCCCCTGCTCGTCATGGGCGGCGCGCCAGGAGCGGTCATCATCTCGACCGTGGCGTCCCACGTCCCCGCGTCCATCTCCAGGACCTTGTGCTCCGGCCCTGGCTTCGGCAGCTCCTGGGCCGACGCAAGTCCCGCGACGAGGACGGCCACGGCAATGGCAGCGTACCGCCGTCCGCTTCCCTGAACCTTCATGGTCACCTCCTTGTGGCTGGCTGGCCCATTCTTGTCCTCCTCCGCGGAGGGGGCAAGTGGCGCGCCGCTCCTCAGAGCGGCCTCGAGTCCTCCCAGAGGCTCAGGGCAGAGCCCAGGCGTCCACCCGGGTCACGAGGACCCGGATGCACAGGCCCGCGAAGAGCAGCGGGTCGATCACGCTGATTCCCGGCAGCGCGACCCCGGATGATTCCCGGCCCCCGGCAGCTCAGCGCCCATCGCGATCGTCGTGGTCACGATCGTCGTGGTCGCAGTCGCGGACACGCTTGAACCGCTCGTGAAGCGCCTCCCTGACCAGCCGCTTCATCCACTTCGCGCTTGCCTCCATCGTGGTCCGATAGTGCAGGCCGCCCCAGACGCGGGCGTTGCCGGTGTCGTCGAGGATGTCCTCCAGCTTCGCGTAGCTGCGCGTCGGCACGACCGGCCATCCGCCGACCTGCGCGCCGGTGCTGCTGAGCGTGACCTCGAAGTCCCTGTGGAAGACCTCCTGGAGCGCGGTCACCATCGCGGCGCCGTAGCAGCCGTGGCCCGCCGGGTACTCGGGGTGGTTCGCGCGCACCAGCGGCGCCCAGCCCGCCTCGGGCTCGGTACGCCGGTTGCCGTCCTCGTCGGCGCGCTGGATCGCCTGGAACGGACGCCAGTTCATGTAGTAGTACTTCGCATCCCAGCACGCGAGCATGCCGTCGCCGCCGGCGACGCCGACCATCGCGAGCGCGCGAGCGGCCTCGAGGTCGTCGAGCCCGCGCCCGATCACGATGTCCCGAGTATTGCGCTGCCAGAGGGTGAAGCCGCTCTCGGTCCAGAACTGCACCACGTCCGTCATCTCGGCCGTGCGGACGCTGCTGGCCTTGCGACCGGTCTCCTGGACCTCGTGGAGGGCGTCGGCATACTTCTTCGAGGCCAGAGGGGGCGGCGGCGGCGGGCGTCGGGCGTCGGGCGCGGGCGCGGTCAGGGGGACCGTGAACGCCATCGGGTAGTCGTTGGCGCCTGCCGTCGCGAAGTCGTTGGCGACCGCGGTCGATTGCCAGACGCCGGGGTTCGCCGGCGGGTTCGTGTAGGCGGCGGTGTTGTAGAAGTTGTCGCCGGCGCGCGCGGCAAGCACGGCCTGGGCCGCGGCTTCACCGACCGCGATGCCGTCGTCCTTGGCCTGGCCGTCGGGGAGGCCGGCGAGGTACGCGTCGTACTGGTTCGTGAAGTTCGTGCGCGCCGTCGGGTTGACGTTCACGCGGGTGATCCCGACGCGGTACGCGGCGGTCGCGACCGCCGCGTTCTCGTCCGCGCCGACCGGGGCATCGATATGCGCGAGGAAGGGCTCGTACTTTCCGCGGATGGCGACGACCGCGTCGTAGACGGCGATCTGGATCAACGCCTGGGTGTAGGCCTGGGCCGGATTGCCTCGGCCGGTGAATGCCCCGACCAGCGTCTGGGCATTCGCGTGCCACTGGGTCACCGCGTTGATTGCGGTGAGGGGCTGCGTCGCCTCCGTCGAGTCCGCCGCCGCCGCCGAGACACTTGCGGCCTGGAGCGCCGCGATCACGATCGCGGGCGCGAGCGGAACCAAACCTGTGAGCCTTCGTCGCATGAGTGCTCTCCTTCTGTCTGCCGTCTCCGGAGGCAGACGCTTGGGGCACACGATGGGAGGGGTGGGGGATCCCGTCAACGGGCACTCCGCGGAACAGCCGGCGCTTCTTCGACTTGCCGTGGAATGCCGTGCTTTGCCGTGGCCGCCGCAGGCGCTAGAATCCAGTCCTGCCGACTCCTTCCCCAAGACCGCCCGAAGACCGCCTGGATTCGTGGAAAGAGATCGCGAAGCACTTCAACCGGGACGTAACCACCGTCCAGCGCTGGGAGAGGCGCGAGGGGATGCCAGTTCACCGCCATCTGCACGACCGGCTGGGTTCGGTCTACGCCTTCCGGACGGACCTGGACGCCTGGGCGCGGAGCCGGAACCTTCGGGCGACGCCGGAGGACGAGCCCGCGGTTCCCTCGCCGGGTCCGGCTTCGCCTCCGCCGGCGTCGGAGCCGTCGGCCTCCAAGGTCCATCGGAGGCTCGTGCCTCTGGCCGGAGCCGTCACGGCGCTCCTGGTCGGCGCGATCCTCTGGCTTCAGAGGACCGAGTTCCTCTGGCGGAGCCCCGTAGCGGACGCGCACTTCGAGACCGTCACCGACTTCGTCGGGGTGGAGGAAGCGGCGGCGGTGTCTCGCGACGGTCGCTTCGTGGCCTTCCTGTCGGACCGGGCCGGGCGGACGGATGTCTGGGTAACGCAGGTCGGCACGGGACAATTCCACAACCTGACCCGGGGCAGCGCGCCGGAGCTGGTCAACCCGTCGGTCCGTACCCTGGGGTTCTCGCCGGACGGCTCCCTGGTCACCTTCTGGGTTCGGCAGCACGGCGGCTCCGGCGGCGGCGACATCGGCATCTGGGCTGTGCCCACGCTCGGGGGACAGCCGCGGCCCTACCTCGAAGGCGTGGCCGAGCTCGACTGGTCGCCCGACGGCTCCCGCCTCGCGTACCACACTCCGGGACCCGGCGATCCCATGTTCGTGACCGACAGCCCTCGACGGTCCGAGGGTCCGCCCATCCTCACGGCGCCCCCCGGCCTCCACGCTCACTTTCCCCTCTGGTCCCCTGACCGGGCGTTCATCTACTTCGTCCAGGGTTCGCTCCCGGACCGATTGGACGTGTGGCGCGTCCGCCCCGGAGGCGGGACCGCGCAACGGATCACCTCTCACAATGGCCGGGTCAGCCATCCCGTCCTCCTGGATCGCCGGACCCTCCTCTACCTCGCCACCGCCACCGATGGCTCGGGACCGTGGCTCCACACCATGGATATTGAGCGCCGCATACCCCACAGGCTGACTGTCGGCCTCGACCGCTTCACATCGCTGGCCATGAGCGCCGATGCTCGCCGTCTGGTGGTCACGCTGGCGACCCCGAAGCGGACGCTCTGGCGACTGCCCCTGACCGACTCACCCGCGACGCTCTCGGCCGCCACTCGGCTCTCGCTGACGACCCGCACCGGCTTCTCCCCCCGACTCGGTCCTGGCTTCCTCCTGTACGTCTCCGCGACTGACGCGGCCGAGAGCATCTGGAAGGTCGCGGATGGAGCGGCCACGGAGTTGTGGAGCGGTCCGGGAGCCCGGATCTCAGGCGGGCCGGCGATCGCCCCCGACGGCCATGGGGTGGCATTCACGGCGCGACAGCAGGGACGGACGCTTCTGTACGTGATGGAGGCCGACGGAACGCATGCCCGGGTCCTGGCGGATTCGCTGGAGCTACGAGGCGCTCCGGCCTGGGCGCCGGACGGTCGATCCATCACCTCGGCGGCAGAGGACACCGGCCACCCGCATCTCTTCCGCGTGCCCTTGGACGGCCGCCCGCCCTCTCGGCTCATCCCTGAGTACTCCGTGGATCCCGCCTGGGCGCCGGACGGCCGCTTCGTCGTCTACTCGGGTCGCGACGTCGGCACCACGTTCTCGGTCAAGGCGGCCACGGCCGAAGGGGAAGAGCATCCCCTGCCCGTCTTGACCCTGACTCGCGGGGCTCGACACTTGACCTTCATGGCGGGACGACGGGCCCTCCTGCACCTGCGGGGAGACATTCAACACAAGGACCTCTGGGTCGTCGATCTGGACACGGGGGCCGAGCGGCAGCTGACCAGCCTCGCTCCCGAGTTCGACATCGGCGACTTCGACGTCTCCCCGGATGGCCGCGAACTGGTGCTCGAACGCGTGCAGGAGGACTCGGACATCCTCCTGCTGGACCTGCCCCGGGGAGCGTGACTCCCGCGTGCAAACCCCCGCCGGCCCCTGGGCGTCTCAACCCCCGAGCCCAGTGCGCCCGAGGTAGAGTGCGTCGTTGAGGCGGAGGTCCCCATGGAACACGTCTGGCGAGACGTCCAGTACGGTGCCCGGATGCTGGTCAAGAGCCCGGGCTTCCTTGCGGTCGCCGTCCTGACCCTGGCCCTCGGCATCGGCGCCAACACCGCGATCTTCAGCGTGATCAACGCCATCCTCCTGCGGCCCCTGCCCTACGACGAATCCGATCGGCTGATGATGCTGACGGAGTGGTCGGAGCAGGTTCCGCGAGATGAGCTTCTCGGTCGCGAACCTCAAGGACGTGCGCGACCAGAACCGCGTCTTCGAGGCGCTCGTGGGCTTCAACGGCGCGAACCTCATCCTGACCGGCGAGGGCGGCGAGGCCGAGCGGCTGAATGCCCGACAGGTCACCTCCGGGATCTTCGCGACCCTCGCGCAAGACGCCGATCGTCGGCCGCGCCTTCACGCCGGAAGAGGACAAGCCGGGCGCCGAGCGCGTCGTCCTGCTCGGCGAAGGCTTCTGGGAGCGGCGCTTCGGGCGCGATCCCGAAGGTGGTGGGGAAGACGCTCTCGCTGAGCGGCGAGAGCCTTCACGGTGATCGGGGTGATGCCGAAGACGCTTCACGGGAGCTGGAAGAACGATCGACGTCTTCACCCCCCTCCTGCGCCTCGAGGACCGGATCGGCGGCGAGAACCAGCGCGGCAACCATCCCGGGATCTACGTCATCGGCCGCCTGAAGCCGGGGGTGAGCGTGGAGCAGGCGCGGGCCGACGTGGTGGGCATCGCCAAGCGTCTCGCCGAGCAGTACCCGAACTCGAACGCGCGAGCAGAGCATGACCGCTCGAGCCGCTGCTCGAGGTCGTTCGTCGGCGACCTGCGTCCCGCGCTCATGCTCCTCCTGGGCGCGGTCGCGTTCGTCCTGCTGATCGCCTGCGCGAACGTCGCGAACCTGCTGCTGGCGCGGGCCGCCGACCGGCAGAGGGAGATCGCGGTGCGGATGGCCCTCGGCGCGCGGCGAAGCCGCCTCATCCGGCAGCTCCTGACGGAGAGCGTCCTCTTGTCCGTGCTCGGGGGCGCGCTCGGGATCGTGCTCGCCTACTGGGGCGTCCGGGGCCTGGTGGCGTCGCTTCCCGCCAACGTCCCGCGCGCCGACGAGATCCGCCTCGACGGCGCGGTGCTCGCGTTCACCGCGGGCGTCGCGGTGCTGACCGGGCTCGTCTTCGGCCTCGCCCCCGCGTGGAAGGTGGTCGACCGCCGACGTGCCACGAGCCCCTCAAGGAGGGGGGCGAGGGACGATCGGCGCCGGGCATCATCGGCTGCGCAACGCCCTGGTGGTGGCCGAGATCTCGCTCGCGCTCGTGCTCCTGGTGGGCGCGGGCTTGCTGCTGCGCAGCTTCTTCCGGGTCCTCGAGGCCGACGGCGGCTTCCGCACGCAAGGTGTTCTGACCGCCGCGGTCCCGCTTCCGCAGACGCGCTTCGACGACCACGCGAAGCGCGCGGCCTTCCTGGAGCGCGTGCTCGAGGGCGTGCGCGCGCTGCCCGGGGTCAAGACCGCGAGCGCGACCCTGCCCCTCCTCGGCGGTTGGCAGAGCTCGTTCAGCGTCGAGGGCAAGCCCGAGCCGCCGCCGGGCCAGCGGCCCTCGGCCGACATCGCGCGGGTGACGCCCGACTACTTCGGCGCGATGGGCGTGCGCGTCGCTCGAGGGCCGGGTGTTCACCGAGCACGACCGGACCGACGCGCCGCCGCGTCTGCATGGTGGACGAGACCTTCGTGGCCAAGCACTTTCCCACCGAGAACCCGCTCGGGAAGCGGGTGAAGTTCGGCGGCCACGACGACAAGGACAAGCCCTGGATGGAGGTCGTGGGCGTCGTGGCCCACGTCAAGAACTACGGGGTCGACCAGGACTCGCGGGTGGAGCTGTACCTGCCCTACCTGCAGAACTCCGCGGGCTCGGTCACCTTCGTGGTGCGCACCGAGGGCGATCCGGCGCGGCTCGGCCCGGGCCTGCGCGCCGTCGTGCGCGCCGCCGATCCCGGGCTCCCGGTGTTCTCGCGTCCGACCGCTCGACGAGCTCCTGGCGGAGCGCACGGCCCAGCGGCGGCTGGCGGTCATCCTGATCAGCGTCTTCGCGGGGCTGGCCCTGCTCCTCGCCGCGGTCGGAATCTACGGCGTCATGTCGTACGCGGTCACCCAGCAGACCCAGGAGATCGGAATCCGCATGGCGCTCGGCGCGGAGCGGGACCACATCCTGCGCATGGTGCTGCGCCACGGCACCATCGTGTCGCTCCTGGGCGTGGGCATCGGGCTTCTCGCCGCTTTCGGCCTCGCGCGGCTCATCACTTCGCTGCTCTTCCAGACGAGCGCCGCGGACCCGCCCACCTTCTCGGTCGTGCCCATCGCTGCTGATCGCCGTGGCCCTTCTCGCGTGCTACCTGCCGGCCCGGCGGGCCACGCGCGTCGATCCCATGGTCGCCTTGCGCCACGAATAGGGCGTCCGGTCGGGCGGCCGCGTGCTAGGCTGACCGCTCATGAAGCTGCGGACGGCGGTGCTCACGGTTGCGACCCGGCGGGGGCTGACCGAGATCACCTCGGCCGTGCGCAAGGAGATCCGCTCGTGGGAAGTGCGCGAGGGTCTCTGCACCGTCTTCCTCCGCCACACCTCGGCCAGCCTGGTGATCCAGGAGAACGCCGATCCCACCGTGCAGCGCGACCTCGAGGCCTTCTTGTCCCGGCTCGTGCCCGACGGGGACCCTCTCTTCCTTCACGACGACGAGGGGCCCGACGACATGCCCGCGCACATGAAGGCCGCCTTGCTCAAGACGTCGGAGCAGATCCCCGTGCGCGACGGCGAACTCGTGTTGGGGACGTGGCAGGGAATCTACGTCTGGGAGCACCGGAGCCGGCCGCACCGTCGCGAGGTCGTGGTCCACGTCGTCGGCGAGTGAAGCCCTGGTCGACAACGAGGAAGGTGCCGTCGGCCCCGGCCCCGCTCAGCGGGATCCTGTTGACGAGGCCGACCTGAGCAACTGGCACTCGGCCCTCGCCCGATCGCTCAGATTCCCACGAACTCGCGCGAGCGAAGCAGCCGACCATCGAGGTCACGACTCGCTCGGCGCCGTTCGCCTTCGAGCGTTCGGAGATCAGCCAGTCCGCGAGGTCTCCCTCACCAGCCGCGAACCGTTCGAGCGCGGCCTGGATCTGGTCGACGTCCTCGAAGAGAAGCTGGCGGGCTCGGAGCAGCGTCTCGAGCCCTGAAGCGATCTCGGATCGGCTCTTCTCGTAGGCGTATCCCAAGACCCAGACAAGCTCACAGACGACGATCTGGGCCACGAACAGCCGCTCGCCCTCAGTCGTCGCTCGGGCAAACAGGTTCGTCGCGCGCGACTCCTGGTCGGGGTCATCGCCCACGAGGAAACGCACCAGGATGTTCGTGTCGACCCCCCTCATCGCTGCTCGCGGGCCGCGCCGCGCCGAATCGCCTCGTCGAGCTCCTCCTGGGTTCGCGGACGTTCGACCGGACCGAACATCCCACGCAGCTTCATCAGGTCCTGCGTGGCGGGTTCCACCCAGACCCGGCCGGATGGGTCAGTCCGGAACTCGACCCGATCTCCTTGCCGGACCCCAAGCCGTTCTCGGATTTCCTTGGGGAGGGTCAACTCCCACCCTCTTCCTTACCTCATGAGCTGCACTGAATCAGGCTCGACATAAATAGACAAATATTCTTGTCAAATTGGGGGTGGTGCGGTTAGAGTCTTGCCATGGCCAGCGTCCACCTCGTCAACGATCCCCGCCAGGCGGCCATGCTGGCGGCGCCGCTGCGGCAGCGGATCCTGGAGGCGCTGGCCGAGCCCGGCTCGGCCTCGACGATGGCCCGCACCCTCGGGCTCGCGCGCCAGAAGGTGGCCTACCACGTGCGCCAGCTCGAGGAGGGCGGCTTCGTGGAGCTGGTGCGCGAGGAGAAGCGTCGCGGCTGCACGGAGCGCATCGTGCGCCGGACGGCCCAGTACCTTGTCGCCTCGCCGTCCGTCCTCGCGCCGGGCATGGACCCGCGGAAGCTCAAGGACAAGTTCTCCAGCAGCTACTTGATCGCCCTCGCCTCGCGCATGGCGCAGGAGGTCGGGGAGGCGCAGGCCATCGCCGAGAAGGCGGGCAAGCCTCTGCCCACACTCTCCACCGACGTCGAGATCCGCTTGCGTTCGCCGCGCGAGCGCGAGGCCTTCGCCGAAGAGCTGCTCGAGGCGATCGCGCGACTCGCGGCGAAGTACCACGACGAAACCCACCCCGACGGCCGCACGTACCGCGTCGTCGTCGGCGCCCATCCCATCCGTCCCACCCATCCCACCAAGAGGAAGCCATGACCCAGAAGAAGCCGGAGCGCACGCTCGAGTTGCACGTGGACATCGACGCGCCCATCGAGGCCGCGTGGAAGGCGATTACCGAAGGCCCCGGCATCGCCAACTGGTTCGCTCCGATCGCGGAGGTGTCGGCGACGGGCGTTGGCGCCACCGTGAAGGCCGGGTGGAGCGAGGAGATGATGATGACCAGCACGGTCGTGGCCTGGGAGCCGCTCAAGCACGTGCGCTGGCTCGACGAAAGCGGCTGGATGGGCCCGGGTACGTCGTTGGCCCTGGACTACTACCTCTCCACCGTGAACGGCAAGACGCGCGTGCGTCTGGTGCAGTCCGCGTTCGGCGCGAGCGATGGATGGGACGACCTCTTCGACGGCATCAAGACGGGCTGGGCCTACTTTCTCCAGAACCTGCGCATCTACATCGAGAAGCATCTGGGCCGCACGCGCCGGATGATCTCGGAGCGCATCGAGGTCGACATGCCGCGCCAGAAGTTCTGGCGGCACCTGCTGTCGGACGCCGGGGGCTTCGTCGTCGGCGGCACGGGTGCCTTGAAGGCGGGCGACTCGGTCGAGATCAGGCTCATGGAGCCCGCGACCGTGCCCGCGGTGGTAGAGCTGCTGATCGAGGGCCAGGGGCTGGGCCTGCGCATCGCCGAGCTCACCGACGCCCTGCTCTTCGTCGAGCTGGAGGGCAAGAAGGACAAGTTCCACGTCGGCTACTGGCTCTCGGTGTACGACGAGGCCCAGGCGAAGGCGCTGGAGACCCCCGCGAAAGGCACCTTCCGGCGCATCCACGAGTCTCTTCCGAAATAGCCGCGCCCAGTCAGCGGGAAGCGGTGCGAGTCGGGCGATCGCTGCGCGCGCAGGGCGTGGTTGCGGCCGGACCGTTACCGACCCGGCCGACGGGATGCGCTGATCCAGGCTGGCGCCCGTCGCCTTCTCTCGGGCGGCGAGGGCGCTGTCGATGGCGGAGTCGACCGCCCACTCGAACAACCTTGCCTCCTCTCCCTCGAGCCCGGCGAGCACGTCCTGCCGCAAGCTCCGGTACCACTCGACCTCCCGGTCGTAGGTCGCGGTCTCGTCCGCAAGCCCGTTGTGGTGCTGAAGCTCGTGGAAGAGCGTGCCCGCGAGGCGGATCCTTGCGAACTGGCGCTGGGCGGCCTCGGGGACGTCCAGGGTGGGGAAGGGCAGCTCGCGGTCGACGAGCACGTCGTCCCGCACGTAGATCCTCCTCGCCAGGCCGAGCGCGCTGACGTAGATCGCGCTGCGGTTGCCCCCGAGGTGGGGAGCGATCCAGAGGTGCCCCCGCTCCCGAAGCGCCGTCAGGGACGCCGCGAGGTCCGCCTGCTTCCAGCGCCGGAGCTGATCGGTCAGCTCGTCGAAGGAGCGCATCTGCGAAGGGTGCGCAGGATCGAGGCGGAACGTGTCCCCGCCCGCCAGCGCGTCGGCCTTGTGCTCGGCGATGCGAAGAATGGCGAAATAGGTAGCGGCGACGATGATGATGGCGAGCCCGAGCCGGGCCAGCAGTTTCATGCCTCAACTGTACAGTCGCTGCGCCTTGCTCCTCCGCGGGAAGGAGGTCTCAGACGACGATGGCGAAGCTCGTCCAGGCGCCCGGCTACGGAGAGCTCTGTCCACCCTGACCTGGATACGTTGCGGTGGAGGCCCGGCCGCGGTGTAAGCTTCAAGCCATGACGGAGGCGCTTGCGGATCCAGGTCCGGTCCCCTGCGAGCCCGACATCGACGAGAACGGCGTCGACCGGGCCCAGATCCGGCGGATGCTGGACCGAACCCCCGCCGAGCGGCTCGCGATGATCACGGAGTTCATGGGCTCGCTGCTGGCGATCCGAGATCAGAATGACGATCGCCGATCCGGTTGAGATCCTCAGTCGCCTCGTCGCGGGAAGGGTCGACTTCGGTTCGGGCGAGCTTGCGGCCCCGGGCACCGGGCGGCGAAGGTGCAGGGTGCGATGGAGGGCCCGAAGGCAGGATTGGCCGCCCGCCACGACGCGGTTTGACTGGCGAACCGCCCTCGTATTACTAACCCCCGGACCGACAAGGCAGAGCCAGGTTCTTGGATAGGGTGCCACATGACTCGATACAAGAGACGCATCTCGTTTGGAGTCCTCGGGCTTCTGCTGTCTGCAGGGGCGTCGCACGCGCAGGTCGCGTCGCTCGGGAAGGGCTGGCTTCTCGACAGCGGCGGAAGCATCACGTCGGCGCCGGGCGAGGTGATTTCCGGCAGAAACTCCATCAAGGCCTCCGGGACCGGCCCCGCCGGCGGCTCGCCAACTTCATCCTCGGGACAGATCCCACGTTCGTCCGCTTCGCACCGAACCAGAGTTACACGATGACGTGGAGCTATCACATCATCACCGCCGCCGAGGGCGGGTTCGGCTACGGCTTCCAGTCTCCGGAGGGATGCGGCGTAGGGGATTTCGGGCCCGACGCCGTGCTCCGAGCCGCGTCGGGAACGTCAGGGATCGTCATCGACCACATTCAGGCTCAACAACCACGGCGATTACCTCGTCTTCATCTCGATCAATGGCACAGGATCGATTGTCATCGACGACATCCGCATCACGGACAGCAACGGGCAGCTCGTCGCATCGGAGAACGCCGAAGGGCCGTCGCTCGCGCCCGGTCCGCTGAACTTTCAGGTGACCGACGCGATAGCGCTGTTGACTCCGGCACAAGCCATCGCGTCGTCCGCCGCCGCGAAAGATCTCGACGGCGACGGGTATCCGGAGACGCATCCTGACGCTCGACGGCGCCGCGGCCGAGCACGACTGCCGCTGGAACCGATCGTGATCGAGGCGAGCGGTCGGATGCGCGTCGCGACTGTCGGATTTCTTCCCGGCCGGCGCCCCGACCGTCAAAGACTCGCCGATGACGATCTTCGCCGACATCAACAATGATGGCCTGACCGACATTCTGTTCGCCGACGCCGGCAGTGACGCTGCAGCCCTTTCCAGGTTCGCGGATCGGTGTCGCGCTCAACGTCGGCGGCGGGAAGTATCGCGATGTCTCGTCGCTGATTCCGGCCGACCAGCAAACCACTCGGTCGTACGCGATCGCGGTCGGCGATATCTTTGGCGACGGGCGCGTCGAGATCATTCTTCCCGACCAAAACGTGGCGCCAACACGGCGCTCCTTCGCTGGAATGGCAACGGCTTCGACGAGATCCGCAACTGGATTCCTCAGTCGATCTGGTCGAACGGGCCTGCGTTGCTGAACGCGCAGAGCTGGATGAGCCTCGCGGATTTCGACCGCGACGGCAGACTGGATCTGCTCGTCACGGGTCAGGATCACAACCCGAACTTTCAGATCGTGTTCGGCGGGCCCGGCGGCTTCACGGCCGGCACGCTCGTCGTCCTGCCGGACGGGCCCTTCGGACACACGCACGGCGGGCCGCAGCCTGACGGGACGCTGACGACGGCGCGAAGTCAGTCCGGTCGGTGGTCGCGCGACTTCAACAACGACGGCTTGCCCGATATCTTTGCCTCCTCCGGAACATCACCCTCTTTACGACTGGCTGCCCGACGGCCAATCCATGCCGCTTCGACGTCGGCGATTCGACGTATCCCGTGCGTCTGAATCAGGGAGCCCGGCGGTTCGTCGACGCGTCACCGTCGCCGTACGTGAATCTGGGACGCGTCGAATATCAGAATCTGATGACGATCGACATCAACAACGACGGCTTCCTCGACGTCGTCGGCACATACTCGACAGACCCTCCGCCCGGCGACCAGCCCGCAATGGGGAACGACGTTGTTCCTGAACGACGGCACCGGCGCGTTCCAGCTCGTCGACGGCGCGCAATTCATCGGGGCGACGACCACGCCGCCCAATGGCAACCGATGGGGTCTTGGATCGTTCGTGCCGACGGTCATCAGTCCTGGTCGGACCGAGGGCATCGTGTATCAGACTGTCGGCGGCTGCGGAACGCCGGCGGCTGTCCGGCCGTCGGATTGAATCTGTACAAGGTCGTGGCCAACGGAGCGCTCGGCGGGCCGACGGTTGGCTCGGTCAGCCCGAATGGCGGTACCACGGCCGGAGGCACCGCCGTAACCATCGTCGGGACGAGCTTCGTGTCTCCGGCCACGGTCACGCTGGGGGGGACGGCGGCTACGGCCGTTGCCGTGGCGAACGCCACCACGATCACGGCCACGACACCGGCGCACGCGGCGGGCATCGTGGACGTGGTGGTGCAGACCGACGGCCAGACCGCCACCCTGCCGGGCGGCTACTTCTACTTCACGCCCACGCCACCGGGGAAGTTCTACCCGGTCACGCCCTGCCGCCTCGTGGACACCCGGAACACCACCGGGCCGCTCGGGGGGCCAGCGCTCGTCGCCTCGGGCCGCCGCAGCTTCACGCTGACGAGCACCTGCAACGTCCCGACCACGGCCAGGGCCCTGTCGGTCAACCTGACCGTCACCGGCCCGACCGCCCCCGGCTTCGTGAGCTTGTTCCCAGGCGACGGCATTCCGCCCGCGACCAGCAACATCAATTTCTCGATCGGCCAGACCCGGGCCAACAACGCGGTGGTGCTCCTGGCCACGAACGGAAACGGGTCGATCGCGGTTCTGAACGGGGCCGCGGGAAGCGTCCACTTCATCCTGGACGTGAACGGCTACTTCGAGTAGGGATGAAGGCGCGAGGGGAAAGGCCCGGTAGCGGGCATCGGGAAGGGGCCCGAAGGCAGGGGTTGGCGTCACAGGAGACAGGCATCATGGACTCGCGTGTTTGTCGTTGGGGGATCCTCGGGACCGCAGGCATCGCCCGGAAGAACTGGCAGGCCCTCGCGCTCACGGGCAATTCGGCCGTCACGGCCGTCGCCAGCCGGACGCTCGAACGCAGCCGTCGGTTCGTCGCCGAGTGTCAGGCCACCTGCCCGCTGCCGAACGAGCCCGCCGCCGTCGGCAGCTATGACGAGCTCCTGGTCCGGTCCGACGTCGACGCCGTCTACCTCCCTCTTCCCACGGGGGTGCGAAAGGAGTGGGTGCTCAAGGCCGCCAACGCCGGCAAGCACGTCCTCGTGGAGAAGCCGGTGGGTGTCGGCGCCAACGACGTTCGCGACATGCTCGCCGCCTGCGACCGCAACCGGGTCCAGTTCATGGACGGCGTCATGTTCATGCACAGCCGCCGGCTGGAGGCGCTGCGCCAGACCTTCGACGACGGCCAGAGCGTCGGCCGCATCCGCCGCATCGCCACCCAGTTCAGCTTCAAGGCGCCCGAAGGATTCCGGGAAGGGAACATCCGAGCGAACAGCCTGCTCGAACCCCACGGGTGCCTGGGAGACCTCGGCTGGTACACCATTCGCTTCGCGCTCTGGGCGATGAACTACGAGATGCCCACAGAGGTCACGGCCCGCATGCTGACCGCGGCCCGCCACTCCCAGGGCCCGGACGAGGTTCCGTTCGAGGTCTCCGCCGAGATGGTTTTCGCGAGCGGCGTTTCCGCTGCCTTCTACTGCTCGTTCGAGACCGCGAACCAGCAGTGGGCGAACGTCAGCGGAACGAAGGGCTTCGTCCATGTCCCCGACTTCGTGCTCCCGTTCTTCGGGGACGAGCTGAGCTTCGACGTCACCAACTCCGCCTTCGAGGTCCGCGGCTGCGACCTCGCCATGCAACGCCGTACCCGGACGGTGACCGTTCCCGAACGCAGCAACTCTCACGCGACCGCCCAGGAGACCAACCTGTTCCGCGACTTCTCGACCCTCGTCCTGGAGAAGCGTCGCGATCCGCACTGGGGCGAGATCGCCCTCAAGACGCAAGTGGTGCTGGATGCGTGTTGGAGATCGGCAAGAGAGGGCCGATCGGTGAGGGTCGGCTAGCTCCTTGGACCCGGGATCGGCGACGAGGCCCTTCCCGGGGCGTAACTGGAGGCGATGGCCCCCGTCGAGTGGCTGGCCCGCAGGCCGGCTACTCGAGAATCTCGAAGTGAAGACCCCCGAAGACCGCGGACGCCATGCGAGCCGTCCCGGCTGGCGACCGCGAAGGACACAGCCTGCTCCACCGCGGTATTCGATGTAACCGGCGTAGTCGCGAATGAGGATCTGGCCGTCCACGGATACGGTGGCCCGCGCGGAGACCGGATCGTAGGCCATCTCCAGTCGCACCAGGCGCGGCGCCGGCGGGAGGCTCAGAGGAACCCTGATTCCATCAAGGCCGGCGCGGACCTGCAGGATCGCGATCAGCTCGACGCGGTCTCGAGTTGCCTCGAGAAGGGCGACGAAGCCGGGTGCCAAGACCGTCGACGACGACACCGGCAGTTCCCGACTCCGGCCGGCAGAGCGCCGATATCTTCCAGCCCCGGCGGAAGGCCCACTCCTGCTGCCGCCGGGTCAGGTGCTTGAAGAGCTGTCCCTGATCCGGTGTGAGATAGCGCATGGCGGTGACGGCGCCGCCAGGAAAATCGCGTATGGCGCGCTCTGTCAGCTCGCGATGAATGCTGAACCCGGCCATTTCCGCCGAGTCGCCCCCTGGAAAATCGATGACGCGCTCCGCCGCGTCGAGCGGGGTCAGCCAATCCCGCAGCCACCATCCTCCCGCGGCCGCCCCCACGAGCGCCGTCGCCCCGCTCGCCAGCATGAAGCGGCGCGAGCGGCGCAGGACCCAGAGCCGGGCGAGCCGCGAGTCCAGGGCGTTCGCCTGGAGCGTGTCCGCGAGCTCCTCGGTGAAGGCGGTGACCGGCGCCGCACGGCGCGCCGCGTCGAAGGCCAACGCGCGCGTGAGCAGCCGGCCCACCGCGGTCCCCAGGTCCGGCCGCAGCCGGTAGAACGCATCGCCCACGCCCTTCCGCTGCAGCTCGGGCAGCGCAAACGGAGACGCCGAATCGAACGGGCGGGCTCCGGTGAGCATCTCCCACGCGATCACGCCGAGCGAATAGACGTCGCTCGCGGCTTCGGCCTTGCCCAAGAGGTGCTCCGGCGCCATGTAGAACGCGCTGCCCATCAGATGGGTCGTGGTCGGGCGCGGGCCCGCCGGGTCTCCGACCTGGGCGATGCCGAAGTCGATCAGGAGCGGGTGCTCGCCATCGGCGCGCCGGACCAGCAGGATGTTCTCGGGCTTGAGGTCGCGATGCACGACACCCTGGGCATGAGCGTAGCCAACGGCCTCGCCGATCTCGCGCAGCAGGCGCGCGGCGAACGCAGCGTCGAGCGGCCCGGCGGCAAGCGCGTCGCGCAGCGTACGCCCTTCGTGAAAGGGCAGGACCAGGAAGAGGCGCCCGTCCTCGAACTCGCCGGCGTCGATCAGGCTCACGATGCCGGGATGATCCAGCCGCGTGAGGACAGAGGCCTCCTCGCGGAAGCGCCGGCGCATCCAGTCTTCCGACGACCAGAAGTCGTGCAGCAGCTTGACCACGACCCGGCGCCCCTCGACCTGTTCGTCGCAGGCTTCGTACACGACTCCCGAGCCGCCTCGCCCCAGCACGCTCTTCAGGCGATAACGCCCGCCGACCTGGCGGCCCAGCCAGGGGTTATCCCGCTGCGGGCGGCCCTCCTCCAGGAAGCTCCCCGCGCGCTGGTGCCAAGCGAAGAGCTCGACCAGGTCGGGATCGCCGAACGAGGCGATCCGGGCCGCCGGATCGGGCGATTCCAGAGCCTCGGCCAGGCGCTCCGAGAGCTCCTCAAAGCGGCTCCCGATCACGCCGGGTCTCCGTGAAGCTGGCTGTAGAGCCATGCTCGCGCGGCGAGCCAGTCGCGCTTGACCGTGGCCAGCGACACGTCGAGGCATTGCGCGATCTCCTCGGTCGACAGGCCCCCGAAGTAGCGCAGCTCGACGACCCGGGCCGCGCGCGGCTGAGCCTCTTCGAGCTTGCTCAGCGCGAGGTCCAGGTCGAGCGTGTTCTCTTCGCCCCGATCGTCGACGCGCATGGAGCCGACGACCCTTTCGTGTGTCGCGCGGCGGCGGGCGTGATCGACGAGGATCTGGCGCATCAACCGCGAACATAGGGACAGGAAATGCACGCGGTCGCTCAGCTCCACGGCGTCGAGCGCCACGAACTTCTGCCAGGCCTCGTTCACGAGGGCCGTGGGCTGCAACACATGGCCCGCGCGCTCGTGTCGAAAATGGGCCTCGGCGATCCGGTGAAGCTCCGGGTAGGCCTTTTCGACCAGGAGATCCGCGGCCGCCCGGTCCCCGGATCGGAGTCGGCGCAGAAGGGAGGTGATCTCGCCGGGCTCAGGCATCTGCCTCGGAGGAAGGCAGGAGTCTAGCATGGCGGAAGGATTCCGGTCAGCAGGAGCATGAGCCGATAGGGCGCCCTCGTTCGCCTACGGTCTGAGGACGCAGAATCTGGCGGAGGAACAGCGGATATGAAGGCTCCTCTTGTTCTGGTCGTGGCCCTTAGTGCGGTCGTAGCTTCGCCCCCAGGGTTCGCCCAGGGTGGCGCGCTCAAGAGCGGCGGCGCTGAGCTGGCCATGGGCCAGGAGATGGAAGCACAGACGCAGGAGGCGGCGAGAAAAGGAGAGCTGGCCGACGCCATCCTCGCGGTCCGTCAGACGGCTGCCGCGCGCGATTTCGGCGCCAGCCTGCGGGGCTCCCTGAAGCAGAGTCTCATGTCGCTGTCCGTCGATCGTCTCGAGGCCTTCCTCGCCGCGGGCGGGCTCGGCGACATCGAGGCCGCCGTCCGTGGGCCGGTTGTGCCAATGGTGCTCGGCGACACCGCCGCGGACCTCGCGTTCACGCCCGTAGCTCCTTGCCGGATCATCGACACCCGTTCGGCCGCGGCCGGCATCCTCGTTGCGGGCACGCAGCGGAGCTTCCTGGTCAGAAACCCCGGAGGCTTCGCCAGCCAAGGGGGGAGCGCCACGAACTGCGGGATTCCCGGCACCGCCACCGCGGTCGAGATGAACCTCGTGGCCGTCGGCCCCGCCGGCGGCGGGGACCTGCGCGCCTTCGCTTTCGGCGGCACCCTCCCCAATGCCTCCGTCCTCAACTACTCGAACGTGGCGGGTCTCAACATCGCGAACGGGATCGCCCAACCCGTGTGCAACCCCGCGGCCACGACCTGCACGAACGACCTGACGATCCAGACCGACGTCTCGAGCACGCACCTGGTCGTCGACGTCGTCGGATACTTCAACAAGATCGACAAGACCCAAGTCAAGAGCTCGGTGGTCCTGGCCCACAAGGAGTTCACCGGTGCAGCTCCGACTGCCAATTGCTCGAACGCGGGTGGCATCAGCGTCACGATCACGGCGCCCGTAGCGGGCCGCGTCCTGGTGCAAGGCCTGGCGACGGTCACCTTTAGCCACGCCAACGGTGTCGGGGACGAGGTCGACCTCTTCGTGGGCCAGACCGCGACGGACTGTCCCTCGACCTATGGCCAGTTCGGCATCGCCGCTGTGTTCCCTCCCCTCCCCAATGCCACGTTCATCCACAGCCTTCCTGTCTTCGGTGTCTACGACGTCACGGCCGGCGCCCACACGTACTTTCTGAACTCGATCTTGGTCGCCGGCGCCTGTTCGCCCTGCGAGATCAGACACGGCGGCCTCACGGCGACATTCATGCCGAACTGACTCGATCTTCGGTAACTCCCGACTGCTCGGCACCGGGCGCACCGGGCCGGCTGTTGGCTACCACACGGTCCCGCCCGGCCGACCCCCGGAGCGACCGGTGAAGGCCACTTGCGCCCGTATCCGGGGGGTGCCCCTCTCACCCGGGCGAACAACAGGATGTCCGTCCTTGGAGTAGCCGGCGCGGCCGGTCTTCGTGAGCCGGCAGCGGCTCTGGGGCGACGCCCTCGAACGGCTAGAATCGAGGCCAGCAGGGATCCGGGGCGGTGTCCGGAGGAGGGATGGCCGGCTACTCGGGAACGCCGCTGCCCAAGCAGCTCGGAATCAGACCCGGAACGGGGATGCCTCTGGTGGATCCGCCCCGGGACGATAGAAGCAGGCAATCAGGGAGGTACCGATGAGCAAGGTGGACCGTCGCTCGTTCAACCGCGGCTTCGGGGCGGCCGTCGGCGGCGCCCTGCTCGCGTCCGCCACGCGAGCGCGCGCGGCTGTCGCGGATGGGCCGCGCGTCTTGAAGCTGGGCGTCCTCGGGGTCGGGTGGTGGGGGATGGTGGACCTGAAGGCGGCGTTCAAGGCCGGCGGGGTGGAGGCCGTGGCGCTTTGTGACGTGGACAGCGAGCATCTCGAGAAGGCCGCGGCCGAGACGGCGGGCCTTCAGGGCGGTGTCCGACCCAGGACCTACAAGGACTGGCGCGAGTTCCTGGCCCATGCCGGGATGGAGGCGGTCATCATCGCCACCCCGCCCCACTGGCACGCCCTGCCGTTCATCGCCGCGGTGCAGCGCGGACTCGACGTGTACCTCGAGAAGCCTGTGGCCTATGACATCCGCGAAGGGCAGGCCATGGTCGCGGCCGCGAAGCGGGCGGGGCGGATCGTGCAGGTGGGTTTTCAGCGGCGCCAGAGCCAGGCCTTCAAGGACGCAGCGGCCTATCTCCACGGCGGGTCCGCGGGCCGCATCGTGCAGGTGGATGCCCAGATCAACTATGCCGCGAACCCGCCGGACGCCACGCCCCAGGCTCCGCCGGCGTCTCTGGACTGGGACGCCTGGTGCGGTCCGGCTCCGAAGCTGCCTTACGCCCCCAACATCGGCCATTTCGCCTGGCGGCTCGAGGAGACCTACGGCAACGGCCACCTCGTGGACTGGGGCATCCACTGGATCGACCGGGTGCGCGTGGCCCTGGGCGAGGGTATGCCGAAGGCGGTGCAGGCGGCGGGCGGCCTCCACGCCCTCAAGGGCCGGATCACGACCCCCGACACCCTCGTCGCTCAATTCGAGTTCGAACGCTGCCCCCTGGTCTGGCGCCACCGGATCTGGGGCGCCGCCGAGTGGAGCCCGGAGACCGACAACGCCGCGCTCTTCTACGGCGAGAAGGAGACCGTGGTCGTCACCGACGACAAGTGGACGGTCGTGCCCAAGGGCGGCGGCGAGCGGCGGGTCTTCGAGGCCAAGACCGACGTCCAACCTGCGCACGTGGGCGAGTTCCTGGAGGCCGTCCGCACCCGAAAGCCCCCGGGCTGCTCCCTGGAAGACGCGGCGCGGTCCACGGCCTGCGTGCAGCTCGCGATGATCGCCTACAAGACGGGGTCGCGTGTGGTCTGGGACGACGCGCGCGGCGAGGTTTCGGGTCCGCCCGCGGCGTCGGCGCTGCTGAAGCGTGACTATCGCGCGCCCTACAAACACCCCGGGGCTTGAGCGAGCAAGGAAGCCCGGCGTGGGCTCCTGCGCCGGAACCTCATCGGGAATCGTCGGCCTTCTCGAGAACGGAGCGGGACAGCGTCGCCGCGGACGGTGCGCCGCTCGGAGCTCGGTAAGGTCAAGGCTTGGCCGCGATGAGGTACAAGCGGTGCGCGGTGGCCAGATAAAGCGCATCGCCGATCAGCGCCGGCCGCGAATAGAGCGGCGCATCCATCTCGATTTGCGCCAGCAACTCTTTTCGCCGGCCGGCACGAAGGACGGTCATGGTGCCTTCGTCGTTCCCAACGTAGAGCCGGTCGCCGGCCAACAGGAGGCATCCCCAGATGGCCCCGTTCGTCTCGTGTTTCCAGACGTGGGCGCCGGTTGCCGCGTCCAAACAATGAACCGTTCCGCCCACGTCCCCAACGTACAGCAGACCGTCCTTCTCGAGGGGCGTTCCCGCCACGCGACCGACCTCGCGAGAAGTCCAGAGGAGCCTGCTCCTGGTGACGTCTCCCTGGCCGTTAGGACTGATCGCATGAATCAATGACGGTCCGTTGCCGTGCCCAGGACTCTGTCCCATCGCCACGAAGACCCGGCCGTCGGCGAAGACCGGTGAAGCAATGATGAAACCGCGCGAAAGGACGCCGGGGCGCGGAAGCCAGCGGGCGTCCTTCGGGTTGCCGTCAAATCGCCAGATTTCGTGACCCGAAGCCGCGTCGTAGGCCCGCAGCCAGCCATCTCCTCCGCCGAAGAGCACCTGCATGCGCCCGTTGACGTTGGCCGCCACGGGGCTCGACCACTGGCCGTGCAGCACCTGCTCGCCCGCGCCAATGGCGCGCCACACCACTTCGCCCGAACGCTTGTCCACCGCGACCAGGCTTGGGGCGCGCGGCGATGGGACGCGCGTATGGCCTTCATTCTGGCCGTTGGAGGTAGAAACCATCAGCAGATCACCCACGGGCAATACTTCACTGTTGGTGGCTTCATGCGGAAAGACGCCCAGGCGGCCGCACATATCCAGCTCCCAGGCGATGTCGGCCGCAGCGTTCGGCATCTCGCCATCGCGGAAGCCGGGTATGTCGAGGCTACGGAGCTGGCACTCGGCGGTGACATAGTACAAACGGTTCCCTTCCACATACGGCGCACTCGTCGTCGACGGCAGCAGGAACTCCCGCAGGCCGCGCTCCACTCGCGGGGCCAGGTCCTGCCAAAGGAACCTGCCATCCGTCGCCCGAAAGGCCATGAGCACGCCGCACTCTTCCTGAAAGGCGGGGTTCAGTTGCCTGGCGTTGTCGGTGCCCACATAGACCGCGTCGCCCGCCACCACAGGCCGGCCAAACGTCTCGTTTCCCAACTCGACGCTCCAGACGATGTTCCGCCCCGTCGTCGTATCCCAGTCCACCGGAGGATTACCCGGCTGAGCCGCTGTCGTCCGGGGTTGTGGCGCGACGGAAGGTGCTTGCACAACGGGTGAGAGGACAGGCTCTCCAGACTCGATGCCAGCGATTCGATTGAGCGCCCACTCGGCTTCGTAACGCATCGTGGGATCGTTTGCGGCTGCCCGGAGCGCCTCACGGGCCGTCTGTGCCTTCGGCCCGAGGCTTCCCAGGGCACCGGCCGCGCAGATGCGCACATAGAGGAATTCATCCTTCAGAGCCTCGATCAACTGCGGCACCGCGGACTGCGCGGCCGGGCCGATGCTTGCGAGGGCTTCACCCGCCGCCCACCTTACCCCGGGAACCGGATCGCCCAGGGCTCTCGCGAGATCCCTGGTCGAAGCACCTGCCATTGGACCGATGGACGCCAAGGCCTCCGCCGCGTAAATGCGGACGTAAGCATCCTCGTGGGCGAGAGTCTCGACTAGAGCGCGTACCGAAGGGCTGGCCCTCGTGCCCAAGGCGCCCAGGGCACGTGCGGCATCGCCCGCGACCTGCGGATCCTCGTCTCTCAGTGCCCGTCGGAGCGCGGGTTGAATCCGTTCGGTATCGGGCGCCAGGTCAATCAAGGGATCAACGGCGCTGCGCCGGATGGAGACCCGCTCATCACGAAGCAGGTCCACCAGCAGCGGAATGGCCGGCGGACCGATCCGCCTGATGATCTCGAAACTCTCCAGATCCAGGTCTTCATTCCCAAGGGTGAGGAATCGTCTCAGCAAAGGCAGCGAACGCCCGGCCCCCTGGACCAGGGCCGCTCTGGCGGCTGCCCGGACCTTCGGGTCCTTGGCCATCACGCGATCTGCCCAGTCAGGCATCAGGGCGGGGTTCCTGGAAAGATCCGAACCCTTGGTTTGAGCGAGTACTGGTATCGGCAGAATGCAAAGCAGCGTGCAGACGAACAAGTGGCGCATGGTCGCGTCGGTTGCGCAGGCGAACCGGCGCCCGAGGATCTCGGCGTACTCCTTCCAGGCTGCCGCCTGGAGCTTGGGGACTACGAACCTCCTACACGTGTCGGCTTCATTCATAGGCGCCCGGAACAGGCGAGAGGTTACCGCACTTCGAGCCGATCGAGCCGGGCCGCAGCCCCCCAAGCCCGCCACCCACGACGACGGGGCTGCGACGGCGGGGCCCGCGACGACAGGGCTTGACTGGCGAACTGCCCTTGTACTACTTACCCACAGGTTGCACCAGGGCCGTATTGTCAGCGCAGAGACGGACGGCTAACCTGTCGGTCGAGGCGGACCTCCAGTGGCTTGGCCCGCTCAGCCCAGACGGTTGGCCATTCATGTCTTATTGAAAGAGGACATATCATGACAAGATCGTTTGCCCGCGTATTGCTCCTATTGGCATCGGCGTGCGCCGCGGTAACTTCATCAGCTCAGCCGCAAGCGCCTCCAACGACTGACGAGAAAGCGATCCGATCACTCGAAGAACAAGAACGAGTGGCGGTGCTCAACGGGGATGTGCCTGCGCTCGAGAAACTGTGGTCGGATCAATTCATCGTCAACAATCCTCAGAATGCGATATCGGCGGATCGCGCCGTCGTACTGGATCGAGTCAAGCGCGGTTTGATCAGCTACTCCGCATTCGAGAGGCGAATCGAGTCGATTCGGTTCAGCGACGACATTGCCATCGTGATGGGCTCCGAAACCGTCGTCTCGAAGGGCAATGCACCGCGGGCAAATCAAACCGTGAACCGACGATTCACGAACATCTGGAAACGATTGGGTACTACGTGGCGCATGATCGCGCGGCACGCAAGTGTAGTCGCGGGCGAATGATCAGCGGAATCGATGGTGCTTGGGCAACGCCGACCATGCCTCTCACCCAGATCGTGCGTGAACCGCGCCGCGTACGCACCTCCACACGATCGCCCTCGCCGCTTCGGCAGGTTTTGGCCCGGCGCCAAGGCCATCGATCTGGCCTGACGACATCTATCTGAAGGCGAGGACGAGCAGGGTCGCGTGTCCGCCCGCGACGGGCGGACACGCTTTCGGGGGCCTGGTCAATGAAGCACGGCCAAGGTCACGTGCCCTGCTGTCGACCCGTTCCGGTCACCGCTGAGGAGCGAACTCGTTGGTGAACCCGACCGCGCTTCTGTCGAGCGCGATCGGCGGCCTCTCCTTCGTCACCCCGATCGCCGCCCAGGTCCTGGAGTTCGTCACGAGGGCAGCTGCTATCCCATGCGGGGGAACCACGGTTGGAGAGCCGCTGATGGTGACGACCCAGCCCGGTCCCGGATCGGTTTCCGTGACGGTGTAGCTCCCGGGGACGATGGGGCCCCAGATCCGCAGGCCGCCGTGAGGACCTAAGGTCCTGCAATTCGGGGTTGGGTAGGACGGGCCGGCGATGCAGATCTCGAATCTCTGCCTGATGTTGAAGGGGCGGAAGGGGCGCCTGACCAGCTTGAAGACGACGAGCCTGCCGGGCTTGAGGTTGTTGGTGACGCTGGCCTCCGCGGTCTGCCCCCCGGTCACGGTGGCCGGCGATCCCGAGATGCGGACGGTCCACGCGCTACCGGGGTTTTCCGTCACGGAGTACGACCCCGCGTCGAGCCCGTTCCAAGTCAGAGGGCCCCCGGTGTAGGCCGCCGTCTGGCAGTTGCCGGACGGATACGAGGGCCCGGTGATGCAGATCGAGAAGGTCTGTGCAGCGTTGGGCGGTGCGCCCCTCCAATTGACGGTCTTGGTCACGGTCAGGCTACCCAGGCTCGTGCACGGCGAGGTGTCAGGGTTCGGTTGAAAGCCGATGGCGGCCAGGTTCGTGTCCGTGCCGTCGCAGAGCCACGGGTCGAAGTCCACGTCGCCGGTGGCCTTGTCTCCGGTTCCGCCCGGGTTCCCTGGGTTGGTCGGTCCGCTGGCGCTACCCCACCAGTTCCGCTCCGCGTTCACCGTGCCGGTGACCAAAGGGTCGCTCTCGATGCCGTTGCTGGTGCCGATGATGCTGTTGAGCTCGATGTCGATGGTGGAAGCAGCGAACGGCAAGGCCGTCAAGAATCCCACGGACACCGCCCAGTCGTTGTTGACGAGGACGTTGTTGGTGACCGTCACCTGTTCACTCTCGTAGATGTGAATCCCGGACGTGCCATTGACGACGTTGTTGCTGAACACCGCGTGCCCGTAGACGGTGGGGTCGGGGTATCCCCACGTGCCCAAGCCGCCCGAACGGCTTCCCGGAGACCCGACTCCGGTCACGGTGTTCTGGTTGAGCAGCGCGCCGTTCGCCTGGGTGTACGAGCCGCGGTTGAACTGGCCAGTGATCTCGTTGAGCTCGAAGTTGAATTGTTTCGACCCCGGGTTGATGAAGAATGCTCGCGTGCCGGCCGTGCTCCCCACGCCGTGGAGCGGCTCGAAGATGGTGCCCCGCACCGAGATGCTGTCGACCTCGTTGATCCCCGTGTGGTTCGCGTAGGTGACCAGGCCGATGCCGTCGTCCCCCGTGGTAAAGCCCGGATCGACGTTGGCGACCTTCAACCGGCTGTCCTTGATGACCACGGAGAACGGAGTATCGGAGACCTGCCCGCTATAGACGACTACGTTGGAGTTGGCCAGGCGGGACAGCAAGGCATCCCCGTCGGAGCCGGCGATGGTGAATCCCTCGACCGTGACCTGGCTCAGATTCCCCTTGATCGTCAGCCCGCCGAGGTATTCCGGCCCCGCCTGAAGCTGGATCGTCGTCACGTCTCGCCCACCGCTGGACACGAGTTGGAGCGACTTGTCGACGACCGGGCTCTCGTTGTACGTGCCCGGAGCGACATGCACCGTGCCGCCCGCTCCGACCGCGTCGACTCCGGCTTGGATCGTCTTCTTCGCGTCCGCAAGGCTCGCGCCGCCGTTGGCGTCGCTGCCGTTGACATCGTCCACATAGCAGTCGGGAGCGCCCGTGCAGTCGCCCGGAGGCGGCAGGGACGCGGGACCGGAGAACTGCTTCAGATCGTCGATCAGGAAACCATTGCCGGCCGTCGCCGGAAGCCCGAGGGCGATCGCGGCCACGGCCAGCGACACGACAGGCAGTATCCGAAGTGCCGGATTCTTACGCGATCCATGCCGCATGGCGGACCCTCCCCAATCTCGCGGACCAATTCATGCGATGCGAACCCCGCGAGGCTGCTTACCCACAAGCCGCCCCAGGGAAGCAGGAACCGGACGAAGTGAGGCTTCGGAACCCGTTTTCCGTCGGTGAGGTGCCCAGTATGGAACTGCCACGCCTCTTGTCAAGAAGAAAGTCGCCGTCAAGAAGGACTCTCCCGCGACTGGTGGGGGAGCGGGCTACGGCGATTTCCGTTCCGTGGCCTCGAGCCGCCGGCCGGGCCCCAGTGGGTGAGCCGCCCTCGGCCCCTCTTCGTAGATCTGCACCTCGATCGCGCCCACCCGGGCGCCGCAGCCGATCGCTCCCTCGGAGAAGGCCCGGGTTTGAACACGAAGCGCTGGGCGGTCTGCTCGTCGGACTGGAGTCCGGTGACCACGCGGGTCTGCCCGGGGCCGAGGATGGAGCCCACGTCGCGGTCGGCGGTGCCGGCTATCGGCTTGCGGACGTAGACGTTGACGCCGTTCACGGCGATCACCACCTTGACGCGGCTGCGACCGCCGTTTTCGAGGCGGACGCTGTAACTCCTACCAACCAGGGCCGAGGTGTCGCCCTGGAACGTCCAGGTGTCGGGCGACTCGTTCACGAACGGCAGGGCGGCGCTGCCGTCCGGAACGACCTGCACCGAGAGGGTGCCGCCGTTGCCGTGGGGACCCGCACGCGGCTCTGGCCTGACCTTCGCGGACCCACCCGAAAGCGATCCTCCCTCGGGCCCGAGCCCGCCTCTCAGCTGCCACGCATCACCCCGGGTCATGCCCTGGCGAAAGCCAGGCCTTCATGGCCCGGGCCTGGTCTGCCCTCAGCGCACGAGACGCAGCTCGACGAAACCGACCGCGCAGGTCGCCTCGCTCGTCGCGGTGTCGAGGATGCGGGACCAGTCGGGAGCCCTCTCGAAGCCGGTGTAGAAGAGGGTGAAGCGGTCTCCGCCCTCGGGCACGAGCCCCAGGGGCGTACGGATTTCCTTCGCCCACTCCCCAGGCGTGGGCTGGAGGACGAGGCCCTGGCCTCGGCCCCAGCGGACGCCGTCCGCGGAGTAGGCCCAGCCGATGCCGTCCGGCGTCTCGGCGTCGTAGACGACGAGCCACCCGCCTCCCGGCGCCTCGGTGACGATGGGGTTCTCGATGAAGCGGGGCTCGATCGGCGAGGGGTTGTCCTGGGCTTCGCGGCGCCAGGGGCCGGCCAGCCTCTGTGCCTCGGCAGGCCCTACCCGCCAGTGGCTGATCGGCTTCGTCTCCGTGCGCGCGCTGCCGTAGAAGGCCCGCCAGACGCCGGCCACGGGCCAGGCGAAGAACGAGTCCGTGCCTTGCAGCCCCTCCCAGGAGAGCGAGTCCGGTCCGGGGCGAAGGACGACGCCCGCGTCCTCGAACGGGCCATGGATGCCCTCTTGGCCGGGGGACTTCGAGACCGCACGCCAGATCTCGCCCGCGTGGTTCAGCAGAAAGCGTGTCCCGTCGGTCGGCATCGCCCGGTACGCGACGTAGAAGAGGCTCCACCGCTTCTCGCCGGGATCGAATACCGGGAGGGGCGACCACAGCGCCGCTCGCGGGTCCCGACCCTCGAATTCCCCGCTCGACTCCCGCACCGTGGCCACTCGGCGCCAGGAAAGACGGTCGCCGCTCGTCCAGTAGCCGAAGCGCGTCTTGACCCACATGGGGTCGCCCGTCATCTCGGTGGTGAACAGATGGTACGTCCCGCCCACCTTCACCGCGCGGCCGCCCTCGAAACCGTAGCGGATTCCCTCGGCCCCCGGGGTCCGGGTCGTGATCACGGGGGTCGTCATGCTGCCGAACGAGAACGAGGCGTGGGGCGACCGGCTCGGGCGCGGCTCCGAGGGCGAGGCCGGTCAGGCACGCGACGAGGGCGACGGGGGCGAGCCGGCCAGGGGCGCCGAGCCAACGCATCGCGTCTATCGGAGCATCAGCTCGCGGAAATTCGCGGGCAGGGGCGTCCCTTCGCCGGACACCGCCTTTTCGACCGCGAGCTCGGCCATCTTCTCGACCGCCCAGGGGAAGTGCGCGTCCTTGAGGCTGCGGTAGTCCAGGTCGGGTGTGTAGTTCGTGAGGTCGATCCCGTAGAAGAGGCCGTCCTTGACCGCGAACTCGACGGCGTTCATGTCGTAGCCGAGGGCCTTGTTGAGCGTGAGCGACAGCTCCTCGGCCTTGTTCCGGAGCGCGCGGGGCAGGATGTCGTAGTCCTGGTTGTAGCCGCCCATGGCCAGGGGCGCGGGGTCGTAGCGGATGGCCCGCGCCCAGCGCCGCCCGATCGTGGGCACCCGTATGAAGGTGTCCCAGGTGATGAACTCCTGCAGCATCATGGTGAGGCTACCGGACTGGTCGTAGAGCTGGACCAGCTCGTCGAGCGAGTGGATCTTGTGGACGTTCTTCCAGCCCCCGCCGAACGCGGGCTTCATGATGCAGGGACAGCCCACGAAGTCGAGGTACATCTGGAAATCCGTGGGCCAGAGGTTCCGCAGGCTCTCGGGGGTGACGTCGTCGACGTAGCCGTGGTTCGGCAGCACCACCGTCTTCGGCTCGGCGATGCCGAGCTTCTCCGCGATGGCATAGCCGAAGAACTTGTCGTCGGCGCTTCGCCAGAAGGTGTTGTTGATGCAGTAGGTGCCCTGGAGGGCCGCCATCTTCAGATAGACGGCGTAGTACGGCACCTCGTGGCTCATGCGGTCGAGGACCACGCGGTAGGGCACGGGCTCGTTGAGCTTGGTCCCGCCGAGCTGGATGTACTCGGCAGTGACGCCCTTGCCCATCGAGTTGACCTTGGCGATGAAGGCGTCGGGGAAGGAGTTCTCACGGCCGCGAAGGACGCCGATGCGCATCGTCGGATCTCCTTGCTGAAGCGGGACGAGTCTACCTCGACTTCCGCCGAGAATCTTGGCCATGGAACGTGTCACCCTAGGCCCGTGACCGCGTCCCCCTCGCCGGAGGTTCGTCGCGTCGGGCCCTATCGTCTCGTGGCCGAGATCGGCCGCGGGGGCATGGGCACCGTCTACCGCGCGGTTCGGGAAGACCAGGGCTTCGAGCGCGAGGTGGCCCTCAAGCTGATCGGCCCCGGGGTCGCGTCCGAGGAGCTCCAGCGCCGTTTTCGCGCCGAGCGCCAGATCCTCGCCCGGCTCGAGCACCCGAACGTCGCGGCCCTCTTCGACGGCGGCACCACGGACGACGGCCATCCCTACCTGGTGATGGAGCTCGTGGCCGGCCATCCCCTCGACGTCTACTGCGCTCAGCGTCACGCCGGCATCCGGGAACGGCTCGACCTCTTCCGAAGGGTCTGCGATGCCGTCCACTACCTGCACCAGAACCTCGTGGTCCACCGCGACTTGAAGCCCCCCAACATCCTGGTCACCGCGGAAGGCGTTCCCAAGATCCTGGATTTCGGAATCGCCAAGCTCCTCGCCGAGGGGCCCGCGGGCGCGCCGCAGACCGCGACTCTCCTTCCTGCGATGACCCCGGACTACGCGAGCCCCGAACAGGTGACGGGGCAGCCGATCACCACCGGGACCGACGTCTACTCCCTCGGCGTCGTCCTCTACGAGTTGCTCTCGGGACAGAGGCCCTACGAGCTGGCTTCGCGCTCGCCCGAGGAGGTCCTGCGAGCGGTCTGCCACACCGCGCCGCGCCGGCCCAGCGAGCTACGGCCCCGGGCCGGGCTCGAAGGCGACCTCGACACGATCGTCCTCCGGGCCCTTCACAAGGATCCCGCGCGGAGGTACCACTCGGCCCACGAGCTGGCCGAGGACTTGCGCCGGCATCAGGGCGGCGAGCCGGTTCTCGCCCGGGGCGACGGCTTCGCCTACCGCCTCGGCCGGTTCGTCCGCGCGCACCGGCCGCTCGCCGTGGGGGCTCCCCTCCTCCTGCTCACCCTCGGCACGGGCTTCTTCGCGGCCGCGCGCCAGGCCCGTCTCGCCGAGGCGAACCGGCAGCGCGCCGAGAAGCGTTTCGAGGACGCCCGCCGCCTCGCGAACGCGCTGGTCTTCGAGGTGCACGAGCAGATCGAGGCCCTTCCCGGAGCCACCGCCGCCCGGGCCCTCTTGCTGAAGCGGGCGTCCGACCACCTCGACGCGCTGGCGGTCGATGCTCCGGGAAACCCCGAGCTGGCGGAGGAGCTCGCCACCGCCTACCAGAAGCTCGCCGACGTGCAGGGGAACCCCGGAGCGGCCAACCTCGGCGATATCGAGGGGGCGCGCGCGAGTCAGCGCAAGACGCTGGCTTTGCGGCAGGCCCTCGCCGCCGCGCGTCCCGACGACCTTGGCCGTCAGGACCGCCTGGCCACGGCGCTCGTCAACCAGTCCTACACCGAGCCCGATTCCGTGACGGCGCTGCGCTTCGCCCGGGAGGCTCGAGCCCTCGCCGAGCGGCTCGCGCGGCTCCGGCCGGGCGAGGCCAGCGCGAAGCGCCATCTGGCGATCGCTCACTACGCGGTCGCCGTTCGCCTCACCGACGACGGCGACCTGCCGGGAGCGGCGGCCGAGTACCAGGAAGCCGCGGCGCTCTTCGAGGCCATCCACCGCGCCGATCCCACGTCGGCCACCGCCCGCCGGGACCTGGCCCTCTCCGAGAAGCGGCTCGCCGGCATTCTCGCGGTGCAAGGAGACGAAAAGGGCGCCCTCGTTCGCTCGCGACGGGCGGTCGCTCTCGACGAGGCGGTGGTGGCCGCGCGTCCGGGGAGCGCGGCGGCCGAGCGCGATCTCTCCGTGTCCCTGGTGGACCTTGGTGAAGGCCTCGTGGCCACCGGCGACCCTCGGGCCGCGGTGGCCGCGTTCGACCGCGCACGGGAGATTCGCGATCGGCTGATGGCCGCGGACGCAAAGAACGACCTGGCCCGCAGGGACGTGGTCTCCGTGCTCACCCGACTCGGCGCGGCGCAGACCGAGGTCCGTGACTTCGAAGCGGCACAGCGATCGTTTGCAGCCGCCCGCGCCGTCTTGCCCGAGGACGCCGCCCGGGACGGCTCTTCGGCCAGCCTCGCCGAAGCGGTGGCGCGGCTCCACGAAGCCCAGGGCCAGCAGGCCCAGGCCCTCGTCTCGTGGCGGGAGGCTCGGAGCTTGCGCCTCCGCCAGGTCGAGACAACGGTCGAGGCCTACGCCTGGCTCGCCCGCGTCGACCTCGTCAAGGCGAGCCTCGGTCTCGGCCGCTCTCTCGAGGCGCGTGCGCGGACCACCGCCGCCGCCCCGGAGGCCGCGCGCGCCTGGAGCGAAGCCGCGTCGGTCTACGACGAGACCCTGGGTGTCGCCGTCACCCTGGAGAGCGAGAAGCACCTCGTCGGGCGCAGCGCCCGCCTCGTCGGCGACCTGCGCGAGGGGAGGGCCCGTTGCGCCGCGGCTCTCGAGCCAGCGGTTGCCAGACAGTTGACGCCCGCCCGCTCGAACCCCTAGTCTTCTCGAAGGATGCCCGGGCCCACGCCGGAGAACCCGCCTCCTCCCGAGGCCATCACCCGGCTCCTCCAGGCCTGGAGCGACGGCGACCTCGGCGCGCGCGACCGGCTGGTGCCCCTGGTGTACGGCGAGCTGCGTCGCCGCGCGGCCGCCTACCTTCGTCGCGAACGCCGCGGCCACACCCTCCAGCCGACGGCCCTCGTTCACGAGGCCTACAGCCGCCTCACCTCCCAGCGCGAGCCCTTCAAGAACCGCGCCCAGTTCTTCGCGATGGCCTCGCAGATGATGCGCCGCGTCCTCGTCGACCATGCCCGTGCCCACCATGCGCGCAAGCGCGCGAGCGGCGGCTTGCGCGTGGAGCTGACCGAGGGCGTCGCCGTGGCCGAGCCTCGGCAGATCGACCTGATCGCCCTCGACCACGCGCTCGAGGAGCTCGAGGCCAAAGACGAACGCCAGGCGCGCCTGGTGGAGATGCGCTTCTTCGGAGGCCTGACCGCCGACGAGGCGGCCGACGCGCTAAGGGTCTCGCTCGCCACCGCCAACCGCGACTGGGCCATGGCCCGTGCCTGGCTCTTCAGGCGGCTCAAGCAGGCCGAGTCCGCCTCCAGAACACCCTAGCGGGGTGGGAAGCTCGGCTCATGGCTGAACACCGGCCGGCGCCGCCCGAGCCTGCGTGGGAGGGTCGGCGGGTCGGCTCCTATGAGATCCGCGGAGAGGTGGGCCGCGGTGGCATGGGCACGGTCTACCGGGCCGTGCGCGCCGACGATGCCTTTCACAAGGAGGTGGCGCTCAAGCTGGTGCGCAGCGGCCGCTCGTCCGCCGAGGTCCTCAAGCGGTTCCGCGCAGAGCGCCAGATCCTGGCCGGTCTCGACCATCCGAACATCGCACGCCTGCTCGACGGAGGGGCGACGGAGGAGGGCGAACCCTATCTGGTGATGGAGTATGTCGAGGGCCATCCCATCGATTCCTATTGCGAGGAGCGGGCGCTCACGACCAGTGCGCGACTCACCCTCTTTCGCGCGGTGTGCGCGGCCGTTCAGTACGCCCACCAGAACCTCGTGGTCCACCGGGACCTGAAGCCCGGGAACATCCTGGTGACCGAGGACGGCGTACCGAAGCTCCTGGACTTCGGAATCGCGAAGGTGCTCGCGGACGACCCGACCGAGGCCCCCACCCAGACCGCGTTCCCGGCCCTGACCCCGGACTACGCGAGCCCCGAGCAGGTGCGCGCCCAGCCCGTGACCACGGCCAGCGACGTGTACTCGCTGGGCGTCGTCCTCTACGAGGTCCTCACCGGCCATCGCCCCTATCGCGTGGGGACGCCGGTGCCCGCGGAGATCGTGCGGGTGGTCTGCGAGCTCGAGCCCCAGAAGCCGAGCACCATCGTGCGTCGGGCCCGCACCACCGAGGCCACGACCGAATCCGCCACCGAGCCCGCCTACCCCGCGGCGCCGCGGCCCGAGACCGACGATCCCCGCCTGCGCCAGCTCGCGGGCGAGCTCCAGGGCGACCTCGACACCATCGTCCTCAAAGCCCTGCGCAAGGAGCCATCGCGTCGCTACGCTTCGGCCCAGGATCTCTCCGACGACATCGGACGCTACCTCGAAGGCCGGCCCGTGCTGGCCCGGGCCGACACCCTCGGCTATCGCACGGCGAAGTTCGTCCGGCGGCACAAAGCGGCGGTCACGGCGGCCAGCCTCGTCTTCCTGAGCCTCGTGGCGGGAATCGTGGCCACCGCCGCCCAGGCCCGGATCGCCGAAGCCCATCGCCAACGGGCCGAGCGGCACCTCACCGAGGTTCGAAGCCTCGCCCGCTCGTTCCTTTTCGAGATTCACGACTCGCTTCGTGACCTCGAAGGCGCCGAGAGGGCGCGCCTCACCATCGTGAGGCGGGCCCTCGAGTATCTGGATCGGCTCGCGCCGGAGGCGGGAGAGGACGGCGCGTTGCTCGAAGAGCTGGCCTCGAGCTACGAGCGGGTGGGCGACGTGCAGGTCGAATCCGGCGACGAGACCGGCAAGGCCGCGGCCCTCGCAAGCTGGCGGAAGGCCGAGACCCTGCGGGCGACGCGGCTCCGCGTCGATCCTGGAAGGGTCGAGGCGGCGGCCAAGCTCGTGCGCAGCCGATGCCGTCTGGTCACGGGCTTCCTCGCCGCGGGCCGCGAAGCCGAAGCCCAGGCGGCCGCCCGGCAGGCCCGGTCCGTACTCGATCCCCTCCTCGCCACCTCCCGGCTCGACGACGCGCAACGGCGGGAGCTCGTGGAGGCTTGCCCTCGCCCCACCTTCACGGGCCCTTAGTCTTCCCGGCCCGGGGCAGGGTCTCGCCGCGAAGGACCGAGAGCACGGCGTCGTTCCAACCCGCGGGCCCGGCCCTCGGAGCGAGCTGCGCGCCGGGCAGGCCTGCGGCCAGCGCGGGATCGGCGGTGCCGTCGGGCCGCGGGATGACGATCGGGTGCTGCACCGAGGCCAGGAGGGCGAGGTCGTTCGGGGCATCACCGATGCCGATGGAAGTGAGGCGACGGCCCACGGCCTCGAAGAGGCCCATCAGGACCCGGGCCGCGCGGCCCTTGTCGCTGCCCCCGGTCAAGTGGAAGAACCGTCCGCCGCGCGTGACCTTGAGCTTGCGATCCTGGGCGGCTTCGCTCAGGGCCCCGATGCTGCCTTCGTCGTCGAGCACGAAAGGCTCGTCGTGCTCGCGCTCGAGGGCCAGCCGGGCGGCACCCCCGCTGAGCCCGGTGAGCCTTTGGACCTCGGCCCGGCCCAGGCTCGCGAAGCCGCGCACCCGGGCCCCGATCTTCGCGGCCATCTCTCCGAGTGCCGCCACGAGGTCGCAGCGCGGCACCCCGAGGGGCAGGATGTCGAAGCCATCGCGAGGTTCGGATCCCGGCACCGAGTGCCCGAAATAGCCGTCGGGGACCACGACCACGCCGCCGTTCTCCGCCACGAACGGGGCCTTCAAGTCCATGGCCTTCGCGTAGACGGCCACCTCCCCTCGCGTCTTGCTGCTCGCGAGGACCAGGGGAATGTCGAGCCGCCGGAGGGTGTCCACCGCGGGCCGGGCCTCCTCCCAGCCATAGGTTTCGGAGTCGAGCAGGCTGCCGTCGAGATCGCTGAATACGATGAGTCTCTGGTGCGGTGCGCTCATGAGGTCACTCTCTGAGCGGCGCCCGCTCCCACGAGTCTCCCCATCGTGGCGTCCTCGCCGACCGCGGCCACGAGCCGCCGGCCCGCGTCGGGCACGCCCGCCCAGACGCGCGCCCAGTTGGGAACGAGGGGAGCACCCAGGGGATCCGCAAGGAACTCGTCGATCGACGCGCGCAGGGCGCTCGTGAACACCTGTACGTTCTGCTCCTCTTCGTGCCGTCCGAAAGCCAGGCCGTTCATCACCGCCACCGCGTAGGAGTCGGCCACCGCGTCCTCGGCCTCGCGCTGGTAGGCGGCCAGAAGGCTCCGCAACAGGCCGTCGGGGAGGTTCACCCCGGCCGCGGCGAGGGTTCGCAGCAGGTGCTTCACCACGTCCTTGGCCATGCGGTGGAGGCCGGCCGCCGGGTCGCCCGCGGAGAGCTCCTGGTGCTTGTGATCGTAGCGCTCGGCCAGCTCCACCTGGCAGACGCGCACCGGGGCCCGGTGCCGCAAGGCCTCGAACAGGGTGACGATCTCGAGCCCCCAGTCGCAGGGCAGGCGCATGCGCTCCGCGAGGTCGATCTTGAGGGCGAACTCGCCCGACAGCGGGTAGCGGAAGGACGAGAGGTATCGGATGTAGGGGTCGCTGCCCAGGAGGCGCGTGAAGGCGGCCAGGAGCGGGCTCAGGAGGAGGCGGGTGACACGGCCGTGGAGGCGGTCGGAGACGCGCGCGTAGTAGCCCTTCACGAAGTCGAAGTCGACGGTAGGATCGACCGCGGGCAGAACCAGGCGGGCCAGCATCTCGCGCCGGAAGTTCACCACGTCGGCGTCCTGGAAGGCGATGTACTCGACTCGTCCTTCGGCCAGGATGTAGCCCATGGCCAGCCAACAGGCGCGGCCCTTTCCAGGCTCGCCCACGTAGAGGCCTGCCGCCTCCATCTCGGCGAGGAACTCACGGACCGCCGGGGCCTCGTTCCAGACGATGACCTTCCGCCCGGGATAGCGCGCGAAGAACTCCTGGGTGCGAACGAAGTCGCCCTCGCCCGCGCGGTTCAAGGAGACGACCAGCGAGTCGAGGTACGTCACCGCGCTCAGCTCGTCGAGAATGCGCGAGAGGGCGGGCCGGTCCATCTCGGCCGGCACCATCGGGATGACGAGGGCCACGGGAAAGCCCAGGGTCTGGATACGGGTCTCCAGCTCCTCGACCGGACGGTCGAAGAGACGGGGCAAGGCGGTCACGGGTCCGGACTGATGGAAGTCGCTCATGGCAGCCTCCTGGATCGACGGGGAAGAGGGGCGGCGTCAACTCGATCGAAGTCGATCTTGAACGGCGAGGAGGACCCAAAAACCCACCCCGGGGAGGACCGGGAGGGCGAATCGCGTTGCGAGCCCGCCGAGGTTGCGGGCCGACCCTAGGAATCTAGTCCGGCCTACGGGCCGGGTTCAAGCAAAAAAAGGTGTCGCCCTACTCTCGATGCGCGTCGCACCACCGCGGGTCAGAGAGTTCCCAGGAAGGCTGCGAGCGCCTCGTTGTACGCCGCGGGCTTCTCGAGGCTCGAAAGATGTCCCGCTTTCGGGATCACTGCGAGGCGGCTCCCCGCGATGCTCCGATGAAGCACCTCCGAATCCGCGACCGGCGTGATCGTGTCCTCTTCCCCGCAGATCACGAGGGTGGGGACGCGGATCTCGCGCAGCGAGGGCGTTGCGTCGGCGCGCGCGGCGAGCCCCGCCAGGGCGTCGATCATGCCCTGGGGCGATGTCCCCAGGATCACCTCGCGGACGCGCTCGACCAGTGCGGGATTCTCGCTCTGCGTGGTCTGGCCCAGGAGCTTCGGCATGAAGGCCTCGGCCACGGCCGAAGCCCCTTCCTTGCGAATCTTGTCGGAGAGCAGGGCCCGGTTGCGGCGCGCTTCGTCGGTGTCGGCGCTCGCCTTGGTGTCCTGGAGGACGAGGCCCTTCAAGCGATCCCCGTGGCGGCGCGCGAAGGCCAGGGTGGCGTAGCCGCCCATCGAGCAGCCGGCGACCACCGCCTGCGAGATCCCCAGGTGGTCCAGGAGCGCCGCCGCGTCGTCGGCGATGCGCTCCATGGTGAGAAGGCCGTCGCCCACGGGCGTGTCCCCGAAGCCGCGGTCGTCGAAGCGCACCACGGTGTGGGTCCCCTCGAGGGCCTTGGCCTGGGCCTCCCACATGAAGAGGCCCAATGGAAAGGCGTGGAGGAACAAGACCGCCGGCCCGCTACCGGTGACCGCGTAGGCCAGCTCCGTGCCCGCGACCTTCGCCTTCACTGGGTGTACCGGTCGAGCCAGGCCTGGACCTCGGCGTACCAACGCACCGAGTTCGCGGGCTTCAGGACCCAGTGGTTCTCGTCGGGGAAGGTCAGGAAGCGGGCGGGGATGCCGCGGCGCTTCAGCGAGGTGTACATGGCCAGACCCTGCTCGATCGGGACCCGGTAGTCGAGCGCGCTGTGGATCACCAGGGTCGGGGTCTTGAACTCCTTGGCGAAGAGGTGCGGGCTCCACTTCGCGTACATCTCCGGGTTGTCCCAGGGCGCGCCCTTGAACTCCCACTCGGGGAACCAGAGCTCCTCGGTGCTGCCGTACATCGAGGCCAGGTTGAAGACGCCGTCGTGGGAGACGAGCGCCCGGTAGCGGTCGGTGTGGCCGGCGATCCAGTTGATCATGTAGCCGCCATAGGAAGCGCCCGCCGCGCTGGTGCGGCCCTTCGCCACGTAGGGCAAGGCCTCGGCCCAGTCGGTGCCCTTCATGACGTCGTCGTAGGCGCGGCCTCCCCAGTCGCCGTTGATGTCGTCCTCGAACTCCTGGCCCCACCCGATCGAGCCGCGGGGGTTGGGCATGAAGACGAGGTAGCCGGCGCTCGCGAAGACCTGCGGATTCCAACGATTGCTCCAGCCATCGGCCCAGGCGCCCTGGGGGCCGCCGTGGACGAGCACCAGCAGGGGATAGGTCTTCGCGGGATCGAAGCCCTGCTGGCTTCACCAGCCAGGCCTGCACCTTCTTTCCCGCGGCCCCGGTGTAGCTCACGCTCTCGCCGGGCCGCAGGCCGAAGCCGGCGAGGAACGCGTCGTTCACCTTGGTGACCCGCTCGGCTTTCGACGGGCCCGCGAGGGGCACGCGTACAACCTCGGCCGGGTAGGTGAGGGACGACCGGCTCGCCACGAGCAGCTTGCCGCCGGCTGCCGCCTGCACGTCGCCGAAGCTGCCGTCGGCCACCTTGCGGACGGCGCCGCCCGCGGCGGGCACCGCGAAGATCGGGCTCGAGCCGTCGTCCTCGGCGGGGAAGTAGATCGTCTTCGAGTCGGCCGACCACGTGACCGACTCGGCGTGGCGGTCGAAGGTCTCGGTCAGGTTCGTGGTGGCACCGGTCTTGCGGTCGTAGACCATCACGCGCCAGCGATCGGCCTCGTACCCCGCCCGCACCTGGGCGCGGTAGGCGATCCGCGTCCCGTCCGGGCTGTAGCGGCAGCCTCCGTCGTAGCCCGGGGTGGCGGCGATCTTCTTGGCGGCGCCCCCGGCCACCGGGCATCACGAAGAGCTCGGCATTCGTGGAGATCGCGGGGACCGGATCGTCGTTGCGCGAGAAGCACACCTCCTGCCCGTCGGGTGACACCGCCACGTCCCCCGGTCCGCCCAGGCTCCACGGAGGAACGTCGCGGTTGCCGGGCGTGAGGTCGCGCTCGGGTCCGCCGCCCAGGGGGACCACGAAGAGATGGCTCCGCCGGCCGTCGTCCCAGGTGTCCCAGTGGCGGATCAGCAGCTCGTCGTAGGCCTGCCCCGAGTCGGGCTTGCCCGCGGCGTCGAGCTTCTTCTTGTTGCACTCCGACGTCGCGCAGTCCGGAAACACGCGCGAGACCACGAGCAGGGCCTGGTTGTCGAGCCACTGAAAGGTCTCCACGTCGGTCACGAGCGACGTGACCTTGCGGGCCTCGCCCCCGGCGAGCTCCAGCACGAACACCTGCGCCCCGCCCTCGCGCGTCGAGAGGAAGGCGAGCCGTTTGCCGTCGGGGCTCCAGCGAGGCTCCGTGTCCGACTTGGGATGGCTCGTGAGGCGCCGCGGCTCGCCGCCCGCCACCGGGACGATCCAGAGATCGCTGTTGCGCGTTCCCGCCGCGAGGTCGACGTCCGTCTGGGCATAGGCCACGAGCGTGCCGTCCGGCGAAACCTGGGGACGGCGAGACGCCGAAGCTTCATCATCTCGGTGGCGGTGAAGGTGGCCGCCTGCGACGCGCCCGAGAGAGCGGCGAAGGAGGCGGCGAAGAGCAAGACGCGGTGATTCGGTCTGGTCAGGTTCATGAAGCCCTCACGCTCTGGCTGGACTCGCACCAGCGAAACGCAGGATAGCACTTGAACTCCCGGCGGGCCGGAGCCAGCATTGAGCCTCGGAGGTCGGCCATGGGGGAGAGGCTCCCGTCCTACGAGGCGTTCTGGCCGTTCTACGTCTCCCAGCACCTCCATCCGACGAATCGGCGTCTGCATTTCGTGGGCACGACGCTCGTGATCGCCTTCGTCGCCGCCAGCGTCCTCGACTCGCCGGCCTGGCTCCTGGCCGCGCCGGTCGCCGGCTACGGCTTCGCCTGGATCGGCCACTTCTTCTTCGAGAAGAACCGGCCGGCAACCTTCACGTACCCGCTCTGGTCGTTGCGCGGCGATTTCCGGATGTACCGGTTGATGTGGCTCCGCCGCATGGGCCCGAAGACTGCCGTGTGAGCGACTTGTTCCCAGCGCGAGCCTGAAAGCAGCGACACCAAGGAGCGGGTAAGATTGATTCCATGGCGACTGCGGCGAAGCTAGTCTACTCCCACATTACCAAGGACCCCGAGGTGTGTGGCGGCCGCGCCACGATCGACTCGACCCGCATCCGCGTGGTCGACATCTGGAGCCTCAAGCAGCGTGGCCTGACCGCCGAGCAGATGCTCGGGGAGTACCCGCTCACCCTGGCCCAGGTCCACGCCGCCCTCAGCTACGCGTACGAGAACCTAGGCGAGATCGAAGCGGCCCTGACGGAAGACGACCGCGTCGCCGAACGCATTCAGCACGACCGGGAGCAGTTCCTGAAGAATTCGCCGGACCGGTAGTGTGGTTCGCCCACCGCTCTTTCTCGACGCCTGCGTGCGCGGCGCGGTGGCCGAGGGCCTTCTTCGAAGAGGCTGGGACGCGGTGCGCACGGTCGATCTTCACGGCGAGGGTGCGAAGGATCCTTCCCTCTTCGAGCACGCCGCCTCACTCGGTCGCGTATTCGTGACCAACGACGGCCCCCTTCACCAAGTGGCACTTCAGTGGCTCCGCGCAGGCCGAACCTTTCGAATGGTGTATTGGCCCAAGAGTGACGACCAGCGCTACTCGGCGGGGCAGATCCTGGACGCATTCGACGCGCTCGCTGCGCTCGAGGACCCCTTCCGTTACCCAGTCTATTACCTGAAGCCCCAAGCCTAGAGGATTGGGCAAGCATGGTGACGCGCGATGGTGACGCCCAATCCACTGCTCCCGTATCGGGCCACGGCGCAGCCGCCGCGGTTGGGTCGCGCGTGGCCGACGCCCTCGTCTTCCTGTTGTTCGCCGCCATTCCCCTGGCCGCGTCCACCGCCTTCTGGGACCAGTTCGCGAGCGTCAAGTGGTACGTCGCTCCAGGCCCTCGCCGTGGCCTGGTTCCTGGTCGAGCTACTCCTCTGTGGCAGCCGAGGGTGGCCGTGGGCGTTGCGACGTGCCTGGCTCCCGAGCCTCGCGCTGTTCGTCCTTCCTCTCCCCGGCGCGTTGCGGCTCGGCCTCGACTGGGCGGCGCCGCCGCTGGCCGAGCGTTTCACGGCGGCCGGCCTCTCCCTCTCGGCCTTCTGGTACTTCCGGCGAAATGGGCGTGACCTCGGAGCGGTTCGCTCCGGTCTTCTCGTCGCCACGAGCCTGACCTGTGTCTGGGGCATGGCCCAGGCGATCGGCGTCCAGCCCTGGCCCGCCTTCACCGCCGGCGATCAGCGGTCGGCGCTCTTCGGCAACGTCAACATGGCGGCGGAGTTCCTCGGCCTGGCCGCCCTCGCCCTGCTCGTGATCGATGCGCCCCCGCTCGCCCCGCGCCGGAGACTCGCCCGCGAAACCGTCCTCGCCTACGCCTTCGCCCTGCTGTTCTTCCTGGCCTCCCGCTCCGCATTCCTGGGCCTGGGTGTCGCCTGCGTGGCGCTCCTGGCGGTAGGACGCCTGACCCTGAGGCGTCTGGCCTCGTTGCTCCTGGCTGCGGCGTTCGGAGGGGCGATCGTCCTCTGGGTGGGCGCGCGCGTCGCCGCGCCAGGAGGGACCGGCGTGGAGCACCTGCTGCTCGGCGAGGTCCAACAGCACAAGCGCGACAGCTCGTCGCTTCGGTTCGCGGCCTGGGACAGCACGATGGCCCTCATCCGCGACCACCCTCTGGGCCTGGGCCTCGGCAATTTCCCGGACGCGTTCATTCCCTACCAGCTCGAAGGCGCGCCCCGCCCCAGCGAGGCCCTCTACTTTCGCTCGCCCCACAACGAGGCCCTGCGTCTCGTGGCCGACGGCGGCGTCTTCGCCCTTCTCCTGGCCCTGGCCCTGGGCGCGGCCTTGGGACGGGCTTTGTGGCGGAGCCCGGTGGTCGCGCGTGGCCGCACCGAGGCGGGGGCCCTGCTGATCGCCGGCCTCGCGTTCTACCTGGTCGAGGCGTGCTTCCAGTTCCCACTGGACGTGGCCATGGGCGCCCTCGCCATCGCCACCCTCCTCGGCCTCGCCGCCGCCTGCCTCGAGCCCGAGGCCCCCGAGACGCCGCCGACCCGGCGCGGCGCACGGCTCATCCGCGCTGCGTGGGTCGCGTCGGGCCTGCTCGGAGCCTCACTCGTCGGGGTCGCGGCCTGGCGCGTGGCCCGCTCCGAATGGCTCTACGTGAAGGCGCCGAAGGAGCTGGGCGCCCAGACCGAAGCCTGCCGGCGGAACCCCCGCAATCTCCCCGCTTGCGTCACCGCGGCCTGGCTTCAGGGCCGGTCGGGAGAGCACGCCCGGGCTCGCGCCACGCTCACGCGCGTGCTGGACCGCTCGCCCTACTACTTCCCCGCCATCAAGCTCCTGGGGGAGCAGGCGCTCGCGCGCGGAGAGCGGGAGAGTGGCTGCCGATACCTCTGGATCTACGACGAGCTGTTCCGCCGCCAGAGCAGCGTGCACCACCTGCTGGGCCACTACTGCGAGCCCCCCTGGTTCGAGTCGTTCCGGGCCACGATCCCCATGCCCCGCTACGGGGCCTTCCCGTTCGCACCCACCGCGCCCGTTCCGTAGCTCCTACTGGAAGTAGCCGTTCACGTCGAGGATGAAGTGGACCGTGCCCGCGGCCCCGTTCAGGACGACGATTGAACCGTTCCCGTTCGCGGCCAGGAGCACCACCGCGTTGTTGGCCCGGGTCTGACCCGTCGAGAAGTTGATGTTGCTGGTCGAGGGCGCGATGCCGTCTCCGGGGAACAGGCTGACGAAGCCGGGAGCAGCCGGACTCGTGACGGTGAGGTTCACCGAGATGCTCTTGGCCGTCGTGGGGATGCCGCAGGCGCTCGTCAGGGTGAAGTTCCGGCCGCTCGAGGCCGCGAGCGCGGGCCCTCCCAGGAGCCCGTTCGCATTCCGCGTGTCCACGAGGCGACAGGGCGGCAGGGTGTAGAACTTCCCGGGCGGCGCGGGCGTGACGTAGAAGTAGCCGCCGGCGAGCGTGGCCGTCTGCGCGTTGCTCTGCACGACCACGTCGACCGCGCCCGCAGCGTGGGCCGGGGTCGTGGCCGTGATCGTGCTGGCGCTCGACACCGCGACTGCGGTCGCCGCCGTCCCGCCCAGCGTGACCGTGGCCGGGGCCAGGAAGTTCGTCCCCGTGATGGTCACGGCCGTGCCTCCGGCCGTCGTGCCCGCCGTTCGGGTTGATCCCCGTCACCGTGACCGCCGCCACGTAGGTGTACCCGTTCTTGAGAACGCCGGTCTGCTGGTCGGGGTTCATGACCACCACGTCCTTGAGGCCCCGCCGTGTGGGCCGGGGTCGTGGCCTGGATCGTGGTCGAGTTCACCACCATCACTCCGGTCGCCGCCTTGCCCGCCCCCAGATCCGCGAAAGCCACGCTGGCCGGCGACCGGAAGTTGGTCCCCGTGATGGTGACGGCGGTCCCGCCGTTCGCCGGCCCGCTCGTCGGAGTGATGCTGCGTGACCGTTGGGGCCGGATTGCCGACGACGGGGAAGATGCACTGGTTGACCGCCGCGTCCACCTCGGGCCCGACCGTCGAGGCTGATGGTCTGCAGGTGAAAGATGTTGGTCACGCCACAGCCGCCCAGCAGATGGCAGTAGCTCATCAGGGTGCCCCGCACGTTGGCGACGGGCGCGCCGTTTGCCGGCGGGATCGTGAAGGCGGTCGGGCAACTCGTGCCGGGATTCGGGGTCCAGGCGCCCGTGCCGCACGTCTCACCCGAGTAGCAGTAAGTCGATGGGCTGGGTGCCGGCGCTCGCGCTCGTGTCCGTGCAGTGGGTGTGCGGAGCGCCGAAGTTGTGACCCATCTCGTGCCCGATGAGCTGGAAGTCGCCCGACCCCGCGGTGATACCGCTCGCGAAGGTCTGGTTGAAGCTCACGCCGTAGTAGGTGCTGCAAAGACCGCCGATCCAGGCGATGCCCGACCAGCCGCCGCCCGTCTGCTTGCCCGAGAGCATCATCACGAGCGCGCGCTTGACCCCGGGATAGTTGGTGTTCCAGTAGCGCCGACACCTCGTTGAGCTTCGGGCCGTCCGCGTTGCCGCCGGCGTTTTGCACGTAGGGGTCGGGGGTCGTGGAGAGGCGCAGGACCGTGTAGCCCTGCAACAGGCGGACGAAGAGGTCTCGCTCGTAGATGGCGGTGACTCCGGCGAAGACCTGGGCGATGTAGTTCGTGGCGTTCGTCGTGTTGTTGCCGAACTTCGTGCCCATGAACTCGTTGTCGGTGTCCACGGCGATGACCGCGGCGTGCAGGCTCGAGAGGACCTGCGGAACGTAGGTCGCCTGGCGCGCGGCGCGCAGGGCGTCGCGCACAGGGTCTTTGGGCAGGTCGCCGAAGCCGCACTGGAAGCCCTGGCCCTCGGCGCCGGCCTGGCGAAGGGCCCCGTCGCGGGCGAGCAGGTGCGCGGGCCGCTCGGCGCTCGGCGCCAGGAGGTCGAAGGCCCCTTCGGGCGTCATCGATGAGCCGGTAGACCGTGGCCGTGTCCGGATCCAACGTGATGAGGACCGAGGTGGCTCCATCGCCCTCGGCGGTACCCCAGAGGAAGACGAGCTTCGACCGAGGAATCTCCACTTCCTTGCCCCCAAGGGTGGCGACGATCTTCGCGTCCGGGGCGTACACGTCGTGGCGGGTCACGACCACGGCTCGGCGGACGCCCGGAGCCACGGGCCAGTCCTCGATCCGAACGCGGCCCTCGAGGGGGACGCCGAGGAGTGCCGGGGCCAGGGCGGGCTCGACCGTGAGCTGCTCCATCCGACTCTGACCGTCGGGCGCGTCGAGCATCCGCCCCGGCGCTGCCCCTCTCAGGGAGGCGGCGAAGGCCGACAGGGGCGACAGAAGAGCGGCAGCGATCAGAAGCAAGCGTCCGAAGCGGAGTCTCATGGTGGTCTCCTCTCTCGGGGTATCACGGGCCGAGAGGGGACCAAGTCTCTCATGGGGCGCAAGCCCGTGCGGGGCCGCTCAAAAAACCTCATGGGTACCCGCGATTGTCAAACCCGCGCCCCCGTGCAAAGCTTCACCCTCGTTGACCTCTCTCCTTCGCCACCGCGACTTGATCTGGGCCCTCGTGGTGCGCGACCTGCGCGTGCGCTACAAGCGCTCGGCCCTGGGCCTCGTCTGGACCATGCTCCAGCCGCTCCTCACCATGACCGTCATGGCGGTCGTCTTCAGCACGGTCTTTCGCTTCGACCTGCCGCACTACCCCGTCTACTGCCTGGCCGGGATCCTGTTCTGGAACTTCTTCTCCCAGAGCATCGTCGCGTCGATGGTGAGCCTGCGCGCCAACGCCGGCATCCTCCACAAGGTGCCGCTCCCCAAGGAGGTGTTTCCCATCGCCACCGTGGTCTCGGGGGTCGTGAACCTGGTCCTGGCCCTGGTGCCCCTCGGGTCTGATCCTCCTGGCCACCGGCCACCCGCTGCATCCGTCGCTCCTGTTCCTGCCCGTCGCCATCCTGATCGCCGCCCTCTTCACCCTGGGGATGGGGCTCCTGCTCTCGCCGCTCGCCGTGTTCTTCACCGACGTCGTGGAGATGGTGGGCGTGAGCCTCTCGCTCGTGATGTACCTGACCCCGATCTTCTACCCGATGGCCATCGTGCCCGAGCGCTTCCGCTTCGTGGTCCGCTTCAACCCCGTGCGCTCGATCCTCGAGGTGTTCCGCGACCCCATCTACTTCGGGAAGATCCCGCCCCTGACCCATCTCGCGGTGGCCCTGGGCTTCGCGGCCGTGGCCCTCGCTCTGGGCGCCTGGGCCTTCCGCCGCAACAGCGACAAGATCCCCTACTACGTATGAGCGCGGACCCGGTCGTTCAGCTCTTCGACGTCTCGCTCTGCTACCGCCTGGCCAAGCAGCGCATCCCGTCGCTCAAGGAGTACGCGCTGCACTGGGTGCGCGGCGCGCTCGTCTACGAGGAGCTCTGGGCCCTGAAGGGCGTGTCCTTCTCGCTCGCCGCCGGGGAGCGGCTCGGGGTCGTGGGCTCGAACGGCGCCGGGAAGAGCACGCTCCTGAAGGTGATCTCGGGCGTGCTGAAGCCGGTGCAGGGACGAGCCGAGGTCCGGGGGCGCGTGGCCCCCATCCTGGAGCTCGGCATCGGCTTCGACTACGAGCTGACCGGCGACGAGAACATCTACCTGAACGCGCTCTTCCTCGGGCACAGCCGGAGGGACGTGGACGCGCGGTACCAGCACATCGTGGAGTTCAGCGGGCTCGGCGACTTCATCCGCTCGCCCGTGCGCAACTACTCCTCGGGCATGCTGGCGCGGCTCGGGTTCTCGATCGTCACCGCCTGGGTGCCCGAGGTGCTGATCCTCGACGAGGTGCTCGCGGTCGGCGACGTGCACTTCGTGAAGCGCTGCGAGGAGCGGCTCGCGGAGTTCCGGCGGGCCGGCACCACCCTCATCCTCGTCTCGCACGCGCTCGAGTCCATCCAGCGCAACTGCAGCCGCTGCTTGTGGCTCGAAGGGGGCCAGGTGCGGGCTGACGGCCCGCCGGCCGAGGTGCTGGGCCTCTACACGAGCTCGGCGGCCCCGGCCTAGGCCCTCTCTGAGCTTTGGCCTGGGCTATAGTTGCCTTCCTTGGAACCCCCTGACCCCAAGACCCGGATCGCCTCTCTCGAGGCGCGCGTGGAAGGGCTCGAGGCCGCGCTCGAGCGCCGCTCGCGGGAGCTTCGGCTCATCCAGAAGCACCTTTGCCCGCGCGACCTCGTGGTGGTGTCGCGGGTCTCGGCCGGCCTCCCCCTGGCCAAGGGTGCTTACGACCCGCTCCTCTGGATCGAGACCACGGAGGTGACCGAAGCGGACATCCAGGAGACCCTCGAGGACCTCTGGATCGCGGTGAATCCGGCGCCGGCGAGCGATCGTCTCTCCTGACGTGGCCTTCCCTTCCACCACCCTGATCGTCCTGGCCTGGAACCGCTGGGATCTCACCCGGAAGTGCCTGGCCACGCTGCGCGAGACCGATCTCACGAACGCCGAGGTGCTGGTCGTCGACAACGGCTCGACCGACGAGACCCCGGCCGAGCTTCGAAAGCTCGACTGGGTCCGGGTGCTGACCCTGCCCAGCAACCTCGGGTTCGTCCGCGGCAACAACGCCGGGATCGAGGCGGTCGACCGGTCACACGACGTCGTGCTCCTGAACAACGATCTCGTCTTCACCCAGCGCGACTGGCTCCAGCGGCTGCGCGCCGCCGCCTGGTCGAGCCCCGACATCGGCATCGCCGGGTGCCGCCTCGTGCTTCCCGACGGCCGCCTGCTGCACGCCGGCACCTACATCCTCCCGGACACGCTCTGGGGCCAGCAGATCGGCTCGCTGGAGAAGGACGTGGGGCAGTACCCGGGAGTGCGCGAGGTCGAGGGCATCATCTTCGCCTGCGCCTATCTGCGCCGTGAGGTGATCGCAAAGATCGGCGGGCTCTGGCCTCGACTTCGAGTCGTACTTCGAGGACACCGACTACTGCCTGCGGGCGCGCGAGGCGGGGCTGCGGATGGTGGTGGCGGGCGACGTGACCCTTCGTCCACGACGAGCACGGCTCCACCCAGGGCATGGACGCCTGGCGCAAGGCCCTCTTCGAGCGGAGCCGCGAGGTCTTCGGACGCAAGTGGAAGGTGCCTCTCGAGGCGCGCTACCGCCGCGACCTTCTCTGGCAGTCGATCCTGAACTTCCCGACCGGCTACGCCATGAGCAGCCGCGAGCTGGTGCGCGCGCTCGACCAGGAAGGGGTTCGCGTCTCCTACCGCTACGTCTACGGCCCGGGCACCGTGTTCCCGAAGGACGAGCCGGACTCGAGCGGTGACTACCGGCTCGACGTCATCGCGCAGCGGCCCGTCGCCGCGGCGGCCCCCGGTCTCCGTGGTCTACGGTCAGGGCGACGTGTTCTCGTCGCAACCAGGGCCGCTACAAGATCGGCTACACCATGCTCGAGGTCGACGGCTTCCCCAAGGACTGGGTCCGCCAGGCGCAACAGGATGGACGAGGTCTGGGTCCCGAGCGAGTTCAACCGCCAGGGGTTTCTCCGCTCGGGACTCGAGCGGCCCTTGCACGTGATCCCCCTCGGCGTCGACACCGAAAACTTTCACCCGGGTGGGGCGCGATGGCCGAACCCCACGGGCGAGTTCGTGTTCCTGACCTCCTTCGAGTGGGGCGAGCGCAAGGAGCCCTGGCTCCTGCTGAAGGCCTTCAGCGAGACGTTCTCCGCCAGCGAGCCCGTGCGCCTCGTGTGCAAGGTGATGAATCGCGACGGGGCCTTGAGCCTCAAGGAGGAGATCGGGCGGCTCGCGCTCTCGTCCGCGGGCGGCAAGATCTCCTGGCTCTTCAACCTCGAGTTTCCCGCACTACCAGCTCGCCTCGCTCTACCGTTCCGCCGACTGCTACGTCTCCGTGAGCCGCGGCGAGGGTTGGGACATGCCGCTCATGGAGGCGATGGCGTGCGGCCTGTCCGCGATCGCCACCGACTGGGGCGCCCACACCGAGTTCGTGCACGCGGGCATCGCCTATCCGCTGGCCATCAAGGGGACGATCCCCGCCGTGGCGAAGTGCCCGTACTACGACGGCTACTCCTGGGCCGATCCCGACGGCGATCACCTGCGCACCCTGCTGCGCGAGGTCTACGTGAACCGCGAGGAGGCGCGGCGCCGGGGACTTGCCGCCGCCGCCGAGATGGCCGCGCGTTGGAGCTGGCGGAGCGCGGCTCGCAAGATCGTGGCTCGGCTCGAGGCTGCGGGCCTGAGTTAGCGCGACCTCGCCGGGCCTTGTGATATTGCACACATGCATTTGATGGGGCGTGGCCTATCTTTGGCGTGTAATCGCTAGAGCCATCGCGATCCCTAGTACCCGACGCGAAGTCGCCCCGAAGCGCGATTCCGCCGAGGGGTTGGATCTCGGGGCACGCTTCCGAGACGTCTTCGTTGGCGATCGTGTGCGGGCAGTTCCGCCCGCCAAATGGGACCCGGGCGGCTGGGACTCCCCCGCCGATGATCCTGCCCGGGATCCGGGGAGAGAAGCAAGATGAAACAATCGATGTTCGCATCGCTCGGCGCCGCCACCCTCGTCGTGCTGGGGGCAGGATCGGCGGCCGCCCAGAACATGCAGCCGATCCCGCAAGACGGCCAAGCCCAGATGCGTGAAGAGGCTGCGGCGCGAGACAACGCGCGCAAGCAGGAATTGGCGAGCACGATCCTGGCCGCGCGCGAGAGCGCGGCTCATCGCCAGTTCAGCGACAGACTTCGAGGGATCCTGACCCAGAAGCTGCTCTCCGCGAGTGTAGCCAGCCTCGAAGCCTTTGCGAACGCGGGCGGCCTGGGGAACATGGACCTCCTGGTGCCGAACGCGCTCGGTGACTCGGCCGCCGACCTGGTCTTCACGCCCGTGACGCCTTGCCGCATCGTCAACACGGTCGCGACCGCCACACCCCTGTCCGCGAACTCGAACCGGGCCTTCTATGTCAACGGCAATGCTGCAGGTGTGTTCGAGGCGCAAGGGGGCAACGCCGGCGGCTGCGGCATCCCCGATTCGGCCACCGCGGTGGAGATGAACTTCATTGCCGTCGGTCCGGCGGCGGCCGGAGACTTCAGGGCCTTCCCCTGGGCCTCGGGGACGCCCGCGCCGCCCCTCGCCTCCGTGATCAACTACGCGAACGTCGGCGCCTTGAACATCGCCAACGGCATCGCACAGCCGGTCTGCAACGCGGCCACCACGACCTGTACCTTCGACCTGTTCGTGCAGGCGGACGCGGGCGCGTCGCACCTGATCATCGACGTGGTCGGGTACTACGCCAAGGTCGACAAGGCGCAAGTGAGGACCTTTGTCGTCAGCAAGGCCACCAGCTACCTGGGTGACGTCGTGGTCAGCAACGCGGGCACTTGCACGAACTTCCCGGCCGCGAACATCACGGTGGTGGCGCCGGTCGCGGGCAAGGTCGTTCTTCACGCCAACGTCTCCATGTTGATCCCCCACACCACGGGGACCAACAGCTACACCGAGCTGCACTTCGGGACGACCGCGACGCAATGCACTCAAGTCTATGGCTACAAGCACTGGGCTTCGGTTCGCCCCAACGAGGAGACGGAACTCTATTACCCCGCCGTCAACATCTCGGCGAGCTACGACGTTCCCGCAGGGAGCACGACCTTCTACGTGAACGGCATCAAGCTCTCCGGCGCAGGCACCCACGCGTTCCAGTTTGCCTACGTAGACGCGACGTTCATTCCGAACTGAGCACCATCCCCGGGCGGGGCGGCCGAAAGCCGCTCCGCCCCCCTCGGTCCGGCGCTACCCGTTGAACAGATTATCGACGGAGGGGATGCCGGTCGCCTCCAACGCGGCTTGGTCCGGTCACCAGGCCCTTCCGAACAGCCGCCGTACGGCTTGCGCTGCACGCCAGACGAAGGACTCCAGCACCGCGTTCCTGAAGGCGACCAACTCCTGCATCCTGGCCTTCAGCCGGCCCACGTCCAGGGCGGGCTGATACTCGGTCGAGGGCCGGCCGCCCTCCGGGTTCGACGCACCCGCAAGGCGCTCGTGGCGCTCTCTCGCCTCGATCTCCCGCAGGCGGCGGTCGAAGGCCTCGGCCTCGGCGCGCCCTTCGTCTTCGGGGCTGACCCTCGCGTCGCCCGTCGGCTCCTGCATGACCCGCAGTATAGCGGCCCGCCGAGGCGCGGGAGAACGTCGACGCCGGCGTGACCGACGGCCGCACTACAATGCGCGCGAGCCATGATCCGATCCGCGGTGCGCCGCCTGGGCGCGCGTCTCATCCACAGGGCAGGGACACTCGACTACACGCGGGCCAAAGAAGCCCCTCCCGACGCGGCGCCCGGGGCCGTGGACGTGATCGTGCCGGTCTACGGCGCGGCCGAAGAGCTGGGTCGCTGCCTGGCGAGCCTCCGCCGTCACACGGAGGGGACGCATCGCCTGCTGCTGGTGATCGACGGTCCGCAACCCCCCGCGGTGGAGGAGGTCCTGCGCGCAGCGCAGGCCGGCGCCTCCGGCAATCAGGCCGTGATCCGCAACCCGGAGCGCCGCGGTTTCGTGGCGAGCGTCAACCGGGGAATGGCCGACTCCACCCGGGACGTGGTCCTGCTCAACAGCGATACCGAGGTCACCGGCGCGATGGCTGGAGAAGCTCCAGGCCGCGGCCTACTCGTCCCCGGCCGTGGCCACGGTCACTCCCTTCTCCAACAACGCCACCCTCGTGTCGCTGCCGCGGCCGTTCGAGGCCAACGCGATCCCCACGGGTCACGACCTCGACTCCTTCGCCGCCCTGGTCGATCGGGTCTCTCGACGGGAGTATCCCCGCATTCCCACCGGCGTCGGCTTGTGCTTGTACATCAAGAGGAAGGTGCTGGACGCCCTCGGTCTCTTCGACGAGGCCCGCTTTGGCCTCGGCTACGGGGAAGAGAACGACTTCTGCTTCCGCGCGCTGAAGGCGGGCTACGTCCATGTCCTCGACGACGCCACCTTCGTCTTTCACGCCGGCCAGCGCAGCTTTGGAGCTTCGCGCTCGACCCGCGTCAAGGAGGCGGAGCGACGGCTGTCGCGCCTCCATCCCGAATACCTTCCGACCATCGCGCGCTTCATGCGCGAAGACCCGCTCCGCCCCGCCCGAGATCGCGTTCTCGCGGCGCTGACGCCAACCCGGGTTGCGCGGACTCCCGGTGGCCCCGGGCGGGTGGTCCACGTGGTGCAGGGCTGGCCGCCTTTCAACCATGCGGGCACCGAGACCTACGCCCGGGGCCTCTGCGTTCGCCAGGCCCGGTGGCGCGACGTCGCGGTCCACGCGCGTCTCGAGGACCAGGGCCGCGTCCTGGGCGAGGCCACGGAGCTCCTCGATGGCGGCATTCGGGTCCGGCTCGTCGTCAACAACTTCACGCAACGGGACCCGCGGTCCGAAACGCCCTCCGCAACGTCACCCTGGAGCGCGATTTCGCGCGCTTTCTCGACGAGCAGAGGCCCGACCTCGTCCACGTCCACCACCTCGCGGGCCACTCCCTCGGGCTCCTGCGCGAGCATCGGCGCCCGCCGCCTGCCGCTCGTGCTCCAGCTGCAGGACTGGTGGCTGGTGTGCGCCCGCGCGAACCTGTCGATGGCCGACCGCAGCCTGTGCCCCGGCCCGTCCACGAGCCGCTGCGCGCGGTGCATGCCCTTCACCGGGGTGCCGCCCGCAGGGCTTCTGAGCCGCGTGCTCCACGCGCACCGGCGGTCCCTGGCCGAAGCGTTGGGTCCGGCGGGCCGACGCCCTCGTGATGGGCTCGGACTTCATCGCGCGGAGCCTGCGGCTCCATCGGCCTCCTGGGCCCGGGCGCGCCGACGCATGTCATCCCCTACGGCATCGAACCCTGGCCCGCGGCCGCCCCGCGTCCGACCCCCCGACGGCCGCTGCGCTTCGGCTTTCTGGGCGCGATCATGCCCCACAAGGGCGTTCACGTGGCCGTGAGCGCCTTCCGCGACATCGATCCGGAGCGGGCCACCCTCGACGTCGTGGGCGATGGAGGAGCGCTTCCCACCTACACCCAGGAGCTTCAGGCGATGGCCTCGCCTGCGGTTCGCTTCGCGGGGAGCATCCCCGAGCCCGAGAAGCCCCGCCTCCTCTCCGGCTTCGACGTCCTCGTCGTCCCCTCGCTGGGCCTCGAGAGCTTCGGCCTCGCGGCGCGTGAAGCGATGGCCCTCGGGGTGCCGGTACTGGCGAGCCGGCGCGGCGCCCTCACCGAGGCCTTCGAGGACGGCGTCTGTGGCGGCTACTTCGAAGCGGGTGACGCCGCCGGCCTTCGGGCCTGGGTGGAGCGGCTGTGCGAGCGGCCGCAGATCGTGTCCGAATGGGCGCGGCGACTCCCCGCCGTGAAGACGATGGACGCCCACGCCGAGGAGATCGAAGGGGTCTACGAACAGGTCCTGGCCGCGCGGAGCGGACGTTGAGCCGAATCGCCCACGCGCTGACCACCGCGGTTCGGGTCGCGCGTGCGGAGGGCTTCGCCGCCGCCCGAGACCGCGTGCTCGACCGGCTCGCCGACGCCCGGCGGGATCGACGCTACCTGCCCCTTTCGCGCGGCGAGGCTTCGTTCCCTTCACCGGTGTTGAATCTGCTGGCCACACCGCCCTCGCCGCGGTTCGGAGGAGTGCCCACGCAGTTCCTGGCCCGCCTGCGTCACGAGGAGAAGTAGCGTCCGGTGGCGCTCCTCTACCCGACAGGCCCAGGGTATCGGTTGGAGGTGACGCGCGACGGCCAGCGCGGCCGGCTCGACCTGCCCGGCTCGACCCTCGATCCCAGCGCCCTCACCGACGCGGCCTTCGCGGCGGCCGTCCTCCGCGCGGCGAAGCGCGTCGGCGCCTGCGTGCTCCACGCCGAGGGCGTGGCGGGTCTTCCCCTGGAGAGCCTGCGTGCACTTGCGCGCCCAAGGCCTGACCCTCGTCCTCTCGGTCCACGACTTCGCGCTCTTCTGCGCCGCGCCCTCATCTGCTGGAGCGGCCCGGGGACCGCTTCTGCGACTACTGCCGCGACCCCGAGCGCTGCCGGCGCTGTCTCGCGGTGGACTGGCCGCTGCCCGACGGCTTCCAGGCCCGCCGCCGGGCGGTCGCGGCCGAGCTGCTGGCCGCGGCCGAGGCGGTCGTGTACCCGTCGGCCTTCCTTCGCGACCGCCACGGGAGCGTTGTTCGGGCCGCTCGACGCGAGCCGACAGCACGTGATCGCGCCCGCGGTCGATCCGGTGGCCTTGCCGGCGCCGCCCTCGCCACGGCCCCTCCGCCACATCGCGTACGTCGGCGCGGTCCACGCCCACAAGGGAGCGCACGTGTTCGAGGAGCTGGTCGGCGCCCTGGCCGCAACCCCCGGCCTGCGCTTCACCGTGTTCGGGGGCGGCGACCCGTCGATCCTGTCGCGCCTGCGCCGGCTGCCGCGGGTCAAGGTCCGCGGCTACTACCGGGCAGGCTCCCTGCCGGGCCTGCTGCGCCGTGAAAGCGTCGACCTCGCCCTCCTGCTTTCCATCTGGCCCGAGACCTACGGCATCACTCTCGACGAGTGCCGCGCTCGCGGGCGTGCCGGTCGTGGCCTTCGACCACGGGGCGATGGGGGAGAGGATCCGACGGGAGGGGGGCGGAGAGCTCGTCCCCGCAGAAGCCGGCGCCTCAGGGTTGGCGCGCGCGATCGCAGGGCTGACGGCGGGCGCGGCCCCGATCCGAGTGGCCGGCGCCGGTGACCAGCCGTCCGCCCGTGCCGCGGCCGCTGCGACTCTCGAGCTCTATCCACGCGGCGCGGACCGCGGCGACTGACCCTCCGCCCAGACCGCCTGGCGCCGAACCCCGCGCTCGGGGAGTGCGGCCTCTTGGCTACGGGCAGCCATCGCCGGGAAGTGTCCGAGATACGGACGACGACCCTCCGGCGCCGACAGCGGGGACCAGGCCAAAGGCACGGATTGGGCCGTTTTCGTCGCCTCGGCGGATGGGTCTGGCCGGCACGCTTCCTGCTTGGCCAGAGTGGGACATGACGATGACGACGAGACCATCGGGAAGGTTTCCCGGAGTGTTCAGGAGGAACCAGATGAGCGTATCGCGTATTGCCATAGGGGTCGTCGGGGTCTTCGCGGCTTTGAGCTTCGTTCCATCGGCGAGCGCCCAGGCGACCCGTACCTGGGTCTCCGGCGTGGGCGACGACGCCAATCCCTGCAGCCGAACCGCGCCCTGCAAGACCTTCGCGGGAGCCATCTCCAAGACCGCGGCGGCGGGTGAGATCAATACCCTCGACCCGGGCGGCTTCGGGGCCGTCACGATCAGCAAGTCGATCACCATCGACGCCACGTCGGGGCTTGGGGGCGTGCTCGCCGCCGGCACCAACGGGATCATCGTCAACGCGGGCGCGAACGGCGTCGTGATCCTGCGCAACCTGGACATCAACGGAGCCGGCACCGGCCTGATCGGCATCCGAGTCATCAGCGCCCGCGATGTCTACGTGGAGGGCGCCAAGATCTTCGGCTTCACCAACCGCGGTATCTCCGACGAGCGCACGTCCGGCCGCCTGTTCGTCGCGGACACCGTGGTCAGCAACAACCTCCAGACCGGGATCGTGGCGGTGGCCGCCTCCGCGAGCACCCTCACCGTCAACCTGGACCGCGTGCGGCTCGAGCGGAACGCCAACGCCGGCTTCGCCCTGACCCAGGGAGTGAAAGCGACGATCGTCGATACCGTGGCGGCGGGAAACACGAACTTCGGCTTCTACGCGGACGGCGTCGGCTCGGAGCTGAACCTGGAGAGCTGCCGCGCCACGGACAACGGCGCGGGGATCTACTCTTCCCTGTCCGCCACCGTTCGCATCTCCAACACGACCGTGACCGGCAACGGCACCGGGATCAACGCGACCGGCGGCAGCATCCTCTCGTATGGGAACAACCGGATCGACGGGAACGGTGCGGGGAACGGTCCGGCGACCGGGTCTTTGGGGCTGCAGTAGCCCGAAGGAGCCCGGGGGCTGACGGGCTCGCGCCGGGGCTCGTCAGCCTGACCGTCCCACGACGTCCTGAGCGACCGCGGCAACCGTGCTCTCGGGCGCCGAGCTCTGATCCGGCACGAACTCCGGGACGAGAGCCTGGAGGCCGGCGATGATGCCTTCGCGCTGGCCCGCCTTTGCGAAGGCCTCCAGGCGTGCGATCTGCTCCATGAGGTCGGGCTGCGAAGAGACGCCGTCGATGACCCGGATCATCTCGCGTATCTGGCGGCTGTTCTTCGCTTCCTCATCCGTCATGAGCTGCTCGTCGAGCTTCTCGCCGGGACGCAGCCCGGTAAACACCACCGCGATGTCCTCCTCGGGGACGAGTCCGGCCATCGTGATCATCAGCCGAGCGAGGTCACGGATCAGCATCGGTTCGCCCATCTCCAGGATGCAGAGGTCGCCGTGGCGGCCGAGGCCGGCGACGAGCACGAGACCGACGGCCTCCGGGATCGTCATCAGGTAGCGCCGGCAATCCGGGTGGGTCACGGTCACGGGCCCCCCGGCCGCGATCTGGGCCTTGAAGAGCGGGACGACACTGCCCGCGCTGCCGAGCACGTTGCCGAAGCGCACGGCCGTGAACGTGGTCTTCTTCCATCGCTTTGCCTGATCCCAGAGGATGAGCTCGGAAACCCGCTTCGTGGCGCCCATGACACTCGACGGGTTGACGGCCTTGTCGCTCGAGATCAGCACGAACCTCTCCGTACCGACGAGACCCGCCACCCGCGAGATGTTCAAGCAGCCGAGGACGTTGTTCTTGATGGCCTCCGCGGGGGCGTACTCCATCAGCGGCACGTGCTTGTGCGCCGCGGCGTGGAAGATGTCCTGGGGCCGATAGCGCTCACCGAGCTGCAGGAGACGAGCCTCGTCGCGGATGTCGGCGACCTCCGCGCTCACGCTCAGATCCGGGTGCTGCTGCCGGAGGAAGCGGTAGAGGAAGTAGAGCTCGTTCTCGTTGATGTCCGTAAGCACCAGGCTCTCGGGCCGGTAGCGGGCGACCTGTCGACAGATCTCGCTGCCGATCGAGCCGGCGGCGCCCGTCACCAGCACGCGCCGGCCTCGGATCAGGGCGAGAACCTCCTCGGTAGCGACCCCCAGCGGGACGCGAGGGAGCAGGTCGTCGGGAGACAGGTCCTGGAGCGCGGCCGTCGCCGCGCGGTCGCGGAGGTAGGTGAACGAGAGCGGCAGGACCTTGTAGCTGAGCTTCAGATCAGCGCAGGCATTCAGGACCTCCCGCAGCCGTGCCGCGGGGAGGCGGGGAATCGCAAAAAGAAGGCGGCGGACGCCGCGGTCCTGCACGACGGCCGGCAGCTGATTCAACGTGCCGAGCACCGGCCGCCCGCCGATCGACATTCCGCGCTTCAGGGGAGCGTCGTCGACGAACCCCACGATCTCGTACGAGTGCTCGTCCGAGCGATAGAGGTCCCGCAGCAGCAGCTCACCCGCGCTCCCCGCCCCGACGATGATGGTCTTCTTCGTCTCTCCGGACCGCGCGCGCCGCCGGTCCAGAAACCAGGCAAACGCGAGGCGCGGGCTGAAACGGAAAAGGCCGAGGAACGTCGTGGTGAGGAAGAACTCCATCACGATCACGAGCCGCGGCGGGCCGATGGTCATGTCCAGGGCCGCACGCTGGCTGAAGTAGAAGAGCGCGGTGAAGAGCGCGCTTCCCACCAGGCAGGTGGCGATCAACCGAACGGCCTCGTAGAGCCCGGAGAAGCGGAAGGACCAGCGATAGATGCCCAGCGCAAAATGCAGGGTGAGGCGCACCGCCAGGAGCATGGGCAGGAACCGGCCGGCTTGCTCGAGAGACGGCTGCGGTATCCTGCCCTCGAAACGCAGCGCGAAGGCGAGGAACCAGGCCACGCTGATGAGCAGCGTGTCCAGCAGGAGGATGAGGAGGTAGCGGCGCGCGCGTTCCTTCTGAGGAGGCAGGTTCAGCAAGGGCCGACTCGAGAACCCAGCAGCAGGGGCGCCCCGGTCCGCTTGGGCGCGGGGGTAGGCATCGTCGTCACTTCATACACACCGGCCCTGGTCGTGTCAAACCGTCGTGATCCTCGATCAGGGTTATTTACCGGCCAGGATCTTCTGCTTGTTCTTCTCCCACCAGGAAGAGACGAAGGAGAAGAGAACGAGGAGGACGAAGGAGCCAAGAAGAGCGCCGGAGACGATCGACACTCTGGATGGCCTGATGTGCCGGACGGGAACGGTCGGCCCGGAGATGAAGCGGCAGTTCGTATTGAAGGCAAGCTCGAACCGCTCGGTGTCGATGAGGAGGTCGTTCAAGGCCTCCTTGACCGAACCCTTCGTAAGCTCCGTCTCCGTGAAGACCTGGGACCTCGTGGTCTTGAGCATCTGCAGGATCTCCTCGCCGCGCACGCCGATCTTCTTCATCTCGGCGATGCACCGCGAGAAGTAGCGCTGCCGGATCATCAACCGTTCCCGGGTCCGATCGAGGCCGGCCAGGCGTCGGCGCTGGTCGGCCACGGCGGACTCGATCCCGACCAGCTGCGTCACCGGAGACAGGTAGCGGTATCCGCCGTCCTGGATCGAGAGCAGTTGCCGGTTCTCGATCCTCGCCGACTCCGGATACCTCGCCAGGATGGCCTGTATGTCCCGCATCTTCTTGATGTTCTGCTCCAGCCCGAACTGCGCGTTCAGGGTCTGGTTCTCGTTCTCGCTCAGCTCCGACGAGGTGTCACTGCTCTCATCCATGATGTACGTGAACAGGGTCACGTAGACGAGGCAGTCGCGGACATAGCGCCCGAGGAAGCCGACGTAGAGCGACGCCGTTTGCGGAGAAGCTGCTTCGTAGCTCAGGTTCAGGCCTATGGCGGCGTTGTCATCCTTCGTCAACTGTACGAAGTCGCGTGCATCGTCCCGGGCATAGGCGTACACGGGCCTGATCCAGCGGTTGACGTCCGCGGCGGTGCGAAAGACCCTCTTGATGTCCTGCTGGTCCTTCTCCGTCAAGGACCGATCCTGGCTGGCGAACGTCTGAAGACGGTTGGGATTGGAGAACTGCGTGGCGCTCGTCTTGAAGAGGGGGATCGGGATCCCGATGAGATCGGCGCGTTTTGCGTCGTCCCGGGGCTTCGCGTCGTCCCAGGTCCTCGAGTCGTCCCGTGTCCTCGAGTCGTCCCGTGTCTTCGGGTTGCCGAGCTGATAGAACCCTTCGCTCAAGTACACCCGGGGGGTCAGCAGGCTGTAGACGACGGCGACCAGAGTCACCACCAGGGTGCCGAAACCGATCAGCCTCCGGCGCTTCCAGGGGACGGCCAGGACCGCGCCCAGGTCGAAGCCCTCGTCGTCCGCGTCCATGCTGTCCCTGACATTGTCGTCAGTCATCCACACGCTCCTGCGGAAGGGCCCCCCGCGTGCTCCGTCGACAGGGGCCCTCCGTTCGTACTCGAAGGGGAAGGGGCATCAGAAGACCGTACACCGACCCGGCCGCTCGTCGTGGCGCAGACCACAACCGATGTGGCGGGTTGGCCGGCTTCTCAGGACCACGACTCACCACGGGCCTGGGATCGTCTGCACTCGACGGATTATGCTCCATGCGGCGCGGAAGGGAAAAGAGCTGCCGACATGCGGCCGGCGCATCGCGGCACGAAGCTGGTATCATGGACCGGCTTGGGGAGCTTTTCGGCAGCGAGCAGAGCGTGTGATGTCAGCCTCGACGGGAGCGACCAGCCTCCCCGCGCAACCTTCCTTCTCCCACCGCGACGGCACGGCCCGTTGCACCCGCGACCGCGAGGAAGCAAGGGATCGGGCGACTTGAGCACGCCGGAGGGGAAGCCGCCCATCGGCGATCGGACCACTTGAAGCGCCCATCCGCACCTGCCGACGGGCCGTCCGCGCGCGCCACCGAGGCGGTCTCGACTCCGGCGACACGTCCGACGACCCCGGTCGCCGAGACTCTCCGTGCTCGATTCCACCGCGGGGTGGTCTGGAGCATCGCCGCCGCCGTGGCCACGTCCGGCTTCAACTTCGTTCTCAACATCATCATCGCCCGACTGCTCGGACGCGAAGGCTTCGGCCAGTTCGGCATGGTACTGAGCACGATGGCCACCGTCGCCGGGATCGCCCAGCTCGCGATGGGCTATACCGCGACGAAGTTCGTGGCCGAGTTTCGTTCGAGCGACCCCGCACGGGCGGGACGCATCATCGGCCTGAGCTCCATCGTCTCGCTCTTCACCGGATCGCTGGCGGCGATCGCTCTTTGTGCCAGCGCGCAGTGGCTGGCCGCGAACTCGCTCCGGGCGCCCCATCTCTCGGGTAGCCTGCAGCTGGCCAGCGTCATGGTCTTCTTCACGGTGCTCGTCGGCTACCAGATGGGTTCGTTGGCGGGGCTCGAGAGCTATCGTTCCCTGGCCAACCTCGCCCTGGCCAGCGGTGCCACCAATCTGATCTCTTCCGCGCTCGGCGCCGCCACCTTGGGGCTATCGGGCGCGGTCGGCGGGATGGGGGTGGGCGCCTTTCTCCAGTGGTTGATGTTCAGCTGGGCGACGGAAGCGGGCTGCCGAAGGGCGGGGATCTCCATCTGCCGGCGGGGCGTGCTTTCGGAGCGAGCGGTCCTGCTCTCGTTCGCGCTCCCGGCCGCCCTCGGCGGCCTCTCTTCGATGCCGGCCATCTGGCTGGCCAACACCTTCCTCGCGCGCCAACCGGACGGCTTCTCCCAGCTCGCGCTCTATACCGCCGCGTTCAGCGTGCGATCCCTGGTGTTCTTCCTGCCGAGTCTCGTGAATCGGGTCAGCATGTCTCTTCTCAACAACCAGAAAGGGCTGCAGGACTGGGAGGGCTACCGTCGAGTATTCCGGACGAACGTCGTCATTACGGGCGCCACCGTAGTCGTCGCCGCCCTGGGCGTGGCTCTCGTCGGCGTCCGCGTCCTCGCGTTCTTCGGGCGGGATTTCCGGGTGGCCAGTCCCGTGCTCCTCGTTCTGCTCGTGGCCGTGGTCCTCGAAGGGGTGATGGCCTCGATGTACCAGATCGTGCAGGCCGAGTCCCGCATGTGGTCGTCCCTGTTCTTCATCGCCTTGCCGCGAGACGTCCTCATCGTCTGTCTTTCGTATCTCCTGTCTCCCCGGCTGGGTGCGGTGGGTCTCGCGGCCGCCTACGCCGCCGGCTGGATGGTGGCCTGCCTCATGACCGGACTCCTGGTGGCCAGGATGGAGCCCCGGGCGCGATCTTCGAGAGTCGCGCTCGCCGGTGGAGGCGCATGACGGAAGAGCAGATGAGGGGTCGCCCGAGGGTGCCGGCCCCCACCGTGATGCCGGTCGATCGGACGGAGTGGCTGCGCCAGCTCGACCTCTCGAACTTCGTCAACGCCTACTACGAGTACCGTGATCTGCAATCGTGCGGTGCCGGGCGGAAGCTCCTGATCGTGGGCTCGGGCCAGGGGCTCGATACGGCTGTGCTCCGCTGGCGGGGATACGAGGTGACGCGTCTCGACATCGACGAGACGTTTCAGCCCGAGGTCGTCGGGAGCGTACACGACATGAGCATGTTCCAAAGCCACGCCTTCGACGCCGTGATCGCTTCGCACGTGCTCGAGCACTTCGCGGAGGCGTACCTCGAGGACGCGTTGCACGAGATCGCCCGGGTTGGCCGTCATGCCCTGATCTACCTGCCCGTCGCCGGCCGTCACGGTTCGCTCCGGTTCGTCGCGGGCGTGCGGAACCTGGAAGCGCACCTTGCCTGGGACGTGTTCAACTACCTGCACAAGCCCGACGGGCAGTCGCCGGCGTTTTGCGCAAGGCAGCACTTCTGGGAGCTGGGACGTCGAGGATTCAGGCTCCGCGACATCCGGCGCCGACTCCAGAGGCATTTCGAGATCGTCTCGGACTACAGAAACTATGACTGGCTGCCGAGCTACAACTTCGTTCTGCGTTCGCGCAAAGACGGCTGAGCCGCGCGTCCCCCGATGAACATCGTCTTCTCTTTCAACAAGAGCGGCGCGGAGGGGGCTTTCTGGGAGCGCGAGATCTCCGCCGCCTCGAACGCCGAGTTCTCCTTCCTCCCGTTCAACCACGGAGAGGTGCTGGACCCCGCTCTTCACACCACGGCGGAGAAGCTCGACCGTCTCTACCAGGCGGGAGATCCGCGTCTACGGAGGCTCTACGCCGCGTTCGAGAATCGCCTCGAGGAGGCCCGCGCCGACGCCGTGATCGTCGCGAATTGCCCTCCCTACCACCCGGACTACCTGCGGCGTCTCCCGGTGTACAAAGCGCTTCACAGCGCGGATGATCCGGGGGCCACCTACCTCATCAATATTCCCTACCTTCACGCGTACGATCACGTCTTCTTCGTAGCTCCGACCTACAGCGCGGACATGGACATGAAGGAGAAGATGACGTACGCGGGCAAGGCGAATGCGGACTGGTTGCCCATCTCCGTCTTCGATTTCGAGTGTGCGCCCGAGCGGAGCGAAGATCAGGTGTTCGCCCAGCCGCGGGACATCGAAATCATCTACATCGGTGGCTTCTGGCGGCAGAAGATCGAACTCCTGGCCAGGGTGAAGAAGGCCTTCGGCCGACGATTCCGGTTCCAGGGGCAGTTTCGCCTGAAGCACAATCTCTTCATGAAGGCTCGTCACGGGTGCCCGGGTTGGGTGTCGCCGGTCACGCTCCAGGAACGCGTTGCGCTCTACCAGCGCGCCCGTATCGGATTCAACGTCCATTGGAACGAGCATGGCCTCGGCAACCAACGCCTCTATCATCTGCCCGCGAACGGCGTGATGCAGATCTCCGACTGCGCAGACAGCCTTCATCGGGTCTTCGAGCCGGACCGGGAAATCGTCGGATACCGGAACGTGGACGACTTGATCGACAAGCTGAAGTACTTCCTCGAGAATGACTCCGAGCGCGAGGCCATCGCCAGGCAGGGGTATCGCCGGACGATGCGCGACTATCGTTTCCAGACCGTGGCGCGCTTGGCCGGGGAGCGGATGCGGGCGGGAATGGTACGTATTGGGTGGAGACGTTGAGATCGCGTCGCTTCAGCAGGGCCCGGGCGCGGCTTTCGACGGCGCTCCTGTTGTTCCTGGTCGCGGCCATCTTGGTCGACAGCCTCATGCTCCTGGCGACACGGCGGGATGCGTCGGTCGCCAGGAATCTCGTCCTCCAGATAGCCCTCCTCGCCGCATTCTGGTGGTGGACCACTCGGAGGTCAGGAAGGCTGCTGAACGCGCCGTTCGTCGTCGTTCTCGCGATCTTCTTCTGGCACTCTTCGTTTCTCGCTGGCCGGTACCTTCGCCTGGATGAGATCTTCGAGTTCTCTGGAACCGTCCTGACGTATGGCGAACAGTTCGTCCCCACGGCGGTGGCACTGGTGTCTCTCTGCATGACGTGCACGGTCGTCGGCGCCTTCTTTGGATTCCGGCAACAGGCGAGGTGGAGGTTGCGCCGCCTCGGTCAGACCGGGCGAAACGTCCTCGAGGTCGGGCCGGCACCATGGACCAGCCGGGCGGCGGGGCGATATGCTTGGGTTCTGTTCGCAGGCTATCTCTCCTTATCCTTCGCGTACTTTGTCTTCGAGGGCGCGGCTGCCTCGTCCGACTACCTGGACCTGTACCTGAACCCGTCGGGAACAGTCCTCTATCGCGCCTACCAAACCACGAAGTTCCTGGGCGTGCCCTTCATCGCCCTCGTCATCGCAACCTCCCGGTCCAGGACCTCGCTCTGGCTCGCCTGCGCCGGTACCTTTTCCTTGATCTTCGCATCGGCGCTCACCGGAGCGCGCACCTTGCCGTTTCTCTACGGGGCGGCCCTGATCATGGCCGTGGACTACTTTAGGAGGCCGATTCCACTGGGTGCCGTCGCTGTCCTCGCGCTCGTCGGTGCCGCGGTCAGTCGGATCGTCTCGGAGGCCCGTGCATTGGGAGTAGGCCTTGCCATGTTCACGTCCGAAGCAATCGCCCGGCCGATCTCGTGGTGGCATATCCTGTGGGATGCCGGCGGAAGTGTGCGAAGCGTCCTTCGGACGATGGATTTCTCACAGCAGAGCGGCCCCCTCTACGGTCTCTCCTTCCTCGATGCGTTCGTGTTCGTCGTACCGGGCCCGGTCATCAGCCTGCTCGCCCCCGGCTGGAAGATCCAACCGCCCAGCGAGTGGCTGATCGCACAAGCCCCTGACGTCGGGGTGGGCGAGGGCCTTGGCTACTCCCTCGTGGCTGAGGTGTATCTGAACTTCGGGGTCTGCGGCTGTCTGCTCTTCCTCCTGATCGGCTGGATCATCTCCTACCAGTTCTTCCGCTTCAGATTCCGTCGTGATGCCTTCGCCGGACTCCAGTCCCTCAGCCTGACCGCTCTGTTGGCGCTCCACCTGCGGAATGACAGTGTGACCTACCTTCGCGTGCTCGTCTGGGGGGCAGTGGTGATCTGGCTCGGCCGTCAGGTCGACGCCGCCCGGAGAAGGAAACGGCAGTTGCCCGCGACGACCGCCAGCGGCGCCTCGACCGGAACGGCCAGCATGCGAGCCGCGGGAACCGCATAGGGTGGAAAGGGATCCAGTCCGGGCGTCGTCGGGTCACGAAATGAGCCGGCACCTCGGTGAGGAAGATCTGGCTCGCCAGACGACGCGACGGGGGACGATTGCCCTCTTCATCCCATCGCTCGCGATCGGCGGTGCCGAGCGGCAGGCCCTGCAACTTGCCCGCGCCCTTGATTCCGCGCGGTGGAGAGTTCTCGTGCTGACGGTCGCGCCGGAGTGGTCGCGCGCCGAGGACCACGCTGGAGCAACCCACATCTGGACCGGACGCCGGAAAGGCATAGCTCTCGTTGTCAGGCTCGCCACCATCCTCAGACGAGAACGGGTCGATATCATCCAGGCGTACCTGCTCGGATCACAGGTGTACGCGCTGGCGGCGAAGGCGCTCGTGCGGGATGTGAGGCTCATCGCGGCGGTGCGAGCCTCCATGGGGCTGGACCAGATCGTGGGCTGGAACGGCAAGCTCAGCCACGCGCTGGTGTTCGGGTTGCGCAGCCTGGTGGACCAGTACGTCTTCAACTCCTCGTCCGGAGAGCGCACTCTCGGCCGTCGGTTGTCGCCGGACAGACGCCGCGTGATCTTCAACGGCATCGACACGACGCGCTTCCGGCCCGACGCAGGTGCGGGGGCCTATCTCCGGGGGATCGCCGGTCTTCCAGCGGAAGGCAGGCTGGTTGGTATCGTGGCCAACGTGAACCCGTACAAGGGGTACGAAACCTTCGTCCGCGCAGCCGACATCATCGCCGGGAACTTGCCGGACGTCCATTTCGTGGTCGTGGGCGATCACGACAACTCGATGGGGGTGCGACTCCGGGCGCTCGTCGCCGAGCTCTCCCTCACTCGGCGTTTCAGGTTTCTCGGTCCGCGAAGCGATCCCGAGAGGATCGTTCCTGGCATGGACGTCGTCTGTTCGGCGTCCATCAGCGAGGGCTTCTCGAACTCCATCGCCGAGTCGATGGCTTGCGGCGTTCCGTGCGTTGTCACCGCGGTCGGGGATTCGGGCCTCATCGTGGGGGCGGCCGGACTCGTGGTGCCTCCGGACGACGCCGCTGCGTTAGCGGCTGGCCTCAGCAGTCTCCTGAGTCGGGGACCCGATGATCGACGAGCCCTGGGAGCCGAGGCCCGGCGGCGGATCGAAGAGAACTTTGGAATACCGCGGATGGTCGAACGGCATGAGGCCCTCTACGACTCCTTGCTGGGCCGTGCTCGCGACGGAGCGACCCGCTCGCCCACGGATGGCTGAACTCGAACCCCGCGTGGCCCGACCTTATCGGAGACGCTGACGAATGTGTGGAATTGCAGGATGGTTCGGGGCGTTGCCGTTCAGCGAAGCGCATGCCGAGGAGATGGCGCATCGTCTGCGGCACCGCGGGCCGGATGCGAAGGGCATTCGCCGGTGGCCCCGCGCGACCCTCATTCACTCGCGTCTGAGCATCATCGATCTCACACCGACCGGCGAGCAGCCGATGAGTGAAGAGACCGGTCGCATCTGGACGGTCTTCAATGGTGAGATCTACAACCACCACGAACTGCGGAACGAGCTGGAGTCGCATGGTCACAGGTTCCGCGGACGGTCTGACTCGGAGGTTCTTCCTCACCTGTTCGAAGAGGGGGACGCCAGGTTTCTTCCGAAACTACGGGGAATGTTCGCCTTCGCGACCTACGACACGGTGCGGCAGCGACTCCTGCTCGCGCGGGATCGTTTTGGAATCAAGCCGCTCTTCTATACGGTGCTCGCTGGTGGGGTGGCGTTCGCGAGCGAGGTACGTGCGCTCCTGTGCCTTCCGGGAATCGATGTCCGGGTCGATCTGCAGGCGCTCTACGACTATACGGCTCTGACGTACATCCCGGCTCCGCAGACCTTCTACAAGGGCATTCGCGTTCTCGAGCCGGGGTGCGCGCTCGAGGCGGAGCTCGTCGGCAGTGAGTTTCGCCACCACCTTCTTCGGCACCACTCGTGGGTGGTGTGCCCCGATCCGTCGCGCTCGATCAGCTCCGCGGTAGACGAAGCGGACCGCCTCGTGTCTGCTTCCGTCCGCGCGCAGCTCGAAAGCGATGTGCCAATCGGGTCGTTGCTGAGCGGCGGAATCGATTCATCCCTCGTCAGCGCCGCCGCGCAGCAAGCACTGGCGCCCGAAAAGCTGCACACCTTCAACGTGCGGTTCCCGGACGCTGCCTACGACGAGACCTGGGCAGCTCGCATGGTAGCCGAGAGCATCGGATCACAGCACGAGACGTTGGATTTCGAGGCGGGCAGCGGAACGTGGGATGAGGTCTGTGGCCTCCTCGGGCACGCGGGACAACCCTTCGCCGACACCTCGATGTTCGCCGTGAATGCCGTCTCACGCCTGATGCGGCGGCACGTGAAAGTCGCGCTCTCCGGTGACGGCGGGGACGAGGCCTTCGGTGGCTACGACCTGTATTGGCAGCTCAACAACCTGGCCAGGCTGCGAGCCGCGCCCGGCGCGTTGATCGTGGCAGGCCGTTGGGGTACGCGCGTTGCGGGAATGGCTTGGCCCCGATGCGCACGATGGGCCGATCGCCTCGACGACTTCGTTGGCGGCGACGAGACGCAGATCATCGGATCGTTGTTTCGCTGGGTCCGCGACGAGGAGCTTCACGCGCTGCTGCCGGATCTCGGGGTCCAGCCGATCAGACGGCATTTCGAGAAGCAGTGGGAGCACCAGCTTCCACGTGGCGCCTCTGCCATCGAGAGGCTGTCTGCCCACGCGACCGAAGTGAATGCGCGGCTGGTCCTTCCGGACGACTTTCTCTTCAAGGTCGATATGGCCAGCATGCGCCAGAGCCTCGAGGTTCGCGTTCCCATGCTCGATGAAGAGCTCGTCCGTCTGGGGATGTCACTGCCGCACCAGCTGAAGGCGAGTCGGCGGACTGGGAAGATCGTGCTCCGAGCGCTCGCGGCGCGCAAGCTGCCCGAACCGGTCGCCAAGAAACCAAAGTGGGGCTTCGGCGTACCCCTCGACACGTGGCTCGGAAGCGACTTTCGCGAAAGGCTCCGTGAAACGCTCCTTGCGTCGCGAACCCCAGTAGCCGACTACTACGACCCGAAGGCGTATCGTCCGATCATCGAGGCTTTTTGCGACCGTCGTGAACCGGCAGCCATCTCCCGGCAGGGACTGTATCAACGCGTCACGATGCTCCTCGCCGTGCACGTCACGCTTGCCGCGTTGCCCTCGAATCGTGTTACCGGTACCATGCACGGGGATCCCACCACTGTGCCCAGAAGGACCAACCACCCACAGTAATGACCATCATCACCACTACGGAAGGCGGTGGGAGAGGCAGCACCGGGGGACGGAATGTAGCCATCCCGCCTTTGTCTTGCCCCCATCACAATGCCAAGCTGACGGCGTCACCGACCCAGCTGCGGTGTGATCGAGGTGAGATCTATCCCATACACAACGGCATTCCGCGCTTCGTCGAGGCATCGACATATGCGGATGCATTCGGTCTGCAGTGGAAGACATACCGCAAGACGCAGCTGGACTCCTACTCCGGGACCACGATCACGTTGGATCGAATGAGGCGCTGCCTCGGCGAAGCCATCTGGACGAGCCTGCCGGGCGTCCACGTGCTCGAGTGCGGATGCGGCGCAGGGCGATTCACAGAAATCCTGCTGGGTCACGGGGCCGTCGTGACCTCGATTGACCTCAGCTCGGCGGTGGACGCGAATGCGGAGAGCTTCCCGCAGGACGATCGCCATCGCATTGCCCAGGCCGACATCCTCGCACTTCCCTTTGCCCCGCAGCAGTTCGATGTCGTCTTGTGTCTTGGCGTCATCCAGCACACACCCGATCCGGAAGCGACGATCGCCAGTCTCGCCGCGCAGGTGAAGCCGGGTGGCTGGCTCGTCATGGACCACTACGCACCGTCGATCTCGTGGTGGCTGCGACCAGCTCCGCTCGTACGTGTCATCCTCCGCCGTGTCTCGCCAGAAACAGGCATGCGATGGACGCAGCGCCTGCTCAAGTGGTTTCTCCCGTTGCATGCTGCGACGCGACGCAACTACCCGTTGCACGTGCTGGTTGCTCGCATCTCGCCTGTCTTGTCCTACTACCGCGCGCATCCGGAGCTCAGTGACGAGTTGCAGCGTGAATGGGCGCTTCTCGATACGCACGACTTTCTTACCGACTACTACAAGCACTTCCGTTCCCGTGCGCAGATCCGGCGCGCGCTCGAGTCCACGGGCCTGACCGGCATCTGGTGTGAGGAGGGGGGGAACGGCATCGAGGCAAGGGCCATGCGTTCGCCTACGGAGGATGCGCCGTCCTGATAACGCACGTGTTCTTCGGCGCCCACCACATCCTGACAGGATCTCGCAAGTCGTTTCGCGGGGATTCATTGCGGGCAATTGAGTGCGATGGGTTGTCCCTGGGCGAGTGTGGCCGTGACGATGGGTTCCTCGGCGAGTAGACCGGTGAAGGTCCTCTTTGTCACGAACTACCGTGACGCCCGCGGGCGCAACCCATCGGCAGGCATATTCGTCGAACGACAGGCCGCGTCGCTGCGTGGTGCCGGCGTGGAGGTGGTGTTCTTCGATCTTGGCAGGAGTCACTCGCCGATCGTTCTTGTGAAGAAGTGGTGGACGCTGCGCAGCGAGATCCGGCGCGTGCGCCCCGACCTGCTTCATGCGCAGTACGGCACGATCGTCGGGATCGTGGCGGCGCTGACGTTACAGCCGTTGGTCATCACCTTCGGGGGAAGCGACCTGCTGCCCGGCGCGTCCGTGTCGCTCCCCCGCACGTATAGCGGCATCGTTCTGTCGAACCTGGCGTCGCTCTTCGCCGAATCCATCATCTGTGTCTCCGAGGAGCTACGGCAGGCTCTGTGGTGGCGCCGACGCGACGTGTTCGTGATTCCGCGAGGTGTCGACCTTTCGGCGTTCTCACCCGGACCGCGCGACGAAGCGCGCGCGGAGCTCGGGTGGGACCCCACGCGGCGGATCGTGCTGATCGACGGCGGGCGCGATCCGCAGAACAAGGGCCTCGACACCGCTGAGCGCGCAATTGCGATCGCCCGCGCGGAGTTGCCGGACTTGGAGCTCCTGGTGGTTCAAGGGGTACCACCTGACCGCATGCCCCTTCTGCTCCGCGGCGCTGACGCGCTGATCTGTGCCAGCCGTCAGGAGGGATCGCCAAACATCGTGAAGGAAGCGCTAGCCTGCGCGTTACCGGTCGTCGGGGTACGCGTCGGAGACGTGCCGGAACGCCTAGCGAACGTCCAGCCATCCGAAGTCGTCGATCGCGCACCCGGGCCCATCGCCCGCGCGCTGGTGCAGATCCTGCGCGAGCCTCGTAGAAGCAATGGACCCGGGGTGCTCGGACAGCTGTCGTTGGACGCGGTTGCAGCTCGCATCATCCGTGTCTACGAAGGTGTCCTGGCGAGGTGCAGCGCGTGATGGAGTATCGAGGCGAGATGGAGTATCGTGGGAAGAAAATGGAGTACCGCGACAAGAAGGTCCTGGTCACGGGTGGCCTTGGGTTCGTCGGGAGCAGCCTGGCGATTCGTCTGGTCGAGGAAGGCGCGCAAGTCACGCTCGCCGATTCGATGCTTCCATTGTACGGCGGCAACCTCTTCAATATAGAGCCCATCCGGGATCTGGTGAAGGTCAACTTCTCCGACATCCGCGACCGTAACTCGATGAACTACCTCGTGCGGGGTCAGGACTACATCTTCCATCTCGCCGGGCAGGTGAGTCACGTCGACAGCATCCTCGAGCCGTTCAACGACGTCGACATAAACGTCAACGGGACCCTCTCGGTGCTCGAGGCCTGCCGCCGTTTCAATCCGTCGGCGCGAGTGATCTTCAGTGGGACTCGCGGCCAGTACGGCCCGAGCGTGATGCTGCCGGTTGATGAGAGCGCGCCGACCAACCCGATGGGAATGTACGCGATCACCAATCTGGCGGCAGAGAAGATCGTGCTGATGTATCAGGAGGTGCATGAGATCCGTGGCTGCTGCCTCCGGATCACGAACACGTATGGACCGCGACACCAAATGCGCCACGACCGCTACGGCGTGCTCAACTGGTTCTTGCGCTTGGCGCTGGACGACGAGGTGATCCCCGCGTTTGGTGATGGGCGGATCCTCCGCGACTTTGTGTACATCGACGACCTGGTGGATGCGCTGGTTCAGACCGGAGCCACGCCCGCAGCATACGGGCAGGTATTGAACGTGGGATCAGGCTCGGCAATCTCTTTCATCGATCTCATCCAGAAGATCATCGCCGTCACCGGCGCCGGTCAGTTCACCTTTGCCCCCTTCACGACGGAGCGCAAGGCCCTCGAACCGGGTGACTACTGGGCAGACATCTCGAAGATCCGGTCCTTGGTCGGCTGGTCACCCCGGGTCTCCCTCGAAGAGGGACTGCGTAGGACGGTGGAGTTCTATCGAGCCAATCGCGATCACTACTGGACGCGTGGTGAGGCCTGGAGTGGGTTTGGAGCTGTGGTGTGAGCCTGCTCCGCATCGATGACGGGCTCCTCCGCCTCGGCGCAGGCGCACAGATGGATCCGACGGCAGTCGTCGGAGAGATGCCGTCGCGAGCGATTGCCGATCCAACGTTGGTGATCGGCGAAGACGCGGTGCTCCGCAGTGGCACCGTCATCTACGCCGGCTCGCGGATCGGCGCGCGCCTCATGACCGGCCATAACGTGGTGGTTCGAGAAGAGAACGTCGTCGGCAACGACGTGAGCATCTGGAGCAACTCCGTCATTGACTATGGGTGTGAGATTGGCGACGGGGTGAAGATTCACACGGGCGTGTACATTGCACAGTTCACACGGATCCGTGAGGGAGCGTTCCTGGGGCCTGGCGTGATTATCGCAAATGACCCCCATCCCGGCTGCGCGCACTCGCGCGAGTGCATGCGCGGGCCCACGATTGAGAGGGACGTGCGCATCGGCGTGAATGTGACCATTCTGCCGTTCCTTACGATCGGGGAAGGGGCGCTCATAGGCAGCGGCAGCGTCGTGACACGCGACATCCCGCCCCGCATGGTGGCGTACGGCAACCCCGCTCGCGTCACGGGTTCGGTCGACGACCTCGAATGCGTCGTCACACCGAAGCTGACCGACCATCCCTACAAGCGATGACTGCGAACCCCTCCAGGGTCCACATTCCTTTTGCCAACCTCCGCCGCGAGCACCAGGCGCTTGCCGGGGAGCTGCGCGCGGCCATCGATGAAGTCATCGACAGTGGCTGGTTCATCCTCGGACGGCAGCTAGAGTCATTCGAAGGAGCCTTTGCCGAGTACTGTGGTGCCCGTTTCGCGCTCGGCGTGGCCTCGGGCACGGACGCGCTACATCTTGCTCTCCTGGCATGCTCCGTGGGCTCGGGCGACGAGGTCGTCATACCGGCGAACACGTTCATCGCGACCGCGCTCGCGGTGTCGTACGCCGGTGCGACACCCGTCTTCGTTGACGTCGACGAGCGGACCCACACGATGGACGTAGGGCAGCTCGACGCGGCGATTACGGCCCGGACGAAGGCCATTCTGCCTGTTCACCTCTTCGGGCGCCTTGCGGACATCGATGCGATCCGGGCGATCGGCTCGATGCGCGGCATCCACGTGCTCGAGGACGCTTGTCAGGCACACGGCGCGCGGAACGCGACCGGCCTCGCCGGAACCATGGGGTCAATCGGCTGTTTTAGCTTCTATCCGACCAAGAATCTCGGGGCTTACGGCGACGGCGGGATGGTGACGACGAATGATTCGACGCTCGCGGACCGGGTACGATCCCTGCGGAACTACGGCCAGGCGGAGCGTTACCACCATGTGTTGCGCGGTTACAACAGCCGCCTCGACGAGATCCAGGCGGCCGTGCTGAAGGTGAAGCTGCGCGTGCTAGATGAGCGCAACGCAAGACGGCGGGGTATCGCCCGCCGCATCAGCGCCGGGATCGCCAACCCACTGGTGGAAGTGCCCGCGCCCCATCCCGAGCTCGAGCACGTGTACCATCTCTACGTCGTGCGCACTCCGCACCGTGACGAACTGCGTTCGTGGCTGTCGGAGCGCGGGATCGAAACGCAGATCCACTATCCCGTTCCAATTCACAAGCAGGAGGCGTATCGCGACCTCGCCGGCGGGGTAACCCTGGCGGTGACCGAACGATTGAGCCGAGAGATCATCTCGCTACCGCTCTATCCCGAGCTCGCGGAGCAGGAAGTCGATTGGATCATCGCTTCGGTGAACGAGTTTCGCCCGGCATGAAGTTGCTCTACCTCACGCAGGTGTTCGAGCTTGCCGAGGACACTGGATCGGACCGGCACTTCTTTTTTTGCAGGCACGCCGCCCAGAAGGCGGGGTGGCTGGTGACCGCGATCACGAGCAACGTCGACTACAAGAGAGCCGTGGCGCGCTATCCGGGACGGTGGCTCGTGAGGCGCAACGTGGACGGGATCACCGTCCACTATGTGTACTCGTTCGCCGGGCTCCGTGGCAGCATCGTTGGGCGCGCCTGGTACTACGTGACGTACTTCCTGGCGACGATCATCGACGCGGTCCGGCAGAAGCGGCCGGACGTGGTGTACGCCGTGTCGACACCCCTCACCGTCGGTCTTCTCGGCGTGATCCTGAGCCGGATGTGGCGGCGTCCGCTGGTCTTCGAAGTGACTGACCTCTGGCCTGACGCGTTGGTGGCGATGGGGTTGGTGCGGCCGGGCATCCTCCTTTGGTTTGCGCGCTGGATGGAGCGAACCTGTTACCGCAATGCGTCTGCCATCGTGGCGCTGACCAGTGGGATCCGTGAAGGCATCATCGGCAAAGGTGTCGACCCCGAAAAAGTCACGCTCATCACGAACGGCTTCGATCCCGCGCTGTTTACCGACGTACCCACGGATGCGCGGTCTGCCTTCCGCGACGCCGTCGGGATCGCGCGGAATCAGTTCCTGTGTATGTACCTCGGCGCACACGGTATCTACAACGCGCTGGGGACGGTCATAGATGCAGCGGAGGCCCTTCGTGAGCGCAAAGACATCGTCTTCGCCTTCGTCGGAGATGGCGACGACAAGCCGCGCCTCGAGCTGGCCGTTCGCCAGAAGAACCTAGGGAACGTCCGCTTCCATGCGCCAATTCCCCGCCGCGAGTCGATTGGCGTGTTGAGCGCAGCCGATGTCTTTCTCCTTCCAAATCATGCGGGCGTGTTCTTTCGTATGAACCTCCCGAACAAGCTCTTCGATTTCCTTGCCTCGGCGCGGCCCATTGTCGTGGCCGGGGGAGGCGAGACAGCCGACGTGGTCACGGCAGCGGGCGCAGGTGCCGTTGTCCCCGCGCAAGACTCCTTGGCCATGGCCCGGGCGATCGAGATGCTGCAAGCTGCGGGCGAGACCGCGCGTGCCGAGATGGGCTTTCGGGCAAGGCAGTATGCCCGTGAGCACTATAGCCGTGAAGTGCTCGCCGAACATTTCACGGCTGTGGCCTCGCGAGCGGCAGAAGCCCACCATTCGCCATGAGCCCACAGCCGATCATTCGCCAAGCCGAGGAGCGCGACTTGGACGCTGTGACGCGCGTTCACCTTCAGAGTTTCCCCGGCTTCTTCCTGTCCTGTCTCGGGCCGCGATTCCTGCGCCTCCTCTACGAAGAGATTCTGAGCAGCGCAGACGGGGTGCTCATCGTTGCGGACGAGGGGGGTAGCGTGGTCGGTCTTGCCGCGGGAACGATGGCGCAGGTGAGGTCCTATCGCTCACTGCTCCGGCGCCGCATGATTGGGTTCGCGTTCGCGGCTTTGCCGTCGGCATTGCGCCGACCCGTCATCGTGCCTCGCCTTCTGCGCGCATTGCGCCGCCCGGTGGAGAGCGCACGGTCGAGTGCGGCCGCGTGCCTGATGTCTCTCGCTGTTGACCCTCCCGCTACGGGGACGGGCATTGGTGGCCGGCTGGTTGGGGCGTTCTGCGATGAGCTTCGCGCACGCGGTGCTGAACGCGTCTGTCTCACGACGGACGCCGTCGGGAATGACGCCGTGAACCGATTCTATGAACGACGGGGTTTCTGCGTGGCACGGCGTCTGACCACTCCGGAAGGACGCACCTTGAATGAGTACGTGCTGGAACTGTAGAGGATGGGACCTGCATGTCGAAGCTGGAAACCATGATGGTACCGTGACCGCGATGCGCTCGACCTTCCTCCCCTTCGCCTTACCGGACACTGATCATGCCGAGCTCGAGCAGGTGGCGGAAGCGCTGCGATCCGGCTGGGTGACGACGGGCCCGAAGACCAAGCAGTTCGAAGCACGCATCGCGGCCCGGGTGGGGGCGCGGCACGCGATCGCGGTGAACTCATGTACCGCGGCCATGCACCTGGCCCTGGAGGCCATCGGGCTGGAAGCCGGCGACGAAGTGATCACGACCGCGATGACGTTCGCGGCCAGCGCCGAGGTAATCCGGTACTTCAACGCTCGGCCCGTCCTCGTAGACATCGAGCCGGACTCCTTGAACATCGATGCCTCGCGCATCGAGGCCGCCATCACTCCCCGCACGAGGGCCGTCATTCCGGTCCATCTTGCCGGCCTGCCGGCGGACATGGACGCGATAATGGCCATTGCCGCCGCGCACGACCTCCGGGTCATCGAGGACGCCGCCCACGCCCTGCCCACGGTCTACAAGGGACGGATGGTCGGGAGCATCGGCGACTTCACCTGCTTCAGCTTCTACGCCACCAAGACCCTCACCACGGGCGAGGGTGGAATGATCTGCACGGACGATGACAACTGGGCCCACCGCTGCCGTGTAATGAGCCTGCATGGAATCAGCCACGATGCCTGGAAACGGTACTCTGAGGAAGGCTCTTGGTACTACGAGATCGTCGCCCCCGGCTTCAAGTACAACATGACCGATGTGGCGGCCGGAATGGGCCTGGCGCAGCTCGACAAGCTGGACATCATGTGCGCCCGTCGACGCGACATCGCGTCCCGCTATTCGGAGGCATTCCGTACGATCGGCGCTCTGCAACTGCCAATGAAGGGGGACCCGGAGAGAACCCACGCCTGGCATTTGTACATGGTCAGGTTGAACCTCGAGAATCTGACCATCGATCGGGCCCGGTTCGTCGACGAGCTGAAGACACGCAACATCGGGACCAGCGTCCATTTCATACCGCTGCACCTGCATCCCTACTATCGCGACACATACGGATATCGCCCGGAGGACCTGCCGATCGCGTATCGGGAGTATCTGCGCGAGATATCGCTTCCGATCTATTCCAAGATGACGGACCAAGATGCCGCCGATGTGATCGCCGCCGTGTGCGATGTGGTGGAAACGTTCGGGACTTGAACAGCACCTTCATCCAGGCCGGGCGCTGACAGTGGCCAAACGACTGCTCGACATCACGGTGGCCGTCGTGATGCTTCTACTGAGCGCACCGCTTCTCGTCGTGGTCGCCCTTGCCGTAAAGCTGACCTCCCGCGGAGCGGTGCTCCATCGGGCCTGCCGCGTGGGAAGGAACGGCATCCGCTTCCAGCTGCTGAAGTTCCGGAGCATGCGGCCGGACGCGGCTAGCGCCGGCCCGGGCATCACCCGGATGGGAGACGATCGGATTACCGCCTTAGGCGCTCTTCTGCGACGGTCCAAGCTCGACGAGCTCCCTCAACTGATCAACGTCCTTAGGGGTGAGATGTCGCTCGTCGGCCCTCGTCCCGAGGACCCCCGCTACGTCGACCTCTACTCCTCCGAGCAACGCCGCGTCTTGGCGGTCCGGCCGGGTCTCACGAGCGCAGCCTCGATCCTTTTTCGGAACGAGGAACAACAACTGGCTGGAGACGACTGGGAGAAGCGCTACATCGAAGTGATCATGCCCAAGAAGCTGGCTGTTGACCTCGAGTCCCTCGAACGCCCTTCGCTGATCGAGGACCTGCGTATCCTCGGACGAACGATGATCGCCGTGTTCCGCTGATGGGCGCGAAGAGCCCTCGCCATCAACGCCACTTTCCATGCGCGGGCGGCTCGTAGTACGAGTAGAACGGAGGGACGAAGGTCTTCGTCCAGCCCCGTTCGACCAGGAAGGGGACGTTCTCCCGCAAGCCGAGGGGGGTGCGAACCATGGGATTCGCTCGCTTCCGACCCCAGTGTCCTGACAGCGGCCCATAGTACGATGGGTCAGACCTCCATGGACCGGGAGCCGGATCCGGCACGAGAAAGCCGCACGGCGAGTACGCGGCAGCCTGGTCGATGAGCTCCAAGACGTTCTTGGCTGACCAGCCATACCCAGGGAACGTAGTTCCGCTGACTCGGTCGAAACGCAGTGGCGAGCCAAAGAAGGCGCCGACGACAGACTCCGTGACCTCGTCGCCCGTGAACGGGCACGCCGGAACGCGAGGCCGCCGGAGGGAGAACCACCGCACCGCCTCGTCGACATATCGCGCCTCCAGCGAGCCCGACGGGCGATAGTATTGGAACCGAAGCTTCCCGAAGACCGGCGTGCGCTCGTACAAGCCCAGGACGAGGATGAGAACGAGCCCGGCCCCCTGAAGTAGACCGTTCGCCCGTCCCGACGCCCCATCCACGAAGCGCGCGGCGACCTGGAACGCAGTGATCAAGATGACGCTCGTCGGAAGGAGGAAGAGAACGCGGTACGTGAACGGGAGTGGCGGCCCAATCTGCGCCAGAGGAATCGCGAACCAAGGAACCGTGAGAACGATGACGGGCGCGAGAGTCAATAGCGCAATCAGGGGGCGCGAACGCCAGAGAACGACCCCGAGAAGCACGGCCAGGATCCCGTGCAACCCCATTGTGGTGAAGTAGGTCAAGTTCACGTCCCAGAGGCGGAAAACGCCCCACTTGGACATCCAGGGGTAGTAGAAACGACTGGGCGTGAGGTGAAAGGCGGCGGGATAGGCCATGGCTCCTCGGGCTACGAGCAAGGACAGCCCGAAGCCTGCCAGGGACACGGCGGCGATGGAGAGCCGCATGCGCGGCGACAGCCGCATCCAGACGACGGCGAATGTGGCGGCCAATGAGAACAAGATCAGCAAGAGGCATTCCTGGGTGTGGTTGAAGACCATGAGACACACAGTTGCCACAAGAGTTGGTATCGCACGCCGTGCTGGTCTGCGGCCCTCGAGCACGTCGAGGACAGTCATGGCCGCCGCAAGGTAGGCGATGTAGGCGAGCATCGTGGAGGCGAGCGCGTAGTAGCGAAAGAACCCAAACATGTTGTTGCCAAAGAGGGCGACGACCCCGACGACGTGGACCAGGGCCCACGTCCGGGAGCCACTCAGCCGGAAGCCGAAAAGGTAGAACTGGTAGGCGAGCAGCATTTGCCAGAAGCCGCTGTAGACGTCAGCCATCAGCCGTTGATGGATCAGGGGGACGACCGAAAAGAACGTCCATCCCCAGAAGTATGCGAACCTGAAGGCCCATGGGGAGTGGCGTAGCGCTGCGCCGGGGTCCCAGGCATGCAAGCGCCGAAAGTGCTCCCAGGGGTCGGCGGGAAACTCCAAGTAGGCGCCGGGCAACAGGAAGCCGAGGCCCAACAGGGCCCAGAACCAGCACTGCGGATCCCTGAGAACGCGACGGACATCACCATGACTCGCGCGGAGAGCAGTAAACGCGAACAAGAAGAACGCCGCCCCGAGCCCGATGTGGCACATCCAAAACAGCGAGCGAACGGTGGCGTTGGTCCACCCCAGCCCGTAGCCTAGTGCGTAGAGAAACGCATACGGAAGGAAGAAGGCCCATCCGCTGGCAAACAAGCTGCGCAGTCCCGCCAAGACATGCAGGGACTTGTGCGAAGACTGTCCTCCATTGGCAGGTCCGGCCACGTGACCATGCTGTTCAGTCGCACCCGCTATGTCGATCACAGAGCCTGTCCGTCCAACCACGTCCCATCCGCGTGCGGCGAGGTGGTTCTCGGCCAGACCTCTGCTGTGCAAGTCGGATTTGAGGCGTCGCGCGCCAAAAAACCCTCTCGCGGGCGACCTGCTCGATGCGTGCCACGATCACCTCGAGCCGCGGCTATCCGTTGGTCGACGAGGTCGCGGCAGAGCGTGAGCGTTGCGTGATCGCTATATCGAGAAATGAAACGGCGCCGGCGCAACCTTGCGGGGGTCCGAGCGACGCTATACCATTCGCCACGCTGTGGCATTGATACCCGCATTCCTGTTGGCGGCGAATCTCGCGTATTTTCTCACGGTTCACACCACTCCTGGCAGGGCGGTCAGCGCGATCGGAGCTCTTGTCGCCCTCGTGCTTCTGGTCGCAGCCCGAGTGCCTACAGTAGCATGGCGGCTCGAGCGCGAGCTTCCGCCCCCGCGGTCCGCGGCCTTTCTGGGATCCATCGTGGCCTTCGCGCTTCCCGTGCTGGGGATGACGCGTGCCCTGCGCGTCGAGTTCCTGAGCGTAGACCTGCGCCTCCTGCTGGTCTTGGCCTGGTTGGGAACGCTGTCGCTCTTCCTCGCCGCTGCGCATGACCGCGCTTCGACCTCGCACCCACGCGGGCCGCTCGTCCGCCGGCTACCCGTGCTGACGGCCCTCTTCGTCTTCTGGACCGCTCTTTTCTGGCTGACCCTGGTCTGGGATGTTGGCGTGGGCACGACCGCCCTCAGTCAGCTCAAGGAAGACCGGCTCTCGACGACGTTCAAGACCTGGGAAACGCACCAGGCTTCGGAGCACCTCTTCCTGGTCTGGCTGAGCCCCGAAGCCTTCGCGCGGCGGGAAGCGTACAGCAACCATGTTCACCCGTACTTGTTCCTGATGTACGGCGGCGCGAAGTTCGTGCAGCTCGCGACGGGTCTGCCGCTGACGGTTGGCCGCAATCTGATGTTGTTCGTCTGGCCGCTTCTCGGAGCCGGTGTCTTCTCGGTGTGGCTGCTGCGCTCCGGGCGCTCGTCGCGAATAGCCCCGCTCAAGCTGTATGCGACCTCTTTCGTGATGGTCGGGTTCCTCATGACGGAGGGTCACTACTGGCGGTACGTGTACGTCACGAATCAGGACACGGTGTTTCCACTGCTCGTGTATCTCGCCGCGCTCGTTTGGGCGGTTACGCTGCCGCGGGCCTCGGGGCGAAACCGGGCGAGCGTGATGACGGCGTCGGTCGTCTTCGCCCTGTTCGGTCCGAGCTACGTTCCCATACTCATGGTCGCGCTCTGGTGTTGCCATGGCCGGGTGCAACCCACGCTGGCCGCAACTCTGGCCCGAAACCGGGGGCTCGTGCGCGCGTCGCTCGTGAGCGTCGCCATCGGCGCGATCGCCTATTGCCTTCCCGTCGGCCTGGTCATGGCCAAGGGTTACTCCAACGTGGCGAGCACACTGGCCTTTCGCTCCGGCTTGGACGGCGACACGACGTACTTTCATGACGCAGTGCAAGCCGTCCTTCGCCCGTACTGGGGCGATGCCCGCACCCCGCTGACCCTGCTGGTCCCTGCCTACCTTCCTCTGTTAACGTGCCTGGTGCTGACTCTTGGGGACCGGCGAATCGTGTGGTACGGCTGGCTTTCGTCCTTCGCCTTTCTGATCACACCGTACCTCTTCTCCCTCGTCATGTTTCCGCAGGCGGTGGCCATCCACCCGTACCTCTATGACCAGCTCCTCTTCCTGCCGGCCGCGCTCGTCGCCGGCATCTGGGCGACGAGTGCGCCGGTCCAGCGGCGTCTGCGCGGCCCGGTCCTGCTCCTGGTCGGACTGCTGATGGCCGGGCTGCTGATGTCGAACCTGATCACCGTCGCGCAGACCATGCGCGGGCTGTCGCTCGCCCGGGCGGCGGAGCAGCGGACGAGCGGTCAATAGGCAGCGGTGCGGCCGGCGTCGTCGGGGCGGAAGGCCCGTCGCCGGGACATCCAGGAAGGGGATAGCGATGCTTCAACCACGAAGGCGAGATGCTCCGCACCGGGCTTGATTTCGCGATCGCGTACGCTGCTCTCCAGCGCCTGCTCGGCGGGCACGCGGCTCGCCAGCGAGTGGTGGCCGAGTTCATCCGCGCGAAGGCCGGGGCTCGCACCCTGGATCTCGGCTGTGGTCCCGGCACGCTCCTCGCCTATCTCCCCGCCGACGTGACCTACGTCGGCGTCGATTCCAACCCCGGCTACGTGGCCGCCGCGCAGCGGCGATACGGGTCCAGGGCGAGGTTCTTTTGTGCCACGGCCGCCGAGGCCCCCGCGGAAGCGACCGCGGGCGGCTTCGACCTCGTGCTGGCGATGGGTCTCCTTCACCACCTGAGGGACGAGGACGCGGCCTCGATCGTGGACCTCGCGCACCATTGCCTGGTTTCGGGCGGCCACCTGGTCACTCTCGACTGTGCGTTTCACGAGGGGCAATCGCGGGTGGCCCGGGCCCTGGTCGCCGCCGATCGTGGCACCCATGTCCGGTCGCTCGAGGGCTATCGAGCGCTCGTCGCCGCCCGCTTCCCGAGTCTCGAGACCCATCTGGCCACCGATCTGCTGCGGGTTCCCTACAGCCAGTTCATCATCCGAGCCCGAAAGGCCTGAGATCCCTTGAAGAAGGTGGCCATCGTCCAGTCGAACTACATTCCGTGGAAGGGCTATTTCGACCTGATCCACGCGGTCGACGAGTTCATCCTCTTCGACGACGCACAGTACACGCGGCGCGATTGGCGGAACCGGAACCTGATCAAGACCAGGGAAGGGGCCCTCTGGCTCACCATCCCGGTGCAGGCGACCGGCAACTACCTCGCCCCCATCCGCTCGATCGTGGTCGATGATCCGAAATGGCGGGTGCGGCACTGGAGAACGATTGCCGCGAGCTACGGACGGGCTCCGTACTTCAAGGACTATCAGACGGTCCTCGAAGATCTCTACCTCGGCTCCGAGGAGAGGGGCCTGTCCCTCATCAACCATGCGTTCCTGACCGCCATCTGCCGCCTCCTGGGCATCCGCACCCGCATCACCTGGTCGATGGACTACGAGGTCGCCGGGGGCAAGACCGAGCGTATCGTCAGCCTCTGCCGACAGGCGGGGGCCGGCACCTACCTCTCCGGCCCCTCGGCCCGGGCCTACCTGGAGCCGGCGCCGTTCGAGGCCGCGGGCATCGAGCTCGCCTTCTTCGACTACGCGGGCTACCCAGAGTATCCCCAGCTTCATCCTCCCTTCCGGCACGACGTCTCCGTCCTCGACCTTCTCTTCAGTGAGGGCCCGGCCGCCACTTCGCGTATGCTCACCTTTGGCTGAGACCGCCATGGAGCTTTCGATCGTCACCACTCTCTATCGCTCTTCTGCGCACCTCGCCGAGTTCCACGCCCGGATGAGCCGCGAGGCGGAGCGGGCCACCTCCGATTTCGAGTTGATCCTGGTCAACGACGGATCGCCGGACGACTCACTGGAGGCGGCACTCGAGATCGGCAAGAGGGACCCCCGGGTGACGGTGGTAGACCTCTCGCGCAACTTCGGCCACCACAAGGCCATGATGACGGGACTGGCCCACGCCCGCGGAGAGCGGGTCTTCCTCATCGACTGCGACCTCGAAGAGCCACCGGAGCTTCTGTCCCGCTTCCGGGAGCAGCTGGAGCAGACCAAGGCCGATGTCGTCTACGGCGTGCAGGAGCGGCGCAAGGGTGACGCATTCGAACGCTGGAGCGGAGACCTGTTCTTCCGGCTCTTCAACCTCCTCTCGGACACACCCCTCCCCTCGAACCTGACCACGGTGCGTCTGATGAGCCGCCGCTACGTGGACGCCCTCCTCGCTCACCGCGAACGAGCCATGATCATCGGCGGGCTCTGGGTCATCACGGGCTTCCTCCAGGTCGCCGAGCCCATCCAGAAGCGGTCGCGCCCGGGAACGAGCTACGACCTTGCCGCTCGCCTGAGCGTGTTCGTGAACGCGGTGACCAGCTTCAGCGACCGCCCCCTCCTCTTCATCTTCTACCTCGGTCTCGCGATTCTCGGGACCAGCCTGGCCGCGGCCTCCTACCTGGTGGTGCGGCGGATCTTCTTCGGAGTGCTCCTCGCGGGCTGGCCCTCTTTGATGGTCTCGGTCTGGCTGCTGGGCGGACTCACGCTCTTCTCCCTGGGGGTCATCGGCATCTATCTCCAGAAGATCTTCATCGAGACCAAGCAGCGGCCCTACACCATCGTCCGCTCGGTCTACCGGCGAGAAGCGGCGCGACCTTGAGCCAGGGCGAGATCAAGGCGAGGGTCGCTTCCTACTACTCGGCCAAGCTGCACGAACACGGAGAGACCGCGCAAGGCGTCGACTGGAAGTCCGAAGAATCGCAACAGCTCCGCTTCGAACAGCTTTTCCGGCTCCTCGGGGACGAGCGCTCGTTCTCCATCCTCGATTTCGGCTGTGGGTGGGGCGCGCTGTTCGAGCGTGTCCTCAGGGAGGGCCGAGAGCCGCGCTACTTCGGCTTCGACCTTTCCGCGGACATGGTGGAGCGGGCCCGCGTCCGCCATGCCTCGGACCCGAGGGCCTCGTTCAGCGCGGACCCGGCCGAGCTCCTTGCCGCCGACTACGTCGTCGCGAGCGGAATCTTCAACGTCAAGCTGGATACTCCCCACGAGGCCTGGCAGTCCCATGTCCTGGAGACCCTCGACGAGATGAACCGCCTGGCCCTCCGCGGCTTCGCGTTCAACGCCCTCACCCTGTACTCCGATCCCGAAAGGCGACGGGCCGACCTCCACTATGCCGACCCCCTGGCCCTCTTCGACCACTGCAAGCGCAACTACTCCTCGCGAGTGGCGCTCCTTCACGACTACCCCCTGTGGGAGTTCACCATCCTCGTGAGACGGGAGGAAGGATGAAGCCCATCGTGATCTTCGGGGCCGGCGACATCGCGCGGCTCGCCCACTTCTACTTCACGCGAGACACGAAGCGCGAGGTCGCGGGCTTCGTGGTGGACCGTCAGTTCCGGGACGGCTCGACCTTTCAGGGCCTTCCCCTGGCCGACCTGGAATCGATCGAGGATCGGTTTCCCCCGCCGCGATTCGACGCCTTCGTGGCCCTCTCCTACCGCGGGATGAACCACTTCCGAGCCGGCAAGTATGAGGAGCTCAAGGCCAAGGGGTACGCCCTCGCCTCCTATGTGAGCAGCCGCTGCTCGTACCTGTCGGAAGACCCCCCGGGCGACAACGCCTTCATCCTCGAAGACAACACCGTCCAGCCCTTCGTGAAGATCGGCGCGAACGTGACCCTCTGGAGCGGCAACCACATCGGGCACGACTCGACGATCCAAGACCACTGCTTCATCAGCTCGCAGGTGGTCGTCTCGGGACACGTGCACGATCGGGTCCTATTGCTTTCTCGGGGTGAACGCGACCTTGCGAAACGGGATCGTCGTCGCTCCCGAAACGCTGGTGGGAGCGGGCGCCGTCATCATGAAGGACACCCAGCCGAAGGACGTCTATCTTCCGCGTCGCTCCGAGCTCTTCCCCAAGAAGAGCGACCAGGTCGATCTCTAGGAGCAGGGGGCGCCTTCCTTGCGCTGGACGAAGAAGCACCTCGTCTTCGTTCCCCCGGGGGGCGTGCCCTTCGTCACCAGTCATTCGGCCCTGCCCGTCGTCGACGCCGGAGAAGGCGGTGATCGCGTCTACTGGAGCGGTCGAGACGCCCAGGGTCGGGCAAGAATCGCCTCCTTCGAAACGGATCTGCTGAATCCGGGCAGTGGCCTTCGGGTCGCCGCGCGACCGGTACTGGATCTGGGCGCCCTCGGGGCCTTTGACGACAGTGGTGTCACCTCTTCGTGCCTGGTCACCGTGGGCAGGTCGAAGTACCTCTACTACACCGGCTGGAGCCTCGGCGTGACCGTTCCCTTCTACCTCTTCATCGGGCTCGCGATCAGCGAAGACGGGGGAGAGACGTTTCACCGGGTCTCGCCGGCGCCCATCCTGCCGCGGAGCACGGCCGACCCCTACCTCACGGCCTCTCCCTGGGTGCTCCTCGAGGAGGGCCGTTTTCGCATGTGGTACGTCTCGGGCACGGGCTGGAAGCCCGGTGTGGGCCGCGCCGAGCACGCTTACCATATCCAATACGCCGAGTCCGACGATGGCGTGCGCTGGCAGGCGGATGGCCGCGTCTGCATTACCTACGCCGCGCCCGGCGAGCATTCCTTCGCCCGCCCGTGCGTCGTCCCCGGCAAGGATCGCTACCGAATGTGGTACTCGTTTCGCGGCGACCGCTACCGCATCGGGTACGCCGAGTCCGTAGACGGGCTGGCCTGGGAGCGTCGGGACGACCAGGCGGGAATCGAGGCCTCGGCTTCCGGTTGGGACAGCGAGATGGTCTGCTACCCTTGCGTCTTCTCCCGCGCGGGCCAGGAGGTCATGCTCTACAACGGCAACGATTACGGTCGGACCGGCATCGGGCTGGCGGTGGCGGAGGCGGACTGAAGCGCTGCCTCGCCTGCTCCCACGCCTTCGCGAAGGAGAGCTGGACCTGCCCGAGCTGCGGCCACGAGCCCGATCGGAACGAGGGCGTTCTTCTCTTCGCGCCTCCTCTGGCCTACGGCGACGGCTCCGATGCGGCCTACGCGTACGACGCCATTCTCGAGGCCGAGGCGCGACACTTCTGGTTCCGGGGCCGCAGCCGACTCGTCGAGTGGGGGCTGCGGGAGCACTTCCCCGGTGCGGAGCGACTGCTGGAGATCGGCTGCGGAACCGGATTCGTTCTCGGCGAGATACGCAAGCGTTTCCCCGGTCTCGAGACCGTGGCCACCGACTCCCTTCTCGAATCGCTCCGTCACGCGGCGATGCGGCTTGGACCAGGCGTTCCGCTGCTCCAGGTGGACGCCCGGGACATTCCCTATGTCGAGGAATTCGACGTCCTGGGAGCCTTCGACGTGTTGGAACACATCGACGAGGACGAGGCCGTCCTCCGGGCCATGTGCGAAGCGCTGCGGCCGGGGGGTGGTCTCCTGCTGACCGTGCCCCAGCATCCGTTCCTGTGGAGCGCGGTGGACGACTGGAGCCGCCATCGCCGACGCTACACGCGAGCCGACCTCCTGGGCAAGCTCGCGGCCGCGGGCTTCCAGGCGATCCGCGCGACGTCGTTCTCCACCCTGCTGTTGCCCGCCATCCTTCTCGCCCGTGCGAGGCCTCTGCCCGCCGAGTTCGACCCCTGCTTCGAGCTGCGCATCCACCCGGCGCTCAACACGCTCTTCGGGGGGCTGGCGTCGATCGAGCGCGCCCTGATCCGCCTCGGGTGCTCCTTTCCCGCCGGGGGCTCGCTCTTCGTCGTCGCGCGACGTCCGCTCAGGTAGCCCGCTCAGCCGGTCTGGAAGTCGCGGTAGGTCCTGGTTCCCTGAGAGAGCTCACGGGGTAGCGGCGCCTCCTCGTCGAGGTCCAGACAGCGCAGGCGCCCCTCCTCTTCGCGGTAGCGGAAGTGGCTTTCCGGGCAGACCCACACGCCGTCCGCGCCCTGGCGGAGCCGTTGGCCGTGGCGGCTCATCCAGCCGCGGCGCTCGGCCGGGACGCCGGCGACGAGCGCATAGTCCGGGACGTCCTTCGTGACGACCGCGCCCGCGGCCACGAAGGCGTATCGTCCCACGGTGACTCCGCAGACGACCGTGGCGTTGGCGCCGATGCTGCAGCCACGTCTCAGCAGAGTCTTCTCGTAGAGCGCGTGGCGGTTGACCTGGGAACGCGGGTTGCTGACGTTGGTCAGCACGCAGGAGGGTCCCAGGAAGACGTCGTCCTCGATGGTCGTGCCGGTGTAGACCGACACGTTGTTCTGGATCTTGACGTTGTCGCCGATCACGACGTCGTTGGCGACGTTGACGTTCTGGCCGAGGACGCAGCCCCGGCCGATCCGCGCCCCCTTCATCACGTGGCTGAAGTGCCAGATCTTGGTGCCTTCCCCGATCTCGCAGGGTTCGTCCACGTAGGCCGACTCGTGCACGAAGTATGGACGTTCGGTCACTTCTTCCTCACATGGGCAGGGCCACGGCCTGGCCCTGGGTGATGAGCGATCGCTGTGCGGCCTGCGAGGACGCGCTGGACGCGCAGAGCGCTCGCCGCGTCCGTGAGGGGCTGGCGGCGCGTGCGCATCGCGTCGAGGAACGCCTCGCACTCGCGCCGGAGCGGCTCCTCGGCCGAGAAGGCGATGGCGGTACCGTCGCCCCGCACGGCCACGGGACCGCCCGCATCGACGTCCACCCGCTGGTCGTGCAGGACCAGCTCCTTCCGCACGTCGTCGAAGGTCAGCATCTTCTGGGAGCCCACGACCACGAGCTTCTGCTCCTTGAAGGGGTTGAGCCACGAGACGAAGATGTGGGCGGCGATGCCGTTGTCGAAGAGGAGCTGGGTCACGGTGACGTCCGCGATGTTGGGCTGGATGTAGGCTCCGCCCGCGGCCACGACCTGGAAGGGCAGGGCGCCCACCAGGCGCAGGATCACGGCGATGTCGTGGGGAGCGAACGACCAGAGGATGTTCTCCTCGCGCCGTATCTTGCCGAGGTTGAGGCGGTTCGAGTAGATGTAGCGCACCTTGCCGAGCTGGCCGGTCTCGACCAGCTCGCGAATCTTGCCGATGGCCGGGTGGTACTCGAGGACGTGACCGACCATCAGGATCCGGCTCCGGGCCTCCGCGATATCGGCCGAGCGCTGGGCGTCCTCGTAGCTGAGGGCGAGCGGCTTCTCGCAGAAGACGTCCTTGTCGCGCTCGAGCGCCTCCTGGCAGAGTCGCGCGTGCGTTTCCGCCGGCGTGGCGACGACCACCCCGGTGATGCCCGGGGTCGGCCCACACTTCCTGGACGTCGGCGACGACCTTGGCGTTCGGGGCGAGGCTCGTGGCCATCTCCCGCCCACTCGGGCGTCGAATCGCAGACGGTGGCGAGGACGCCCAAGGCCTCGAAGTTGCGGACGAGGTTACGCCCCCAGTAACCGCACCCGAGCACCGCGACGCGTCGCTTTACGTCCCCTGTGTCGAGGGTGGTCATTCGGGGAGCAGTCTACGCCGGGTAAGCCCCAAGATCGAGAGTCGCTACTTCAGGGACGCGTGGCGCTCCGGTGTCCTCCGCTCCGCCGTGGCGGCATAGCTCTTCTCACCCAGCCGGACCGTGACATTCCCGTGGAGCCCGCTGACCAGCGTCTCCACACCCATGGCCTGAAGATGCTCGCGGACACGGCGGTTGCGGTCGCTCTGCCACAGAGCGGACGGGGAAGGGGCGAGGGCGAGCGTCGGCGCCACGCGGTCGAAGAACTCGTTGGGGGCGACGCCCTCGGCTCCGTGGTGGGGCACCTTGAGGATGTTCGCTTCGATCCTCCTTCCGTTCCTGGCCAGGTAGGCGCCCATGGCGCCGTTCAGGTCCCCCGTGAACAGTGCCTTCGTCCGCCCATGGGTGAGCAGCAGGATCACGCTCGTGTCATTCACATCGGTGCGGCCGACCGGGGTGTCGAGCCCGTCGTAGGCGTACAGGACTTCGAGGCGCGTCGGAGCGCGGTCGTACAGCACGTCGCCCGCGTGCATGGTCTTGACCGGGATTCCCCGGCGGCGGTAGCGGCTCATCACCTTCTGAACGTGCGCGAAATCGCACCCCCACGGGCGCTCCTGGTCGCAGACCTCCCGGATCGGCTCGTTCATGTACAGCTCGCCGACGCCGATCCCCTCGTCGAGAAGCGGCCCCAGGCCGCCATAGTGGTCCTTGTGCGGGTGGCTGACGAAGATCTTGTCCACGCGCTCGATCCGGCGCCGTCGCAGCAAGCCCGGAAGGTCGCTGGCCACGTCGGCGGCGTCCACCAGGAAGACCTGGCCGTCGGGCATCTGCAGGAGGTGCGCGTCCGCCTGGGACGGGCCCGAGTTCACGTTCAACATCGTCCAGACCGTCTCGCGCGAGCTTCGGAAGGAGCACGACGACGACGAGAGCGCGATCGAGGCCAGCCCCAGGACCGTGAGCGCGAGGAACGATCGTCTCCTGAGCCCGCTGCTCGAGGGGCCGACGTGACCGGGGACGCTCACCGTGACCCTCGTCCGACCTCCAGGAAGGAAAGAGGAGAAAGATACCCAAGCCGTGTCTTGGGGTCCACTGGGGTAGGATCTGGAGACTCAAAGAGAGGCGCCACGGGATGAAAGTTCCCCTCCTCGATCTCAAGGCCCAATACGCGACCCTCCGCGAGGAGATGGTCGCCGCCGTCACCGGGGTCCTCGACAGCCAGCAGTTCATCAACGGGCCGGCGGTGAGGGAGCTCGAGGCGCAGGTCGCCGCCTACAGCGGGTGCCGCCACGCGGTCGGCGTCTCGAGCGGGACGGACGCGCTCTTGTGCGCGCTCATGACCTCAGGACATCGGGCGCGGCGACGAAGTGATCACGACGCCCTACAGCTTCTTCGCGACCGCGGGCTGCATCGCGCGCACGGGGGCCCGGCCGGTGTTCGTGGACATCGATCCCGCGACCTTCAACCTCGACGCCGGGCAAGGTCGCGGCCGCCGTCACCGACCGGACCAAGGCGATCATGCCCGTGCACCTCTTCGGTCAGATGGCGGACATGGACGCGGTCATGGCCGTGGCCGCCAAGCACGGGCTCCTCGTGATCGAGGACGCCGCCCAGGCGATCGGCGCCACCTGGCGGGGGCGCCCGGCGGGCTCGATCGGAACCGTCGGCTGCTTCAGCTTCTTCCCGTCGAAGAACCTCGGAGGCCTCGGCGACGGGGGCATGATCGTGACCCAGGATGAGGCGCTCGCGGAGAAGCTCGAGGTGTTCCGCAACCACGGCAGCAAGCCGAAGTACCACCACCACTACGTGGGCGGGAACTTCCGGCTCGACACGATCCAGGCCGCGGGGCTCCTGGTCAAGCTGCGCCACCTCGACGGCTGGTCGGCGAAGTCGGCGCGAGAACGCGGCCCGGTACGACGCGCATCTTCGCCGATCTCGGGGCGGTGCGTCGCCCCGTGGTCCGCCCGGGCGCCGTCTCCATCTACAACCAGTACGTGATCCGGGTCGAGCGCCGCGACGAGCTCCAGGCCTTCCTGAAGGAGCGGGGCATCGGCACCGAGGTCTACTACCCGATCAGCCTCCACGAGCAGGAGTGCTTCCGCGCCCTCGGCCACCGCCGTGGCGACTTTCCCGCCTCGGAGGAGGCGGCGCGTACCTCGCTGGCCCTGCCCATCTACCCGGAGCTCACCGAGGACCAGATCGCCTACGTGGCGGCGCAGGTCCGCGCGTTCTTCGAGGGCGTCGCGGATTGACCCATCCGACGTAAGGCAATATCTTACGCAGATGCGAACGCGCGTTTCCTCGAAGGGGCAGATCGTCCTCCCGGCGGAGGTTCGTCGCCAGGACCGGGTGGAGGCTGGACAAGAGTTCGAGGTCGAACGTCTCGACCGAGGAGACTACCGCCTGGTGCGGCGAGCCTCCCGACCCAACGCGGGCGTCGTGGACTGGCTGCTCGCTTGTCCCGAGAAAGGCTTCTTCGCCCCCATCGAATCGGAGTCCACCGACTCCCTGTGAGGTAGCCTGATCGCCGCGACCGCCCTCACGAGCCGCCTGGCCGTCGCCACCCGCAACGTCACCGACTTCGAGAAGGCGGGTTGCGACGTCGTCAATCCCTTCGATTGATGACACCCAGCGAGCGAGCCGCGCGCGACCCGGAGAGCGGGGTGCGGTTGCTCGGCGACCCGGTTGCCTATGCGGACGGCGCCGAGGACGAGGTTCTCCGCGCGCTGACGCCTGGCCGCGGACCGCTCCACCGCCTCGGACGAGCTGGCGGCGCAGATCAGGGATTGGCCCACGCGTTACCACTTCTCCCGCCTTCGCGCCAACCTGCTCCGGCCATTCGTCCTGGGCCCGGGCCTGCGCGTGCTGGACGTGGGAGCGGGTACCGGCGCACTGGCGCGCTACGTCGGGGAGTGCGGGGCCTCGGTGCTGGCCCTCGAGGGCACGCTGCCGCGCGCGCGTTCGACCGCGGCGCGTTGCGCCGGGCTGCCGAACGTCGAGGTCGCCTGTGGCGACGTGGCGGCTCTCCAGGACCCCGAAGGCTTCGACCTCGTGCTCTGCATCGGGGTCTACGAGCACGTGGCTCGGGGGGGAGCGCACGCCGGTGAAGGCTTCCTGGCCGCCTCTGCGTCGGCTCTTGCGCGCCAGAGGGGGCGCTGATCCTGGCCATCGAGAACCAGCTCGGCCTCAAGTACCTGCTCGGTTACGGCGAGGACCATGCCGGCGAGCCGTGGCTGGGAGTCGAGGGCTATCCGGGACCGCCCGCGGCCCGCACCTTCAGCCGCGCGGGGCTCGGGCGCGACCTCGGCCGCGCCGGCTTTCCCGCGCAGCGCTTCCTCTTCCCGTTCCCCGACTACAAGCTGCCGACCGTGATGCTCGACCAGACGGCCTACGAGGGACCCCGCGCGGTCGAGCTCGTCGACCAGCTCGTCCGTTGGCCCTGCTCGGCCGACGCGTCGGCGCCGAGCCGCCTCACGGACGACCGCCGCGCTCATCGCGTCTTCCTCGAAGCGGGCCTCGGTCCCGACGTCGCGAACTCGTTCCTGGTGCTCGCGGGCGCCCAGGACGCCGCTCTCGCCCGGTTCACGGAGGCGGAGGTCAAGGCCTGGCACTTCGGAAGCGACCGGCAGCGGCGATTCCTGGGGGTCAAGAAGGTCCGGGTGGGGGACGAGCTCCGCCTCGCCGCCGCGCCCCTCCCCGATGCCGCCCGGCCCGAGCAGGGCTGGCTGCGCCAGGTGCGCGTCGCCGGAGCAGGCCTTCGTCGTCGGCCGCACCCTCGAGCAGGAGGCGCTCGAGGCTGTGGCCCAAGGGGCAGAGCCTCTCGGCGTCGTCCTCCGGCGATGGCGTCAGCACCTACGGTCGCTCGAGACGGCCGACGTACCCGGCGCGGACGAGGTGAGCCACCCGTTCCGCAGCGCCCTGGCCCGCCGCCTGCTCCCCGCCGACCACCTGGACGTGAGCCTTTCCAACTTCGTGGTCGACGCGCGCGGGCTGCTTGCACTACATCGACGCCGAATGGCAGGCGCCGGGCCCGCTCGACGCCGACCTCGTGGCGGCGCGGGCCCTCTGGTCCTTCGCGGTCGACCTGGTGCACCGCGGCGTGCTCCATCCGTGGGCAGCCGCGAGCACGGTGGACGAGCTGGCCGAGCGGCTCGGCATCCTCTGCGAGACCCCCGCCGACGCGGGGCTCCTCGCGCGCTGGAAGACGGCCGAGTCCGACCTCCAGTCGAAGATCCACGGCCGCCCCGCCGCTGACGTGCGGGCGGAGCTGGACGCCGCCGGCCAGACCACGCGTCTCGCGGCTTCCGTCTCGCGGCACCTGCCCTTCACCCGTCTGCGCCGGCAGGCCCGAGAGCTCCAGGCCCGGCTCTCGGCCTGCGAGGAGGCCCTGCCCTGCGCGAAGCCGAGCTGCACGCCTTCCGCGAGTCCACGTCGTGGAAGCTCAGCGCGCCCCGTGCGCGCGCTCGGCCGGACGCTCACCCGGCTCAAAGCTGGCGGGCACTCGGCTCGGATGGCCCGGTTCTCGTGGTCGAGGCGTCCTCGTCCTGGTCCTGGTCTTCGTCAGCCTGGCCTCCTGCTGGGTCTTCGAGCGGCGGGGGCGCGTGCCCTTCACCTCGGACCAGGCGGTGGTGGCGATCATGGCCGAGGACATCCTCGAGCCGCGGGGCCCACCCCGTCTTCTACTACGGCGCCGAGTACGCGGGGACCCTCGAGCCGCACTACCTGGCCCTGGTCTTCGCGATCTTCGGCGCCTCCCCCCTCGTCTTTCGCGGTGCCATGGCCGTCCTCGTGATCCTCGCGGTGCTCGGGGTCTCCGCCACCGCCCGGGAAGCCTTCGGCGATCGCGCGGGCATCTTCGCCGGGCTCTACCTCGCCCTGGGCCCGTCCTTCTTCCTCTACAAGGGGCTGACGTCGGACGGCGCCTACGCGTCGCTCCTCGTCCTCTCCGCGCTCAGCCTCTGGCTGATGCTCGTGGTGGAGCGCCGTTTCCAGGAATCGCAGCCGGCCACGCGACCCTTGCTCGGTCTCGGTCTCGCCCTCGGCCTCGCCTGGTGGGTGCACACCCCTTCGGTGTTCCTGGGCGCCGTGCTGGTGGCTGCGGCGCTGGCGGGCGCAACGCGCCGCTGGCTCTCACCGCGGTCGCTGGGGCTCCTCTTTTCGAGCTTCTTCGTGGGCAGCGCGCCCTGGTGGGTCCGCAACCTGGAGACGGGCTTTGGCAGCCTGCGGTCGGCCGAGATGGCCTCGGCCGATGCCACCCGCTTCGGGTCCCAGGCAAAGGCCCTGTTCCTGGACGGCTGGAGCATCCTCCTGGGGGCCCGCTCCGCCTGGTCCGATCGTCCCGACCCTCCCGGGCGCGGGACTCCTGGCGCTGAGCCTGCTCCTGGCCCTTCTGGGCTTCGGCCTCTGGGCGGCGCTGCGTGGCCCGAGTCACCCCGCCCGATACGGGGCGATCCTGTGCCTCACCGCGATCCTGTCGCTCTCCGTGCTTTGCCTATTGGTGTCGCGGACGGACTTTCGCGAGCCACGGTACCTCTTCGCGGGCTACTGCCGCGGTCGCGCCGCTCGTCGGCGGCCTGGTCGCCGCGGTCTGGCCGCGGCGCATCGCCTTGACGGCCCTCGCGGCGGTGCTCCTGGGGTTGAACCAGGGGAGCGTGGCCCGGGCGCCGCTCATGAAGCACCAGGACCCGCGTCGGCCCACCGTGGCCGAGTACGACCTGGGGCCGGTCCTGGATCGACTCCGGGCCGCAGGCGTGCGCCGCCTGTACACGTCCTACTGGATCGCCTACCGGCTCACCTTCGCGACCCGCGGCGAGATGGTGGCGAGCCCCCTGGGCCGAGGGCCGCACGGCGCCGTGAGGATCCCGAGAATCAAGACCGAGGTGGACCAGGATCCGGACCCCGGCTTCCTGTTGTTCGGCGCCGATCGGGAGGACATGCGGGACTACCTGTCCACCCACGCCATCGTCCCGCGCCGCGCGACGTTCGCCGGCTTCGCCTTGTTTCGGGGCCTGCCCGCAGGAGGCGCTGGTCGTGATCCGCCGGTGCAACTGCATCCCCACGACCGTGCTGCCCGGCGAGGTGGCGGTCGTCTCCGCCGAGGGTCCGGAGCGCGTGCCCGCGGGACAGGTCGCCCGGTTCGAGGTGGCCGTTCGCAACGACTCCCCGCGCCCCCTCTCCGACAACGTCCACCTTTCCTACCACTGGATCCGCGCCGACGGCACGATGGCCGACTGGGCCGGGGAACGGGCGCACACCGGGGGGTGGCCCCGAGGCACGGCCACCACCGCGGAGCTCCACGTCCCCATCACCGTCCCCCCGGGCGAGTACGAGATCGAGTTCGAGCTCGTCGACGAGAACGTGCAATGGCTCGAGGCGCTGGGGGTAGGGACCGCGCGCCGGCGCATCGTGGTGAAAACGCGCCGCCGCGGGCTGACGCGAACGCGCGCGGGCCTGAGGCGGCGCCTCCGAGGACTGGGTCAGCGCCTTCGGGCGCAGACCTCCATCGAGTCGCGGGTGTCGATGTAGAGGAACTTGGCGTCGAGCCCGAGCGCGCTCACCACGGCCGAGACCGCCCGATAGATCGGGGCGGGATAGTTCTTGAGTCGGCTCAGCCAGTAGCCCCAGGTGAAGATGCGGCCGTACGACTTCACGAGCTCGACCTCGAAGCCGGTCTCGCGCAAGAGCGCCGTCAACGTCTTCGGGGAGAAATAGTAGACGTGCGCGGGCCTTAGCCCCCACCACCGGCCCCCGCATCAGGCGGGCGGAGAGGCTGTCGATGTCGGGGGTGACCAGGTAGAGCAGGCCTCCCGGGCCGGAGCAGGCCGTGGATGCGGAGGAGGGCGGCCTTGGGATCGGTGAAGTGCTCGATCACGTCGTTCAAGGCGACGACGTCGAAGTGCTCGGGGGCGAAGGGCGCCTCCTCCAGGCCCGCGTTGACGACGTCCAGGCGCAGGCGCTCCCGCGCGTACTTCGCCGCCCATTCCGAAAGCTCGATCGCCCTGGGTCTCGAAGTCGAGGCGCGCCGCATTCAGGAAGTAGCCGGTGGCGCAGCCCACGTCGAGGAGCCGGCCGGAGTGCGCGAAGCGCTTCAGGGTGTGCAGGGAGAGGTGGGCGTTGATGCTCCGGCTCGAGTCTTCGCGCGCGTAGTCCGGGTCGACGGCCTTGCGATAGCCCTCGGAGATCGTCTCGGCGCGCGGGCGCGGGTTCGTGTAGACGAGCCGGCAGCGATTGCAGCGGACGATGCGGCCGTAGGCGTCGTAGCGGTCGGTCGAGGCCACGAAGTCGCCCATGTCGTCGGGGTCCTGCTCGCGGAGGGGCTGGTCGTAGAGGACGTCGAAGTCGTCGCCACCGCACAGGTTGCAGGGGACGGGCTCGAGCTGGGGCCGCGGGGCGTCGTTCATAAAGGGCGGGCGAGCGCGAACAAGCGCGCATTCTAGTCCGCTCCGTGGGCCGACGCATCACGAAGACACGGGCCCGAGCCCTGGGATAGGATGGGCGCCCAAATGAGGCGGACGAGTTGAAGCGCGGGTTCGAGTCGGCCCTGGTCTGTCTCGGGTGCCGAGCCAGTCAGTGGGTGCTCGAGGCCACCCACGAAGACGAGCGTGAGGTGCGCGAAGGGACGCCTTCGCTGTGAGCGCTGCGCTCGAAGCTACGTCATCGAGAAGGGCATCTTGACCACCCTCGACCCGCAGGACGAGTCCCTGGCTCGGGAGGTGAAGGGCTGGCACGAGCTGGCGGGCCCGCTCGCCGAGAGCCTCGTCTCCACCATGACCGCGCTGCCCTACTACCCGCACCCGCCCTGGCCGCATCTCGCCCCCGACTTCTTCCAGATCTTCGAGTACGTGGACTTCCACGACAAGAACGTCGTCGATCTCGGCGCGGGCCGGACCTGGGCTTCCCGCCACATCGCGGCCATGGGGTGGGCGCGGGAGGTGGTTGCGGTGGACGTCCTCACCCGCCGCTTCCTCGGCCTCGAAACCGCCGACGTCTTCTACGCCGAGGACCGGAAGCACTTCGAGAGGATCTGCGGCGACGTCCACCAGATCCCGCTCAAGGACGGCTGGGCCGACGTCGTGTTCAGCGCGGCCGCCATCCACCATTCGCGGGACCGCCAGCGCCTCTTCGCCGAGACCTTTCGGCTGCTCAAGCCGGGTGGCACCTTCGTCTTCGTCAGCGAGCCCTCGAAGAAGGCCTCGATTCCCGACCGGCAGCCCAAGAACGCGGAGACCGCGGTCGGCATCAACGAGCACATCTACAGCTTCCAGGAGTACATGAGCGCACTGAAGGAGCAGGGATTCCGGCCGCGCCACGTGGCCCCCCGTTCCATCCGCTACCGGATGGCCTACCCCGACCCCGAGTTCATGGAGGGCCTCCTTCCGCCACTCCGGATGCTCTCGAGGTCGGCGCTCGGGCGGCGCTTCTTCACCCGGCTCCTCCGCGGCCGCTTCACCGGGCCCCTCACCTATCGCTACTCGAGCCTGCCCCTGACCGTGATCGCCCGGAAGCCGGCGACCGCGTAGGCCACGAGGTGGGCTAGAATCGCCTCATGCCGAAGACCCTTTTCGCCGTCACGCTCGCCCTCCTTTCCTCGACCGCCTTCGCCCAGGTTCCGCAACAGCCCCCGATCAAGGCGGGCTTTCCGCTGACCCTCCCCGGCCAAGGCGCAGTGACCGCCAAGCCGGCCCTGGCCGACCTCAAGATCGCCGGCGATACGGCGGGGGTGAGGTCGATCGTCTTCGGGGGCAACAACGGCAACCTGCACGTCATCCACCGGACGTCACCCACCACCTGGGCCGAGGCCCCGGGGTGGGTCGGGGGAGTGGCCGTGGGTGCGAAGATGTTCTCGAGCCCCGCCGTGGGCGACCTGACGGGCGACGGCATCCCGGAGATCGTCGTCGGGTATGGCGACCCCTTCGCCGGCTCGCTGGTCGGAGGGGTGAAGGCCTTCCGGAACAACGGCACCCTCCTCTGGGACCGTCCCAGCCTGGATCGTGACCTCAACGGTCGACCGGATGCGGTGGTCGGGACCCCCGCCATCGGCGACGTGGATGGTGACGGGCAAAACGACGTGGTCTGGGGCTCGACGGACTTCAAGGTGTACTTCGTGAACGGGTCCACGGGCGCCAACAAGCCGAACTGGCCTCGGGACGTCCTCGACAGCGTGCTCTCGTCGGTCGTCCTGCACGACATGGACGGCGACCTGCGCCCCGAGATCATCGTCGGAGTCGACGCCCACCTCGACCCGACGTTCGGGACTCCGAACGGGGGTTGCCTCCACGTGATTCCCGGCGCCCAGCCGGTCATCCCCGCCAACCCTTTCCCCGCGAACGTCGGCTACCCGCCAGAACATGGCCGGCTTTCCCAAGTGCGTCGATCAGGTGATCTACACCGATCCCGCCGTCGGCGACATCGACGGGGACGGGCGTCCCGACATCGTCCACGGCACCGGCAACTTCTACGCCGGGGGGAACGAAAGCGGCCTATGCCTGGAAGTGCGACGGCACGCCGGTCTCGGGTTGGCCGGTCCCGCTCAACGGGCAGACGCAGTTCGGGAGCTCCCTGGCGCTCGCGAACCTGGACGGCGATGCCGCTCTCGAAGTGGTGCTCGCGGTCGACACCACGAACCAGATCTACGCGATCAAGGGCAACGGGATCGTGATGTCGGGCTTCCCCAAGGCGCCGCTCTCCTTCGCCGGGGTAACCCCCAACGCGGCGAGCCCCATCATCGCCGACGTGCTGGGCGCCGACTCGGCCCCCGAGATCCTCGTCCCCACGAACACGGACATCGCGGTGCTCACCGCCGCCGGCACCCAGCTCACCGACGGTGGCACGCACACCGGCGCCCCTTCGTTCTACACCGCGACCTCCGTCACCAACGTGTCGGTGGCCGACCTCGATCCGGGCGACGGCAAGATCGAGGTGGTGGCGGTGAGCGCCGGCGCCGTTCCCGAGCGCGACCGACACCGTGATCCACGTCTGGAACCCGGTGACCCGCGCGACGGCTCCGCTCTGGGGGCAATACCGCCAGAACGAGCGGCGAACGGGCGTGGCCCCGGGCACCGGCCCGTGCCGGGTCTACGGCACCTGCCCGGCCCCGCCCGCGGCCCCGCGCTTCAACACCATCACGCCCTGCCGCGTGGTCGATACGCGGGGCACCGCCGGAGTCCCCCTCAATGGAGGTGGGCCCCTGGGCTTCGGGCGGACTGCGTGATTTCGTCCTGCGCGGACCAGTGCGCGTTCCCGCGACGGCCAAGGCCTTGAGCCTCAACATCACCGTCGTCTTCCCCACGGCCGACGGCTTCGTGCGGTTCTCGCCTTCGTGCCAGATGCCGACCGCGAGCACCATCAACTTCGGCCCGGGCCAGACCCGGGCCAACAACGCGGTTCTCCAGCTCGGGAACAGCGACGGAATCCTGACCGCCAACGCGTTCGTCACGGGCGGGGGAACCGTCCACCTGCTGATCGACGTGAACGGCTACTTCCAGTAGCCCGGCCGTCCGCGGGAGGAGTGCGCACCGAGAAGGCCGCGGTCCAGGCGTTCTACGACGACGCGGGCTGGCGGTGGAACGACGAAGCGGCGGCCTTCGCCGACGGCGCCGCCTTCGACGATCTGCGGCCCGTCACCGCCGACTACCGGAAGCGGGCCAACGAGCGGGTGAGGGCGGCCTTGCCCGCGGCCGGGGGCCTCATCCTCGACGCCGCCTCGGGCGCCATCCAGTACGAAGACTACGCGCGATTCTCCGAAGGCTATCAGGAGACGGGTCTGCGTCGACCTTTCCCTGCGCGGGCTTCATGCCGCTCGGCGCCGCATCGGAGCGCACGGCCTCTTCGTGCAGGCCGACGTGACGGCGCTGCCCTTCGCCCCCGGGGCCTTCGACGCGGTCGTGAGCCTCCACACCCTCTACCACGTTCCCGCGGAGGAGCAGGCCACGTTCCTCGCGCGAGATCGCCCGCGTGCTCCGGGCGGGCCGACGCGCGGTCGTGGTCTCGGCCTGGAAGACGAGCCCGTGGGATCTCGCCCTCCGCGTCCCGGGCGCGCTCCTGCGGCGGGCTCGCCGGGCCCTGCGGAAAGCTCCGGCGCCTCCGATCCGCGGGCCCGCCCGCTCCGACGGTGCCGCCGGCCACGGCCGCGAGCCTCTACTTCCATCCCACACGCCGGGCCTGGCTTCGGAGCGCAGTTCCGTCCGGCCTCTCGCTCCACGTCCGCTGCTGGCGCTCGGCCAGCGTCGATTTCCTGAGAGGCCTCGGCGACTCCGACTCGACCCGTGGGCTCCTCGCCACGCTGTCCTGGCTGGAGGATGCCTGCCCCGGGTGGACGGGCCGCCTGGGGGCGTACCCGTTGCTCGTCCTCGACAAGGCGAACCCGAGGCGCCACGAGAGCACATAGAATGCGGTCCTGATGGCCGTCGACCGCCGCGACCTCGACCGCGTCGCCGACCTCTGGGGCCGGGTCGCTACCGACCGAGCGCAGTCCTCGATCCGCGGCTGGGCGGATTCGCCGATCGTCCTCGAAAGCGTGGTGGGGCCGCGCCAATCGGCCTCGCCGAACCGCCACTGGCTGCTCGGCCTCGCCGACGAGATCCCCCTTCCCAAGGGAGGCCGCTGGCTGAGCCTCGGCTGCGGCGCGGCGGGAACCGAGATCTTCGCCGGCCGCCACGGGCTTTTCGCCTCGCTCCTCGCGATGGACGGTTCCGAAGGCGCGCTGGCCGAGGGGCGCAAGGCGGCCAGCGCCGAGAACGTCCCGGGTCTCGAGTTCGCGCGCGCGGACCTGAACGCCCTCGACCTGCCCGCCTCGGAGTTCGACGTGGCGCTCATGAACATGTCCCTTCACCACGTCAAGAACCTCGAGGGGACGCTCGGCGCGGTCGAGCGCGCCTTGAAGCCGGGCGGGATCTTCGTCGTCAACGAGTTCGTCGGGCCCTCGCAGTTCCAGTTCACCGAGCTCCAGCTCGCCATCGCCGACGCGGTCCTGGCCGTCCTGCCCGATCGCTGGCGGATGGATCTCACCACGGGAAAGCCGAAGACCCGCTACGCCCGCCAACCACGGTCCCACTGGAACGTGGTCGATCCTTCGGAGGCCATCCGCTCCGACGAGATCGTCGGCCTGCTCGAGGCCCGCTTCGAGGTGGTGCTGCGCCGCGACTACGGCGGGACCATCCTCCACCTCGCGCTCGAGCACATCGTCCACAACTTCGATCGAAGCGACGAACGCGACGTGGCCGCGATCCGGCTCATGGGCCTTCTCGAGGAGCTCCTGATCCGCCACGGGGTGCTCGAGAGCGACTTCACCCTGATGGCCCTGCGCAAGGCCGCGCCCGGGCCCGGCCGCTCCGCCCAGGGTGCGGCCGCCCGGGATGGAGCTCGAGATGCTGCGGGCGAGCGTGCGGGTTCTCGAGGCCGAGAGGAAGGAGCTCCGCGAGCGCCTGGAGAGGACCGAGGGCTCGAGGGTGTGGCGGCTCGCCCAGGCCCTCCGCGGTCTCGTCGGGCGCCGCTGGTAGCGCCGCGTGCGGTGAGAATCCTCTGGGTCGCCACCAAGCCGCCCTGGCCCCCGAGAGACGGCGGCCGATTGGTCGCGGCCAACACCATCGAGGCGCTGGCCGCGGCGGGGCACCAGGTCACGGTCGTGGCCCCGTCGCTCCGCGGACCAGGCACTTTCGCACCTCCCGGTATCGACTTGCACCTCGTCCCTGCGCGCCCGCTTCCGCTGGCCCTGGCCCTGCTCGCCGCGGTGATCCATCGCGTTCCCGTGTCGATCGCCCGACACTCGCTTCCCGCGGTGCGGCGCCTCGTGGCCCGGCTCCTCGCCACCGAGCCCTTCGACGTGGTTCATGCCGAACAGGCCCAGGCCGTCGGCCAGTGTGCGCCGGCCTTGTCCCTCGGCCGGCCAGTGGTCTTCCGCGCACAGAACGTCGAGAGCGATCTCTGGGCGGGTGCGGCCTCCGGCGGTCTCATGGGGCAGGCCGCCCGTCGCGAAGCCGCACAGCTCGCGCGGTGGGAAGGCGCGGCCGTGGGCCGGCTGGCGGCGACGGTGGCGCTCACCGAGGACGACGCCGCCCGTCTCGAGGCGCTGGCCTCGGGCCGAACGCGCGTGCACGTCGTGCCCGCGCCGGTGGCGAGCGAGCTCCCGGCGGCCGAGCGCCCTCTCCCCGGCGATCCCGCGGTCGTGATGATGGGCAGCTCGGGCTGGCTTCCGAACCGGCGGGGGGCCGAATGGTTCCGGGCCGTGGCCTGGCCCGCGATACGCCGCGCACTCCCCTCGGCCCGCCTCCACGTCTTCGGCGAGGGCGGGTCGTCGCCGCCGGAGCTGGCCGTCGAGTCCCACGCCGCTCCTGACGAGAGCCGCGAGGCCTTTGCGCCCGGCGCCGTGCTCGTGGTTCCGCTCGATCTGGCCTCGGGCGTGCGGATGAAGATCCTGGAGGCCTGGGCGCGAGGCGTTCCGGTGGTGGCGACCGCTGCGGCCGCCGCGGGTCTTCGGGCCGAGGACGGCCGGGAGCTGCTCCTCGCGCAGGGAGCCGACGGCTTCGTCGCGGCCCTGCGTCGCCTGCACGAGAGCCGGGATCTCGGGCCGGCCCTGACCGCGGCGGGCCGGGCTCTCCTGCGCCGCCGCCACGATCCGGCCACGGTGGCCGCGGCCCTGGCCGGGATCTACGACGAGGCCTCGGGCACGAAGAAGAAGTCCTGAGCGCTGGCGTGGGGCCAGGGCTCGAACGGCTTCGAGGCCGCCGTCCCGGTAGACCATCGCTGCGTAGCCCAGCTCGCGCATGAGCGCCACCGTACGGTCACGGTTCGGGGTGAGCCACAGCTCGCAGTAGACGAGCGGCCGATGCGAGGCGAGAAGACGCCGGGCTCCCTCGAGCACCTCGGCCTCGAAGTCCTCGACGTCGATCTTGATGCCCGTGACCCGGACGCCCGGCGCGAACCAGCTCGGCCATGTCGTCGAGGGCGCGGCACGGCCACGCGGAAGCGGTCGCCCGCGCGTGGCGTCGGCCGGGCCCTGCGACCACGTGGCTGAGGCCGTGCTGGCGGACGGCGCCGCGTCCACCGGCATCACCATCTCCACCTCGCCCGTCGGCGCTGCCCAGGGCCCAGGGGTGCAGGACGACGTTGGCGAGGCCGAGCCGGGTCACGAGGCGGCGGGCTGCGGCCCCGTAGCTCAGCGGGTTCGGCTCGAAGGCGATGACCGTCCCGCGGCGGACGTGGCGGGCCAGGTGGACCGTCATGACCCCGACGTTCGCCCCGACGTCGAGCACGAGTCCCGTCTCCGGGCAGCCGCGCCAGGAACGCCCGGAAGGCCGCGTCGCGCGGAGTCGAAGCGGCCGACGAGGAGCCGGTAGCGCGCGAACAGGTCGAGGTAGCGCTCGAGGCCCAGCGTGCGTCTGGAGTAGCCTTCTGGAACGTGCGCTTCAATCGAGGCGATCTTGGCTCGCTCCGGCGCCTTGTCCAGGAGGCTGAAGATGCTGATCAGTGCGGCCGCGAGCTTTGAAAACCCAGCCGGACCGGGACGTTGCGAGGATCCGCGGGGCTTTCGTCACCCTGTGTGCCAGGTCACTCGGCCCCTGGCACGCGCCATGCTAGCCTGTCTGTCTTCTATGAGAGGTCATGTGTCGGTGCGCGGAGTGCTGGTCGCGGCGTCTCTGGCCCTCGGTTCGCTCGCCTTCGCCCAGGCCCCGCAGCCGCCCGCCGCCCTGCCGGCCCCGCTGCCGCTGTTCCCGGCCGACAACTGGTGGAACGTCGACATCAGCGCGCGCGCCTGTCGACTCGCTCAGCACCAACTTCATCAACTTCATCGGGGGCCGGCCGCACGGTCCACCCCGACTTCGGGGGAGACGTCGGCCCGTTCCCGGACATCTACGGGATGGTCTACGCGGTCGTGCCGGGGACGCACGCCGCTCGAGGTCGTGGACTTCGACGCCTACGGCTATCCCGACGAGAGCGACGTGGGGGCGCCCGGCCGCCCGCCGGGCTATCCGATTCCGGTGGGCGCGCGCACCCAGCCGAAGTGGATCGAGGGCGGCCAGGCCGGGCGGGTGCAACGACAGCGACTGCCACATGCTGCTCGTCGACCAGGACAACCGGATGCTCTTCGAGCTCTACCAGGCGTTCTGGAGCGGCAGCCGAGTGGCAGGCCGGCTCGGGCGCGGTCTTCCCGCTCGACAGCAACCTGCGCCGGCCCGACGGCTGGACGAGCGCCGACGCCGCGGGCCTCGCCATCCTGCCCGGCCTCGTGCGCTACGACGAGGTCTTCGGGCCCAACCCCATCCGCCACGCGTTCCGGATGACGGTCAGCAGCACCAACGGCTACGTGTTTCCGGCCTCGCACCGGGCGGGGAGCACCGCCGGCGCGCTGCCGATGGGGGCGCGCCTGCGGCTCAAGGCGCAGCACGCCCATGCCCGCCAACGCCGCAGCTCGCAGAAGATCTACCAGGCCATGAAGACCTACGGCCTCATCGTGGCCGACAACGGCTCGAACATGTACGTGACCGGGGCCTACGACCCGCGGTGGGACGAGCCCCGGTCGTGCAGGGGAGCTGGCCGGGGCTGTCACCGCCGCCGACTTCGAGGTCGTCCAGCTCGGCTGGAAGCCCTCGACCTCGCCGCCGGTCCTCAACCTGCGCTTCTACACGCTCTGACGCCGTGCCGGCTGCTCGACACCCGCAACGCCGCGGGGCCCTACGGCGGGCCCGCGATTCCTCCGAGCGGGGAGCGCATCTTCAAGGCGACCGGCCAGTGCGGCATCCCGGACCACGGCCAAGGCCATCTCCATCAACGCGGCGGTCGTCCTCGCCCCCGGGCCCGGCAACCTCACCTTCTATCCCGGCGACCTCTCGGCTCCCGCCGCGAGCAACATCAACTTCACCGCCGGCCAGACCCGGGCCAACAGCGCGGTGGTGAAGCTCGCGGGCTCCGGCTACTTTCGCCATCCACCAGTTCACGATCCCCGCCGGGAACACCCACGTGATCGTCGACGTCAACGGCTATTTCCAATAGGACGGCCCGTCCCATGCACGAAGCTCGGCTCGCGACTCGCCGCTCGGCGTTCTCGTCGCCCTCGTGTCGCCGCGCGTCCCGGCCGCGGCCCAGATCCGTGCCCACGGGCTTCACCGACTCGCCGGTGGTCTCGGCGTCGGCGTCCCCACGGACGTCGGCTTCCTGCCCGACGGCCGGATGCTGATCACCACCCAGGGCGGAGCCTTGCGCGTCTACTGCCCGAGCGCCGGGCTCCCGGGGTGCTCCGCCGCGAACGTCAACGGCCTTCTCACCGCTCCCGCTCTCAGCCTTGGGAGCGCCGTCTGCTCCCAGTCGGAGCGTGGGCTCCTCGGAGTGGCGGTCGATCCCAGCTTCGGCGCGGGCAACACCGACATCTTTCTCTTCTACACCTCCAACGGATCGGCGGGCTGCAAGAACCGTGTCTCGCGCTTCGTCTACAACACGGCGACCAACACGGTGGGAGTCGGAGACGATGCTCATCGACAACATGCTCTCCACCGCCGGCAATCACAACGCCGGGGACGTGAAGTTCGGCAAGGACGGCTATCCTCTACATCACGATCGGGGACGGAGGTTGTGACTTCAACGCTCCGAACGGCTGCCAGAACGACAACCTCGCTGCACGCAATCAGAACGTGCTCACGGGCAAGGTCCTTCGGATCACGCGCGACGGCGGCATCCCCGCGTACGAACCCGTGGGCCGCGGCGGGCGGCGACTGTCGCTTGCCGGCGTCCAACGGCCGCACGACGGCCGCGCAATGCAAGGAGACCTTCTCCTGGGGCCACCGCAACCCGTTCCGTTTCGCGTTCGACCCGAACCGCGCCCGGCGGACCCGCTTCTACATCAACGAGGTCGGCACCTCGGCCCGCGAGGAGATCAACGAAGGTGCGGCGGGCAAGGACTTCGGCTGGAGCTGCAGGGAGGGTACGGTCGTCAACTCCAGCGGCATCGTGAGCTCGAGCCCGCATGCAACCCTCTGCCCCCGAGCATGGTGGACCCCATCTTCGAGTACCCCCACGGGACCATCCCCGGCACCACGATCTCGAACGCCAATTGCATCACGGGCGGCGCGTTCGTTCCCAACGGCGTCTGGCCCGCGGCCTACAACGGCCTGTACCTCGACGGCCGACTACGGCGCCGGGGGCATCTTCAAGATGACGACCGCCGCACCCTATACGGCGTCCAACTTCGGGACTCGGCTCAACGGCCGGGCAGGGGCTCACCAGCCTTCGCTTCGGTCCCTACCTGGCCACCCAGGCCCTCTACTACACGACCTACGACGGGCGGGGGCCAGGTTCGGAGGATCACGACCACCGTGCCGGTGCCGCCGACGGCCGTGGCCTCCTCGGACGTCCCCGGCGGGCCCACCCCGCCGGTCGTGGTCACGTTCTCCGGCGCCGGCAGCACCGACCCCGTCGGCCTCCCCCTCACCTACATGTGGGACTTCGGCGACGGCAGCGCACCTGCCGCCGACCGGGAGCGTCACGGTCCAGCACACCTACACGATCGTCGGGACATTCACCGCGACCCTTCGCGTGAGCAACGGCACCCTGACCTCGGATCCCGCCACCGTCGTGATCCAGGTCGGGACGCCGCCCCCGGGCACGGTTCTACACCGTGACGCCGTGTCGCATCGTCGACACGCGCGGCACCGCGGGCGTGCCCATCGGCGGACCGGCCCTGGCCAGCGGAGGGACGCCGCGCGTCTTCACGTTGATCAACCTGTGCGGGATTCCCACGGGGGTGAAGGCGGTGGCCGTGAACCTGACGGTCGTCGGGCCCACCCAGGCCGGCGACCTGCGGCTCTTCCCGACGGGCGGCTCCTCCTCGAGCAGCAACATCAACTTCGCGCGTCGGGCAGACGCGGGCCAACAACGCGGAGGTCAAGCTCAGTACGAGCGGGCAGCTCTCGGTGACCTGCGCGATGGCCACGGCCGGGACCACCCATTTCCTGCTCGATGTGGTCGGGTACTTCCCAGTGAGAAGGCCGTCCTTGACAGGCACGCCCACATTGCGTCATGCTTCTGGCACTAACTCTAGGCGCGAACGTGGCTGCGAGTCGGGAGCGGAGCCTTCTCCATCGGAGGCAGGCCACTGGTGACCCAGGCCACAGCGCATCCATCGGTAATCGAGTATCATCTCGAACTAACGTCGCTTAGTGTCGGCCGTTGGCGTACACTGGGAAGGCGTCCGTTCGAGGGGACGACGTTTTAGCTCGGGAACTTTTCGAAGGTTCGATTCAGAAAAAGGTGAAAGACATGTCCAGAACCGCACGGCTCATCGGAACGCTGACCCTCGTGGGGATGGCCTTTATGTCTGGGTCGACCCAGACCCAGGCGGCCGGCCCCTTCCAGTTCAACTCGCTGACCCCTTGCCGCGTCTTCGACACGCGGGCAACCTCGGGCGCGGGCGACCCCAACGTGACGACCGGCGTCACGCTCAAGAATCCCGGGCCCTACGGGCTGCAGAATCCAGGGACGATGCGGGGTGCCGACGGGGGCCCAGGCTGTGACCCTCAACGTGACCATCACCTCGCCGAACGTCGCCGGCGACCTTCGTATGTATCCGTCGAACGTGCCCCAGCCCACGGTTTCCACCCTGAACTACAACGCGGGCGAGCCGGCCTTGGCCAACGGGGCCATCGTGCCCCTGGCGCAGGTTGCGTCCGGCGCGGACCTCAACATCGTCCTGGGTATGGCTGCCGCCACGGGCGCGGGCCAGATCCACGTGATCGTCGACGTCACCGGGTACTTCCAATAGCCTGTCGAGCGGCTGGCATTCCTCGGCGTCCGGTCCCAGAGGTCGGGCGCCGAGAGCTGTCTTCTCGGTCCTTCCTCCCCCAAACGCCAGGCCCTCCAGGGATACTGCGTGACCTCAAGGCGTGACGTCCCGGTCGTTCTTGGCCTCTGGCTGCTGACGGTCGTCGGCCAGGCCTCCGTCGGATCGGTGGCCGAGGTCAAGGTCGTGGGGGGGCGGGTCCACATCCAGGCCACAGCCGTCCCGGTGTCGGAGGTTCTCGATCGTCTCTCGCGGACCACCGGGATGAAGATCGTCTACGACGGCACGCCCCCGAGCGACCGGCTCACTGCGGCCATCGACGCCGGTTCGGAGACCGAGGCCCTCTCGCGCCTCCTCGAGGGGCTCGGGCTCACCTACGCCTTCAAGCTCGATGCCGCCGGTCGGCACGTGGAGACGCTGTTCGTCACGAGCTCCACGCGCCGGGCCTCGTCCGCGACATCGGCAGCATCGGCGGCGGCTTCGCGCACCGCCCAGATCGGGGCCAGCGAGGACTCCGAAATGGACGCGCTGCCCGAAGGCCCGGATCCGGCGAATGACCCCGCTGCCGTGCCTCAACCCATACCCGAAGGCATGGGCATTGCCGCCGGCGGCCCAGGCTACGCGGGGGGACAGGCCGTCGGCATGGGAATGCCGGGAGTCGAAACCCAGGACCCCAGCTTCCCCGGGGCCGCGTCCTTCCCGAGCCCTTCGATCCCGGGCGCCCCCAATCCCGGCTTCCCCTCGTTCCCGGGCCCCGCCTCCTACCCCTAGCCAGCACCAAGCCTCGCCTGGCGCAGCAGGGCGCGTCCCTTACTTCGGCGCCCGGATCTCCCGGCTCGCGGCCCGAAAGGACTCGGTCTCGCGGTCCCATCCGGGCCGATCGGCCCTCGGCACCGCCACGCGCCAGACGGAGCGGGCGAGCAAGCGCAGCCCGCTCCCCAGACGCATGCAGCGTCGTGCGGTCCCGGCCCAGCGCTGGCCGTGACGCTTCGCAGCCCAGGTCAGGAGATCCGCCCACAAGAGGGCCGGGTTGGCGCTCTGAGCCGCGCCCGACCGCTGCGTGATCGTGGCGCCCCCGAGGTGCATCACGCGAAAGCCGGGTGCGATCGCCACGTGCCACCCCGCGTCGGCGAGGCTCGAGCAGAAGTCGAGGTCCTGCGCGTAGAAGCGGTAGCGCATGTCCATGGGTCCCACGGCCTCCCAGGCCTCGCGCCGGATGGCCATGGCCGCGCCGGTCACCCAGTCGACGGGCCCACGGACACGGGCGTCGAGAGGCCGGACCCGGCGATAGCCGGGCAGACGGCCGAGAGCGCCACCGAGGCCGGAGGTCAGGACGAAGAGCCAGAGGAGCGTGGGCTCGGACCCTCCGCTCCACTGCGGGGAGCCGTCGGGGTTCGTGAGCACGGCCCCCGCGGCCCCGAGCCGCGGGTCGGCCTCGAAGGCCTCGAGCAGGCGGGGAAGTGTCGTCGCCGTCCACCTCGGTGTCGCTGTTCAAGAGCAGAAGCAGCTCCCCTCGCGCCGCCGTCAGGCCCTCGTTGGCGGCCGCGGTGAATCCCCGCGCCTCGGCCGAACGCAGGACGCGCACCGCGGGGAAGCGCGCGTGGACCGCCTCGGCTCGTGCCGTCGCGGCTGCCGTCGTCGACGAGGACGATCTCGGCGCCGCCCGCGGCCCACGGCTCGAGAGAGGCCAGGCAACGCAGGGTGATCTCGCGCGTGTCGTGGGTCGGGACCACGACCGAGAGCCGTGGCCGGACGGCACCTTCCGTCAAGTCGAGGGCGCCACGCGCCTAACGCGCTCCGCGCGCGGCCGCGGTCACGGTCCGCAGCGCGATGCTGAGGTCGGTCAGCACGGAGTAGTGGCGGATGTAGAAGAGGTCGTACTCGAGCTTGCGGCGTGCGTCCTCGACGCTCGACCCGTAGGGGTAGTTGATCTGGGCCCAGCCCGTGAGCCCGGGACGCACGAAGTGTCGCCACGAATAGAAGGGGATGGTGCGCTCCAGCTCGGCCACGAACTCGGGCCGCTCGGGCCGCGGACCGACGAACGACATGTCGCCGACGAGGATGTTGACGAGCTGCGGCAGCTCGTCGAGGCGTGTGCGCCGCAGGATGCGGCCCACCGGAGTGGCCCGCGGGTCGTCGGGGCTCGCCCACTGGGCGGCGCCGTCTTCCGCGTCCACCCGCATGCTGCGGAGCTTCAGGATCGCGAAGGGCCGCCCGTGTCGGCCCACCCGCGCCTGCCGGTAGAAGACGGGCCCGCCCCCCTGGAGCCCGAGCGCCACGATGGCGAGGAGGTGCAGAGGGGCCGAGACCACGAGCAGGGTCACGGCCAGCGCGATGTCGGTGAGCCGCTTCACCGCCTCGGCCAGGTGGTTCGAGGTGTCGAGGCCCCTCGCCAGCATCCACTCGGGCGGCACGTGCATCACGGGGACCGCGCTCAGCAGGTCTTCGTGAAAGTCGGCCTCCGAGCGGAGACGGCAACCGAGGGGCAGGCAGTGGAGCGCGTGCACCAGCACCGGCTCGAGCTCGGCCGCCCCGGTCGGGCAGCACGATCTCGTCCACTCCCTTGGTGCGACACAGGTCGAGCAGGTCTTCCCGGCCTCCCGGGCGCCAGCGTCCGACCACCTCGTAGAGCGCCTCGGGCCGGCTCTCGATCAGGGCGGCGAGACGGTCGGCCAGGGCGCCGCCCGCCCGCGAAGAGGACCCGCTGCCGGCGGTGCCGCAGCACGAGCCAGAGCGCGTTTCGGGGGAGGAAGGCGAAGGGTGCGGAGAGGAGCACCGTATAGGCCACGACGAAGCGGCCGATGGGCCGGTAGAAGACGAGGTAGAAGAAGCCCAGGGTCGCGGCCGCGGAGAGCGCGCTCGACACGAGGAGCCGGAAGAACAGGGTCAGCGCGCGGCAGACCCACGTTCCAGTCGTAGAGGCCGACCGCGTAGCCCACGAACACGAAAGCGGCGGCGTACACCGCGGCCGCGGCCAGCGGCTCCTTCGCTCCCGGCCCGGCCAGGAACACCGGCGAGAGGGCGTGGGCCAGGAGCATGGACGAACGCGGCCACCAAGGCGTCGACCAGCCAGAGGCCGCGGCGCACCTCCAGGGCGATCTGGGTCAAGGCCCGGCCCCGGGGGGCCGCGGCGGCGACCACGCCGTCGCTCCCGAGGTCGCGGGCATCAGGAGGACCGAGCCACGGCCTTGACGCCGTGGGACCGTTCGCGAAGAGCCGAGGCGTAGACCGCTTCGAGCGCGTCCACCGACGATCGCCAGGTGAAGCGCTTCTCGACCAGGCGGCGGGCCTTCTCCGCGAGCCTCCCGGCCCGCGCCGGGTCGGTCGAGGAGCGCCAGCACCGCTTCCGGCGAATACGCTCGCCTCGTCCGCGACCAGAAGCTCGCGATCGTGCTCGGCCCCCACCTGCTCGGCCTCGGCGGGAGTGGCCACGATCGGGGCGCCCGAGGCCATGGCTTCCAGGATCTTGAACTGCTGCCCCGAGCCCGACCGCATCGGTGCGACCGCGACCGTGGCCCGCCGCAGGTACGGGCCGATCGTCCTCGACCCGCCCCGTGACCGTCACCCGGGATCCTTCGCGAGACCCCGCACCGCTCGCGCCGGGCGTGCGCCCACGATCAGGAAGCGAGTCTCGGGAAGGGCCTGCCGCACCCGAGGCAGGACCTCGCGGGCGAACCAGACGGCCGCGTTGACGTTCGGGAAGTAGCCCATGTTGCCGCTGAAGACGACGGTGGCCGGCTCGCGCGTCCTTGCTCGCGAAGGGGAAGGCCTCGAGGTCGACGGCGTTCGGGACGAGGCAGAGGCCGGGCACGTCGCCGATCGCCTCGCGGTCTCGACGAGAGACGACCACGGTCCGGTCCGCGGTGGCCACGAGCTCCCGTTCGTATCGCCGAAGCCTTCGCCGTCTCCGATCCGGGCCACGAGGCGTGCCGGTCCCCATTCTTCGCGGCCGCGCCGCTCCATTCCGAGCGACAACGCGTCGACGAGGTCCACGACCCAGGGCCGGGGGCACACGCCCTCCTCGAGGTAGGGAGCCATGCGGGCGAGCTGCACGTGGACGAGGTCGAAGGGTTGCGCGGCCAGACGCCGGAGCGCCGCCCGCATGGCCGGCGTCTCGTAGAGCGAGGCCTGAAAGGGGCAGCGCGGAGAAGAGGCCCCGGAGGAGGCCCCGCGACCATGGCCGGCGGGTCCGAAGGGCACGGCCACGATCCGCTCGCACGACCCGGCCAGGGCGTCGTGCGACGCCGCGGGCCCGCGGGCGAGGTAGACCAGGGTGACCCGGTGCCGCTGGCCGAGGAGGCGGATCTGGTGCCAGGCGCGGAGCTGGTCGCCCTTCAGGGGCGGATGAGGGAATCGCGACGTGACGAAGAGGATGCGGAGCGATCGGCTCTCGGGCGTCGCCGCTTCCGCACGCTCTACGGTGGCCGGGACGGCGCTCGCGCTCACCGGGTTCTCCGGGACGCCCCATGATGGCACAGGTCGGAGAGCAAGCGCCGGTCGCCGGAGGTACCGCGGCGCGCCCTCGTCAGCGGGACGCCGGCCTTCGAAACGCGAGGGCCACGAAGAAGCCCGCGCCCAGGGTCAGGATGATCGTGGCTCCGCTCGCCACGTTCAGGTGATAGGAGGCGACGAGGCCGACCGCCGATCCCAGCACCCCGATCCCCACCGCGAGGCCCGCGTTCCGCGCGAAGCTGCCGCCCGAGGACGCGCGCGGTGGCGGCGGGGATGACGATGAAGGCGCTCACCAGCACCACCCCGACCGTCTTCACCCCGAGCACGACCGCGAGGGCCACGAGCGACGAGCAGCATGCGGTCGAGCGCCGCCACGTGGATCCCGGCGAGCGCCGCCAGCTCGGGATCGAAGGTCGCGTAGGCCAGACGAGACCAGAACACGGCGATCACCACGATCGTGATCCCGGTCAGCAGGGCCATGGCGCGCGAGGACGTCCGGAGAGACGGCCAGGATGCTTCCGAAGAGCAGGCTCTCGACGTTGACGGCCGGCGCGCTCGGGTGACCGCAGCCCCAGGAACAGCACGCCCAGGGCGAAGGCCACCGCGAAGAAGACGCCGGTGGTGGCGTCGCCGCCGAGGCCGGAGCGCCGGCGCACTGCGCTGATCCCCAAGGACACGAGGACGGTGAAGGGGAGCGCCACCCACAGCGAACGGTCGACCCCGGCGCCGAGGAGCAGCCCGAGAGCGATCCCGCCGAAGGCCGCGTGGGCGAGCCCGTCGCTCAGGAAGGCCAGGCCCCGCTGGACCACGAAGACGCCGAGGAGCGCCCCGACCGCCCCCACCAGGGTGCCCGCGAGGAGCGCGCGCTGCATGAAGCCCTGGCCGAGCGGCTCGAGCAGGAGATCCAAGCCTCAGCCCTCCTCGCAGACGGCGGCCGCGCTGTGCTCGGCGTGGTCGAGCCCGGCGAAGGCGTGCCGCTCGTCGCCCGCGGCGGCCAGGACCTCGTCCGGCGTCCCGAACGCCCAACAGCTCGCCGTCGACGTAGGCGACCCGATCGCGCCAGGCGCCGAACCGCGGCGAGGTTGTGGGTGACGAGGACCGCGGTGAGGTCACGGCGGCTCGCCACCTCGGCCAGGAGATCCAGGAACTCGGCGCGCCCGGCCGCATCCACGCCGGCGGTGGGCTCGTCGAGCAACAGCAGGCGCGGGTCGTTGGCCAGGGCTCGAGCCAGAAAGGCCCGCTGGGTCTCTCCGCCGGAGAGCCCGGCCACGGGTCGATCGGCGAGAGCCTCCCCCCCGACACGCGCGAGGAGCGAGAGCGCCCATTCGCGCTCGTCGCGCTTGACGCGGAGAGGCCAGGCGCCGCGGCGGCCGGCCACCACGAGCTCCACGACCGTGGCCGGAAAGTCCGGAGCAAAGCCCTTGCGCTGGGGGAGGTAGCCCACGAGGCGCCGCGCGGCCAGGGCGACTCGCCGAACACCAGAAGGGTCCCCGCCGAGGGGGCCAGCAGGCCGAGGGTGGCCTTCAAGAACGTCGTCTTGCCCCCGCCGTTCGGCCCGCAGAGGCAGACGAACTCGCCCACCCCCACCGAAAAGCTGACGTCGTCGAGGACGCGCTGGCCCCCCCGCTCCACGCTCAGGTGACGGGCCAGGATCGCCTCGCTCACGGCGCGCTGCTCACGGCGGCCGGAGGCAGCGCGCGGTCCAGAGCCCCCGCGACCTGCCCGAGCAGGGTCTCGTAGGTGTCCGTGCCGGGCGCGCCCCCCACGGGATCGAGCTGGACCAGGGGGCAGCCCGGCCTCGCGCGCGATCACCTCCGCGGCTCTCCGATCGAGCTGAGGCTCGGAGAAGAGAGCCTCCACCTTCTTCTGCTTGGCGAGGACGACGAGATCGGCGATCTCCTCGGGCCGTGGGCTCTCGACCCGGCACCGGCTCGACGACCCCCGCGACCTCGAAGCCGTACCGAGCGCGCGAAGTAGGACAAGGAGCCGTGGAAGGTCATGATCCGCCGGCCACGCCATCTCTCGGAGCGCCGGGCCAGATCGAGATGCAGCTTCTGCAAGGAGGCCTTCACCTCGCCGCCCCGTACGCCGAAACCCGGCCCGCCCTCCGGATCCAGGTTGCGGCAGGCCTCGATCACGAGGTCGGTCACGTGTTGCATGCGGATCGGGTCCAGCCAGAAGTGAGGGTCGATCGGTCCGCCCGGGACGAGTATCGGGTCGACGAGGGGCCCCAGATCGAAGACGCGCGCCCGCCCGCTGCCGGCGCTCTCCACCATCGGGTGTGAGCCACGAGTCGAGGCCCAGGCCCACGGCGAAGACGATGCTGGCGCTCGAGAGCCGCGAGACCTCCCTGCGGGCTCGGGTCGTAGTAGTGCGTGGTGTGGCCGGGGGGAAGGACGAGGTCCACCCGGAGGCGGTCGCCCGCGACCCGGCGCGTGATGTCGTAGAGCGGGAAGATCGAGGCCGCGACGCTCGGTCGCTCGGGCTCGGCGCGGGAACACGAGAGCATCCCGGCCGCCGCGACGACCGCGACCGCCCCGAGCCTCTTGCCGGAGAACATCCGTGCAAATGATAACACCTTCTCATCTGGGCTCGGGGCCGGAGGAGTCAGGCGACCTTCGCGCAGCTCGCACAGCGGCCATACCAGACCACCTCGTGATCCTCGATCACGAAGCCGCGGGGGGCCCGGGCCACCGAGGCCTGTCGGCAGCCCTCGACCTCGAACAGTCGGTCGCAGCTGCGGCACCGGAAGTGATGGTGGTGCCTCTTGCCGGCCGGCTCATAGCGGGCGGGCTCGCCCGGCAGTGACACCGGCGCGAGCCAACCTTCGTCGACCAGGCCGCGGACGGCACGATAGACCGTGGCCAGTCCCAGGGTGGGCGCCTGGCGGCGCGCCCCGGCGAGCAGCTCCTGAGGGCTGAGCGGACGCCCTGCCGCCTCGAGCACCTTGCGGATCGCCCGTCGCTGGCGCGTGTCTCGTTCCATGTCGCGGCAGGGCAATGATAGGCTCGATAGACCGTGACGGCCAAGGAGATTCAAATGCTTGAACGGCGGGTGGTGATGCTGGTTGCCCTGGCGGCGGCCGGCTCACCGGCCGGAGCCGGCGAAGGGATGTGGACGTTCGACAACCCGCCCACGAAGCTCTTGCAGGAGAAGTTCGGCTTCGCGCCGAGCCCGGAGTGGCTCGATCGCCTGCGTCTCGCTTCCGTCCGCTTCAACGACGGCGGGTCCGGGGTCCTTCGTCTCCGCGGAAGGTCTGATGATCACCAATCATCACGTGGGCCTCGCCTGCATCCAGAACGTCTCCACCGCCGAGCACGACTACGTGAAGGACGGCTTCTACGCGCCCACCCGCGACCAGGAGGCCGCCTGTCCCGGCTACGAGGTCAACGTCCTCATGAAGATCGAGGACGTCACGAGCCGGGTCCTCGGGTCGGTGAAGGCCGCCATGACCGACAAGGAGGCCGGAGAGGCGCAGGAAGGCGGTCACGGCCACGATCGAGAACGACTGCAGCGCCCGGACCGGCCTTCGCTGCGACGTGGTGAAGCTGTACCAGGGCGGCGAGTACCACCTCTACCACTACAAGAAGTACACGGACGTGCGCCTCGTGTTCGCGCCCGAGCAGGGGATCGCCTTCTTCGGCGGCGATCCCGACAACTTCACCTTCCCCCGGCACGACCTCGACGTCTCGCTCTTCCACGCCTACGAGAACGGACAGCCGGTGAGGCCCGCCTCGTTCCTGAAGTGGAGCACGACCGGCGTCTCCGACGGCGACCTCGTGTTCGTGTCGGGCAATCCCGGGTCCACGTCGCGTCAGAGGACACGATGGCCGAGCTCGCAGTCGGAGCGCGACGTCATCGTGCCCGCGAGCCTTCGCTGGCTCGAGGCGCGCCTCTCCGTGCTGCGGGCCTACTCGGCGAAGGGCCCGGAGAACGAGCGACGCGCCAAGGCCTCGATCTTCGGCCTCGAGAACGCCAAGAAGGCGTGGGACGGACGCCTCGTGGCGCTCCAGGACCCGAAGGCCATGGCCCAGAAGGCGGCGGAAGAGAAGACCCTGCGGGCCCGGGTGGCCGCCGATGCCGACCTGGCGCGAGAGCGTGGGCGACCCCTGGGCCGCGATCGCGGCCGTGCGCAAGAAGGCGGACGCGCGCGAGAAGGAAGCGCGCTACGTGGGCTTTGCCGGATCGAAGCTCCTGGGCTTCGCCGGACAGATCGTGCGGCTCGTGGCCGAGGTGCAGAAGCCCAACGAGGTGCGCCTCGAGGGCTACATCGATTCGAGCCTGCCCTCGCTCAAGAACCGGCTGTATTCTCGGGCGCCTGTCTTCGACGACCTCGAAGAGACGACCCTCGCCCATCAGCTCCAGTTGGCCGAGGCCGCGCTGGGCCACGCGCACCCCTTCGTCCAGACCGTCCTCGGCGGGCCGGCCCGCGGGCGAAGTCGCGAAGGCCCTGGTTTCGGGCAGCAAGCTCAAGGACCCCGCGGTGCGCCAGGCCCTCGTCGACGGCGGAGCGGCGGCGGTCGCGGCCTCGACCGATCCCATGATCGTGGTCGCCCGCAAGATCGATCCCTTGGACCGGGCCGTCCGCAAGTTCTACGAAGACGAGGTCGAGGCCCCCATCACGCGGTCCTCCGAGAGGATCGCGCAGGCGCGCTGGAAGGTCTACGGCAAGACCGTCTCGCCCGATGCGACCTTCACCTTGCGCCTCGCCTACGGAACCGTGAAGGGCTATCCCGCGGAAGGGACCGAGGTGGCGCCGCGCACCACGTTCTACGGGCTCTTCGACCGCTCGTTCTCCCACGGCGGCAAGGCTCCCTGGGACCTGCCCGCGCGCTGGCTCGAGAAGCGGCCAGAGCCTGGACCTCGCCACCCCGCTCAACTTCGTCTCCACGAACGACATCATCGGCGGCAACTCGGGCAGCCCGGTCGTGAACCGAGACGGCGAGTTCGTGGGGATCATCTTCGACGGGAACATCCAGAGCCTGGGCTGGGACTACTTCTACACCGAGGAGCGGGGCCGCTCGGTGTCCGTCGACGCCCGCGGCATCCTCGAAGCCTTGCGCAAGGTCTTCGACGCGGACGGCGCTGGTCAAGGAGATCCTGGGCTCCTGAGCGACGTGAAGACCAAAGGAGCCGTTCTCCGGGGCGGCTTCGTCGCCCTCGTCCTCTCCGGCCTCGCTTCGGCCGACGAGCCCGATCCCTACCGCTTCTGGCGCCCCGCTCGCAGAGAAGAGCAGCGCGCCCTCGAGGCCACCCTCCTCTCCCTGCCCGATCCAGGGCACCTGCGCGCGCTTCACGACAAGGTCGCGAGCGAGCCTCACGTGGCGGGCACGCCGGGCGACGCACGGGTGATCGCGACCCTGGTCGAGACCCTCGAGGGCCTCGGCCTCGAGGTCGAAAAGCAGGAGCTGCGCTTGTACCTCGCCCGACCCGTTCGGGCCGAGCTGGCGATCGTGGCGCCGAGGCGCGTCGTCCTGCCGATCCGAGAAGACGCCGCTCCCCGAGGACCCGTGGAGCCGCCACCCGGGCCTGGACCCGGGCTGGCTCGCCTACAGTGGCAGCGGAGACGTGACGGGCCGGGTCGTCTACGCGAACTACGGCCGCAAGGAGGACTTCGAGCAGCTCGCCCGCCTCGGCATAGCCGTCAAGGGACGCATCGTTCTCGCCCGCTACGGCGGCAACTTCCGCGGCTACAAGGCGAGGTTCGCGGAAGCGGCCGGTGCCATCGGCCTCGTGATCTACAGCGACCCCGCGGACAGCGGCTACGTCCAAGGCCTCGAGTATCCCGAGGGCGGCTGGGCCCACTCCGAGCGCCATCCAGCGGGGCTCGCTCCTGACCCTGCCCTATCCCGGCGATCCCCTCACCCCCGACGAGCCGGCCACCGCCGAAGCCAAGCGACTCGACCCCGCCACCCTCGACCTGCCGCGCATACCCGGTGCAGCCCATCGGCTCGCGCGCGGCGCGCGAGATCCTCTCGCGCATGAGCGGAGTCCCGCCGTGCCCCGCGGCTGGCAAGGCGGGCTGCCGTTCACCTACCGGCTCACCGGGCGGCGAGGGCCTGAAGCTCCGGCTGCGGGTCGAACAAGAACGCGGGCTCTTCACGACCGCCAACGTGGTCGCGACCCTCCGGGGCGCACGGTGGCCCGACCAGAAGGTGATCGTCGGCTCCCACCACGACGCCTGGACCTTCGGCGCGGCCGACCCCACCGCCGGCACCATCGCCGTGCTCGAGGCCGCCCGCTGCTTCGCGGAGGCCGCGCGGCGGGGCCAGAGGCCCGACCGCTCGATCGTGTTCGCCCACTGGGCGGCGGAAGAGTTCGGCCTTCTCGGCTCCACGGAGTGGGTCGAGGCCCACCAGGCGGAGCTCCAGTCCGGCGCCGTCGCCTATCTCAATCTCGACGGGGCGGCCCTCGGTCTCGACTTCGAGGCCAGCGCCTCGCCCTCCCTGAAGGCGGTGATCGCCGAGGCCGCGCGCGCCGTGGCGCAGCCCGGGCGGGCCGTCCGGGCGAGACCGTGTTCGATGCCTGGCTCGCGCGGGGCGAGGACCCGGATCGACCGGGCTCTCCGCGGATGGGCGACCTGGGCGGCGGATCCGATCACGTGGCGTTTCTGTGTCACCTGGGCATTCCCTCCGCCGGCCTCTCCGCCTCCGGCGCTTCGGGCACGGCCTACCACTCGGCCTACGACGACCTCGCCTGGTACCGGAAGGTGGTGGGCGCCGACTACGCCTCGGCCGCGCTCGTCACCCGCATGACGAGCCTGGTGCTGGCCCGCCTGGCGAACGCCGATCTCCTGCCCCTCGACGTGCCCGCCTATGGGCTCGAGACGCCCCGCCTCACCACCGATTTCGAGGCGCAGGCCCGCCGCCTTCGCCTCGCAGCCGACCTCGGCCCGGTGACGGCCGTGGCGCGGGACTTCGCCCGTCGCGGGCCGGGCCTTCCTCGCTCCCTACCTCGACAGCCTCGGCAAAGGCTCGATCGACGATCGCGATCTCTTCCGGATCAACGAGCGGCTCCGCCTCGCCGAGCGGGCCTGGGCCGACCCCGCCGGGCTCCCGGGCCGGCCCTTCTTCCGCAACCAGTTCGTCGCCACCGACGAAGACTCGGGCTACGCGTCCTGGCTCCTGCCCGCGGCCCGTCGCGGTCTCGAGCGGAGCGATCCCGAACGAGATCGATGCGGGCGAGCGACGGATCGTCGCGGCCTTCGAGCGGCTCGGAGACGTCCTCGCTTCGCCCCTCGACCTTCGGGCCCGGGTGCGCGCGGCCCTCGCCGGTTTCCCGGGCAAGGTGAGCCTGTTCGCGAAGAACCTCGACACCGGCGAGACCTTCGAGCTCGATCCCGATCGGCGCGTGCGGTCGGCGAGCACGATCAAGCTCCCGATCCTGGTCGAGGCCTACGCCCAGGTGGCCGAAGGACGCCTCGCCTGGACGCGACCGGATGATCCTCACCGACGACCAGAAGGCCCAGGGCGCAGGCGTCCTCCGCGAGCTCACGGAGGGCCTCGCCCTGACCCTCAAGGACGCGGTGAGCCTCATGATCGTGATCAGCGACAACACCGCCACGAACCTGGTGCTCGACCGGGTGACGACCGACGCGGTCAACGCGCGCCTCGGGGCGCTCGGCTTCTCCGCCACCCGCTCCCTCAAGAAGATCGGCGGCACCGGCGCCAGCCAGGCGGCCTCGGAGGCGGCCAACCAGGGGTTCGGAATCGGGGTGACCACCGCCCGCGAGATGGTGGGGCTCCTGGAGCGACTGGAGAGAGGCGAGATCGTGAGCCCCACCGCCTCGAAGGAGATGGTCGACCTCCTGAAGCGCCAGCAGGCACACGACGGCATCGGCCGCACCCTCCGCGGGGTGACGGTGGCGAGCAAGCCGGGGGCGCTCGACCGTCTCCGAAGCGACGTCGGGATCGTCTACACGGACCGTGGCCGGATCGCGCTCGCGATCACCTGCGACCACCTGCCGGAGACCGACTACACCCCGGACAATCCGGCCTATGGGAGCTCTCTCGCGCCTGTCCCGGATCCTCGCCGACGGGCTGGCCACGTTGCCTAACTAGTTGATATACAGCGACTTGCCATTGGCCTGAGATCGCCACCTGCCTTGACCGCGGAGGGGGGAAAGGATAGACTTCTTCGATCAAAGACAGGTGCGTCATGGACGCCCGCAGGACCCTTACCCCCGCACTCTTCTCCGTCGGACCCCGTCAGAAGCGCCGCCTGAATGGTCCGAGGCTCCTCCGCATGGAGGCCCCGCACCAGGTCTTCGGCGATACGTAGCCGTCCTGCTCCAAGCACCCCCCCGAAGATCCAACCCTGAACCGTGGCCGATCCGCCCGGTTCGAGACCAGGAGCCGATGATGTCGAGAGCCGTCGTGATTCCCATGAAGACCCACACCGCCAAGGCATCGACCCGCCGCCGCCGCCGCCCCGTGGCCCGGACCGCCAACGAGAAGGCGCTCGCCCCCAAGGCACCGGAGGCGCCGGAGCGGCCGCGGATGAGCAAGAAGAAGCTCATCGAGGAGTCGAAGCGCTGGCTCGGCATCATCAACTCGCACAAGCTCAACGAGTACAAGCGCCGCAAGGTGGTGGCCGAGACCCTCGACAACTTCCGCTGGTACTACAACAAGGGCTACCTCGAGTACCGGAAGTCGGTGACCGAGGGCGGCGAGTTCGCGGCCATCGAGTGGAGCGGGAAGGGCAGCTATTTCGAGGACGTGACCGGGCGCCGCTACATCGACTGTCTCGGCGGCTACGGCATCTACTCGGCGGGGATCAACCATCCCAAGATCGTGCGGGCGGTGAAGTCGCAGCTCGAGCGCATGCCGCTCTCCTCGCAGGAGCTGCTCGATCCGCTGCGCGGCGCGCTCGCCGAGCTTCTGGGCGAGCTGGCCCCCGGCGACCTCCAGGAGAGCTTCTTCATCTCGAACGGCACCGACGCGGTCGAAGGGGCGATGAAGCTCGCGCGCCTCTATACCGGCAAGTCGGGCTTCATCTCCTGCGTGCGCGGGTTCCACGGCAAGTCCTACGGCTCGCTCTCCCTCATGGGCAAGGCCGAGTACCGCGTCCCCTTCGAGCCGCTTCTCCAGGACGTCTACTTCGTGCCCTTCGGCGACGCGGATGCCGTCGAGGCGGAGCTTCGGAAGGCCGAGCAGGTCGGCATGTCGATCGCCGGGGTGGTGGCCGAGCCCGTGCAAGGCGAAGCCGGGCGCCATCGTGCCGCCCGACGACTACTGGCCGCGCCTGCGGGAGATCTGCACGCGCTACGGCGTGCTCCTGATCGCGGACGAGGTCCAGACCGGGATGGGACGCACGGGGAAGATGTTCGGGGTCGAGCACTGGGACGTGGCCCCCGACATCATGTGCCTGGGCAAGGCGCTCGGCGGCGGGGTCATGCCCCTCTCCGCCTTCATCTCGACCCCGCAGATCTGGAAGGTGCTGGAGGAGAACCCCTTCATCCACACCTCGACCTTCGGCGGAAACCCGCTGGCTTGCGCGGCCGGCATCGCGGCCGTCAACGTCACGCTCGAGGAGAACCTGCCGGAGCGCGCGGCCGTGACCGGCGAGTACTTCCTGGGCGAGCTAAGGAAGCTGCAACGCCGTTTCGCCGATCACCTGGTGGAGGTGCGCGGTCTCGGCCTCCTCATCGGGATGGAGTTCGTCGACACCGAGTTCGGCTACGCGGTGGCGGCGGGCCTCTTCAAGCGGGGCGTGCTCGTGGCCGGGACCCTCATCAACGCACAGACCCTGCGCATCGAGCCCGCCCTCGGGATTCCGCGCGAGCTGGTGGACGAGGTGCTCGAGAAGCTCGAGGAGACCCTTCAGGAGCTCACCGAGTAGGCCCGCCGGCTCGCTTCGTCCCTACTTCGCGATGATCGTCTTCTGATTGGCCAGGACGGCCTTCTGGTTGCCGATGATGGTCTTCTGGTTGCTGCGGATGAACTTCTGGTTGGCCAGCACCCGGTCGAGCTTGCCCTGATTGCGCAGGAGCCGGTCCTGGTTCCGGAGCAGCTTGCCCTGGTTGCCGATGATCGTCTTCTGATTGGCGCCGATCGATTTCTGGTTGGCGAGGATCTGGGTCTGGTTGCTCAGGATCTTCGTCTGATTCGCGAGCACTTCGTTGTCGGCCATGCTTTCTCCCTTGCGATTCTGGTTACAGCGAGCTCAAGACGCGGGGGCGGCAGCGACCGCCCGCTTGGCGCGGGCCCGGCGATCGAAAGCGATCTCCACGAGGTTCGCAGCCGGCCCCACGATGAAGAGGGCGTAGTACGGTGAGTGCACAAACTGCATGAGACGGAACGCGGCTTCCACTGCCGCCACCAGGAAGGCCACCAGGCACTGCGCCCACTTCGCGCGCACCGTGGTCTTGGGGTCGGTGATCATGAAGAAGATGTAGAGCTGGTACATGGGTCCCGTGATGGGCGCCACCTCGGCGAGCCAGGGGTGGCCTGTCACCGCGGCCCGCAGAAAGGAGAAGGCGAAGAACGAGAGCACGTAAGTGAGGGTGATGTGGAAGCGGCCCAGGGCGTGGATGATGATGGTCCCGAAGCACCAGACCACGACCATGGGCAGGAGGTTGTTGCCCCACTGCACCGACAACGCGGCGACCGTGTCGGAGGCCAGGACCAGCATGGCCACGATGCCGAGGTTGGATGGGTTCCAGATGTGCCGCCCGTCCACCCGGATCACGTACTTCGATGTGATGGAGAGGGCGGCGCAGAGCGCATAGGGCCAGAACTCGGGCGACCGGACCAGCATCCCCACGCTGATCCCGGACACGTAGGCGCTCGCGAGGTGCGGCCACGCGCCGCTGAACGCACGCCCGAGCAGCATCTCCACCAGGATCGAGGTGGCGATCGCGAGGAACGTCCGCGACCAGCTCTCCAGGAAGCCGAAGGTCAGCTGGCCCATGATCAGGACCAGGGTCACGAGGATGGGAGCGAGATACCGCTTGTCGATCCGATCGATCCCGAGGCGGTGCCGCCAGTCGCGGGCGGCGGGTGGGACCTGGGCGTTGAGCGCGTCCGTGGTCACGCGGGCTCCTTGAGGTGGTGCGTCCGGTTCTTCTCCGGGTGCGCCAATTCTTCCATCTTACCCGAGGGCCAGCGCACGACGACCTTCTCCACGGTGGCCCCGGAGCCGAGGCCGAAGTGAAGCCGGCGCTGGTTCTGGGCGCAGAAGCCCGAGCCGCCCGACACTTCCTGGACCTGCTGCTGGCCGTTCCAGTAGACCACGACCTCCGCCCCGATCGCGCTGCGGTTCGTGCAGCCGGGCTTCACCTCGTCGCCCCGGCAGCCGCCCTCGAGGTCGAAGCTGATGAAGTCGCGACCCTTCGCCACCTCGTTCCGGTAGAGGAGCAAGGGACCCTTCTGGTTGGCCACCACCACGTCCAGGACCCCACGGTTGGCGAGGTCGGCCAAGGCGATCGAACGGCCGTCGTGCCGATCGAGCACTCCGACGACCTGGGCCACGTCGAAGAACTTGCCCGCCCCGTCGTTGATCCAGACCCTCTTCTGCTGATACCCGCCCAGGCTGCGCGTGCCCATGGGCGGCCAGTTCTTCGCGTCCGAGATCACGATCTCATTGCCGCCCGCGATCTTCGAGTAGTCGTACCAGTAGCTCTCTTCCTTCGAGGCGGACACGTAACCGTTGGCCAGGGAGAGGTCGAGGTAGCCGTCATTGTTGAGGTCGCCGAACTGGGCCCCGAAGCTCCAGCCCCCCAGGGCGACACCCATGGCCGTGGCCAGGTTCTCGTACTTCGGCAAGCCCTTCTCGGTGGCCGTCGGGACCCAGAGATTGTTTCCCTGGAGAAGGATGCCCTCTTCGGAGATGTTCGAGACGTAGAGCGCGAAGCGCCCCTGGTTGAGCACGTCGCCCACGGAAGCGTTCATCCCGCTCTTGGGCGCGTAGCCGACTCCGGTCTCCTTGCCCACTTCGCGGAAGCGGCCACCTTCGTTGACGAACAGCTCCGAGACCCCGTAGTCGTTGGCGATGAAGAGATCAGGGTAGCCGCTGCCCAAGAGGTCGGCGGCCACCGCCGCGAGGGTCCACCGCCGCGAAGACAGGCCCACCTTGTCGCTCACCTCTTCGAATCGGCCCCCGCCGAGGTTCTTGAAGAGGTATTTCCGGCCGCCGTTCTTCGCGTACTCGAAGCTCTCGGGCATCATCTTCGTGTCGGCGAGCTTCCAGAGGTTCACGCGCTCGGGGTAGTAGCCCCCAAGGAAGAAGTCGAGGCGGCCGTCGCGGTCGAAGTCGAGCCAGACTGCGGAGTTCACATTGGCCCAGGCGGGCAGCGCGGCGATCTCGCTCACCCGGGTGAAGCCCTTGCCGCCGTCGTTGTGGAAGAGCTCGGGCCGACCCCAGCGGTAGAGCAGCAGGTCCTCGAACCCGTCGTTGTCGTAGTCGCCCCAGACCGAGCCCATGGAGACGCCGGTCTCGGACCGGTTGAGGTCGGCTACTCCGAGCCGCTCCGCCACGTCCTCGAACGTGCCGTCGCCGCGGTTCCTGTAGAGGCGGTTCTTCGAGCCCTCTTTGCTGTTCGTCACGTAGAGATCGGCGAAGCCATCGGCGTCGAAGTCGACCACCGCCACCGCCGCGCCCATCGACGTCACCTGCGGCATGATGTGGGCGAGCTTGGAGTCGAGGGTCGGGCCCTCGTGCACGAAGTCGAGGCCGGCCGCCTTCGACGATTCGGTCAGGCGGAAGCCGTACTGCTTCAAGGAATCGCTCCCCAGGGGGGCCTGCGCCTGCTGGCGCACGCGGCGAAGGACCAGGGGCGTGGCCAGGAGGCCGACGAAGACGACGGCCACGAGGGGACGAAGGAAGCGTTTCATGGAGCTCTTTCGATGGTACCGCGAAGGGCATCCCTTACCCGCTCGGACGAAACGTATCTCGTGTGGTAGGTGGCGAAGTCGGCGGGGTGGGCCTGGTACACCGGGTCGTCTTCGAGCGCCCGCGGGGCGTGGTCGTAGCGAGGGGTCGCGTGGCTCGGCAGGGGGAGCACGGTGCGCGAGAACGTCGTGTTGTAGTCGCCGTCCTTGACCCAGCCGTCGGCCACCACCACGAAGTCGCGGACGAGGCCGGGCCCTGGGGGTGGCGCCTCCTTGAAGCGCAGGCGCACCTCGTCGCCCGCGTTCATGATGACGTAACGGTCGTCCACCCGCCGAAGTAGCTCGACCACGTCGCCGAAGCGCGTGTGGTAGCCCTCGAGGTCGCGCCAGCGCGGGGCGGTGCCCGCGAGCACGTACCGCGGCCGTTCCGGTGAGCCGGGATCCTTCTGCTCCGTCACCGAGTAGCCTCGGGGCAGGAGCTCGGCCGAAGCGAGGTCGAGCCGGCGCGGCTCGAGGCGGACGTCGGGCCGGCCCGCCGCGAAGCCCAGCCGGTCCCAGTAGATCTCGAGATTGGTGGCGAGCCGTGCTCGCCTCGGTCCCGAGGCGGGGAAGACCGAGGTGAGGTCCACGAGCACGGTCTTGTCCTTGCCCGCGGGAAACCCGAGGCCCGTGCGCACCGGCCGGAAGCGCCCGGCCGCATCGGCCACGAGCAGCGAGAGGCTCTCTGGCTTCGCGGCCGCTCCCTGCGAGATCGCGACGTTCACGGAGCTGTCGGTGGGATGCACCCAGCCCTGGGCCACGAGCCAGAGCGGCCCCTGGAGCGGGGCGTCCTCGGGCAGCTCGACCTCCACGAAGTGGTCGCGGGTGATTCCCTGGTAGGCGCCCCGGCCCGCGGTGTCGAGGTAGCGGTCGTCGCGCGCCCGCACGACGTCCGCCACATCCTGGCCGCGATCGTCGTGGGCGCTCTTCAGCGCGCGCACGGGCCCGGTGGCGACCGCACCGAGCGCGGGCGGGGGGATGGCGAACCGCTCGTCCTCGAAGACCTCGACCCCCGGCTCGTGGTCGAAGACGAGGAGCGAGACGTGGTCGAAGAAGTGGGTCTCCCAGAGCTCGGCGGTGATCCGGAGGTCGTAGGCTCCGTCACGTGCCGCGAGCTGGTCGCCCCGGACCTTTACCCGGTCCTCGGTCATCACCACGTCGGCAGTGGCCAGGGCGTTGATGCGCAGGCCGAGGGGCGAGCGCCAGATCAGGTCGGTCACGAACGCCATCTCCTTGCCGTTCCACGCGAAGAGCCAGGGACACGAGCCCTTGAGGCGTTGCTCGGCGAGCACGGTGGCGTCGGCGGGCTTGTCGAACTCCGATTGCAGCACGCCGTTCGGCCACACGATGCGCACGACGTCGGCCCGGGTGGCCTCGCCGAGGCCAAAGTGGACGACGGGCGACAAGACCACCTGTTTCTGCACCGCGAGGCCGGTGCGCACCTCGATCTCGCCCCCGAGGCCGAACGAGTTGATGCGCTGGTCACCGGTCGCGGTCGCGGCGCGGGGCCGGAAGGCGTGCCAGTGGTAGGCCTTGCTCCCCCGGCTGCGGGCGATCGCCGCGCCGCCGTCCGGCGCGCGGCCCAGTAGCTCGAGCCTGCCGTCGCCGTCGAGGTCGGCGGCCGCGGTCACGCCGAGGGCGACGGGGGTGGCGAGGGCCTTCCAGGTTCCGCCGGGGGCGCCGAGGAGAACACGGCTGCTCGCGGGACCCGCCACCACGAGATCGAGAGCACCGTTGTTGTCGAGGTCGGCCACGACCAGACGGGCGGCACCCACCGCGAGTCCCGTCGGGGGATCGACGTGCGCCATCTCGGCCGATTCCCAGCCCGAGCCGTTCTCGCTCTGCGAGAGTCGGAAGACGGTGCCGGTCGCGGTCAGGGCCAACACGTCGAACAGTGAATCCCCGCTCGCCTCGGCGGCGGCGATCGCGACCGCCTTGGGAAACCCCGGGGGGAGCGTGCGTTCGCGCAAATCGCCCGAGCGCTGGTTCAGGAACACCCGCACGGTTCCGTCGGCCTCGAGGAGCGCGGCGTCGGGCACGCCCTCGCCGTCGAAGTCGGCCCAGGTGAAGCCGCGGAGGGGGCCCGCGCCCGCGAACGGCCGGCGTTCCGCAAACGTGCCGTCGCCGTTGTTGCGCAGGACGAGGGGCGGGCCGTCGATGGGGGCCACGACGACGTCCAGGTCGCCGTCGGTGTCGAAGTCCGCGGCCCAGGCGGCGTAGGCCGGAGCGGAGAGCACGGCCGCCGCCAGCTTCGTCGCCGCGGTGACGTTCGTGAACGATCCGCTCTCGCCCTGCCGGAGGAGCGTGATCCCGGCGGCGCCGGCGAGGACGAGGTCGGTGCGGTAGTCGTAGTTGAGATCGGCGGCGAGCAGCCCGTCGGGCGTCGGGGATAGCTGCTTCGGCCCGCCGGGAAAGAGCCCGATCACGCGCCCGGGGTCCTTGCCACTCACGACGCCCACGGACGAAGCGCTCGCGGCCACGAGAAGGGGTGCGCCAAGGCCGCCGAGAGACAGCGCACCGACGAAGCCAGTGTCCTTGGCTCCGGCCGGCTCGACCGCAAAGGCCAGCGACTCGTCCGGGGCCGCCGCGTCGGGCGGGGGATTGCGCAGGGCCAGGAAGCGCAAGAGCGGCTCGCCCACCTCGTCACGCGGTGTGCTCACGGCCGAGAGAGCGCGCCGATACTCCGGCACGCGCACGAGCACGTTCTTCAAGAAGGCCACGAGAGGGGCGGCCGTGCGGGGGTTGGCCGCGGCGGCCGTTTGCAGCGCGGCGAGCTGTTCCTTGGCGGGGTCGGGCCAGGACGCCGAGGCCCCGGCCAGGGGGGCAATGGCGTTCTTGAGAGCGGCGCCGTCGCCGCGCTTGGCGGCGACACGAGCGAGCTCCAAGCGCACGGCGAGGTTCGGGGAACGGCCGAGGAGCGTCTCCAGGACGCGTTGGGCTTCGGCCTCGCTCTCGGGGCCGCCCTGCCGCTCGGTTTCCTGGGCCAGCGCGAACGCGGCCTTCGGGTCGCCCGGATCGAGAGCCACCGCCGACTTCCAGTGCTGGATGGCCTCGGGCAGGTTGCCCTTGCGGCTCAAGGCAAGGGCGAAGAGCCGCTGGATCGCCCCGCTCTTCGGCGCGAGCTCCGCCGCCTTCCTGATCTTCTCCAGGCCGGGATCGATCTCCTGTTGCCGCAAGAGGAGAAGACCCAGGTTGGCCCAACCCGCGGGCTCCTGGGGCACGAGGGCAGTGACGCGGTCGAGCTTCTGTCGCGCCAGCACCTCCTGGCTCGTCTGCAGGGCCGCGAGCGAGGTGTAGAACGCCGACACTGCCTCGCGATACGTGGCCTCGGGCACTTCGAGGTTCTTGCGGCACGAAGGCCCGGCCAGGAGGGACAGCACGAGAAGGCCCGACCAGGCCGTGCGCAGGTGTCGCAAGGTCTTCTACCTCGCCAACACCGCAGCAGGCCGCGGGCTCCCCGCGTGCGGCGCGAACCCGCAACGCTCCAGCAGCGCCTGAATCTCCGCGGGTGTCGCGCCGAGCTTCGGGGCCGCGGCCAGGAGGTCCTGGGCGTGTACCGGGTACCAGTCTCGCCGGGTGCGGTCGCCGAGCCCGGCCACGTCGAAAGGCTCGATCGCCCGGTCGATCCGCTCCAGCAGGCGATCGCGCGCGGCGCCCTGCGGACGCTCGCTCGCCTCGTCGCAACAAGCGCACAGCTCGGGGCCGAAGCGCTCGTCGGCGTGAAGCAGGAAGCCTTTGGCCATCTCCGGGCGACCGAGGCGCCTCACGGTTTCAGTGAAGCTGGCCGCGGCGAAGTAAAGGAGGGCGAGCCGCTTGAACAACGCGAAATCCTCCATCGAGGCGTAGAGCGCCGCCACCAGCCGCTCCGTCGCATCGAGCTCGAGCTGGGTGCTCGCGGCATATCGGGCCAGGGCCTCGTCCCTTCCGTCCCGTTCCCACGTTTCCAGGATGGCCTCGACCAGGCGCCCGATGCCCAGGAGGGTCAGGGGGAAGCCGGTGGAGAGCAGGGGATCGATCACCCCGGCGGCCGAGGGAAGCATGGCCCAGCCCGGGCCCACGAGGCGCGTGGTCCGGGCCGCCACCCGCGGCGCGTAGACGAAAGGATGCACGGCACGGGCGTTTGCGAACTGAGCCGCAACCGACGGCAACTCGGCCAGGAGCCGCTTCCATGCGGCCTCGCCCTCCTGGAGCCTGAGGGCGCGGGCCCGCTCGGTGACCAAGGCCGCGCCCGCGCTCGTGATTCCGTTGGCGAAGCGAAGCACCCAGATCCAACCGCCGGGGAAGACGTGGTGGAGGGCCGCATCGTCCACTGGATAGGGGGGCTTTGGCTCGCTGGGGAAGAGATGGTCGAAGCGGGCGACGTCCTCGAAGTGGGTATAGAGGCCCTCCGTCGCCGGCATCCATCGTGTGCCCGGTTCGGGCAGATCCAGCGTCCGCTGGAGATAGCCGCGAGGACCGCTCGCGTCGACCACGAAACGCGCCCTGATCCGCACGTCGTGGCCCTGCCGGGTTCCCTGGAGGATCGCGCCCGACGCCTCGAAAGAGGGACGGTCGAGAGCGGTCTCGTCCAGGTGGATCGCGCCCGCGGCTTCGGCCTCGCGCACGAGGAAGGCGTCGAAGTCGGGCCGGTACCAGTGGGTATCGGCGATCTCGTCGTGGGGGCTCGCGGCGACCAGGAGCTGGCGGGCGTGGTCCGGCCCGTCGGTAAAGCCCGCGCCCAGGTCGTGCCGGAAGAAGCTGAACCCTCGCTTCAGACCACAGGCCACGTCCGGGTGCAGGCGCCGCCAGCTGCCCCACTTGGAGAAGGCACGCAATCGCGGCAGGTCGTAGCGGTCGGCCAGCTCCTCGAGGAGCAGGTTGGCGAGCGGGGTGGACGACTCGCCGATGACGAAGCGGGGGTGACGTCCGCGCTCGAGCAGGACCACGGAGAGACCCCGCCGGCGGAGGAGAAGGGCGGTCAGGGCGCCGCCGAAGCCCGAGCCGACCACGGCTACGTCCGGGTCGATGTGATACGAATTCACGGCTCCTCCCGGAGGGAGCGCCGACCACAGGCCGCACAGTCGACGTGGGGCCTCGCGCGCTGCTCGAGATTGACGAGCCGAAGTCGTGCCGCCCGCGCGCCCAGGCACTCTCGGCATTCGGCGAATCGTGCGAGGTCCCAAAGGTCGGCGAAGACGCGGCCGCGGGAATGCCCGAGGCCCAGGTCGAGGGAACGTTCGAGGTCGGGAAGAGTGGGCGACGTGAACTGGCCGGTCGCGGACAAGGCTTCGAGGGCGCCGTTGCCGGCGCGGGTGGGGATGAGCGAGACGACGGTGGCCCCACAGCCGAACGCGAGGTCGAGAGAGCGCCCGAGCCACTCGTCCTGCTCCTCGCGCGGAACGAAAGGCGGGAACACGAGGACGAAGGCGCGCACGGCCACCCCGCGCCCGAGCAGGCTGTCGGCCGCCCTCGCGAACTGATCGAGGGTCATGCGCTTGTTGAGGCGCTCCAGCGCGACGGGGTGCGCGGTCTCCAGGCCCATCGCGACCTCGAGGGAGCCGGCGATCGTTTTTTGGAGCCGTTCCACCCGGCCGCCCACGAGAGAGGGATGCGACTCGACGATCACCCGGTCGAACCCCGCGAGGCGTTCCGCTATCGCCGCATAGTCAGCGTCGGGCACCGCACCCGGATCGAAGAAGCTCGAGGCGTTGAAGAGCTTGATCTGGGTGGGGGCCGCTCCTCCGGCGTTCCGAAGGTCGACGAGGGCCTGGTCGAGCTGGGCGGGGATCGCCCCCGCGGGCGTGTCCCCCGGGATCGTGTGGCGCCACAGATCGCACATGGCACATCGCCATCGGCACTCCCGTCCGGTCAAGAAGACAGTGGCCACGCGTGCGAGCTGTCCTTGCTCGTCTCGCTCGTCCTCGACGAGCACGCCCTGGGGCCGCCAGGGGTCAGGGGGGGGCTGCTCGGTCCGTCGCGCGAGCACGAAGCGGTCCCGGGCGCGCGGTTCCTCGGGATAAACGGGGTGAGGCCCGGGAGAAACGGCCACCGTCTCACTCGCGGCCGGCATCGCCTTAGGAATAGAGGCCGTGAAAGCGGCGGCGGTAGTCGCTTTCGTCCGTGCCCAGACGGACGCGCAGAGCCGGTTCGGGCAGAGCCCCGTGCTGGAAGCGACGCTTGGGGAAGATCGGCATCTCGAGGCCGGTCACGGCCCTGACCCCGCGGCGCACGATCTCGCCCTTCAGGGCGTAGAGGGCCGGGACGTCGTAGCCGGTCAGGGGCCCGAAGGGGATGCCCTCGGCCACCTCGAGCACCGCGGGCCTCGTGTAGGGGCTGAAGCCGGAGAAGCCGTAGCGTCGGGCCGGGGCGTAGGTCCTCACGTAGCTGCGGCTCAGCCCGCCGCTGTAGGTGAGGGAGTGCTTGATGCGGCCCACTCCCCAGCCTTCCTGGTAGAGCATCAGGTTGTCTACGACGCTCCGGATCGTGAGCTCGGCGTTCTCTTCGATCGGATAGTCCTTGAGGTTCTCGTCGCCGCCGTCCCCGTCCGCCAGATGACGCCATTCGGGGTAGCGCTCGCGGATGCCGCGACACAGCGAGAGGCCCACGGCCGCGCATTCCACGTCGAGGGGCTTGTAGTCCTCGAGGACCCGCAAGGTCTGCTCGACGTCGAGGTCGCGCGGATCGGCTTCGATCTCCTCGAGGAAGACCGAAAGGTCGAGCCGCCGCAGGAACTCGCGGGCCTGTCCTACGTCGGGCCCCGATCCGAGGTTCAAGACGAAGGCCTTGAGCCGGGCCGGAGACATGCGCAGGCGACGCATGAGGTGATAGGTGAGGAGGAACACCGAGCCGCTGTCGATGCCACCGGAGAAGCACACGCCGATCGCCTCCGGTCCCGAGGACCTTTCGATTGCGCCCAGCCACTTCGCGATCTCGTCGGCCAGGGCGCCCACGTAGAGGCGCCCGATCTCGTCGAGATCGGGCCGCAATACCCCGCGCGCGGGCGTGAAGAAACGCGTGTAGGTGGGGTCGGGGTCGGGACAGCCCACGAGGCGGAGCTCGAGGACGTGGTGCGCGGGCACCATGCGGGTGTAGCTCGGGTGGAACTGCGCTTCGAGGCCTTCGGCCGAAAGCGCCGCTCGGAGCGTGTCGATGCGGTCGGCGACGAACAGAGCGGGTCCCGCCTGTCGCTTGGCCAGGAAGTAGCGCATGGGCCGGTCCAGGGAGCGCGCCAGGCGCACCACGATGCCGTTGCGCGCGACGAGAGCAAACGATCCGTCGATGGCGCGGACCCCGGCAGGGTCGGGATCCAGGAGAAGCCGACGCGCTTCGCCTACGTCCATGTTCCGGATCTGATTCAACGCCGGGTCGAGGAGGTCGACCACGCGCTCGACAGGCTGGTCCATTGTTTCGGAGTCTACACCGCGGTGCGCCGCCCGTTGCCCTTAATCGATCTTATGATTCGCGCGCAGGATTTATGAGCGGATGGGGGCGCCGATGCCTCCAATCGCGGCCCTGAGCCACGGCATGCTCCTTGCTCGCCATACTCCGAACGGCCGTTGCCCCAGGCGCAGCACGCCGCTCTGAACTCCAACCCCCCAATGACCGAGACCCCCCGAAGCCACCGCACGTCGCTCCTCGCCCTCGCCGGTCCGGCCGTGCTCCTGGCCGTGTGGTCCGGCCTGGCTGCGCTCCGACTCTTTCCCGAGTCGCTCTTTCCGAGCCCGCTCGCCGTGGCGCGAGGGCTCGTGCAGGATGTGCAGAGCGGCCGGCTCGTGAACGACGCGATCGCCTCGCTGTTCCGGGTCTCCGCGGGGTTCGGGCTCTCCGTGGTCCTGGGAGTGCCGGTCGGACTCCTGCTCGGCCACTCGGCCCGCGGGCAAGTCGCGTTCCTTCCCCTCGTCAACTTCTTCAGAAACCTCTCGCCCCTCGCCTGGATCCCCTTCGCGATCCTGTGGCTCGGCATCGGCGATCCGCCCGCCATCTTCCTCATCTTCATGGCGGCCTTCTTCCCGGTCGTCCTGTCCACGACCGCCGCCGTCGCCGGCATCCCGAGCGTCTACTTCCGCGTGGCCCGGGACCTCGGGCTCTCGGGTCCGGAGCTGCTCCGGGACGTGACCCTGCCCGCCATCGCACCCCAGGTGATCACCGCCCTCCGCGTCACCGCTGGCCTGTCCTGGCTCGTGGTGGTGGCGGCGGAGATGATCGCGGGTCGCGACGGCCTGGGGTTCGCGGTGTGGGACGCGCGCAACGGCCTCCGCATCGACCTCCTGGGCGCGGCGATGGTGGTCATCGGGCTCATCGGCGTGGCCCTCGATCGCGTGCTCGTCCAGCTCACGAAGGTCCCGAGCGTGCGCTGGGGCTACGAGCGGTGAAGGCGGTGGGGGAGTCCCTTCTCCGGCTCTCGGGCGTGAGCCATGCCTACCAGAGGGTCGAGGTCTTGAAGTCCCTCGACCTCGACGTGCACCGCGGAGAGTTCGTGGCCCTGGTCGGCCCCTCGGGCTGCGGGAAGACCACGCTCCTGAATCTGTGCTCGGGCTGGCTTCGCCCGAGCGCGGGCAAAGTCGAGCGCTCCGGCCAGGTGCGCATGGTCTTCCAGCAGGACGGCCTCTTCCCCTGGCTCACCGTCGCCGAGAACGTCCGCCTCGGCCTGCGCCACCTCCAGGGTGAAGGCGAGCGGCAACGACGAGTCGATTCCCTGCTCACCCTGATCGGCCTCTCGGCTTTCGAGTCCCACTACCCGCACCAGCTCTCGGGCGGAATGCGGCAGCGGGTGGAGCTGGCCCGGGCCCTCGGAGGCGACACCGACCTCCTGCTCATGGACGAGCCCTTCTCGTCCCTCGACTACCTCGCCCGGCTCAAGATGCGAGGGGAGCTCGCGCGGCTGCTCCGCGAGCAGCCCCGTACCGTGGTGCTCGTGACCCACGACATCGAGGAGGCGGCACAGCTCGCCGACCGCGTCCTCGTGCTCACCGACCGGCCCGGGCGCATTCGCGACGAGGTGTGCCTGCGGGTGCCCCGTCCCCGCGACGCCACCCATCCCGAGGTCGTGCGCGCCGTGCACCACATCCTGACCGAGCTGGGGCTCGAGTCCGACGCCCCAGCGCTGGCTGCCTCGGGCGGCCGAGAGGAGCGTCCGTGAGATCACCGTTGCTGCGATGGGGCCTGGGGGCCCTGGCCGCGTTCGTCCTCCTCGGCGTGTTGCGTACCAAGCCCTGGATGTCCAGGGAAGCGAAGAAGGCCGAGGAGCGACAGACCCTGACCGTGGGCTTTCTCCCCGTCACCTGCCATCTGACCTGTCCGGTCACCGACTACGCGTCGAAGACCAGCCACTCGACGCGCTTCGAGTCGCAGCGCTTCACCGACTTCCCGACGGTGGTGGAGACGGTGAAGAGCGGCCGGCTCGACGCCACCTTCATGATCGCGCCCCTCGCCATGAAGATGCGCGAGCAGGGGGTCAAGGTGAAGATCGCCTACCTCGGCCACCGCGACGGATCGACGGTGATGGTCAGGAAGGACCTGCCCGCCAAGACCCTGGCCGACCTCAAGGGCCTGCACCTTCGCCATCCCCAGCAAGTACAGCAACCAGAACCTCGTGATCCGCAAGCTGATGAAGGACGAGGGCGTCGACCCCAAGGACATCCGGTTCGTGGAGATGCCCCCGCCGGACATGCCCGGGGCCCTGGCCACGAAGGCCATCGACGCCTACTTCATCGGCGAGCCCCATGCCGCGCGCGCCGAGCTCGACGGCTCCGGCCGCGTCCTCTACCACGCGAAGGACATCTGGCCGCACTTCATCTCCTGCGTGCTGGTGGTGACCGAGAAGCTGATCGACGAGCGCCCGGCGGTGGTGAAGGACCTCGTGCGCGGGATCGCGGAGAGCGGGGAGTGGGCCGAGACCCATCGCGAGGACGCCGCCCGTCTCGTCTCCCCCTTCTTCCGCCAGGACGAGAAGCTCATCCGGTACGTGCTGACCCAGCCCCCGGATCGGGTGAGCTACCGAATGCTGACCCCGAACGACGACGAGATGCAGCGCATCGCCGACATGGGACTGGAGGCGGGCATCCTCGAGCGCCGCCTCGACGTCCGCGAGCTCGTGGACCGCCAGTTCATTCCCGCGGACATCGCGGCGGCCCACATCGACATGCCGGCGGGCGAAGCACGCTAAGACACCTTTCGGAGCAGCAGGTGCCGGAACAAGCCACCGGGCCAGACCGCCCTGTCGATTTCGACCCGGAGTGGCGCCCGCGACCGCTCCAGGATGTCTTCGAAGTTGCGGGTGACATCGGTGAACAGCGGGGCCGCGATCAGGTTCATGGCCCGTAGTCCCAGGGGCGCCCGGGCCGTCCTCACGAACTTGTCGAACACCACCAGTCGGCCTCCGGGACGCAGGGTCCGGGCGGCTTCCCGCAGGCACCGGGCCGGCTCGGGAATCACGGCCAGGATCAAGTGCAGGACGACCGCGTCCACCGCGGCGGTCCGGATACCGAGTCGTTGCCCGTCCATCAGCGCCAGGGCCGCCCCTTCGCGCAGGCGTGGTCGCGCTCGGGCAAGCATCGCAGGCGTCAGGTCGGTGGCCACGACCGATACCCCGGGCGGAACGTAGGGAAGGTCCGCTCCCGTGCCCGCGCCCACGATGAGGAGCCGTTCGCCTTTCGCTAGATCGAGTTGCCGTAGGGAGTCCCGCCGCCGGTCGTCGAAGCGCCGCCCCGCGAAGTCGTAGAACGGAGCCCAGAGGGTGTACCGCAGCCGGTTCCAGGCGTTGGTGTTGACGAGCGGGCGCACGGGCTCAGGCGGATTCGCGCAGTGGCGCGAGCGTCTCTGGGGGTCTCGGCATCCCTGCGAATCGTAGTTGAGATGACATGAGAGACATCCTACGCGGCCGGACTGCGGCGGAACAGTCCGTAGACGGTGGGTAGCACGAAGAGAGTGAGCGCGGTGCAGGTGACTAGCCCGCCGATGACCACGGTGGCCAGCGGCCGCTGCACCTCGGCGCCGGATCCGGTGGCGAGAGCCATGGGCACGAACCCGAGCGACGCGACCAGCGCCGTCATCAGCACCGGTCGCATCCGGAGGGAGCAAGCGCGCCGCAGCACCTCATGGGTGTCCAGATCGGTCCGTGCCTCGAGGTCGCGGATCTGGGTGATGAGGACGACACCGTTCAGCACCGCCACGCCGAAGAGGGCGATGAACCCGACGCCGGCGGAGATGGAGAAGGGCAGCCCGCGGAGGGCCAGCGCGAACACCCCCCCGGTCGCGGCGAAGGGGACGTTCAGGTAGATGAGGGCGGCTGGCTTCAGCGACCCGAAGGTGAAGTAGAGCATCGCGAAGATGAGACCGAGGGCCAACGGCACTACGACCGCCAACCTCCGGGTGGCCGCCTGCAGGTTCTCGAACTGCCCGCCCCAGCGGATGTAGTAGCCAGCCGGAAGCTGCACCTCGCGCCGGAGCTTGTCCTGGGCCTCGGCCACGAAGGAGGCCACGTCGCGGCCACGGACGTTCACCTCGACCACGATCCTCCGCCTCACGGCCTCGCGCGAGATCTGGGCGGGCCCCGTGTCGAGGGTGATCTCCGCGAGCTGCCCCAGCGGGATCAACGCGCCCCTGGGCGACGCGACGGGCACGTTCCCGAGAGCATCGACCGTGCGCGCCGTGTCGTCATCGAAGCGCACGGCCAACGAGAACCGGCGCTGGCCTTCGAACACGGTCCCTACGATCTTGCCCGCGCGCGCCGCCTCCACGCTGTCGAGGACGTCTCCCACCGAGATGCCGTAACGGGCGCAGCGGTCGCGGTCGACCTTGAACCGGAGCACCGGGAGGCCGGCCGTCTGCTCGAGCTTTACATCGGCCGCCCCCCGAACCGACGACACCACGCGGGTGATCTCCTCACCCTTCTCGCGGAGGGTCTCCAGATCGTCACCGAACAGCTTGACGCCGACGTCGGAGCGCACGCCCGCGATCAGCTCGTTGAAGCGCATCTCGATGGGTTGGGTGAAGGAAAAACCCACTCCCGGAACCGTCTCGCCCAGCGCTTGCTCCATCTTCTCGACCAGCTCGCCCTTCGTCCGGGCCGTCGTCCACTCGGGCCTGGGCTTCAGGATCACGAAGACGTCGCCCAGCTCGATCCCCATCACGTCGGTGGCCAGCTCCGGGCTGCCCGACCGGCTCACGACCGTGATCACCTCCGGGAACCGCCTCAGGACCCGCTCGATTCGTCCGGTGCTCGCCGCGACCTCGGAAATGCCGACCGACGCGGGGCGGACGGCGCTGATGGAGAGATCGCCCTCGTCGAGCCGCGGGATGAACTCGCCGCCGAGGGTCAGCGCCACGGCGGCGCCCGCCAGCATGACGGCCGCGGAGGCCGCCAACACCGCGCCGCGCCGAGCCCGGCAGAGCTCGAGCCCGCGCAGGTACGAGGAGCGCAGCGTGCCGACGAAGCTCGGCTCGTGGTCGTGCCCGCTCTTCTTCAGGAACAGCGACGCGAGCACGGGCGTGAGGGTGAGGGTCAGTAGCAGCGAGCCGGCGAGGGCGAAGACGACCGTCCACGCCATGGGCTTGAACATCTTCCCTTCGATGCCGCCGAGGCTCAGGATCGGCAGATAGACCAGGATGATGATGCCGATGCCGAAGGTAATCGGCCTCGTCACCTCGTGGGCCGCCTCCGCGGTGAGCTGGCGCACCGTCTTGTCCCGTCCTTCGGGCTCGGCGAGCCGACGGACGACGTTCTCGACGAGCACGACCGCGCCGTCCACGATCAACCCGAAGTCGATGGCTCCGAGGCTCATGAGGTTGGCCGAGATGCCGGCCTCGACCATTCCCGTGAAGGCCAGGAGCATGGACAGGGGGATGGCCGAAGCCACGATGAGCCCGGCCCGCATGTTGCCGAGGAAAGCGAAGAGCACGGCAATCACCAGGAGGCTTCCCTCGAGGAGGTTCGTCTCGACCGTCCGGATCACCCGCCGCACGAAGATCGCCCGGTCGTAGTAGGGGACGATCCGAACGCCCTGGGGCAGGGTCGGCTGGAGCTCCTCGACCGCCGCGCGGGCCCGGGTGGCGACCTCCAGGGCGTTCTCACCCGCGAGCATCTGGACGAGCCCGATCACCGTTTCTCCGCGGCCGTCCGCGGTGGCCACGCCGATGCGGAGCATCGCTCCCTCCCGCACCTGGGCGATACTTCCCACGGTGATCGGCGTTCCCTGACCCTCGGCCTTGAGGACGATCTTCTCGATGTCGGCCCGCGAGCCGACCAGACCCTCCCCGCGGAGGATGTACTGCTCGCGGTTGTGCTCGATGTAGCCACCACCCGAGTTCATGCTGCCGCGCTCCACGGCCTCGAACACCTGCTTGAGGGAGAGAGCGTGGGCCTGGAGCTTTGCGGGATCCACGAGGACCTGATACTGCTTGGGAAGCCCGCCCCAGGCATTGACCTCCGTGACCCCCGGAACCGCCCGCAGCCGGGGTGCGATCATCCAGTCCAGGATCGTCCGGCGCTCCATCGGCGAGACGCTGTCGCCTTCGACCGTGAACTGGAGCACGTCCCCAAGGCCGGTCGTCACCGGACCCATCTCGGGATTGCCGAAGCCCGCGGGTATCGCCTCCCGAGCCTGTACGAGCCGTTCGGCCACCAGCTGCCGGGCGAAGTAGACGTCGACCCCGTCCTCGAACACCACGGTCACGGCCGACAAGCCGTAGCGCGAGATCGAACGAATCTCCACGAGCTTCGGGAGACCGTTCATCGCAGCCTCGATCGGATACGTCACGAACTGCTCCATCTCCACCGGCCCGAGCGCGGGAGCCTTGGTGAGCACCTGAACCTGGACGCTCGTGATGTCGGGGACGGCGTCGATCGGGAGCCGGGCAAGGGCGTAGCCCCCTCCGACGACGGCGAGAAGAGAGGCCATGAGGACGAGCGGCCTGTTCTCGAGGCTGAAGTCGACGAGCCGCCTCAGCATCTCAGTGGTCCTCGGCGAGGGAGGCTTTGGCGAACTCCGACTTCATGACGAAGCTCCCCTCCGTGACCACCGCCTCGCCCGCCTTTACGCCGGAAAGCACCTCGGTGAAGCCCTCGAAGCTGTGGCCCGCCTCGACGAAGCGCCGCTCGAAGACGCCGGGTTCGACCTGTACGAAGAGCGTGGTGCGCCCTTCGAGAGTCTGGAGGGCGGACTGCGGTACGACGAGGCTCGCCTTCGCCTCTTCCGCGGGTTGGGGCACGTCCACATGGGCCGTGACGAACATCCCCGGCTTCAGCTTCTCCGCGGGATTTCCCACCGTGGCACGGAGCTTGACGGTGCGCGTCGCCGGATCGAGGGTGCTGCCCACGAAGTCGACGCGCCCCTTGAAGGACTCCTGCGGATAGGCTTCGGTCCGGATCGTGACGGAGAGGCCGTTGTGTACCAGGGCCAGGTCCTTCTCGTAGGCTTGGAGGAAGACCCACACGCTGCTCAGGTTCGCGACCGTCATGAGGGGCTGTAGAGACTCGACGAGGGCACCCGGGGTCACCTTGCGGTCCATCACGCGGCCGTCGAACGGTGCGCGGAGCGTCAAGTGCGGTGCCTCAAGGGAATGCCCTTCACCGTCGGCCTCCGCGGCGACCTGCAGCCTTTGGATCTCGTCGTCGCTGTCGCCGAGGAGACGGAGCGCCCGTCCCGCGGCCTGAGCGGCCGCCTTACGAGACAGGTATTCGCCCTCTCGCGCCTGGAACTCGCCGGAGCTGATCGCCTTGGCCGCCACGAGGGTCTTTGCGCGCTCGTAGGAACGCGAGGCGACCCGCAGAGTCGAGGTCTCGCGCAGGAACTCCTCGCGGGCCTTGCCCAGCTCGACGCTTTCCAGAACCAGGAGCGCGTCGCCCTTGCGCACCCACGCGCCCAGGTCGACCGGTATCGCCGCCACGCGCCCGCGAACGTTGGATGCGATCTGGAGGAGGCGATTCTCGTCGTGGCCGACGCTGCCCGTCAGGACCAGGAGGTGCTCGAGGTCCACCGGCTTGACCTCCCAGGTGGTAATGCCCGCTTCCGAGATCGCTGCCGTCGTCAAGGTGACGCGGCCGGGCGTCTCCTCGTGCTTTTCCCCGGCTTCATGCCCGGCCTTCGACTCGGGCGCGGGAGGCGAGGCCTTGCGGCAGCCTTCGGCACCGGCGAGGACGAAGACGGCGAGCACGAACCGGCGACTGGTTGAAGGCTTCATGCTCATCTCCAGGGGTTGAAGGCGGGCCCGGCGAGCTTCTGGACGTCGCCGAGGGCCACGGACAGTGCCAAGTGGGCAAGGGCGGCCTCTCGTTGGGTGTCGCGGAGCGTCCGCTGCGCGTCCAGGAGGTCGAGGAGCGAGGTCTCGCCCTCCTCGTAGCTCAGGCGGACGAGGCCGACGCTGCGCTCCGCAGCCGGCAAGATCTCACGATCCAGGAGGGAGACCTGGTCGCCTGCGATCTGAAGCTCCTTGAGGCGGCTCTCCAGCTCGGTCACGAGCTCGATGCGGACGCGCGCCGCCTCGGCGCTGGCGACTCGGCTCGCCGCGTCCGCCCGCGCGATCTCGCCCCGGTTGCCGTTCCACAGCGGTACCTTCACGCCAAGGGCGAAGCCCGTGGCTTCCTTGTCCAGCTCCTTTTGCCAGAAGACCGTGAGGCCCAGGTCGGGGATCCGTGACCGGTGGGCCACGGAGAGCAGCGCCTGCTGTCCCTCGGCCTCGGCTCGCGCCACGCGCATTCGGGGGCTGTGGTCCATGATCTGCGCGGCCAGCGCCTCACGATTCAGCCGAGGCAAGGGTTCGTGGACGACCGGGCGGATGCCGAGCGGCTGCGAAAGCGGCTCAACCGCCAGCGCTCGCACGATCGCTTCGGCGGCCCCAGCCTCCCGCTCCGCCGCCACCAGGTTGCGCTGCTGGCGGAGCCATTCGACGGTGGCCTTGATCCGGTCAGACTCGCGGGTCTCCCCGAGATCCGCGCGTCGCGAGACGAGGTCGCGCAGCGACCTGGCGTCGTCTTCTGCGGCCCGAGCGATCTCGACGAGCGCCCGAGCCGACGCAAGGCGCGCGAAGGTCTGCCGTGCCTGGACGGCCAGCTCAGAGCGCAGACCCTCCGCTCTGGCCCGGAGGGCGTCGGCGGCCCGATCCCCGGCGTGAGCCCCCGCGCTCAGAGTACCGGGCCAGGGGATGATCTGGGAGACGGAGTAGGCCGTCTCCGTCCGGTAGGGCCCGCTCGTGGCGATCGGATGAGCCCGGTCTCGGGAGTACTCGAACGTGGGATCCGGGAACCGCCCGGACGCCTTGTGCTCCGCGCCCGCTGCGAGCTCCAGGGCCGCACTCTGCGCGGCGGAGGGGTGCGCGCGCAGGACGATCTCCACATAGTGGTCCACATCGAGCGGCTCCTGCGCGGCCAAGCGCGGAGCGGCGACGAAAGACACGACCAGCGTCCAGCGGGCGCTTGAGCGTCGCGCGAAAGCCGACACAATCACCTCCGGAAGTCGGGTTTGAAGAACCGAGCCAGCGTGAGGCCGAGCAGGCCTACGGCGGGGCTAGGACCGACGACTCAGGCGCGGCGGAGCGGAGGGTGATAGGGGACGGGGCGCACGCCTAAGGGGCTCTGGCCAGGCTGTGCCCCGGGTGGGGTGCCGAGAGGACCGGCGTCCCGTGGCAGGACGGCCGGGCCGCTGGTCAGGCTCTGAGAGCAGCAGAAGCAATCGGGAACGCAGCCGCGCGCACATGAATCGGGCGATCCGGCGTCCGTGAGGGCCGCCATCGCCAATACAGAAGCGGGCGAGGCCAGGGCACCGTCGCAGTCGACGTCGAGAACGAGGTCGCCCACGATGGTGAAGACGAAGAGACAGGCTAGCGCCGGAATCCACCGGGCACGCCGGTTGGCCCCCAGGAATCGCATCCCGGTCAAGATACCATCGATCGCGCGGCCAGTAGACGGTGCCAAACGGGAGGTCCCGGAGGCTGAGTGCCCAGCAGCCAGTGGGGATACGACACCCGCGTCCCCTACGTGGTTTCCCGTCCCTCGATCGCCGACCAGGGCACGCCCACCGACTCTTCCCAGCCGGTGGCGGAGGTGGCGGGCCGGTCCTTCGGCTGGCCCGAGGCCAGGGCCTCGTCCACGTAGGCCCGGTCGATCCGCAGGACCCCGTCGACGACGTGGGCCGACTTGGGGTCGAACTCGAAGGGGCGGATCACCCGGCGGAAGGCCTCCTTGAGGGCCCGCGCGCCGAGGCGCGGCTGCCGGGCCGCTTCTTCCGCGATGCGGCGGGCCGCCGGCTCCGTGACCTCGAGCTTGATCCCCTGGCTCTTGAAGTAGGCCGCCGACTGCCGAAGCCCGGCGTCGGCCCCGGTGACGAAGATGCGCAGCAGGTCGTCCGCCGCGAGGGGCTCGAGCAGCACGACCGCGTCGAAGCGGGAGATGAACTGCGGGGTCACGCCGTACTCGAAGAGGTCTTCGTGCTTCAGCCAGTCGCGCAGCTTGAACTGAAGCTCCTCGCGCACCCGGCCCGCCTCCACCACCGTCGTCGCCTGGAGGGCACCCTTGTCGCGACCCGCGGTCACGCGGTGGAAGACGGCGTCGTAGAGGCCCTCGAAGGCGCCGGCGCAGACGAACAAGAGCCCGCTCGAGTTGAGGCTGATCGTCTTGCCCCCGGCCCAATCGGGGAGGGTGAAGGGCACGGCCTCGTTCTCGATCAGGGTGAGCAGGGCTTCCTGGGCGCGGATGCCGGCCACGTTCGTGACGCCGCCGACGTGGCCCCGGATCTTGTCGACCTCGTCGACAAACACGAGGCCATGGCTCGCCTGCTCCAGCAGTCGTTCCACGGGGGCGTCGGCCCCGAGCTGCTGCCGCGCGCGGGCCAGCAACCGCAGCAGCAGCTTGGCCCCGGGCTGGCCCTGCTCGGTCTCTTCCCCGAGGACGTTCGCGTGGATGCGGACGGCAGTGGAGCGGGTGGCGAGGGCGGGGGTGGACGCCAGCATGGCTTCGACTGCCTGCATGAGCGTGGTCTTGCCCGAGCCCGAGGACCCGATCATCAGGATGTTGCCCGCGCCGAGGCCGGCGAGCTTCTTGGCCAGGGCCACGGACATCTCCCGCACCGCTTCGGTCTGGCCCACGACCCGCTTGGACAGCCATTCCGCGATCTGCCCGGGTGAGATCGAAGCCATCTGACGATTGTATCCCGCGGCGCGGGCCCGGCCCCTGCTAGAATCCGCCACGTCATGCGGGGAGCGGTCGAGGTCTCTAAGCTTCGGAAGAGCTACGGCGACCTCGTCGCTCTCAAGGAAGTCTCGCTGGACGTGAAGCCCGGCGAGTTCCTCACCCTGCTCGGCCCTTCGGGTTGCGGCAAGACGACACTCCTTCGGCTGCTGGCCGGCTTCGAGGTGCCGGACGCGGGCCGGATCCTGATCTCCGGGCGGGACGTGGCTCCGCTGCCTCCCTACGAGCGCCCCGTGAACACCGTCTTCCAGCACTACGCGCTCTTCCCGCACCGCACGGTGGCGGGCAACGTGGCCTTTGGCCTCGAGTCCTTGGGCCTGCCCAGGGACGAGATCGCGCGCCGGGTGTCGCGTGCTCTCGAGATGGTGCGCCTGCCGAGCTTCGGCGAGCGCCGCATCGACCAGCTCTCCGGCGGGCAGAAACAGCGGGTCGCGCTCGCCCGCGCCGTGATCCTGGAGCCCGAGGTGCTGCTGCTCGACGAGCCCATGGCGGCACTCGACTTGAAGCTCAGGAAGGAGATGCAGGTCGAGGTCAAGAACCTCCAGGAGCGGCTCCAGATCACCTTCGTCTTCGTGACCCACGATCAGGACGAAGCCCTCATCATGAGTGATCGCATCGCGGTCCTGAGCCAGGGCCGCATCGAGCAGGTCGGCACTCCGGAAGAGCTCTACGAGAGACCGCGCACGCGCTTCGTCGCCGACTTCCTGGCCGTGAAGAACATCCTCGAGGCGACGGTGGTGAGCGTGGCCCTTGGGAAGGCCACGCTGCGCACTCCCGGCGGCTTGACCCTCGTCGCCACCGACGACGGGGGATACGCCACAGGTTCCACCGTTGCGATCGGCATCCGGCCCGAGCGGCTCCGCCTCGAGGGCGTCTCGGGAGCCGCAGACCCGCACGCCCTGGCCGGGACCCTCGAGGACGAGATCTACCTTGGCGACTCAACCGAATGGCACGTGCGGCTCGGCGACCTGCTGCTGATCGTGGCCGAGGACGCAGTCCGGGCGCACCATCGGCAGCGGGGCGAGGCGGTCCTCGTCTCCTTCGATCCGTCGGCCGTGCTCCGCCTGGAAGGCGAGCCGTGAATTTCCGTCGCCAGGCGATCTGGCTCGCGGCCCCCTGCCTGCTCTTCCTCTTCGGCTTGTTCCTGGCGCCCCAGGTACTGATGTTCGTGGCTTCGCTGGGCCGGCGTTCGGTCTATGGCGGCGTCGTCCCGGACTGGAGCCTCGCCAACTACGCACGCGCGCTCGAGCCCCTCTATCTCCGGATCCTCGCGCGCAGCGTGATCCTGGCCTTCCTGACCACCGTGCTCTGCCTGCTCGTGGCCTATCCCGTGGCCTTCTGGCTGGGCCTGCGCGCCCCTGCCCGCTGGCGCAGCCTCCTCCTCGTCCTCGTCATCCTGCCTTTCTGGACGAGTTTTCTCGTCCGCATGTACGCCTGGATCTTCCTGCTGCGCACCGAGGGGCTATTCAACCTCTCCCTGGCCCGCTTCGGGCTCCCGCCCCTGTCGCTTCTCTACAACGACTTCGCCGTGCTCCTCGGCCAGGTGTACGGCGAGCTGCCGTTCATGATCCTGCCCCTCTATGCGTCGATCGAGAAGCTCGACCGGTCGCTCCTCGAGGCCGCGGCGGACCTGGGGGCGGCGCCGGCCCGTGCCCTCTGGCGCGTCACCCTGCCCCTCACCGCTCCCGGCATCGTCGCGGGCTGCGTGCTCGTCTTCATCCCGTCGCTCGGGGCCTACCTGGCGCCCGATCTCCTCGGGGGCGCGCGCACGGTCTACATCGGCAACCTGGTCCAGAGCCAGTTCGCCGTGGCCCGCGACATGCCGTTCGGCTCGGCCCTCTCGTTCCTCTTGTCCCTGACCGTGCTCGTCCTGCTGTTCGTGTTCCGCAAGCCGCTCCAGGGATCCCAAGAGGCCTGACTAGTCCGAGGCCAGCACCTCGAGCGGCTTGATCCTCGCCGCGCGTCGCCCTGGAAGCCAGCACGCGGCCGCCGCCACCGCCAGCAGGACGGCAATGGCGATCGCGAGGGTGGTCGGATCGGTGGCTTCTACGCCGAACAGCAGGGAGCCGAGCCATCTCGACTCGAAGGCGGAGATGCCGAGACCCATCAGCGTCCCGAGGAGCGCGTACCGCATCCCGCCGCGCAGGACGAAACGCGTCAGCGACCCTGGGGATGCGCCGAGTGCCAGTCGTACCCCCAGCTCGCGCCGGCGCTGTCGCACCATGTACGACATCAGGCCAAAGATGCCCAGCGCCGCCATCAACAAGCCAGCCGCGGCGAACGCCCCGACCACGGCGGTCCAGCGCCGGGGGTCGCCCAGGGCGCGGTGCAGGTGATCCGTCATCTCGACTTCGGCCGGCGCCAGCTCGGGATCGAGCGATGCGACGACCGCACGGAGCGCTCGAAACGTCGACGACGCCCCGAGCCGGCTCCGGACGACGAGGTGGAGCGACCGGCTGCCCTCCTGGGCCAAGGGGGCGTAGACCCCTTCCGCCCCGGTGGCGAGCCCGAGGTAGGGCACGTCACCCACCACGCCGATCACCGTCGTCGGCGGACAAGTCGTGCACCCGCCGCTGCGCAGCTCTTTCCCCACGGCACTCGTTTCCCGGTAGTACTTGGCGGCCCAGGCGTGGCTGACCACCACGACCGGCCACGAAGAGCCGGAGTCGACGAGGCTGAGCGCGCGCCCCTCGAGCACGGGAATTCCGAGGGTGGAGAAATACCCGGGAGTGACTGAGGACCAGGGCGCCACCGGCTGAGCGGTACCGGCGGGAACGGGCTTGTCGAGCAGGTCGAAATTGTTGACGTCGCCGCCGTTGTCCGGGGGAATCGATCCCGAGAGACCAGCCGCAGTCACCCCCGGGATCTCGGCGGCACGCGTCTCGGCAAGGCGCCAGAACCGCTGAATCGTCGCGTCGTCCCGATACCGGCTCGACGGCAAGGAGAGTGCAAGGCTGTACACGCCCTGGGGATCGAACCCGAGATCGACGCGCTGGAGCCGAAGGAAGCTGTTCAGCAGCAGTCCGGCGCCCATCACCAAGGGGAGGGCAAGCGCGAACTCGGCGGTGACGAGCGCGCCGCGAACCCTGTTTGCGCGGCGCCCGGTGCCGCTCCGCGCGGGGGAGCTGCCGAGGGAGGATCCGATCGATGAAGCGCTCGCGAGCACGGACAAGAGGGGGGCCACCGCGATGAGCAGTCCGGCGACCACTGCCGTGATCGCGGCGAACGCCACGCTGCCGCGGTCGAGCGCCACCTCTTCGAGGCGCGGGAGATTGGGCGCGACGAGCGACACCACCTGGAGGGAGAGCGCCGCGAGCCCGACCCCGACCAGTCCCGTCACCACGGTGAGGACCAAGGCCTCCGTCACGATCAGTCGCGCGAGCCGGTGTCGTCCTGCCCCCAGTGCCGTGCGCACCTTGAGCTCGTGCTCTCGGGCCGAGGTGCGGACCAGCATCAGCGTGGCCACGTTGGCCACCGCGAGGAGGAGCACCAGACCCACGCCGCCCGCGAAGAGTCCGACCTGCCGGTTCGCCGCTCCGATGACTGCGTCGCGCAAGGGCACGGGGGTCAGCCGTGCCGTTTTGTCCTCGAAGCTCGAAGCCCAGATCGGGAAGATGCGCTCGCTGATGCTGGCGAGGTCGCGGGTCGCCTGCGCGAGGGTTGCCCCCTCCTTGATCCGGGCCACGCCGCGAAAGCCAAACGGTCCGCGCCGATCAGGGGTGCCGAGTCGAAGGATCGGCCACGCTTCGGCCTCCATGCCCGCGAGCTCATTCAGCCCCGGTTCGAGCACGCCGACCACCGTGTGACTCACGCCGTCGATCGCAACCGCCTTGCCCACGGCGGACGCGGTCCCACCCAGCGCGCGCTCGGCGAGCCGATGCGAGACGACGACGACCGCGGGCGCCCCCGAACCATCGTCCCCAGGCTCGATCAACCGGCCTCGCGCGGCGCGCACCCCAAGAGCGCGGAAGAACCCTGACGTCAGCCGGCCGATGACCACGCGTTCGGGCGTGCCGATGCCGGAGAGGGAGGCGCTCGCGAACCGGGCGGCGCCGAACGCTTCGAAGGTACGCTGCTGGTCCGCGATCGCCTGGATGTCGACGACGGATAGCGACCAGATGTTGGTGGGTGAGTTCTTCTGGCAGATCCAGACCAGTTGATCAGGATCCCGATAGGGCAGTCCGGCGAGCAGGACCCGATTCACCACGGTGAAGACCGTGGTGGCCGCGCCAATGGCGACCCCGAGCACGACGACCACGGTGAGCGCGTAGCCGGCGTTGCGCCGCAGCGACCGCAACGCGTAGCGCGTGTCGGCGATGAGCTCCTCCAACGGGAGCACACCGCGAGCGGCGCGCACCTCCTCTTTCACCCGCTCCACACCGCCGAACGTCGCGAGCGCTTCCCGCCGGGCGTCAGTGCTCCCCGCGGCCGCCCGGGCTTCGGCGTCACGTGCAATGTGAAAGCGCAGCTCTTCCTCCAGCTCGCGCTCCAGGCGCCCACGAAAGAGCAAGGCCTTGAGACGCTCGACGATGTCGGGAAGGGGGTTCACGCGTCACCATCCGCGAGCTGCACCTCCAGGATGCCGTTCACGGCGCCCGAGAGGCGGAGCCAGAGCGACGTCTCCGTGGCGAGCTGACGCCCTCCGGCCGGGGTGAGGATGTAGTAGCGCGCCCGCCGATTGTTCTCCGACGTGCGCCACTCGGCGCGGACCCACCCCTTGCGCAGCATCCTCTGCAGGGCGGGGTAGAGCGAGCCCTGGTGCACGTGGAAGACGTCGTTCGAGAGCTGGTCGACGCGCTGGCCGATCCCCCAGCCGTGCATCGGTCCGAGGCTCAGCGCCTTCAGCACCAGCAACTCGAGGGTCCCCTGGAGCAAGTCGTCGTGTTCCATTCCTTCCTCTAGAGCGTCTGAAGGAAGCATAGCGCAGCTCCTCTAGACCGTCAAGAGGAGGAGAACTGTCCGAGGGAGGTGTCGGGGAGCCTTCTCAGCGCGCCTTGTCGCGCTTGCGCCGGATGATCCGGCCGAGCGCCTCCGCGGCGATCCGGCGCACCACCTCGTCCTCGTCCTGAAGCGCGTGGGACAGGGCGTCCTTCGCCGCGTCGCCCATCTTCTCGAGGGCGTTGGCCGCGTCGAAGCGCACCATGGCCTCGCGGTCCCGCAGGGCCTCCAGGAGGACCGGGATCGCCGCCTTCGCATCCGCTCCGATGCCGCCCAGGGCCCGGGCGGCGCGCGCACGGTCGTACTTGTCGGGAGCGCGGAGCGCCTCGATGAGGAGGGCCACGGGCTCCGTATCCTGGGGGGTCTCCGCGGGAGGGACGGCGGGAGGCATCGTGTCCTCGTTCGGACGCACCGGTTCGACCAGAGCGTGGATGAGGACGGGAATCGATCGTGGCGCGGCCGGGTCGGTGATCCGCGGGGCCGAGATGCGGATCGTCTTGTCGACCGGGTTGAGCGCCTCGAGCAGCGCGGGCAGGGGCTCGTGGGGCACGTGAGACGGGGGAAGGGCGGGGCCCCTCGCCTGGTTTCGCGCGACGCCGAGCGCCACCGCCATCCCGCGCGCCGTGCTGTAGCGCAGCTCAGGGGTCTTGGCCAGGGCCTTCCGGAGGACGGGTATCACCTGGGGCGGGATTCGCGCGGCCCGCGGCCCCTCGAGGGGCGGCCTCTCGTGGATGTGCTTCATGATGGTCGAGACGTGGGAGTCGCCGCGGAAGGGCAGCTCTCCGGCGAACATCTCGAAGACCAGGATCCCCAGCGAGTAGATGTCGCTGCGCGCGTCCACGGCCAAGCCCTGCGCGTACTCGGGGCTCATGTACTCGGCCGTGCCCAGCACCTGGCCGGTCGCGGTGGCGCCGCTTTCCTCCGACTCCCACTGCTTGGCGATGTCGAGGTCCATGAGGCGCGCCACGCCCTTGCCGTCGATCATCACGTTCAAGGCCTTCACGTCGCGATGAACGAGGCCGACCTCGTGCAGGGCCTGGAGGCCGTTCGCGATCTGCGCTCCCCACTCGAAGACCTGCTCCGGATCGAGGGGCTGCCGGCGGAGCACCGCGCGCAGGTCCTGACCTTCCACGAGCTCCATGCAGAGCCAGAGGCGCCCTCCGTCGTCGCCGGAGCCGAAGATCCGGCAGACGTTGGGATGGCGCACCTTGCGCACCAGGCCCATCTCCGCGCCGAAGCGCCGGATCATCTCGGGCTTGCTCGAGAGGTCGCCCCGCATCACCTTGAGCGCCACCTTGTCGCCGAGCACCCGGTCGCGCGCCCGGTAGACGGTTCCCATGCCGCCCCTTGCCGATGGGGCTCAGGACCTCGTAGCGCCCGCCGAACATCGTTCCCTTGGTGACCGGGCGGGGCGATCACGTGGCCGCAGGTGAAGCAAACGTCCGCCCCTGGCTCGTTTGTGGCGTTACAGGCGGGACACGTCATGGCCGCAGGCGTGGAGCATACGCCCGCCGTTTGTCCCCCTCAAGCCGCGCCCTCTTGTACTATGCGGACGCCGTGGGCGACCCGACTCCGCCGCCGTCCTCCGGGCCCTCGCTCCGCGAGCCGGCCCGGGCCATCCCCACGGCCCTTCTCTCTGCGGTCCTCCTCTTCGATCTGGTTCGCTTCGGCCGGACCGCGGCCGAGGCCTTCAAGACCCCGTATAGCCGCGACTACGGCGAGGGCTGCGTCCTCGCCATGGTCCAGCTCCTGGCCGAGCGTGGGAGCTATTTCACCACCCTGCGGGACTACCCTTTCGTTCACGGCAACTACCCGCCGGTCTTTCCCCTCCTCAACCTGCCTGGCTACCTCTGGCTCGGCCCCACCCTCCTGATGCCGCGGCTGCTCTCGGTCCTGGCCACGCTGGCCCTCGTCCTGGTTCTGGCTCTCCTGGTCCGTCGAGAGACCGGGAGCCTGGTGCTCGGCGGCTCCTTCGGCCTCCTTCTGCTGGCGCCCTGGTTCGTCCAGACCTGGGCGGCCCTCGGGCGGGTGGACATGGTCGCCTGCCTCTTCTCCCTGGCCGGGCTCCATCTCTTTCACCGCTCTGGCCCTTTGGGTCGGGGCCGGTGGCTCGGATACGCCTGCCTCTGGCTGGCTTTCTTCACCAAGCAGAACGCCCTTCTGGGCCCCGCGGCCGTGGTGACCGGCCTCGCCCTCGACCCGGCCACGCGTTCCCGCGCCCCGCGCGTCCTGGCCGAGCTCGCCTTGCCGCTGCTGGGCCTCTTCGGCGTCTTGTGCCTCCTCACCGGCGGGGAGGCCTTCAACCACCTGATCCCCTACACCGCGGCCGCCGACTACGAATGGGACCGCATGGCCCGGGCCTACCGGGACTTCCTCACGTGGATCGGCCCTCTCCTCGCGCTGATCCTGCCTGCGGTCGTCGCTCTCGGCACCTCGGTGCTGCGGGGATCGACCGCCGCCTATCTCGTCTACTGGACCTTGAACCTTCTGGGCCTGGTGACGATCAGCAAGGCCGGCGCGGCCCAGAACTACTTCATCGAGCCCTACGTCGCGACCCTGGTGCTGGCCGCGCTGCTCCTGGGTCAGGCGGCCCGCGGGAGCCGGGCGGTGGCCCGCGCCTCCACCACCTACGTCCTGGTCACCGCTCTCGTCGTGACCTTCGCGGACATGGAGCGGGGTCGCGCGCGCCTGCCGCCTCAGGAGCCGCAGGAGCTCGCCGAGCTCTACGCCATCGTCCGTGCCACGAGCGGGCCCGTGCTCTCGGAGGACCTGAGCGCCCTGGTGTTGGGCAGGAAGCCGGTCCTGGTCGAGCCCTTTGGAGCCCTGCTCATCTCGAGACGGGGCCTCATGTCCACCGATCGGATCGTCGCCGACTGCCGGCGGGGACGCTTCGCGCTCGTGGTCTCGGACTTCCGTCTGCGCGAAATCGCCGGTCTCGATGCGTGCCTCTCCGAGCAATACGACGTCTGGAAGCGCCTCGGATCGTATGAGCTCCTCCACCCGCGAGTGGCCGCGAGCGATGCCCTGCCCTGATCGTGCGGAAAGGCGTTAGGGTGCGGGGGAGGGCCGCGCGCCGGCGGGCCTTCCCTCGGCGCAGCAAGACGGGCCCTTTCCGGGGCCGCTCACCACGCAGCGCAGGGGCCCGGCCGGAATCCCGAGGCGTGCCCGAGCGCCGTCGACCACGAAGTGGGGATAGTCGGTGAGGAGCCACGCGGCACCCCCCGAGACGAGCAGGGCGAGGGGGAGGGCGCCGACGGCTAGCCAGGCGCCGTCCGGCTCAATGACGCCCCCCGTCGCCGAACCAGCAGGAAAACGAGGCCCTGCCCGCCCAGGGTTCCCGCCGTTCGCCAGTCCGCCCAGCACCTTGTGCTCACACCACGGGCAGTGGGGGCCCTCCAGGTTGTGGACATTGCAGAGGGTTTCGCCCCCGGACCAGGGCGCCCGACAGCCACACCGGTGCAGCACGCCGCAGAGGGGCAGCAGGGCCACGCTGGTGGCGGCCGCCAACGCCAGAAACACGCCGAGCGGGGCCCACTTCCGCACGCGCGGACTATAGCACCCGCGCCTCAGGGAGCCTCCCCCGCAATGACCTGGCGATCCCGGCTAAGGCCCTGTATTCTTGATAATTGGGTCAACGGAACCTTTCCCCTGCCGGGTCGTAGTTTCGTTGAAGCCACTCCGGAGGGTGCATGACATCGAAGCGTAAGCGGATCCTGGGCGCCGTCGGTGCGCTCGTGGTGCTCGGTTCCATCGTCGGGTTCAGCGTGGCCCGAGACAGCCGCAGCAAGATCACCGTTCAGACCGGCAAGGCCGGCCGCCGCGATCTCGTTTCGATCGTCTCCGCCTCCGGCGAGGTGAAGCCGAAGCGGTACGTCAACATCGGCGCCAACCCCTCGGGCCGCATCGTGGCCCTGCTCGTCAAGGAGGGCGATCACGTGAAGACGGGCCAGGTGCTGGCCCGGATCGAATCCGAGCGCTACGTGGCGGGGAAGCGCCAGTCCGAAGCCGGGGTGCAGGCGGCGGTGGCCGACCTCGAGCGCTCGAAGGCGGACGTCGACGTGGCCCGGTTGAACTACGAGCGCACGAAGAAGATGTACGCCGACAAGCTGGTTTCGTCGCAGGTTTACGACCAGGCGGATGCCGAAGTGAAGATGAAGCAGGCCGCCCTCGAGTCCGCCCGGCGCCGGATCGCCCAGCTCCAGGCCCAGCTCGACAGCACTCTCGACGACCTGGCCAAGACCACGGTCGTCTCCCCGATGGCCGGGGTCGTCACCAGCCTGCCCAAGGAGGAAGGCGAGGTCGTGATCGGGGCCCAGACTTTCAGCCCCACCGTCATCATGACCGTGGCCGATCTGTCGGTGATGGAGTGCGAGATCATGGTCGACGAGACCGACATCCGCAACGTGAAGCTCGGGCAGTCGGCCGAGGTGCGGGTGGACGCGCTCGAGGGGATCAAGATCCAGGGTGAGGTCACCGAGATCGGGGCCTCGGCCGTGGTGCGCGGCTCGACCGCCGCGGCGACCCAGCAGAGCTCGTCCGCCGGCAACACCGGCAACCAGGCCAAGGACTTCAAGGTCACGATCACCCTCAAGGACCCGCCGCCCACTCTCCGGCCCGGGGTCAACGCGACCGCGGACATCACGACCGCGCGGCGCGAGAACGTGCTCGCCATCCCCATCCAGGCCGTGGTCGTCCGCGAGCTCGACAAGGACGGGAAGATCGTGGACCCCGACGCCGCGCCCTCGCCTCAGGAACAGCAGAGCAACACCAACGTCGAGGCCCGCAAGGCGAAGGTCAAGGAGGCGGACGGCGTGTTCCTCGTCCAGAAGGACAAGGCGGTGTTCAAGCCGGTCAAGACCGGAGTCATGGGAGACACCGACATCGAGGTGCTCGAAGGCGTCGCCGAAGGCGAGGAGATCGTGACCGGCTCCTTCAAGACGCTGCGGACCCTGCGCGACCAGGCGAAGATCAAGCTCGAAGACAAGGGCAAGAAGAAGGCGCAGTCGTGAGCGCACTACCCGTCCCCGTCCCCGGCGAGGGGGCGCTGATCCTGGCCGAGGACCTCTGGCGCACCTACGTCATGGGCGCGGAGGAGATCCACGCCCTGCGCGGGGTGAGCTTCCAGGTGGCTCGCGGCGAGTACCTGGCGATCATGGGGCCGTCGGGCTCGGGCAAGTCGACGCTCATGAACCTCATCGGCTGCCTCGACACGCCGAGCAAGGGCACCTACGTCCTGCGGGGCAAGGTGGTGTCCCAGATGAACGACGACGATCTCGCCGCCATCCGGAACCGGGAGATCGGCTTCGTCTTCCAGACCTTCAACCTGCTGCCGCGGGCGAGCGCGCTCCACAACGTCGAGCTGCCCCTGGTCTACGCGGGGGTGCCGAAGGTGCAGCGTCTGGAGCAGGCGCGCCGGGCCCTCGAGATGGTCGATCTGGGAGATCGCGTCAACCACAAGCCCAACGAGCTCTCGGGCGGACAGCGGCAGCGCGTGGCCATCGCCCGCGCTCTCGTGATGCAGCCTTCGATCCTCCTCGCCGACGAGCCCACCGGGAACCTGGACAGCGCCACCGGGGACGACATCATGCGGCTCTTCGAGAAGCTGCACACCGAGGGCAACACCATCATCCTGGTGACCCACGAGCGCGACATCGCCGAGCACGCGCACCGCACCATCCACATCCGCGACGGCAAGATCCACAGCGACGAGCGAAGGGTTCGCTAACTCATGCCCTTCTCGGAGGCCATCGCTCTCGCGTTCGCGTCCCTTCGGGCGAACAAGCTGCGCTCGTTCCTCACCGTGCTCGGCATCCTGATCGGGGTCTCCTCCGTGATCGCGGTGGTGGCCATCACCGAGGGGCTCGACGGGTACATGTCGGACAAGGTGCTGGAGCTCGGGAGCCGCAGCTTCAGCGTGCAGAAGATGCCGGACATCATCACGAGCCGCGAGATGTGGCTCGAGATGAACAAGCGCAAGAACATCGACCTCGAGGACGTGGACGTGGTGAAGCGGGCCTGCACGGCCTGCGCCGACGTGGGGGGCATGATCGCTACGTCGGGCGGCGCGAAGTACGGCCGGATCAGCCAAAAGAACGTCCGCATCATGGGGATCACCGAGAATTTCAGCCGCATCGGCGCGATCCGGGAGCTCATCGCGGGCCGCCAGCTCGTGCCGGACGACGTCGAGCAGGCCCGGCCCGCGGTCGTGGTGGGAACGGACCTGACCGAGGCCTTCTTCGGCACCATGGAGCCGATCGGCAAGGAGGTCTTGATCGACGGACACCCGGTCAAGATCGTGGGTGTGGCCGAGAAGAAGGGCAGTGTCTTCGGCGAGACCCAGGACAACTTCGTCTGGATGCCCATCACCACGTTCCGCAAGTTCTACGGAGCGCGGCGCTCGGTCACCATCCAGGCCGAGGCCCGGTCCATGGCGGTTTTCGAAGACGCCCAGGACCAGGCCCGGGTGGCCATGCGCGTCCGCCGGCACGTCGACTTCGGCAAGCCCGACGACTTCGCGGTCGAGACCGGCCAAAGCGTCATGGACCTGTGGCAGAGCGCCACCCGGGGGATCTACGTGGTCACCATCGTGGTGACCGCGATCAGCCTCGCGGTGGGCGGTATCGTGGTGATGAACATCATGCTCGTCTCGGTCTCCGAGCGCATCCGAGAGATCGGGGTCCGAAAGGCGCTGGGGGCGCGCCGCCGCGACATCCTTCGCCAGTTCCTGGTCGAGTCCGTGATCCTTTCCGTGTTCGGGGGGGCTCTGGGCATTGCCGGCGCTGCCGCCTTCTCGACTGTCCTGGCCATCGTGCTCGGCAACATCATGTCCGCCAACTTCTCGGCCCCGGTCCGCCTCTGGGCGGTAACGGCGGCCGTCGCGGTGTCCACCGTGGTCGGGCTCGTGGCCGGTATCTATCCGGCGAGCCGCGCCGCGGCTCTCGATCCGGTGGAGGCGCTGCGCAACGAATGAGCAAGCCCTCTTCCCTCGCCTTTCGAATCGCCCATCGCTATCCCCAGCTCTTCGCCATGTCCGAGGCGGTGGGGCTGGGGCTCCAGGGCATTCGCGCCTACAAGCTGCGGGCCGGCCTCACCATCCTCGGGGTGGTGATGGGGATCATGACCGTGACCGGGATGAGCTCCATCGTGGCCGGTCTCAACGCCTCGATGGCCTCGCAGATCCAGAGCCTGGGCGCGTCGGTGATTTTCATTCGGCCTTTCGCCCCCGGGGAGAACGTGAGCGACGAGGAGTGGCGGCGGCGGAAGAGCCTCACCATGCCCGAGATCCAGGCCATCGCGGAGAAGCCCGCGGTCAAGGCCATCACCGCCATGGAGTTCGTCCCCGCCGAGCTCGTCAAGTACGGCAACGCCAAGGCCCAGGACACCCGAGTGTTCGGGGTGAACTCGAGCTACGACGTCGTGCACGACATCTACGTGACCAAGGGCCGCTTCATCTCGGAGCAGGACGTCAACCGGGGTTCTCACGTCGTGGTCCTCGGCGCGGACGTGGCTGACACCCTCTTCCCCTTCATCGATCCGATCGAGAAGGAGATCTCGATCGACGGCCGACGCTTCCAGGTCATCGGGATCGCGCAGCGGATGGGCAAGTTCCTCTTCTTCAACCGGGACAACATCCTCCTCGTCCCCTTCGGCTCGGTGGAGAAGAAGGACCCACGGTTCAACTGGGTGGTGGCGGACATGAAGCCGGCTTCGCCCGCCCAGATGGAAGCCGCCATCGAGCAGACCCGCGAAGTCCTGCGCCGCCAGCGCAAGCTCAAGTTCCTCGACAAGGACAACTTCGCCATCTTCAGCCAGGACACCTTCACCGATCTCTACCGCCAGATCACCGGGGGCATCTACCTCGTGATGATCGCGATCTCCTCGATCGGCCTCCTCGTGGGCGGCGTCGGGGTCATGAACATCATGCTGGTCTCGGTGACCGAGCGTACGCGGGAGATCGGGGTCCGGAAGGCGCTGGGCGCGCGCCGCCGCGATATTCTCTGGCAGTTCCTGACCGAGGCCATGACCCTGACCGCGGCCGGGGGGATCCTGGGGATCGTGATCGGGGGCGTGGCCGCCTGGCTCATCAACGCCTTCTCGCCCTTTCCCGCCGTCGTCCAGCCGAGCTGGGTCATGGTCGCGTTCTTCGTGTCCGTGGCCGTCGGCCTGACCTTCGGACTGTGGCCGGCGGCCAAGGCCGCCCGCCTCGATCCGATCGAAGCGCTGAGATACGAGTAGGCCGCCGCGACCCTGAACCCACGCGGGAGGAGCTCATGTCGGAATCGAAGCCCCAAGCGACCAGCGGTGAAGCAAGCCAGGGCGGTCCGGGATTCCTGAGCAACTTGTTCGGGCTCTACTTCGGACCGAAAGAGGCCTTCGTCGAGATCGTCGAAGAAGCCGTCCTTCTGGTTGCCTCTCCTGCTGTCCGTGATCATCCAGCTCGCGTTCACCGGGATCTGGCTCTCCAGGATGGACATGATGGAGTTCCTCCGGAACCAGGCCGAGTCGGCGGGAAGGCCCTTCCAGGCGCCGCCTCCGCAAGCCATGGGGTTCATCGGTGGCACCTTCTGGGCCATCGCCCTCCTGGCGGGTCCCCTCTTTTGCCTGCTGAGCGCGGCGGTCTACCTCTTCATCTTCCGCTTCTTCTACGCCAGCGAGGCGACCTTCAAGCAGTGCATGGCCATCATCACCCACACCTTCCTGGCCGTGGGCCTCGTGAGCACCCCGCTCATGCTCATCGTGTTCATGCTCAAGGGCGACTGGAACCTGGTCCCCCAGGAAGCCCTGCAAACCAACCTCACCCTGCTCTTCGCGAAGGACGCCGTGGCGAAGCCGCTCTGGGCCCTCCTCGGAAGCCTGGACCTCTTCTCCTTCTGGATCCTGTTCCTCCTCGCGGTGGGCTTCGGGGTGGCGGCGAAGCGCCCCACCAGCTCCGCCCTCTGGGGCGTGGCTACGCCGTGGGCCGTGATCGTCGCCATCAAGGTCATTGCCGCCTTCTTCTAGGGACCGAGCCGCGGCTTGACACTCTCGACGATCGACCTTTAGACTTGATTCCACCCGTTGGCGCTATCGTCTAGGGGTTAGGACGGATGGTTCTCAGCCATCAAACCAGGGTTCGATTCCCTGTAGCGCTACCAACCCAGCACGACGCTACCTTTCCCGATAGTTCGTCCGGAATATTCCTTGACCGCTGGCCTGAACGATGACAGGGCCCTCTCGCGTAGCGAGAAAGTGCGGCACATCCGCAGGAATGAGTATGAAACTGCCGGCGGGATAAGCCTTTAGCTTTGTCTCGTCGAACCTCTCTCCAATCCCCAAGTACCACGTACCTTCGATAACGGTGACGATTTCGTCATCTGGATGCGTATGTGCGAGGACGCGCGAATCGCCAGGGATTCTCACCCTGTCGATCCAATCTCCCCCTTTGCTCGAATCGCCGTGAAGGTGCGCTCGCTGCCTGCCATCGGTGTAGTAGGCGGGAGTGAACCACCGAATGTCCCGTGGAACCAAGGCGGTGACTTCCTTCATTGACTCAGCGGGAGCGCCGGTGGTACCTCCGAGAACTAGGGCAAGCACGACCGGGGTTGTCAGACGTAGTGCCATCATATTCCGCTCCCCGTGTCACCTGCGCGGGCATGTCGCGAATTGATGGACGGCTCTGTCTCTCAGATCCGGCCTTTGCCACTCCATGTCGCCGCGCTTAGCGCTTCCAATCTTCGCCCGTAGGACTGCACGTCGAAGGGCCTCTTCTCCTTCAGAATCGCGAACATCTCTTCGGCGACCGCGGACCCTATCGCATGAATAGCATCGGGACGGCGCAGTCCTTCCCTTAGGAGGCGCTCAAGGGCCCGCACGGCCACCGGCATTTCCTCCGCGAGCTGCGTTTCGACAGCGGAGTCGATCCCGGCGTGCGCCCGCGCGTTCCCTGACCGGACCTTTGTTCTCCGGTGATGAGCCTCAATCGCGGCAACGCGCTCGGCTTCATCGAGTGCTAGCCACTCGGCGGAATCGGGAGCGGCGGCTGGGTCGTATCGCATCACTCACCTATGAGTCCGTCCACCACTCCGGGATCACCTGCAAGCGGGCGTCAGTCTGGGCAGCGCCCGCTGGTCGGGTGCATCGTTGGGCAGCCACACCATCGACGCGAGAGTCTACTTGATTCCGATCACCATCGAGTCCGGTCCGACAAGCGCCTCGACTCGTGTTGCGGAGAATCCTGCCTCCTTCATCCAGCCCGTGCAATCCGCGCCGGTGTAGTCGAAGCCCCCCGGCGTCTCGATGAGCATATTCAGGCTCATCATCAAGCCGAAGGCGTCTTTCGATCGATCGTCGTCGATGATGGCCTCGTAGACGATCATCGCACCGCCGGCCGGGATCGCGTCGAACGCCTTCTTGACGAGCATCTTCTTCGTGGGGAGATCCCAGTCGTGGAGGATGTGTCCCATCAGCACCACGTCGGTCTTCGGGAGGTCCTCCTTGAAGAAGTCGCCCGGCTGAAACGTGAGCCGGTCCGAGATGCCCTGGGCCGCTACGTATTCCTCGAAAACCGGCGCCACTTCCGGCAAGTCGAATCCGATGCCCCGCAGGTGTGGGTTGGCTAGAGCGATTTGCGCCGCGAGATCTCCCTGCGCTGTACCGACGTCACCTGATGGAGTCGAAGTGTTCAGGGCCGCGCGACAGTTCGCTGAACACCCCTATCTCGATGGCGCTCAAGAGTGTTTTCGAGGCCCAAAACGCCAGTCCCGTCAAGGCCGCTCCACGGCCACTTCTGCAACCGCCGCGCGGCCTTGTCAGCTGCTCCTTGTTGGGCCGCTGGTGCTATCCGCCACCTGTCGTTTGGCGGCCGAATCAAGTGGCAGACATGCCTGCGCTCCGTGAGCGTTGCCAACTCAGGAGAAACAGGAACCCCGGTGCCGCGAAGACCAAGAAGGCCCATCCCCTTGGAAACGTCCCAGCCGTTGCGAGGTGAATCAAGTAGAAGACCGCCAAGCTGCCGACGGTGATCGTCCCGCCAAGCCCTTCCCTCCACCAGGCCAGGATCATTCCGGCGCAGATCCCGACCGGGAAGAATACCAAGCCGAGCCACTCTCTCGGCTGGATCTGGGATGGGTGGAAGCCTTCACCCACAAGGAACGCGAGAACCATTCCGATGCTCGCCACCGCCCAGATTCGCGCGATCCAACGGACCGCCCGCGTCGGCATAGGTCGACTGGTTGCCTTGCCATCCATCTCCTTACCCACGCCAGTGTTGGTCTGACTCGCCGCTACGAATTGTCGGCCCAATCGGGGATAAGCTGCCGCGCCATCGCGGACCTCGTCAGGTGCATTGATGAGATGGACTCCTCCACGACTTGATCGGCATCGATGCGCCAAAGTCGCTGCGTCTTAGGCAAAAGGAGGAGCCCATCATGGCAGACCATATCGTGATCGCCGTCGACGCTGCAAAGTCGGTCTTCGAAGTGGGTGTGTCCGTTCGTCCCGGCCACATCTGCCGGCGCGAGCGTCCGAGAGGGTCACGAGGCCCCTCGCAGCGCCCCGACGTGGGCTCAAGTCACGAAGCCACGGGAGGATACAGTCCTAAGTGAGACCTCCCCGTCCTGCCGCCTTGGAAACCCGCCGGAGTCCCGGTAGACTGCTCCGAAGGCCTGCATCTTCATGGTTGAGCTGAATCATCGCGACCGGACGATCAAGGTCAAGATCGTCTACTACGGCCCCGCGCTGGGCGGGAAGACCACCAACCTCCAGGTGATCCACCGCCATGCGGACACTCATCGGCGGGGAGAGATGGTCTCGATCAACTCCGCCCAGGACCGGACCATCCTGTTCGATCTGCTGCCCCTCAAAGCCTCGGGTTTCCGCGGTTTCGACCTGCGGCTGCAGATCCTGGCCGTACCCGGGCAGGCCATGTACGCGGCCACCCGCCGCCTGGTGTTGAAGGGCGCCGACGCCCTGGTCTTCGTGGCCAACTCCGCGGTGGACCGCTGGGAAGAGAACCTCCAGAGCTACCGGGAGATGACCCAGAACCTCCTGACCCACCATCTGGATCCCTCCTCCATGCCCCTCGTCTTCCAGTACAACAAGCGCGACCTGCCCCAGGTGTCGGAGATCGACCTTCTGGACCGTGCGCTCAACGGCCGCAAGGCGGACAGCATTCCCGCCGTAGCGGTCAAGGGGGAAGGGGTCCTCGAGACCTTCTCGGCCATCCTGATGCGCACCATCCAGGACTTGTCGAAGCGCTACTCGATCCTGGAGACCAAGGACGGTCAGCCGGCGTGGCAGTGGACGCAACACACGGTCCTGGGCATGTTCGGGACGAACAGCCTCGGCCCCGAGACCGTGATGGCCGAGGAACCGGCGCCGTCGGCCACGCCGTCCAAGCAGGCTGTCACGGTGCCGACCGCGGGAGGGGCCCCCGCTCGTCCCCCCGGCGTTCCGCGCGCGCCCGAACCGGCGGCTCCGACGCCCCCGGCCCCGACGCCCCCGCCTTTCGCCAAGCCTACGGGGCCCGCCTTCGTGATCGCTCCCCCGACCACGCCGCCGACTTCATCGCGCTTCCCCCAGGTCCCAGCGCTGCCGCCCCCTCCTCCGCCCCCGCGCACGGTGGTTCGGGTCGCCCCCCAGCCGGAAGATTCGACCCGGGCGCCGGGGGCGGGTCCGGACGCGCGCGCCAACGAGACCCTGGTCGAATCGTACGCCGAGGCATCCGCGCAGCTCGGCGCGGCCGTGACCGACCTCCGGGACGAACGCGACGCCTCGCGCCAACGCCTCGACGATCTCCGCACCGTGCTCCTGGCCGCGCAGGAGATCGTGGGTGGAAAGCCCCTGGACGCCGCCCTCGGGGTCGTGCTCGACCGCCTCGTCGGGGTGGCGGGCGTCCAGCACGCATCGCTGCTCGTGGCCGACAAGGAACGTGTGCTGAGGGCCGCCGCGCTACGGGGCATGACCCAGGAACCCCTGCTCCGGCTTCCCAAGGCCGTCCGTCACGTCGTGGACGTGCAGAAGCAGGAGCCCCGTCCCCACCTGCACGTGGCCACGGACAGCCTGGACCTCGGAGAGGCGCTGGAGCGCGGAGACCAGACCTTCGCCGCTCTCCTCACCATTCCCATCCAGACTCCTCGCGGTCTCCTGGCGGTGGCCGCGCTCTACTTCACCGCCGACGCCGCCCGGCCCGGTGAAGAGACACTCGACCACCTGGCGGAGATGGCCCGCGCCCTCGCCGCCGCTCTCGACCTCGCCGCGGCCCTCGAGACCGTGCACGGCGCCGAACGAACGCTGGAGCTGGCCCTGGCAGGGAGTGCGTCCCTGCGCGGCCTGGAAGACGTGGTGCAGTCGCTGCTCGACCTGCGCGCGGGGCTCGGGGCCATGCGCAAGCGCCCCGACTCGCCTTCGTGGTTCAACGAGGAGTTCGCGCGGCTCGGTCCCTCACTGTCGACCGCCCTGTCCTCCGGACGCTCGCTCCTGGCCTTCACCCGCGGCGAGGTCCAGGACGACGCGGTGCTCCTCGACGACGTCCTCGAGGAGCTGCGGTCCGACACCGTGAACGTCCAGATCGGCCCGGGCGCCGCGACTGTTTCCGGCGATCAGGCGCTCCTGCGCGTGGCCCTGCGCGCCCTGCTCGATCACGTGCGCGCCGCGTCGAACGGCGGGCCCGAGACGACGGTCGAGATCCGGGCGGAAGCAGCGGTGGGGAAGGTCCTGGTCAGCATCGGGACCCACTCACCGCTTCTCTCCTCCGCGTCCGCCCCGGGCTACGGCCTGCCCCTGGTCCGCCGCATCGCCGAGCTTCACGGCGGCGGACTCGCCACCGAGAGCGTGGCCGGCGACCAGGACTGGATGGTCTTGAGCCTGAAGACCCGCTAGCGGTCTTCTTCGGGTCCGGGCTTGTCCTCCGTCGCGGCGGTGGTCACGCTGGTCGTCGGCTCCCGACGGATCCACGAGAAGAGCGAGAAGGCCGGCCTCTCGGGCGCCGCCGCCGACCCTTCCGACGAAGCGGCGACGGAAGCTGGCGCCGGCTCGTGGTCGGCGCCCTCGGACCGGTGGCTCGCGAACGGCTCCGGCCCATCCGCATGGGAATCTTCGCCCTCGGCCCCGTCGTCGTGGTCGTCGCCCTCGTCGTGGTCGTCGAACTCGGCCGCGGGTGAGGTCGAGTCCGGGTACCCGCCGGGCACCGTCGTCCCTCGGCCCCGCCCACGACCGCGTCCGCGGCGACGGCGAGGGCGGCCACCGTTGGTGGTCTCGGGCGACTCGGCCGCGGGGCTACCGGAGGTTGGGGCTCCGCTCACGGCGGCAACGGCCTCGGGGGCCTTCGCCGGCGCCACGGCCATCGCGTCCGTTCGGCCCGTGGCTCCGACCGTCGCGGCGCTCGCCGCGCCCAGGTCCTCGACGATGTAGCTGCCCGAGCGCTGATCGCGGCGCAGCACCACGATACCGCGCCTTTGCGCGTCCTCCAGCAGGTGGCTGAAGGTCCGGAAGCCGTAGTAGGTCTCGTTGAAGGAGGGCTTCTTCCGCTTCATGGTCTCCTTGACCATGGAGCCCCAGAGGATCTCCTTGTTCTCGCGCTGCAGGGCGAGGATCGAGTCGACGAGGAGGGCGAAGCACTCCTGCACCTTCTCGGGGACGTTCGCGACCACGGGCAGCGGCCGCTGCTGGCCGCGCACGAGGTCCTCGTAGAAGATGAACTCGTCGCAGTTCTCGATGAGCAGGTCGGAGGTCGAGTTCTTCACCCCGAGCCCGATCACGTACTTGTTGTTTTCCTTCAGCTTGCTCACGAGGGGCGAGAAGTCGGAGTCGCCCGACGCGATCACGAAGCAGTTGACGTGCTCTTTCTGGAACGACATGTCCATCGCGTCCACCACGAGGCGGATGTCCGCGGAGTTCTTGCCGCCGATGGACTTCTGCGGGACCTCGATCAGCTCGATCGCGGCCTCGTGAAAGCTCCGCTTGTAGTCCGAGTAGCGGCTCCAATCGGCGTAGGCCTTCTTGACCAGGACCTTCCCCTTGTCGAGCAGGCGCTCGAGCACGAGGTTGACGTCGAACTTGCGGTAGTGGGCGTCGCGAACGCCGATGGCGATGTTCTCGAAGTCGATGAAGAGGGCGAGCCTCTGCTCGTCCTGCTGTCCGTTCTGTGCCAAACGTCCTCCAGTTGGGGGCCTGTTTCAGACACCCAGTCCGGACCCTCTGGGGTGCCGGGCGAGGGCCCGGCCGGGAAATCCCGGGGGCCACGGGGTCGTCGAGAGCCTAGCATAGGATGGGCCGATATCCTCGCCCCGATCCCGCCCGGGCGTCCTTTACTCGGAACCTCTATACCGTCCGGTACGTACATCACTCCGGCATGGCCAGTCTCGAAGTCCGCAGCGCCGACCGTATCTTGAACAAGGCATTGGAGTTGTTCTCGACGAAGGGGTACGACGCGACCTCGGTACGAGAGATCTGTGAGGCCGCGGACATCACCAAACCGACGCTCTATCACTTCTACGGGAGCAAGGAAGGCGTCTACCGGTCGCTCGTGGAAGGGGCGCTCGAGGGCTTTCGGGAGCGTCTCCTGGCGCAGATCGAGGCCCCCGGCACGCCGGTGGAGCGACTCGAGCGCGTGGCCCGTGGCTACTTCGAGGTCGCCCGCGAGCACCGCGAGTTCATGCGGTTCCTCTTTGGCCTCATCCACAACCCCCCAAGCTCCGCGCCCCGCACCGACTTCTCGAGCTACTACGAAGGAGTGGTGAGCCTCATCTCCCGGGTCGTCGAGGACGGGGTGGCGGACCGGACCTTCGCCCCGGGGCCCCTCGACCTGCGCATGCTGGTGTTCATGGGGGCCCTCGGCGAAGCCGTCTGTGGCTCGCTCATCGTGGGCCGCCCCGACCTGACTCCCGAGCTCGCCGACTCCCTCGTCGCCACCATCCTCCGGGGCTGGTCCCCGAAGACGAACCCTTCCCCATGAGCCCTCGAACATTCGCCGTGGCGTTCCTCGGCTTCGCCGTGCTTGCGGCTCCGGGCCAGGCCGAGCCGTTGTCCCGGGCGCAGGCCGTGGCCCGGGCCCTCGAGGCCAACCCGGACGTGAAGAAGGCCGAAGAGAACCTGAGGAAGCTCCACGGGTACGTGACCGAGGCCCGCGCGGATGCGCTGCCCGACATCAAGGTCCTCGGGCAGTGGACGCGCTTCCGCGACCCGTCACTGCTCAACAGCCCGAGCTTCGACAACTTCCCGCCGGAGTTCATCGACGCGCTCAAGCCGGTGCCCGCGAGCCTCTGGGACGGGTACGCGGCGCTCAGGCAGACCCTCTTCAACTTCAAGATCGGCAAGGCCCTGAAGGCGGCGCGGCTCGCGACGGAATCGGGAAGAGAGGAGATCCGCCGGGTTCAGCAGGCGGTGGCCTTGCTCGCCATCCAGGCCTACAACGATCACGTTCTGGGCCTCGAGCGGGTGCGGGTGGCGGGCTACGCGGTGAAGCAGAAGGAGCAGCAGCTCGAGACCACCCGGAACCGCCGCGTCTCCGGGGTGGCCACCGACCTGGACGTGCTGCGTTTCGAAGTCGATCTCGAGAACGCGCGCGCCCAGCTCCTCGCCCAGGAGGGGGCGGCCGAGCTCGCGCGCGGGCGGCTGAACGCGGTGCTGGTGCGCCCCATCGGCTCGCCCATCGAGCCTACCGACCGCCTGGAGTACGTCGAGGTGACCGTCGCTCCCGAGCAGGCGGTGGCCGCCGCCTGGTCGCACCGACCCGAGGTGAAAGAGGTGGATCTCGAGGATCGGATCCGCGGGTTCGCGGTCGGGATCGCGAAGGCCGACATGCGCCCGAGCCTCGAGTTCAACGGCAACTTCGGCTGGTCCACGCGCAAGACGGAGAACTTCTTCGAGTCCGATTTCCAGCGTTGGAGCGCGGGCTTCGTGCTGACCATCCCGGTGTTCGACGGCCTGCGCACCGCGGGCCGGGTCGCCCAGGCCCAGGCCGACCGGAACAAGGTCGCGCAGGACCGCATCGCCCTGGAGAACCAGATCCGCCTCGAGGCGCAGGACGCCGTGGACCGCCTGAACGTGGCCAAGAGGGTGCTGGGCGCGGCGGATCTGAACCTGCGGCAGGCCCAAAAGGCCCTCGAGATGATCCAGGCCAACTACAAGTTCGGTGCGGCCACCCTCCTCGACGTGATCGACGCCCAGGCCGCCCAGACCCAGGCCGACAGCAACCGCATCCAGGCCCTCTACGTCCACGCCAACGCCCGGGCCATGCTGCGGTTCGTGATGGCGGAGGACCCGCTCGACCCTCCCACCGGGGGCCCCTTGCCCGTGGTGGTTCCCGAAACGAGCCCGACGACTTCTGACACAGGAATGAGACCATGACGAAGCCGGCCTTCATCTTCACCCCTGCCGTCGCTCTGGTCCTGAGCGTCGCGGCCTGCGGCGGTCCCGCCCAGACCGCGTCGGTCGACAAGCCCAAGGGCGTCCCCGTGACCACCGCACCGGTCGAGACCCGCGACCTCGAGGACACCTTGATGCTGACCGGCACCCTGCGCCCACGAGCCCAGGTCCAGGTCGTGGCCGAAGTCCAGGCTCGCCTCCTGCGCGTGGTGCGCGACGAAGGCATGTCGGTGGCCGCGGGCGACACCCTGGCCGTCCTCGACGACACCGACTTTCGCCTCGCCCTCGATCGGGCCAAGGCGGCGCAGGCGGTGGCCGACGCCAACAAGGCCCACGCGGTGGCGGAGAGGGAGCGCGCGGACAACCTGCTCAAGACCGGCGGGATCACCGACAAGGACCACCTGTCGGCGCAGGTGGCGCTCCAGGTGGCCGAGGCCCAGATGGCCCAGGTGAAGGCCGAAGTGGCGATTGCCGCCCAACAACTGGCCCGCACGCAGATCAAGGCGCCCTTCGCCGGCCGCGTGGCCCGGCGGATGGCCGACCCCGGCACCATGCTCGCCAATGGGACGCCGCTCTTCACCCTGGTCGACAACGCGATCCTGGAGTTCCGGGCCAGCGTCCCCTCCGCCGACTACGGCAAGGTCCGGCTGGGCGCCGCCGTCGACGTCACCGTGGACGCGCTCGGGGGCCGCCCCGTCAAGGGCAAGGTCGCACGGGTCAGCCCGCTCGTGGAGGAGCGTACGCGGTCGTTCGAGGTCGTGGTCCAGGTTCCCGGGGGAAACGACCTCGTGGGCGGTCTGTTCGCACGGGCAAGGGTGGCCGTGGGCAAGGTGACGAGCGTGCTGGTCGTGCCCCCCGCCGCCCTCGTCCGCGACGGAAGCGACCCTCTCTCCGCGCAGACCTTCGTGGTGACGGACGGCAAGGCGGAGCGGAAGAAGGTGACGCTCGGGGTCGAGACCGCCGATGCCATCCAGGTCAAGGCCGGATTGAAGGCCGGCGACATCGTGGTCCTGGACCCGCCGGTGGCGCTCTCGTCCGGGGCCCCGGTCGAGCTCCAGGCCGCGCGGAAGTAGGGGTCTTTCATGATCCTCACCCGCATCTCGATCAAGCAGCCGGTCTTCGCGACCATGATGATGCTCGCCCTCGCGGTGCTCGGCCTCGTCTCCTACCGGCAGCTCAAGGTGGACCAGTTCCCGAACGTCGACTTCCCGATCGTGGCCATCTCCACGGTCTACCCCGGCGCCTCCCCCGAGGCCGTGGAGCGCGACGTCACCAAGAAGATCGAAGAGGCGGTGAACACCGTCCAGGGCATCCGCCACGTCGAATCGACCTCGCAGGAAGGGCTCTCGAACATCATCGTGATCTTCCGCGTCGAGACCTCGACCCAGGTCGCCTCCCAGGACATCCGTGGCAAGGTCGCGTCCATCCGCGGCGACCTGCCGCGCGAGATCGAGGAGCCGATCGTCCAGCGCCTCGATCCCAACGCGCTTCCCATCATCTCGGTGGCGGTCAAGGCCTCTGGCCTCTCTCCCCAGGCGGCGACGGAGGTGGCGGACAAGGTCATCAAGAAGCGTCTGGAGTCGGTGGCGGGCGTAGGCGCCGTCAACCTGGTGGGCGAGAGCACCCGCGAGATCCAGGTCGTGGTCGACCGCGCCCAGCTCGAGGCTTACCACCTCTCCCTGGCCCAGGTGGTGAGCGCGCTCCGCAACGAGAACGTCGACTTCCCGGCCGGCTCGGCCGACCGGGGTAGGACGGAGGCGCTCGTCCGGGTCTCGGCTCGCGGCCGGAGCGCCGCCGACATCGCGCGGATCCCGGTGAAGCGAGCCGGCACCACCACGGTCTTCGTGGGCGACCTCGCCCAGGTCGTGGACGGGGTGGAGCAGGCGAAGAACCTCGCCCTGCTCGACACCACGCCGGCCCTGGCCCTGGATGTCCTCAAGCAGTCGGGCGCCAACACGGTGGCGGTGGCGGACGGGGTTCGGGAGACGGTCGCGCAGATGGGCAAAGACCTCCCTCCGGGCGTCACCCTCCAGATCGTGCGCGACGACTCGACCTTCATCCGCGACTCCATCCACGACGTGAACCTCACCATGATCATCGGCGGCATCCTGACCGTGCTCATCGTCTTCGTCTTCCTGAACTCCTGGCGCTCGACGGTGATCACGGGCCTCACCCTGCCCATTTCGGTGATCGCCGCCTTCACGGTGATGAAGCTCTTCGGCTTCACCCTGAACGTCATGACCTTGATGGGCCTGTCTCTGGCCATCGGGATGCTCATCGACGACGCGATCGTGGTCCGCGAGAACATCGTGCGCCACGTCCAGAGAGGCAAGGACCACTTCACCGCCTCCATGGACGGGACCGACGAGATCGGCCTCGCGGTCATGGCCACGACCTTCACCATCGTGGCCGTGTTCATCCCCGTGGCCTTCATGGGCGGCATGGTGGGGAAGTTCTTCTACGAGTTCGGCATCACCGTGGCCGCGGCCGTGCTCGTGTCCCTCTTCGTGAGCTTCACCCTCGACCCGATGTTATCGTCGCGATGGGTCGACCCCGACATCGAGCAGGATCGTCACGACACGCGTCTGGGGCAGCTCCTCGCGCGCTTCAACCACCACTTCGACGACCTGCACTTCCGTTACGAGCGCCTGCTCGACTGGGCGCTGCACCACCGCAAGACGGTCCTGGCCATGGCCGTGCTGGCCTTCCTGGGCAGCTTCCCGATTCTCGGGATGCTGGGGGGCGACTTCATGCCCGACTTCAACCGCGGCGAGTACCAGATCTCCTTCAAGGCCACCCCGGGGGCCACGCTGCGCGAGACCGGCGACCGCGCGCGGGCCATGGTCGAGCGGCTCAAGACCCTGAAGGACGTGGAGTACACCTACACCACGGTGGGCGAGGCGGGCACCACCTATCGGCCCGTGACCGAGGGGACGACGTTCGTCAAGCTCCACTCGGGCTCCGGCAAGAGCTTCAGCCAGGTGCTGCGCGAGGCGCGCACGGTCATCCAGGAGGTGCCGGGGCTCACCTACGGCCTCTTCGAAGCGGGGCCGTTCGGGCAGAAGCCGATCCAGATCAGCGTGCGCGGCGCGTCGGTGGACGAGCTCGACCGCATCTCCCGCGACCTCATGCAGGCGATGGCGAAGATGAAGGGGGTGGCCGACATCGAGACCAGCCTCGAAAAGTCCAAGCCGGAGCTTCGGGTCCGCGTGGACCGCGCGCGCGCCAGCGATCTGGGCGTGCCCGCGGGGGTCATCGGCACCACCTTGCGCGCCGCGGTGGCGGGAGAGGTGGCCACGGTCATCGAGGACAAGGACGGCGAGAGCCACGACGTGCGCGTGCGCCTGCGCGCCGACCAGCGCCGCTATTCCGATGATCTCCTGGTCCTCACCGTGCCCACCGACAAGGACGACGACAACAAGGACAAGCTGCTGGTGCCGGTGCGCGAGCTAGCCTCGGCCGAGGTGGGCAGCGGCCCCTCCACCATCCGCCGCAAGGACCTGGTGCGCGAGGTGCGGGTGAGCGCCAACCCGGACGGCCGGTCGCTCCAGGAGATCACGACCGACATCGAGGCCGCGCAGAAGGCCCTCAACCTGCCCCCGGGCTACGACCTCCAGTTCGGAGGCGACGCCGAGGAGCTGAAGCTCATGTTCGAGAACATGATGCAGGCCCTCTTCCTGGCCGTGGTGTTCATCTACCTGATACTGGCCTCGCAGTTCGGCTCGTTCACCCAGCCCTTCTCGATCATGCTGTCGCTGCCCCTGTCCCTCGTGGGCGTGGCCCTGGCCTTGCTCCTCACCGGCGACACGCTGAACATCATGAGCATGATCGGGCTCATCATGCTGATGGGGCTCGTCACCAAGAACGCGATCCTCCTCGTGGACTTCACGAACCACGCCCGCCGCGAGGGCCTGGGCCGGAACGAGGCCCTCATCAAGGCGGGCTCGACCCGCCTGCGGCCCATCGTCATGACCACGCTCGCCATGATCTTCGGCATGCTGCCCCTGGCCTTCGCCATCGGGGCCGGGGCCGAGATGCGCGCGCCCATGGCCCGGGCCGTGATCGGCGGCCTCATCACCTCCACCCTGCTCACCCTGATCGTGGTGCCCGTCGTGTACACCTACCTGGACGGCCTCCGGCCGGAGACGGTGACCGAGTGGTTCGCGTCGCGGCGCCGCCGCAAGGCCGGCAAGCCCGAGAGCGCCGCAGGGGGCGCGGGCCTGCCCGTTCCGGTGGCAGACTAGCCCTCATGAAGGCCTTCGAAATCCGCGAGTCGTTCGGCCTCGATCACCTCACCCTGGTCGAACGTCCCGAGCCCATCCCCGCCGCCGGTCACGTGCGCGTGCGCCTGCGGGCGGCATCGCTCAACTTCCGCGACCTGCTCACTGTCCAGGGCCGCTACAGTCCCAAGCAACCGCTGCCGCTCATCCCCCTTTCGGACGGCGCCGGGGAGGTGATCGAGGTGGGGGACGGTGTCACCCGCGTGAAGGTGGGTGACCGCGTCATGCCCATCTTCGCGCAGCGGTGGCTGGCCGGCGAGCCCACGAAGGACAAGCTTCTCTCGGCCCTGGGTGGCCCCCACGACGGGACCCTGGTGGAAGAGATCGCGCTCCACGAAGATGGACTCGTTCCCGTGCCTCCGCACCTGTCGTGGGAAGAAGCAGCCACGCTGACCTGCGCCGGGGTCACCGCCTGGAGCGCGCTCGTGACCCAGGGCGGGGTCAAGGCCGGGGACACCGTGCTCGTCCTCGGCACGGGGGGCGTGTCGCTCTTCGCGCTCCAGATCGCGCGCCTCAACGGTGCCCGCGTGATCGTCACCTCGAGCAGCGACGCCAAGCTCGAACGCGCGCGCGCCCTGGGCGCTTCCGAGACCATCAACTACAAGTCCCATCCGGACTGGGAGAAGAAGGTCCGCGAGCTGACCGGAGGGACGGGCGTCGATCACGTGGTCGAAGTGGGGGGCGGCGGCACGTTCGCGAAGTCGGTGCGAGCGGTGCGCGCCTCTGGGCAGATCAGCCTGATCGGGGTCCTCGCGGGCAACACCACCGACGTGAACCTGGCCCCCATCCTGATGCAGAACATCCGGGTCCAGGGCGTGATCGTGGGCAGCCGCGACACCTTCGAGGACCTGCTCCGTGCGGTTTCCCACCATCAGCTACGGCCGGTCGTCGACCGCGTCTTTCCCTTCGCCGAGGCCCGCGCCGCGTTCGACCACATGGCCGGCCAGGGGCACTTCGGGAAGATCGTCGTGCGGATGTGATCCGCCGAAGGGTCCTGGGCCTGGCGGCGGCGCTCGTCGCGGCCTGCCGTCAGGAAGCCGAGACCGGTCCCCTGGTCGCGTTCCTCGGAGACAGCCTGACCTCGGGCTGGAGGCTGTCCGCAGCCGAAGCCTATCCGGCCCTGGTCGGACGCAGCCTCCGCGAACGAGGCCGGCCCATCCGCGTTCACAACGCGGGGGTCAGCGGCGACAAGGTGGCCAAAGCCCTGGCTCGTCTCGACCCGATCCTCGCGAAGAGGCCCGATGTCCTGGTGGTGGCCCTCGGCATCAACGACGGCCTGCTGGGAATGTCTCTCGAGGCGGCCGAGCGCGACCTGACCCGGATCGTCGAGCGCGGCCAAGCCTCAGGAGCGCGTGTCGTGCTCGTGGGCATGCGCATCCCCGATGTGCCGCACGGCGCCGAGTACGCGGCCGGTTTCGCCGCCATCTACCCGCGTCTCGCGGCCGCCCGCCGGCTTCACTTCGTGCCGTTCCTGCTGCAAGGAGTCGCCGGTGTCCCCGATCTCAACTTCCGTGACGGCCTCCACCCCAACGCCGCCGGCCACGTCCGCCTCGCCCAGAACGTCCTACGGCAGGTCGAGCTGGCTCTTGCGGAGGTGGGGTCAGGTCTGGAATTGTGAATCCGATTCACAATTCCAGACCTGACCCCGCAGGTTGACCCAGGTAGCCGCCGCCGTGGACGAGGCGTAGCCGGGGCTCCAGGAGACGCCACGCCAAGAACGATTTCTAGCGTTTGACAAAGCCTCGACCGGCGGACATCATTGGCGAAGAAAAAGCGAAACATGAGCGCCGCCCTCCTGCCTGCCCCCGCCACCAAGGCCGCCCTCGAAGAGCTGCTGCGCGTCCGTCGACTGCAGGCCGAGGCCCCGCCGCTTCGGGGCGAGGCCCGCCGGGCGCCACTCGCTACGGGTCTGGCCACGATCGACGCCGCCCTCGGCGGCGGGCTCCGGCGCGGCCAGGTTTCCGAAGTCCACGGCCACACGTCCTCGGGCCGGACCGGGCTCTGCCTGACCCTGGCCGCCGGGGTGACCCGGCGCGGGGCGCTCGCCGCCTGGGTCGATCCTGCCGACCGGCTCGATCCCGCTTCGGCTGCGGCCGCGGGGGTCGACCTCACGCGCCTCCTGTGGCTGCGTGGCCTTCGGGGGCGCGCGGCTCCCCCCAGGCCCCTGGCCGAGGCCGTGGCCGCGACGGGAACGCTGATCGGCTCGGGGCTCTTCGACCTGGTGGTGCTCGACTTCCTCGGCGCCAACGAGCGCGAGCTGCAACGGTTGCCGCTCACCACCTGGACCCGCCTGGAGCGCGGGGTCGAAGATACGGAGACGGCTCTGTTGCTCCTGTTCGGGATGCACGTGGCCCACGGGCCCGGGGGCGCATCGCTGGCCCTGACCCCCCGCGGGCCGTCCTTCACGGGCGCGCCCGGAGCGGGCCACCTCTTGCGCGGCCCTCTCCGCGGAGGTGGCGGTCGGCCGTCACGTGCCCCGCCGCGCCGTCCTAGAGCTCCACGCCCACCGTTGATCGGCTCTCGATCAGCGCACCATGTACGGGTGTCTCCACTCCTCGTCGCCGCTTCCTTCCGAAGAGGTCCTCCTCGACCTGGCCAAGGAGTTCACGCCACGATTCGAAGCGGATGCGCCCACGCCGGTGCTGCTGGACCTTTCGGGCCTCGGCCGCCTCTGGCCTGACCCCGTCGCCCTGGGTCAGGCCATCGAGGAACGTGCGCGGGCCCGCGGCCTCGAGCCGAACGTAGCGCTAGCGGGGACGAGGACCGCCGCGCTCGTCCTGGCCCGCGGCCGGCCCGGCCTCACCGTGGTTCCGCCCGGCGGAGAAGCGGCCGCCCTGGCGCCCTTGCCTCTCGGCCTGCTCGACCTCGAGCCGGACCACCTCGCGCTGCTCCAGCGTTGGGGGCTCCGTTGCCTGGGCGATCTGGCGGCGCTCCCTGCGGTCGATCTTTCGCAGCGGCTCGGCCCTGCGGGTCCGCGTCTCCGGCGGCTGGCCCGCGGCGAAGACGACACGCCCCTGGTCGCGACCCCGGCTCCCGAGCGCTTCTCCATGACCCTCGACTTGGAGTGGCCGGTGGACGGGCTAGAGCCGTTGTCGTTCCTGCTCGCCCGCGTGCTCGAGCCCCTTTGCGCACAGCTCGCGGCCCGCGGCCGGCGTGCGGCGGGCCTCGGCCTCGACCTGCGGCTCGTGGACGGCTCTTTCCACCGCCGCGCGCTCCGGCCCGCGGCGCCTTCCGCCGACGCGCGGACCTGGCGGACGCTGCTCCTGCTCGACCTCGAGGTCCATCCCCCGCGCGACGCCATCCAGGCCCTGACCGTGCGGGCTACGCCCACGCCGTCCCGCCTGGTCCAGTTCTCGCTGCTCGACCCCGCCCAGCCTTCGCCGGAAAAGCTCGCGGAAACCATGGCTCGCCTTCACGAGTGGACGAAGGACGGGCGCAGCGGAGCCCCTGAGCTTCTCGACACGCATCGGCCCGGCGCGTTCGCCATCGGCACGTTCGCCCCGGGACCGTTGCCCCCGACCCGGCGCCCGGGAGCCCGTCCCGTGGCCGCGCCTCCGGGGCCTTCGTCTCCGCGCGTGGCCCTGCGCGTCTTTCGCCCGCCCCTTCCCGCCGAGGTGGCCGTGAAGGAAGGGGCACCCGCCTTCGTCTCCGCGGCGGGGGTGCGTGGCGCCGTCCTGGACCGGGCCGGCCCCTGGCGTGCGTCCGGCGACTGGTGGGACGTCGCCTACTCGCGCGAGGAGTGGGACATCGCCCTCGCCACGGGGGTCTACCGCATCTTCCGCGACCGGCTCCGCGAGTCGTGGTTCGTCGAGGGAGAGCTGGACTGAACGCCTGCGGTCACTCTTCGCGCAGGGCCACCAAGGGATCGACGCGCGTCGCGCGCTGAGCCGGGACATAGCACGCGACGAGGGCGACCGCCAGGAGCACGAGCGTGACCCCCGCGAGCGTCACCGGGTCCTGCGGCCGAATCCCGAACAGCAGATCCGCCGTCCATCGTCCGAGCACGAGGGCCGCCAGCACGCCCAGGCCCGTGCCCGAGAGCGCCAGACGCAGGCCCTGACCCATGACCAGCCGCAAGACGTCTCGGGGCTCCGCCCCAAACGCCATGCGAAGGCCAATTTCCGGGGTGCGCTGGGCGACGGCCTGCGACATCACGCCGTAGACGCCGATGATGGCGAGCGCGAAGGCCAGCCCGCCGAACACGCTCAGCAGGACCGCGGCCATGCGCGGCGCCCACAGGCCCTGCTCGATCTGCTCCTGGATGGTTCCCGCGTTCTTGAGCGGCATGTTCTTGTCGAGGGCCTGGACCTGGTCGCGCACGGCGCCCAGCGCCGCCCCGGGAGCGTGACCGGTCCGCACGACGAGCGACGCGGCCGTCGCGTATTCCTGGCGCAGGGGCCGGCAGATCACGGGGACCGGGTCCTCACCCACGGCGCCGATCACCGAATCCGCCACCACGCCCACCACCTCGAAGAGGGTCGCCTGCTGCACGATCGTGAATCGCTTGTGCAGCGCCTCCTGGCCTGGCCACAGTTGTCGGGCGGCGGCCTCGTTGATGATGGCGACCGGCGTCGTCTGGTCCCGATCCATGTCGCTGAAGTCCCGCCCCTGCCGGAAAGGAATGCGCAAGGTCTCGAAGTATCCGGGCGTCACGTCGTTGAACGTCATGAGCGAGCCGCGATAAGTGGAGTTTTGCGCCTCACCTTCGGGAAAGACGGTCATCAAGAGGCCGCCGCCGCCCGCCACCGGCACGATCGAAGCTGCCGCTGCACTCTGGACGTCCGGCACCTGCCGGGCCCTCTCGATCGCCTCGAGGTAGAACTGTTGGCCGTGCGCCTCGTCGTACCGCTGCCCGCCCGGATTCAAGGGCACGAATCCGACGTGCGCGGCATCGAAGCCGAGGTCCATGTGCTGGGCGGCCTGCAGGCTGCGCACGAAGAGCCCGGCCCCGATGAGCGCCACCGTGGCGAGCGCAATTTCCGAAGCCACGAGCACGCTTCGGGTCCCGCTGTGGCCGAGGCCCAGAGACCCGCTGCGACCCCCGCTCCGCAGCGCCTCGCTCAAACGCGCGCGTGAGAGCCTGACCGCCGGCATGAGGCCGAAGAGGACGCCCGTGAGCAGCGAGACGCCCGCGGTGAAGGCCAGCACCACGGGATCGAAGCTCAAGTCGATCGAGGCGTTGCCGAGGAAGGGCGGTCGGAACGACCACAGGGCGTTGCGTCCCCAATAGGCGATCACCAGGCCCACCCCCCCGCCCCCCAGGGCCAGGATCGAGCTTTCGATCAGCAGCTGGCGAATGAGCCGCGCGCGGCTTGCACCAAGCGCCGCGCGCATGCTGATCTCCTTCTCCCGCCGCGCTGCTTGCGCGAGCAGCAGGTTCGCCAGGTTCGCGCAGGCGATCAGGAGCACGAGGCCCACGACCGTCATCAGCACGCCCCCGGCGCGGACGAATTGCTGGCGGTTGTTGATGCCGAGCGCCGCGTCCGACACTGCCGCCAGCTCCACGGTGCGGCCCTGGTTGGCCTCCGGAAACTGCTGCGCGAGAGAGGAGGCGATCACCTTCATCTCGGCCCGGGCCCCGGCCAGCCCGACTCCCGTGTTCAGCCGGCCCAAGATGCTGACCCAGCGAAAGCGGCGATTGTCGACGAGCGAGGCGATCTGCCCGACCAGCAGTCGGTCGCGGGTGCCAAACGGCACCCACACCCGATCAGGCCCCGCCAGCGAGGCCGTACCCTTGAATCCGGGCGGTGCGACTCCGATGATGGTGAACGGCAAACCGTCGAGCACGATCGTCTTGCCGGCCACGTCGGCATCGGAATCGAACCGGCTGCTCCAGACGCTGTGGCTCAACACCGCCACCGCGGCGGAGGGCTTGATGTCCTCGTCCGGCGAGAAAAATCGCCCCCGAAAGGGCCTCATGCCGAGGACGTCGAAGTAGTTCGCCGTGGTCATCATCCCCGGCAACCCTTCCGTCTCGCCCTTCCGGGTCCACTGAAGGCCGAAGGGGAAATACGCGGCGATCGCGCTGCACGCCTTCTGCTGATCGCGATAGTCCTCGAAGTTCTGCAGCGAGGTCGGCGTCAGGTTGAAGTTCCCCGTTTGGACGGTCTTGGTGTCGCGGGTGAATACCTCGACCACCCTCGCCGGATCCTCGATCGCGAGCGGGTGAAGGAAGACGGCATTGATGACGGTGAAGATCGCCGTGTTGGCCCCGATGCCGAGCGCGAGCGACAGCACGGCCACCGCGGTGAAGGCCGGTTTGTTGGCGAGAGTGCGCAGGCCGTACTTCAGGTCCTGGATCCAGCTCTCCATGTGCCCATCCTCCCGAAATCCGGGGGTCGTTCAGCCTCGCAGTGTCTCACAGCCCCACTCTTGCGCGCTCTCAGTCCGAACGGCCTTCGCGAACCGTCGCGATCGTGGGCAGCCCGTTCACGTACTCGTAGTAGGAGCCGAGCTTGAACTTGCGCGCGGTGTTGTCGGACGACATGTAGCGCAGCACCCCGAGCACGGGACGTTCGGGGGCCCAGGGGCGGTCGAAGAGACCGAAGCACCACAAGATGCCGGTGTAGGAGTTCGGGTCACGTCCGTCGAGCGCGTACTTGTTGTTGAGGTGGACCAGGGCCTGGTACGCCTCCGCGGGGGTACGCGACCACTCGAGGACCTTCTTGCCCCAGAGCATCCGCAGGTAGTTGTGGATGGTCCCCGTCGTGACCAGCTCTCGTTGGGCCGCGTTCCAGAGCGGGTCGTGGGTGGCGCCGGCCTCCCACTCCTCCGGGGTGTAGACGTGGGTCCTCTTGTCGTCGGCGTGAGCGCGGAGTGTTGCCTGGGCCCAGCCCGGGAGCGCCCGCTCCAGGCTCTCTGTGTCCGCGCGACGGGTCCAGTGCCATTGGAAGCCCACGTCGCGCCAGGTGAGGGCTTCGTCCAGGAACGCGTTCACGTCCGCGTCGTCCGAAAAGTAGCCTTCGCGCTTGCCGCGGTTGTGGATGCGCAGCTCTTCCGGGCGAAAGTCGCCGGTCGTGGCCAGGACCGCCTCGGCCACCTCCTCGATCGCGATGTGACCGAAGTGCAGATAGGGAGACAGGCCGCTCGCGTGGCCCTCCGCCGGCCCGGTCGGCGACGAGCGATTCTCGGCGTAGCCCGCAAGCCGCTTCTTCAGGAACTCGCGAAGGCGCGCCTTCGCGGCCCGGCTGCCCCCCACCGTTCCCGGCACCTCGGGCACGCTCCGGTCCAGGGGAAGCGAGTCGAGCGACTCCTCGAGCCGCCCGGGATCCCAGACCTCGAACGGCGCCTCGACCGGCTCGCGGGCCGCCGGCGAGACGGCCGGTCGCCGTGTGGCGCGATATCCCCAGGCCTCGGCGAAGGCCTTGTGGATCCGCGGCCGAAGATGGGCAGCGGCCCCGACTGCGGCGCCCAGAAGCGACAGGGGCACGATCGAGTTGCCGTCCACCGCGACGACCGGCGCCTTCGTCTGGCGGGCGAGGGCGGCGCTTTGCCCCGGGACGACGAAGCAGGGGAAGTCGTCGGTGACCACGAGCGCCGCCCGGTCGGCGATCTTGCGGAGAAGACCGCGCGCGGGTTGCTGCGGGGTCTCGACGTAAGGCCAGTAACTGAGGCCGAGGGTCGCGGCGGCCGCGGCCATGTCCCGCATGCCTTCGAGCACGAAGCGGTGGAGCCGCCGCGAGGCCCAGGGGTAGTCGAGGCGGAGCCCTTCGAACACGACCAGCGGCTTTCGCACCTCGCTCGCGCAGCGCAGTGCGTAGTCGAGAGCGTGGTTGTGGTCGAGACGTCGGTAGGCCTGCACCCAGTAGAGGACATAGGCCCCGGCGGGGTTGGTCTTCGCCTCGTTGAGCCGCCGCAGCCGCGCCTGGTTGTAGCTCACTCCCGGATGACCTCGCAAAAGCGCGACGATCGTATGCCAGGAACGCCGGTCGTGGCCCTTCAATTCCGGCTCCACCGGGAAATGGAGGAGGGCGAGCCGAGTGTAGGATAGGACGTGGAAATTCGGCGCTCGAGGCGCGCGCTCGTGGTCTTCGCCATCGCCGCGGCATTGCCGGCTTGCCGGAGCGCACCCGCCCGGCCGCCGGCCGCATCTTCGACAATTCCCCCCACGTCCGCGCAGCCGCAGCCGCCGTCGGCGACCCCCGAGGATGCGCTGGCCGTCACCGCGGCCACCGAGCCCTTCACCGTGGCGGCCTGGGCCGAGCCCGCGAAGCTGCCCTCCCTCGGCGGCCAGTGCCAGATCATCGTCCGCGTCCTGAAGCGCGGCGGAGTGCCTTATCCCGGAGTGGAGGTGCGCCTCGAGGCGTCGAAGGGGACGCTCTACTCGGCCGGGCGGATCCTGGTCACGGACGCATCCGGGAAGACGCGCGATCGCCTCACCGCCCGCGCGGGTGCCACCATCACCCTGAATGCGGGCGGCACCCGCTACCGGTTCGAGGTCCCCCTGGCGGAACCTCTGCCGCTTCCCGAGTAGGCCGAGAGTGCGACCCGTCGACCCGATCCTCGTTCGCGACCTCGGTGGTCTCCTGGCCCCCGAGCGCGTCCTCTCTCGTCCGATCGATCGCCTGGGCCGCTCCGCGGACGCGTCGATCTATCGGCTGATCCCGGACGCCGTGGTGCGTCCCAAGGACCTGGCCGAGGTTCGCGCCCTCCTCGCCTACTGCGCCCGCCACAGGCGCCATCTCACGTTTCGAACCGCCGGAACCTCACTGTCTGGCCAAGCAGTGAGCGACGACCTCCTGGTGGAGCTCGGGCCGCACTGGAAAGCGGCGCGCGTGTTCGAGGGCGGGCAGAAGATCTGGTCGCAGCCGGCGGTCGTGGGCGCCCACTTGAACCGCATGCTCGCTCCCCACGCCGCCCGCATCGGCCCCGACCCCGCCTCGATCGACGCCGCCATGATCGGCGGGATGGTCAGCAACAACTCCTCGGGCATGTGCTGCGGTGTCGTACAGAACAGCTACCACACCCTGGACGCCCTCGAGTTCCTCCTGGCCGACGGTACCCACGTCGACACCGCGCGGCCCGATGCCGACGATCGGCTGCGGCACGAGCGCCCCGCCCTCCACGCGAGCCTCCTGGCCCTGCGCGACGAAGTGCGCGGCAACGCGAGGCTGGCCGCACGCATCCGCAAGAAGTACGAGACCAAGAACACCACCGGCTACAGCCTCCAGGCCTTCCTCGACTACGACCGTCCGGCGGACATCCTGGCCCACCTGATGGTCGGAGCCCAGGGCACGCTCGGGTTCCTCGCCGGCATCACGCTCAGGACCGTCCCCGAGCCCCCGGCCCGCGCCACCGGCCTCGTCTTCTTCGAGGAGCTGGCTGAGGCCGGCGCGGCCGTCTTCCCCTTGGCCGAGGCGGGTGCGGCCGCGCTCGAGATCCTCGACGCCGCATCCCTGCGTTCCGTGGCCCAGCAGCATCCCTACCCCTTCCCGATCACGCCCCGCACGGCCGCTCTCCTCGCCGAGTTTCGCGAGGCCGACGACGACGGCCTGCGGGGAGCGGTGGGGGTGGGGCGTGAGGTCTTGAGCCGGTTCCGCATGGCCGGCGACGTGACCTTCACCACGGACGCGGACGAGCGGGCGCACCTCTGGAAGCTCCGCAAGGGCCTGTTCGCCACGGGTGGCGCCATGCGTCCGCCGGGCACCGTGCTCATGACCGAAGACGTGGCGGTCCCCGTCGCGCGCCTCGCCGAGGCCGTCACCGACTGCCAGGCCCTCTTCGCCGACTACGAAGTGCCCGAGACCATGCTGTTCGGCCACGCGAAGGACGGCAATCTCCACTTCCTGCTCTGGGAGGACCTGCGGCACGACGCGGCCATCGAACGCTATGGCCGCTTCATGCAGGCCCTCGTGGACCTCGTGGTGGGCAAGTACGACGGTGCGGTGAAGGCCGAGCACGGGTCCGGCCGCAACATGGCGCCCTTCGTCAAGCAGGAGTGGGGCGAGGAAGCCTACGACCTCATGCGCCGCATCAAGAGGCTGCTCGATCCGGACGGGATCCTGAACCCCGGCGTCCTGCTGAACGACGACCCTCGGGTGCACCTCAAGGACCTGAAGGAGATGCCGCGCATCAGTGATCTCGCCGACCGCTGCATCGAGTGCGGCTTCTGCGAGCCCCGGTGCCCCTCCCGCGAGATCACGCTCTCTCCGCGGCAGCGCATCGTGGTCCAGCGCGAGATCACCCGCCTCAGGGCGCTTCCGGGCCCCGAAGCCTCCGCGAATGGGGCCTCGCTCGCCGCCGATTTCGAGTACGAGGGCGTGACGACCTGCGCCGGCGACTCCATGTGTCTCACCGCCTGTCCGGTCTCGATCGACACCGGCGCCCTGGTGAAGGAGATGAAGGAGGCGGCAAACCCTCCCCGCGCCCAACGCCTGGCCGTCCTCATCGCCCGCCATTTCGCGCCCACCGCGGCGATGGCCCGATGGGGCCTGCGTCTGGCCGCGGCGGTGCGGTCCGTGCCCCTCGGTCCGCAAGCGGTCGATGCGGTTTCGAGCCTCGCTCACCATCTCCTGCCGACCCTCGTGCCCCGCCTGGGTCCCGAGCTGGCGCTTCCCCCGGCCGCGCCTCGCCTGCCTCGGCTCAGCGACAAGAACGGCCAGCCCCGCGTCGTGTATTTCCCGAGCTGCCTCAATCGCATCCTGGGGCCCGACCAAGGCCTCGCGACGCCGCGCGCCGTGCTCGACGTCCTCGAATGGGCCGGCCGGAGCCCGGTCTACCCAGCCGGGATCTCCGACCTGTGCTGCGGGATGCCGTTCGCGAGCAAGGCCCTCACGGAAGCCGCCCACGTGGCCGCGTCCCGCACCGCCGAGGCGCTCTGGGTGGCGTCCCGCGAAGGCCGGGACCCGGTGGTGACCGACGCCTCTCCTTGCGCCGGTTACCTGCAACAAGGGGTGGTACGGATCCTGGCCGAGTCGGGTCGCGCGCTGCGCATCGACGATTTCAGCGCCTTCTGGGCACGGGAGGTGCTTCCGCAACGAGGGCCCGTCCCCCGGCAACCGGGAACCGCCGTCCTTCATCCCACGTGCACGCTCGTGAAGTCGGGGGGCTTGCCGGACCTCCTGCGCGTGGCCCGGGCCCATCGGCGAGCACGTGATCGTCCCCAAGAGCGCCGAGTGCTGCGGCTTCGCCGGAGATCGGGGCTTCCTGGTGCCGGAGCTGACGCAGAGCGCCGCGGCCACCGAAGCGGCCGAGGTACGCGACACCCTGGCTTCCGGGGAAGCCGGCCTCTACTCGACGTGTCGCACCTGCGAGATCGGGATGTCACGGGCCGTGGGACGCGACTACCTGTCGATCGTCCACCTCGTGCACGAGGCGATCCGCCCGCGTGGTTGATCGCTTCCTCGACTGGCTCGCCCAGTTGCCGGCGGTTCCCGCCTACCTGGTGTTGATGGCGCTGTCCGCGATCGAGAACGTCTTTCCCCCCGTGCCGGCCGACGTCGCCGTGGCCATCGGGGCGTTCCTCGCGCGGCGAGGGCAGTTGTCGGTGGCTCTCCTCGGCGTGCTCTGCTGGCTCTCCAACGTGGGCTCGGCCGCGTGGTCGTACCACTTCGCGCGCACCCACGGGCCCGGGTTCTTTCGCGACGGCTGGGGGAGCAAGGTCATGCCGCCCGCGGTCCTGCGCGCCTTGCAGCACGCCTACGACCGCTACGGAGTCGCCGGGATCTTCGTGAGCCGGTTCCTTCCCGGGATCCGCGCCGGGGTCACGCCCTTTGCCGGAGTGGTCGGTCTTTCACCTTTGAAGGCCATCGGCCCCGCGGCCGCCGCGTCCGCGATCTGGTATGCCTTCCTCGTGCTCGCGGGCTCGACCCTCGCCGAGAACTGGGACGCGGTGAAGCACCTCCTGGCGGAAGCCAACTCGGTGCTCGCAGGGATCGCGGTCGTCTTCGCGGCCCTCGTGACCTTCTGGCTGTGGCGCCGCCACCGGAAGGCCGCCTGATCGGCTCAGCCCTTCCGGGTCAGCGCGTCCACCGTCTCCTTGATCTTCGCGCGGCCCGCAGGGGAGAACCAGGCGTCCAGGAACTCGCCCTCCCTCGCGGCCTCCTGCGAGCGCATCTCGCGAAGGGCCGCGTCCCGCAGATAGGCCTTGGTCGTGCCGACCGCGGTGGTGTCGCGGTCGGCGAACTCTTGCAGTCGGGCGAGGCAGGCAGCTTCGAAGCCCTCGGCCTCGAGGACTTCGTGCCCGAGGCCCAGGGCCACCGCCTCTTCGTCCTTGAAGTTCAGTCCGAGGAGAGCCACGCGCGACAAGGCGGAGGGTGCGACCGAAGCCTTGAGCAGGATCGCCACCGACCAGGGCAGGGGGATTCCCACCCGCACCTCGTTGAGGCCGATCTGCGAGCCCCGGCGGAGCACGCGGTGGTCGCAGGTCAGGGCGAGGACGCAGCCCCCGGCCACGGCGTGCCCCGCCACCGCCGCCACCACCGGCTTGCGCAGGGCGAAGAGGCCCATCATCGCCTGGCCGAACTTCGCGATGAACCGCTGCATCGCCACCCGGTCGTACTCGTAGAGAGCGACAAGGTCGAGGCCAGGGCAGAAGAGCTTCGGATGGGCGGAGGCGAGGAGAACGCCCCGAACCGAGACATCGTCGGCGATCTCGGCCGTGGCCCGCAGGAGGTCGTCCACCAGGGGCTCGTCGATCGCGTTGCCGCGGGCCTTGTCCAGGCGCAGGACGGCGAGCGTCCCCTGTCTCTCGATGCGCGCTCCGCTCATCAGGGCCTCCGGGCCCTCATCTTAGGACGAACGAGGTGCTCTGGCCTCGGGCTCACACTCCCCTTGCCCAGAGGGGGAGCTGGATCGGCGGCGGGGTGAGGGCGGGCACCGCGGCGCTCGCCCCGAGCTCCGTGCCCAGGCCATACCGTTCGCGCAGCCCCGCCATGGTCGAGCGCACCCGCTCCCGGTAGCGTCCGCCGAGGTACACGCGCCCGGCGTACGCCCGCCGGTACGCTTCGAGATACCGCGGGAACTCGTGGGCCAGCCAGCGCAGGTACTTCTCCTTGGTGGGCGAGTGCAGGAAGAGCAGCTGCGAAGCCAGCCGCCGGACTCCGACCCGGGCCGCGGCCGCGACGAGCGCTTCGAGGCCCGCCTCGTCGTCGGTGAGCGCCGGCAGGACCGGTGAGACCGAGAGGCCCACGAGCAGCCCGGCCGCGGCCAGCCGCCTCATCACCTCGATCCGCACGGCGGGTGGCGGGGCGAGCGGCTCGAGCCGCCGCAGGAGATCGGCGTCGAGGGAGATCAGCGACACATGGATGGAGAGGGCCGAGCGCTCGTGGATCCGGAGAAGCAGGTCGATGTCGCGCAGGATCACGGCGCCCTTGGTCGTGATCCCGAGCCGGAGCCCGCGAACCGCGGCCGCGGCTACGAGAAACCGCCGCGTCACTCGCAGGTCGGCCTCGCCCGGCTGGTACGGGTCGGTCGCGGTGCCCAGGGCCACGAGCTGGCCGCGCCGCGCGATCGCGGGCAGCCGCCGCGCGGTCTCCTCTTCGGCCCCGGTCTTGACGTAGACCACGCTATGGAAGTCTTCGGGCTCGCTCACCCCCAGGAACTCGTGGGTGTAGGCCGCGTAGCAGTAGCGGCAGCCCATGGCGCAGCCGCGGTACGGGTTCACGGTCCAGTCGAAGGGCACGCGGGGAGACTGGCACCGATTCAAGAGCGAGCGCGACCGAAGCTCGTGGTAGCAGACCCCGCCGCGCTCGCGCACCACCTCCTGGCCCATGAGGGGAGCGAGACTGGGGGAGGGGACGCCAGGGCGGATCATACTTTCGCTTTATTTTCGCCTTCAGCCTCTGCGCCGTCAAGGGCACCGCGTTCGCTCGACGCTTCGCTGCCCTCGGGGTCTACAATTGAAGTGGGACCCAGAATGCCCACGGCTGGTCTCGGCGAGCGACTCGCACGCTACACGCGCCCTGGAGAGCTCGTCGAAGCGCTTCCCGAAGGCCGGGTGCGCTGCGTCGCCTGCGGTCACCGCTGCCTGATCCCGCCGGGCCGCGAGGGCATCTGCCGGGTCCGCTTCAACGACGCGGGGACTCTCCGCGTTCCCTACGGCTACGTGGCTGCCCTCCAGCTCGACCCCGTGGAGAAGAAGCCCTTCTTTCACGCGCTCCCCGGCGCCAAGGCCCTGTCCTTCGGGATGCTCGGCTGCGACTACCACTGCGGCGTATTGCCAGAACTGGCTCACCTCCCAGGCCCTTCGCGACAAGGACGCGGGGACCTCGCCGGAGGTGGTGACACCCAAAGGCATCGTGCGTGTGGCGAAGGCCCAGGGCGCCCGCATCGTGACCTCGACCTACAACGAGCCCCTGATCACCAGCGAATGGGCGGTTGCGGTCTTCAAGGAAGCGAAGGCCGCGGGGCTCGTCTGCTCCTACGTGTCCAACGGCAACGCCACTCCCGAGGTGCTCGACTACCTGAGGCCCTGGGTGTCGCTCTACAAGGTCGACCTGAAGGGCTTCCGCGACCGTGCCTATCGCGATCTGGGGGGGACTCTCGAGCGCGTGCTCTGGACCATTCGCGCCCTGCACGACCAGGGCTTCTGGGTGGAGGTCGTCACCCTCCTCGTGCCCGGCTTCAACGACTCGGACGAAGAGCTGCGCGACATCGCCCGCTTCCTGGTTTCGGTGTCCCCCGACATTCCGTGGCACGTCACCGCGTTCCACAAGGACTACCGCATGACGGAGCCCGCGAACACGACGGTGGCCACGCTCCTGCGGGCGGCCGAGATCGGCACTGCCGAAGGCCTGCACTTCGTCTACGCGGGGAACCTGCCTGGTGCCGTGCGGAACTGGGAGAACACGATCTGTCCGGCCTGCGGGAGCCTTCTCGTGGAGCGCGTGGGCTTCCGTGTACGGGAGAACCGGATCCGGGACGGCCGCTGCCCCGACTGCAAGCGAACCGTCCCGGGCGTGTGGGAGTGAGCCTGCTGTCCGCTCCCGCCTACTTGGGTAGCTTCGCGACCGCCTGCTGACACGCTCGCCGCGTGTCCTCGCAGAGCATGTTCTCCGCCATCTCTTCTTTCGTCATGACGATCGAATCGCTGCAAGGATTCGAGCACTGCTTCAGGTAGGGCAGCGCTGGCTTTGCGGCCGCCCCGAGGTTGCCGAGGCTCGAGGCCACCACCTGCTTGACCCCCCAGTCCTTGTCGTTGGTCAGCATCCAGACCAGCATGGTGACCGCGTCCGGACTGCCGGAGCTGGCGAGGTCGCGCGCCGCACGCATGCGGGTGCCGGCGTTCTTGCTGCGCAGGTTCTCGTTGATCGAGTTGGCCGCGTCGGCGGCGGCCCGGGCTCTCTTGGCCTCTTCGAAGGCCTTCTCCGCCTCGGCCCCGCCCGCGGCGCCCGCGGCCATCGCCTTCTTGTAGCGGTCGACCTGCTCCGCGAGGCCGGCTCACGGGCCGACCCGCCTCCTTGGCCTTGGCTGCAAAGGCCAGGGCCTGGTCCATGTCCTTCTTGAAGAAATGGCTCCAGGCGATGCCGCCGTACACGTCGGGAGCGAGCTTCGGCTCGATCTGCAAAGCGCGGTTGTAGGCGGCGATCGAGTCGTCGTACTTCTGAGAAGTCAGGTACGCCCAGCCCAGGCCGAGCGCCGCTTGCTCTTCCTTGGGATCGAGCTCGAGCCCCTTCTTGTAGGCCGCGATCGACTCCTCGACCTTGGGCGGCTTCATGTTGCGGTAGACGTAGCCGAGGTTGACCCAGCCCGGCGGCGTCCTTGTACCCGGGCGACGCCACCACCTTCTTGAGCTGCACCACGGCCTCGTCGTAGTTGCCGTTTCGCGCGAGGAAGAGGCCGTAGTCGGTGCGCCAGGGAATGCTCTCGGGCTTCAAGTCGAGGGCCCGCTTGTAGGCGCTCACGGCCAGGTCGTTCTTGCCGTTGTAGAAAGCAGCGGTCGCGTAAAGGGCCAGAGCGTCGGCCAGCCCGGCGAGAGGGCCGCCGCCTTCTCCAGGGCCGGCAGCGCGTTCGTGAAGTCCTGGTTGCGCATCAGGGCGCGGCCCAGCATGTACTGCACCTCGCCGTTGTTCGGCATCTCGTTCGCGAGCTTCTGTACTTCCGCGAGCACGCCCTTGTCGCCCTGGAGCCCTTGCACCTGGACGAGCGCGAGCCGCGCCGGCGTGTACCCCGGGTCGGCTTCGAGGGCCTTCTTGTAGGAGCTCACGGCCTGGTCGAGGGCGGCGTTGGCCTCGAAGATCTTCCCCACGATGTACTGGATCAGGGGGCTCTTGGGGTTCAAGAACGCCCCTTGCTGGGCCTGGGCGATGGCCTCGCTCCAGGCCTTCGGGTTCTCGGCCAGGAGGGCCTGGCCCAGGGCCGCGAACGCCTCGCCGGATTTGGGGTCGGCCTCGGTCGCCTTCTTGGCCTCGGCCACGGCCTCGGCGCCCTTTCCGGCCGATGCGAGCAGGACGGCCAGCCCCGACCGCGCCCGGGTCAGCTTCGGGTCGATCTCCAGGGCCTTCCGAAACTCGGCGGTCGACTCCGGCACGAGCCCCATGACCGCGAGCACAGTGGCCTTGGCCTCGTGGGCGGCGGCGCTCGAGGCTCCGGCGGCGATCGCCTTGTCCGCGGTCTTCTGGGCGGCGAGCGCGTCGTTGCTGCGAACCTCGGCCCGCGCGAGCGCGGCCAGGGCCTCCGGCGTGGGCTGGGCCTCGACCGCAGCGTGCGCCGCTGCAAGAGCATCCTTGGCCGTCCCTACCGAGAGGTGATAGAACGCGACCGCGGCAAGGGTGGCCGACTTCGTGGCCGGCGGCTCCGTCGCGCTCAGCTCCTTGGCCTTTGCGTAGGCGGCGGCGGCCTCGTCCCAGTTGCCGAGCTTCGCCTGGAGGCTGGCGAGAGCCAGCTGGGCTTCGCTGCCGGGGCTCTGCGTCGTAGCTTTCTGAAGGGTCTTGACCGCCTCCTCGGGCTTGCCCTTGGCGACCTGGTCGTCGGCCTTGGCCACGGCATCGTCGAGCTTCTTGTCGGCTAGCGCCGGAGAGGCGAGGAGGCCGAGCATGGCGACCAACGCGAACACAAGCTTCATGCAGTTGCTCCGTCTTCCACTTTGTCCTTGGGGTAAGGCGAGAGTTTCCATTATAGCGTTTGTTCTTCGGAACGGCCTACCTCGCCTCGGACGATACCCTCGGCCGAGGCAGCTTCGTCGTGCAAAGCCTTTCAAGTCAACAACTTGACAAACATTGACAATGTTGGATCAACCCCAACTCACGTTCCGTCGTCTAATCCATCAAGAAGGCCATGATGACATTCCCTGTGGCTCGACCCACCCCCAAACAATCCCGCTAGAAACTCCCTCCACCCCGATTCGGGGATTCAACCGCCGGACAGAGATTAGGGGCGCCGAAAGGCGCCCTTAATTCTTTGACACCGCCCTCCTCATCCGAAGATGAGCTTCCCCGAGCTGGTGGTCTGGGCGTTGCCGCGCGCATCAGTCGTCCCGACGCTCACCACCAGGTAGCGCCCGGTCAGGATGTCGCTGTTGAAGCCGAGGGCGAGGCCCGTGAAATCGCGGACCCCGTTGGCTGCTAGGGCGGCGCCTCCCGGGAGCTGGCCGCCAGCAGTCTGGGTCCGCTCGATCAGGGTGTCGTTCGGCAGGTACACGTCGAGGCGAATGAAGTCGATGGTGGCCGCGACCCCGCCGGTCTCGCCGACCCGCAGGTTGGAAACGAGCGCGTGGATGAAGCCGGGCACCCCCACCGTATCGAGCGCGATCGCCCCCAAGGTCAGGGTCACGACGGCCTTCGACGGGGCCGGAGTGGGCGTGGGCTGCGGGGTCGGATTCAAGGGATTCGAGTCTCCGCATCCGGCGAGCGCCAGGGCGAAGGCCAGGCTCACCCCGACCGCCGCGCGCCTCTTTGCCCCACGTCGCCGAATCACCTCTGTCCCGTTGGCTTCCATCAGGCACTCCTCCAATCCTGGCTCGACTCAAGTAAACGCCGCACGGGCCTTCCGGTCAAGGGGGCAAGGCCCTCGCCTCCGCCCGCAGCGCAAGCGCCTCCTCGACCGCCCGCCGCGCATCCACGACGCCCCAGCCCTGCCGATCCGGATCGACGTGGGGCAGTCGTCGCGCGGTTCGCATCAGGATGCCCTTCGCCTGCTGCGGCGTGAGCCCCGGGTGGGCCTCGATCATCTGGGCGGCGATCGAGGCCACGATCGGGGCGGCGAAGCTGGTGCCGTCGACGTGCTTGTAGGCGCCGGAGATCACGTTGTTGTCCCGGAGCTTCGCGGACACGAGCTGGCGGAGAAGTGCGGGGTCGAGGTCACGCGCCGCGTCGAGCGCCGGATCGAGGCCCGGGCGCTCCGCGATCAGCCCCGCCATGTCGGAGTCGCGGGCCGCGGCCAGGCTCGCGAGTATCTCGGCCTGTGCCGCGGTCGGGGTTCCGGGCAGGATCGGGGCCGCCACCCAGATGCCGGGCGCGATCACTTCCGGCTTCTGGAGGCCGTCGACGGTCGGCCCATAGCTCGAGTGGTACATCTCGTACCCGGCGAAAGCCAGCCGGTTCTTGTCGTCGAGGCCGCCCACGGTCAGGACGGAAGGCGCCGAGGCGGGCGGGATCACGGGATGGCGCGGGTGTTGGCCGAGGTTGCCCGCGGCCGCGCAGACGAGGAGCCCTTCGCGGGTCGCGCGGTCGGCAGCCTGGGACAAGGCGTCGTGGAGGTAGGAGGCCTCGTAGTCGCCCCCGCAGCTCACGTTCACGACCCGGATCCCGTAGCGCCGGTGGTTCCGGATCACCCAGTCGAGCCCGCGTCGGATGTCGTCGTGCTTGATGCGGCGCGCGGTCCCGACCTTGACCAGGACGAGGTCGGCCTCGGAGGCCAGGCCGCGGTAGAGGCCGTTCGAGAGCCGGCCGTTCCCGCAGGCCACGACGGAGGTCATCATGCCGTGCCAGCTCGACTCGTCCGGGCGGGTGAGGTCGCTCGCGCGAGCGCGCGGGTTGTTGACGTCCACGAAACTCAGGATCCGGTCTCTCGGCTCCCGCAGATCGGGGTGGGCGAAGAAGCCCGCGTCGAGGAACGCGATCGTGACCCCGCGGCCGGTGAAAGAATCCGAGGCGAAGAGGCGCACCGGGGTGGGCAGGATCGGGACCCCGACCTGAGCGAAGGCCGGGTAGTGGGTCCGGGCATGCTCGACCGCCTCCTCGAACCGGCGCGCGCACTCCGCGCACAAGCCGTCCTCGACCCTCCATCCGGGGTTGTTGGCGAGCACCACGAGGAGGACCTCGGGCTTGACCTCGCCCGCGGCGGAGCCGCCGGCCGCCGCGAGGTCGGAGCGACAGAAGCTGCACGTTTCCGGCTCTTGCCTCGCGGCCATCCGACTCAGCCCGCCCGCTCGATGACGGGCCTTGAGAGCGTTGCCGCGCTCGGTGCGGCCTCCCCGCCACGGGCCGCGGCCAGGGCCCGCCCCTTTTCCGCCCACCACGCCCGGGCCTGCGCCGGGGTCCACTCGCCGGCCAGGCCGCAGCGCTCGAGGCGCTCAGCCGCCGCGGACGCGGAAGAGGGGCGCCGGGCCGGGTCCTTCTCGAGACACGCGAGGACCCAGGCCTCGAGCGCGGTGGGCAAGGGGCGTCCGAGCCGCTCCGACGGGGGAGTGGGAGGCGTGTGCAGGTGGTGCCCGCAAATCTCGATCACGGTCCGGCCCTCGAACACGTGTCGGCCGCAGAGCAGAAAGTAGGCCACGGCCCCAAGGGAGTAGAGGTCGGCGCGCGCGTCGGCCACCGGGGAGCGGATCGCCTCCGGGGCGAGGTAGAGGGGGGTGCCGACGAGGGTCCCGTCGTGGCTCTCCGCCCCTTCCGCATCCAGGTCCTTCACGAGCCCGAAGTCCAACACCTTCGCGACGTCCGAGAGGCCTCCCCGCTCGCAAAGCATGATGTTTCCCGGCTTGATGTCCCGGTGCACGAGGCCGACCCCATGGGCCTCGGCCAGCGCCTCCAGCACCTGGAGGAGGATGTACACGGTGCGGCCCGGGGGCAGAGGGCCGTCTGCCGCCACGAGCTGGTCGAGGCCGAGGCCGTCCAGGTACTCCATCGCATAGTAGAAGACGCCGTCCGGCGTGCGGCCGTAGTCGAAGACGGTCACGGTGTTGGGGTGGCTGAGCCCGGCCGTCAGCTGCACCTCGCTCTCGAAACGGCGGAGGCTCGCCTCGCCCATCCGCTCCGGCTTGAGGAGCTTGATGGCCGTCGGCCGCCGCAGCATGGCGTGGCGGGCCCGGTAGACGACCCCCATGCCGCCCTCCCCGAGCTTCTCCTGGAGCGTGTACTGCCCGAGCTGAAGCGCGTGCCGCACCTCGCGCCGCAAGCCGTAGATGACCGCCGAACCCGCGGTGGAGACGGCGATCGCTGCGAGAAGCCACATGACCTTCCAGACGGACAGGCGCACGGTCTCGGTGGTCAGCGCGTGGACGGCGAGGGGGAGCGCGGCGAGCACGCTGACGGCAAGGGTTCGCCCCGCGGTGCTGGGGATGAAGATCGACCTCGTGAAGAGGAGGAGGTTCACGGCGAGGAGCATGACCATCCTGCGGAGATCCGGCTCGGGGATCGAGCCCCCCGTGACCTCGAGGACCAGGAACCCCAGCGACAGCATCAGCAGGACGTCGGCCGCGCGAAGCGTCCTGTCCGGCCGCAGCCCGCGATTGCAGTAGAGCCACGTCCCACCCATCAGGAGCAGGACGGCGAGGATCGCCGCATGCCCGGCGGGGGTCGGCGGGTTCTCCCGGCCGAGCCAGGTGAGCGCCCGGCCGACGCCGTAGAAAACCGCGGTGATCAGGAAGGCGATGCCCGCGAAGAGGCGCAGCCTCTCCTGCAGCAACCGCCCTTCGAGCGGTTCCGACTGTCCCGAGTACCCGGACCGGGTCTCTGGCCGCAGCGCCTCCGGTTGCATCGGCGGAGTATCCCATACCCGATAGAAGCCGCTCCGAGGGTTGGCCCGGCCCGCCCGCGCGGGCATAATCCTTCCCCATGTCCGTCCATCACGGGCGAGGTCATCCACGTCAACGGAGGGCTCTACTTCGGACAGTGACAACCGCCGGCGTTTGCCGGCAGGAGCACGGCGGATCGACATGAACCTCATCGCAATACAAGAAGCGCTCGTCGCGAGCGGCATCGACGGCTGGCTGCTCTACGACTTCCGCGGGTCGAACCCGATCGCCCGCAGCGTGATCGGCTTCGACGAGAGCCAGATCGGCACCCGCCGCTGGTTCTACCTGATTCCCGCGCAGGGCGAACCGGTGGCCATCCTGCACGTGATCGAACCCCACGCCACGAAGGGCGCCCCCGGGAAGATCGTCCTGTACCGGTCCTGGAAGGAGCTCCAGGCGTTCCTGCAGGAGCATCTCGCGGGGAAGCGGCGCGTGGCCATGGAGTACAGCCCGGGCGCCGCGATCCCCTATGTGAGCCGCGTGGACGCGGGCACGATCGAGATGGTACGGGCCGCGGGCCCCGAGGTGGTGAGCTCGGCCGATCTCGTCCAGCTCTTCGAGGCGGTGTGGACGAAGGCGCAGAAGGAGCTTCACGATCGAGCGGCCCGTGGCTGCCTTGCCGCCAAGGACGCGGGCTTCGCTCTCATCCGCGAGCGGCTGGCGGCGGGCGCGCGCGTGACCGAGAGCGAGGTCCAGGCCCTGATCGGCCGGCGCTTCGCCGAAGAAGGGCTCTACGCCAACCACCCCTGCATCGTGGCCGTGAACGACCACGCCTCCGACCCGCACTTCGAGACGGCCTCGGGACCGAACGACCGCGCGATCCGGAAAGGCGATCTCGTCCTCATCGACTTCTGGGCCAAGGTCGCGAACGACCCCCGGGCGGTCTACTACGACGCCACCTGGATGGCCTATTGCGGCACCGACGTGCCCCCGAAGATGCGCGAGGTCTGGGAGACGGTGCGCGGCGCGCGGGACGCGGCCATCGAGTTCGTGATTCGCTCCATCGGGGCGGGGAAGACGATCCGGGGCGCCGAGGTGGACGATGTCTCGCGCGACTTCATCGAAGCCCGGGGCTATGGGCCGTACTTCCTGCACCGGACCGGGCATTCGATCGGCTACGAGGTCCACGGCAACGGCGTCAACATCGACAACCTGGAGACCCAGGACCGCCGCACCCTCATCCCGGGCGTCTGCTTCTCGATCGAGCCCGGCGTGTACCTGAAGGAGTTCGGAGTGAGGAGCGAGATCGACATGTATGTGGGCGAGGGCAGGGCCGAGGTCACGGGCGACATCCAGCGCGAGCTGCTGCTGCTCGCCTAGTCCCTGGAAAGAGAGAGGTCGAGGCATGAACAAGCGCACCCTCGGGCGCACCGGCCTAGAGGTGTCCGAGATCGGTTTCGGGGCCTGGGGCATCGGGGGCGCGCAGTGGATCGGGGCGACCGAGGACGAGAGCCTGCGGGCCTTGCACCGCGCCGTCGACCTCGGCCTGAACTTCGTCGACACCGCCCTCGCGTACGGGAAGGGGGAGAGCGAGCGCATCATCGGGCGCTTGCTGAAGGACCGCCGGGACGCGGAGATCCTGGTCGCGACCAAGATCCCGCCCAAGAACCTGGTCTGGCCCGCTTCGCCCGAGGTGCCGGTGTCCGCGGTCTTTCCCGCCGAGCACATCGCGCGCATGTGCGAGAAGAGCCTCGAGAACCTCGACGTGGAGCGGATCGACCTCTTGCAGCTCCACGTCTGGCACGACCGCTTCCTCGACCAGGACGGCTGGCGGGACGCCTTCCTCGGCCTCAAGAAGGCGGGCAAGGTCCGTTTCCTCGGCATCTCCGTCTCCGAGCACGATGCCGACTCCGCCTTGCGCGCGGCGTCTTCCGGGCTCTTCGACGCGATGCAGATCCTCTACAACGTCTTCGACCAGCGCCCGGCGGAGCGCTTGCTGCCGCTCTGCCGCGAGCACGGCGTGGGCGTGCTGGCGCGTGTTCCCTTCGACGAGGGCGGGCTCACGGGCACGATCACGCCCACGACCACCTTTCCCGACGGCGACTTCCGCACCGACTACTTCGGCGGGAGACCGCCGGCGCCAGGTGTGGGAGCGGGCCGAGGCTCTGAAGACGCTCCTGGACGGCGAGGCCAAGACCCTGCCCGAGCTGGCTCTGCGCTTCTGTCTCAGCCACGACGCCGTGACCACCGTGATCCCCGGGATGCGGAAGACGAGCCGCGTCCTCGAGAACTGCGCGGCAGGCGACGGCCGCCGACTGTCCCCCGGGCTCCTGGCCGCCCTGAAGCACCACGCCTGGCCGCGGAATTTCTACAACGCTCCTGAGTAGGCTCGTCAGCGGTGGGCGGCGGGCAAGGCCGTCTCCGGCCGGATGAAGGTCGCCGAGGCGGCGGCCTTGTGCACGGCCTCCACCGCGTCGATGCCCACCTGCTCCGCGGCCAGCACGCCTTCGCGGATCTGATCCGTCTTCGAGACCGTGCTGTTGTCGCAGCAGATCGCCACCTTGACCCCCGCCTCGAGGAAGGCCAGGAGCGGGTGCGGGCGTCCCCCGCGGCACCGCGCCCGTGTGGTAGTTGCTGGAGATGCAGACCTCCACCGCGATCTGGTCCCGGGCCAGCCGCCGGAGCAGCTCCTTGTCCTGGACGGCCACGCACCCGTGACCGATGCGATTGGCCCCGAGCTCGTCCACCGCCTCCCAGACGTACTCCACCGGCGCATCCTCGCCGGCGTGGGCGGTCAGCCCCAGGCGGCCCAGGCGCGCGATCTCGTAGGCGCTCTTGAAGAGGCGCGGGGGGTTGCCCCGCTCGGGGCCGGCGAGGTCGAAGCCCACCACCCCCGTGCGCTCGTGCAGGTGCTGGGCCTCGGCGATGGCCTGTCGGGCCAGGAGCTTCGCGATGTGGGGGCCGTGCTGGCGCATGGCGATGATCAGAAGCCCGAGCTTCAGGCCGGGGTGGCGCTTCTGGGCGTGGTTCATGCCCGACAGCACGGCCCGGATGGCCTGCCGCGGGGTCAACCCGGCGTAGGTGTGGATGACCGGCGAGTAGCGGAGCTCCAAGGTGGTCACCCCCGCCGCCACCGCCGCTTCCACGATCGCCTCGGCCGCGGTCACGATGTTCTCGTAAAACTGCGTCACCCACAGCGGGTAGTGCATCTTGTCGAGATAGGCGAGCAGGGTCCCCTCTTCACCGGCCTGGATCTCGAGGTGCGACCTCATCTCGTCGAGCGAATCGGTGGGGTTCAGGCGGTAGTGCTTCATCAGCTTCCACGTCACCTCGGCGGGGATCGACCCGTCGACATGCTGGTGGAGCTCGACCTTGGGGAGGGCGCGAACGCGTTCCGCGAGGTCACTGCGGTAGAGGGTCATCGGGGCGCGGGGCATGGCCCCGGCGCAATGGATGCTACCAGACGGGCCGAGCCGCGCGCCAACCGGTGGTGCCTGAGGAGGAAGTCAGTTGACTACGTCGCCGGTTGTGCTCAAATGCCGCCCGTAACCAGCCGCATGAGCGCCCGCCTCGCCTCCCCGTCTCCCCCCGTCCCCGATGCGTGGCCAAAGGCCGTGCTGGCCGTTCCCGTGGCATGCCTCTAGACCCTCCCACCCTGCGGCGCGCGGTCGGCCACCTTCGCCGGGCCGATCCCGTGCTCGACGGGATCATCGGCGCGGTGGGGCCCTGCCGCCTTCGCCAGGAGGACGGGGGCGGTCCCTTCGCGGCCCTCGTCGAAGCCATCCTCTACCAGCAGATCACGGGCAAGGCCGCGGCCACGATCCACGGCCGCCTTCGCGATGCCGTGGGCCGGAAACACCCGAGGCCGCCGGACATCGCGGGCCTTTCCGACCACGAGCTCCGGTCCGCCGGCCTCTCCCGCCAGAAGATCGGTTATCTGCGCGATCTGGCCCAGAAGGCCTCGAACGGCCTCCCCCTGCGCCGGCTCCGCCGGCTGGGCGACGACGACGTGGTGGCGGCCCTCACCGGGGTGAAGGGCATCGGCCGCTGGACAGCCGAGATGTTCCTGATGTTTCGCCTGGGCCGGCTCGACGTGCTTCCGGTGGACGACTACGGCATTCGCAAGGCCATGCAGCGGGCCTACCGCAAGCGAGCGCTGCCGAAGCCCGAGTGGATGCGCCGTACCGCGGAGCCCTGGCGCCCCTATCGGACGGTCGCGAGCTGGTATCTCTGGCGCAGCCTGGACGCATGAGCACCGCTGCCTCGGCGTTCGAGTCGTGGTTCGCGGCCCGCCACCCCGACATCCGCTTCGCGGGCGCCACCGCCGTGCTCGAGCTGGCCGGCGAGGGCGCCACCGTCCCTTTCATCGCCCGCTATCGCAAGGAGCGGACCGGCAACCTCGACGAGGTCCAGATCGAGAAGGCGCTCCTGGCCAAGGAGCGCTGGGACCGCATCGTGGCGCGCCAGGCCGCGATCCTCGAGGCCATCGAGCGTCAGAAGAAGCTCTCGCCTGAGCTCGAGCAGAAGATTCGCGCGGCTTTCGACCTCGACCTGCTCGAGGACCTCTACCTTCCCTACAAGCAGAAGAAGAAGAGCAAGGCGAACGTCGCGCGGGAGGCGGGCCTCGAGCCCCTCGCCGACTGGATCTGGAACTGCGGCCACGGCACGGACACCCCCCAGCCCGGGCAGACCCTCGAATTGTGGGCCTTCACCTTCCGCAATCCGGAGAAGGGGGTGGGGGACGCCGCGGCTGCGATCCAAGGCGCCGAGGACATCCTGGTGGAGCGCCTGGCCGAGATGGCGGTCTTGCGAACCCGGGTGCGCGTCTCCTACTGGGAGAAGGGGGTCCTCTCTTCGCGGAAGGCGGACAAGGCCAAGCCGAACAGCAAGTACGAGAACTATTTCGCTCATCACGAGAAGATCGCGGGCCTCCGCGATCCCGCCCACTCGCACCGCTACCTCGCCGTGCGACGGGGAGTGGCCGAGGGCGAGCTCCACTGGTCGCTCGGGGGCGCTCCCGGAGACGAGGACTTCGAGGACGCGCTCTTGCGGACCTTCGAGCTTCATGCCTGTGCCGTGCCCGATTCGCCGGGGGCGGACCTCCTGCTCCGCGCCGCCCGGCGAGCGCTCAAGGAGCACGTCGTCCCCAGCATCGAGAACGAGCTGCACCGCGACTTGAAGGAAGCGTCGGACGAAGCCGCCATTCGTGTCTTCGCGGAAAACGTTCGCCGCGTGCTCCTGGCCGCGCCCTTCGGGCCGAAGCCCGTGCTCGCCGTCGATCCGGGCCTTCGGACCGGCTGCAAGGTCGCGGTGGTCGACGAGTCGGGAGCCTACGTGGCGAGTGACGTCATGGAGCTCCTGACCGAAGAGGGCAAAGCGAAGGGCAAGGAGCGGCTGCTGGCCCTGGTCCGCGAGTCGAAAGCGGAGGCGGTCGCGGTGGGCAACGGAACCGCGGGTCGGGAAACGGAAGCGTTCGTGCGCCAGTCGCTCAAGGAGCAGGGCCTCCTGGCCCCCGTGGTGCTGGTGAGCGAGGCCGGGGCCAGCGTCTACAGCGCCAGCGAGATCGCGCGCGAAGAGCTTCCCGACCTCGACGTGACCGTTCGTGGTGCCGTCTCGATCGCGCGCCGGCTCCAGGATCCCCTGGCCGAGCTCGTCAAGATCGAGCCCAAGAGCATCGGGGTGGGCCAGTACCAGCACGACGTGTCCGGCCGGGCCCTGGAGCGGAGCCTCGAGCAGGTCGTCGACTCTTGCGTCAACCAGGTGGGGGTCAACCTCAACACCGCGTCGGCGCCGCTTCTGGCGCATGTCTCGGGCATCGGCCCGGCGCTCGCGAAAGCCATCGTCCAGCACCGCCAGGAACAGGGGCTGTTCAGGTCGCGGGCCTCGCTCAAGGAAGTCGCTCGCTTCAGCGCCAAGTCGTTCGAGCAGGCCGCGGGCTTTCTGCGCGTGCCCGGCGCGACTCACCCCTTGGACAACACGGGCGTCCATCCCGAGCGCTACGCTCTGCTCGAAGGCCTGGCGGCCTCGCTCGGCAAGCCGGTCGGCGAGCTGCTCGGGGCCGGGGCCGAGCAGGTGCGTCAGGCGAGTGCCTTGCGGGAAGAGGTCGGGGCCTTCACCTTCGACGACATCGTCCAGGAGCTCGAGAAGCCGGGACGCGATCCGCGTGAAGGCTTCGTGCCCTTCGCCTTCCGCGAGGACATCCACCAGCTCGCGGACCTGAAGACGGGCATGGAGTGCCCCGGCATCGTCACGAACGTCACCAACTTCGGGGCCTTCGTGGACATCGGCGTCCACCAGGACGGTCTCGTCCACATCTCGCAGATGGGAGACCGCTTCGTGAAGGACCCGCGAGGGACCGTGAACCCGGGCGACCGCGTCCAGGTGCGGGTGCTCAAGGTGGACCTGGCCAAGAAGCAGATCTCGCTCACCATGAAGACCTCGGTGAGCGCCGAGCGCAGGCCGCCCAAGGACCGCGGCAAGCGTCCCCCCCGTCGCGGTGGGGCGGCCGCGGCGAAGCCTCTGGCCGCTCGCGAACCACGCCCCGCGGGACGCCGGACCCCGCCCGGCTCGCCGCCTTCGCCGGCCCGGCCCCCGGCGCCGCCTCGGGGAGCGAGTGCTCCCGCGCGGCCCCCTCGACCGGTGGGAGAAAGAGAGCAGCGTCCCGCGACGGGACCACGAAGGAGCCCACCGCCCCCCGGAGAGCGCGGCCAAAGACGTCCCGCCCCCACCGAGGCTCCGCGAGCGAAAGCGCCAGCCTTCAACAATCCCTTCGCGGTCCTCGCCAGCTTGAAGGACGACAAGAAGAAGGGATGATGGAAAAGAGAGGCCCGATGCGGCGACGCGAAATCGTGGTTCTCGACCTCGACTGAGCGCGTCATGGCCGGAACGGCGCCTTGACCTCGGCCGACGCTCCGCGCTACCGTCGCCCGTCTTTGTCCCATGACCAAAGAGGCCGAGGCCCTTCGCTTTAGCGCAATGCTCGACGAGATCCTCGAAGACTGCCTCCAGGAGAGGCGCACGGTCGCGGACATGCTGAGCCGCGTCTTGCCCGTCCTCATCGAGAAGACGGCCGCCCGAGGCGCCTTCGTCCGGACCTTCGGCGACGACCTCGACCTCGCGACGTTTGCCTGGCCGGAAGGCTACGAGGTGCCGGAGCTCGGCCAGGTGCTCGCGCGAACCGATGCCCATGCCCGCGAGGAGCTAGAGCTTCGCACTGCGGGGGGGCTCGTGATCGCCCGCCCGCTCGACGTGGCGGGCGAGTGGTTCGGGCACGCCGGCCTCGTGGTGGACGCGGAAGGGCCCGCCGCCGTGGACCCTGGCCGCCTGCGCGATCTCCTCACCGTGTTTTGCGAGCAGATCGACAATCTGCTCTTCGTGGTACGCGCCGCTCGCGAGAAGCACCGCCTCACCATGCAGCTCGGTGAGGCCCTCCGCCATCGGGTCCTGGGCGAAGGGCTGCGCCAGGCCGTGAAGGTCCTCTCCGCGGCCGTGCCCCTGCGCCGTCTGCTCCTCGTCTGCGTGGCCGAGGAGGGGCGGTCTTCGAACCTGCACGTGCAGGTCTTCGAGCAAGGTGCGGTCATGGTCGACACCATGGGCGGACACCCCCGCCATCCCGAAGAGGCCGCGATCCTCGAGGAAGCGCGGGCCTATCTCGAGAAGAGCGACCCTGCCCTCCTCCGGCGCTTCGAGTTCGAAGGGGCGCTCGAAAGCGTCCTCATCAACGGCATCACGCAGGCATCGGTGGTCGGCAAGCTGGTGGCCGCGTCCCGCGCCGGAGTCTTCAACACCTACGACCGGGAGCTCCTGGCCGCCTTCGCCTCCTACATCCGCCAACGCGTCGTCGATTTCAACAAGGAATGGCGCACCCTGGCCGTGAGCTTCCCACCCGGCGACGTGACCCGTCTGCTGCAGGTGGACAACTACGCCCGGCGCTACCTCGAGCCCCGCGAGGCCGAGGTGGCGATCCTCTACGCGGACATCGCCGGGTTCACCCGGCTGTCGGAGCAGGTCCTGCAGTCGCCGGCCAAGGTGGCCGAGCTCGTCGAGGTGTGGAGCCGGGATGCGGTGGACCTCGTCTGGGAGCACGGTGGGCTCTTCGACAAGATGGTCGGGGACTGCATCATCGCGCACTTCGGCCCGCCCTTCTACGAGACGAAGCCGGGGGAGCGGCTGGCCAACGCGATCCGTTGCGCGCAGGCCATCCGGGACATGACGCGGCGTCTACCGGAGCGGCCGGGGCTCGAGGTGCTGCGCGACAGCGCGGTCGGGGTGGCGACCGGACTCAACCTGTGCCCGCTTTTCGTGGGGCGCTTCGGGCCCAACGACAACTTCACCGGGTTCTCGCGGGGCATGAACAACACCGCGCGGCTCCAGGGTTGCGCGGTCCGCGACGAGATCCTGGTCATGGCGGAAGCGATCCCCGCCCTGGGCGATGCCTCGGGCTTCGCCTTCGGCGCGGAGCGCTCGGCGAAGGTGAAGAACGTGGCCGAGCCCCTGCGGTTCCGCGCGCTCGTCGACTGATGACGCGTCCCGGCAGCCCGCTGCGGGAGGGACTCGCCGCAGCCGGCGTGCGCGCGCGCGACCTCCTCCTCCTGTCGCTGTTCACGGTCTTCTGGCTGGCCCCGCTGGTCTTCCACGGCCTCAACGGGGGGCGGGTGACGGCATGGATGCCCGTGGCCATCCTGCAGTCCACGAACGTGACCTGCCTCTTCACTCACTCCATCCTCGACTGGCCGGTCGAGTACATCGAGGCCCAGACCGGCCCCGGGGTTCCCTGGGTCCAGCTGCGGGACCAGGACTACTTCGCGATGGAAGTCTTCGGTCACCAGAACCGGCTCCGCCAACTGGCGCAGCGGGGGTTGCCTCCCCTGGCCTTCCACGAGGCCGCGGCCTTCGTCCGGGCGCGCTATGCGGAGCTCCATCCGCGCGAGCCTCCGCTCTTCGTGGTGCGGTTCGTGGTGGCCCCGCATCGACCTGGCCGCGAGGCCTACGAAGGGGGCTGGACGAAGCCGCCCCTCGATCCCGTGCCCTACGCCGAGCGGCGCGTGTGGTACACACGCGTCTTCATGGACGGCTCAGGCCTGTCTTCCAGGACCCCTTGAAGGGGCCGGGAACAGCCCTGACCGGGTGGCTGCGATTCCTGGCCGGAACCGGCGACCCGATCCGGCTCGACTTCTTCCGGGTATCGATGGCCACTTCGTTGCTGGTCTACGTGGTGGGCTGGGGAGCTCACGCCCGCGAGTGGCTGACGTCACGAGGGTTTCACGTGAGCCCCGCGGCCGCCGGGCCCTATCAACCGGTGCTTCCGACTCTCCCTCCGGCCCTCCTGCCCGTCTTCGGCGTGATCTACGTCGGCGCCCTCGTGGCTCTCATCGTGGGCTGGAAGCCGAAGGCCGCGGCGTGGCTGAGCCTGGCGGGAACCGCCTATGTCACCTTTGCCGACCCCTTGACTGCTTTCAGCCTCAACCGCATCTACATCGCCGTCCTCGCGGTGCTCGCCTGCGTCCCCCTGGGGGCGTACTTGAGCCTCGGCCCTGCGCCCCAGGGGCCGTACTCGGTGTGGCCGATCCGCGTCCTCCAGGCGACGATCGTCCTCCAGTACTTCTTGGCTGGCTTGTGCAAGGTCCTCCATGGCGACTGGCTGGAGAATCCTTACGTCCTGTGGACCCAGGCCATGGGCTACTACCGGACCGATCTCGCGGCGCTCTTCCTCCGGACCCTGCCCCCTGCCGCCTGGGTGGCCATGGAGTACACCGCCCTGGGCTTCGAGCTTCTGGCCCCGCTTCTCTTCGGGGTGCGACGACTGCGTCCCCTCGCCTTCGTGCTCGGGGTCGGCTTCCAGGTCCTGTCCGCCCTCCTCATGGACCAGCTGGTCTACTTCGGTCTTCAGCTCCTCGCCTTCTACGTGCTCTTCCTCGACGAGCGCTTCTTGCACGCGGTCCGCCTCCGCCTGCGTTTCGGGCGTCCCGGAACCTAGCGCGTCGCGGCGTCGGACGACTCCGCACTCCGGATCTCCGGACGGCCCTCGCGAAAGCCGGACGCCGCCCTGATCCCCTTCGTCTCGTCTCTCGGCGCCAAGCCCCGCAGTCTCAACGCCTTCACCGGTCCAGACCTTCCTGGCAACACAGTTGCAGGAGGAGCGCGAGAGCGCGACAGGCCGAAGCCGAACCTGCCGCTGCCGCCAGGGAAGGTGAAGATGAGCGACAAGAAGAAGATCCTCGTCGTCGACGATTCCAAGACGGCGCTCTTCATGGTCATGACGATCCTGAAGAAAACCCCGTACGACCTCGTCACCGCCCAAGACGGGCAGCAGGCCCTGGAAGTCGCGACCGCCGAGCGGCCCGACCTCATCCTGATGGACGTGGTCATGCCGCGCATGACCGGCTTCGAGGCCTGCCGCGAGCTGAAGAAGCGGGAGGACACGAAGCGCATTCCCGTGATCCTCGTCACGACCCGTGGCGAGGAGGAAAACGTGGAAGACGGCTTCGCGAGCGGCTGCAACGACTACGTCACCAAGCCGGTCAACGCCCAGGAGCTCCTGGCCAAGGTCCGCGACCACATCGCGGGCTAGGGGAGAAAGCAATGAAGCAGAACGACCACGGAGCCTACGTGCGCAAGGTTCAGGAGGGGACGCACACCTTCGCCCAGGACCTCTTGGGCGAGATCGAGCGACTCCAGGTGCTGGTGGCCGCCCTCGAGGCCGAGAAGGAAGGCCTCGCCGAGCGGAGGCACGACATCCACGAGGTGCTGAAGGCCAACGAGGCCCTCCGGGCCCTGGCCGCGAGTCTCGAAGCCGAGATGAACCGTCTGCACGAGCAGGCGGTCTCGCTGCGCCAGGAGAACGAGCGCCATCTGAGGGAGCAGGGTCGGCTCCAGACCCAGCTCGAGAGCATCCGCGCCGAGAGCCAGCGCTACTCGTCGCGCTACACGGAGATCGAGCAGCAGAGCTCCAACCTCGCCAACCTCTACGTGGCGAGCTACCGGCTCCACGGCACCGTCGACCGCAAGGAGGTCGTCGACACCATCCAGGAGATCATCGCCAACCTCGTCGGCTCCGAAGAGGCCGGGCTCTTCGAGCTCGACCGGGAGAAAGGCACGCTCGAGCTCGTGGCCTCGTTCGGGCTGCCTCCGGAGTCCTGCCGGTCCGTGGTCCTCGGGCGAGGGCGGATCGGGCTGGCCGCGCAGACCGGCGAGATCTACGTCGCGGAGGACATCCCTACGGGCGTGGACACGGAGCTCGAGAGCCGGCTCTCGGCCTGCATCCCCTTGACCCTCGACGGCCAGGTGACCGGAGCGATCGCGATCTTTCGGCTGCTGCCCCAGAAGTCCGGAATCGAGGCCGTGGACCGCGAGCTGTTCGACCTCCTCGCCACCCACGCCGCCACCGCCCTCTACTGCACGTCCTTGCACGCGCGGCTCCTGGCCGAAGGCGTGAGCGCGTGAGCCTGGCCCGCGCCACCTCGCGGGGGTGGGTCGCGCCGGGCGGACAGGGGGAGGCCGTTCGCCCCCTCCCCGCACCGCGGCGCGTCTACCTGGCCCCCGGGCGTCTCTACGTCTCGGCTGCCGCCGAACAGGTGACCACGATCCTGGGCTCGTGTGTGGCGGTTTGTCTCTGGGACGAGGAGCGCGCCATCGGGGGCGTGAATCACTTCCTTCTTCCGGAAGGCGTTCCCCCCTCGCCGCGCTTCGGCGAGAGTGCCATTCCCCTGCTCATCGAGGGTGTGCTCGGGCTTGGGGCCTGCCGCTCCCGGCTCCGGGCGAAGGTCTTCGGCGGCGCCTGTGTACTCGAGGCCTTCCGGGGGGACGCACGCCCCCTGGGCGCGCGCAATGTCGAGGTGGCCCGCGAACGCCTGCGGGCGGACAACATCCGCATCGTCGGCGAGGACGTGGGTGGTGAGCTCGGTCGCAAGCTCGTGTTCGACGTTCAGACGGGATCGGCCTGGATCAGGGTCATAGAGGCTCGTACTTGAGCCGGAGAAACCAATGCTGAAAGACATGAAGATCGGTAAGCGGTTGGCCCTGGCCTTCGGGCTCGTTCTCGCGCTCATGGGGTGCGTTTCCTTCGCGGGCTATTGGGGCCTCGAAACGGTCGCGGGGCTCGCACGAGAGATCCTGACGGAGAGCTCCCCGCTGGTCGAGCACTCGCAAAGGGCGCGGGCCAACACCCTGGGCCTGCGGCGCTTCGAGAAGGACTACTTCCTGAACATTGGCTCCCCCGAGAAGGAAGCTGACTACCTCGCGAAGTGGAAGGACCAGAAGAAGCGGCTCGACGAACGCCTGGACGAGCTCGAGAAGCTCGCGCAGTCCGACGCCGACCGCGACACGGTTCGCGCTCTTCGCAAGGACGCGAACGCCTATGAGGCTGGTTTCCAGCAAGTTCTGGGCGAGATTCGCGAAGGTTCGGTCAAGACGCCCCAGGAAGCCAATGAGCACATCATCCCCTTCAAGGACTCCATCCGCGGTCTGGAAGAGACGGCCTACGAGCTCGGCACCAAGCACTCGGAGGCCATGAAGGCGAAGAACCCGATCCTGATCGACAGCGTGAGACGTACCCTGGCCATCATGCTGGGGGTCATGCTCCTGGCCGTGATCCTGACGACCTTCGCGGGGTTCCTGATCACGCGAAGCATCACGGTCCCCCTCGCCCAGGCAGTAAAGGTGGCCGAGCGCGTGGCGGAAGGTGACCTCGAGGCCCACATCGAGGTCGGCTCGCGGGACGAAGCGGGTCAGCTTCTCGGCTCTCTTCAGTCCATGGTGGCCTCCCTCAAGCGGATGGTGGGGGCGGCCGTGGCCATGGCCGGCGGCGACCTGGCGGTCAAGGTGACCCCTCAGTCCGAGCGCGACGCTCTCGGCAACGCGCTCGTGGACATGGTGGCTCGCCTCAGCCAGACGATCACCGAGATCCGGCTCGGCGCCACCGGCCTTTCCTCGGCTTCCGCGCAAGTCTCGGCGACCTCGCAGGCCCTCTCCCAGGGAACGAGCGAGCAGGCCGCTTCGGTCGAGGAAACGACTTCGAGCCTCGAGCAGATGTCGGCTTCCATCACCCAGAACGCAGAGAACAGCCGGCAGACGGACCTGCTCGCCAAGAAAGGCGCCCAGGACGCGGAAGAGAGCAGCCGAACCGTCAAGGACACCACGGTCGCCATGAGAAACATCGCGGAAAAGGTCTCGATCATCGAGGAGATCGCGTACCAGACGAACCTCCTGGCCCTGAACGCGGCCATCGAGGCGGCACGGGCCGGGGAGCACGGACGCGGCTTTGCCGTGGTCGCGACGGAGGTGCGGAAGCTGGCGGAGCGAAGCCAGACCGCGGCCAAGGAGATCAGCGGTCTGGCCTCGTCGAGCGTGAAAGTGGCAGAGCGGTCCGGCCAGCAGCTCGAGGAGCTGGTGCCCAGCATCCGCAAGACCGCGGACCTCGTCCAGGAAGTGGCCGCGGCGTCAGCGGAGCAGTCTTCCGGCGTGGGGCAGATCAACAAGGCCATGAGCCAGGTGGACCAGGTCACCCAGCGCAACGCGTCCGCCGCGGAAGAGCTGGCCTCGACCGCCGAGGAGATGGCTTCCCAGGCGGAGGCCCTGCAGCAGCTCGTATCGTACTTCCGCGTGCACGGCCACGAGGCGGCTCCGGTTCGGTCCACAGCCGTCGCCCTGCCGGTTCGGTTCCAGGCCCCTGCGTCTCCCCCCAAGAGCAACGGCCGGACGTGGCCGGGACCAGTCGCCGGCCTGTCCGTGCACGCGGCCGGCCACGACGATGCCGACTTCAAGCGGTTCTAGGGAGACGACCATGACCAGCCAACCGACCCTGGCCGAGCAAGGCCAGTACCTCGGCTTCCACGTGGCCGACGAGGAGTACGCGATCGGAATCCTGCGGGTCCGGGAAATCGTGGAATACGACACCGTGACCAAGGTCCCGACCGCGCCCCCGAGCATCCGCGGCGTCTTCAACCTCCGTGGTCGAGTGGTGCCCGTCGTCGACCTGGCCGTCAAGCTCGGACTGGGCGAGAGCGTCGTCACCAAGCGAAGCTGCATCGTGGTGGTGGAGGTGGACGTCCTTGGCGAGCGGACCGTGATGGGAGTTCTCGCCGATGCCGTGAGCCAGGTCTTCGACCTTCCCGCGAGCGAGGTCGAGCCGCCCCCGTCCTTCGGGACCCGCGTGCGCGTGGACTGCCTGCTCGGCCTGGGAAGGGCGGGCCGGAAGTTCGTCCTGCTCCTCGACATCGACAAGGTGCTCACCACGGACGAGCTCCAGGCGGCGCAAGGCCTGGCCGACCGTGGCCGACGCCCCTGACGCGCCGGCCACGGCGGCGGAGATGGTGTCATGAGGCGCGGTTAACAACCCGCGGGGAGCGGCCGGTTGCGGGCCGCTCTCTTGGCGCTTCTCCTCACCACGGCGGTTTCGACGTTTGCCGGGGGCCTCTTCGAGCTCAAGGCCCACTTCAACTTCTAGGCCACCCGAGGGTGCCGGTCACCAGGTCGGGAGAGCTGCCTCGGACACGCCAAGATCTAGTCGCGGGGCTGGGTCTGGGGCCACGCCATCGAAGCGTCGCCCTCCGATCCTCCTCCGGAGTCCCGGACGCGCGTTCCGGGAGGCAGGAAGAGCCGTCGCCTCGAGGCGCATCGCGTGCCACCAGGTGTAGTGGGCTCAAGGCTTTACCCGGCCTGGCGGCATTGGCAAAACAGTTGCAATGGGGACTCCTCAGTGGGCCGCATCGGCCCCGATTCGAGGTCCCCAGCATGCCGCCCATCCGTTCCCGCCGTGCCATCCATTCGGCCCACCGGGCGTGCTCGTCCGAGTGCCAGCGCCCGTGGGGGCCGGCTGCCCCGCTTCCTCCGCGAGAGGTCCTATGAGCAACGTGTCCGCTTCGAGCAAGCAGGTTCTCCTCCTGGACGACGAGGAGGCCATCCTTCTGCCCACCGCCCGATACTTTCGCTCCCTGGGGTGTGCCGTCGACATGGCCCGCGAGCCCGAGGAGGCGGAAGCGCTCGTCAACCACCGGCGCTACGACCTCGCCATCCTCGACCTGAGGGTGACGCGGTTCGGGGGCACGGAGGGTCTCGAGGTGCTCCGCGAGATCCGCCGTCGCGACCACTCGACGAGCGTCATCGTGCTGAGCGCGTACATCTCGCCCGAGGTCGAGGAAGAGGCGCGGGCCCTCGGGGCGGACAGCGTGATCCGCAAGCCCCAACCCCTGCCCGATCTGGCCCACCTCGCCTTTGCCCTCATGGGTACGGCCGGTGAGTGACCGCTGCCTCCTCGACCGGATCCTGGAGCCGGGGAGCCTCTCGGTCCGGCTGCAGCCGGTGCTCGAGCTGCAGGGGGCCGGAGTCCGTCCCCACTACTACGAGGCCCTGATCCGGGGCCCCCGGGGAACGAGCGCCGAGACGCCAGCGATCCTCTTCGAGTACGCGCGCAAGAAGAACCGGGAATCCCTCGTGGACCGCGCGTGTGTGGAGGCCATTCTCGCCGAGGCCGAGAGCCTGCCCGCGGATACCGTGCTCGGGATCAACGTCCACGCCTCCACCCTGGCCATGGACGCCGGGTTCATCGAGTTCCTGGCGAACCGCCTCGAGGCGTGCGGCTTCTCTCCCCGGCGCACCGTGGTCGAGGTCGTGGAGCACGCTCCGCCCTGGGACGTGGTGGCCTTTCGGACGGCCATGGCCCGCCTTCGCGAGCTCGGATGCAGGATCGCCCTCGACGACGTGGGGCTCGGCCACTCGAACTACATGATGATCCTGGAGTGCCGGCCCGACTACTTCAAGGTCGACCGGCATTTCGTGGACGGGTGCCACCGCGACTTCCACCGCCGGGCCGTGCTCGCTTCGGTGGCCCGCCTCGCCCGGCCCTTTGGCGCGCGCGTCGTGGCCGAAGGGGTCGAGCAGGCCAAAGACCTCGCGGCCCTGCGGCGCCTTGGCATCACCCTGGTTCAGGGGTATCTCCTGGCCCGGCCCGTTCCGGTGGCCGAGATCGTGGCTCCCACCTGGCCGTGGTCGGTCGCGAGGAGCGGCGTGCCGCCGGCTTCATCCCCAACCCACGTGCGGAGATAACCGATGGAACTTTGCGACGTCGATCGCGATGCGCTGAGGCGCCTCTTCTTCGAGGAGTCGGAAGAGGGTCTCCTGGCCATGGAGCACGCGCTCCTGGTGCTCGAAGACACCCCCGCCGACACGGAGTCCCTGAACACCCTGTTCCGCGTGGCCCATACCCTCAAGGGCAACGCGGGAAGCCTCGGCTTCGCCGACCTCGCCGCCATGACCCACGGCCTGGAGGACGTCCTCGACCGGCTGCGCGCCGGCTCGCTCATGCTGAGCCGGGACGTCGTCGACCTGCTGCTCACGTCCTTGGACATCCTGCGCGAGATGCTCCGGGAGGCCCGGGGATGATGCCGTCGCCCGAAGAGGTCCTTCTGAGGCTTCAAGCGCTGGCCCGCGAGGCCGGGGACCGCAAGGACGCGCGCCCGGGTGAGCCGGACAAGGCGCCCTCTCCCATCGGTGCCAAGGGTCATCGCGCCCGCACCCTTCGCGTCGACGTCGAGACCCTCGACCGCCTCCTCGACCTCGCGGGGGAGATGGCGGTCGGGCGGGGCCGCCTGAAGGAGGCCCTCGAAGAGCTGCCCGGCACCGCCGCCCAGGTGGCGAGCGAGATCCACAGCGAAGCGGATCGCCTGCACGCGGATCTTCAGGAGCTCGTCATGAAGGCCCGGATGGAACCGCTCGGGCCGACCTTCCAGCGCTTCACGCGGATCGTCAGGGACCTGGGAGCGGCGCTCGGGAAGTCGGTGCGTCTCGTCATCGAAGGAGAGGACGTCGAGGTCGACACCAAGATCGTCGAGCACATTCGAGACCCCCTCACGCACCTGGTTCGGAACGCGCTTTCCCATGGCCTCGAGGCTCCCGCGGAGCGGACGGCCCGCGGCAAGGACCCCCGCGGCCTCGTCTCCCTGCGGGCCTTTCGGGAGACCGGGGGAATCGTCATCGAAGTCGAGGACGACGGCTTCGGGCTCTCGAAGGAGCGGATCGCAAAGAGGGCCCGCGAGCTCGGCCGTCTCACGGACGCAGAGAGCCTGACTGAAGCCGACCTGCAAGACCTCATCTTCGAGCCGGGCTTCTCCACGGCCTCCGCCGTGACCGAGGTGTCCGGCCGGGGAGTCGGACTGGACGTCGTCCGACGCAACGTCGAAGCGCTCCGCGGATCGGTGCGCGTGGTGAGCCGCGAAGGCGCGGGAACCACGTTCACGATCCGGCTGCCCCTGAGCATCTCGATCATCCCCGGGTTCGCCGTGCGCTCCGGCCCCGAGACCTTCATCCTGCCGCTCGAAGCGGTGCTCGAGTGCCTCGAGCTTCCGCCAGACGGCCTCGCCGGCAAGGACGGGGCCGGGGTCGTGAGCCTACGCGGCGCCCCCCTGCCTTGCCAGCGTCTTCGTGATCGCTTCGAGATCTCTCGGGAAAGACCCTCGCGCGAGTTCGTCGTGGTCGTGCAGCAGGACGGCCGGCGGCTGGGGCTGGTGGTCGACGCCCTCCTGGGCGAGACCCAGACCGTGCTGAAGCCGCTCGGGCGGCTCTTCCGCGGCCTCCCGGGGATCGCCGGCTCCGCCATCCTGGGCAGCGGCGGGGTCGCCCTCGTGCTCGACCTGCCCGGACTGTTCCGGGAGGCGGCTTGAATCGCCCGCTCACGGACGGCGAGTTCCGAGCCTTCCAGCGCCTCATCCACGGCGAGGCGGGGATCTGGCTCTCGCCGGCCAAGAAGGCCCTCCTGACCGGGAGGCTCGCGAGTCGCCTCCGGGACCTCGATCTCGATTCCTTCGGCGCCTACTTCCGGCACGTCACCAAGGTCGATCCGGGCGAACAGGTGAGGATGCTCGATTGCATCGCCACGAACGAGACGCGCTTCTTCCGCGAGCCACGGCAGTTCGAGTTCCTCGAGCGGGAGCTCCTTCCCGCCTGGAACGCCGCGGCGGCGGAAGGCCGGCGTTCACGGCGGATCAGGGCCTGGAGCGCGGGCTGCTCCACCGGCGAGGAACCCTATTCGCTGGCCATGACCCTGCTCGCCCACTGTCCGTCTTCCGCGGGCTGGGAGATCGAGGTCGTCGCCACCGACCTGTCCACCCGCGTGCTCGAGAGAGCGAAGGCCGCAGTGTGGCCGGTGGACGACGCGCGCGAGATTCCCGCCCCCTATCTCAAGCGGTTCATGCTGCGGGGCATCCGGGCCCAACAAGGGAGCATGAAAGCCGGCCCCGAGATCCGGAGCGTGGTTCGCTTCCAGCGAATGAACCTCAACCACGACCACTACCCGGTCCAGGGGCCCTTCGACCTCGTCTTCTGCCGCAACGTGCTCATCTATTTCGATGCCGCGGGCAAGGAGCGGGTCCTGGCCCGTCTCGCGGGGCACCTGGCGCCCGAGGGGTGTTTGTTCCTCGGCCACGCCGAGAGCCTGAACCAGGCCGCCGGCTGGGTGGGGGTGCGGCCCAACGTCTATGCGTGTGGCGCGCGTCCCGCGCCTCCCGGCGGTCCGGCATGAGCGAAGGCGCCCGGGAAGCGACGCACGTCCTCATCGTCGACGACTCCGCGGTGGTGCGGCAGATGCTGACCCAGATCCTCTCGCGCGACCGCACCACGACGGTGTCCGTCGCGGCGCACCCCCTCATCGCTTTCGAGAAGATGCAGCGGTCGCGGCCGCACGTGATCGTGCTCGACCTCGAGATGCCGGAGATGGACGGCCTCTCCTTCCTGCAGAGGGTGATGGCCACGGACCCCATCCCGGTGATCATCTGCTCCGGCCTCGCGGCCCGGGGTACCGAGGCCGCCTTCCGGGCGATCGAGGCGGGTGCCGTGGCCGTGATCGAGAAGCCGCAGCTCGGAGTGAAGGGCTTCCTGCACGACTCGGCGGTGATGCTCTGCGACACGGTGGCGGCCGCCGCCCGTGCCCGGGTGCGACCGCGAGCCGCCAGGGCGACATCGCTCTCGGCCGGGACCGCGGACGCGGTGCTCCGGTCTCTGCGCAAGCCGGCCCTCGGAACCACGACCGACAAGGTGGTGGCCATGGGCGCCTCCACGGGGGGTACCGAGGCCCTGCGCACGATCCTGGAGGCGATGCCGCCGGATGCGCCGGGACTCCTCGTCGTCCAGCACATGCCCGAGGTCTTCACCCGGGCCTTCGCCGAGCGCCTCGACCGGTCGTGCCGAATCGAGGTGAAGGAGGCGGCCGACGCCGATCGGGTGCTGGAGGGACGCGCGCTCATCGCCCCCGGGAATCGCCATCTCCGACTGAAGCGCAGCGGCGGGCACTACGTGGTCGAGGTGAGCGACGGACCCCTCGAGTCCCGGCACCGGCCCAGCGTCGATGCGCTCTTTCGTTCGGTGGCCGTGGCCGCGGGACCGAACGCGGTCGGCGTGATCCTGACGGGCATGGGTGACGACGGCGCCGCCGGCCTCCTGGCCATGAAAGAGGCGGGTGCAAAGACCTTGGCCCAGGACGAAGAGTCGTGCGTGGTCTTCGGCATGCCGAAAGAGGCGATCGAGCGGGGAGCCGTGGACGAGGTCCTGAGCCTGAACCAGATCGCGCCGGCCGTGCTTCGGAAGGCCGGGGAGCTCGCGGGGAAGCGTCCCAAGCATCTCCGGGGATCCGGACCACGGTCTTGATCTCCGGACGAGCTTGCCGCCCGCCCTCGCCAGATCGTTGACGATGCGGGCCTTCCGACGTCTCGGCCGGTGGCACTCGTCTTGCCAGAAGGTGAACGAACTGGAAGGGCGAGAAGCCCGCTTTGGGAGAGTGACTCGATGAAGACGACCGTGAGGATGAGGTTGACCTTCGGCTTTCTGGGCCTGCTGTCCGTCGGCTCGGTAGCCTCCGTGGCCATCCTGGCCGTGCTGTCCCGCAGCATCGACGAGCTGAAGCGGGTGGTGACCGTGTCCGACGTGATCGAGCACAAGGCCCTCGAGATGCGTTTCGACATGCTCGCGATGAGCGACGCCCTGCGCGGCTACGTGATCAACCCCGCCAACAAGGCCGAGCAGGAGCGCAAGAAGCAGGCGGACGAGGACTTCGAAGCCGACGTCGAGGACATCCGCAAGCTGGCGCCTCAGGGGGAGATCCTGAAGCTCGTCCAGGACGCGGCGGACATGGACGCGAAGGTCTTGAACCCCGTGGAAGACGACCTCCTGGGGGTCATCGCCGGGGGTGACCTGGAGCGCGCCAAGGCGCGCTACACCGCGGAATACCTCCCCCAGCGCATCAAGCAGGAGGCCATCATCGCGGACATCGAGAAGGAGACGATTCGCATGAAGCAAGCGGCGCTTCAGTCCGCCGAGAGCTCCTATGCGGTGGCCCGTACCACCACCTGGGCCCTCGTCCTCGGAGTGACCGGCCTCGGCCTCGCGGTCTCCTTCCTGCTCGCGCGCAGCCTCGCGCGTCCCATCGTGCGCATGGCCACGTCGATGGCCCGCGCGGCCAAGGGCGACCTCTCCGACGTGCTGGAGTTCGACGATCGCACGGACGAGCTCGGGCAGCTCAGCCGCTCCATCAACGGCACCTATGCCTACCTCAAGGAGATGTCGTCGGTCGCCGAGAGCCTGGCTCACGGCGACCTGCGGGTTCGCGTGGCTCCGCGCTCCGACCACGACGGCTTCGGCAAGGCCTTCGTGGCCATGGTCGAGAAGCTCTCCCAGGTAATCGGCGAGGTGCGCTCCGGCGCGAGCGCGCTCAGCGGTGCCTCGGCCCAGGTGTCGGCCTCTTCCCAGACCTTGTCCCAGGGGACCAGTGAGCAGGCCGCCTCGGTGCAGGAGACGACCGCGAGCCTCGAGCAGATGAGCGCATCGATCACCCAGAACGCCGAGAACGGCCGGCAGACCGAGCAGATGGCCGTAAAGGGCGCCCGCGAGGCCGAGGAGGGAGCCAAGGCGGTGGGCGAGACCATCGAAGCCATGCGCGCAATCGCCCTGAAGATCTCGATCATCGAGGAGATCGCCTACCAGACGAACCTCCTGGCCCTGAACGCGGCCATCGAGGCGGCGCGGGCCGGAGAGCACGGCAAGGGCTTCGCGGTGGTGGCCACCGAGGTCCGCAAGCTCGCGGAGAAGAGCCAGGCCGCGGCCAAGGACATCTCCACCCTCGCTTCCACCAGCACCTCGGTCGCCGAGCGGTCGGGTCAGGTGCTCCGCGACCTCGTGCCGTCGATCCGCAAGACCGCGGACCTCGTCCAGGAGGTCGCGGCCGCGTCTTCCGAGCAGTCCTCGGGCGTGGCCCAGGTCAACAAGGCCATGGCCCGGGTGGACCAGGTCACGCAGCGGAACGCCTCGGCCGCGGAAGAGCTGGCTTCGACTGCCGAGGAGATGGCGGCGCAGGCCCAGGGCCTCGAGCAGCTCGTGGCCTTCTTCCGTGCCGCCGAAGAGCCCCAGGCTCTCCGCCGGACCCTGGCCGCCGAGCCGTCGGCCAAGGCGTCGTGGATCGCGCCGCTGGTCGCCGCGCGCGCGGCTTCCGGGCGGACCAACGGTCACGCCGCCGTCGATCCGGACTTCCGGGCTTTCTAAGGGCAGGAGACATGGAAAACAGAGACGTCATCCAGCAGGCGCCCTACCTCACCTTCTCGGTGGGGGACGAAGAGTACGGCGTCAGCGTGCTCAAGGTGCGGGAGATCCTCGAGTACGAGACCGTCACCCGGGTCCCTCGCGCACCGAGCTTCGTCCGCGGCGTGATCAACCTGCGCGGCCGCGTGGTGCCGGTCGTGGACATGGCCGTTCGCTTTGGCCTCCACCCGAGCCCGGTGACCAATCGGACCTGTATCGTGATCGTGGAGGCCGAGCTCGACGGGGAGTCGGTGGCCATGGGCCTGGTGGCCGACGCGGTCAGCCAGGTGGTCGAGTTCCTGCCCGGAGAGATCGAGGCGCCGCCGGCCTTCGGGACGCGGGCCGACATCACCTACCTGAAGGGCCTGGGCCGGGCGGGTCAGCGGTTCGTGCTGCTGCTCGACCTCGATCGGGTCCTCTCGGCGGGCGAGGTGGAAGAAGTGGCCAAGGTCGCCTCGAACGACCAGCAAGGTGAGCCCGAAAGGGCCGCGCCGGTGTCTTCGATAGGCGTCGCGGTGCTCTCCTTGTTTCTGGGAGTGAGCGCCGTCCACGCACAGGAGCCGATCAAGGACAACAGCTTCCTCGTCGAAGAGGCCTACAACCAGGAGCGAGGCGTCGTCCAGCACATCAGCACCTTCGCGCGTCTGGCGGGGACCGGAGATTGGGCCTACACCTTCACCCAGGAGTGGCCCCTGCCCGACGAGAAGAACCAGTTGAGCTTCACCCTGCCCGTGCAGAACGTCCACGCGCCGGCCACGGTCGCCTCCGCCTCCGGCCTCGGCGACGTGGCCCTCAACTACCGCTACCAGGCGGCGGGGATCGGCGGCGGCCCCGTGGCCTTCTCGCCTCGCGTGAGCGTCTTGCTCCCGACGGGGCAGTCGGGGCAAGGCCTGGGAACCGGTGGGGTGGGCCTTCAGGTGAACCTGCCCTTGAGCGTCACGCATGGCTCGCGCTTCGTGACCCATTGGAACGCGGGGGCCACGCGAACCCTGAGCGCGCGTGACGGGGTGGGCGACGAAGCCAGCACCACCGCGATCCTTCTGGGTCAGAGCACGGTCTGGCTGGCCCGACCCAAGGTCAACCTCCTCGTGGAGACGGTCTGGAGTCGGGCCCAGACGGTGGTGGGCCCCGGGCTCACCGAGCAAACCAGCGCTCTGGTGGTCAGCCCGGGCCTGCGCTGGGCGCACGACTTCAAGAATGGCCTTCAGATCGTCCCCGGGATCGCCTTCCCCATCGGCCTCGGCCCGAGCGCAGGCCAACGGTCGGTCTTCCTGTACCTGAGCTTCGAGCATCCCTTCCGTACGAGCCGCCACTGATCCGGAAGCGCCCTTACGCGATCTGAAGACCTGGGGCCCTTGGCTACGGAATGCAGCCGAGGGCCCGCTCATGTCACCATCGGCGCTCAAAGACATCCTCTTGATGGATGGAGAATGGGGTTGCATGGAGGCAGGTACCCGGATGACCCCGGTGCATCGGGTGCGGCGGTCTCGACCGTACGGGGCTGGGTGCCTCATTGAGAGCGAGCGGGCGGGTAGAATGAACAAAGGTATGGAAGCCATCTCCAACTCCGGCAGCTCTCGAGGGTGAGCATCACAGCACTCGAAGCCTTGGGGCGCCTTCGGGACGGGAACCACCGCTTCGCCACCGACGCGGGCAGTGTCGACGGTCTCTCCGGCCGCGCGCGACGCGCCGAGCTCGTGGCGGGCCAGGAGCCGTTCGCGATCGTCCTGGGCTGCTCGGATTCCCGGGTCCCGGCGGAGATCGTGTTCGACCAGGGTCTGGGTGACCTCTTCGTCATCCGCGTGGCCGGCAACGTCGTGGCCCCGTCGCAGATCGGCAGCGTCGAGTTCGCGGCCGAGCGCTTCCATACCCGCCTCGTGGTGGTCCTCGGCCATTCCCAATGCGGGGCCATCCTGGCGACCGTGGAGCAGCTTCGACGGCCGAACGAGGCGAGCTCGCGGAACCTGCGTTCGATCGTGGATCGCGTCCGACCCGCGGTGGAGGGTCTGCTCGCGACCGGACTCGGCCACGACTTCGACCGCCTCGTGGCCGAGGCGGTGCGGGCCAACGTCCGGGTCGCGGCGAACCAGCTCCGTCATGGCTCCGAGGTGCTCGAACGGCTGATCGAGCAGGACGGCCTGCTGGTCGTGGGCGCCGAATACTCGCTGGAGAGCGGCCGGGTGCACTTCTTCGACGGGGTACCGAAGGCCGGGTAGCAGGACCGAGGGAGGCGATGGCGATCCGGATCGTCCAGCTCGGAAGCGGCCGGTTGCCGAGGGAGGGGCTGCGCGTCGGTACCGTGCGGCGCCCTCCACGTGGCGTGCCCAAGAGCGAGTTTGCGTCCCGCGACTTCTACGACGTGTGGCTGCCCGAGCTCGCGCCCTCGGACGCGCTGGTGAAGCAGGCGCTGGCCACCACGGACGCGCGGGGATGGCGCGTCTTCGTCAAGCGATACCGCGGCGAGATGAAGCGACCGCCGGCCGCGCACCTGCTGATGCTGCTCGCGGCGTTGTCGCAAGGCGCCGATTTCTCGGTCGGCTGCTACTGCGCCGACGAGACCCGTTGCCACCGCTCCGTGCTGAAGGCGCTGCTCGCCGAGCAAGGAGCGCGCCTGGCCTGACGGCGAAGGCTTCTCGGAGTGTGATGCACGACACCCGGGAGCCATCCGGCGTTGCCATCGAGGGCGGGACGCGCGAGGATGGCGTATGGGCTTCTTCGTGGTCGAGCCCGAGGTGTCGGGGCGACCCGTCGGATCCGCGGGCGCCGGGCCTGCGTGCAGGTTCGACACCTGGCTCGGCGACGACGTGGTGCGTGCCCATCCCCTCCTGCTCGTGACTACACCGCTCAAGGACGCTCTGCTCGGGCCTGGCCAGCCCACCGGGTTCTCCGTCGTGCGGGCGGAGGCGACACGGTCCGAGTTCTTCGTCCGCCACGACCCCGATCGTCAGTTGCCGGACGTTCTGGTCGGTCGAGATGCAAGGCCGCCCGGGGGTGGACGATCTGGGGATGAGCACGGGACGGCTCGATCGTCGCGTCGGCCCGCGTGGTCGAGGCCATGGGCCGCTTCTCGCTGAAGCACGCGACGACGCTCCGGCAAGTACGACCGCGTCCGCGAGCGCGAGCCAGGGCTCAGACCGATCCCGCGTCGATCCCCGCGTAGTCGTTCTGCAGCACGTTGCCCTTGTACTCCATCTCCTGATGGATGCCGATCTTCGAGGTGTAGTACCCGCGCGCCGTCCAGCTCTTGAGCTCGACGAAGAACTTCTCGGCCGGGCGTCTGCGCCGCCTTCTCCTTCTGCGCGAGCCGCTCCAGGACCGCGATGCGCTTCTCCTCGGGGACGTCCAGGAGGGCGGCCCCGTTCATCTCCACGGAAAGCGCGTCGATGGCGCCGAGCCCCGCCTTCCAGGACTCGCGCGACTCCTTGAGCTCGGGTATCGCGGGGTCGTACTCGGCCAGCCTGCGATCGATGGTGGCGGCGACCTCGGCCGCCCGCGCGCCCGGCGAATGCTCGTCGGTCGGAATGATCAGCTCGGTCAGCTCGTCGAGCAGGCGGAACTCGGCCGCGGTGAAGAAGCTCGGTGCCGCGGCGGGAGCGGCCGCAGCCAGGCCGATGTTGCGGCCCCACCGGCCAGGGGTGCCATCGCGGCAGCGGCGCCGGCCAGCTTCAGGAGCTCTCGCCGCGTCAGCTCGAGGGCCGAGGGCACGTCGTCCCGGTCGCTCATCAGAGGTTCCCCTTCTTGAGCTCGCCGGCCAGGTACTCGCACGAGCGCCAGGCCAGGGCCATGATCGTCCAGGTCGGGTTCTGGCACGACGCGCTGACGTGGCTGCTGCCGTCCACCACGAACAGGTTCTTCACGTCGTGCGACTGCTGGTACTGGTTGAGCACCGACGTCTTCGGGATCGCTCCCCATGCGGGCCGTGCCCAGCTCGTGGATCGACCAGCCCTCGGTGAGGATGTCCTTGCTCGCTGTAGAGCACCTCGATCCCCGCCTCCTCGAGCATCTGCTTGCCGGTCTCGGCCATGTCCGCGGCCATCTTCTTCTCGTTGTCCCCGAACTTGAAGCTGAAGCGCAGGGACGGGATGCCCCACTTGTCCTTCACCTCGGGATCGAGCCCCACCGCGTTCTCGTAGCGGGGCAGTACCTCGCCGAACGCGCCCATGCCGATCGTGGCCCCGGCGTAGTCGCGCACCGCCTTCTTGTAGGCCTTGCCGAAGCCCGGAGCGCGGCCGACTCCGGGTACATGCCGGTGCCGCTGCTGCCTTCGAAGCCGTAGCCGCGGAGGAAGTCGGGGTGTCGGTCCTTGAGGTTGCGGAAGCGCGGGATGTAGAACGATCCCGGCTTGCCGTCGTCGAGGGTGCGCGGCTTGCCCACGAGGTCCTTGACCAGACCGCCGCAGCCCGGCCCCATCACGTGCTCGCAGAAGTTGTGTCCGACGTGGCCGCTGGAGTTGCCGATGCCGTTCGGGTGCTGGCGGGACTTGGAGAGCAGGAGGAGGCGCGCCGACTCGAGGGTGGACGCGGCCAGGACCACGACCTTGGCCTTGGCCTCGAGGATCTGGCCGGTGTCGGCGTCGACGAAGGACACTCCGCGGGCCTTGCCGGTGGCCGCGTCCACCAGCACCTCGCGCGCGATCGACTGGGTGCGCAGGGTCAGGTTGCCGGTGTCCATCGCCGGGTAGATGAGGCCGGTGGGGGAGTCGAAGGCGGCGTGGATGTCGCAGCCGCCGGCGCGGCGGCTGCACGCGCCGCGGCCGAAGCACTTGCTGCGGTACTTGTTGTGCTTGAGGCCGTCGGTGGTGACCCCGGCCCGGTAGGGAGTCAGGACCCGGCCGGACTTGGCCAGGGACCGGCGCAAGCAGGGCCTCGGCCGCGGTCAGCTTGTTGGGCCGCTGGAACCGGCTGTCGGGCAGGTGGGGCAGGTTCTCGGGATGGCCCGAGATCCCGAGGTAGAGGTCGACCTTGTCGTAGTAGGGCGCCACGTCGGCGTAGGAGAGCGGCCAGTCCTCGCCGTAGCCGTCGTGGCTCTTGGCCTTGAAGTCGAGGTCGGAGAGCCGCAGGGCGAGGCGGCCCCAGATGTTGGTCTTGCCTCCGAGCAGCCGCGCCCGCACCCAGGCGTAGCTCGTCCCGGTGTAGGGATGGTCCTGCTCGTTCACCACGATGTTCTTGCTGTAGTCGGTGCCGCTCCAGCCCTGGACGTAGGAGTAGACCTTGGCCCAGGCCATGCCCTTGGCATAGGGCGGCTGGCGGACGTTGTACTCGTTCAGGGAGAGGGCGTGCGAGGTGTAGGGCATCTCTCCCCGACGTGGGTGGTCGTAGGGCCACTCCATCGACTTGAGCTCGGCCTCGATGTCGAGCTTCTTGCCCGCCTCGAGCAGCAGGACCTGGAGGCCTTGCGACGTGAGCACGTGAGCGGCCATGCCCCCCGCGGCGCCCGAGCCCACGACGATGGCGTCGTAGGTGCGCTTGAGGTCGACTTCCTTCTTGGGGGCGGACGCAGCGTGCAGGAGCATGGCGAGAACCTCGCTTCCGCGGCCGAGGTTAGCACGTTCGCCCGCAGGTCGGGCCGGGGCTCAGGCCGAGGCCCCGCAGCACGACGGGCCACAGCAGGCGTCCGCCTTGCTCGCCCGATAGGTCACCGACCGGACCTTCCCGGCCAGCTCCTCCGGTTTCACGCCCGAGCGATCGAGCAGCTCCTGAGCCTCTTCGGGCAGCGTACCCGCCACCGCCGCGAGGTAGTCGACGTCCTTCAGCATCTCGACCTTGCCGAGGCCGGCGGCTTCGAGCAGACCGAAGTACTGGCTCCGTTGCATGGCGCCGGACACGCACCCGACATAGGCCAGGAGGTCGCTCTGAAGCACCTCCGGCAGCTCGCCGTCCAGGATGATGTCGGAGACCACGAGGCGACCGCCTGGCTTCAGCACGCGGGCCACCTCGCGGAAGACCGCGCTCTTGTCGGGGACCAGGTTGATCACGCAGTTGCTCGTGACCGCGTCCACGGACGCATCGGCCACTGGCAGCGCCTCGAGCCGTCCCTCGCGGAAGCTGACGTTCGAAAGGTTCGCCTTCTTCGCGTTGGCCTGCGCACGCGCCACCATCGCGGGCGTCATGTCCACCCCGACCACGTGTCCGGTGGGGCCGACCCGGTCGGCCGCGAGGAACGCGTCGAGGCCTCCGCCCGAGCCCAGGTCGAGCACCGATTCCCCGGCGCGCAGGCGCAGGTGATCGATGGGTGCACCACAGCCGAGGCCGAGGTTGGCGCCCTCGGGCGCCTTGGCCAGGGTGTCCTTGCCGTAGCCGATCTGCAAGGCGACGTCCTGCTCGCCATCGCCGCCTCCGCAACAGCCCTTCTGCTGGCCGGTCGCGATCTTGCCGTACCGCTCCCTGACCTGATCCACGAGGGCCTCGCCCTCGGGTAGACGCGCCATGGGGATCTCGGACGATGGGGTCGTCATCACTTGCCTTCTTTCTCGGGGAAGTCCTTCATCAAGTGCGTGAACGCCTCGGGGCAGCAGTCTTCGGTGGCGCTGCGCACGGCGACGAGCAGGTCGTCGAGCGCCTCCACCACCCGGGCCCGACGCTCTCTGGGAATGCGGGCGAGGATCTCTCCCGCGAAGTCCTCCTCCTGGCTCTCCAGGCGGTCGGCCACGCGGTGACCGGCCGCGGTCAGGGCCACGCGCGCGGCCCGGGCATCGGCCGGATCCTCGCCGCGGCTCACGTGGCCGCTCTCTTCCAGGCGGTCGAGGTTCCGGGTCAGCGTGCTCGGTGCGATGCCGAGCCGCTTGCCCAGGGCCCCGAGGCCCATCCGTCCTTCGGCGCGGAGCACCTCCAGGGTGGCGGCCTGGGCGATGGTGACGCCGCAGCAGACCACGTCGGCCCGCTCGGACACCTGGAAGCGGCGGACCAACCCGCGTACCCCACGCAGCAGCTGGCGCGCCAGGGGGCGGGCCGAGTCCGGAAGGGGCCGCAGGCAACCCTCTGTGCTCATATTTGTATAATACAACTAATAGGCTCTTTGTCAAGGGGCCGAGGCCGTGCGGCTGCTAGAATTCGCAGCGCGCTCCATGTCCTTCCTCATCTACGGTGCCAACGGCTATTCGGGTGGGCTGATCGCCCGCCTGGCCCGCGACCAGGGCCTCCGGCCGATCCTGGCGGGCCGGAACGCCGCGGAGGTCGCGGCTCTGGCCGGGTCGTTGGCGTTCGAGCAGCGGATATTCGGCCTCGACGAACCCGCGCTGGTCGAGGAGGGCATTCGCGGCCTGACCGCGGTGCTCCATTGCGCGGGGCCGTTCTCTCGGACGTCGCGTCCCATGGCCGACGCTTGCCTTCGGACCCAGCACCCACTACCTGGACATCACGGGCGAGATCAGCGTCTTCGAGTCGTTGGCCGCCCGTGACGCCCAGGCCAGGGCCGCGGGGGTGATGCTGCTGCCGGGCGCGGGATTCGACGTGGTTCCCTCGGACTGCCTCGCCGCGCACCTGAAGACACGTCTGCCTTCGGCCGACGCGTCTTTGCCTCGGCTTCCAGGGTGTCGGGACGCCTGTCGCGCGGTACGGCCACCACGATGGTCGAGAACCTGCACCACGGGGGCGTCGTCCGCCGCGGCGGCGTCCTGACGCCGGTGCCGTCCGCCTGGAAGACCCGGTCGATCGATTTCGGCCGCGGCCCGACCACCGCCATGACCATCCCCTGGGGCGACGTCTCGACCGCGTATCACAGCACCGGGATCCCCGACATCGAGGTCTACATGGCCGCGCCCCTGAGGCTCCGCACGCTCTCGCGCTTGGCGCACCGGCTTTCGACCCTCACCGCCGCGGGCGTGGTCCAGCGTTTCCTGAAGAGGCGCATTCGCTCCGGTCCGCCGGGACCGACCGACGCGGAGCGGGCGCGAGGCAGGAGCTTTCTCTGGGGCGAGGTCGATGACGCCGTCGGGCGCGCGCCGGGTGTCGCGCCTGGAGGCGCCCGAGGGCTACACCCTCACCGCCCTGACCGCGCTTCGCATCGCCGCGCGTGTCCTGGGCGGCGACGCGCCGCCCGGGTTCCAGACCCCGTCCCGCGCCTACGGCAAGGACTTCATCCTCGAGATCCCGGGGACGCGCCGCACGGACGACTAGCTCAGGACCCGCAAGGAGACCGATGGCCCCACTCTGCCCCCGTGTCCGATTCACCGCTCTCGTCCTCGTGGCGGGCGTCGCCCTGCCCCTGGTCGCGGCGACCGTTCCTTCCGGCCCGGGGCGCGAGCCCGTTCTCAAGCAGATCAAGGTCCCGCACCGCTACTACTACCGGGAGATGTACCTGCCGCAGGTCACGAGCGGGCCCTCGTCGGTCTCCTGGTCGCCCGACGGCCGCGAGCGTGGTCGTGGCCATGCAAGGCTCGCTGTGGCGCATCGCCCTGGCCAGCGGCGTCGCCACCGAGCTCACGAGCGGCCCGGGCTACGACCACCAGCCCGACTGGTCGCCCGACGGCCGCTTCATCGCCTATGCCTGCTACCGCGACGACGCCGTCGAGCTGTGGCTGCTCGAGGTGGCGACCGGCAAGACCTGGCCCCTCACCGCCAACGGCGCGGTCAACGTCGAGCCGCGCTGGTCGCCCGACGGCAGCCGCCTCGCGTTCGTGTCCACCCAGGTCGAAGGCCGCTGGCACGTCTTCACGATCAGGCGTCGACGGCGGCCGGCCGGGGACCCTCACCCGCCTGACCGAGGACAACGACAGCCGGCTGCCTCGCTACTACTACTCGCGCTTCGACCACTTCCTCTCGCCCACCTGGTCGCCGGACGGCCGGGAGCTGATCCTGGTCAGCAACCGCGGCCAGATCTGGGGCACCGGCGGCTTCTGGCGCGTGAAGGCCGAGCCGGGGGCGGCGCATGCGCGAGATCCACTTCGAGGAGACGAGCTGGAAGGCGCGGCCCGACTGGGCGCGCGACGGCCGGCGCGTCGTCTACAGCTCCTACCTCGGCCGGCAGCGGAACCAGCTCTGGCTCATGACCGCGGAGGGCGGCGACGTCTTTCCCCTCACCTATGGCGACGACGACGCCACGAACCCGCGCTGGTCGCCGGACGGCGGCCGCATCGCGTACATCTCGAACGCCACTGGCAACACGTCGCTCTGGACGATCGCCGTGCCCGGCGGGCGCCGCGAGCCCGTCCTGATCCGCGAGCGCCGACGCCTCGGAGCCACGGGAACGCTGACCATCCGCACGAATCTGCCCTGCCGCATCTCGGTGACGGCGCACGACGGGCGCGGCTTCGCGCCGGACGACGCGCTCCGGGCCGCCGACGACAACTTCGACCGGGCGGAGCGGAAGTTCGAGTACAGCTACTTCCACAGCCAGGGGGAGGCGACGCTCAGCGTGCCTGCGGGCATCCCTCACCGTCGAGGTCACGAAGGGGCTCGAGTACCGCCTCGTGCGCAAGGACCGTGGACGTCGCTCCCGGCGCGACGGTGACCGTCGACGTGGCCCTCGAGCGCCTCGCCGACCTGCCCGCCCGGGGCTGGTGGAGCGGCGACCTGCACGTCCACATGAACTACGGCGGGCACTACCGCCTGGAGGCGAAGGACCTCGCGCGCCAGATGAAGGCCGAGGACCTTCACGTCGTGGAGAACCTCATCGTCAACAAGGAGCAGCGCATCCCCGACATCGCCCTCTTCACGGGCGCGCTCGATCCCGCCTCGACGCGCGGACACGCTGATCTACCACAGCCAGGAGTACCACACGAGCTTCTGGGGCCACACCGGTCTCCTGGGTCTCACGGAGAACGTCCTCCTGCCCGGGTACGTCGGGTACGCGAACACCGCCGCCGCGAGCCTCCATCCCATGAACGCCACGGTCGCGGACCTCGCGCGCGCCCAGGGCGCGCTCCTGGGCTACGTCCATCCGTTCGACGCGCGCCCCGACTTCGCCACGGCCGCGCCGCCCGCCCCGAACGCGGTGCCCGGCTTCCTGCCCGGCGATCCGGTCGAGCTTCCCGATCGACGTGGCCCTCGGCAAGGTCGACTACTACGAGGCCGTCAGCATCAGCGACCACCTGTCCACGAGCGACGTCTGGTACCGGCTGCTCAACGCGGGCTTCCGGATCCCCGCCGCCGCGGGCACCGACGCGATGGCCAACTACGCTTCGCTCCGCGGCCCGGTGGGCATGAACCGCGTGTTCGCGAAGGTCGACGGTCCGCTCGACCACGCGGCCTTTCTCGCGGCAATCAAGGCGGGGCGCACCATGGCCACGAACGGGCCCCTCGTCGAGCTCGCGGTCCGCGCCTCCGGGGGCGCCTGGACGGAGCCCGGCGGCGAGATCGCCCTGCCCGCCGGGAAGCACCGCCTCGAGGCCCGCGTCAGCCTGCGATCGATCGTGCCCGTCGACAAGCTCGAGGTGGTGGCGAGCGGCCGGGTCGTCGCCACCGTGCCCCTCACCGGCGACCGCACGACGGCCGACGCCGTGGTGCCCGGTGTCGATCGACCGCTCCGGCTGGCTCGTGCTTCGCGCCTACGCATCAGCGCTCGCGCCATCCCGTGCTCGACCTCTACCCCTTCGGGACCACGAGCCCCGTCTACCTCGCGGTCGGCGGCGCGCCCGCGCGCTCTCCGGAGGACGCCCGCTACTTCCTGGGCTGGATCGATCGCGTGTCCGCGGCCGCCGCCGCCCACCCGGGCTACAACACCCCCGCCGAGAAGGCGTCCGTCCTCGCAGACGATCGCCGACGCCCGCGCGGTGTGGGCGAAGCTGGCGGCGGAGGCTCCCTGAAGCGCAGGCGACGTCCTCGTTCGCTTCGTCGCTCCCGCTTGTCTGTTGGCGATCATGGCCACGCTGCTCGTGGTCAGCAGCCTCGGCAAGCGTCTCGTCTACGACGAGTACGACAACCTGGCCTACGGCTATCGGCTTCTGAGCCGCGGCCTCGCGCCCCCGACCAGCGGCCAGCGCATGCCGATCCTCATGCTGAACGCGCTGCCCTGCGCGGCGGCGGGCTGCCGGGCGCGCGACCTCGAGGCCGACGAGACCGCGCGGCTCCTGGTGCGCGTGCCCACGATGGTCTTCGCGCTCATGCTGGGGGTCGTCGTCTTCGGCTGGGCCTCGGAGATGTTCGGCCCGCGCGTCGGGTCTCCTGGCGCTCGGCCTCCTGGCCTTCGATCCCACGCTCCTCGCCCACGGCAAGCAGGTCACGACCGACGTGCCCACGGCCTTCTTCACCGTGTTCGCGCTGTGGGCCTTCTGGCGGCTCCTCCGCGGGCGCGGGGGCGCAGATCGCCAACCTGCTGGCCTGCGCCCTCGGCACCGCGGGCGCCCTCGTGTCGAAGTACACGAGCGTCCTGCTGTTCGTGGCCTTTGGCCTCCTGCTGCTGGTCGAGGCCGTCGGCCAGTGGCGGTCGCACCGCGCCGCCTCGACCGGCCGGCGCTCGGCCGGCGGCGCGCGCCAGTCCGCGGCCTTCGTGGTGATCGTCCTCATCCTCGTGAACGCGGCCTACCTCTTCCAGGGCAGCCTGACCCGGGCCGATGCCTACGACTGGAAGAGCCAGGGCCTCCAGTTCCTCAGGTCCGTCCCCGTGCCCATTCCGCTGCCCCGGGTCTTCGTCCTCGGCCTCGATCGCTCCTCGCAGATCCAGGAGGAGCGCGGCACCATCCGCGGCTACAACTACGTCCTCGGCCGGCTCAACGTCCACGGCGACTGGTACGCCTTTCCCCTCATGGTTCTCCTGAAGACGCCGCTGGCCCTCTTTGGCCTCATGGCGCTCGCGGCCTGGCGGCGTCGCCGGGCCACGGATGAGCCTCCGTCCGACGGGGTCGTTCTCCTGCTGCCGTTCTTCGTGGTGCTGGCCTTCTTCAGCCTCCTCGCCGAGCCGCAGCTCGGCATCCGCTATCTTCTTCCCGGTCTGCCGCTCCTTTCGCTCTATGCGTCCGCGAGCGTCGCTGGTCCCGCGAGCCCGCGAACGCGCATCGTCGCGACCGCCCTCGCGGCTCGTGGTTCGCCCTTTCCTCGCTCTCCTACACGCCCCACCCGATGTCCTACTTCAACGAGCTGATCGGGCGGCGGCGTCGACGCCTGGCGCTTCCTGGCCGACTCGAACCTCGACTGGGAGGACCGCACCCGCGACATCGAGCGCTACCGGTCGGCGCACCCCGAGCGGCCACTCGTCGTCTCGCCCCGCGAGCCGCAGAGCGGCTTCGTCCTGGTGGCGGCGAACGATCTCGTCGGCATCCGCGATCCCGAGCGCTATCGCTGGCTGCGCGAGAACTTCGCGCCGATCGAGCACGTCGGCTACAGCTACCTGCTCTTCCGCGTGCCCGAGGAGCGCCTCCGCGAAGTGCTGGCCCGGCCGCCGGTCAGCCTCGGCGCAGCGCCAGAGCCGTAAGGCACCCCGCGAGCGAGAGACCCAGGCCGATCCCCACCGGCCAGGTTCGCCAGCCCATCTCCACGCGGTGCCGGCCACGGACCGACGGGGACGCCCACGAGGTGCCCGTCCGCGCGCACCGGCCGCACGGGCACCCCGTCGACGGTGGCCTGCCAGGCGGAGAAGTACGTCCGGCGACCAGACGAGGACGGCGTCCGAAGGGGTGTCGATCTCCGCCAGCAGATGGCTGGCCTGTTCGTCGCTGCGGACCACCTGCCCTCGAGGCGCGGCCGAGGAGGGGCTCATGGCCGCTCCCTCCAGGACCACGTCGGATTCGCGGGTCGAACTCCGCGGATCGGTGGACGGCCATCGCCGCGGCGAGATCCGGGGCGTGGAACACGCGCGTCGCCAGCCGTACGCTCGGCGCCGCGCCCGCGAGCGCGTAGGCACGCACGGCCGGGCTCGCGTTCAGCACCAGACAGCTCGCGATAGGGTTCGGGCAGCGCCTCGTCGGCCACGACGGTGGAGACGCCCGCGATGCGCAACTCCGCCGCGCGGTCCGGCCAGGGAATCGCCTCGAGAGCCTTTCGGATCGCGCGGTCCTCGTCGGCGTAGGCGCCGTCCGGGTCGAAGTCGAAGGCATAGCCCAGGCCCACGCGTGCCGCGGTGAGCGGCCACAGCTCCGGAGACGCGCGTCGGAAGAACTGAGGAACCGTGGTCGACTTCGCGGAGTCAGGAAGCAGCGACGGGTGAGCGTCGGCTTCCACGCGGGAATAGATCCGGTCCGGCGGCGAGGTGCGGCGGCGGTGCGGGCGGCGCATCCAGGAGGGCCAGGAGCTGGGGAAGTCCGGCCAGCGCGAGAGAGCCGGCCAGGGCCCACGCCAAGCGACCGGGCTTGCGGCTCGACCACAAGAGGGCCGCGGTCAGTGCCAAGGAGACGAGCGGGCCGGCCGCGGCGAGCACGGTCGTGGGCCAGTCCGCGACGAGGACGATTGCGGAGGCCAACAGCAGCGCGGCCAGGACGGCACGACGTCGCCCGCTCACAGGCTCGCCGCGGAGCCAGCGGTCCGCCGCCCATCCCACGAGGGGCACCAGGGCGAGAGCGACGACGTACCACCACTTCACGGGGAAGCGGATGCGCCCGCCGAGCGACAACATCGGGTAGAGGGCCTTGGCCCCGGGCAGGTACCTGCCCAGGGACAGCGTGGCCGCGCCGATCGCCACCGCTGCGAAGGCCCACTCGCCATGCGCACGCCCGCCGCCGTGGAGGGCGAGCAGGCCCAGGACGACGAGACCCACGTGCAGCGTCCAGAGATACGGCGCATGGTTGTCGAAGAAACGGTGGCCGGCGAAGCCGTCGGGGACCGCGCAGGTCCGGACGGCCGTAGGGGAAGGGAACCACCTGCTCGAGGAGCCGCACCGGGTGCACCGACGTCCCGGTGGCGGTGACGAAGGGAATGGGCTTCCGCTCACGGCTCGAGTCGCCGAGGATCTGTGCGGTGGCTGCGATCTGCGGAGCGGCGATGAGCCCCGCCAGTGCGAAGACCGCGGCCAAGGCCAGCGCGGTTCGGGTGAGCCTCCGGAGCGCGGCCCCTTCGCGCGCACCCTCCAGGGCGACGCGGCCAGTGGCCAGCACGAAGGTGAGCAGCGCGATCACGGGCTCACCCGCCAGGATCTCGAGGCCTCCCCAGAGGCCCATCTCGGCCACCGCGGGGGTCAGGTCTCGAATTGTGAGTCGCGATTCACAATTCCAGACCTGACCCCTTTCGCGAGCTTCGTGGCCGCGGCCAGCACCCAGGGGGCGATCGCGAGGGCCAACCCGCTGTTGAAGAACCGCCAGGTGGAGAGGAACACGCCGGAAAGCACGAAGGCCAGGGCGGCGATCTCGGCCGCGCTCGCGCGCGATGCCTTCGGCCCGCGCCCACCGGCGTGCCCCGACGAAGGCCAGCACGAGTGCCAACGCGAAGCGCAGGCCGAACGCGACGGCAGGCGAGCAGGAGGACGGTGAGGATCGTGTCGGGGAAGAAGACGCCGAAGTTCGGGTTGCCGGCCAGGGGTTGGCCGAGCGACGCGCCGGGGTGAACGAAGGGGATGTGCCCGGCCCGGAGCTCCTCGGCGATCCACGGCGCGGGCGGGCAGATGGGTGAGGGTCGCGTCCTGATAGGTGACGATCACGCGGCCCAGCGCCATGGGCAGCAAGGCCAAGAGCAGCACGACTCGCAGCGCTTTCACGCGGCGCGGTTCCGACGCCTGCTCGCGCCCGAACCCCCAAGCCGCGGCCACGAAGAGCGCGAGGTTGGCGAGGCCGACGATCGCGCCCAGGTCCCGCCAGGTTCGGAGCGGCAAGGCGAACAGGTCCGCGGTGAGGGCACCGTGCACCGGCGGCACCGCCGGGAGCGCGCGAGCCAGATCGAGGGCCTGGTTGAGGGTGGCGGTCACGGTGAGACCGAGCCAGAGCCAGACGGGTCGCGGCGAATCGCCACGAGCACGGCGGCGATCGCCACGGCCGGCACGATGTAGCGCTGATGCACCTGGGTCGGCAGCATGAAGAAGGCAAAGAGGTGGAGGGTCAGGGCGAAGACCAGCAGCCGTGGCCCCGTGCGCTTCCAGAGAGCCGCCAGGAGCGCGGCCGTGGCGAGCACGAAGGCGCCCGAGGCCGAGGGCCTGGTAGGTGATCGCGCCGATGGCCAGTCGGTCGTCACGTCGGACGAGGGGATAGGGTAGACCACGCACGAGCACGTCGAAGCGGTCGGCCACGTACCACGTGTTGTAGGCCTCGGCCGTGCGGTAAGGGTAGTAGTGAACGGCGCCGGTATAGGCGCGCAGCACGGCGTCGCCGGCGCCCCCCAGCACGTGGGGCAGCGCGAGCGCCAGCATGGTGGCCGCGGCGGCGGCGCTGGCGAGGGCCACGGCCTTCACGCCCGCGCGCCGGAAGAGGTACAAGGCGAGAAGCGGGGCGGCCACGATGGCCAGGAGCTTCGTGGCGAGGCCGAGGCCGAGGGCCACGCCCACGAGCCCGGGTCGATGGTGGAGCGCGGCGATCAGAGCGGCGAGCACGAAGAACGCGAGCAAGCGCGTCGAACTGGCCCCACAGCCCGTTGACGAAGAGGGCGGGCGAGATCGCGTAAGCCGTGGCCGCGACGCGGGCGGCGGCGTCGCCGAAGGGCGCGCGCAGGCCCAGGAGGCAGAGCGGCACACCCGCGAACGCAGCCAGCACGTTCGGAAGCTTCAGCAGGGTCAGGGTCAAGACGCCGACCTCGGGCGCCGAAGCGGCTCGCCGCGCGGCCTCGACCAGGGTCAGCCAATAGGGGACGAGCGGGGGATAGTCGCAGTCGTCAGCCCCGGCCCCGGGAGTATAGACGGCCCAGGGGCGCACGCCCTCGGAAGCGCGAGACCACGCGAGGAAGCAATCGGCCACGTCGTATTGATGCTGGACGAGGGGGGCCAGGAGAAGGGCGAGTCCGAGGAACGAGGCCGCGATCGCGTAGGGATGAAGGAGGCGGTCTCGCGCCACGGAGCCACTATACTCTGGCTGCCGAGACGATTCGGGAGAGTGGAGATGGACGACATCGATCCAGGGACCGAGTACCTCCGCGCCGCGCTCTTCGAGTTCGAGCGACTCAAGCGGCAGGGTGAGAAAGCGATCGGCCAGGTGACAGAGGACGCCGCCCTCGAGCGCCGCCTCGACCCCGAGTCGAACAGCATCGGAATCCTCGTCCGCCATCTCGCGGGCAACATGCGCTCGCGCTGGACGGACTTCCTCGCCACCGACGGCGAGAAGCCGGACAGGAATCGGGACGGCGAGTTCGACCTCACGGTCGTGATGTCGCGGGCCGAGCTGCTCGCCACCTGGGAGGCGGGCTGGGCCTGCGTTTTCGCGGCGCTTCGGCCGTTGGCAGGCACCGACCTGGGGGCCCGGGTCCGCATCCGGGGCGAGGAGCTGAGCGCCCTCGATGCGATCAACCGTCAGGTCGCGCACTACGCCACCCACGTCGGCCAGATCCTCTTCCTGGCGAAGCACCTGGCCGGGGCGAGCTGGCAGTCGCAGTCGATCCCGCGAGGGCAGTCGAAACTCGGGACGTGGAGCTACAAAGCGCCGAAGGGGACTCCGGGCTCCTGACCCCAAGGCTCGGAACCTGGAGACCGACCCGCGTGTCCAAGTCGGTGGAGGGCACGATGGGATTCGCACTCTGGAAGATGCTGGGGATCTCCTGGCCGGTCGGGGTGGGCGCACTGATGGGGGGAGCCGTGGCGGCAGGGGTGGCGGCGCTCTTCGTATCGCGGCGTCGGGCGGCGGCCCCGGCCGCCTCCGGCCTCAGGCTCGGCACGCCCGACTGAGGTCGGTTCGCGCCACCGGGCTGGAGCGTGCCTCGGGGCCTCAGCTCTTCTCTACCGCCTGGGCCGCGCCAGGAACGTCGCCGTGTCGAACTGGCCGGTGCCTCGAGCGGCCAAGGCCAGGGCCCGTCCCGCAAGCCGGAGGACCGGCGCCGCCGCCGAGGGAGCTCGCGACACACGGGCCGCCAGGAGCTCGGGCTCGAAGTCGAGGTCGTCGACTCGCGCGACGACCTGAAAGCCCAAGCCTTCGAGAAGCACCGCCATCGAGCGCGCCGAGAAGTAGCTCAGGTGCGGGGGCCAGGTCCCGACCTGGTAGAGTTGCCGGAGCGGGCCCCTGAAGCCGACGGCGGCACCCACGCGGGCGATCCTGTAGAGCAGCCCCTCGGCAATCGGGACCTTGATGACGAGGAGTTCGAGCGCACTGCCGAGCTCGCGCACCAGCGATCTCAGGAACCCGGCGAGGCTTTCCGGTGGCAGGTGCTCCACCACGTCCAAGAGGGTTACCACTCGCGGCGGAAACGAGAGAGCCTGCTTGAGCGGGCCGGCGGCATCGGTCCCTTCGGGGATCCGATGAGCCTCGATGCCGGAGCGCCGCAGCTCCTCGATCGCGAGCTCCGACGTGTCTGCGCCGGCCAGGGGGGCGAGCCCCTCGCGCCGGCAGACCTCGAGGAAGAAGCCGCGTCCAGCGCCATAGTCGAGCACGTCACCGGGCCGTGCCAGGTGGCGCCTCATTGCGGCGACGAGCTGACCGGCCTGCCGCCGGCGTGTCGCTCGCAGCGATTCCAGGAAGGCCCCCTGCTCGTACTGCCGGTGATAGTCAGCGGCACCTGCCATGGGCAGGTCGTGGCTGGCCACCCGGTGGCCGCACCGGCGACAACGTCGCACGCACAAGCCGGGCAGCGCGAACGACGAGCGGAGACCCGCGGCCCCGCAGATGGGGCAGGCCCCCTCGGCCGTCACCTCTGCTGGCTCCGAACCCAGGCGAGGTTGTTTCGGGCGAGCGGGAAGTCGGGCTTCTGGCGCAGGGCTTCCTCGAGCGGCGGCACGGCCTCTGCGAAGAAGCCGAGCTTGCCGAGCGTCCAGCCGAGGTTGTTCAGCGCGTCGGGCAGGCGTGCGTCCTTGGCCACGACGGCGCGATAGGCGAGGGCCGCCTCGAGGTGCTTGCCGCCGCCCCCGAGGGCCACCGCGGTCTGGAACAAGGACGGGGCGGTAGCCGCGGCCAGACCCGCGTCCAGTTGGCCCGCCGCGCAGGCTTGGGCCCGCCGGCTGCTCGGGTCGATGGCCAGGACGGCCCGCGCGACCGCCGCCGCGGCCGGCCCGTCGCCACGCGCCGTCTGGAGGTCCATGAGAAGCGACAGGGCGGCGTCGAAACCCGGCGCCAGGCGGGCTGCTTGTTCGAGCTCCGCGAGGGCCTGGGGGCCGCGGCCCCGCTCGACCAGCCAGCGGCCGAAGTAGAAGTGGGGATCCGGCAGGGCGGGCTCCAGCTCGACGGCGCGTTTGAAGTGCCCTTCGGCTTCCGCCGCGTCGCCGGTCACGCCGGCCAGGATGCCGTGGTTGATCTCGAGCACGTAGTAGTTGGGAGTGAGCTTCTGGGCTTGCATGAAGCTCTCTCGCGCACCCGGATAGTCGCCCCGCGCCATCAGCACGAGCCCGTAGTTCATCCAGCCTCTCCCGTTTGCGGGGCTCTTCCTGGTCACGTCGCGCCACAAGGACTCGCCATCGCGCCAGGTCTCGTTGCGCTGGTGGACGCTCAGGGCGTGGGCCGCCAGCAAGGCGAGCCCCAGCACGGCGGGTGCCGCGCGCATGCTCCTCGCGAATGCCGGGTGCCGGGCCCCCAGGTCCTGCCACCCCAGCCGGGCCGCCCAGACCGCGGCCAGGACGAAGCCTACCAGGGCGAGGAACGGGCGGTGCTCGTTGACCGGCTCGGCCAGGGGGACGACGCTCGAGGCGGGAGCCAGGGTCAGGGCGAACCAGGCGAGGCCGAAGGCCACGGGCCAGGCGCGCTCGCTCGCCGCGCTGCGCACGCCAACCCAGGCGAGGGCGGAAAGGACCAGTGCCCCGGCGAAGACGCGGGTGTCGTACCAGTCCTGGATCAGCTTCAGGTCGGTGTCGGCGCTGAGACCGTACGGCAGGAAGAACAGGCGCAGGTAGTGCAGCCAGGCCCAGACCTGGGTGAGCGCGTAGTGGTACCGGTCGCCGCCTCCGTAGTTCAGCTTGGGCGCGTCCAGGCGGGTGATGGCCAGGAACGCCAGCACGCCGAGCGCGGTCGGCAGAACGGCGGCGCGGAAGGCGCGGTGGAGGGCCGCGCGCCACGGGCTCTCCTCCCCCCGAACCCGGGGATCGCCCCAGCGGCCTTCGAGAGCCACGTAGACGAAGAGAAGGGGACCGAAGAGAACGGCCGGCGGCTTGGCGAGGGCCCCGGCGAGCATGGCCAGGTTGTGCAGACCGAGCCGCCGAGCGCGGCCGCCGTGCAGGTAGATCAGGAACGCGCCCACCACTCCGAGCGCGGAGAGGATCTCCGAGCGGGCGTGCATCAGGTTCAAGGTCTCCGTGTTCAGGGTGTGCACGCAGAACAGCGTCGCCGCGAAGAGAGCCAGGGTGCGGTTCCACGGGTCGGACCCTTGGGCCTCCATGATCCGCCTGTAGAAGAAGAAGAGGGCGAGCCCGAGGAGCGCCATCTGCGTGAGCTGCGAGACGTGAAAGGTTCGAGGGCGAAGGCCCCCGGCGATCGCGTAGTCGAGGGCCAGGCTCGAGGTCACGAGGGGGCGATAGGCCGCGTTGGCGGGCAGCTTGCTGAAAGTGCCGGCGTCGGCGAAGAAGCGGGGCACGTTTCCGAGGCTGCGCACGTAGAGGTTCTCGACCAGCACGTGGCCGTCGTCGAAATGGAAGCCGTTGTCGAGAAAGTTCGCGTAGGCGGCGGCGAGCAACCCCAAGGCACCCAGGCACAGGAACGGGAAGGCGCGCCCGGCGCGCCCCTTGCTGGTCGTCCTGGCGGCCGCGGGCAACGGTCAGCGCGTCCGGCGTCGTGGCTCGCTCTGCACGTCCAGGACGATCGCCTGCAGAAGGAGCTGGAAGCCGAGAATGATGGTGAGCGCACCGATGATCACGGTTCCGGAGCTGGCGACGACCCCGGTGGCGTAGGAGCGGTACCAGTGGCCGGCCGACCAGAAGAAGCCGAAGAGGAACAAGGGCAGCCCCGCGCACAAGAAGACCGAGACCAGGTTGAAGTCACGCAGGAAGTACGTGTAGCCGATGCGACGGGCGAGGCGGGCCACGAGCCGAGGCAGGAATTCGACGAGGCTCTTCGCGGGGCTGAGCGAGCTCACCTCGTCGTTGTAGACGGGGGTCATGGCCACGTCGTGGAGGACCGCGCCTACGTTGTAGGCCTCGCACAAGAGGCTGATCTCGAAGAAGTAGCGTTCGGCGAGCATCTCGACACGCAGGGCGCGGAGGTGCCTTGCCCGGAGCGCCAGGAAACCGTTGCAGGGGTCGAAGACGCTCCAGTACCCGGAAGCGGCCTTCACCAGGAAAGAGAGCCCCAGGTTGCCGATCCGGCGCGCCAGCGGCATCGCGCGAACGAACCGCAAGTCGTAAAACCGGTTGCCCTTGGTGAAGTCGGCTTCGCCCGCCAGGATCGGGCCCACCAGATCCGCGATGCGTGCCGGGTCCATCTGGCCGTCACTGTCGACCTTGACCACGATGTCGGCGCCGAGCTCGATCGCGGCCGCGAATCCCGCTCGGGTGGCGGCTCCCACTCCGCGGTTCACGGGGTGGCGGAGAACGACGATCCGGGGGTCGGCGACGGCCGCCACCGCCCGCGTCAGGTCGTCGGGCGAAGCGTCGTCGACCACCACGATGCGGTCGACGCAAGAGGGTACCGCGGCCAACACCGAGCCGATCTTGGAGGCGCTCCGATAGGCGGGCATTACCACCACGATCAGGGGTCGCGGCCCGACGATCGCCTTCTCCAACCTCGGAGGACCCGATTCCATGGCGGCCATGCCCGCCTATCGTCTCACCAACGTCAGGGACACGCGCGTGCCCGGCCGACCCGCCGAGGGGAGCCGGCGGTCGAGGGAGCCGGCTTGACGAGGGTCGCTCCTCCCCATAGTGTCGCGGTTTCGCCAAGGAGGCGTCTGCGCGACATGGCCATCTACGTCGGGCTCTTTCTCGTCACCATGTCCGGACTCATGTTCGAGATCGGGCTCACCCGCATCTTCTCCGCCACGATCTGGTACCACTTCGCCTTCGTGGCCATCTCGGTGGCGCTCCTGGGCTGGGGGCTCGGAGGCTTCAGCCTCCATCTCCTCCGCGACCGCATCCGGCTGAGCCTCGCCAAGGCGGGGGTGCTGACCCTCCTCTACGCCGCCTCCATACCCTTGTGCCTCTGGCTCATCGTGCGCGTTCCCTTCCACCCCGATCTCCTGGCCTTCTACTTCGTGGTTTCCCTGCTTCCTTTCCTGCTCGCGGGCATGGCGCTCTCCATGGTCTTCGCCCTGGGCCGCGAGGCTGCGGCCGAGCTCTACTTCGCCGACCTCCTCGGAGCATCGGTGGGGGCCTTGGCGGTGACGGCGCTCTTGTCGTGGCTGGGCGGCGAGAACGCCGTCCTGGCCGTGGCCCTCGCCCCGTTGGCCGCGTCAGCCTGTTTCTGGCGCCGACTTCTGCCCGCGGCCGCGCTCGGCAGCGTCCTCGTCCTGGCCGCGGTCGGCCTCAACGAGCGCACCGGAGTGTTCAAGATCAGGAGCGCGCCGACCAAGGGCATGTACCAGCACATGGCGGCGCGGCCGGGGACCAAGGTCGCCCTGACCGGGTGGAACTCGTACTCGCGCATCGACGCGGTCACGGGCTTCGAGGCCCCCTACCTCGCCCGCCTCTACATCGACTCCGACGCCTGGACGAACATCCTGTCCTGGGACGGCCGGCTCGAGAGCGTCGGGCCGCTGCGCGACTGGTACCGCGCCCTTCCCTTCAAGATCGCGCCGAAGGAACCCGAGACCCTGGTCATCGGTCCCGGAGGGCGGCTCCGACGTGCTCGTGGCCCTGGCCGCCGGGAGCCGTCGCGTCACCGCGGCCGAGATGAATCCCCTGATGCTCCAGTTCGTCCGCCACTTCGGGGACAAGGCGGGCAACCTCTACGACCAGCCGAAGGTGAACGCGATCCTCACCGAAGGCCGGACCTTCATCCGCCGCACCGCGCAGACCTTCGACGTGATCCTGCTCGGCTTCGTGGACTCCTGGGCGGCCGTGGCCTCGGGCGGGCTTTCGCTCTCCGAGAACCACCTCTACACGGTGGAAGCCTTCCGGGCCTACTACGACCACCTCACCCCGGACGGGATGCTCGTGATCCTGCGCTGGAGACGTGGACGTCCCCCGACTGGTGACGAACGCGGTGGCCCTCCTGGGCGCCGCAGGAGGCCGGCCCGAGAATCGCGGTTCTCTTCGAGAAGCGGGGGACCCCGAGCGACCCGCCGCAGATGATCTTCATGCTGCGCAAGCGGCCCTTCACCGCGGCCGAGACCGCGCAGATGGCCGACGAGTGGCCCGGCGTGCGCCCGCTCATCGTGCCCGGTCGCCACGTGGAGGAACCCTACGCCAGCCTCCTGTCGGGCCGGAAGACCCTGGCCGAGTTCGTGGCCGAGTCGCCCGCCCGGGTGGACCCGGTCTTCGACGATCGTCCCTTCTTCTTCGCGCGGCAGAAGCCGTGGGGCTTGCCCGGGAGCATGCGCACGGCCTTCCTGGAGATCCTCCTCCCCCTCGTGGTGCTCTGCGGAGTCTTTCTCTTCCTCGGAAGGCCCAGAGAGCAGGGTGGCCGGCGCTACTGGGGCTCGATCGCCTACTTCGCGAGCCTCGGCCTCGGGTTCATCGCCGTGGAGCTGGCCCTGCTCCAGAACATGACCCTGCTCCTCGGCCATCCGATCTTCACCCTGTCGATCCTGCTCTTCACGCTCCTGGCCGCGGGCGGCGTCGGAAGCTATTGCTCGGGCCGGTTTCGCGGAGGACGCGTGTGCCTGACCGTGGCCGCGCTCGGAGTGGCCTACGCGTTCGTCCTGCCCCACCTCGTCCCGGCCCTGCTGTCTCTCGAGCTGCCCACGCGGATCGCGATCGCGGTCCTGCTCGTGACCCCGCTCGGCTTCGCGATGGGCATGCCGTTTCCGAGCGGGCTCCGGAGGACCGGCCACGGCTTGCCCGAGCCGCCGTTCTACTGGGGGCTGAACGGCATCCTGTCCGTCGTCGGCTCGCTGGGGACGATGGTCCTCGCCGTGACCTGCGGCTTCCAGGTGGCGATGCTGGCCGGCTGCGCGTGCTACGTCGCGGCCGCGCTCGCCGCGGGCTCGCTGGAGCGCGCGCCGCGCTAGGCCGCTACTCGCCGAGCGCGCGCAGCAGCTTGGGGGTCAGGAACCACACGAGGCTCCCGCCCTCGTGGAGGCCCGCGGGAACCTCCACGAGGGCGGCTCCTCCCTTGCGGAAGGTCAGCCTCTCCGGCGGCGCGTGAGCCGAGGAGCTCGGCGAGGACGCCGGAGAGATGGGGCTCGTGGCCGACGAGTGCGACGGTGGCCTCGGAGCCGTGGGAGCCCAGGGCCTGGGCCAGATCGGCAAGGCTGCCGCCGACGAGGGCCGGCGTCTTCTCCGGCGCGAGACGACCGAAGGCCGCCGCCGCGATCTCCGCGGTGCGCCAGGCGCGGGGCAGCGGGCTCGAGAGAATCGCGTCCGGACGGGGTGCCATGCGCGCCAGGCCGCGAGCCACCTTCTTGAACTTCTTCTCCCCCTCGGGGGTGAGCGGCCGGTCGTCGTCGGCGATGCCGGGTGTGCCCCGCTCCACCGCGACCGCGTGACGGACGATCAGCAGGCGCATCCATGTCTCCAAAATGTCACGCGGGGGTCACGCCTCCGTCGGTCCGGCCGGCCATGCTCCGCCTCGGGTCGAGCCTTCATGCCGCCGAGCGCGTGCGGCCCATGGCCTCGAGCGCCTGGGTCGTGATCTCGAGGGGGCGCGCGTCGAGGAGCTGACGATGGAGGGTGCCGGCCGTCGTCATCGCCCAGGCGCTCAGCTCTCCGGCCGCGCGCCGCGAGAGCGGTCTCGCCCTTCTGGTCGGCCGAAGCCGCCTGGGCCACGAGCCAGCCGGCGAGGACGTGGTGGTCGTGGAGCTTCCCGATCCGCTCCTGCAGGGTCTTGAAGAGCGCGGGCGCTTTGGACTCCGCCCCGCCGCCCCGCACCACGTCTCCGAGCTCCGCGGCATAGCGCAGTTTCCGAGCCCGCCGCCGCAGCGCATGGAGGGCCTCGGGGTCGAAGCGCGTGCTGAGGGTTTCGAAGCCCTGCAAGAGTGCGTCACCCTGTCGGTCCCGCAGATCCCGCAGGCGCACGCGGACCGAGAACAGCGTCCTCGGCGCCGCTCCCGAGCACCGCGCGGAGGTCGCGTCGCAGGCGGGCGATCTCGAGGTCCATGAGGGCCTCGGCCATCCGCGTCCGGCTGTAGGCCCGAACTCCGCGCAAGCGGCTGCGGAGCCGCCTCTGCTCGGCGTCGAGCGGCGCCACGGAGCGCAGTCGCTCGGCCAGAAGCTCAATGCTGACGTCGAGGTCGCGGCTCGCCCCCGCCGTGCGGGTGAGCGCGCGCAGCACCCGCAGGGCACGTTGGACACGCCGCCCCTCGGGCTTCTTGGCGAGCAGGGGCAGGGCGACCCGCAAGCGTCGGCCCGCGACACGCATCTGGTGAATCGCCTCTTCGTCTCCCGCCAGGCCCTTCGGAAGGTGGCGAAATACCGCCCGCACCCTCTCGCGGAGAAGGGCAGTCATGGCGTCCAGCTTGGTGCTCTTGGGCACGGGGCTCCGTGAGCCGAAAAGCAAAAGCTAACACGGTGCCCAGTCGCGCGCCAACCAAGGGCTCCGCGCCCTGGCCGGGGGTTGGCGGTTACAATGAGGCGGCTTCGCCGGCCCCCTCGCCCATGAAGATCGCCGCCATCGACATCGGGAGCAACTCCATCCACATGGTGGTGGTCGAGGTGCAGGGCTCGGGCGGGTTCGAGGTGAAAGAGCGCGAGAAGGAGATGGTGCGCCTGGGGGCGGGGACCCTGGCCCGCGGGATGCTTTCCGCGGCGGCGATGAAGCGCGGCCTCGCCGTCCTCCTGAAGTACAAGCAGCTCGCCCGGAACCACCGGGTGGACAAGATCGTGGCCGTCGCCACTTCGGCCGTGCGCGAAGCCCGAAACGGCGAGGACTTCCTGGAGCAGGTGGGCCGGGAGACCGGCATCTGGCCACGCGTCGCGTCCGGGGAGAGCGAGGCGCGCCTCATTTACCTGGCGGCGCTCCACTCGATCCACCTCGAAGGCAAGCGGGCCCTCGTCGTGGACATTGGCGGGGGGAGCCTCGAGCTCGCCCTCGGCGCGGGTCGCCGCCTGGAGTGGGCGGTGTCCGAGAAGCTCGGCGTCTTGCGCATCACCGAGCGTTTCGTCCATTCGGACCCGCTCTCCGCGAAGGACGAGGGCCGACTCGAAGCCGCGATCCTGAAAGCCCTCGTCCCGCACGAGCCGGCGGTGCGCGACGCGGGGTTCGAGTGCGCGATCGGCACCTCGGGCACCATCCTGGCTCTGGGAGCGATCGCCCACCATCTCCAGCACGGAGAAGCGCCCGAGACCTTGCACCACCTGAAAGTCAGCGCCCACGCCCTCCACGAGCTGCGCAAGCAGCTCGTGGCCTCGACCGAGCGCGAGCGCCTACGCCTTCCCGGCGTCGACGCACGCCGGGCCGACCTGCTGGTGGCGGGAGCGGTGCTCCTCGACACGGTGCTGGAGCGGCTGGGCGTGGAGGAGCTGATTCTCTGCGAGTGGGCGCTCCGCGAGGGGATTCTCCTCGACTACATCGACCGCCACCCACGGTCCCTGGCCCGGGCCGAGGCCATTCCCGACCCGCGCCAGCGCAGCGTGATCGCCCTTGCCGAGCGATGCCTCTTCGACGAGGCCCACGCGCGCCACGTGCCAGGCCCTCTGCGTGACCCTCTTCGAGCAGACCCGGGAGCGGCACGGCCTCGGCGAGCGCGAGCGGGCGCTCCTCGAGTACGCGGCCCTCCTCCACGACATCGGCCACCACATCTCCTACCCCGGCCACCACAAGCACACCTACTACCTGATCAAGAACGCGGACCTGCGTGGCTTCGACCCGCTGGAGATCGAGATTCTCGCCAACGTCGCCCGCTACCACCGCCGGGGCCATCCACGGCGCCGGCACGCGGAGTTCGGGGCCCTGCCCAAGGAGGGTCGGCGGGTGGTCCGGGTCCTGGCCGGTCTTCTGCGCGTGGCGGACGCCCTCGACCGGAGCCATCGGCAGACGATCCGCACCCTGACCGTCACCGAGCGCGCAGGGACCCTGAAGATTCACGGGGAAGCCTCCGGCGACTGCGAGCTGGAGCTTTGGGGGGTCCCGCGGCGGACGGCGCTGCTCGAGGAAGCCCTCGAAATGCCGGTCCGGATCGAGGTGGCGGTGGTGGCCAAGTCGGGTCCCGTGCGGGTCCAGGCGGCGAGGGCCTGATGCCCCGGCCCCGCAAGCTCACCCGCGAGGCCCGCCGCGGACGTCCCCCCTCCTCCGCCCGAGCCGCTCCGGCCCTTGGCGGTGCTCGACCTCGGGGCCAGCGCCATCCGGCTGACCGTGGCCGAGGCCCCCGTGGGCGAGCCGATCCGGATCCTGGAGCAGGCCTCGCGCGGCGTGCTCCTGGGCAAGGACACGTTCACGCACGGGCGCCTGGGCGGACCCACCGTCGAGGCGACCCTCAAGGCGCTCGAGGGCTTCCGCCGGATCATGGACACCTACGGCGTCGTGCGCTATCGCGCGGTGGCCACGAGCGCCGTGCGCGAGGCCGCCAACCGCGAGACGTTCCTCGACCGGGTGCGCCTGCGCACGGGCATCGACGTCGAGATCATCGACGGCTCCGAGGAGAACCGCCTCACCTACCTGGCGGTCCGCGAGACCATCCGCGACCACCCGAGCCTCCCCACCGCCGATGCCCTGCTCGTCGAGGTCGGCGGCGGCAGCGCCGACATCTCGTTCCTGCGCAAGGGCGAGCCCATCCACTCCGGCACCTACGCGCTCGGGTCGATTCGCCTGCGCCAGAACTTCGCCTCCTGGCACGGCGGCCACGACCAGTGGACGCGCCTCCTGCGGCGGCACATCCACAACGTGGTCGAGGACATCCGGCGCGAGATGCCGCTGCGCGAGGCCCGGCACATGCTCGCCCTCGGCGGCGACGTGCGCTTCGCGGCCGAGCAGATCACGGGCGAGGCGGTGCCCACGGGTGGCGTCCGCGGGTTCCCCCGCGACGCGTTCCTCGCCTTCTGCGAGCAGATCGTGGCCAACGAGCGTGAGGAGCTGATGGAGCGCTACCACCTGCCCCTGGCCGAGGCGGAGACCCTGGTTCCCGCCCTCCTGGCCTACCGCGAGCTGCTCCTGGAGACGCCCGCCGAGGAGATCCTCGTGCCCGACGCCTCGCTCCGGGCCGGCCTCCTCCTCGACGTGGCCCGCTCCGAGGAAGGCAAGGGCGGCATCGAGGACTTCAGCAAGCAGGTCCTGGCCAGCGCCGCCGCGCTCGGCGAGCGCTACCGCTACGACGCCGCGCACGCGCGCCAGGTGGCGCTCCTGGCCACGCGCCTCTTCGACGAGCTGCGCGCCGAGCACGGCCTCGGCAGCCGCGACCGCCTGCTCCTCGAGGTGGCGGCCCTGCTCCACGACATCGGGATCTACGTCGGCCTGCGCGGCCACCACAAGCACTCGCAGTACATCCTGTCGGTGGCCGACATCTTCGGCCTGTCGCGCGAGGACATGGCCGTGGTCGCGAACGTGGCCCGTTATCACCGGCGGGCCGCGCCGCAGCGGTCGCACCTTCCCTACATGGCGCTCGACGCCGCCACCCGGGTGGTCGTGAACAAGCTGGCCGCCATCCTGCGCGTGGCCAACGCCCTCGACGCCGACCATCTGCAGAAGGTCCGGGAGGTGCGGGTCCTCCAGGAGGACGAAGGCTTCGTGCTCGAGGTGGACGGTGCCGGCGACCTGACCCTGGAGCGGCTCGCGTCGCTCGCCCGCGCCGACCAGCTCACCGACGTGTTCGGGCGCCGCGTCTCGTTCCGCGAAGCCGCCGGAGCCCGGGCGTGAAGCCGCCGAAGCCGCCGAAGCACCGCCACAAGGAGCCCGAGCTGTTCTTGAACCGGGAGGTGTCCTGGCTCGAGTTCAACGGCCGGGTCCTCGAGGAGGCCGATCGACCCGGCCAACCCGCTGCTCGAGCGGCTCAAGTTCGCGGCCATCGTGGCCGGCAACCTCGACGAGTTCTTCATGGTGCGGGTGGCGGCCCTCAAGAACGCGGTCGAGGAGGGCGACACCGCTCCCGACGTGGCCGGTCTCACCCCGCACCAGCAGCTCCAGCAGATCTCGGCGCGCGTCCACGAGATGATCGCGCGACTCTACGCCACGGTCACGGACGAGATCTTCCCGGCCCTGGGCGAGCGCGGCCTGCGACTCCTTCCGGTCGACGCCCTCGATCCCGCGGCGCGCAGCGGCCTGTCGCGGGACTTCGTGGAGCAGCTCCTTCCCGCCCTCACCCCGCTCGCCATCGACTCGTCGCGTCCTTTTCCACTCCTCGCCGGCCTGAGCCTGAACGTGGCCGTCCTCGTCGCTCCCGCCGAGGGCGAGGAACAACCGCGGCTGGCCGTCGTCCAGGTGCCCGGTCGATTGCCGCGCCTGGTGCGGCCGGTCGGCACCGACGGGACCACCTACGTGCTCCTGGAGGAGGTCCTTCGCGCGGAGCTTCTGCATCTCTTTCCCGGCCAGACCCTCCTGGGCTCGGCGGTCTTTCGGGTCTCGCGCGACGCCGAGCTCGACCTCGACGACGAAGGCGGGCGCGATTTCCTGAAGGCTCTCGAAGAGGAGCTGCGCAACCGCCGCAAGGGGGCGCCGGTACGGCTCGAGGTCGAAGCGGGCGTGAGCGACGCCTTGCTGGGGCTGCTCACCGAACGACTGGAGCTCGCCCCCGAGGACGTCTACCGGGTGCCGGGACCCCTCGACCTGCGGGCCTTCTTTCCCCTCGTCGACCTGCCCACGCTCGAGGACCTGCGCGACCCCCCGCTGAAGCCCATCGAAGTCGCGGAAGCACAAGGCAACCTCTTCGCCACCCTCGACGAGCGCGACATTCTCCTCCAGCACCCCTACGAGTCGTTCGCGCCGGTCGTGGCCCTCGTGGCCGGCGCGGCCGACGACCCCGACGTGCTCGCCATCAAGCAGACCCTCTACCGCACGAGCGGCGACTCGCCGGTGGTGCGGGCCCTGGCCCGGGCCGCGGAGAACGGCAAGCAGGTCACGGTCCTCGTGGAGCTCATGGCGCGGTTCGACGAGCAGTCGAACATTCGCTGGGCCCGGAGCCTCGAGGAATCGGGGGCCCACGTCATCTACGGGGTGCGGGGCTACAAGACCCACGCCAAGATCTGCCTCGTGGTGCGGCGCGGACAGAAGGGGATCAGGCGCTACGTGCACCTGGGGACCGGGAACTACAACGACAAGACCGCGCGTCTCTACACCGATTTCGGCCTCATGACCGCCGATCGCGTGATCGGCGAGGACGCCTCGGCCTTCTTCAACGCCCTCACCGGATATTCCGACCCCCCCCGGATGAAGAAGCTGGCCATGGCCCCCACCCACCTCCGCGAGCGGATCCTGAGCCTCATCGATCGAGAGCGGCGGCGCGCGGAGGCGGGCCAGGCCGCGGAGATCCGCGCCAAGATGAACTCGCTGGTGGACGAGGACATCATCCGTGGCCTCTACGACGCCTCGCGCGCCGGGGTGAAGATCCGCTTGAACGTGCGGGGCATCTGCTGCCTGCGCCCCGGGGTGAAAGGCGTGAGCGAGACCATCGAGGTGGTCTCGATCGTGGACCGTTTCCTCGAGCACGCGCGGGTCTTCCACTTCCGCAACGGCGGGGAGGAGGAGTTCTACCTCTCGAGCGCCGACTGGATGCCGCGCAACCTCGATCGCCGCGTCGAGTTGCTCTTCCCGGTGGAGGCTCCGGAGTGCCGAGAGGAGATCCGCACCACCCTCGACGCGATGTTCGCCGACAACGTGAAGGCGCGCCGCTTGCAGGCGGACGGCAGCTACAAGCGGCGTCGGCCGGCGAAGGGCGAGGACCCCTACCGCGCGCAGATCGAGCTCTATCGGGAGACCCGCCGCGTTCTGGAGCGGGCCCGCGCCGCGGCCGAGGTCGCCCTCGCACCCCTCACGTCGCCGGACGGAAACGCGGCTTGAACGGCGCCCTCCCCGAGCCCGAACTTTCCGACGACGAGCGGCGGCAGGTGGCGCTGGGGATGGACCAGTTCAACCGCGGCCTCTTCTTCGAATGCCACGACACCCTCGAGGACGTGTGGACGGGCGTCCGCGGGCCCTCCCGCGACTTCTTCCAGGGCCTGATCCAGGTGGCCGTGGGCTTCTACCACCTGGGCAACGACAACCGCGGGGGTGCTTCCACGATGCTTCGCCGCGGCCTCGGCCGTCTCGCGAAGTACCCCGACGGCTACGGCGGGGTCGAGCTCGAGCGCCTGCGCCGCGAGGTGCAGGAGTGGCTGGACCGCATCGAGTCCGGCGCTGACTTCCCCCAAACCCTGGAAGCGCTTCCCAAGCTCGTTGCCCCTCTGGCTTGAGCCCCACGCGCCCGGCTCAGCTAGGCCGGCGGCGCCTTCTTGCTCCTACAGGCGGACCCGATTGAGCCAGTACCCGGGCCGACGCTTCGCGTGAGCCACGGCCAGGACGCGTACCTCGCCTTCCTGCACGAGGAAGACCAGCGCGTACGGGAAGCGGGCAAGCAAGGCCCGCCGGATCTCGAGGTTCGCATCTAGGCCTAGAAGGCGAGGAAAGGATCGAGGCCGGCTTCCGACGAGAGGGAGAGTGGCCTCCACCTCGTCCGGAGATCCCTCCCCAACCCCAGGCGTTTGGCTTCGTACCAGAGAACCGCTTCGGCGAGCTCGTCAGGGACTTCCGGCGAAAACCGGACTTGGGTCACTTTCGCGTTTGGGAAATGCGGTCCTCGACACTTTTCCGGGTCTCGTCCCAGCTGATGCCTGGAAGACCGCCGATCGCTGCGTTGGCGCGCCGCTCGACCTCGGCAATCCAGGCCTCTCCGTTGCGGGTTTCGACGTCAGGCTCCAGGCTTGCCAGAAGCTCCGCCGCCACCCGCGCTCGTTCGCCTTCGGAAAGCTGGAGCGCTTCTTTGAGCGAGTCCTCCGCGGTCGTGGGCATGCCGAAAGTATACCGCCGCGGCCCTCCCGAGCACCTAACGGTCGAACCCCTTCAGGTTGCGCTTCATCTCATCCCGCATCAGTTTGGGCTCACACGGATGTGCCCCACCACTTTCGCGACAGCTGCTCTGTCCCGGTTGGCACGCGCAATGCTGCCTCAGCGCTGAGCCTGTTCTCCCTGCACACGCGCGGTGCGGCACCCATTGCGCGGGGCGTTCCACGCGAGGCTCATCGGCCTCCAGGCCTCAAGAGCCTGCCGTCGCGCCGCCCTCCACCGGGTACCCGGCTTCGACCCAGGCGCTGGTGCCTCCCACGACATTGCGAAGGTCGCGGAAGCCCAGGCGCTCCAGGAGGCTCGCCGCTGCGGCTGAACGGTAGCCGCCGGCGCAGATGACGGCTGTGGGCCGTGAAGGATCGAGGCCGGAAAGGTCGCGCTCCAGCCGGTCGAGCGGGCGGCTGACCGCGCCGGGGACGTGGCCGGCGGCGAACTCGGCCGGGCGGCGCACGTCCACGACCTGCAGGGTCGGGATCTCACGTACCTGCGCCCTTAGCTCGTCCACCGTGATCTGGGGCGTCGCCCTGAGGTCGCGGCCGGCCGCGTGCCACGCGGCCACTCCGCCATCCAGGTGGCCGGCGACGCGGTCGAGGCCCACGCGGGCGAGACGGGTCGCGGCCTCGCTGGCGCTCCCGGCATCCTCGCCCACCAGGAGAATGGGTCGATCGGCCGGTACCAGGGCCCCCGCCCACGCGGCGAACTGGCCGGAGAGAGCGACGTTGAGCGAGCCCGGCACGTGGCCCGTGCCGAAGGCCGCGCTCCCGCGCAGGTCGAGGACGGTGGCCCTTCCTTCCACGGCCTTGGCAAAGGCCTCGGGCGAGAGGCTGGTCGGCACGGGCCGGTCGACCAGGGGCGGCGCGCCTTCGCGGTTGATGGCCACGTCGACGGGGAAGTAGGCGGGAACCTCGGGCAGGTCGGCGGTCATGATCCGCACGAAGGCGTCCCTCGGCATGGGCTGAAGCGCGTAGTTGAGTCGCCGCTGCTCGCCGATCGTGGACGAGGTCTCCTTCGCGATGTTGCGACCACAGAGCGACCCCGCGCCGTGGGCGGGATAGACCTCCACGGAATCGGGCAGGACCATGAGCTTCCGGTGGAGGGAGTCGTAGAGCATCCCGGCCATTTCCTCGGGGCTCACCACGCGGGCCGCCACTAGGTCGGGGCGACCCACGTCGCCGATGAACAGGGTGTCGCCGGTGAAGACGAGTCGTGGCGCCGAGGAAACCGCGGTGTCGACTGCAACCACGCTGATGCTCTCCGGGGTGTGTCCCGGTGTCTCGAGGATATGCAATACGACATGTCCCACCCGGAGCTCGTCTCCGTCGCGGACGGCCCGATGCGGAAACGTCACCCCGGCCCGGGCGCCGAACACGATCTCCGCCCCGGTGCGCGCGGCCAGCTCGACGTGGCCGCTCACGAAGTCGGCGTGGAGATGGGTTTCGATCACGTAGCGGATGCGAAGCCCGTGCTCACGCGCGAAGTCGAGGTACTCCTCCACGTCGCGCCGCGGATCGACCACGGCGGCCTCGCCGTCCGATCCGATCAGGTACGACGCGTGGGCCAGGCAACCCAGATAGAACTGCTTGAACTCCACGACCAGAGAATAGCCTATCGGGTGCCGGTGAACCCACGCTTGGCCAGGGCCTCCCGGAGCCCGCGCAGGCTCTCCTCACACGCCACGGTGAGCTTGCCTTTCTGGTTCAGGGACAGCGCGAGAGAACGCACATTGGTGTTGCGGCGAGACAGGGCGATGACCTGGGCGTTGACGCTCATGAACTCGTCGAGGGCGGCATGGGCGGTGGCGAGACGCGGGCGGGATTGGACGAGGGGTGCGAGGGTCTCGAGAGCGCTCCGTGCCGCCGCCTCGGAGGCCGCCATCCGCTTTTCCATGCGCGTCATCACGTCATGGTCGGCGTCGGCGATATGGGGCGCCTGGAGCGCTTGTATCTCGCGTACCGAGGCCAGGGCGGTCGCGACGAGCGCCTTCACGTGCCAAGCCTCTTTGGCCGCGTCCCGAGCGGCGAGGGGCTCGAGGGCGTCCCGGAACGCGTCGGCCGCCTCCTGTCCAGGACCGAAAGCGAGCCTTTGCGCCTTGAGGTTCGTGTTCTCGACCGCCAGCTCGAGGATGGTGTGGTCGAGCACGTGATACTCGGCGAACCGGCGGCCGAACTCCTCGAGCCTTTGCGTCTCTACCGAGTAGCCGAGGCTCTGGAGAATCGGAGCCAGCGCGTCGACGTCTACCTGGACCGCTTGCTTCGCCTGCTCGGCTTCGCGCGCAAACGCCACGGACGCCTCGTCGGTGTCCGCCATCACCGCCCGGTTGGAGGCATCCGCGGCTTTGGTGAACTGCACGAGCAGGTCGGCCGATCGGTGACGCGCCTCGGACACCCGCTCCAAGGCCGCATTGACATCGCAGCCGATGGTCGCAACGCCCGCGATCGCGATGGAGGCAATTCGGCGAACGATCGTCTCTCGGCGAAGGAGAGAGCCGACGCAACAAGACGCGCGGATGACCTGTGCCTGCCCGCTCACTACGGCGAAATCTACCACGACGACGGTCCTTCGCAGCCTGGGACTCGCGATTGCTCCCGTTGTGGACGTAGGCCGCGAGAGGGGGACGAAGCGCGCTCTTCAATGGTCGGTGCGCAGACCCGGGGTAAGGAGGCACTAACTGGCGTCCTTAGGGCGTCCTTATGCTACTGCCCTCTTTATTGCCACCCCCCTGAAACGCGTTTGCCTATTGTTCAGCGGTGGAGGTCAACGCGCGATGACACATGTCCGACCTGGGGTGGGCGGCTCAAGGCAAGATGGCTCGCAGGTCCAGGGTTCTCCTGGCCGAAACAAACGAGAAGGGAGGCTCTGACGTGTTGCTCTTGGGAATGATCGTGCTGGGGCTCGTCACCTTCGGGGTCATGTGGGCGTTCATCGACCTCTGTGACCGGGTGTAGGTGAGCCATGTTCCTGCTGATATTGAGCATTCTCGCCGGTGCGTATCTTCTCTACGCGATGCTGCGCCCCGAGCGCTTCTGAGGGATCGTCATGACCACTGAATACGTCGCGGTCGCTTTCACGATCCTCCTCACCATCGTCACCAGCATTCCCCTGGGCCGGTACATGGCCCGGGTGTTCCAGGGCGAGCGCACGCTGCTCGACCCGATCTTCGTCCCCATCGAGCGCCTGGTCCTGAAGCTCAGCGGGGTCGACCCGACGGAGAACCAGGACTGGAAGCAGTACGCCCGCTCCCTCACGATCTCCAACGTGTTCATGTGGCTGGCCGCATTCGCGATCGTCACCCTCCAGAAATGGCTGCCGCTCAATCCCGACGGCATCGACAACATGGAGCCGACGCTCGCCTTCAACACGATCTCCAGCTTCACCACGAACACCAACCTCCAGCACTACAGCGGTGAGACGGGGCTGTCCTATCTCAGCCAGATCCTCCCCATCACGTTCCTCCAATTCGTGACCGCCGCCACCGGCGTCGCCGCCTGCATTGCGATCATCCGGGGCCTCGGCGGCAACCGCCTGAAGCACCTGGGGAACTTCTACGTGGACCTCACACGGGCGACGGTGCGGCTCTTCCTGCCCTTGGCGATCCTCGTAGGCCTGATCCTCATGTGGCAGGGGTCGCCCATGACCTTCGAGCCGGCGGCCAAAGCGACCACCGTGGAGGGCGCCGAGCAGACGATCGCGCGCGGCGTCGTCGCGCCCATGGTCGCGATCAAGCAGCTCGGTACGAACGGGGGCGGCTACTTCGGTCCGAACTCGACGCACCCTTACGAGAACTCGACCCCGCTCTCCAACTTGGCCCAGACCTGGTCCATCACGATCATCCCGATGGCGATGGTGTGGACGCTGGGCCACATGGTGCGCCGGCGTCGGCTGGCCGTGATGGTCTTCCTCACCATGCTCGCGCTCTACGTGCCCATGGTGATCTTCGGAGTGGTTCAGGACGCGGGAGGGAATCCCGCTATGCACTCCATGGGCGTCGATCAGTCCACGGGGTCGATGGAGGGCAAGGAGGTCCGGTTCGGGTCCGGGCTCTCCGCGCTTTGGTCCGTCACGACCACGGTGACCTCGAACGGTTCCGTCAACGCCATGCACGACTCACTGACGCCCCTGGGTGGCCTCATGCCCCTGATCGGCATGTGGCTGAACAACATCTTCGGGGGCGTGGGCGTCGGCTTCATCAACATGCTGATCTTCATCATCGTCGCGGTGTTCGTGGCGGGGATGATGATCGGGCGCACCCCCGAGTTCCTGGGCAAGAAGGTCGAGGCCAAGGAGATGAAGCTGGCCAGCCTCGCCCTCCTCTGGCACCCGCTCGCCATCCTCGTCTGCACCGGGATCGCGTGCTACGTGTGGGCCACCACCCCCGATCCGGGAACCGCGCTCGCCTGGCTCAAGAACCCCGGCCCCCACGGCTTCTCGGAGATGCTGTACGAGTTCAGCTCGTCGGCCGCCAACAACGGCTCGGGCTTCGAGGGCTTGGGCGACAACACGCCCTTCTGGAACATCGCATGCGGGCTCGTAATGCTGCTCTCCCGCTACATCCCGATCTTCGCCCCCCTCGCTCTGGCCGGCTACCTCGGGGCCAAGCCTGCGGCTCCGGAAACCGCCGGATCGCTCCGGGCGGAGAGCGCGACCTTCGGATTCACCTTGTGGGCCGTGATCGTCATCCTCGGCCTTCTCATGTTCATGCCGGTCGCCGTGCTCGGCCCGATCGCCGAGCAGCTGGCGTTGGGTTAGTGGAGGAGCCAGCCATGGCGACAGAGCTGAAGCGAGGTCTCTTGTTCACGGTCGTCTCGATGATCCTGGTCTTCGTCTATCACGGCTTCATGTGGGGCGTGGGCCAGGTGGCCTTCCGCTCCCAGGCCGAAGGCAGCCTGATCCGGCGGGCGGACGGCTCGATCGTCGGATCGCGCCTCATCGCCCAGAAGTTCGCCCGGCCGGAGTACTTCCAACCCCGCCCCTCCGGCGTCGACTACAACGCGGCGTCGACCGGGGGCACGAACTACGGGCCCTCGAATCCCGACCACCTGAAGGCCGTGAAGGAGCGCCTCGACGCCGTGACGAAACAGGAGGGCGTGACGCCCGACAAGGTGCCGTCGGAGATGGTGACCGCGAGCGGAGGAGGCATGGATCCCCATATCCCGCCCGCGGCCGCCGTGCTGCAGGCGACCCGTGTCGCCCAGGCCCGCGGGGTGCCGCTCGAACGCGTGCGCGCGCTGGTCGAGGCCCACACCGAGGGCCCGTCGTTCGGGTTCCTGGGGCGGGCCCGCGTCAACGTGCTGGAACTGAACTTGGCACTGGACGAGTCGCTCGGCACCGTGCCCGCACCTCCGGCGGCTCCGGCCGTCACCAAGGAATCGGGGGATCTTCATGGCTGAACGCGCACGGCGGATTTCGATCTGGGACCCGACGATCATCCAGCAGGCGATCGTCGACTCCCTCAAGAAGCTCGACCCCCGGATCCAGGTCCGGAACCCGGTCATGTTCATCGTCGAGGTGGGCAGCCTCATCACCACCGTGATCTGGCTGCAGGAGCTCGTGGGCGGCAAGGGGCATCCCTTGTTCACCGGCCAGGTGGCTTTCTGGCTCTGGTTCACTGTCCTCTTCGCGAACTTCGCGGAGGCCATGGCGGAGGGCCGCGGGAAGGCCCAGGCCGCGAGCCTGCGCAAGACCAAGGCGGAGACCAACGCGGTGCGCATTCGCGATGGCAAGAAGGAGACGGTGCCCGCGAGCACGCTCCGGGTCGGCGACATGGTGCGGGTGGAAGCCGGGCAGATCATCCCAGGGGACGGCGAGATCACCGAGGGGGTGGCGAGCGTCGACGAGTCGGCCATCACCGGCGAGTCGGCGCCCGTCATCCGAGAATCCGGAGGCGACCGTTCGGCCGTCACCGGAGGCACGCGCGTGCTCTCCGACTGGATCATGGTGCGCATCACCTCCAACCCCGGCAGCACCTTCCTCGATCGGATGATCGCCCTCGTGGAGGGCGCGGTACGGCAGAAGACGCCGAACGAGATCGCGCTCAACATCCTCCTGGCGGTCCTGACCCTGGTCTTCCTCCTGGTGGTGGTGACCCTTCAACCTTTCGCGCTCTACGCGGGGACGTCCGTTCCCGTCCCCGTCCTGATCTCGCTCCTCGTGTGCCTCATCCCGACCACGATCGGGGCCCTCATCTCCGCCATCGGCATCGCGGGGATGGACCGCCTCGTGCAGCACAACGTACTGGCCATGTCGGGCCGTTCGGTGGAGGCGGCGGGCGACGTGGACACGCTGCTCCTGGACAAGACCGGAACCATCACCCTCGGCAACCGCCAAGCCGTGGAGTTCCTGCCCGCGCCGGGAGTGACGGCGCAGGTGCTGGCCGACGCGGCGCAGCTGTCCTCCCTCGCCGACGAGACGCCCGAGGGGAGGTCCATCGTCGTCCTCGCGAAGCAGTTCGGCATCCGCGCGCGCGAGCTCGCGGCCCACCAGGCGCAACTGGTGCCGTTCTCGGCTCAGACCCGCATGTCCGGCATCACCCTCGACGGGAGGGACATCCGGAAGGGAGCGGTCGACGCGATCGAGGCGTGGATCAAGGAGCGCGGCTCTGCCCTGCCCGCCGAGCTGAGGTCGAAAGCGGACGTCATCGCGCGAGCCGGGGGCACTCCCCTCGCCGTCGCGGAGAACGGCCGCGCCCTCGGCGTCGTGCATCTCAAGGACATCGTGAAGGGAGGCATCAAGGAGCGATTCGCTCAGCTCCGGGCCATGGGGATCAAGACGGTCATGATCACGGGCGACAACCCGCTCACCGCCGCCGCGATCGCCGCGGAAGCCGGGGTCGACGACTTCATGGCCCAAGCGACTCCGGAGCAGAAGCTGAAGCTCATCCGTGACGAGCAGGGCTCCGGCCGCATGGTGGCGATGACGGGGGACGGTACCAACGACGCCCCCGCCCTCGCCCAGGCGGATGTGGGGGTGGCCATGAACACCGGCACCTCGGCCGCGAAGGAGGCCGGCAACATGGTCGATCTCGACTCCAACCCGACGAAGCTCCTGGAGATCGTGGAGATCGGCAAGCAGCTCTTGATGACGCGGGGAGCCTTGACCACGTTTTCCATCGCGAACGACGTGGCCAAGTACTTCGCGATCATCCCCGCGATGTTCGTGGTTGCCTTCCCGCAGCTCGCCGTGCTCAACGTGATGCGCCTCGCGACTCCGGAATCGGCCATCCTCTCCGCGGTGATCTTCAATGCGGTGATCATCATCGCCCTGATCCCCTTGGCCCTTCGCGGGATCCCTTACAAGCCCTTGGGGGCGGCGGCCATCCTCCGCCACAACCTGCTGATCTACGGGGTGGGCGGGGTCATCCTGCCGTTCGTCGGGATCAAGGCCCTCGATCTCCTGCTCGTGGCCCTTCGGCTCGCCTAGCGGGAGCGCGGGAGACCGATCGCGGAGCGGTCGCGCGCGACTCCTCCCCGAGCTGCATGCCGAAACGGCGGGGCTGGCGAACCGGCCCCGCCTTCGTCTTGAAGGAAGGGCGCCATGAAGAAGATCGAAGCGATCGTTCGTCCGCATTTCCTGGAAGCCGTCAAGGAGGCGCTGCAGAAGGTCGGGGTGGTCGGAATGACGGTGAGCGACGTGAAGGGGTTTGGCCGCCAGAAGGGGCACACCGAGACCTATCGGGGCGCGGAGTACAAGATCGAGTTCCTGCCGAAGGTCAAGATCGAACTGGTGGTGGCCGACGCGATCGCCGAGGCGGCCGTCGGGGCCATCGTCGAGACGGCGACGACCGGGAAGTTCGGAGACGGCAAGGTCTTCGTGACGTCCCTCGAGGACGCGGTCCGCATCCGGACCGGGGAGAGGGGTGAGGCCGCCGTTTAGGGAAGCGGCGTCGCCGCGCGCGCGGTCGTCTGTCGGCTGAAGCGAGGGTTGCCTCGCGGGGGGCAAGAGAGATGCAGCGGAATTGGAAACGCACCTTGTCGTGCCTCGGATTGAGCGGTGGCCTGGCGCTCGCGCTGTGGGCGGCGTCGTCGACCAGTCACGCCCAAACGTCGGAGACCCCCGCTGGGGCCGAGGCGCCACCAGCCCACGGCGACACCGGCGGTTGCCCCGTCCCTCGAGCAAAGGGTGTCCGACCTGGAGCAGTACTTCCAGAACCTCGCTCCGGGCGGGTCGGGGAAGGAAACGTGGCCATCGAGGATCGGCGGTGTTCCCGGTCCCGGCCACAATGCCTGGCTGATGACGTCGGCGGGCCTGGTGCTGTTCATGACCCTCCCTGGCCTCGCTCTCTTCTACGGCGGGCTCGTCCGCCGGAAGAACGTGCTTTCGGTCATGGCCCAGTGCCTGGGCTGCGGCACGATGGTCACTCTGCTCTGGTGGGCCGTAGGCTATAGCCTCGTCTTCGGGAAGAGCTTCGGCAGCGGATTCCTCGGCGGCAGCGAGTTCTTCTTCCTGCGCGGCGTCACCTCCGCGCCCAACCTCGACTACTCCCCCTGGGTCTCCCAGAACGTCTTCGCGATGTACCAGCTCATGTTCGCCGTCATCACCCCCGCCCTGATCGTGGGCGCGATCGCCGAGCGCATGAAGTATTCGGCCATCATGCTCTTCATCGCCGGATGGATGTTCCTCGTCTACTTCCCGCTGGCGCACATGGTCTGGGGGGTCAACGGATACATGAACGGGGTGTGGAACCCGGGCTCCGGGATCCCGGCCATCGACTTCGCAGGTGGCACGGTCGTCCACATGTCGTCGGGTTGGTCGGCTCTCCTGCTCTGCCTCTTCCTGGGCAAGCGCCTGGGGTTCGGCAAGGACGTCATGGCGCCCCACAGCATGGTCCTCTGCATGGTGGGTACGGGAATGCTGTGGGTGGGCTGGTACGGGTTCAATGCCGGCAGCGCCCTGGCGTCAGACGGCATCGCCGCCAACGCCTTCACCACCACGACCCTCGCCGCCGCGTTGGCCGGGTTCACCTGGGCGACGCTCGAGTACATCACCAAGGGCAAGCCGAGCATCCTCGGCTTCTGCTCGGGGATCGTCGCCGGCCTGGTGGTCATCACCCCGGCGGCCGGCTTCGTGAACCCGGTCTCGGGCGCTCCGATCATCGGCTTCCTCGCCGGCGCGGTACCGTTCCTCGCCTGCACCAAGCTGAAGGGGGTCTTGGGCTACGACGACGCCCTCGACACGTTCGGGGTTCATGCCGTGGGCGGCACCCTGGGCGCCATCCTCACCGGTGTGCTCGTGACCTCGAGCGTCAATGGGAACCTGACCGTGGCGAACCCCCTCGTCAACCGGGATCTGGCGCGGAGGGTCGCCGAGGGTGGTCTGGTGGTGCCTCAGTTCGAGGCGGTCGGGGTCACCCTGATCCTTGCCCTCGTGGGGACGCTGGGCCTGACTCTCCTTGTCAAAGCGCTCGTCGGCCTTCGGCCGAGCGAGGAGGTGGAGCGAGAGGGTCTCGACCTCAACGAACACGGCGAAGAGGGGTATGCTGCGGCCTGAGCCTCATCGCCGCCACCCGGTGCCTCCCCAAGGGAGCGTGATCAGTGGCGCGCCGCATCGTCTAGGACGACTGCGGACGCCGCTCGCGACCATCACGGGCGTGGCCAGCACCCTCGCTCGGTCCCGCCCCCTCGGCAAGGACGCCCAGCGCGAGCTCTAGGAAGCGATCTACGAGGAGGCCGAGCGCCTCAACCGCTGGTCACGAACCTCCCGCGGGAGCCGAGGAGCGGCGTCTCCGGACGTGCCGTTGGAGGGACCAGTCATTCGAGCCCCGGACCCCGAAGAGGATCGACTTTGGCCTGACGATCGCCTTCCCGCCGCCTCTGCCCGCGCCCGGCGAAACGGGCGAGCCAGAAGACGAAGAGCAGGCTGAGCGCCGCGCCGACGAGACGAGCCACGGCGAGCATCCAGGGGAGCGAGGCGGCTCCCGACCAAGCGACCGCCAAGATCGTGAGGATGGCACTCACGATCCCAGGATGGCAGCCTGGGCGCAAAGAAGGTCTCACAACCGCCTCGGTCAACGTCAAGAAGCCATCAACGAGCCCTGCTACTCTCTCCGCCCCTGGATGACCCTCGTCCGCCCCGACCCCCTCGGTCGCGTCGCCCCACCGGGAATCCATCTTCGAACCCCGACAACCTGGGGGAGCCGCCCGCGCAGATCGCCGGTCTTGCTGCCGAGACTTGCGTGGTCTTGACGCCCGGGTCGCGCTTCTTGCCACTGTCTTGAAGCGTCGCCGCCTAACCTACGCCTGGGGACATCGGGACACCGCAAGACCGGGTGCCCGAGAAGGAGGGAGCCATGAAGTTGATCGTCGCGACCGTTCGGTCGGACAAGCTCGATGCAGTCGTGCAGGCGCTACGGGCGGAGCCGGGGGTGTCGGTCCTGAACGTGACCAGGGTGGCCGACGTGAGGGAGCCGAGCTCGCGGGAGCTCTGGCGTGGGTTGGAAGTGCGGGTTCCGCGTCCGAGGCTGAGGCTCGAAGTGATCGTGGTGAACGAGACCCTCGTCTCATCGACCGTGCGGTCCATCTCCCGGGCAGCCGCCACGAACGGTGCCGGACGCGTGGGCGACGGCGACATCGTGGTGATGCCCGTGGACGACTACCTCCGCCTGCCCGTGGTCGAGCAGGAGCACTGGTCGGAAGACGAGGCCGCGGTGGATACCCTCCCTCCCATCAGCCTCGATCGGGTCTGAACCCCAACTGATTCACGAAGCCCGCGCGAGCGCCCGCATCTCGACGCGGCGAGGCGCGGGGGCTCCGCCGACTGGTTTACTGATCAGCCAGCCTTGGGTGCGCCACCACCTGGCCGCGAGTCCCGATTCCTGACGAGCCCAAAGCGCCGGAAGGCGACCACCGACCAGACGGCCTCCACGATCCCGAATGGCCAGGCGCCCTGCAGAAAACCATACGCCGAGCCCAGGACGCAGGCGACCCCGAAACCCAGGATGAACCAGGCGCTGCGCTCTTCGAGGGCGTAGGTCACGAGCATCGCGGTGACCGCAAAGAGCCCGAAGGCCGTGAGCGAGTCCATGTGAGGAGCAGTTTAGCCTCGCCCGCTGTGGGTTCCGAGGGCCGCGCTGTTTGCGTCGTTTGGCGGCCGATTACGGCGCCTTGATACCTTTCCGCGCCTTCTTGCCACTGTCTTGAGGTAAAGCCGACTAGCTTCGACGACGAGCGATCAGAAGAGCCACGCCTCGTGAGCTCGGATCCTGTGACATGGAACAACCCGAACTGACTTTCGTCATTCCCACCTACCGCCTGCGTGACGTGGGCGAGACCGTCGAGCAGTACGACCAGCACTTCTGGGGAAACGGCCACGCGGTGCGGATCATGGTGTTCGACGATTCGAACCCGGGGAATCAGGAAAAGTACTATCCCCGCCTGGAGGACACGGAGACCTACAACGAGGTCTACTACGTCGGACCCCGCGAGAAGGAGCAGTTCCTCGCCTACCTGAACGAGCGTCTGCGCGACGTCCGCTTCGAGGGGCTAGTGAGGAACCTCTTCCGACCCAGTTACGGCGGCAACCGCAACTGTACGCTCATGTACACCCTGGGCGGCCTCATGGTGAGCTCCGACGACGACATGCGGCCCTTTGCCCTGATGGAAGACAGCCCCGAATCGCTGCCGGTCGGCGAGATCAGCCGAGGGCGGCTGCACAAGGCCGGCAAGGGCCCTACCGTGCGCAAGTCCTTCGACATCCTGGCCGCTTTCAAAGACGTGCTCGGCAAGCCGGTGGCCGAGATCCCGGAAAACTACGAACGGGGCGAGCTGCTCGTCGACTCCGCGATGGACCTCGAGACCAACGCGACCAAAGGGCTCGCCCTCGAGAACTCGCTCATCCTCGAGAAGGGCACGGTGGCCGACACCGCGATCGTCAAGATCGCCCAGACCTTTCGATCGGGCACGAACGACATCGACGCCATCGACTTCGTGGACATGTTCCTCGCCGACGAGGCGCAGACCGATCCCGACGCGGTCAACGACCTCTACGTGCTCGACAACTTCCGACCGGTGGTCACCAACCGCAACTGGCGGATGGACTGCGGAGTGGCTGGATACGACAACACGTTCGGCCTTCCCCCCTTCTTTCCCACCCGGCTTCGCTTCGAAGACTACATATACCGGCTGTGGGTCCAGCAGGATGGGATCGTGGCCGCCCACGTGGACGCGGCCCAGCACCACACGCGCAGCAGCTACATGCGCAACCCTCCGGCGGCGGAGATCTTCAACGAAGAGGTATCGAACCTCATCAAGCGGAAGATCAAGGCCAGCGTCACGCGCCTCGACGAGCTGGGGGTGGCCTTCGACTACAACGGGGAGGTGACGGCTGCGGACGCGCAGGAGGTGCTCGACAAGATCGTCGCCCTCCCGAGGAACTGGTGCGGCTCGGCCACGAGGTGACCCTGTTCGCGAGCGGAGATTCAGAGACGAGCGCGCGCCTCGTGCCCGCCTGTCCGCGCGCCCTCTGGCGCGATCCGGACGTGCGCGAGACCCTGCCCCACCATGTCCGCCTGATGGAGTTGGTTTTCAGCGACGTGAGCCGGTTCGACGTCATTCACTTCCACTCCGACTACCTGCACTTTCCCCTCGTGCGACGTCACCGGTGCGCGAGCGTTACCACCCTGCACGGCATGGCGCATCCGCACGACCTGCGGGCCTTGTTCGAGGAGTACCGCGACGTGCCCCTCGTGTCGATCTCGGACGATCAGCGCCGTCCGATCCCGAGCGCGAACTGGATCGCGACGGTCTATCACGGCCTGCCGCGCGGCTCCTTCACGTTTCACGGAGAGACCGGGGACTACCTCGTCTATCTCGGTCGCATGTCGCCGGAGAAGCGCGTGGACCGCGCGATCGAGATCGCAGGACGGGCGGGCGTGCGGCTCAAGATCGCCGCGAAGATCTACCCTGAAGAACGAGCGTACTTCGACGAGAAGCTGGCGCCGCTGATCTACGCGGCCGGACCGCTCGTCGAGTTCCTGGGCGAGATCGACGACCGTTCCAAGAACGAGCTCTTGGGCAAAGCCGCCGCCATGCTCTTTCCTATCGAATGGTCCGAGCCGTTCGGGCTGGTCATGATCGAGGCCCTGGCCTGCGGGACCCCGGTCATCGCGTGGCGCCGTGGATCGGTCCCGGAGGTCCTGGAAGACGGTGTCACCGGCTACGTCGTGGACAGCATCGATGATGCCGTTCGGGCCGTTGGGGGCATCGCTCGCGTGAGCCGGGCCGGGTGCCGCCGCGAATTCGAGCGGCGATTCGATGCCGGACGCATGGCGACGGACTACGCCGCCGTCTATCGTCGCCTCCTGGGCGGCTGAGCGGACGAAGTCGTCGAGCGGTTCAAACGGGGTGAGTCAGCATCGCAGTGACGGTTGGCTCATCGTCCACGCCAAGCAAGCCCCGCGTCAACAATGAGTAACGGTGGCCTTTAGGTCGTCTTTACATCACCGCCCTTCTTCTTGCCAACCTCTTGAAGCGCACTCGCCTATTCTCGGCCGGTGGAGGTCGAGGTGGAGATGACATACGCTAGGAACAGCAGGGGCGGTTCAGCGTGGATGGCAAGCGCGCTGCTGCTGGCAGCGCTACCCGCCGCAGCGCAGGAGCCGGCGCCTTCGCCAACCCCGGAGCCCCCCCGGATCGACGTGACGGGGTTCGTCGACGTCTATTACGCCTACAACTTCAACAGGGTCGATCCGGCGCTGCGCACCTTCGACGTTCAGCACAACGCCTTCTCCCTGAGCCTGGTCGAAGTCGCCTTCGCCAAGAGCGCCACGACCGATAGCCGCATCGGCTTCCGAGCTGACCTCGACTTCGGTAAGGCGGCCGATCTCGTGGCGGCCTACGAGCCGGAGGAGAACGGCCAGGAGATCTACAAGCACATCCAGCAGGCCTACGTGAGCGCGCTGGCCGGAAGCAAGCTGCAGCTCGACGTCGGCAAGTTCGTGACGCCTCTCGGGGCCGAGGTGATCGAGTCGCAGGACAATTGGAACTACAGCCGCTCGGTCCTGTTCGGCTACGCGATCCCCTTCTACCACCTGGGGCTGCGCGCCACGCTTCCGGTGAACGACAAGCTGAGCTTCGCCGGCTATCTCGTGAACGGCTGGAACAACAGCAGCCACATCTACGGCGACTTCCCGGTCATAGGCCTCAGCGTTACCGCGAAGCCGAGCCCCAAGGTGACCTGGATCGCCAACTACATGGGCGGAACCGAGACCCAGGGTGGAGACACGCGCCACATCTTCGACACGACGCTCACGGTGAGCCCAACGACGAAGTTGAGCCTCCAGGCCAACTACGACTACGGTAAGGAAGGTGCCACGAGCTGGTGGGGCATCGCCGCCTACGCAAAGCTCCAGGTCAAGCCGAGCTGGTCGCTCGTCGGCCGCTACGAGTACCTCGACGACACGGACGGCGGCTTCATGACCATCGGCCAGAAGGCGCAGACGCTCACGCTCACCTCCGACCACCTGGTGGCCGGGGCGCTGAGGCTGCGCCTCGAATACCGCGGCGACTTCACGCAGGATCCATTCTTCACCGACAACAACGGCAACAAGAAGGACTCGCAGCACTCGGTTCTCGCTGGCGTCGTCGTCACGTTTGGCGGAAAGATCTGATTCGATCTCCGCCTCGTTCCACCAGTTGTCGTGCCAATCAAGGCCCTGGATCTCCTGCTCGTAGCCCTGCGGCTCGCTCAGCTCAGTGCCGAAAGAGAGCGCGGACCGCTCTCTTTCGGGACTGGTCCCTACCACGCTCCCAACGGACCGTCGGGTAGGATGGCTTTCTCTCGAGTCCCAGCTTGGGTCGGGCGCCGGCGCGGAGTAACCTCCATGCGCCAGCGATGACCGAGCACCGACCCGATCCCGACGCCCTCCTGAGGCGGCTTGCCGAGGACCACCCGACGCGCGGTCGTCTCCGGGTCTTCTTCGGCGCCTCACCCGGGGTCGGGAAGACCTACGCCATGCTCACCGCGGCGCGAGCGAAGCGCGCCGAGGGGGTCGACGTGGTCATCGGCTGGGTGGAGACGCACGGCAGGGTGGAGACCGCCGCCCTCGTCGAGGGATTGGAGCAGCTCCCGGCCCGCGAGATGGCGTACCGGGGCGTGACCCTCCGTGAGTTCGACCTCGACGGCGCTCTCGCCCGCAAGCCCGCCTTGCTCCTCCTCGACGAGCTCGCCCACACGAACGCCCCGGACGGGCGCCACGCCAAGCGCTGGCAGGACGTGGAGGAGCTGCGTGACGCGGGCATCACCGTCTACACCACTCTCAACGTCCAGCATCTCGAGAGCCTGAACGACCTCGTCAACCGGGTCACCGGGATCGCGGTGCGGGAGACGGTCCCGGACCGCGTCCTCGACGCTGCCGACGAGGTGGAGTTCGTGGACCTGCCGCCCGAGGAGCTGCTCAAGCGGTTGGCCGAGGGCAAGGTCTACCTTCCGGATCGGGCCGCGCAGGCGGCCCGGCACTTCTTCCGCCGCGGCAACCTGCTCGCGCTCCGCGAGCTGGCGCTCCGCCGCACCGCGGAGCACGTGGACGCCGACGTCCAGGACTACCGTCGCGACCACGAGATCGAGTCGACCTGGCCGGTCACCGAGCGGATCCTGGTGTGCGTCCGCCCGAACCCGGAGAGCGACCGCCTGGTGCGCGCGGCCCGCCGGATGGCGGCCCGCCTCAAGGCGGACTGGATCGTGGCCTACGTGGAGAGCGCGGGGCAACCGCTCCTCTCCCCGACGGAGCGACAGGCCCTGACCCGCACGATGAAGTTGGCGGAGGATCTGGGAGCCGCCACCGCCGCCCTCTCCGGAGAGACCGTCGCCGAGGCTCTCCTCACGTTCGCCCGGCAGAGGAACGTCAGCCGGATCGTGGTGGGGAGGCCGCTCCACTCCCGGTGGCGCGACCGGCTCCGGGGCTCGCTCTTGGACGACATCGTGCGCGGCAGCGGTGGCATCGAGGTGGTGGTCATCGCCCGCGCGTCCGAAGATGCCAAGGCGGCCCCCCCGACCCCCGCGCGGCACCCAGGACGCCGCAAGTGGCCGTATCTCGTCTCCATCGCTACCGTCCTCGCTTGCACGCGCGCGTGCTGGGCCATGTACCAGCGCTTCGACAACTCGAACCTGGTCATGGTCTATCTCCTGGGCGTGGCCTTCGTGGCCACCCGCTACGGGCGCCGGCCGTCGGCGCTTGGCGGCCGTGCTCAGCGTGGCCGCGTTCGACTTCTTCTTCGTCCCGCCGCAGCTCACGTTCGCGGTGTCGGACACGCAGTACGTGGTCACCTTCGGGGTCATGCTCGTGGTCAGCCTGCTCATCAGCACGCTCGCGGCCCGGGTGAGGGGCCAGGCCGAGGGGGCGCGGCGGCGGGAGCGCCGCACCCAGGTCCTCTACGGGATGACCCAGGACCTGGCGGGCGCCCGCACGGTCGAGGACGTGGCCCGAGCGGCGACGCGCCACGTGCACGAGCTGCTGCAGGGGCCAGTGGAGATACTGCTGCCGGCGGGGGAGCGCCTCGCGCCCCTGGAGGACGCTCCCGCCGGGGATCCACGCGAGCTCGCGGTCGCCCAGTGGGCGTTCGATCACAATCGCCCCGCCGGTCTCGGCACGGACACTCTTCCCGGGGCTTCCGCCCTCTATGTGCCCCTCCGGGGGACGTCATCGGCCCTGGGCGTGCTAGGCGTGCGGCCGGACCCCTCCTTGCTTCCTCTCGACCCCGACCAGCTCGACCTCCTGGAGACCCTCTGCCGCCAGGCCGGGTCCAGCCTGGAACGGATTCGGCTCGCGCACCAGGCGGAGGAGTCGCGGCTGGCGGTGGAGTCCGAGCGCCTGCGCAGCACATTGCTGAGCTCCGTCTCCCACGACCTCCGGACGCCCCTCGCCACCATCACGGGTGCGGCCAGTACGCTGCTGCAGCCCGCGTCCCTCGACGAGGAAGGCCAGCGCGAGCTCAAGGAGGCGATCTACGAGGAGGCCCAGCGTCTCAACCGGCTCGTCACCAACCTCCTCGACATGACCCGGCTGGAGGCGGACTCGCTCCACCTCCAGCGCGATTGGCACTCGCTGCAAGAGCTGGTCGGAAATGCCCTGGCGCGGCTGGAGGGGCAAGTGAAGGAGCGTCAGGTCACGGTGTCGATCCCTCCGGACCTGCCCTCCGGTGCCGGTCGATGGGATGCTCATTGAGCAGCTCCTGGTCAACCTGCTGGAGAACGCCTTCCAGTACACTCCCCCCGGCACGCCGGTTCGAGTAGCCGCCCGCGTGAGCGCGCGCAGCGTGGAGGTCGAGGTGGCCGACGAGGGGCCGGGCTTCCCCGACGGCGCCGTGGAGCGCCTATTCGAGAAGTTGTTTCGCGGCCCGTCACCCGAGCATGGATCGGGTCTTGGCCTGCCGTTCTGCAAGGCAGTCGTGACCGCCCACGACGGAAGGATTTGGGCTGAAAATCGGGTGCCGGGAGCGGCCTTCTTCTTCACGCTACCTCTCGGCGAAGCCACGCCACCGGTCGAGGACGATGCTGAGCCCGAGAAAGCCTGAAGCGAGCCGGGCGCGAAGGACTCTCCGCGGCGTATCGTCCCGCAACCCCTCCGTCGACACACGACGCGAAGTCGTCAACGCCGACAGGAGGCGCTCTTGAACGCGTCAGGTCTGGGTTGGGACGAGCCCCTCCGCGGGGTGGTGGCGGAAGAGCGCCACGCCCAAAGGGGCAAGCTGACTGTGTTCTTCGGCGCGGCTCCCGGCGTGGGCAAGACCTTCGCGATGTTGGAGGGCGCCGCCGAAGAGCAGGCGGCGGGGCGCGACGTGCTCGTGGGCATCGTCGAGACCCACGGACGGGCGGAGACCGCCGCCCTCCTCGCCGGGCTTCCCGTCCTGCCCCGACGGGCCGTCCCCTACCGCGGCGTCACCCTCCAGGAGTTCGACCTCGACGCCGCCCTCGCCCGAGGGCCTGGCGTGCTGCTCGTCGACGAGCTGGCCCACACGAACGCCGAAGGCTCACGCCACCCGAAGCGCTGGCAGGACGTGGAGGAGCTGCTCGACGCGGGTATCGACGTTTTCTCGACCCTGAACGTCCAACACGTCGAGAGCCTCAAGGACGTGGTCGCGCAGATCACGGGCGTCACCATCCGCGAGACCGTTCCCGACTCGATGCTCGAAGCAGGCCCACGAGATCCGCCTCGCCGACCTGCCTCCCGACGAGCTTCTGGAGCGTCTGCGCGACGGCAAGGTCTACATCGCCGAACAAGCAGGCCGGGCGGTGGAGTCCTTCTTCCGGAAGGGCAACCTCATCGCTCTGCGCGAGCTGGCTCTGCGGCGAACCGCCGAGCGGGTGGACGCCCAGATGCGCCAGTACCGGCGCGACAAGGGGATCGAGGCCACCTGGGCGGCCACCGAGAGGCTGCTCGTCTGCCTGAGCTGGAGCCCCCATTCCGCGCGCGTGTTGCGGGAAGCCTCGCGCATGGCCCGCGGCCTCCACGCCTCGTGGCTCGCAGTCTACGTCGAGACCCCGAGGGCGGTTCGGCTCTCCGCGGAGGACAAGGCCTGGCTCTCGGAGAACCTGCGCCTGGCCGCGCAGCTCGGAGCCGAAGTGGTGACCGTTCCGGACGAGAAGGCGGCCGAGGCCATCTTGCGCGTGGCTCGGGAGCGCAACGTCACGAAGATCGTGGTGGGGAAGCCGCGCTCGCTTCGCAGGCGCGACCGGATCTTCGGCTCCTTCGTGGACGACATAGTCAAGGGCAGCGGAGCCATCGACGTCTACGTCACCGCCGGCTCGAGCGGGCCGACGGAGGCCCTGCCCGATCGCCGGCCCCGGTCGACGCCCGGGCGTCTCGGCTACCTGGCCGCGGCCGGGCTCGTGGTCCTCGTCACCGTGGTCGCGCGGTTCGCCTTCGGTGACGCGTACCTCGCGGACGTGGTGATGCTCTACCTCCTGGGCGTGGTCGTCGCGTCGCTCTCCCTCGACCGCGGACCGTCGCTCTCCACCGCGGTGCTGAGCGTCATGGCCTTCGACTTCTTCTTCATCCCTCCCTACTCGACCTTCAGCGTCTCCGACTTCCGCCATGTGGTCACCTTCTCGGTCATGCTCCTGGTGGGTATGGTCATCAACCACCTGACCCTCCGGGTGCGCGACCAGGCCACCGGCGCCCGCGAGCGCGAGCGGCGCACCGCCGCCCTCTACGAGATGAGCCGGGCCCTGGGCGAGGCCGTGGAGCGCTCGGCCCTCGTGACCCGGGCCGCCGACCACATCGCTCGCGTCTTCGAGAGCGACGTGCTCGTCTTCGTCTCGGACGAGCGGGACCTGAGCGTGGTCCACCGGACGACGGGCGCCGTGGAAGCCTCGGCCCAGGAGCTGGGAGTGGCGCGCTGGGTCTGGGCGAATCGGAAGCAGGCCGGCCTTTCCACGAACACGCTCCCGGGCTCGCCCGGGCTCTTCATCCCTCTCGCCACCACCCACGGCCTGCTCGGCGTCCTGGGCGTGGTTCCCAAGGACCCTTCCCGCTTCGACGATCCGGAAGAGCACCGGTTTCTCGAGGCCTTCGCCGCCCAGATGGGTGTGGCTGTCGAGCGCACACAGCTCTCGGAGCAGGCGCAGGCCGCGCGGCTCGCGGCCGATCGAGAGCAGCTGCAGGAACGCCCTGCTGAGCTCGGTCTCCCACGACCTCAGGACACCTCTCGGGGTCATCGAGGGCGCCTCGAGCGCTCTCCTGACCGCGGAGCTTTCGCTCGACAAAGAGGTGCGGCGTGACCTCGCGGAGACGATTCACGAAGAGGCCGAGCGGCTCAACCGGCGGGTGCGGAACCTCCTGGACATGACGCGGCTCGAGGGGGGCGCCGTCCGCCTCGACCACGAGTGGCAGTCGCTCGAGGAGGTGGTGGGGGCCGCGCTCGCCCGGGTCGAGTCGTCACTCGGAGACGGACGGGTCACGGTGAGCCTTCCGCCCGAGCTGCCCCTCGTCCTCTGTGACGGCGTCCTGATCGAGCAGGTGCTCGTCAACCTGTTGGAGAACGCGATCAAGTACTCGCCGCCCGGCTCGCCCATCGAGGTTCGTGCGAGCGATGCGGCGACCGAGATCGTGGTCACCGTCGCGGACCATGGCCCGGGCCTCTTGCCGGGCGAAGAAGAGCGGATCTTCGAGAAGTTCTACCGGTCGGAGCGGAACCGCGCGAGCGGCGGCGTGGGCCTGGGTCTCGCCATCTGCCGCGCCATCGTCTCCGCGCACGGGGGCCGGATCTGGGCGGAGAATAGGCCCGGGGGTGGCGCCGCCTTCCGGTTCTCGTTGCCCAAGGGAGTCGAGAGCGCGGCCCTGCCACCCCGCGAAGAGGAGGAGCCGTGAACTGGGGCCTGGAGCCGACCGTGCTGCTAGTCGAGGACGAGCCGCAGATGCGGCGCTTCCTGCGGGCGGCGTTGATGGGCAACGGGTACAAGCTGATCGAGGCGGAGACGGGTGCTGCTGGGCCTGACCGAGGCGGCCACCCGCAACCCCGAGGTGATTCTCCTGGACCTGGGGCTGCCCGACATGGACGGCCTCGAGGTCACGCGCCGGCTGCGCGAATGGTCCCAGGCCCCGATCATCGTGATCTCCGCGCGTGGGCAGGAGAAGGACAAGGTCGACGCCCTCGACGCGGGCGCCGACGACTACCTGACCAAGCCCTTCGGGGTCGGGGAGCTTCTGGCGCGCCTGCGGGTGGCGCTGCGCCACCGTGAGGCGCTCGCCGGACCGGGGGAAGAGCCCGTCTTCGTGCTGGGCCCCCTGCGCGTGGACCTCGCCAAGCGCCAGGTCTTCGTGGGCGACGAAGAGAAACGCCTCACCCCCACGGAGTACCGGTTGCTCACGACCCTGGTGCGCCACGCCGGCAAGGTGCTCACCCACCGCCAGCTCCTGAAGGACGCCTGGGGCCCGCCCTATGTGAACGAGACCCAGTACCTTCGGGTCTACATGGGGCAGCTCCGGCACAAGCTGGAGCCGGATCCCGCGCGCCCCCGCTACCTCGTGACCGAGCCGGGAGTCGGCTATCGGCTGCGAGTCGAATGACGCCCGACTCGCTTCACCTGAAGAACGGCCGCAGCGCGAAGTAGCTGAGAGCCGACATGGCGGCGGACAGGGGGATGGTGAGCACCCAGGCCCACACGATGCGGCCCGCCACCCCCCACTTCACCGCGGAGAGTCGGCGGGTGGCGCCCACTCCCACGATCGCGCCCGTGATGGTGTGGGTGGTGGAGACGGGGATGCCGGCCAGGGTGGCTCCCACCAGGGTGATGGCCCCCGAGGTCTCGGCGCAGAAGCCGCCGAACGGCTGGAGCTTCGTGATCTTGGTCCCCATGGTCTTCACGATGCGCCAGCCCCCGAACATGGTGCCGAAGGCGATCGCGGCGTGGCTGATGAGGATGACCCAGAGCGGGACCTCGAACGTCGTGAGGTGGCCCGAGGCGACGAGGAGCCCGGTGATGATGCCCATGGTCTTCTGCGCGTCGTTGCCGCCGTGGCCGAGGCTGTAAAGGCCGGCCGAGAGGAGCTGGAGGCGGCGGAAGAGGTGGTCCAGGCGATAAGGGTGCCATTTCCGGAAGATCCAGGTGCCCGAGACCATGAGGCCGAACCCCAACCCCAGCGCCGATCAGGGGAGCGAGGACGATGAACTCGAGGGTCTTCACCCAGCCCGAGAACAGGATGGCGGCGAAGCCGGCCTTGGCCACCGCCGCCCCGCCGTATCCGCCGATGAGGGCGTGCGACGAGGAGACGGGCAGGCCGTAGTACCAGGTGATGAGGTTCCAGGCGATGGCGCCGACGAGCCCCGCCAGGACCACGTCGTTCGTCACCACCTTGAGGTCGATCATGCCGCTGCCCATGGTCTTGGCCACGTGGGTCCCGAGCACGAAGGCGGCCACGAAGTTGAAGAAGGCGGCCCAGACCACGGCCTTCTGGGGCGAGAGCACGCGGGTCGACACCACGGTGGCGATCGAGTTCGCGGCGTCGTGGAAGCCGTTCAGGAAGTCGAAGCCCAGGGCGACGACGATGATGAAGACGATGAGCGCGGTATCGGGGGCCAAGGCCGGGTCTCAGGCGTTCTTGATCACGACGTTGCCGAGGACGTGCGTGTAGTCCTTGGAGGCGTCGCACGCTTCCTCGAGGCCGTCGTAGACCTCCTTCCACTTCAGGACCTCGATGGGGTTGCCGCCCTCGAGCTTGAAGAGGTCGGCGGTCACCGTGCTGTAGAGAGCGTCGCCCTGGTTCTCGAGCTCGGAGATGCGGACGATGCACTCGTAGATCTTCTTCTCGTTGGCGAGGTCCCAGACCAGCGACGTGGCCTGGTCGATCTGCTCGGCCATGCCCACCAGGATGTCGGCGAACTGGCGCAGGCCCTCCGTCGCCTCGGCCAGCTCGAAGAGCACCAGGTAGTGGGCGACTCCCTCCAGATGGTCGAGGATGTCGTCGAGGTCCTTGGCCAGCGAGCGGATGTCCTCGCGGTCGAGGGGGGTGATGAAGGTCGAGTTCAAGGCCTCGAAGATCTGGCGCGTGATCTGGTCGCCGTCGTGCTCGATGGCCTTGAGCTGCACGGTCTTGACCCGGCGCTCCTCGAGGCTCGCGCTGCGCGCGATCTCCGCGAAGAGCCTGCACCGCGCGCAGAAGGTTCTGGGTGTCCTTCAGGAGGAGCTCGTGGAACCGCTCCTCCTTGGGCATGAACCACCGGATCACGGCATCGAGCTTCATCCTGAGCTCTCCGAATGAGGTGACGTCTGTTCGACTTTTTCGTGACGTTCGAGAGGCGGCCGATGCTAGCACGGCCCCCTCCGGGCACCAACGAACGGCTCGCGGCGCTCAGCCCGCGGGCCCTGGCGGCCGGGCGGGAACGGTGACGGTGAAGCGGGAGCCCCTGTCCGGGCTCGGAGGCGACCGCGACGCGACGTTCCCATCCCCTCCGCCAGGTGACGGACGATCGCGAGCCCGAGGCCCGTGCCCCCAAGCTCGCGGCTGCGCGCCCGGTCGACGCGGTAGAACCGCTCGAAGATCCGCGGCAGGTGCTCGGCCGCGATCCCCGGGCCGTCGTCCTCGACCACGAGGAGGGCCCCGCCCTCCGGCCCCGGGGCGCTCCCCACGGTCACCCGTCCGCCCGCCGGCGTGTACTTGACCGCGTTCTCCACCAGGTTCTCGAGGATGCGGCGCAGTCGGTCGGCGTCGGTCACCACGGTGGGCGCCGCCCCTTCGCCGCGAGCGAGGGTGATCTGCTTGCGCTCGGCCAGGCTCGAGAACGAGGCGACCACGTCCTCGACCACCTCGGAGGGGAGGACCTCCTCCCACTGGGGCGGCCGCTCGCCCGACTCGAGGCGCGAGAGCTCGAGCAGGTCTTCGACGAGGGCCGCCATCCGGTCGGCGTGGGTGCGGATCTTCCCGAGGAAGCGCTCCGAGGTCGGGGGATCGTTGACCGCCCCGTCCTCGAGCGCCTCCACGAACCCGCGGATCGAGGTGAGGGGCGTGCGCAGCTCGTGCGAAGCGTTGGCCACGAAGTCGCGCCGGACCTGATCGACCCGCCGCCGCTCGGTCGCGTCGTGGAAGGTCACGAGGGCCCCGTGGGGTGCTTTCTCCTCGCCGGGGAAGGGCACCGCGGTCAGGGCGAAGACGCGACGCAGGCGGCGGATCTCCACCTCCTCGGCGCGGCGCGCTCCCGCCTCGCAGGACCGATTCGACCACGTCGCCCGACCTCGCGCTGCCGGATGACCTCCAGGTAGTGGCGGCCCAGCGCATCCTCGAGGCCCAGGCTCCGCACGAGCGCGTCGTTGGCCAGGGTCACCACTCCCCGATGGTCCACGGCCAGGACGCCGTCCTCCATCGAGGAGAGGATCGCCTCCATCCGCGCGCGGTCCCGCGCGATCTCGGAGAGGCGCCCCTGGAGCTGGTCGGCCGAGTAGTTGAGGATCTTGGCCAGCTCGCCGAGCTCGTCGTCGCGGCGCACGCGGATCCGCGCCCCGAGGTCGCCCGCCGCGAGCTGGCGGGCGGCGTCCATGATCTCGCGCAGGGACCGGCCGAGGGACGTCGAGAAGAGCGCGGACAGAAGGACCGTGATGAGCAAGCCCAGGCCGAAGGCCAGGAGCTCGGCGCCGCCGGAGGGCCGCGACTTGTGCGTCGATGCTTTCGAGCGACATCGCGACGCGGGCCACCCCCACCCGTCGACCCTCGTGCTCGCACCGGCACCGCCGCGTAGAGCAGGTCCTCATGGGCGGTGACGCTGTGGCGCTCCGCGAAGCCCAGGCCCGTGGCCAGGGCGGCGCGCACCTCGGGACGATCCTTGTGGTTCTCGATGGCGAGGAGGTCCTGGCCCGAGGCCACCGAGTCGGCGAGCACCCGGCCGTCGACGGCGATGATCGTGACCCGGGCGCTCGCGTCCTTCGCCGCCGCGTCCACCACCGGGTCCAGCTCCTCCGGAGAGGCGCCGCGGGCGAGTCCGTCTTCCACCACCCGCGCCATGAGCCGCGCTTCGGCCAGAAGGGTTCCCCGCACCTGCTCGCGCGCTCGCTCCCGAAGACCGGGCTCGGTCAGGAGCAGCACCGCCGCGAGTGCTCCGGCCGTGGCCAAGGCCGCGGTGACCACCATGCGCGCCCGAAGGCCGAGCGAGCTCGGCGGGCGGGAGGAGCCTGGGCTGCTCACGCCTCACCTTCGAGGGCCAGGCGATAGCCCAGGGACTTGACGGTCCGGATGGCCGGAGCCAGCGCCGGGATCTTCTCGCGCAGGCGCCGCACGTGCACGTCCACCGTGCGCGTCCCCTCCGCGTAGGAGTAGCCCCAGACGCTCTCCAGCAAGTGCTGGCGCGAGAGCACGCGGCCCCTGGCCTCGATCAGGGCCACGAGCAGCGCGAACTCCTTCGCGGTCAGGTGCACGGCCTCGCCCTGGAAGCGCACGGTGTGGCGGTTCGGGTCGACCTCGAGGCCGCCCCGCGTGAGAAGGCCGAGATCGCCTTCGTCCACTCGCTCGAGGCGGCGGAAGAGCGCTCGCACCCGGGCCACCAGCTCCTTCGGGCTGAAGGGCTTCACCACGTAGTCGTCGGCTCCCATCTCCAGGCCCACGATCCGGTCGGCCTCGTCGCCGCGGGCGGTCAGCATCACGATGGGCACGGAGCGGGTGCGCTTGTCCCGCCGGGCTTCGGCGCAGAGGGCGAGCCCGTCGAGGCCGGGGAGCTGGACGTCGAGGATCAGGAGGTCGTAGGCGGTGGTCCGCAGGCGGTCCAGAGCGGTCCGGCCGTCGCCCACCGACTCGACGGTGAAGCCCTCGCGCTCGAGGTAGTGCGTGACCAGCTCCACGATGTCCGCGTCGTCCTCGACCACCAGGGTGCGACGGCCCATCTCGGGAAGGATACTGGAAACCGCGCTCGGCCTTGACGTATAACTGCCGCCATGCGGATCGTGGTCACGGGCGGGGGCGGGTTCATCGGTCGGGAGGTCGTCGCGGAGCTTCTCGCGGGCGGCGCCGACGACGTGGTGGTCACGACCCGCGATCCGGACCGCGACGATCCGTGGCGGGGCCGGGTCGAGCGGATCCAGGCCTTCGCCGGCGACCCCCTGAGCCTCGGGCGTGCCTTCGCGCGGGCCGACGTGGTGGTGCAGGCGATCCAGTTCAAGAACCATCCCGTCGAGGACACGGCGCGGGGCCGCACCTATCTCGAAGTCGACGGCCGGGGCACCGAGGTCGCGGCCGCGGTGGCGAAGAACGCCGGGGTGCGACGCTTCGTCTACCTCTCGGGCGCGGGCGCGGGCCAGGGCCGCAAGGAGTCCTGGTTCGTGGCCAAGGACCGGGCGGAGGCCGCGATTCGCGCGACGGGGATGGAGTACTCGTTCCTCCGCCCATCCTGGATCTACGGTCCGGGCGACCGCAGCATGAACCGGTTCGTCTTCTTCTGCCGACACCTCCCCGTGGTCCCGGTGATTGGCGACGGCAAGACGCACGTGAACCCGATCTTCGTGAAGGACGTGGCGCGCTGCGCGGCCGCCGCGGTGCGGCGGGACGACGCCAAGGACAAGGCCCTCGACCTGGGCGGCCCCGAGCGGCTGAGCATGGACGAGATCATCCGGACCGTCCAGAAGGTGCTGGGCAAGCGCCGCCCCTTGCTGCACCATCCGGCCGGGCTCATGAAGCTCCTGTCCCGGCCGATGGCGCTCTTGCCGGAGCCGCCCCTCTCGCCGAGTGCGATCGACTTCATCCTCCAGGAGGTCGAGCTCGACCCGAAGCCGGCCATGGAGTACTTCGGCTTCACGTTCCGCCGGCTCGAAGAAGGCCTTCGGGAGTACCTGCGCTGAGCGCCCGCTCGGCGACCGACGATTCAAGAGGACAGGAGGCGTCGATGTTCCGACATGCCCGCACCACCGTGCTCGCCGTTCCGCTACTGCTGTGCGCGGCCCTCGTCTCGCCCCGCGCGGACTCTGCGGACAAGAAGGAGGTGATGGGCTCGACCTCCGTCTCCTGGGAAGAGATCGAGGCCATGCCCAAGAAGGGCCGGGCCTGGCAGGTGTTCCAGGCCCCCACCGCCACCCTGGACGAGCTCGAGCTCCACGTGACGACGCTCGAGGTCGGGGGGACGCCCCATCCCGCCCACAAGCACCCGGACGAGGAGATCGTCATCATCAAGCAGGGCACGGTCGAGGCCACGGCGAACGGCCAGACGAAGCGCCTCGGGCCCGGTTCCATCCTTTTCCAGGCCGCGAACCAGATGCACAGCCTTCGGAACGTGGGGGACGTGCCCGCGGTCTACCACGTCATCAAGTGGAACTCCCCGGGCATGCTGAAGGCCCGCGCCGCCAACTGAAGCCGGCTCGGCCCGCCTCCCTGGTTCGCGGGGCCGCCTGCTATGCTAGTCGCGTGAAACAAGCCGCCCGGAGACGTGGCAGGAGATGACGACGCAGACGTACTTCCAGAAGGGCTTCAACCTGAAGGCCGTGGTGGGCCCGGTGCTGACCCAGAACTACCACAGCCAGGTGGTGGAGCGGCTGAAGCAGCTCGACCACGCGGCCCGCGCCGGGGACATGGTGCTGCGCCTGGCCCGGGAGTTCGGCTTCTGCTACGGGGTCGACCGGGCCGTGGAGTACGCCTACGAGACCCGCGAGAAGTTCCAGGACCGGCGCATCTTTCTCTCCGGCGAGATCATCCACAACCCCGACGTGAACGGGCGCATCGAGAAGCTTGGGATCCGCATCCTGCCCGAGAAGGGCGACCCGGCCGAGCGCTACTCCGACCTCCTGGCCGACGACGTCGTCATCCTTCCCGCGTTCGGGGTGCCGGTGGCGGAGATGGAGTTCCTGCGGGCCAAGGGCTGCGTGCTCGTGGACACCACCTGCGGCAGCGTGCTGAACGTCTGGAAGAACGTCCACAAGTACGCGCGGGAAGGCTTCACCGCGGTGATCCACGGCAAGCACTACCACGAGGAGACGAAGGCCACCGCCTCCCAGGCCCTGACCCACGCCGGCGGCCACTACCTCTGCATCCGCGACCGGCCCGAGAGCGAGATGGTCGCGGCCTTCATCCGCGGCCAGGTGGGCGCGGCGGAGGTGCTCGAGAAGTTCGCCCACGCCGCGAGCCCGGGCTTCGAGCCGGCGCGCGACCTCGCCCGCATCGGCCTCGCCAACCAGACGACCATGCTCATGACCGAGAGCCTGGAGGTCCAGGAGATGCTGCGCGCCGCGATGCGCGACCGCTACGGGGAGGAGGAGCTCAAGACGCGCTTCCGCGCCTTCGACACGATCTGCTCCGCCACCCAGGACCGCCAGGACGCGGTCCTCAAGATGCTCGACCAGGGCGGTCTCGACGTGATGGTCGTGATCGGCGGCTACAACAGCAGCAACACCCAGGCCCTGGCCCGCATCTGCGCGCGAGCGTCTGCCCACCTACCACATCAGCGGCCCCGAGAAGCTCGAGGGGGCCGCGGCTCCTGCACCGGCCGGTGGGGGGCCACGAGGAGACCGCCCAGGAAGCCTGGCTCCCGGACGGCCCGGTGACCGTGGGCCTCACCGCCGGCGCCTCCACCCCCAACAACGTGGTCGGAGAGGTGGTCCTGAAGGTCCTGGCCCTGCGCGACCGTACCGCCGACGATCTGATCGCCGTCTAAGGCCAGGGAGGAGTGATGATGCTCGAGGGAAAGCGGGGTCTCGTCCTGGGCGTCGCCAACAAGCGCTCCATCGCCTGGGGGATCGCCCAGGCCGTGGCGGGAGCGGGCGCGCGCCTCGCCCTCACCTACCAGGGCGAGCGCCTCGAGGAGAACGTGCGCGAGCTCGCGGCCTCGCTCAAGGACCCACTGATCCTCCCGTGCGACGTCTCGAAGGACGAGGACCTCACGCGTCTCGCCGCGGATGTGGCCCGCGAGCTTCGGCGGCCTCGACTTCGTGGTGCACGCGGTGGCCTATGCCCTGCGCGAGGAGCTCGACGGGGAGTTCCTCAACACCTCCCGCGAGGGCTACCGCGTCGCCCAGGACATCTCCTCCTATTCGCTCACCGCCCTCGCGAAGGCGACGGTGCCCCTCATGCCCGAGGGCGGGAGCATCGTCACCCTGTCCTACCTGGGCGGCGAGCGGGTGGTGCCCCACTACAACGTGATGGGCGTGGCCAAGGCCGCGCTCGAGATGTCGGTGCGCTACCTGGCCGCCGACCTCGGCCCCCGGGGGATCCGGGTGAACGCGATCTCGGCCGGGCCCATCAAGACCCTGGCCGCCTCGGGGGTCCACGGCATCTCGAAGATGCTCGAGTACCACCGCGAGCACGCGCCGCTGCGCAAGAACACGGAGCAGGCCGAGGTGGGCGACGTCGCCCTCTTCCTCGTTTCCCCGCTCTCCCGCGGCGTCACCGGCGAGGTGATCCACGTCGACGGCGGCTTCCACGTGATGGGGATGGCGGCGCTCTGAGAGCGAGCCACGGCTCCGTGCTAACCTGACGCCCAACCGGTGACCGCGTGAGGCTCTTCCCCACCGCCCTCCTCCTCCTGGGGCTTGCCCCCGGTCCTGCCCCAGGTCCCGCGTCGGCCGACCCTCTGCCCCAGGTGGGGGGCCTCTCCCAAAAGAAGCCGGCGATCCCCCCCGAGCAGAAGCTCGAGTCTCTTCCCGCCGGCGAGATCCGCATCAAGTCGGAGACACTCGGAGTCCGTCGGGCGAAGGCCACTACCAAGTACCGCGGCTTCGTGGACGTCCGGGTCGGCGACATGCGCATCCAGTGCGAGCGCGCCGACTTCTACGAGGAAGAGAAGCCCGACGGGACGAAGACGCGCAGGCTCGTGGCCGAGGAGAACGTGGTGTTCCTCCGCGGGCGAGGAGCGGCTCGCCGGGGAGCGGCTCGAGATCGACCTGGACACCGGCCTCGGGGTCTTCGAGGACGCCATCGGCTACGTCCAGCCCGGAGTCTTCGTGGAGGGTCGAAAGATCGAGCGGCTGGCCGAGAAGACCTATCGGGTGGAAGGCGGCCGGTTCACGTCCTGCGCCCAGCCCAATCCGCGATGGGACTTCCAGTCCTCCTCGGCGCAGATCGAGGTCGACGACAAGATCGTGGCCAGGAACGTGGTCTTCAAGATCAAGTCCGTTCCCGAGCTTCTACCTTCCCTATCTCTACTACCCGATCCGAGAGGACCAGCGCTCGACCGGGTTTCTCTTCCCCCACATCGGGCATTCCACGACCAAGGGCTACGAGGTCGGCACCGGCTTCTTCTGGGCCATGGGCCGGAGCTTCGACCAGACCTTCTACGCCGACCACTACTCGCAGATCGGCTGGGGCTTCGGCCACGAGTTCCGCTATGCGGCCGAGCAGCCCTCGCGCGGGACGTTCCGGACCTACGTCATCCGCACGCAGTCCGACCAGCCCCTCGACTACGACCTCGACTGGAACGCTCTCCAGATGCTGCCGGGGAAGTTCCGGGCCACCTTGAACGTGCGCCAGTACAGCGACCTTCTCTTCCAGCAGCAGTACCAGGACAACTTCAACCTCGCCACCACCCGCACCCGCCGCTCTGCCTTCAACCTCCAGAGGAGCTTCGGCACGAACATCTTCACCCTCGCCGCCGACCTCAACGAGACGTACTTCGGCGACGAAACGCGCGTGCAGGAGCACCTGCCCTCGCTCACCCTGCGCCGCTTGCCCCAGAAGATCGGGAAGACCGGCATCGTGTTCGGCTACGAAGCCCGGGCGGAGCGCGTGGGCTTCGGTCCGCCGAGAAGCGATCGAGACGTTCTCGCGGTTCGACCTCGCTCCCCAGATCTCGCGGCCCCTCTCCACGAGCTTCCTCTCCATCACTCCCCAGGCGACGTTTCGCTACACCCACTACACCTCGAGCTACCTGAGCGAGGAGGACGCCACCACCGTCCTCGGGGGACCCGCCGATCGACCGGCCCTTCTTCGAAGGCTCCCTCGACGTGCGCGGCCCCACCTTCTCGCGCGTGTTCGACGTGGGGGGGCCCTACACCGACCGGATCAAGCACGTCATCGGGCCCGAGATCAACTGGACCTACCGGACGCGCGTCGACGACTTCGACCAGATCCCGAAGTTCGACGGCACCGACTACTACCTCGGGACCAACCAGATCGACTACGCCCTGGTGCAGCGGCTTCTGGCCAAGCGCACCGGGCCGAGCGGCAAGACCATCCCCCACGAGTTCCTGTCCTGGCGGATCGGACAGACCTACTACGTCCAGATCGCCGACGGCCAGAACAACTTCGACCCCAACTACTCGTCGTCGGCCTTCGGCCCCGGCTACACCCCCGCGCACCTCTCGCCGATCCTCTCGCGCCTGCGTCTGCGCCCCGTCCCGGGCATCATCGGCGACTTCAACATCGAGTACGACGTCAACTTCAAGCAGCTCCGCACCGTGTTCTTCTCGGGAGGGATGAGCGGGGCGCGGGGGAGCCTCCTCGGCGGCTGGTCGCGGGTGATTCAGCTCGCGGAGAAGCCCGGAGGACCGGACCGTCTCCGCGAACACCCTCCGCGGCGCCGGGACCCTCCAGGTGGTGCCCGAACCGCGTCACCCTCGAACGGCTCGGCCAACTACGACTTCGTCCGGAAGAACCTGTTGCAGTCGAGCGCCCGCCTCCGCTGGGAGACCCAGTGCTGCGGCTTCAGCGCCGAGATGATCCGCTACAACTACAACCAGCGGCAGGACCGCCAGTTCCGCTTCTCCATCGAGCTCGCGAACGTGGGCTCCATCGGCAACTTCATGGGCGAGAACGTCCCCGGGCAGCGGCAGGGCCTCGGCGGCTACCGGTGAAGACGCGGTGCCCATGAAGGTCGCCATCACCGGCGCCTCCGGCTTCGTGGGCGGCCACCTCGTCGAGTTCCTCCGGCGCGAGGCGCCCGAGGTCACGATCTCGGGCATCGTGCGGCCGCACGGCGGAGTCGTGGGCGCAGCGACCGCCGGCCTGCGGCTCATCGAAGCCGATCTGGCGGACCCACTGGCGGTGAGGGCCGCGCTGGCCGAGCTTCGGCCCGAGGCCATCGTCCACCTCGCCGGCCAATCGAGCCCGCAACAGAGCTGGCTCGACCCCGGGGGGACCCTGCGCACCAACGTGCTCGGGATCGTGCACCTCGTCGAGGGCGCGCGGCGGCTCGGGCTCTCGCCCGGCCCTCCTCGTCGTGGGCAGCGCGGAGGAGTACGGAAACGCCGCTCCCCGCGAAGGGCGCTTGACGGAAGAGACGCCCCTCCGCCCGAGCTCGCCCTATGCGGTCAGCAAGGTGGCGCAGGGCCTCCTGGCGGTCGAGTGCGGCGGTCCCGTCGGCATGCGGGTGGTCCGGACGCGGACCTTCCACCACACCGGCCCCGGCCGCGGCGAGGCCTTCGCGGAGAGCTCGTTCGCGCGGCAGATCGCCGAGATCGAGGCGGGACTGCGCCCGCCCGTGATCCACGTCGGCAACCTCGAGGCGGTCCGCGACTTCACCGACGTGCGCGACGTGGTGCGTGCCTACTGGGAGCTCTTGCAGCGAGGCCAGGCCGGCCAGGTCTTCAACGTCTGCTCCGGCCGGGGGCGGCCGCATCCGCGAGCTTCTCGACATCCTGCTGGGCCTCGCCCGCGTGAGGGTCGAGATACGCGTGGACCCGGACCGCCTCCGCCCTGCGGACGTTCCCGTCCTGATCGGAGACCCGGCGCGGCTCCAGGCGACCACGGGATGGACGCCGCAGATCCCCATCGAGAAGACGCTCGAGGACCTCCTCGCCGACTGGCGCCGGCGGGTCGGCGCGGGGTTGCGGGCGGAGGCGACATCGTCGTGAGAGTCCTCCTCACCGGGGCCACCGGCTTTCTCGGAAAGAACGTGGCTCGGCAGCTCTCCGCCCGGGGCCACGCCCTGCGCGTCCTGGCTCGCGAGACGAGCGACCTGCGCGGCCTGCCCGCGGGCCTCGAGGTGGCCCGGGGTGACGTCACTCTCGCCGAGTCGGTCCGCGAGGCGGCGCAAGGGTGCGACGCCGTGCTGCACATGGCCGCCCTCGTGAAGAACTGGGCGCCCGACCGCGCGCGCTTCGACGCGGTCAACGTCGGGGGCTTCCGCAACGCCCTCGCGGCGGCCCAGGGAGCGGGCGCGCGCCTCGTCTACACGTCGTCCTTCATGGCCATCGGCCCGGCCGGCCCGAAGCCCGCGGACGAATCGCAGGTGCATCCGGGAAGACGCTACTGCAACGACTACGAGCGCACCAAGGCGATCGCGGACGCCGCCGCCCGGGAAGCCGCGGCCGGGGGGGCCGACGTGGTCATGCTCTACCCCGGCGTCGTCTACGGCCCGGGCGAGCTGACGGACGGCAACCTCGTGGTGCAGATGATCGCCGACCACCTGCACGGCCGTTTGCCCGGGGTCATCGGCCCCGGGGATCGTCTCTGGTCCTACTCCTTCGTGGACGACGTGGCCCTCGGGCACGCGCTGGCCCTCGAGAAGGGGCGAGCCGGCGAGCGCTATTTCCTCTGCGGAGACAACGCGACGCTCCAGGAGCTCTTCGCGGCGGTGGAGCAGGTCACGCAGGTGGCGCCGCCCCGCATCCACATTCCCTATCCGGTGGCCTCGGCGCTCGGCCGCCTGCTGTGGGCCTGGGCGGACGTGACCGGACACCCCCCGATGCTGACCCACGGGGTCGTCGACGTCTTCCGACAGCACTGGGCCTACACCAGCGCAAAGGCCGAGCGCGAGCTCGGCTACCACCCGACGCCGCTTCGCGAGGGAATCCGCCAGACCGTCGACTGGCTCCGCGAGGAAGGCCACGCGTGAGGCCGCACCGGGTTCGTGCGCAGGGGGAAGGCCGCCTTTGGCATTGAGCCGATCCGAGCTCCTGCGCAAGATCGTCCACATCGGCTGCGGGGGGTTCGCCTTCCTTCTGCGCGACCTCGGCGGGGCGCAGGCCGCGGCCATGGCCGCCTCTGCCTTTCTCTTCAACTGGCAGGTGCTACCGCGCATCGGCGGCCGCGAGCTCTGGCGTCCAGGAGACCGCGCCAAGGGCTATCCCCTCGGCATCCTCCTCTACCCGCTCGCGGTCCTCGGCCTCATCCTCTTCTTCTGGACCGCGCCCTGGATGGCGGCGGCCCTGTGGGCCATCCTCGCCTTCGGCGACGGCATGGCGTCCCTGGTCGGCAGCGCCTTCGCGGGCCCCCGTTTGCCGTGGAACCCTCGCAAGGGGGTGGTGGGCTCCCTGGCCTTCGTGGTCTTCGGCACGCTGGGCGCGGCCGTGCTCATCGCGTGGACCTCGCGGCTGCCCCTCGACCCTCTGGCCTGGCATGCACCGCGGACGCTGGCGGTGGCTTTCGCCCTGGCCGTCGTGACGGCAGGCGTCGAGTCGCTGCCCACGACCCTCGACGACAATCTCACGGTGCCCCTGGTGGGAGCCTTCACCCTGCCCCTCCTGGCCCAGGCCGACCTCCACCAGCTCTGGCTCGATCCGGACTTCGCACGGCGTGTCGTGGTGGGCCTCGGGCTGAACGTCGCCATCGCCTTCCTGGCCTGGGCCGCGGGCTCGATCGACGTGGGGGGCGCGCTCTCGGCCGTGGTCATCGGCACCGTGATCACGGGGTCCCTGGGCCTTCCCTTCTTCGCCATCATGGTCGCCTTCTTCGTCGTGGGGAGTGCCGTGACCCGCCTCGGCTATCGCCGAAAGGCGGCCCTGGGCATCGCCCAGGAGCGCGGCGGGGCCCGGGGCATGAAGAACGCCTGGGCCAACGGCGGGGTGCCCGCCTTCCTGGCCCTGATGGCGGGTCTGGCCCCGCCCCTGCTCCGGGACCTCCTGGTGCTCGCCTACGCGGCTTCCGTGGCGACCGCCGCCGCGGACACCTGCTCCTCCGAGATCGGCAAGGCCTACGGTCGGCGCACGTTCCTCATCACCTCGTTGCGGCCGGCGGCCCCCGGGACCGAAGGGGCAGTCAGCCTGGAGGGCACGCTAGGCGGCCTTCTGGGTGCTTTCCTCGTGGCGGCAGCCGGAACGGTGTTCGGGGCCTACGGCTGGACCGCGGCGGTCCTGGTGGCGGTGGCGGGCGTTCTCGGCAGCCTGGCCGAGAGCGTCATCGGCGTGGCCGCCGAGCGGCGCGGATGGATGGGCAACGACCTCCTGAACGCGACCAACACCGCCATCGGGGCGCTCATCGCCGTCCTCCTGGTCAAGGCTTCCTCCCTCCACCCCTCCCTGCCCTGAGCGAGCGAATGACCAAGGCGAAGGCGTACGTCGAGCTGGCGCGACCGTTCACCCTGCTGCCCCCGGCTCTGGGGGTGTTGTCGGGTGCGGCCAGCGCCTGGGGCGCCGGGCACGCCAAGCCCGCGGTCACCTGGGACCTCCTGGTGCCGGTGATCTTCGGGACGCTGATGGCTGCCGTCCTGAACGCGGCCAACAACGCGATCAACCAGATCTACGACCTCGACATCGACCGGGTGAACAAGCCCAAGCGACCGCTTCCGAGCGGCGCCCTCTCGCTCCCCGAAGCCTGGGTCTTCACCGTCGTCACCTTCCTGCTCGCTTGGCTCCTCGCCTTCCTCGCCGCTCCCGGCGGTCGGCGCGAGTGCTTCATCATCGTGCTCTTCACGAGCCTGCTCTGCTGGGTCTACTCCGCTCCGCCGCTCTGGACCAAGCGTCGTGGCTTCCTCGCCAACATCACGATCGCCATCCCCCGCGGCGTGCTCCTCAAGGTCGCGGGATGGTCGACGGTGAAGACGATCTTCGGCCTCGAGCCCTGGTACATCGGCGGCATCTTCGGTCTCTTCCTGCTGGGCGCCGCGAGCACCAAGGACTTCGCGGACATCGAGGGTGACCGCGCCGGAGGGTGCCGCACCCTGCCCATCGCCTACGGCGTGAAGGCGGCGGCCTGGATCATCGCGCCCTTCTTCGTGTTCCCGTTCTTCCTGATCCCGATCGGAGTGTGGCGGGGGATCCTGACCGGCAACCCGACCCTGCTCATGATCCTGGGCCCGACCCTGATCCTCTATGGGATCTACACCGTCTACCTCCTGGTCCGCAGGCCCGAGGAGCTGGCCGCGACCGAGAACCATCCCTCCTGGACGCACATGTACCGGATGATGATGGTGGCCCAGCTCGGCTTCGCCCTCGCCTATATCTTCTGAGGCGGGCCCATGTCGGGCCCCTTCGCTCCGCCCGCGTTACCAGGCTTCATCGCTACCTTGGACCCGTCCGCCCCTGCACCCCGCATCGGTACTCGGCTCCTCGGCCGACTCGAAGCGATCGACTACCGACTGGAGGCTCTGTTCCAGCCGCAGCGCCGGCGGGCGGACCCGTCCTGACCCGCCCGCGGTGGAAGCTTCCGCTCGCCCGCCGTTCGGGTCCCAGGAAGGCAGCTCTCGCCGGACGCTCTCCCACCGGCAAATCGGCTGGTGTGGAGATCACGTGTCGGGTCTACAAGCCCCCGCCGCCGGTGTCTATCAGCGTCATCGGCCCGAAACGACCGCGCTGTACGAGGTCGTGCGGGAGAATCTCGAGACGCTGTACGGGGCGATCGGCGATGGGGCGCTTGCGGTGCGAATCCCCAAGCACGCCCGCAAGGAGCTGGAAGCCTACCTCGATTGCGGGCTGCTCCGCCGGGGCTTTGCGCGGCTGAGATGCGACGACTGCGAGGAGAGGCGACTTGACACGGTTCGATAGTTAGCTAAATATAAACACGTGAATCAGGTCTTCAAGGCGCTGGCCGACCCGACGCGCAGACGCGTGCTCGAGCTGCTGCGGGAGCAACCGCGCTCGGCGGGCGAGCTAGCCGATCACTTTCCCGTCTCGAAGCCGACGATGTCTGCGCATTTCGCGGTGCTGCAGGAAGCGGGATTGATCGAAGCTGCGAAGACAGGGCGGACGATTCTCTATCGACTCAAGATGTCGGTCCTCGAAGAGGCCTTACTCGGCTTTGCGCAGAGGCTCGGCTGGGAGATCGCGCCGTCGCACCGCGTTGACATGGTGCCTCGCGGCGCTCGTCGGTCAGCCATGAAAGGAGAAGCGTGAGATGACGGTATCCACGGACATTCGTCGAGGCCTGATATACGCGGGGCTGATCATCGTTGTGGCCGGAGGCGCGAAGGTCGCGGCCGCGCGCGGACTCGTTGGAAGCGACTGGCCCGGCCGCGCAATGATGGCGGTGGTGGGCGTGTTTCTCATGGCGACGGGCAATGCCATCCCGAAGACGCTCATGCCACTCTCGGCGTGCTCATGCGATCCCGCGACGCTGCAGCAGCTCCAGCGCCGAGCGGGCTGGACGTTCGCGCTCGCCGGCGCCGCCCTCGCGATCGGATGGCTCGCCCTCCCGGAGCCGCTGGCGAATCTACTGACGCTGCTGCTGGCGCCGGTGACCGCGCTGTTCCTCGTCCAGATGTTCCGTGTGTGCCGCGCCGGCCGCCCGGCGTAGGGCCGTACTGTTTCCACACACGGAGGAAGCATGTTTGCCCGTCTGATGGGTGTCAGGGCGATCTCGCGAGTGGAACTGCTTGCCCTCGTCGAGCGTTGCGCGGTGACGGCCATCGATGTCAACGCGCGATCGAGTTGGCTTCGAGCGCACGTACCGGGCGCGCTAACGTTGGATCATGCGAACTACCAGGCATGCGATCTCCCGAACCGTCTCGATGCGCCGCTTGTGTTCTATTGCTCCAACCCGCTCTGCCGCAAAGCCCCGCTCGCCGCCCGCCGCGCCAAAGGATTCGGCTACACGGACGTCCGCGTCATGTCGGCCGGCATCAGCGGCTGGATGGCCGCCAACCTCCCGACGGACTCGGGTGAGTCGACGCTGGCCGGGCCGCAGTGGGTGAGCCGCCTCGCGCCTCTCGAGCCGCAGGCCCTGGCCTACGACAAGCCGCTGTGCGCGTCGCTCGACGGGTTCACGTTGCACGCGGCGACGCGGGCGCTCTCGACCCGGCGGGCCGGGAGGCTTTGCTGCACTACGTGCTGCGACCTCCGGTGGCGCAGGAGCGGGTGGAGCAGCGTTCCCGACGGCCTGGTGCGCATCACCCTCAAGAAGGCCTACCGCGACGGAACGGTCGCGGTGGACATGGACCCACTGTCGTTGCTGTGCTGGCTGGCCACCAGCGTGCCTCCAAAGCACTTTCATACCGTGAAGTACGCGGGCGTGCTGGCCCCGGCCAGCCCGTGGAGGTCGCGTCTGGCGCCGCAGCCTTTCCAAGCCGCCGACCCGAGCGACGAGCCGGGCAGGCCGCCTCACGCGGGCGCCTACCGCCCGTGGGCTGGACTTCTGGCCCGAACCTTCGCGGTGGACGTTCTCGTTTGTCCCACCTGCCATGGGCGGATGAAGCTGCTCGGGCTGGTCAAGAATCCCGCGATCATCGCCCGCACCCTTGTCACCGTGGGGGAGGCACCCGAGGTGCCGCAACGCTCGGAAGGTCGCAGTCCGCCCTACTGGAAGAGCCGTGTGCTACGCCGGCAGGTTCTCGGTGACGAGGACGAGGGCGGCGGGCGTGGCCACAGGTCTGGCGAGGAGGTAGCGTAGCCGCGGCGCGACAGCGTGGGGTGGACCACGGTGCAGTGGAGTCTGCGCGTGGCTCGAGGTCGGCAACACGGGAAGCCCGCTCCGGGGCGAGGGCGGGCGAGGGTGCACGATGCGATGGAGGGGTCCGAAGGCGGGGTTGGCCGCCCGCAGCCGCCCGCGACAGCGCGGCTGACTGGCGAACAGCCCTTGTTTCACCTACTCTCCGAGCCCCTGCCCGGGCGGCCGTTTCGCATCGTATGGCATGCAGGCGGGCCAGGACCGGTCCGGTTCGCGATCGGCGATCCTCGGGACGGCCTCGCTACCCCCGGACCGCCCACCTCGAGGGAGGGGAGCCGACCTGCCCCCGTCGAATGGCTGGCCCCCAGGCCGGCTACTCGAGAATCTCGAAGTGAAGGCCCCCGAAGACAGCGGACGCCATGGAGCCGTCCTTGCTCGCGACCGCGAAGGACACGGCTTCTCCGCCGCGGTATTCGCTGTAACCAGCGTAGTCGCGAATGAGGATCTGGCCGTCCACGGATACGGTGGCCCGCGCGGAGACCGGATCGTAGGCCATCTCCAGTCGCACCAGGCGCGGCGCCGGTGGGAGGCTCAGAGGAACCCTGATTCCATCAATGCCGGCGCGGACCTGCATGACCGCGATCAGGTCGACGCGGTCTCGAGTTGCCTCGAAGAGGGCGACGAAGCCGGGGGCAAGGCCGTCGACGATGACACCGCCAGTTCCCGACTCCGGCCGGCACAGCGCCGAAATCTTCCAGCCCCGGCGGAAAGCCCACTCCTGCTGCCGCCGGGTCAGGTGCTTGAAGAGCTGTCCCTGATCCGGAGTGAGATACCGCATGGTCGTGACCGCGCCGCCTGGAAAATCGCGTATGGCGCGCTCGGTCAGCTCGCGATGAATGCTGAACCCGGCCATTTCAGCCGTGTCGCCCGGGTGAAAGTCGATGACCCGCTCCGCCGCGTCGAGCGGGGTCAGCCAATCCCGCAGCCACCATCCCCCCGCGGCCGCCCCCACGAGCGCCGTCGCCCCGCTCGCGAGCATGAAGCGCCGCGAGCGGCGCCGGACCCAGAGCCGGGCGAGCCGCGAGTCCAAAGCACCCGCCTGGAGCCCGTCCGCGAGCTCGTCCGTGAAGGCGGCGACCGGCGCCGGACGGCGCGCCGCGTCGAAGGCCAACGCGCGCGTGAGCAGCCGGCCCGCCGCGGTCCCCAGGTCCGGCCGTAGCCGGTAGAACGAATCGCCCACGCCCTTCCGCTGCAGCTCGGGCAGCGCAAACGGAGACGCCGAATCGAACGGGCGGGCTCCGGTGAGCATCTCCCAGGCGATCACGCCGAGCGAATAGACGTCGCTCGCGGCTTCGGCCTTGCCCATCAGGTGCTCCGGGGCCATGTAAAACGCGCTGCCCATCAGATGCGTCGTGGTCTGGGGCAAGGCCGCCCCGTCTCCGACCTGGGCGATGCCGAAGTCGATGAGGAGCGGGCGCTCGCCCTCTGTACGCCGGACCAGCAGGATGTTCTCGGGCTTGAGGTCGCGATGCACCACGCCCTGGGCATGCGCGTAGCCGACGGCCTCGCCGATCTCGCGCAGCAGGCGCGCGGCGAACGCAGCGTCGAGCGGCCCGGTGGCAAGCGCGTCGCGCAGCGTGCGCCCCTCGTGAAAGGGCAGGACCAGGAAGAGGCGCCCGTCCTCGATCTCACCGGCGTCGATCAGGCTCACGATGCCGGGATGATCCAGCCGCGTGAGGACGGCGGCCTCCTCGCGGAAGCGCCGGCGCATCCAGTCTTCCGACGACCAGAAGTCGTGCAGCAGCTTGACGACGACCCGGCGCCCCCCGACCTGTTCGTCACAGGCTTCGTACACGACGCCCGAGCCGCCTCGCCCCAGCACACTCTTCAGGCGGTAACGCCCGCCGATCTGGCGGCCCAGCCAGGGGTTCTCCCGCTCCGGGTGGCCGTCCTCCAGGAAGCTCCCTGCGCGCTGGTGCCAAGCAAAGAGCTCGACCAGGTCGGGATCGCCCGACGCGGCGACCCGGGCCGCCGGATCGGGCGATCCCAGAGCCTCGGCCAGGCGCTCCGAGAGTTCCTCCCAACGGCTCCCGATCAGGCCGGGTCTCCGTGGAGCTGCCGGTAGAGCCACACCCGGGCGGTCAGCCAGTCGCGCTTGACCGTGGCCAGCGACACCTCGAGGCATTGCGCGATCTCCTCGGTCGACAGGCCGCCGAAATAGCGCAGCTCGACGACCCGGGCCGCGCGCGGCTGAGCCTCTTCGAGCTTGCTGAGCGCGAGGTCGAGGTCGAGCGTGTTCTCTTCGCCCCGAGCGTCGACGCGCATGGAGCTCACGACGCGTTCGTGGGTCGCGCGGCGGCGGGCGTAATCGACGAGGACCTGGCGCATCAACCGCGAGCACAGCGACAGGAAGTGCACGCGGTCGCTGAGCTCCACGGCGTCGAGGGCCACGAACTTCTGCCAGGCCTCGTTCACGAGGGCCGTGGGCTGCAGAAGATGGCCCGCGCGCTCGTGTCGAAAATGAGCCTCGGCGACACGGTGGAGCTCCGGGTAGGCCTTTTCGGCCAGGCGATCCGCGGCCGACCCGTCTCCGGATCGGAGTCGGCGTAGAAGGGACGTGATCTCGCCGGGCTCAGACATCTCCTCGGGGAAGGAAGAGCCTAGCATCGCGGGAGGGATTCCGGCAAACCGCAGCGTGAGCCGATAGGGCGCCCTCGTTCGCCTACGATGTGAGGGCGAGTCCATGAAGATGAACCGGGGGTCGGCCGTGGCCGGCTCCCCACCGTCGACCGTGCCCAACCATTCGCCTCCTCAGTCGAGCGTCAGCGTCCTCGCGTGCGTGCCGCGGTTTGGGGGTCGATCATGAGAATGAGCGTCGTCCTGGCCGGTTCGATCCTGGCGGTGGCCTCCGTGGGGAGGGCCGGAGGCGTGGCCAACGAGCGAGACGATGGGGGGCGGGTCGCGGCGGAATCGCAGGCCGCGAGGACGACCGGCGAGCATCGCGCGCGGCTCGAGCCGATCCTTCTGGCCCTCGATCGCCGCCTCGACGCGGCCACGACCGGGCGCCACGATTTGACGCGAGACCGCCTCGCCCGCGAAGCGGCCGCGTTTCTGGCGGATTGGCAGAGCCTCGACCATTCACCCGACCTGCCAGAGGTCCTGGCCTCGGCCGAGCTCGAGGACGCGATTCGATATCGGATCGATCGTCGCCTTGCCGACGCAGCGGTCATCACCAAGAAAGAGATCGGCGGGGAAAGCGCGGAACGGCGCTCGCTTCTCCCCGCGCTTCTGGCTGGCCTGCGCCAACCGCCCGCTCCCCTGGTCGGGTCGGGTGTCCTGAGTGGGAAGGTCACCCGGTCCGACACCTCGGCCCCCGTGCAGAACGTCACCGTCCAGCTCTACGCCGACAACGGCGCGTCCCCCGGCGCGTCCCTCGCCACCGCAGTCACGAATGCCACCGGCGACTACCAGTTCACCACGCTCGACGCAGGCACCTACTATCTCGTGACCAGCAACACCCTCGGCCTCATCGACCAGGTGTACGCCGGTGTCGCCTGTCCGCTCTCCTTCTGTAGCGCCCCGCTCGCCGGCACCCCGGTCGTGGTGACGAGCCCCGGCACGACCACCGGCATCGATTTCGCGCTGGCCCCCGGTGGGCGGGTCTCCGGCACGGTCACGGACGCCAACACGGCCGCTCCGATCGTCGGCGCGCGGGTATTCCTCTTGACGCCGGAGGGCCTCGGCGCGGGGAACGCTATGACCGATGCCGCGGGCAACTACACGACCGACAGGGGCCTCGCCTCGGGGACATATAGCGCCCTGGTCTTTGGTGGCGCTCCCTATGTGAACAAGCTCTACGACTCCATCCCCTGCCTCACCTATTGCTTCGTCTCCCCCGGGACACCCATCACCGTCACTTCTCCCAGCACGACCACGAACATCAACTTCACGCTGGAAAAGCTCGCATCCATCAGCGGGGTCGTCCGTGACGCCGCGACCTCCGGAGGCCTCGCGGGGGTCACGGTCCAGCTCAGGGATGCGCAGGGGAACGCGCTGAACTTTTTTGCAGCCACTCACCTCGTGGACGGCTTCGGGAACTACACCCTCTTCGCCCCCAGGGGCACCTATTACGTGGTCACCACCAACGCCCGCGACGTGGGCACCGGCTATCTGGACCAGGTCTACTCGGGCAAGGCCTGCACGTTCGCGTTCTGCGACGTCACCACCGGCATGCCCGTCAACGTCGCCTCGGGGGCCACGGCCGCGGGCATCGACTTTGCGCTGGCCAAGGCCCCGGGCGGCCTCTCCGGCACGGTCACGAACAGCGCGACCTCGGGCCCGATCTCCGGAGCCTCCGTGCGCCTGGTCACGGAGCAAAACCGGAACTCGAACGTCTTGACGCGCACCACCGATGGCGCCGGCAACTACCTGCTGACCGGTCTTCCGAGCGGGAAGTACTTCGTGCAGGTGGACGCCGGGCCGGGCTTCGTGCCCGAGGCCTACGACAACGTGAACTGCCTGGGCGGATGCCGGCCGGCCGTGGTCGGGACCCCCGTGGTCGTGGGGGGAAGTGTCGTCACCGGGGTCAACTTCGCGCTCGACCCGGCGCCGGCCACGGGCTCGATCTCGGGCAAGGTGGTGGCCGCGGACACGACCCTGCCCCTCCCGAACGTCCAGGTACAGGTCGCCGACGCCAGCGGTGTGGACGTAGCGTCCGCATCGACAAACGCCACCGGAGACTACACGGTCACGAACCTGCTCCCAGGCACCTACAATGCCCGCACGTTCAGTTCACCCTCCAACCAGGGCAGAGTCTACGTGGACGAGGCCTTTAGCGGCGTGCCTTGCTTCGCCGGCGGCTGCAACGCCTCGGTGGCGGGCACGCCGATCACCGTCACCGCGGGAACCAGCACGCCCAACATCAACTTCAACCTCACCCACGGCGGCCACCTCACGGGCAAGGTCACGAGCGCCGCGACCTCGGCCCCGCTCGTCAACGTGTCGATTGGCCTTTTCGACGGCGGCGGACGATCTGTTTCGGGCACGACCAGCGATGCTCTCGGCAACTACGGGTTCGTCGGTCTGGCCACCGGCTCCTACTACGCCCGGACGTCGTTCGACTCCTCGGGTCATGTCGATGAGGTCTACAACAACAAGCCCTGTGTCGGCTGCGATGTCCGGGCTTCGGGCACGCCCATCGCGGTCACCGCTCCCTCCACCACGCCGAACGTCAATTTCGCCCTCGACGCGGGCGCTCGCATCTCGGGGTCGGTCACGGATGCGGCCACGGGCGCGGCGCTCCCGTACACGACGCTTGCCCTGTTCGACGTCCACGGCGCCGGGCTGCGCTCCACGACGGGCGACGATCTCGGTCACTATCGTTTCCTGATCAGCCTTCCGAGCGGCGCCTATTTCGCCCGCGCCACGGGCGCCGGCCCCTACATGACCGAGACCTGGAGCGACATCCATTGCTCGAGCTGCCCCCCCAACGCGGGGACGGCCATCCGGGTCACGGGCAGCGCCGACGTGACCGGCATCAACTTCGCGATGGACAAGGGCGGCCGAGTCGCGGGCAAGGTCACGAACGCGAGCGGCGAGCCCGTGGGCGCGGACGTCGTCATGTTTGATTCGTCCAATACCATCGTGACCGGTGGAGGTACGGACGTCGACGGCAACTACGTAACATCGGGCCTCCTCCCGAGCGGCACCTACTATGCCGCCACTCTCAACGTCGCCGGCTACGCGGACAAGATCTACGACAACATCTCCCCGTACAGTCTCCCCAACCCCAAGGCCACCTTCGGGACCGGGATTGGCGTGACCGCCGGGGCCACCACGCCGAGCATCGACTTCGTCCTGGACCGGGGGGGCCGCTTCTCGGGCAAGGTCACGAACGCGGCGACGGGCCTGCCCCTCGCCAACGTTCCTGTGGTCCCGCTCAATGCGACCTGGAACATCCTCGACGACGGCACGTTTACCGATCTCGCCGGCCGCTACACGACGCGCAAAGCCTTCCCCGCCGGCAACTACTACGCCCTGGCCTACAGCACTCAGGGACTCGTCAGCGTGCTCTACAACGGCGTCCCGTTCTCGGGCTGGCCGCTCCTCGGGGCGGGGACGGCCATCCCCGTCGCCGCCAACGCCACGACCCCGAGCGTCGACTTCGCCCTCGGAGCGGGCGGCTTCGTCTCGGGGACGGTCACCCGTACGGGCGGCGCGCCGGCCTTCGAGACCGTAGTGCAACTGTACAGCAGCGTCCTGGACTCTCAGGGCAAGCCCCGCTTCGTGACCTCGGCCGACGTGGATTCCTACGGACACTACAGGACCCAGTCGGCGCTCCAGACGGGCAGCTACTTCGCCCTGGCCACGGCGAGCGGCTACCTCAGCAAGCTCTACAACAACATCCCCTGCACGGTGAACGACGTGACGTTCCCGCCGAGGCCCGACTGCGACGTCACCAAGGGGACGCTCGTCTCCGTCACCGCGCCCAACCCGACCACCGGGATCAACTTCACGCTCGACCTCCAGCCGCCGAGCCGCCTCTTCAACACCGTGAGCCCTTGCCGGCTGGTCGACACCCGCACGACCGACGCTCCCGCCCTCGCGGGCGGGGCCTCGCGCACCTTCGTCCTCGCGGGCAAGTGCGGCATTCCCGCGTCGGCCAAGGCGGTCTCGGTGAACGTGACCATCACCCAGCCCACCGCTCCCGGAGACCTTCGGCTCTACCCCGGCGGAACGACCCTGCCGCTCGTGTCCGCGATAAATTATTCCCCCGGCCAGACTCGCGCCAACAGCGCGGTGGTGGTGCTGGGGGCGGCGGGAGACGTGGCGGTTCGATGCGATCAAGCGGCGGGAACGAGCACGCACTTCATCCTGGACGTCAACGGATACCTCGAGTGAACCGACGTCGATACGAGAGGCGCATCTCCTCTGGAGTCCTCGGACTTCTGCTGTCCGCAGGGGCGTCGCACGCGCAGGTCGCGTCGCTGGGGAAGGGCTGGCTTCTCGATAGCGGCGCAAGCGTCACTTCCGCGCCGAGCGAGGTGATTTCCGGCACGAACTCCATCGAGGCCTCCGGGACCGCCCGCCCCAACGGCCAGGTCAACTTCATCCTCAGCACAGACCCCACGTTCGTCCACTTCGCGCCGAACCAGAGTTACACGATGACGTGGAGCTACCACATCATCACCGCCGCCGAGGGCGGGTTCGGCTACGGCTTCGCGTCTCCGGAGGGAAACCGCGTGGGGGAGTTCGGGCCCGCCACCGTGCTCCGAGCCGCGTCGGGAACGTCAGGGACCGCATCCACCATACTCAGGCTCAACAACCACGGCGACTACCGCGTCCTGTTCTCGATCAATGGCACAGGATCGATTCTCATCGACGACATCCGGATCACAGACAGCAACGGGCAGCTCGCGGCGTCGGAGAACGCCGAAGGGCCGTCGCTCGCGGCCGGTCCGCTGAGTTTTCAGGTGACCGATGCGATATCGATGCTGACTCCGGCGCAAGGCACCGCGCTCGCAGTCGCCGCGAAAGATCTCGACGGTGATGGCCATCCCGAGACGCTCATGACGCTCTACGGGCAACCGTTCTGCAATGTGCCGCTGCCACCAATCATCATCGAGTCCAGCGGCCAGATGCGGCTCGCGACGTCGGAATTCTTCCCGGCGGGCGCTCCGACGAACAACTGCCTATCAGCGTCATCGGCCCGAAACGACCGCGCTGTACGAGATCGTGCGGGAGAATCTCGAGACGCTGTACGGGGCGATCGGCGATGGGGCGCTTGCGGTGCGGATCCCCAAGCACGCCCACAAGGAGCTGGAAGGCTACCTCGATTGCGGGCTGCTCTGCCGGGGCTTTGCGCGGCTGAAATGCGAGGACTGCGAGGAGAGGCGGCTGGTGGCCTTCAGTTGCAAAGGGCGGGGCTTTTGCCCGTCGTGTACCGGCCGGCGGATGAACGCGACGGCAGCGAACCTGATGGAGCGGGTGTTGCCGCCAGAGAGCGGGCTTCGCCAGTGGGTGCTGACCTTCCCGTTCTCGTGGCGGCGGCGCCTGGCCCAGGACGGTGCGTTGCTCGGCCGGCTCACGCACATCGCCGGAGACAGTGCTGACGTTCTACTCCGGCCGCGCGGCTGAGCAGGGTCGGCCCGGGGCCAAGAGCGGCGCGGTCACCGCCGTGCAGAGAACGTCGTCCGACTTGCGGCTCAATCCGCACCTCCACCTGATCGCCCTGGACGGCGTCTGGCGCGAGGACGCCGGCGAGCTCGGCTGGGATGGGCTCGGCCATCTGAGGACGAGCGAAGTTGGGTGGTGAGGTGCTGGAGCGCCTGGTCCGGCGTATGGAGAGACACCTTCGCCGGTGCGGAGCGCTCCGGCCCTTTGGGGACGAAGGCGAGTCGGACGGGGAGGGCGACCCTGAAGGCAACCTCGCGGCTTCGGCGGTGTCGGGCCAGGCGCCGCCGGCCGGGCCGCAGTGGGTGAGCCGCCTCGCGCCTCTCGAGCCGCAGGCCCTGGCCTACGACAAGCCGCTGTGCGCGTCGCTCGACGGGTTCACGTTGCACGCGGCGACGCGGGCGGGCGCTCTCGACCCGGCGGGGCGGGAGGCTTTGCTGCACTACGTGCTGCGACCTCCGGTGGCGCAGGAGCGGGTGGAGCAGCGTCCCGACGGCCTGGTGCGCATCACCCTCAAGAAGGCCTACCGCGACGGAACGGTCGCGGTGGACATGGACCCGCTGTCGTTGCTGTGCCGGCTGGCCACCAGCGTGCCTCCACCCGCGTTTTCATACCGTGAAGTACGCGGGCGTGCTGGCCCCGGCCAGCCCGTGGAGGTCGCGTCTGGCGCCGCAGCCTTTCCAAGCCGCCGACCCGAGCGACGAGCCGGGCAGGCCGCCTCACGCGGGCGCCTACCGCCCGTGGGCTGAACTTCTGGCCCGAACCTTCGCGGTGGACGTTCTCGTTTGTCCCACCTGCCATGGGCGGATGAAGCTGCTCGGGCTGGTCAAGAATCCCGCGATCATTGCCCGCACCCTTGTCACCGTGGGGGAGGCGCCCGAGGTGCCGCAACGCTCGCCGGGTCGCGGTCCGCCCTACTGGAAGAGCCGCGTGCTACGCCGGCAGGTTCTCGGTGACGAGGACGAGGGCGGCGGGCGTGGCCACAGGTCTGGCGAGGAGGTAGCGTAGCCGCGGCGCGACAGCGTGGAGTGGACCACGGTGCGGTGGAGTCTGCGCGTGGCTCGAGGTCGGCAACACGGGAAGCCCGCTTCGGGGCGAGGGCGGGCGAAGGTGCACGATGCGATGGAGGGGTCCGAAGGCGGGGTTGGCCGCCCGCAGCCGCCCGCGACAGCGCGGCTGGCCGGAATACGCTTGTGCATTGCCGAGATGAAGGACCCCGTCAAGGACAAGCTGAAGCGATTCGGGCTTTTCGCACGCCTCGGCGAAACCTCGTTCTTTCCGACCACAGGTGCCGCGGTCCGCAGCTATCTCGAGACCCATCCGGTGGATTGGGTGGACTGGGAGGACGGGGCGACGCAGCGCTGACGGAGTGGGGCGCCGAGGCGCCGAGGTCGTCATCAGCCTGATCTGAGGGAAAGCCTGCTTGGCGCTTTCCCGGGGTTCTCCCCAGGGCCTTCAGATGCCCGCACACCCGGGGCATCGCTCGGGTGCTAGGCGTATCGCCCCTCGATGTACTCCGCCGTCCGCGGGTCGCGCGGGTTGAGGAAGAGGTTCTCGGTGCGGGCGTGCTCGACGACCTCCCCGAGCAGCATGAAGAGGCACTCGTCGCTCGCCCGCCGCGCCTGCGCCATGTTGTGGGTGACGATCACGATCGTGTAGCGTCCGCGCAGCTCGAACATCAGCTCCTCGATGGCGCGGGTGCCGGCCGACGTCGAGCGCCGAGGCAGGCTCGTCCATGAGGATGACCTCGGGCTTCAGCGGGAGGAGGCGCGCGAGGCAGAGCTTCTGCTGCTGCTCGAGGAGGAGGGTCGTGGCCTTCGCGTCCAGGCGGTCCTTGAGGTCCTTCCACAGGCCGACCTCGGTGAGGGCCTTCTCCACGGCCTCGTCGAGGAGGCCCCTGCCGAGCTCGGCGCGCGGGGTGTGGATGCGGATGCCGAAGACGACGTTCTCGTAGACGGAGATGGGCAGCGGGTTCGGGCGCTGGAAGACCATGCCCACGGCCTTGCGCAGCTCGACGAGCGACACCTGCGGGGTCGTAGATGTTCTCGCCGAGGACCCGGATCTCGCCCGTCGTGCGCACGTTCCCGTAGCGCTCGTTGACGCGGTTGAAGCAGCGCAGGAGCGTCGTCTTGCCGCAGCCGCTCGGCCCGATGAGCGAGGTGATGATCCCGTGCTTGATCTCGACCGAGACGTCCCGGAGCGCCTGGAAGCCCCCGTACCAGAGGCTCAGGCGATTCGTCTCGATCGCGTGGGGGCTGGCGCTCATCCGAACACTCCGTTCACGTAGTCCCGCGTCCGCTCGCTCTTCGGCTGTCCCGAGAAGATCACCTCCGTGCTGTCGATCTCCACGATCTCGCCGTCCCACAGGAACATCGTGCGGTCGGAGAGGCGGCGGGCCTGCTGGGTCAGGTTGGTCACGAGGACGATCGTGATCTCCTGCCGCAGCTCCTTGAGCACGTCCTCGATGCGCATGGTGGTGACGGGGTCGATGGCGATCGAGAACTCGTCGAGGCAGAGGATCTCCGGCTGGTGGGAGAGGGCCCGGGCGATGGTGAGCCGCTGCTGCTGCCCGCCGGAGAGCGCGGTGCCCAGGCTCGCCAGCCGGTCCTTGACCTCGTCCCACAGGGCGGCCTGGCGGAGGCAGCGCTCCACGATGGGGTCGAGGTCGGCCCGCCGGCTGAGCCCCGAGCACCGCGGGGCGAAGGCCACGTTGTCGTAGATGGTCAGGGGGAGCCCGGTCGGCAGAGGCGCCACCATGCCGATCTTCCGCCGCAGGGCGAAGACGTCCTTCGTCCGGCGCACGTCCTCGCCGGCGACCCGGACCTGTCCCGAGACCGTGGCCGAGGCGGTGAAGTCGATCGTGCGGTTCAAGCAGCGCAGCATCGACGTCTTGCCCGACTGGGCGGGGCCGATCACGGCCAGGATCTCGTTGCGGTAGACGTCGAAGGTGATCCCGTGGAGGACCTCCTTCGAGTCGTAGGCGAGGCGGAGGTCCTGGACCTCGATCTCCTTGACGAAGGCGGTCACGTGGTCACCACCTCTTCCGCCCGCGCAGCCATACCCGCAGCGACGATGGCGGCGGCGTTGACCAGGAGGACCGACCCCAGGAGGACCACCGCGGTCGCGTAGGGAAGCGATTCCTTGACGTTCGGCACCTGGGTGGCGAGGGTGTAGAGGTGCATGGAGAGCGCCATGCACTGCTCGCGGAGGCCGTAGGGGAAGAGGTCGCCCCGCGCGACCGACTTGAAGAAGACCGCCCCCGTGAACATGACCGGTGCCGTCTCCCCGGCCGCGCGGCTCACCTGGAGGATGACGCCGGTGAGGATGCCGCTGATCGAGTTCGGCAGCACCACCGCGCGGATCGTCTGCCAGCGGGTGGCGCCCACGTTCCAGCAGGCCTCGCGGAAGGCCATGGGCACCGAGGCGAGGGCCTCGCGGGTGCTGGCGATGATGACGGGCAGGGTCATGATCGCGAGGGTGAGCGCGGCGGAGAGGATCGAGTAGCCGAAGCGTGCGGCGTAGACGAAGGCCCCGAGCCCGAAGAGCGCGTGCACGATGCTCGGGACGCCGGCCAGGTTGATGACGGCGAGGTGCACCACGCGGTTGAACCAGTTGTCCTTCGCGTACTCGTTCAGGTACACGGCGGCCAGGATCCCGATGGGGGCGGAGACGAAGAGCGAGATCCCGACGAGGTAGAGGGTGCCGACGAACGCGGGCCAGATGCCGCCGTCGGTCATGCCCCGCCGGGGGACGTCCACGAGGAACTCCCAGCCGAGCGAGGGCCAGGCCAGGTAGACGAGATAGCCCACGATGAGGACGAGCGGCACCACCATGGCCGCGGCCATGAGGGCGAAGACGGCCTGCGCCGCGGCCTCGGCCCGCTCCTTGCGGGCGACGAGCGGCGTCCTGGCGAAGCGCACCGCCTACCTCCTCCGGATCCCGCGGACCACGAAGTCCGCCGTGAGGTTCACCGCGAAGGTGATGAGGAAGAGGAGGGTCCCGGTGAGGAAGAGGACGCGGTAGTGGTCGGAGCCGGCCGGCGCCTCCCCGAGCTCGGCCGCGATGTTGGCGGTGAGGGTCCGCACCGAGTCGAGGAGGCCGTGCGGGATGTGGACGGCGTGGCCGGTGGCCATCAGCACGGCCATGGTCTCCCCCACCGCCCGGCCCACCCCGAGCAGCACCGCGGCCAGGAGGCCGTTGCGCGCGGCGGGCACGAGCACCCGGTAGACCAGCTGCCAGCGGGTGGCCCCGAGGGCGAGCCCGGCCTCGCGGTAGGAGTCGGGCACCGCCTTCAGCGCATCCTCGCCGATCGAGACGATGACCGGCACGCTCATCAGGGCGAGGATGATCCCGCCGTTCAGCACGTTGACGCCGACCGGCGCCCCGGTCAGCGTACACGATCAGCTTGCTCATCACGGTGAGGCCGACGAACCCCCACACGACGCTCGGGATCGCGGAGAGCAGCTCGATGACGACCTTCAGGGTCTCGCGCACGCGGGGCGCGCAGAACTCCGAGAGGTAGATGGCGGCGCCGAGGCCGAAGGGCACGGCGAGGGCCATGGCGAGCGCGGTGACGCTCAGGGTGCCGACGGTGAGGGCGAGCGTCCCGTAGCGGACGTTGCTGGCCGAGGTCGGGTACCACTCGGTGCTGAAGAGGAACTGTCCGAGCGAGAACTCCTCCCGGACCAGGACGGGGGCCGCCTCGCGCAGGACGAAGAAGAAGATCGCGGCCACGAAGAGGATCGCGCTCACGCCGCTCAGGCGGATGAGGGCCTCGATGGCGCGCTCGCCGAGGATCGCCCACCGCGGCCGTTGGGGCCGGCGGAGCGGGGCGGGATCTGGGGCGTTCTCGGGGCTCATGGTCCGGGATCGTCTCCGTGTGCGAGCGGGGTTCGTACCTCTGCCGGGGGCAGAGGCCTCAGGGCTTCGCGCGCTGGTCGGGAGGGACCGGCACGTACCCGCTGTCCTCGACCACCTTCTGGCCGGCGTCGGAGAGGATCCAGTCGATGTACTGCTTGACCGCCCCCTGCGGCTCCCCGAGCGTGTAGAGGTGGAGCGAGCGCGCGAGCGGATAGGTCTTGTCGTGCACCGCCGCGACCGCCGGGGCCACCGCGGGGCTCCCCGGCTTCGAGGTGACCTTCAGCGTCTTGATCGCCGGCGTCGCGTAGCCCATGCCGCTGTAGCCGATCGCGGTGAGCGTGCCGCCCACGAGCTCGACGACCTCCTTCGACCCGTTCAGGTCACGTGAGCCGAGGCGGAAGTCCTTGTTTCCGAGGGCGTGCTCGCGGAAGAACTCGTACGTGCCGGAGCTCGACTGGCGGCTGACGCGGACGATGGTGTCGTCCGAGACCCCGGGGATCTTCACGCCGAGCTCGGACCAGCGGGTCGTCTTGCCGCCCTCGGCGTAGAGGTCGGCAGCTGCTCGAAGGTGATCTCGTTCAGGGGGTTGTCCTTGTGGACGTACACGGCGAGGGCATCGAAGCCCACCGTGAAGCCCACGGGCTTCTTGCCCGTGTTCTTCTGCGCCTGCTCGGCCTCGGCTGGCTTGAGGTCGCGGCTTGCGTTGGCCACGTCGATCGCGCCCTTCATGAGGGCTGCGATTCCGACACCCGAGCCGCCCCCCGACACCTCGACCTCGACGTCGGGAGCGACCTTCCGGTACTCCTCGGCCCAGACCTGGGCCACGTTGACCATCGTGTCCGAGCCCTTGTTCTGGATGACGGTGCGGGCGGGCTTCTTCGGCTCTTGCCCACCGCCGCCTCCGCAGGCGACGGCGGACGCGGCGAGGGCAAGGAGGAACGGCCGGATAGGAGTCGAGCGGGGGACTCGGGTCATGGGGGTCTCCTGCGGATTTCGGGTGGTCACTCGATGCGAATGCCCAGCACGGCTCCGACGAGATCGCGCACGTGGTTGGAGAGGAAGCCGAACGTGGCCTCGTAGGCGGAGCGCACCTCGTCAGGCGAGCCCTGGACGCGCGAGGGATCGTCGATGCTCCAGTCCACGTAGACCATCTTGCGGGGGCTGCGCGGAAAGGCCTGCTGGGCCTCCGGCGCCACCCCGACGATCACCTGGTAGTGTTCGAGGTTCGGGACCTGGTAGATGGCCTTCGGGGCCTCGCGGCTGATGTCGAGCCCCTTCTCCTTCATGAAGGCGAGGGTGCGGGGGTCGATCGCCCGCGGGTCGAGGCCCGCGCTCGAGAAGATGAACTTTGGCTGGCCGAGCGACTGAGCGATCGCCTCGGCCATCTGGCTGCGGCAGGCGTTGTGCTCGCCCACGAACAGGATGCGGAAGGTCTCCGCCCCGGGGTGCTTCGCGTACTCCCCCGTGCACATGTAGAGCGTCTCCATGCACACGTTGCGCGCCTGGTCGGCGACTCGCTCGAACCGACGGCCGATGGTGACGAGCGGCTCCATCATCTCGGGCAGGATCTTCTGCTCGTGCAAGGCCTCGATCACGTCGGTGTTGAGCTTGCCGAGCAAGGCGTCTACCGCCGGCTCGATCGCGATCACCTTCTTGGCGAGCTCGGGGTCCTGCCCGACGAAGGCCTCGATCGAGTCGTGAAGCATCGGGATCGCGAGGTGGGCCATCTCCACGATGCGCTCGCGGATCGCCTCGGGGGGCGCGGGCAGGCTGCTCAGCCGCAGGAGCTGGCGGGCGACGCTCTCGGCGTAGTCGCCCACCCGCTCGAGCTCGAGGTTGATCTTGATCGCGCTATAGGCGAGGCGGAGGTGGACGCCCACCGGCTGCTGCCGCACGAGAAACTCGAGGCAAAGCCGATCGATCTCCTTCTCCTTCTCGTCGATGTACTGGTCGCGCAGGACGACCGCGTAGGCCCGCTGACGGTTGCCGTCGGTGAACGCCTCCACGCAGTCGCGTAGCGCCCGCTCGGCGAGAGCGGACATCTCGAGCACCTGCTGGCGGATGCGCTCGATGTCGCGCTCGAGGGACTCTTCGAGTCGGGTGGCCATGGATTCGTCGGAACGTTATTTAGATGTCGCGGGGATGTCAAGAAGACGCCACAGTAGCGTCACCGCTCCGCGCATCGTCTCCCCGCGCGACCACGATCTCGTGCAGCCGCGGCAGCCGAGCACCGGTGGAGGGGGGTAGGGTCGAGGACTGGCGCGGTGCCCCGTAGGTTCCGGCTTGGCTGTCTCCGCCGTTTCCAGCCGACGTGCACCCATACCCCGCCGGAGGGCACCGCCGAAACCAGAGTAGGGCGGTCCTGCTGCCTTCGCCCTCACGCAATGGGCTCGGCCTCGGATGCTTCTTGTTCACGAGGCTACCTCTGCGTTCACTTGCGTTGCGGCCCGGCGACGCCCGTGGCCTCAGGCTCAACGAGCTTCGCGAGGCCGAAGTCCGCCACTCGCACGTGGTCGCGGGCGTCCAGGAGCAGGTTCGTTGGCTTGACGTCTCGGTGGACTATCCCCTTCTCAAAGGCCGCCTCGAGCGTCCTGGCGACCTGCAATACGATATGCACCCCTCGATGGAGAAGGGAACCTGAGGGCCGAGCCTGTGTCGAGGCCCGACGAAGGGCGAGCGGCGGCGCCGCAGGCGACGGCGGCTCGATCAACCTCGCGGCTTCGGCGGTCTATGGCCAGGCGCCGCCGGCCGGGCCGCAGTGGGTGAGCCGCCTCGCGCCTCTCGAGCCGCAGGCCCTGGCCTACGACAAGCCGCTGTGAGCGTCGCTCGACGGGTTCACGTTGCACGCGGCGACGCGGGCGGGCGCTCTCGACCCGGCGGGGCGGGAGGCTTTGCTGCACTACGTGCTGCGACCTCCGGTGGCGCAGGAGCGGGTGGAGCAGCGTGCCTTTGGCCTGGTGCGCATCACTCTCAAGAAGGCCTACCGCGACGGAACGGTCGCGGTGGACATGGACCCGCTGTCGTTGCTGTGCCGGCTGGCCACCAGCGTGCCTCCAAAGCACTTTCATACCGTGAAGTACGCGAGCGTGCTGGCCCCGGCCAGCCCGTGGATGTCGCGTCTGGCGCGGCAGCCTTTCCGAGCCGCCGACCCGAGCGACGAGCCGGGCAGGCCGCCTCACGCGGGCGCCTACCGCCCGTGGGCTGAACTTCTGGCCCGAACCTTCGCGGTGGACGTTCTCGTTTGTCCCACCTGCCATGGGCGGATGAAGCTGCTCGGGCTGGTCAAGAATCCCGCGATCATTGCCCGCACCCTTGTCACCGTGGGGGAGGCGCCCGAGGTGCCGCAACGCTCGCCGGGTCGCGGTCCGCCCTACTGGAAGAGCCGCGTGCTACGCCGGCAGGTTCTCGGTGACGAGGACGAGGGCGGCGGGCGTGGCCACAGGTCTGGCGAGGAGGTAGCGTAGCCGCGGCGCGACAGCGTGGGGTGGACCACGGTGCGGTGGAGTCTGCGCGTGGCTCGAGGTCGGCAACACGGGAAGCCCGCTCCGGGGCGAGGGCGGGCGAAGGTGCACGATGCGATGGAGGGGTCCGAAGGCGGGGTTGGCCGCCCGCAGCCGCCCGCGACAGCGCGGCTGACTGGCGAACCGCCCTTGTTTCACTTACTCTCCCCGTCATTCCACGTCTGCCTACAGCGGCACCACAGCGCCCACGCTCCCGTTCGCTCGTGAAAATGGCTGATTCCGAGAGTAGACTCGGCCCCTCCCTCGAGAAAGGCGCGGCCTGAAAGATGGCAAGCCGGTCCCCAAAGCGCGGAAGCCCCGCCCGTTCCGAACCCGCCGGAGGCCATTCCCTCCGCGATCGCTTTCTTGGGAACCGATCGCTACTGGTTCAAGCACTCCTTACGCAAAAGGTCGTCGCCGGGCACCCGGCGACAGCATCTGCTCTTGCGCGCCGAACAGAGCTCATCGAGTTTGCCCGAGGCGACACCCTCATCCGGCAGGGCGCCTCGGACAACTCCCTCCTGTTCCTGCTCTCCGGGTCGGTCGCGGTGATCGTGAATGGCCGCGAGGTCGGGATCCGAGCGCCCGGTGAGCATGTCGGAGAGATGGCCCTCCTGGATCCTGGGGCGCGGCGCGCTGCGACCATCGTCGCGACTGAACCGACCCTTGTTGCTTCAATCGGCGAGCCAGATCTAGCGAGAATCGCGAATGCGCGCCCGGTCATCTGGCGAGCGATGGCTGTCGAGCTCAGCCGGCGCTTGCGACAACGCTCGCAATTCCTGGCGGAACCGAACGCCCGACCGGTAGTCTTCATAGGATCGTCGCGCGAGTCTCTCCCCTACGCCACCGCCGTGGAGAGCCACCTTCGGCGGGCGCGCGTGATCGTGCGACTGTGGACCAAAGGCGTTTTCGGACCCTCTCGGTTCACGATCGAGGATCTCGAGGCTCAGGTACGCACGGCGGACTTTGCGGTGCTGGTTGCAGCAGGGGACGACCGCGTTCTCAGCAAGGGGGCGCACTCTGGTGCGCCTCGAGACAACGTGGTTTTCGAATTGGGCCTCTTCATCGGCGCACTCTCGCGGCATCGTACTTTCTTGCTCGTCCCCCGAGGCCGAAACATCAAGATTCCAACAGACCTCCTTGGCATGACGCCATTGGTCTACGATCCCACTCCACGAACACCTCACCGCGCTACACGAGGCGCTTGCCGAGAGCTCCGCAAGACAATTGAGAACGTGGGCGCGAAATAGCAGATGGCACTGAGGGATGAACTCGTTGGGCGAGTTGAAGATATCTTCTCGAAGGATCTCTGGCGCGTGCGAGGCGGCCGCGACGTGCCAGAAGCGGAGGCTCTCTCCCTCGGCAATGAGGCGGTGGAGTTGGAACACGCGACCGTCCTGTACGCCGATATTTCGGGATCCACTTCTCTGGTGGACACCCAGAGATGGAACCTCGCTGCGGAGGTCTACAAGGCCTTTCTGTTCTGCGCCTCACGAATCCTAACGTCCGAGGGCCTCAGGGTGACAGCTTACGATGGCGATCGCATCATGGGGATATTTCTTGGAAACTCGACCCCAGCCGCCAGGGCGGCACTCAAGATCAACTACGCCACTAGGAACATCGTCAATCCGCTACTCAAGGCTGAGTATCCCAACTCACCCTACAACGTCCGCCACGTCGTCGGTGTGGACGTAAGTCCGCTGCGCGCGACTCGGACGGGTGCCAGAGGAGCGAATGACCTGGTGTGGGTCGGTCGAGCTGCAAACTATGCAGCGAAGCTAACCACCCTCGACGAGTTCCCTTCCTGGGTCACTGGGGATGTCTACCGCTCTTTGGAGCCGGCGCTGAAGGTGTGGAGCGGCGGAAAGCAAATCTGGGCGAGGCGACGCTGGACCGGCATGAATGACATGGAGATCTACTGCTCGGGTTGGACTTGGAAAGTCTAGCAACAACGAGGGGGTACTGGATCGAGAGGCCCGCCAGCAACGCGCCTGGGCGGGTTGAGATCACCGAGAGTGAGTTCCAGGACACCCTAGAGGCCCAACGCAACCTAGCCGTTGTTGCAACGATGGAGGAGACGTTCGACGTCTTTCTCGAGAACTTCCAGGAATTCGAAGAGTCGCTCCTCAAAGTCGCTCTCAACCAGCTTGTGCATGCCCCGCACTGGGAACGTGAGGTGTTGCTCGAGGACCGTAGGACGGTGACACGACGGCTCATGAACGTGTTGACGGCGGCCCAATCCTATCTCCAGCAGGTTAAGAAGGACTTGGCCATCGTTTGCACACGCGATCCTTCATGGCGCGGCCCGTGGCACAAGGCGATTTCGAACCTGAATGAGAACTCATTCTCGTATCGAGCGATGGGAGCGCTTCGAAACTACGTGCAGCACCACAACATCTTCGTCGGGGCCATAAGCTTCCCCGGCGACTGGATCGAGGAGAGCCCAGACAACCCCATTGGCAAGCTGCGGTTTAGAGTCGTTCCTAGCATAGACGTCGCCCGCTTGGAGGGTGACGACAACTTTTCCGCCGCGGTGTTGGCGGAGCTCAAGGCCGAAGCGGTCAAACACAAGGACGGAGCGATCCCTCTTGCGCCGCTGCTGAGGCAGTACGTGGAGGGGCTGGGAAAAGGGCACATCGTTTTGCGTGCGGCCCTGGCGATGGGAGTTAAGACCTGGGAGGCGCAGCTCGAGAGCATCGAGACCAAGGCCGCAAGTCAGCTCGAAGGGTCGTTGCACGGCCTGGCGATCGTCGCGATTCACGTGGAGAGCCAGCGAAGGGAACTCCACTACCTCATGCACGAGGAGCTCTCGACCTACAGACACGACCTCGAGTCACGCAACAGCCTCTTTGAGAAGTTCTCGCGGAGATTCGTTTCCGGAGAACAGTGAGAGCCCTCGTCCGTGGTCTGGAGGAGGCTACGGTCTGCCTTTGCCCTTGGCTTCGCCCCTCATAGCCCTCGATCGACCCCAACGGGGGCAGCCCTGCTCTACGGGGAGCATGACCCAGCGTGCTCCACCGGAAGACGCGGGCCACCGCGGTGGCTTCGGCGCTCGCCAGGGAACCCACCGGGCCCGGAGGCTTCTGCCTGCGCCAATTCTACGGTCGCAGAGACTCAGTCGGGTCCGGGCTTTGGACAGTCCTCGGTGGACACTTCAAAACCGGCCACCACGTGGACGGGCAAAACCGGCCACCACAAGGGTAGCGACCGAGACTGGGTAATGTTTACGTCGTAGCGTGCTCCTGGCGCAAGTCGGCCTGGCTTTTGGTGCGCCAGCTTCGAGGGCCGCACTTGAGGATGTGGGCGTGGTGAAGGAGGCGGTCGAGGAGAGCGGTTACGGCGGCCGTGTCCCCCAGGAGCTTGCCCCAATCATCGACAGGCCGGTTGGACGTCAGCACTGTGGAGGCGCGTTCGTAGCGGCGCATGACGAGCTCGAGCAGATCCTCGGCGGCGGTGTGAGGCAGCTTGCGCATGCCGAGATCGTCGACGATGAGTAGGGACACAGAGGCGAGGTCGGCCAGGTATTCCTTCCTGGCGCCGTTGATCGTTGCGTCGGCGATCTCTTCGATGAGGGCATGGGCCTCGCGGTAGACGACGCGATAGCCCTGCTGGATGGCGGCGCGTCCGATGGACTGAGCCAAGTGACTCTTGCCTGTACCGGGTGGTCCAAGGAAGAGAGCATCCTCGCGTTGTCCGACGAAGCGTGCGGTGGCCAGTTCGTAGACGAGTGCGCGGTTCATCTTCTTGTTGAAGTCGAAATCAAAGCTGGCCAGCGAGCGATCAGGGTCGCGGAAGCCGGCGAGCTTGGTGCGGCGCTCGAAGAGCCGGTCCTGCCGGCGCAGGAGTTCGTCGGCGACGAGTGCCGAGACGATGTCGAGCGGGACCATCTTTTCAGTCTGTGCCTGACGCAGTCGTGGCTCCAGGGCGTCGGCCATTCCCGAGAGACGGAGCTTGCGCAGCGCGTTATCGAGTTCGACGAGATTCATGTCGTGTCTCCTGCTTTCTGATCGATGAGATCGCGGTAAAGGGTGAGCTGTCGGATGAGCGGGTCGATCTGACGTAGGGTCACGGGCACGGGTGGACGGCGCTTGAGGTAGGTACGGACGAAGCGATAGGTCGGAGCACCCATCTCCAGAGCTGCGGTGGCCGCATCCTCGACGGCCGGGCCGCCGTGCCTTCTGGCCAGGGCGAGCATGCCGAGGATGCGGCGCACGCCAGGCTCGCCTTCGTTGCGATGAATCTGCTCGCACAGCGTTCCGATGCTCGTGCCGGCGGTGTGTGCGCGACGCAGCAGCGTTTGCGTGGTCTGCGGCGTGCGTTGGGGGCGGTCTCCTTCTTCGATGCGATGAAAGCCACGCCGCGTGCGCAGATGCTCGCGCAGAAGCTGGCCCGTCTTGGGATCGATCAGCCGTACGTGCAGGCCGTCCCAATGCACGTGCAGCTTGCGGCCGAGCCAGCCGGGCGGCGCCCCGTAGTAGGCCGCATCCACTTCGACGCAGCCGTCCAGGTTCACCGAGCGCTTGCCGTAGTGGTAGTAGCGAAAGGGCTCAAGCGGCAGCTCGCGCAAGGCCGGTCGTTCCTCGGCAAACATGACCGAGACCTGCCGCTTGGTCGTGCCGTGGATGCGCGTGTCCGCCCAGCGTTCTTCCCAGCGGTCGAGATAGGCCTGGGCTTCTTCGACGCTTTCGAAGCGCAGCCCCTTGAGCGGAGTCTTCTGCGCGTGACCGACTCCCGATTCGACCTTGCCCTTGCGATCAGGATCTCGGACACGACAGGGCAGCGCGATCACGCCGTAGTGGGCGAGCATGTCGCGGTAGAGCGGGTTGAGCTTGGGGTCGTACACGTCCGGCTCGATCACGCCTTCACGCAGGTTGTCGAGCACCACGACTCGCGTGACACCACCCAGACGGCGAAAGGCCTGCTCGTGCAGCTCGGCCCACACCTGCGCGCTCGAGCGCGGCACGACCAGCCGCACCGACTTGCGCGAGTACCCGAGCGTCATGACGAAGAGCCGGGTCCGTCGGTACTTGCCCGTGCGGGCGTCTCGGACCATCGGTCCATCACCGGCGTAGTCGACCTGGGCTTCTTATGCGGCGCCCGGGAATATGCGGCGTCCGCAGGCGCCAATTGGGTTTTGGACTGCCCCGCGACGCCGTGATGGCCTGACGGAATCCGCATAAGCGCGTCCGTCGCGGGAGGTCCACGCTTCCCTCCTCAGGAGTCTTGAGAGGAGGAAGCGATGGCGATGGAGGGGTCACTGGCGCCGTGGGCGTTGGGTATAGCTGATCACCTGAAGGCACTGGGCTACGCGCCGCTGACGAGGGGAAGGCACATGGCGTTGGCGGGGAGACTGAGCCGATTCCTTCAGCGACGGGGGCTGGAGGCGAGCGAGCTCAATGAGGAGGTGACCGAGGAGTTCTTCCGTACCGTTCGATCGAAGGGTGGACCGGCACGGCCGACACCGAAAGCGTTGGCGTGGCTGGTGGCCTACTTGAGGGACATCGCCGTAGTGCCGGCCCCGGTTCCGCCCCGTCCGCAGTCAAGGGCGGAAGAACTGGTCGAGCGATACCGGTCCTACCTGGTCGTCGAGCGTGGCCTCGCCCCGGAGACGGTCGTCGAATACGTCCGGACGACGAGGCTGTTCTTGGCGGAGCACCCTGGCCGCGAGCTCAAGGATCTGGGTGTCGGCGAGGTCAGCAGCTTCATGACCTACCAATGTCGGCGTCTCAGCCAAAGGTCGACCGAGCGTCTGGCCACTGGGCTGCGGTCGTTCCTGGGCTTTGCCCTGCTCGAGGGATTGACTGCTGCGCCGTTGGCTGGTGCGGTCCCCTCCGCGGCGCGATGGAGCGGCTCGACTCTCCCCCGGGGACTTGCTCCCGGGCAGGTAGCGGCGCTGTTGGCCAGCTGTGATCGGAGCCGGCCGACGGGAAGGCGCGACTACGCCATCTTGGTGCTGCTCGTCCGCCTCGGATTGCGCGCCGCAGAGGTCGCAGACCTCTGCTTTGACGACATCGAGTGGCGAGCAGGGGAGATCCTGGTGCGGGGCAAGGGACGCACCGAGGAGCGCCTGCCCCTGCCGCCCGACGTCGGAGCGGCGATCGTCGCCTACCTGCGGCGAGGACGCCCGCGGCGCGCGGAGCGGGAAGTCTTCTTGCGGGCGATCGCGCCATTGCGCGGGCTGAGTCCCGACGGGGTAAGCGAGGTGGTGCGAGCGGCCAGCGAGCGCGCACAGCTCGGCAGCTTCGGATCCCATCGCCTTCGTCATACGGCCGGAACCGAGATGCTGCGCGCAGGTGCGTCGCTGTCGGAAGTGGCCCAGGTCCTGCGTCATCGTAGCGTCGCCACCACCGTCATCTACGCCAAGGTCGACCATCTCGCGTTGCGCTGGCTTGCAATGCCGTGGCCGGGAGGCCAGCGATGACCGCATTCTCGTCCGCCGCCGCCGACTACCTGACCACTCGTCGGGCCATGGGCTACAGGCTTGCCTATCAAGGTCAGATGCTCGGGCAGTTCGTCGCCTACCTCGAGGCTGTGGATGCCGAGCACCTGACGATCGCCCACGCACTCGCCTGGGCCAAGCAGCCAGCTGACGGGGCCCCCGTGTGGTGGGCGGCCAGGCTGAGCATGATCCGCAGCTTTGCCCGCTATCTAAGCGCCCTCGATCCAGCGACCGAGGTCCCGCCGGTCGGGCTGCTCCCCGACCCGAGCCACCGGGTCGTGCCCCACATCTACTCCGATGGCGACCTCGCCCGGCTCCTCGAAGCGGCCGGGCGCCTCTCACCGCGACATCGAGCCGACACTTACCAGACCCTGATCGCGCTCGTGGCTGTCACCGGCATGAGGGTCGGCGAGGCGGTCCGACTCGATCGAGACGATGTCGACCTCGACCAGGGCCTGCTCACAATTCGCAATACCAAGTACGGCAAGTCTCGCCAGCTGCCGCTGCACCAGAGCACCCTGGAGGCCCTCGGCGCCTACGCCCGCCGACGCGACGAACGCCGCCCCAGGCCGAAGAGCCCGAGCTTCTTCACCTCAGCGATCGGGACCCGGCTTCTCCGCGACAATGTCTGCACCGTCTTCCCCTGCCTTGTCCGCGATGCCGGGCTCGCGGCGCCGGACCTTCCGCGCCCGCCCCGGCTCCATGACCTCCGCCACACCTTCGCCGTTCGCTGCTTGATCAGCTGGTACCGCGATGGCCTCGAGGTCGGACAGCGGCTGCCACTCCTGTCCACCTACCTGGGCCACATCGAGCCGAGTTCGACTTACTGGTATCTCTCGGCCGTTCCCGAGCTGCTCGAGCTCATCGCGAACCGTCTGGACGCGAGCGAGACTGTCCGATGAGCGCGCTGGCACCTCTGCTGGAGGCGTTCTTCACGGAGCGGCTGATCGGCCAGCGTCAGGCGAGCCCTCACACGGTGGCCGCCTATCGCGACGCGTTCTGCCTCCTGCTGCGCTTCGCCCAACGTCGCACCGGCAAGGCGCCTCATCAGCTGACCCTCGAGGACATCGACGCTCTACTGGTCGGAGCGTTCCTCAGCCACCTTGAGACCGAACGCGGCGTCAGCATCCGGACCCGCAACGCCCGGCTCACCGCTATCAGGTCGCTCTTTCACTTCGCCGCGTACCGCCACCCCGAGCACGCCGGCCTGATCCAGCGGGTGCTCGCCATCCCGCCGAAGCGAACCGACAAGACCATCGTCACCTACCTCACCGAGGATGAGATGGAGGCGCTGTTTGCTGCGCCTGATCGTTCAACGCGGATCGGGCGGCGGGATCACACGCTGTTAGTGCTCGCCCTGGAGACAGGCCTGCGGGTCAGCGAGCTCACCGGGCTCACCTGCTCGGCGGTCCAGCTCGGCACCGGCGCCCACGTTCGCTGCCACGGCAAAGGGCGCAAGGAGCGGATCACGCCCCTGCGGCGAGAGGCTCGGGCGGTGCTGCAAGCATGGCTCGACGAGCGTGGCGGGGCTGCCGGCGATGCCCTGTTCTCCGGACCGAAGGGCGGGCGGCTCAGCCGAGACGCCATCCGGCGCCTCGTCGAGCGCCACGTCGCCGCGGCAGCCAGCATCTGCCCCTCGCTCGCAGCCAAGGACATCTCCCCTCACACGCTTCGCCACAGCTGCGCCATGAAGCTGCTCCGCCACGGTGTCGACACGGCTACCATCGCCCTCTGGCTCGGGCACGAAGACATCCGCACGACCTTCGGCGTCTACCTCCACGCTGACCTCGGCCTCAAGGAAAGAGCTCTCGCGCGAACCGCGCCGCCGAGAACGCGCCCCGGCCGATATCGGCCGACCGACGCACTTCTCGCCTTCTTGGAAGACCTGTGACTATGCGGCGCCCCACCAGCTCTGGATTGCTGGTGACAGCCACAAACGTGATCGACGCCTGCGGACGCCGCATATTCCCGGGCGCCGCATAAGAAGCCCTATGTGGAATTCCACATAGGCCTTCCTCACCCGGCTCGGTCGTGATCACCACGCGCGCCTGGACGGGCGTGCTGCCACGAAGCTTCAGCACGAAGCGCTTCACGCTGGCGTAGCGGGCCTGGAAGCCGTGGTCGTCCACCAGGTCCTGCCAGATCGCCACCGCATTCCGGCCACGGCCCAGCCCCTCCAGGATCAGCTCGCGAAAGGGCTCGCAGGCACTCGCACTCGGCGCCCGGCCAGGCGTGGGAGGCCATTTCGGCCGCAAATAGTCGGTGGACACCCCCTCCGAAATGGCCGGTTTTGAATCAGGGTCGGTGGACACCTCCACCGTGGTGGCCGGTTTTGACGGGCCAGGGTCGGTGGACACCCCCGGTGTGGTGGCCGGTTTTGGCGGCCACTCCCTCGGCCGGCCGCCACGGCTGCGCACCGCGATCCCCGCCGCCCGCAGGTACGCGCTCGCCGTCTCGCGCCGAACACCGGTCTTCTCCTCGATGTACCTGAGAGACCAGCCCAGGCCACCGAGCACCAACACTTGGTTCTTCTTGTCGTCGCTCAAGACGTTGCTCATCCCGGTGCAGAGACACGCAGTCTCCACACCTGTCAACGTCCCAGGCGCTACCCGTGGTGGCCGGTTTTCAGGTGTCCATCAGTGGCCGGTTTTGGGTGTCCACCGAGGGACAGTCACCAAACGAGCCTTAGAAGTCCTCTAGACACCAGGTCCAACGGCCCCAACGCCAAGCCGGAGATACTCAGCTGAAAACTGCAGACCTTCGAGGTGGGAGTGCTCGAATGGGTTGGACTCTAGGCCGGCCTTCATTTCGACGGCCTTTCGCACAGTCGCCAAGAAGGTCGAGAGAGTGCGACCCTTGACTCTGTCGTCCTCCTCGCCCATGACGAAGCGATGTCCCAAGGGCCTCCCGTCGACCTCTCGGATCCTTTGGAGTTCCAACGCGCCCTCGGTCAGTACGAAGATGGATTGGGGATAGGAGAGGGGATCATCGGGCACCGCAGACGTCTTGTACCACTCCCCCAATGTGTCCGTGGTTAGGTGTGCACCCTCGAACGCGAAAATCGCCGTCAAGAACACTGCCGGCGGCGCGACCGCGGCCGCGACCTGTCGAAATGAGCGCAACCGTTGAAGAGACTCCTCGAAGTCGCTCTTGTAAAGAGAAGTCTTGACCTCCACCACCATCGCGACCGCTCGCGGATGCACTACCACCAGATTCCCAAGCTGGAAGAGGTACGGAGACGGGTCGTTCTCGTCAACTATAAGGATGTCGCCTTGCTGTGAGACGACGCCCTCCTTTGCAAACACGAAGCCACTTCTGAGTGAAAACCGGCTTGACAGAAAGGGGCGCATCGCCTCTTTCACGAACTCTTCATGGGTGGCCCCAACGCTGGGGCCGTGGCCAGTGAATGAAGACAGCCGGCGAAGCTTCGCTAGGAGCTCATCGGCTACGCCTATGTAGTAGTCCGCAAGCATCAACGACACCCCCTTTCGGGCGCCAGGCATCGCCTACTTGATCGGCGTTCCCTTGTCTGGGCAAGGGTTCGCCACCAGGTGGGCCTCAGACGGGTCGCTCATCAGACTCCAAGCAACCGCACTCGGCGATCGCCGAAGGCGGCCACCACCTCGAGCTCGCCACCCAAGGCCTCCACATAACGCCGCAGCGTGGAGAGCTTGTGGTCATCTCGGCTCTCCGTCTGCGACACCTGGCCCTGGGTGACCTGAAGCGCGGCCGCCACTTCTGCTTGGGTCTTCCCGGAGATCGCTCGAAGCTCCGACAGACTCCGTTCGAGGATCTCGGCGGCCACTTCGCGGGCGATCTGTGCCCGCCGCTCCGGGCTCACCTTGTGGGGAATATCGTTCCACTTCGTCACTCGGCGTCCCATTCTCTTTTCCCTTTTCTCTTCTCTTTTGTATTTGGTATTTTTTCTCTGGTCTTCTATTCTTCTAGGTATTCCCTCCAGATCGTTTCGGCCTGGGGGACCATCTCCTCGTAGAACCGGTCCCGCCCGGTCTTGTCGCCACCGATCAAGAGCACTGCCTGCCGCTTGGGATCGAACGCGTAGAACACCCTGTACGGTCGGCCCTCGTGTTGCACCCGTGGCTCGCGGAGGGCAAACGACACCCCGTTGATCGCGCTGGAATGGGGATGGCGAAGCGCGACGCCTTCCCGCTCCAGGAGGGTGACGACCCGGGTAATGGACTCCTGCTCCTCCTCGGTCAATGATCCGTACCAGCCTTGGAATTCATCGGTGACGACCACCTCGACCATGGCAACAATATATGCTTAAGCTAATATTGCGTCAAGCTGATAAGGAGTGCCTGAGTTTTGCCCTCTGGGTGCAGGCGAGATTGGCTGAGCCCGGTGCGTCGGCGGCGCCGCTGACGCATTCTCGCGGAGATGGTCGCCCAGCGCCCGAAAGGAAGCACTCCCACCCGTTGGACCGTTCGATCGTAACCTTGCCCCTCGCCCCGGGGCCAAGAGCGGCGCGGTCACCGCCGTGCAGAGAACGTCGTCCGACTTGCGGCTCAATCCGCACCTCCACCTGATCGCCCTGGACGGCGTCTGGCGCGAGGACGCCGGCGAGCTCGGCTGGGAGGGGCTCGGCCATCTGAGGACGAGCGAAGTGGGCGAGGTGCTGGAGCGCGTGGGCCGGCGCATGGAGAGACACCTTCGCCGGTGCGGTGTTCTCCGGGCCTTCGAGGACGAGGCCGAGGCGGACGGGGAGCTTCGTGCCCGACACCGAGCAGCGCCTGTGGCGTACCGTGATGCGGCGCAAGTATCCGGTCACTCGGAACCGCGTGCAACTGCACAACCGCTTGGAGGCGCTGCTCGAGGAGGCCCACCTCAAGGTGTCCAGCGTCGTCTCGGACCTGCTGGGTATCAGCGCTCGCCGGATGCTGCAAGCGCTGGCGGACGGTCGTCCCGCGGTTCGCGCCCTCAGCGCCTGAATCGCCCCGGTCGCGCCGGAGCCGTCTGAACACATTCGACAGGTGGCACTCAGTGGGGGCGCATGAACACCATGCGGCGGCACGGTTCCAAGCAGCGAACATTCGGCCCCTCCGACTTCGCTCCTGGTCTAAACAGGATCGTCAACGCTACGGCGTCACCCAGGATTAATCGCGTCCTCGCGACCCTAACCGCTATACTCCCAGCCGGGTGGCTCTCACTTCCGGTACGCGCCTCGGCGTCTACGAAGTCATCGCCAGCATCGGCGCGGGCGGGATGGGCGAGGTATTCCGCGCGCGCGATACCAAGCTCAATCGCGATGTCGCGCTGAAGGTCCTTCCCGATTCGTTCGCCAGCGACCCCGACCGGCTCGCGCGATTCACACGTGAAGCGCAGATGCTGGCCGCACTCAATCACCCGAACATTGCGCACATACACGGCTTCGAAGACGGCGGCAGTGTGCGTGCGATCGTGATGGAACTCGTCGAGGGCGACGACCTGTCGCAGCGCATCGCGCTCGGCGCGGTCCCGCTCGACGAGGCGTTGCCCATCGCGAAGCAGATTGCCGACGCGCTCGAAACTGCGCACGACCAGGGGATCATTCACCGCGATCTGAAGCCTGCGAACATCAAGCTGCGAAGTGACGGCACGGTGAAGGTGCTGGACTTCGGCCTGGCCAAAGCGCTCGAGCCGGCGTCGGCAACATCGGCCAACGTCAGCGCACTACCGACGATTACGAGCCCGGCGGCGATGACCGGCGTCGGCGTGATTCTCGGCACGGCTGCGTACATGGCGCCCGAGCAGGCGAAGGGACGGCCCGCGGACAAGCGGGCGGATATTTGGGCGTTGGGATGTGTGCTCTACGAAATGGTCACGGGACTGCGCGCATTCAGCGGCGAGGATGTCGCTGAAACGCTGGCGCACATTTTGACGAAAGAGCCGGACTGGACCGCGCTGCCGGCGAGCACGCCAACGCCGATTCGTCGCCTGCTCCGCCGCTGCCTCGAAAAGGACCGCAGGCGGCGGCTCGCGGATGCCGCGGACGCCCGCCTCGAGATGGACGAAGCGCTCGCATCAAGCGGTGACGCAAGCGCGATGAGCCTGCCGATGCAAAAGGCCGCTTGGGTGCGCGCGCTACCGTGGGCAGTCGTGGGGCTTCTCGGAGCTGGACTGGGGCTTCTGCTCGTACTCTGGGCGCCGTGGCACCAGACCGCCCCACTCGGCGTCACGCGAACGACCATTACGCATTCCGGCGCAGCCGCGCTGACGCAGAGCGGCTTCGGCCGCGACATCGCCCTCTCGCCCGACGGGAGGCGCCTCGTCTATTCCGGTAACAACGGCACGCAACTGTTCGTTCGTGCTCTCGATGCGCTCGAGCCCGTCGCGATCGCGACCGGAACTGATGGAACCCTCCTGCCATTCCTCTCACCGGATGGTCAATGGGTCGGCTTCGCCAACACATCCTCCGAGATCCGGAGGGTCGCGATCACGGGCGGTGCAGCGACGACGGTCGCCCGGGTCGACGGGGTTCTTCAGGGTGCGACGTGGGCGGCAGACGACACGATCGTCTTCGCGACCAGCCGTCTCGACACAGGGTTGCAGCGCGTCTCGGCCAGCGGTGGAGAGCCCGCCACCTTGACGCGGCCCGACCGCGAGCGTGGGGAAGCCGATCATATCTGGCCAGAACTTCTGCCCGACGGCCATGCCGTCCTCTTTACGATTACGTCCCTAACGGGCGAAGTCGATGCATCCCAGGTAGCTGTGCGCGACTTGCGCACAGGAACGCAGAAGACACTTGTGCGCGGTGGCAGCGGCGCGCACTACGTCCCCAGCGGGCACTTGGTCTACATTGCGGCGGGCGCGCTACGAGCGATTCCATTCGATGTCGATCGGCTCGAGACCCGCGGTACTGCGGTCACGATGTTGCCGCTGGTCTCGACGATGGGTGTAGGAGGGGCGGGTCTCGGGGGGAATCTCGCAATCGCCAATGACGGGACGCTCGTGTACGTGGACCTTCCGGGAGGAGTTACGACGAACGCACGCACGCTGGTGTGGGTCGACCGAATGGGCAAGGAGGAGGCCATCGATGCGCCGCCGCGCGCCTACCTCCAGCCTCGTCTCTCGCCCGACGGAAAGCGCGTCGCCATCTGGAGCAGCGATCAGACGAACGATATTTGGATCTGGGACCTGGAACGAAAGATCCTCACGCCGTTGACACGCGATCCGGGCTCGGACCAGCACCCGCTGTGGACGCGGGACGGCAAGCGGATCATCTTTAGCTCAAACCGCAGCGGCGCGTTCAATCTTTGGTGGCAAGCTGCCGACGGCACCGGCGAGCCTGAGCAGTTGACGAAGAGCAGCGCGCCGGAGTTTGCCACCGGAATCACCCCAGACGGAACCGCCGTGGTGTTCTTCCAAAATAATGGTGCGACGGGCCGCGACTTGAACTTGCTGCAGCTCGCTCTCGATGAGACGCACCATGTGACTTCGCTCGTGGGTACGCGGGCCCACGAAACCGAGGGAACCGTCTCGCCGAACGGAATGTGGTTGGCGTACGAATCAACTCTGACGGGCTCAAAGGAAATCTATGTTCGGCCTTTTCCTGACGTCAACGGCCCAGAGTCGCGTGTTTCGACGGCGGGCGGCACGCGACCTCTCTGGGCGCCCAGCGGCAAGGAACTCTTCTATGTTGGCGTCGACGGATCCTTGCTGCAGGTGTCCGTGGAGGCGAAGGGCGCGACTTGGAACAATCGCGCGCCGATCAAACTCTTCGAGCGGCGCTACTATGTCCCCCGCAACTCTGGGCGCTCGTACGACGTGTCGCTCGACGGCCAACGGTTCCTGATGATCAAAGGGCCCGGAGCCGACGCTCCGCCCGCGCTCATCCTCGTGCAACATTGGGACGCGGAGCTGAAGCGCCTCGCGCCGACGAAGTAACGGGCATGCCGCCGGACGCTCTCCCACCGGTATGTCGGCTGGTGTGGAGATCACGTGTCGGGTCTACAAGCCCCGCCGCCAGTGTCTATCAGCGTCATCGGCCCGACCCCGTTCTCGTGGCGGCGGCGCCTGGCCCAGGACGGTGCCTTGCTCGGGTCACCGCCGTGCAGAGAACGTCGTCCGACTTGCGGCTCAATCCGCACCTCCACCTGATCGCCCTGGACGGCGTCTGGCGCGAGGACGCCGGCGAGCTCGGGTGGGAGGGGCTCGGCCATCTGAGGACGAGCGAAGTGGGCGAGGTGCTGGCGCGCGTGGTCCGGCGCATGGAGAGACACCTTCGCCGGAGCGGCCAGCTCCGGACCGTTGAGGACGAGGCCGAGGCGGACGTGGAGAGCGACCCCGAAGGCAACCTCGCGGCGTCTGCGGTGTCAGGCCAGGCGCCGCCGGCCGGGCCCCAGTGGGTGAGCCGCCTCGCCCCCCTCGATCCGCGGGCTCTGGCCTACGACAAGCCGCTGTGCGCGTCGCTCGACGGGTTCACGTTGCACGCGGCGACGCGCGCGGGCGCTCTCGACCCTGCGGGGAGGGAGGCTCTGCTGCACTACGTGCTGCGTCCTCCGGTGGCGCAGGAGCGGGTGGAGCAGCGCCCCGACGGCCTGGTGCGCATCACCCGGTGGGCCAAGACCCGGCCTTCGGGCCCCCGATCGCACCCCGCCCGGCACGTTCCGCTCTCGCGGCGCCTCCGACGGGCGTCGGGAGGCCCGTGCTAGATTGAGCCGCCCGAAGGAGACTCCATGAAAAGATCGATGCCCTCCGTTGCTCTCTGCGTGGTTTGCACCCTGCCGCTCGCTGGAAAGGCGCTCGCCGCCGACCAGGTCCGGATCGCGAACGGCGTGATCGAGTCCACCGCGGCGCCGAAGGACGGCGTGCGCACCTTCAAGGGGATCCCGTTCGGACAGGCGCCGGTGGGGGACCTGCGCTGGCGGGAGCCCCAGCCGGTGAAGGACTGGACGGGGGTGCGCAACGCCGACCAGTTCGGCCCGCGCTGCATGCAGCGGACCGGTCCCACGGCGGACTACTGGTTCCGCGGCGACGGCATGAGCGAGGACTGCCTCTACCTGAACGTGTGGACGTCGGCGAAGTCCGGCCGCGACAAGCTCCCGGTCCTCGTCTACGTCTTCGGCGGCGGCTTCCAGAACGGCGATGGTTCGGAGCCGCGCTACGACGGCGAGAGCATGGCTCGCAAAGGCCTCGTGGCGGTGACGGTCAACTACCGCACGAACGTCTTCGGCTTCTTCTCCCACCCGGAGCTGACCCGCGAGTCGCCGCACCACGCCTCCGGCAACTACGGGCTGCTCGACCAGGTGGCGGCTCTCCGCTGGGTCCGGCAGAACATCGCCGCGTTCGGCGGCGACCCGAAGCGCGTCACCATCGCCGGCGAGTCGGCCGGATCGCTCTCCGTCAGCGCGCTCATGGCCTCGCCTCTCTCCCGCGACCTGGTGGCCGGGGCGATCGGCGAGAGCGGCGCCCTCATCTCGACGCTGCCGCCGCGCGCGCTGGCCGAGACGGAGGAGGACGGCCGCCGGTTCGGCGAGACGGCCGGCGCCCCCACGCTCGCTGCGCTGCGGGCGCTTCCCGCCGAGAAGCTGCTGGAGATCGTGGCCACGGCGAGCGACCCCGCGGCGGGCCGCGGCGGCCCTGGCGCCGCGAGCGCGCCGCGGCTGCGCTTCAGCGCGAACCTCGACGGCTACTTCCTGCCGAAGACGCTCACGCAGATCTACGAGGCGGGCGAGCAGGCGAAGATCCCGCTCCTCGCCGGCAGCAACTCCGAGGAGATGCCCGCACGCGTCGTCCTCGGCCCGAACGAGCCGACGCCGGAGGGCTTCGCCGAGGCCGTCCGCAAGATCTATGGCGAGAGCGCCGAGCAGGTCCTGAAGGTCTACGCGCCGAAGACGACGGACGAGGTCCTGCAGGCCGCCACCGACCTCGCGAGTGCGCGGTTCATCGCGCTCGGGACCTGGAAGTGGACCGAGCTGCAGATGAAGTCCGGGGGCAAGCCCGTCTACCGGTACCTCTACACTCGCATCCGCCCGAAGTACCTCGGGATGCCCGGCCAGCCGCCGCCCGCCCCGCCGGCCGGAATGCCGGCGCCGCTTCCGCCCCGCGGCGCCGCCCACTCGGCCGAGATCCAGTACGCCATGGGCAACCTCGACCTGGACACCCGCTACACGTGGGAGCCCGACGACCGCAAGGTCTCCGAGACGATGCAGGCGTACTTCGCGAACTTCATCAAGACCGGTGACCCGAATGGCCCCGGCCTGCCGCAGTGGCCGAAGTACGACGCCGCGACGAAGTACCTGAGGATGCGCATCGACGTCGCGCCCGCCGCCGAGGCCGAGACCGACCGAGCCCGCTACGAGGTGCTGGACTCGATCCGTCCCAAGCCGTAGGTCCGCTGGCGTCCGACGAGTCACGACAACCAGATCAGGCGCTCGGCTTCCCCACGCGGGAGGCCTCTTCCCAGTCCGAGCTTCACCCTTTGCGACCGCGCCGCGTCGGGCCTCCTGGGGCTCACCTGGAGCCTCCCGGCAATCGCGCGCATCTCGTCCTCGGCTTTCTCGGCCCCCGGCCGAAGAAAGCCGAACCCTCGAGCCCCCTCCGCTCGTAATAGCGCGAGAGGAGAGACATCCCGTGACCAGCCTCGTCCAGGACATCCGCTACGCCCTCCGCCTGCTCCGGAAGTCACCGGGCTTCACCACCGTGGCCGTGCTCGTGCTGGCCCTGGGCATCGGGGCCAACGCCGCCATGTTCAGCCTGGTGAACGCCTTCCTGCTCCGGCCTCTCTCCGGCAGCGAGGACGGCGTGCTCTACGGCGTCTACAGCCACGACCGTACGAAGCCCGGCGACTGGCGCGCGTTCTCGTACCCCAACTACCGGGACATCCGCGACGGTAACGAGGTGTTCGCGTCCCTCCTCGCCCACAACCTCACCATGGTGGGGATCCGCGAAGGCGGGGAGACGCGCCGGGCGATGGCGGGGCTGGTATCGGCCAACTTCTTCAAGGCGATGGGGGTGCGCGTCACCGAGGGCCGCGCATTCCTTCCCGAGGAAGAACAGCCGGGGAGCGACGTGCCGGTGGCGATCGTGAGCCACGGCTACTGGCAGCGCGCCGGGGCCGATACGCACCTGCTCGGCAAGACCGTGAACGTGAACGGACGCGAGATCACCATCGTCGGCATCACCCCGGCCGGGTTCACGGGCACGACCGCTCTCGTGTCGCCCGAGCTCTGGCTCCCCCTGGGCCTTTACGAGGCGACGATGATGCAGCTCGAGAAGAAGAGCTCGGGCCATCTCGCCGACCGGTCCAACCACACCCTCATGCTCGTGGGGCGCCTGAAGCCGGGCATGACCGCGACCCTGGCCGAAGAGCGCCTCGCCACCCTGGCCAAGGGCCTCGAACAGGCGTACCCGGGCGAGAACAAGGACCAGGCCCTCACCCTCCATCCCGTGGCGCGCATGTCCGTGAGCACGCAGCCGGGCGACGACGCGGAGCTTCGAGCTCCCGCGGTCCTGCTCCTCGCCATGGCGGGGGTCGTACTCCTCATCGCGTGCCTGAATCTGGCCAACATGCTCCTCGCCCGGGGCGAGGCCCGACGCAAGGAGATCGCCATTCGTATCGCCATCGGCAGCGGGCGTGGGCGGGTCCTGCGCCAGCTCGTCACCGAGGCCCTCGTCTTGTCGGCGATGGGCGGTGCTTTCGGCCTGCTCCTGGCCGTCTGGGCGACCGCCGCCCTCATGCGTACGATCGGCCCCTACATGCCCATCGAGCTCGTCTTCGACTCGCGACCCGACGTGCGCGTGCTCGCGGTCACCTTTACCCTCTGCGTCCTGAGTGCGGTGGTCGCGGCTCTGGGACCGGGCCTGCGGCTCACCCGTCGCGACAGCGTGGAAGACCTGAAGGAGCAGGCCGGAGAGGCCCGCGGGGTCTCGGGCCGACGCCTGATCTCGCCGCGGAACCTGATGGTGACGGCCCAGGTGGCGCTCTCCCTCGTCCTCGTGACCGCGGCCGGACTGTTCATACGGGGGGCGGCCCGAGCGGCCGAGGCCGATCCCGGCTTCCGGCTCGACGGCGAGGTCGTGGTGGAGCTCGACCCCAGCCTGGCGGGACAAACCGAGGTGCGCGCGCGAGAGACCTACCGTGCCCTCGTGGAGCGGGTGCGAGCTCTTCCCGAGGTCGAAGCGGCGAGCCTGGCCTCGATCGTTCCTTTCGGCATGTTCACCATCACGCGAAGCGTGGCGCCCCTGGGCACCCCCGTGGACGGGGACCGTGCAGTCTCCGCGATCTACACGGCCACGGGCACCGACTACTTCCGCACGCTTGGGCTCTCGGTCCTCCGCGGCCGCGACTTCACCCCGTCCGAGGCCGAGGCCCGCACCGGCGTCCACGTGGCTCTCGTCAACGAGCCCCTGGCCCGCCGGCTGTGGCCCGATGCCGACGCGCTCGGTCAAACCCTCCAGGTCCGCGGCGAGGGCGGGGTGGAGGCGGTGGAGGTCGTGGGCATCGTTCCGGGCCTCCGGCACCAGATGTTCGACGCGGTGGCGGGACCGCAGGTCTACGTTCCCGTGGGCTCGCACTACCAGCCGAACCTGAACCTCCACGTCCGGGCCCGGGGTGGAAGCCGGGACGCCGAGGCAGGGCTCGTGCAGGCCCTGCGCGGCGAGGTGCGGGCGGCCGATCCCGCGTTGCCGGTGGTCGAGCTGCGCACGATGCGCGCGCATCGCGACGCGAGCATCATCCTGTGGGCCGTGCGCACCGCATCGCGGCTCTTCACGGTGTTCGGCCTCCTCGCCCTCTTCCTGGCGGTGGTCGGGGTCTATGGGGTCAAGTCGTACCTCGTGGCCCAGCGCACCCGGGAGTTTGGCATCCGCATGGCGCTCGGCGCGTCTCCGGGCAGCGTGCGACGGCTGGTGCTCGGCGAGGGCGTGCGGTTGCTCGCGGTGGGACTCGTCATCGGCCTCGCCCTCTCCGGTCTCGTGGCCAAAGCCCTCTCGGGAATGCTCTACGAGGTCAGCGCGGCCGACCCCGCCACGTTTACCCTGGCCCCGCTGCTCCTCGCCCTCGCCACCCTGGCGGCCTGCGAGCTTCCGGCGCGACGGGCGACCAGGGTCGCTCCGATCACGGCACTGCGGCACGAGTAAGGAGCGATCGACAGGACGGAGCGTTCCCGGCTATCGCGCGAGTCCTGCCTGCCAGCCCTGAACGACCGTGAAGGGTGGCGATGGACTGACCGGCACCGCGAAGAGGAACCGGCTGCCGTCCTTCGTCACGCCCCACTCGGGAAGGACGCTCGGTACTCCGAAGAGCCGCCGGTTCGAACCTGCTGAGAATCCCTTCGTCGTCTTCACCACGACCGCCATCACCGATCCATCGGCCTTCAGGTAGAACAGCTCGTGTCCGTCGCCGCGCCACCGCGGTGCGAAACCTCCGCCCTTGGACACAGGCAGGCTGTCGCCGGCGGACGGTGTGCCCGTCGCCGCGTCGAGCCGAAATTCCGCGACGAACACTTCGTTGCGGCCGCTCTCGTTCGACACGTAGGCCACCCATCGCTCGTCGGGTGAAAACTGGGCCTGCCCTTGATCGAACTCGCGCGTGAAGAGGGGAACGCCGGCGGCGGCCGGGCCCTCTGCGGTGCGCACCCACACGTCGGTCCGCTTCGCCGGCTCCCGAAAGGTCGTGAACAGCGTCATCCTCCCGTCGGCACTCACGCTGGTCGGCATGTCCCACTCGCCGCTGTTGAACAGGAGCTGACGATTGGCGCCGACGGTCTGTTGGTACACACCCGTCCCCCCGCCACCCGATCCGTAGACGAAGCTGTCGTTGGTCGACCACACGGGCCAGAATTCCAGCGTCGGCGCAATCGTCAGCCGGCGTGGGTTGGCGTCATGCGTCAAGTCGTAAAGCCAGAGGTCCTGGTCAGCAGTGGCCAGTGGCGCGTGTCTCGCGACAATCGCGCGATCGCCGTTCGGAGATAGCGCTAGCCCCGCCACGTGCTCCGCTGAGCCGATGCCCCCGAGATTGCCGCCGTCGCGACCAAACCACGTGAGCTGGAACGGAGGATCGGGCGCGCGATAGACCAGCATCGAAGGCGAGGCGGAGAAGTAAGGCCAGTCGAGACCCGACCCGATCCCATCCGCCAGGCGCACGGGCTCGCCGCTGAGCTCGAGCCGCTTGTCGTCGAAGCGCTGCGCGAAGAGCGCTCCGTCTCGCGCGAAGACGATCAGCCCCGGACCGGCATCCATCGCGGCCACATAGCTCGCCGCGAAACCCGTCGTGATCAGGCGCCTGCCGGGACCTGCCGCCGGGGCATTGAGCTCGGCGAGGTAGACACCCGTCTGCTCGGGCGTGGTGCGTGACACGCGGAGGTAGATGAAGTGCCGGCCGTCGGGGAGAAGCGATGGGAAGACGTGGCTCTCGGACTGCGACCGATCGGTGACCGTCACCGGAGTGGCGTGGCCGCCCGACGCCGGACACTGCAGCACGCCGCCCCGCGGGTTGCCGATGATGATCACGCCGTCGCGGCTCCAGCTGCCGCCGACCGCGGTGCCACCAAGATCGCAAACCCTCTGGGGCGCGCCGCCGGACAAGCTCACCTTCTTGAGCGTGCCAACCGCGTCGAAGGCCAGCGAGGTGCTGTCGGGAGACCAGATGACGATAGGCGCGAAGGCCGATTCTGTTCCGGGCAGGGGCCTTGGGGAGGGTGCGCTCAGCGCGCGGATCCAGACGCACGCGGTCCCGTCGACCGTTTCGGTCGAGACCTCGAGATGTCGCCCGTCGGGCGAGACGAAGAAGATGGTCGGTGCCCCGGGCCGACCCCATGTCGGTTCCTGGAATTGCACCAGCGGTGTGACCCGTGGGGATTCGAGGCGAAGGCGATGCAGCCCCGCGACGGCGAGCGCCCCGAGTGCCAGGCCAGTCCCGATGTACATCCAGGGCTGCCGTCCTCCCGGCGTGCCGCGTTGAATCTCAGCCTCCACCCGCTCGATCGGGGCGATGAAGCGATAACCACGCTTGGGGACCGTTTCGATGAAGCGCTCGCTAAGGCCGTCCTCGCCGAGGGCCTTGCGAATCGCAGATACGTTGTAGGCCAGGTTCGATTCCTCGACGACGGCGTCCGGCCACACCGCCTGCATCAGCTCGTCTTTGGTGAGCAGCCGTCCGGGGTTCGAGGCGAGGAAGGCGAGAAGATCGAACGCCTTCGGTGTGAGCGGCACGGCCTTGCCGCTCTTCAGCAAGAGCCGCTCCTCCGGGATGAGGGTCACTGGACCGAACCGGAGACTCGCCGCCGGGCGGTTCACGAGCGGATCATGGGCCGGCCCGAGCCCGGACGCAAAGGGTCCGCGCCCCAAGAACGCTCACACCAAATTCCAAGCGGATTCAAAGGAGCTTCCAAAGACGGACGCCCGGCCTCCTCGCAGATTCCCGCGCATGCGAGATCACGCAGACCCTGCCACGCCCACGGCCCCGCCTGCTCATCGAAGCCGGTTCTATTTAGGTGCCGGCGTCGCCGTCCTTCTCCTCTGCGCCGCCGGCTTCGGACCGTCGCTGATCGTCCAGTCCAGGCGGACCGCACCCATCACGCCGCTCCTGATCGCGCACGGCATCGTCACCGGCGGCTGGCTGATCCTGTTTCTGGTGCAGGCGGCACTTGTGGCTTCCCGGCGGACCACCGTCCATCGGCGCGTCGGATGGGCTGGACCCGTTTTCACGGTTGCCGCAGTGGTGCTGGGTTACCTGACGGTCATCGCGCTCACGCGGCGGGGTTTCGATGTAAGCGGCGATTTGACCCGCCTGTTTGCCCGTGCAGGCTCTCCCACGCCCCTCTTGGCCGAGCGCGCCGTGGGCATGCTCCCCCCGCTGGTGGGGCTCTTGAACTTCGGCGCCCTGACGATTGCGGGAGTGCTGTTCCGACACCGCCCCACCGTCCACAAGCGCTTGATGGTCCTCGCCCTGCTCTTGCTGACCTTCGTACCTCTCCTTCATCTGGCGGGCGTGCTTGCCGGCCTCTGGCCGGGTGCGAAGGCCGCGCTCGGACTGACCCTCCTCATTGGCGCGAATCTCATCCCCTTCGTCGTCGCTCTGCATGACCGCATCTCGCAGAGACGGATCCATCCGGTGTCGTTGTGGGTTCCGATCCTTCTGATCGTCCAAGGGATCGTGGTTCAAAACCTCGTACTGCCGTCGGCAGCGTGGAGAGATTTCTCGATCCGTCTGGTGGGTTCAGGCCGGTAGACCGCCACACGCCCGCGAAGAGAGCGAGAGGGAATGCGTCCTGAGCACCAATCGGAGCGCCATCCGGGTCTCCGAGCGTTGTGGGCTCACGCTAGCCGGCCGCATTCCCGGCGTGTTCCAGCACCGCGCCGACGGCTTGGTCGACTCGCTGATCTTCGACCGCAACCTCTGAAGGCGACGGCGAAGCATCCGCTGCCGCCAGGGCCGTCGGATTTCGCTTGACCACCTCCCCTGGAGGGGGAGTAGTCTGTCCCCACAACGGTCACTATGAGGTAAAGGCGGTTCGCAGGCTGCCTCTCCGGCACAACCGCCGAGGGGGGTGGTGAGGGCAGGAGCCCCCATGCAGCTCTTGTTCGCAGCAGATCGACGATGACGGGCGGCCGAGTTTTCGAACGCGCAGTCAGTCAGGTCCGCTCAGCGTGGCTGGCCTTGAGCGCGGTTACTGGCTCAGGGTTGTGCCTGACCGCCGCGGCTCCGGCTGCGGCCCAGACGGTCACTGCGAGCGTGGATGTGGGCACGACTCCGCGCTCCGCGGCGGTGAGCCCGGTGACGAACAAGGTCTACGTCGCGAACTTCGAGAGCAACAGCGTGACGGTGATCGACGGAGCGACGAACGCTACCACCACGGTCGCGGCGGGCACGGGCCCGTTCGCCGTGGCGGTGAACCCGGTGACGAACAAGATCTACGTCGCGAACTACATGAGCGCCAACGTGACGGTGATCGACGGGGCGACGAACACCACCACCACGGTCGTGGCGGGTACGGCTCCGCGCTCCGTGGCGGTGAACCCGGTGACGAACAAGGTCTACGTCGCGAACGACTACAGCAACGGCGTGACGGTGATCGACGGGGCGACGAACGCCACCACCACGGTCGCGGCGGGCACGGGTCCGTACTCCGTGGCGGTGAACCCGGTGACGAACATGATCTACGTCGCGAACATCGGCAGCGCCAACGTGACGGTGATCGACGGGGCGACGAACGCCACCGCCACGGTCGTAGCGGGCACGAATCCGACCTCCGTGGCGGTGAACCCGGTGACGAACGTGATCTACGTCGCCAACGAGAGCAGCAACGTGACGGTGATCGACGGGGCGACGAACGCCACCACCACGGTCGCGGCGGGCGGGTTTCCGGCGTCCGTGGCGGTGAACCCGGTGACGAACATGATCTACGTCGCCAACCGGAACAGCGCCAACGTGACGGTGATCGACGGGGCGACGAACGCCACCACCACGGTCACGGCGGGCACGACTCCGATCTCGGTGTCGGTGAACCCGGTGGCCAACAAGATCTACGTCGCGAACAACATGAGCGCCAACGTGACCGTGATCGACGGGGCGACGAACACCACCACCACGGTCGTAGCGGGCACGGGTCCGTTTTCCGTGGCGGTGAACCCGGTGACGAACAAGGCTTACGTCGCGAACCTCAACAGCAGCAACGTGACGGTGATCGACGGGGCGACGAACGCCACCACCACGGTCGCGGCGGGCACGCATCCGACCCTCGTCGCGGTGAACCCGGTGACGAACAGGATCTACGTCGCCAACGAGAGCGGCAACGTGACGGTGATCGACGGGGCGACGAACGCCACCACCACGGTCGCGGCGGGCACGAATCCGCGCTCCGTGGCGGTGAACCCGGTGACGAACAAGATCTACGTCGCGAACGTCAACAGCGCCAACGTGACGGTGATCGACGGAGCGACGAACGCCACCACAACGGTCGACGCGGGCACCACTCCATACTCCGTGGCGGTGAACCCGGTGACGAACAAGGTCTACGTCGCGAACGGCGGCAACGTGACGGTGATCGACGGGGCGACGAACGCCACCACCACGGTCTCGACAGGCGCCGGTCCGAGCTCCGTGGCGGTGAACCCGGTGACGAACAAGGTCTACGTCGCGAACTTCATGGTCAACAACGTGACGGTGATCGACGGGGCGACGAACGCCACCACCACGGTCGCGGCGGGCACCCGTCCGACCTGCGTGGCGGTGAACCCGGTGACGAACAAGATCTACGTCTCCAACCAGGCGAGCGACAACGTGACGGTGATCGACGGGGAGACAAACAGCACCACCACGGTCGCCGCGGGCACGTACCTGTCATGCGTGGCGGTGAACCCGGTGACGAACAAGATCTACGTCGCGAACCAGGACAGCAACAACGTGACGGTGATCGACGGGGCGACGAACGCCACCACCACGGTCGCGGCGGGCTCGACTCCGTTCTTCGTGGCGGTGAACCCGGTGACGAACAAGATCTACGTCGCGAACGGCGGCAACGTGACGGTGATCGATGGGGCGACGAACACCACCACCACGGTCGCGGCGGGCACGTCTCCGTACTCCGTTGCGGTGAACCCGGTGACCAACAAGATCTACGTCACGAACTACTTCACCAACAGCGTGACGGCGTTGACGGAGCAGGCGGTCTCCGCGATTCCGCTGACGACGACGATTTCACCCCTCGCCGGTGACATCACCGAGTCGGCCACGCCCACGTTCACGCTGAGCGCGGCCAGCGCGTTCGTGCCGACGGCTCCACCGGTGCAGGGCGTCTTCACTCAGGTGGACACCTGGCAGCGGTCGTGGCAGGCGGCGACGCCTTCGGCCGGCGTCTTCACCGCGACCACGTTGCCGCTGGGCGCCGGCACCCACGTGTTGTACGCGTACGCGGTCGATGGCCAGGATGGGACCGGCTGTTCCAACAGCCTTGGATCGGCGTGCAGCCCTCTCGTCGGCTCGATCGCGGCGTACGTCTTCACGGTCGTGCCGCCGCCGGCCAACGGGTTCTACACCCTGTCGCCCTGCCGCTTTTTCGACACACGGGACCTGTCGCTGGGGGGCCCGAGCCCGCTCGTTGGGGGAAGCACGCGAGTGGTGCTTGTCGCCGGCCAGTGCGCTGTACCGGTGACAGCCAAGGCTGTCTCGATCAACGTCACGGTCACGGAGCCCGGAGCCCCTGGCTTCCTCACGCTCTATCCCTCCAGCATCACGAGGCCCGCTGTCTCCGTCATCAACTTCAGCCGATCGCAGACACGTGCCAACAATGCGGTCGTGCCGTTGGGGCCGACCGGGGGAATGGCGGTGTTCTCGGGGCTAGGGTCGGGCTCGATCCACGTGATCATGGACGTCAACGGCTACTTCGAATAGGGAGGTGGGTGGGGCGCGAACGGGAGACGACACCCGAGCGGCACCGGCCCGGATCGGCTTCGCCCTCGCCTACATCTTCTGAGGCGGGCCAGGGGTGTCAGTCGTCGTGGGGCTCCGGCAGCAAGGTGACGGGGAAGGTCTCCTTGAGCAGACCGTCTTCGTCGACGGGCTCGGCGAGCGCCGCCTCGTCGACCAGCGGCGCCGCCGCCACGGGCTCGTCCTCGGACCCACCCTGGCCCTTGTTCTCGGCCTCTTGCCGCTCGGCGGCGGCGATGATCTCCTCGAGCGAGCGCCCCTCGTCCTCCGGGATGGGCTCGAGCGTGGGCTCGAGCAGCGGGTCCATTCCCGGCGGATCGCCGAGGACGCCTTCAACCTCCGCCGGCTTTGCCTCCGCGGGCTCCACCAGGGGGTCGGCGCTCAGCAGGGGCTCGGCCACCTCGTCCGCGCCGATGAGGCCGTCGTCCTCGTCCTTCGCCGCCGCGGCCGCGGCGCCGTAGTCACCGATGACCACCCGCGACGGCCGCGCGATGCGTCCGTTCAGGCGGTAGCCCCGGAGCAGCTCCTTGACCACGACATGGTGGTGCTCCGGCTCCTCCACGGGCTGGCTGCCCACACTCTCCGCCACCGCCGGATCGAAGGCGCAGGCCCAGGGCCGGGATGCGCTCCAGTCCCTCCTCCTGAAGGGTCTGCAGGAGCTGCGTGCGGACCAGGATCAATCCTTCGATGAGCGGGTTGCCGGCGTAGCTCTGCTCGGCGGCTTCGAGCGCGCGGTCGAGGTTGTCGAGGATGTCGATGAACTTGAGGAGCAGCCGCTCCCGACGCTGCTCGAAGCGCCGCTCGATGTTGCGGGTGGTGCGATCCCGGTAGTCCTCGTTCTCGGTCTTGACCTGACGATAGGCGGCGAGGACCTCGGCCAGACGGTCTTCGGCGAGACGGGCCCGGCGATGGAACTCGAGCGCAGCGTTCGGTCCGACCCCGAGCTCCAGGGAGGAGGGCGAGGACTCGTCCGGAAGAACGGCGCGGTCCCTCGGTTCCTCTCCGCCTTTCTCCGGGCTCGCGGGCCCGTCGGCGGGTTCGTCGTCGAACACGGGAGCCTCCCGGCCGAAGCTGTCGCGACTCGCGGATTATAGCCTCGCCGACGAGCCCCCGGCGAGAAGTACCACAATGTCGACCACGTTCGTTCCCGTGGGCCCGGTCAGGATCAGGTCCCCGAGGGGGCCCAGGAAGTTCCGCGAATCGCTTCGCGCCAGGAAGGCCGCGGGCGCGGGCAGGTCCAGCTCCCGGGCACGGCGCGCGCTCCGGTCGTCCACGACGCCACCCGCGGCGTCGCTCATCCCGTCGATGCCGTCGGTGGCGAGGCTCGCGACCACGGCGCGGGACCGGGAAGCCGTCGAGAGCCTGCGGCCGCGGCCACCGCCAGCTCCTGGTTCCTTCCCCCCTGCCCGTCACCGGTGACCGTCACCGTGGTCTCGCCGCCGGCCAGGAGGCAGGCCGGCCGTCGGGCCTTCGTCCCGGGTTCGGCACTCTCGCGCAGGATCGCGACGAGACAGCGCGCCACCTCGCGGGCCTCTCCCTCGAGGCGCGTGGTCAAGACCACCGGCCGCAGGCCGAGCCGCGACGCCTCGCGCGCCGCCGGCGAGGACGCTTTGGCGATTGCCGCCGATGATCTGGGTCGTCGTGCGATGGAAGGCCGCGTCGCCCGCCTTCGCCGTCTCGGGTCTTTGCCCCCGCGCGCCAGCCTCGCAGGTAAAGGCGTACCGGGAGAGGCGTTTGCGCGAGGATCCGGCGCCCCGCGAGGACGCCCAGGGCGTCGGCGAACGTCGTCGGATCCGGCACCGTCGGCCCCGAGCCGATCGTCGACAGATCGTCGCCCACGACGTCGGACAGGACCAGGGTAAAGACGCGGGCCGGGCGCCGCCCGCCGCGCCAGCCCGCCGCCCTTGAGCCGCGAGAGGTGCTTGCGCACGGTGTTCAGCTCCTGGATCGTGGCCCCGGCGCGGAGCAGGAGGGACGTCGTGCGGGCCTTGTCTTCGAGGCGGAGCCCGGTGCTCGGCGCGGGCAGCAGGGCCGAGGCGCCGCCCGACAGCAGCACGAGGAGCGCGTCGTCGCGACCGAGGCCGTCGACCAGCGCTTCGACTTCCCGGGCCGCGGCAAGGCCTCGCTCGTCGGGAACGGGATGGCCCGCCACGAGCACGCGCGACGTCCCAAGCGGCCTCGCGCGGCGCGATGCGGTGACGACCAGCCCCTCGGAGAGCCGGCGCGCCGAGACGCTCTTCCGCGGCTTCGGCCATGGCGATCGCCGGCCTTGCCCACGGCGAGCAGGACCAGCCGGCCGCGGACCTTGGGCTGCGCGACGCCGGCCACGATCAGCCGGTCCCCGGCCACGCGCAGGTGGGCGCGGACGAGACGTCCCGGTTCGGCGGCTTCGAGGGCCGCCTCGAGGATCCGAGAGGCGGCTCTGCGCAGGGCCGGCCGGCTCCAACGAGCCGCCGCCCCGCGCTTCAATGGCGCTGGCGCAGGTCCAGCTCGCTCAGGTGGGTCAGGGCGTCGAAGTTGCGCAGGAGGGTTTCGGCGACGGCGGGGAAGTGCGAGCTCCAGCAGACGTGGTCGAGCTCGGTGACCAGCTTTCGACAGACGCGGACCCCTCCCGGGTGGCAGGCCCCGAGCAACCCGTTCGATTCGAGAAGCTCCAGATGTCTCGCGAACTCTTCGCGATAGAAGTCCGAGAGGGCCTGTCGTTTGTCTGGGTCCATGGCACCTTCGCTGAGGAACCGTCTTGGCTCTATGTCAAAGCTAGTGCAGGTCGACGAGGGATGTCAAGAGATGTCAAAGTGCGAGCTGCGCGGCCGCGTTCGCGTCCCATCCCAGCCGATACCCTTTGCGGTAGCTCACGAAGCCCGCGGCGCCGATCATCGCGGCGTTGTCGGTGGACAGGGCCACGGGAGGGACGAAGAGGGGTAGCCCGAGCGCCTGTGCGGTCCGCGCCGCCTCCGCGCGCAGGAGGCTGTTGGCGGCGACACCTCCGGTCAGCAGCAGGCTCCTGGGCCGGCGCTCCCGGGCCGCGCGCTCGAGTCCGCGCAGGAGTGCGGTGACCGCGGCGCGCTGGAACGAGGCCACGAGGTCACGGATCTCGTCGGGAACCGGGGCGCCTTCGGCCACGGCGGCGATTCCTTCCCGGCGCACGTGGTAGAGCACCGCGGTCTTGAGCCCGCTGAACGAGAAATCGGGCCGGCCGTCCTTGATGCGGGCCACCGTGAAGTCGACGGCGTGGTCGTTCGCGCCCCGGGCCAGGCGGTCGATGACCGGCCCTCCGGGATAGCCGAGCCCGAGGAGCTTCGCGACCTTGTCGAAGGCCTCGCCCGCGGCGTCGTCGCGGGTGCGGCCGAGCAGGCGGAAGACGCCCTCGGCCGGCACCTCGTAGAGGCTCGTGTGGCCTCCCGAGACCACGAGGGCGACCGCGGGGAGGGGGATCGTCGGGATGGGCGAGGAAGGGCGCCTGGATGTGGCCGGCGACGTGGTGCACCGGCACGAGCGGCTTCCCGTGCACGAAGGCGATCCCCTTCGCGGCCTGAAGACCCACGAGCAGCGAACCGATCAGCCCGGGTCCCTGGGTCACCGCAACCGCGTCGAGCGCCGTGAACTCGAGGCCGCTCTCCGCCATGGCGCCCTGGATCACGGGGACGATGTTCTCGATGTGGTGGCGCGAGGCCAGCTCCGGCACCACGCCGCCGTAGGGCGCATGGATCTCGGCCTGGGTCGAGACGATGTTCGAGAGGATGTGCCGGCCGTCCTCGACCACGGCCGCCGCGGTCTCGTCGCAGGACGTCTCGATGGCTAGGATGCGCACGAGGCGGGCCTTCATCCGCGGCCCGAGCGCGGCAAGGCTCTGCTCGTAGGGCGGGCGGGCCACCCCTCGCTCGCAGACGATCGCGGTCACGTAGCGGGCCGGAGTGATGTCGAAGGCGGGGTTGCGAACCGCGACTCCGAGCGGGGTGAGGCGGCGGCCGCCGTGGTGGGTCACCTCCTCCGGCGGACGCTCCTCGATGGGGATCAGGGCGCCCGAGGCCGTCGCGAGGTCGAAGGTCGAGACGGGCGCCGCCACGTAGAAGGGGATGCCGTTCTCCCGGGCCAGCACGGCCACGCTGTAGGTGCCGATCTTGTTGGCCACGTCGCCGTTGCGCGGCGATGCGGTCGGCGCCCACGACCACCGCGTTCACCTCACCCGCGGGACATCAGGAAGCCGGCCATGTTGTCCGCGATCACGGTGGTGGGGATGCCGTCGCGCATGAGCTCCCAGGCGGTGAGCCGCGCGCCCTGCAGGTAGGGCCGGGTCTCGTCGGCCAGGACGCTGCGCACCTTGCCGAGCCTCGCCGCCGAGCGGATGACGCCGAGGGCCGTGCCGTAGCCCGCGGTGGCGAGGGCGCCCGCGTTGCAGTGGGTGAGGATGCGCGCCTCGTCGGGCAGCAGCTCGGCCCCGAGGTCCCCGATGCGGCGGCAGGACGACCACGTCCTCGCGGTCGATGGCCTCGGCTTCCTGCAGCAGCCCGTCGCGGAGCGCCGCGCCGCCGCCCAGGGCGGCAAAGCGGGCGCGCATCCGCGCGATGGCCCAGAACAGGTTGACCGCGGTCGGCCGGGTGGCGGCCAGCTCCGCGCACATGGCCTCGAACTCGGCCTGGAGCGTGCGGACCCTCGGCCGCGGTCAGGCTCACCCCGAGGGCCAGTCCGTACGCCGCGGCCACCCCGATGGCGGGCGCGCCCCGGATCGCCATGTCCTTGATGGCGCGCGCCACCTCGTGGTGCGATCGCGGCACCGCAGGTAGACCTCTTCGTCCGGCAGGCGCCTCTGGTCGATGAGGACGACGGCGTCGCGATCGAACCCCACGGTCGGCAGCACGGGAAGACCTCCAGAACGAAACATCCTAATATGGCCGCGGAGCGACCGCATTGATCCCCGTCGACCAGGCCCTCGAGATCGTGCTCGCCGAAGCGAGGACCCTGGCCTCCGAGGACGTGGCCCTCGACCAGGCGCTCGGACGGATCCTGGCGGAAGAGGTCACGGCCGACGCCGACCTGCCGCCCTTCGACCGCTCGGCCATGGACGGCTACGCGGTGCGCGCAGAGGACGTGACGGAGACGCCCCGCTGTCCTTCCCGTGGTCGGCCAGATCCGGGCGGGCCAGGCGCCGGGGTCGCCGCTCCTTCCCGGGACCGCGATCCAGATCATGACCGGAGCCCCGGTTCCGCCGGGTGCGAACGCGGTGCAGCAGGTCGAGAAGACGAAGGCCTCGGCCGATGGTCTTCGGGTCGAGATCCTCGAGGCGAGTGTCGGCGGGCCAGAACGTGGCGCCGCGCGGCAGCGAGGTCCGGGCGGGAGACGCCGTCGTCGAAGCCGGCCGGGCCATCGATCCCGCGACCCTCGCCGTCCTGGCGGCCGTGGGCCAGGCCCGCGTGCGCGTGGGCCGGCGGCCCCGGGTCGCGGTCCTCGTCACCGGCGACGAGCTGGTGGACGTCGCGGAGGCTCCGGGCCCGGGCCGTATCCGCAACAGCAACGGCCCGGCCGTCCTCGCCCAGGCCCGGCTCGCGGGGGCCGAGGTGCGGTCTCTCGGCGTGGCTCCGGACGACCCCGGCCGCATCGCCGCAGCCGTTCGCGAGGGCTTGAGGGACGACGTGCTCGTGATTTCAGGCGGGGTCTCGGAAGGGGCCTTCGACCTCGTCGAGAGCGCGTTCGAAGCCCAGGGCGTCCGGCTCCTCTTCACGAAGGTGGCGATCAAGCCGGGGGCGCCTCTCGTCTTCGGCAAGCACGAGGACACCCTGGTCTTCGGCCTGCCCGGCAACCCGGTCTCGGCCCAGGTGACGTTCGATCTCTTCGTCCGCCCCGCCCTCCTGCGTCTTCAGGGGGCGCGAACCGTCGCGCGGCCCATGGTCGAGGCCGAGCTCGCCGTGGCGATGACGAACCGGTCCGGCCGGCGTGCGCACCTGCCCGTCCAACTCCGGTTCGAAGACCACCGCTTCGTGGCGGAACCCCTGCGATCGATGGGGTCGGCCGACCTCGTGGCCCACGCCCGCGCCAACGCGCTCGTCGTGCTGGAAGCGGAGCGAACGCGGGCCGAAGCCGGCGAGCGGGCAAAGGCGCTGCTCCTTTCGAACTTCCTGGAGAGGTAGGATGCCGCGACCTGGGGTTCGGGCCCGCCGTCTCAGCCACGTCGATGCGAAGGGCGTGGCGCGCATGGTCGACGTCTCCGGCGAAGGCCGATCACGTCGCGCGAGGCCGTGGCGCGCGGGCGCATCACGATATCGCCCGGCGCCATGCGCCTCGTCCGCGCTGGCGCCCTCGCCAAGGGCAGCGTGGTCGAGGTGGCCCGCCTCGCCGGTATCCTGGCCGCCAAGCGCACGTCAGACGCGATTCCCCTCTGCCATCCCCTTTCCCTCACCCATGTCGACGTCGATCTCGAAGCCGCGCCGCGACGGTTTCGTGATCGAAGCCCGGGTGCGCACCGAGGGTCGTACCGGCGCGGAGATGGAGGCGCTGCACGCCGTGGCCGTGGCCGCGCTCACGGTCTACGACATGGTGAAGGCCGCCGACAAGGCCATGGAGATCGGCGAGATCGTGCTCGTCCGAAAATCGGGCGGGAAGAGCGGTCCGTACCGCCGCCGGGCTTCGAGGGAAAGAGCTCCGCGCGGATGAGCCACCGCGCCGTCCTCGCATTCCTGGTGGTCGGCTTGCTCGGCCTCCTGGCGCTCTGGTGGTGGCCCCGGTCCGAGCCGCTTCCCGCCGACCTCAAAGGGGCCCTCGTCTTCGTGAGCGACCGCGCCGGCACCGACGCTCTCTTCCTGCGGAGGCTCCCGAAGGGCGAGGACCAGCGCCTCACCTTCGCGAGCGAGCCCGTGGAGGAACCCGCCTTCTCGCCGGACGGGACGCGCGTGGCCTTCTCCATGGGCGGCCGCATCGGCGTCGTCTCGCTCGCCGGCGGCGACGTTCGCATCCTCACCCTCGGCATCGACTGGCGTGACGCAGCGCCGGCCTGGCGGCCGGACGGCAAGGGGCTCGTGGTCGTGGCGCGGGGCCGCCGAGCCGACCACGGCGAGCTGCACCTGCTCGAGATCGATACGCCCGACGGGCAAGTGGCGCGCACCCCCCTCACGGAAAGCCGCGGTCTCGCTTACGAGGCGCCCCGGTTCTCACCCGACGGCGCGTTCGTCTTCGCGGTTCGCGAGGACCACGTCTTCAGGATCTCCCTGGCCGACGGCCGGCCTTCCCGGGTCACCTCGCGGCTTTCGCAGGTACCGGTCGCCGCGCTTCCTGCCCTCGGGCCGGCTCCTGGCCCTCTGGACGCAGGAGAAGCAGTTCGGGATCGACGTCATGGACCCGGACGGCAAGAACCGGGAGACCCTGAGCCAGGGGACGGCCCTCTACCGTTCGGCCGCGCCCTCGCCCGACGGCCGCTACCTCGCCGCGAGCTTCAGCTACGACCTCGAGTTCCATCCCGCCGAGGCGCTCAGGGTCCGAAAGACCGAGGAGGTGAGGCTGCTCGACGCGCAGGGGCGCGCCAAGGGTCTCCTCGCGCGCTCGTGGAGCCAGTCGAGCCATTCCCCCGATTGGGGACCCTGAGGAAAGGGCCGCGCGGAGAAAGGGGAGCTTCAGCTATGATCGGCGGCCAGCATCGGAGGAGCGTACCGATGGCGGTGTGCCCGGAGTGTGAAGCGGACATCGAGATCGACGAGTACGACGTCGACAAGGGTGAGATCATCAGTTGTCCGGAGTGCGGGGTGGAGCTCGAGGTCGTGGGCCTGTCTCCTCTCCAGCTCGACCTCGCCCCTCGCGACGAAGACGAGGACGAATGGCAGGAATGACGTCGGCCGCGACGGAGAAGGAAGCCGCACTCGACGAGCGCCTCGCGCGCTCTCGGCTCCCTCGTCGTGGCCTTCAGCGGAGGCGTCGACAGCGCCTACCTGGCGGTGCGCGCCCACCTCGTGCTCGGCTCGCGCGCCCTGGCCGTGACCGCCGACTCGGCGTCCCTTGCCGACGGCGCAGCGGGCGGCGGCTCTCGGCCTCGCCCAGAGGTTCGGCTTCGCCCACCGCGTCATCCGAACCCGGGAGTTCGAGGACCCGGCCTACTTGCGGAACGCCTCCGACCGCTGCTACCACTGCAAGTCGGAGCTCTTCCGGCAGCTCCTGCCCCTCGCGGAACGCGAGGGCTTCGCCCACGTGGCCTATGGCCTCATCGCCGACGATCTCACGGACTTCCGTCCCGGGCACCGCGCCGCCGCGGAAGCCGGGGTCCTCAGCCCCCTGGCCGACGCCCTGATGACGAAGGACGACGTGCGCACGCTGTCGCGCGCCCTGGGCCTGCCCACCTGGGACCAGCCCGCGTCGCCCTGCCTGTCCTCGCGGATTCCCTACGGCACGCCGGTCACCGCGGAGGCGCTGCGCCGGGTCGAGGCCGCCGAAGCGGCCCTCCGCGCGCTCGGGTTCCGCGAGCTGCGGGTGCGCGATCTGGGCGAGCACGCCCGGATCGAGATCGCCCCGTCCGAGATGCCGCGGCTTCGAGACGCGGCCCTCGCCGAAGCGGCGGTGGCCGCGGTGCGAAGCGCCGGCTACCGCGACGCGGCGGTGGACCGCGAGGGCTACCGCCGGGGCCGGCTGAACGAGGCCCTGCGCGTGATCCCCGCGGACTTTGGTCTGAGGTATCATTCATCGTCCGGAAGTTAGCCACGGACCTCGCCCTCCTCAAGACCAGGAGCGGCGTTTCGCTGGAGGAAGACATGTTCGGTCTCGGCTTTCCCGAGATGCTGCTCATCTTCGTCATCATCGTCCTCATCTTCGGCACGAGCCGGCTGCCCGAGCTTGGACGCGGTATCGGCGAAGGCATCAAGAACTTCAAGAAGTCGGTGCGCGACGAGCCGGAGGAAGACAAGAAGAAGCCGTAGAGGCGGCCCGGGCGACCGGGCCTCAGGTGGACTTCGAGGGGCGTCGCGACGAGCCGGCGGCGGCGTGCTCCCAATGACCGCAAGGGGTGAAGGACATGAGAAAGACGGCCCTCCTCGCTGTTCTCGCGCTGACCCTGGGTGCGTGCCACCAGACGCCGCCGCCGGCGCCCCCCCCGCCGCCCCGCCGGCCGCCCCCGCGCACGCCGCCCCCGGCGCCGCCGCCGCCCCCGGCTCCGCCCGCGCCCCAGGTCGACGAGTACGCGCGCCTCAAGTCGATGGCCGCGGACGAGATCGACCGGCTGAACCTGCTGGGCATCGTCTACTTCGACTTCGACAAGGCCGATCTGCGCGACGGCGACAAGCCGGTGCTCGCCAAGAACGCCGAGGTCCTGAAGAAGTTCGACTTCCTGCGGGTCACGATCGAAGGCCACTGCGACGAGCGAGGCACGGTCGAGTACAACCTCGCGCTCGGGCGAGCGCCGGGCCAAGGCGGCCTACGACTATCTCGTCTCCCTGGGCGTGCCCGCGGACCGGCTGAAGACCGTTTCCTACGGCAAGGAGATCCCGGTCTGCACGCGAGAGCAACGAGGACTGCTGGGCGCGCAATCGCCGGGCCAAGCCCACGGTCACGGGGAAGACCCGCTGACCCTCTCTCCCGGCTCGGGCCGATCCTCGCGGTGAGGTCATGAGCGACGAAGCCGGCCCGAACGCTCCCGCTCATCAAGGAGCTTTCGGGCCGGATCGGCAAGTACGACATCGTGAAGCCCCTGGGCAAGGGGGCGATGGGCATGGTGTACCTCGCCCACGACACCGTGCTCGAGCGCGACGTGGCCCTGAAGGTCATGGTCGCGCAGATCGCCGACGACCCCGAGCTCAAGACCCGCTTCGAGCGGGAGGCCCGCGCCGTCGCGAAGATGACCCACCCGAACGTGGTGACCGTCTTCGACCTCGGCAACCACGTCGACGGCTCGCCCTACATCGCGATGGAGCTCCTGAAGGGCCAGGACCTCCAGAAGGCGATGCGCCAGCCGCCGCCCATGACCCTGGAGCGGAAGGTCACGATCATCGTCCAGGTGCTGGCGGGCCTGGCCCACGCCCACCAGGCGGGCATCGTCCACCGCGACATCAAGCCCGCGAACATCTTCATCAACCAGGACGGCACGGTGAAGATCATGGACTTCGGGGTGGCGCGCCTCACCTCCGCCTCCATGACCGGCACCGGCAACATCGTGGGCACCGCGGACTACATGTCCCCCGAGCAGGTGAAGGGCTCGCGGGTGGACGGCCGCAGCGACGTCTTCAGCGTCGGCTGCATGCTCTACGAGCTCCTGACCGGACGCCGGCCCTTCCACTCCGAGAACCTCATGGCGATCTTCTACAAGATCACCCACGAGGAGCCCAACTTCGACCTCGTCCCGGCCGGGCCCGAGTACGACGCGCTCCTGCCCATCCTCCAGAAGGCCCTCGACAAGGACCTCGACCGAGCGCTACGCGACGGCCTACGACTTCGCGATGGACCCTGAAGGGCTGGCTCCAGGCCAACGCCACCACCGCCTCCGGCGAGCACGCGCTGGCCAGCCTCCTGGACATGGAGGCTCCGACCCACCCGCCGCAGCCCATGACCGATCCCCGTGGCCCCACCATGGTGGACGGCACCGTCGACCTCGGCTCGTCGGCCACCGCCCGGGCCCGGCCGGCCACGGGGAGCGGCCGGACCAGCGAGACAGTGCGGCCCGCAACCGGCGCCCCGACGATGCGGCCGGGCACCGGGGCTCCGGGCACGCGGGGCACGCCCACCGTCGTCGACGGCGGCTCGTTCTCGGCCACGCGGCCCGGCACCGCGCGCACGTCCGCGCCCCCGGCCACGATCGTACGCCCGCAGCCCCGGCGGCCAACGCCGCAGCCCGCGGGCGGCAGCCCGTGGCTCTACGTGGCCCTCGGCGGCCTGGTCGTGGCCCTCGTCGGAGCCGGCGGCTACATCTACCTTTCGAAGCAGAGGGCCGAGGTGGCGCAGGTCTCGCCGAGCCCGGTCACCCCCACGCCGGCGGCCGCGACGCCTCCGCCCACGGAAGCGCCGCCTACCCCCGCTCCCGCCACGGCCGCGCCGCCGCCGACGTTCGCCGAGGCCACGGGCAAGGGTGCGTCCGCGTTGCGCACCGCGCAGGCCGCGTTCAAGAAGGGCGACTACGACAAGGCCCTCAAGTCGGCCCAGGGGGTGCTCGCCGACGACCCGGCCAACAAGGGCGCCAAGGACCTGGTGCAGCGCGCGCTCGAGGGGCAGAAGGCCGAGGATCGGTCGCGGCGTGCCCAGGCCGCGCTCGCCAAGGGCGACTTCGCCGCAGCCGAGTCGGACGCGGCGGCCGCGAACCAGATGGCCCCGTGGGACGGTCGCTTCACCGACCTCATCAATCGCGTCCGCGAGGCGCAGGCCTCGGCGCAGCGCGAGGCCCGGGACCGGCAGCAGCGCGAAGCCGCCACCCGTGAGCAGCAGCAGAAGGAGGCCGCGGCGGGCAAGATCAACGACCTTCTGAGCAAGGCCGACGACGCCATGGGCAAGAGCCAGTTCGACCTGGCCATCCAGCTCTACGACGAGGCGCTGAAGCTCGACGCGAACAACAGCCGCGCGGCCAGCGGCAAGACCAGCGCCATCGGCGCTCGCGCCGTGGCCCAGGCCGCAGGCGCGGGGGGCATTCGGGGAGCGCGGCAAGGCCTTCGTCCCTGGGAAGACCCAGGCCCAGAGCGTCGAGACGGCGGCCGGCAACAGCGCCGCCGGGGTTCGAAGACACGGCCGGCGTCGCCGTGAAACGGGGCAGCGCCGCGGCCGAGCTGCCCGGCAAGATCCAGTTCGAGTTCAAACCCGAAGTCGTGAAGGCGGGCGACCAGTACTCCGTCAGCATCTACCTGCTGAACGAGGGTGCGGCCTCGATCTCCGTCAAGACCATGGCCGTGAGCATCGTCAAGAACGGCGGCCGCGCCGGCGGACCGGTCCAGCCCCAGACGAAGGACGTGGCGCCTCGGCAGAAGGCCTGCTCCTGTCGACACCGACCGACATCTGGAAGGAAGACACGGCTTCATGGCAGATGGACGTCACGGTGAGCACGGCTCGGGGCGAGACCTACAAGAACACGCTATCCTGGAAGTAGGTCCTTCTCAGGTGAGGCCATGAAGCGGTGTCTCTCTTCGCTTCGATGTTCCTCACGCGCGCCCCTCGGGGTCCTCGCCGACGAGCCCCCGTCCATCGAGCATCACCCCGTTGCCTGCACGGTTTCCGGCAAGGCCATCTCGCTCTGCGCGGCGATCAGCGACGACCAGAACGTCTCCGCGGCCCGGGTCTACTTCCGGAGGGCGGGCGAGGACTTCTACAGCTTCGTGGACATGAGCTTCGGCGGCATCAACTACTGCGGGACCCTGCCGGCGCCGCGCGAAGGCAAGCTCAAGGTCATCGAGTACTACGTGCAGGCCGTGGACGATTCAGTTCCAGGCCCAGCGCACGAGCACGTTCCAGTTGAGCGTCGTGCCGGAAGGGAAGTGCGAGTTCCCGCCCATCGAGAAGGATGCCAAGCGCGCGGCGTCGATCAAGGTGTTCGCCACGAACAAGAAGCAGAGCGGCAAGCTCGACGAGGCCTTCGACCGCACCGGGGTCACCTACGTTCCCTCTGGGCGGCAAGTAGCTCGCGGGCGCTCCTTCCCCTCGCCTTCCTCGCCTCGGCGACCCTCGCCCGGGCGCGAGCCCCCCTCGAGGTCTCGGGCGCTCTCCTGGGCACTGACGAAGACGTGAAGGTGCGCGTCGACCTCGAAGAACACGGGCGACGAGCGGCTCGCGAGAGTGCGGGTGGGGGGCGACCTTCTCGGGCGGCACGCCGACGGAGACCGTGGGCGACGTCGAACCGGGCCAGACCGCGAGCGCCCTGCTGACCTTTCCCTTCGCGTCCGAGTGGCGACCCGGTCGGCACGTGCTGCCGCTCCGAGTCGACTACGGGGCCGGTCCGGGTCCCTGTCCCGACGCTCTTGAACTTCCTTGCCTACCTGATCCTCCCCCTGGCCGGCGCAGGCCGAGCCCGCCCTCCGCGTGGCGGCACCGGACGTGAGCCCTGGACATCCGTGCCCCACTTCCCGTGCGTCTGGAGAGCGCCGATGGCCAGCCTCACCGCGCGCGCGTTCGCGTGCTGACGCCGCACGGTCTCGTGGCGCCGGACCCGCCCCCCGTGGTGGAGGTGCCGCCTCGGGGCGGAATCACGGTGGAGGTCGCCCTCCTCCAGGGCGCCGCGCCGCCCGGCTCCCGCCAGGGCATCCTGGTCGTGGTCGACGCGCTCGACGGCCCGATCGAGCGCATGGCGGTGGCGACGAGCGCCGTCGACATCGCACCCGACCCCGCCTGGCTCGGGTCACCTGCGCGCGCCTCTCCTCGTGGCGGCCCTGGTCCTGCTGGGGGCGGGCGGTCTCGCCGAACGCCACCGCGCCCGTTCTTGACGGCGAGGCTTGTGCTAACCTTCGGCGGCTCTGTCGGTCGATTCTCTCTCGAAGGAGGCTGGCCATGGATGTACTGAATGCACTCTTCCGCTGGTTGCACATCTTCGCGGGGATCGTCTGGATCGGGATGCTCTACTTCTTCAACTTCGTCAACGGGCCCCTGGGCGGGGTCCTGGACGGGGACACCAAGAAGAAGGTGGTTCCCGAGCTGATGCCGCGCGCCCTCTACTGGTTCCGCTGGGGCGCAGCCTGGACCTGGGTCACCGGCGTGCTCCTGCTGCTGCTCGTCTTCTACCACGGCGGGCTCATGTTCGAGGGGGACAATACCTGGAACGGCGGCGCGATCGCGATGATCGTGGTGACCTTCCTCGCCCCCTTCGTCTACGACGCGCTCCACAAGAGCCCGCTCGGCAAGGACCCCAAGGTCTTCGGCGGGGTGGCCTTCGTCCTCGCGGCCATCGTGATCTGCCTGATGCAGCTACTTCGGCTTCAGCTATCGCGCCTACAACATCCACCTGGCCGCGCTCTTCGGGACGATCATGGCCTTCAACGTCTGGTACCGGATCTGGCCGGCGCAGCAGCAGATCATCACGGCGGTCAAGGCCGGCACGCCTCCCGACGCCGCCCTCGTGGCCCTGGCCGGCGCCCGCTCGCGCCACAACGTCTACATGTCGGTGCCGCTGGTCTGGGGGATGATCAACCAGCACACGACCACGGTGGGCACTCAGCTCGGGATCCCGGGGGCGTACGGCTTCGTGCTCTACCTGGTGATCATCCTCCTCGGCTGGCACATCGTCTGGCAGCTCTACAAGAAGGCGCCGAAGGTCAAGGGGTTCTGACCGCGTCGGACCTCGTGCCCACGGCGCGGTTTTCGGCTTGACACGCGCTTCGACCACGACCTATGGTGTACGGGGAATGGAGAAGCCCAAGGACTTCTACGTCGTCCTCGGCGTTTCGCGCGACGCGACCCCGGCCGCGATCCGCAAGGCCTACCGCCGCCTCGCCAAGCAGTACCACCCGGACGTCGCCGCCGAGCCGTCGCCCGAGAAGTTCCAGGAGCTCCGTGCCGCCTTCGAGACCCTCTCCGACGCCGAGCAGCGCCGGCGGTACGACGAGCAGCTGGTGCGCGAGCGGCTCGAGCCTCTCGCCTGGTCGTTCGTCCGGAGCCCCGCGGCCGGCGATCTGCGGCGGCCGATCCTGCCCGCGAGCCTCTCCGGCGAGATCCTGCTGACCGCGGAAGAGGCCGCGGTCGGCGGGGTGCTGCCGCTGGAGGTGCCGCTGCCCATGACCTGCGAGGTCTGCCAGGGAACCGGCGGCTTCGTCTTCGACTGTGACCGCTGCGAGGGCGAAGGCAAGGTCGAGCGCCGCATGCCGGTTCCGGTGCGCATCTCCCCGGGCGTTCGCGAGGGCGCCGTCTTCCAGGTGATGACCGACGAGCCCACGGTCCGCTGCGTTCTCCTCACCGTCCACATCCGGCACTCGTAGCCGGTCCATGCTCCGGGCCCAGCCCTCCCGCGAAGCCAGGACGAGGGCTCGCGCCGCCTGATAGACTGCCTCCCCGAATGAAGGACAAGCCCCAGCGCTTCCGGGTCGGGCTCGTGCAGATGTCGATGAGCACCGATCCCGCCGAGAACACGAAGAAGGCGGTGGCCCGGGTGGCCGAAGCCGCGGCCAAGGGCGCCGACGTCGTCTGCCTGCCCGAGCTCTACCGGTCGCCGTACTTCTGCCAGAAGGAGGACCACTCCCTCTTCGACCTGGCGGAGCCGGTCCCCGGCCCCAGCACCGAGGCCCTCGGCAAGGCGGCCAAGGACCACGGGGTGGTGGTGGTGGCCCCGATCTTCGAGAAGCGCGCGATCGGCCTCTACCACAACAGCGCGGCCATCATCGACGCCACGGGCGAGGTGGTCGGCCTCTACCGCAAGATGCACATCCCCGACGACCCGCTCTTCTACGAGAAGTTCTACTTCACGCCCGGCGACCTCGGCTTCCAGGCCTTCGACACGAAGGCCGGCCGGATCGGGACGCTCATCTGCTGGGACCAGTGGTATCCCGAGGGCGCGCGCCTCACCGCGCTCCGGGGCGCCTCCGTGCTCTTCTATCCCACCGCCATCGGCTGGCATCCCCACGAGAAGGAGCAGTACGGCGCCGCGCAGCGCTCGGCCTGGCAGACCATCCAGCGCAGCCACGCCATCGCCAACGGCGTGTACGTGGCGGTGGTGAACCGCGTGGGCCACGAGAAGCAGGTCGCGGGCGAGCCGGGCCTCGAGTTCTGGGGCACCTCGTTCCTGGCCGATCCTTTCGGCATCGTGATCGCCGAGGGCTCGACCGCGAAGGAGGAGATCCTGGTGGGGGAGGTGGACCTCGGCCGCATGGAGGAGGTGCGCCGCAACTGGCCCTTCCTCCGCGACCGCCGCATCGACGCCTACGCCGGCCTCGACCGCCGCTTCCTCGACTAGGCGTGCCGACCGCGAAGGCACCGCGGCCGCTGCGGCGGGGCGCGCCGTTCCGCATGCCGGCCGAGTGGGAGCGGCACGAGGCCACCTGGATCGGCTGGCCGCACCGGCTCACCGACTGGCCGGGACGCTTCGCGCCCATCCCGTGGGTCTACGGGGAGATCGTGCGCAAGCTCGCGCCTGGCGAGATCGTGCGGATCCTCGTGCTCGTCGCGCGCCCACGAGGACGGGGCGCGACGGGTCCTGGCCCGCGTGGGCGCCGATCTCGGCCGCGTCGAGTTCCTGCGCTGGCCCACCGACCGCGGCTGGACCCGCGACTTCGGCCCGATCTTCGTCCGGCGCGCCGGGCGCCGCCCCGAGGTCGCGATCGCGCGCTTCCGCTTCAACGGCTGGGCCAAGTACCCCGATTGGAAGAAGGACGCGGACGTGCCGCCGCGCGCCGCGCAGGCCCTCGGCCTGCGCTCTCCTGCCAGTCGTGGCGAAGGGCCGCGACGTCGTGCTCGAGGGGGGGAGCATCGACGTGAACGGCGAGGGCACCCTGCTCACGACCGAGGAGTGCCTGCTCGATCCCGTGGTCCAGGTGCGCAATCCCGGCTTCACCAAGGCCGACTACGCGGACGTCTTCCGCGCGGCGCTCGGGGTCACGAACGTGATCTGGCTGGGCAAGGGCATCGCCGGCGACGACACCCACGGCCACGTGGACGACCTCTGCCGCTTCGTGGACCGCAAGACCGTGGTCGTCTGCCGCGAGAAGAACGCGAAGGACGCGAACCACGCGCCGCTCGAGGAGAACTGGGAGCGCCTGCAGGGCGCGCGGCTCGAGGACGGCTCCCGGCTCCGGGTCGTCGCCCTGCCCATGCCCGCGCCCCTCGTCTTCGCGCGGCCAGCGGCTGCCCGCGAGCTACGCGAACTTCTACATCGCGAACGCGGCGGTCCTCGTGCCGACCTTCAACGACCCGCAGGACCGCGTGGCCCTCGGCATCTTGTCCGAGCTCTTCACCGACCGGCCCGTGGTGGGCATCCACGCGGTGGACCTGGTGTGGGGCCTCGGCACGCTCCACTGCCTGACCCAGCAGCAGCCCGCCGAGCCCTGAGGCCGAGGTGGCCAGGGCGCCAACCGGGTGACGACCGCACGGTAGTGGCAAGTCGGACGGCTCACAACACCACCGCGCCGAAGGGCCACCGCCTCGCGGCGTGGCTGGGCCCTAGACCGAGGGTTGGCGTCCTCCTGGGCCGAAGCCTGAAGGACCGAAGGCGTTAGCTGTCGTGTTAGCTGGGCGCGGACGCAGGCCTTTCAACAGCTCCAGTCGTGACGCGCGGCCTGACCCAGCAGCAGCCCGCGCGATAGGCCCTCGGCCACTCGGCCCGGGGCTATAATCCGGGCCCGTTCGTTCGAAGCTAGGGCGAGCCCGGAGCGGAGGCGGCATTGGATCAGGCCCACGTGGAACGGCTCGAGGCCCTCAAGGACCAGCTCGGCCGGGTCATCCTCGGCAAGCCGGAGGCCATCGAGACCATCACGGTGTGCCTGCTCTCGGGCGGCCACATCCTCATGGAGGACGTGCCCGGGGTGGGCAAGACCACGCTGGCCAAGGCCCTGGCCAGGTCGCTGGCCGCGGACTTCAAGCGCGTGCAGTTCACGCCCGACCTCCTGCCCACCGACATCCTGGGCTCGTCGGTCTACAGCCCCAAGGACGGCAGCTTCACCTTCAAGCCGGGGCCGATCTTCACGAACATCCTCCTCGCCGACGAGATCAACCGCGCCTCGCCGCGCACGCAGTCGAGCCTGCTCGAGGCGATGAGCGAGCGCCAGGTCTCGATCGAGGGGACCACCCACATCCTGCCCGCGCCCTTCCTCGTGATCGCGACCCAGAACCCGATCGAGTTCCACGGCACCTACCCGCTGCCCGAGGCGCAGCTCGACCGCTTCGGCATGCGCATCAACCTCGGCTATCCCGCGTCCGAGCACGAGGTGGACGTGCTCTACAGCCAGTTCCACCACCACCCGCTCGACGACGTGACCGCGGTCGTGGACGCGAGCGGGGTCGTGGCCCTGCAGGAGGCGGCGCGCGCGGTGCGCATGGACCGCCAGATCGGCCGCTACATCGTGGACCTGGCCAACGCCACGCGCCAGCACCCGTCGCTCAAGATGGGCTGCTCGCCCCGCGGGACCTTGACCCTCTTCCGCGTGACCCAGGCCCGGGCCTTCGTGAGCGGCCGCGACTACGCGATCCCCGAGGACGTGAAGGCGGTGGCGGTTCCCACCCTCGCCCATCGCCTCGCTCTCGACACCAAGGCCAAGTACTCGGGCGTGCAGAAGGAGGACCTGGTGCGCGAGGTCCTCGACCGGGTGCCGGTCGGGGTCTGAGCGTGCCGCCGGCCGGCCCGAAGCGAAGCGTCCTCCTCCGCACTCCGATCCTGGACTTCGTCCGGCCCCTCTACGAGGAGCGCCTGACCGGCCGCGGGCGCTACCTGCTCTGGGCCACGGCGCTCCTCGCCCTCCTCGGGCTCGACACCCGGCGGACCCAGGTGTTCTCGCTCTTCGCGGTCGGCGCGGGCGCGCTTGCTCCTGGCCTCGGCGTTCTGGCTGGCCCGCGCGCCGCGCGTGCGCTTCGACTGCCCGCTTCCCGACCACGCGACGGCGGGCGCGCCCCTGCGGTTGCGGGCGCGGATCGAGGGTCGGCCGGACGCCGGGTCTCCGACCTGCGGGTCTCGTTTCCCCGGCCCGCGCTTCTGGAGCAGCAGCATCGCCTTCGAGCCGCGCGAGGCGTTTCTCGACCTCCGCCACGGACAAGCTGGGCGAGGTGCGCGTCGAGCTCAGCGGTGGCGCGTCGCGGCCGCTACCTGCTGCGCGGGCCCACGCTGCGGCGCACCGATCCGCTGCGGCTCGCCACCGGCCGCGCGCTCGCCCTCCCCGACCAGACGCTCATCGTCTATCCGCGCTTCTACTCGATGGACGACTTCATGATCCCGGTGGGGCGGCGCTACCAGCCGGGCGGGCATCCCGCTCTCCTCCAGCCTCGGGCGAGTCGATCGAGTTCGTGGGGACGCGCGAGTACCGCGAAGGCGACCCGATCAAGAGCATCCACTGGCGCTCCTGGGCGCGGCGGGGCAAGCCGGTGGTGAAGGAGTACCAGGAGGAGTACTTCTGCCGGATCGCGATCATCCTCGACACCTTCGTGCCGCGGCGGCCCCGGGCCGCGGGACGAGCGCGTCTTCGAGGCCGCGATCTCGGTGGTGGCCTCGATCGCCGACTTCTTCAGCCGCAGCGAGTACATCGTGGACATCCTGGCCGCCGGGCCCGACCTCTACGAGGTGAGCGCGGGCCGGAGCCTCGCCTATCTCGAGAACATCCTCGACGTGCTGGCCTGCCTCGAGCCGTGCCCCGACCCGCCCTTCCAGACCATCGGCCCGGCCCTCTTCGAGAAGCTCGGCCAGATCACGACCGTGGTGGCCGTGCTCCAGGACTGGGACGACGCCGCGCGAGGAGTTCCTGCGGCAGGTGAAGGCGCTCGGGACCGCGGTGCGCGTGGTGATCGTGCACGAAGGGCCCACGACCAAGCCCTGGGCGGGCGCCGAGGAGCTCGGAGACGTCAGCCTGATGTCGGTCGCCGACGTCGAGCGGGCGCTCGCCGCGAGCGGCGTCCGAGGCCTCCCCGCGGGCCACTCCGGGAGCCGCCGGTGCTTGAGCGCACCCGCTCGTGGAGCGGAGTCGACGTCGCCCTCTTCGGCCTCGTCGCTGTCGGGGTCCGCTGGCCCTGGTCCTCGCCTGGGGCGGGCCCCTGCCGCGCCTCCTGCGTCGCGGCGCGACGTCCTCGCCCTCTTGTTCGAGCCGCGCCCCCTGCCGCGCTCCGTGTTCCGCGGCGCGGAGCGCGCCGCCTGGGTCCTGCTGTTCCTGACCGGCCTCTTCGGCCTCGCCTGGACGATCTACCCGCTCATTCCCGCCGCGGTCGTGCGCGTGTTCCCCACCTTCGCCGGCTACGCCCTCGGTCTCCTGTCCGCGGTCTTCCTGTCCGGGCGCCGGCAGTGGGAGCCGCGCCGCGCCCTCGTGCCCGCTGCGCTCGGAGTGCTGGTCGTGGCCGCCTTCGATCCCCTGGCGCCCCTGCGCTTCCCCCTGGTCCTGGCCGCCGTGTCGCTGGTGGTCGGCGCCGCCGCCGACGCCGGCCGCGGGCCGCATCTTCCGGGCCCTGCGCGTCCTGGTCTTCGCGGCCGCGGCCGGGGGCCTGGCCGCTCGCCGTCGTCCGCCTGCTGCCCTGGGCCCAGCCCTTCGTCGAGACCGCCGTGGTCAAGATGATCGAGTCTCCGGAGGGAGTCTCGGGCTTCTCTCTCGACTCTCGCCTGGGCGACGTCGGTGAGCTGACCCTGTCGCCCCGGGTGCTGATGCACGTGACCACCACCGCGCCCACCAAGCTGCGGGCCGCCGTCTTCACGCGCTTCGACGGCGTGCAGTGGCACCCGCTCGGGCCACCTCCGCGCCCGCTGCTCGTCGAGGAGGGTGCGATCGGCGGCGACCTCGGGTCCTGGCTCGACGGCGTCCCCGGACAGGTCTTCGCGGCGCCCGGCGCCCCCCTCGACGAGGCCTGGCAACCCGCGGCGGTCCGCACCCGAGTCGTGCAGGTGGCGCCGGTGGTGGGCGCTCTGCCCGCCCCCTCCGGCCCGTTGCTGGTGCGGCGCGCCGATCCGGTGCAGATCGACTCGTTCGGGATCCTGGGCCCCGCGAGCCGAGCGCTCGAGACCTACGCCGTGGTCAGCCTGGCGCCCGGGGCGACGTGGCCTGCGCCCATGCCGGGACGCCGGCGGACGAGCGGGAGTGGCTGGCCCTGCCCGCCGACCTCGACCCGCGGCTCGCCGCCCTCGCGGCACGGCTGCGCGACGCAGGCGACCCGTCTCCGCCGAGGCCCGCCTCGCCCGCACCGTGGCCTTTCTCCAGAGCGAATGCCACTACTCGCTCAAGCCGGGGCGATTCCGCACGCAGCAGCCCGTGGCCGAGTTCCTGTTCGAGAAGAAGAAGGGCTACTGCGAGTACTTCGCGAGCGCCACCGCGGTCCTGCTCCGCCTGCAGGGCATCCCCGCGCGCTACGTGCGGGGCTTCACGGTGCGCGAGGCCAATCGCATCGGAGGCCACTACGTGGTGCGCGAGGCCGACGCCCACGCCTGGGTGGAGGCCTTCGTTCCCGGACGCGGTTGGGTCGAGGCCGACGCCACGCCGGCGGGCGAGTACGAGGCGGCCCACGGCGGCATCGACCGCGGCGGGCTTCAGGCGCTCTGGGCCTGGGTGAGCGGGCGCTTCGCCGAGCTGCGCGCGCTCTTCGCCGCCCGGGCGGGCTCGGCCCTCGTGGCTCGGCTCGCCGAGGTGGCGCGCGGACTCGTCCGCGGGCGCCCCGGCCTCGTGACCCTGACCGTGGCGCTCCTCGCGGGCAGCGTGGATCGGCCCGGCGCCTCTGGCCCGCTCGTGCGCAAGCTGCGCGGACGCCGGCGCGCGCGGCGCGCGCGCCCTGGAGCCCGCCGCCCCGCCCGAGCTCGCGGCGCTCCTCGCGCGAACCGATCGCCTGTGGACGCGGCACGGCCGTCGCCGGCCGCTCTTCCGTGCGCCTCTCGAGCACCTCGCCTCCATCCCGCCTGGTGCCTTGCCGCCCATCGGTGCGCGCCGGATCCGAGCGCGTGGTCGAGGCCTACTACCGCGGGCCGGTTCGCGGGCCACCCCGTGACCGCGGCCGAGGTGCGCACCCTCAACCTCGTGCTGGAGGCCGCGGCCTCGGGCAAGGCCAAGCGATGAGCTTCTGGAGCGCCATCGCCTCGGAGGCCGGCGAGCAGCGGACGCTCTGGTTCGTGCTCGCGGTGCTCGCCGTCGCCCTGCTCGTCCACCTCGGCGCGCGCGGCGGAGCGGGTCCGCCTGCGGCGCGCCTTGCTCCTCTTCTGCCCTCTACCTCGTCCTCCTCCCGATTGCCGCCCATCTTCGGCTCGTCAACCACAGCGCCTACCCGGAGGTCCGGGTGGCGCTTCTCGTCTTGGAGGCCCTCACCCTCATCGGCCTGGGCGCGACTCTCCTCTTCGGGCTGCTCCTGCCCAAGGCGCACCTCGACGCCCCCCAGATCCTGCGCGACGTGCTCGTGGCCGGGACCGCCGTGGTGGCCTTCTTCGCCATCGCCTCGCGGTCGGGCTTCAACGTCTCGGGGCTCATCGCCACCTCGACCGTGCTCACCGCGGTCGTCGGCCTCTCCTTGCAGGACACTCTCGGCAACCTCATGGCGGGTCTCGCCCTCCAGATGGACCGTTCCGTGGCGGAGGGCGACTGGATCACGGTGGGCGAGGTGACCGGCCGGGTGACCGAGATCCGCTGGCGATCGACGAGCCTCGAGACCCGCAACTGGGAGACGCTGGTCGTGCCCAACAGCGTGCTCGTCAAGAACTCCTTCCTGGTGCTCGGCCGACGCGAGGGCGCGCCCGCGCTGTGGCGCCGCACCGTCCCCTTCAACGTGGACTTCCGCTTCGCCCCGAACGACGTCATCGACGCCGTGATCGAGGAGCTCTGCGACGGACCCATCGAGGGGGTCGCCGCACAAGCCCCCTCCCAACTGCATCCTGTTCGCCTTTCACGAGAGCTACGCGCGCTACGCGGTGCGCTACTGGCTCACGAACCTGGCCGCCGACGACGCCACGGACAGCGTCGTGCGCACGCGGATCTACTTCGCCCTGAAGCGCGCTTCGCATCCCCATGTCCATCCCCGCGCACGCGGTCTTCGTCACCGAGGAGTCGAAGGAGCGGGAGGCGGACAAGGCCGGCGAAGAGCAGAAGCGTCGCATGCGGGCGCTCGGCACGGGTCGAGTTCTTCGATCAGCTCTCCGACGCCGACCGGGCGCGCCTGGCCGCGGGCCTGCGGGACGCACCGTTCGCCAGCGGCGAGGTGATGACCCGCCAGGGCGACGAGGCGCACTGGCTCTACCTCATCCTGGAGGGCGAGGCCCTCGTCACCGTGCGGGGCGAGGGCGGCCTGGAGCGTCCGGTGGCCCGGCTCGGCCGCGGCAACCTGTTTGGCGAGATGTCGCTCATGACCGGCGCGCCGCGAGCGGCCACCGTGGTGGCCATCACCGACGTCGAGTGCTATCGGCTCGACAAGGCGGTCTTCAAGGAAGTGCTCCAGGACCGGCCCGAGCTCGCCGAGCGGGCGGCGGAGATCCTGGCCCGCGGACCCTGGGCCTCGAGGCCGCGCAAGCACGAGCTCGACGAGGAGGCGAAGCGCAGCCATCTCGAGTCCGCCAAGACGGACTTTCTCGACCGCATCCGCAGCTTCTTCAGTCTCTGATCACGCGCCGGGCTTGCTGCCCAATCCTTCTGGAAGATTGGAGAAGCCGTCTCGTCTGTCCTTGCGCCTGGGGACGGTGAGCACGTGGGGCGAGCCCTTGGCCCAGGAACGGAGCTCGGCGAAAGCTGCGCCCACCGTTCGGGCCTTGTGCTCGGCCTGCCACACCCTGAACTCCTCGAAGGTCGCTCCGGCCACCACGACCGCGACCGGTCGCGAACGGCGGCAGATCGTCTGCGGCTCGCGGGCGGCGCTCCTCAAGAGCTCGGAGAGCCGCTGCTTGGCTTCAGCCACGTTCCACGCCACTGGGACCCCCTCTCATGTCCATCAGGCACATCCATTATGGGCACATAGGATAGGGCGGCATGAACGTGACCTCCGAGCTGCCCGGCCGTGGCATCGTCCCCATCGACCTTTCCCAGGGAGGCCGTTGCCCGTGATTCCCACGGAGGGGAACGCCCACGGGTGTGGCTCGTTCGCTTGACCGGGCAGCGCGACGCGGCATACTGTCTCCCCGCTTCGCTCTATGTCTCAGGCCTTGACCGACGCGCGGGTCGGCATCGGATGGCGGCCAGAGTTGGCCGCGGACCTCCTCGCGGCCCCCCAGTCCGTGGATTTCGTCGAGGTCGTGGCCGAGACCTGCTTCGCGCAGCCCGCGGCCCGGCGCGAGGCCAGGGCGATCGCCGAGCTGTGGCCCGTCGTTCCCCATGGCGTGAAGCTGTCCCTGGGCAGCGCGGACGGCATCGACCTGGACAAGGCCAGGAGGCTCGGCGCGCTCGCCCGCGAGCTCCAGGCGGAGGCGATCAGCGAGCACGTCGCCCTGACACGCGGCGGGCGGACGCGAGATCGGCCACCTTACGGCGCTTCCCTTCACCCGGGAGGCGGTCGCCGTCCTGGCGCGCAACGTCGCCGCCGCGCGCCGTGTCCTGCCCGACGTTCCTCTTCTGCTCGAGAACATCGCCTGGACCTTCCGCTGGCCCGAGGACGCTCTCCCCGAGGGCGAGTTCTACCAGGAGGTCGTGAAGGCGACGGGTTGCGACCTTCTGCTGGACGTCGCGAACCTGTACGCCAACGCGCGCAACGCCGGGCATCGATCCCGCAGAAGGCACTCTGCTCCTACCCGCTCGATCGCGTGGCCATGGTTCACGTCGCCGGAGGCGCCGTGGAGGACGGGTTCTACGAGGACACCCACGCCCACAGCGTGCCCGACGCGGTCTTCGACCTCCTGGAGCGGCTTCTGGCCCGGACCGGTCCCCTGCCGATCGTTCTCGAGCGCGACGCCCGGTTCCCGCCCTTTGCCGAGGTCGCGGCCGAGGTCGACCGTCTGCGCGCGATCGCCGATCGCGCCGCCTTCGGCCGCGGTCCGAGCCAAGAGAGCCCCGACCGTCGCCGCCTGTGGTGACCGAGATTCCAGGAATAGACACGTTGGCCGAACGGCAGGCCCGTCTCGCCGCAGTGGCTCACCGGCGACGTGCCCGATGCCGCAGCCGACCCGTGGCTTCGACGGCGCGGCCTTGCGGCGAAGCCCGATCCGTCCTCGAGCACAAGCGTGTCGACGAGGTGATGCCGCTCTTGCCGCGGACCGCCGCCTTGGGCGACGTCGCGCGCGCTGCGGCTTTCGAGGCCCTTGCGACGACGCGCCTCGTGCGAGCCGCAGCCTCGGCGTCGCCGACGCCTTCCGCGTCGCCCGCAACGCCGGCCGGGATCCCCGGCTGGCCAACGCCGCAGGCCAGGACCTCCTGGAGCTCCGGTCGCGGTTCGTGGCTTCGGGGCCTGCGGGCCCGCGGCCTCGCCGGGGCCCTTCCTGGGACGTGAGCGTTTGCCCGACGGGCGCCGGTTGTGGGCACTCAAGGGCCCTGGGATCCGAGGCGCCGGTGCGCTTCTTCGAGTTCGGAGGTGAGCGATGAGTTCGACCCTGGCAGCGAGCGCGCTCGGCGCGCTTCCCGAGGCGACGCCACGGACCGCTCCAGGAGCTCGATGGAGGCGCTCGAGAAGGCCGCGGGTTCGAACCTGGCCGCCCTCGTCGTGTACGGCAGCGCCGTGCGTGGCGGATACGAGCCCGGGCAGGAGCGACATCGACGTCATCGTGGTCCTGCACGACACCGACTTGCCGCTACCTGCGCGCGCATCTCCGAGCCCTTGATGCTGGCTCGCTTCGCGGGCGGGTCGAAGCCATGGTCCTGAAGCACGACAACATCGCCGCCGCCTCCGACGTCTTCCCCTTGCTCTACGACGACGTGCGCCAGCGCCACGTCGTGCTTTCGGGCTCCGATCCCTTCGTGGACCTGAAGATCAAGGACACGCATCGCCGGCTCCGGATCGAGCAGGAGCTGCGGGAGGCGCGCATCCGCATGCGGCGGGCGGTCGTCGACGCCCTGGGCTCGGAGGCCGACATCGCGGGCGCGGTGGCGCGCAAGGTCAAGCAGATCCGCGGCCCGCTTGCACGCCCTCCTGCTCCTCAAGGGCACGGCCTGCGAACGACCGCCTGGAAGCGGTGCTCGAGGCCACCGGCAAGGCCTACGGCATCGATACCGCGCCGCTCCTGCGCGTGGCCTCCGCTCCCGAGGCGGCCCACACAGCGCTCCGGGCCGTTCTCGACGCGGCCATCCAGGACGTGGATCGCCTGGAGCTCGAGGCCGGCCGATGATCATCACCCCGCTCGTCGACTTCTTTCCCTTCAACATGGAGTCCGGCCCGCAGTTCCTGCTCTTCTACGCGGCCTTCGCGTTCGTCGGCCTGAACGCCCTCCGGCTCCTGCGCAACCTCCTCGGGCGGTTGGCTGGACGGTCGCGTGGGGGCGGGCTCGCCGGGCGGAGGCTTGGCCATCGGCCGCGTCCCTCGCGCCGACGACTGCCTGGCCGTGGCCTACCTTCGCGAAGGCGCACGAGGTGTCGCCAACACCCTCATCTCGGAAGCCGTGGCCGAGGGCTGGCTCGGGCCCCCGAGCGAGGCCAAGGGCAAGTTCACGGTGTCGGCGAACCAGCGACCACAGCTCCCCGCGGCCGCCTCGTTCTACAAGGACCTCGTCAAGCAGGCCAAGTCCGGGACGGCCTCGGCGGCGACGGTTCAGCACCACGCCAAGACGTCGGCGGCCGCTCTCGAGAAGCGACTCCAGAACGAGCTCGGCCAGACCGCCCTCGTCCGCCCTCCGGAGATCGTCTGGCAGCTTCGGATCTTCGTCTGGCTGGGCGGCGGCCTCATCCTGCTCGTGGGCCTCGTCCGCATCCTGCGGGCGATCGAGCTGAACCGGCCCTTCACCCTGCTCTTCTGGGAGATGGTCTTCGTGTCGGTGGTGATCCTCGTGATGTCGTTCTCGAAGCAAGGTGAAGGACAGCCAGATCAAGCAGCGTTACCTCTCGTGGCTCGACGGGGCCACGACCTCGCTGCAATCGGACGTGACCTCGGGTCGACGACGCGAGGCGCGCGACGTCGCCCTGGCCGTGGCCGTTGGGCGGTGCGGCCATCCTGGCGAGCCCGCTCTTCGCCGGTCTCACCTCGGCCTTCGTGCCCGTGCCTCGGCCCGTGGTGTCGAGCAGCGGCTCGAGCAGCTCTTCCGGGTCGAGCTGCAGCTCCTCGAGCTGTGGCGGGGGAGGAGGCTGCGGTGGAGGCGGCGGGTGCGGGGGCGGCGGGGGTTGCGGCGGGTGAGCTTCGAGGTCCTCGACTGCCTCGACTCGCTCTTCCGCCTGACCAAGCGCACGCCCACCCTCGACGGCTCCGTCCCCGTGCGCGTGGCGCGAGCCTGCGTGCCGCTCCTGGAAGGCAATGCCTTCGGCTTCCAGCTCACCCTCGATCGTCCTCTTCGCCTGACGCGAAGGCTGGGCCGCTGGCACGCGCAGTGGAACGAGGCGGACGGCCGCGAGGCTGGAGCGGCGTCACCGTGGCGCCGTGCCTCGGCTCGGCGTCGAGGGCTTCGTTGCCTCTTCACTGTGGACGCGCGCTCTGGAGTCGGCCGTCGCCCAACCGGTCGCCGGCGGAATACGGCTCTTCACGGGTCTCCTGGTGAAGCCGGGAAAGGGCGTCTGGCTGCGCGTGACGAGCACGGCCAACCGACGGAACACGCTCTTCGAGGTGGTCGAGCAGGTGATCCCCGACGACGACGCGTGGGTGCCGCTCGTTCTCGAGCTTCGTCCCCGCCGCGGGGCGCCGCCTCGCTTCGGCCTCTCCGGCGAGGTCGCGACCCTGGCTGCGCTTCGGCCCGACGTCCGCTTCCGTGAGGTGCGCGCTCGCCGAGGCGCCCGAGCTCGCGGCCGCCCACTCCCGCTTCTACGACCGGGCCTACTTCGAGGACAAGAAGGAAGACGTCACGGGAAAGTACCGGCGCTCCGTAGCGGGGGAGGCCTTGGCCGAGGCCGACGAATCGGCGGTCGGGCGCGTGGCTCGAATCGGCGTCTCTCTCGTCGAGGTGAAGCCCCTGGGTCCCTTCACCACCTCTTCCGGTCCCGTTCCCACGCCGCGGCCGTCCGACCCTCGTGGTGTCGACACCCTGGTCTTCCGCAACGAGGTGGCCTTCACCGCCTTCTACGACGGCCACACCCTGTCCCTCGACTACGACCGGAATCGCCTTCGGGCCAAGGCCGAGGTCGTGGAGCGCGCGTTCCTGGCCGCCGGTCCCGAGGGTGCCGCGGGAGCATCCCGGCGCGGCGCTCTACCTGACCAAGTACTTCACGCCGCACCCGCCGGGCGAGCCCCACTTCTTCGTGAAGCCCTGGACCTTCACGCAGACCCCGGCCGGCTGGTCGAGCCTGCTCGACGGCATCCACGGAGACGGCTACGACGTGATGCGAGGCGTCGTGTCCACCGACACCTTCTTCGCGACCCCGGCCGTCTTCCGCGTCCATCGCGAAGGCGCACCGGTCCACGTGCCCGAAGGCCGCCCCCTCCTGCGCGTGATTCCCGTTCCCCGCCGACTGCTGGCCTCCGAGTACCGGCTGCGCAGGCTATGACGACGCCTCGGCGGTGGGATTGGGACGGGGGCCCCGGGCCGGCGCGCCTCCTCGCGGAGCTGGCCGCCACCGGTCTCGCCTGGATCCGCGCGCCCGAGGTGGTCGAAGCGGCCGAGCGCGATCCGTGGGCCGCGGCCGCCCGGATCCTCGGCGAACGACCGGACATGGTCGAGCGCCAACCGATCCGTGCCGTCCCCGACGGGCGTTCGTTCTCCTCCGGGGCCATGGCCGCGCCCTTTCACAGCGACAGCCAGGTGTTCCTGGGGGTTCCGCCTCACGTCCAGGTGATGGCCTGCCGGCAGGCGGCTCCTTCGGGCGGGGAGAGCCTCTACCTGGACACCTGGGCTCTCGTCGCCACGATCGAGCGCGAGGATCCCGAGCTCTTCGCCCGCCTGTTCGAGATGCCGCGGCGCTTCCCGTTCGTCTTCGGCGACTTCTTCGGGCCTACCGTATCCCTCCGTGGCGGCAGCCTCGTGTTCACGCACTCCGCGTTTCCGGAGGAAGGCGATGGCGTGGCTTCCGACCTGCGGCCATTCCTGGAGTCCGCGGCCGTCATCGAAGTGAAGGCCGAGGCGGGCGACGTCCTCGTGGCCCACAACCACCGGTTGCTCCATGGCCGTCGTGCCTTCGACGACGCGGTTCGTGCGTTCACGAGGCTCCTGGTCTGGCGGCGCGAGTCGTTGCCGAGCCCCGAAGCCTGGCGGGGACTAGCCCGGGACGCCGCGGCCCGCGGGAAGGAGAGCCTTTCCTCGGCATCAGTGCTCGTCCGTGAGCGCTTGGGACTCGCCGATGAGCCCGACCCAGAGGCCCGGCGTCGTCTTCGGGTCGTGCTCGACCTGCTGCGCGGAGTCCCCGCCGGAGTGCTCTCCGCTCGTGAAGGCATTCCCGAGCCGGAGCTTTACCGCTGGCGGGTCATGTTCCTGTCCGCGGCCCTCGTCGCGTTGGCGGAGGACGGCAATCCGGAAGACCCCGAGCTGCGGGCCGCTCTAGCGGTATTGCTGGCCCCACGAGGGAAATCGGCCTAGTCGGTGCTCACCTCCGACGCCTCGGCGCTTTCGCCAGCCACTTCTGATCTTCATGGAGTGCCTTGTGGGCCCGCGCAGACTCCTCCGCATCCAGGAACACGGTCTCGGCGAACCGTGCCTCGATGATCGGCCACGACAGGATGCCCGCGCGCAGACCCGGTCGAATCCACTCCCGGTCGCGCGGCTCCATACGCGCGTACTTCGACACCGCGGCGTCGTTCGGCTCGAGGAACCACACGACGAGCTCCGGCTCCAGTTGGATGCGGAGCAAGCGTTCCTCCCACCCGTGCGCCAGGGTCGCAACGCTCGGCGAAAGCGGGCCGAGGTAGTAGCCGTGCTCGGCTTCGAACGGGCTTCCTTGTCCCAGAGCCGATGCCAGATCGAAGATGCGGCCGGGATCCTTCTTCGAGAAGGCGTCCACGTCCAAAGACGCGGCCATGCGGGGAGGCACTGCCCCCGCGTAACCGAGCACGGCGAGGCTGCCGAAGACGACGTAGTCGGTCTCGCCACTGAGGTCACGGGCGCGAGCAAACAGGCGCCGGACGTCCTCACGAGTCACGCGGCCTCGGGCTCCAAGGCGAAGGTCCAGGGCGAGTTTTGGAAGAGGGCGTCCGCCCACTCGCCAGGGTCGAGCAGCGATCGCGCCACGCGTTCCCGCGGACCTGCGAGCAAGGCGCGCCAGCGCGAGACGTAGTGCTGGCTGCACAGCCGCTCGCGCTCCCACCGGTCGACGACCTGGCGCGCGCGCTGAAGCAACCGCAGTGCTTCGGGACGGGGCAGGGCGAGCAGGCGCGCGGCTAATGCGGCGTGCCGTCCTCGCCGTTCGAGGCGACGCCCTCGTTCCTGCTCGCGCGCCAGCAATGTTTGGAGCGCCGGTGGTGCTTCCCCACCCCGGGCGACGAGCTCGAGGCCGAGCGCCTCACAGAGACGGGAGAGTGTGCCAATGCGGAAGTCCTGGGCGAAACCCGCCTCCACCCTGGCGATCGTCACGCGGCTGACGCCGCTGCGCGTGGCGAGCGCTGCCTGGCTGAAGCCCTGGTTTCGGCGCGCCGCCCGCAACGCGCTCGCGAGGATGGTCGATCGCATACGATACAGCATATCGTATGCGATGCTAGCCGTCACCTCGGCCAGCCGGCGGCTGGTCAGCCTTCACCTTCGCTCTCCTTCGCCGCCAGGGCGGCCTCGAGGATCGGGAGCTGGGCCACGTCCTTGGGGCGGTTCGCCGCGCGTTTGCTGACGATCACGCGGGCCAAGGGCAAGACTCGAACCCGAAGGCCATCGAGGTCGAGCTCCTGGGCCCCGGCGTACTCGTCATCGAAGGAGCCGAGACCCGAAGCGGTCACGACCACATCCACGCGGTCGAGGCCGGCTCCCAGGATCGCGGGAGGCTGCATTCCCACTCCGGAGGTGTAGAACCCTCCCGCACTGCGTGCGGCCTCGCCAACCTTCTCCGGGTCGATCGAACCAAACCAGAGGTCGAGGTCCTGCGTGGTCCCGGTCGCTCCCTCGAGGAGCGCCGCTCCCATCCCGACGATCAGATAGCGGACGCCGAGGGCTTGGAGTCCGTCCAGCAGGGCCCGCTCAGCGGGCGTGAGGGCGAACTCGGACACGAGTCAGGCCGCGCCGCAGTCGTTCGGCCGGGGGAAGCTGCAGGTTTCTGAGGACGTGATAGACGTCGCTCACGTCTAGGTCCGGCCGGTGCTTCACGATGCCGTGGGCCTTTCGCCAGGCCGCCTCCGAGCGTACGAGCTCCTCTCGATGTTCCCTCGTCAGCTCCGTACTGGCCGAACCGTCCGTCACGACACCCACGCGGAGATTGTCGCAGAGATTCGCCCCCGGTGACACGGGGCGGCGTCGGCAAGAACGAGAGCTATCGCGCCGCCCGCCGCGCCGGGGCCTTCGGCAGCATGTCGGCCAGGAAGCGGCCGGTGTACGACTCCTTCACCGCGGCCACCTGCTCCGGAGTGCCCGCGGCCACGAGCCGGCCGCCCCCGTCGCCGCCTTCGGGGCCGACGTCGATGACCCAGTCCGCGGTCTTGATCACGTCGAGGTTGTGCTCGATGACCACGACGGTGTTGCCGCCTTCGACCAGGCGGTCGAGGACCTTCAGGAGCTTGCGGATGTCCTCGAAGTGCAGGCCTGTCGTGGGCTCGTCGAGGATGTAGAGGGTGCGCCCGGTGGAGCGCTTGCTGAGCTCTCGCGACAGCTTCACCCGCTGGGCCTCGCCTCCCGACAGGGTGGGCGACGACTGTCCGAGGGCGATGTAGCCGAGGCCCACGTCGGCCAGGGTCTCGAGCGAGCGGCGGATCTGCGGGTGGTTCTTGAAGAGCGAGAGCGCTTCGTCGACGGTGAGGTTCAAGACGTCGGCCACCGAGAGGTTGTTGTACTTCACCTCGAGGGTCGCGTCGTTGAAGCGCTTTCCCTGGCAGACCTCGCAGGGCACGTAGACGTCGGCCAGGAAGTGCATCTCCACGCGCTTGACCCCGTCTCCCTCGCAGGCCTCGCACCTGCCCGCCCTTCACGTTGAAGGAGAAGCGGCCAGGGGTGTAGCCGTGCATCCGCGCCTCCGGCAGGAGCGCGAAGAAGTCGCGGATGAGGTCGAAGAGCTTGGTGTAGGTGGCGGGGTTGCTGCGGGGTGTGCGGCCGATCGGGCTCTGGTCGATGTCGATGACCTTGTCGATCTCGGCCAGGCCGTCGATCCTGCCGTGGGCGCCCACCGGCAGCGTCGCTGCCGTGCAGGGCGCGCGCCACCGCCGGGTAGAGGATCTGGTTGATGAGCGTGCTCTTGCCCGCGCCCGACACCCCGGTGACGCAGACGAAGACGCCCAGGGGGACGTCGACCGTCACGTGCTTCAGGTTGTTCTCGGCCGCGCCCACCACCGTGATCTTGCGTCCGTCGCCCCGGCGGCGCTCGGCGGGCAGCTCGATGCGGAGGTCGTCGCGGAGGTACCGGCCGGTGAGGCTCTCCTTCGTGGCCATGACCTCGGCCGGCGTGCCCGCGGCCACGATCTGCGCCGCCGTGGCGGCCCGCGCCGGGGCCGAAGTCGATGAGCCAGTCCGATTCCTCCATCGCCTCGCGGTCGTGCTCCACCACGACCACGCTGTTGCCGATGTCCCGCAGGTGCTTGAGCGCGGCCAGGAGCTTGCGGTTGTCGCGCTGGTGGAGGCCGATCGAGGGCTCGTCGAGGACGTAGACGACCCCGGTCAGCTCGCTGCCGATCTGGCTGGCCAGGCGGATGCGCTGGCTCTCCCCGCCGGAGAGGGTGGGCGCGGGCCGGTCGAGGGTGAGGTAGTTGAGGCCCACGTCGAGCAGGAACCGGAGCCGGGAGCGGATCTCCTTGAGGAGCTCGGTCGCGATCTTCGCGTCCGAGCCCTTGAGGTCCAGGGTGTCGAAGAAGGTGAAGGCCTGGGCCACCGACAGGGCCGTGACCTCGGCGATGTTCTTGCCGCCGAGCTTGACCCCGAGGGCCTCGGGGCGGATGCGGCGGCCGGCGCAGCCCGAGCACGGGCGGTTCGAGAGGAACTTCTGGTAGTAGGTGCGCATCTCCTCGGAGTGCGTCTCGCGCATGCGGCGCATCATCGAGTTGATGGCGCCCTCGTACTTCATCTTGAAGGCGCCGGTGCCCCACGACCCGCGCATCTGGATCTTCACCCGCTCGTCGCCGGTGCCGTAGAGCAGGACCTTGCGGTGGGGCGGGGGCAGAAGCTTCCAGGGCTTGTTGAGATCGATGGCGCGCTCCCGGGCCACGGCGCGCACGATGTCCGTGCCCCAGCTCGTCCCCTCGCCCACCGCCCCGAGCGGCTTCACGGCGCCTTCGTTCACCGAGAGCTCGGGGTTCGGGACCACGAGCTCGGGGTCCATCTCCATCCGGGTGCCGAGGCCCGAGCACTCGGGGCACATGCCCTGCGGCGAGTTGAACGAGAAGAGCTGGGGCGAAGGCTCGGGAAACGAGATGCCGCAGTGGTGGCAGGCGCGGTGCTCGGACAGGGTCTGCTCGGTCTCGCCCTCGGGCGCCACGATCACCGTGCCCTGGCCGTGGCGCAGGGCCGTCTCCACCGAGTCGTGGAGGCGCTGGCTCTGTCCGGCCTTCGCGATGAGGCGGTCGACCACCGCGTCGATCCGGTGCTTCTTCTTCTTGTCGAGCCGGATCTCGTCGTCCAGCGAGAGCACGATCCCGTCCACCCGCACCCGGGTGAAGCCCGACTTGCGCACCGCGTCGAGCACGTCCCGGTGCTCGCCCTTGCGGTCCTTCACCAGGGGCGCGAGGAGCAGGAACTTGACCCCCGGCTTCAGGCCCTGGATCTCGTGCACGATCTGCTGCGACGACTGCTGCGAGACCGCGCGCCCGCAGTTGTGGCAGGTCAGCTTGCCCACCCGGGCCCAGAGCACGCGCAGGTAGTCGTGGATCTCGGTCACGGTGCCCACGGTGGACCGGGGATTGCCGCTGGCCGCCTTCTGCTCGATGGAGATGGTAGGGGCCAGGCCGCGGATCGAGTCGTAGAGCGGCTTGTCCATCTGGCCCAGGAACTGACGGGCGTAGGCGTTCAGGCTCTCGATGTAGCGGCGCTGCCCCTCGGCGTAGAGGGTGTCGAAGGCGAGCGACGACTTGCCCGAGCCGGAGACGCCGGTGAGGATCACCAGCTTCTTCTTGGGGATCTCGACGGTGACGTTCTTGAGGTTGTGCTGGCGAGCGCCGGTGATGATGATGCGGTCGAGTTCCATGGGCGTGCTTCTTTGGGGTCCCTGTCGCTCCGGATGCGGGGCGAACCTTCGATGTTAGTCCAGAAGGCGGGCGGGGGTCGAGGGTCCCTAGGTCACTCCGGTGGAGCCGAATCCACCCTCGCCGCGCGTGGTCCCGCCGAGAGACCGAGCCTGCGTCGAAGGTCACTCGCTCGACCTTCTGGACGAGGAGCTGGGCGACGCGGTCTCCGGGTTCGATGTGGAACGGCTCGGTCCCGTGGTTGACGAGCACCACCCGCACTTCGCCCACGATAGTCGCTGTCGATCACTCCCGCGAGGGTGTCGATGCCGTGCCGCACCGCGAGCCCGCTCCGCGGCCAGACGAGGCCCACGTGACCAGGCGGGATCTGGACGTGCACGCCGGTGGACACCGCGGCGCGGGCCCCCGGAGCGAGAATCGACCGCCTCCCGCGCGCGCAGGTCGGCGCCGGCGGCGTCGGCCGAGGCGTACTCGGGCAGCGCCCCGGACCCGGACACGAAGACGGTAGAGGTCATGGGTATCCGTCCAACGAGAAACGGCGGCGGGCCTCAGACCCGCCGCCGTGGGAAGGTGTCAAGAGATCCTAGAGCCTGGGAAGCTTGAGCTTCTGCCCGACCTTGATCAGGTCCGGATTGGTGAGCTGGTCCTTGTTCGCATCGAAGATCCTGGGGTACTTGTTGGCGTCGGCATAGACGTACTTCGCGATCTTGGACAACGTATCGCCCGACTTCACCGTGTAGACCCCGTAGACGTCGGTCTTCTCGACCTTGATGTCGGCCTGGATCTCGTTTTCCCAGCCCGCGTGGGTCTTGAGGCTCTGCCAGAGCTCGTTCTTGTCGAACTCGTACTCAGCGGCGGCCGAGATCTTCAGCTTGCCGCCTTCCTCCTTCGCCTCGAGGCTCTTGAGGCCGACGTTCTTGCCCACAGTCAGCGAATCCTCGTACTTCTCCTTCAGTGCCACGGTGGTCCTCCTGTTCCTGATACGAACCCATCCTACCACCCTGGTCCCTCGGACCAGGGGGTATCATGGGCCATGACTCGCCCCAATCTGTTCGGGCTCGAAGAAGGCGCCATCTCTGGCGTCTTGCACGAGCTCGGTGAGCCCGCCTATCGCTCGCGCCAGGTCTATTCCTGGCTCTACGCCAAGCGCGCGCGGTCGTTCGCGGACATGACGAACCTCGGCAAGGGGCTTCGCGCCAGGCTCGAGGAGGCCTTCGCGCTGCGCTGGCCCGACGGTCGTGGAGACGCCGCCTCTCCTCGGACGGCACGCGGAAGTACCTCTTCGGTCTCGAGGGCGGGGCCACGATCGAGAGCGTCTTCATCCCCGAGGAGACACGGCGGACCATCTGCATCTCCACCCAGGCCGGCTGTCCCTTGAAGTGCGCCTTTTGCCTCACCGGCGTCGGGTGGGTACAAGCGCAACCTCGACGCCGGGGAGATCCTCGGCCAGGTGGCCGCGGTCATGGAGGACGCGCCCCGACGAGGCGATGCCCTGGAACGTCGTGATCATGGGGATGGGGGAGCCGCTCCTCAACTACGAGGCCACGGTCAGCGCCCTGCGCGTGCTCATGGATCCCGCGAGGGCTTCGCGATCTCGCCGAGGAAGCTCACCCTCTCCACGGTGGGGATCCTGCCCGCGCTCGAGCGCCTCATGCACGAGCCGGTGCGGCCGAACCTCGCGATCAGCCTGCACGCCCCGAACCCGGCCTTGCGGCGCGCCCTCATGCCGATCGAGGAGCGCTATCCCCTGGGCGACGTCATCGAGGCCGCGAAGCGCTATCCCATCCCGAGCGGCGGCCTCGTGACCTACGAGTACGTCCTGCTCCGGGGAGTCAACGACACCGAGGGGCACGCGCGCGAGCTGGCGCGTCTCCTGCGAAGCTCGCGCTGCAAGGTCAACCTCATCCCCTTGAATCCCGCGCCCGAGATCCCCTTCGAGGCGCCCCGGCCCGAAGCCGTCGACGCGTTCGGGCGGATCCTGGCCGCGGCCGACGTCACCGTATCCGTCCGCCGTCCGCGGGGCCAGGACATCCTCGCCGCCTGCGGCCAGCTCCACCTGAAGCGGGCCCCGAGCGCAGCCACCGCAGCGCCCGCGCCCTGACCCCGCCCTCGCCGGAACCCGCCCGCGGGCCTGCCTCGCCTCTCGCCGTTCCCCTGCTGCTCCTGGGGTTCGCGGCGCTGCTTCTTCCGAGCCTCGGCCAGGCCCCGATCGAGCGGGCCGAGATCTACTTCCTCGACGGCGCCCGCTCGATGGTCGAGCGGAGCGACTGGCTCGTCCCCTACTACCGGGGCGAGCCGTTCTTCGACAAGCCGGCCCTCACCTACTGGCTCATGGCTCTGGCCTTCAACGCCTTCGGCTTCAGCCCCGGTGCCGCGCGACTGGTGCCCGCCGTCGCCGCGCTGGGCGTCCTCGCGTCCACGATGTGGCTCGGCCGGCTGCTCTTCGGCCGCCGCGCCGCGCTTTGCGGAGGTGTCGTCCTCGCGACCTCGCTGGCCTTCGCGGTCTTCGGCCGGGTGGCCATGTCCGACATGCTGCTGACGCGCGTGGTCCACGCTGGCGGTGGCCCTGGCCGTCCGCGCGTCCCGCGATGGCTCGGGCGGGTGCATCGCCGCCCTGGGCGCCGTCCTGGGCCTCGGCTTTCTGACCAAGGGCCCCGTGGCCGTGCTCTTTCCCGGCTTCGCGTTGCTCGTGCTCGTCGCGCAGGACCGTCACCGCATCACGAGTCTCGTGCGACCGAGGCCGCTCTTCGCCGCTATAGCACTCGGGATCCTCTGTGGCTTCTCGTGGTTCGTCGCCGTCTACCTGCGGCTCGGGTCCGGTCCCCTCGAGTACTTCTTCCTGCGCGAGAACCTCGAGCGCTTCGCGGGCGAGACCTACGACAGCGGCCGCTCGCCCTTCTTCTACCTCGTCACCTACCTCGCCGAGGGCCTGCCTTGGTCGTTGTTCCTCCCCTTGGCCGTCCGGCGGTGGCTCCGGGCCGAGGGCGAAGACCGTCGCGGCCAGGGCTTCCTGCTCCTCTGGGTCGGTCTCATGCTCGTTCCCCTGAGCCTCTCGCGCGGCAAGATCGACTACTACCTGCTCCCGCTCTACCCGGCTCTCTCCTTGCTGATCGGCCGTCTCTTCGCGGGCAGGACCCTGGACACCTTCGAACGCCACTGGACGCGGGCGGTGCTTCTCCTCGTGGCCGCCGCTCTCGGCCTCTTGCCGCTCTGTCGTGGCGCGATCGCCCCGGAGTGGCTGCCCGGCGGCGGCGCCATCGCCTTCGTGAGCGCCCTCGCTGTCGGCGGCGCCCTGGCTTGCGTCGCCGTGGCCTACCGTCCCGTTCCCGAACGCGTGCTTGCGGTCCTCGCGACGACGACCGCCGCCGTCTTCCTCGGCCTCGTCAGCCCTCTTCCTGCCCGCCTTCTGGTCGGCCCAGCCCAACGCCGCGATCGTCGCGGACGTGGTCCGCGAGCGCCAGTTCCGGCGCGAGGCGCAGGTGGTGGCCTGCACCGACCCCTCGCGCGCCGAGCGCGACCTTCTCTTCTCGGCCCGGGTGGTGGTCGACATGCGCTGCGACCTCTGGAGCCTGGCCCCCTCGAAGGTACCGTTCCTGTTCCTGCTGACCCCCGCCGAGCGCGCGTCTCTCGCCTCGGTACCGGGCCTGCGGGAGATCAGCGCCCATCGCTACCTGCCGGCCACGGTCCTGACCCTCGACGGGCTCCTCGAAAAGCGCCCGCCCGGAGTCATGACCCTGGCCGCGAACTACCGGACCGACGACCCCGTGGCGGAGAACAAGCGCCGGCAGGACCGAAAGCGCGAGCTGCGGGGAGAGCGCTAGAGCGCCGCCGCCCGGAACGCCTCCGTGGCCGCGGCCGCGGTTTCGTCGAGGTCGGTTTCGGTGTGGGCCAGCGAGACGAACGCCGCCTCGAACTGGGCCGGGGGCAAGTAGACCCCACGCTTCAGCATCTCGTGGAAGAAGCGGCCGAAGCGGCGCGTGTCGCTGGTCTTGGCCGTGGCGTAGTCGACCACCGGGCCCGCGCAGAAGAAGACGGTGATCATGGAGCCCACGCGGTTGATCGTCACCGTGGCTCCGGCGGTGGCCGCAGCGCGGCGCAGGCCGGCTTCGAGGCGCGAGGAGAGCGCCTCGAGGCGCTCGTAGGTCCCCGGCTCTTCGAGCAGGTCGAGCGCCGCCGCGCCCGCGGCCATGGCCAGGGGGTTGCCGGACAGGGTGCCCGCCTGGTACACGGGACCCGCGGGTGCCACCGTCGCCATGATGTCGGCCCGCCCGCCGTAGGCGGCGGCAGGCAGCCCTCCGCCGATGATCTTCCCAAGACAGGTCATGTCCGGGGTGATCCCGTAGAGAGCCTGGGCCCCGCCGCGGGCCAGTCGGAACCCCGTCATGACCTCGTCGAAGATCAGCACGGCACCCGCGTCCCGGGTCAGGCGGCGGAGCGCAGCGAGGTACCCCTCGCGCGGGGCCACGCAGCCCATGTTGCCGCACACCGGCTCGACGATCACCGCCGCGATGTCCTGGGGATGGGCCGAGAAGACCGCCTCGAGCGCGGCCGGGTCGTTGAACGGCACGACCAGGGTGTCGGCCACGGTGCCTTCGGGCACCCCCGGCGAACCCGGAATGCCGAGGGTCGCGACTCCGGAGCCCGCGGCCACCAGCAGGCCATCGGCGTGGCCGTGGTAACAGCCGTCGAACTTGACGATCTTGCGGCGGGCGGTGAAGCCCCGAGCCACCCGGAGCGCGCTCATGGTGGCTTCGGTGCCCGACGACACGAACCGCACCTGCTCTACCGCGGGCATCCGCTTCACCACGCGCTCGGCCAGCTCCACCTCGGCAGCGCAGGGCGCGCCGTAGGAGGTGCCGCGGAGCGCCGCGTCGCGCACGGCCTCGATGATCCGCGGGTGGGCGTGGCCCAGGATCATGGGCCCCCACGAGCCGACGAAATCCAGGTAGCTCCTGCCGTCCGCGTCCACGATCCGCGCGCCCAGGGCGCGGCTCATGAAGAGCGGAGTCCCTCCTACGGCGCGAAAGGCGCGGACCGGCGAGTTGACGCCTCCGGGAGTGACGCGAAGGGCGCGAGCGAACAGGTCTTCGGACTGGGTCATGACCCGGAGTTCACCACAAAGCTCCGGCGACCACAAAGGCGCGGGGTGGGGTATTCTGAGCCCGTGACGGGACGCCTTCGAAGGACGATGGCCTTGGCGTGGCTCGTGGGTCTCGGCTTCGCGACTTCGCACGCCGCGCGCGCGCAGGGGATCGTGGACACGAAGGAGTCCTGGATCCTCTCGAACCGGGGCAACGCGAAGTTCGAGCAGATTTACGGTGAGCCCCAGAACATCAGCCTCGAGGCATTGTGCGAAGAGCGCGGGCTCACCACCCACGGCGCGATCCGGACCCGTGGGATGCTGGTGGCGGGCCCCCGTCCGCGGCCGGCGGAGAAGGATCAACCCACCCCGCCCTCGGGCCCCGGGGCGACCGCCCCTGGGGGCCCGCAAGGGTCCTCTGCCGCGGGAACGACCACGGAGAAACGCAGCTACACGTTGACCCTTCCCACCGACCGGCGGCTTCCTCTCCACCCCTGCGCCCTGGCCATCAGCCCGGGCCTCGTCGTCCAGCAGGCGTTCGAGTTCGAGGCGGATAGCCTGCAATTCCACGAGATCGAAGTCCTGGGCACCTTCGAGGCGGCGGTGGGCCAGGACAACCCCGGAGGGAATGTGTCGGCCGCGCCGGGCGGGTTCTGGTTCTGGGCCTACTCTCTCGGGCCGGCCAAACCCTCGCAGGCCGGGAGGACGGGGCTCCTGGCTCTCGAAGACCTGGTCGCGCAACCCGACCGCCTGGCCGGTGAGATGGTGAAGGTCGTGGGCCAGTTCCGCGGCAAGAACCTCTTCGGCGACCTCGACCAGGCGGACGACCCCGGCGACGGCTGGGTCATCAAGGACGGCGCCTTCGCGGTGTGGGTCGTGGGGAAGAAGCCCAAAGGAAAAGGCTGGAGCCTCGACCCCACGAGCCGCGGCGACACCGTCCGCTGGCTCCAGGTGACGGGCACGCTCGATCGTAAGCGGAAGGTGACCCGGATCAAGGCGATGGAGGTGGCACTGGTCCCGCCCCCGCCCGCCGCCGCTCCCGACCCCTAGAGTCGCTGCGTTCTCAGGCCGTCCAGCGCGCGAAGTCCTTCGCGTGGTAGGTCAGGATCACGTCGGCCCCGGCGCGCCGGATGGACGTGAGCGTCTCCCGGGCGATGCGCTCTTCGTCGATCCAGCCCCGCGCCGCCGCGGCCTTGACCATGGCGTACTCGCCGGACACGTTGTAGGCGGCCACCGGCAGGTCGAAGGACTCGCGCACGGCGCGGATGACGTCGAGGTAGGGGAGCGCGGGCTTCACCATCAGCATGTCCGCGCCCTCCGCGACGTCGAGCCGCACCTCGCGCAGGGCTTCGCGGACGTTGGCCGGGTCCATCTGGTAGCCGCGCCGATCGCCGAACTGCGGGGTCGAGTCGGCCGCCTCGCGGAACGGGCCATAGAAAGCCGAGGCGTACTTGGCGGCATAAGAGAGGATGGGAGTGTCGGTGAAGCCGGCGCCGTCCAGGGCACCGCGGATCCGGCCCACGCGCCCGTCCATCATGTCGGACGGCGCCACGACATGGGCCCCCGCGCGCGCGTGCGAGACCGCCATCTGCGCGAGCAGCTCGAGGGTCGGGTCGTTCTTCACCTCGTCGCCCTCCACCACGCCACAGTGGCCGTGCGAGGTGTACTCGCACAGGCAGACGTCCGTCATGACGAGGAGGTCTCGGCAGGCGGCTCGGATCGCGCGCACCCCCTCCTGCACCACTCCGTCCTCGGCATAGCCCTCTGAGCCCAGGGGGTCCTTGGCCTGGGGCAGACCGAAGAGGATCACCCCGGCGATGCCGAGGGCCTCGACCTCGCGCGCTTCACGGGCCGCCTCGTCGGCCGAGAGGTGGAAGCAGCCGGGGAGGGACGGGATCTCGCGCCGCACCCCCGCGCCGGGGGCGATGAAGAGGGGATAGATCAGGTGCTCGGGGGTGACGAGGGTCTCGCGAACCAGGGCCCGCAAACGTTCACCGCGCCGCAGCCGCCGCGGCCGCTCAGCGGGAAAGGCCAACCCGCCCTCCGCCCTTGCCGTCCCTCACTCGTCGTCGTCTTCGTCGCCGAAGAAGAACCCGTCGGCGCACCGCTTGGAGCAGAAGATGCGGCCCATGCTCGAGTTGCCGCAGTTGTTGCAGATCCACTTGAAGCAGATGGGACACTTGTTGAGGGTGGCCTCCATCTCGTCCTTCTGGCACTCGATGCAGTTCATCGTCTCGGACCCGGGGAGTCTAGCACGCGGTCCCGGAGCACTCCACACGCGAGCCCAACCCATAGTAGACTACTGGTTTTGACGCACCCTGCCGTATCGTGGCGGTGTAGCTCAGCTGGTTAGAGCACGCGGCTCATATCCGCGGCGTCCGGGGTTCGAGTCCCTGCACCGCCACCATCTTTATCACCTTCGGAGACTCGTCTTCCGGAGGCGGAGGGAGGGGATGAGACTCAGTCCTCTCGTCGCGGCAGTCGCCCGGGCCCTGCGGGGATTCGCCTGCCCGGCTCGCGGTGAAACCCTGGTCGTCGGGCTCTCCGGCGGGGCCGATTCGACCGCGCTCCTGGACGCCCTCGTCTGGCTCGCGAAGCGCCAGGCCTTCCGCCTCGTGGCCGCACACCTCGATCACGGCCTCCGGCCCGGGTCGGGCGAAGACGCCGCCGCCTGCGCCGACCTTTGCGGGCACCTGGGAGTGCCGCTGCGGCTCGGCCGGGCCGACGTCCAGGCGCGCGCGTCGCGCGACCGGGCCGGGATCGAAGACGCGGCCCGGCAGGAGCGTTACGCCTTCCTGCGTGAGGTGCAGGGTCAGGAGCAGGCGGTGGCGATCGCCGTGGCCCACACGGAAGACGACCAGGCGGAAACGGTGTTGCTGCGGCTTCTTCGCGGCGCCGGGGCCACCGGGCTCGGCGCGATGCGGCCCCGGACCGGTGACGTTCTCCGCCCCTTGCTGCGCGTGTCTCGGCAGGAGGTCTTGCGCCACCTCGCCGGCCGCGGACTCTCTTGGCGGGAGGACCCCACCAACCTGGAGAAGGCCTTCGCCCGCAATCGCGTCCGCCACGAGCTCTTGCCGCAGCTCCGCCGGTTCAATCCGAGCATCGTGAGCACCCTGGGCCGCTCCGCAGCGGTCCTGGCCGACGAGGCCGACCTCGCGGCCACCGCCGGAGCCGAGCTGCTCGTCCGCATCGGCCGCGCCGAGGGCGATGCGATCCTCCTCGACCGGGCGGGCCTCGCGTCCGCGCACCCCGCCGTGGCCCGCGCCGCCCTCCGCCGCGCCCTCGACGAAGCGGGTGGCCTGGCCGACATCTCGGCCGTCCACGTCGAGCGTCTGCTCGATCTGGCCCGCTCCAACGGCACCTCGGGCCGTCGCCTGCCCCTGCCCGATGCACGTGAGGCGGTCGTGCGTTTCGGTCACCTCCGCCTCGGGCCGCGGCTCGCGCGCACGGTTCCCTTCGCCCTGGCGGTCGGCATTCCGGGGGACGTGCGCATCCCGGGCGGGCCGACCCTGCGGGTTCGTGCGACGAACGGCCCCGCGCGGAGCGGGGAAGACCAGGCCGTGGTCGCCGTGCCCCCGGGGCCCGAGCCCCTCTGGGTCCGGACCCGTCGCCCGGGGGACCGCGTCTTCGTGGGGGGGCGGGCCGTGAGCCTGAAGCGCTTCCTCATGGACCGACGCATCCCGGCCGAGGTCCGACCCGGCCTGCCCCTGGTGGCCTCGGGCCCGGATGTCCTCTTCGTCCCGGGCGTCCCCGTGGGAAGCCCGCCCGGTCGCTGCTTCGTGAGCCTGGAGGTGGTGGAGTGAGCCCGAACCGACCCCGTCCCGTCGTCCTCTTCTCGGAGGACGAGATCGCCAAGCGCATCGCGGAGGTCGGAGCCGAGATCGCGGCGACCTTCACCGACAGCGAGATCTGCGTCGTGGGCCTCATGAAGAGCTGTCTCGTGTTCATGGCCGACCTCATCCGGGCCGTTCCGCGGGACTTGTCCGTTCACCTCCTGAAGGTCCAGTCCCAGCCCGAGGCCGGCACGGAGCCCCCCCGGAGCGAGTTCCTCTTCTCCATGCCCATCCCCTACGAAGGCCGCGACATCCTCCTCCTCGACGACATCATCGACACCGGCATCACCCTCAGCTACCTGCTCGGGCACATCCGGGAGCATCGGCCCCGGAGCCTGCGGGTCTGCGCCCTCATCGACAAGCCCCGGGAGAGGAAGATCGACGTGCACCCCGACTGGTCGCTCTTTCGCCTCGAGAACCCGCCCAAGGACCGCTTCCTGGTGGGCTACGGCCTGGACTACGGGGAGGGCTATCGTGGGTTGCCTTACATCGGGACCATCCCCCGGCACAGCGTATGAGGTCCCACTGGCGTAATATGGGGGGAAGACCGGGAGACCAGGCGGCGACTTGGTTTCCGGTGTGTTTGGAGGTCAGAGGGTGAACGGTACGTTGCGGACGGTCATGCTGTGGTTGTCGCTCCTGGTCGTGATCTTCCTGGCCTGGCACTTCGCCCAGATCCAGAAGAAGGAGACCCCGGCCAAGTTCAGCGACTTCGTGCAGCAGGTGGAAACCGGGCAGGTCAAGGACGTCACCATCACGGGGAACGAGATCAAGGGCCACTACGTGGCGACTGGTGAGGCGTTCCGCACCTTCGCGCCGCAGGGCTACGACAAGCTCGTCGACACCCTGCTCGCAAAGAAGGTGACCGTGAACTTCCAGCCCGATCAGACCCCCACCTGGGCCAACATGCTGATCTCGTGGGCCCCCTTCCTGCTGCTCATCGGCTTCTGGATCTTCTTCATGCGCCAGATGCAGAGCGGCGGGAACAAGGCCCTCTCCTTCGGCAAGTCGAAGGCCAAGCTCCTGGCCTCGCAGCAGAAGAAGGTGACCTTCAAGGACGTGGCCGGCGTGGACGAGGCCAAGGAAGAGCTGCAGGAGATCATCGAGTTCCTCCGTGAGCCCCAGAAGTTCCAGAAGCTCGGAGGGCGCATTCCCAAGGGCGTGCTGCTCATGGGCCCTCCCGGGACGGGCAAGACGCTCCTGGCCCGCGCCATTGCCGGGGAAGCCAACGTGCCGTTCTTCTCCATCTCCGGCTCGGACTTCGTCGAGATGTTCGTGGGGGTCGGCGCCTCGCGCGTGCGCGACCTCTTCGAGCAGGGGAAGAAGAACGCTCCCTGCATCATCTTCATCGACGAGATCGACGCGGTGGGCCGCCACCGCGGGGCGGGCCTGGGCGGCGGGCACGACGAGCGCGAGCAGACCCTGAACCAGCTCCTCGTGGAGATGGACGGGTTCGAGTCGAACGACGGCGTGATCCTGATCGCCGCGACCAACCGCCCCGACGTCCTCGACCCCGCTTTGCTCCGGCCCGGCCGTTTCGACCGCCGGGTGGTGGTGTCGCGGCCCGACTTCCGCGGCCGCGAGGGCATCCTGCACGTGCACACCCGCAAGATCCCCCTCTCCGAGGACGTGGACGTGGGCGTGCTGGCGCGGGCCACCCCCGGCTTCTCGGGGGCCGATCTCGCGAACCTGGTCAACGAGGCGGCGCTCCTGGCCGCCCGCCACAACCAGAAGTTCGTGTTCATGCGCGACTTCGAGAGCTCCAAGGACAAGGTGCTGATGGGGGCCGAGCGCAAGAGCATGATCATCACGGACGCGGAGAAGAAGATCACCGCCTTCCACGAGGGCGGCCACGCCCTCCTCGCCGCGCTCTTACCCCACGCCGATCCCCTGCACAAGGTCACGATCATCCCGCGCGGCATGGCCCTGGGCGTCACCCAGCAGCTCCCCACCGAGGAGAAGCACAACTGGACGCGCGAGCAGCTCGAGGACCGCATCGCGGTGTGCATGGGCGGCCGCATCGCCGAGGACCTGACTTTCGGCGAGATCTCCACGGGGGCCGCGAACGACATCGAGCAGGCCACGGAGATGGCGCGGAAGATGGTCTGCGAGTGGGGCATGAGCGACAGCCTGGGGCCTTTGACCTACGGCAAGAAGGAAGAGGCGATCTTCCTGGGCAAGGAGTTCAACCGCCACCAGGACTACAGCGAGGCCACCGCGCTCAAGATCGACGCCGAGATCAAGCGCATCGTCACCGACCAGTACCAGAGGGCGCAGAAGCTCCTGACCGACAAGGGGCAGATCCTGGTGCGCGTGGCCGAGGCCTTGCTCGAGCACGAGGTGCTCGACGGCTCGCAGCTGCGCCAGATCATCAACGGCGAGACCCTCGAGCCCCGGAAGCCCCTGAACGTGGCGCCCCCGAGGGAGGTCAAGGTCGACGACAGCGAGCGGGCGTCTCCAGGGATCCTGCCGCCGCCCATGGCCGCCCCCAAGCCGACCGCTTAGCGGCCCGCCGGGTTTTCGCGAAAGGGCTTCGCGCGGCGGCGGCCGGATGAGGTAGGCCCTCTCGGGCCGGCAAGAGGGGCGCGTCAGGATGCGGATCGCCGGACCCCGAAAACGCTACTGCCTCACCCTTCGAGGCTCCGAGTGTGTCCTCGGGGGCCGGACGCTGGTCATGGGGGTGCTGAACGTCACCCCCGATTCCTTCTCCGACGGAGGCCGCTTCGACGATGCGAATGCCGCGGTGGGCCGCGGCCTCGCCCTGTTCGCGGCGGGGGCGGACATCGTCGACGTGGGGGGTGAGTCCACCCGCCCCGGCGCCGTTCCCGTGCCGGCCGACGAGGAGCGACGCCGGGTGGTGCCCGTGGTCCGCGACCTCGTAGCTCAAGGCGCGGGACCGCTCTCCGTCGACACCACCAAGGCCGACGTCGCGCGCGCCGCTCTCGACGAAGGCGCCGACCTCGTGAACGACGTGAGCGGCTTTCGTTTCGATCCAGACATGGCTCCGCTGGTCGCGGAGCGCAAGGTCCCGGCGGTCGTGATGCACCTCCGCGGCGGGTTCGAGGACGTGCACCGCACCCCGGCCTACGTCGACGTGATGGGGGAGGTGAAGGCCGAGCTGGCCTCGTCGCTGGCCCGGGGGGAGTCGGCCGGGATCTCGCGCGACCGGCTGCTCGTGGACCCCGGTCTGGGGTTCGCAAAGGACGCCGGCCACAGCCTCGAGCTGCTCCGGCGTCTGCCCGAGCTCAGCGAGCTCGACCGTCCGGTGCTCGTGGGGCCGTCGCGCAAGAGCTTCCTCGGCAAGGTCCTGGACCTCCCCGTGGGCGAGCGACTCTTCGGGACCGCAGCCGCCGTAGCGGCCTGCGTCCTCGGGGGCGCCCATCTCGTCCGCGTTCACGACGTCGCGGAGATGGTGCAGGTGGTCCGGGTCTGCGACGCGATCCTGGGCGGGCAGCCATGATCCTCGAGCGGTTTTCCGCCTTCTTCACCGCACCCGAGTTCTCGTGGCTCGACGCCCTCGACATCCTCATCGTCGCCTTCATCCTCTACGAGCTCCTCCAGTTCATCCGGGGCACCCACGCCGTCCAGATGGCGATCGGCGCCCTCGTGCTCGTGGTGCTCTACTGGATGTCCCTGCTCTTCAACCTCGAGACCGTCAACTGGATGCTCCGGACCTTCCTCCCCACCCTGGTCTTCGGCATCATCGTGGTCTTCCAGGCCGAGATCCGAAAGGTGTTGGCCCACCTGGGGAGACGGCCCTTCTTCGGGGCCTTCTCCGGCCAGCGCAAGGAGGAAGTGATCGACGAGGTCGTGCTTGCCGCGACCACCCTGGCCTCGCAGCGCACCGGGGCAATCATCGTGATCGAGCGCGACATGGGTCTGCGCAGCTACGTCGAGACCGGGATCACCCTCGACGCGGTGCTCACCTACGATCTCCTCATCAGCATCTTCAACCCCGGGACTCCGCTCCACGACGGGGCCGTGATCATCCAGGGCAACCGCGCGGCCGCGGCCGCCTGCTTCCTGCCCCTCACCGTCAACCCCGCGCTGTCGCGGACCCTGGGCAGCCGCCATCGGGCCGCCATCGGGCTCACCGAAGACACCGACGCCCTCGTGGTGGTGGTCTCCGAGGAGACGGGCACGATCTCCCTCGTGGCGGAGGGGCGCATCCGCCGCGAGCTGGACGGCCAGACCCTGAAGCACGCGCTGCTCCAGGCCCTGGAAGTCCGGCCCTCCGCGGAGGCATCCCCTCGTCCCGAGCCCGCTTCGGTGCCCGAGAAGTGAGGTGCCTTTGAGGGGGTTCTTCGACAACCTGCCCCTGAAGGCGGTGAGCCTCGGCATCGCGGTCGTCCTCTGGTTCGTGATCGCCGGAGAGAAGACCTCTGAGCGCGGGCTGGCGGTCCCCGTCGAGCTGCAGAACGTGCCCACCAACCTGGAGATGACGGGCGAGGCCCTGAACACGGTGGAAGTCCGCTTGCGCGCTTCCCCCGGAATCATCCACGCCCTGGGCCCCGGCGAGATCTCCGCCCAGGTGGACCTGGCGGGAAGCGGGGAAGGAGAGCGCATCATCCACCTGAGCCCGGAGTCGATCCGCGTGCCCTTCGGGGTGCGCGTGGTCAAGATCACGCCGTCGATCCTGACCCTGAACTTCGAGCGTACCTTGCAGAAGGTGGTGCCCGTCCGCCCCCGCCTTCTCGGCCGCCCCGCGCCGGGGCGGGAGGTCACCGAGGTCACGAGCGAGCCCGCCGAAGTCCGCATCTCGGGGCCCAAGAGCCGCGTCCAGGAAGTGGAGAGCGCATTCACCGAGCCCGTCTCCCTGGAAGGCGCTGCGGCCGACGTCACCGAGGCCGTGAGCGTCGGGCTCGAGGACCCCATGCTCCGGCTCCTGGGCGACCCTCGGGTCAAGGTCACGGCGCGTCTGGCGGAGGTCAAGAGCCAGCGAACCTTCCAGGGGCTTGCGGTGGCGGTCCGGGGCGGCCCGGCTCAGCTCCGTCCGGCCACGGTGCGGGTGACGGTGGCCGGTCCGTCCTCGGTTCTCGATCGGCTGAGACCCGAAGACCTGGTCCCGTATGTCGTCTTCGACCCGGCGGCGCCGGGCGCCGCCCAGCCCGCCGCGGTGGTGCTGGAGCTGCCCCGGGCGCTTCCGGGGCTTTCCGTCGTCCTCGTCGAGCCCGCGGAGCTGACCTTGAAGCCATCAGGAAAGAGGAACTGATCACGATGAGCCGGAAACCAACGCGCACCCTCTTCGGCACCGACGGCGTCCGCGGACTCGCCAACGAGCCCCCCATGACCCCCGAGCTGGCCCTGGCCCTGGGTCGGGCCGTCACCCACGTCGCCGGCCGAGGCAAGAGTCATGCTCCGCGCGTGATCATCGGCAAGGACACCCGCCTCTCGGGCTACATGATCGAGACCGCGATCGCTTCCGGAATCTGCTCCATGGGGGGAAGGGTGATGCTCTGCGGCCCCATCCCCACCCCGGCGGTGGCGCACCTCACGGTCAGCATGCGGGCCGACGCGGGCATCGTGATCAGCGCCAGCCACAACCCGTATGCCGACAACGGCATCAAGGTCTTCGGCGGCGACGGCTTCAAGCTCCCGGACGCGGCCGAGGCCGAGATCGAAGCCCTGATCGAGGATGCCGAGGCTCTCGGGCCCGGAAGACCGGGCCGGGGATCGGAAAAGCCCAGAAGCTCGAGGACGCCCGCGGTCGCTACGTGGCCTTTGCCAAGGCCACCTTCCCCCGCGACCTGTCCCTGGACGGCGTCCGCATCGTGATCGACGCGGCGCATGGCGCCGCCTATGTCGTGGCCCCCCTGGTTCTCCAGGAGCTCGGGGCCAGCGTCCACGCCATCGGCGTGAAGCCGAACGGCGTCAACATCAACCGCGACAGCGGGGCCTTGCACCCGGACAACGCCCGCGCCGAGGTGGTCCGCCGCGGCGCCCAGATCGGGATCGCCCTCGACGGCGACGCCGACCGCGTCATCGTGATCGACGAGAAGGGGCAGATCGTGGACGGGGACGCGGTCATGGCCATGTGCGCGATCCGCATGATCCGGGACAAGGAGCTGAAGAACGACACCGTCGTGGCCACGGTCATGAGCAACCTCGGTCTCGAGCGATCGCTGACCAAGCGCGGGGGCTCGGCTGTTACGGACGCCCGTCGGCGACCGCTACGTGGTCGAGGCCATGCGCAAGGGAGGGTTCAACCTCGGCGGCGAGCAGTCGGGCCACCTGATCTTCCTGGACCATGCCTCGACCGGCGACGGGATCATCGGCGCGCTCCAGGTGCTGGCCTTGATGATGCGTACCGGCAAACCCCTGTCCGAGCTGGCCCGCGAAGCCATGGAGCGGGTGCCCCAGGTGCTCGAGAACGTTGTGCTCCCCTCGCGCCGCCCGCTCGAGGACATGAAGCACCTGTCCTTGGCCACGGACGAGGTCAAGGCCTCGCTCGGCGAGGAGGGACGGGTGCTCATCCGCTGGAGCGGCACCGAGCCGAAGCTGCGAATCATGCTCGAAGGACCGGACGAAGCGCGCATCCAGGCCTGGGCGCTCGACCTGGCGCAAGCGGCCCGGCAGGACGTGCCCGCCGGGGCCTGACCCCACGATATACTGTTCCCCTCCATGGCACGGCTGGGCGTGAACATCGACCACGTGGCGACGCTTCGCCAGGCGCGCCGGGCCAAGGAGCCCGACCCCGTGCAGGCCGCCGTCCTCGCCGAGCTGGCCGGGGCCCACGGCATCACCGTCCACCTGCGCTCCGACCGCCGGCACATCCAGGACCGGGACGTCGAGATCCTGCGCCAGGTCGTGAAGACACGGCTCAACGTGGAGCTGGCCGGCATCCAGGAGATGGTGCGCATCGCCCTGACCGTGAAGCCCCAGCAGGTGACGCTGGTGCCGGAGCGTCGCGAGGAGCTGACGACCGAAGGGGGGCTCGACGCCGTGCTGAACAGCGTCCAGCTGAAGCCGATCGTCAAGACCCTGCGGGAGGGCGGCATCACGGTGAGCCTCTTCGTGGACCCCGACCTCGAGCAGGTGAAAGAGGCGCACAAGCTCGATGCCGAGGCCATCGAGATCAACACCGCGGCCTACTCGGAGTCGCGGGGGCCGAAGGCCCAGGAAGCGGCCCTGCGCAAGGTGATCGACGCGGCCCGGCTGGGCAGGAAGCTCGGGCTCGAGGTGCACGCCGGGCACGGCCTCACCTACGACAACGTGGGCGCCATCGCCGGGCTCAGCGAGCTGTCGGAGCTCAACATCGGCCACAACATCGTGGCCCGCGCCGTCCTCGTGGGGATGACGCAGGCGGTCCGGGAGATGCTCGAAGCCATGCGCCGGCGTTGACCGAGCGGGGCGTCCCCCGTATCCTCTGTCGTACGGTTCCGGAGACTGCCGTCGCTTTGGGGCGCGGACGGATGCTGCGCCGGGAGAGTCGAAGGTGCTCGAGTCGTTCGGCCGTACCGACGTGGGGCGCCGTCGCAAGCTGAACGAGGACAACTTCCTCGTCGACCCCGAGCCGAACCTCTACGCGGTTTGCGATGGCATGGGGGGGCACAACGCCGGCGAGGTGGCCTCGAAGATGGCCATCGAGACCCTGGCCGCGTTCATCGAGAAGAGCCACCGGGAGAAGGAGATCACCTGGCCCTACGGCCTGGACGTGAACCTCTCCTTCGAGGGCAACCGGCTGAAGACCGCGATCAAGCTCGCCAACAAGAAGGTGTACCGCGCCGCCGATCAGCGGGAGGAGTACACCGGCATGGGCACGACCGCGGTGGCGGCGCTGGTGAGCGGCGACGTGCTCACCGTAGGCTCCGCGGGGGACAGCCGTTGCTACCTGCTGCGGGCCGGCGCCCTCACCCAGATCACCCGCGACGACTCCTGGGTGTCCGCGGCCCTCGGGGAGGGGATCTTGAACGCGGAGGAGATCGACCGGCACCCGCTGCGCAACGTGATCACGAAAGCGGTCGGGGCCAAGGACACGATCGAGCTGGACGTGGTCGAGCAGAAGCTCCACCCGGGTGATGTCGTACTGCTCTGCTCCGACGGGCTGCACGCCATGCTCCACGACGACCAGATCCTGCAGGCCGTGACCCCGTTTCCGGCCTCGCTCGAGGAGGCGGCGGGCCGGCTCATCGATGCCGCCAACGAGGCCGGGGGCAAGGACAACGTGTCGGTCGTCCTGCTCCGTTACACGGAGTAGGCCAAAACGCGCTTCGGCCGCTACGAGGTCCTTGGCCGGCTCGGAGAAGGGGCCATGGGCGTCGTCCATCGCGCCCACGACACCGTGCTCGGCCGGGTCGTGGCCCTGAAGGTCCTCTCGGCCGACCTCGGCGCCGACGACGAGCTGCACCAGCGCTTCCGCCGCGAGGCCGAAGCCATCGGCCGGCTCAGCCATCCCAACATCGTGGCCGTCTACGACCTCGGCGAGTCGGACGGCCAGCTCTACATGGCCATGGAGCTCCTCGACGGCGACGACCTACGGCGGCTGATCGAACACCGCGAGGACATCCCCCTGGCCGATCGGGTGCGGGTGCTCCTGGACATCGCGGCGGGGCTCGGCTTCGCGCACAGCCGCGGAGTCGTGCACCGCGACATCAAGCCCGCGAACATCCTGGTCACCTCCGACGGCCGGGTGAAGCTGCTCGACTTCGGGCTGGCGCGCGTGGCCTTCCGCGAGACCATCACCAAGCGCGGGATCGTCCTCGGCACTCCCGACTACATGTCGCCGGAGCAGGCCATGGGCCAGGACATCGACCACCGTACGGACATCTTCTCCGCGGGCGCCGTCTTCTACGAGTTTCTCACCGCCAGGAAGCCCTTCCCCGGCAAGACCCTCCACTCCGTCCTCTTCAAGATCATCTCCGGCGAGCCCGAGCCCGTCCTCGCCGTGTGTCCCGAGCTTCCCGCGCGCCTGGCCTTCGTCGTCCACCGCATGCTGGCGAAGGACCCGAAGAAGCGCTACGGCTCGATGGAAGACGTGGGCCGTGACCTGAGCCAGATCCACGCCGCTCTTCGAAAGTCGCAGGGCCGCTCGGCCCTGCCTGCCCGAAAGGCGGCATCCCTCACGCCGGACGAGCAGCGTGCCCGGGTCCGCGAGCGGATCAAGCAGGGGAGGGCGTTCCTCGCGCAAGGCGAATGGGCTCGGGTCGTCGCGGAGATGCGCCAGGCCCTCGAGATCGACCCCTCCTGCCAGGAAGCGGCGGAGCTTCTGTGGGGCGCCGGGAAGAAGCTCGTGGTGGCTCGGCCCGACCGGCCCAAGGACGCGCAGTCCGAAGCCCGGGTCAGCGCCCTGCTCGCGCGGGCGACCCCGGGGCTGCCGGAGGACGAGGCGCGTCGCGCCATCGCCGAGTTGAGCCTCCTGGCCCCCGACGACCCTCGGCTGAACCAGCTGCTCCGGGACCGCGCCCACACCGAGGATTGACAGGCTCCTTTCTCCGGGCCTACGATCCGCAAAGACCAGGGTCAGAGGCGAGGGACGTGCTCATGGTAGATCTCCTGGAGCGATCGCGTCGCGTGCCCCTGAGCCTCACGGTCGAGGCGAGCGGCAAGGATGCCGGGGGCAACGCATTCGACGAGTCGACCCGCACCTTGAACATCAGCGGGGGCGGTGTCTGCTTCGAGAGCAATCGCCACCTGTCGGTCGGGGCCGAGCTCTTGCTCACCATCCAGCTGCCCGACGCCCTGCGCAAGAAATTCGGCGACCGTCCCGTCTATCGCGCACGCGCGATCGTGTGCCGGGTCGAGCGCTTCGAGGGCCAGCATTTCTCGCGGGTGGGCGCGCGTTTCCTGGGAGAGGCCAAGGCCTAGCCCCACCTTGGGGTTGCCCCTTTCCGGTGCTATACTCCGAGGGTTTTGGAGACGCCCGCCCGTCTCGTGGGGATTCCAGCCGCAGTCTTTCAGGGCAAAGTCGCCGCTGTGACCGGGGGTGGCCGCGGGCTCGGGCGCGCGGTCGCGATCGCGTTGGCATCGGCCGGCGCCGACGTCGCTCTTTCCTTTCGAGAGAGTGGCGAAGGGGCGGCGGAAGCCGCGGAAGAGGTTCGGCGGTTGGGGCGGCGCGTCTACGTGGGTCCGGCCGACGCTCGCCAGAAGGGGCAGATGGCCGGTTTCGTGGACGAGGCGGCCCGGGCCCTCGGCGGGCTGGACGTGCTCGTGAACAACGCAGGGATCTTCCGGCGGGTGGAAGCGGACGAGACCTTTGAAGAGGGGCTGGACGAGGCGTTCGACGTGAACGTGAAGGCGGCGGTCCTGGCGTCGCGGGCCGCCGTTCCCCACATGCGGCGTCGGGGAGGCGGAGTGATCGTGAACGTGGCCAGCGTGGGCGGCATCCGGCCTTGGAAGGCCTACCTGCCCTACTGCGCCTCGAAGGCCGCGCTGATCATGGCCACACGCTGCCTGGCCCTGGCCCTGGCCCCGCAGATCCGGGTCAACGCGGTGGCGCCCGGAATCCTCGACCCCCCCGGGGCGGACGAGGACCTGAAGCGTCGCATTCCGCTCGGCCGCTTCGGCGACCACGAAGAGGCAGTCGCGGCCACGATGTTCCTGGCCGCTTCGGCCTCTTACACCACGGGCGCAGTCTTGACGGTGGACGGTGGGCGCGCGCTGGCCTAGCGGGCGCTCAGGGCAAGAACGGCTAACCAAGGAAGGAGTCGGCATAGGTGAACACGACGTCGATGCAGGAAGAAGACAAGCCATGGAAGACGGACCTCGCGCGCAAGTCGGCACAGCGCCGCGAGCAGGTGCTCCACGACGTGGAGGAGGCGATCCGCAAGGCTTCGTCCTTCGAGGAGGCCCTGCGCCAGGGGGTCGAGATCCTGAAGAAGCGCTTCGCGCGCTACTCGGCCATCACGGCCTACGTCGCCGATGGTGAGGATCTGGTCGTGCACACGTCGCTCGACCGTCCGACCGGTCCCGACCGGGTCGGGACGAGCGGCGGTCCCCTCGCGGACGCTGGCCACGGCCACGCCACCACGGTGGTCTCCGACGTGTCGATCCATCCCGGATGGGCGGCGGTCGGGCTCACCAGCGGCAGCGTCATGGTTTCGCCCGTGCGGACCGAGGCCGGGCTCTGGGCCATCGTCGAGGTCTGGAGCGACTATCGTGACGCCTTCACGGCTCACGATTCGAAGATGCTGGCCAAGGTGACGGTCGCGCTCGCGAAGAAGACGCCGGCCGCCTGAAGGGTCTCGTGCTTCGAACCTCGGAGACGGACGCCCGGTCGAGGCTCTCGGCGAGGCTTCGGGGCGTGCTCACGCCCGTGGTCACGCCCTTTCGCCCGGACGGGTCGGTGGATACCGCTGCCTTCGAGGCCAACCTCGACTCCTACGCCCAGCACGAGCTCGCCGGAGCGCTCGTTCTCGGGTCGAACGGAGAAGCGGCCAGCCTGGACGAGGGCGAAAAGCTCGCCCTCGTCGGCATCGCGCGCGCCCGGCTGGAGGGGCGGCTGATGTTGGCGGGAGTCGGTCTCGAGAGCACCCGAGCGACCATCGCTCTCGCACGGAAGGTGGCCGACCTCGGGGCCGACGCGGCCCTCGTCCTCACCCCGTGCTACTACAAGGCGCGGATGACCCCCGAAGCCCTGACCCACCATTTCGAAGCCGTGGCGGACGCCTCGCCCATCCCGATCCTCCTCTACTCGGTCCCGGCCTTCACCGGCATCACCTGGCCGGCCGGTCTGGCCGAGGCGCTCGCGGCCCACCCCAACATCGCCGGGATCAAGGAGTCGAGCGGAGACATGGGGCTTCTCGCTCGCTTGCGGGCCTCGACCCCCGAGAGCTTCGCGGTGACGTGCGGCTCCGCGCCGACCTTCTATCCGGCCCTGTGCGTCGGCGCCTCGGCGGGGGTGCTGGCCGCGGCGTGCTGCGCTCCCCGCTGCCTGGCCGCGCTCTACCGCGCCCACGAGGCCGGCGACCACGCACGCGCCCGCCGCCTCCAGCAGGCGATCATGCCCTTGGCGGTGGCGGTCACGGCGGGCCACGGCGTGGCCGGCCTGAAGGCCGCGATGGACGCCGCCGGCTTCCGCGGCGGCGCGGTGCGCTCGCCGCTCCTGCCCGTGGGAGAGGGCGTACGGCGCGATCTCGTCGAGCTTCTGGCCCGGGCGGAGGCCATTCTCTAGCCCGCCTCCCGCCGGAGCTCCTGCTCTTCTAGCCCCTGGGCACGGCGGGTTGAAACGGGCCTTCGGGATCGAGGGCCACCGCCCGCGGCACCCGTACCAGGAGCGCGCGGGACGCGAGCCCCACCTCGAGACGTGATACGGGGGCTTCCGGCTCACCGTCGCGATGGTAGGCAAACGGAACTGCTCCGGCGAGGGACGCGCTCGCCACGGTCAGGCGGCGATAGAGCCGGGACCGATCGAGGCGGCCCGCGAAGAGGCGGGGGACGTTGGCCAGGAGCACGGCCCGCGGCGCGTCGTCGATCACCACGATGTCGAGCCGCCCGTCGTCGAGCCGGGCGCCCCGCGCGATGATGGCCCCCGCACCGTATTGCGGGCCGTTGGCGAGGCACACCAGGAAGGGTCGCAGCTCGTGCCGCCGGCCGTCGGCCTCGAGCCAAAGAGGCTCGGCGCGGTACCGGGCCACGCGAAAGAGCGAAAGGACGACATAGCTCAGGATGCCTCGCCGGCGGCCGCTGCGGCCCGACGTCTGAAAGTCCGCCCCCACCACGGCGTCGAACCCCGCGCCGCCCACGTTCAGGAAAGGGCGGCCGTTCGCCATCCCCACGTCGATCGGGCGCGTGACTCCATCCTCGAGAGCGGCCAGCGCCTCCGCGGGGTCCAGGGGGATGCGGAGGCAGCGGGCCAGGCCGTTGCCCGAGCCCACGGGCACGATCCCGAGAGCGGTCGTCGAGCCGAGCAGTCCCTGCGCGGTTTCGTTGGCGGTTCCGTCTCCACCGACCGAAAGCACCAGCTCTGCGCCCGCGCGCGCCGCTTCCTCGGCGAGCGTCTTCGCGTCGCCGGGACCGGTGGTCACGGCCACGGTGAGGTCGGTCCAGGCGGGACGCCCGCGACGCACCGCGGCCAGGGCCTGCTCGGCCGCGACCCCGGCCCGGGGGTTCAGGATGGCTCGGACCTTCAAGGCGCCTCGCCGTAGGTCTGGAGCGTCGCATCGATCATGTGGGCGGCGCTGAAGCGGCCCAGGAAGCGCTCGCGTCCGGCGTCCCCCAGCGCGCGGGCCCGGACCTCGTCGGTGAGCAGCGCCTGGAGCGCGTCGGCCAGGGCTCGCGGATCGCGGGGCGGAACCAGGAGCCCGGTCTTGCCGTCCTCCACCGCCTCGGGGATCCCGCCCGCGGCGGTCGCCACCACGGGTCGGCCGAAGGCCATCGCGTCGAGCAGGCTCGTGCCCAGGCCCTCCATGCGCGACGAAAGACAGAACACCGTGAAGGCCGGGAGCAGCCGGTCCAGGTCCGTGCGGAACCCGGCGAAGATCACGCTCCGGGACAGGCCGAGCGCCCGGGCCTGCATCTCGAGCGCCGCGCGCAGCTCGCCTTCGCCCGCGATCACGACCACGACCCGGGGCAGCCGCTCCCGCAGCAGGGCCGCTGCTTCGATCAGGGTCGCGTGGTCCTTGTGGCCGGTGAGGGCCGCGACGTTACCCACTACCGGGCTGCCCTCGGGCACGCCGAGGGCCGCGAGGGCCTCCTGGCCCCCGCTCATCGGCGCCCGATCGGGCACTCCCTCGTACACCAGGCGGACCCGCGCGTCGGAGAGACCATCGGCGCGCAGGAGATCGGCGATGGCGCGGCTCACCGCGATCACACGGTCGCACGCCCGGTACTTGACCCGTGAGGGCAAGGAGCGGAGGCGAAAGTCCACGCGACGGGTGGCGATGACGCGCGCCCGGGAACGAGCGAGCTTCCGCGCCACGAGCCCCGCCGACACCGCGTGGGGATCGTGGAGCTGCATCACGTCGGGCCGGGTCTCGGTGAGGGCCCGCGTGAGGGCGAGGATCCCGAAGGGTCCGAGGTCGCCCTGGAAGCGGGCGGGTCGCGTGGCGACGCCCGCGGCCTCGGCCCGGGCCCAAAGCTCACCCCCCGCCCGGCAGGCCAGGGTGACCTCGTGGCCCCGTTCGGCCATGCCCAGCGAGGTGAGGAGCACCTGGTTCTGGCCGCCTCGCCAGCTGCGGGCGGTGTCCACGTGCAGCACCCTCAACGAGCCGCCCGGGTTCGCGTCAGCTCCTGGAGCTTGGCGAGCTTGGTGTAGGTGTAATAGGAGTTGAGCACGGAGATCGTGAAGCCGGCGGAGCCGAGGATGAAGCCCCGCTTGAGGACGTAGTTCCGGAGAAAGGTCCAAAAGCCGTTGCCCACCATCGCGGGGATACTGGTGCGGCGGCCGGCCTCGAAGGCCTGCTGCGCCCAAAGCGTCGTGTACCGGTCGATCTTCTTCATGTGGTCGCCGATGTCCGAGTAGGGGTGGTGCTCCATGTCGGAGCGTAGCCGCCCCACCTTGCCGCGTACCCGAACCGACTCGTGGACGTGTACGCCTTCCCAACGGGCGCGCGTGCGATCGAAGAGGCGAACCTGGGGGTCGGGATACCAGTCGGTCGCCCGCACCCAGCGGCCCAGATAAAAGGCGACCCTCGGGATACGGTATCCCGCGCAGTCGAAGCCGCGCGCCCGCCGGCCCTGGATCTCTTCGCGCAAGGGCGCGGCCACGCGCTCGTCGGCGTCCAGGGCGATCACCCAGTCGTTTCGGGCGGCGTCGACCGCGACGTTGCGTTGGGCGGCGAAGCCCGGCCAGGGTTCGTTCAGGATCACCCGTGCCCCCGCGGCCACGGCGATGTCGCGGGTCCGATCCAAAGAGCCGGAATCCACGACCACGATCTCGTCGCAAAAGGCGACGCTCTGCAGGGCCTCGGGCAGCTTCTCTTCTTCGTTGTGGGTGATGACGACGGCGGAGAGGGGAACCACCGGAGAAGTATATCCACGAGAGCCTGGACCCAAGCCGCGGGCGGCCCTGGTAACATTCCCCCCGTGTCTTCCGAGACCTCGGACCTCCTGGCCCTCTTCCGCGAGCGCGGGGCCCTTCTCGAAGGCCATTTCCTGTTGTCTTCGGGCCTGCACTCGGCCCGCTACCTCCAGTGTGCCCGGGTTCTCATGGATCCCGAGCTGGCCTCGCGGCTGGGCCGATCCCTGGCCGACGCCCTCCGGCCGCACCTCCAGGGCGCGACGCCCTTGGCGATCGTGGCACCCGCGCTGGGCGGGGTCCTCGTGGCCCACGAGGTCGCGCGCGCCTTTGGCTGCGCGGGCCTCTTCACCGAGCGCCAGGACGGCCGAATGACCCTGCGCCGCGGCTTCCGGCTCGAGCCTGGCGAGCCGGTGGTCGTGGTCGAAGACGTCATCACCACGGGGGGCTCGACGCGCGAGGTGATGGATTGCGTTCGTGCGACCGGCGCGCGTGTCCTCGCGGTCGGCAGCCTGGTGGACCGGGGGGGAGCGGTCGACCTGGACGTGCCGCGGGCCTGGCTCCTGGGGCTCGAGGTGCCGGCGTATGGCGCCGAAGCCTGTCCCCTCTGTGCCGCGGGCTCTCTGCCCGAGAAGCCCGGGTCGCGCACCGCCCCGCGGTGACCCGATTCCGCCTCACCCTCGCCTACGACGGCACCGACTTCGAGGGCTGGCAATCGCAATCGCGCGTGCGGCCGGTGCGAACCGTGCAAGGCGTGCTCGAGGCGGCCCTCGGCCGGCTGGGCGAGGGCGAACGCGTGACCGTGGTGGCCGCGGGCCGCACCGATGCCGGCGTCCACGCCCTGGGTCAGGTCGTCTCTTTCGAGCTGCCGCGGGAGTTTGCGCCTGACGTCCTGACCCGGGCCCTGAACGGGCTTCTGCCCGCGGATGTCCGCGTCCTCGACACGGCGCGGGCCCCCAAGGACTTCGACGCGCGCCGATGTGCCGTCTCCAAGCTCTATCGCTACATGATGGATACCGGTGAGGTGCAGGTCCCGTCGCGTCGTCTTTACGTGGCCCACGTTCGAGGACCCCTGGCCGAAGGGCCCATGCGGGCCGCGGCCGCGCTCTACATGGGCCGCCACGACTTCGCGTCCGTGGCGTCCGCGGGAAGCAACGTCAAGACCTCGGTCCGCACCCTCGGGCGGTCTGAGCTCCGAGTCGAGCCCGCGGGGGACGGCGGCGGTAGCCCCACCGTGGTGTACGAGGTCGAGGCCGACGGTTTCCTGCGCAAGATGGTGAGGAGCCTCGTGGGAGGGTTGATCGCCGCCGGTCGAGGACTCGTGGCGGTGGAGGAGCTGCGCCTGGCCCTCGAAGCCCGGGATCGCGGGGGCTGGCCCGCTCCGGCCCCGGCCCACGGGTTGACCCTCGTACGCGTCGACTATCCCTCTTCCGAGCCCCGCGAGTAGCCATTCGTCTCATGCACTGCGGGGCGCGCGGGTGCTAACATAAGCGTCTCGTCGAGCGTCCGCCAAGCCCCATGTCACTGCAGGATCTTCTGGAGGTCGTCCCCACGGATTCGGAGGAGCAGTCGCTCCTCCGCACCATCGACTTTGCCCGCATCCCGCGCCACGTGGCCATCATCATGGACGGGAACGGCCGCTGGGCCAGCCTGCGCCGTAAACCGCGAGTCGAAGGCCATCGGGCGGGCATCGCCGCAGTCCGGGACGCGGTCGAGACGTCCGCCCGTCTGGGGCTGCAGGTGTTGACCTTGTACGCCTTCTCGATCGAGAACTGGAAGCGGCCGGCGAGCGAGGTCAGCACCCTCATGAGCCTCCTGAAGCGGTACCTCAGGATGGAGCTCAACACCCTCTTGAAGAACAACATCCGCTTCAACGTGATCGGGCGCATGGAAGACCTGCCCGCGGACGTGCGCGACGAGCTCAACCGGGGCATGGAGAAGACCCGGAGCTCGACGGGTTTGCTCTTCAACATCGCCCTCAACTACGGGGGGCGCGCGGAGATCACCGATGCGGTGCGCCGCCTGATCGGAGACGTGCTCGCGAACGGACGCGATCCCGGCCGCGTGGACGAAGCGACCATCTCGTCCTACCTCTACACGGCCGGTCAGCCTGACCCTGATCTCCTCATCCGCACGAGCGGTGAGCTGCGGGTCTCGAACTTCCTGCTGTGGCAGATCGCGTATGCCGAGATCTGGGTCACCGACGTCCTGTGGCCCGATTTCCGACGCAAGCACCTCTTGAGCGCCGTGGCCGACTTCCAGAAGCGTGAGCGGAGATACGGGGGCATCGCACCCGTTTGAGGTCGCCCTTCGCCAGCAACCTGGCTTCCCGGGTGGGCACCGCTCTCCTCGCCCTTCCCCTCCTGGTCGCGGTCTTGTTCCTGGGGCCACCGGTGCTGGGGGCCGCTCTCGTGGCCCTGGCCGCCCTCGTCGGCCTCTTCGAGTTCTTCCGCTTCGTGCGCGCACGCGGGCTCGTTCCGATGCGACGCACCGGCTTCGTCCTGGCCGCGGCGATGTTCGTCGAGGTCGCGTTTCCAGGCTGGTTCGGGGCGCCGATCTGGCCCCTCCTGGCCTTGCTCCTCCTCATCGCGACCCTGCGCCAGGGCAGCGACTTCGACCAGAGCGTGCCCGCGGCGGCGGCCACCTTGTTGGGCGCGGTCTACCTCGGCGCACTGGGCGGGACGATCGCGGCGCTCCTGACCCTCGCGCCCCCTGGCGCCGGGGCGTGGCGCGTCGTCCTGCTCCTCGCCATCATCATGGTCTCCGACACCTTCGCCTTCTTCGTGGGCCATGCCTGGGGCCAGCGGCGACTGGCCCCGAGCGTCTCGCCGGGCAAGACGGTCGAGGGCGCGATCGGAGGGCTCGTGGGTGGCATCGTCGGGGCCCTGGGTGTCCGCCAGCTGGGTCTTCCTTCGTTGCCGCTGTCGCACACGGTCGTCCTGGGGATCGCGGTCGCGGCCCTCGGGATCGTGGGAGACCTGGACGAGAGCCTGCTCAAGCGGTGGGCCGGGGTCAAGGATTCGGGCACCCTCTTCCCGGGCCACGGGGGGATGCTCGATCGAATCGATAGCCTGCTGTTCGGCGCCCCGGTTCTGTACTACTATTTTCTTTATGTCCGCTGAACGGCCCCCGTGGGGGGCCGTTTCCGCTTTGAGAGGCCTCGCCGTATGAAGGGCGTTTCCATCCTGGGCTCCACCGGCTCCGTGGGCAGGAATGTGCTCCGGACCCTGGATGCCTTTCCCGAGCGCTTCCGCGTGGTGGGCCTGGCGGCGGGCTCCAACGTGGAGGTTCTCGCCGAGCAGGTGGCGCGCTATCGGCCGCGGGTGGTTTCCGTGGCGAGCGAGCACGCCCTCCTGGCCCTCGGCCGACTCGTGGATGTGAGCGGTTGCCGGGTCGCGGTCGGCGAGGCGGGCATGGTCGAGGTCGCGACCCACCCCGAGGCCGGTATCGTGGTCGCCTCGGCGGTCGGGGCCGTCGGGCTCGTCCCCACCTACCGCGCCCTTCTGGCCGGGAAGGACGTGGCGCTCGCCAACAAAGAGACCCTGGTGATGGCGGGCGCGCTCATGATGGCCGAGTCGCGCGCCCGCGGGGGGCGCGTGTTGCCCATCGACAGCGAGCATTGCGCCCTCCACCAGTGCCTCGACGGCCGGCGTCCCGAGGAAGTTCGGCGGCTCGTGCTCACCGCCTCGGGCGGTCCCTTTCGCAATCGGCCGCGCGACACGTTCGACGCGATCACCCGGGAAGAGGCGCTCAACCATCCCACCTGGACGATGGGCCGGAAGATCACCATCGATTCCGCGACCCTCATGAACAAGGGCCTCGAGGTCATCGAGGCGCACTGGCTCTTCGGCGTCGACGACTCCCGCATCGAGGTCCTGGTCCACCCCCAGTCGATCGTCCACTCCATGGTCGAGTTCGTGGACGGCACCGTCCTCGCCCAGCTCGGCGTCACCGACATGCGGATGCCCATCCAGTACGCCCTTTCCCACCCCGAGCGGTGGCCCGCCGCGATCCCGGGCATGGATTTCACCCGGGGAATGCACCTCGACTTCGAGGCGCCCGACCACGGGCGCTTCCCCTGCCTGGGCCTGGCCTACCGCGCAATCCAGGCCGGGGGTTCCTTGCCCGCGGTCCTGAATGCCGCCAACGAAGAAGCGGTGGCCGCCTTCCTCGACGACCGTGTCTCCTTCAACTCCATTCCCGAAACCATCGCGGAGGTCATGGACGCTCACCCGAGGGCCACGGTCCGGGACCTCTCCGACGTGCTCGAGGCCGACGGTTGGGCCCGGGCCCGGGCCCAGGAAGCGCTGCGGGCCCGGGGCTTCGCCGCCCGCGTCTCCTCATGACCGACCGCAGGTTGGGCTAGCCGCCAAAGCAGGTACAGTAAGAACATGGCATTCCTCCAGACCTCCGTCGCTTTCGTCTTCGTCCTCGGCATCATCATCTTCGTGCACGAGTTCGGGCACCTGATCACGGCCAAGGCCTTCGGCATGCGCGTCTTCATCTTCTCCTTCGGCTTCGGCAAGCGCCTCTTCGGGTTCCAGTGGGGGGACACCGATTGCCGGGTGTCGCTCGTGCCCCTCGGCGGTTACGTGAAGCTCGAGGGCGAGCCCGAGGACCACCTGAGCGAGGACACGAGCGCCCGGGGTGACGGGCGTGACTTCACGAGCCGGCCCCGCTGGCAGCGCTTCCTCGTCTACCTCGCCGGTCCCGGCATGAACGCGGTGCTCACCATCTCGGTGTTGAGCGTCTTCTACATGATCGGGTTCGCGGTCGACGCCAGCCGGTTCGACCGGCCGATCGTGGGCGCGGTAGACCCGGCCTCACCGGCGGCGCGGGCGGGCCTCGTCCCCGGGGACGAGATCACGGCCATCGACGGCAAGCCGTACACGAGCTGGGAGGAGGCGCAGTACCACATCCTGCTGAGCCCCGATCGCGCCCTCGCCCTGCGGGTGAAGCGCGACGGCCAGGAGCGCGAGGTCGCGGTCCGCTCCGAGACCGTGACCCAGGAACGGGTGGGATCGATCGGCGTCTACCCGCTGGTCCGGGTCGGCCAGGTCCTGGAGAAGCAGCCCGCCGCCCTCGCCGGCCTGCGCACGGACGACGCGATCCTGAAGATCGGCGAGACTGCCATCAAGAGCTTCACCGACATCCCCCCCCTCGTCGCCGCCTCGGCCGGCAAGCCGCTGGTGCTCAAGTTGTGGCGCGACGGCCAGATCCTCGACCTCAGCATGGTCCCGCGCGACGAAGGCTCGGGCCCGCGCATCGGGATCGCACCGAAGACGGTGCTCAAGAAGTTCGGACCGGTCGAAGCCGTGGGCGAATCCCTGCGCTGGACCTGGGACATGACCCGGCAGACCTTCGATGTGCTCGGCCGGTTGCTGACCGCCCGGATCTCCCCCAAGACGATGATGGGACCGCTGGGGATCGCGAAGGCCTCGGGCGACGCGGCCCGCGGCGGCTTGGGATCACTTCTCTTCCTGGTGGCCGTCATCAGCCTGCAGGTCGGGATCTTGAACCTCTTCCCGCTGGCTCCCCTCGACGGAGGTCACCTGGCCATCCTGGCCGGCGAGGGCCTGCTGCGCCGGGATTTCAGCCTCACCGTCAAGGCCTGGATCATGAACGCGGGCGCCGCGGTGATCTTCCTGCTGATCGGTCTCGTGCTCTACTCGGACCTCAGCAAGACGAGCCTGCTCGGGCGCTACCTGCCCTAGGCCGGATCATTCGTGAGGCTGCGTGATCTTCCGAACGAATGATCCGTCCTGGAGCCCTCAGACGGCGACAAGGGCCGTCACGGAGCACGACACAGGGCGCCGGATGAGGACGGCATCGGTCGGCTCCAGGCTGGGGCACGGATGGCCCTGACGCATAGCCAGATCGGACTCCTAAGAAACTCAATCGAGCACTTCGCCGGTCTGGCCGTTGACGAGGTGGAAGCCGAGGGCTCCGGCACGCTGACGGAGGCGATGTAATACGGTGGTGCGGTGCTTGCGGTCGTATTCGGCGGCGCCTGGGTCCTGGTAGACGAGTTCACGCTTGAGGCAACGATAGACCAGGATCGCCAGCTTTCGGGCGGTTGCGGTGATGGCCTTGGCCTTGCCGATGCGATAGGCAAGGCGGCGATAGAAAGCTCCGAGCGCTGTCTGGGTGCGGCCGAGGCACATGGCGGCCATGCGAAGGATGGCAGCGGCACGATTGGCTGCGGGTCTGGTGCGAGAGCTCAGTAGCCGACCACCCGAGACCTTGTTGTCGGGCGCCAGAGTGAGCCAGGAAGTGAAGTGGTGTTCGGTCCGCCAGCGCGACATGTCGGTACCGATCTCGGAGATCAGGCGAAGGGCGCTGTACGGCCCGATTCCGTCGAGCCGGCTCAAGTCAACGCCGGTGAGCTGATGGAGAGAGGTCTGTACGTCGAAATGGGGTTCGTTGCTGCTGGTTTTGCGGCGTGACCGAGGAGTCGATGGGAGGGCAGCTGGTGGCGTGGTGCTTGTGGCAAGGGCCTTCAAGTGGGCCTCGATCTGGGTGTCGCAAGATTCGATCTGGCGCTGGAACGCGTCGTAGAGCTCGAGGTTCTGTCGGAGGACGAAGAGGTGCTCTGGGCGGTAGTGCCCAGTGAGCGCGGCAGCGATTTCCGGCTCGGATGCGTGACAGCGTGCATCGCGATGCGTGGCGAGGTGCCGGGGATCGGTTTGTCCGTCGACGATGTCGCGAAGGATCCGCAGACCCGTGGCCCCGCCGATGTCACTGATGACCACGTGCAGTTGCAGGTTCATCTGCACGAGCGCCTTCTGCATGCGGTTGATCGTGGTCGCAGCGCCCTGGATGAGCGTCTCGCGGTGACGAAGGTAACTGCGCAGGGCCGTAATCTCAGCCGTGGGTCGGAAGCTACCCTTCAGTAGTCCGACGCTATGCAGATCCCGCAGCCATTCGCCGTCGGTGACGTCGCTCTTCCGCCCAGGCACGTTTTTCACGTGTCGCGCGTTGACGAGCAGGACCTCGAGGCCGCGCGCCTCCAGGATCTCGAAAATCGGGATCCAATAGACCCCCGTTGCTTCCATGGCCGCGCTCTTGATCCCACAGGCAACCAGCCAGTCCGCGAGTCGATGCAAGTCCTCGGTGAACGTCTTGAAGCACCGAACCGGCTCTGGGTCGCGGTCCGGCGGCACCGCGACGTAGTGCATGGCGGAGCCGCAGTCGATACCCGCAGCATTCAAGTTGACCCGCTCTAGTAAAGGCCGCGACCTACGAGTCGCCTTCCCCCTCGACTTCTTGTTCTTCACCGAATCCTCCTTGATACTTCAGGAGCATCCGGGAACAGGGTTGCGACACCTGAGACAATCTCCTAAACGGGATCACGCTTACACGTGTCACCAATGTATGTACCGCAACAACCCATGGGCCACGCTATTCAACGGGCTTTTGAGGAGCACCAGTGTCTGGCCGGCCTCGGTTCCCGGATGCCGCCAGCATTCTGGCTCGCAAGTCACCCGGAGTTTCTCGCCGGGAATGGTCGCGGCAACCCGCGTGCGCCCGCTATTCATGAAGCAGGGTCAGGCGGACTTCATGAATAGTCCGGGCTAGCCCTTCTGGCCCCAGACTGGACGAAAGGCCGGGTCCAGCTCGAAGGCCTTGGCAAAGAGCTCGGCCGCCTTCCTCTTGCCGGGGGTGAGGCGCCGGGAAGGCTCGGCGATCTTGTAGTAGGCGTAGCCGAGGTAGAACGTGGCCGCCGCACTCTGCGGATCGGCGTCCACGGCCTTCTGGAAATCGGCCTGGGCTGCGCTGAAGCGGCGCCTCTGGAACGCCTTGAGCCCGGCGTCGATGTATTCCTGCGCGGCGCTGGCGTTCACGACCTCCGGTCCCGGCGGCGTGGCTTGGGGCTCTTGCGGGGCGAGTGCGGCGGCCAGGAACAGGGCGGCGAGAGTCATGGGACCTCCTCTTTTCTGCGGCTTCTAGCCTAGTCTCAGCATCGTCAACGCTAAGGGATCCCCGAGGTGGCCTTCGGTGATCGGGCTCACGGGCACATCCTACTTCGCGGCCGGGGCCCCGCCGCCCGTCGACGGGAGGGTCAGCTGGTGAAGACCCCCGGTGGCCGCAGCGGCCAGGATCGTGGGGCCTCGCGGATCGACGGCGAGCGTCCACACGCGATCGGACAGGAGCCCGCTCGTCGCCACCGCCGTCCAGGTCTCCCCGGCGTCGTCACTCCGAAAGATCCCGCCCTGCTGGAAGTCGCTCGCGAAGGCCGTCCGGCCGTCGGGATGGAGGCCCAGCCCCGTGATGTCCAGCAACGGAAGGCCTCCGCCCCGGGGCGACCAGGTGCGCCCCTGGTCGGCGGAACGGTAGAGCCCCCTGGACGTCGTCGCGAAGACGACGTCGTCGTTGCCCGGCAGGAATTGGAGGGCATGGACGCTCGATCGTCCGAGCGGCTCCGCGACGAGGGTCCAGCCGATGCCGTAGTCCGCGGTGCGGAAGATGCCGAAGGCGGTGGCGGCGAGGGCAGTGCCCGGCCGGGTCCTGGCCCGGGCCACCGCCGAGACCGCGCCGCCCAGACCGAGGCTCTGGACCTGCCAGGTCCGACCCCCGTCGATGCTCCGCAAGAGACCCTGGGAGGTTGCCGCCAGGAAGACGGAATCGGAGAGCGCCGCCACGTCGGTGGCCCGTGGCTGGGCCTCGATCCCGCCGATGAGGGTCGAGAGCCGCCGCCAGGGAACGCCCTCGCCGCTCGTGGCGAAGATGCCGTTGTCGGTTCCGGTCAGGACGGCCCCCCCGGGGAGAACGTCGAGGGCGAGCGCCTCGCGCCCCTCGAGGCCCGGAGCCAGCGTCTTCCAGGGCCCACTGGCCGAGGGCGCGGCGAGAACGCCGCCGTAGCGCCGGTCGCCCAGGACCGTCGCAAAGATGTGGCCACGGGCCGGATCGAAGGCGATCCGCGAGACGAATCGCTCCGAGAAGCCGTCGTTCGAGCGCTGCCAGCCCTCCGCACGCCCTTCGCTGCGGAGCACCCCGGCGCCGTCGGTGCCGACGAGCAGCGCCCCCCCGGGCTGGGAGACGACCGCGTTCACCACGAGGTCCTTGCTGGTGACGAGCCGCCACGAGGCGGTCCCATTCTCCGAGACCCAGAGGCCCTCGGTGGTGCCCGCGTAGAACGTGTCCGCTGCTTCGCGGGCCTGGGCGAACGCGCGGGTGCGCCGGCTGCTCGCCGGGATGCCCGGCACCTTGGCCCAACGCGCGCCGCCGCTCGTGGAGCGATAGATCCCGCTGCACGCGGTCGCGTACACGGTCTGGGGCGAGCGGCGGTCCACGGTCAGGGTCATCACGTCGGAGTCGTCGATCATGCCCGTGTGGATCGGCTTCCAGGAGCGTCCGCCGTCCGTCGTCTTCCAGGGCAGATGCCAGGTCCCGGCGTAGATCGTCTGCGGGTCCTGGGGATCGATCGCCACCGAATCGAGGTTCTTGATCTCCGGATCGTCCTTGGGGCTGATGCGGCTCCACGAGCGACCGGCGTCTCCCGAGCGGAAGATTCCGGTGCCGGTGCCCGCCACCACGACGTCAGGGTCCGATGGGGCCAGGGCCAGGGCGCGGACCGCCTCCCCGGAGATGCCAGGCAACACGGTGAAGGTCTGCCCGCCGTCGTCGCTCTTCGCGACTCCTCCCCCGGAGCCGCTGACCGACCAGTAGCCGACGAAGAGCGTCCCTTCGGAGGTCACGACGATGTCGTCGAGGCTCATCCCCCGTATCGGGAACCCGGGCTCCTGCCGCTTCCAGCGCCGGCCCCCGTCGGTGGAGCGGTAGAGGTTGCCGTTGGCCGTCCCGAGGTACACCACCTCGGGATCGCGCGGGTCCGACGCCAGGGCCCGCGCGTCGCCGCCGGGAGGGCCCACGGGGGCCCAGGTTTCCGCAAGCGCCGGAAGGGCGCTCAGGATCAAGCCGGCCGCAACCAGGAGAAACCGCCACCGTCTCTCAGCGGCCATGGCTGCCCGCCTCACTCGAGTCCAGATCCAAGGAGTTCCTCCTTGGCGGATTATCGCTCAAGGAGGCGGGCCATGGCGGATGCGGGGTCAGCGGACGAGGCGGACCTGAGCCCGGATCTCCCCACCCGGGAACTGCGTGGTGTGGACGTTGGCGTAGGCCGTCCCCGCGCGCATCTGGCTCAGCAGCTCGTCGTAGGTGACGCCCGTGACCTGCGAGGAGTTGAAGGAGCCCTCGATCAGGATGCCGTCGACCGCGCCGGTACTCGTGCCCGTGGGAAGGAAGTTCGTGCCTGGGGCGGGGAAGAGGGCGATCCGGATGCTCCCGTTGGACCCCGCGGCCCCGGAATGGATGTGGGCGCCGGTGATCGAGGTGATGCCGTGGACTTCGATCGTGTAGTTGACGTTATTGCCGTCGACGTAGAGCCCCACCGTTCCCGTGGCGCCCGTCGCGCGGGCTGGCACCTCTCCGGCTCCGGACAGATCGGCCTGGAACAGGCTCACGTCTTCGGCCGGCTTGTCACAGCCGACGCTGGCCGCACCCACGATCAGGCCAATGGCTAGAAGGACAGGGAACTGACGCATGACGTCCTCGCTTTCGTCGTACGCCCTTCCGATAGGCCACCGCCCCCGGAAGGGACCCCAGATCGAGAAAACGGCTGGGGAGAAGGGTGATCTCCCCAGCCGTCGGTCCCTGCGGCTATTCGGCCTCTAGTCGTCGTCCTCGGGCAAGGTGGCGCCCTCGGGAACGAAGGTCACGTCAGCGCGACGGTTCTTGGCGCGAGCCACCGCGGACGTGCCGGTGTCGAGCGGCTTCGTGGCGCCGGCGCTGCGCGCCGTCACCCGGGCCTCGTCGACTCCGCGCTCCTTCACGAGGTAGCTCTTGATGGCTTCGGCGCGCTTCCTGCCCATGACCTCGGCGTTCGGCTCGCTCTTGTCCGCGTGGCCGGTGATGACGATGCGGCTCCGCGGGTCCTGCTTCATGCGCGCCGCCAGGTCGTCCAGGCAGGCCTTGTCCACGTTGTTGAGACGGGCCATGTTGCGCGGGAAGCCGCCCGACGTGCAGGTCACGGGCTCGGGCTTCGGCTTCTCGGGGCACCGCACGCGGACGGTGTCCTGGGCCTGGGCGGTGCCGCCCCGTCCGTCGGAGACCTGAACGGTCACGGTCACGGTGGTGTCGCAAGGCACCGATGCGCTGTCGAAGGTCGCATCGGGCCCGCTACCCGTCACCTTGCCGGCGCTCGTCGACCAGGTGTAGGTCAGGGGATCGCCATCGGGATCGGCGGCGGTGGCCCGGCACGGCGTCGTCTCCCCGGCCAGGAGCGTGTCTTTCGCGCAGTTGAGGCTGACGGTCGGGGGCCGGTTCGGCGGCGGCGGGGGGGGCGGGGGCGGCACGTAGACCTCGCAGCACGGCGTGCCGGGATGGTAGCCCACCTGGACGATCCCGCCCGCCTTGCTCTTGAACCCCGAGTTCAGACCGCGGTCGTCGAAGTTCATGTTGTAGGAGAAGCCCGGGCGGACGAAGAAACCTGACTTGATCCAGAAGGCCAGGCCCATCGTGAGGTCCACGGGATCGGTCTGGGGGAAGGACGCGCTCGAGTACTTCTTGCCCGTCACCTCGGCCTGAAACTGGAACAACCGGCACGCCGGGATGTTGACACCGATGCCCCACTTGAAGGCGTTGCCGATGTCCACTGCGTCCGGATCGGAGTTGATCTCGTATCCGATCGCTCCGTGAAGGTCGGCCTTGCGATTCAGGTTCTTGGAAAGAACCAGGTCCGCTCCGAAGGAGGTCTTTCCCGTCCCGAGCCCCTTGTTCTCGTCCGCGGTGGGCAGCTTGACCGTCCCCATCACGGCCAGCCCCACAGCGTCATCGCGGAAGTAGTCGTCGAGGATGTTGTACTTGGCCCCGAGCCGGATGTCCCCGAAGCCGGTCTTCCAGTGGTCCTCGGCCAACGGAAAGTCGTTTTGGTACCCGGGCTGGAAGAGCGCGTCGGCGTTCATCCGGTTCTGGATCCCGATGCTCGTGAAGAGCTCGAGCTTCGAGGTGGCCCCGTAGCCGAAGGTCAAGCCCCACGTGCCAATGTCCTCGTCCTTCGGATCGCGATCGAGGTTGTCGTAGAACCCGCTGAAGGACATCTTGCCCTTGAGCAGGGTGTAGGCCGAGGAGAGGTGAAACAGGCCGGTGTCCCCGCCGAAGCTGGGGGCGGCAGGCCGAATACTCCAGTCCTTCCCCTCGATGGGGACGACCCAGGTCTTGACGTCTTCCTTCTTGACCGTAGTCTTCGACTCGGTCGTTTCGCTCTTGTCTTCCGCGAAACCTGCGCTGGCAAGCGCAAGAACTCCGCCAAGAGCCAAAGCCGCCAGTGGTCGTGTCATCGACGATCTCCTTAGCTGGTTCTCTTCCGCAACACGCACCGGTCAGAGCGAGGAGTGCTGCGTTCGCTCGGGCTGACCAGCTCCCTCGAGGGGGTGGGCCGGCATCCCCGATCCAGGGGAGAACCAGACCATACTACGGGAGGTCAGGGCTGGATGTCCAAAAGTGCTCAAAAATGCCCCAGCGCCCGAGCCGGACTGAAGACCCCTAGGGCATGACCCTGCGGTGCCGGGCGACCTCTTCCTCGTAGTACTTCCGGTAGAGGACGTCCCATTCGTCCGAGCCCTCGAGAATCGTGCGCTTCTGGGTCTCGATCTTGCGACGGACCAGCACGTCGATGGCCTCGTCGGTCTTCATCTCGTCCGAGATGAGCTTCACGATCTGCTGGCGGATCTCCTGCGGATCCGCGTAGTACTCGACGGAGTCGTCGGCGTCGAGATGGTTGAGGATCAGGTGGGACATCCGGAGGATCTTCTCGCGCGAGAGTTTCATGGCGCCTTAGGAACCCTCGCGCCGCTTCACAGGATGATCCCCTTCTCTCGGGCCATCTTCTTCTTGAGCATCTTGAACATCTCGGTATAGGTGATGTTCGAGCGCTCCATCTCGGACGAGTGCTGGACGAGGACTTCGCGGACCTCCTCGTTCAGACGATCCTCTACCGCCAGCTCGTCGGTGATCACCTTGGCGATCCCCGCGGTCACCTGCGCGATGTCGTCGACCTCGAGCTTGCCTTCGGAGGTGAGCGTCTTCACGATCTTGCGGGAGATGAACTGAACCTCATCGGGCATGAGACGCATGGAGGCGGCAGTATAACAGAGTCGGCAGGCCCCTCCGGTCGCGCGGGGCCGGGCCATCCTGGGTGTATGCTCCGCGGGTCATGCCTCTTCACGTCGTGAAGCATCCGCTCGTGGAAGACGTCCTGTCCGGTCTGCGTGACAAGACGACGCCCCCCGACGCCTTTCGGGTCCTCGCCCGACGGGTCAGCCTGCTCCTCGTCGCCGAGGCCACCCGTGACCTCGGGGTGACCCCTGCCCTGGTCGAGACGCCCCTGGAGACGACCACGGTGCGAAGAATCACGGGTCGGGTGGTGGCCGTCCCGGTGCTCCGCGCCGGCCTCGGCATGCTCGACGCCTTCCTCGAGCTCGTGCCCCACGTCGAGGTGGGCTACTTCGGGCTCGAGCGCAACGAGGAGACGGCGGTGGCCAGGCGCTACTACGAGAAGGTGCCGAAGAACCTGGCCGAGGCCGTGGTCTTTCTCCTCGACCCGATGCTGGCCACCGGGGGGTCGGCGGCCATGGCCCTGGACGGCCTCCGGGGCCTCGGGGCCCGCGAGGTGCGCCTCCTCTCCATCGTGGCCGCACCCGAGGGCGTCGCCCACCTCGCCGCGCATTCGCCGGAGACGAGCGTGTTCACCGCGGCCCTCGACCGGGGCCTCAACGGGCACAAGTACATCTTGCCCGGCCTCGGCGACTTCGGGGACCGCCTGTTCGGGACGTGACCAGCGGGTTCCCGGCGGGCGCCTTCTCGGCCGCGGACCGGGTCTCGCTGCGGGCCGGCCCCCTGGCCCTCGAGTTCGACCGGGGCGCGCTGCGATGGATCCGTTGCGGGAGCCGCGAGGTCCTGCGCGGCGTCTACGTCGCGGTGCGCGACCCCCAATGGAGAACGGTGCCGGGAGCGCTCTCGGCCCTCGCGGTCGAGTCGGGGCCGGACCGCTTTCGCGCCCGCTTCCGGTCGAGCCATCGGGAGGGCCCTATCGACTTCGATTGGGAGGGCCTCCTCGAGGGGGATGCCACCGGGACCGTGCGCTTCGCGATGGACGGCGAGGCGGGCTCGACCTTCCTGAAGAACCGCATCGGGCTTTGCGTTCTCCACCCCATCTCGGAGTGCGCGGGCCAGCCCTGCGAGGTGGAACGCGCCGACGGGGAAGTCGTGCGCGGCGTCTTCCCGCGCTTCGTGTCCCCGCAGCAGCCGTTCCTGGGCATCCGTGTCCTCCGGCACGAGGTGGTGCCGGGTCTCGTGGCCGAGCTGAGCTTTCAGGGTGACGTCTTCGAGATGGAGGACCAGCGCAACTGGTCGGATGCCTCCTTCAAGACCTATTCGACCCCGCTCGCCCTGCCCTACCCCGCGGAGATCCGCGCCGGCACCCGCGTCCAGCAGACGGTCACGCTCCGCCTCGCGGGAGACGCCAGGCCTCGCCCCGTGCTGGTGAGCGGAGCCGATGCGGTTCGAGTGCAGGTGGACCCGCAGCGGCGGCTCCCGCTGCCCCGCCTCGGGCTTGGGGCCGCAACCGAAGGGCGCGTGTCCACGGAAGCGGAGAGGGCGCACTTGCGGGCCCTCGCCCTGGACCACCTGCGGGTCGACCTCCACCTGGGTGCGCCCGGAGCCGACAGGAACCTGGCCGGCGCGATCCAGGAATCCCGCGCGCTCGACCTCCCCCTCGAGATCGCCCTCTTCCTCTCCGAAGACGCCGAGGGTGATCTGCGGGCCTTCGCCGCCCTGGCGCGGCGGCAGGCGCCGAGAGTGGGGATCTGGCTGTTGTTTCGAGAAGCCACGGCCACGACGACCGATGGTCTCGTGGCGGCGGCGCGGCGCTGGCTCCTGCCCGTCGACCCCCTGGCCCGTTTCGGCGGAGGCACCGACGCGAACTTCGCCGAGCTGAACCGGGGCCGACCGTCCGCGGCCGAGCTCGACCAGGTGTCCTTCTCCCTGAACCCGCAGGTCCACGCCACGGACGATGCGACCCTGGTCGAGAACCTCACGAGCCTCCGCTCCCTCGCGGACAGCGCACGGGCCTTCGTCGGCTCGTGTCCGCTGGCCCTGTCTCCGGTCACCCTGCGCCCAAGGCTCCGCGAACCGGCGGTCGCCGAGCCGGCCGATCCCCGCCACGCGTCCCCCTTCGGGGCGGTCTGGACCGCGGGCCTGCTGACCGCCGCAACCGAGGCCGGCTTCGCCGCGCTCACCCTCTTCGAGCCCGTGGGGCCGCGAGGCCTCGTGGAAGGCGACCTCACCCATCCCGTCTTCCAGGTCCTGGAGGCGTGGGCCGAGATGAAGGACGGCGTCGCGCTCGAGGCACGCTCCGACGCCAGCGATCGCGTTCAAGCCCTCGTCTTCCGGAAGGGCCGGCAGGTGCGCGCGCTCGTCTTCAACCTGCGCCCCGAGCACGCCCAGGTCCGTCTCGGCGGCTTTCCCCTGGGAGCGGAGGTCACGCGACTCGTCCCGAGCGGCCAGGGCGCTAAAGAGGCCGCGGCCCCCACCAGCGACGGGTACCGCCTGGTCCTCGGACCGCACGAGCTCGTGTGCGTGGATGCCACCCAGCGGGGGCCGGGAGATTGAGCCGCGTCTAGGCGTCCCTGGGGGCCGCGAGCAGGGCGAGGATCGCATCTCTGGCCGTCTCCGCCCGCGTGGCCCAGGCCCCCCGCACGTCGACCACCGGGGCCCCGATCGCTTCGAGTGCTATGCGAAAGAGCTCGTGCAACTCCTGACGGGCGCCTGGTCTGTCCCGCTGCGCGCCGTCCGCGACCCACGGCACATCCGGGTGGAGCAGCAGATAGAGGTGGCCTCGTCGCTCGCGGGCGGCCTTCGAGATCCACGGGGGGCAGGAGCCGTAGTAGTAGCGCGCGTAGACCGTCGTGCTGACGAGGTCGGTGTCGAGGATCAGCAGGCCCTCCGTGCGCCGGCCCTCGTCTTCCCGCGCCATCTGCCCGCGGGCGATGGGCTCCACGTCCTCGTCGGTCAGGGGCACGCCCTTCCGGTCGACGTACTCCCGAGCGTACTCCGGCACCCAGGGCACCCCGAGCTCCTCGGCGAGCGAACGGGCGAGCGTGGTCTTGCCCGTGCTCTCGGAGCCGGTGAGCACGACGCGAAGCGCGGGGAGGGGCGAAGACCTCGTCACCGGGCCAGGGTAGCGCAGTCCTCCGCCGTTGCCTCGCCGTTGACGGCCTACTTGGGCCGAGGGTAGGCTCCCGGCAGCTCTCTCGGGCAGGGTCCGGAAGCCTTCCGATGGGTGCGCGGGCAGGAGTGAGCATCGATGAGCGAGCGCCACCGCATCCTGATCGTCGAGGACGAAGCGCTCGATGCCGACCTGCTGGAACGCGAGCTGCGGGAATCCGGTCTCGCCTTCGAGGCGCTTCGGGTCGAGACCGTCGAGGGCCTCCTGGACGCCCTTGCCTCGTTCGGGCCCGATGTGGTCCTCTCGGACTACAACCTGCCCCGGCTGGACGGGATGACGGCGCTGCGCCATGTCCGGAGCCACGCCCCCCACCTGCCCTTCCTGCTGGTCACGGGCTCGCTCAACGAGGAGACCGCGGTCGAGTGCATGAAGGCCGGCGCCACCGACTACGTGCTCAAGGACCGCCTCAAGCGGATCGGCCCGGCGGTGCGTGCCGCTCTCGGCCAGAAGCAGTCCCAGGAGGCCAAGGCGGCCGCCGAGCGCGCCCTGCGCGAAAGCGAGCTCCGTTACCGCACCGTGGTGCAGAGCCTGAAGGAAGTCGTCTTCCAGGCCGACGGCGAAGGGCGGTGGACCTTCCTGAACCCCGCCTGGACGGAGATCACCGGGTACTCGGTCGAGGAGAGCCTGGGCCGACCGTTCGTGGACTTCGTGCACCCGGACGATCGCGAAAGCGACCTCGCGGTGGCGATCGCCTCCGCCCGGGAGGGGCAGGCCATTCACCGCGGGGAGTTCCGCTACGTCCACAGAGGCGGCGGCCAACGCTGGGTCGAAGGCTACGCCCACCTCCACCGGGGGCCGGAAGGCGAGATCGTCGCCTGTGCCGGGACCTTGCACGACATCACGGACCGCAAGGAAGCAGAGGTGGAGCAGGCACGGCTCCGGGATGCCCTCACCGACTCGGCCCAGGAATGGCAGCGCACGTTCGACGCGGTGGAGTTCCCGATCCTCATTGCCGATCTCGGGGGACGGGTGGGGCGGATCAACCGCGCGGGCCGCGACCTCCTGGCCCGGCCCTATGCCGAGATCGTCGGCCGGCCCCTCGCCGAGCTCTCGGACCGGGAGCCCTGGCGCACCGCCGCGCGCCTCCTCGCCCGCGTGGCCGAATCGGGCGCGGCCGCCGAGGGCCGGGAGCGCGACCCCGACCAGGGGCGGGTCTGGTCGCTCACGGTACGCCCGCTCGAAGGGCAGACTCCCCACGAGCGGCGGGTCATCCTCGACGCGCGCGACGTCACCCGCGAGACCGAGATGCAGGAGAACCTGCGGCGCGGGGAGCTGCTTTCCGCCATGGGCTCGCTGGTCGCGGGCGTGGCCCACGAGGTCCGCAACCCTCTCTTCAGCATCTCGTCCAACATCGACGCCTTCGAGGCCGAGCTGGGGGCGCGCCAGGAGTATGCGGGGATGGTGAGCGTGCTCCGTTCCGAGGTGGCCCGGCTGTCGAGCCTGATGCAGGATCTCCTCGACTACGGCCGGCCGCCCACGACCGAGCGCGAGGTCTGGCCCGTGGAGTGGGTCGTGCGCGAGGCGCTCCAGCGGTGCGGATCCCTGGCCAGGGACGTGACGGTGTCCGTCTCCGGCTCCGAGGGGGCGGCGACCTCGGTGCCCATGGACCGCACCCGGCTGGGCCTCGTCTTTCGCAACCTCATCGAGAACGCGATCCAGCACTCCCCGCCCCATTCCTCGGTGGAGGTGTCCGTGGCCCGGAGGCACGAGGGGGGGCGGCTCTTCGTGGAGGTCCGCGTCCTGGACTCCGGCCCGGGATTCCGCGATGAGGACCTGCCCGAGGTCTTCGCGCCCTTCTTCACGCGCCGCCGCGGGGGCACCGGGCTCGGGTTGTCGATCGTCCACAAGGTGGTCCTGGAACACGGAGGCAGGGTCGCGGCCAGGAATCGGCCCGGGGGCGGCGCCTGCCTCTCGGTGAAGCTGCCTTGTACCGACCCTCTGGCCGAGCTCGAGATGGGAGAAGCCCCTCGACCCGGGCCCGAAGATGGTCCGAGAAACAGGACCGGAAAACCGGACGAGGTGTCCAGGAAGTAGACTAACGCCAAGCGTCCGGAGGCGTTTCGTCGCGCCGTTCGCGCCTGCCGTGGCTTCGGGTCGGCTGGCCTGGATGTTGCTCTGGTCTAGGAAACATCATGCAGCACCGCCTCCTCATCGTGGACGACGAAGAGCACATCCGAGTGGCCATGCGTACTTTCTTCAGCCACCGCGGGTATCTCGTGGACGCGGCCTCCGAGCGCGAGGAGGCGGAAGCTCTCCTCGCGAACTTCACCTATTCCTGCGTGATCGCCGACCTGCGGCTGTCCGCCGGCCACGGCGCGGACGGCCTGGAGATCCTGGGCTTCGTCAAGGAACGCTGTCCCGACACCCGGATCATCCTCCTGACCGCCTACAGCTCGCCGGCGGTCGAGGTGGAGGCCCGCCGCCGGGGTGTCGACCTCTTCATTCACAAGCCCAAGCCGTTGCCCGAGGTGGGACGGCTCGTCGAGTCCCTGATCGGCCAGGTCGCGCCCCCGTGAACGAGGGCTCGGTACTGGAGAGGCTCGCGGCGCCGGGCGCCCTCACCCCGCTCTTCCAACCGATCTTCGACATTCGGGAGGGCGGCTCCTCGCTGCATGCCCTCGAGGCCCTGATGCGCGGTCCTCGGGGCACCAACTTCGAGCATGCGGGCGTGCTCTTCGAGTACGTGAGGCGCCGGCACGAGGAGGCGAGGATCGACCGCGCCTGCTTCACCGCGGCCCTCGAGGCCGCGGCCACTCTGCCGGGCCGGCCGCGCATCTCCATCAACGTCCACGCTTCCACCCTGGCCAAGGACAAGGGGTTCGTGGACTTCGTCTTCGAGACCGCCGCGGCCCAGGGCCTCGAGCTCTCCCGACTCATCGTGGAGCTCCTCGAGCACACGCCGTTCTGGGACGTGAGGACGCTGCTCCTGGCCCTGGGCGCGCTCCGGCGGGCGGGCGTCGAGGTGGCGCTCGACGACGTGGGCATCGGCCAATCGAACTACCGGATGATGGTCGAGTGCCGCCCCGACTACTTCAAGCTCGATCGCTACTTCATGGTGGACGCGGGCGGAGATCCCTACCGGCAAGCCGTGATCGCTTCCCTGGCCCACCTGGCCCGCACTTTCGGCGCGCGGGCGGTGGCGGAGGGTGTCGAGCGCGAGAGCGACCTGCGCCTGGTCAGGGACCTGGGCGTGGATCTCGTTCAGGGCTATTTCCTGTGCGTGCCCCTCCCCGCAGCCGAGCTCGTCGCCCGGGGCGTTCTGCAGCCGCGGGAGTCGCCGGCTCCGGGTCAGCCTGCTTGAGCCCCGGGTCCTACCCTCCGAACCCGCGCGAAGAAGACCTGCGCCAGCTTTTCGACGCCGCCCCGATCCCCCTCGTCCTGACCCGCCACCTGGACAGCACTCTGCTCATGATGAACAGCGCGGCGGCGGCCGCCTTCGAGGTGCTTCCCGGCGCGGTCCTGGGCACGGCGGCGGCAGATTTCTACGCGCGACCCGCCGACCGCCTGGCCTTTCTCGAGGCGTTGACCCGCGACGGCCGCGTCGACCGCATGGAGATCGAGCTCAAGACCGCCACCGGTCGCCCGCTGTGGGCCAGTGTGTCCGCCTCCCTCATCGCCTATCGGGGGGAGCGGGTGATCCTCCTGGGCGTCGCCGACCTGACGGAGCGCGTGAGCTCGGCACGGGCGCTCCGAGAGAGCGAGGAGCGCTTCCGCGCCCTTGCCGAGAACGCGCCCCTCGGGGTGTTTCGGAACGACCTCAGAGGCAACTGCCTCTACACGAACCCCCGCTGGAGTGAGATCGCGGGCTTGTCCGCCGAGGAGGCCCGCGGCGAGGGATGGTGGCGGGTCGTGCATCCGGACGACTTCGCCCACGCCGCCCTGGGCTGGAAGGAAGCCATGGCGGGCGACGGGCGCTACCGCCGGGAGCTGCGGTTCGTCCGCCCGAGCGGAGAGATCCGCTGGGTCTCCGTGCTGGCGGGACCGCTCCTCGGGGCATCGGGACAGATCGTCGACCACGTCGGCTCGATCGAGGACATCACCGAGCGCAAGCGGGCGGACGAAGCCCTGCGCGTGGAATACGAGTTCCGAAACTCCGTCATCCAGCACGCGGCCGAGGGCCTGTGCGTGTGCCATGCGGTCGACGAGCACCCCTTCGTCCGCTTCACCCTCTGGAACCAGAGGATGTGCGACATCACGGGGCGCACCCTGGACGAGATCAACCGTCTGGGGTGGTACCAGACGCTTTGTCCCGATCCCGAGCAGCAGGCCCGCGCGCAGGCGCGCATGGCCCGCATGCGGGAGGGAGACAACCTTCGCGCCGAGCCGTGGGAGATCCAACGCGCCGACGGGCAGAAGCGGATCGTCCAGATCACCACCTCGCTCCTCCAGTCGGGCGACGGACAGGGCCACGTTCTCGCGCTGATCGAAGACGTGACCGATCAGCAACGAGCGGAGGCCGCGCTGCGGGACAGCCAGCAGATGCTGAAGCTCGTGCTCGACACCATTCCCGTCCGGTTGTTCTGGAAGGACGCCGCTCTCAACTACCTGGGCTGCAATCGTCTCGTGGCCAAGGACGCGGGCCTCTCGTCCCCGGCCGAGGTGGTGGGCAAGACCGACTTCGATCTCGCCTGGTCGCGTCAGGCGGCCGAGTTCCAGGCTGATGATCGCCGGGTGATCGAGACGGGCAAGCCGAAGGTCAACTACGAGGAGCCGGTGGGGGTCGCGGACGGCCGTGTGTTGTGGGCCCGCACCAGCAAGTTCCCGCTCCTCGGTCCCCAGGGGGAAGTGGTGGGCGTCCTCGGGACCTTCGAGGACATCACCGAACGCAAGGAGGTGGAGGAGGGACGCCGGCTCCTGGCCGAGCGTCTGTCCCTCGCCACCCAGGCCGCCTCCATCGGCACCTGGCAGCTGGAGACGGAGGGCCCGGCGCTGCATGTCGACGACCAGTTCGTCGCCCTCTACGGAGGCGTGGGCGATGCCTTTGGGGCCCACGAGCTCTGGACCAAGCGCGTTCATCCGGAGGACCGCGCGCGCTCCGTCGAGCGTCGCCGGGCGACCCTGGCCGGAGAGATCCCCGCCTACGACGACGAGTTCCGGGTGCTCTGGCCGGACGGGACCCTCCACCACCTCCGGAACCTCGGCCGTCTGGTGAAGGACGAACAGGGCCGACCCCTGCGTCTCGTGGGTGTCACCATGGACGTCACGTTGTCCAAGCGCGCCGAGGAGGACATTCGCCGGCGGAGCGCCGAGCTCGAAGGTCGGGTGGCGGAGCGCACCCGTGAGCTGAGCGTTGCCAACAAAGAGCTCGAGTCCTTCTCCTACTCCGTCTCCCACGACCTGCGGGCCCCGCTGCGCGCCATCGACGGCTTCAGCCAGGCCCTGGTGGAGGACTTCGGCGACCGTATGGACGACCAGGCCCGCAGCCACCTGCGTCGGGTCCGCCAGGCCAGCCAGCGCATGGGCCATCTCATCGACGACCTGCTGAACCTGTCCCGGACCTCGAGGGCCGAGCTGCGGCGCCGAAGGATCTCCCTCTCCGGCCTGTCCGAGTCGATCGTCGCCCAGCTCCGCGCCAGAGGAGAAGCCCGAGAGGTGGAGGTGATCATCGCCCCCGGGCTCGCGGCGGACGCCGACGAGAGCCTGAGCCGCGTGCTGCTCGAGAACCTCCTCGAGAATGCCTGGAAGTACACGAGCCGGAAGCCCAGGGCCCGGATCGAGGTCGGCCAGGCCCGGGAAGACGGAGCGATGGTCTTCTTCGTGAAGGACGACGGCGACGGCTTCGACATGACGTTCGCGCACAAGCTGTTCGGGGCCTTCCAGCGGTTGCACGGAACAGAGGAGTTCGAAGGCACCGGTATCGGGCTCGCCACCGTGAAGCGGATCGTCGAGCGCCACGGCGGCCGGGTCTGGGGGGAAGGTTCGCCCGGCGTCGGCGCCACCTTCTACTTCTCGCTCGGAGAGCCCCTCGGGCCCCCCTGAGCCCGCGGGTGTAGACTCGCTCCAGAGCGCTCATGGACAATCGGCCCATCCTCCTCGTGGAGGACAACCCGGACGACGTGGCGCTGACTCTGCGCGCTTTCCAGAGGCAGCGAATCGCGAACGAGGTGGTGGTGGCCAAGGACGGGGTCGAGGCCCTGCACTACCTCTTCGCCACGGGCCCCTACGCCGGGCGGGACCCTCGTGAGCTTCCCGCGGTGGTGCTCCTCGACCTGAAGCTGCCCAAGGTGGACGGCTTGGAGGTGTTGAAGCAGCTTCGCGCCCATCCCACGACACGGCTCCTCCGGGTCGTGGTGCTCACCTCCTCCAAGGAGGAGCACGACATTCTCCAGAGCTACGACCTCGGGGCCAACAGCTACATTCGAAAGCCCGTCGACTTCGAGAAGTTCGTGGAGGCGGTGGGCCAGCTCGGCCTGTACTGGCTGTTGCTCAACGAGGCGGCGCCGGTGCCGCCTCGTCCGTCCTCCTGGCCGCGAGAGACTTCCGCCAGGCCAAGAGGCCCGCGACCGCCAGGACCAGGAATGCGGCGTAGAGGCCGGCCATCAGGAAGAGCCCCTTCACCACGTAGATCCCCACGTAGACCACGTCCACGGCGATCCAGACCCCCCAGTTCTCGATCCACTTGCGGGTCTGCATCCACTGGGCGACCAGGCTGAACGAGGCGGTGGACGCGTCCCAGTAGGGAAGAGCGGCATCGGTCTGTTGGTGGAGGAAGAGGCCGAGCCCCGCTGCGAAGGCGACGCCGGCGAGGGCCAGGGCGGTCAAGGCTCGGGCCGGCGTGCGCGCCACGACGAGCGCGCCGCGTTCCGGCGCCGCCGTGGAGCCACGCGTACCACCCGTAGAGGCACAGCACCACGTAGACGAGCTGCAGTCCCATGTCGGCGTAGAGCCGGGTCTGCGCGAAGACGATCGCCGAGAGCACGACGTTCACGAGCCCCGTCGGCCAGCACCAGATGTTCTCGCGCACGGTCAGGTAGACGGCCACGGCACCGAAGGCGACGCCCACGACCTCGTAGGGGTTCATGCCGGCCGCACCTCCCGTCGGCCTAGAACCGCACGTCGAGGTTCACGAACACGCTGCGTGTGGCCTGGGGGTAGTAGTAGGGAGTGCCCTGGGAGGTCTCGGCTCCCGCTTCGTCACGGGTGACGTAGAGATAGCTGTAGCCGCTCGGCCAGTGATTCCGCCCGCCGAGTGACGTTGTTCACCTGGACGCGCAGCCGCGGCTCGCCCTTCTTCACCCAGCGGACGAGGCTCAAGGACGCGTTGGCGCCCAGATCGAAGAAGGACGGCGTGGCGAGCGCCGGGTCGTCGGTGTTGTCGAGCTGGCTCGTCGATACGTAGCGGCCGGCCAGGCCGACGGTGAGGCCCAAGGCTCGGGGTGTAGTCGGCGCCGAGGTTGCCGATGAACTGCGGGGTCAAGAGCGGCCGCACGTCGTGGTAGGCGCGGAGCTCGGTCCCCGAGTAGCTGCCGTCCACCTCGTAGACGTCGAACGACTGGTTCCAGGTCGCGATGCGGTTGGTGCTGGCGTTGGCCGTGGCCGTGAGCCGGAGGGTGCGGGCGGGGTCGTAGCGGACCTCGATCTCCACCCCCCGTCGGTGGCTTCGGTCCACGTTGCGCCGCAGGGCGAGGCCGATCTCCGAGAGCTCTCCGGTCAGCGCGATCTCGTTGCGGAGCTCCATCGCGTAGACGTTGGCCTGGACGTGGAGTCTCCGGCCGGAGTACTCGACCCCGGCCTCGTAGTCGACGACTCGCTCCGGCTCGACCGCATGGAGGTCGTAGACGAGGGTCGGGTTGTCCTCGCCCGTGAAGAGGTCGCTGCGCGTGGGCTCGCGTGTAGTCCGGCCGAGGGAGGCGTAGACGCTCCAGGACGGGCGCAGCGCATAGCGGACCCCGAGCTTCGGGTTGAAGAAGGTCCAGTCCACGGACCCGATGTCCAGGTCCCCTTCGTAGCGGAAGGACGAGTGGCGCACCTGCGCGTCGCCGAAGAGGCGCAGGCCGCCCGCGGTCGTAGTGGATCTTCGCGAAGCCGCTGGCCTCGCGCTTGAACCCGTGGTTCGTGTAGAGCCGCGCGCCGTCCACGACGTCGCGCGAGTGCTGGCTCTCGAAGTCGTTCAGGTGAACGCCTGCCGGTGAAACCGAGCCCGCCGTGCTCGTGGTTGAAGGTCATGAACGCGCCCACGAAGCGCCAGTCGAGGTTGTACTGCCAGAGCGGGCCGGTGGCCGGATCGGCCAGGAGGCGGTAGTAGCCCTGGGCGCCGTTGTAGTAGCCCTGAAGGGCCAGGGTGGAGGAGGGCCCCAGCACCCTCGTCCACTGCGCCTGCACGAAGTCCTGGCCGAATCGGTCTCGCTCGTCGGGGGAGAGCGGGTTCTCGCGCAGGTCGGACTCGAGCGTGTCCTTGTCCACGGCCAGGAAGGCCAGCTCGCGTCTTCTCGCGGCCGGAGAAGCCGAACAGCTTGAAGATCGACCGGTCGCCCTGCCGGCGTGCTCCGAAGAAGACGCGTGTGCTGGTCGACCCCCGAGTGCTCGCGGAAGCCGTCGGTCCCGCCGAAGAGCACGCGGCCGTAGAACGCGAGGCCCGAGCCGACGCGCCCCGTCTGACCGCCCACCGCGGTCCGGTAGGTCCCGAAAGAGCCGGCGGAGACCGAGGCCGTCGAGCTCGGGGCGATCGGCGAGGGCGACGCTCTCGAAGTTGACCGAGCCCGCGAACGCGGCCGAGCCCACGCTCGACGTGCCCACGCCCCGCTGGACCTGGATGCTGTCGAGCGAGCCCGCGAGCCCGTCGAAGTCCACGAAGTAGAGGGTGGAGTCCTCGGCCTCGTTCAGGGGGACGCCGTCGAGGGTCATGTTGACCCGGGTCTGCTGGATGCCGCGCAGGTAGAAGTACGCGTAGCCGGCGCCGATGCCGGTCTCCGAGTACTGGGTCACCGAGGGCGTCTGCTTCAGCAGGACCGGCATCTCCTGCCCGTAGTCGAGGCGCTCGATCTCCTCCCGCCGGAGATCGGTCTTCGTGACCGGGGCCAGCGCGTCGCGGCACGGATGGCCTGCACCACCACGTCCTCCTTGAGCCGCAGCGGCCCGACCGCGATCTCGAGCGGCGGGGCGGCGGCGGCGGCGTCCACCGAGACCGTGAGCCGGCGCTCGTCCGGCCGCGGTCACGCGGATCGCGTGGCGCCCGGGCGCGAAGGCTCAGGCGAAAGCCGCCCGCGGCGATCGGACTCGGCACCCGGCCCGCCATCGACGGGGGTCAGGCTCACGCCACGCCAGGGGGCGGCCGGTTTCGTCGCGGACGACACCTGCGACCTCGAACGAGTCGGCGGCGGCCCAGGCCGCGGCCAGGACCAACGTACCGAGAACGAGCGGCGCGAAACCGCGCCCCGTCTTTCGCCACGACATGGAAAGCGCCTCCCCCTCTCGCGCCCCCCATCGGGCACGAGCGACTGAAGCGGATCCTTGGGGGAATATCCTTCGAGTGACGCCACCTTCCCTACGCCGGTGCTAACCGGATCAGGTTCGAGGGTGTGATCTCAGGCCGCGTACGGCCACCCCTAGGCTCCGAACGGCTGAGTGTCGCGCCATCGTACTCATCGCGTCAAATGCCGCGCGTGCATGCTCCCCATCTCGCAAACGGAAGCCGTCGCCGCCAGGCCTCTTCAGGGAGAGGGGCCCGGCGGCAGGTTCTTGAAGTACCGGTCCGCCCAGCGTTCGTCGACCGCGGCCAGGAAGTAGACGAAATCGCTTTCCTCCTGCCAGCGGGCGTTCGCATGCGGGAGGGTCAGGGTGTGCCTTCCTGCCGAGAGCTCGGCAGGGGCCACGATCCAGGAGAGGTCGCGAGCCAGGGGCAGGAGCGCGTGGCCGTCGACCCTGACCAGGGGCGCGCGCTCGGCCAGCTTGCGGCCGCCGAGCACGATGAGGTGGCGGCCGCGCGCTCCGACCTCGAGGTCGACCCGGAAGCCCGACTCGTCGAACACTCCGGGTGAGGCACGGGCCACCCCCGGGAGGTCCGGGCTTTTGACCTTGTAGAGAAAGTGCCGATCGGGGGTCGTCGCCATGAGTGGCCACTGGTTCTCCGCGGCCGTGCCCGGCAGCTCGAAGTTGAACGGAGGACCGACCGAAGCCGCGTAGCCGATCCGGTAGAGGGGGAGAGTCGTGGTTCGGATCCGCCGGTCCACGATCTCGAACAGCGTGGGCTCGTAGCTCCCGTCACAAGCATGCAGCTGCGTGTGCACCTCTTCGTGGGGATAGAGGAAGAGGAAGCAGAAGAGGGTGAGTCGGTTGCGATGGCGCTCCGGCCAGAGGATGTAGCGGTAGTCGGGGACGAAGCCGGGGAGCGACGACGCGTTCAAGATCAATGCGCTCTGGGCCGTGCCTTCCGGATAGCGGAACTCCGGCGGGTTGAGGACGCGTGCGGATCGGTCGGCTTCGGCGTCCGTGACCTTTCGAACCTCACTCAGGAAGGCCCCCAGCTTCTGGCGGGACTGGACGCGCAGGTGGAGGCCCTCGTTCCGGGCCATCAGGACGACTTGGGGGACCACGGCCGCCAGGAGGCAAACGCCCAGGGCCACCGCCAGCGGCCGAGGGGCGTGCCGGAGCCCGAGGGCCGCCAGGATGGCGAGCGGGAAGACCAGGTTGATCCCGAAGCGGTAGGGGTGGTTGCCCCACGCCCAGAGGTGGTTCTGGGAGAGGAGCAGAGTCGCCGCCAACATCGCGGTGGCCCACATCAGCAGGGAGCTCCGCGGCGCCCAACGCCAGGCGGCAACGGCAAGCGTCGACTGGATCATGAAGAAGAACAAGAGGAGGGGGAGCGCGACCGCGTTGGCGCCGCCGTCGCGCCCGGCCATGTGTTGCCACTCGTGGGCGAGGCGGAGGAGATAGGGGAGCATGACGAGGCCGGCCGGCAAGTAGCTCCAGAGATAGAAGCGCCGGTCGGGGTCGGTCGCGAGGTGCAGGCCGAGCGCGCTGGCCCCCAGGGCCCCGAGGGTCGCGAACGTGTGCGGCGGCCGGCTCCAGGCGAAGAAGACGAAGGCCATGGCGAGGACGACCATCCCCCCCGCCCACACCATCCACGGACGGTCGCGAGGGGTCGAAAGCGCGCGTCGCACGGTCAAGTAGGCGATCTCGATGCAGGCGACGTTGATGAAGGTGAGGGTGTGGGCCAGGAAGAGCAGGCCGAGGCAGACGCCATGCAGCGTGGCGCGGAGGGGTGTGAAGCGCTCACGCGCGGTGAAGAGCAGGCACGTGGCCGGAAAGAACAACACCCAGCCCAGGGACTGGCCGTTGCCGAGACCCAGCGCGTGAAAGGGGACATGGAGGAGCAGGATGAGGCCCTCCGCCCCTTTGCCCAGCAGGGGCCGGGCGAACCACGGATCGACGGTGAGGGCTGCGATGACGGCGGCGAAGGCGGCGGTCCACCGATCACCCAAAGCCTTTGCCAGGGACACGTAGCCGAGCCACACGAAGAGGAAGCCCAGCAGGGGACCGTAGATGAAGGCCTGGAAGGTCATGGGTGCCATACCCGTGACCGCCGCGCCCAGATTCAGCAGGGTGTCGGAGAGAAAGCTGTAGAACGTGGGGAGGTCGCCCGAGAAGCCGTCCGTCATGAAGTGGTGGGGTGGCCACACCCACCAGCGTCCATACGTCGTCAGCGAGAACGTTTCCGCGTGGCCGATGTGGATGCCGCCGGTCCGCCCGGTCTGCACGGCCACCTGAAGAGCGGGCGCCGCGAAAGTCAGGGCCAGGGTCAGCGCCGCACCGAGCGCGAGCCGCTGCGGGCCCCGGTCCTGTGCGCCGTCCTCCGCGGCCGAGGTCAACATTCGCAATCGGCAAAGGCTCGCGCTGGCGAGCGCAGAGACGCCTTCCTGACGAGCCACCGAGTCGTCGAGTATAGCGCTGGCCTCGCGTGGCCCGCGCCGACACGGACTAGAGGGGGGTCAGCCGGGGGCGTTTGGCGACTCTACCGTCGCCGGAGGATCGCCCCCGCGCGTGGCGCCAGATCCAGGGGAGCAGGTAAGCGCGCCACCAGCGAACCTCATCGGCCAGTCGCTCCGCCGCGGTACGCGTCCTCGCCTTGGGGAGCGGGTCCCTCCACCGTCCGTCGGCACCCGGAAGTGCTATCGCGTCGACCAGGGCCGCGGCGATCCGCTCGTGGCCCAGGGCGTTGGCGTGGAAGCGGTCATGGCTCCAGAGCCGGGGATCGGACGCGAACGAGTGCGCCGCCAGATCCACGAGGATCGCCCCCGAGCGAGAGGACGCCCGTCGAAGCGCCTCGTTGAGCGCGCGCGTACGTGGGGCCAGTCGCTTCGCGAGCGGCATGACTCGCCCGAGATCGGGGAGGGTAAAGGTGAGCACGGTGGCTCCGGCCTGGACCAGCGTGCGCTGCATCAGCTCGACGTCCTCGCCGACGGCCCCCGCATCGAAGCGCGGTCGCACGAGATCGTTCATGCCCGCGACGACCGTCGCGAGGTCGGGCCGCATGGCCGCCGCACCCTCGAGTTGCTCCTCGCGGATCTGGCGGGCCACCCGGCCGCGGATCGCGAGGTTGGCGTAGAGGAGAGAGCCCTGGGCGGCCGCGACCTGCTCCGCGACGCGGTTGGCCCAGCCCCGATAGCCGCCGTGCCCGTCGGGGTCGTCGAGACCCTCGGTCGTGCTGTCGCCTATGGCGACGTAGCGCTCGAAACGTCTCCTGGTCGCGAGCCGCATGGTGCAGTAGGCTCCGACACCGGGGCCGAATGGTCAAACGAACGCCACCGGCCGTCCTCGTTCGCGTGGAACGGGGTCGGTTGACGGGCCTTTGGGCGTGACGTAACCTTCCCGTCGCTCGCGCGGGCGTGGCCACCCACGACGACAACCCATGTCCCAGATCTTTCACCACAGCACGAATACGCTCGCGAAGGTCAGCATCTTCGGCGGCGTCTTCATGGTGGCGGCGACGCTCTGGGTCATCCTCGAGATCAACCGGTCGCCCTACGTGACCCGCGCCCACGAGGCGCGGGAGCAGCCGGTGCCCTTCAGCCACGCGCACCACGTGGGCGGCCTCGGCGTCGATTGCCGCTATTGCCACACCTCGGTCGACAAGTCGGCGGTCGCCGGCATCCCGCCGACCAAGACCTGCATGAACTGCCACTCCCAGATCTGGAACCAGAGCCCGACCCTGGAGCCGGTGCGGGCGAGCTTCCGCTCCGGCCAATCGATCGAGTGGACGAAGGTCAACGACCTGCCCGACTTCGTGTACTTCAACCACAGCGCGCACGTGAACAAGGGCGTGGGCTGCGCCACCTGCCACGGCCGCGTGGACAAGATGCCGCTCGTCTGGCAGGAGAAGTCGCTCCAGATGGAGTGGTGCCTCGACTGCCACCGCCAGCCGGAGAGGTACGTGCGGCCCCAGTCCGAGGTCTACAACATCGCCTACGAGCCCCCGGCCGACCAGCTCGAGCTCGGGCAGCAGGCTGGTGAAGGAATACGAGATCCAGACCCGCACCTCCTGCTCGACGTGCCACCGATGAGCGCGGACGAGGCTCCCACCGTCGCCGTCGAGCTCGCCGGCGTGCGGCGCCGCCTGGAGGGCGCCCTCGGCCGCCGCTACTGGAAGAGCCTCGAGGAGCTGGCCGAGAGCCCCGGGCTTCCTCGAGTTCCTGCACCGGGAGTTTCCCGAGCAGGCCTCGGTCTTCGAAGACCCCAAGGGCCGGCGCGAGTTCCTGACCCTCATGGGCGCGTCGCTGGCGCTCGCGGGCCTCACCGCCTGCACCAAGCAGCCGCCCGAGAAGATCCTGCCCTACGTGCAGCAGCCCGAAGGCCTGGTCCTGGGTCGGCCGCTCTTCTACGCCACGGCGGTGGCCCACGACGGCTTCGCCCGGGGCGTCCTCGTCGAGAGCCACGAGGGCCGTCCCACCAAGATCGAAGGCAACCCCGACCATCCGCAGAGCCTCGGGGCCACCGACGTCCATCGGCCAGGCCCACATCCTCGGCCTCTACGATCCCGACCGTTCGCAGACGGTCAAGTACTACGGCCAGGTCCGGCCGTGGTCGGCCTTCCGCGAGAGCCTGGCCACGGCGCTGGCGAAGCAGGAGACCAAGCAGGGCTCCGGGATCCGGTTCCTCGGCGGCACCGCGACCTCGCCGACCCTCGCGGCCCAGATGCGAGGCGATCGCGCGAGCCGTTTCCCGAAGGCGCGCTTCCATTCCTACGACGCGGCGGGCCGCGACAACACCCGGGCGGGCGCGGTGCTGGCCTTCGGCGAGGTGGTCGAGACGCAGCTCCATCTCGACCAGGCCGACGTGATCCTGAGCCTCGAGGCCGATTTCGTGGGCGAGGGTCCCGCGAACCTGCGCCTCATCCGCGAGTTCGCCCGCCGCCGCCGTCCCGGAGGCCATGGCGAAGGAACTGCGTCCGCGACCATGAACCGGCTCTACGTCGTGGAGGGCACGCCTTCGCCCACCGGAGCGTCGGCCGATCACTGCCTGCCGCTGGCGCTCCTCCGAGATCGAAGGCCTGGCGCGGGCGGTGGCCGCCGGCGTCGGCCTCGCGGTCGAGGGGGCCAGTGCGGCGCATGCCGACTGGGTGGGCCCGCTCGTGAAGGATCTCCTGGCGCACGCGGGCGCCGCGGTCGTGGTGGTGGGCGAATCGCAGCCCCCCGCGGTCCACGCGCTGGGCCACGCGATCAACGAGAAGCTCGGGGCCTTCGGCAAGATCGTCTCCTTCACGGCCTCTCCCGAAGTGTCGAGCCCCGACCAGGCCGCGTCCTTCGCCGAGCTCGCGACCGACATCGCGAAGCGGCGGGTCGACGTGCTCGTCGTGTTCGGCGGCAACCCCGTCTACGACGCCCCCGCCGACATCGCCTTCGCCGAGGCGATGGACAACGTGCCCTTGCGGATCCACCTCGGCCTCTACGAGGACGAGACCGCCGAGCGCTGCCATTGGCACATCCCCGAGGCCCACTCGCTCGAGGCCTGGAGCGACGCGCGCGCCGCCTGCGGCACCGTCTCCATCGTGCAGCCGCTCATCGCACCTCTCTACGGCGGGACCTCGGTGCACGAGCTCCTGGCCGCGTTCACCGCGCGGCCCGACGAGACGGCCTACGACTCGGTCCGGGAGCACTGGAAGGGCGAGCTGGGCGCGGCCGACTTCGAGAAGCGATGGCCGCGGGCGCTGCACGACGGGGTCGTGGCCGGGACCGCGTTGCCCGAGAAGACGGTCGCCGTGAAGGCGGGGGAGTGGGCGCGCGCTCCGAAGGCGGATGCCGGCGTCGGGGCTCGAGCTCGTCTTTCGGGCCGATCCCAGCGTCCGCGACGGCCGTTTCGCGAACAACGGCTGGCTTCAGGAGCTGCCGAAGCCCCTCACCAAGCTCACCTGGGAGAACGTGGCCATCGTGAGCCCGAAGCTGGCGCTGCGTCTCGGCCTCTCCCTCACCCAGGACTCGCTGGGCCACCAGACCGACGTGGTCACGCTCGAGTACCAGGGCCGGTCGGTGAAGGCCCCGGTCTGGATCCAGCCCGGCCAGCCCGAGGACTCCGTCACCGTGCACCTCGGGTACGGCCGTACCCGCGCCGGCCGGGTCGGAACCGGCATCGGCTTCGACGCCAACAAGCTCCGCACCTCGGCCGCCCCCTGGTTCGGCCGCGGGCTCGTGGTGAAGAAGACCGGGGAGCGAGCCACCCTCGCCTGCACCCAGGACCACTGGTCGATCGACGACACCTCGAACCAGGCCGCGCAAGAGCGGCACCTGATCCGGTCGGCCTCGCTCGCCGAGTACGAGAAGGACCCGCACGTCTTCCAGGCGATGGGCCACGAGCCCGAGCCGGGGCTGAGCCTCTACCAGCCGGGCCACAAGTACGAGGGTCACGCCTGGGGCATGTCGATCGACCTCGGCTCCTGCGTCGGCTGCAACGCCTGCATCACGGCCTGCCAGTCCGAGAACAACATCCCGGTCGTGGGCAAGGACCAGGTGGGCCGCGGACGCGAGATGCACTGGATCCGCGTCGACCGCTACTACGAAGGCCCGGCCGAGAACCCGAAGACCTTCCACCAGCCCGTCGTGTGCATGCACTGCGAGAACGCCCCCTGCGAGGTCGTCTGCCCGGTGGCCGCCACCGTGCACAGCGACGAGGGGCTGAACGACATGGTCTACAACCGCTGCGTGGGCACGCGGTACTGCTCCAACAACTGCCCCTACAAGGTGCGCCGCTTCAACTTCTTCCTCTACCAGGACTGGACCACTCCCAGCCTCAAGATGATGCGCAACCCCGACGTGACCGTGCGCAGCCGCGGGGTGATGGAGAAGTGCACCTACTGCGTGCAGCGCATCAACCGGGCGCGCATCGACGCGAAGAACGAGGGCCGCGCGATCAAGGACGGCGAGATCAAGACCGCCTGCGAGGCGGCGTGCCCGGCCGAGGCCATCGTGTTCGGGGACGTGAACGATCCCGCAGAGCGCGGTTTCGATGCGCAAGGCCGAGACCCGGAACTACGGCCTCCTGACCGAGCTTCAGACGCGGCCCCGCACGACCTACCTGGCGGCGGTCAAGAACCCGAACCCGGACATGCCGGGGGCGGCTACGGAAGCGCACCATGGCTGAGGCCCAGGTCAAGGACACGCACCAGTCCGAGCACGATCGGCTGATCGCGCCCGGCCACACCTTCGGCAGCCTCACCGACCAGATCAGCCAGATCGTCCTGCAGCGCAAGACGCCCGCGGGGCTGGTGGCTCGGCTTCGCGGCCGGCTTCGCCCTGCTCCAGCTCCTGCTCCTGGCCATCGTGTACCTGCTCTTCGTGGGCATCGGGGTGTGGGGCGTCACCATCCCCATCGGCTGGGGCTTCGACATCATCAACTTCGTCTGGTGGATCGGCATCGGCCACGCCGGGACCCTGATCTCCGCGATCCTGCTGCTGCTGCGGCAGGAGTGGCGGACCTCGATCAACCGTTTCGCCGAGGCCATGACCCTCTTCGCGGTGGCCTGCGCCGGCTTCTACCCGATCTTCCACACCGGCCGTCCCTGGGTCGCGTTCTACTGGCTCTTCCCCTACCCCAACACCATGGGCCTCTGGCCCAACTTCCGGAGCCCGCTCATCTGGGACGTGTTCGCGGTGTCGACCTACGCCACGGTGTCGGCCATGTTCTGGTTCGTGGGCCTCATCCCCGACCTCGCGACCCTGCGCGACCGCGCGCAGAGCAAGCCGCTGGAAGATCGTCTACGGCATGGGGGCCATGGGCTGGCGCGGCTCGGCCCGGCACTGGAACAACTACGAGACCGCCTACCTGCTGCTCGCCGGCCTCGCCACGCCGCTCGTGGTCTCGGTGCACACGGTCGTGAGCTTCGACTTCGCGACCGGCATCGTGCCCGGCTGGCACGCCACCATCTTCCCGCCCTACTTCGTGGCCGGCGCCATCTACGCCGGCTTCGCGATGGTGCTGACCCTCGCGATTCCGCTGCGCCAGTTCTACAAGCTCGAGGACTTCATCACCCTGAAGCACCTCGAGAACATGGCGAAGGTCATGCTCGCCACCGGCCTCATCGTGGCCTACGGCTACATGATGGAAGCCTTCTTCGCCTGGTACAGCGCCAACGACTACGAAGAGTTCATGATCAAGAACCGCATGTTCGGGCCCTACTGGTGGGCCTACTGGGCCTTGATCCTCTGCAACGTGGTGGCGCCCAACCTCCTCTGGGCGAAGAACCTCCGCACCAGCGTGCCCTTCCTCTTCTGCATCTCCCTGGTGGTGAGCGTCGGGATGTGGCTCGAGCGGTTCGTCATCATCGTCACGAGCCTCCACCGCGACTTCCTGCCCTCGTCGTGGGGCATGTACGCGGGGACGAAGTTCGACTGGGCGGCCTTCGTCGGCACCATCGGCCTCTTCGTCACCCTCCTCTTCCTGTTCGTGCGCTTCCTGCCCGCCATCTCGATCTTCGAGATGCGGACGATCCTCCCCGCCGCCGAGCTGCCCGAGGAGGAGAAGCCGTGAAGCGGACCACCGACATCTACGGCCTCCTGGCCGAGTTCCACACCCCGCACGAGGTGGTGGAAGCGGCGCGACAGGTCCACGACGCCGGCTACCGCAAGGTCGACGGCTACTCGCCCTATCCCATCGAAGAGCTGTCGGAGGCCCTCGGCCAGCACCATTCGCCGCTGCCGAAGATCGTGCTCGCGGGGGGGATCGTCGGGCTCCTCGCCGGGCTCGGTCTCGAGTACTGGGCCTCGGTGATCGAGTACCCGATGAACATCGGCGGTCGGCCCTTCAACAGCTGGCCCGCGTTCATCGTCCCCGGCTACGAGACCACGATCCTCTTCGCGGCCGCCGCCGCGGTGCTCGGCATGCTCGCCCTGAACGGCCTGCCCGAGCCCTATCACCCGGTCTTCAACGTGCCCGGCTTCGTCCTCGCGTCACGCGACAAGTTCTTCATCTGCATCGAGGCCCGCGACCCGAAGTTCGACCGCGAAGCCACGCGAAGGTTCCTGGGCGGCCTCGGCGCCACCGAAGTCGCGGAGGTCGAGCACTGATGCGCGCTGCTTGGGGTCAGGTCTGGAATTGTGAATCGCGATTCTCAATTCCAGACCTGACCCCTGTCGTCCTCGTGGCCAGCCTCCTCGCCGGGTGCCGGCAGGACATGCACGACCAGCCCAAGCAGAAGCCGCTCTCGGCCAGCGCGTTCTACGAGAGCGGCGACCACCGCTCGGCCCGCCCGGCGGTTCCGGGGACGGTGGCGCGCGGGCACCTCCAGGATGATTCTTCCTACTACACCGGCAAGGACGGTGCCGTCCTCACCGACTCCCTGCCCGTGAGGGTCACGGCGGAGTTGCTGGAGCGGGGTCAGATCCGCTTCCAGACGTTCTGCACGCCCTGCCATGGCCGCACCGGCCGTGGCGACGGCATGATCGTCCAGCGCGGGTTCAAGGCGCCCCCCTCCTTCCACGTCGAGCGTCTGCGCCAGGCTCCGGTCGGCTATTTCTTCGACGTGATCACCCACGGCTTCGGGGCGATGGCGGACTACGCGACCCAGGTGCCGGTCGCCGACCGGTGGGCCATCGTCGCCTACGTCCGGGCCCTGCAGCTGAGCCAGCACGCGAGCCTCGCCGACGTGCCCGAGGACAAGCGCGACCTGCTCGATCGCGTCGGCCAGAGCTCCTCGAGTGGGCATCACCCATGAGCACACCCACGCTCCCGATCCCGTCCGCGATCGCGCGTCTCGAGCGAGGCGCCCTCTCCGCGGGGCTCCTCGGCTTCGTGGGCCTGGCCGCCGGCTATCTCGCGAACCCCGCCCAGTTCTTCCGCTCGTACCTGTTCGGCTATCTCTTCTGGACGGGGGTCGCGGTCGGCTGCCTGTCGATTCTCCTGATCAGCCATCTCACGGGCGGGCTCTGGGGCCTCGTGACCCGGCGCATCCTCGAGGCGGGGACGCGCACCTTGCCCTTCATGGCGGTGCTGTTCCTGCCCGTGGCCCTGGGCCTCGGCAGCCTCTACACCTGGACCCATCCCGGCGACGACAAGATCCTCCAGCACAAGGCCCTCTTCCTGAACGTGCCCTTCTTCCTGGGCCGGACCGTCTTCTACTTCGCGGTCTGGATCCTGGTGGCCTCACTCCTGAACCGCTGGTCGCTCGAGCTCGACAAGGGGGAGAGCCTGCGGGTGTCGCGCCGGCTTCGGGGAGCCTCCGGGGCGGGGCTCGTGCTCATGGGGCTGACCATCACCTTCGCCGCCGTGGACTGGGCGATGTCGCTCTCGCCCCACTGGTTCTCCACGATCTACGGCGTGTGGTTCATGGTGGGCCAGGCGCTTTCCGCGCTGGCCGTGACCATCGTGATCGCGACTTTCCTCGCCGGCCAGCGGCCCTTGTCCGACGTCCTGCGTCCCGCCACCCTCCACGACCTCGGCAAGCTGCTGTTCGCCTTCACCATGCTCTGGGCCTACGTGCACCTTTCCCAGTTCCTGATCGTCTGGTCGGGCAACCTCGCGGAAGAGACGCCGTTCTACCTGCACCGCACCCAGGGGGGCTGGCAGCACCTCGGCGTGTTCCTGGTCGTCTTCCACTTCGCGCTCCCCTTCCTGCTGCTCCTGTCGAAGGACGTCAAGCGAAACCCTCGCACCCTGGGGGCGATCGCGACCTGGGTGGTGGCGGTTCGCCTCGTCGACCTCTACTGGATCGTCGGCCCCGACCTCCTGGGCCATGGGCACGAGGCCGTGCCCCTCGTCCTGCACTGGCTCGACGTCGCCGCGCCCCTCGGCCTGGGCGGGACTCTGGCTGTTCCTTTTCGCGCGCGAGCTGCGGCGCCGTCCGCTCCTGCCCCTGGGCGAGCCCGAGGTCATGGAGCTGGTCGGGGTCGAGACCGAGGCGGGGGTGCGATGAGCGGCCCGTCCCCCAATTCCAATGAGGATGTCCAGTTCGAGGATTCGGACGTGGACGCGTCCTCGCTTCTCAAGTACGGCTTCGTGCTCGTGGTCACCACGGCCGTGGTCGTGGTCCTGCTGTGGCGTCTCTACTTCGTGTTCGTGGCCCGCGAGGCGGCCCGGCAGCCGCCTCCGCCCATCCTGAAGGTCGATCCCGAGGCGATGACGGTTCCCCTGCCCAATCTGCAGACGTCAGCCGACCCTGGACCTCACGGCCTTTCGGGCCCGGGAGGACGGCGTGCTGCACTCGTACGGATGGGTCGACAGGGAACGGGCGTCGTCCGCATCCCCATCGAGGAAGCCATGCGCATCGTCCTGGAGCGGGGCCTGCCCCCGGCCGCTCCCCCCACTCCCGAAGCCAAGCCCCAGGCCACCGAGGCGAAGCGATGAACGCGACTGGTGCTGGCCGTCGCTTCGGGCCTTCTGACGGCGGGAGCCGCCGGGCGCCGCCACTCCCCTCACCTATCCGGGCCGGAGCAGCAACGAGCAGCCGTCGCTGCTGCGGGAGATCGGCTTCGACCAGAAGCTCGGCAACGCCGCTCCCGCTCGACGCTCCCTTCGTCGACGAGACCGGGGCCGCGGTGCGGCTCGGCGACTACTTCGGCAAGCGCCCCGTGGTCCTGACCCTCGTCTACTTCGACTGCCCGATGCTCTGCACCATCAGCCTGAACGGCCTCACGAGCGCGCTCGACGTGCTCCCCTTCGAGCCGGGCCGGGAGTTCGAGCTCGTGTCGATCAGCTTCGACCCGAGGGAGAGGCCCGGCCCAGGCCGCCGCCAAGAAGAAGGTGCAGCTCGCGCGCTACAAGCGCCCGTCCGCGGTCTCGGGCTGGCACTTCCTGACCGGCGGCCAGGAATCGATCGACCGGGTCACGAAGGCGGTCGGGTTCCGCTACGCCTGGGACGCGGAGACGAAGCAGTTCGCCCATCCCGCGGGGACGGTGGTCGCGACCACCGACGGGCGGGTCTCGCGCTACCTCTTCGGCATCGAGTACGCGCCGAAGGACCTTCGCCTGGCCCTGGTCGAGTCGGGGGACGGCAAGATCGGCGGGCTCGTCGACCAGGCCCTCCTCTTCTGCTACCAGTACAACCCGCACACCGGCCGCTACAGCGCCGCGATCATCGGGGTGATCCAGGTCGCGGCCGTCCTGACCGTGCTCGCCCTGGGCGGTTTCATCTTCGTCATGAGGCGCCGGGAGAAGGGCTGCCGCTCGCGCCCTCCGGACCAAGACCGCCTAGCCCATGCCCACCGGCTTTCCCCTCTTTCCCGCGCAGGCCTCCACCATCGCCGGTGAGGTCGACGGCCTCTACCTCTACCTGGTCGCGGTCACCGTCGTCTTCTCCCTGGGCATCGCGGCGCGTCCTCGTCTACTTCGCGGTCAAGTACCGGCGCCGCTCCGAGAGCTTCCGGCCGGCCGAGATCCACGGCTCGCTGCTCCTGGAGATCGTCTGGAGCGTCATCCCGCTCGGCCTGTGCGCGCGTGATGTTCGTGTGGGGCGCCCAGGTGTTCTTCCACATGAACCGCCCGCCGGACGACGCCATGACCGTGAGCGTCGTGGGCAAGCGCTGGATGTGGAAGGTCCAGCACCCGACCGGCCAGCGCGAGATCAACGAGCTGCACGTCCCCGTGGGCAAGCCGGTGAAGCTCATGCTCACCTCCGAGGACGTGATCCACAGCTTCTTCATCCCCGCCTTCCGCATGAAGAAGGACGCGGTGCCCGGGCGCTACAACGTGGCCTGGTTCGAGCCCACGCGGGCGGGCGAGTACCACCTCTTCTGCGCCGAGTACTGCGGCACCGAGCACTCGCGGATGATCGGCAAGGTCGTGGTGCTCGAGCCCGACGCCTACCAGACCTGGCTCGCGGGAGGGCCGGTGCCGGTCTCCCCGGCCGCGGCCGGGCGAGAAGCTCTTCACCGAGCGGAACTGCGTCACCTGCCACCGGGGCGACACGGGGGCGCGGGGGCCGCGGCTCGCCGGCATCTTCGGCAAGAGGATCGGCCTTCAGAACGGCGAGACGGTGGTGGCCGACGAGAGCTACATCCGCGAGTCGATCCTGAGCCCGGCGGCCAAGGTGGTGGCCGGCTACCAGCCCATCATGCCCCCCTACCAGGGCCAGCTCACGGAGGAGCAGCTCCTGCAGCTCATCGCGTATCTTCAGTCTCTGCCGCCGCCATCGGCGGAGACGGCACCCGTCCCCGAGACGGCCGCCCCGGGCCGCTGCCAAGTGAACTCCGGCGAAGAGGACGCGCGTCGACCATGAGCCAGGAAGCCCCCCTCGCCCTGCCCAAGAGGCACTACCTGAACGCCGACTACGGCGTCCGGTCGTGGCTTCTCACCACCGACCACAAGCGGATCGCCATCCTCTATCTGGTGTCGGTCACCGCGATGTTCTTCCTGGGCGGGGCCTACGCGGTCCTCATCCGGCTGAACCTCCTCGAGCCCACCGGGCAGCCTGGTCACGGCCGAGACCTACAACAAGCTCTTCACCGCCCACGGCGTGCTCATGGTCTTCTTCTTCATGATCCCCGCCATCCCGGCGGTGCTCGGGAACTTCCTCATCCCCCTGATGCTCGGTGCGCGCGACCTCGCCTTCCCGCGCATCAACCTGCTCTCCTGGTACGTCTACGTGGTGGGGGCGGTCTTCACCCTCTACGCGCTCGTCGCCGGCGGCCTCGACACGGGCTGGACCTTCTACACCCCCTACAGCACGGCCTTCTCCAACACCAACGTGATCGCGGCCGGGGTGGGCATCTTCATCACCGGCTTCTCCTCGATCCTCACCGGGCTCAACTTCATCGTCACCATCCACAAGATGCGGGCCCCGGGCCTCACCTGGTTCCGGCTCCCCCTCTTCGTCTGGGCCCACTACGCGACGTCGCTCATCCAGATCCTGGGGACGCCCGGTGGTCGCGGTGACCATCCTGCTCGTGGCCATGGAGCGGGCCTTCCACTTCGGCTTCTTCGATCCCGACCCGGGGCGGCGATCCCATCCTCTTCCAGCACCTGTTCTGGTTCTACTCGCACCCCGCGGTCTACATCATGATCCTGCCCGCGATGGGCGTGATCAGCGAGCTCGTGACCTGCTTCTCGCGCAAGAAGGTGTTCGGCTACGGCTTCATCGCGAGCTCGAGCCTGGCCATCGCCGGCCTGAGCTTCCTGGTCTGGGCCCACCACATGTTCGTGACCGGGCTCTCGCGTCTACGCGGCCATGATCTTCTCGGCCCTGAGCTTCCTGGTGGCCATCCCCTCCGCGATCAAGGTCTTCAACTGGATCGCGACCCTCTACCGGGGCTCGATCTCCTGGCAGACCCCGATGCTCTACGCCTTCGGCTTCATCGGGCTCTTCACCATCGGCGGGCTCACCGGCCTCTTCCTCGCCACCCTCGGCATCGACGTCCACGTGACCGACACCTACTTCATCGTGGCCCACTTCCACTACATCATGGTGGGCGGCACGATCATGGGCTACCTCGGCGGGCTCCACTACTGGTGGCCGAAGATCACGGGCCGGCTCTATCCCGAATGGTGGGCCCGGGTCTCCGCGGTCGTGGTCTTCATCGGCTTCAACCTGACCTTCTTCCCCCAGTTCATCCTGGGCTACCTCGGCATGCCGCGGCGCTACCACGTGTATCCCGCCCGAGTTCCAGGTGCTGAACGTGATGTCCTCGGCCGGGGCCTCGATCCTGGGGGTCGGCTACCTCATTCCCATGGTCTACCTGGCCTGGTCGATGCGCTACGGCAAGATCGCGCCCAGCAACCCCTTCCAGTCGACCGGCCTCGAGTGGAGGACCACCTCGCCGCCCGCCCACCGAGAACTTCGCGGTGACCCCGATCGTCGACGAGGAGGTCTACGACTACGCCTCACCCCCGAAGGAGGCCGCCCTTGTCTGAGGCCCACGCGGGACCGCTCGCCCACCACTTCCGCGACCTCGAGCAGCAGAAGGAAGCCGCGTCCCTCGGGATGTGGCTCTTCATCGCCCAGGAGATCCTCTTCTTCGGCGGGCCTCTTCGCGCACCTACACCATCTACCGCCACCTCTACTACGAGGCCTTCGCCGCGGGCAGCCACCACCTGTCCTGGAAGCTCGGCTTCTTCAACACCCTCGTCCTCATCGGCAGCAGCTTCACCATGGCCATGGGCGTGCTACTCCGCGGCGATCGGGCGCCGGCGGGCGATCGTGGGCTGGATCCTTGCCACCATCCTCCTGGGGGGCGTCTTCCTCGGCGTGAAGTACGTCGAGTACGGCGAGAAGATCGCGCCCTGCTTCGGCGACGGACCACACGTGGGCTGCCTGGTCCCGGGCGCGCGCTTCGACGCCGGTGCCCTCCACCTCGACGGGGCGGGCGCGCGGCGAGGCGCAGATCTACTTCTCGCTCTACTTCGCGATGACCGGCCTGCACGCCCTCCACATGATCATCGGCATCCCGATCCTGTTGCTCGATCGCCCGGAACGGCGTGGAACGGGCGCTACACCCCGGCCTGGCACACCCCGGTGGAGATGGTCGGGCTCTACTGGCACTTCGTCGACATCGTCTGGATCTTCCTCTTCCCCCTGCTCTATCTCATCGGGCACCACTGACATGTCCGAGCACCACGTCGTCTCCTGGAAGCTCTACCTCGGGATCTTCCTCGCCCTCTGCGTGCTGACCGTGGCCACGGTGGAGGCCGCCGGCCAGGACTTCGGCGCCCTCAACACCCCGATCGCCCTGGCCATCGCGATCACGAAGGCGACGCTCGTGATCCTGTTCTTCATGCACGTCAAGTACTCGCCGCGCCTCACCACCCTCGTGGTGTCGGCCGGCTTCGTCTTCCTGCTCCTGCTCATCATCTTCACGGGCAGCGACTACATCAGCCGCAGCTGGCCGATCACCCCCGCGGGCTAGGAGGCATGACCCGACTCCCGCGGGAATCCCTCGCCGCCGTCGCCTTCTGCCTCTCGTCTCGGCGCCTTCGTTTCCGGAGGCGGGCAACCCCGCCGCCGTGCGGGTGCGAGCCGACGTCGCCCGCCTCGCCGCCGACGACTGGGAAGGGCGACGGGCCGGCACGCAAGGCGCCGACCGGGCCGCGGAGTGGCTGGCCGCCGAGTTCCAGCGAATCGGCCTCCGACCCGGCGGCGACGGGGGCACCTTCTTCCAGAGGTTCAGCTTCATCGACGGGGTGATCCTCGGTCCCGGCAACCGCCTCGTGCACCGCGGGCGATCCCGCTCGGAAGGACTGGACGCCGGGCACCGACTTCCGGCCGCTCGCGTTCTCGTCGCCGGGCGAGGTCGCCGGGCCCGGTCGTGTTCGCGGGCTACGGCATCGTGGCCAAGGACCTCGACTACGACGACTACGCGGGCGTCGACGTGAAGGACAAGATCGTCCTGGTCCTCCGCTACGGACCGGGCGGGGACGACCCGCAGTCGAAGTGGGCGGCCTTCATGCCCCTGCGCATGAAGGTCTCGGCCGCGCGCGACCGAGGGGCGAAGGCCGTGCTCGTCGTCACCGGACCGGCCACCAAGGACGCCAAGGACGAGCTCGTGCCCCTGCGCGCCGACGCCGCGCTCGCGGACGCCGGCATCCCCGCCTTCTCGATCCTGCGCGCCGTCGCGGAGGCCCTGTTCTCGCGCGCGGGGACGACCCTCGAGGCCGCCCAGGCCAGGATCGACGGCAGCGGCAAGCCCGCGCCCCTGGCCCTCGCGGAATCGCGCGTCGAGGCCCGGCCGACCTCACCCCGAAGCGGTCGGAGACGCGGAACGTGGTCGGCATCCTGGGCCCGACCGATCCCGCGGCCGAGGCCGTCGTGGTCGGCGCCCACTACGACCACCTCGGGCTGGGCATGACCGGCTCGCTCGATCCCGCAGCCCGACGGCAAGGTCCACCACGGCGCCGACGACAACGCGTCCGGGGTCGCCGGCCTCCTGGAGCTGGCGCGCCAGTTCACAGGCACGACCCGCGCCCAAGCGGTCCCTGATCTTCGTGGCCTTCGGCGCGGAGGAAGAGGGGACGCTCGGCTCCTCGCACTTCGTCAAGGCGCCCCCGCGGCCGTTCGACCGGATCGTGGCCATGTTCAACATGGACATGATCGGGCGGCTCCGCGCGGACGCCCTCGACGTGCACGGCGTGGGCACGAGCCCGGCCTGGAAGCCGCTGGTCGAGGAGGCGAACCGCAGCGCCGGCCTCAAGCTGAAGCTCCACGAAGGGGGCTTCGGGCCCTCCGACCACTCGCCGTTCTACGCCGCCGGCAAGCCCGTGCTCTTCGTCTTCACCGGCAGCCACCCCGACTACCATCGCCCCTCGGACACCGCCGACAAGATCGACGCCGACGGCATCCTGCGCGTCGTCGGCTTCCTCGAGCCGATCGTCGGCGGGATCGCGGATGCGCCCACCGCTCTCGCCTTCACGCGGGTGCAAGGCGGAGCAGGAGCAGGGGTCGGGAGCAGCGCGCGGCTTTCGGGTCTGGGTGGGCGGGATCCCCGACTACAGCGAAGAGGGGATCGGCGTGAAGTTCTCGGGGGTCACGCCGGGCTCGCCGGCCGAGAAGGCCGGCGTCCAGGGCGGCGACGTGCTCGTGCGCTTCGGCGCCAAGGAGATCCGCAACATCTACGACTACACCTATGCCCTGGGCGAGCACAAGCCGGGGGACAAGGTCGTGGTGGAGGTCAGGCGGGCCGGCCAGGCCGTGACCCTGGAGCTGACCCTGGGCTCTCGGCCCAGCGCGACGCGTTAGCGGCGGGCGACCAACGCAAGCCCGCGCCGCCCGCCCGGGACTCCACTTCAACCGAGCCGGTCTGGATGATGCGGCCGGGTGGAACCTCGTTCATCCGACGCAGCAGCCACCACAGGAAGATCATCAGACCGATCAGGACCACGACCAGGGGCCAGAGCCAGGGGGGCCGCCGCTTCGAGTCGCGGTGGCGGTGCTTGCGCTTCTTCTTTCGCCTCGAGCCATTGATCGGGCCTTCGGGATCGGCGGCACCCGCCTCGGCCGGGGTCCCCTCCGAGGCGGCCGCCTCGTCCTGCGGGGGGACGTCGGCCCCCGCCGCCTCCCGGGGCACAGGGTCCGGGGGTGGCGGGACTCGCCGCGTCGGCACCGGGGGCGGCAGCTCGCGGCGTATGTCCTCGACGTCCCGGGCCCGTAGCCACTCGGGCAATCCCGAGTGCCAGACCAGCGCGTCTTCCGGGACTTCGCCTCCCAGGACCAGGTCCACGAGCTTCGCGGTCTCGACCGGGCCCTGACGCCGCCCCTCGCGCACGTAGAACCAGCGCTTGGCTTCCCCGTTCGATGTGGTCATTGCGAAGCGAGGCAGAGAGTAGCCCGCCCCGGCGTCTGCGGCAAGCGGATCAGGGAAGGACGTCGAACGTCGTCTCGAGCGCTATGTCCTGGCGCAGCGAGTGCCACACCGAGCAGTACTTGTCGCGAGACAGGCCCAGGGCGCGCGCGACCTTGTCGGCGGGAACCTCGCCTTGAACCGCGAAGTGCAGCTCGAACCGGAGGAAACGCCGGGGGTCGTCGGCGGCGCGCTCGCCGCGCAGCCGCGCCCGGAGAGCCTTCACTTCGAGGCGTCCCTTGGTGAGGATGTGCACCACGTCGATGGCCATGCAGGCCGCGAGGCCGAAGGCGACCGCCTGCACCGGCGAAGGGCCAGCCTGACCCGATCCGTCGAGGGTCATCCCCACTTCGCCGACCCGACCCTCCATTCGCTGGTCGCCCCGCCACTCGACGCTCAGCTCGACCGGGCTCGTGCTCGCCATGGTGTCTGCTCCTTGTCGCGGCCGACCGTACCACGGCGGGGGAGGAGACGCGATGGCCGAGGCGAGCTACGATCGGCCGTGCGTGGACGATGGACGACGGCTCGGAGCCGCGGCGCTGGCGCTCCTCGGCCCGCTCGCCGCGACGTCCACCACGCCGCCGGCCTTCCGGCTGGCCGCGGATCTAAAGGCTCTCTACGCCGCGCCGGGTTCGCCGGGCGAGCGCTGGGGCCACGGGGCGGCCCGGGTCACGCTCGCGGACGGCACGAAGGTGGCCCGCGAGTCGGCTTATCGCGACCATCCCGAGTTCGTGGCCGCGGCGAGCCTGCTCCTGGCCAGCCGCGACGGCGACGACGCGCCCCTCGGGGCCTGGCTCCTTTCGACCTTGCCCACCGAGCGGGCCGCGGCCGCCGAGCCGGTACTGATCGACGCGCTGCGGCAGGAGGACCGCCGGGCCGCGTTCGAAGCCGCCCGGGGCCTGGGCCGGATCGGCGGCGCCGGCTGCCTTCCCGCGCTGCGCGCGACCCAGCGATCGGCCGCCTCCCCGAAGTCCGGGCCGCGGCGGCCTGGGCCGTCACCGGGGTCGCGTCGCGCCACCAAGAGTCGCGGCGGTCCTGGCCCGGCGAGGTCTCGTTGTCCCCGGCCTTTCGCCGCGGGGTCTCGTGGTGGTTCGAAGGGAAGGAAGGAGATGGGGGAGCGCGGTCGTTCCAGCGAGCTTGCGGCCCTCGGTGTCGGCTGGGTCTCGATCCACACCTGGGAGCCCCGGCAGAAGGCCCTCGACGGTCCCGACTTCACGCCCGCGAACGCCCGCTTCGGACTGCGGGACCTGACGAGGCCTCGTCGGGAACGCGCACGCCGCTGGCCTGCGCGTGCTCTACAAGCCGCACCTCGAGATGCGAGGGTGGGCGCCGACGCCGCGAGGAGATCGCGATCTTCCGCGGCCCGGACGCCGCCGCGAAGCATCTCCTCTTCGAGCAGGCCCGGAAGGAAGGCCGGCTCCTCGTGGGCCGGCACAACGAGATCGAGATGCGCACCGACGCGGACTGGAAGGCATGGTTCTTCAACTACGGCGAGTACATCCTCGCGCACGCCCGGCAGGCCGAGGCCGCGGGGGCCGACATGCTCTGCGTGGGCCGCGAGCTCGACCGGACCGTGCTACGGCGCGAGGCCGACTGGCGCGATCTCATTCGTCGGGTCCGCGGCCTCTACCACGGCCCCCTCACCTACTCGGCCAACTTCGACACCTACGCCGGCCTCGGGCTCTGGGACGCGCTCGATTTCATCGGCGTCTCCGCCTACTTCAGCCTGAGCGACGCGCCCGACCCGAGCCCCGCGGAGCTGGCGCAAGGCTGGGACCGGGCGCTGGCACCTCTCGGCGAGTTGTCGCGGCGTTTCGATCGTCCCGTGCTCCTGACCGAGGTGGGCTATCCCGCGATCGCTTGGGCGCGGCCCGATCACCCTGGCGCGAGGGCCCCGGGCCGGCCGATGTCTGGCTCCAGTCTCGCCTCTACGAAGCCGCGTTCACGGCAGCCTCGCAGCGGCCGTGGATCGTCGGCGCCTTCCCCTGGCTCTGGGAAGGAACGGCGGAGCCTCCATTCCGCGATCCCTCGTACTCGATCCAGGGGAAGCCCGCGGCCTTCACCCTGGCCCGGTGGTATGTTGGAAGCGGAGGTGGCTCATGAGCAGCTCTCGAGGAGCGCTCGTCGTCCTGGCGGTGGGTTGGGCGATGGCGGCCCTGGCCTCGGCCGAGGTGCCTGCGTCCGTGGACGCGACTGCGTTTCCGAACTACCACGTCATCCGGCCTGGTCTCGCGGCGGCCGGCCAGCCCTCGGCGGAGGGCCTGGCCCAGCTCAAGGCGCTGGGCTTCAAGACCGTGGTCAACCTCCGCACGGACCAGGAAGGCGCCAAGGACGAGGAGGCGGTGGTGAAGGCCGCCGGCCTCGCTTACGTCTCGGTGCCGGTGACCGCCGAGACCCTGAGTCGCGCCGACGCGGATGCGGTCGGCCGGGTACTCGACGATCCGACAGCGGGACCGGTGCTGTTGCACTGCGCGAGTGCCAACCGCGTGGGAGCGCTGTGGGCGCTCTTGCAGGTCCGGCAGGGCAAGACCCTCGACGAGGCCGAGGCCGAGGGGCGGGCCATCGGCCTCAAGAGCCCGGCCCTGGTCGAGGCGGTGAGAAAGCTGGCAGCGGCGCCTTCACCTTGAGCGCTTCGGCCCCCCGGAGCGCTAGGGTTCTGCGCTCCCGAAGCGGGCCGACGGCAAGAAGCGTGGTGCCTGTCGGACGCGGGTGGCCTGCTCGTACGAATAGGCGAGGCGGATCAGTGCCGGCTCGCTCCAGGCGCGGCCCATGAATGAGAGGCCCACCGGCAGGCCCCCGACGAAGCCCGCGGGGACGGTGATGCTCGGGTAGCCGGCGACGGCGGCGGGGGTCGAGCTGCCCCCGCCGAAATGGTCGCCGGTCAGGCAGTCCGTGAGCCAGGCCGGCCCGCCGGTGGGGGCCACGATCGCGTCGAGCCGGTGCTGAGCCATGATCGCGTCGATCCCCAGGGCTCGCGACAGCTGACGGTTCTTCTTGAGCGCATCGATGTAGGCCTTGTCGGTGAGCGGACCTTTGGACTGTGCCTTCACGAACAGCTCCTGACCGAAGTAGGGCATCTCCGCGGCGGCATGGGCCTCGTTGAAGGCGATGACCTCGGCCAGCGTCTTCACCGGTGCCTTCGGGCCAAGGGAAGCGAGGTAGGCGTTGAGGTCGGTCTTCAGCTCGTACAGGAGGACGGTCAGCTCCGTTTCGTCGTACTCGCCCACGTGGGCGATATCGGCCGGGTCGACGAGCACGGCCCCTTCCCGCTTCAGGATGCCGAGCGCCTCCTCCATGACCCGGTCCACGTCTCGGTGGAAGCCGAACGCCTTGCGGTGGACGCCGATGCGGGCGCCGCGAAGGCCTGCGGGGTCGAGGCCGGCGGCATAGTCGGGGATCGTGCGCCCGCGGCCTGCGCTCGTGGCGACGTCGTTCGGGTCGACGCCGGCCAGCGCTCCGAGGAGGATCGCCGCGTCTTTCACGGTGCGAGCCATCGGGCCCGCCGTGTCCTGGCTGTGGGCGATCGGGATGATGCCGGAGCGGCTCACGAGGCCGAGGGTCGGCTTGATCCCGACGATCCCACAGCTATTCGAAGGGCACACGATGGAGCCGTCGGTCTCGGTCCCGACCGCCGCCGCGCAGAGGTTGGCGGAGACGGCCGCCGCGGAGCCGGAGCTGGAGCCGCAGGGGTTGCGGTCGAGCACGTACGGGTTCTTGCACTGCCCGCCGCGCGCGCTCCAGCCGCTCGTGGAGTGCTCGGAGCGGATGTTCGCCCATTCGCTCAGGTTCGCCTTGCCGAGGATCACCGCTCCCGCCTCGCGCAGGCGCCGTGCCACGAACGAGTCCTGGGCCGGGATCGAGCCCGAGAGAGCCATCGACCCGGCAGTGGTCGTCATCTTGTCCGCGGTGTCTATGTTGTCCTTGACCAGCACCGGGATGCCGTGGAGCGGGCCTCGCGGTCCCTTCTCCTTGCGCTCCTTGTCCAGCGCGAGGGCGATGGCCAGGGCCTCGGGGTTCGTCTCGATCACGCTGCGGAGAGCGGGCCCGCGCCGGTCGAGGGCAAAGGTGCGGTCGAGATAGGCCTGGGTCAGGGTCACGGCGCTCATCGCGCCCGCGCTCATCAGGTCTTGGAGGCTGCCCACCGTCGCCTCCTCCAGCTCGAAGGGCGGGGTGGGCTCCGACCTCCCTCCCGGCGCCAGGACGCAGAGCGCTCCGGTCACCCCACCCACGCGCAGAAACTCTCGCCGCTCCATGCGAACCTCCTCGAGGCGACCGGAGAATGGCGGACGGCCGCGGCGGAGTCAAGGACGACGTCTTCGTCTTTCGGCCCGCCCGCTTGACAGGGGCCCGACCCTTCCTTAGTATCGCCGCCAGGGAGTCCAGTTGTGGCACACTTGCGGGATCGTTCGCGACGTCGTGACCCTGCGGGTGGAGTGTCGCTACTGGCGTCCCGCGTTTCATCACCACCGGTTCCATCCTTAAGCGCGGCGGGCCTCAGGAGGCCGGCCGCGAGGGCGGAGCGGGTTTCCTGAGAGGGTGGACGCGGGACGAGCAAGCCTCTTCAGGGAATCCTGAAGAGGCTTTTTGATTTTCTGGAGTCGAGCTTGACCGGATCTGCGTGACGCTCCCCGGCGGATGGCACGTCGGCGCTCATCGAGCGCATGGAGAGCCTCGCCCCGTGGCGGACATGTTCGAGGTGCGAGCCGACCTCGTCCGGGACATCGCTCCCCTGGCCATCCTGCGGGCCCGCACCCTGCCCCTTCTCTTCACCTGCCGCTCGCGCTCGGAAGGGGGGGCGATGGACGACGCCGACCCGCGCCGGCCGCGCCTGCTGCTCGAAGCGATCCGGCGGGGGTTCGACTACGTGGACATCGAGCACCGCAGCGGCTTGACCGACCTCATGGCCGCCAAGGCCGGCCGCGGGCTCGTCATCTCCTTCCACGACTTCGAGGGCACCCCGGAGGGCCTCGACGGCCTCTACGCGGCCATGGTCCGACAGGGCGCCGACGTGGTGAAGATCGCGGTCACCCCCCACTCGATCGCGGACGTGGCGCGCCTGCTGACCCTGGCCGTCCAGGTCCAGAAGTCCGGACCGCGCCCCCTGGTTCCGATCGCGATGGGGCCGCTCGGAATGCTGACCCGCATCCTGGCCGGACGTTACGGCGCGCCCTTCACCTTCGCCTGCGCCGACGCGGAGGCCGTCGGTCTCTCCCGGCCAGATCGAGGCGTCGCTCATGGCCGACCTCTACCGCGTGCGCGAGGTGACGCCGCAGACGCGGGTCTACGGTGTGGTCGGCGTGGACGTCACGCGCAGCCTCTCGCCCGCGCTCCACAACCGGGCCTTCGCCCTGGCCGGGATCGACGCGGTCTACGTCCCGATCCAGTCCGAGGCGATCGAGCCCTTCGTGGCGGCGCTCCCCACCCTGGGCCTCTCCGGCTTCAGCGTGACGCGCCCCTACAAGACCGCGATCACGCGCTATCTCTTCGACTCGGAGGAGACGGCCGCGGCCGCGGGCAGCGTCAACACCGTGGTCGTGCGCGACGGGCTTGCTCTACGGATCGAGCACCGACGGGGAGGGCGTCCTGCGCCCGCTTCGGAAGAAGACCGCGATCAAGGGTCGGCGGGTGGTCATCCTCGGCGCCGGGGGAGCGGCGCGCGCCGCCGCCTTCGCCCTCCAGGACGCGGGGGCGGAGATCACGATCCTGGCCCGCGATCCCGGGCGCGCCGCCGAGCTCGCGGCCTCGGTCGGGGGGGCTCACGGAGACATCGAGTCCCTGGCCCTTCACCCCTTCGACATCCTCGTCAACGCGACCCCGCTCGGCTCGGGGGCCGCGCCGGGGCAGACGCCGGTGCACGCGAGCCTCCATCGCCGGGGGACCGTGGTGTTCGACATGGTCTACGAGCCGCGCGTCACCCCCCTCCTGCGCGACGCCGAGGCGGCGGGCTGTGTGACGATCGACGGCCTGCAGATGCTCGTCGCCCAGGGCGCCGCCCAGTTCGAGACCTGGACCGGCGCCAAGGCCCCGGTGGACGCGATGCTCCAGGCGGCACTCGACCTGACCGAGAGGGCCGCGTGAGCGGACGGTACTCGCGGCAGGAGAGGTTCTCGGGCCTCGGCCCGGACGGCCAGAGGCGCATTCGCGCGGCCGAGGTCGCGATCGTCGGGGTGGGCGCGCTCGGGTCGGTGCTCGCGGAGATGATGGCGCGCGCCGGCGTGGGCCGTCTGACCCTCGTCGACCGCGACTATGTCGAGGCCTCGAACCTGCAGCGGCAGTCGCTCTTCACCGAGGAAGACGCGGAGCGCGGCCTGCCCAAGGCGGTGGCCGCGGCGGCACGGCTGCGGGCGATCAACTCCGAGGTCGAGGTGCGCGCGGTGGTGGCCGACTTCGCGACCGATCACGCCCGGCGACCTGCTGGGCTACGCCGAGCCTCGTGCTCGACGGCACCGACAACTTCGAGGCGCGTTTCCTCTTGAACGACGTCTGCCTCCGCGCCGGCATCCCCTGGGTCTACGGCGCCTGTGTCGGGGCCCACGGCCTGGCCCTCCTGGTTCGGCCCGCACGTGTCTCCGTGTCTGCGCTGTGTGCTCGGAGACAAGCCGGCGCCGGGCTCCGGGCCCACCTGCGACACGGCCGGTGTCGTGTCTCCGATCGTCCACGTGATCGCGGGCCTCCAGGCCGCCGAAGGCCTCAAGGTGCTGGCCGGCCGCGCCGAGTCGTTCCTGCCCGGCCTCGTGACCGTCGACCTGTGGTCCGGGGTCTTCGACGTGATGGACCTGCGCGGCCGCGCGCCGTGGTGCCCGGCCTGCACGGAGGCGCGCTACGACTATGCCGACGCCCCAGGCACCTCCGTGGCCGTGCTCTGCGGCCGCGATGCGGTGCAGCTCCGGCGCCGCAGGGCGGCGCCATCGACCTCCGGTCGCTCGCGGGCCGGCTGCGGGCCGCGGGCGACGTCACCGCCAACGAGTACCTGGTTCGCTTTCGGGCCGCGGGCGCCGAGCTCGTGGTCTTCGGCGACGGCCGCGCCATCGTCAAGGGCGTGCGCGACGCGGCCGAGGCCCGCGGCGTCTACGCCCGCTACGTGGGGAACTGACGTGGCGCCCACTCCGAACCACCGGCTGATCCAGATCCCGCCCGGCGTGCAGTGCTTCGTGGGCGACGAGGCTCGCCGCCGCCGGGCCATCGAGCGGACCGTGACCGCGGTCTTCGAGGGCTGGGACTACGACGAGATCATCCCGCCGCTCTACGACTACGCCGACGTGTTCGAAGACAAGGCCCTCACCCGCAAGACCTACTCTTTCGTGGGGCGCGACGGCAGCGTGCTCGCCCTGCGGCCCGATTTCACGAGCCTGCTCGCGAAGATCGCGGCGGGCCGGCTCGTCGGGGTCGCAGCCGCCGATCAGGCTCTACTACGCGGGCGAGGTCCTGCGCTACGAGCCGCCCAAGGCCGGTCGCCAGAGCGAGCTCTACCAGATGGGCCTCGAGCGGCTGGGCGGCGCCCGCGACCTGGGCGATGCCGAGGTGGTGGCGATCGCCGCCGAGTGCCTCGAGGCGCTCGGGGTTCGCGACACCGTGCTGGCCCTTGGCCACGTCGGGGTGTTCGCCGGCATCATCGAGGGCTGCGACCTTGGCCCCGAGCGGCTGGACCTCTTGCGGACGCGGGTCGAAAGCAAGGATGCGTCGGGGGTCGAGGACGCGCTCGCCGGGAGCGGGGTCCCCGCCGCGGTGACGAGCGCGCTCATCCAGCTCACCCATCTGGCCGGCGGGCCTCGACGTGCTGGCCGAGGCGAAGAGCGCCTTCGCCTTCGCCCCCGCGGCGCTGTGCCGCGGTCGAAGAGCTCAGGGTCACGACCGCCAACCTGGCGGAGGCCGGGCTCGGAGACCTGCTCGCCATCGACCTCGGAGAGGTGCGCGGGCTCGACTACTACACGGGCCTCGTCTTCCGCGCCTACGCGCGTGGCCTCGGCTTCGAGGTGGGGGGAGGCGGCCGCTACGACTCGCTCCTCGCCCGCTTCGGACGCCCCATGCCCGCGGTGGGCTTCATGCTCGGCCTCGACCGGCTGGCGCTTCTGCTCGAACGGCAGGGCGGTCTCGCCCCCGACCCGCGCGCGGCCGCGGTGGCGATCGCCGGCGACGGGGTGGGCCGCCGCTTGCAGCGCGCCCGCGGGGAGCGGGGACGCAAGGCCCGCGTGCGCCTCGGCAACGGGGACGACGCCATGGGGGGCTCGTGAGCCTTACCATCGCTCTGTCGAAGGGCAAGCTGCTGGCGGGTACCGAGGCCTTGTTCCGCACCTCGGGGCTCGCGTTTCCGAACGGCGACGGGCGCCGCCTGGTGGTCGAGCGCGACGGCTTGCGCTTCCTGTTCGTCAAGGACATGGACGTGCCCACCTACGTGGAGTACGGCGTGGCCGATTGCGGGGTGGCGGGGCGCGACGTCCTGCTCGAAGCCGAGAGCGACGTGTACGAGCCTCTCGACCTCCGCTTCGGTCAGTGCCGCCTGGTCGTGGCCCGGCCCCGCGGCTCGGCCTTCGACTACCACCGCGCGTCCACCGTGCGCGTGGCCACGAAGTACCCGAAGGTGACGACGCGATACTTCCTGGAGCGCGGGGTGTCGGTGGAGGTCGTGAAGCTGGCCGGATCGGTGGAGATCGCGCCGGGCCTGGGCCTCGCGGACTGCATCGTGGACGTGGTCGAGACCGGGCGCACCCTCGTGGAGAACGGCCTCGAGCCGGTCGAGGAGGTGGCGTCGTCGTCCGCGCGCCTCATCGTGAACCGAGCGAGCTATCACGCCCGCCGCCAGGACGTGACCCGGCTCCTCGACACCCTGCGCGGGGCCCTCGCATGAGGACCCTGCGCTACGCGAGCCCCGCCTTCCGCCGCTACTTCGCGGGCTTGCCGCGCGCGGCCTCGTCCTCGCCGCGGGTCGAGACGGCGGTGCGGGCGATCGTCGCGTCGGTGAGGCGGGACGGCGACCCGGCACTCGTGCGCCTCGCCGCACGATACGACGGGGTCTCCCTCGAGGCGCGCCAGCTACGGGTGCGGGCCGCCGAGGTGAAGGCACTCGCGCGAAACGCCGACCCGCGGGTGGTCGAGGCGCTTCGCGAGATGAGAGGCCGCATCGAGGCCTTCCATCGGCAGCAGCTCGACCGCGGATTCCGCATCCGAACCTCGGACGGCTCGGTGCTCGAGGAGGTGGTGAGCCCGATCGATTCCGTCGGCCTCTATGTTCCGGGAGGCGCCGGGGCCTATCCCTCCTCGGTGCTCATGAACGCGATCCCCGCCCTGGTCGCCGGGGTTCCGCGGATCGTCGTCGCCACCCCGCCCCGGACCCTGGAAGCCAATCCCTCGGTGGCTGCCGCCCTCGTCGCGGTCGGCCTCGAAGGGTGCGTCTTCCGGGTGGGTGGGGCGCAGGCCATCGCCGCACTGGCCTACGGCACCCGGAGGGTCGAGGCGGTGAGCAAGATCGTCGGTCCCGGCAACGCGTACGTCGCCGCCGCGAAGCGGCAGGTCCGCGGGCAGGTGGAGATCGACCACGAAGCGGGGCCGAGCGAGGTCGTGGTCCTGGCCGACGCACCGCGCCGACGCGGGCTACGTCGCCGCCGACCTCCTGGCCCAGGCCGAGCACGGCAGCGGCGACGAGACCGTCGTCCTCGTGACCACGTCCGCCGAGCTCGCGGCCGAGGTCGGGCGCCTGGTGGCCGACGGCATCGCCTCGGTCGCGAACGTCTCGGCGGCCCGCCGCGCCCTCCGCCGAAACGGCGCGATCGTGCTCGTCGCCGATCTCGAGGAGGGCGTAGCGGCGGTGAACGCGTTCGCCCCCGAGCACGCCGAGGTGATGACGCGCGGAGCCGAGCGGATCGGCCGCCGCCTGGTGGCCGGCGCCGTCTTCGTGGGGCCCTACGCGCCGGTCGCGGTCGGCGACTACGGCGTCGGCCCCAACCACGTGCTCCCCACCGGGGGAGCGGCGCGCTTCAGCTCGCCGCTCTCGGTCCGCGATTTCCAGGTGCGGCGGAGTCTCGTGCGGATGACGCGAGGCGGTCTGGCGCGGGTGGCCGAGGGCGTCGTGCGCGTGGCCATGGCCGAAGGATTCAAGGGTCACGCCCAGAGCGTGCTGACGAGGTTCGAGGGATGAGCGAAGGAAGTGGCGACGCGATGAACGACCCCCTGCGCCACATCAAGCCCGCGGTCCGCGCGGTCGCGGCCTACACCCTCGCGACGCGCGAGGCCCCCGTCAAGATCAACCAGAACGAGAACCCGTACGACCTGCCTGAAGCCTTGAAGAAGCGGGTGCTCGAACAGGCCTTGTCCCGCTCCTGGTCGCGCTATCCGCCCTTCGACCCCAAGGACCTGCTGGAGAAGCTGGCCGCGTTCTCGGGGTGGCGCGCCGACGGGATCCTGACCGGCAACGGATCGAACGAGCTGATCGAGGCGCTGCTCCTGGTCACGGTCGGTGCCGGCACCCGGGTCGTGATCCCCGAGCCGACCTTCACGCTCTATGCGCTCCTCACGAAGATCCTGGGTGGCGAGGCGGTGAGGGTGCGTCTTTCGTCCGACCTCGTCTACGACGTGGAGGCGATCCTCGAAGCCCGGCGCGCCGTGTCCGCCGCCGTCACCGTCGTGTGCTCGCCCAACAATCCCACCGGGTCGGGGCTCAGTGGTGACGAAGTGCGCCGGCTCTGCCGCGAAGGCGACGGTCTCGTGGTGATCGACGAGGCCTACCACGAGTTCGCGAAGACGTCCGTCGTGTCCCTTCTGGCCGAGCACCCGAACCTCGTGGTGCTCCGTACGTTCTCCAAGGCCATGGGCATGGCGGGCCTGCGCGTCGGCTACCTGCTGGCCTCGCCGGCGCTGGTGCGCGAGATCGACAAGGCGCGGTTGCCCTACAACGTCAACTTCTTCTCGCAGATGGCCGCCATGGCCGCCCTCGACGCCTACGGTGAGCTGGAAGAGCGGGTGGTGCGGCTCGCCCGGCTTCGCGAAGATCTTCAAGACGCCCTCGGCCGCATGCCCGGCGTGAAGGCCTATCCGTCGCAGGCCAACTTCATCCTGATCGAGCTGGCCGAGGCCGATCCCCAGGCGGTCTTCGAATCGCTCTTTCGGCGAGGCGTCCTCGTGCGCGACGTGACGTCGTATCCCATGCTGTCGCGTTGCCTTCGGGTCACCGTGGGCAGCGAAGACGAGAACGAGGCGTTCCTGCGCGCCCTGGGAACGGCCCTCGTCGAGTGCCAGCCGGGCGTGACCACGGGGAGGGCGTGATGGCGCGCAAGGCGCTGGTGGAGAGGAAGACGCGTGAGACGGACATCCGGCTCGCCCTGGACCTCGACGGGGAGGGACGATCGAAGATCCAGACCGGGATCGGGTTCCTCGACCACATGCTGACGTCGTTCGCGACCCACGGCCGATTCGATCTCGACGTGCGCTGCAAGGGCGACCTCCACGTCGACGCCCACCACAGTGTCGAGGACGTGGGGATTGCCCTCGGCCAGGCGCTGTCGCGCGCGCTCGGCGACAAGAAGGGCATCGTGCGCTTCGGGCACGCCTACTGTCCGCTCGACGAAGCCCTGTCTCGGTGCGTCATCGACCTCTCGGGCCGGCCTTTCCTCGTGTTCGACGTGACCTTCAAGGCGCAGCGCGTCGGTGATCTGGCGACGGAGCTCTTCGAGGACTTCTTCTGGGCCCTCGCCGATCACGGACGGCTCAACATCCACCTCGACGCCTTGCGGGGCCGAAACGCCCACCACATCGCCGAGACCCTCTTCAAGGCGTCGTCCCGGGCCCTCAGCATGGCAGTGGCCCGCGATCCTCGGGTGAAGGGCGTTCCCAGCACCAAGGGCTCGTTGTGATCGCGATCGTCGACTACGGCCTCGGCAACCTGGGCAGCGTCACCAAAGGCTTCCGGCACGCCGGCGCCGAGACGCTCCTCACCGGCGATCCCGCGCAGTTGCGCGCGGCCGAGGCCCTGGTCCTGCCCGGAGACGGCGCCTTCGGGGCGACCATGGACGAGATACGGCAACGCGGCCTGGTGCCCGTGCTGCTCGAGGCTGCGGCCAAGGGCACGCCGCTCCTGGGCATCTGCATCGGCATGCAGGTGCTGTTCGAGGAGAGCGAAGAGCACGGCCGGCATCAGGGCCTGGGCCTGCTCCCGGGCCGAGTCCGCCGTTTCGACGGGGCCCTGCCCGTACCGCACATGGGATGGAACCGGCTGAAGCGACGACGGTCGCATCCGTTGCTCGACGGCTTCGAGGACGGCAGCCACGTCTACTTCGTGCACTCCTACTTCTGCGACGCCCCCGGCGACGTGGTGATTGCCACGTCGGACTACGGGAGCGATTTCGCGGCCATCGCCGGACGCGACAACGTGCTCGGCGTGCAGTTCCATCCCGAGAAGAGCCAGGCGGTGGGCCTCGCGATGGTGAAGAGCTTCGTCCGCTACGTCGCCGCGCACCGACCGGAGAGGAGGACGGCGTGACCGTAGTCCCGGCCATCGACATCCGCGGCGGCAAGGTCGTGCGCCTCAAGCAGGGCCGCCTCCAGGACGAGACCGTCTACGGCAGCTCGCCCGCCGAGACCGCACGGTTCTGGGAGTCGGAAGGGGCGCAGCGCATCCACCTGGTGGACCTCGACGCCGCCATCGAGGGCAAGGCTCAGCCGGACGTGGTGGGCGAGGTCATCGCCGCGGTGAAGATCGCGGTCGAGGTGGGGGGCGGCTTGCGCGTGCTCGAGAACGCGCTCCGTTACCGGGACCGCGGGGCCGACCGGGTGATCTTCGGGACGGCTGCCGTGGCCCGCCCGGGTGTGGTGCAGGAGGCCGTGCGTCTCCTGGGCGAAGCCGTCGCCGTGGCCATCGACGCCCGCGACGGGAAGGTCGCGGTCGCAGGCTGGAACGAGGTCACGACCGTGGACGCGCTGGAGCTCACCGCCCAGGTGAAGGCCTGGGGCGTGGGCCGCGTGCAGTACACCGACGTGGTGCGCGACGGTTCGCTCGTAGGCCCGAACCTGGCCGGGATCGAGCAGGTCGCGCGCGCGAGCGGCCTTCGCATCACGGCCGCGGGCGGCATCTCGAACCTCGACGACCTGGTCCGGGTGGCCGGGCTCGAGTCACTCGGCGTCGACGAGGTGGTCGTGGGCAAGGCCCTCTACGAAGGCCGATTCACGCTCCAGGAGGCGATCGCGGCATGCTCGCCAAGCGCCTGATTCCCTGCCTGGACGTGGACCGGGGCCGCGTGGTCAAGGGCGTGCAGTTCGTGTCCCTGCGCGATGCCGGCGACCCCGTGGAGTGCGCGGCACGCTACGACACCGAGGGTGCCGACGAGCTGGTGTTCCTGGACATCACCGCGTCCTCGGACGCGCGCCCGATCGTGCTGGACATGGTGCGGCGCGTCGCGGACACGGTGTTCCTGCCTTTCACCGTGGGCGGCGGAGTGCGCTCGGTCGAAGACGCCGACGCGCTGCTGCGGGCCGGAGCCGACAAGGTCGGGGTCAACACCGCGGCCGTCTCCGATCCGCTCCTTCTCGAGCGCCTCGCCCAACGCTTCGGATCGCAGGCGGTGGTGCTTGCGATCGATGGTCGGCGCAAGGCTGACGGTTGGGAAGTCTACGTGCACGGCGGCCGCACCCCCACGGGCAAGGACGCCGTGGCCTGGGCCCGTGAGGGCGTCGAGCGCGGGGCGGGGGAGATCCTGCTCACGAGCATGGACAAGGACGGGACCAAGGACGGCTTCGACGTGGCCTTCACCCGCGGCGTGGTCGATGCGGTCAACGTTCCGGTCATCGCTTCGGGTGGGTGCGGCACGGTGCACCACATGGCCGAGGTCCTGACGGCGGGCCGAGGCCAGCGCCGCCCTCGCCGCCTCCATCTTCCATTTCGGCGAGGTCCGCATCGCCGACGCCAAGGCGCAGCTCGCCGCCGCCGGAGTGGAGGTCCGCCGATGAGCACCGCCACGCCCGACGTGGTCTTCGACGCCAACGGCCTCGCGACGGTCGTGGTGCAGGACCGGGTCAGCGGCGACGTGCTGATGGTCGCCCACGCCAACGCCGAGGCGCTCCGACTCACGACCGAGACCGGCTTCGCCCACTTCTGGAGCCGAAGCCGCAAGGCCCTTTGGAAGAAGGGCGAGACCTCGGGGCACGTCTTGCACGTGCGGGAGACGCGGGTCGACTGCGACCGGGATGCCGTGCTGTTCGTGGTGGATCCCACCGGGCCTGCCTGTCACACGGGCTCGCGGACCTGCTTTGGCGACGCGCCGCGCCGCGACCTCCGGCGTCCTGGCCGAGATCGGCCGGGTCATCGCGCAACGGGCCAAAGGCGGGGCGCCGGACTCGTACACCGCGCGGCTGCTGGCCAAGGGGCCGGACGGCGCCTTGAAGAAGATCGGCGAAGAGGCGACCGAGGTGGTTCTCGCCGCCAAGGGCGAATCCGACGAGCGCCTGGCCGAGGAGTCGGCGGATCTGCTCTTCCACCTGCTCGTCGCCCTGCAGCAAAGGGGCCTCGGCATCGGCGACGTGCTCTCCGTGCTCGAGCGCAGGAGGAAGTCGTGAAGTCGCTGAGCATGGCGGACTACGAGCGGCTCTCCGCGGGCGGCGGGCTCGTGCCCGTCTTCCGCGAGATCCCCGGCGACCTGCGGACCCCGGTGTCCGCGTTCTTGTCGCTCGCCGCGCGATCGGAACGGGCTTTCCTGCTCGAGAGTGTCGTGGGCGGCGAACGCGTCCACCGGTATTCGTTCCTCGGCCGTGATCCCGTGGCCACGGTGGAGGCCCGCAGCAGCGGCCTCACGCTGCGTAACGCCACGGGGACCCGGGAGGAGACTCGGCCTCTCCTCGACGTGCTGCGCGGCGAGCTGGGCCGGCCCGCGGCCGAGGTGCAGGGCTTGCCCCGCTTCACGGGCGGCGCCGTCGGCTACCTCAACTACGACGCGGTCCGTCTCTTCGAGCGGATCCCGGATCGTCACGCGACCGGCGACTCGGTCCTGGCTTCGTTCTCCTTCTACCGCTCGCTGGTGGCCTTCGACCACGCCCGCCAGCGCATGGTGCTGATCGCCGATGCGGAGCCCGGCTCGCGACAGGCCTTCGAGCGCGCGCAGGAGACCCTCGATCGGCTCGAGGAGGACCTGCGGTGGGAGCGCCGCACCGATCTTCCTTCGCGTCGCGACGGTTCGCCCGCGCTCGACCTCGGCGATGGCGCCGCCTACCGCGCGGGGGTGGCCCGGGCCAAGGAGTACATCGCCGCCGGGGACATCTTCCAGGTCGTGCTGTCGCGCCAGCAGACCGTGGACTGCGGCGTCGACCCCTTCACCGTCTACCGCGCGCTGCGCATGGTGAACCCGTCGCCCTACATGTTCTTCCTGAAGGACGGCGACTCTGCGATCGCGGGCGCCTCGCCGGAGATGCTCGTCCGCGTGGAGAACGGACGGGTCGAGACGCGGCCGCTCGCGGGGACGCGTCCCCGAGGTGCCACTCCCGAAGAAGACGACGCCCTCGCCCGCGAGCTCCTCGCCGACGAGAAGGAGCGGGCCGAGCACCTCATGCTGGTGGACCTGGGGCGCAACGACCTGGGCCGGGTGTGCCGCTACGGCTCGGTCCGCGTCCCCGAGTTCATGCAGGTCGAGCGCTACAGCCACGTGAGCCATCTCGTGAGCTCGGTCATCGGCGAGCTGGCGGAGGGCAAGGACGCGCTCGACGCGCTCGTGGCCACGTTCCCCGCCGGCACCCTCTCGGGGGCCCCGAAGATCCGGGCCATGGAGATCATCGACGAGCTCGAAGGCTCGCGGCGCGGGCTCTACGGCGGCGCCCTCGGCTACCTCGACCTCACCGGCAACCTCGACTTCTGCATCGCGATCCGCACCCTGGTCCTGCGCGAGGGCCGGGCGACCCTGCAGGCGGGGGCCGGGATCGTGGCCGATTCCGATCCCGCCGCGGAACAGCGGGAGACCGAAGCCAAGGCCGGCGCGGTCTTCGAGGCCCTCCGTCTCGCGGGAGCCCTGGCATGAGCGCATTGCCGGCGGTCGCCGGGGGCCTCGTTCTCCTCGTCGACAACTACGACTCGTTCACCTACAACCTCTACCAGTACTTCGGCGAGCTCGGGGCCAACACCCGCGTGGTGCGGAACGACGTCATGACCGCGGACGAGGCTCTGGCCCTCGGCCCCAGGGCGATCGTCATCTCGCCCGGCCCCGGGAACCCCGATCAGGCCGGCATCACCCTGGAGCTGATCCGCAAGGCGGCGGGCCGGGTACCGCTCCTCGGGGTCTGCCTCGGCCATCAGGCCCTGGGCCAGGCCTTCGGGGGCCGCGTGGTGCGCGCGCCGAAGCTCATGCACGGAAAGACGTCCGAGGTACACCACGACGGCAAGACGATCTTCCGTGGTCTGCCCAATCCCTTCACCGCGACCCGCTACCATTCGCTGATCGTGGCCAAGGACAGCGTGCCCAGCGAGCTCGAGATCTCGGCCTGGACGGAAGACGGCCTGGTGATGGGCCTCCGGCACCGCACCCTGCGCCTGGAAGGCGTGCAGTTCCATCCCGAGAGCATCCTCACCGTGGCCGGCAAGGACCTGCTTCGCAACTTCCTGGAGGCGGCGTGAAGGAGCACCTGTCGCGGCTGCTCCGGGGAGAGCGGCTGAGCGAAGCCGACGCTGGCGTTGCCATGGCCACGATCATGGACGGTGACGCGACGCCCGCGCAGATCGGGGCCTTGCTCGCGGCCCTGGCCCTGCGGGGCGAGACCGAGGACGAGGTGGTCGGCTTCGCGCGCACCATGCGCGACCGTGCCATTCCCTTTCCGGTCGAAGCGGCGATCGACACCTGCGGCACCGGTGGAGACGGAGCTTCGACCTTCAACATCTCCACCGTGGCTTCCTTCGTGGTCGCGGGTTGCGGGGTCAAGGTCGCGAAGCACGGCAACCGGTCGGCGAGCGGGAGCTGCGGCAGCGCCGATCTGCTCGAGGCGCTCGGGGTGCGCATCGATCCGCCCCTGGAGCGTCGTGCGCCGCCGGTTCGAGGTCGCCTGGCTGGACCTTTCTCTTCGCGCCCGCCTTCCACGCCGCCACTCGCCACGCGGTGGGGCCGCGCAAGGAGCTGGGCGTGCGCACCGCCTTCAACCTGCTCGGGCCCCTCACCAACCCCGCGCGGCCGGGGGCCCAGATCGTGGGCGTGCCGCGGCCCGAGCTGACCGGGTTCCTCGCGCGGTGCCTGGCGCGGCTGGGCGTGAGCCGGGCCTGGGTCGTCCACGGCGCCGGGCTCGACGAGCTGACCCTGGCCGGGGCCACGTCGGTGGCCGAGGTTCGGGGCTCCGAAGTCCGCTCGTTCACGGTCACGCCCGAAGACGCCGGCCTGCGGCTGGCCGAGCCTCAGGCCTTGCAGGGAGGGGATGCCGTGAGGAACGCGGAGATCGCCCGCGAGGTCCTGGCGGGCGCGCCGGGACCGCGTCGCGACGTCGTTCTCCTGAACGCGGCGGCGGCGCTCGTGGTGGCGGAAGAGGTCGACGGACCTGGCGGAGGGAGTGGCCCGGGCCGCAGCGGCGATCGACGACGGACGCGCGGCGGCCGTCCTCGAGCAGGCCCGGGAGATCGGGTGATGGGGGAGCTTGGGGTCCTGGGCGAGATCGTGGCTCGCACCCGCGAGCGCGTGCGCGAACGGAAGGCCGCCGTGCCCCTCGAGCAGCTCCTCGCGTCGGCCCCTCCGGCCACGTCCCATCGTGCCTTCGGACATGCGCTCTCCCGCGTGAGCGTGAACGTGATCGCCGAGTTCAAGCGCCGGTCTCCATCGCGGGGCCTGATCCGCGAGGACCTCGCTCCCGACGACCTGGCCGTCGCCTACGAGACGGCGGGGGCCGCCGCCCTGTCCGTGCTCACCGAGGGAGACTACTTCGCAGGCTCCCTCGAGGACCTCGGGCGCGCTCGGTCGGCCACCCTGCTTCCCGTCCTGCGCAAGGACTTCGTGGTCGATCCCTACCAGGTGTGGGAGGCGGCGATTCGTCGGCGCCGACGCCGTGCTCCTGATCGTCGCCGCCCTCTCGGATGCCGAGCTGCGCTCCCTCTCCGAGACCGCGGAGGGTGCCGGCCTCGAGACCCTGGTCGAAGTCCACGACCGTGAGGAGCTCGATCGCGCCCTCGCCGTCGGCTGCTCGATCGTGGGTGTGAACAATCGCAACCTCAAGAGCATGGCGGTCGACCTCGACGACCGCGCTCGGTCTCGCGGCCGCGATCCCCGACCACGTGGTGGCGGTGGCGGAGAGCGGAATCACCACCGGCGACGACGTGCGTCGCCTCCGCGCCGCCGGCTTCGACGCGTTCCTCGTCGGCGAGCACCTGATGCGCGCGCCCGACCCCGGCATGGCCCTGGCCGCGCTCCTGCGCGACTCGAACAAGGAGGCCTGATGGCCGCCCGCGTCTTCGTCAAGGTCTGCGGCATCACCTCGGCGGCGGACGCCGCCCTGGCCGCCGAGGCCGGGGCCGACGCCATAGGCTTCGTGTTCTGGCCCATGAGCTCGCGACGGATCGACGCCGACAAGGCCGCGGCGCATCAGTCGTGCCCTGCCCCCCTTCCTGCTGCGGGTGGGGGTGTTCGTGGACGCTCCGGCGGAAGAGATGGCGCGGGTGGCCGACCAGGTGGGCCTCGATCTCCTGCAGCTTCATGGGGACGAGCCGCCCGAGGCGGTCGTGGGTCTCGCCGCGGCGCGCCTTGAAGGCGATCCGCGTCGGCAAGGGCTTCCGCGCCGAGGAGGCGCTGCGCTACGACAAGGCCGCAGGCCTCCTCGTCGACACCCGCCTTCCCGGCGAGACCATGATGCCGGGGGGCACGGGCGTTCCCTTCGACTGGTCGCTGGTGCGCGGCGTGCGGGAGCGCGCTTCGTTCCTGATGCTCGCGGGCGGCCTCTCTCCCGACAACGTGGCCGAGGCCCTCTCGGCCGTGCGCCCCGACGCCGTCGACGTGTCGAGCGGCGTCGAGTCGCTGCCCGGGCGCAAGGACCCGGAGAAGGTGCGCGCCTTCGTCCGGAACGTCCGTGACTGGGAGCGGGCGCAATGAGCGGGGCGCCAGCGTCGCCGGCGATGACCCGGGGCCACGGTCCCGATGCCGCGGGCCACTTCGGCCCCTACGGCGGGCGCTACGTGCCCGAGACGCTCATGGAGCCCTTGCGCGCGCTCGAGGAGGCCTACGCCGAGGCGCGCCTCGACCCGGCCTTCGGGCAGGAGCTCGACCGCCTGCTGCGCGACTTCGTGGGGCGGCCCACGCCCCTGACCCTGGCGGAGCGCCTGTCCGCGGCCACCGGTTGCCGGGTGTACCTGAAGCGCGAAGACCTGTGCCACACCGGCGCCCACAAGATCAACAACGCCCTCGGGCAGGCCCTGCTCGCGAAGCGGATGGGCAAGTCGCGGGTGGTGGCGGAGACCGGCGCCGGCCAGCACGGGGTGGCGAGCGCCACCGTGTGCGCGCTCCTCGGGCCTCGAGTGCGTCGTCTACATGGGCACCGAGGACATGGCCCGCCAGGCGCCCAACGTGCGGCGCATGCGTCTGCTGGGGGCCGAGGTCCGAGGCGTCGATTCCGGCGCGCGCACCCTGAAGGACGCGATCAACGAGGCGATGCGCGACTGGGTCACGAACGTCCGCCACACGCACTACCTCCTCGGCTCGGTGCTCGGCGCGCACCCCTATCCCATGATGGTCCGGGACTTTCAGGCGGTGATCGGCCGGGAGGCCCGGGCCCAGGTGCTGGAGAAGGAAGGCCGGCTCCCGGACCTGCTCGTGGCCTCGGTCGGTGGGCGGGTCGAACGCCATCGGCCTGTTCTTCGCGTTCCTCGACGACGCGGCGGTGCGCATGGTGGGGGTCGAGGCGGGCGGGCGTTCGTCCCGCCCGGCGATCACGCCGCCCGCTTCCTCGATCCCGCGACCGGCGTCGGCGTGCTCCAGGGAACGCGGACCTACCTGCTGCAGGACGCGGCCGGCAACGTGCTGCCCACGCATTCCGTCTCCGCCGGCCTCGACTATCCCGCGATCGGACCCGAGCACGCGCTGCTCCGGGACGAGGGCCGCGTCGGCCTATGCCGCGGCGTCCGACGACGAGGCCCTCGCGGCCTTCCATCGGCTGGCCGAGTGCGAAGGCATCCTGCCCGCTCTCGAGTCGTCACACGCGGTGGCCTGGCTGCTCCGGGAAGCACCTTCTCTCGCCGGTCGACTCGTGATCGTGAACCTGAGCGGCCGCGGCGACAAGGACCTCGGGATCCTGGAGACGGTCGCGGCGCGGGAGTGCGCAGCCGTGAGCCGGCTGAACATCGCCGGCAACAGCCCCTGGGAGCCCATCGTCGGCTACTCGCGGGCGGTCCGCGTCGGCAGGCGTGGTGCACGTGGCAGGGACCACCGCGACCGGAGACGACGGGCAGATCGTGGGCAAGGGCGATCCCTACGCCCAGACCGTCCAGATCTTCAAGAACGTCGAAGAAGGCGCTCGCCAAGGCGGGGGCGTCCTTGAAGGACGTGGTGCGCACCCGCATGTTCGTGACCGACATCTCGAAATGGGAGGCGGTGGGCCGCGCGCACGGCGAGGTCTTCCGCGACATCCGACCGGTGGCCACCATGGTCGAGGTGAGCCGGCTCATCGACCCGGACATGCTGGTGGAGATCGAGGTCGAGGCGATCGTTCCGGAGCGAGGCCCGCGATGAGCCGCATCGGTGAGCGGTTCGCGCGGCTCCGCGGCGAGGGGAAGAAGGCATTCGTCGCCTTCCTGACCGCAGGCGATCCGTCGCTCGAGCGCACGGTGAAGGCGGCGCGCGACCTGGAGCGGGGCGGAGCCGACGTGCTGGAGCTGGGCGTTCCCTTCTCGGACCCGCTGGCCGACGGTCCGGTGATCCAGCGCTCGAGCGAGCGGGCCCTGCAGCGGGGCACGACCCTGGTCGACGTTCTCGAGACCGTGCGCGCGATCCGTCGCGACAGCGAGCTGCCGCTCCTGCTGTTCGGCTACTTCAACCCATTCCTGCGCCACGGGCTCGCGCGTCTGGCCGACGAAGCGAAGGAGGCGGGGGTCGACGGCGTGCTCGTCACCGACCTGCCGCCGGAAGAGGCGGCGGAGTGGACCCTGGTGGCTCGCGCGCACGAGCTCGACACCGTCTTCCTGGCGGCCCCGACGAGTCCCGACGAGCGTCTTCGGGGCGTGGCCGCGGCGAGCCGCGGCTTCGTGTACGCGGTGAGCCGCACCGGCATCACCGGGGAGCGGGTGTCGCTTTCCGACGAGGCCTGGCCGCTGGTGGGCCGCATCAAGGCGCTCACCAACGAGCCCGTGGCCCTCGGCTTCGGCATCTCGACGCCTGAGCAGTTTCGGGCGGCCGCGGACGTCGCGGACGGAGTGGTGGTCGGGAGCGCGCTCGTGCGCTTTCTGGAGGAGAAGCCCGATGGCGACCTGGCGGAACATGTGAGATGGCTGAAGAGCGCGATGTGAAGGCGGCCCCGCCTGACCCGGGTGCTCAGCGACCTCGAGGACTGGCGAAAGCGCATCGACGGGATCGACGACCAGCTCATGCGGCTCTTGAACAGCCGATCCGCGTGCGCGGTCGAGGTGGGGCGGATCAAGCGGGCCCAGGGCCTGCCCATCTACGCGCCGGAGCGGGAGGCCTGGATCCTGGACCGGGTCATGCGCGACAACCCGGGTCCCCTGGAGCCGCTGGCGGTGCGGCGCGTGTTCGAGCGGATCATCGACGAGAGCCGGCGCCTGGAGCGGCTCTCCGCGGACGCGGAATGCGGAGACGGACGAACCCCGATCGGAGTAGGTGAGGACCATGGTCATCGTGATGGAGCCTTTGGCGTCGGAAGAGCAGGTCCAGAAGGTCATCGAGACGCTGGTGGGCGCGGGCTACGACGTGCACCGCTCGACCGGGGTCAACTACACGGTCCTGGGCGCGGTGGGGGTGCCGAGGGTCATGGTCGATCCCGCCTTCCTGGAGCTCATCCCCGGGGTGCGCGAGGTGGTCAAGATCACCGCACCCTACAAGCTCGTGGGACGCACCTTCAAGGCCGCGGACACCGTCGTGAACGTGGCCGGAGTCGAGGTGGGCGGCACCGAGGTGATCGCGATGGCCGGTCCCTGCTCGGTCGAATCGCGCGAGCAGGTCGGGATCGTGGCCCGCGCGGTGCGCGACGTCGGGGGCCCGGATCCTGCGCGGCGGGGCCTTCAAGCCGCGGACCTCGCCGTACTCGTTCCAGGGTCACGGCGAAGAGGGCCTTCGCTGGATGCGCGAGGCCGCGGACGAGACGGGCCTCGCCGTGATCAGCGAGATCATGGACGTCCGCTCGCTCGAGATGATGCTCGGCTACGTGGACTGTCTCCAGGTGGGCGCGCGCAACATGCAGAACTTCGACCTCCTGAAGGAGCTGGGCCGGGTCCGGAAGCCGGTCCTGCTGAAGCGCGGGCTCTCCGCCACCATCGAGGAGTGGCTGCTCTCCGCCGAGTACATCCTCGCGGGGGGCAACGGCCAGGTCATCCTCTGCGAGCGGGGCATTCGCACCTTCGAGAACGCGACCCGCAACACCCTCGACATCTCGGCCATCCCGGTGGTGAAGAAGCGGAGCCACCTGCCCATCGTCGTGGACCCGAGCCACGGCACCGGCCTGCGGGACAAGGTCATCCCCATGGCTCGCGCGGCGGTCGCGGCCGGGGCGGACGGGCTCCTCATCGAGGTCCACAACAACCCCGACAAGGCCCTCTCGGACGGCGCCCAGAGCCTCTACCCCGAGCAGTTCGACCGCCTCATGTCCGAGCTGCGGATCATCGCGCCCGTGCTGGGGCGAAGCCTGCCCCTCGCCGGGGTTCCGACCGCCAAGGCCTGAGCGATGGAGCCGGTTCGCGGCCCTTGTCGGTGTTCGTCCGACACTCGACCGGAGCGACGTCCTACGCAAGCGCTTGCCCGTGGCCGATATCCGCAAACCGACCGTATTCGTAGACTCCCTGTGTACGAAGCGAGCCCAGGGAAGACGGGCTCGTGACCAGGGGAGGCCTTTTGGAATACCAGCTTGTGCTTGGACCCGGTCCCGCGCGAGCGAGACGCCCCACTTCATCGGGGCGGCACGGCGCGGGCGTCGGGCTTCCGTCGCAGGGCTCGCGGCTCGACCCCGTCACCGGCTGCCCGACCGACAGGCGCTACTCGACCGGCCCGAGGCGGCCGAGGCCCGTGAACGCCCTCGCCGTCAAGGCCTCACGGCCCTCGTCGTGGGCCTCGACCGCTTCCGGCGGGTCAACGAAGCGCTGGGTCTCGGCGCCGGTGACGAGCTGCTGCGGCTCGTGGCCCATCGCCTTCGGGACTGCGTGCGGCCGGACGAAACCCTGGCCCGGATCGGGGCCGACGAGTTCGCGCTCCTGCTCGAGGGCGTGCGCTCGGTCCAGGACGCGGTGAGGGTGGCGAGCCGTCTCGAGGCCGTCCTCCGGTCGCCCTTCTCCGTGGCCGGGCAGAGGCTCGCCCTCACCGCGAGCATCGGGGTGGCGCGCAGCCATGCCGACGGGGAAAGCCCGCTGAACGTGCTTCGCGACGCGGGCATCGCCCTCCGTGCCGCCAAACGGTCGGGCCGTGACCGAATCCTGGTCTTCGAGCCGGAGATGCGTGTCCTGGCCGAAGGCCGCCTGCGCACGGAGAGTGAGCTCGAACGGGCGCTCGATCGGGGCGAGCTCCGCGTGCTCTACCAGCCGATCGTGGAGACGGGGAGCGGCCGGCTGACGGGCTTCGAGGCCCTCGTGCGCTGGGAGCATCCCGAGCGCGGCGAGCTCGGGCCCGCGGAGTTCATTCCCGTCGCCGAAGAGTCGGGTCTCATCGGGCGGCTCGGGGAGCGTGTGCTCGCCGACGCCTGCGCGGAGGCTTCGTCGTGGCGGGTCGAGACCGGCCAGGACCTGAGCGTCCACGTGAACCTTTCCGCCCGGCAGCTCCGCGGTCCCCGCCTCGTGGAGCGGGATCCTCGAGGTTCTGGAGACGACCGGCCTGCCCGCGCCCCTGCTCCACCTCGAGGTCACCGAGAGCGCGGTGATCGAGGACCACCTCGCGGTGGCCCGGCTCGACGCTCTGAGGCGCCGCGGCGTCCGCGTCGCCATCGACGACTTCGGCACCGGGTACTCCTCGCTCGGGCTCCTCGGCCGGCTCACGGTGGACAGCCTGAAGATCGATCGTTCCTTCGTGGAACGACTCGACGGGTCCGATCCGCGAGCCGAGCTGGTGCGCGCCATCCTCGCGATCGCTCGAAGCCTGGGACTCGGCGTGGTGGCCGAGGGCGTCGAAACCGACGTCCAGAGAAGGGAGCTCGAAGCGATGGGTTGCCCGCTCGCTCAAGGCTTCCTCTTCGCGCGACCCCTGCGCGCGGCGGACGCCCGGGCTTTCGCCTTCGAGGCCGCCGCACGATGACGGAGCGTGCGGCTGGGCACGCGGCCAAGGTCCAGTGCGCCTGGTGCGGAAGGTTCCGGGTGGAGGGCGACCGTTTCGAGGGCGGGCCTCACGAGGGGCGCCTCGAGGCGGACCGCAGCCACGGAATCTGTCCGAGCTGCCTGCACCGCGAGCTCGGCCGCGTCCGGGAAGGGACGGGCGTCACCGGCTGAGGGCCCCGGGCCGCGGCGCGCGGGGTTGCGGGATCGGACCCTTCGATGCACACTGCTGCCTTCAAGCGAACGGATTGCGTGGAGAACCGCAGCACGAGCGCCGGTCGTGAGCCTCGAATGGGAGCAGCAGTACGCCCGCCTGTGCGAGGCCGCCCGCAGCTTCATCTTCCGGGTGAGCACGGACGGGCACCTCTCGATCGTCACGCCTCCCCTCGCGACCCTGGCCGGCTGGCCGGCCCGCGAGTGGGCGACCCAGCCGGTCGTCGACCTGCTCCACCCGGACGACGTCACGGCCGGCACCAACGCGATCGCGCGGGCCTTGAGGGGCGAAATGCTCGATCCTTTCGAGGTTCGACTGCGCACTCCGACCGGCTCCTACCGCCACGTTCTGTGCACCGTGCTCCCCGAGGAGGACAGCTCCCACCGCGTGTGTGGCCTCCTGGGCCTGGCCAACGACGTCACGGGGCGCGTCCGAGCGCAGGAGAACTTGCGGCGGGCGGAACGACTGCTGCGAATGGCCGAGGCCATTGCGGGGTTCGGGAGCGGAGAATGGACGGTGGGCGGCGAAGCGGTGGCCTCGTCGGAGGGCCTCTTTCGCGTCCACGGGATCGAGCCCGGACCCGAGCCTCTGCCCCTCTCGGCGGTCCTGGCCCGCGTCCATCGCGAAGACCGCGACCGCGTCCGGGGGGAGTTCCAGGCGGCCGAAGGCCAACCCGGCCTCTTCCACTTCGAATACCACATCGAGCGCGCGGACGGGGCCCTTCGTCTCCTCGAGTGCCGGGGGGAGGCGCTGACGGGTGCCGCCGGCACGGTGGAACGACTGGTCGCGACCTGCCTCGACGTCACCACGCGCCGCGAGCGGAACCTGGGCCCGGCCCTGGCCCGGCTCTCTCGCGAGGTGACCCGGGCCGATGCCGACCTCGAATCGTCGCTGCGCGTGCTGACCGAGACGGCCGCCACCGCCCTCGACGTGCCGCGGGTCAACGTCTGGGTGTTCGTTCCCGAGCGCGACCGGCTCCACTGCGTCGACGCTTTCGAGACCGGTCGTGGCCACTACCTCCTCGGCGACCTCGAGGCGGAGCGCCATCCCTCCTACTTCCGAGCCCTCGAGGAGCTGCGCACCATCGACGCCTTCGATGCGCGTCACGACCCGAGGACACGGGATCTCCGCGCGAGCTACCTGGAGCCCAACCGGGTCACGTCCTTCCTCGACGCGCCCGTCTTCCTCTCCGGCCGGGTCGAAGGCGTCGTCTGCCACGAGCAGACGGAACGACCCCGAGACTGGACGGCCGAGGAGAAGGGCTTCGCCGCCTCGATCGCCGACCTCGTGTCGCTGAACCTCGAGACGAATCGCCGCCGGCAGGTGGAGAAGGCCCTGCGCGAGGGCGAAGAGCAGCACCGTTTCCTGCTGGAGACCGCGCAGGCCGTGGTGTGGCGCGGAGACCCGACCACCCTCCGCTTCACCTTCGTGAGCCGTGAAGCGCAGGCCCTTCTCGGGTATCCGGTCGACCGGTGGACGCAGGAGCCCGACTTCTTCCGCGAGCACGTCCACCCCGAGGACCGCGACTGGGCCCTGGGCTCACGCGTCGCGGCCGTCCGCGAGGGGCGCGATCACCAGGTCGAGTTCCGGATGCTGGCCGCGAACGGGCGCGTGGTCTGGGTTCGCGACATGGTGCGCATCGTCCGCGACGTCCAGGGGCGAGGGGTCGAGAGCGTGGGGGTCATGATCGACGTGACGGAGCGGCGCGAGGCGGAGGAGGAGCTGCGGGAGTCCCGCGAGCAGCTCCGTGACCTCTCCGGGCACGTCGAGTGGGCCCGGGAGGAGGAGCGGGCCACGATCTCCCGCTCGATCCACGACGACCTGGGCCAGGCCCTGACCGCCCTCAAGTTCGAGCTCGCATCCTTGCGCAGCGGCACCGAGTCCGGCGTCCCTTCGGCGGATCTCTGCGCTCGGATCGACGGGATGAGCGAGCTGGTCATGGGAACGGTGGACCACGTGCGCCAGATCGCCAAGGAGCTGCGTCCCGGGCTTCTCGACGACCTCGGGCTGGTGGCGGCCCTCGAGTGGCAGATCCAGGAGTTCCAGGCCCGGACCGGGATCGCGGCCAGGATTCACTCGGAGCTCGGAGACGTCAAGTTGCCGCGCCCGCTCGCCACCACCTGCTTCCGAACCGCCCAGGAAGCGCTCACGAACGTGGCCCGACATGCCGCGGCGCGCCGAGCCGAGGTCCGGATCAGCCGTCGCTCGGGGCGGCTCCTGCTCGAGATCGCGGACGACGGACGCGGGATCGACAGTGACGAGCTCCGCAGCGCGCGTTCGCTCGGGCTCCTGGGGATGAAGGAACGCGCACGCCGCCTGGGCGGCGACGTCAGCATCACCGGGACGCGGGGGCGCGGCACCGTGGTCGCCCTTTCCGTGCCCTGGCCCGCGCCCGCCGAGGAGCTCGAATGATCCGCGTCTTCGTCGCCGACGATCACGCGGTGGTGCGCCGTGGCCTTCGGCAGATCCTGGAAGCGGAGGGCATGAGCGTACCCGTCGAAGGGGCGACGGCGGAGGAGGTGCTGACCCGCGTCCTGGAGCGCACGGCGGACGTTCTGGTTCTCGACCTCAGCCTGCCCGGGAGCAATGGCCTCGACCTCCTGGCCGAGGTCAAGCGCCGCCGGCCCGACCTGCCCGTGCTCATCCTCACCGTCCATTCCGAGGATCAGTACGCGGTGCGCGCCCTTCGCGCCGGGGCCTCCGGATACCTCACCAAGGACATGGCCCCCGAGCAGCTCGTGGCCGCCATTCGCAAGGTGTATCGGGGAGGGCGCTTCGTGACCCCGGCCCTGGCCGAACGGCTCGTCCTGCACCTCCACGAAGACCCGGAGAAGCCGCTCCACGAAACCCTCTCGAACCGGGAGTTCGAGGTGCTCCGGCTCTTCGCCTCGGGCCGCACCGTTTCCGAAGCTGCGGCGAAGATGGGGCTGAGCGTCAAGACCGTGAGCACCTATAGGACGCGCATTCTCGAGAAGATGAGCATGAAGACCAACGCGGAGCTGACCCACTACGCCATCCGCAACGGTCTCGTGGAAGACGCTTAGCCAGGCGATTCACGTCGGGGGACGGCGTCGCAGGCGCGGCGCCCGAGCGGCCGGAGCGGCGCGCGCGAATGGCGCTCGTTCCTCGAGCGGACTAGGGCAATCGCCGAAAGATGAACCTCCCACGGGACCGACCACCCCCGCGCGGTCCAGCGGGTTTCCCTCGATGGCCTGGATCGGCTCGCGTGGGCGCGCGTCGTGATCGGCCGAGGTGTAGGTCGCCCCGTGGTCCGTTCCCGCGTCGTAAGGGAAGAGCGCCACCGTCTTTTCGGCCACCCAGGCGTTAGCAGCGCTGGCCTGGGAGGCCGTCCTGCGCCTGGCCCGCCGTGCGTAGGACGAACACTGACAAGGCAAATCGACACCCTCTGACGCGGGGCAGGCACCTTCACCGATGGCCGGCGCGCGAGCGAAGGAATATGTTCAGTTGCATGGTGAAGGAAGCAAACGCGGGCCCCTCCGGTCCTCCTCGGGCGCTCGTAGTGGAAGACTCGGCGCAGCAGCGCCGCCGATTGGTCGAGATCGTGGCCAAGGCCCTGAGCGGTTTCGAGGTCAGCGAGGCGAAGGATGTCTCGACCGCCATCGAGTCGGCCCGCCGCCTTCACCCCGACGTCGTGACCCTCGACCTGGGCCTCCCGGACGGCTCGGGCTTCGAAGTCCTCCGGGCGATCCGTGAAGGCGGCGCCCCCGCGCGGGTGATCGTGGTGACCGGGGAGTCGGACGAACGCTACCGCCGGGCCAGCCTCGAGGCGGGAGCCGACGAGTTTCTCGACAAGGCAAACCTCGAGCGCCTGCCCGAGCTCCTGGCCGCGACCGCCGAGGATTGAGGATGCCGTGGGGCACGGGGCAGCTCGCGCCGGATCAGGGCCCCTCCAGGTCCGCCGGGAAGCTGAGCTCCACCCGGAAGCGGTTCGCGAGCGCGACCACCGCCAAACCGGCGTTTTCGCCGTAGACCGCGAGGAGACGCCGGCGTACGTTATCGAGGCCCAGCCCGGCGCCGGTGCTCGCCTTGGCCTCGGGATCACGCGGGTTCTCGACCACAAGGAAGAGCCGATCGCCCCGCCGCACGGCCTCGAGGCGAACGGCACCGCCCTCCAGGAGATGCGCGATGCCGTGAGTCACGGCGTTCTCGACCAGCGGCTGGAGCAGCAAGGGCGGGACCGGGCAGGGCCGCGCGGCCTCCTCGATGCGCGTCTCGAAGGTCAGGCGAGACCCGAACCGGACCTTCTCGATGGCGAGCAGGCTCTCCGCCAGCGCCACCTCGTCCGCGAGCGGGATGCGGTCCCGCGCGCCCAGGGTCAGGCTGTTCCTCAGGAAGTCGCCGAGCATCACGCAGGTGCGGCGTGCCGCTTCGGGATCGCTCCCGATGAGCGCCACCACGGAGTTCAGGCTGTTGAAGAGAAAATGCGGATGGAGCTGGGCGCGGAGCGCCTTCAGCTCGGCTTCGCGCGACGCCACCTTGTACTCGAGGCTCTGGGTCTCGGCCCGGCGCGAGTTGTCGAAGGCCACGAGCAGGTAGTGCATGAGCGCGGCGATCAGGAAGAGCAGGAAGCCGCGGCCGAAGAGGAAGGGCTGGAGGCGCGCGAAGGCCGGGGCCGCACCCTCGACCACGCCCCACGAGCCGAGAAGGCCGAGCCAGCCCCGCGCCACGAGCACCCAGAGGGCGGACGAGGTCAAGGCCGCGCCCAGCTGGGTGCCGAGGGCGCGCGCCACCCCCGAGGGATGGAGCGGCGCCGCGCGGCAGAGGTAGAAGGTGCCCAGGCAGACGAACGCGTAGCCGAGGTCGAGGGGCAGGGTGAAGATCGCGAGCGAGGTCCAGGGCAGCGAGCCTTCGAACGCGAAGATCGTGATCAGGATCGCCGAGACGGGAAGCCAGGCCGCGAGATAGATCGCGAGCCGCCGGCCGTCGGTCAGGATCGGATGCATCGAGGCGGCAGACTAATTTTTGACGCCGACGCCGCCCATGATCGCGATGCCGGTGATCACGAGCCGCTGCTTGGCGTCGACCGGCTGTCGGGTCTTGTCCTCGAAGCCGCCCAGGAGGGGCACCACCTGGCTCTCCACCGCCCAGTCCTCGGGCACGCGGATCTCCACCCCGCCCCACATCGCGAAGGTGTCGAAGACCGCTCGGCCGCCCTCCAGGGACGCGTGCCGCAGGTCGATCTCGCATCCCCCCATGACCGCCATCGCCGTCCCGCCCTGGAAGGCCTGGCTGTTCGTCCCGCGGTGGATGCCGCCCATGAAGGTGAAGGCGTCGAGCCGGTTGCTCTCCTGCGCCCCTGACCCCAGGCGCCGCCCGCCCTGGGCGCGCCCCCCCGGACCCAGGGCCTTCCAGACGATGCCTCCTCCAATCACGAACAGGATCACGGGCCAGAGCTGCTTCAGTCTCACGATCTCCAGGTTGTGGAGGAGGAAGGCGAGACCGACGATCACGAGGACCCCGCCGGACATGCGGCAGCCCGACCTCACGGACTCGGCGAGCCGGGCCAGCCCCACTGCGATGAGGATCAGCGGCCACAGCCTCCAGTACTGATGCGCGTCGATCACGCCAAAGTTGTCGAGGGTCAGGACGAGCCCCCAGGCCATGATCGCGAGGCCAAGGATCAGTCGGGGTGAGATGGCGCCGAGGCCGGGTCGGGTCTCCATGGTGTCGCTCTCCTTGCTCACCCTGAATCTAGGGCCAACCCGCTCTGGGGGCCGCCGGTTTTCGGTGAACGAACGATGCTTGCCGGCGAACGACGGGCAGGAAACCCTCTAGAATCGGCGAGGGGTCCGGAAACTTCATGGCCGAGCGAATGCTCGCGCAGTACCGAATCGTCGAAGAGCTCGGCCGAGGAGGGATGGGCATCGTGTATCGTGCCCAGGACACGCGCCTGGGTCGCGACGTCGCCCTCAAGGTGCTGCCCCCGACCGCAGCCCCTGACCCGCGACTCGAGGACCGACTGCTTCAAGAGGCCCGCGCGGCGGCCTCTCTCGTTCACCCCGCCTTGTGCGTGGTCTACGAGATCTCCGAGGCGGATGGCGTCACCTTCGTGGCCATGGAGCTCGTCCGTGGCGAGACCGTGGCCGCGCTCCTGAAGAGCGCCCCCCTGCCCCTGGGGCGTGCTTTGGCCATCACCCGTGAGGTGGCGGAGGGGCTCGCGCAGGCCCACGCGCTCGGCATCGTGCATCGGGACTTGAAGCCTTCGAACGTCATGATCACGGAGACGGGCCGGGCCAAGGTCATCGATTTCGGCCTCGCGAAGCTGCTGCGGCCGATCAGCGTCCTCGACTCCGGTGACGACACCCCGCGCCGCGGCCAGTCGGACCCCGGCCGCATCATCGGGACCGCCGCCTACATGTCTCCCGAGCAGGTCCGGGGGGCGGAGGTCGATGCGCGGAGCGACGTCTTCTCTCTCGGCGCCACCCTTCACGAGATGATCTCGGGCCGACCGCCCTTCCGGCGAGAGACCGGGGTCGAGACCTTGCACGCGGTGCTCAAGGAGCCTGCTCCTCGCCTCGCCGACCTCGGAGTCGTGGGACCCGCCCTCGGGCTTCAGCCCGTGATCGATCGGTGCCTCGAGAAGGAGCCCAAGCGGCGGTACTCGTCGATGGACGACCTCATCGCCGATCTCGAGACCGCGGGGTTCGGGTCGTCCGGGCCCGGCTCATCCGCCACTCTGTCCACGAGTCGATTCCACGCCACAAAGGCGGCCCTGCGCGTGCTGATCGTGGACGACGAAGATCCCGCCCGCGCCCTTCTCGCCGAGTACCTGCGGGCCGCGCGCGACGTGGAGCTCGTCGGCGAATGCAGGAACGGCTTCGAGGCGGTCAAGGCGGTCTCCGAGTCGAAGCCCGACCTCGTGTTCCTCGACATCCAGATGCCCAAGCTCGACGGCTTCGAGGTCCTCGAGCTCATCGGCCGCGAGGTCGCGGTCGTCTTCGTGACCGCCTTCGACCAGCACGCCATTCGCGCCTTCGAGGTCAACGCCGTCGACTATCTCCTGAAGCCGGTCGCCGCCGACCGCTTTGCCGCCGCCCTCGAGCGGGCTCGCAAACGCGTGCTCGAGCGTGAGCCCGCGCCCGTGCCCCAGCTCCTGGCCGAGGTCCGCGCCGCCGACTCCCACCTCGACCGGATCCTGGTGCGGCAGGGCCCGAACGTGCACGTGATCCCGGTGGGCGCCCTCGACTACGCGGTGGCCCGGGACGACTACGTCGGGCTCGCCTCGCGCGGCAAGGAGCACCTGAAACAGCAGACCCTGGCCGAGCTCCAGGCCGCGCTCGATCCCAAGCGCTTCGTCCGCATCCACCGCTCGTACCTGCTGAACGTGGACCGGCTCACCCGAATCGAAGCCGACACCGGCGACTCCAAGGTCGCGATCCTCACCGACGGCACGCGTCTCCCGGTCAGTCGCGCCGGCTACGGGCGCCTCAAGGGTTTTCTCTAGGGATGGCCAGGCCCAGCTCCACCGACGTCGGCGCCCTGGCGTCCTACTCCTCGGTAAACCGATAGTTGGCGTGGGTGTCGTAGTCGAGGCCGTGCTTCTTCTTCAGGCCCTCGATCAGGTGGAACGTCGACTTGGCATGGGGACTGGCCACGGCCTCACCGATCTGCCCCGGGAGGGGTTCGAACGAGTGCAGGAGCACCTCCTCGAGCACCTCGCCCACGCTTCGGTTCGTTTCCTTCGCGAGACCCGCGAGCACCGCGGCCAGCCGTTCCTCCATCCGCACGTCGACGGCCGTGCGCTTGATCTTGAGGTCCTTCGGCTCCGGGGTGGAGTGGCCGAACCGGAACGTGTGGCCATCCGGGTCCTCGACATGGAACTCGCGCATGCCCCAGGGCTCGTCGGTGGGAGGCATCACGATCTTGGCGCCCTTGGCTTTCATCTCCTCGTGGAGCGCGTTCGCGTCGTCCACGAAGATCGACATCCAGGTGCCGTGCTGACCCTGCCCGTCGTGGCACAGGAAGATCTCGATGCCGTCCCGGATCACGCAGCCGAAGCCCGGCGGCTCGCCCCAGTCCCAGGCCTTCCGGAAGCCCAGCTTCTCGGTGTAGTACGCCATGCTGGCCGCGAAGTCGGACACGTTCAGGATCGGCGTCACCCCGAGGAGCCGCGGGCTTCCCTTTTGTGACATCGCTCGCCTCCATTCGGCGCGACTCTACCGACGTTTGCGTTCGCGCGCTACCGCAGCCGGTCAGCGGACGTCCGCGGCGAGATACGCGGCCGATTGAGGGGGCAGGGTGACCTGGACCTTCTGGTCCTTGACCCGCTGACGTCGGCCCGAGAGCAGGTCCCGCACCGCCGCGGCGGGGGCCGGGAGGTCGACCGTCACATCCTTGTCGGACGCGTTGAAGGCGGCGGTCACCCGTTCCGTCTCGAGCGCGCGAACGAAGGCGAAGAGGCGCCGGGCGTCGTCCGCGAGAACGGTCTCCAGGGAGCCGCGGCGCAGGGCCGCCTGCGAGGCTCGGATCCTGCCCAGGCCCTGGTAGAACTTGAAGAGCTCGTCGTCGAAGCGAACCCCGTCGGCCTTGCGCGGTCGGCCCAGCGGGTCGGTGGCTTCCGCCTCGTAGACGAGATCCCTCCACAGCATCGGCTTTTCGCTGTCGGGATCGGCCGCGCCCCAGAGGCCGGCTTCGGTCCCAAAGGTGAGGACGGGCGCGCCCAGGGACGCGAACTGGAAGGCCGCGAGGAGCCGCAGCCGACGGGCATCCTCGGCGCGAGGAGCGCGCACGTCGTACTTCGCGTCCTCCCTGGGACTCGCGAGACTGGCTTCCTCGCGATCGGGGTTCACGATCTGTGACGCGACGCGCGGTCCACGGCCGCCGTCGATGGCGTCGAGCGAGGCCTGAGCTGCTTCGGGGGTGAGGTCGGCACGGCTGGCCGCGAGGCGCGTGTCGAGCTCGGCGGGGGTGATGGCCGCCTGCCGAAAGGTGAAGAACGCCCGGGTCGCCTTTGCCCAGGGGTCGTTCATCGCCGCGTCCAGCTCGTCGCTCTTGAAGCGCAGAGTCGGACCGGCGGCGACCTCGCCGATCAGCAGGCCTTCGGGGTTCGCCCCGACCACCCATCGCCGCAGCTCGCGGAGGAAGCCCCGGGGCAGCCCGTCCGCCGCGGCGACGCGCCAACCGTCGACTCCGTCCGAGGCGTCGCCATCGCCGTTGGGATCGCCCCAGCGCTTCACGACCGCTCGCAGGTGGTCGCGTGGCCCCTGCGCGAGGGTGTCGCCGTCTCGCCGGAGCTCGGGCCACTCCCGAACCCCTTCGGCGGCTGCGTAGTCGAGCTCGTCGGCCGGCGTCTTCGGATCGTCAAGGGACCGGACGGCGAACCAGTCGGCGAATCGGGACGTTCGCCCCCGGCTTCGCAGGTCGCGGAAGCCCCAGAACGTGACGCCGACGTGATCGAACACGCCGTCGAGGACGAGCTTCATCTGCCGCCGATGGCATTCCTGGACGAGGCGGAGGAAGAGCCGGTCGGCGGTCGTCCACTTCCAGGTTGCGGGATCGGCCGGGTTCTCCGTGGCCCAGACGAGTCGATCCCCGTCGGGATCGGGTCCGAGGTTGTTGTCCACGTGATGGAGGGCGGCCGCGTCCCGCCGGCTCGCTGAGGGTGCTTCGAAGACCGGGTTCAGAATGATGGCCGTCACCCCCAGGCTCTGGATGTGGTCGAGCCGCTCCAGCACTCCCTGCAAGTCTCCGCCGAAACGGCGCATCGGAGCGATCTCGTAGAAGCTGCGACCGGTAGCCTGTTCCCAGGGCTGGAGCTTGTACCAATCCGCCGTCCAGGGAGACACGCGCCAGTCGCGCGGCAGGTCGTGGGGCGCGGCTCCCCGAAGGTCGGAGACCTTCGGATCGTTGCGCGGGTCGCCGTTTCGGAAGCGGTCCGGTTGGATGACGTACCACACCGCGTCCTGCGCCCAGGCCGGGGGGCCGGTCCGAAGCGCTGGCGGGCCTTGGGCCAGGGCTCCGCCCCGCGACGCGACGAGGGCCAGGCAAAGGCAGGCTGAACGGCGGAAGGTGCCCACGGCAGCGGGGAGCGTACGGCCGAGTCTGGGATGCGGTCAAGGCGAGGGAAGCCCAGGCCAGAACAGGCTACGACAGACAGCAACGACCTAGCAGAAGCCTTCGTCAGGTCGGGACCGCCCTGGGAGGCGCTACTGCGGCGTGGCGGTGGCTTCGTCCGCGGCCGCTTGGAGGATCGCGAGGTCTTGTGGGTCGACCGCCACCCGCGCCCCGTTTCGAAGCTCGAGCTGCCCGGGCAACCCGACGGGCGTGCCTCCGGTGAGGCCAGCGTAGATCGTGAGGGCCGCCAGGTACGACCCGGTGAGGGTGGGATGGAAGCCATCGGGCCCGTAGAGGGCAAGGGACGGCTTGCGGCGCCACGCGGCGAGCCACGCATCGCCCGCCGGCAGGAACACACCTCCGACGTCCATCGCGGCCAGACGGTACGATTCGCTGACCTGCGGGAAGACCGCGCGGCGCACCTCCTCCGGCCACACCATGAAGAGCGCGGGCGTGCCTCCCGCTCGGCGGATCACCGGGTCGAAGCGGGCCGTCCACGTGCGGAGGTCGACGCGGCTCTCCGGAAGCGACGACGGCCCCTGCTGGAGCACGACGAAGCGCCAGGTCGCCGCCGCGATCCGGTCCTGGGTCTTCTGGTTCCAGTGGTCCTCGAGGTTGGCGCCCCCGTAGACCACGGACTCGACGCTCAGCGGCCGCCCCCCCGCGGAGGAGAGCGCCTCCACCAGCAGCGGCAAGTCGTTTCCCTCGGTGAGGCTGTTGCCGACGAACAGAACACGGTCACCGGCCACGGGCAGGCCCAGGCTTGGACCAACCGCCGCGGCCATTCCGCTGGCGGAGCAGCCGGACCACACCGCCAGCCAGGTGGCCCCCAAGAGACCGGCCACGGTGAAAGCCAGGGGTCGAGCGGTCATCGCGCTCGCCAGGATACGCCCCCTGACGAGGAGCGACCGCAATCGGGAAGAGGTCAAGCCGGGTTATTCTCGCGCCTATGCCTTTTCGCTCCCCTCTCGACGACAGCCCGGGCCCGGAGGGCGACGCCCTCGTCCTGGAGGGCCTCACCAAGGTCTTCCGGAAGGAACGGGCCGTGGACGGGGTGTCGCTTCGCGTCGGCCGGGGGAAGTTCTTCGGCTTTCTTGGACCGAACGGCGCGGGCAAGAGCACGACGATCAAGATGCTCACCGGCCTTCTGCGGCCGACCTCCGGTGACGCGGTGATCCTGGGGAGAAGGCTCAGCCAGGACCTCCTCGGAATCAAGCGAGAGATCGGCACCCTGCCCGAGGAGCTGCCGCTCTACGAGCGCCTCACGGCCGAGGAGTATCTGCACTTCGCCGGGCGGATGTACGGCTTGCCCAAGGACGAGACCAGGCGGCGCACCGAGGAGCTCCTGGACTTTCTCCTCCTGGCCGACGAAAGGGGCAAGCTGCTCCTCGACTATTCGCAGGGGATGAAGAAGAAGGTCGCCCTCGCCGCCGCCCTCATCCACAGCCCCCGCGTGCTCTTTCTCGACGAGCCGCTCAACGGCATCGACCCCGTGTCCGGCCGGGTGGTCACGGATCTCCTGCGTCGGCTCACCCAGAAGGGGGTGACCCTGTTCTTCACCTCCCACGTGCTCCAGGTGGTCGAGCAGCTCTGCGACGAGGTGGCGGTGATCGACCGGGGCCGCATCGTGGCCCGCGGCACCCTCGACGAGATCAGGAGCCAGCGGGGCCGGGATGCGAGCCTGGAGGACGCGTTCTTGAAGCTCGTCTCGGCCGACGTGCACCGCGAGGACCTGTCGTGGATCGGCTGATCGCGCTCGTGGCTCTGCGGTTCAAGCTGGACCTGCGGCTCGTCCTCGGCTCGCGGGCGCGGCTCGTCGGGCTCGTGGTGGCGATCCCCGGCCTCTTGTTCGTCTCCGTGGTCCAGGCGCTCCTGGCCTTCTCGGGCGTACGCTTCCTGGAAGCGCGGGCCCCCGAGCTGCTCCTGCCCGCGCTGTCGGCGGTCGCGACCATCGCCGGAACGATCTGGGTGCTGTCCCCGCTCCTGGCCGGAGTGGCCTTCGCGGAGGCGCACGACCTCACGCGCCTCCTGCACTTCCCGGTGCCGCTGCCCGTGCTCGTGCTGTCCTCGCTCGCGGCCAACCTCCTTCAGCCCACCGTGCTCGGACAAGCGCCGCTCGCTGCTCGTCCTCGCGGTCTCCCTCGCCCGGCATCCGGCCCGGATCCCGGTCTGCCTCATTCTCGTCGGCCTCGCGCTGCTGTTCCTCCTGGCTGCGGCCCAGATCACCGGCCTCCTGCTCCACGCCGTGGCCCGAAATCGCCGGCTCCACGACCGTCTTCTCTTCGTCGGCCTGGGAATCGGTTTCCTGATCAGCCTTCTGCCCCTCCTGCTCCTGACCGGCGGCGGCGGATCGCTCGGCTTCCTGTTCTCCTGGGTCGTGGACCACGACGTGTTCGTGCTGTCGCCTTTTGCCTGGGGCCTGCGCGCCGCCGCGCACGCGGGCCGAGGGGAAACGGGCGAGGCTTTGTCCTTCGCCACGGCCACCCTCGTGTCCGTGCTGGCCGCGGTAGCCCTCTCCGCGGGTCTCGTGGGCCGGATCTACCGCGGAGAGCTGGACCTCGGCACCGGAAGCTCGCGGGCGGGGGGCGCGGTGGCGACCATGCGGTTGCCGGGTGCGCTGGGGGCGCTTCTCGAGAAGGACTTCCGCATGATCTGGCGCGATCCGCGGCTGAAGGCGCTCCTCTTCACCGGGCTTGCCGGCCCGCTTCTGCTGCTCCTCTTCTGGAGGGGGACGGGCGGAACCGTGGGTCCCCAGGTGCTCCTCTTGATGGCCTCGTTCGCCGGCCTCTCGACGCTCGGGTCGAACTCGTTCGCCCTCGAGGGCCGCGGCCTGGGCCTCTTGCTCAGCTTTCCGGTCGAACGTTGGAAGATCCTCGCCGCGAAGAACCTGGGCGCCATCTCCCTGCGCCTGCCGAGCCTGCTGCTCCTGGCCACGGCGGCTCTCTTCGTGGCGTCCTGGTCCATCGTCCCCGCGGTCCTGGTGGTCGCGGTCTCCGGCATGTTGATCGCATGCGCCGCCGACAATTTCATGTCGATCCTCTTTCCCATCGCTCTCCCCGCCGCGGGCCGGAACCCCCACGGACCGGCCTCGGGCTCGCGCGGCCTGGGGGCGGCGGTCTTCGCCGCGCTGCTGATGTTCGCGGCCCTCGCGGTCTCGGCCCCGTTCGCCTTCCTCGCCTGGCTGCCGATGCTGCTCGCAGCAGCCGGCGCTCTGGTGGATCGCCTTGCCTCTGGCCCTGGCCGGCGCCCTCGCGGTCTACGCGATGCTCCTGGCCGGGGCCGAGCGCCTGCTGCTCCGCCGCGAGCCCGAGCTCGTGGCGCGGATGCTGGCGGAGGAGTAGGCATGCGGGTGGCCATCGTGGGTCTCGGCCTCATCGGCGGCTCGCTCGCTCGCGCGCTCAGGGCTCGCGGCCACGAGGTGTGGGGAGTCGATACGGCCGCCGCGCGTCGGCGGGCGCGGGCGGCGGGTGCCATCAGCCACGGCGCGGCCACCGCCGAGGCGGCGGCCGCCGGGGCGGACGTGCTCGTGCTGGCGGCGCCCCCGCGTGTCAACCTCGCCCTCCTGCGTCGTCTCGCTCCGTTGTGCCGCGCGGGGCTCGTCGTGACCGACGTGGGCAGCGTCAAGTCGCCGATCGAGAGGGAGGCGCGGCGCCTCGGGCTCTCCCGCTTCGTGGGCGGCCACCCGATCGCGGGCAGCGAAGGCTCGGGATTCGGCGCGTCGTCTGAAACCGCTGTTCCGGGGCCACGCCTGGGTCCTGACCCCGCCCGCGAAGGGCGCGGCTTTCCGGCGTGGTGCGCCGGCTCGTGCGCGAAGTGGGGGCGCCAGCCCTGTCTCCTCACCGCCGAGCGCGCACGACCGCACGCTGGCGTTCCTGAGCCACGTTCCGCAGATCGTGTCCTGGGCCTTGTTCGAGGCCGCGGCGGGCGATCCCGTGGCTCGTCGTAGCCTGGGTCTGGCGGGGCCGGGCTTTCGGGACATGACGCGCCTGGCCAAGAGCCCGCGCCCCCTGTGGCGCGACATCCTGGGCCAGAACAAAGCGGAGGTGGCCCGCGGGCTGCGCGCCCTGGAAGCGTCTCTCGCCCGAACGCGCCGCAGCCTCCGCTCTTGAGTACGCCCCTTGCGGCGCGCCGCAGCGGTCAGGACTTCGTGCTCAAGCTCGGCCGCGGCCTGCACATCTACGGATACCCGGCACACCGTCTCGAGGAGGCGCTCGGCCAGGTCTGCCATCGGCTCGGGCTCGAGGGCCAGTTCTTCTCGATGCCCACGGCGCTCTTCGCTGCGTTCGGCCAAGGCGAGGAGCACCGCACGTACCAGATCCGAGTGGAGCCGGGAGGCGTCGACCTCGGCAAGCTGGTCCGGCTCGACGAGACCCGCGCCCTGGTGGCGGGCGGCCGTCTCGACCCCGAAGAGGGATCGCGCCTCGTCGAAGCCATCCTGGCCTCCCCGCCGGCCTACGGGCCCTCGCTCACCACCATCGCTTTCACCCTGGCCTCGGCGACCGCTTGCCGGTTCTTCGGCGGGGGCCTGCGGGAGATGGCGGCGGCCGGCGTCATCGGTCTCGTCATCGGCCTGCTGGCCCTGGTGCTCGCGGAACGTCCCGCCACGGCCCGTGTCTTCGAGGCCCTGGCCGCGGCCGTGGCCGGCTTTCTCGCCGTGGGTGCCGCCGTCCTCGCCCCTCCGCTCGTCGCGTCGCTGGCGACGCTCGGGGGCCTCATCATCCTGGTGCCGGGCTATGGCCTCACCGTGGCCTTCACCGAGATCGCGACCCGCAACCTCGTGTCCGGCACCGCGCGCCTCGCCGGCGTGGGGCTCACCTTCCTGGTGATCGCCTTCGGCGTGGCGCTCGGGACCCGGATCGGCGGCCGGCTGTTCGGTGCCGTCGCCACGGGGAAGCCGGAGTCGCTCCCCGACTGGACCCTCCTCGTCGCCCTGCTCGTGGTTCCCTGCGCTTTCGCGGTGCTCTTCCGGGCCGACACGCCGCGACGTGCCCTGGGTGATCGCGGCCACGGCGGTCGCGTTTCTCGGCGCGCGCGCGGGAGCGGTGCTGCTCGGTCCGGAGCTGGGCGCCTTCCTGGGGGCGACGGGGGTGTCGGCGTTCGGCAACGCCTACAACCGGCTGGTGCACCGTCCGGCGGCCATCCCCATCGTGCCCGGGCCTGCTGCTGCTGGTTCCCGGGAGCATCGGCTTCCAGAGCCTCGCTTCGCTCATGGGTCACGACACCCTTCGCGGCCTCGAGGCCGCCTTCCGGATGATCCTGGTGGCGGTCTCGCTGGCCACGGGTCTTCTCTTCGCAAACGTGATCCTGCCGCCCGCCCCGCTCGAGCCCGTGCCCGAGCGTGGCTGATAGAATCGCGGCAGCCGGGCGCACGAGAGCGGGAGTCATCGCCATGAAGAAGGTCGTCAAGGACGCGGCCGAGGCCGTGCGGGACATTCCCGACGGGGCCAGCATCATGGTGTCGGGCTTCGGCCTTTGCGGCATTCCCGAGAACCTGCTCCGGGCGCTGCGCGACCAGGGGGCGCAAGGGCCTCACCATGATCAGCAACAACGCGGGGACCAACGACTTCGGGATCACGATCCTGCTCCAGAACGGGCAGGTCAAGAAGATGATCGCGAGCTACGTCGGGGAGAACAAGGTCTTCGAGAAGATGGCCCTGGCCGGCGAGGTCGAGGTCGAGCTGAACCCGCAGGGCACGATGGCGGAGAGGATGCGCGCGGGCGGCGCGGGCGTCGCCGCCTTCTTCACCCCCACCGCCTATGGGACGCTCGTGGCCGAGGGCAAGGAGGTGCGCTGGTTCGACGGCCGCCCCTACGTGATGGAGCTGGGCCTGCGCGCCGACTACGCGTTCGTAAAGGCCTGGAAGGGCGACCCCCTGGGCAACCTGCTCTTCCGCCGCACCACTCGGAACTTCGCCCCGGTGATGGCCATGGCCGCCCGCACCACCATCGCCGAGGTGGAGCAGCTCGTTCCTGCGGGTGGCATCGACCCCGACTCGGTCACGACGCCCGGGATCTTCGTGCAGCGGATCTTCGAGGGGAAGGACTACGAGAAGCGGATCGAGAAGCGGACGCTCCGCGGCCAGGCGGCTGGCGAGGCCGACCCGGTCCGCGACCGGATCGCGCGCCGGGCCGCCATGGAGATGAAGGACGGCGACTACGTGAACCTCGGGATCGGCATCCCCACCCTCGCCGCGAACTACGTGCCCAAGGACGCCGAGATCGTGCTCCACTCCGAGAACGGCATGCTGGGAGTCGGACCCTATCCCGAGCCCGGCCAGGAGGACCCCGACCTCATCAACGCCGGAAAGGAGACGGTCACGGAGCTGCCGGGGACGTCGTACTTCTCGAGCGCCGACTCTTTCGCGATGGTGCGCGGCGGCCACGTCGACGTCACGATCCTGGGCGCGCTGCAGGTCGACCGCGAGGGCAACCTCGCGAACTGGATGATCCCGGGCAAGATGATGAAGGGGATGGGCGGGGCCATGGACCTCGTGGCGGGCGCCCGGCGCGTGGTCGTGACCATGGAGCACACGGCCAAGGACGGCTCGCCCAAGATCCTCGAGTACTGCACCCTGCCCCTCACCGGCCGCCGCTGCGTCAGCCTCGTGATCACGGAGATGGCCGTCATCGAGGTGGTGAAGGAGGGCCTGCTGCTGCGCGAGGTGGCCCCGGACACGACGGTCGAGGCCGTCAAGAAGGCCACCGGCGCCGCGCTCATCGTGCCCGCCGACGTGAAGCCGATGGCCCGAGCCAGAGCGGACGATGGACGGAGTTGACAGGGCCGTCAGCTTTTCTCTACCTTCTAGACATCCGGTCCACTCAAAGCGGCGTTCTCTTCCGCTTCTCCTAGTTCCGCCGACCCTCCACCGAGAGACGACATGGACAACAGCGACGATCCGTCCACCCCCGCGAAGAGCCCTGGCGCGCCCCGCCGCGCGCGCGGCGACGCCAAGGCGAAGAACGGCAAGGAACAACGGCCGACGACGGGCACCGGGTCGGACGACTCGGGCGCCGCCGTGGCCACCGCGGAGGCTCCGCCCGAGCCTGCCCTCGAGCTTCCCGTCGAACCACCCGCTGCCGGCTCGCCGGAGGAGCCCGCCCGCCGCGACCACGAGCCGCCGCGCCCCGCGAGCAACCGCCTCGACCTGGCCGAGCTCAAGGAGATGGGCATCGCCAAGCTGGCGGCGGTGGCCAAGTCGCTCGAGATCCCCGGCTCGGCCGCGATGAAGAAGCAGGAGCTGGTGTTCCAGATCCTGCGCGCCCAGGCCGAGAAGGAAGGCCTCATCTTCTCCGAAGGCGTGCTCGAGATCCTGCCCGACGGGTTCGGCTTCCTCCGCGCCCCCGAGTACTGCTACCTGCCCGGCCCGGACGACATCTACGTCTCGCCCTCCCAGATCCGCAAGTTCGACCTGCGGACCGGGGACACGGTCAGCGGCCAGATCCGGCCGCCCAAGGAAGACGAGCGGTACTTCGCCCTCATCAAGGTGGACGCGGTCAACTTCGAGCCCCCCGATCGCTCGAAGGAGAAGATCTTCTTCGACAACCTGACCCCGCTCTACCCCCAGGGCCGCATCAAGCTCGAGACCGCGCCCGACGTCCTCTCGACGCGGGTGCTCGACCTCATGACCCCGCTCGGCAAGGGGCAGCGCGCGCTCATCGTGGCCGCGCCCCGCACCGGCAAGACCATGCTCTTGCAGGCCATCGCCAACGCGATCACCGCCAATCACCCGGAGGTGGTGCTGATCGTCCTCCTCATCGACGAGCGGCCCGAGGAAGTGACGGACATGCAGCGCTCGGTCCACGGCGAGGTCATCTCCTCGACCTTCGACGAGCCCGCCGACCGACACGTCCAGGTGGCGGAGATGGTGCTCGAGAAGGCCAAGCGCCTGGTCGAGCACAGGAAGGACGTGGTGATCCTGCTCGACTCGATCACCCGCCTGGCCCGCGCCTACAACGCGGTCGTGCCCCCCTCGGGCAAGGTCCTCTCGGGCGGCGTCGACAGCAACGCCCTCCAGCGCCCCAAGCGCTTCTTCGGGGCGGCCCGCCACGTCGAAGAGGGCGGCTCGCTCACCATCATCGCCTCGGCCCTGGTCGAGACCGGCTCGCGCATGGACGACGTGATCTTCGAGGAGTTCAAGGGCACGGGCAATGCCGAGATCGTTCTCGACCGCAAGCTGACCGACAAGCGGGTCTTCCCCTCGATCGACATCCTGAGGAGCGGCACCCGCAAGGAAGAGCTGCTCTTGCCCAAGGAAGAGCTGAACCGGGTCTGGATCCTGCGCAAGGTGCTCTCCGGCTCTCTCTCCGGTCGAAGCCATGGAGCTCCTTCTGGAGCGGCTCTCGAAGACGAAGTCGAACAAGGAATTCCTGGAGAGCATGTCGAGCGCGGGCTAGGTCAAGGGATCGCGAAGGCCTGCGCCGTCCGCCGCGCTTCTAGTCGATCGCGCCCTTAGTTGCTGACGAATCGCACGGGAGTCCGATTCAACGGCTTCACGGGCGCTTCGCGCCCTTAGTTGACCTCGGAGCTGATGTCGCCGACGCCCGGGCGCACCGTCACCTTGATCGTCTGGGCGGCGATGGTTCGAGTGGCCTTGCGCATCGTCACCCTCACCATATAGATACCTGCGGTCTTGTAGAGGTGATTCGCGGTGAATCGCCGCTCGATCTTGGTCCCGGCCTCGTAGGGATCGCAGTCGGACTCGCCGCCAGCTCTTGCCCCCGTCGTCCCACTCCCATTCGAGCTCGGGGCAGTGGAACTCCTCCGAGTCGTCGCCTCCGGTCAGCTCGGCGGTGAAGAGGATGTTGACCGGGGAAAACGAGAAGCGCGGCGTGATGCGCAGCTCCAGCGCGGGCTTCTTGCCCTTCTTGGCGTCGTCGGGCTTCTTGTCGTCGGCAAGAGCTGCGGAGGTGAGACCAAGAGCGAGTGCGACGGCAACGGCGATCCGGGGCATGGCGACCTCCCGGCCGGCCCCGGTCCCTGAGGGGCGCGACCCATCCTCGATTGTAGACCCACCCGGCGGACCGCGCCTACAATCCGAGCCGATGGCCGAGGTCACGGGCCTCCGCCTGGCGCGGAGCACGGGGTTGAAGGAGAAGCGGCTCCTGGCGCTTCTCGCCGGCCGCCCCGAGGACGACGCGGATCTGCGCGCCAACGTCGAGGACGCCCAGTTCCTCGGGAGCCTGGAGCTCGCGGGGTTCGCCTTCACCTGGGCGCAGGTTCGCGGCCGGGAGGCGTCGGCGCCCCCGGAGGTCATGGCCCTTCGCGCGGCGCGGCACGCCGTCGACCGCGAGGCCCCGGTGTCCGTCGTGGCTCTGCGCGAGTGGCACCGCGTGGCCCTGGGCGGCGGCGAGTTCAGGGACGTCGAGGCCTTGTCGCCGGGCGAAGGTGTACCGGCGCCCGCGCCCGCCCCCTTCATCGAAGGTCGCCTCGGCAATCTGGAGCATTGGATGACCGGAGAGAGCGCGGGCGAGCTCCTGCCCGCGCAAGCCGGTGCCCTGGTGCTCGCGCGAGTGGTCGAGATCCGGCCCTTCGCCCTTGGCAATGGCCGAGTCTCGCGACTGGCGGCGTCGCACATCATGGTACGGGGCGGCCTGCGCCCTCCGATCCTCGTCGGCGGAGACCGTCCCCGCCTCGAGGCCTGCCTTCGCGCCGCATTCCGCCTGGACACCGAGCCTCTCGCGGCCCTTCTTCAAGAGGCCTCCGAGCGTTGCCTCGACGTGATGATCCAGAGCCTCGAAGGCCGCGTCCGCGCCTGAACCGCCAGACGCGGCGGCATCCGTCGTTGGTGCTACCCTCGGGCGTGGCTGATCCTGGTCTGCAACTCGAGCTGCCCGAGGGTCTGCAGCGCCTCCTGGAGGCGCTACGCGAGGCCGGCGGCCGGCCCTACGTCGTCGGCGGCGCGGTGCGGGACGGCCTTCTCGGGCTGCCGGTCAAGGACTTCGACGTGGAGGTGCATGGCCTCCCCGCCTTTCGCCTGAGGTCCGTCGCGGCCTCCTTCGGCTCGGTGGACGAGGTAGGCGCGGCCTTCAGCGTGCTCAAGGTCAGCGGGCTTCTGGGGGTGGTCGGGGCCGTGGACGTCGCCCTGCCGCGCCGCGATTCCAAGGTCGCGGCGGGCCATCGGGGGATCGCCGCCGTTGGCGATCCCTTCCTGCCCGATTGCCGAGGCCGCCCGTCGGCGCGACTTCACGATCAACGCCCTGCTCCTCGACCCCTCTTCCGGAGAGGTCATCGACCCTCACGGTGGCCGGCGCGACCTCGAGGGCCGCGCTTCTCCGCGCCGTCGACCTCGCCACCTTCGGCGAGGACCCCTTGCGCGCCCTCCGCGCGGTGCAGCTCGCCGCTCGGTTCGGCCTTCGCGTCGATCCCGATACCGCGGAGCTCTGCGCACGGATGCCGCTCGACTCGCTGCCGGCCGAACGGGTCTTCGGCGAGATCGAGAAGCTCCTCCTGAAGGCGCGCCGGCCGTCCCTCGGGTTCGCGCTGATGAAGGACTGGGGGATGCTGCCGGCCATCGCTCCCGAGCTCGTGCCCCTCGGGGAAACGCCGCAGGACCCCGAGTGGCATCCCGAAGGCGACGTTTGGACCCACAGCCTGCAGGTCGTCGACGAAGCCGCGGTCCTCATCGCAGACCTCGCGGACGACCGCCCCCGGGCGATCACGGTCATGCTCGGAGCCCTCTGCCACGACCTCGGCAAGCCGGCGACTACGCGACACGAAGAAGGCCGGATCCGTTCGCGTGGCCACGAGGAAGCCGGGCTCGGACCCACGAGTGCGCTTCTCGATCGGTGGAACGTCCATACCCTCCTCGGCTACGACGTCCGCACCCAGGTGTTGGCGCTCGTCGCCGACCATTTGAAGCCGGGCGAGCTCTACAAGGAGCGCGAGCGTGTGTCGGACGGGGCGATCCGTCGCCTGGCTCGCCGCTGTGAGCCGGATCTGCTCTACCGGGTGGCGCGGGCCGACTGCCTCGGTCGGCGGCCGGGACACTTCGAGCCGGTGGCGATGGAGTGGTTCAGGGAGAAGATCCGGGCTCTTGCCGTTGAAATCCGGCCCCCCGCACCGCTGCTGCGCGGACGCGACCTGATCGACCTGGGAGTGCCGCCAGGACCTCGTATGGGCGAGGTTCTCCGGCAGGTCTACGAACGGCAGCTCGATGGCGCGGTCACGACCCTGGAGGGGGCCCGCGAGGAAGCGCGAAGGGCTCTTGGGACCTTGCTCGACAGCGATCGTCGCCGTCAATGACCGAATGCGGTCTCGCGGTCGAGCACGTCGAGGGTGCGCGCGTACAGCTCGTCCACCTCTTCACGCCCGTTGGCGATGGCGGTGACCCCGACCTTGCCGAACTCCGAGAGCGCACCGATGAGGTGGAAGAGGACGCCAGACTCGCTCCCGTGGCTGTAGTGCAGCTTGTTGATGGTGAGGATCTCGACCAGGTCCTCGGGCAAGAGGCCGCGATACGTCTCGGAGCGCAGGTTGTCGGTGGCCCGGTAGTACTTCGCGTGGCCGGTGGGCGAGAGGAAGAGGCCGGTCTCGGGATCGAGGCTGCCCCCGGTCAGGAACTGCAAGGCGAGGTAGGGGTGGGTGGTGCCTCCCATCCGGAGGTTGATCTCGAGGGCGTAGATCTTCCAGGCCTCGCCGGGAGCGTCGCGGGTCACCAGAAAGTCCACCGCGAAGCGGCTCACCACGCCATGGCTGGCCAGGGCCTGCCCGATCTTGATGCCCTCGGCCTGGATGAGGAGCCGATAGTCGTCCCGCGCGGGGAAGTTGCAGCCCAGGAATACCTGGCCGCTGGCCCCGCCCAGGATCTGGTCGTGGGTCGAGATCGGCATCACCTCGCCGCTCGGGCTGAGGCGCATCTGCGCCGACGGAGACTCCTTCTCGGCTCCGTCGAGGAACTCCTCGACGATCCCGCCCATCCTCGCGAACTTGTCGAAATAGGCTTCCGGGGTCTCGCTCGGCACGGAGAACTCCACGCGCGGGAGGGCCTCGTGGAGGGCCCGGCGGCTGTCCCCCTCGGGGTAGCGGAAGACGGCGTTGCCTTCTCCGGAGAAGCTGTCGTTGAGCTTGATGACGGCCTTGCGCAGGCCCGGCCGCCGGGCACGGAGGTCGACCAGGACCTCCTCGATCTCGTGCTGGGTGTGGAGGTCCTCGACTCCCAGGGGCAAGGCGACGCCGGCCTCCTTGAAGACCTTGCGACTCCCCGACTTGGTGCCGAGATGTCCGAGGTTGGGGTCGACTCCGTTCAGGGGGATCCCGAGGAGGACCGCGAGCCGGCGCTCGAGCGGGGTCGAGTTGAACACCGTCAGGTAGGCGCGGGACGGATCCACCATCCCGGCCCTGATTCTCTCGATGAGGCGCGGCCGCTCGAGGATCTTTTCGGTCAGCGAGCGGGGAGAGGCGTCGTCCGCGCACAGCAGGGTCAGGCGCGAGCGCGCATGGCTCGCGGGGATCCCGGCCAGGAACTGAAGGTAGTACTCGAGGATGATCGGGTGCACGGGCTGCGACGTCACGTAGACCATGCGCGCGCGGGGATTGCGCAGGCGAATCAGGAGGAACAGCAGGCGCTCCTCGTAGAAGTTCGCCCCCGGCAGCTTCCGAAGCTCGCTCTGGTCCAGGGTGAGCGAGGGCACGATGACCGAAGTGTGCGGCTCTTCCTCCCGCATGGTGAGGACGTTCCACACCTCGGCCAGGCGTGGCTTCAGGACCTCGAACTGGGCGATCTCCTGCTCGAGGGTGAGGTCCTTCGCGAAGGGCGGCTTCGGGATCACTGTTCTCTCCCGGACGACGTCGCTTGAGCGGTTAGAGCGCCTCGGCCGCGCGCCCCAGCCCGACGGCCATCGGCTCGAGCGACGTGAAGACGCGGTCCTCGTGGACGGCGACCGGGATGCCGAGGGCCTCGGCCCGCGTCCTCACCGCCCGGCTCAAGTGGAACCGCAGGGGGCCGAGCAGGGTGAAGTCCGAGGTGACGTGCAGGCGCTGGTCGCTGTCTTCCTGCGGATAGTTGCGGGTGAGGACTTCCACCCGCTCCTGGTACCACTCGTTCGTGACCTCGCCCCGATCCAGCTTCTGGCCCAGGATCATCATCTGCCGGAAGCGGTCGACGATCTCGGGATGGTGGTTGACCGCGAAGATCCGCGGCATGACCGCGGCCTTGTCGCGAGCGAACTCCAGCATGGTCACCGCCTCGCCCGCGGGACCGCCGACCCCCAGCGTCTCGTAGCCGATCGGTATCACGGCCGGGTCGGGGCTCGCCGGCCCCGGCACGAGGTCGAACAGCCGGTTCTCGACCACGCGTAGCCTTCGTCGATCGGGAAGCTCGTCGGCGAAGCGGCGGAACCACGGGTGCTGGCGGGCTTCCGGGGTCAGCACGTTCTCGAGGATCCCCGTGCTCTTGCCCTTGGCCTCTCCCCGCAGCACCGGCTCGGCCGCTCCCGACCAGCGGCACATCACGCCGAAGGTGTGGCACACCCCGAGGAGCGCCGCGGTCTCGTCCGCACGGATCTCGTCGAAGAGGCGGAAGGTCGGCGCTTCCCACGACGGGTCCTCCCGGATTCCCTGGCTGCCCGCGGCCACCCCGTCGTTGCGGCGGGGATCGAGGTGGCCGGGCCCACCGGTGCCGAGGTAGAGCGCGAATCGTCCCCCCGGGGGCTCGGGGACCTGGCCCCGGCGTCGCACGTCGAAGGACAGGGCCCGGATCCGGAGGCCAGTTCCCACGAGCGGCTCCACCAGGTCGCAGGCCGCGTCCTGGACGGCCTGGACCAGTGAGTCGTGGCCCAGGTTGGGCCACCCGTGGTTCATGTCGAGGATCGCCACGTCGATCGCCTGGTCGGAGGCGGCGGGGAGATCCTCCGGCCGCTCGACGCGGGCGTAGCTGAAGTTGCCGAAGTGAGCGATCGCGGGACAGGCGGTCACGCAAGACTGCCGGCCAAAGCGGACCTTGTGCTGGCAGTCGAGGGGCACCGGCTACCTTTTGGCCCGCAACCGTCCCGGCCGCGAGGAACCCATGGGCGGCAAGTCTACCGTCGAGGACCGCGCCCCGTCCACCGGAGCCCCCTTCTACCGAACCCGCTCCAGATGGCGAGGCATGAGAATCATGCATAATAGTCTGCATGAGAACGACCCTCGACTTGGATCCCGACCTCGTGAGACGGGCGATGCAGGAAACCGGGGCGCCTTCCAAGACCGGTCTCATCGAGATGGGTCTGCGCGCGCTCCTGGAGCGGGCGGCCCGCAAGCGCCTGAAGGCGCTGTTCGGTGCGGGCCCGGAGCTCCGAGCCGTGAGGCGGCGGCGTTCGTGAAGCCGGTGCTCGTGGACACGTCGGTCTGGCGACGGTTCTTCGGCGGGAGCCCGACCGTGCAGAGACTCGGCGCCCTCCTCGACGAGGACGGGGTAGTGCTCACCCACCCCTTCGTTCTCGGTGAGCTCGTCCTGGGGGGCCTCACTGCTCGCGAGGAAGGGCTCTTCGAACCGTTGCCGAGCGCCGATCTGGTCCCCCATGGAGACGTGTTGACCTTCGTCCGGCACCGTCGGTTGACGAGACGCGGAATCGGCTGGGTCGATGCGCACCTGCTCGCGAGCGCCCTGACGTCGCAGGCCGAGCTGTGGACGGTCGACGCGGCGCTCGCGGCCGCTGCTTTCGACGTGGGTGTGGGGTTCCGCAGAGGCGGCTAGCCGGCTCCGTACACCTCGGCGCGCAGGCCAAGGGCGCGCACGTGGGCCGCGATCTCCTCGAGCCTGGCCTCGGCCAGGGAGCCCACCCGGGAGTCCGCCGGCTTCCGCGCCACCGTGTAGACCTGCACCCGGTCGATCTGGCCGCCGCCCGCGACGATCTCGCGCAGGCGCGACGCGTAGGCTTCGACCTCGGCCTCCACCGGTCCCGCACCTTCCCAGGTCAGGAACAGGCTCTGGACCACGATCGGCCGCTCGCGAGCCGTGGCCAGGAGGTTGTCGAGGACCTTGCGAAAAGGGAACCGGGTACCGTCGACCAGGTGGAAGTAGCCCGCGGTCCCGGCGTCGAGCTTGCACCAGAGCTCGTCGAAGAACGCGAGCGCCGTCTTCACCCGCGGGCGATCCAGGAGGGTCGCGTTCGTGATGAGGCGAAGAGGCACCGCGAGGCCCCGACCGTCGTGCACCTCCCTGGCCGCTCGCGCCGCAGCGGGGAACTCCTTCGGGCTCGTCGGTTCGCCGTCGCCGGCGAAGGCGATGTCCACGAGGCGTCTCTGGCCAGGCGCGGCCGTCGCGAAGAGGGGATGCTGCCAGAGCGTGCCGTCCTGTACCCGGCCCAGGAGGTCGTCGAGCTCGGCCGTGAGGACCGGGAGCTCGATCTCGGCCGATCCTCCGGGCGTGGTGCGGTCCACCTGACAGTAGGGGCAGTCGAAGTTGCAGACCTTGTCCGGGTTCAGGTTGACGCCGACCGAGAGACCCTGGGCCCTCCGCGAGACCACCGCGTAGACGTACCGGTTCTGGTCGAGGTCGCGACCGTGATCGACGAAGGAGAGCGCCCGCGCCATCCTCCGATGGTACCGCGCCTTCTTGGGATAGAGTGGCCACGGAGGTCGACGATGCGGGCAGTGGCGGTGTGTCTCCTCGCTCTCGTGGGCAGCAGTACGCTGGACGCTTCCGACTGGCCCCGCTTTCGCGGACCCAACGGCTCGGGGGTGGCCGACACCACGGGCCTCCCCGCCGATCTCGGCCCCGCGAAGAACGTGGTCTGGAAGACCCCGCTGCCGCCCGGCTATTCCTCGCCGGTGCTGAACGGCGACCGGATCTTCCTGACCGCCTACGAAGGCGAGACCCTCCTCACCCTGGCCCTGGAAGCGTCCACGGGCAAGGTGCTCTGGCGCCGCGAAGCCCCGCGGTCTCGGCTCGAGCCCCTGGACCGCCGCAACGGTCCCGCCTCGCCCAGCCCGGTGGCCGGTGGTAGGAGCGTCACCGTCTTCTTCGGCGATTTCGGGCTCCTCTCCTATGACAACGATGGGCGCGAGCGGTGGCGCGTTCCCCTGGGTCCGTTCAACAACGCCTACGGCATGGGCGCCTCTCCGATCCTGGTGGATGACCTCGTCGTCCTCGTATGCGACCAGGGCACGGACTCGTTCATCGCGGCCTTCGATGCGGCGTCGGGCCGGCCCCGGTGGAAGACCGCGCGTCCCGATGCGCTCAGCGGCCACTCGACGCCCGCCGTGTTCCGACCGGCGAGCGGCCCCGCGCAGATCCTGGCCCCCGGCTCGTTCCGCATGGACGCCTACTCCGCGAAGACCGGTGAGAGCCTCTGGTGGGCCCTGGGGCTACCTTCGGAGATGAAGGCGGGCCCGGTGCTCGCCGACGACACGGTCTACGTCAGCGGCTACAGCTCGCCGATGAACGAGCCGGGCCAGCACCCCACGCTGCCTGCTTACGACGAGGTGATGGCCGCCCGCGACACCAACAAGGACGGGCGTCTCACGAAGGACGAGGTCGACGAGACCACCCGCGAGATCTTCGCCTACATCGACCTCGATCGGGACGGGTCCCTCTCGCGCGCCGAGTGGGCCAAGAACATCGCGGGCATGGCGGCGGAGAACGGCCTTCTCGCCTTTCGCCTCGGGGGCAAGGGCGAGCTCCCCCGGGAAAGCCTCGAGTGGGCCTACCGCCGCTCCATCCCCCAGCTCCCCACCACCCTTCTCTACCGGGGCGTCCTCTACATGATCAACGACGGCGGCATCCTCACCACCCTCGACCCCGCGACCGGCGCGGTGCTGAAGCAGGGCCGGCTTCGCGCCGCCGTGGATCAGTACTACGCGTCGCCGGTCGGCGCCGACGGCAAGGTATTCCTCGCCAGCCGCACGGGCATCTTGAGCGTGCTCAAGGCGGGGGGTGAGCAGGAGGTACTCGCCGTCAACGACTTCGACGAGGAGATCGTGGCCACTCCCGCGATTGCCGACCACCGGATCTACGTGCGGACTAGAGGTGCCCTCTACTGCTTCGGGGCCAAGGCCGGCCCGGCCACGAACGGCGGCATGCCGTGATGGTCTCCCGCGGCGCCCGTCGGTTCTCGTCCATTGCGCGGGGCCATGGCCTGCGCTATTTTTCGGGCCTCATGGTCCGAACCCCTTCCCTGGTCCTCCTGCTCACCGCCGCGTCGGCCCTCGCGGAGCAGCAGAAGGAGCCACTGCCCCTCGCCTTGCCCAAGCCGCTCTTCGTCGGCACTCCGGTGCCGTTCAAGGTGCCGAATCTCGAGACCCCGAGCGGCACCAGGCGGCCTCCGTTTCTGGCCCCGGCCGGCACCGTGAACCTGGCGCGGGGCAAGCCGGTCACGGCCAGCGATACGTATCCGCTCATCGGCGAGACCGCGTTCGTGACCGACGGGGACAAGGCGGGCACGGAAGGGACGTACGTGGAGCTCGCGCCGGGTCTGCAATGGGTCGAGATCGATCTCGGCGCCCCGGCCACCCTCTACGCCATCGTTTGCTGGCACTTCCATGCCCAGGCCCGCGCCTATCACGACGTCATCGTCCAGGTCTCGGACGACAAGGAGTTCAAGTCCGGCGTGTCGACTCTCTTCAACAACGACTCGGACAACACGGCCGGCTTGGGGGCGGGCCCGGACAAGGCCTACGTCGAGACGAGCGAAGGCCGGCTGATCGACGCCAAGGGCGTACGTGCCCGCTACGTCCGCCTCTACAGCAACGGCAACACCATGAGCGCGCTCAACCACTACGTGGAAGTGGAAGTCTTCGGCCAGAAATGAGAACGAACGGGAGGCGAGTACGCCCATGAAGTCACGCAAGACACCACGTGAAGCGGCGGCCGAAACACCCACGACCGCATTCAACATCGCCCGCCGCACCTTCTTGCAGCACTGTGGCCGGCTCGCGGCCCTGACCGGTCTGCCGCTCTGGTTCATCGAGCGCCAGCAACTGGAGGCCGCGGAGACGACCAAGCCTCCCACCCCCAACGACCGCCCGGGCATCGGGATCATCGGTTGCGGGGGCATGGGAAAAGGCGATGCCACCAATGCCAGCGCCTTCGGGGACATCCTGGCGGTCTGCGACGTGGACGAAAACCACGCTGCCGCCTTCGCCAAGGACTTCACGGTCGACGGCAAGGCGCCGAGCGTCTATCGCGACTTCCGCAAGGTCATGGAGCGGCGTGACATTCACATCATCGTCAACGCCACCCCCGACCACTGGCACACCCTCGTGAACGTGGCCGCGGCCAAGGCGCAGGAAGGACGTCTACGGAGAAAAGCCGCTCACCCTCACCATCGACGAGGGTCGCCACGTCGTGAAGGCCGTGCAGGACAACGGGATCGTGCTGCAAACCGGTACGCAGCAGCGCAGCTCACAGCGCTTCCGGCTCGCCTGCGAGCTCGTCCGCAACGGGCGCCTGGGCAAGCTCAAGCAGGCCCGGGTCTGGCTGCCCGCCGGCCTGCGCGAGGGCCCCTTCAAGCCCTCGCCGGTGCCCGCGGGGCTCGACTGGGATTTCTGGCAGGGGCAGGCGCCCGCGGCCGAATACGTGACCGAGCGCTGTCACCGGACCTTCCGCTTCTGGTACGAGTACTCGGGCGGCACCATGACCGACTGGGGGGCGCATCACAACGACATCGCCTACTGGGCCATCGGGCTCCTCGCGCCCCGGGAGGTCACGTCCAAGCACTTCTCCGAGCCGATCCCCGGCGGCTACAACGCCTACGCCGAGTACGAGGTGAACTACACCTACGCCAACGGCATCGGCCTGCAGATCAACACCACGAAAGACGACTCCATCTTCGGAGAGAAGCTGAACCCGCAAGGGCAACGCAACGGAATCCGCTTCGAGGGAACCGACGGCTGGCTCTGGGTCAACCGCGACGAGATCGACGCCAGCGATCCACAGCTGCTGCGGACCCCCTTGCCCGAGAACGCGATCAGGCTCTATGAGAGCAAGAGCCACATGGGCAACTTCTTCGACTGCGTGCGCTCTCGGGAGCTGCCTATCTGCGACGTCGAGACCGGGCATCGATCCGCGACGATGTGCCATCTCGGAGCCATCTCGCTGCGCACCGGCCAAAGCCTGACCTGGGACTCCACGGAGGAGAAGTTCGTGGGTGAGCACGCGCCGGAAGCGAATGGCTATCTGGTCCGCGAGATGCGCAAGCCCTACGACTACTCCTTCGTGGGCTAGGCCGCCTCGGGCCGCACCTTCGCCAGGCGGGAGAGAACGAGCCCCGCGACGATCGCCCCCAGGGCCACGAGCCCTTCCCGCCGCGTCGCGCCGAAGGCCACGAGGGTGATGCCCACCACGAAGGTCGGGAGGGCCGGCCAGGCATCGATCGGCCGCAGGCCGCGATACCGCCGGAAGGCGAGGGCCACCAGCGCGGCCGCGGTCACCCCGAACTGCATGAGCACCGCGATGCTCGACAGGGCGAAGAGCTCGCCCAGATCGCCGGCGTTGACGAGGAGGGTCACGAGGACCCAGGTCACGAGCAGGGCCCGCCTCGGCACCCCCTTCTCGTCGAGGCGCTCCAGGTCGAAGAGCGCGCGCTGCCCGCTGGCCAGCGCGGAGAGGTAGTGGGGGGTCGTGACCATCATGCCCAGGGCGATGCCGAGGGCCGACACGCTGGTCCCGAGGGCCACGAGACGCGAGAGGCCCGTGCCTCCCAGGACGCCCGCGGCGTCGGCCAGGGGCGCCCCGGAGTGGGCGAGGTCGGGCAGGGCGGCGACGCAAGCCGCCACGAGCGCCACGTACAGGAGGATGGCCAGGAGCAGCGATCCGACGGTGGCCAAGGGGATCGAGCGGGACGACGACTTCACCTGTCCGGCGATCACGGGGACGATCTCGAAGCCCTGGAAGGTGAACAGGATCATGAGGCCCGCTCCGAGCCAGGCGGTCTCACCGCCGCTCACGGGAGGCGCGGCCGGACCCGCATAGAGGAAGAAGGCGCCGAGAAGGGCCAGGAGCGGCAAGAGCTTCAAGACCGTGAGCGAGGTCCAGACGCGAGCCGAGATGCGGATCCCCGAGGCCACGATCAAGGCCAGGACCGCGACGAGACCGGTCGCGAAGGCCCGCAAGGCCAGGGGTCCACCCAGGCCCAGGCTCGGTGCGGTGGCGTTCGTGAGGCCCACCATCACCGCCGCCGCGCTCAGGAACGCGCTCACGTACGCGACCCAGCCCACGAGGAACGACGCGAAATCACCGAAGGCGGCGCGGGCGAACACGACCGGCCCTCCGTCCTGGTCGAAGAGACGGCCGAGAGTGGCGAAGGCCAGGGCCACGGGCACGAGGGCGAGCCCGGTGAAGGCGAAGGCGAGTATCGAGGCTCGGCCCGGGGCCAGCCGCGCGACGCTCGCGGGAGCGAAGAAGATGCCGACCCCCACGATACCGTTGACGCCGAGAGCCAGAAGCTGGAAGGGGCCGACCGGCCTCGCGGGCCTGGGCGTGGCCCCGGGTTCGAGCTGAGCCTCGGTCATGGGACGGGCTCCACCAGAAAGGACGGCACCTGTCCGCCGCCCGAGGTGACGTTGGCGAGCGACGTCCCGGAGAGCCGGGTGAGGAAGCCCTCCACCTCTCCGTCGAACAGGTAGGGATCGAGGTCCACGACGAGGTCGCGAAAGGCCAGTCCCGAAGGCCCGAGCTCGGGGAAGCTGCGCCTCTGGAGGTCGACCTTCTCCTGGACCACGTATGACGCCTGAAGAGCCGTGGCCAGGGCCGCTTCCCACTCCGGGTCCGACATCTCCCAGCCGATGAAGACGCCCTTGCCCCCGTACTCGTCGTTCGGCTTCATCACCAGTCGCTCCCGTTCCTTGCGGATGAGCGCGGGCAGGTCCACCGTCTTGCCGTCCGCGCGTGGTCATGCCCTCGCCCACCCTTCGCGTCCAAGGCACGTGCGCGCGGATCGCCGCGCGTTCCTCCTCGCTGAAGCAGCGCCTGCACGTCGTCGTCGGTGAGGACCGCGAAGATCGCCTTCTTGTGGAGCGGCTTGCACTTGAAGGGGTTCACGAGGGTCGACCGCCCGGTCCCTGACCGCCCGCACCAGCGGTTGCAGCTCATCGATGCGGTCCAGGAGCTCGTTGACCAGCAGCCGCTTGTAGACGATGTCGATCGCGGTGTCGCCGTGGCGGAGCGTCCCGCCTTCGTAGGTGAGGTGGCGCGGGTCGCAGACCACCGCCGGGTGGCCGTGGGCACGGAAGAACTCGCGGTACATGTGGTGCTCGGTGCGGGTCGGGACCTCGTCGTAGTCCACGATCGCGATCGGACGGCTTCTCCTTGCGGCCCCCGCCCTCGCGATAGCAGCCCACCAGGGTCTCGAGCAGCCGCTCCCGCGAACGGAATCGCCTGAGACGCCAGCGCTCCTGGAACTTCTGGACCAGAGGGATCTCCAGGAACACATCGGCCAGGATCTCCGCGTACGCCGCCCCCGCCGGCGTCTCCGCGTTCAGCTCCACGAACTGGTACTTGGACGTGGTGAGGAACGAGTCGAGCCGCGAGGTGGGGGAGCTGCGCTTGAATCCGGCGTCGATGGCCACGAGCTCGCGCTCTTCCGGCTGGAGGTCCACCCGGTCCCAGAGCGCCGTGCCCAGTGCGGCCTCCACCTTCTCGACCGCCCGGAAGATGCCGCGGCAGACCCCGCGGATCTGCTCGTAGACCGCGGGCGAGACGAAGTTCGGGCGAGGGAAGGGGCACAGAAGGCGGCCGCCGAAGGTGAGGTTGGCCTGCTTCATCCGCTCCGCGAAGCGCTCGCGACCAGCTCCTGGGCCAGCTCCTTGTCGTCGCGGAGCAGCGGTCGTAGTCGAGGGCGGCGCGGTCGCCGATCGTCGTCCATGAGGCCTCGCTACCAGCCGGCGATGGCGCGCTCGCCGCGCACGTCGGCCCCGCCGAAGAGGGTGCCCGTCTTCGGGTCGATGCCGACGGCGGTCACCGCGGTGCCCATGCGCCAGGGGCCGATGACACGCAGATCGTGCCCGCGCCGGCGCAGCTCCTCGAGCACGTCCCAGGGGATGCGCGCCTCGACGGTCAGGACCCCCGGCTCGTCCTTGTGGTCGCGGAAGCTCTGGCGCATGTGCTCCGAGTTGATGCGCGGGCGCCTCGATCGCCTCCTGGATGGGCAGGCCGAAGTCGAGGTGTGCGATGAGCACGTTCAGGTTCTGCTGGTCCTGGCTGTCGCCTCCCGGGCGTGGAGATGGCGAGGTAGGGCTTGCCGTCCTTCAGCAGGATGGTCGGGGTGAGCGTGATGCGCGGGCGCTTCTTCGGCGCCACCACGTTCGGGCTCTTCGGATCGAGGCTGAACTGCTGCATCCGCTGGGAGAGGGGGATCCCGGTGTCTCCGGCGATGAAGGCCCCGTCGAGGACCCAGGCCCCCGAGATCACCGCCGAGAACAGGTTGCCCGCGGCATCGACGGCGTTGACCGCGGTCGTGTCTCCCGCGTGTCCAGGCGGGGCGTCCACGCGGGCCAGGCCCGGCGTCTGGCGGTCGGCCGCGGCTCGCCCCGCCCGGAGATCCCGGCCGATGCGTCACGGACGCCCGCTTCGGATCGATCAGCTTCCGTCGCTCGTTCGCGTAGTCCATGGCCAGAAGCGCCTCTCCGGGAACCTTCGAGAAGTCGGGATCGCCGTAGAACACGTCCCGGTCGTCGAACGCGAGCTTCATCGCCTCGGTGAAGGTGTGGAGCGTGTCGGCCGAGCCCGAGGCCCATGGCCTTGAGGTCGAAACCCGAGAGCAGGTTCAGGGTCTGGAGCATCACCGGGCCCTGGGTCCAGAAGCCGGGCTTGTAGACCTCGTAGCCGCGGTAGGCGATGTGAAGCGGCGCTTCGACGCGGCCCTCGAACGTGGCGAGGTCGTCCTCCGCCAGGATGCCGCCGGCCTCGCGCGCGGCCTTGACCAGACGACGGCCCACGTCGCCCGGTAGAGGACCGCCCGACCCGCCTCGATCGCCTTCAGCCGGTCCTTCGTCTTCGCGCAACTCGGCCGCGTCGGCCGCCGCGATGGCGCGCAGCGACCGGGCCAGGTCGGGCTGCCGGAACATCTCGCCGATCTCCGAGCACGCGGCCGCCGGGGTAGTAGACGGCCATCGTGGACGGGTAGCGCTCGCAGTTCTTCCGCTCGCGCAGCAGCGCGTCGCGCAGGACGTCGTACATCGGGAAGCCGTCGGCGAGGTCGATGGCGGGGGCGAGCACCTCGGACGAGGCTCTTGGTGCCGAACTTCGACGAGCACGATCGACATCGAGTCGAGCACCGCGGGCACGGTCGCGGCGAGCGGGCCGTGGTAGTCGACGTAGGGCTTGCCCGCCCAGACCTCGGGCTTGGCCGCCGCGGGCGCCGTCCCCTGGCCGTTCACCACGTGCACCGCGCGCGGTCTTGGCGTCGTAGAGCACGACCGGGGCTTCGCCGCCGAAGCCGAAGAGCTGGATCTCGCGTGACGCTGGCCGCGAGCACGGCCGCCGCCCCGGCGTCGAACGCGTTGCCGCCCTGCCGGAACATCCGCATCCCGGCCTCGACCGCGAAGTGGCGGCCGGCCGCGATCACGTGTGACTTGGCCCCCACCTCCGCCCGCATGGTCTGGGCGGCGCCGGTGATCGTCGGAGCGGCCAGGGCCACGAGGAGAGATCGCGGGGAGCCGGAATGTTCGCATCTCTTGTTGCCTCCGTCCCAAGGGGAGCGACGGTATCACGGTCTCGCGAACGTCGCGGCGGGCGAATCTCAAGACCTGACCCCCAGGCGGGCCTGGCGCTCCGCGTCGCGATGGGCCTGGTAGGCGATCCGCTCGGGCCGCAGGGCGTCGGACGGCAGCACGAAGCGAAAGAGGCTGGGGGCGTAGGCGCCGCCGGCGGTCTGGGCGATCCGGATGACGCCGTCGACGAGGAGAAGCACGGCGCACGAGCCGCAGCCACGGTCCCACGGGGTCTGCAGCCTCCCGCGGTTGGACCAGCACGAACAGCGGCAAAGACGAATCCGGCCAGGGCCGTGATCGACGGTCGGGCGGCGCGCGGCCGCGGGCCCGCCCCGGTCGGCGAACGCGCGCTGCTGGACGGCCCTGAGACAGCAGGCTCGCGAGCCAGGAGAACCCGCCGAGGAGGTCGTCCCACTCGCGCCGGATCTCCGCCCACACCTCGGCGGCGTAGGCGTCCGACGCCGGTGCCTGGGCCGGAGATCGGTCGGGCCGGCTTCCGCGGCAGCAGGCGTGAGTCGATAGCCGTAGACGAGTCGGCCCCGCTCCAGCGCGGGAGGAAGCGCCTCCACGAGCCAATAGCCGCCGTGAGCGAGGACGTGATGGCCGGTGTGCCAGGTCAGGTGGGGCAGCAGGCCGCGGAACACGAGGGCTCCGTCGCGATCGGGCGTCACCTTGTCGGGCGCCTCGAGGCGCGCCCAGAAGGCGGGCCGGGTGAGGGGGACGAGCGTGACGTCACTACGGGCTGCGGTGCGGCCCAGCAGCCTTCATCGCGGCGAAGCCCGGCTTCCACCAGGTAGGAGCCGCTCGTCTCGCGGAAGGCCACGGCCGCGAAGGCCCGGCTGAACCCCGCCAGGCAGATCAGCGATATCGCCGGGGTCAGGAGGGCCACGACGAGCCGCAGTCCCTGGTCCGCGGACCTCGCGATCAGCCAGCACGGCGAGGAACGGCAGGAGGGCCTCGCGAGCCCGGAGGCCATCGTGGCGGTGACCGCGTAGAGGCCGAGCCGGTCGGCCGAGGCGCTCCTGCTCGTCCTCCGGGCAGGAGCCCCACGAGCGGATAGAGGAGGAACCGGTAGGGACGCATCCGCTCCCGCGCCGCCGCGCGCTCACGATCCGACCCGAGCCGCGCGAACGAGGCGGGGCCCGTAGAGCACGCGGTCGCGTACCACCTCGCCCTCGGGCCAGGGCCGGAGGGCATAGACGACACCCGCGGCGGTCTCCGTCTCCCCGACCACCTCGTAGGTGCGCTCGCCGAGCACGAGGGCCGTACCGCAGAAAGCCGGCCGCCGGTACGGGATACCCTCGGTTCGCACCCGCAGCGGCAGGAAGCCGCGGCTCCGCACCTCGCCTCTTACGGGAGGACCGACGACCGACCACCGCCTCTTCGCCATCCTCGACGCGGAAGGCTCGGGTCCCGGCTTCCGCGGTGGGTCGTGAGTCGGGGTGTCCACGAGGGCCGCCTACTCGAAGTAGCCGTTCACGTCCATGAGGAAGTGGGTCGTGCCCGCGGCCTGGCCGCAAAAGACCGAGGCTTCGCCCGCCGCGCTCAGGAAGAGGGTCAGGTTGTTCGCGCGCGTCTGTCCAGCGGCGTAGTTGAGGGACGAAGCGAACGGAACCGGTATCCCCGTGGGGAAGATGCGGAGGTGGCCCGCCTCGGTCGGCTGGGTCACGGTAATGTTCGCCGAGACCGCCCAGGCGCTCGTCGGAATCTGGCACCGTCCTGCCACGGGGAAGGTGCGGGACGTGGCGCCGACGAGCGCGGGCGCTTCGGCGCCCCGCGTGTCGACGAGCCGGCACGGCGGCACGGTATGGAAGCTCAGCTTTCGGGCGACCAGGGTGGTCAGCGAGGCACTGCTGTTGGCCAGGTCGACGTCGCCGAACGACGAAGGTGCGGCGATGCTCGCCGTGTTCACGATCTGCCGGGCTGCGCCGGCGGCGACGGTGCCGGTAACCGTGAAGGTCGCGGAGCCACCCGCGGCCAGATCGACGAGCGCGCTCACGTTCCCCGTGCCCGCCCCGGGACAACTCGAGCCGGCCGAGACGGTGCACGTCCACGTCGCGCCGACGATCTGAGGGGGCAGCGCGTCGGTCACGGCCGCCCCGGTCACGGGATCCGGGCCGGCGTTGCTCGGCCACGAGGGTGTAGACCAGCGGCTGCCCGTCCTTGGCGCTGCCGTTGTCGCGCTTGGTGATCTGACAAGTCGCCCAACGGGCCGACGTTCACGGTCCAGGTGCGCGTGTGGACGAGCGACGAGCCCGCCATCGCGGGCTGCACCAGAGGCGTCGCATCGCGGACGGTGAGCAGGACCTGGTACTGGCCGGGAGCGGGGGGCGTGAAGGTGTAGCTGGCCGCGGTCGCGCCCGGCACCGGCACGCCGTTCACCGCCCAGCCCACCACGAGAGCCGGGCCCCCCGCGGGCTGGAGCAGGCTCACGCTGAACGTGCGACTCGCGGGAAAGGACAGGGAGACGACCCCGGGCGCGGGGCTCTCCGAGCCGGGCTCGATGGTGTCGATGCCGGCCGCGGGAACGCCCCAGCCTCCGCGGTAGAGGCGCAGGACGAACTCCTGGCTGCAGATCGCGCAGAACGGCACGCCCGAGCGTGTTCATGAGGCAGCTCCGCTGCGGCCGGTAGATGCCCGTGGGCTGGTACCGAGCGCCTTCGAACAGGCCGACCACGGTGGCGAAGGCCGCGGTGTCCGGCGTCGGGATCGGTGTCGCAGGCAGCACCCAGGGTGCCCATTTCAGCAAGGCCCGGCTCGTCTGGTCCGTCGCGTTGGCCTCGCAGGGGCTGGGACCGCCGAGGTCGCTGCACGCGGGAAAGCCGGGATAGGCCGAAGTGTACTCGTCGGTCAGCCTCGAGAAGGTGTGGCCGAACTCGTGGCGGGCGACGTCCACCGCGTCCGCGTGAGTGGAGAGCACCGAGAAAGCACCCGCCCGACCCGCCGTAGGTCGTGTCGTTGACCACCATCAGGATCTCGTCCCAGTCGGGAGCGGCGGCCGCGGCGGCCAGCACCTTGACCGAGGAGACCGTCAATTGCCGGTGCGTATTGGTCGAGCAGTAGGCCGCGTCGAAGGCGGTATCGACGAAGGTCCCGCGAAGAGGATCGGTCTGCATGATCGGATCGGAGCAGCAGGTCGGCGGATACGTGATCGGACAGCTCGTCGTGTAGGGAGGGTGATCGGCTCCGGACTGGTTCGAGGCGGTGAACAGGGTCGTAGGTTGAAGTAGTTCTGGTAGGCGCTGTACGGGGAGATGCGCGAAGAAGCTCGCCAGCACCCCGGCCGCGTCGCTTCCGAACTTGGCCGACTGCGCGGCCGTATAGCCGTCTCCCATGACCAGGAGGTCGACGCGGTTGCCCGAGTTGAGGGCGGGAGCGGTCAAGAGACGCGTCTCGGGCTGGTACCGAGCCAGGGCGAGGCTCCGGTCCTCGGCGAGGGCGTCGAGGTCGAACTCGAAGCGCCCTCCCGGGCGAGTACTGGACAACTCACCCTCGGCCCGGAGGTCTCGAGCGCGGAACCGAGAGCCAGCTCGAGGCGCGACCCGGCAAGCCAGGGGACACGGACCACGAAAGCCCTCTCCGCGAGGGCGAACGAGCGACTCACCGAGGAATCGCTCGGGGCCGCCATGGAGACCGTTCTCGGAGCGCAGCCAGCGAGGCACGGACGCGGCCTCGCGGAAGACGACCTGGCCTGCGGGGTCGCGGAGGCGCACCGCCACGTGCTCCCGCTCGGTCGAGCCTTCACGCGAGCCAGGCCGAGAGCTCGTTCTTCCGATCGCGACGTGCGCTCGGCGGCGAGGGTGACGACGGCATGGAACTGCGGCCGCACCACGCCCGAAGCGTCGATGGTGAACACGATGTAGCGTGAGGGCACGCCGGGCGCGTCGGCGAACGCGACCCCTCCGCTCGACATCGCCAGGACGAAGACGGCCGGTCGCAGCGACTCGATCGCATCGAGGCGCTTCTCCCGTCCTGGTGCTTCGTTTGGCGCGATTCTAGCAGAGCGCCTCCGCCTCCGGCCGATGGACGGCGTTATCATGGCCCATGGTCGAGACCCGCGAGCCCCTCGACACCCTGATCGCGCCGCCCTCGCGGTTCACCGCGACGACGACCTTCCCCCGCGCCCGGGAGATCCGCCTCTACGACACCACCCTGCGCGACGGCGAGCAGACCCCGGGCGTCGCCTTCACCCCGGAGCAGAAGTACGAGCTCGCGGCGATGCTCTCCGACGCCGGGGTCCACATCATCGACATGGGCTTTCCCTCGGCCGCTCCCTCCGAGCGACGGGCCCTCGAGCTGATCCTCGGGCGGCAAGCGGAAGGGGAGGATCCGCGGCGACCTCGAGATCATCGTCATGTGCCGCTCCAACGCGCGCGACATCGACGTGACCATCGACACCCTCGCGAAGATGGGGGCGCAGGCCTCGCGACTGCACCTTCTTCATCTTCACCTCGGGCTCCGACCTCCACCTCAAGTACAAGATCGGCAAGACCCTGCTCCAGCTCGAGGGCCGGAAGGCCGAGGAATGGCTCGACCTGCCGGTCTCCTTCTACCGCGAGGCCAACATCCGCATGGCCGGCCAAGGCCATCGCCCACGCGCGGAGCCGAGGGGTCGAGGAGATCGAGTTCGGCGGCGAGGACGGCTCGCGCGCGGACGTCGACTACCTGATCGATCTGGCCAAGGCCTGCTACGCCGCGGGAGGGACGCGCTACTCGTTCCCCGACACCGTCGGCTTCTTCGCGCCCGAAGGCGTCGACTACTACATCCCGAGGCTGGTGGCCGCCTTTCCCGACAAGCCCCTGGTCGTCCACTTCCACAACGACTTCGGCCTCGGCGCCTACAACACCGTGCGCGCGCTCCACCACGGGGCCACCATTCCCACCTGCACCGTCAACGGCCTGGGCGAGCGGGCGGGCAACGCCCCGCTCCACACCACGGTGATGATCCTGAAGGAGCTCTACGGGGTCACCATCCCGGGCTTCCGCTACGACATGCTCTGGGACCTGCGGCGCAAGGTGGAAGAGTGCAGCGGGCTCCCGGTGGGCCCGAGCGAGCCGATCATCGGCCACAACGTCTTCAGCCACGAGACCGGGATCCACACCGCGGGGATGACCATCCACCCCGCGATCTACCAGGTCATCGAGCCGGAGTCGGTGGGCGGCCACCTGCGGTTCCTCTTCGGCAAGCACTCCGGGGCCATGGCCATCGAGGCCGTGCTGCAGCGGCACGGAGGGGAGCTCGCAGCGCGGCAGGGGTCGAGGTCACGCCCCGCCTCGTGCAGACCCTTCTCCGCCTGGTGAAGGAGGTCCGCGAGAAGAAGGCGCTCGTCTCGCAGCACCTGGACGGGGTCAGGGCCTACTACAGCCACCTCGAGCGCCTGGGCCTGACCGAGGACGATCTCGATGGCCTACGCCCTCGTGCTCGGCCGCGAGCCGGAGCAGGCGGCCCGCTGAGCGACGCGGTGCCGGAAGAGCCGGCGCGGCCCGGCCCCATCGTCGACATTCGCGTGCGCTGGCGGGCCGGCCAGGTCGCCCTCGGCCTCGCCGCCGTGATGGCCCTGGTCGCCCTCGTGGCGCCCCCTGGCCCCGGGGTCGTCGCCTCGCCTCCGGCTGGCGGTCACCCTCACGCTCGGCCTGGGCGTCGGCTGGCGCCGCCCTCCTGGCCAGCCTCAAGGGCCGCGGCCGGGCCGAGCAGCTCGCGTTCTACGCCTTCCTCACCCTCTCGCGTGGACGCCCTGGGCCAGGTCCTTGCGCCCGCTGGGCTGGCCGGTCTGGCCCCTCATGGCGGTCCTGGTCGGAGCCGTGGCGGTGGCCGAGCCGCTCGGGCCCGCGCTCGGGCGTGGCGGCGCTCGCCTCGGCCCTCGCCGCGGCCGACGCCTTGCGGGCGGCGCCTCCGGACCCGAAGCTCGCGCTGGCCACCGGCCTCGGCTACGTCGCCCTCGTCGTCGCCGTGAATCGCGCGCTCGCCGGCGAGAAGCGCCGGCTCACCGCCACGCTCGCGGAGCTGGCCCGCCTGAAGCACGGGATCGAGCAGCTCGACGAGGTCGACCCCGCGGTGCTCGTGCCCCGGGCCGCGGCGGGGTCGGGCTTGCGCGTCGTCTCCGAGGAGGCGCGGCGCGCGCGGCAGGTGGAGCGGGCGCAGGAGCTCGACCGCGAGCTGCGCCAGCTCGTGGCCCTGGCCCGCCGGGCGCTCGACGTGCACGCCGTGCTCTACTTCGAGGTGGTGCGCGAGCGCGAGTCGGCCCTCCTGCGCGCCGCCGACGGCCCCGAGGCCCTGGCCGCGGACTGCGTCGTGCCTCTGACCCAGGACCCGTTCGCCTTCGTCCTCGAGCGCAAGGCCACGTTCTACGCCACCGACTTCAAGCGCCTGCTCTGGTCCCTCCCGTACTACAAGGGCGAGGTGAAGGTCGGATCGCTGATCGCGGTCCCCGTGCGCACGGGCGAGCTCGTCTCGGGCGTCCTCGTGGCCGATCAGCTCGAGGTCCAGTCCCTGACCGGCCGCGAGCCCGAGGTGCTCGAGGCCTTCGCCGGCCTCCTCGCCGAGGTGATCCAGGGCGCGCGCGCCACCCTGGGCCGCGAGGAGCTGGGCGCCGAGTTCAAGGCGGTCTACGAGGTCTCGCGGCGCATGGCCGAGCTCGTGGAGCCGCAGGGCCGTGCGCCAGCGCCTCCTTCAATCCGCGCGCGACCTCGTGTCCCTGGAGGGCGCGGCGGTGGTGATGACCGACGAGGCCGAGACCCGCTACCGCGTCGAAGACGCCCTGGGCTGGGCGGCCGAGTTCGAAGGGCGCGAGGTGGCGCTCTCCGAGAAGACCTGGGCGGGGCAGGTGCTGCGCAGCGGCGACTCCTACCTCCTCGACCACGTGGCGGGGCGGGGCGAAGGCGTGCGCTTCCTGGTCCTCGACGAGGGGGCCGGTCGCGGCGAGTCGCTCCTCGCCCATCCCCTGCGCGCGCGCAACCGGACGCTCGGCGCGCTCCTCGTCACCGGCCGGCCGGGCGCGTTCGACGCGACCTCCCACCGCGTGCTCGAGATCCTCGCCAACCAGGCCGCGGCCACGCTTGTCGGTCATCCAGCTCAAGGAGCGCCACAAGGAGCTGGCGGCGCGCGACGGCCTCACCGGCCTCTACAACCGCCGCTCCTTCGACGAGCTCCTGACCCAGGCCGTGGCGCGCGAGGACGCGCAAGCCGCAGGGCGGCTTCGCCCTCCTCATGCTCGACCTCGACCACTTCAAGAAGCTCAACGACACCTTCGGCCATCCCGCCGGCGACGCCGCCCTGCAAGCACGCCGCCCTGACCCTGAACCGACGGCTCCGGAAGAACGACGTGCTGGCCCGCTACGGGGGCGAGGAGTTCACGGTGATCCTGGACGGGGCCGACCTCGCGCAAGGCGGGCGAGCTCGCCGAGCGCGTGCGGGACGCGCTCGAGAAGGGGCAGATCGTCTTCGAGGGCGCGCGGCTCGCGGTCACCGCGAGCTTCGGCCTCGCGGTGTGGCCGGGCGACGGGCGCGACGGGGCGGACGCCTCCTGGCCGCTGCCGATCGCGCGCTCTACGCGGCCAAGCAGGCGGGCCGCAACCGGGTGGTGTCGGCCGGCAGCCTCGGCCGAGGCGTCGCGTTCCTGACGAGCGCTCTCCGGCTGCGCTCAGGCGCCGCGGACGCGGTGACCGGAGGAGGGTCATCGCGAGCACGGCGAAGAGCGCCGCGTCCGTCCAGTAGATCCCGAAGAAGCTGCCAGTGGGCGATGAGCCCGGCGACGGAGGGCGAGAGCGCGCCTCCGAAGAGCGCGGCTCCGGAGAAGAAGCCGAAGGCCGTGGTCTTCACGTCGGCGGGAACCATGAGGCCGCCGATCGTGTAGCAGAGGGTCAGGGCCCCTCCCGAAGCGAGGCCCAGCAGCACGCGCCAGGACCAGGAACGCCGGCGAACGACGAGACCGCCGCCATCGGGGCCACGGTCGCGGCTCCGCACAGGAGGCTCGCGGCCAGCAGCCGTCTCGGCTCGAGCTTGCGGCTGGCCCGCCCGAGGACGGTGGCCGAGAGCGCGGCGGCGATCGAGTAGACGGAGATGAGGACGCCGGTCGCCGAGGCCAGCCGCGGCGCCGGCACGCCCAGCCGCTCCAGGTGCAGGGGCAGGATGGGCGTGAACGAGCGGCCCACGAAGTTGACGAAGAACAGCACGATGAGGAGACCGGGGACGCCGGGAGCCGCAGGACGCCTCCGAACGAGAGGTTCGGCTGCCGCCGGGAGCTGCGCCCGGCGCGGGCCGCGGGCCTTCCTCGTAGTAGCGCACGACGAGAAGGACGGCGAGGGCGCAAAGCGCCGAGGTCACCAGGAAGGTCCGCCGCACGCCGATGGCGTCGGCGAGGTAGCCCCCGACGAGAGGGCCCGACGGCCGCGGCCAGGATCTGCGCGGCCTGGATGAGGCCCACGGCGCGTCCGGTCTGCTCGCGGGGAGCCAGGGACGTGGCCATGGCCAGGCCCAGCGGACCGATGCCGCCGAAGAGGCCGATGCCGATGCGGCAGGCCAGGAGCTCGTAGACGTCGCGCACCAGCGCCGAGAGGGCCAGCAGGGCCACGTACGAGACGAGGGCGCGAAGGGCCATCCGTCTTCTGCCCGTGGCGGTCGGCGAGCCGGCCCCAGACCGGCGCCAGGAGGCCCGCGAGCAGGGGCGACACCCCGATGAGGACCCCCGCCCAGAGCGCGGCCTCCTCCTTGTCCGCGACGCCCAGGTCGCGCACGAAGAGGGGCAGGAACGGGAGCACGAAGGCGAAGCCGGTGAAGACGACGAACACCACGGCCGTCATCACGTACTGGTTGCGTTCCCACGCCTCGAGGCGCCGGAGCCGCGGGAGGCTCAAGAGAGCAGGCGGACCTCGCCCACCGCGAGACCGCCCCGGATCTCGAGCCGTGTCCTCGTGCGGCCCGTGGATCCGAGGGCCCGGGCCACGACCGAGGGCGCGTCCCTGAAGCCGCACCGAGGGCGCGTCGCGGTCGACGACGACGTCGCGCCACCGGACGCCCCGGCTCCAGCCCGTGCCGATGGCCTTGCTCGCGGCCTCCTTCCCGGCGATGGCGAGGGCCAGAGCCGTCGCGCGCGGGCCCGGGTCCTGGGGCAGGGCGCCCGCCTCGTCTTCGTCCATCAGCCGATCGACGATGCGCCGGCCCCAGCGCGCGAGCGCCCGCTCGACCCGCTCGACCTCCACGAGGTCCACGCCCAGCCCGATGATCAACCTTCTCTTCCCGGGGGACGCGTTGGCGCGTCGCCTCGCGAAACCATAGCATAGGGCGGTCGCGGGCCTCGGGTAGACGGCTCTTGCCCTCGCCTCTAGAATCACGAGCGTTCGCAACAGCGCGGGAAGACGTGGAGACGATCGGCCCCTATCAGCTTCAAAGAGCGCTCGGCCGCGGTGGTACCGGCGTGGTGTTCGAGGCCAAGGACCGCTCCGGAAGGACGGTCGCGGTCAAGACCTTCACCCATCCCGCCGGTGAGAACCCCGCTCTGCGGGAGCGCCTCCTTGAGCGCCGCCCGCGCGGCGGGGACGCTCGGACACCCGAACCTGGCCGTGGTCCTCGACGCCGGCGAGCACCTGGGGCGTCCGTTCGTGGTCACCGAGATCGTGGAAGGGGTCGACCTCGCGCGAGCCCTCCGCAGCGACCAGCCGCTGCCCATCGAATGGACTCTCGACGTGCTGCGCCAGATCACCCTCGGTCTCGCCGAAGCCCATCGCCACGACCTTCTGCACCTCGACCTGAAGCCCTCCGACATCCGGGTCACCGCGCAAGGAGACGTGAGGGTCTTCGACTTCGGGGTCGCGCACCTGAAGTCGGTCGAGCCGGTGGGGACCGGTGCCTGGCTCCACGGCATCCACTATCTGGCGCCCGAGATCATCGAGGGCCGGCGCCCGGACGCCCGCGCCGACGTCTTCTCGGTGGGCGCCCTGGCTTTCGAGCTCGCCGGCCGGCGCCGGGCCTTTCCGGGAGACGACGCGACCACGGTGATGCTGCGGATCACTCGGGGCGCGCCCGACCTCGAAGCCCTGCCGAAGACCCTGTTCTCGCCGCGCTTCGAGGCGGTGGTGGCGAGGAGCCTGGCTCGCGATCCCGCGAAGCGCTACGCCTCGATGGAGGAGTTGCACGAAGACCTGGTCGGCCTCGTCCGCGACGTGGCCCCGCGGCTCCTGGCCACGGCGGACCCGGCGCCCGAGGGCCTCCACGCCTCGCTCGAGATCCGATTCGACGACGAGGCGGTGACCACGCCCGCGGCCCTCGTCGATGCGACGGACGCCGCCACCCGAGCGGCTGCCGCCGAGCTGGAGGCCGCGGTCCAGGATCGCGAGGTCGAGCAGCTCTGTGGGCCAGGCCCTGGCCCACGCCGCCGACGGCGAGCTGGCCAAGGCGGAAGAGATCGCCGCCCGGATCGCGGCCAAGGCCCCCCACGACCCTCGGCTGGCCCGGCTCCGCCCCTACCTCCAGGAGGAACGCGGGCGTCGGGCCGCCACCGCCCTCCTGGCCTCGGCCCGGGACCAGCTCGCCCTGGGCCAGCTCGACGCGGCGCGGGCCCTGGCCGAAGATGCGCTCCTGGCCGATCCCCGCTCCGTCATGGCTCGCGAGATCGTGGACCGGCTCTCTCCCCTCCTCCGAGAAGCCAAAGCCGGGACCGGGGAGCATATAATCAGGGCCTGGAGGTGCGTATGCGCATGCCCAACCTCGTTGCTGTTGCCGCCGTCTCGCTTCTCGTGGTTCCCTCGGTGGGGTTCGGTCAGAGCCTCGGCGAAGCCGCGGCCAAGGAGAAGGCCCGCCGGAAGGCCCTCGAGGAATCGAGCAAGAAGCCGGTGCCTTCGTACTCGGACGCCGACCTCGGCCGCGCCAAGGGAACGAACGCGAGCTTCCCGAGCGCCGAAGCTCCGGCTTCGACCGACCCCGCCGCCAAGGAAGCCGCGGGATCAGGGCCCAAGGACAAGGAAAAGACCGAGGACGAGAAGAAGGCGGAAGCCTCCGCCGCCTGGCACAAGACCCTCGATGCCGCGAACAAGGCCGCCTCCACCTACCGCGAACAGATCGACAAGATCCAGAACGACCTCAACGACACGAGCGGGGGGTTCTACTCGAATCGCCGCACGACCCTCTTGGGCCTTCTCGAAGATACGAAGAAGAAGCTGGCGGACGAGGAGACGAAGATCGCCGACCTCGAGGACCAGGGCCGTCGCAACGGGTACCGCTAGCCCGGACTATTCATGAAGTCCGCCTGACCCTGCTTCATGAATAGTCCGATCTGGCTATGTGTCAGGGCCATCCGTGCCCCAGCCTGGAGCCCGACCAGTGCCGTCCTCATCCGACGCCCTTTGTCGTGCTCCGTGACGGCCCCTTGGTCGCCGTCTGAGGGCTCCAGGACGGATCATTCGTTCGGAAGATCACGCAGCCTGACGAATGATCCGGCCTAGCCTTCCTTCAGCCGGGCGAGCAGCGCCCGGTCGGCGTTGACCTCGACCCGAACGACGCGCTCGGCGCTCTCGACGGCGAACACTCCGCCCTCCCGTCCCAGCGTGACCTGCTGCTCGGTCTTCCCGTGAAGGCTGGTGAGGGACACGAGCAGGGGGACGGGTCCGGGCAGCCCGCTGGCCTGGACCCGCACCGTGGTTCGGAAGGCGGTTCCCGCGGCCTCCGTGTGGTGAGTGAGACGCAGCTCCGGCACTGACGTCCCTCGCACCCACTCCCCGAAGTAGGGCCGGAGGTCCTTGCCGCTCGTACTCTCGAGCGCTTCGCGGAGCTCTTCGGTCCCCGCCTTGGTAAAGCGGTACCGGGCCTGGAAGGCGATCTGCGCGCGCCGGAACGGCTCGTCGCCCACGAGCCCGCGCAGCATGTGGAGCACGTAGGCCCCCTTGTCGTAGACGATGGCCCGGTAGGCCTGGGGGTCGCCGCGCAGGTGCCCCACGCGGTAGGAGAGGTCGATGGGACCGGCCTTGGCGTTGCGGAGGGTCCAGTCGGCGAAGCGCTTCAAGACCGCGCGGAACGCGACCTCCCCGCGGCTCTTGCGCACCCAGAGGGCGGCCGCGTACTGGGCGGCGCCTTCCGCGAGCCAGCGCTCGCGATAGTTCTTGGGGGCCACCCCCTGGCCCCACCACTGGTGGGCGAGCTCGTGGGCGAGGAAGAAGCCGGGGACGTCGCTGAAGTTCGCGGGATCGTCTCGAAGCTGATGCGGGGCCAGGACCGGCCGCTTCTGGACGAGGACCAGGCCCGGGGGGCTGTGACCTCCAGGGGTCAGGTTCTCCGTGAACACCAGGTTGATGAACGAATAGGGGCAAGGGCCGAACTCCTGGGCGAAGAACGCCACGATCTCCTGCGCGGCAGCGAGGGTGGCCGTGGCTTCCGACCGCAGACGGCGGGTGGACCAGGCGGCCAGGGTCGGGGGACCGGCCAGGGGCGTTGCCCGCGGTGACGAGCCGCCCCACGATCGCGGTCAGGTACTTGCCGGGCTCGTCCAGGACGTACTCGCTCGTGGCGCGATCCCCGTCCGCACCGCTCCTTTCGAGCCGTCCCCCGGCCACGACGGTGAAGCCCTGGGGCACGCTGAAGCGGGCCCGATAGCGCGCGTGGTCGTCGCTGACGTTCCTCGGGTACCACGCGTTCTTGTTCGTGTAGAGAATCACCTTCTCGATGAAGATCTCGTCCTCCGAGATCCCTCGACGCTCCGGGTTCACGGGCGCTTGCAGCGATCTCGTCTTCGACCGGCGCCGGGTCGAGGATCCCCGCGTAGCGCACCACGAGCCGGGCCTCGCCCAGGCGGCCGGAGTAGGGCCCGAGCGACACCACCAGGCTGTTCTGGCCGCGCACCCGGAAGAAGATGTGGTTGCCGCCCTCGGGAGACGTGATGGAGAGGACCGCAGCGCGTCGTCGAGCCGTAGCCTCAGGCTCGCGGAGCCTTGGAGCAGGTTCAAGGTCAGGCGGTCCTCTCCGCGGATGTAGAAACGCTCCGGCTCGAAGCGCACGTCGAGGTCGTGGGCGAGGATGTCCACGGCACGCCCGTCGTTCTCGTTCCAGTTCGACTCGCGGCCTCCCGACGTGTAGAGGAGGATCTGGAGCCGCTTGTCGCGGTTGAAGAAGCTGACGTCCTCGGGGTCCCCCTCGTTGACGGTGTAGGTGAGGGTGCCGTGCGGGGAGCGGAAGGCCACGAGGGCGTCACCCACCGAAGGCAGGAGCCACCAGGGTGCCTTGGGGAGAGGCGCGTCCAGGACGAACGCCCGGGGCGACTGCTCCTTGAAGAAGGACAGGGCCTCGGGCCAGCGGAGGCCCGCGCCGGGGTCCGGGTCGAGGCGCACGGGCGCAAGGACGCGATGGAGGTCGGCCGGATGGATGCGCACGAAGACCGTGCGCACCTTCTCGCTCCATCTCGGGCCTGTCGCAGAAGATCCGGAGCTGATCGCGCTCGGCCGCGGGGCCGGGGGTGATGCGGAGCTGCCCTTCTCCGACGAACACGAGGGCCGTGGGACCGAGCGAGGCCGGTGAAAGGAAGAGGGTGCCGCGCTGCATGCGGAGCTCGAAATCGGTGAGACGCAAGGTGAGGCCGTCGGCGCGAACTCCGGCGGGATCGAGCTCGACGTGGACGAGGCCGTCGATCTGGCCTTCTTCCTGCCGCCCCGTGATCCACACGCGCGAGCCGTCGCCGTCGATCTCGAAACGGAACTGCTCGACCCGGGCGCGCGGCTCGGTCGAGGAGAAGATCTGCGCGTGCACCCGGGCCTTCCGCGACGGAAGGCTCGACGGGCGTTCCAGGGTCAACCGCAGCTCTTCGGCCGCGAAACGGTCGCGCGCGAACTCTTCCTCCGCGGCCCGTGTCTCCGCGTCGGGGAAGGTCCACAAGGACAAGTACTCCGCCTGGTCGCGGGCCGTCCAGGCCCGCTCGAGCCGGTCGAGGAGGGTCGCCGGGGTGGCGGGGGGCGCGTCACTGGCGGCGGCGGCCGACGTCGCGGTCGCGAGCCCGAGGACGGCGATCCAGGGCGCGCTGCGCCTCAAGACGTGGCCTCGGCCGGAAGGGTGCGGCTTGGGCCGCGGCAGGGTCACGCTGAACACGCTGCCCCGCCCGGGCTGGCTCCGCACCTCGATCGTCCCCTGGTGCAGCCGCACGATCTCGCGGGCCAGGTAGAGGCCGACTCCTGCGCCCCCTCGCCGCCGGTCGAGGCCTCCGTCGGCCACGTAGAACTTCTCGAAGATGTGGGGCAGGTGCTCCGGGGAGATGCCGATGCCCTGGTCTTCCACCTCCAGCACCGCGACCCCGTCTCGCGACTGCCCGCGGACCGAGACGGTTCCGCGTGCCGGCCCGTACTTGAGCGCGTTGCTCAGGAGGTGCCGCAGGGCATGGGCCAGCAGGGAGGGGTCGCCCGCGACCTCCAGGGGCTCCTGGGGAAGCGAGATGTCGATCGTCGCGTCCTTCTTGTCGGCCAGCCCGCGCACCGATGCGAGGGCGGTCTCGAGCAGCTCGCGAAGGGCGACGGGCGGATGTCGAGGCGCCGGCCGGTCTCGCCCTGCTCGATGCGGCTGACCTCGAGCAGGGTGTCCACCATGTCGATCATCTGGTCGCAGCTGTCGAGCATCACGCCCATCACGTCGCGCAGGGAGGAATCGGAGGGGACGCCCTGGTCGCGCACGAACTCGGCGTACCCGCGGATCACGGTGAGGGGAGACCGGAACTCGTGGCTCACGTTTCGAAGGTACTCGTCGCGCAGGCGATGGAGGTCCTCGAGCCGGGCGTTGGCTTCGCGGACCTGGCCCACGGTCGTGGCCAGCTGCTCGTTGCGTGGCCTCGAGAGCGCGGTTCGTCTCGGCGAGGCGGGCGCGAATGCGGTGCAGGAACGAGCTGGTGCTGCCTCCCATGAACGCGCAGAACAGGATGGCCGGGGCGTTCAGCTCGCCCAGGGCGTGGGACGGGCTCAGGAGGGCGAGCCAGTACACGAGCAAGGCGTCGAGCGTGCCCAGGGTCATCGCGTAGCGGAGACCGCCCCGGACCGAGACCCCGACCACGTGGGGATAGAGGAGCAGCCAGATCGGGCTTCCGAGCCCCCCCGACAGGCGGCGCCCGAGGCCGACCGCCAGCGCGTCCGCCACGTCGTGCAGGACCCGGGCCACGTGACGCCACTCCGGATGCCGCTTGACCCAGAGCCAGGAGGCGCCCGAGAACAGAAGGTAGCCGAGGCCCACGCCGAGGGCGGGCACGGCCTTCGTCGTGGGCGCGTCCCAGAGAACGACGAGCGCAACGAAGGCGATGCCCACCGAGACGCCGCGTGCGCGGAACGTGACGAGCTCCGCTCTTCGTCTGAGCGCGATCTCGGCGATGCCTATCTCCTGAGGGACCATGGCGGGAGGCGTCGTCCAAGTAGACCACACCCGAGGCTCCGGTATCATCCTGAGCGGGAGTGGGTTCGACGGCCGCCGGAGAGCCGCGAAGTCTCTCGACTCGGCCGCCCTCGCGGATCGTCCCGTCCAAGCCCCTATAATGAAAGGTCGTGGTGCGTCGCCTCGTCCTCATCGGCGTTCTTCTTGCTTGCGCCTGCGCGAAGGCTCCCTCCTTCAAGCATCGGCCGGCGCCCGCTTTCGACTTGCCCGACCTTTCCGGTGGCCGGCTCACCCTGGCGAGCCTCAAGGGGAAGGTGGTGGTCCTCGACTTCTGGGCCACCTGGTGCGGGCCCTGCATCAAGGAGATCCCGGAGCTACGTGGAGTTCTGGCGAAAGAACCAGCCGCGGGGGGTCGAGGTCGTGGGGGTGGTCCTCGACTCGGGCACGCCCAAGGAGATCGAGGATTTCCTCCACGAGTACCGCGTGCCCTATCGTCAGCTCCTCGGCACCGAGGAGACCCAGGAAGCGTTCGACGCCACGGAGGGCCTGCCCACCACCTTCGTGATCGACGGCGAGGGGATCATCCGCACCAAGATCCTGGGCAGCATCCCCTCCAAGTTCGAGAAGCTCCAGGAGACCGTCGACGCGGCGCTCGCGCGCCGCTGATCCCGACAGGAAAGGCGATCCAAAGTGAGCGTGACTGAAGAGCAGGTGAGAGAGGCGCTCCGCGCCGTGCAGGACCCCGACCTCCACAAGGACATCGTGACCCTCGGGTTCGTGAAGGACGTGCGCATCGCGGGAGGCGAGGTCGACTTCACGGTGGAGCTGACGACTCCCGCCTGCCCGGTGAAAGACCAGATGAAGGCCGAGGCCGAAGAGCGCGTGGCGGCGCTCCCCGGGGTGACCGCGGCCCGCGCGAAGATGACCGCCGACGTGAAGGCCCGCGGCGGGTTCGGCCGGCAGGCCGTCCCCGGCATCCGCAACATCGTGGCGGTGGGCGCGGGCAAGGGCGGGGTGGGGAAGTCCACGACCTCGGTGAACCTGGCCGTGGCCCTGCAGCGCAAGGGCGCGCGGGTCGGTCTCATGGACGCCGACGTCTACGGCCCCAACATCCCGCAGATGCTGGGCATCGTGGACGCGCCCGAGGTGAGCGACGACAAGAAGATGATCCCGCCCGAGGCCCACGGCATCAAGGTCATCTCCATGGGCATGCTCGTCCCGCCCGACCAGGCCGTCATCTGGCGCGGCCCCATGCTCCACGGCGCGGTGCAGCAGTTCATGCGCGACGTGGTCTGGGGCGAGCTCGACTACCTGATCGTCGACCTGCCCCCGGGCACCGGCGACGTCTCGCTCAGCATGGCGCAGAGCGTGCCCGTGGCGGGGGCGGTGGTGGTGACGACGCCCCAGGGCGTCTCCGTCTCCGACGTGCGCAAGGCCGTGGCCATGTTCCGCCAGCTCAACATCCCCATCCTGGGCGTGGTCGAGAACATGAGCCACTTCGTGTGCGGCCACTGCCAGGAGCGGACCGACATCTTCGGCACCGGCGGCGGCCGAAGGATGGCGGAGGAGCTCAAGATCCCGCTCCTCGGCGAGGTGCCGATCGACACCCGCGTTCGCTCCGGCGGGGACGAGGGCCAGCCCATCGTGGCCGCGGCTCCCGACGCGCCTGCGGCCCAGGCCTTCAGCGACATCGCCGGCAAGGTCGCGGCCCAGATCTCGATCCAGTCCATGCGGGTCCTGCGGGTCGTCCAGACGGCCTGACGTTCCCGGGGCCTATAATCGACGTCGCGATGACGACGCCGCGAGAAAGGCCGCCGGGCCCTCAGTCGGCGAGCGAGATCGAATCGATCGTTCGGGCGTTCTTCGAGGCTGGCCCCGGAGACGCGACTGCCGTCTATCTCTTCGGAAGCATGGCGCGGGGGACGGCAAGGGCCTCGAGCGACGTCGACCTCGCCGTGCTCTATCGCGACGCGCCGTCGAGGGTTCTGGGAGCGGTCCCCCAACGACAAGAGGCCGCGCTGGAGAGCGCTCTGCGGCGGCCTGTACAGGTCATCGTTCTGAACACGGCCCCGCCCGACCTCGTGCACCGCGTGCTCCGAGACGGCAGGCTGCTTCTCGACCGAGACCCCGCAGCGCGGGTGAGCTTCGAGGTTCAAGCCCGGAACGCCTACTTCGACATGGAGCCGATCCGCAACCTCTATCGGCAGGGCGGGCACCCTCTTTGACGGACCCCGACCTCATCGCCAAGAAGCTCGCGGTGATCGAAACCGCCGTTCATCAACTGCGCACCCTAGCGCGGGTCGAAGCGTTGAAGACGGACGTGCGCGAAGAGCGGTTCGTCGAACACACTCTGCAGATCGCGATCCAAGCCGCCCTGGACGTCGCCTCGCATGTCGTGTCGGACGAGCGGCTGGGGGAGCCCGAGACCAACCGCGATCTCTTCATGCTTCTGGCCCGCGGCGGCTATCTACCCTTGGACCTGGCGGAGCGCCTCCAGGACATGGCTGGGTTCCGCAACGTCCTGGTGCACGGCTATCAACTGGTTGATCTCGACATCGTCAGGCGTGTGCTCGAGAAGGACCTGGACGACCTTCCCCAGTTCGTAGCGGCGGTCCGCGATAGACTGGGCCGGACCTGAGTATGGGAGATCCCGGATGACGAAGGTAGGCATGTCCGGAGCCAAGAGCACCTCCAGGCTCGTCGACCGGGTGGCGAGGCGCCGCCGGCCGGGGCGCCTCAGGGGGCGAATCTGGATGGCCGCCGACTTCGATGCCCAGCTCCCGCCCGCCCTGAGGCTTGCGTTCGGGAGCCGGTCGCAGGGCCGTGCCTGCGAGCCCCGGGACCATAGGTAGGCCGTTCTCGGCTTCCCTCACGAGTAGCCGGGAGGCTTCAGGGGCGGCGCTGGTAGAAGACGATGTGGTCGCCGTCGTCGGGCCGGTCCGAGTACACGACGGTCTTGTAGCCCATCGACTTCATGGCCGACGAGGGCAGCTCGAGCAGGATGTTGTTCGAAAGCAGGAGGCCTCCGACCGCGGTCATGCGGCCGATGTTGGCCAGGGCCAGGCACTGCTCGAAGGTGTCGTAGTAGACGAGGATGTTGGTGGCCACCACGAGGTCGAAGCGCTCCTGGGGCACGAGGTCCAACCGTTGGAACACCACGTTGAGGTCCACCGGCTGCACGCGACCGACGACGCCGGGCCGCACGCGGACGGCGCGGACTTCGAGAGGACCCGCAGCCTTGGGCGGCGCGACCGCGGGAACCTGCCCCCCGATGGCATCTCCGAATCGGCGCCAGTAGGCCGCGAACGGCTCGCTCCACGCGGAGCCGCCGGGCCGGGGCAGTTGGAGCACGTAGCCCTCGCCCGCGGCCGCGCGCTGCCGGGCGCGCTTCAGATGATCGAGGACCTGGGGACTGATGTCGAAAGCCGTGACCTCGACCGCGTCCGTCCGCGCCAGGCCGAGCCGGAAGAGCGAGTCGAGGAGGGCCAGGGCCTGCAGTGACTGCGGCGGGTAGTAGTCCTGCCCCTCGGCCTTGTCCACGAAGTCCAGCCCGGGGCCCACGACCGCCACGCGGCGGACACCGCCCTTGGCCACGAGACCCCGCACGAGGGCGTCGCGCAGCGCCTCGTCGATGGCGAAGGCGGGGCGTAGCGACGTGTCGAGGGCGATGCCTCGATCGCGGAACAGCGTCGAGCGGGCGGCGAAGCGTTCCGTGGCGTCGGGCAGCGCGCGGAGCCGGGCGAGGTCGTTGGCGTACGTGGCCAACTCCAGGCGCACGCGCCCGACGTTTTCGAGGAGCCAGGGCGTGACGTCGTCGGGTCCCGCTTGGTCGGCCAGCCGCAGGCCCGCCCCGGTGAGCAGCGACCTCGCGAGCTGGAGGCGCTCGCCTCCACCGGGTCGGCGGAGGGCGGCCACCAGGTCACGCACCCGCGCCTTGAAGACCCGGTCGTTCTCCTCTTTCTGCTGGCCCGCCAGGTTCTCGGGGGTGAGCCGCGGCTCGGCGGTGAACGACGTGCCAAAGAACAGGAGGTTCACGACGGAATCGGCCTCGCCCCGGACCAGCCGCTCGCGCACCTCGCGGTCGCGCTTCTGGACCCAGCCTGGCCAGACCGCAGCGAGCCGGTCATCGGCCAGCCCAGCGAGCCCCGCCGGACGCGCCGTGGCCATGGCCTCGAGCACGGGCCGCGCCTCGTCGAAGGGCACGAGGGCGGCGGGCCTCGCTGCCGCCAGACCGACCGCGGGCATCAGGAAGGCAGCGGCGACGACGGGGGAACGGCAGAGGCGATGCACGGGAGTGACTCTAGCCGAAAACCGATCGTACCTTGGGCCTACCGCGGCCCGCCCAGCGAGCGCACGGACCTGAGCGATGTCCTGAGCGTAGCGGGCCGAAGGAGCGGTCGCGAGGAAGCGCTCGAGATGAGGCCGAGCGTCGTCTCGCCGGCCCTGGCGCCACAAGAGCGTGCCCAGGTTGAGCAGCGTGTCCAGATCTCGCGGGTTGAGCGCAAGGGCGCGGTTCCAGAGGCGCTCCGCGTCCTCGGTCTTTCCGCTGACCGCAGAGAGGACGCCCAGCGATCCATAGGCCCGCGCCATCTCGGGGTCGATCTGGATCGCCGCCTCGAACTCCTTCCGGGCGGCCTCGTGGTCACCGAAGAGGACCTGGATCGTCCCCAGGTCGTAGGCGGCGAGGGCGCTCGAAGGGTCGGCCGCGCGCGCGCGTTGAAGCGTCGCGACCGCGGCGTCCCGTTGGCCGGTCTGGGCCAGAGCGATCCCGTAGGTCAGGAGCACGTCCAAATCGGGCTCGGATCCCCGGGCCAGGGGAGCGAGCACCACCACCGTCTCCTTGGGCCGCCCGAGATCGTTCAGCAGGTGACCGAGCTCCGCCGCGGCCTCGGCGCTTCCGGGATCCGCGGCCAGGGCCCGCCGCCCGGCTTCGACGGCCCCCGGGCCGTTGCCCGCCTGCCGCCTCAGGAAGGACAAGTGGCGGAGCCCCAGGGGGACCTGCGGGTGATCGCGGACGAGGGCCTCGCACGCCGAAAGAGCCCCGGCCAGGTCTCCGGCGACATAGCGGCCGATGACCGCCTCGAGCGCGCTCTCGAAGGCGATGTTCCGTTTGGGATCGTCGGCCTCGCCGTAGTGGTCGCGGATCTCGCGGCGCGCGCCCACGTAGCCGAGGCTCGCGAGCCGCTCCCGCACCTCCGGGTCTTCGTGGCCTCGCACCTTGGCCCCCTCGGCCGCCCGGAAGCGGGCCAGCAGGGACTGCATCTGCTCGCGGGAGGTGGCCTGTGAGGCTACGAGGTTGGTTTGCTCGCGAGGGTCCGCGCCGAGGTCGTACAGCTCCGGGATCGGCAGGTCCACGTACTTGAGGCGGTCGCGGAGCACGCCGTGGATCGGGGCCCAGCCCCGGGTCAGCGCCGGGGTCAGGGACTCGAAATAGCTCTCGGAGGCCGCGGTCTCGCGGAGGCCCTGCGCGACCGCGAGCAGGCTCTGGCCGGGGAGCCCCTCCGGGACGGGCAGGCCGAGGGCGTCCAGCACCGTGGGCAGGATGTCGACGTGACGTGCCGCCTCGCTCGTGGTCCTCGGTGCGAACAACCGGGGGTTGTGGAGGATGAGGGGCACGCGGAGCGTCGACTCGTAGGCGAAGACACCGTGGGTGGCTTCCCCGTGGTCGCCAAGGCCCTCGCCGTGGTCGGCGGTGAGGACCACGAGGGTGTCGTCGGCCGCGCCCGCGTCCAGGAGGGGATCCAGGAGAGGTGCCAAGGCGGCGTCGGCGGCCGCCACCTCGCCGTCGTAGGCCGTGGGGACGCGGCCGCGCCAGTCGAAGGGCGGGGCATAGGGCGCGTGCGGCTCGTAGAGGTGCACCCAGCAGAAGCGGGGGCCCGGGTTGGCCAGGATCCAGGCCCGGGCCGCGGCCACGGTCTTGGCACCGGCCCGCTCCTGCATCTGGAAATCAGAGCCGGCCTCCGCGTCTCCGAAGCGGTCGTCGTAGACCTCGAACCCGCGGTCGAGGCCGAAGCGCGAGTCGAGGGGGAAGGCACTCACGAACGCTCCGGTGTGGTAGCCCGCCTTGCGCAGGAGCGTGGCGAGGCTGTCCATCCCCGCCGGGAAGCGAAAGCCCGAGTTCTCCCGCACGCCGTGGTCGAAGGGATAGCGCCCGGAGAGGATGTTCGCGTGCGAGGGGAGGGTCACGACGTTGTGAGCGTGGGCGAAGTCGAAACGCACGCCGGTCGCCGCGAGACGATCCACGCGGGGAGTGTCGGCGCCGGAGCGGCCGTAGCAGCCGAGGGCGTCGGCCCGGAGGGTGTCGATCGTGACCAGGAGTACGTTGAGCCCGCGCTCGCGACGAACGACGGCCGGCCGACGGAGCCACGCGAAGGCCCCTGCGAGGAGGGCCAGGGCCAGCGCGGCAACGACGACGCGTCGGGACCGCGGCCTCAGGCGACCACCCATCGTGAAATTGTATCGGAGGGCCTGGGGACCGAGGCCTCGGGCGCAGGCAAGAGAGCAAAGAAAAGGGGGGAGCCTCGCGGCTCCCCCCGAGAAAACCTCAGCGTCTGAGGCTTGCGACTAGAACTCCAGCTTCAGTCCGATCTGGACGCGGCGCTGACCGTCTCCAACGTCGTCCACCCGACTGGGTGGCGCCCTTGAAGCCGGTGATCTCGGTGAAGCTGCTGGTGTCGGCGTTGCCGACCACCGCGTACATGTTGGCGTGGTTGAACACGTTGTAGGCCTCGAGGCGCAGCTGCATGGCGTAGTGGTCGCCGAAGCGGAAGCGCTTGTTGAGGCTCAGGTCGACGTTCCACGCGCCCGGTCCGCGGAGCGCGTCACGCTCCAGTCATGTTGCTGGGGTAGGGGCCGAAGTCCGAGTTCCCGGTGATCGGGTTCACGTAGCTGCCCACGCCCGACGCGATCGGCGTGAGGTCGAGCAGGGTGAACTCGTTGGGGTTGTCGGTGGCCGGTCCGTTGGTGGCGTTCGTGCTGAGGCCCCCGGTGTCGATCGCGCGCATGCAGAGCGCGAGACCGTTGGTGCAGTCGCAGACGGTGAACGGGTAGCCGCTGCGGGCGGTGAAGATGAAGTTGAAGGCCCAGCCTCCGAGGAGAGTCCTCTTGGCGCCCGTGGCGTCGCGCGCGAGCGGAACGTCCCAACTGCCCGCGACGATCGCCTTGTGCCGGACGTCGAACTCGGCGTTGCCGTAGTCGAGCATCGGGTCGAACGCGTCCAGGTAGCCGAGGTTGAAGTTGCCGTTGGCGCTGTCCGAGAACGTGCTGCTCAGGTTGTCCTTGGCCTGGCTCAAGGTGTACTTCGCGGTGAAGCTCAGCCCGTGGTTGCCGAGGTTGCGCGCGTCGAGGCCGACCGTGACCCCGTGGTACTGCGACTGGCCGCGGTTGCCGCGGGTGTTGAACGCGGCGTACGCGGGGTTCGGGCGGCTGCCCGGCCGTCCCCACTCCCTCGTAGACCAGCGCGGCTCCGCGCTTGTTGGGGTCGGCGAGGTCGTACAGCATCGCGACCCGTGGAGCCCGTGTACTCGATCGAGGCCGTCGAGTTCTTGAAGACCTCGCGCTGGAGCGACAGGCTGTAGAAGTGGTTGTACGCGGTCTCGATGTTCTGGTCCACGTGACGGAGGCTGCCCGCGGGGATGGTCTTGGTGACCCCCGCGACGCCGCCGAACGGCCCCTGGTTGTCGGTGTAGATCGGCTGCGAGGGGACGTCGGTCGGGGCGTCGATCGACGCCACCAGGTACTTCGGCGGGTTGAAGAGCACGTTGTAGGTCACGTTGCCGAAGTTGCGCTCGTAGGCCATGCCGTAGCCGCCGCGCACGCTGGTCTTGCCGTCGCCGTTGACGTCCCACGCGAACCCGACGCGGGGAGCGAAGTTGTTCTTGTCGCTCTTCCACAGGGCGCCGATCGGGCTCTCGTTGGTGGGCATCGCGCTGCCCGGTCCGGATGCCGTCGATGAGCTCCTGGGGAGTGCTCGTGTTCACCGAGACGCTCGGGTCGCCGTAGTAGAAGTTCGAGTCGTACTTGGGCTCGCTCTTCGTCTGCGGTCCGTAGTACTCGTAGCGCACGCCCAGGTTCACCTTGACCCGACTCGACACGCTCCAGGTGTCGTTGGCGTAGATCGCGAACTCGTTGTAGCGGTTGTTGCTCAGGAAGCTCGGCTCGCCCACCGGGGTCGTGTACTTCCCGCCCGGGTAGCCTTCGGGGTTGATGGCGACCTGGAACCGCCGGATATTGCCGGTCACGAGGTTGTCGAGCGAGGGGATGGCGGCGGAGGTGGTGTTGAGCGCCTCGACCGCGTTCTGGTACGCGCCGAACACGCGATCGTCAGCCATGTGCGTGTACGACCCGCCGAACCGGAAGTCGTGCTTGCCCTTCACCCAGTTCATGTCCTGGTAGGCCACGAGCTGCTGCTGCGGGCCGCCGAAGGGGATCGCGCTGCCGGGGTTGAAGGGCAGGTATCCCGGGAACCCGATGCGGAAGCCCTGCATGCGCACCACGCCGCTCGGGTTCATGTAGAGCGTCGGCTGGGGGTCCCCGTTCAACGGCTGGTCGTTGTTGAGGCGGTTCCACGACAGCTTGGTCTGGCTGGTGAAGCTCGGCGAGAAGACGTGGGTCAAAGAGCCGAGGATGTTGTGGTTGAAGTTGTTGTAGCCCGTGTCGTAGCTGTCGTAGGGGCTCGCGGAGTTGGTGCCCAGCTCCGACTGCTGGTTCTGATAGGCGTAGCGGAAGTAGGCCTGGGTGTTCGAGCTGAGGGCGAAGTCCAGGCGCCCCACGACCTGGTAGTTGTTCTGGGGATCGCCGCCGCCGGCATCGGCGGGCAGGGACTTCCGCACCTGGCCAAACGCGGGGAGGCCGGCGGGCAGGCTGTTGAAGGCGCCTGCCCCGGTGCCGAGGATCCCGGACACGTCGCCGCGGGTCAGGATGGGGCCGTTGATCGTGGTGTTGCCGCCGTACGCGGAAAAGAAAGCGCGGGTGGCCGGGGAGCTGGCCGCGATCAGCTCCGGGGTCGGGATCCAGGTCGTCTGGGTATCGGTGCCCCGGACCCGGATGTACTCGCCGCTCAGGAAGAAGTGGACCTTGTCCTTGACCACCGGACCGCCGAGGGAGAAGCCCATCTGGTGGCGCTTGAACTCGCCCTGATCGATGCCGTTGGCCTTGTTGTCGTAGGTGTTGGTGGACAGCGCGTCGCTGCGGAAGAAGTCGTAGAGGTTGCCGCGGAACGCGTTGGTCCCCGACTTGATCGCCACGTTCACGATCCCGCCCGAGGCCCGGCCGTACTGGGCCGAGAAGTTCGAGGTGATGACCGAGAACTCCTGCACGGAATCGAGGGGCACGGCCTGGCCGATGCTGGCGGAGAAGTCGTCGGTGTTCGCGACGCCGTCCATCAGGACGTTCGTGCTGGCCGAGCGCGCGCCGTTGATGGAGAAGCCCGCGCCCCGTTCCGACTGCTGCTCGTCACGGATCGCCTGCCCCGAGAGCTGGACGAAGTCGTAGGGGTTGCGGGTGATGCTGGGCAGCTCGCGGATCTGGGTCTCGTTGACCGTGGTCGCGATGTCCTGGGTCGTGGTGTTGATGGCCGCCGTGGACTCACCGAGCACGGTCACGACCTCGGTCTGGGCGCCGACCGCCATCTGGACGTCGACGGCCACGGTGGCCCCGACGGTGACGGTCGTCTTGACCTGCTTCGTCGAGAATCCGCTGAGCTCGGCTGTGACCTCGTAGGGTCCGGGCACGATGCCCGCGAACACGTACATGCCCTTCGAGTCGCTGACGGTTGCGCGGGTCGAGGCTCGTCCCACCGACTTCAAGGTGACGCTCACGCCCGGCAGCACCGCGCCGCTCTGGTCGGTGACGACGCCGACGACCTTGCCCGACTCTGACTGCGCCACCACGAGCGTGGGAACGAGCAAAGCAAGCGCGATTGCCCCCAACCACGCCGCGAGGCGCCGGTAAGTACTACTCATTGTTGATCTCCTTGCCACAATGACCAAATAGGTCAAGCCGCGAGCGGCCTCGGGATTACGGGAACCGCTCTTGCTCCTCTTTCAGAGCAAGTCCTATACCCGCAAATGGGTGTGTGACTCCGTTAGAGTTGTCATTGATATGTAATGAGTTACGGGCATCGAGGACGGACTGGCTTGGGATCAGGTTCAGACGAATGGATGCTTAATCCATCCGTTTGGATATCACAAATGTGGGGAATGCCAACAAACTGGGACGAATCCCGCAGGCGTTGCGCAGGGGTGGGGCGGGGGCCGGAGTGAGTTTGAGGTGAATGGATGCTAGCGACGGCTGCCGCTACTGTGTCCCTGGCTCTCGCCAGCGCTGTCGCGGGCGAGACGGCCCGGTACGACCTGAAGCCCGGGGACCACCTCGTCTTCGAAGAGACGGTTCGGCGGGCGGTCGAATCGAACGACGCCCGCTTCGAGACCCTCATGCGATTCCAGAGCCACGTGCTCGTGACGGGAGAGGGCGGCGGGAGCCTTCGCGTCGGCATTCAGCGCAACCGGGTGTCGGCCGAGCTGCTGCGGTACGACGGCAAGGGCGGCGGCCTCGAGAAGGAGCGCGCGGCGTACGAGGCGCGCGTGGCCCAGACCCCGACCGCGTTCGCCGAGGCCAACTGGTTCACGGCCAGCGGCGATGCCCTCCTGCCGTCGAGCGTCCTGCGCGAAGCCCGCAGCGAGCTGCTGCCGCATGTCCGCGAGCTGCCCCCGCTGCCCCCGCTCTCGCTCGCGGCCCGCGATCGCTGGAAGAGCCCGGGAGCCCTGGGCCTGTCGTTCCAGGCCGCGGGAGCGGAGACGATCTCGGACGAGAGCTGTCGTCGCTTCGACGGAGCGGACGAGAGCAAGAGCATCAAGGTCGGTCTCTGGTTCTGCGAGGCGAGCGGGTCCCTTGGCCGGCTCGTCTTCGAGGGCACCTACCCCACGCCGCCGAGCAGCACCGCCCACGAAATCGTGAGGATCGAGCGCCGCGAGCGTCGCCGGGGCGAGGGGGTCAGCCTCTGGCTCGGCAACGCGGAAACCCGCGAGGGCGTGCTCGCGGCCCTTCTGGTTTCCGACGCGCTGCCCGTCGATCCGGTGGCGCTTCAGCCCCTCCTCGAGTCCGGCGTTCCGGCTCTGCAGAGGAAGGCACTCGCGGTGTTGTACCGGCACCGGCTCCCCGCCCCGGCCCTCGACCTGCTGAGCTCGTGGATGGAGGCGACGGATCCACGCTTGCGCACCTTGGCCGTGCGCAATCTCGAGCGCGTCCCGGACGTGGCCGCGCGCCCGCGGCTCGAGCACGCGCAGGCCGACCCCGATCCCTTCGTCGCCGCGGCCGCCGTAGCGGGCCTGCGGCGCTTCGAGCCGCCGCCTCCGACCGCGCTCGTGGCACTCGCGCGCGCCGCGCACTCGACCCTGCGGTTCCGCTGCCGGCCTGGACCTGCGGCGCCACGCCGGGCTGGCCGGACCAGGCCGTCCGCGCTCGGCGTCGCTCGGGCCAGGCGCCCGGCGCGACGCTGCGCACCATGACCAGCGCCGGGATTCTCCGGATGGCCCTACGTCCTCTACGTGCCCGAGGACTACCGCGGCGACGAGCCGTTCCCCCTGCTGATCATGCTCGGCGGCGGGCCGGGTCGGGCGATCCCCACCGTCCAGGGCATGCGCGACTCGCTCGAGTCTCGCGGGTTCCTCGCGCTCTTGCCCCAGGCGAGCGGGTCCGTGGTGGGAGAAGACTTCGACCTCGGCGGTCCCCGTCCTCTTGAACGAGGTGCTCCCGATCCTGAACGTGGACCCGAACCGCGTCTACCTGACCGGCTTCAGCAACGGCGGCACCGGCACGTTTCTCTATTCGACCCTGTGGCCGCACCGGCTCGCGGCCGCGGCCTCGCTCATGGGCGGCGGCCTGCCGTTCTTCGGCCCGGAGCCGCCCGCGGTCGACAACGTCCTCGCCCTGCCTTATCTGTTCGTGCACGGTGACAAGGACGAGGTCATTCCCGTCCGAGCCACGGTCACGACGGTGAAGGAGATCCAGCGCCGGGACGCCGCCGCTCCGGTGGAGAGCCACATCCTCCCGGGCCGTGGCCACGACATCGTGGTCGGCACCGACGACGGGCTCACGCTTCCGTTCTTCGAGGCGAAGAAGCGCGACCCTTTTCCCCGTCGCGTCCGTTTCGCCACACGATCGCTCGAGTTCGCCCGGGCTTTCTGGATCGACATCAAGGCCAAGGAGGGAGGGCTGGCCGAGGTCCAGGCCGAGATCGGCCCCGACAACACGATCACCGTGACCACCCGCCGGGTCACCCACCTGCACCTGTTGCTGCGCCGCGAGCTGCTCCCGGCCGACGGGCCGGTGGTGGTTCGCTGGAACGGCCGCGAGGCCTTCCGGGGCCCCTTCCAGGAAGACTGCGCGCTCCTCGCTACGACCTGGCGACAGACCCGCGACCCGTTCCTCGCGCATTCGTTCGAGGTGGATCTGGACTCGACCCTGACGCAGCGGGCGGAGCTGCTGCCGCATCGCTGAGCCGCCGCAACCGGCCGAGCGGCGGTCGAGGCGATACTAGCCCGCATGCCCGACCGCAAGCACCGCCTCCTGCCCTGGCTCTCCCTGCTCGTGATCTGGGTGGTCTGGGGCTCGACCTACCTGGCCATCCGCATCGTGGTCCGCGAGATGCCGCCCCTGGCCGCGGCCTCGCTGCGCTTCGCCGCGGCCGGGCTCGTGATGTCGCTCGCGGCGTTCTACACCGACCGCGCGCACGGCTGGCCCAGCCGCCGCCAGTGGCTCGACTACGCCTTCATCGGCGTCCTGCTCCTCGCGGTGGGCAACGGGCTCGTCATGTGGTCCGAGCGCACGATCCCGAGCGGCATCGCGGCCCTCATCGTGGCCACCGTCCCCCTGTGGATGCTGCTGCTCGACGGTCTGCGGCCGGGCGGCGCACCCTGGACGCCCCGGGTCTGGATCGGCACCCTCATCGGGCTCGTGGGCGTCGCCTTCGTGGCCCGGCCGGAGGGCGCCGTGTCCGCCGGGCACTGGCCGGGGATCGTGGCCCTCCAGATCGCGTCGTTCAGCTGGACCATCGGCTCCCTCTACGCGCAGTCGGTCAAGAAGCGCCTTCCCCTCTTCACCGCCTCGGCGGTCGAGATGCTGGCGGGCTCGGCGTTCCTCTTCCTCGAGTCGCGTCTCTTTGGTGAAGACCTCGCCAAGGTCAGCGCAGCCTCGTCCCAAGCGTGGTTGGCACTTCTCTACCTCGGGGTCTTCGGCTCACTGATCGGCTTCACCGCGTTCGCCTACTGCCTGAACGAGCTGCCCTGCGACCACCGTCGGCACCTATGCCTACGTGAACCCCGTGGTGGCGGTGGCCCTGGGCGCGCTGATCCTGAAAGAGCCCGCTCTCGTCCGGGCTCCTCGTGGGCGGAACGCTGATCCTGATCGCGGTCCTGCTCTCGACCCTCCGCCCGCGGCGGAAGGCCGTCCCTTAGTAGGACTGGCCGCTTGAATCCGACTCCTCGACTCCGCAGATGGCGGCGGTGTGCGGATGGCTACCCGCGCGCGGAACCGAAGGCGTCATCGACCGCCAACGGCAGCGTCTTGCCTGGAGCCAGGGGCAGCGACAGGGTCTCGCCCCTCCGGTAGTCGGTGCGCCGCCGGTAACGGCCCTGGCCGGCCACCGGCTCCTCGTAGCACTCGATTTGTTGCTCCGGCAAGTTCACGATGAGGTACAGCGGGACGCCTGCGGACGCATAGACTCGAAGCTTGGCTCCGCGGTCGTAGCGCAGTGAGCTGTCGGCTACCTCGACGAGGACCAAAACGTCCTCGGGTCCCGGGTGCCGCTCGGCGAAAGACTCTAGGGATCCCTTCACGATCGTCAGGTCAGGTTCGGGCTCGCTGAGCGCGGACAACGTGACCGGAAGCTGGACGAGCAAATGGCAACCGAGCGGATCGAGCAAGCGCTCGAGCCTCACGAGCCGCTTCAGGACCTGGGCGTGCCGAGCGCCGTGAGTCATCTCGCCCTCTCCCGCGGCCGCCCGGTTCTTCCGCACGAGCAACCCCTCGACGAGCTCGATTGGATCTCCGTCGCGGATGACGCCTTTCTCGAGCATGACGTGGAGCTGCTCGACGGTGAGCGGCACCAGCGGCGGTGCCTCGCCAGACGCGACTTCCTCGATCAAACCGCTGCCCACGTGTCGAGCCTACCATGCCCAGAGTCGTCGGCGCCAGTCTCTTCAGAGTCCGCACCAGGCCACAACATGGAGGTGCCTTGACCGAGCCGTCCTCCGCTCGTGGGGGGCACCTGACCCCCCTTAGTACAGCAGGAACCGCCGCCGGCGTCGGCGGAACGCCGCCACGTCCGCGCGCCACGAGGGCTCGAGGGTGCGCGGGGATCTTCCGCGTTCGATCGCGCGGCGGATGCGGTCGGTGCCGCAGAGGATGTCGATCGGCAGCTTCACCCGTCTCGTACTCGTAGGGGGGCTTGCGCCAGGCGAACCGGCGCGGGTCCTGCCGGCGGGCGTGGAAGATCAGGAGCAGGTAGGCGAGGTAGGCGGGAAAGCGCCGCCGATCCTCGACGTGGACCTGCACCCCGCCGCAGGCCTTGCCCGCGTGCTTTTGAAACGTGGGCGTGAAGAAGACGGGGCGGAACGCGGCGCCGGGAGGTCGCTCGTCGCGCGAGGTCCTTGGCCAGCGCCCACGGATCGATCCAGGGAGCGCCCACGAGCTCGAACGGTCGCGTCGTCCCCCGGCCCTCGGAGAGGTTCGTGCCCTTCGACGAGGCAGCCCCCGGGATAGACGAAGGCCGTGTCCACGGTCGGCATGTTCGGCGAGGGCATCACCCAGGGCAGGCCGGTGTCCTCGAAGTCCATCGCGCGCCGCCAGCCCTTCATGCGGATGACGGTGAGGTCGACGTCGAGGCCGCGCTCCTCGCGGAAGAGCAAGGCCGAGCTCGCCCAGGGTGAGCCCGTGGCGTACCGGCAACGGGTGAAGGCCCACGAACGAGGCGAATGACGGGTCGAGGAGGTTGCCTTCGACCGCGACGCCCGCCCAGGGGGTTGGGCCGGTCGAGGACGACGACGCGGAGGCCTTCGCGGGCGCAGGCCTCGAGCACGTGGAGCATCGTGTAGACAAAGGTGTAGTAGCGCGCGCCCACGTCCTGCATGTCGAAGACGACCGCGTCGAGACCGGCCAGCATCTCGGCGGTGGGGACCCGGGTACGACCGTAGAGGCTCAAGACGGGCAGGCCGGTCCGGGGGTCGCGGCTGTCGTCGACCTCCACCAGGTCCTGGGCGTCGGCCCACACGCCGTGCTCGGGACCGAAGAGCGACGCGAAGCCTGAGGCTTGGCTCGCGCGACAGGGCGATCGCCGCGTGCTCGAGCCCTCTCGTGACCGAGGCCGGGTTGGCCACGAGCCCGAGCCGCAGGCCGCGCAGCACCGACGGTCGGCGGCAGGAGCTGGTCGAGGCCGGTGCGGACGCTCGGCCCGCCGCGGCGGGGGCCCGCTCCTCATTCCACGAACTTGATCGTGAAGCTTCCTGACGCGGACTTGTCCGCGGTCTTCTGGATCGTGCCGCTGATCGCCCCCGCCTCCACCGTTCCCCGGAAGACATGGGCGCGCACCGGAGATGTCGACCGTGAAGCGCAGGCTCCCCTTGTCGAGGGACACGTCCTTCAGGGGGGTGTTCATCTCGGCCGCTCCCGCCCTCGTGGACAGGGAGCCGGTGAGCCGCGTGCCCTCGTAGCGAAGGCGCACCTTGATGGCCCGGGTGACGGAGCCCTCGGCCATGGTGCCGTCCCACAGGCCCTCGAGGGCGGCGCCGGCCCGGGTCTGGCCTTCGGCGGGGAGCAGGAGCGCGAGCTCGCGAAGGCCCTTCGCGAGGGACGAGCTGGGCGGGATCACGTTCCGGGTGGGCACGCCGTTCCCCGCGCCGGCCGTCCGCAGGGCCTCGGCAAAGACGTCCGTCAGGACCTTGCCCCGCGGCGAGAGCTCGAGCGCCTTGAGCGGACGCTGGCGGAGGACGAAGAGCGTGAAGTAGTCCTGGAGGAGGGCCGCCCAGTGCTGGGCCACGAGCCTGGGGCTGCTGCCGCTGTCGGGCTTTGGCTCCTTCCCAGGGTCGGTCGTACGCGGCCGCGTCTTCGGCGGTGGCCGTGAGGAGCGGCGCCGCGACGCCCACGACGCCTACGGCCGGCGTCCCGTCCTTGCGGTATTCGAACACCGGCGGCCTGGAGGGCGCCTGGTCCACGAGCGCGTTGAGCGCCGCAGCGACCTGCACCGCGCGCTCCGCGGTGGAGCCGGCCTCCGCCTTGCCGCCGAGCAGCAGGACGGGACCGAGGTCGGTCGACACGAAGGCCAGGGTCCCTCCGCGTCGCTCGGGCCGGGGCCGCGAAGAAGCGGGGCACGAAGATCGCGGACGAAACGCGGGTGAGCACGAAGGCCGTCTGGCTCGAGGAGGTGTTGCCGCCGGACTTGACCACCACGCCCACCTTCGACTGGGTCTCTCCGATCGGCGGCGTGGGCGCGGCCACCGTCAGCTCGGTGGCCGACGCCGACAGCACCAGGGCCTCTTGCCCTCCGAAGGTCACGACGTTGCCTCGAGTGGTGGTCTCGAATCCCCGTCCCTTGATGACCACCTTCTGGCCCGCGACCTCCCTGGCTCGGCGTCAGCTCCCGTGACCAGCGGCAGCCGGCCGATGACGAGGTCGGCGGGCTTGGCCGACTCGGCCCCGATCTGCACGTTGACGGGGACGGTCTTGCCCTCGGACACGGGCGCCGCCGGCACCACGACCTTGATCGTGCCGGGCTCGGCCTCCTTGACCTCCGCCACCATTCCGCTGATCGACACGGTGAGGGGCTTGCCGTCCAGGTTCAGCCCTTTGATCGATGATCTCGTCGCCCGGCATGGCCACGTCGGGCTGGACCCCGCTCACCTGGGGCGCACGGTAGACCCGCAGCGAGACCGGCTTGGACTTGCCCGCGCGAGTCTCGACCACGACCGGGACGTCCTGCGCGCCCGGTGGCGGCAAGGCCCGCGGGCACGGTCGCCGAGATCTGGGTCGGGTTGGCGGAGGTCACCACGGCCGACCTGATCGCCGAAGCGGACCGTGTTCTTCGTGATCTCGGAATCGAAGCCGGTGCCGGTGATCGTGACCGTACGGCCGGGCTCGGCCTTGGGGGGCATGATGCTCGCGGCCTCGGGTGGGCTCTTGAACAGGTTGGTCGCGGCCCAGTAGCCGCCACCCGCGAGCAGAACGCCGAGCACGGTCAAGCACGGCCACGCGGGGAAATGCACGGCGCGACCGCACCCGGGGAGGGGCCTTCTTCTTCTCCTTCGGCGCCTTCGCCTCCTTCGTCTCGCGGCCGGGCGGGCGGAATGAGGGGCGGACGTGGCGAGTCACCGCTGCCGCTGCTCCCGACGATCGACGGCGGCTCGGCGGAGTACTCCGGCCGGGCGCGCTTGACCTCGGCGGCGGCGGGGGCGGGGGCGCGGGAGGCGGGAGCGGAGGCGCCGTCAGCGCGGGCGGCGGCGGCGGTGGCGGCGGGGGCCATGCTCATCGGGGGCGGCGGGGCGGGGCGGTGGCGGAGGTGCGTGGCGGCGGCGGCGGCGGCGCGGGCCTCTCGGGCACCACCGCCAGCCCCGACTCCTCGGGCTTGATCAGGACGAGGGGGTCCGCGTCGGCGTCCACCACGACCTCGTCGCCCTCGTCCTCGTCGGCGGGCGCGGCCCAGGACCGCGGAATGCGCACGAGAAGCTTCGCGCTGCTCTTCGAGCCCGGCGGTCCGAGGCAGATCCGGTCGCCGTCGTTGAGCACGTGGCGGGCGGTGATCTTCTCGCCGTTGACGTAGGTGCCGGTGGCGCTGCCGCCGTCCGAGAGCTGCAGGCCGCGAGCCCCGAGGTCGAGCTGCGCGTGGGTCGGCTCGACGTTGCCGAGAAGGATCTGGATGTCGCAGTCGGAGGCGGCTCCGAGCAGGTGGGGCCGGGTCTGCGGGAGGATCACGAAGGTCGACCCGTCGAGCGGCCCCCCGGTCACGACCAGGGTCGGGTGCGTCGCTTCCGACGTCGTGGGCTCGGTCACGGGGAGCGTCCTCGGAGGGCCAGAACTCTCGGAAAATGCGGGAGTTTACGCCGGGATTCAAACACAGGCCGGAAGCGCCTGTCAACGATGGCGGTCGCGTCGCGAGCCGAGCCTGAAACGAATTGACACGTTTCGCCGGCCGGGTGTTACTTCGCGAGTTGAGGGACTTGCGGATGTCGAAGGCTGAGGCCCACCGACCGGACGACGGCGTCCCCACGGAGCCCGTGCTGCAGAAGCTCCGCATTCCCTTCATCCGGCGCGCCACCCTCACCCACAAGGCAGGCACGCGAGGCGGCCTTCGTCATCGACCTCGGGCTGCTCGGCGTCTTCGTCGAGCGCTCCGAAGCCGCTCCCAAGGGGGACGACGTGGAGCTCGAGCTGACCCTTCCCGGAAGCGAGGTCCCGGTGCGGGCGGGCTGCCGCGTGGCCTGGTGGCACGAGGGCGACACTCCGCTCGCGAGCAAGTCCCTGCCGCGGGGCGTCGGGCTCAGCTTCGTGACGCTGAGCGACGCCGATCGCGCGCGTCTGCGCGACCTGCTCGAGGAGTACTGCCGGCAGGAGCCCAGCGTGCGGCGTTTCCTTCGCCACTGGCCCGAGGCCGAACGCCAGGGCGACGATCCCTAGGCGCATTGGCTCCCGTCCGCTTCGTGCTCGTGCGGCCGGAAACGCCCGCCAACGTGGGCGCGTGCGCGCGGGTCGTCCGCAACGCGGGCCTCGAGGGCCTCGACCTCGTCGCACCCGGGGACTGGCGTACCGTCGAGTGCTGGCGCACGGCCTGGGGCGCCCACGAGGTGCTCGAGAGCGCCCGCGTCTTCGATCGTCTCGACGAGGCCCTGGCCGAGGCCACCTGGGCCGCGGGCCTCACCGGCCGGCGCGACGCGAGCCGTCTCCCTGCCTCGACGTGCGCGAGGCGGCTGTGGCCATCGCGAGCCTCTCGCGACGAGGACCGGGTGGCCCTCGTCCTGGGGCCCGAGACCGCGGGCCTCACCAAGCAGGAGCTGGCCCGGTGCGGCCGTTGCGCCACGATCCCGTCCCACCCGAGCCAGCCGTCCTTGAACCTGTCCCACGCGGCCGCGGTCGTGGCCTACGAGGTGTACCGCGCGCGGCAACAGCCCGACCCGGCACCCCGGCGCGCCGCGCACGACGAGAAGGCCCGCATGCTGGATCTGCTGCGCGCGGGCCTGCGCCACATCGAGGCCCTGCCCGCGCGCAACACCGACGGTTACTTCCGGGAGTGGGAGGCGCTCTTCCTGCGGGCCGACCTCACCCCGAAGGAAGTGCGCCTGCTCGAGCACATGGCGCGCAAGATGGCCCAGAGAGGCGGGGCATGACGGGCCGCCGATTCAGTCGCCTTTCGCCGACGTCCGACGGGTCGACGACGGCTTCTCGATTCCCGAGCTGAAGTGGCGCGAGCTGCTCTTCATCGGCGCCCTGCGGCCGGACGGGCGACGCCTACGTTCGCGATCCCCGACGGCCCCTGCCCCGAGTTCCTTCTCCCGGGCCTCTTTCCCGAGGGCCGGAGGTTCCAGGTCGGCCCGGAAAGGGGGCCGGATGGTGCTCCGCCCCGAGGTCCCGGAGGCGCGGGTATAATCCGCCGGTGGAGTATTCTCCCGGGAACGTCGCCCCCCGCATCCTCTCCCGGGCCGAGCACAACGTCTCCCGCAAGAACATCGACGAGGACGCCCTCAAGGTCCTCTACCGGCTGAAGAACCACGGCTACGTGGCCTACCTGGTGGGGGGCGGGGTGCGCGACCTCCTGCTCGAGCGCCGGCCCAAGGACTTCGACATCGGCACCTCGGCCCACCCCCAGCAGGTCAAGAAGCTCTTCCGCAACTGCTTCATCGTGGGCCGGCGTTTCCGCCTGTGCCACGTGCGGTTCGGGCGCAAGGTGGTCGAGGTCTCGACCTTCCGCAAGCAGGCCCCCGCCGAAGAGGGCGACTCGCTGATCCGCCGCGACAACACCTTCGGCTCGCCGGAAGAGGACGCCTTCCGCCGCGACTTCACGGTGAACGCGATCTTCTACGACATCGCGACCTTCTCCGTGATCGACTGGGTGGGCGGTATTCGGGACCTCGAGAAGCGCGTGATCCGCACCATCGGCGACCCCGCCGTGCGCCTCCGCGAGGACCCGGTGCGCATGCTGCGCGCCGTCGCCCTGGCCGCCCGCCTCGACTTCACGATCGACCCCGAGTCGGTGGAGGCCATCCGCGCGCTCGCGCGGCGACATCGTGCGCAGCAGCCCCGCCCGCGTGCTCGAGGAGTTCTACAAGATCCTCCGGCAGGGCGCGGCCCGCGAGACCTTCCGCCTGCTGCACGAGCTGGGCCTTCTCGCCTACCTGTTCCCCGCGGCCGACAAGGCCATCGTCGAAGGAGAACAAGAGCTTCCTCGACAGCCTGGCCCGCATCGACGAGTTCCGGGCCCGAGGTCTGGGCGCGCCCGAAGACCTCACGAACCCGGTGCTGATGGGCACTCTGCTCGTGCCCCTGGGCGTTCCTCTTCGGCGGCTGCCCGTGGCCCCGCGCCGCGGGGCTCGGCCCGAAGAGCCCGGCGAAGCCGAGCCGCCGGACGACGTGGCCGCGGAGATGGAAGCGCTCGGGGAAAGCGAAGAGGCGGCCGACGGCGAGGCGCCGCCCGACCCGAACGCTCCCCTGGTGATGCCCTTCGCCCGACGCGACCTCGATCGCCTTCGGTTGATCCTGGTCGCGCAACGGCGCCTCCGGGAGGTCCACCTCTCTCCGGGCCTCAAGCACACGCTGGCCGGTCGCGGCTATCTCGACGACGCGCTGCACTGGCTCGAGATCCACGGCGGCCCCGAGGGGCGAGAGCTGGCCGTCCACTGGCGCGGTCTGGAGGCCGTCGCGCCGCCGCCCGCGCCCCCCGCGGCCGAAGGCGAATCCTCGCGTGGCGCCCCCTGCGGAGCCGCGCCGCCGGCCCCGCCGCCGCCGTCGCCGCCGCCGCCCACCCCCGTCGCCCCCGCCCACCGTCTGATCGCGCGACCGCCATGGCTCGACTGACCGAAGACGAGATCGACGAGCGACTGGCCGGTCTTCCCGGCTGGCAGCGCGATGGACCCGCGATCCGCCAAGAGTATCGGCACGCGGACTTCAAGGCGGCCATGGCCTTCGTCAACCGTGTGGCCGATCTGGCAGAGGCCGCGGATCACCATCCCGACATCCTGATCAACTACAACAAGGTGACCCTCACCCTCACCAGCCACGACGCGGGCGGGCTCACCGAGCGCGACTTCCGGCTGGCGGCGAATCGATCGACGCGTGAAGGCCCTCGTCGCGGGAGGAGCCGGCCAGCTCGGCCGCGACCTCGTGGCCCTTCTGGGCCCCGATCTCGCCTGGGCGGGCGGGCGGACCGAGCTCGACATCACCGACACGGCCGCCATCGTCGCCCTCTTCCGCCGCGTGCGCCCCGACGTGGTGTTCAACGCCGCGGCCTACAACAAGGTCGACGGAGCCGAGAGCGAGCCGGGGCGAGCCCTGGAGGTCAACGCCCTCGGGCCGAGCCTCCTGGCCCGGGCGGCGCGGGAGGCGGGCGCCCTGCTCGTCCACTTCTCGACCGACTACGTGTTCGACGGCTCGAGCGCCCGCCCCTACCGCGAAGACGATTGCCCGCGGCCCCTCGGGGCCTACGGCGCTTCCAAGCTTGCGGGAGAGCATCTCGTGGCGTCCGCTCGCGGCGAGTCGCTCGTGATCCGCACCAGCGCGGTCTTCGGCCGCGGCGGGAATCGGCAGAAGGGCGGCTCGTTCGTGGAGCGCATCCTCGAGCAGGCGCGCGCGGGCCGGCCCCTGCGCGTGGTCGTCCGATCAGACCTTCTCGCCCACGTACTCACGGGACCTGGCCTTGGCCGCGGTCGCGCTCGTAAGAGCGGGAGCGCGCGGCCTCGTGCACGTGTCGGGGGGAGGGGCGTGCAGCTGGCACGAGCTGGCGGTCGCCGCCCTGCGGCTGGCTTCCCTCGGATCCGAGGTCGAGCCGATCCGGGCCGCCGATTTGAATCTGGCCGCAGCTCGGCCTGCCTACTCGGTGCTCGACAACAGGCACTACCTCGGGTTCGGGCTGCCCGCGCTGCGGCCGTGGCTCGACGCCCTCTCCGAGTCGATGGCGCCTCTTTGACACGTCGTTGGACGATCGAATAAACTCATGGTTTGTCCCGTTGGGCGGTTAGCTCAGCGGTAGAGCACTGGCCTTACAAGCCGGGTGTCACAGGTTCGAATCCTGTACCGCCCACCAGGTTCCTGGCCCCGGCCCGCATGCACCACCTTTAGCGGGGTGGTAGTTCAGTTGGTTAGAACGCCGGCCTGTCACGTCGGAGGTCGCGGGTTCGAGTCCCGTCCACCCCGCCAATTTCCCCTTCAGGGACAATAACTTCCGCGTCTTCGATGTTCTCATCCCGTTCCTCGGGAACGGGTGTGCTCCTGGGTGTGTCACTAAGTAGGACCCGGGCGATCAGGTCCACGGTCTGCGCCCGAGGGTCATGCCGCGGTCCATCCGCGAGGTGCTTCGGCTGCTGCGTGGCGCTCGGGTCTTTGGATTGCGCCAACGACAGTGGATTCGCGTTCCTCGGGCGCGGGCCAATAATACCGACGTCACTCGCGCGATGGTGCCGTGGCCACCGGCCGAGATGGCGAGGACGAGCATCGGTGTCGCGGCGAGAGCAACTGATCGAAGAGATCGTGGCCGTCGAGGCCCTGCTGGCGCGGCTGGCGGCCGAGGGGGGCCAGGCTCGTGGCCGACTCGCTGCCCTGAAGGCCGAGCTGGCTTCCGTCGATCGGGCCCGGGAGCAGATCAGCGTACGTCTCCCCGCGAGCCGCCCGTTGGCCACGCCTACGACGCCTCAGGAAAAGGTCAAGCTGTTCCGGCAGCTCTTCAGCGGTCGGCAGGACGTTTTTCCAACGCGTTTCGTAAGCAGGAAGACGGGAAAGCCAGGCTACGCGCCCGCGTGCACAAACAAGTTCATCCGGGGCGTGAGCTCCGAAGACAAGCGGGGATCCGACCAGGTCGCCGTCGATGATGCCGCCAATCCTGGCGCTGCGAGGAAAGCACGTGATGGGCGTGTATCCCCTGCTCGACGACGAGGCCGCTGGTTCTTGGCGTCGACTTCGAAGGCTGTCGCGACCTGCCGGGATCGGCCTCCGCGCCTCGGTCGAACGCCACGTCGGGCAACGGAGCCACGTTGTCCGTGCGGCACGAGCTTAGCTGGACTCCTACGACCGCCTCTTGTCCGACCTGCCCCGAGGTGGCTCGGACTCAACGCGCTACCGCTCCAGCGCGGACCAGCGGGACTCTCTTCCTCGACGACCACCTCCAGCCGTACCCGGACGATCACCAGTGGGCACACCTGGCCAGTGTGCCGCGGCTCGACCGACGTACCGTCGAAGCCATCGCCGGCGAGGCCACCCGGCGCGGGTCGGTCATCGGCGTTCGGGCTGCCGAGCCAGTCGAAGAAGACGATTTGGCCCCGTGGACACGTCCGCCTTCCGCTCGACCTGAATTCGTTCCGATCCCAGGGCCGCTGCCCTCGCGAGTCCGCGCGGTTCTCGCTCAGCGGCTGTTCGTGGAAAAGGCCGGTCTCCCGTCGCCATTGCTCAACCAGATCAAGCGGCTCGCCGCATTCCAGAACCCGGAGTTCTACAAGAAGCAGAGCATGCGCCTCTCGACCGCGCTGACGCCGCGGGTGATTGGCTGCGCCGAGGACTTGCCACAGCACATCGCCTTGCCACGCGGGCTACTACCCGAACTCGAGGGCAGCCCTCCTTGCGCACGAGATCGGCGCCTTCGTCGCACCGCCTGGCGTCGGCAAGACGGTGGTCGGGACGTACCTGGTAGCGGAGCGCGGTTGTAGCACGCTCATCCTCGTGCACCGCCAACCCCTGCTCGACCAATGGCTCGCGCAGCTCTCACTCTTCCTGGGTATCGACACCAAGGAGACTGGCCAGATCGGCGCGGGGAAGCGATCGGCGAACGGCCGCCTCGACGTCGCCATGATCCAGAGTCTCGTCCGCAGCGGGAAAGTCGCCGACCTCGTCGCCAGCTACGGACAGGTGATCGTGGACGAGTGCCACCACGTGCCCGCGGTCTCCTTCGAACGTGTGTTGGCCGAGGTCAAGGCCCGATACGTCGTCGGGCTCACGGCAACGCCGCAACGACGAGACGGCCACCATCCGATCATCGAGATGCAGATTGGCCCCGCCCGCTTCACAGTCGACCCGAAGGGGCAGGCTGCGCGGCGGCCGTTCGAGCATCGCCTCATCGTGCGGGAGACGCACTTCAAGGTTCCGCTCCGCGACAGAGCCCCAAGCATCCAGGAGCTCTATGCGGTGCTGGCGGGGAATGAAAGGCGCAACGAGCTGGTGCTCAACGATGCGATCGCTTGCCTCGAGGATGGGCGGTCACCGATCCTGCTGACCGAGAGGAGGGACCACCTCGACTACTTCGCCGAGAAGCTACGGAAGTTCACTCGGCATCTCGTGGTTCTTCACGGTGGCATGACGACGCGTGCAAGGAAGGCCGTCAAGGACCAGCTATCAGCGATCCCGTCCGACCAGGAGCGGCTCGTCTTGGCGACCGGGCGATACATCGGTGAGGGGTTCGATGATTCTCGGCTCGACACGCTCCTTCTGGCCTTGCCCGTCTCGTGGAAGGGGACACTCGTCCAGTACACGGGCCGGCTTCATCGCCTGCATCCCGGGAAGACCGAGGTTCGCATCTTCGACTACGTGGACCGCGAGGTGCCGACGCTGCTGCGGATGTTCGAGCGTCGGCTGCGTGGTTACCGGGCCATCGGCTACGCCCGAGACGAGGCGCCGCTGGGCCTTGTCGAGGCAACGCTCGAAGAGCGGGTCGAGGACCCGGCTGGCCGTCGTCCCGCCGGGGACTTTCTCGACTTCTCCTGAGGACGGCGCGGCGGGCGGGCAAACGCTTCCAGGATCTGGCGTTGTACAGCCGGATTGGAGCAAGTCGCACCGCTTGATGCTTCCTGCGGTCACAAGGTACCGACTAGACCGGCGAACTTGAGGCACAATACGGGCTGGAGGAGCCACTGACGAAGCTGGATTCACGTAACGAGCCCGCCTACTCGATCACCGAAGCCGGCCGCTATCTAAGATTGTCGCCCGCTACCCTGCGGTCTTGGTTCCTGGGACGGCCCTACCCGACGGCCAAGGGGCTCAGTCAGTTCGCCCCGGTGCTGAAGCTGGCGAAGAGGGACCCGGCGACGCTTTCCTTCTCGAACCTGATCGAGGCTCATGTCCTGCGAGCGCTCCGGACCGAGCACGGCGTTCCGCTCGTCGAGGTTCGGCAGGCCCTCGCGTACGCTCAGCAGAGTCTGAACCTCGACCAGCTGCTGTTGCGGGAAGAGCTCCGGACGGCTGGCGGGAAGCTGTTTCTCGACCGATATGGCGAGCTCGTGAATCTCTCCGTCTCAGGCCAGCTCGCGCTGCGCAAGGTCTTCGAAGCTCACCTCACGCGTGTTGAATGGGGGACGCTCCGGTCCGCGGTTCGCCTCTACCCGTACGTCGTGTCAGAAAGTGCCGACGCCAAGCCCATAGTGATCGACCCGCAGATCTCCTTCGGCCGCCCCGTGGTTGGCAAGGCGTTCGTTTCAACTCGGAGCATCCTCGACCGAATCGACGCTGGGGAGAAGGTCGAGGACGTCGCGCGCGACTACGACCTCACGAACACGGCGGTTGAGGAGGCCGTCGTCTTCGAGCGCGCGGCTTGACGCGTGTCTTCTTCACCGATCGCGACCTCGGCACCGCCTTCCCGGAGATCCTGAAGCGCGCGGGCTTGGCCGTCGAACGCCACCGCGATCACTTCCCAGCCGACTGTCCCGACGAAGACTGGCTGGCCGGAGTCGGCGGGCGCGAGTGGGTGGCGCTCACCCACGATGCCAGGATTCGCTACAAGCCGAACGAGCTCGCGGCGGTGATCCGGCATCGCGTCAGACTCTTGGTCATCGTCGGCAAGGCTCCGTTCCCGGTTCTCGCCGCTTCGTTCGTGGCGACGCGCGGGCGAATCGAGGCGTTCCTCGAACGTGCGCCGGCGCCGGTCATCGCCAAGGTGTACCGTGCGACTCCCGCGGAGCTCGCAGAGAACCCGGCCGCGGCCGGGAAAATCGAGCGCTGGCATCCGAAGTAGCGTCGCCTTCTCGGGTCGCAAGAGCCGACCTTGCGGCCTGCTGGCCGGGGGTCAGGGCTGTGCACTACGCGGGTCACCAAGGCTCGTCGGAAGGCGTCTTCTCCTGTCGTCACGTGTCGGTGCCTGTCGTCGCAACTCGCGGAGGAACCTCGGGAAGTCGTTGACCCGCGCACCTACTCCTTTCGCCTGTCACGTCGGAGGTCGCGGGTTCGAGTCCCGTCCACCCCGCCAATTTCCCCTTCAGGGACAATAACTTCCGCGTCTTCGATGTTCTCATCCCGTTCCTCGGGAACGGGTGTGCTCCTGGGTGTGTCACTAAGTAGGACCCGGGCGATCAGGTCGACCCGAAGGGCCAAGCTGCAGCGGCGGCCGTGTTACCATGGCCATGTTAATTAACGTGGCCATGGTAATTACCACGGCCACGGTAGAGGGGCGACCATGGAGAGCCAGGAAATCCCAGCCAAGTCGGACGGATCCGAACGGGGAAGGCTCGCTCAATCCCGCCTAGCCGCCCTTTTCGAGGGATGCGGCTGGCAGGTACGGCGCCATCCAAACGACCCTGGTCCCGACCTCGTGGTCCGGCGAAAAGGAATCGAGTACGCCGTCGAGATCAAGTCCGCCCCAGAAGGCCGTGGCGACCGGCTCGTGCCCATTTTCGCGCAAGCGGTGCTCCAAGCGGCGCACGCCGCCCGTCAGAAGGCGATGCCCCTCGCCGTCGTCGCGGCGCCCCGCATTTCTCCGCGCGCTGCTGAGCAGGTTATGGCATTCGCTCGGCACTACGCTCCGGACGCGGCCGCCGGTGTGATCGATTTCGAGGGCTTCGCGTTGTTCCGCGGGCCTCACCTCGAGGAGATGAACGCGCCGCGCAGGGACCTCCCGGCGTCGATGCGCAAGTCCGCCCCCGATTCGGGCCAATTCTTCTCCGATCTCAACCAGTGGATGCTCAAAGTGCTGCTGGCCCCTGAGCTGCCGGATGAGTTGCTCGCCTCACCGCGAGGGCAATACCGCAACGCGTCACAGTTGGCGCGTGCGGCGAACGTGTCCGTGATGAGTGCGTTCCGATTCGTCCAGCAGCTCGAGCGCGAGGGCTACCTGCACGAGTCCGCCCCCTACTTGCGCCTCGTGCGGCGCGAGGACCTGTTCAGTCGTTGGCAGGCCCTTTCGGCGCGCTCACCGAGGGAAGTGCCGATGCGGTTCCTCCTGCCGGGTGACCGCCAAGCCCAGTTTCGCAGGACGCTTGGCACCGGCCGCGCCTGTCTCGCCCTGTTCGCTGCTGCGGATGCGCTCCGGCTCGGATTCGTCAGCGGGGTGCCGCCCTACGTCTACGTTCACCGCATCCAGCCTGCGAACCTGGCCGCGTGGAAGAACCTCAGAGCCTGCGCTCCGGGCGAGCCGCCTGAGCTCATCGTCCGGCAAGCGCTGGCGCCGCAGTCGGTGTTCCGGGGCATGGTTCGGCCGGAAGGCATGGCTGCGTGCGATGTGCTGCAGGTCTGGGTCGACGTGGCGGCGCATCCGTCGCGGGGACGCGAACAGGCAGACTTGATCCGCAAACGTGTCCTGCACCGCCTCATCGAGGGAGGGCGCTGAGTGGAGGACATGGAGGCCTTCGCCCGCCTCGTCACGGCGCTCCGGCCGTGGCTTGGGCAGTTGGTGGTTGTCGGTGGCTGGGCGCACCGGCTGCATCGCCTCCATCCCCTTGCCGAACCGCCTGACCACCTGCCGCTGCGTACGCGGGACACTGACCTGGCCTTCTCGCCCGACAAAGCACTGGCAGGCGATGTCCGCACGGCGTTGACTGATGCCGGCTTCACCGAACAACTGTTCGGAGACGACGCGCCGCCCGCGACTCACTACGAACCGGCGACGAGGACGACGGGTTCTACGCGGAGTTCCTGACACCCCTCTTCGGCAGCGAGATGAAGCGCGGGGAAGCGCGATGCCACTGTGCGGACAGCCGGCATCACGGCGCAGAAGCTGCGGTACCTGGACCTTCTGCTCTTGAAGCCATGGAGCGTGCCGGTTGGGCCTGATCGAGAAGTGCCGGTCGCGGCTGACGTGGAGCTGTTCGTCGCGAACCCAACGAGCTTCATCGTCCAGAAGGTCCTTATCCACTCCGATCGTCCGCCGCATAAGAAGGCCCAGGACATCCTCTACATCCACGACACCTTGGAGCTGTTCGGTGGCTCGATGGGTGAGTTGCGCCGTCTGTGGCTTGAGGACGTTCGACCGGTCATGCCACCGAAAACGGCGAGAAGGTCGGAGGCGGTCGCCCGCGAGCTGTTCGCCGAGGTGACCGACACGATTCGCGAGGCCGCGCGGATTCCGCGGGACCGCCAGCTCGCGCCCGAGAACCTCCAACGAGCTTGTGAGTACGGCCTCGGGGAAATTCTAGGGTCGGCCAAATCCCAGTAGTGGTCGTCGCCGCGTGACGGAGGCCAGATGACTGACGAGAACAAGACGAGTACACCGAGGGTCGCTGAGTTGATTGGCCGCGTGCCGGATTCGGAGATGTCCGGACCTGCCAGGGCATTTGCGCAGGCGATACTCCAAAGGAACAAGTGGCGTATCCTGAGGGCGCGATGAACACGCTATATCTCGCATGGAGGCAGCCGGACCACCGCTGGTGGCCCGTGGGCCGTCTGTCGCGCGAAGGATCGGACTACGTGTTCACCTACACGCAGGGCGCGCGGTCAGCCGAAAGTGCCGGGTTCCGTCCGCTGAGCAGCTTCCCGGACTTCGACGAGGTCTACGTCTCCACGGAGCTGTTCCCGATGTTCCGGAATCGACTGCCCCCTCAGAGCCGCCCCGACTACCACGAATTCAACGAATGGCTTGATCTCGAGCGCGGGGAAGCCGACCCTCTCGTCATGCTCGCCCGAAGTGGCGGACAGCGCGAGACCGACATGTTCGAGGTCTTCCCGGTTCCAGAGCTGAATGCTGAAGGCCGCTACCGGTCAACTTTCTTCGTTCACGGGCTGCGCCATCGAGGACCGTCTGCCGAGGAAGAGGTTCGTCACCTTCGTCCGGGAGACGTGCTCGCGCTCGAAGCCGAGCCTACGAATCCTCACGATCCGCGGGCGTTGCGCATCCATACGGTGGTTCGAGGCGTCCATATCGGGTTCGTGCCGCGCTATCTCTGCCAGGACGTGCATGCACTCCTCTCGGCAGCCGGCGAACGGCCGCAGGCTCGGGTGCAGCGCGTCAACGCCCCACCGACGCCGGCACAGTTTCGTGTGCTCTGCGCCTTGGACGCGCCCTGGCCCCAGGGGTTTCGTCCGCTCGCCAGCCCCGACTTCGAAGCACTCCACGCATTCGTGCCCGCAGGACGCCCGTAGGATCGCGCGTCGCGAGCCATTCGCGCGCTGTGCTGTGGGTATGCCCCTGACGGGTCGGCGTTGCGACCTACTGGCCGGAGGTCGGGGCTGGGCACTACGCGTGTCACTGGAGGCCCCCCCCGGTCCCCAGGGTGCCGCGAGGTCGTCACGGAGAAGCTCGCCTACGCCCGAACCTCAGCCATGAGCGCAAGAAGGTTTTCATCGGGGTCGCGGAAGAAAGCCATCCACAGCTCATGGTCCGGCAGTTTCGCGACCAGGTGCGGCTTCGCTTCAAAGACTACGCCCCGGGCCGACAACGTCTCGAAGGCAGACTGCAGGTCTTGGACCTTGTAGTAGATGACTGAGCTGTAGCTATTGGCCTGGGCCTTGGCGGGGGCATCCAGCAGCAGGCGAACACCGGCGCAGTCGAAGAAGCCCAGACCCGGTGGTGCCTTGAAGAGAAATCGCATTCCAAGGGTATCGCGGTAGAAGGCGATTGCCCGCTCGACATCGCTGACCGGGACGGCGATCTGCCCGATTTGGGTGAGGCCAAAGTTGGCTGGAGGAGGGCTGCCCATCAAAGAACCTCCCAAACTGAGTCCGCCCCCTACTGGGTTACGAGCGAAGGCTCCATCCTAGCAGTGCTCTCGTCCACTCCAGCGTGACATCCAAGTCGGGGACCGGCGGGGGGCGCGCCTCGGAGGCGCCTCAGCGATACCGGGGTCGTCCGGCCGCGAGTCCCGGAAGCCCGCCATGGCCGCGACGCTGCGCGGCGCTGTGCGAAGGCCCGAAGTGGTAGGAAAAAGACAGCCACGGTATGGGGAACCCCTCTTCGATGACATCGGCGACCAGGACGACGCCGAGGTCCACGGAGAGGCGCTCGCCGAAGAAGCGAAGGGCGAGCCCGAAGGGTTGCTCGGAGAGCCGGAAGTCCTGGCCCAGAATCAGCCAGCTCTCCGTCACGAGCGACAGCCGCTTGCCGACTCTGAACGTCCCGCCCAGCATCACGATAGGCGCGTCGCGCCAGCTCCATTGGCGCTCGGTGCGCACGTAGTCGTCGTTCTCGTCGAAGTAGTACTCTTCGTTCCGGGTCGCGGCGAGGCCGAGGCCGACACTCAGGGAGCGGTCGCTCGACCCAAAGCTGCCCACCCCAAAGAGCAGGGCGCCAGCCTCGCTGGCTTCCGACCCGGTCGCATAGAGGCCCCCGAGGGAGAACGCGGTCTTGTTCGGGAGCCTCCATCCCACGGTGGACGAAACGTAGAGGACCTGCTCATTCAGGCTGAGCCCCGGGACGATCGAGACTCCTCCAGAAACACTCACGTTGTCGGTCAGCCCGTAGGCGAATCCGGGGAAGATCACGTAGTGGTCCGAGAAGTAGCCGTTACCCTTGCCCAGGGGGCGTCCAGTCGGAGCGAACATGAGCCTGGTGTCGTTGGGATCGGAGAGCTCCGCGACCGTGGGGGCGGGCGATCCCAGGGCCGAGGGCGCGGACGGCGAAGCAGGATCCACCTTCTGGATGGCGCCACGCGCGAGCGGCAGCTCGAGCCCGGAGGTCGTGCGAAGGGTCAGCGTCGCCTCGTCCTCCCTGACGATCGTACCCACGAGCCGGCCACCATCCGTGAGGGTGATCACGACCTCGTTGGCGGGCGGCTCGTCCGCGCCGTTCCAACTGCTCCCCAAGAGGGTGGCCGAAAGCACACAAGCGGCAATAGATCGAGTGCTCACCGGGGCCTCCAGTGCCGTTCACAGGGGTATGAAGCGGATCGTCGCGGGTGTTACAGGGCGCGCGGGCAGAGATGGCCGATCAAGAGGAGCGCGGTGATGACCGCTAGCGCTGGGGGCGGCACGTTACCTCATCTGGAATCCAGCGCAAGGTCCAGGAAACCGAGGACCAAGGCGTCCACGAGTCGGTGCTGTCTGACGCACATGTCGTGACTGGAGCGTGGCACCAGTTCGCCCCGGATATCAGGAAAGAGCCGACGCGCCCGCGCCAATGCGGTGGCGGGGTCGCAGATGACATCGTGGTCGCCGATGAGCAGCAATGTCGGGACGCGCATCTCCCGCAGTTGGTCGTCAGGGAACATCGCGGGCATGACACGCAACGTCTCCGGCGGGATTCGAAAATGCTTCAGACCGAGATACATCAAGTCCAACACGCGCCGAGTCTCCGTGGCGGCCGGCTTGTCTTCGAATCCCAGCCAGCGCATGAATGAGTTCACCGTGAATCGAGTCGGGAACCACACCATCAGCATCCCGCGCAGGCTGAACTGCTTGGCCATCGGAACGAAGCCTCCGCCCGGAGACAGAAGCACAAGCCTCTGAACCCGCTCGGGTGCGGCGATCGCAAGGTTGAGGGCTAGCCACCCACCGTAGGACATGCCTACGAGAGACACGCGGTCGAGGTGCAGTCCGTCCAACGTCGCGGTCAGCCATGCGGCGTAATCTGCCGCACTTCGTACCGGTTCCCTGGGGATGCTCTTGCTGGGTTGACCCATGACGTCGATGGCATAGACTCGATGGTCCTTGCTGAGCTCGGCAATGTTGGGCGACCACATCGTCGATGTCGCCATGTACCCGTGCAACAGCACCAGCGGTGGGGCACCCTTCGGACCACTGGCGACAACATGCGTCATCCCAAACTGACCTGGCAGTTCCATCTCGTCATATGGAACAGGCCACGATTGCATCGCTGCGTCATACGCAGCCAGGAACGCGGCTTCACCTTCGGGAGTCTTGAAGAGCGATGGCTGAGACATGAACCGTGGTTCCGACTCTGCTGGCGCCTTCTAGGTCTGTCGAACGCCCAGTCTGTTGCAGATCATAGTCGGAGAAATGTCGTATCGGCCGGAGAGGGTCGCGACAAGGGGCGGAAGCGCCCCCTTCGGAGATAGGCGTTTGCGGCCCCTAGTAATAGAGTGCGGCGGGAAAGGAAGAAGCGACCATGAAGAATCCAGCCATCCTCGCCGCAGCCATCGGTCTCGGGGCATTGATGACGCCTGTTCCCTCACAGGCCCAGTTGTTCACCATCCCCAAGGACCAGATGCTCGAGCTCACGGCGCAGAACCCGTTCGAGCGGTTCGCCGACGGTCGCCCCAAGGTGCCCGATGCGCTCATCGAGCGCGCGCGCGGCTTGTCAGCGGAAGAGGTGTGGACGATCCTGCCGAAGGAGGGCTTCCGTAACCAATACGCCGACGGGTTCAAGATCCTCCACCCCGGCACGAAGCTCGTGGGCCGCGCGTTCACCCTGCAGTTCATGCCGGCGCGGCCGGACCTCGATGGCGTCGTCGACGCCAGAGCGAAGGCGGCTGGACTCACGCGCATGTCCAACCAGACCGCGATCGACATGCTGCAGCCGGGGGACGTGCTGGTCGTGGATCTCTTCGGCCAGGCGGAAGGGGGCACGATCGTCGGCGACAACCTCTTCTACTACATCATGAAGACCACGAAGAACGGGGGACTGGTGGTGGACGGCGCCATCCGGGACCTGGAAGGCATCTCGAAGATGGACATGCCGGCGTATTTTCGCGAGGCGCATCCGAGCGCCATCAGCAACGTGATGATCAGCGGGATCAACATCCCGGTGCGCATCGGCAAGGCCACGGTCATGCCGGGAGACCTGGTCTTCGGCGACGCCGAGGGGCTCTACTTCATTCCTCCCGCCCTCGTCCAGAAGATCGTGGACAACGCCGACGAGGTGCACGTTCACGACGAATGGACGCGCAAGAAGTTCGACGAAGGCAAGTACAAGTCGAGCGAGATCTACGGCACGCCGAAGGACCCCGAGCTGAAGAAGGAATACGACGAATACCTCAAGAAGCGGCTGGAGGAGATTCGGAAGAAGACCCCCCGGTAGTCCTCGGGCTACCTGCCGCCACAGTAGAATGGGCCTTCGATGATCGGCTCCTCCGCTGACTTCGGCGCCGCCTGCTTCAACGGCCAACCCCGAATCGCAACCGTTCGGGGCTCGGGCCGGGGGTGCTCGTAGATGGAAGGGTCGACGCCTGCGGCGCTCCTGTCCGGTGCTCGCCTGGGTCCTTACGAGGTCTTGGCGTCTCTCGGGGCAGGCGGAATGGGCGAGGTGTTCCGGGCGAGAGACACCCGCCTCGGTCGCGACGTCGCGGTCAAGGTCCTCCCGCCTTCGTTCGCCTCCGATCCGGAGCGCCAGCGGCGCTTCGAGCTGGAAGCCCGCGCGGTCGCCGCCCTCAACCACCCGAACGTCCTCGTGGTCCACGACGTAGGCAATCACGAAGGTCGGGAGTACATCGTGACCGAGCTCCTCGAAGGCGAGTCGCTGCGCGAGAAGCTCGAGGGGGGCCGCCTTCCCCCGCGCAAGGCGGTGGAGATCACGATCCAGGTGGCGCGTGGCCTCTCGGCGGCCCACGAGAAGGGGATCGTGCACCGGGACCTGAAGCCCGAGAACGTCTTCCTGACCCGGGACGGGCGGGCCAAGGTCATCGACTTCGGCCTCGCGCGGGTCGAGGCGTTGACCCTCGACTCCGAGGGAGAGACGCAGACCGCGGCGGAGGAGAAGACCGCGCCGGGGGCCCTCCTGGGAACGATCACCTACATGTCGCCCGAGCAGGCGCGAGGGCGGCCGGCGGGCACGCGCAGCGACGTCTTCGCCCTGGGCGCGGTTCTCTACGAGATGCTCGCGGGGCGCCGTCCGTTCCTCGGGGCCACGCTGGCCGACACCATCTCCGCAATCTTGCGTGAGGACACGCCCCCGATCGAGATGAGCTCCGGCACCTTCCCTTCGACGCTCGACCGGGTGGTGCGGCGGTGCCTCGAAAAGGAGCCGGCCGAGCGCTTCCAGACGGCCGGCGACGTGGGCTTCGCCCTCGAGGCCCTCACCCAGATGTTCGACGGCACGGCCTCGGGTCGGTCGACCTGGGACGCGCCGGCTGCGGCAAAGAGCCGAAGTCGCGGGAAGGCGGTCTCGCTCGGGCGCGGAGTCGTCCTCGTCGCGTTGGGGGCAACCGCCGCCGTTGCGACGCGGTGGCTGCTGGCGCCGCCGTCCGCACCGCGCATCGTGAACTACCGAGCCCTGACCGGCGGGGCGAACGGCGAGATCGCCGCGTTCGCGACGGACGGCGAGCGCGTCTAGTTCACGCTTCGAGGAGGCCACGAGACGCGTCAGGTCGCGCTGAGCGGCGGTGCCTCGGCCCCTCTCGCGCTGCCGTTTGCCGACGGCTACGTTCTCGACGCCTCGAAGGCGCGGTCGAGCCTGCTCATGCAGCAAGACCAGGGAACGTGGGATGGCTCCCTCTGGTCCATTCCCCTCCCCGCCGGGGGCGCGCGCAAGCTCGGGATCGAGGCCTCCGGGGCGGCCTGGTCCCCCGACGGCCAGCAGCTCGCCTTTGTGCGGTGGAAGTTGCCATCGCAGCTGGTCACGGCGCGCGGAGACGGGTCCAGGCCAAAGGTCTTGTTCGAATCCCAGGACCACCTGTGGGGGGTGGCGTGGTCTCCCGACGGCCAGCGCCTCCGGTTCGGCCTCGAGGAAGCGGACACCCACCACTACTGGATCCTGGAATTGCCCGCCGCGGGGGGAACGCCCCGTCGTCTCTTCCGGGGCTTTGGCGGCGACTGGTCTTCCGACGGCACCTTCATCTTCGCCAACGGCGGTGCCACCACGGGATGGGAGAACGCTCCCGGAAGAGGGGCCGGAGGCCGCGTCAACCTCTTCGCGGCGCCAGAGCCTCGGGCGCTCAACCCCTGGTCGAGACCGCACATCGAGCAGCTCACCTTCGGGCCCCTGCAGGTCAGGGGGGCGGCCTTCGGGCGCGGTGGCCAGGGCCTCGTCGTCCTCGCCTCCGACGTGCGCCGGCGCCTCATGCGCTACGACGCGAAGGGGTCAAGGTTCGTGCCTCTGCTCGGCGGTCTCCAGGGCGGATTCCTGGACTACTCGTGGGACGGCCGTTCCATTGCCTGGGTGGACGCGAATGAGCTGACGCTCTGGCGCAGCCAGAGCGACGGCACCCAGCCGCTGCAGCTCACGACGACGTCCCTCGTGGTGGGGACCGTGCGCTGGTCGCCGGACGGCCGCAAGCTCGCCTTCGTCGGCAAGCCCGACGATTCGGGGCCTCGAGTGTACGTGGTCTCGAGCGACGGCGGCGCGCCCGAGCCGATCTCTCCGCCCGAGCAGGGGCAGGTCTGGGACCCCGGCTGGCTGCCGGACGGGAAGACCGTGGTCTGGGGCCTGGTGGATGCCGGCGGAATCCACGCCTTCGACCTGGAGAAACGGCGACTCTCCGTGCTGCCCCGGACCGACGATCTCTGGTTCCCCAAGTGCTCCCGCCAAGGACTCATCCTCGCGGTCACGAGATCGAGCAGCGTGTCCGACGCCTATTGGACGTACGACACCCGGACCGGACAACGTGAGGATCTGGGCTTGCCGATGAACATGGCGTATCCCAACTTCACGCGAGATGGGCAGTCGGTGATTGGGTGCGCGGGGTCGGCCGGGATCTACGGCTTCACTCTCCGCGATCGGCGCCTCAAGAAGGTGGCCGATCTCGGTTCCCTCCAGACCGCCGCGCTAGCCTACGGAGACTGCTGGCTCGGTCTCGACCCCGAGGACCGACCGATCGTTTTGAGCGACGCGAGCACCTACGAGCTCTACGCCCTGGACTGGGACCGGCCCTGAGGGCAGCCTCCGGCGTGGGGGTGGGGCGGATTCCAGTGGCGGCCAAGACCCGCCGGGAGTAGGGTGGAGGTTGGGCCCCGAAAGGTTCGGGCCCAGAGGAGGCATTCTATGCGTCGGATATTTGCGTTTTCCGCGATTCTGTTGGCCGGAAGTCTCGCTGCCAGTGCCCAAGAAGGCGTGAAGCAGACCGAGACTCTCATCAAGAAGGGCGAGCAGACCGTGAAGGCCATGACCGAGGCCAAGCAGCAGCTCGAAAAGACCCTGGCGAACTACAACACCATCGTGGACGGCAAGGCCGCCGATCCGAAGGCCTCGTACAAGGACCTCGGCAAGGCGGTCAAGGACACCGAGGACCGCGTGGCCGCGGTGACCAAGAGCAAGGAAGAGATGGACGCCGAAGCGGGGACGCTGTTTGCCTCATGGAAGGCGAGCACGGACGCCATCGCCAGTCCCGAGCTGAAGAAGAAGAGCCAGGAGAGGCTGGACGACACGCAGGCCCGCTACGGGAAGATCGCCACCGCCGGCAAGGACGCTCGGGGCGAGTACGATGCTTTCCTCACCGGCCTCAAGGACCAGATCACTTTCCTGGGTCACGATCTGAACCCCGCGGCCATGGTGAGCTTGAAGCCTGAGGCGGCGAAGCTCAACGACAAGGCGAAGACGATGCTCGTCAAGATCGATGCGGCGGCGGCTGCGGCCAATGCCAGCATCGACGGGATGAGGCAGAAGTAGAAGCGGCTACCCCGCTCCGTCGGCACGCGAGCGCGCCGGCCCGAAGTAGACCCGGGCTTCGTAGTCGTTGTGGTTTCGGCACCGGAGCTCGATGTTCTTCACGGTGCCAAGGCCACCGCTTGCGTAGGGGCGGACGTGGTGGAACTCGAGGAAGCCTCGCTCCGTGCAGCGGCGGCCGTTCGTGCCCAGGAAGGCGCAGCGCCCGAGATCGCGTCGCCATACCGCGCGTTTGACCTCCGCGGGGATGTGGCGCGATCCGGGCGCGGTGCCGGCCGAAGGCCGCGGGCTCTCGGTCGCCGCGAACTTCCTTTGCGCGAGGGCCGCGAGCAAGGCGGTCAGAGCGCGGTCGAGGATGGCGGCTTCGTCCCCCGAGGGGATCGCGTGGCGCAGAAGATCCTTCGCGCGCCGCAGCTTCTCGAGGGTGGCACCGCCGATCGTCACCTGGATCTTGTAGCGGTCCGGTGAGAGCGGCGTGACGTCTGCGGTACGGCGGGGCGCGGCCCAGGGAGAGGCGGGTCCCGGCGTCGCCGGGACGGTCCGGTCCGGCACGGGGCTGTCCGGAGGTCCGCTCGCAGACAACGCCACCGGAGAGACGACCGGCGTCTCGGTCGGCGGTGGGAGGGGCCGCACGGGGAGTTTCCGAACGAGAGTGGGAGCATCGGGCCTGGGCCAGAGGCGGGCGGCGAGCTCCTCGACCTGAAGCTTGCTCTTCCCCCGAGCCGACTGGAGCGCCGCCTCGTGGTTGTCGGGGGTCAGGCGGGGGGCCAGCAGTCTCACGGTCGTGAGGTTGAGCGCACCCGTCTCGAGCATCTCCAGGACCACGGGGAAGCGCCGCGTCGCGCGCGCCACCGCCACGCGGCTGTAGGCCTCTTGCTCGGAAAGGGCCAGGGCGTTTCGGCAATACGAGAAGAGGGAGCCATGGCCGAGCCGCAGGTGTGCGTCGCGCGTGTCGAGCTCGGCCAGATGCGCGACGAGGAGCACCATCTCACCGCGCTCGCGCGCGGCCAGCTCCCTGATCCGTGCGAACAGGGCGGAATCGGAGAGGCGCTTCAGGGAAGCCAGCAGGTCGGCCCGCATTGCCCCTTCTTACTCCGAGCCTCGACCCCAGGTGGTCCGAAATCGGGCAATGCCTCTACCGTGGGCCCTCGGGCTCCTCATGGTCGCGAGTGTCGCTGCGGGAGCTCGTGAGCGCAGACGAGTCTCCCGACTCAGGGCGGGCCGAGTGTGTACACGCTGGTCGAGGGATTGTAGATCTTCCAGTCGAACCAGTATTCCTTCAGGGCGAAGACCTTCTCGAGCTGGGTACCCGCCAGCGGACCCGACACCGCCGCCCCCGTGAAGTCCCATTCGCTGCCGGTCTCCGCGTCCACGAGACGGATTGGCCCCGGCTCGGCCTTGCGCAGGAGGCTCAAGGGACGTCCGTCGACCTCCGCCTTGAAGACCCGCACCGACTTTCGGTCGTCGCCGACAACGACGACGATCGGCTCACTCCCGAGCCGGTCGACCACCGGGTTCTGGGCCTTGACCCTGGGGAAGGGGTAAGCGCGCGCCTGCCCGTTGCGCACGACCCCGACGACGACGTCGCGAGGCTCCAGCGGGTCGCCCTTGGCCTTGGCCACGACGGTTCGCACCTTTTTCATCCGCTTTTCCCAGTTCCAATCCGCGTATTCGTCCTTGGCCTCCTGGACCGGCCGGAGCACCCGCCCCTTGGGCTCTTCGCCGCGCCAGATGCCGAAGGACACCTCGTCGTGGAGGACGCGCGGCAGGCGACTCCCCTTGAGCGGACCCTGGATCGCCTCGCCACTGACCTGTTGCCACCAGGAGCCGGTCTCCGAGTCCCGCATGATGAAGTTCTGGTTGTTGATTCCGAACAACCGGAAGGTCAGGACTCGTCCGTTGATCGTCCGCTCCCACACCAGACCGGTGTGACAGAGCGTTCAATAGGTGCTGACGATGGGGACGCCGCCCACCTGGTCGTTGACGAGGTGGTGATAGGCCATCTGCCGGACCGGGTAGGCGACGGCGTCGCCCCGCAAGGCCACCGCGATCACCATGTCCGCCGGGTCCAGGAACGCCGCGGCCTCCCTGCCCGAGGCATAGGCCGGGTTCTTCAGGGGGCCGAACATCCACTCGAAGTGGTTCTGCCTGGCGAGCCAGGCCGCGCCACCGGCGACGACCAGCGAGCCGACGAGGGCGACGCGTAGCGCACGGCTTCGCCTTGGCCACCCCGCGACCACCCCGGCCAGCACGAGGACGGCAAAGACCGGGGTCACGAGAGGTGCCGCTTCGCGCAGGTGATAGGCGATGGCCACCCCGCGAGCGGTCTGGGGGCTGAAGGGCTTGAGCAGGAGGACCGGAGCGAGGACGACGGTTGCCGAGAGGAGGGCCAGGGACACGAGAACCGGGAGGAGGACGCGCTTCATGACGCGAAGTATCGCACGGACTTTTTGGGCGGTCCGTCCCGGACCTCAGTCCTCGCCCCGAACCGGCCGCCTTTCCTTCTTGCGCGCTCCCAGCTGCTTCTTGCCCGCGATACGTCGCTCTACGGCCGACCGTTTGACCTTGGTCGGCCGACGGACCCGAGGCGCCACGAGGGCCGCCGCGATGAGGCGCTTCACCTTCTCCGTCGCGTCCTGGAGGTTGCGGCTCTGATCGCGCGTGAGCTGACTCGAGACGAGGAGGTGCCCTTCGGAATCCAGCCGGTGTTGGGCGAGGACCAGGAGCCGCCGGTACGCGTCGGCGGAGAGGCCGAATACTCCCGCGAGGTCCACCCGCAGCTCCACGCGCGAGGCCACCTTGTTGACGTTCTGGCCTCCCGGCCCGGACGAGCGCGTGGCCCGCCACGACCACGCCTCGGCGGGCACGAGCACGGAGCCGGTGACCTGGATGCTCTGTCGCACGGGATCCCACGCTAGGGCGAGGTCACGGCCGCGTCAAGGCGAGGCCGGCTCGCTCCAGCCCGCGCCACCCAGGGAAATGTCCTGCTCGCCACCGCTGCCCAGAAATCCGCGCATGCCTCCTAAGTCGCACTGCCGGAGCCCTTTGTCAAGGGAGATCGCCGGGGCGCCGCGCCTTGCCCTTGCGTCCAACCACCCGGACCCCCTAAACTTGCTGCAACGTGGGCGCAGCGACCGAGATACACCTCACGATTTCCCCGTCTTCCCGCTTCGAAGCCATCGACGTGCGGAAGCGCCTCGCTGAGGACTACGGGGATTCGCTCGACCGGCACCAGAAAGCGCTCTACTGCTCCCTTCACACCACGGCCGGCTACCTCGATCCTCGCCTGCTCGCGCGTTTGCGCCACCGCAGCGACCATCTTGAGCTCTTCTTCCGCGCGTTCCGAGTGCTGTTTCCTCCCGGCGCTCCCTACCGCCACGACCAGATGGAGGAGCGTACCGAGCTCAGCGAGGCCCAGCGCAAGGTCGAGCCCAGGAACGCCGACTCGCACCTCACCTTCATGGGCGCGGGGATGCGGAACTGCGTGACCTATCCGAATCGTACCGACGACCCGGTGTACTTCGTGGACCTCGACGGCGAGAGCGAGGGCATGCGGCGCGAGCGCCGGACGACCGTGCTGGCCTACGACCAGGAGCGCATCATTGGCCGCGAGGCGATCCCGGTCTCGGTCTCGCGACACCCCATCGATGCGGTCAACCTCGCCGATCCGCGCACCGGCTTCATGGACCGGGTCGACGACCTCCTGGCCCGATCCGGAATCGAGAAAGGCCGGGTCGACATCACCCTCGAGCCGGCGCAGGGCCACGCGGGCCTCACTGTGAACGAATACGAGACCCTGCTGATGCAGCACGACCTCGTCGACGTGCTCAAGGATCCGCTGCGCTTCGCTGCGCAGAAGGGCAAGCACATCTTCGACGATCCCCTGGCCGTGCCCGGCAAGACCCTGAGCTACGCCCGCTACGACTTCGTCCGGGTCTTCAACTCCCTGGTCGAGGTTTTCGGCCTCGACAACTCGGCGGTGGAGAAGCTGGCCGCGAAGCTGCTCGCGGTCCCCGCCCGCCGCTTCCTGCGGATGAAGCGGCGCATCAGCTTCCTGGCCTCTGACCCCGAGGGCACGGGCCGTGCGCGCCTGGTGCGCGGCACCTACCAGAGTCCGATCCTCGTGCAGTGGGGACGGGCCGAGAGCGAAACGCGCTCGGTGGAAGTCTCCCTCGTCCGTTTCGACTAGCCCCGACCGAGATCCGCCTCAGCCCCCGATCGCGAACAGCGTCTTCTCGCCCCGGATGTAGATCCGGCCGTTGGCGATGGCGGGCGAGGCCGAGATGGGCTCGCCCAGGCTGTTGGTGCGCAGCACCTCGTGGGCGGGTCCCGCCTTGATCACGAAGACGTCGCCGTCCTGGCTGGACAGGAGGATCTTCCCGTCGAAGGCCACGGGGGAGGCCATGAAACTCGCGGCCACGGGCGGGCGCGCCCCTTCGTACTTCACGGCGCCCGTCTTCGCGTCGAGGCAGGTCATGAGCCCCTTGTCGGTGACGAGGTAGACGAAGTCACCGTAGAGGATCGGAGAGGGCACGTAGGCGGTGCCCTTCTCGTAGGTCCAGAGCACGCGGTCCGTGCCCGTGATGTCCCCGGCGCCCCCCGGCTTGATGGCGACGGCCTTCTTCGCGGGGGAGCCCGCGGTCAGGACCACGACGCCCTTGCCCGCGACCGGCGAGGGCACGGCGTTGCTCTCCAGCCCCTTCGCCCGCCAGAGCTCCTTGCCGGTAGCCGGATCGTAGGCGATGAGCCACTCGGTGCCGGAGGTGACGAGCTCCTCCCGCTCCCCGGCCCGCACGATCACTGGAGTCGCCCAGCTCACCTGCACCTTGCGCGCCACGCGCCACGCTTCCTTTCCGGTCTTCGCGTCGTAGGCGGCGATGAAGGACTTGTCCCCGCTGTCCTCGTCGCACTGCAGGATGAGCAGTCCCTTGTGGAGGACGGGCGAGGTGCCGTAGCCGACTCCCATGTTCGCGATGCCGGGCATCGCGGCCTTCCAGAGGAGCTTGCCGTCGAAGTCGTAGGCGTAGAGGCCCTCCGAGCCGAAGAACGCGTAGACGCGGTCGCCGTCGGTGACCGCTGTCGGCGAGGCGAAGCTCGCCTTGCGGTGCGCGCTATCGTAGGGAGTCCCCTCGAACGCGACCTTCTCCCAGAGGATCCTGCCGGTCCGGGCCTCGATCGCGAGCACCTCGAACTTGTGTTTGCGGTTGGCGCCGATGGCGTCGGGATGCACGAACTCCTTGCCTTCGTCCAGGTGCTGGACGGCCTTGGCTCCCGGGACCACGTCGCCGTCGATCGCCGTGGTCAGGAAGATGCGGTCGCCCCAGACCACGGGGGAGGAGTGTCCCCGGCCGGGGATCGTCGTCTTCCAGGCGACGTTCTTGCTCTCGTTCCATTCGATGGGGAGCCCGGTGGCCGTAGCCACACCCTGCCCGTCGGGTCCCCGCCAGCCCGCCCAGCGCGCATCCGCGGCCGGCTCTGCCGCTTGCGCGCTGGTGCAAGAGAGGAGGGCCCCAAGGATCATGGCGAGAGAGACGATCTGTGGTCGGTTCACGAAGACCTCCGTGGAAATCGCTCGAAGAACGCCGACCCGGCAGTATAGCGGCCGGCGCAGGCCGGGTCTGTCCAACGATTTGAGCGTGAAACGCGCTAGTCTTTGGCATGCCGATCTCCCTGACCCCGAAGCGGGTGCGGGCCGCGCGTGTCCTCGGCGTCGTGGCCGACGCGGTCCAGCTGGGGCTCCTTCCCATGTTCGTCGGGGGTTGGGTCTCGCCCCTGAACGACGCCCTCGACGTGATGGTGGCCATCGCGATGGTCGCCCTCGTGGGCTGGCACTGGGCCTTCCTCCCCGCGTTCTTTTCCGAGCTGATCCCGATCTGGGACCTGGTTCCGAGCTGGACCGCAGCGGTGCTCATCGCGACGAGGAACGCACCGGTCGAAGTGACGCCGCAGGCGACGCCGGACGAAGGTCCAAAGGCCCTCGAAGGGACGGGAACGCCGCCGCGGCTGAACTAGCGCGCGCGCTACCGCTGTTCGATGCGGTAGCCGGAGAAGTGGGGCTGGCCCGCGCACCCGGGTGGAGTGAGCTTCCTCAGCTCCAGGGTGATGGCGGTTCCCGGGAACCGCTCGGCCAGGGAGTCGACCATGCGGCGGGCCAGGGACTCGATCAGGCGATGCGGCTCGCCCTCGCCGATCTCCACGATGATGTCGGCCGCGTCGCGATAGTCGAGGGCGTCCGCCAGGCGATCGCTCCGCTCCGCCCCCCGGAAGTCCGCCTCGAGTCGCACGTCGACCTCGAAGCGGCGGGTCTTTCGGCGCTCCTTCACCGTCGCACCGTGGCGTCCTTCGAAAGTGAGCCCGCTCAGGATGAGAGTCGTCACCATGGCCCGCATTCTCCTCCAGGAAGGGGTCAGGTCTGGAATTGTGATTCACAATTCCAGACCTGACCCCTTCCGGGTCGCCCTCAGGGGGTGGCGAGTGGCCAGCGCGAGTCGCGGGCGCGAGCGAGGTACGCCGCCGCGTCTTCCTCGAGGAGAAAGCCCTGCTCCAGCAGGCGGGCTACCGCAGCCTCGACGCTTCGCACGTAGTCGCCCTTCGTCGGATAACGCGCTTCGAGGGAGGGCCGAGGATCGCCGGTCTTGGCCCGCTCGGACTCGGTCGCCGCGAAAGGGAAGAACGACCCGCTCCAGCGTGCCAGCTGGTTCGAAGCACCCATCGCGGGCGGCCGGAGGTTCCAGCCCGTGTAGGTGCCGAGCGGTACCACGAGCTCCGGCAGCCGGATGCCGGCGCGGTCGTTGCCGTCCGCGTCCGCCGCGGGCACCAGGGTGAAGAACGCGGTCCCGAGCCCGGGGGGGACGCTCGTGGGGATGCCGTCGGCCCGGAAGCGGGGGCCGAGGTCGAGGCGCGGCGGCTGCAGGTTCTGACGGGGCACGCGAGCTCCCGGGATGGGCGGGAAGGCGTCCGCGTAGAGGGACACGGAAACGAGATCGCCGCGGTCGATCCGCGGGTAGGCGCTCTGGGGCGGGGGGGCGCCGGTGGTGGCCCAACGATCGAGCGCCAGCAGCAAGGCCCGGAGCGGAGGCGAGTGATCGAGCGGGTTCGGGGAGTTCTCGTAGACACGGTCCCGGGAGGCGGCGATCCCGTGTTGGCCTCCCGCGATGAAGTAGATCCGCGCCCGCTCGTCCACCGCCGCGTCCCGCGAGCCGGTGACGTCCGTGTGGAGGAGCGACGCGGCCCGCGTCCAGTACTCCGTGGAGGTCAAGGTGTACATGAGGAACGGCACCTTGCCGAGCGCCTTCGCCAACCCGAGCGCATCGCCTTTGGCCCCGGTCACGGGATCGACGGCGGGGACGGTGGTCGCGGGAAACAGGTCGGCCGGGTATTGGTGATCTTCGAGCGGGCTCGGGTGGCGCGTGGTCTGGGCGAAGCGGTGGTTGAAGGAGCCCCGCGCCCCGCCGGAGACGTGCAGCATCGCGGCGTCTATGGCCATGCGCCCCGTTTCGTCGACGTGCAGCCCCTCGTACAGCATGTGCTGGATCACGCGGCCAGACTGGGAGATGCCGAAGATGATGACCTTTTCGGGGTCGGGCCGTGACGAGCCCTCCGCTCTCGCCACCGCGAGAGGGTTGGGCGTCCCTTGCGCGTCCTGGGCCGCGAAGCGGAAGAACGAGATCGCATCGCGGATCGCGGCCAGGCCGAGCCCCACCACGCGCGGGTCTCTCGCGGTGTAGACGAGCTCGTAGATGCGGCCCGGCTCGAAACCGCCGTCGAGCCGGACGTGGGTGGGATCGGCGAAGCGCCATCGTTCTCGCCCGATCAGGGCCCGCGGCGCCCGTTGCTCGTCGCGGACCGTCAGGGTCGCGTCGCGGTTCGTGGAAGCGTCCACCGCCTCGTAGCCGCGGCTGTCCCCCCAGGCCACGGGCTCGAGATCAGAACGCTCGTTCACCACGATCTCGGCCGCGACTCTCCCGGTGATCGTCTTTCCCCTCTCGGTCGCGATGGGCAGGTCGATCTGCATCCGACCCCCGCCGGGCAGCACGTCCCAGTTCCAGCCGCTCCAGAGCAGCGAATACCCCTGACGCATCAGGAAGCCGTTGCCGGCATGGGCCGCGGTCTCCGGATCGTTGCTCCCTTCGCCGCGGTTGAGACGCGGCAGGATGGGCAGACCTCCGCGGTTGTTCACGTCGTAGAGGAGCCGGTGGTTGCCCTTCGCGAGATCGACCGGCTTCAGCAGGATGAAGTCGCCGGCGAAGACGACGCGGCCCCGCGCATCGCGAGGGGCCAGCTTGAGATCCACGATGCGCGCATTCGCACGGTGGTTGGGATCGACCGCGTAGTGGAGCCGTCCGCTGACCTTCTCGTAGGCGCCCACCGTCCCAAAGGCCATTCCCTCGGCGAACGGCTTGCGACTCAGGACCTCGACGCGGACGACCTCCGCGTGGGCAGGTGCCCCCGCGGCGACGAGAAGGATCGCGCACAGGAGCCTCGCGGAGTGCGGATGCGGTCTTCCATCGTGAGCGTTCAAATCCGGGCACCTCGGCGTGGGTTCGCTCAATGGGTGAGGCTAAGCCGCCGAATGGGACCGGGTCAAGAAGGCTTCATTGCGTGTGTCACGGGCGCGCCGCTCGCGGGGGCTCACCCCCGTGGATCACTTGGCCATCTGCGCGAGGGCCTGGTAGTGACGGTGCAGGGTGGTGAGCTCCTCTTCACTCAGGTCCTCCACGTTGACCAGCCGGTTGCTCGCGCCTTCGAGGGCGGCCACGATCTCGTTCAGCTTGAGCTGAACCGCGGGCGAATCCTTGTTTTGCGTGCGCTGGATCAGAAAGACCATGAGGAAGGTCACGATGGTGGTTCCGGTATTGATCACCAGCTGCCACGTCTCTGAGTAGTGAAACAACGGGCCGATGACCGCCCAGATCAGCACCACGAGTACGGCCGTCACGAAGGCGGGCGTGCTGCCCGTGAATTGACTGATCGCCCGTGCCATTCGCTCGAAGCTGAGTGACGGGGTCTGCTTCTTCTTGACGCTCTTCGCCATCGAGCCTCCTCGTCCGGGGGCGCGGACTCAGGCGCGCACGACCGCTCCCCGCCGGGTGGTGGACGAGGTGAGCCGCTTCCGGTCCCCCAGGACCAGGCGCACCTCATGGGTGCCGCCGTCGTCGGTGAGCGGGATGGCGTGGGAATCGACCGGAGCGCCATCCAGCTCGGCCTCCGCGATTCCCCGGCATCGGCGCTCCGGGTTCGAGACCCGGATGTCGTAGCGCGTGCGGCCGAAACGCCAGGCGATCGTGTATTCCGGCCAGGAGGAGGGGATACAGGGATCGATCTCGAAGGTCCTACCCCGGCGCCGGAGCCCGAGGATGCTCTCCAGGCCCGCCCGATACATCCAGCCCGCCGAGCCGGTATACCAGGTCCAGCCCCCGCGCCCGGAGTGGGCCGGGTGAGCGTAGACGTCTCCCGCCACGACGTAGGGCTCGGTCTTGTAGCGCTCGACGTCGGCCGCGGTCCGCGTATGGTTGATGGGGTTGAGCATGTGGAAGAGCTCGACCGCCTCGTCGCCGCTGCCCAGGTGGGCCATGGCCATGACGATCCAGAGGGCGGCGTGAGTGTACTGGCCGCCGTTCTCGCGGACGCCGGGCGGATAGCCCTTGATGTAGCCTGGGTCCTGGGCGGACCGGTCGAAGGGCGGGGTGAGCAGCAGCACGACCTCTTGCCCGCGGCGGACGAGGTGGGTGCGGACTGCGTCCATGGCGCGCTCCGCGAAGCGGTCGGGGACGGCGCCCGAGAGCGCCGCCCAGGCCTGCGCGATCGCGTCGATCTTGCACTCGTCGTTCAGGGCCGAGCCCAGAGGCGTGCCGTCGTCGTAGTAGCCACGCCGATACCACTCGCCGTCCCAGGTTCGCTCCAGCACGCCGCCGAGCCGGCGCGACTCGTTTCGGTAACGCTCGGCCCGAGGCGCGTCCCCGCGCTCTTCGCAGAGGGCCGCGAACTCGAGCAGGACCCCGTGGAGGAAGAAGCCGAGCCAGGTGCTCTCGCCGCGCCCCTCCCGTCCCACGCGATTCATGCCGTCGTTCCAGTCGCCGCTGCCCATGAGGGGCAGGCCATGGGCTCCGGCCGTCAACCCCTTGTCGACGGCGCGGAGGCAATGCTCGAAGAGGCTGCCCGTCTCGGCCGAGACGTGCGGGTGGAGGTAGGACTCATGAGCGTCCGGCGCGAGCACCGGGGCCTCGAGAAAAGGGACCCGCTCCTCGAGGACGCCGGTATCGCCGGTGGTGCGGAGGTAGTGCGCCACCACGTAGGGCAGCCACAGAAGATCGTCCGAGCACCGGGTGCGGGTGCCGCGGCCGCTCGGCTCGTGCCACCAGTGCTGGACGTCGCCCTCCAGGAACTGCCGGCGGGCGGCCCGCAGCAGGTGCTCGCGAGCGAGGTCCGGTCGGGACAGGGTCAGGGCCATGACGTCCTGAAGCTGATCGCGGAAGCCGAAGGCGCCTCCGGGCTGGTAGTAGGCGGAGCGCGCCCACAGGCGGCAGCTCACGTCCTGATAGAGCAGCCAGCGGTTCAAGAGGAGATCGAAAGAGTCGTCCGGCGTGCGCACCCGCACGGTGTCCAGGATGGCGTCCCAGCCCTCTTGCACCGCCAGGAGCGCCACTCGTGCCGCCTCCACGCTGCCGTGGCGACTCACGAGATCGCGGGCCTCGCCGACGTCCTTGCCTTGTCCGAGCAGGAACACGAGGTGGCGCGTCTCGCCGGGCTCGAGTGCCATGCGCACCTGAAGCGCCGCGCACGGATCGAGCCCCGCCCCGAAGCGGCCGGCCAGCCCTTCCCGACGCAAGGCCTCGGGGTTCTGCAACGAGCCGTTGCGGCCCAGGAACGAGAGACGGTCCCCTGTGGCCGAAGCCGGAGGCTCGCTCGCGTGCACGAAGGCGACGCGCCCCGCGAACTCCTGGTTGTAGGAATTCCTGGCCAGCACCGCGCCGGTCGCGGCGTCCTGCTCCGTCACCACGTGTGTGCCCTGGCCCGCCCGGGGCGGCCCCAGCACCCACTCGTTGTAGGCGAAGACGCTCAGGCTACGGGCCCGGGCGCTCTCGTTCGTGAGGGCGAGGCAGGAGAGCTTCACCGGGTCCTTCGCGTCCACGAAGACGTCGAGGTCGTGCCGCAGCTCCGTGCGCAACCCGGTGGAAACGGGTGACCCCGGCGGAGTGCCGAACGACGACTCGCCCGTCCGTGCTTCGTCGACGCAAGGGGCCTGGAGTGGGCGACCAGGTCTCTCCGGTCTCGTCGTCGCGGACGTAGAGCGCCTCGGCCGTCGGGTCGGTGACGGGGTCGTTCGCGAAGGGCGTCAGGCGGTTCTCACGACTGTTCTCCGACCAGGTGTAGGCCGAGCCGGACGCGGTCAACACGGTCCCGAACGCGGGGTTGGCGATGACGTTGGCCCAGGGCAGCGGTGTCTCCTGGTCCCCCTCGAGCACGATCACGTAGTCGCGACCGTCCTCCGTGAAGCCACCCCGGCCGTTGCCCAGGACGAGCGCAGGCGGCTCGACGTCCGCCAAAGGCGCGGAGTCCGGGGCTACCTCGTCCGCGAAGGGCACGAGCGCCGCCGGTTCGCTGCCAGTCGGGGTCGGGCCGGTCGAGCTGCTGTAGCAGCTCGCCTCGCTCACCACTGAGGACCGCGCTCGCGACACTCGCGAGCAGGATCCGCTCGGCTTCCGCCATACGGTCGCCGCGGAGCAGGTAGGCCCCCCCGGGCTTGTGCTTCCACGTCCTCCAGGGTCCGTTGTCGAGGAGGGCGGTGAGCGCCGCGTGCATCTCGTCGAGGTAGCTCACCGGGTGCTCGTTCAGGATCACCACGTCGGCGAGGAGCCCCTTGAGCCGCCAGTACTCCTGGGCCTGCAGGACCTGGCGTACGAGGGGCAGATCGTCCTCCTCGACCACCCGCACCAGGAGGATGGGCAGGTCGCCCGAGATCCCGTGGGGCCAGAGGCCTTCCTGGCCCAGGGTGCTCCGGGCGAGGACCTCCGGGCGGGCGCGAAGCGATCCGTCCGCGTGCAAGACACGAGAGGCCAGGCGTTCGAAGAACTGGGCCTGCGACACTCGTGATGCCCAGGTGGCGCAAGTCGCTTTGGACATGCGCAAAGGCCAGGGCGAAGGTCCGGGCCGCGGCGCTTGGCTCGTGGTAGCGCTGGGCGAGAGCCAGGGCCATCTCTCGCGACGCGGCCATGCCCGTGGCGAAGGAGAGCCTCATGAAACCGCCGGGCGCGAGGCGAATGCGCTGCCTCAGGCTCACCACGGGGTCGAGCACGAAGCCGGTGGTGCCGGAGAGCGAGCGCCCGTCGAGGGCTTGGGGATCGTCGGGGCCGCGCCCACGCCCCAGGAAGCGCGCGCGGTCGGTCTCCCATTCCACCGGACCCTGGGTCCGTCCCTCGAGGCTCAGGACGTGAACCGCCCACGTTCCCGGCTCGTCGGCGGCGCGGGACCGACGATGGCAAAGGAGCGCGGCGCTCTCGGGGAGGTACTCCGTCTCCACGAACAGCTTGCCGAAAGCCGGGTGGGCCAGGTCGTCGGCGGGGGGAGCGAGGACGATCTCCGCATAGCTCGTGATCTCGATCTCGCGCGGCCGGTCGCTGTGGTTGGTGACGGCGAGCCGGCGTACCTCGACGTCGTCCTCCGTCGAGACCGCGACGTCGAGCTGCGTGGCCAGCTCGTGGTCGCGGCGGCGGAAGGTCGCCTTCTCGGGGAGGAAGGTGACCACGTAGTCGTCCGGCTCCACCCGGGTGGGCTGGAAGGTGGCCGACCACACCGAGCCGCTGCGTACGTCACGCAGGTAGAGGAACTGGCTCCCCGCGTCGAGGGTCGGGTCCTCCCGATGCCGCGTGACCGCGCGCCCCCGGCAGAAGCTGGCGCCGCCCCCGGCGTTGGTGAGGACCGCGGTGTAGTTCCCGTTGGACAGGAACTGAGCGTGGGCGAACCGGGTGTGCGGTGTGCGGAACCGGCGATAGGCCACCGTGGGCAGGGGGCCTGCGGTGCGTGTCTCTTCCACCGGTCGCGGCTGGGCAATGGGCGCCTGGCGCGGCAACCGCTCCTGCAGCAGAAGCTCGGTGGCCTGTACCCGAGGATCGGCGTGGAAGCGCCTCACCATCGGATCGCCGAGGAGGGCGTTCGCGAGCGACACGAGGCTCATCCCCTGGTGATGGGCCATGAAGGCCCGCACCACCGTTCCGGTGGAGGATCGCGCGGACGGTGCCTGCGTCGTCGCATCGTCGGTGTCGTTGCCGTGGGTGTAGTCGATCGACTCGTAGTAGCCGTAGGCCCCCCGCAGGCCCTTGGCCGCCAGGCGCCGCAGGTTGCGTGCGGCCTCGGTCGGATCGAGCATCGCGGCGAGGGCCGTGGCGTAGGGCGCGATCACGAGCTCGTCGCCGAGACCCCGCTTCAGCCCGAGGCCAGGGACCCCGAAGGCCTTGTACTGATAGTTGTCGAGGCGGTCCACGATGTTGTACGCGGACTCCGAGATGCCCCAGGGCACGCCGCGATCCGTCGCGTACTTCGATCTGGCGGCGCACGGCCATCCGGCAGGTCTGGTCGAGGAGGGTCTGCGGATAGCTCTTCATGAAGAGGAGCGGCATCAGGTACTCGAACAGGGTTGCGCTCCACGAGAGAAGCGTGGGATTGCCGTCCACGTTCGTGACCAGACGTCCCAGGTGGAACCAGTGGGTCTCGGGAAGCTCGCCCTTCGCGATGCCGATGAAGCTCGCGAGGCGGGCTTCGGAGGCGAGAAGGTCGTAGTAGGAGAGGTCCAGGCGGCCCGGCCCCTCGGCGTCGGCCAGCCGATAGCCGATGGAGAGGATCCGGCGTTGCGGCTCGTAGAGGAACCGAAAGCTCATCGCCGTCCGCGAACGCGGCGGCGCGGCGCGCCAGGTCCGCGAGCCCGGCCTCGCGCAGCCCCCCCGCGAGGGTCATGAGCGCGCCCGCGAGGTTCCCGCTGTCCACGGTCGAGACGTAGGCAGGCGAAAGCGGAGCCAGGGTCCGCGTGTCGTACCAGTTGAGGAGGTGCCCCTCGAAGCGCTCGAGCCCCTCCATCGTGGTGAGGGTGGCGTCGATCCTCGAGGCGAGCTCCTCCGCGGTCGATGAAGCCGAGATCGTGGGCGGCCAGGGTGGCCAGGAGACCCATGCCGATGTTGGTGGGCGAGGTCCGATGAGCCACCTTTGGGCTCGGCGTTTCCTGGAAATTGTCCGGGGGCAGGAAGTGGTCCTCTTCGCCCATGAACGTCGCGAAGTACTGCCAGGTATCCTGCGCGACCTGGCGGAGGAACTGGCGATCCTCGTCACCGGGCGCGACGCGCCTCGTCGCCACCGGCTGGCTCAACGCGTACGCGATCAAGGGGTGCGACCGCCCACAAGGCCAGGATGGGGATGGCCGTGAGCAGCGCCGACGGGCGAAGGGCCCCGACCAGGAGAAGGCCGACGAGTGCGATCACCGGGCTCGCGATCATCTCCCGCAGGAAGAGCTCGCGCGCCCATCTTCCGGGCGAGGCGGGCGCCTCGGGCCGCGCTCGCGGCCGCGGTCTCCCACTCCAGCAGGCGGCGCTGGGTGGCCCCCAGGCGGACGAGGGTCAGGCCGATGGCATGGGCGCGTACGTAGGCCTGGCTGGCCAGGAAGGTGAGGTGCAGCGCGACCTGGGCGAGGGCGGTCTTGCCGTCCTCCCACGAGGTGCGCAAGTACACGCGCCACGGCTGCTGCGGCCGCGGGCCGCGCGCGGCTTCCAGCGAGCAGCGGATAGAGGGGCAGGGCCATGGCGGCCAGGATGGCGAGCGGTCCAGACGGCCGGCCTCCCCGGCAGCGCCGCCCAGGCCAGGAGGAGCAGGGCGACGGTCGCGGGGGCCACGAGGCTGCGCCGCAGGTTGTCGAAGATCTTGAAGCGGGAGATGAGGGGCAGACGATTGCGGGTCAGTCCCGAGCGGCTGGGTACCCAGGGGAACAGCCACCGGAGGATCTGCCAGTCGCCGCGCACCCAGCGGTGCTGGCGCCGCGCGTGGACGAGCACGCTCGCGGGGTAGTCGTCCACCACCTCCACGTCGGTGACCAGGGCCGTGCGGGCGTAGAGCCCCTCGAAGAGGTCGTGGGACAGGAGGGCGTTCTCGGGCACGCGTCCGTCGAGGGCGGCCACGAACGCGTCCACGTCGTAGAGCCCCTTGCCGGTGAAGATCCCTTCACCGAAGAGGTCCTGGTAGGTGTCCGACACCGCGGTGGTGTAGGGATCGACGCCGGTGTGGCCGGCGTAGAGCCGGGCGAAGAGCGAGCCGGCGGCGCTCGCCATGGTCACGCTGACCCGGGGCTGGAGGATCCCGTAGCCCTCGGTGACGCGGCCGAGGCTGCTTGTCGAAGCGGGGGCGGTTCAGGGGGTGGGCGATGATGCCGATCGAGCTTCTTGGCGGCGTCGCGGGGCAGGCGCGTGTCGGAGTCGAGGGTGAGGCAGTAGCGCACGCTCGGGAAGACCGCCACGTCTCCGACCTGGACCGCGAAGCTCGTGTCCGTGGCCCCGCGCAGGATGGCGTTCCATTCCTCGAGCTTTCCGCGCTTCCTCTCCCATCCCATCCACACGTTCTCGCTCGGGTTCCACTGGCGCACGCGGTGGAAGAGGTAGAAGCGGTCGCGTGCGGCCCTCGCCGAAGCGGGCGTTCAGGGCCTCGATCCCGGCCCGCGCGGCCTCGAGGATCGCCTCGTCGTCCGGCATCTCGCGCGCGGGCGCGTCCACGAAATCGCTCAGGATCGCGAAATGGATCCGCGGGTCGAGGTTGCCGAGGGCCAGCACCTCGACGTGCTCGAGGAGCGCGTGCCACGCCGGGCACGCTCGTCAGGAGCGTGGGCACCACCACCATGGTCCGCGCGTCCTCGGGGATTCCGCCGGAGAACTCGAGGCGGGGGAGGCGCCGCGGCGGCGCCCAGCGTGCGGCCAGGCGCTGCACGAGGGCGATCGCCACGTCGCTCGCGGGGAGCAGCAGGAGGAGCGCGACCCCCGCCGACACCCAGGGAGACGCACCTTGCCCATGGAGGTAGCTGATCCCGAGGCCGAGCAGGAGAGCGGTCAGTGAGGCCGATCAGCCCGAGGTAGACCGCGGTCGCGTGGGCGAAGAGGAAGCGCCGCGCCCGCCGTTCGAAGCGCGGACGATACGCGACGTCCGTCTCGAGGTCGGGACGCCCCTTGCCGATGAGGTGATGGCCGATGTGGGCGGCCACGTCCGTCACCGGTCCGCTCTCCGCGGCCTGGCGAGCGCTCTCCACGGCGCGCAGCGCGACCCGCAACTGCGCTTCGCCGGTCGGCTCGGCCAGCTCCTCCACGGCCTGGCGGTAGCGGTCGCGGCTCAGGAAGTCCATGCTCCCGTAGGCGCCCGGCGGGTCGCGCTGCAGGACCCGCTCGATCAGGCTGACCGCCTCGAAGTACTGGCTCCAGTCGAGGGTCGCGAGGAGGCGCAGGCTGGTGATCACGTTCGCGACGGAGACCTGGCCCGCGGCCTGGCGCTGGTGCTCGCTCCGGATCGCGTCCTCGGAGGACATCTCCTGGGCGAGGAGGTGCGTGTCGACGGCGGCGCGGACGGCGGCGAGGCGAGGGCCGTACTCGCGCAGGCGCTGCAGGAGCTGGACGACGTAGCCGGTGTGGAGACGCTCGGGCAGTGGCGGCGGCAGGCCATGGCCGGCCGCGTCGATCCGCTCCACGTAGGCGTCGGCCGCACGGCGGGCCTCGCGGGCCTCGAGCGTCTCCTCGGCGAGCCGCCGCAGGTTCTCGATGAGGGCCAGCTTCAGCATGCTGGGCCAGGCCCACAGCTCGCCGATGGTGAGCGGGGCCACGGCCTGGTAGCTGTTCATGAAGCGCACGAGCTGCTGCCGGTCCAGGCGGCTGTCGCTGTGGCGGATCAGCTCGACCGCCATCGCGTAGACCCGGGCGTCGCCCGCGAGCTCGCGCAGCGCGAGCTTGGGCAGCTCGCGGTAGTAGCCGGGCGGGAGGTTCCGCCTCACGTCGAGGATCTCGGAGGCGACGAGGTGGAAGTTGTCGAGGAGCCACTCGGCCGCGGGGGTGACGAACTCTCCCCGGTGCACGTCGTCGGCCATGGTGACGTAGGCCTCGCGCAGCACGCGCGCGTTGTCGTCGAAGCGCGGCAGGACGTTGCGCGAGGCGCGACGGGGGTTCGGGTCGAGGGTGAAGCGGGCAGCGAGGGCTCTTGCCCTCTCTTCGAGACGCTCGATGCTCAGGAGCTCGTCGCGCAGGGGCTTCTCGGCCGCCGGCGGCGGGCGGTTCCTGAGCAGGCGGATAAGTCCTTTCGTGCGGCCTCCTCGTGATGGTCTCTGGGACGGTGCTCGAGGGGCGGGCGCCGTGTCGCAGGAGCTTGCAGTGTCCCCCGGTGATGCGGCGGAAGCAAGCGTGGGGCCGCCATTCTGAGGCCAGTCCTGGGTTCGCGGTCCGGTACTAGAGGGCGTCGCCGGTCGTAGGTCGGGGTCCTTGATCGTCGGCCCGGGCCGGGAAGAAGCCGGCCACGAACAGGTTCAGGACGGCGAGGGCGAGCAGCACTCCAAAGACGGGCAGGAGCGCGTGCTCCAGAGCCTGACGGAGGAGGGCGGGATCGAGGCTCGGGCCGCTTCCGGGCGGGCCGTGCCTTCCCGCGAGGAGCCGCCCCGCGGTCTCGGTCGCGGCCGCGCCGAGGCGCGCGACGAGGCCGAAGGACAAGAGGGCCCCGAGGGCGCCCACGCCCAAGGAACCGCCCACGGCGCGGAAGAACGGCACCAGGCTCGTGGCCACGCCGCGGATCCTCTCGGCCGTGGTGTGCTGGATCGCGAGCACCTGGGTGAGGCCCATGAAGCCGAGCCCGCAGCCGACGAGCGCGCAGGCCGCGCTGATCCAGGGCACCGGGGCATCGAAGCGCGCACAGGCCAGGAGCGAGGTGAAACCGGTGACGATGAGCATCGCGCCGGCCCGGGCCACCGTGCGGAAGCCGAGGGGCACGATGAGGCGGGCCGCAATGCTCGACGACAGCGCCCAGAAGAGCATGGTGGGAGTGACGACGGCGCCTGCCGCGGCGGCGGTGCCCCCGCGTGCCCCCTGCACGAACAATGGCACGAACGTGTCGACCCCGAAGATCGTGGTGCCCAGGAGGATGCCGCAGAAGTAGGGGGCCGCGGTCTCGGCGCGCGAGAAGAGCGAGAGCGGAACGAGAGGATGCGCGCGCGAGGCCTGGAGACGCGCAAACCCGGCGAGGGCCAGCACGCCCGCGGTGGCCAGGGCCAGGCGTGTGCCCAACGCCAAGGCCGCCGGACCCGTCCCGTGCAGAACGGAGAAGAGCAGGCAGGTCACACCCAGGCCGAGGCAGAGCGCTCCCGGAAGATCGAAGGGATCGCGGCGCGCCGACCGCGACTCCTTGAGGTTCGACGCGACGAGGACGAAGGCCAGCGCTCCGAGGGGCAGGTTGATCGAGAAGATCGACCGCCAGCCGAAGGCCAGGGTCATGCCGGCGCCGAGGAGGGGCCCGAGGAGGCTCGCCGCTCCCCACAGGGTGCTGAAGAGCCCCTGCACCTTGGCCCGTTCGCGGACGCCGTAGAGGTCGGCGGTCACGGTCAAAGACGTAGGCAGCAGCCCCCCGGCGCCCAGCCCTTGCAGGCCGCGCGCGAGGATGAGCTGCGGCATCGACTGGGCGAAGGCGCAGGCACTGGCTCCGGTCAAGAAGATCACGATCGCAACGAGCAGGATCAAGCGCCGGCCATGGAGATCGGCCAGGCGGCCGTAGAGGGGCATGGTGACGGTCGTGGTGAGCAGGTAGACCGCGAACACCCAGGAGTAGAGCGGCAGTCCCTCGAGCTCGCCGATGATCGTGGGCATCGCGGTGGACACGACCGTGGCCTCGAACGAGGCGAGAACGGTCACGAGGCTCAAGGCCAGGAGCACGGCCCGCCTCTGCTTCGGGGCGAAGCGGGGGGCCGCGGGAGAGACGTCGGTCACTGCCTCATCATCTCACGCGACCTGGAAGGGATTCTCCACGCGCACCCCGCCGATTGCCCGGGGCTCAGGTCTTCGGAAAACACCACCGCACAGCCAGCGAGATGCGCGGCCAGGCTCGAGCCCTGCCGGAACCCTTTCGGGCTATTGCGGCCTCTTGCCGCCGTGCTCGATCTGAGCCGGTCCCACCCGGCCCCGTGTTGGTGCCGAGGCGGGTCCAGATCAGGGAAGGTAGTCATGAGTCCCTGCGCCTGTCGTCGTCCGGATGACCCCGACAGGCTGATCGGGTATCTTTCGCTTTCACCATGCGAGCCCTCTTCCGACGCTCACTTCTGGCCGTGTCCTGCGTGGCTCCGCGCCTGCTGCTCGCACAAGGGCCCGTCGAATCGGCAACCCAGGCAATCGAAGTACCGGACTGGGCACGACCGGGCTCAGACACGCACAAGCAGGTGGCGCCGCCCGCGGCCTTTCACCGGGCCAGCAGGAGCTTCGATTCACCGATCGGAATATTCGAGGGCCAATCCGACATCGGGAGCGCCCTCGTGCCGGGGAGCGCGAGCTACGATGCCAGCACGAAGCAATACACCATCAACTCCGCCGGCTACAACGTCTGGTACACGCGCGACGAGTTTCGCTATCTCTGGAAGAGAATGTCCGGCAACGTCTCGCTGGCCGCCGACGTCGCCTACCCGGACCCGAACGGCTACGGCGACCGCAAGGCCGTCCTCGTGATTCGCCAGGATCTCGATGACGATTCCAGGGAGGCAATCGTGGCCCTGCATGGCCTCGGCATGATCCACCTGGCGCAGCGTCCCGACAAAGGCGTCCGCGTGAAGGACATGGAGTATCGGATCGGAGGCCGTGGCCGTCCCGGCGGTGCGAGTCCGGACAGCCTTGTCGGCGTCATGGCCCGGCGCATTGGCATCGAAAAGACCGGCGACTCCTTCGCGCTCTTCGTCAGCCTGGAAGGCGAACCCATGCATCAGTTCGGCCCGCCGGTCAGCCTCCATCTCGACAGCCCCTTCTACGTCGGCATTGGCTTTTGTTCGCATCTGCCCGACAAGTCCGATGCGGCAGTGCTTTCGAACGTCGTGCTCGAGAATCTTGCGGGCCGGGTCCGCTAGCGGGTCGGCGGCCCGAGAGCAGGGACTCGCCGCCGGCGCCGCTGCCTACTTCCTCTGGGGCATCTTTCCCATCTACTTCAAGGCCCTCGCGTTCGCGCCCCCGGTCGAGATCCTGGCGCACCGGGTGGTCTGGGCGCTGGTCGTCCTCGTGCCCGTGGTTCTTTGGCAAAGGCTGGGCGGCCAGCTCCTTGCCGCGCTTCGACCGGGACGCGGCCTGCTCTTCCTCGTGGCCAGCGCCCTCCTGATCGCGGCCAACTGGCTCGTCTACATCTTCGCGGTGCTGAGCGGCCGCATCCTGGAGGGGAGCTTCGGCTACTTCATCAACCCCCTCATCAGCGTGCTCCTCGGGGTGCTCTTTCTCGGGGAGCGCCTGGACCGGCCGACCTGGCTCGCGGTCTTCTTCGCCGCGGCCGGGGTGGCCTACATCACGATCGCGGCCGGCCAGCTTCCCTGGATCTCGCTCGTGGTCGCGGTGACCTTCGGGGGCTATGGCCTGGTGCGGAAGGTCGCGCCGGTGGGGGCGGTGGCGGGACTCACCGTGGAGACGCTCCTGCTCTTTCCGCTGGCTCTTGGATACCTGGCCTTCGCGGGCCACGCGGGGACCCTGGCGTTCGGGGCGGGCGGCCGCGGGCGGGACCTCTTGCTCCTTCTCGCCGGGCCCCTGACGGTCATTCCCCTTCTCCTCTTCACCGGCGCGGCCCGGCGCCTCCCCCTTTCGATGCTCGGCTTGCTTCAGTACATCGCTCCCACCCTTCAGCTCGGGGTGGGGGCGATCGTCTACAGCGAGCCCTTCTCCCGGTCGCGCGCCATCGGCTTCGGCCTCATCTGGACGGGCCTTGCGATCTTCGTGGCGCGCACTCTGCGCCACGCTTCGTCCTTCAGGGCTGGCGTCGAGAGCTGACCTGCCAGTTCGTTTGTCCTTGTGTTACCAAGGAAATAGGCGTAACGTGAGTGCTGGGTAGTCCGCTTTCCTGAGCGCTGTCAGCGACCAAGCCCACCGCAGCCCCCGACAGCCTTCTCGCAAAAGCCGCCGTCTCGTCGGAGGGAGCCTCCATGCAGCACTCGGTGTCGACTCGATGGATCCGCGCTTCGGGTCTAGCCTTGTCCGCGGCCATCGCCCTGGGCCTCTATGCCGTCTCGGGCTCCACGTGGATGGCATGGTTGAGCCTGGCCTGGGTCGTCCTGGCCATCCTGGGCTCGATCTGGCTGGTCAGCCGATCGACCCATCGCTCGGTCCAGCAGATGCTCGCCGACTTCGAGGGCGGGCCCGCCCCTGCGGTGGCCCTCGTGCCGAACGCAGCGCCCACTCGCACCGTTCTCTGATCGAAAGGAAATAGACGATGAAAGTACGTCCGCTTCACGACCGCATGGTCGTCCGCCGTATCGAAGAGAAGGAAACGGCCAAGGGAGGCATCATCATTCCCGACACCGCCAAGGAAAAGCCCCAGGAGGGGAAGGTGCTGGCCGTCGGCAACGGCAAGATCCTGGAGAACGGGACCAAGGTCGCCATGGACGTCAAGGTCGGCGACAAGATCCTCTTCGGGAAGTACTCCGGGACCGAGATCAAGATCGACGGGCGAGGACGTCCTGATCCTCCGGGAAGACGAAGTCCTGGCCGTGCTGGCGTAGTCGTTCCAAGAAACATTTTCAGGAAGCAGGCAAGAAGATGGCGAAGCAGATCACGTACGGCGACGAGTCCCGGCAGGCGATCCTGCGCGGGGTGAACCGCCTGGCCGACGCGGTGAAGGTGACGCTCGGCCCCAAGGGCCGGAACGTCGTCCTCGACAAGAAGTTCGGCTCCCCGCTCATCACCAAGGACGGCGTCACCGTCGCCAAGGAGATCGAGCTCAAGGAGCCGCTCGAGAACATGGGCGCGCAGATGGTGCGCGAGGTCGCGTCCAAGACCTCCGACGTGGCCGGCGACGGCACCACCACCGCGACGGTTCTCGCCCAGGCGATCTACCGCGAGGGCAGCAAGAACGTGACCGCCGGCGCCAACCCGATGGCCCTGAAGCGCGGCATCGAGAAGGCGGTGGCCGCGGTCACCGAAGAGCTGAAGAAGCTCAGCAAGCCGGTCAAGGGCAAGATGATCGCCCAGGTCGGGGCCATCTCCGCGAACAGCGACGACACCATCGGCAACATCATCGCCGAGGCCATGGAGAAGGTCGGCAAGGACGGCGTCATCACCGTCGAGGAAGCGAAGTCGATGGAGACCTCGCTCGAGGTCGTGGAGGGGATGCAGTTCGACCGCGGCTACCTCTCGCCCTACTTCGTGACCGATCCCGAGCGCATGGAGTGCGTGCTCGAGAACGCCCTCGTGCTCATCCACGAGAAGAAGATCTCGAGCATGAAGGACCTCCTCCCCGTGCTCGAGCAGGTGGCCAAGCTCGGCCAGCCGCTCCTGATCGTGGCCGAGGACCTGGAAGGCGAGGCGCTCGCCACCCTGGTCGTGAACAAGCTGCGCGGCACCCTGCACGTGGCCGCGGTCAAGGCCCCGGGCTACGGCGATCGCCGGAAGGCCATGCTCGAAGACCTGGCCATCCTCACCGGCGGCAAGGCCATCACCGAGGACCTCGGGATCAAGCTCGAGAACCTCAAGCTCGAGGACCTCGGCAAGGCCAAGAAGATCACCATCGACAAGGACAACACGACCGTGGTCGAAGGGGCCGGGAAGTCGAAGGACATCGAGGGCCGGGTCAAGCAGCTCCGCACCCAGGTCGAGGAGACGACGTCCGACTACGACCGCGAGAAGCTCCAGGAGCGGCTGGCCAAGCTCGTGGGCGGCGTGGCCGTGATCAAGGTCGGGGCCGCGACCGAGACCGAGATGAAGGAGAAGAAGGCGCGGGTCGAGGACGCGATGCACGCGACCAAGGCCGCGGTCGAAGAGGGAATCGTCCCCGGCGGCGGCGTGGCCCTGCTGCGCTGCACGAAGGCGATCGACGCGATCAAGGCCGAGGGCGACGAAGCGGTGGGGGTCGCGATCATCCGGCGCGCGCTCGAGGAGCCGCTCCGGCAGATCGCGGGCAACGCCGGCCACGAAGGTGCCGTGGTCGTGGCCAAGGTCCGGGAGATGAAGGCCGAAGAGGGCTTCAACGCCTCCACCGAGGAGTACGAGAACCTCGTCGAGGCCGGCGTCATCGATCCCGACCAAGGTCGTGCGCTCGGCATTGCAGAACGCGGCGTCCATCGCCTCCCTGCTCCTGACCACCGAGGCGATCGTCTGCGAGATCCCCAGCGAGAAGGGCGACAGCGGCGGAATGGGCGGAGGCATGCCCCAGGGCGGCGGGATGTACTGATGGCGCCCTCCGCCGTTCCTCTGACGACCGCCCCTCCGTTCGAGGGGCCCCTGAGCGGGTTTCACCTCGTCTCGGTGGTCTTCCAGAGGGCGAAGCAGCTTCAAAACGGGGCCCGCCCGCGGGTCGAGGCCGGGGATCACAAGGCGACGCGGGTCGCCCTGCTCGAGGTGTTGGCGGACACGGTTTCCTGGACGGCCGACTAGAGAGCAGACCGGGCGTGAACACGCTCGGCTCGGGTTCATCCGCGGGGCTCCACAAGGGCCCCGCGGCGCTTTCCGACAACTCGTGTTCTCATAGGCGCCATGGCTCCCCACCGCGCCGCGACCTTTCCCAGGAAAGGCCACTCCCTTCCGCTCTGGATCGGCCTCGCCGTCGTGTCCGCCATCGCCGTCTCCGCCACGGCGGGCGAGCGCGACGTGGAACGTCGCGTCGAAGAGCTGCTGGCCCGCATGACCCTGGCCGAGAAGGTCGGCCAGATGGTCCAGATCAACGCCTCCCGCGGCGAGGTCCCCGAGGCGCTCAAGCTGCGCCTCCGGCAGGGCCGGGTCGGCTCGATGCTCAACGAGATCGTGCCCGCGGTGAGCACGGAGATCCAGCGCATCGCCGTCGAGGAGAGCCGCCTGGGTATCCCCCTGCTCATGGGCCGCGACGTCATCCACGGCTATCGCACCATCTTTCCCATTCCCCTCGGCCAGGCGGCGGCCTGGGACCCCGACCTCGTCGCGGCCTGCGCTTCCGTGGCCGCCGAGGAAGCCTCGTCGGCGGGTTTCCAGTGGACGTTCGCCCCCATGATGGACATCGCGCGCGATCCGCGCTGGGGACGGATCGCCGAGGGTTTCGGGGAAGACCCGCACCTCGCGAGTGTCCTCGCCGCCGCCATGGTCCGTGGCTTCCAGGGTGACGACCTGTCCGCCCCGAACCGGATCGCCGCCTGCGCGAAGCACTTCGCCGGCTACGGTGCGGCCGAGGGCGGACGCGATTACGACACCGTCAGCCTCCCCGAAGGCCTGCTGCGCGACGTCTATCTGCCACCGTTCAAGGCCGCGGTGGAGGCCGGGGTGGCCACGGTCATGACGTCGTTCAACGAGATCAACGGTGTTCCCGCCTCCGGGAACGAGTTCCTCCTGCGGAGGGTCCTCCGCGACGAATGGGGCTTCAAGGGCTTCGTGGTGAGCGACTGGGAGTCCATGTCCGAGATGATCGCCCACGGCTTCTGCGCGGACCTCAAGGACGTGGCGGTGAAGTCGATCCGGGCCGGCGTGGACATGGAGATGCAGAGCACGGCCTACGCGGACCATCTGGAAGAGCTGGTCCGGAGCGGCGCCGTCCCCCTGAAGCTCGTCGACGACGCGGTCCGCGGAGTGCTGCGGATCAAGATAGCGCTCGGCCTCTTCGACACCCGGCGGCCCTTCGCAGCCAAGGTGCCAGCCTCGCCGAGCCCCGAGGCGCTTCGGCTGGCGAAGACCGCCGCAATCAAGAGCGTTGTGCTCTTGAAGAACGAGGGCAAGGTCCTGCCCCTGTCCCGCGGCCTCCGGTCCGTCGCGGTCATCGGCCCGCTCGCCGACGACCCCTACGAGGTTCTGGGCACCTGGAACCGCGACGGTCAGGTCGAGGACACCGTGACCCCGCTTCGCGCGATCCGGGGGTTCCTCGGCAGCGCGGGCCAGGTGAACGACGCGAAGGGCCTGCCGTCCACGCGCAGCCGGGACCAGGCCGGGTTCGCGGCCGCGGTCGAGGCGGCGCGGCGGTCGGATGTCGCGCTGGTCTTCGTCGGCGAGGAAGCGATCCTCTCCGGCGAGGCTCACAGCCGCGCTCACCTCGATCTGCCCGGCGCACAGAGGGAGCTGGTCGATGCGGTCGCGGCCACGGGCAAACCGCTCGTGCTCGTCGTGCTGGCCGGGAGGCCGCTGGCCATCGGCGACGTCTTCGAGAAGGCCGGTGCCGTCCTCTACGCCTGGCACCCGGGGACCATGACCGGCGCGGCCCTGGTCGACCTCCTGTTCGGGGTCGAGTCGCCCTCGGGCAAGCTCCCCATCACCTTCCCGAAGACCGAAGGGCAGATCCCTGTCTACTACGCGCACAAGAACACGGGACGGCCCCCGACCGACCGCAAGCTGACCCTCATCGACGACATCCCGCCACGCGCGCGCCAGAGCTCGCTGGGCGACGCGTCGCGCTATCTCGACATCGGTTACCTCCCCCTCTACCCGTTCGGCTTTGGCCTCTCGTACACGGAGTTCCAGTACGCGAATCTCCGCCTCTCGTCGGCCCGCGTGGCGCGGGGCGACACCATCAGGGTCTCGGTCGACCTCACGAACGCCGGCGACCGGGAAGCAGAGGAGGTGGCCCAGCTCTACGTGCGCGACCTCGTGGGGAGCCTCACGCGTCCGGTCAAGGAGCTGAAGGGATTCAAGAGGGTCCGCCTCGGCCCGCGTGAGACGAAGGCGGTTACCTTCGACCTCCCCGCCTCATCGCTGGGCTTTCACGACCGCGAGATGCGCTACGTCGTCGAGCCGGGCGCATTCCGGATCTGGGTCGGCGGCGATTCGCAGTCGGGCCTGGACGCCAGCTTCGAGGTGCGGCCATGACCGGCAGCTCGGCGGGGACGCTCTACGACACCTACGACTACTGGCTCATGCCCCACGGGCTTCGGGGCCTCCTGACCACCGTCTTCTGGCCCGGGGTGGTGAGCGCGAGTCGCGGCGCGGGCCCGGGTCCGGTCCGGCCCTTCCAGATCCTGGCCCCCGGCAAGATGGGGCGCGAAAGCGAGGTCGGCGAGCACGCCTTCTGGCGCGGCCCGCTCTGGGGCCGCATCGTCGCCTTGCAGGGCGACAGCAGCTTCACGAAGTACGACCTGTTCGAGGTCGCAGGCTCCGAGCTCCGCTACTGGGGCACCTTCCGCGGAAACGGCTATCACGACAGCGAAGAGACCCACAGCTTCGCGTCTCCCTTCGGCTGGATGGACGAGCGGATGCGGGTGGGGGACTTCAAGCAGCAGCGGATCACCGACTCCGTCTTCGATCCGCGGCTCCGGCGCGTCGCGAACACCGCCGACCAGACCCTGCGCGTGGAGATCGTCGCCCACCACGATGCCTGGCGTGACCCGGACAGCGGGACCGAGTACCTCGACGTACTCGAGGTGCACTACTGGGGCCGGTACCCCGACGCCGCCTCGCGGGAGGTCTATCACCTCGGCCGCGGCCTCGGGACCATCCGGTTCGAGACCTTCAACAGCCTGGAGCCGAGTGGCGTCCGCTACCAGTACGCGCAGTCCTTCGAGCGCTTCACGCCCCCCGATCTGCCCACGCTGCCCTGGGTCGACCCGTTCCGGAACACGACCTACGTCCACAATGGGTTCTGTGAGGACTTCAAGGTCCCACCCGTCGTAGGCGGACCGGCCGCCGTCCACCTCCGCGGCTGGACTGGATCCAAGGACGCGGTAATCGCGACCGAGCCCGCCGACGAGAGCACGGGACCCTGGAAGGTCGCACTGCGCGGATCCAACGCCGGCGGCGACACCACGGCCGACGTGGTGGTGCCTTCGGACTGGATTCCGGTGACCCCGGGCGCCCGGTATCGTCTCAGCGGTCGAGTCTGGCGCGAGGTCGCGGCGGACAACGCCTACCTCGACTTCGACGACGGCAATGGCCAGGGCGGCGCCTTCGAGGACGCGCAGGCCCTGGCCACGACCACGCGGATGTGGGAACGAGTCGCCGCGGAGGCGACGGTCGGGGCCGCGACGACGGCGGTCCGGGTTCGCTGTGTGCGCGACGGGGCGAACGAGGGCTACGCCTACTTCGACGCGATCACCCTCCAGCGGGTCGGCTGAAGGGCCGCCCATGCTGAGTCCCCTCGTCGCGATGCTGCTGACGGTGTCGCCGGCCTCCTCGTCCCTGGACCCGGCCACCGCCGAGCGCTTCGCCAGCCTCGCCCTCGCCTGTGTCCACAAGGAATACCCGAACAAGATCGCCCACGTGCTGAACGGCGATGCCGACGTCCGGCCGCCGCGCGAGCTGACCCCGGCCTTCTACGGCTGCTACGACTGGCACTCGTCGGTCCACGGCCACTGGTTGCTGGCCCGCCTCGCGCGCACCTTCCCGGCTGCGACCTGGGCGGCAGCCGCGCGGGCCGCGCTCGCGAAGAGCCTGACTCCCGACAACGTCGCGGGCGAGGTGCGATACCTCGAGGGCGCCGGCCGGATCAGCTTCGAGCGGCCCTATGGCCTGGCCTGGCTGCTGCAGCTCGGAGCCGAGCTGCGCCAGTGGGACGATTCCGACGCGCGGGCCTGGGCGGCGGCGCTGCGGCCCCTGGAGCAGGCCGCGGCGGCGCGCCTGCGCGACTGGCTGCCCAAGCTGACGCGGCCGATCCGCATCGGCGAGCACGCACAGACCGCCTTCGCCTTCGGCCTCGTCCTGGACGCCACGCGTGCGGCGGGGGATCGCGAGACCGAGGCCCTCGTCGCGTCGCGGAGCCGCGCCTTCTACCTTGTGGACCGGAATTGCCCGCTCGCCTACGAGCCCTCCGGCGAGGACTTCCTGTCTCCCTGCCTCGCCGAGGCCGACCTCGTGCGCCGGCTCCTCCCCCCGGCTGAGTTCGCTCCGTGGCTCGAGCGTTTCCTGCCGAGTCTCCCGAAGAACGGCCGCGCCGACTGGCTCGAGCCCGGGGTCGTGACGGATCCCACCGACCCGAAGCTCGCCCATCTGGACGGGCTGAACCTGTCGCGGGCCTGGATGCTTCAGGGAATCGCCGCCGGATTGCCCACTACCGACCCGCGGCGAGCCTCGTTGCGGGCGACTGCGGAGAAACACGCCCGCGCGGGCCTCGACCACGTGACGGGCAAGCATTACGAAGGAGGCCACTGGCTCGGCACGTTCGCGGTCTATCTCACGACGGCCCGTGGCCTCCCCGGGCCGCAGTGAAGTCCGCTCCTTGAATGAGGCACCGGCGAGAGTATCATCAAGGTAACCGCTTGGCATCGAAAGGATCAACATGAAGACCACCCTTACCTGGACGGTCCTGGCCCTGGCCACGGCTGTCGGAACGCCCGTGACCCGCGCCGAGGATGTTGCCGCAGGTTCGCCCGCCGCCAGCGAGCCCGCCGCCGGCCCACAAGCCGCGGCACCCGCTGGTTCAAGCGCGCCGGGCTCTGCCTCGGCGACTTTCGCCGAGCCGTCGCGGGCCTGGCACGTCTATGCCGGGTTCGGCTTCGGTGCCGCCGACGGCAAGTACGGGGACGTGCTGCAAAAGCCCCTTCAACTGGACCTCCGGATCGCCAAGCAGAGCGCGTCCGGAAAGTGGCGATTCGGCGTCGGCCTGCAGTTCGGGTCGATGGACCCGGCCGACGACCCCAACATCGATCCGGAGAAGGTAGACGCCTGGCTCGCTCCCGACAAGGAGTGGGCACGACTCGAGACGTCTCTCACCGCTACGCGCGTCTTCAACCCGGGCGGGAAGTTCCGCCCCTATCTCCAGGGCCGCCTGGGGATCGAGCGTATCCACCCACGGAGCGAGCTCTTCTACATACAGCCCCCGCCCGAGGACCTCGAGCCCGGCGACAGCCCAACCAAGGCGACGAACGGCATCGGGTTCACGGTTCAGCCGGGCTTCGAGCTAGCCCTCGGCAAGACGCTCTCCCTCGACGTCGCCGGGTTCTACACGTACTACAAGACCGGCTCCTACGACATGTCCCCGCTCGGCTTGCCCGACGTCGACTCCGGATCCGAATGGGGCGGACGTGTGGGCCTTTCCTGGCAGCCATTCGCGGCGACGCCGCGGGATCCGGCCCGCAAGGCCATGCTCGTCGACCCCGTCACGGGCCAGGTGTTGCCCCTTCCCGCGCCCGACGGGCATCGCGACGCCTGGGGCGTGCCGCGCAGCTGGGGCTGGGCCACCTCGGAGATGCTCGCCATCAACTTCGGCGCCTCGATGCTCAACGAGTACACCCGCAACGCGAACTTCAACCAGATCAGCCCCCGCAGCTTCTGGGCCAACTTCAAAGAAGGCTTCACCTACGACGACAACAAGTTCAAGACCAACCAGCTGGTCCACCCCTTCAACGGCTCGACCTACTACAACGCCGCGCGCGCGAACGGGATCGGCTTCTGGGGCTCGTCGGCGATGGCCCTCGCCGGCGCCTTCACCTGGGAGTGTTGCGGGGAGACGCACCCGATGTCGTTCAACGACATGATCTCGACCGGATTCGGCGGCATCGCCCGCGGTGAGATCGCCCACCGGGTCTCGTCGCTGATCCTCGACAACACGAGCCGCGGCATGGGACGCTTCGGGCGGGAGAGTGTGGCCTTGCTCGCGAACCCGATCCGGGGCTTCAACCGGGCGGTGTCGGGCGACTGGAGCGAGGTGAAGGGCAACCCGGTCCACCCCTACGACTATCGACCTGACTTCCAGCTCTTCTTGCGGGCCGGGGGACGCGTGATCGGCGAGGGCGAATCCATCTCAGAGAACACGAACAAGTACGGTTTCTTCGAGGTGGCGCTCAACTACGGCGACGCCTGGGATCCCGACAACCGACGGCCGTACGACCGCTTCGACGTCATCTCGCAGTCCAACTTCGGCGACAAGACCCGCGTGGGCCGGCTGCTCATCCGCGGCGACATCTACTCGAAGCTGCTTTCGAAGAACCACTCGCTCGCACTGCAGCAGGACTTCGACTACATCGACAACGAGGCCTACGAGTACGGCGGTCAGAGCTTCGGGCCGGCGCTCCTGTCGCGCTTCGAGCTCTCGCCGACCTTCACGCTCACCACCCGTGCCCAGGCGTTCTTCGTCCTGCTCGGGGCCGTGAACTCGAACCTCTCGTTCCTGGCCGACGTCGCCAACCAGGAGCGGATCCGCGAGTACGATTACGGGCCGGGCGCCGGCGCTTCGCTCGAGCTCTACCTGCAGCGCAAGAACGTCCCCATCCTGGTCGCGCGCTATCGCGGCACCTACCTCGACGTTTCGAACGGCTCGATCTACAACAACGACACTGCCAACATCGGTCTCGACGCGACCCACGGCATCCAGCAGCTCCAGCTCAAGCTCGAGATTCCGGTGGCGAAGGGCTTCTCGGTCGGCGCCGACGGGTCGATGTTCTTCCGCCGCAGCCACTACGACTTCGCGGGCAGCGGAGTTCCCCCCGAGATCGGCACCGGCCGCCGGACGATCACCCAGCGCAATCCCGAGGCCCGCGTCTTCGTGGCCTGGTCGATGAGCCATTAATCCGGAGCTTCGCGCTCCTTCTACGGGGCGGAGCTCCGGACCTCACCGCGCCGGCCTCACCGCGCCGGCTAGCGCGTGCCAGGTTCGGCGCCCCTTGCCGTCGACTGGGAAGCCGGCCCGCCGACGGCCGACGCCAGACCACTCGGATGCTAGCGGTTGGCCAGGGTCGCGATGCGCCGGGAGCCCAGAAGCCTCACCAGCGCAGAACCTCGCAGTCCTTCGCTTCGGCCGCCGGTGACACGATATCGCCGACGATACGCCCATGTGACTGAAAAGAGCCGATCCAGGTCGATGCCGCCGCTCGCGCGGAGGGCGGCACCACCTCCGCGATTGGCTTGCCAAGGCGGGTGACCAGGACAGGCTTTCCGGTGCGCTTGACCCGCTGCAATACCGAAAGGCACTTCGCCTTGAACTTGGAGATCGCGATGGTTTCCATGGCACCCCTGAGACGATGGTACACGACCATGGTCGATGAGGCCGTCGGCCAACAGGCCCACAACACTGCGACGTGATCGCCGTGGGCGAACGAAAGGCGTCGCTCGAGCCGAAGTAGGGCCTCGCGATGCCGGCCAGGTCGGGTCAGTTCTTGGCTTCGGCCCCTCGCGGCGTGGACGGCTTCCCTGTGGCGCCCTGCTGCAACGCGAACAGCCGGTTGCGGGCCAGCACGTAGAGCACACCGTTCCTGGCCACCGCCGTCGAGTAGACGGAGATGCCCATGTTGTACGAGCCCAGAACCTGCTTGACCTTGCCCGCTTTCAGCACCTCCACGTCGCCGTCCTCGTCGCCCAGGTAGACCCGGCCGTCGGCCACGAAGGGCGAGCCCCATACCGCGGCCAGCATGTCGTGCTGCCAGTACTCCTGGCCCGTCTTCGCGTCGAGGGCGTAGAGGAAGCCCGACAGGTTCGAGGCATAGACGATGCCGTCCTGGATGGCCACGGTCGAGATGGTGCGGCGGAAGTCGTTGCCGCCGCGGTGCCAGATCTTGCCCGTCTCCGTGATGTCGCCGTCCTTCGAGGCGTCGATGCACCAGAAGTTGCCGACGCCTTCACCGTGCTCGGGGTCCTGGCCCACACCGAAGTAGAGCTTGTCGTCGTAGAGAACGGCGCTCGCGATGACCTCGTTGGCGGTGCCACGTCCGCCGAGGATGTACTTGGCGCCCGGCGGGTTGGCGTTGAACTTCCAGAGGAGCTTGCCGGTCTTGGGCTCGAAGCTGTAGATCCAGCCGTCGCCGCCGGGGAAGATGACCTGGGGCCGGCCCTTGACCACACCGTAGGTCGGGTTCGACCAGGTGCCGTGGAAGATCTTGTCGCCCGGCATGTTGTTCTCCCAGATGAGCGCGCCCGTCTTGGCGTCGAGGGCGATGAAGCTCGGGGCCTTGGGGGAGGGGATGTTGACGTGGCCTTCGTCGACGCCGTTGCCGGTGGTGGCGTAGAGGATGCCGTCCACCACGAGCGGGGAGCTGACCGCGAGGTTGTGCGGGAAGACGTCCAGCTCCTTCATCATGTCGTATTCCCAGACCACGTCGCCGTCGATGGGACTCGCGTCCTTCTCGTCGGTGACCGGACCGTCGTTGCCGTCCTTGAAGCCCTCGGTGTCGAGGCTCACGATGGTGGCGCGGTTCGAGGTGTAGTAGAGGCGCTTGCCCTCGACGAAGGGGGTCGAGCAGATGCCCTGCTGCGGCCAGTCGTTGACTCGGCCGGCGGGCAGCTTCTCGTGGGTCATCTGCCAGAGGAAGTTCCCGTTCGCGGCGTCGAAGGCCATGACCACGCCGCGGTCGCCGGTGAGCTTCGGGTTGCGGTGGCCGTCGTTGTTGGTGCCCACGAAGACCTTGCCCGCCGAGCACGGTGGGCCCGGCGTAGGCCTGCGAGCCCACGTCCGCCCACCACTTCACGTTCTTGCCGGTCTTCACGTCCCAGTCGGCGGGCAGGCCCTTCTCGTCGGAGACCATGTTCCGCACGAACGTGTTGCCGAACATGGCCCGCTCCACGGTGGCGGGAGCCTGGGCCATCACGGCGGCCCCGCCCACGAGGGGCAGGGCGAGGAGGAGGGCGGTCTTGACGCGATTCATTCGCTCACCTTCAGGCTGAGGTTGTCCCAATAGAGGTCGGTCGCGGAGTCGCCGTAGATCCCGGGCGCGCCCTCGCGAATCACGATCGGATCGTCGAGGGTGATGGTCCAGTCCGCCGGCTCGGCCGCGTCCTTCTTCCAGATCTTGCCACGGGCCGTGCCCTTGTCGGCGCCGGCGTCCACGCGGAGCTTCATGTGGTACCAGACATCGGGCTCGGCGGGGAAGGGGATGGTGGTCGATTTCTCGAGCTCCGCGGCCCAGGTCCGAAGCTGGAGCTCCTGCTTCTTGCCCAGCATGTCGAGGGTGTAGCCCTGGTTGATGAGGCCGACGTCCCCGACGCGTCGTCCCTGCTTGGTGGCGAGCACGTCGGCTTCGATCGTGTAGTGCGACAGGTTGGGCGGGCCGATGAAGACGGTAGCGCGCTGCAACCCCGCCTGAAGGGTCGGCTTGTGGAGGCGCTTCCCGCCCCCGAGCTCGTCCACCTTGAACCGGGGTCCCGCGCTGATCCAGTGGCGTGGGCACGGTCCCCGCCTCGAAATCGAAGGTCCAGGGCAGCGGTGGGAAGAGGCGCACCTGGGTGGTGGCCGACAGGTCGCCGACCGTGGCCTTCACCTTGCCGCTCGTGGTCGCATTGGCCGGCGTCACGAGCTTGCCTTCGGGCGAGATCTCGCCGGCGACGCCGTCGAGGCTCCAGGTCGCCTTCTCCTTGCGAAGGAAGGCGCCCTTCGCGTCGAAGGCCCAGGCCTCGAAGGTCACCGGCTCGCCCGGCCTTGCCGATGACCTCGGCGGGAACGATGGTGACGTACGCCGGCCTTCGCGTCGGCCGCGGCCGGCACCGCCGGACCGGGGGCCGGCTCCTGCTTGGCGGGGGTGACCTTGAAGGGGGCGCCCTTCTTGCCGACGCAGTAGAGCCCTTCCTCGGTCGTGAAGTAGATGCGGCCGTAGGCGATGGCCACCGAGCCCCAGATCTCCGCGAAGCGGCCGTCGGGCACCGTGAGCTGCTCCGCGTGAAGTGTCTTCGCCGCCGTCCGCGCCGGGCTGCACGATCGAGCAGCCGGCCCACTTCCTCGGTCACGAAGAGCTTGCCGTCCGCGAAGACCGGGGCCGCGCGGCCGATGGTGCCGAGGGAATGGTTCCAGAGGACCTTGCCGGTCTTCTGGTCGAGGGCGTGGAGGTTCGCGGAGTTGTCGACCACGTAGACGCGGCCCCCGGCCACGGTGGGCGCGGCGAACCCGACGGTGAGGCCGTCGGCGCGCCACAGCTCACCGGTCTTCGTGATGTCTCCCGTTGCCCTTGCCGTCGATCGCCACCACGCGGCCCAGGACCGGGCTGTCCACGTTCTCTTCGCTGTGGGCGGCGTAGACCACGTCGCCCACCACGATCGGCGGGCTGTTCAGGCCCTTGGCGCTCACGTGGAAGCTCCAGACGGGGGCCCCGGAGCGGGAATCGAGCGGCGTAGAGCCAGCCGTCGGCGCCGCCCGCCGATGACGAGGCGCCGTCCCCCGATCACGCCCACGGTGGGGCTCGCCTGGTTGTTGGCGTCGTCGAACGGTCCCTGGGCCGGGGTCGAGATCCAGCGCACCGCGCCCGTGCGCTTGTCGAACGCCATGTAGCGCTGGCGCGGCGGGCCGATGTCGCCCCAGCCCGAGCCCACGATCCCGTAGATCACGCGGTCCTCGTCCACGAGCGGCACGAGGGTGCGGCCACCGAAGCCCGATCCGCGGCCGTACTCCTCGCCGAGCCGGTGCTGCCAGACGGTCTTGCCCGCCTTGTCGAGGCACGCGATGTCGCCGTCCACGTTCTGGGTGTAGACGTAGCCCGTCTCCGGGTCGGCGGCGAGCGAGGCCCAGCCCACCCGCGAGAACGGGACCATGGTGTTGTAGACGTTGAAATCGCGCTGCCAGAGCTTCTTGCCCGTGTTCGCGTCGAAGCAGGCCGCCATCTCCCGGCGGGTCGGGCCCGCGCCGGAGCGCCCGCTGATGCAGACCCGGCCGTCGAAGACCACGGGCGTGGCCCGAGCCGACAGGTCGGCCTTCCAGATCAGGTTCTCGCCGGACTTCGACCAGGTCGAAACGAGGCCGGTCTCGTCCGAGACGCCGGTGCGCATCGGCCCGCGCCAGTTGGGCCAGTCGCCCGCGGAGGCGAGCGCCGAAGCACCGAGCAGCACGAGGGAGACCGCCGAGGCCGTTCGTCTCTTCATCGCGATGGACTCCTCGATTCTGAGGCCAACCACGGCGATGCTAGGGGCCCCGCATCGTCCAGGCAAGTCAAATGAGGTCAACTCCTCAGGGGGCGACGACCCGGCTCACCGCCCAGAAGGCCCCGACCGCGGCGATCGCGATCGAAGCGCCCCGGACCAGCCGCAGGCGGTCCAGGCCCGCCGCTGCCCATCCTGCCACGAGGAGGAGGGCCAATGCGACCACGGCCACCTGGCCCGCCTCCACCCCGCCGTTGAAAGCCAGGAGGGCCAGGAGGCGACGGCCCTGGGGCCAGCCCAGCTCGCCGAGCGCCCCCGCGAAGCCGAGGCCATGGAGCAGGCCGAAGGCGAAGACCAGGATCACGCGTGAGGCCCGAAGCCTCGTGGTGAGCAGGTTCTCGACGGCCACGTAGACGATGGAGAGCGCGATCAGGGGCTCGACCACCCGCGGCGACAATCGCACGACCCCGTAGGTGCTGAGGGCCAGGGTCAGGGTGTGAGCGAGGGTGAACGCGCTGATCTGGGCGAGCAGCGGACGGGGGCGCGGGGAGAGGAGGGCCAGGCCCAGGACGAAGAGGATGTGGTCGAGTCCCTTCGGGAGGATGTGGGTGAAGCCCAAGGCGAAGAACCGCCCCGCGGTCTCCCCGGCGGACGAGGCGGCGGCGGGGCCCGCCAGCGGGTACGGATGGCTCTCGGCCCCAGGCACGAGCACCTCCTCGACCGGCCGGCCCCCGGACCTTCGCCAGACGAGACGGACCAGGGGGAAGGCGCGCGAGGCGAAGAACGTCGCTTCCCGGGCCCCCACCGGGGTACGCCCCGAAAGTCGTGCGACGAGGCCGAAGAAGCTGGGAGCGGCGTCCGCCGGTCGGACCTGGCCCCTTTCGGGAAAGGATACGGTGAACGGAGCCGGCGCGCCGTCGAACCGAAGGCGCAGACGCCGGGTCAGGAAGTCGGTGAGCTTGGCCTGCAAGCGCGTCCTGCTCGGGCGCCCGCAGGTTGGCGATCTCCGCAGCGAGCGCCGCGGAATCGGCGGACGCGTCCACCCCCAACGCCAGCGCGTCGAGGTCGCAGAACACATCGACCTCGAACGAGTCGGCCGCGAAGGACACAAGAACCTCCGTGAAGGCGAAGCTGTGGGCGCCCGCGGGCTCCGCGCGGAAGAGCAGGCTCACGACGAGGCCGATCACCCCGGGAAGCCAGGATCTGCTCATGCGTGCATTCGAGTCTACTGCACGCCGCGCGGCCCGCGCCGGCTACGCAGCCGGCCGCCGCACGTGCTATCTAATGGGGTGTGGCGCGCTTCGACGTCCAGCTGCGGACCCGCATCGTCTACGGCAACGGGTCGCTCGCGCGCCTCGGAGAGCTGGCGCGCGAGCTCCGTTTCCGCCGGCCGCTGCTGGTGGCCGACCCCGGCATCGTGGCCGCGGGTCACGCGGAGCGAGCCCTTTCGGGGCTGCGCGAGGCCGGCCTCGAACCGCCCGTCTTCAGCGCGTTCGCCGAGAATCCGGACACCGAGATGATCGCGGCGGGCGCTCTGGTGGCTCGCGAAGCGCGTGTCGACTCGCTCGTGGGCCTGGGCGGTGGCTCGTCGCTCGACACCGCCAAGGGCATCGCGTTCCTGCTTGCGAACGGCGGCGACATGCGCGACTACTGGGGCTACGGCAAGGCGAAGAACCCCTTGCCTCCCCTGATCGGCATCCCCACCACCGCCGGGACCGGGAGCGAAGCCCAGTCGTACGCGCTCATCTCGGACGCCGTCACCCACGTGAAGATGGCCTGCGGCGATCCCGGGGCCGCCTTTCGCGTGGCCATCCTCGATCCGGAGCTGACCGCGACCCAGCCCACGCACGTCGCCGCCGTGGCCGGCTACGACGCGCTGTCGCACGCGGTCGAGAGCTTCGTGAGCACGAAGCGCACCGCCTTCTCCGGGCTCTTCTCGCGCGAGGCGTTTCGGCTGCTCGAGTCGAACCTCGAGCGCGTCCTCGTCGCTCCCGGAGACCTTCTGGCCCGCGGCGACATGCTCCTGGGAGCCCACTACGCAGGGGTCGCCATCGAGGCCTCGATGCTGGGCGCCACCCATGCCTGCGCGAACCCGCTCACCACGCGCCACGGCACACCCCACGGGATCGCCATCAGCTTGCTCCTGCCCCACGTCGTCCGCTGGAATGCCGCGGCCGCGCGTGAAGGGTATGCGGAGCTGGCCGCGATCGCGGGTCTGCCCCCACGGGGCGACCCGGCCGGCGCGTTGGCTGACCGTCTGGAAGAGCTGGCGGTCCGTGCGGGCCTGCCCCGGCGCCTCCGCGCAGTGGGCGTGGGCGAGGATGATCTTCTGGCGCTGGCCCAGGACGCGTCCGAGCAATGGACCGGGCGCTTCAACCCACGCCCGTTCGATGCCGCGGGCGCCCGAGAGGTCTACCAGGCGGCGATCTAGGTCGAATCGGAGGTTCTGGTGGTCCCGAAGCTGCGGCGTCGAACCTTTCTGGCGGGCCTCGCGGGCCTCTCTGCCTGGGGCGGCGTACCACGAGCGTGGAGCCAGCCGGCGGCCGAGGACTCCTGGCCCCAGTTTCGCCGCGATCCCTTGCTCACCGGGGTCACGCCCGGCCCGTTGCCGGCTGCGCTGCGCGAGCTCTGGAGCTACGAGGCGGGCGACGCCATCGACTCCTCGGCCGCGATCGCCGCGGGCGCGGTCTACGTCGGCAGCCATGCCGGCCACCTGCTCGGACTCGACCTCGCGAGCGGAGCCTTGCGCTTCAAGTACGCCGTGGGCGCGGAGATCGGCGAGTCGTCACCCACGGTCGCGGCCGGCGTCGTCTACGTCGGCGATCTCGAGGGCGTCGTCCACGCGGTGGGGGCCTCGGACGGAGCGCGACGTTGGACCTTCAAGGCGGGCAAGGAGATCAAGGCGTCGCCGGTCGTGGCCGAGGGCAAGGTCCTGATCGGTTCCTACGATCAACACCTCTACGCCCTCGACGCGAAGACCGGTGCCCTCGCTTGGCAGGCCGAGACCGAAGGGCCGGTCCATGCCACCGCGGCCGTGTCCTCTGGCCTCGCCTTCGTGACCGGATGCGACGAGCGGCTCCGCGCCATCCGCGTCGCCGACGGCAAGCAGGCCTACGAGATCGCCTCCGGCGCCTATACCGGCGCGTCGCCCGCGCTCGCGGGGGAGCGGGCGTACTACGGCACGTTCGACAACCAGGTCCTGGGCGTGGACCTCAAGGAGCGGCGCATCGTGTGGCGCTACGAGCACCCGGTGCGCAAGTTCCCCTTCTACTCTTCGGCTGCGCTGGCCGAGGGCCTCGCGGTCATCGGCGGCCGTGACAAGATCGTTCACGCCCTCGATGTGAAGACCGGCCAGGAGCGATGGAGCTTCACCACCCAGGCGCGCATCGACTCATCGCCCGCCATCGCGGGGAGCCGGGTCTACGTGGGCAGCAACGACGGCCGCCTCTACGTGCTGGACCTGAAGACGGGGACCAAGGTCCAGGAATGGAACGCGGGCTCGCCCCTGGCCGCCTCACCCGCGATCGCCTCGGGCCGCCTGGTCATCGGCTCGGAGGACGGCCGGCTTTCCTGCCTGGGGGCCTGAGGCCCGCCGTAGAATGCCCCCGACTCTCCCCGCACCGCCGCCATGAGCCTTGTCGCGCGCCAGCGTCTCGGCCGTGAAGTGGCGATCAAGGTCCTTGCTCAGGACCGCGCCGCCGACGAGACCCGCAGACGTCGCTGTCGCCCGGAACCGGATCGTGTTCAGCCTGGGTGAGATGGCCGGCAACATCTGGATGACGAGCTACCAGGGCGCCCTGATCTCGGGCAACCAGCCGTATTCGCCGAGGAAACGACGCAGGCGGGGATCGGCGGCGGAGAGCGGAGGCAGCCACTCGCCGAGCTGCTCGCGTTCCCACCATTGGCCCGGCGTCTTCGCGGGATCGGCGAAGCGATAGCGATAGAGAGTCGCGCGCACGAACCGCGGAGGCTGGTCGGGGAACGGATTGTTCGCGAAGAGACTGAGTGCGTCCGGATCGTTGTGCAGAAGCTTGGAGACGAGGTGTACCGTCCAGGGGTATTGCGCTGGCGAGCCCATGGCCGCGAACCACATCTGCCAGTCGAGGCGCGGTTGATAGGGCGCGATCTGGCGGGGCCGGCTCTCGAGCTCCACCGGCAGGGCGGCATAGAGGTACGGCTTCCAGTACGAGTCCGAGTCGGGCGCCTCCGCGCTCGTTCCCTCGAAGACGACGTTCAGGCGTTCCCTGCCCACGGTGCCGAACGCCCCGTAGGTGTTGACCAGCTCCAGGGGGTCGAAAGACGTGTTCATGATCTGCCCGGCCGAGAGGAGATTCGCGCACGGTCGGACGCTCAAGAGAGCGATCACCGCAGCAAGGGCCCACGAGACGTAACGCATCGCGCGACTCGGCAGCGCCTCTTCCCGGGCGGCGCGCGCGCGCCGTACCCAAGCAGGGGGTAGCAGTCTCGACCAGACCGAATCGTCGAGGCAGGCGAGCGCGGGCACGATCGTGAGCCAGTTGAGGAATGAAAGGTTGCCGCTCAGGATGATGGTGAGCTGAAAGAGGACGATCACGGCGCCCGCGAGCCGGCGGGCGACCCGTGGCCCGAAGGCGAACCACGGCGCGACGAGCTCCGCCACGTGGTTGAACCCGGTGCCGATCCGCAAGACGACGCGCGGCAGGAAATGAAACCAGCGGCTGAGCGGATTGGGAAGGGGCTGGGTTTCGAAGTGATAGTAGAGCGCGGTGAGGTTGCGCCACGCGGGATCCCCCCGGATCTTGATCAGGCCGGCGCCGAGCATGATGCGGAACGCCAACCATCGAAACAGCCAGATCACGGCCAACGGCGGTTCGCGCCTCGGAAACGGCCGGGGGTCGAGGAGCGGACACAAGAAGATCGCAAGGAAGCCGGTTTCGAGGAGCTGGAGCTCCCAGCCGTAGCCGTACCAATCCTGGCCGACGTGCACGATCGACATGTAGAGCGCCCACAGCAAGGCGAGCACGAGCGCGTTGGCGAACCCCGCCGCGACCACGCACGACAGCGCGAAGCCGATCCATGACACCGCCAGCAACGCCGGGTCTCCGTGTCCAAGCCAGAAGACGGACGGCAGTCGCAGAAAGCCCGCCGCGCGCGAGCCGAGCGCTTCGCTCACGCGGTCCAGAAATCCGCCGACCGGGAGGAGCCCCTGCTCGCCGATCAGGGGCACGAGCTGATTCGCCGCGGCGAGGAAGGCGACGGCGTAGATGGCGCCGAGCAGTCGGAGCAGCACGAACCGGGTCAGCCAGTAGGTGGCTCGACTCCCGGCCGGTGTCTCGATCGGGGCGCCCGTCATGGCGCAGACATTCTGGGCGAAAAGCGACCGGCTTGTCCCTCGCACCTCGAGCGCCCGGGGCGCCCGAGGTGGTGCCGTGGCCGGGTACTACGTGATCAGCTACAAGTCTGAGGCGGAGACGGCGGGACCGTCGCCTCGGACTTCGCCTTCTTCCCCTGGTAAAGGAGCGCGCGCGCATCCTCCGGCAGACGCGTGTCGAAAACGATGTCCCAAAAGTCGTTGGTGAGGCCGAATCCGACCTCGACCCCGCGCGGGCTATGGTGATAGAGGTGATGCTTCTTGATGTAGCTGAAGTAGCGGCTCTTGTAGCTCTCGAAGTGGACCGAGTAGTGGATCCACTCCTCGACCACGTAGCTCTGGGCGATTCCGGCCACCGTGAGCAGCAGGGTGTAGGGCGGAGCCAACAGGCTCAGGGCGGCGACCACCAATACGACGGGCAGGGTCTGATCGAGCGACCCGCTGATCGTCTTGCCCGACCACGGCTTCAGATGGTGCTCGGAGTGCAGGTGGTCGAACTGCTTGTGGAGGAGATGCTCCCAGAAGCCCGGCCCGTCCGGGAACGGGCCGTGCAGGATCACGCGATGAACGTAGTACTCGAGGGGCGTCCATAGGGCCACCCCGAGCGCGAAGAAGGCCAGCGCCAGCCCGCGGTTGGCCGCGTGGGCCATGGCCAGCCCGACCACGAGCAGGGTGAAGCTCGAGTAGAAGGCCACCAGGGGAATGAGCCGCTGGAGCGCCGTCTGCCGTTCGGCGGCGAGATCGATGGTCCCCCGCGGGAACCAGGGGGTGGAGGGGAAGGGGTCTTGGGACTTCAGCATTGGGGACCTGGTCGAAGTGAGTAGAACCGAAACAGAAACATAGCCCGAGCGTTCGAGGGCCGCCAAGCGAGCAAACGAGCGCACCCACGCGAATGTTCCCGGTCTCAGGGCCCCTTCGGGAAATAACGGGCGAGGGTCTCCGGGCCCGGCTTGGGGGTGAGGAGGGAGACGATTCCCATGAGCAGCGCGGAGGCGAGGGTGATCGGCACCACCGGCATGAAGCCGAAGATGGCGGTCCCGCCGGGGGTCCGGGTCAAGGCCTCGAGGCCGCCCATCGACCAGACGACGAGGGGCGGTCCCGGCGGGGGCGCAGGGACGAGCTCCTGGAAGACGGCCACCCCGATCACTCCCGCCGCGGCCACGAGCGTCGAAGCCAGGGCGCCCCACTTGGTGCTGCCGCGCCAGAAGAGTGCGGCCACGAGCAGGGGGGAAAGTGCGGCAAAGCCGGTGAAGGCATATTGCACGGCCAGGGAGAAGATGCTCTCCGGGGCCCGCAACGCGATGGCGTAGGCGACGATGGTGAGGGCGACCACGAAGCCGCGGCCCATGTGCACCTGGGCCGCCTCGCCGAAGCGTTTCCGCCCTCCGTAGTGTGCGAACACGTCCTCCGTGAACATGGTCGAGAGGGCCAGGATCTGGGAGTCGGTGGCCATGACCGCGGCCATGATCCCCGCCCCCAACAGGCCGGCCAACCAGACCGGCGCGTAGCGATCGAGCAGGAGCAGCAGCACGTCGTCGGCGTTCGCCTTCGCGCGGAGGGCGTCCCGTTCCTCCGTTTGGAGCGTGGCACCCGGCGCGGCCAGAGCCGCCCGGGCCTCGATCTTCGCCTTGATCGCGGGCACGTCGGTGGCGCGGTTGGCCATGACCCCGAGGAACACGCAGGGCAGCCAGATGGCGGCGATGCAGAGCGGGTAGAGGATCACGGTCTTCCGGAACTGGCTCATCTTCCGGGCGGTGAGGCAGAAGATGGTGATGTGGGGGAACGCGATCGAGGAGAGGGGGATGAAGGTGTAGCTCAGGAAGTAGAGAGGCGCAATCCGCTCGCGGGTGAGAAGCGAAGCGGCTGGGCTCCGCAGCATCTCCGCCACCGCGGTCCGGAAGCCCCCCATGCCGGCGCCGATGACGGCCAGGGCCACCGCGCCGAAGCCGAGGAAGAGGATGGTCTGGAAGGTGTTGACCCAGGCCGTGCCCCGCATGCCGCCGAAGAAGACGTAGCCCATCACCACGAGGGCGACCACCGCGCCGCCCAGCCAGAACGGGACGCGGCCGCCGCTCAAGGCCGCCAGCGTGGTGCCGCCCCCCATCACCCCGACGATCACGTACGGGAGCAGGAGCGCCGCCTGGAGGGCGAAGATGACGGTCCCGATGTGGCTCGTCTCCCACCGGTCGCGGAAGAGCTGCACCGGGGTGATGAAGCCGTGCTTGCGGCCCAGGGCCCAGACCCGCGTGCCAATGAGGAACAGGCGAGAGCGGGATCACGAAGGCCGAGGACGAGGCCATGAGACCGAAGGTCACGATCCCGTTGCCGAAGGCGTGCCCCGACGAGCCCAGGATGGCGAACGCGGTCATGTTGGTGCCGAAGAGCGACATCAGGAACACGAAGGGCCCGAGGGCGCGCCCGGCCAGGAAGTAGTCCTCGGCCACCTCCCTTCCGCCTGACCGGCGGAAGGCGAACACCCCGATGTAGAGCACCACCCCGAGGTAGAGGAAGACGACGAGAGCCGGGATCAAGGTGCCGGTGTGCCTCGCGCCTCGTCCCGGCCGTCGTCTTCGAGGTGGTGAGGCCAGGCTTTGGCCACGAGCAGCCACATCAGAAGCGCACAGGCCAGGCAATACGCCGCGTGGTAGGTGAGGCCCATGGGCAGGAAGCCGAAGAGGAGCGGGCGCGCCGTCCGGAAGAGCCAGACGTCCTGGTGGAGGGCATAGAGAACGATGGCGGCGAGGACCAGGCCCGGTGTCCTCAGCGGAGGGAGCTTCACCGTCGCATCACATCGCGGCCCGCGGCCCGAGTCAAGGGAGCCACGACCTGGGGCACAATGGATTCGGCTCTGGGGGGAGCGTCTCAGGAGGTCCCATGTCTTTGCCCGTGCCCACCCGCCTCGCCGCCGGTGCCGCCGCGCTCACCCTCGCGTTCCTCGCCGTGCCGATGCCCAGGGGCCAGGCGGCCGGGGGGGAGTGGCCGTGTTGGCGCGGCCCGAACCGCGACGGCATCGCGAAGGACACCGGGCTTCTCCCCGAATGGAAAGCGGGCGGCCCGCCGTTGGCCTGGAAGGCCTCCGGCACGGGTGTCGGCTACTCGAGCCTGGCCGTGAGCGGAGGCCGCATCTTCACCCTGGGCGATCGCGACGGCGCGCAGCAGGTCATCGCCTTGAACGAGGCGGACGGCAAGCTCCTCTGGACGGCCAAGCTCGGGGCGCCCTGGAGGGACGAGATGGGCGGGCCTCGCGGCACGCCGAGCGTGAGCGACGACCTCGTCTTCGCGGTGGGAACCGAGGGGGACGTGGCCGCCTTCGAAGTCGCGACCGGCAAGGAACGCTGGCGCAAGAGCCTGGTCCGCGACTTCGGCGGCTCCATGATGTCGATGTGGAAGTTCAGCGAGTCGCCCCTCGTCGACGGCGACCGCCTGGTCGTGACTCCCGGGGCGCGCGATGCCGCCCTCGTCGCTCTCGACAAGAAGACAGGAAAGGAAGTCTGGCGCGCGGCCATTCCCGACCTTGGCCCCAAGGGGAAGGACGGGGCCGGCTATTCGTCGGTCGTGATCTCGAAGGCGGCGGGGGTCAAGCAGTACGTGCAGCTCCTCGGCCGCGGCCTCGTCGGCGTCCGCGCGGAGGACGGGAAGTTCCTCTGGGGCTACAACAAGGTCGCGAACGACGTGGCCAACATCCCGACCCCGGTGGTGCTCGCGAACTACGTCTTCGCGTCGACGGGCTACCAGACCGGCAGCGCGTTTCTCGAGCTCGCCAAGGCCGGCGATGGGGTTCTGGCCAAGGAGGTCTACTTCCTCGACGCGAAGACCTTCCAGAACCATCACGGCGGCTTCGTGCTCGTGGGCAACCAGGTCTACGGCGGCCACGGCCACCGCAAGGGCTTCCCGATCTGCGTGGAGTTCACCACGGGCAAGATCCTCTGGGGCGGCGACATCCGCAACGCGGGATCGGGCTCGGCCGCGGTGGCCTACGCCGACGGCAACCTCTACTTTCGCTACGAGAACGGCGTGGTCGTCCTGATCCGGGCCACCCCGGACGGCTACCAGGAGAAGGGCTCGTTCACGATCCCGAACGTCAAGGACCCGAGCTGGTCGCACCCCGTGATCGCGGGCGGCCGCCTCTACCTGCGCGAGCAGGACACCCTGTACGCCTACGACGTGAAGGCGGGCTGACGGCTCGCGCCGCCGATCACCGCGCCTTGGAGGCCGAGGCCATCAGGTCCAGACCCTCCCGGAGCACGGTTGCCGCGACCTCGTGCCCGGCCGCCGTCCAATGGCGATTCACGGGGAAGTAGAGACGGTCGTTGCCGCGGCCCGCCGCGCGCAGGGCCGGAAGGGGATCGATCACGGTGATGCCCAGGGCCGAGAGCCGCTCCGTGACCAGCCGTTGGGGAAGGTCGGCATCGAGGGCTTGTCCATCGGCTCTTTGTGAAAAGGGCTTCCACAGCTCGGGATAGACCTGGACCACGGATGGAACCAGGAATACGGCAAAGCTCGCCCCCTGCTCTTCGACCTCGGCCCGCAGTTGGCGGATGAGTGCGACGAGAAGCGCCCAGGCGGCCGCCTCCCGCTCCTCGGGCACCCTGCGGTAGAGATGGTATTCCCAGTCGTAGCCCCCGAGCCGGGGGGGAAGGATGTCCTGCCGCTCGAAGGCGGCGCGGACCTTCGGGTCGCGGGAGGCGGCCTCCAGGATCAGGCTCAGTACCGCAGACCTGGAGGCAAGATCGGCGGCAGCTCGCGCGCCGGAGTGGCGCACCGCGACCTCCGGCGCATCCCAGCGCTGCCGGGGAGGGACGGGCACGTTGGTCAGCTCCAGGCCATGCGCCGAATCCAAGAGGAAGCGAGGCTTCGCGTACCCGTCGCGCTCTGCGAAGATGTTGTCGTAAAGATCGGTGTAGAGGGTGACGACCAGGACGACGCGCTCGGGTCGCCAGCGGGAGCCGGAGCTTCTCCAGGCCAGCAGCTCCTGATCGGTGCCATAGCCTGACACGCCCATGTTGACGACCTCGAGGGGGACGCGGCTCTCGCGCTCCAGCTGGCGCGTGAAGATCTGATCCTCCTCGACGCCGAAGCCCCACACGAACGAGTCGCCCAGCACCACGAGACGGCTCGCCCTCGGCTGGTCGGGCTCATGGGCAGGGCCCCGCCAGCCGAACCGGTTCTGGCGCACCTGGTGCTTGCAGTCCAGCCATTCGAAGGTGCCGACGGCATTCTCGCGGCCGCTCCACCCCAGCATGGAATCGTAGCGAGTGAACTTGCCCCGCTCACTCTCCACGAGGGTGTAGGTGCGAAAGCGGTCGCGATAGCCCGGAAACGCCCATCGCAGCGCGCCTTCGCCGATCAACCCGCCGGCGGCGAACCCTCCCAGGACCAGAGCCGCCGTGTGCCAACGCGGGCTCACTGCGAGGCGGACGCCTTCGCGACGTTGCCCAGGGCCCAGAGCTTCCTGGCCGTGCGCAGATAGAGCCGGCCGGACGAGACCGCGAAGGAGCTCAAGGCCACGTCCTCGATGGGGTTCTCGGCCAGCAGCTCGAAGACGGGGCCGGCCTTGTAGACGCTCGTGATCCCGTCCTCGTTCGTGACGTAGACCCGGCCGTCGGCGAGCACGGGCGACGCGCTGTAGGTTCCGGGCCGAAGTCGCTGGGGCCCATAGAGGGCCTTACCCGTGGCGGCGTCCAGGCACCAGGCGATGCCCTTGTCGTTGACGACATAGAGGTGGGTCCCGTCGGTCGCGGGGGTCGGCACGTCGGGCCCCTGGTCGAACGACCAGAGGCGGTGGCTCGTGGTCACGTCCCCGCGGCCACCGGCACGCACGGCCAGGAGCGGCCGCACGCGGCTCGGCGCGAACACCACGTCCTTCACCGCGACCGAAGACGCCACGATGCGGTAGTAGGGGTCGTTGGTCGGGTTCAGCCCGTTCGCGCGCCACAGCTCCTGGCCCGTGGCCGGATCGTGTCCCGTGATCACGTCGCCGCCGGTCAACACGATTTCGGTCGAGCCCTTGACCCGCACCGCGAGCGGGGTGGTGTACGCGTCCGGCGACTCGCTGATCGCGGCGGTCTTGCGCTCCACCCGCCAACGGTTCTTGCCGGTGGCGGCGTCGACCCGCAGCAGATACGAGGGCTCGTCGGTCTTCATCCCGTGCAGGACCTGGACATAGAGCGAATCGCCTTCGAGCAGCGGCGACGAGGCATAGCCCCAGTTGAGGCCGAACGGACCGTATTCCTTCGGGAGGTCGCGGGCCCACCGCTCCTGACCGTCGAGCGAGAACCCCTTCAGGATGCCGGTGCCGGTCATGACGTAGACGCTCTTGCCGTCGGTCACCGGCGAAGGCGAGGACATGTTGTGCTTGCGCATCGTCACGTTGCCGGCCCCGAGCGGTCGCTTCCAGAGCACCTCGCCCTTCGCTCGCCCGACGCACCAGAGCGCCAGGTCGTTGCCCTCGGCCACGTTCAGGAAGATGCGGTCGCCTGAGATGATGGGGGTGGAGCCGCTGGGTCCGGGCAGGGGCAACGACCAGGCCACGTTCTCGGTGGGGCTCCAACGGAGGGGCAGGCCGGTCTCCCGGCTCGATCCGTTGGCCTCGGGCCCACGCCACTGCGGCCAATCGGCGCTCTGCGCGGAGGCAGCGATCCAGGTGGCCAGGGCGACGATCGACGTTCTGGAGATGGCAGTCTGCATGTTCGGTCCCTCGTGACTTCGAGGATAGCCGCTTACAATGGTGGCTGTCGCGGGGGCCGAGAGGTTCGCACCTTGGTGTCGTCCAATCATCGTCCGGGGGTGCTCGTCGCACTCGCGGCGGCACTCTTTCTTCACAGCGTGGCCCACGCGCAGACCACCACCAGTCTCATCTCCGGGACGGTGCACGACTCCGCGAAGGGCCGTCTCCCCGGAGTCGCGATCGAGGCAAGGAACCTCGAGACCGGGAACCAGAGGGCGGCCCTGTCCGATCGCGAGGGTCGCTTCACCCTGCCGGGGCTTCCTGTCGGACCCTACGAGGTGAAGGCCTCGCTCGCCGGCTTTCGAACCACGACCAGGAGCATCACCCTGGTGCTGGGTGAGCCGAGCGTGCTCTCGTTCGGGCTCGAGCTCGCGACCACGGAAGAGGTGCTGGTGGCGGGTGATCTGGCCGGAGTCAAGACCCGCTCGGGCGAGCTCGGCTACCTCGTCTCCGAGGAGGCGATCCGCGACCTGCCCCTGAACGGCCGCAACTACACCGACCTCGCCTTCCTCCAGCCGGGAGTGATCGCGTTCCCGTTCCGGGACGGGGGTTCGGTCGTGGCTCACGGCCTCGGGGCGAGCGTCAACGGCCAGGACCCGCGCGCCAACGTCTACCTCCTCGACGGCACCCTCATGAACGACTTCACGAACGGCCCCGCGGGCAGCGCGGCCGGCACCGCCCTCGGCACCGAGAGCGTTCGCGAGTTCCGGGTGGAGGTCAACGCCTACGGCGCGGAGTTCGGCCGGAACGCCGGTGGCCAGATCAACGTGCTCACCAAGTCGGGCACGAACGCGTTCCACGGCGCCGCCTACGGCTATCTCAGGAACGACGCGCTCGACGCGAGGAACTTCTTCGACTCCGCGGAGAAGCCGGACTTCCGCCGCCACCAGTTCGGCTTCACGCTGGGGGGGCCGGTGCGCAAGGACCGGACGTTCTTCTTCGCGAGCTACGAAGGCCTGCGCGAAGACCTCGGCCGGACGGTGTCCACGGTGGTGCCGAACGTGGCCGCGCGCTCGGGGATCCTCCCCGACCCCACCCGTCCCGGGGGCACGATCACGGTCCCCGTGAGCTCCGCGGTTCGGCCCTACCTCGACGAGTTTCCCCTCCCGAACGGCGCGGAGCTCGGCCAGGGGCTCGCCGCCTACACCTTCCCCTTCGGCCAGACGCTGGACCAGGACTACTTCCAGGCGCGCCTCGATCAGAACGTCGGCGTCCAAGACCAGCTCTTCGTGCGCTACACCTTCGACAAAGCCAGCCAGTACCTGCCCACCGACTTCCCGCAGTTCCCGCGGACCTTCGTCTCGAAGAACCAGTTCGCGACCGCGGAGTATCGTCACGTCGTCGTCCTCGGGGACCCTCGCCACCCTGCGCCTCGGCTACAGCCGCACGCGGATCGGGCAGGAGGTGGAGGCGAACACCTCGCAGCCGCTTGCGCCTTTCGTCCCCGGACGCTCGCTCCCCGGGGACATCGACATCGGCGGGATTCCCCGCTTCGGCACCCAGAGCTCCGCCAACCTCTCGCTCCGGCAGGACGTCTTCGCTTTCCACGGCGACGTCGTCCACTCGCGGGGGCGGCATCTCCTGAAGGGCGGAGTGCTCGTCGAGCGCTACAAGCAGGACATGTTCAATCCCACCTTCAGCCTCGGGATCTACACCTTCCCGAGCCTCGAGACCTTCCTCCGGAACCGGCCCCAGCGGTTCATCGGCCTCACCCCCGAAGGCGACTTCGAGCGGAACTGGCGCTCCACGCTCTTTGCCGTCTACGTGCAGGACGACCTCCGGCTCGGGCGCGTGACCCTGAACGCGGGCCTGCGCTACGAGTACGCGACGATGCCCCTGGACACGAAGGGGCGGGACATCAACCTGCAGGACCTCCTCGATCCCCAAGTCACGGTCGGGCCCCTCTACCAGAACCCGACCGGCACGGCGGTGTCGCCTCGGCTGGGGGCCGCCTGGGACGTGCTGGGGAACGGAAGGATGTCCGTGCGGGGCGGCTACGGCATCTACTTCGAGACGAACACCCAGCAGAACCTCATCGTCACGGTCACGAATCCGCCCGCGACCCCGCGGCCCGTGATCGCGAATCCCACCTTCCCCACCCCGAACTTCGGAGCGGCGGGCGCGCTCTCGATCCGGCCCTTCCAGTGCGACGTCGAGGTCCCGCGCGTCCACGTCTGGAACGTGAGCGTGCAGCGCGAGCTGCCCGCCCGCACCGTCCTGACCCTGGGCTATGCCGGCGCCCGCGGGAAGAACCTGCTCCGGAACACCGACGCCAACGTGCCCACCCCCACCGAGCTGCCCGACGGGTCGCTCTTCTTCGCCGCGGGCTCGGCCCGACCCAACCGATCCTTCTCGGCGATCGAGATCAAGACCAGCGACGGCGACTCCTGGTACAACGCGATGGTGGCCGAGCTGCGGCGCGCGTCGAGTCGAGGCCTGAGCTTCCAGGTCTCGTACACGTTCTCCCGCAACCTCGACACCACCCAGGCTTCGACCTTCTTCTCCGACGCCACGAACGGCACCGTCTCCGCCTTTCCGGAGTTTGGCCGCGACTACAACAAAGGCCTCGCCGACGTGCACGCCAAGCACAACCTGGTCGCGAACCTCACCTACGACCTGCCCTTCGCGCGCGGGGCCCAGGGTCTCGCGAAGGCCCTCCTCGCGAACTGGCAGATCGCGGCGATCGGCCAGTACCGTAGCGGTCCACCCCTCACCGCGTTCGTCCAGACCAACCGGTCCCGTTCACTCTGGTCGCCCTCCCAGGCGCCGGGGATCGGGTTCGATCGGCCCGACCTCGCGGAGGGCCGCAGCTCCGAAAGCGCCGTGCTGGGCACGCCCGAGCAGTGGTTCGACCCGACCGCCTTCGTGCTTCAGCCGGCCGGCCAGCTCGGCAACCTCGGCCGCGGCACCCTCGTCGGCCCCGACCTGAGGACCGTGGACCTGTCCCTCCTGAAGCGCATCCCCTGGGGCCGCCTCGGCCCGGACGGCCGCGTCGACATGCGGGTCGAGGCCTTCAACGTCTTCAACCGCGCGAACTTCGGGATCCCGAGCCTGAATGCTTTCGCCGGACAGCGCGACGGGGAAGCTCCGCTTGCGACCTTTGGCCGCATTCGCACCACGAGCACGTCCGCCCGCCAGATCCAGCTCAGCCTGCGGGTCTCGTTCTAGTCCTTGAGCCTGGGCATGCTTTTCGAACGTCCCGGCGGGAACCGCTTCCAGGACAACGACCGCGACGTGGCCGCCGCGAGCTCGGGCCGGCGCACCACCGTTTGCTATCGAGGACGACTGGCTCGATTCGTCGGCCGTGTCGCCCGGGAGTCTCAGGCGAGCCGCCTCAGTTCGAAGGGCGAGCGGGTGCGAAGAGCTGGAGCCCGTTCAGGACCACTCGGAGCTCGGCAAGCGCGCGCTCGGGTGTCTCCACTTCCCGGAGGACCAGGAAGCGCCGGCCGTCCGGGGCGACGGCGTAACCCGTGCCCGCGCTCGCCAGCGCGATCTCGGGAGGGAAGAGCTCCCGCGGGCGACCCGTTTCGAAGGCGGGTGAGGTGCGGACGTCGACGACCATGAGCCGCCGCGGCCGGGCCTCGGTCGCGTAGAAGAGCTCCCGTCCGTCGCGCGACCACGTCGGCGACTGGCCTCCGGCCAGGGACACCTGGTAGCGCGATCCCCCCGTGCCAGGGAAGGGCTGGACGTAGACCTCGTAGCGCCCGGAGACGTTGGAGGAATAGGCCATCCACCGGCCATCGGGCGAGAACTCCGGGTGGTTCTCCGCGGCGGCCGTGCGGAGCCAGACCCGCGGCTTCCTCTCGCCGACCAGGGGAAGCAGCCAGATGTCGAGGCTCGTCTCGGGTGCGCGGTCCACGTAGGCGAGGAGGGTGCCATCCGGCGAGACCGAGCCCGTCTGCGCTCCTTCGGCCGAAGGCAAGAGGGCCTCGGGCGGCGCCGTCCCGTCCGCCCTGGCCCAGAAGAGACCGGGCGGCTTCAGGCCCCGGAAGATCAGCCGCTGACCGTCCGCCGTCCAGACGGGAGCGGAGAAGCCCTCGCCGGGCAGGGGGCTGAAGGCTTGACGGGAAAGGTCGAGGATCCAGAGACGGCTCTTGTCCCTCCTGTCCTCGGCCGTGTGCGCCATCGCGATGCGCCCGCCGTCGGGGGAGAGGCGCGGCCGAGCGTAGTAGCCGTCGGGCAGGGCGAGTGGCTCCTCGGCTCCACGCCGATCCAGCCAGACCGGACGCGCGCGAGCCAGCGGCTGCGCCCCCCCTCGCGCGAACACGACCGTCCCCGTCGCGGAGAACGCGACCTGGGCCGCGCCGCTGTTCCGCGCGGGGGCGCCGCTCCCGGTGGCGTGCATGACGTCCTCCAGGATCGGCACGGGTGGTCCGGTCAGGGCCAGACGGGAGAGGTCGAACGGCGCGGCGTGCAACACGCCCTCCCGTGCGAACACGAGGTGGCCGCTCGGGATGTACCGCCCATCCGAGGCCGACTCCACCAGGATGCGCTCCTCCCCGCTTTCCGTGCGCACCGCCACGTCGGACTCGCAGGCGAGGTTCCGGCAGCGGGTGAAGAGGATGGCCTTGCCCCGCGGGAGGGCATGGGGAAGGCGATGGGCGAAAGTGTCGGCGCGGCCTTCGATCTTCGTCAGCCGGGTGAGAGCGCCTCCCCCCGCGCCGACCTCGAAGAGCCCGTCCGCGAACCGGCCGATGACGATCCGGTCGCCTTCCGTCCACGCCGCCCCATAGACGTCGCGTCCCGGGGCCACGTATCCGCCGCCCTCGCCCGAGCCGAGGTCGACGATCGTGGTCACCGGACCTCCGTCCACCGAGACCCTCTTGAGGGCGTCGCCCGCCAGGAAGCCGACCCAGCGGCCGTCCGGCGAGAGGAAGGGGCTCTCCGCACCGCTCGTCCCCGGGATCACCGTCGCCTCCGGACGATCGAGGGCGCGGACGAAGAGGTCGGCCCGGCCCGCGCGCATCCCGCTGAACACGATTCGGCGGCCGTCGGGCGAAAGGGTGAAGGCCCGGAACCGGGGACGTCCTTCCGTGAGCTGCTCTGCGGGCGCGAGGCCGAGCGAGAGCCAGCTCACGGGCGTTGCGGGCGTGGGCCGAACGAGCCACACCGCCAGCGCGCCAAGCACCAGGCCTCCCAGGAGGGCGCCGCCGACCAGGAGGGACAGCGGGACCCGAGAGGGCCGAGCGGCGGGAAGCGAGACGGGCGCTTCGTCCTGAACCATGACCCGCCCGCTCGCCGAGACCAGGGCGAGCTCCTCGAGCTGAAGGCGGGCTTCGCCAATCGCCTGCAGCCGTCGGCGCACGTCCTTTTCGAGGCAGCGCCGGATGAGCCGGTGTACCGCCGGTGGCGCCGTAGCCGGGAGCGCGCTCCATTCCGGCTCGACGTGGAGGATGCCGGCGAGGGTGTCCGTCACCGTGTCGCCCGCGAACGCCCGCCGGCCCGTCAGGAGCTCGAAAAGCAGGCAGCCGAACGCCCAGACGTCCGTGCGCCGGTCGACGCCCTTACCCCGCGCCTGCTCGGGGCTCATGTAGGCCGCGGTGCCCAGGATCACCCCGGCCGCCGTGTTGGCGACGGTCAGGGTGGGCGAGTTGGCCGCGTCCCGGGGCGTCCGTTCGACCTCGAGCGCCTTGGCCAGGCCGAAGTCGAGCACCTTGACGACGCCCTCGGGAGTCAGCTTCACGTTGGCCGGCTTGAGGTCGCGATGGATGATGCCGCGTTCGTGGGCGTATTCGAGCGCCTCGGCCACCTGGCGGGCGATGGACAGGGCCTCCTCGATGGGGAGGGCCCCTTGCGCGAGGCGGTCGGCGAGGGTCGGCCCCTCCACGAGCTCCATCACGAGCGCGCGGAGGTCATCCACCTCTTCGAAGCCGTGGACCACGGCGATGTTCGAATGCTGCAGGCCGGCCAGGAGCCGGGCCTCGCGCTCGAACCGCGCCCGCCCGTCGGCATCGCTCGCGAGGTCGGCGCGCAGGACCTTGATTGCGACATCCCTCCCCAGGCGGGAGTCGGTGGCCCGATAGACCTCGCCCATGCCGCCCGCGCCGAGCCGGATGGTCGTGCGATAGTGGGCGATCGTCTTGCCGATCATGGCTTCCACGGCCTTACTTATACGTCCAGCCGAGCGAAGGACCAAGGCATCCGCCGCGAGCCGAGACGACCCGACAAGATGCTCGCGACCGTGACTGCCTTCAGCCCGCCCTGGGAGGGGACGCGATGACGCGATGGTTGTTCGCGATGGCGGCGTTCCTGAGCGCCGCGTGGCTTCCGCGCCAGACGACGGACCTGACACGCGAGGTGCCGAACCCCTACCGCACGATCGATCCGTGGGGACAGCCGCCGGCCGGACGATCGTGGGGCGGCATCAGTGCGGTCGAGATCGATCGCGACGGTCGATCCGTCTGGGTGGCCGAACGCTGCGGCGGCAATACGTGTGCGAACTCCCCGCTCGCGCCGATCCTCAAGCTCGATGCTTCGGGCGTCGTGCGCGCCAGCATCGGCGCGGGGCTGTTCGCCGTGCCGCACGGCATGTTCGTCGATCGTGACGGCAACATCTGGGTCACCGACGCCTCGGACGGCACGAACGCCCCGACGGGCAAGGGCCATCAGGTCTTCAAGTTCGCGCCCGATGGGCGCGTCCTGCTGACCCTCGGCAAGGCCGGCATGGCTGGCGCAGGACCCGACGTCTTCAACCGACCCTCGGACGTGCTCGTCGCGCCGAATGGCGACATCTTCGTGGCCGATGGTCACGGCGGAGGGTCGAACAACCGCATCGTGAAGTTTGCGCCCGACGGCCGCTACCTCTTGAGCTGGGGCCGCGCGGGCAGTGGGCCCGGCGAGTTCGATCTGCCGCACAGTCTGGCGATGGACTCACGCGGGCGTCTCTTCGTCGCGGACCTGAACAACTTTCGTGTGCAGGCGTTCACGCAGGACGGGCAGTTCGTCTTCGCCTGGACCCAGTTCGGCATGCCGGGCGGACTGTTCATCGATCGGCACGACATGCTGTATGTCTCCGACTCGCTCTCGGGCTCGAGCCGCCATCCGAACTGGCGGCGCGGCATTCGCATTGGCCGCGTGTCCGATGGCGTGGTCACGGCCTTCATTGCGGATCCGACGCCCACCGCTGAACCCACGAGCGCCGCCGAGAGCGTTGCCGTGGATGTGGATGGCAACGTCTTCGGCGCGCTCACACCCGCGCAGCGACTGCAGAAGCACAGTCTCCGGTGACGCCGGGGAGTGGCTCGACGCGGTGCGCGGGCTCCTCCACCCCGAAGGCATTGGTCATCGACGCTGGGAGCGCTCCCGTCGCCGCTGTGCCCGAGAACGGGGCCGGTCACCCTGCCTACTCTTGGCGCAGTGCCCGCGCTGGGTCGAGACGAGCGGCTCGCGCGGCCGGTACCGAGGCAGCCACCAGGCAAGCCACCACGATGATCGAGAGGCTCGCCGCGTAGGCGACGGGATCGAGCACGTGGACAATCGCGCCAATAGTGGCGGCGGCCGGCGTCGCTAGCAGCAAGATCGCCAGCCCGGCGGCCGAGGCCGTGCCGGTGAGCAGCCCGATCCCAACGGCCCAGAACGACTGCGCCACGATGAGCCAGGTCACGTCACGCGCGGTTGCGCCGAGTGCTACTCGTACGCCAATCTCCCGCGTGCGCTGCTCGATCAGGTACGACAGCACGCTGAACAGGCCGGAGAGGGTCAGGGCCAGGGCCAGCCCCCCAAGGAGCACGGTGAACCAGAATGCGATCCGCAAGAGGGAGACGTCCATCCTGGCGAGCGTCCGCAGCGTCGATACCTGGCGGCCCATCTCGGGATCGATCGAGGTGAGTCGAGTCACGAGCGTCCTCCTCGCGAGCTCAGGATCACCGTGGACGCGGGCAACCAGATGCGTTCCGGGTGTCGCAGGGTTCGTCGGCAAGTAGATGACTGCCTTCTCGAACGGCGCGATCCGGAACCCCGCGACGTCTCGAACGACGCCCACCACGCTAAATGTGCCCGTCTCGAGGCGTGGCTCGTTGCGACGCTGTCCCTCGGATTCGGCATGGACGTCGAGGCGGACCACCTGACCCACAGCATCGCCAGTTGGCCACAGCGAGCGCGCAGCGGTCTCGGAAACGATCGCCACCGAGAGCCCGGATGTGCGCTCGGTCGGCGTGAATGGGCGGCCACGCAAGACGGGGATGCCCAGTGCGTCGAAATACCCGGGCGACACGAGGGCGTAGGCGATCTCTGCCTTGACGCCGCCGATCTCCGCGACCACCGGAACGGGCGCGTCCGGCCACGACGCCGCGACGGCAGCGACCGAGGGATCGTCGGTCACGGCTTGGACGATCACCTCGCGCGCCGGCTCGTTCGGGATCCGAACGGCGATCGTGTCCGAGGTCCGAATGCCCGCGTCGAACGCCGCGCCGGCAATCGCGCTGCGCAGGAAGACGACGGCACAGATCAGCAGGAGCGCCGACGCGCTCACCTGTACGCCGATCAGGGCATCGCGCGCGCGCCCCGGCCGTGCGTCCCGAAAGAGCTCGCCCCGCATCGTCCGCACAGGCTCGGCGCGTGCGGCGTGTAGCGCCGGAGCCAGCCCGAACCCGACCGTAGCGGCCCCGGCTCCGATCGCGAGAAACAGCACAACGCGCCAGTCCGCATCGGGTATCCACAGCCGGATGTCTCCCAGGTCGGACATGCTGGCGATCAATGTCCTCACGAGCACGACCAGAACGAGGCGCGAGATCAAGAAGCCGACGGCCGCCGCGGCGAGCGCAAGGAGCAGGCTTTCGGTCAGCAGTTGCCGGACGATGCGGGTGCGGGTGGCGCCCAGCGACATCTGCACGCCGATCTCGCGTCGTCGCGCCACGCCTCTGGCCAGCAGGAGGTTGGCGACGTTGGCGCAGCCGATGAGAAGAATGAGACCAAACGCAAAGGTCGGTGGCGCAAAGAGCGCCACGATCTCTGGACTGGCCTCCACCGTTCCGTCATGCGGGACCAAAGTGATGTTCGAGGGACCGCGTTCGTCCGCGCTACGGTCCGGTCGTGTGGCGTCCCAGACGGCGAGTGCCGCCCGCGCCTTCTGCCGCGGCAGGCCCGGCTTCAAGCGTCCGACGATATCGAGGCCCACGGCCGCTTCGCTGCCCGGGGGGATCGTGCGCACGCGCCCGAGCATCGCGAGAGGCGCCCAATAGTCGTCCGGCACCAAAGCCAAGCCCCGAAACGTCTCGGGCATCACGCCGACGATCTCCCACGCCAGGCCGTTGATGTTCAGGCGGCGGCCGAGAACGGCGGGGTCGCGTCCGAACAGCCGGTCCCACCCGCGGTGGCTCAACACCATCACCGGCGGCCCGGAGGGTGACTCGTCGTCGGCTGGGGTCAGTGCGCGTCCCATCGCGGCGTTCACCCTGAGAACCTGGAAGAAGTTGCCGGTGACGAACGTGCCCCAAGTCAGTTGCCCGTCCGAGAGGCTGTCGACTTGCGATACCTCGGCGTAGGCACCGCTCAGGACACTTGTCTCACGACAGAGCGCGTCGAACTGAGCGCGAGTGAACTGGGCCCGCTCGCCGTTAGAGCCTGGCGGCCGGCCCACGGCCACCATCTCGTGCGCGGCTGGCACCGCGTCGACGCGGAACAACAAGGCGCTCAGTATCGTGAAGGCCACGACGACGAGACCCAACCCCACCGCGATCGTCAACACGATGGTGACGGTGGAGAGGGGTGCGCGTGCCAAGGAACGCACCGCGCGGCGAACGTCTCTAAGCGCGTCATCGACAAAGGACATCGCAGCTCCTGACGGTCCGCGACCTGGACTTCCCCGCGTCGTGAGCCTCCCATCACGCCGAGGTGGGTGATGCGGCCATCGCGTTTGGGGCCGACAGTGCTTCCATAACGCCCGAGCTGCCCGGTTGGTTCCGCGATCAGCGCCCCTGCTTGGCGAAGCGGGGAAGGCCGTCTGGGAGCGGGCTAGAATGGCGCGCATGATGCGCACGATCGTGTTGCTCTCAGGCTTGGTGGCCATCATCGCTCCGCCCCTGATCGCGCAGTCGCAGCCGGTGACGCTCAAGGGCGCGCCCGGCCGGTGGACCCTGAACGGACAGGCAGTGCCGGACAAGGTCCTGGGGGTGCGGCTGGTGAGCGTGTTCGAGCCTCGGGCCGACAAGCGTCTCTACTTCGCGACCGCTGCGGGTGTCCCCTACGGACGGGCGGTCGAGACGATGGGCACGGCGTGGGCCGCTGGGGTCGAGAAGCTGGCGCTGCTGTCCGACGACGGAGCGCTGCAGGACGCCGTCGTCGTCTCGGACCTCGTCGCTTTGCCGGGCCTCGACACCGACCTGCGCCTGCCGGTGTCCGACGGCTGGGGGTCCTCCCGGCCCGCCAAGGAGGTCGAGATCACGCTGCGTGCGCCCGGCGCCCCACCAGACGGCCTTGCGGGCGCGGCCCCCGCGGCGCACGTGCTGCTCCGTGCCGACACCGGCCTGACCTACGGCGACGTCCTGCGCGCCCTGCGCCAAGCGAAGGCGCGCGGGGCGCGAGCCTTCAGCCTCGCGGTCCAGAAGCCGACCGGCCCCGGCGAGCTGAAGCGTCGCTGCGAGGCGGGCCAGTCGGGCGACTGCGGCACCCTGGGCCAGATGTACCTCTACGGCCTCGGGGACGCGCCCAAGGTCCCCGCGACCGGCGTGAGCCTGCTGCGCCAGGCCTGCGGCGCTGGCGACCGGGAGAGCTGCGAAGCCCTCGCGCGAGCGCTCTGGGACGGCGAGTACGTTCCGAGGGATCGCCAGGAGGCGGCGAAGCTCCTGACCGACAACTGCCGCGCGGGACACGAGTCGAGCTGCGTGCTTCTGAAGGCCGCAGGGGTTTCCGTGCCGAAGACGCCCTAGTGGCTTGTAGCCGAGGAATCGAAAGCCAAGGTACTCGGTGACGATGACGAAGGCGCAGGGCGTGGCCACGGGGCCCCGCGCCAGCAAAACCCTTTCTGCCCCCCATTTCCATGTCGATTTGTGTTGCCGGCGCGTTTGGTCCACGAAGGCACGTGGCCACTCTCAGCATCAAGGGCAGTGTGCTCCGCTCGCGCCTGGCGCTCGTTGACGACATCGCACCCGACGCGGGCGTGCCCGTGTCCTCGCGCGCCTGACCGTTGCGGAACGCGGCACGCTGACCTCGCTTCTCGCTTCGTCGTGGTATCCGTTCGAACTCGGCAAGCAGCTGGACGAAGCAATCGTCGCCGAGCTGGGCGGCGGGCGGACCCGGTTCTTCGAGAAGCTCGAACGGCCTGTCCCCCTAATCGCGCCCTGCCTCCCCGCGTCGGCTCGGGAAACGCTCTCATTCGTTAGGAAGGGGGCGAGGCGGTAACGAGGAACCGCCGATCCTTCATCTTGGGTTACGGGGTCGCTCGGCGGCGAGCGGTCGAGGGAAGGGCGGTGGGGCATGGCAGAACGGACCTTGGCGTGGGGAACGCACGCGCCGAATATGCGGGGGATGGCGGCCCTGCAGGTCGCCCACGCGGTGTCCTGCGCGCTCTTCGGGCATCGCGTGGACAACTGGGAGTTCGCCGCGGCGGGGGGCCCGTCCCGGTGCCGGTGTGGCGACTCCTATCTCGACCACGGCGCGGCGGAGACGCGTGTACGGCACACCGTCTCCTGCTTCCTCAAGGGACACACTTACGTGCGCACGGGGACCCGCCACGACCACAACGAGTATGTTTGCCTCCGCTGCGGCCATCCGTTGCTCTTCCGAATCGGTCATGACCCCTACGCACGTGAGGAGCGGTTCGTGAAGAAGGTCCGCTACCTGTGCAACCTCCTGGGTCACGCCGTCCACACCGTCTGCGCGCGAAGCGGCTTCACGGAATACGCCTGCGACTGCGGCCACACGCTCCTGCGGGCGGTCCCGGGCCTGGCGCGGGTCACCCATCCGCTGGTCTGCCTCTTCGCCGGCCACTTCGTGCGGTTCGTCGAGCACCGGGACGGGCACGCGGCGTTTTGCTGTCGGAACTGCGGCCACACGTTCGGCTTCGTGGACGCGGCCTGAATGGGGACGTGGGTCTCGTACGTCCTGCTCGCGGTGGCCACCAACACCGCACTCGGTCCGCCGTTCGATCCGGTGCTCCTCTGGTACGCCTCGGGCCGGCCCTCGACGCAGGCCTGGGGGTTCATCGTGGTGGGGAGCCTGTGCGCGGGCGCGGCGGGGGCGCTGGAGGTCTCGGTCGGCCGCCGCTTCCTGAAGCGGCGCGCTGGTCCGTCCTCTCTATCCCGTTCGTGCAAGGGAAATGTGTTCTACCTCTTCGCGGCGGCCGTGGCCGCCTCTCCTTTGCCTTTCACCGTAGTCCGGGTGGCAGCCCTGAGCCGGCGGCCCCGCCCCATCGCGTACGGGGCCTGTGTCGCGGCGGGACGCTTGCCGCGCTACGCCCTCACGGTCCTGGCTTGGGACCGCCTCGGCTTTTCGGGAGGGGCGGTGGGCGTCGTGGTCGCCGGCGGGTTGATCGTCATCCTGGCCCGTACGCCAGCGCGCGGCTTTGTCCCTTTCGCGGTCGCGCCGGACGCGGTCGCGGTTGCCGCAGCCCGCATCGCTGCACCAGCAGCGCGTGCGGCCCTTGATGCGGTCGTAGAAGACCCACTTGCCAGTCTGGCATGGTACGTTCGCACCCATGGTGACTCGGCCCGCGAAGCGGCTCCTGTTGCTCGCCGCGATCGTGCTGTCGCCGGCCGCGGGCGCGCGCGCCGGTGACGTGTCGATCGCGCCTTTCGTCGGCTTCCAGTACGGAGGCGCGCTCCATTCGGCCGTCTCCGGGCGCGCGTCCATCGGTGTCGGCCTGCAGTACGGCGCGACGTTGGACATCCCGTTCGGCGATCGATGGGGGGTGGACTTCTTGTTCGCGAGGCAGGAGAGCGAGCTTCGGAGCGTGCCGCGCGTGGGATTCGCGGCTGAGCGCTACATGGGCGGCATTCGCGAGGAGAAGGGCGACGGACGCTTCCGATTCCGAGGCAACTTCTTCCTTGGCGCCACGCGCTTTGCGCAGGACGGGCGCGGCTCGGACGTGCGCTTCACCGGGGCGATCGGCCTCGGCACGAGCCTGGCTCTCACGCCGCATGTGGCCCTACGCGCCGACGCTCGCGCCTACTACACGGTCGCCTCCTTCGCGGGAGGCTCAGCGTGCATCAATGGTTCGTGCCTTTACGCCTTCGCGGGCTCCGGAGTCTGGCAGGGCGACGTTACCGCCGGTCTCGAGCTCACCTTCTGACCGGGCGCGCGAAGAAGGCAAATGAACCGTCGTTCTCGGCTCGTGAAGGCCGGAAGTGCTCAGGCGACCCGCTGCTTCTACGCGGCGGTCTTTGGGACCGCGGCCCAGGCGCCGTCGCGAACCGAAGCGAGGGGCGTCCATCACCGCCTGGGCACGGACCCCGTCGTGGAACGAGGGGCGACAGGGCCGGACCTCTCAACCGCCCCTTGTTTCCCTTACCCTCTACGGGGCGAGGGCTGCACCGGCGGCGGACGGCAGGGAGCTACATTGCCTCTGCCGCGCTCAGCGCTGCGCCGCCGGTGGTCCGGCCGTCCCGGGTGGCGCCCGCCGTTCCCGGAGATACGGCACCAGCTCCCGGTACAGGGTGCGGGCGACGACCTCGTGTCCGACGGGACGCCAGTGGCCGTCCAGGTCGAAGTACAGGGGGTAGACGGACCGCGACGCCTGCGCGAGGTCCTCCCACGTGTCGACCACGGCGATCTGGTTCGCCCGGCAGAACTGCGCCACGAGACCCTGGGGTCGCGTGGAGTAGACCCTGCCGCTCTCGAAGCCCCACCAGCCTCGTCCCGAGCCCCACTCCCTCGGGCTGACCTGGTTCCCGTACGGGTAGAGGGCCACCCAGAAGTCGACTCCCCGCGCTTCCAGCAGGTCGCGAATCCTCAGAAGGGTCTCGTAGGTGAGGCCCCAGGCCCGATCGTCCGCGGGTCCGACGTCCTCCCGGAGCATTCCGTACTTGTCGAAGCGGACGTCGCCGGAGAAGTCCTGCCTGCTCCGGATCCGCTCGACGTCGATCCGCCTCCGGACGAAGCCGTAGGTGCGGGTGTGCTTCTTCAGCGCGTTCTTGAGCGCGACGAGCTGCTCGACCGGCCAGGACCCCTTCGGCCGCACACCGGTCACCGCGATCGGCTCCCCCTTCGCGTCGAACGTCGCCAGCCGGGTGTACTGGATGTCGTCGTAGACGTCGGAGAGGTCGAAGGCGAGGATCACGAGATCCGGCTGGAGGTCCAGGCCGCCGTTCTTCAGGTACAGGTACTCGAGCAGCGTCGAGTCGCTTCCGATCCCGGCGTTGATCACCTGGCAGGGCCGACCGGCCTCGGTCCGGTCGAGCATGGCCTGGAGCCGGCGGGGGAACGTCTCCTCGGCTTCGACGCCGACACCCTCGGTGAACGAGTCCCCGAGCACGAGGACGCGCAGGACGCCGGGGGGCTTCTCGCGCGAGATCTCCACGTCGCGCAATCCCAGGGAGTTGATGGCGTAAGCGGTGTCGAACTCGCTCGACCGGTACCGCCCGCGGGCGTTGGGGACGAACCTGTGGTGCACCACGGCGTCGGCCACCTCGAAGGACTCGCGGTGGGACCACGGCGGCTCGATGAGCCGCACGACGAGCTCCACGAGGAGCAGGCTGCCGAGAACACCGAAGGCGAGGAGCGCGATCCGGCCGCCCCACTCCGCTGCCGTGACCCGTCTCATGGGCGTGGCTCCCAGGCCGCGACCATGGTACAGGGACTTTGCGGTCGTTGTGGTGTCGCCGGTCCTGCCACCGTGCACGCTTCGGGCTGACTGGCCAGCCGCCTTTCTTTCACTTACGCTCAGAGCCATGGTCCCGTCGCCAAGACCGCCGGACCCGCGGCGAAATCACGTGTCCAAGGCGGCCCTGCTCCTGACGATCACGGTGTTGGCGGCGGCTGGTCATCCAGCGACCTTTGCCGCGTCGGCGCCGCGACCGGACATCCCCAAGACGTGGGACCAGGCCGCGATCGCGTCGGTCACCATCCCTCTCGCCACCCGGGCCGCCTCCCCGGTTCCGATCTCGGCCGACTACTACTACCGGATGCCGGTTCGCCCGGTGTATCGCAGCTACCCGGTCTACGCGCCGGACCGAGAGCCGCGCGGATATCTCGACTCGCTCCGGCGCCGCAATCCGGAAGTCGTCTTCGACGCCGCGACCCTGGCGACCGAGACCGACTGGACGAAGGCTGGGGAGCTCGTCTTCGACGCTCCGATCGCGTTCGAGGGCGAGCCCCTGGAAATCGCGAGGCTCGCCTTCGTTCGGGACCCCGCCTGGTACCGAGCCACGGGCGTCCCGGTCACCAAGGACGGGATCATGCCCTTCGCGCGCTACATCATCCGGAAGCCAGGCGTGGTCGAGGTGGGCAGTCTGGCCTGCGCGATGTGCCATACCCGGGTGATGCCCGATGGGACGGTCATCAAGGGAGCTCAAGGGAACTTTCCTTTCGATCGAGCCATCGCCGCCCTCCTCCGGGCGAAGCTCGCCGGATCGGGGAAGGAGCAGACGGTCGTGGAGGAGGAACGAGCGGCTCAGAGGATGCTGTTTCGAGCGCCATGGCTCCCCGACGACCGAGCGGCTCGTAGCGACCAGATGTCGCTGGCCGAGATCCTGGCGGGGTACGAGGCCATTCCACCGGGGGTCGCGGCCCGTCACGGAACCGGAGTCTGGTCGCCGGTGCAGATCCCCGATCTCATTGGGATTCGAGACCGGAAGTATCTCGACCGGACCGGACTGGTGCGACACCGAGGAATCGGCGATGTGATGCGCTACGCCGCGTTGAACCAGGACGCCGACCTCTTGTCGCAGTACGGCGATTTCCGCCCGATCGAGGTCGTCTTCGGAAAGATGCCGGATCCCGAGCAGCTCTCGAGATACAGCGACGAGCAGCTCTATGCCCTCGCCCTCTACCTCTACTCGCTGAAGCCACCGCCCAATCCGAACCCCTTCGACTCGCTCGCCCGCCGAGGCCAGGAGGTATTCCAGCGCGAGGGGTGCGGTCGCTGTCACACGCCGCCCCTCTACACCAGCAACAAGCTGACCCCGGCCCGCGGATTCGTGGTCCCGGAGGGGGACGCTCGGCAATTGGACATCGAGCCGCTATCGGTCGGGACCGATCCTGCGCTCACGCTGCTGACCCGCCGCGGGACCGGCTACTACAAGGTGCCGTCGCTCAAGGGCGTCTGGTATCGAGGTCCGCTCGAGCACAACGGCTCGGTGGCAGCGCTCGAGGACTGGTTCGACCCTCGGCGGACGTCCGGTGACTATGTCCCCACCGGATTTCGAGGCGCCGGGGTCACGGCTCGGGCGGTGGTGGGGCATCCCTTTGGACTGGGCCTGTCTGATTCGGAGCGGGCGGCGCTCATTGCCTTTCTTCGGACGCTGTGAGGCGATAGCGGCCGCGCATGTCTGACGTGGCGAGACGGTGGACACGCGAGGAGGTGTTGGCGCTCCCGGACGACGGGAACCGCTCGCCGCAAACTGCTCGACTGGCGAAACTACGGAACCCCGATCTTCATCGCCGAGGCGCACCGAGAAATCGTCAGCGTGCTCGTGCCGGCTCGACTCCCACCGCGCCCAGCCCCGAGTGTTTCGAGAAAGAAGCTCGTCGTGCCGCGATCAAGCGCGCGTCTTCTAGCCACGAGCCGGGGTTCGGGCCATGAACTGTCGTCGAAAGGCGTCGGACTATCGTCGAAGGCCGCTCAACTGTCGGTGAAGGCCACTGTTCGGACCTCTCTCGACCGGGCGGAGGGTAGAATGCACTCAGGCGGATGGGCATGAACACCCGGACGAGAGTCACGATCGAGGACCTTCGCCGTATCGAGGGCAAGGCGGAGATCGTGGACGGGGAGATCATCGCGATGTCGCCGACCGGAGCCGCACCGGGGACGGCCGGGTTCCGCATCACGGCCAGCCTCGACGCCTACACCCGCCGGACGGGCCGGGGGCGTGCCGTTCCCGACAACGTCGCCTTTCGGGTGGAACTGCCTCACCGCCAGAGCTTCAGCCCCGACGCCGCCTACTACGTAGGACCCGATCCGGGCATGGAGTTCTTCACGGGCGCGCCCTTGTTCGCGGCCGAGGTCCGGAGCAAGGCCGACTATGGCGCCGCGGCCGAGGACGAGATGGCGGCGAAGCGACGCGATTACTTCGCCGCGGGCACCCTCGTGGTCTGGGACGTGGACCTGTTGAGCCCCGAGGTCGTCCGCGCCTACTCTGCGAGTGACCCGGAGCACCCGCGCTTGTATCGCCGGGGTCAGAGCGCTGACGCCGAGCCCGCGGTCCCCGACTGGACCATGCCGGTCGACGATCTGTTCGTCTGACGCTTGCGCCAGCGGTAGCAGCCAGAGCCGATCCTGGGCGATGGCGGTCCCCTTGCGCGAGGCCTGCAGGACGACATCCGGTTCGGGCGCGTGACCTTGAAACGCGGGCGTGCGCTACGAGCAAGCGGCGATCGGCCAGTACCGTAGCGGTCCACCCCTCGCCCGTTCGTGCAGACCAATCGGTCCCGCTCGCTCTGGTCGCCTTCCCAGGCGCCGGGGATCGGGTTCGATCGGCCCGACCTCGCGGAAGGTTCCCATCTCCCTTCGGACCTCCAAGCTTCAGCGGTCGTTGGTACGGGCCACCGCGTAAAGGAAGCGCCTCCCTCGGAGGTAGAGGTCGCCCCCCACGATCACGGGGCTGGCGTCGAAGCCGTCGTCGAGCTGGTTCTCCGCGAGAATCTTCAGGGTGGGCCCGGGCTCGAGCACCAGCGCCTTCCCCTCCCGTCCGAGCAGATAGATCCTCCCGGCGGCCGCGACCGGCGAGGCGAAGACGTTGCCGAGGCCCACACGCTCGGTGAAGAGGGTTCGGCCCGTCGCGGCGTCCACCGAGGTCAGGAAGCTCTGGACGTGCTTGAAGAAGTAGAGCTGTCCGCGATAGAGGAGGGGGGTCGACACGTAGGGCGTGTCGCGATCCCGGGTCCAGAGCACCGCGTCCGTGCCGTCGAGGTTGCCGCGGGCGCCCTTCAGGTCGACGGCCAGCATCCTCGGGCTGTCCCGTTTGCCGCTGGCCAGGTAGAGGATCCCCGCGTCGTAGATCGGCGTGGGGATGACGTTCATGCCCAGGCCGGAGACGCTCCACAGCAAGTCGCCGTTCCGGAGGTCGTAGCTCCGGGTACGCTCGGCGCCGGCGACGATGACCTGCTCCCGGCCCTCGTGCTCCCGGATGACGGGCGTCGACCAGGAGGTCGGCTCTCCGGGCCGGTCCTTCCGCCACAGCTCCTTGCCGGTGCGCTTGTCGAGGGCGACTACGAAGGAGTCTCCCTCGTGGTCCCAGTTGATCACCAGGGTGTCGCCCCAGAGTGCGGGGGAGCTGCCCTCGCCGTAGCCGAGGCGCGTCGTCATGTCGCCGAGGTCGACCTTCCAGACCAGCTCGCCCGCGAGAGTGTAGGCGTAGGTGCCGGCGGAGCCGAAGTGGGCGTAGACGCGCTCGCCATCCGTGACCGGCGAGGCGGTGGCCCAGCTCGATTCCAGATGATGGCTCTCGTGGGGGACGCGCTCGATGGCCACTCGCTTCCACAGGGCGGAGCCGTCGTGGCGGTCGTAGGCGGTGACCAGGAAACGCTGCCGCGCGAGCAGCGTCCCGGAGGGCTTCGGGGCGGGGCGTGCACCCTTGTCCGCTCCGTCGAGGGAGAGGGCCGATAGCACGTAGATCCGATCGCCCCACACGATCGGCGTGGCCAGGCCATCACCTTCGATCGGCACCTTGAATCGGACGTTCTGTTGCTCGCTCCAGCGGATCGGCGGATCGCCGTCGGGGCTGACTCCGTTACCGAGGGGGCCGCGCCACCAGGGCCACTCCGCCTTGCCCTCGGTGTGCGCCGCGGGGGAGAGCGCGGCCAGGGCCATGACGAGCGCCGCCGTGAATGTTGGTGCGCTCCCCCTGCCCATCACCAGCGCACCACGCGGCGCCGCTTGCCGTCGACGTTCCGCTGCAGGAAGCCGCCGCCGCGCGGGCCGTCGACGTACACGCGCACCTGCGGCACGGTCCAGCCGTCGCCGGAGTCGCTGGAGTAACTGTCGCGCTCGATGGTCACGCGGGTCACGCGGCCGTCTTCGGTTTCGGTTGAAGGCACGGCCTCGGACAGGGCGCGCTCGATCACCTCCAGGCGCACCTCCCGCAGCGCAAAGAGCTGGGCCTTCAGCTGACGCAGGTACGGCCAATCGCGACGGGCTCGCGACCCGCCAGTCGGCCCTCCCACCAGGCGTACCGATCCACGTGGGCAGGCTTGGCGGGGTCCTGGACGTCTAGCGTGGCTTCATCGGGGCCCAGATGGAGCCTCAGCACCCGAGCGTCGGCTCCCATGCGTTCCTGCAGCGCGGCGATTGCTTGGCCGGCCAGGTCCAACAACGCATCGTTCGCGGCGGGAGCCGTTTCGGCGGCCTCCACCGTCAGACCCAGGCACCCGAGAAGCACGGCCAGGCCCCGCCAGCGCATGCGTTCGAGGATAACAGAATGGCACCGTTGCACGATCGCGGCATCCTTGCGGGCCTGCGGCGGCGGGATCGGGCCGCTGGCCGGCCTCCGATTCCAGCAGGCGTAGGGCCGGCCGGGCGCGATCGACCTGGGACGGAAAGCAGTGGACGGAGGGGCTGAAAGAAGGGTTGGCCGCCCGCGACGATGCGGGTCGACTGGCCAACCGCCCCTATTTCGCTTACCCTCCCGATTCTCATCTTGTGTGACAGTTACACGGGCTCCCGGGCGCGACCTGAGGAGTCCCCAGGAGGAAGTCAAAGAGCCATGGCCAAGCGTTCGACATGCATTTCGGCACGGCGGGGCCCGTTCCGGGCGTCGGTTCTGGCGGCCGCCTGTGCGTTCGCGGGGCCCGTGTTTGGGCAGGCAAACGACAAGATGACGCCGATCGCCATCCCCGACCAGCCGAGTGCGATCCCGATCGGCACCGGCCCGCTCCCCGGTGCTACCGCCCAGGAATCGTGGCACTCCCAATATGGCAGCCAGTTCGCTCGCAACGTCACGGTCGCGACGATCACCCCGTTCCTGCCCGACCGGGCCAAGGCCAGCGGCGCCGCCGTCGTGGTTGCGCCAGGGGGTGGTTTCCGAACTCTGTCGATGGAGAACGAAGGATGGAATGTCGCCCGCGCGCTGGCCGAGCGGGGCGTGGCGGCATTCGTCCTCAAGTACCGCCTGAACCAGACCCCGGCGGACATGGCCGGATTCGAGCGTTCGATGGCCGAGATGTTTTCGAGCACCGCGGCGCGGCCTCCACGCCCCGATCCACAGGAGATGATGACCAGGCTCGCGCCGCAGATCGCGGACTCCCGCGCCGCCTTCGCCATGATCCGGCGCCGCGCCGCCGAGTGGAAGATCGATCCGGACCGCATCGGCATGGTCGGGTTTTCGGCCGGGGCAATGCTCACCATGGCCACCGCGCTGGTCGGAGAGGACGCCAAGCCGGCGTTCATCGGCAACATCTACGGTCCCCTGGCTGCGGTGACCGTCCCCGCCGACGCTCCGCCCCTGTTCGTGGCACTCGCCGCCGACGATCCCTTCTTCGCGAGTGGCGGTATCGGGTTGATCGACAGCTGGCGTGCGGCCAAGAAGCCGGCCGAGTTCCACCTCTATGAACAGGGTGGTCACGGCTTCGGCATGTACCCCAAGGAGACGACCAGCACCGGTTGGTTCAATGCCTTCGTGAGCTGGCTCACCATGCACGGGATGCTCAAGCCCAAGGCCTGATCGGCTCCGCGCCGACGTCTGGACCAACGACGAAGGTGATGAGGGGGGGCCGTCACCACGGTGACGTTCGAGGAAAAAGGCGGCCAGACGCTGCTGGTCATTCACGACCTCTATCCCTCGAAGGAGGCTCTCGACGGAGCCCTCGCCTCCGGGAGCGTGGAGGGGATGCCCGAGACGCTCGAGCAACTGGACGAGCTCGTCGTCACCCTGGGCGCGTGCGTGGGACGGTCGTAAAGTCGTCATCCGCTCCACGAGCGCGTCGGCCCGCCAGGTCCAGCGCAGCCTGCGGGTTTCGTTTTGGAGCAGTCAGTCGCAGGAAGTCGAAATGGCCAGCGCGCGGCAGACCGCACGCATCTTGTCGGGACCGACCGTGCCGACGAACTGCCGCAGGTCGGCCTGAGCCACCGTGAAGACGTGGCAGAGGTTGACGCAGCACGGGCCTTTCAGCCCCTCCTCGACGCCCAGCTCGACCTCCGTGGGGGAGCCGCGGCGAGTGGACGTGATTGCCGCAACGGTGACGGTGTGCAGCGCGGCGATCAGCGATGGGCGGCTGAGGACCAGGACCGGGCGGCGCTTGTCGGGCCGGGCGCGCTCCAGGAGCCAGATCTCGGCACGGTTCAGTCGCGAGGCCACGCCTGAGCGTCCATCAGGGCCGTGACTTCTGCCTGCATGTCGTCTTTGGCGCCCCCGTAGGCACCACGGATGGCGATGTCGACGTCCCGACGCCGCTTGGCCTCGAGGTAGCTCGAGACCGCGGAGCGGACGAAGGCGGAGCGGCCCTTCTCACGCGTCTCGGGGTCGGAATCGATGCGCCGCAGCAAGTCGACGTCGATCGAAATCTGGACGGGCTTGGCCGGCATGTTGGTACCATACCACAAGATCATGTGTTGGAGAGCCCCTATCGCGGCTTCTTCGGATGTCGAGCCAGGCGCCGGCAGCCGGCCGTAGTCCAACCAGCGGAAGGGGCTCTTCGTGGGTACGCCCTTTGGAGCAAAGCGCAATCGCCATCTCGGTCATCGTCAGCCTCCGGTGACGCGGCCCAGGGCCAGGGCGACGAAATAGCTCGCGAACCGGCTGGTCCACACGAAGGGGCTCACGGTGGAGCCGGTGGCCACCCGCGGTCCCACCACCGCGAGCAGGTAGACCGAGACGGTCGAGAGCACGGGGATGGTCAGCTCCATGAGCCATTCGTCGCTCGCGGTGCGCACATGCTCGTGCAGGGCGCTCACCAGCCGGGGCAGGAGTGCGTCGCCCAGGAGCGCGTAGGGCACGACGGCGGCGCGACGCAGCACCCTGGGGACGTAAGGTCCGGGCCAGAGGGGATCGAGCTCCGGCAGGTCGTTCCAACGTGTGCCGGCGGGCATCCTGGCCTTGAGGCGGACGGTGCGGATCCAGTTGGCGAGGCCGACCACGATCGAGGCCAGCAAGTAGAACGGCCCCCAGAGCAGGATCTTGCGAAGCAACATGCCGTCCATGTCCAGGCCCCGGGTGCTCTCCGTCACCGCCGCGAAAAGGACCCCGGCCAGGGCGAACCACCCGAACGGCGTCAAGAAGTCCCCGCCCAAGAACAGGTCCAGGGGCTCCGCGCGGTCCCCCAGCGTGACCAGCCGCTCGAGCGCTATCGCCCAGAGGAAGAGCAGGAGGTCTTCGACCTCGACGACGCCGCGGAATCGGGAGAGTCGGGAAACGGGGGACGGTGCGCTCGCGGGCGACGGCACGCGGCAGAGCATATGCCAGGACGGCGGGGACCGAGGTGCCGCGGCGCTCGTCGGGCCATGAGCGGTCACCGAGGGCCAATGAACTGTCGTTCTCGGCCGCTGAACTGTCGTCCTGGGCCCGCGAGCTTCGGATCGGGCTTGACTGGCGAACCGCTCGGGTATTGCCTACACTCCCGCGGGGTTCGGCGGCCCCGAAGGAATGTGGTGAAGGGGATCCGGCGCTCGGTTGCCCTGTCGATCTGCCTCGCTTGCCTCAGTGCCTGCGGTGATGGTGGAGGCGGTGGCAGCGACGGTGGCGGCTACCGTGACGGTGAGGATGGCGGACGTGCGGTCGACATCAATCCCGGCGCGCCACCCATGGTGAGCCTGGCGCCTGACAACCTGGGGGATGGCTGGCAAACCTCGACCCCCGATGCGCAGGGGATGAACGGCGCTACATTGCAGCGCCGTCTGGATACGCTTCGGAACAGTGGCTCAGGCGGCATGGACGGCATTGTGATCGTGCGCAACGATCAGCTGGTGGCCGAAGCGTATTTCGGCGGCTACGCACGCGACACCCAGCACGACATGCGTTCGGTCACCAAGAGCTTCACGGCGTCGCTGGCGGGCATCGCCATCGAGCGGGGGTTGATGACGCTCGAGGACACGCTGCCGCAGCACATCAATCGCTTCGAGGAATTCGAGAACGTCGATGAACGCAAGCGCTCCATTCGCCTGGCCAACATTCTCAACATGCAGACGGGGCTCGACTGCGACGACGGCATCGAATCGTCCCCGGGCAATGAGACGCACATGTACCGGCGGGATGATTGGATCAAGTACATCCTGAGCGTGCCCATGCAAGCCGACCCGGGCACGTTGACCTCGTACTGCAGTGGAGCGGTCACGGTGCTTGGCAGCATCATCGCGTCGCGCTCGGGCCAGAGGCTCGAGGAGTTCGCCCTGACCAACCTGATGAATCCCCTCGGCATGAGCAGCGTGCGGTGGCTTCATTCGCCGCTCGGCGTAACCAACGCGAGCAGCGCCATCCAATTGCGGCCGCGTGATGCCGCCAAGTTCGGCAGTCTGTTCCTCAATGGCGGGCGCTGGCACGGCGCGCAGGTGGTGCCGCAGGCGTGGATCGAGCGATCGGCGGAGCGTCTCACGGCCATCTGGGGGGAAGGTTATGGCTGGTTGTGGTGGAAGAGCGACTTCTACGTACGCGGCGCGGTACAGCCCGGCATGTACGCGTCGGGCAATGGCGGCAACCTGATTCTCGTGATACCCGGTGAACGCCTGGTCGTGGTGATCACCGCGTCAAACTACGACCGGAGCAGCCCTTCGATGAGCTTCTTTGCGCGACTCGATCCTGCCGACGATCCAATGACCGGAATGAAGAAGACCTGGCTGCTCCTGGTCGCAGTCCTGGCGGCCTCTACTGCGGGCGCCGCCGATGCGAGCCTCACCCTCGACCTCGGCGGCGGCGTGAGCCTCGACCTCGTGCTCGTGAAGGCGGGCGTCTTCCGCCAGGGGTCGCCGGCCAGCGAGTCCGGCCACGGCGACGACGAGACGCCGCGCGAAGTCACGCTCACCGCCGACTACTACATCGGCCGCCATGAGGTCACGGTCGGGCAGTGGGCCCGTTTCGTGGCCGACACTGGATACCGCAGCGAGGCCGAGAAGGGAACCTCCGGTGGCTTCGGCTGGGACGGGAAGGCGCTGGTGCAGGCGAAGCACTACAACTGGCGATCGCCGGGCTACCCGAGCAGCGACCTTCATCCCGTTACGATCGTCACCTACGACGACGCCCTGGCCTTCACGACGTGGCTGACCCGCCGCAGCGGGCGGGCGGTGACGCTTCCCACGGAGGCGCAGTGGGAGTACGCCGCGCGCTCCGGATCCCCCGCCCGCTTCCCCGGGGGCGACCGGGACGCCGTCGGGGCCGACCTGGGCTGGTCGCGCGCGAACGCGCCGGGCGGGCCGCAGGAGGTCGGTCGCAAGAAGCCGAACACCTGGGGCCTCTTCGACACCGCCGGCAACGTGTACGAGTGGTGCCTCGACTGGTACGGGCCGTATCCGCCGGGCCCCGCGACGGACCCGCTGCAAAAGCACTCGGACCTTTCCGACAAGCCGCGCCGCGTCCTGCGCGGGGGATCCTGGCTCAAGGACCTGAAGGCCCTGCGGTCGGGCGCCCGGTACCGCAACGCGCCAGGCAGCCGGAACGCCGACAACGGTTTCCGCATCGTCGCGTCGGTCGAAGGAGCCGCGGCAGCACCCGCGGCGAGCCCGCGCCGCGGCCCGGGGCGGGGACGGGCGACGGCGAGTCCGAAGGAGGCTGGAGTCGGACGCTGCTCGGCCTGGCGATGCTCTTCGGAATGGGCTTGCTGTGCGTCGGCGCACCCATCGCACTGGTGATCGCCCTCCTGCGGCGGCGCAGCGGCGGGGCGAAGACGCGCATCGCCGCGGATGGCTTCACGCTCGTCGCCCCCCAGGCCCAGCCCGGGCAGCGCCTGCGCTACCGCTACCGCGTCGGCAACGAGACGAAGACCGGTGAGGCCACGATCACCGGCGATCCCGCGGACGGTGTCTTCGTCTATACCGGCGAGCGCCCGTCGGGCATCGTGCTGCTGGCCGCGGCGGACGCACTGTCGGCCCCGCCCGCGTCGCCGCCGCCACCGCGCTCGAAGATATCGTCGGCGCAGCCGGTGCGTAGCCGAACGGACGACGACGAACCGTTCCGGGGATTCCCCTCGGCCTATTGACGGCGTGGCGACAGACACCCCGCGCGCGATCGTCTGGAACGAGGATGGCGATCCCGCATGGTGGGCCGCGCGGACCCGGCGCGCCCTCGAAACGCGGGGGCTGGCGATCCGGGATGCGCGCGGGATGCCGGCCCTCGCCGACGCGCTCCGCGCCGGCGCGGGTTCGGTGTGGCTCGTGCGCGCCGGCGCCTGGCCCGTCGGCCCCTACGCGCCGCCTCCGCCGAGCGCAACCGGACGGCCGCTGCTCGCCTTCGGCGCGGTACTAGGCGACTCGCCGGAGGCCAGGACCTGGCGGACCACCCGTGATCTCGAGCGCGAACCATTGCCCGCCGCTCTCAGCGTCTGGGTGGAAGCACCCCTTGCCGCCAACCTCGGCGACCTGATCACACAGGGCCTCGCGAACGGGCTCCTCCGGCTGCGCGACTCGCGACGGCCACGCGTCGTCCGGGCCGCGGCGATCGACGTCGCCCACGACGCACGGCTCCGCGCGGCCGAGATCGTCACGAGCCTGCAGCAGGGCGGCGCCGAGCGCGTCGCTCTCGACCTGGTGCGCGCGCTGCCCACCGAAGGTGTCGCCACACTCCTGGCCGTCCTCGGCGCGCCCACGCGCGAGGCCTTCGCCCGGCCCCGCGACACGGTGATGCTCACCTGGGAACGCCGCCCGACCGCGGCGCGCACCGACGGCCTCGCCGCCGCCCTGTTCGCGGCCGGAGTCGACGTGGCCCATGCCCACCTGCTCGACGCCGACGAGATCCGCCTCCTTTCGCGCACCGGCCTGCCCGTCGTCGTCACCCTGCACAACCAGAGGCCGGGATGGCCGTCCGGAACCGAGTCGCTCCGAGCCGGCGACGCGCGGCTCGTCGTGGCCTGCTCGGGGGCCGTGGAGTCCGACGTGCGCGCCGCGGGGATCGACATCCCGTGCCGGACGGTGTGGAACGGCGTCGACTTTGGCCGCCTCGCCGCCTCCGCGACGGCCGACGGTGTCGACTGGAGGACGCGGCTCGGCATCGGCGCCCGCGACTTCGTGATGCTGGCCCTCGCGAACCCGCGGCGCCAGAAGAGGCTCGAGCGACTGCCCGAGATCCTGCGCCAGCTTCGCGCGGTCCTGGCCGAGCGCGGCATCGGTCGCGAAGCGCGTCTGGTCGTCGCCGGCGCACCCTCGGCGGGCAGCGCCGACGGATCCGCCGCCCAGGACGAGCTGCGACGCGCGGTCGACGCCGCCGGCGTTCGCGAGCATGTGCGGTTGCCGGGATCGGTGACCGACGTGGCGGCCTCTGATCCGCGCCGCCGACGTGCTCGTCTCGACGAGCGCCCACGAGGGCCTGGCCCTGGCCCACCTCGAGGCCCTCGCGTGCGACGTTCCGGTGGTGGCGACGGCGGTGGGCGGCGCGCCCGAGGTGGCGGCCCTCGCCCCCGGGGTCTCCCTCGTGCCCGCGGAGGCCGAGCCCGCGGTGTTCGCGGCCGTTCTCGCCGACGTCGCCGGATCGGGAGGCGAGCATCCTCGGCTCTCGTCCGCGGCGGCAGTCCACTTCGACCTCTTCCGCATGGCGCAAGGCTACGCGCGCCTGCTCCACGCCGCGGCCCGCACGCCCGCCTCCCGAAGCCGCGCCGGCCTGCTCCTGATCGCGAACAACTTCTCGACGGGCGGCGCCCAGTCGAGCGCCCGGCGGCTCCTTCTCGCGCTCGCGCAGCGAGGCGTCCCGGTGCGCGCGGCCGTGATCCAGGAGCAACCGGCGCATCCGACCTCGGGACGGCGCGCGCTCGAGGCCGCAGGCGTGCCGGTGCTCTCCGTGGCCCCACCTCCCGAGATGGACCCGGCCAAGGCTGTGGAGCAGATCCTCGGGTGGGCGGAGCTCGACCCACCCGCGGCGATCGTCCTCTGGAACGTGATCGCCGAGCACAAGGTCCTGATCGCCGAGACGGTCATCGACCTGCCGGTGTTCGACGTGAGCCCGGGCGAGATGTACTTCGAGTCGCTCGAGCGCTACTTCGAGCGGCCCCGTCCCGGCCTCGCCTGTACGAGCGCGAAGCAATACGGAGCACGCCTGGCGGGGGTCGTGGTGAAGTACGCCGACGAGGCCGAGCGCGCGCGCGACCTCCTCGGCACCCCTGTCCACATGATTCGGAACGGCATCGACCTCGCCCCGCCGCGGGTGCGGGCCCACGCCAATGGACGCCTGACCATCGGCACCCTGGCGCGCCTGGATCCACGCAAGCACGTCGACCGGCTGCTCCGGGCGCTGCGGCACGCCGCGCCGCGGTTGCCACCCCACGTCCTCAAGATCGCCGGCGGGCCGGAGCCCGGGCCGAGCAGCTACCTCGACACGCTGCGCGGCCTGGCCGCACGGCCTCGCCGTCGAGTTCGTGGGCGAGGTCGAGCCCTCGGAGTTTCTCGAGGGACTCGACCTTTTCGCTCTTGTGGCCGAGCCCGCGGGCTGCCCCAACGCCTCCCTCGAAGCCATGGCGCGCGGCCTGCCCGTCGTCGCGACCGACGCGGGAGGGATGCGCGAGCAGATCGAGGACGGCGTCACCGGCCGGCTCGTCGCGCGCGAGGACGAAGAGGCGCTGGCTCGTGCGCTCGTGGACCTCGGCTCCGACCCGGAAGCCCGGCGCCGCCTGGGCTCAGCGGGACGGGAACGGGTCCGCGAACGGTTCTCGATGGACGCGATGGCCGACGCCTATCTGGCGCTCCTGCCGAGCCAGAAACGTAGTGGTCCCGGAGGTCCTCGCCCGTGAGCTTCGGGCGGCTTGACTGGCCATCCGCCCTGGTATTCACCTACGCTCTCGCACACCACCGACTTGGCGGCCGGCGGTGACGGTGCCGAGGAGATGGGGATCCGGCGCGGGTGGGGCCGTATCGGGAGGGGAGGGAGCGTGGCAGGAGCGGTGGCAGGCGAGGGGTTGTCCGTGATCGTGCCGGTGTTGAATGAGGCCGCTCACCTCGTCCCCTTCCTTCGGCATCTGCGGGCCCGGGCGCCCGGGGCCGAGATCATCGTGGTCGATGGGGGCAGTTCCGATGCGAGCACGGCATTGGCGCGGGATGTGGGGGTCCGGGTGATCTGTGCGGAACGGGGTCGGCCCACGCAGATGAACACCGGGGCCGTCGAGGCGACGGGCGGCATCCTATGGTTTCTCCATGCGGACAACGAGATCCCCCCCGACGCGGTGCCCGCGCTGATGGGTGCGGTACTGGCTGGGAACATCGGGGGATGCTTTCGGGTACGGATTGCCGACCGGCGTTGGATCTATCGGGTGCACGATGGGCTGGCTCACTGGGTCGGACGGGCGCTGCGAGCACGCTGCGGTGACCACGGGATCTTCTGCACCCGGTTGGCGTTTGATCGAGTGGGCGGGTATCCGGAGGTACCGCTGATGGAGGACGTAGGCTTCGTGAGGAGGCTCTGTCGGGCGGGTGGGTTTGCCTGGCTTGGCGATCGCTTGATGCTGAGCAAGCGGCGGCATGAGCAGGTTGGCCCATACCGGTACACGCTCGCGTGCTGTTCGATCGTGGCGATGTACTGTCTTGGCGTGAGTCCTCGCCTCCTGGCTCAGCTCTATGCGGGGATGGTGTGGGATCGTGGGATGCGCCCGTTGCCGGCGGTCGAGCCGTCGTTTTTCACCGGGTTCAGGGGGCGTGCGGTGGGTGGGTGACTGGGACTGGTCCACCCCAGCCTGTCACCCGGGCCTGGCGAGCCCATGAATAACTTTCGTTGCTCCCGGGCCCCTTTCTCGTGCCATAATGAATGGCCGTTCATTAATTCGGGGAGATGAGACCGTGAGCCAGGTCAAGGCCGCAGAAGTCACCGAGCTCGAGTCCAGGAAGGTCGCGGAGGCCTCCCGCCAGACGGAATGGGAGTCGCCCGGCTTCATCCGCGAGCTGTTCCTGGGCAACTTCCGCCTCGACCTCATCCACCCCTACCCGCTCTCCGCGCAGGAGCGCCCGGAGTTCGCCGAGTTCTACGCGAAGTTCGAGATCGTTCCTGCGGGACGACGTGGACTCGATGCGCATCGACGCCACCGGCGAGTACCCGCCGGAGGTGATCGAGGGTCTGCGCCGGCTCGGCGCCTTCGGGATGAAGATCCCCAAGAAGTACGGGGGGCTCGGGTTCACGAACGTCGAGTACGCGAAGGTCATGCGGCTCCTGGGCAGCGTGGACGGCAACGTCTCGGCGCTGCTCTCGGCCCACCAGTCGATCGGCGTGCCCCAGCCGCTCAAGCTCTTCGGCACCGAGGAGCAGAAGCAGAAGTACCTGCCGCGCTGCGCGTCCGGCGAGATCTCGGCCTTCGCCCTGACCGAGCCGAACGTCGGCTCCGACCCGGCCCGGGTCAGCACCACCGCCGTGAAGACCCCCGAAGGCGACGCCTACCTCCTGAACGGCACCAAGCTCTGGTGCACGAACGGCACCCTGGCCAAGCTGCTCGTGGTGATGGCGGTCCATCCCGGCACCAAGAAGATCAGCGCGTTCGTGGTGGAGACGTCCTGGCCCGGGGTGAAGGTCGAGCACCGCTCCCACTTCATGGGCCTGCAGGCCCTGGCCAACGCGGTCATCAGCTTCACGAACGTGCGGGTGCCGGTCGAGAACCTGATCGGGGCCGAGGGCCGCGGCCTCAAGATCGCCCTCACCACCCTGAACGACGGGCGTCTGTCGATCCCGAACGGCTCGGTGGGCACGGCCAAGGCCGCGCTCGAGATCTGCCGCCGCTGGTCCAACGAGCGCGTGCAGTGGGGACGTCCGGTCGGCAAGCACGAAGCCATCGCCCACAAGATCGCGGACATGGCCGCGATCACCTTCGCCATGGAATCGGTCGCGAACCTGGCCACCGAGATGTCCGACCGCGGCGGCTACGACATCCGCCTCGAGGCGGCGGCGGCCAAGGAATGGAACACCTGCCGGTGCCTGGGAGATCGTCGACGAGACCATGCAGATCCGCGGCGGACGCGGGTACGAGACCGAGCAGTCGCTCCTGGCCCGCGGGGAAGAGGCGGTGCCGGTGGAGCGCATGATGCGCGACTACCGCATCAACAAGATCTTCGAGGGCTCGTCGGAGATCATGCACCTCTTCATGGCCCGCGAGGCGGTGGACAAGCACCTCCAGGTCGCGGGCGCCATCATCGACCCCGAGAAGCCGCTCGAGGCCAAGCTCGCCACCCTGCCCAGGATGGCGGCGTTCTACGCCTGGTGGTACCCGTCACGCTGGCTCGGCTGGGGACGCTGGCCGCGCTACAGCGAGTTCGGAGCGCTGGCCACGCACCTTCGCTTCGTGGAGCGGTCGTGCCGCAAGCTCGCGCGGCAGAGCTTCCACGGGATGTCGGTCTACCAGGGCCGGCTGCAGAACAAGCAGGCGTTCCTCTTCCGCCTGGTGGACGTGGCCAACGAGCTCTTCGCGATGGCGGCCACGCATCACCCGCGCGAAGGCCATCGCCGACGCCCGTCGCCCGGAGGCGCGCGGAGGCCGCCGAGCTGGCCGACCTGTTCTGTCGCTCCGCCCGCCGCAAGGTCCGCCGGCTCTTCCACGACCTGTGGAGCAACGACGACGTGGCGAAGTACAAGACGGCGCTTCACGTGCTCGAGGGGAAGCACCTCTTCGTCGAGGCGGGAATCATCGGCCTCGACTCCCCGGAGAAGGCCCCGTCCGTCTCCCCGGCCCGCGAGGAAGCCCGCGTGCCCGTGGGCAAGTAGGTCCGCGCCCTCTTGCCCTGAAAAACAAGCCGGCGACGTGCGACCGAAGGTCACGCGCCGCCGGCCGATGCCTCCAAGCGATCTGCGGATCTACCAGGTGCAGCCGTAGGCCGCCATGGACGTCTTGGCCGCGTCCGTCGCCGCCTTGCATCCCGTGGCGAGGGCGGCCTTGCCCTGGGGGGTCGACGCGGCCTGCTTCCACTGGGCCTTCGTCTGGTCGAGGGCCTGCCGCACCGTCGCGCGCGCTGCTTCCGGCACCTTGCTGTCGATGCAGGCCATGTACTTCGTGAGGTAGTCGTCGCACTCGGGCACGCCGAACTCGGCGACGGCCGCGGGGGCCGCCGCGGTCGTGGCGGCAGGTGCCGCGGGTGCCGCGGCCTGCGGGCTCGCGGCTGCGGGCGGCTTCGCCGACTCACCTCCGCCACTACAAGCACCAAGGGTCAAGGCGACGGCCGCGGTGACGAGGCCGAACGATGCGCGTGCGTTCATGAAGGCTCCTTTTCTTTTGCTTTGCCGGCGAGCAACGGCACGAAGAATACCGCAACCCCGGCTTCAGGTCTTCGCAATCGTTCGAACCGAATGCTTACCCTTCTCGTTTGTAAAAGAGCGGAGGCCCCAATGCTCGAGATCCAGTCCCTCGGAAAGACCTACCCCGGGGGCACGGTCGCGCTCCAGGACTTCTCGCTCCGCATGGGCGAAGGGGTTCTCGGCCTCCTGGGCCCGAACGGCGCGGGCAAGACGACACTCATGTCGATCCTCGCCACGGTGACGCGGCCCACTTCGGGCACCTTCCTCTGGGAAGGGGAGGACGGGGTGCGCAACCCGATGGCGGTGCGGCGGCGGCTGGGCTTCCTGCCGCAGGACTTCGGGGTCTACGAGAAGCTCACCGCGCGCGAGTTCCTGCGCTACCTGGGGCGGCTCAAGGGGCTGGCCGGGCGCGAGCTCGAGACGCGGGTCGACCAGCTGCTCGAGCTCGTGAACCTGCGCGGAGCCGCCGACCGGCGCCTGGGAGGCTACTCCGGCGGGATGCGCCAACGGGTCGGCATCGCCCAGGCGCTCCTCGCCGACCCCAAGCTCGTCATCGTGGACGAGCCGACCGTGGGGCTCGACCCGGAAGAGCGCGTCCGCTTCCGCAACCTGCTCTCGGAGATCGGCCACGGCCGGGTCATCATCCTCTCGACGCACATCGTCTCGGACGTCGAAGCGGTCGCGTCCTGGATCGCCGTGATCCGCACCGGCCGGCTCGTCACCCTGGCGCGGCCCGAAGAGCTGCTGCAGAGAGCTTCGGGCAGAGTCTTCAAGGCGGTGGTGGCCCCCGAGCGGTTGGCCGAGGCCCAGCGGGAGGTGCCGGTGTCGGGGATGGTCCGCCGCGCAGAGGGCGTTCAGCTCCGCTACGTGGCCGAATCCCCCAAGCTGCCGGAGTCGGAGCGGGTCGAGCCCACCCTCGAGGACGCGTACCTGCTCACGAACGTCGAAGCGGGGGTCCAAGCGTGATGCCGACGCTACAGGCGGTGGCGGCCCAGGCCGAGGCCGACCTCCGGACGCGGCTGCGATCGGCGGGCACCCTCTTCGCGTTCCTGATCATCTGCGCCGGATCGTACCTGTGGATCCCCCAGCCAGGCGGCCACACCTCCTCGATCTCCTGGCAGGATCGGGCGGGGGTGCTGCGGACGCCGGCGTTCGACGCGACCTACGTCGGGACCGCCACCACCATCCTCGGATCGATCTTCGTTCTCCTGGTGGCCTTCTACCTCGTCACCGGCTCGGTGCGGCGGGATCGCGACAGCGGCCTGGGCGCGATCCTGGCCGCGGCTCCCGTCACGAAGTCCGACTATGTCGTCGGGAAGTGCCTGGGCTATGCCGTCTACCTGGGCGTCGTCTCTCTCCTCATCCTGGTGGTCGGCGTCGTCCGTTTCGCGACCTTCGGAACCGGGGCGTTCCGCACCTCCGCGTTCCTGGTTCCCTTCGGCCTGACCTTGGGCCCGGCGATCGCCTTCGTGGCGGCGGCGACCCTTCTCTTCGAGGTGACTCCCGGCCTGCGCGGCCGCGGTGGCCTTGTGCTCTGGTTCTTCGTCGCGATGTTCGGTCTCATTCTCCTGCCGGGAGCGATGAGTCGGGCCTTCGAAGGCGACCAGCGCCTCTCCCGTTTCCCCGCTTTCGATCCCAACGGGAGCGTCACCCTCGAGGTCGCCTTGCGGCGCTCCTTTGGCGCGGAGCTGCCCACCCATCTCTCGACCGGGCTCATCGTCCACGATACGGTCCCGGAGCCCACCCCCTGGGGAGGGCCGATCTTCGACGTGTCGTTCGTGGTGGCCCGCCTCGCGGCGTTCCTTTGGGCGCTGGTTCCGCTTGCCGCCGGGATCGTGCTCTTCGACCGCTTCGATCCAGCCCGGAAGGTCCGCCACGGTCGATCACGCCGCTCGTCGCCGCCCGAGTCCGGTGTGGTCGCCGCGGACCAGGACGCCGGGCCGGTGCGATTGACCCCGGTCCATCCGCGGCCCGGCGTGCTCTCGGCCGTGCGCACGGAGGCCCGCCTCATCTGGGACGGCGCCTCCTGGCTCAAGTGGCCGCTGCTCGCCACGGCACTCGTAGCGCCCTTCGTCCCCGGTGAGGGAGGACGGCTGGCCGCGGGAGCGCTCCTGCTCCTCCTGGCTCCGGTCATCTCGGAGGTCGCGGCCCGCGAAGACCTGGAGGGAACGCGCAGCCTCGTGTTGTCTCAGCCTTCACTTCCCGCCTCCGCGGTGCTCTGGAAGCTGGGCGCGGTCTTCACGTTCGTGCTCGCCGTCGGCGGGCCGCTCGCCCTCGGGACCTTCGTGCGCGCGCCCCAGCACGGACTCGCGTTCGTCGCCGGGCTCGCCTTCGTAGCCGCTTTCGCGGTGAGCGCGGGGACGCTGACCCGCGGCGGCAAGCTGTTCACCGGCGTCTACCTGATGCTGTGGTACGGCGCCCTGAGCGGGGCGGCGGCTCTCGACTTCTGCGGCGCCCTCTCCGGCCAGCCCCGGCTCACCACCGCGCTCGCGTACCTCTCCGCAGGCGGAGCGGCCACTGCGGTCGCCGTTCTCGCGGAGAGACAACGCCAAGGGCACTGACCGGGGCTGCTCCAGCGAGCCTCGGCCGCCCAAGCCGCGGGTTTCCGACTGCTTGGCCCGCCCCATCGCCCTGCAACCCTCACCCCGGACTCCCTCCCCGCGTGGGCGGGGCGTCAGCTCGAGCCGCGGAGACCCTCCATTGGCCGCAGGTTTCCCTTTTTCGAGCGACCGCGCTAGGCTGCCGGCCAAGAGAAGCACGAAGATGACGCTCCCGCGCGACAAAGACCATCCCTTTCCGGCGATGCGCGCAGTGCGCACCTACCCGCTTCGGTCCCGTACCTCCCTCGTCGCGTTGCGCGACTTCTGCACCACACCCGATCCGCTGCCCGGCTTCTCCCGGTTCCTCGACTCCCTGCCCGACTCTACGGGAGCAAGCACTTCAAGGAGCTGGTCGGCCGGATCGTCGCGGCCAAGCGGGCGGGGCGCCCCGTTGGGGTCGCCCTGGGGGCCCACGTCCTCAAGGTGGGCCTGGCCCCCCTCCTCATCGACCTCATGCGCCGTGGGGTGATCGACCACGTCGCCATGAACAGCGCCGGCGGTATCCACGACTTCGAGATCGCCACCCTGGGGCGCACCTCGGAGGACGTCGCGGCCCAGCTCGGGAAGGGGCGGTTCGGTTTCGCCGACGAGACCGGACGTGGTCTGGCCGAAGCGGCACGCCGCGGCTGCCAGCCGCCTCCCGGCCAGGAAGCCGGGCTCGGGCGCGGGCTCGGCCGGCTGCTCCTGGACGTCAAGGCCCCTCACCGGGAGTTCTCGGTGAGCGCGGAGGCGGTTCGCCTCGGGATCGGGGTCACCGTGCACGGGTGCCTCGGCGCCGACATCGTCCACATGCATCCCGTCGCCGACGGCGCCGCCATCGGGCAGGCGACGATGACCGACTTCCGACACGTCTGCCGCTTCGTCCACGGCCTCGACGGAGGAGTCTGGATCAACGTCGGCTCGGCGGTCGTCCTGCCCGAGATCTTCCTGAAAGCGGTGAGCGTGGCCATCAACCTCGGCGCCCGGCTCGACTCGATGACCACCGCCAACCTGGACATGCTGCGTCAGTACCGAGCGGAGACCAACGTCGTGCAGAGACCTCCCGGCCGCGGTATCTCGATCCTCGGCCACCACGAGCTGATGCTGCCTCTCCTTCGCATGGCCGTCCTCGTCCGTCTGGAGGAGGCCGGTTGGAGGCCTACTCCGGACGCTCCTGCCGCGGGCAAGCGACGCCAGCCACTCGCGGCGCGAGCCAAAGCGTCGCGAGTCGGGCCGGCAAGGGCGGCAAGGGGAAGCGCGCATGAACGCGCGAGCCTATGCCGACTTGATCGAGTGCCTCGGCCACCCGCGCGTGCTCATCGTCGGCGACTTGATCCTCGATCGCTACGTCTCCGGCGAGGTGTCGCGCATCTCGCCGGAGGCGCCGATCCCGGTCCTGGCCGCCACCCGGGCGGAGGAGCGGCTGGGCGGGGCCGGCAACGTCGCGGCGAACCTGGTCGCGATGGAGGCCGAGGTCGACATCGTCGGCCTGCTCGGGGACGAGGCCTGGGGTCGCCGCCTGCGCGAGCTGCTCGCGGGACTGGGCATCGACAGCTCGGGCTGCGTGGTCGACGCGACCCGGCCCACCATCCAGAAGACGCGCATGATGAGCCGCAGCCACCAGATGCTGCGGGTCGACGAGGAGGATTCTCGCCCGGTCAGCGGCGCGGCGCTGCAGGCGATCCTCGCCACCTTGCCCGAGCGCGTGCGCAGCGCCCGCGCGGTCGTGATCTCCGACTACGGGAAGGGCCTGCTCACCCAGGAAGTGCTCGAGACCACCATCCGCACGGCGCGGGCGGCGGGCGTTCCCGTGCTCGTCGATCCCAAGGGCGACGACTACCGCCGCTACCACGGCGCGACCCTGGTGACTCCGAACCACAAGGAGGCCGAGGAGGCCATCGGGCACAAGCTCAAGGGCCTGGCCGACCTGCCCGCCGCGGCCGACGAGCTCATGCGGATCGCGGGGCTCGACGCGGCGGTGATCACGCTCGGCGCAGAGGGTGTGTTCTTCAAGGAAAAGGGGCGCGACCCTGGACACGTCCCCGCGCAGGCGCGCGCGGTCTTCGACGTCACGGGCGCGGGCGATACCGTGGTCGCGCAGCTCGGCTTCTATCTCGCGGAGGGCCTCTCGCTGGAGCGGGCCGTCACCCTGGCCAACCAGGCGGCCGCCATCGTGGTCGGCCGCCTCGGCACCCACGCGGTGACCCGCAGCGAGATCCGCGCTCTCTTCCTGGAAGGGGCGCCCCACGAGGGCAAGGTGGTGCCCGCCTCCGCGCTCGAGGCCCTGCTCGCCGCGTGGCGGCGGGAAGGCAAGCGCATCGTGTTCACGAACGGCTGCTTCGACGTGCTGCACGTCGGGCACGTTCAGTACCTGCGCTTCGCGCGCTCCAAGGGCGACGTCCTGCTCGTGGGGATCAACGACGACGCGAGCGTGCGTCGGCTCAAGGGATCCCCGCGGCCCGTCACCCCGCTCGAGGACCGAATGGAGGTACTGGCCGCCCTGGAGATGGTCGATGCCGTCGTCTCCTTCAGCGAGGACACGCCGGAGAAGATCATCGAGCGGGTGACGCCCCACGTGCTCGTGAAGGGCGAGGACTGGGCAGCCAAGGGTGTCGTCGGTCGCGAGTGGGTCGAGGCCCACGGGGGTCAGGTCGTCCTGGCCCCCCTCGTGCCCGGTCGTTCGACGACCAACATCCTGAACCGGGCGAACGCCCCGGGCGCTCCCGCCGCACCGCATTCCAACGGCTGAGGGGCCGCCGTGAACACCGTCCGCATCGTGGACGCCACCCTCCCGAACCTGCAGCGGGACCCAAAGTACGTGGTCGCGGACGGTCAGATCGCCTCCTGGAGGATGGAATGAAGAAGATAGCGGACATGATCCGCGAGTCGATCTCGGTGAAGGAGGCCCTGCTGAACGACGCAGGGCTCGTCGCCACCATCGAGGCGGTTGCGACCGCCATGGTCGACGCTTTCAAGGCCGACAAGAAGGTCCTGTTCTGCGGCAACGGAGGCAGCGCCGCCGACGCCCAGCACATCGCGGCCGAGCTCTCCGGGCGGTACCTGATCGACCGGCCTCCTCTGTACGCGGAGGCCCTGCACGTGAACAGCTCCTACGTGACGGCGGTGGCCAACGACTACTCCTACGCCGAGGTCTTCGCCCGCAGTGTGCGCGGCTGCGGCCGAAAGGGCGACGTGTTGTTCGGGCTCACGACCTCCGGCAACTCCCCTAACGTGCTCCAGGCGATGGAGGTGGCTCGCGAGATCGGCATGGTCACCGTGGGAATGACCGGCGAAACGGGGGGCAAGCTGAAGGGCGCCTGCACGCACCTGATCAACGTCCCTTCCCGGGTCACGGCCCGCATCCAGGAGGCACACATCCTGGTGGGGCACATCGTCTCCGAGCTGGTCGAGGCGCGCCTCTTCGCGCCGCCCAAGGGCTGAGCCCTAGCGCTTCCTGACCGTGACCCCGCCGTTCGTGGTCACGGCCCGGACCAGCGGCCCGCCCTTGCCGACCTCGAACGACAGGTGTTTGCGGTCGATGCGGCCCTCCAGGGTGACGGGGAAGTCCACCTCGAGCCCTCCGTTCGTGGTGCCCGTCTCGATCCGCGCGTTGTAGTCGACGGGCACGCCGAGGGTGACGCCTCCGTTCGTGGTCGTCACGTCGAGGCCTTCGCCGGTCCAGGCCGTGCCCGCGAGCCGGATGTCCAGGCCGCCGTTCGTGGTGTGACCCTGCACGCGGCCGGCCACGGCCTCGAGGCTGATCCCGCCGTTCGTGGTCTCGAACTCGACCGCTCCCGCCACCTCCCGGACCGAGATCCCGCCGTTGACCGACCGGAGCCCGAGGCTCGCCTTCCGGGGCACCCAGAGCCTGTAGCCCACCCACCAGTGGCTGCGGCGCGTTCCCTTGGGCCCGGTGGCGTGAATCGTTCCCCCCGTCTCGACCTGGACCCGGCTCGCCAGATCGCTGGCTTCGGCGGCCGTCTCCGCCATGGCCACGACCTTGGCCTGGAGCTTCACCTCGGAGCGATCCCAGCCGCGCACCTCGATCCCGCCGTTCGGGCTCGCATCCACCTCGGTCCGGGCCGCGCCGCCCGCCCAGGTGGCCTCCCGAACCTCGCAGTGGCGTTCCCGGTCGTCCCCACGGTCGCCGTCGTCTTCGCACCAGGCGTCGCGCGCGACGGTGTGCAGCGGGCCCTGGGCCCTCGCCGCCGAGGGCACGAGGCAGGCAACGAGCGCAAGGGAGAGCAAGCCAGTCTTTCTCACGAGGGCCTCCAGGCGGTTCGACGTCTTACTCGCTGAGACGTCGGCCGTGGGGCCAGGGTTTACATTTCTCCCCGGACCTTGCCGGGACCCCGTCTCCGCTATGCTGCCGGGAGGCCGCGGAACCGCGGCGGGAGGTTGCGTGGCCGTCGCCGTCGTCGCCGAGAAACCGTCCGTGGCCCGGGACATCGCCCGCGTCCTGGAAGCCGGGACGCGCGGAGAGGGCCGGCTCACCGGCAACGGCTACGTGGTGACCTGGGCCGTCGGCCATCTCGTCGCTCTGGCGCAGCCGCACGAGATACGGGCCGAGTGGAAACGGTGGGCCCCCGAGTCGCTGCCGCTCATCCCCGAGGAGTGGCCGCTGGTCGTGCTCCCCGACACCAAGGCGCAGTTCGACGTGGTGTCCGCTGTCCTCCGCGACGCCGCGGTCGACGAGGTGGTGTGCGCCACCGACGCCGGGCGGGAGGGCGAGCTGATCTTCCGATACCTCTACGAGAAGGCCGGCTGCAAGAAGCCGGTTCGCCGGCTGTGGCTCTCGTCCCTGACGCCCGAGGCCATCCGCCAGGGCTTCCGGCAGCTTCGCCCCGGCCGGGAGCTCGATCCCCTCGCCGACGCGGCCCGGGGGCGGAGCCGGGCCGACTGGCTCTTCGGGATGAACCTCTCACGTGCCGGCACCCTCGCCCACGGCGAGATGCTGCACGTGGGCCGGGTCCAGACCCCGACCCTCGCCATGCTGGTCGCGCGCGAGAAGGCGATCCGCGAGTTCGTGCCCGAAGACTACCGCGAGGTCGTCGCCACCTTCGAAGCGCCGGAAGGACGCTACAAGGGCACGTTCTTCCGTCCGCCTGCGCCCACGGCCGAGGCGAAGCGGCTGCCGCCCGACGCGGCCGAGGCCGGGCGCATCGTGGAGCGGGCCCGGGCCGGCCGCGCCGAGGTGGAGTCGGCGAAGGCCGAGACGCGCCGCGTCCCGCCGCCGCTGCTTTACGACCTGACGGACCTCCAGCGCCACGCCAACCGCCTCTTTGGCCTGAGCGCCAAGGAAACCCTGGCCGCCGCGCAATCGCTCTACGAAGAGAAGAAGCTCTTGAGCTATCCCCGCACCGACTCGCGCCATCTGCCGGCGGACGTGGCGGCGACGCTCCCTGCGGTCGTGAATGCGGTGGCCGCTCCCTACCGGGAGCAGCTGGCCCCGGGCACCGGGGAGAGGCCGCTCTCGAAACGGTTCGTCGACGACGCGAAGGTCAGCGACCACCACGCGATCATTCCCACCACGATTCGGCCCGAGGGCCTGACCCTCTCCCCGGCGGAGAAGCGAGTCTACGACCTCGTGTGCCGCCGGCTGCTCATGGCCTGGCACTCCGATCACGTGTTCGCGGTGACGACGGTGATCACGAAGATCGCGGGATCGGGGCCGGAGCCGCCCCTGGACCGGTATCACTCGACGGGAACCGCCACCTCCGCCCTGGGCTTCAGGGTCCTGGAACCCCAGAGCCCGCGGCCTCCGCGGGAGGTCAAACCCCGGGACGAGGACGAGGCGCGCGACGACGGCCAGGCGCTGCCGCCCGGCCTGCACGCGGGGTTGGGCGTGAAGGTGCTCGACGCCGAGGCCGTGGCCAGGAGAACGCGGCCCCCGCGGCGTTTCACCGACGCTACACTGCTCACCGCCATGGAGACGGCCGGGCGCACCCTCGACGACCGTGAGCTGGCCGAAGCGATGAAGGAGTCCGGCCTGGGCACTCCGGCCACGCGGGCCGAGATCATCGAGACCTTGATTCGTCGCGAGTACGTGGAGCGGCAAGCGCGCCAGCTCGCGGCCACCGAGAAGGGGATCCGGCTCGTGGAGCGCGTGCATCCCGATACCAAGAGTCCGGCCCTCACGGGGGAGTGGGAAGCGCAGCTCGCGCGTATCCAGAGCGGCCAGGCCGACCTTCCTGGCTTCATGCGCCGGATCGAGGACCACGTGCGTGCGCTCGTGAAAGCGACCCTCGCGGGTGGCGTCGCGCCGTCGCCCACGACCGTTCCCTCAGGCGTGCCGGAGCACCTGACTCCGCCGGCCTGGCCGGCTCCACCCGCCGCCCTTTCGCGATCCGCGGCGCCTCGCGTCAGGGCCTCCTCCGTGCCTGCGAACGGCGCTGTCGCCCGAGTCGAGGTGCCGCCCACTTCGTCTTTGCCGAGTCCCGTGTCCCCACCCACCGTGCGCGAACCCGAGGCCGCGAAGGGCCCTCGGCCCGAACGCCTGCACGAGCTGTTGCGATCGGCGTTCCGGCTCGAGGCCTTCCGCCCGCGGCAGGAGGCGGTCTGCCGGGCCGTGGCCGAGGGGAAGGACGTGCTGCTCGTGATGCCCACGGGCGCCGGCAAGTCCCTCTGCTACCAGCTCCCGGGTCTCGCACGGGGCGGAGCAACCCTGGTGGTCTCGCCTCTCATCGCGCTCATGGAGGACCAGGTCGCCAAGCTCCAGGGCCTGGGTCTGCGCGCCGAACGCATCCATTCCGGCCGCGACCGGGGGCTCTCCCAGCGCGCCCTCGGCGCCTGGCTCGACGGCCGCCTCGACTTTCTCTTCATCGCACCCGAGCGGCTGGGGGTCCCCGGCTTTCCCGAGGCGCTCGCCCGCCGCACGCCCGCGCTCGTCGCGGTCGACGAGGCCCACTGCATCTCGGAATGGGGCCACGACTTCCGGCCCGACTACCGCCTGCTGGGCGGGCGCCTGCCGGGCCTGCGGCCGGCCCCCGTCATCGCTCTCACCGCCACCGCCACCCCCCGCGTCCAGGACGACATCGCGGTCCAGCTCGGGCTCACCCCCCTGCGCTTCATCCACGGGTTCCGGCGCGAGAACATCGCGATCGAGGTCGCGCGCCTGACCCCGTCACAGCGGCCCGAGGCGGTGAGCCGGCTCCTGTCCGACCCCGCGCGCCGGCCCGCGATCGTCTACGTGCCCACGCGCCGCGAGGCCGACGACCTGGGCGCGGGCTTCGGGAAGGGATTCAAGGTCGCGGCGTACCACGCCGGGATGAGCACGGCCAAGCGGGAGCAGGTGCAGGCGGAGTTCCTGGCCGGGCGGCTCGAGGTCATGGTCGCCACCATCGCGTTCGGCATGGGCGTCGACAAGCCCGACATCCGCACCGTCGTCCACACCTCGTTGCCGGGGACCCTCGAGGGCTTCTCCCAGGAGATCGGCCGCGCGGGCCGCGACGGCAAGCCGAGCCGGGCCGTGCTCCTGCACTCGTGGAACGACCGGAAGACCCACGAGTTCTTCCACGACAAGAGCTATCCCGATCCCGAGACCCTCGAGCGCGTGTTCCGCGGGCTCGGGGCCGAAGCCATCGCGCCGGACCGCCTGGCCCGGCGGCTCCATGTGGACGCCGAGACCGTGGAGACGGCGCTCGACAAGCTCTGGATCCACGGGGGCGCCCGCTTCCTGGCCGAGGGCGGCCAGCAGCTCGTGGTGCGGGGCAAGGACGTCTGGCGCGCGCCCTACCAGAGGCAGCGCGAGCACCGGCGCGAGCAGCTCGACGACATGCAGCGCTTCGCCGACGGGCACGCCTGCCGCATGGCCGCGCTGGTGCGCCACTTCGGCGACCAGGAGGACAAGGGCCGGGCCTGCGGCACCTGCGACGTGTGCGCGCCGGACGCCTGCGTGGTTCGCGCGGTCCGGGAGCCCCGGCCCGGCGAGCGCGCCGCCGCGGCCGTCGTCCTCGAGTCGCTGCGGCGGCGTGATGGCCAGGCCACGGGCCGCCTGCATGCCGAGACCGCGGCCACGGGTCTCGACCGGCGCGCCTTCGAAGAGGTGCTGGGAGGCCTGGTGCGCGCGGGCCTCGTGCGCGTCACCGCCGAGAGCTTCGAGAAGGACGGCAAGACGATCGCCTTCCAGCGCGCCTGGATCGCCCCGGCCGGGCGGACGGGCCCGACCGAGGCGCTCTTCACGGTGACGGCGGAGGCGGGGAGCCCGGCCGGCAGCTCGAGAAGCCGCAGTCGCAAGCCGAAGAAGGACCCGGCGCTCGCGCCCGCCGACGGTCTCCTCGTCGCCGAGCTCAAGCGGTGGCGTCTCGCCGAGTCCTCGAAAGCCGGGGTGCCGGCGTTTCGCGTCCTCCACGAGCGCACCCTCCTCGCGATCGCGGCCACCCGTCCCCGCGACGAGTCGGCGCTCTTGGCCGTGCCCGGCTTCGGTCCCGGGCTCTTCAAGCGCTACGGGAGCGCCCTTCTCGGCCTGTGTCGCGCTCGGCCCGCATGAGAGGAAGACGATCATGAATCTTCACCGACGCCAGTTCCTCGAAGTCGGCGGCCGTCTGGGGATGGCGACGTTCGCCGGGAGAAGGGCCTGACCGTAACCCTGACCAACCCGTCGTTGCAGGAGAAGGTCGTGACGCGGATTCGCGTCTCGGGCGGCGCGCGTCTCCGCGAGGGCCGCGCCACGGTGCTGACCCACGAGGACATGCACGCCACCAACACCTTCGACAGACCCAACGAGGTCGGCGTGGCCGCGTTGGCGATGCAGGTGTCGGGGGACACCGCGACCGTCACCATTCCGAGGCAGGCGGTCGTGGCCGTCTCGCTCGCGCTCGGGTAGGAATCCGGCGGGACGCGACCCGGCGGCTATCCGGCCAGCTCCTCGCGCACCTTCAGACGGCGGATCACTCCGTTGGTCGTCAGCAGACCCACGAGATGGTCTCCCTGCATGACGAGCAGTCGCGGGGTCCCCGCCTGGCCCATCTTCGCGATGGCCGTGGAAAGCGGAGCGTCAGGCTCGGTGAGGATCGCGTCGGTCAATGGGCGCATGGCGCCTTGAACCGAGGTCGACTCCCGCTCCTCAGGGGACAGGCTGAGCACGTCCTTCAGGAAGAGAAGGCCGACCACGGCGTCGCCTCGCATCACCGGGTAGCTGCCGTAGCCGGTTCGCATGAAGTGCTCCCGGGCCGCCTCGGCTACGGTGCCACTCCCGGATACCGTCTCCACGGATTCCACCATCGCATCGCGAACCGTGACTCCGCGGAGCGTGTCCTCGAGGCGCGCCTGCTGATAGCTGGCGGCCGAGGCGTCCTTGATGAACCAGCCGATCAGGATGTACCAGACCCCGCCCAGCGAGTCCCCGCGGAGCAGGTTGAAGACGCCGACGAGGATGAGGAAGAAGGCGAAGAAGGTCCCCGATCCGCTGGCGATCCGCGTGGCGCGCGCCTTGCCCAAGGGCCCCCAGAGGGCCCCGCGGAGCAGGCGTCCCCCGTCCATGGGGAAGGCGGGAACCAGGTTGAAGAGCGCCAGTACGAGGTTGATGAGGGCCAGGTAGGCGACCACCGCCGCGGTCGCGGGGCTCACGAACGGCAGCGCCGAGCATGCGTAGAAGAAGCCCGCGAGGGCCAGGCTCACCAGGGGTCCGGCTGCGGCCATCCAGAACTCGGCCCTGCCGTCCGCGGGATCCTTCTCCAGCTTGGCGATGCCTCCGAAGATGAAGAGCGTGATCGAGAGGGTGCGCAGCCCGTGACGACGCGCCACGAAGGCGTGCCCCAGCTCGTGGAGCAGGATCGACACGAAGAAGAGGAGTGAGGCCACGAGGCCCTTCGCCCAGTAGGAGGAGGCCGGGAGATCGGGGTACTGCGCCGGGAAGTAGCCCGTCGACAGGGTCCAGACGATCAGGCCAAAGATGATGAGCCAGCTGAAGTGCAGGTAGATGGGGATCCCGATCACGCGTGCGATCTGGATGTGGTCCAGGCGAACGCTCATGGTCTTGTCTCCCGTGATCCGGGTTCGGCCGAGGGGCAGCTTCAGGTTAGCACTGGTCGCCCCCTGTCGAGAGTCAGGAATCGCGGCGGGCACGGGTGCTTGTCAGCGTGCGCGGCCCCGGAATAGGATGCTGCCGATTCGATCGCAGCAAGGCAGGTGCCTGATGAAGACGGTCGGAATCGTGGGCGGCATCGGGCCCGAATCGACGATCGAGTACTACCGCGGGATCGTGCGACTCTACCGCGAGCGGAGGCCGGACGGCAGCTATCCCCAGATCGTCATCGACAGCATCGACGCGGGCCGGATGCTCGGTCTCTTCGGCGGGAACCGGCTGGAGGAAGCCACCGACTATCTGGCCGGCGAGGTGGAGCGGCTGGCTCGGGCCGGGGCCGACTTCGGGGCGGTGGCCGCGAACACGCCGCACCTCGTGTTCGACGCCCTGGAGGAGCGATCGTCCATTCCCCTCCTCAGCATCGTGGACGCGACGTGCCGGGCGGCGACGGCCCGGGGGCTACGCCGTGTCGGCCTTCTGGGCACGCGCTACACCATGGGCGCCCGCTTCTACCCCGACGGCCTGTCGCGAGCCGGTCTCCAGATGGCGCTGCCCTCGCCCGAGGACCAGGAATACGTCCACGAGAAGTACATGGGTGAGCTCGTGGCCGGCGTCCTCCGCCCGGAGACGAAGGCGGGGCTCCTGGGGGTCGTGGAGCGCATGGTGTCTCGCGAGGCGATCGACGGAGTGATCCTCGGCGGCACCGAGCTCTCGCTGATCCTGCACGACGGGGACGCGGTCGTCCCCCTGCTGGACACGACCCGCATCCACGTGGACGAGATCGTCGCCCGCCTGTTGTCGTGAGCGACCCTCTTCGCGATGCGAGAAAGGCCGTGATGGAGCTCGCGCGGGGCGGCCGAGTCAAGGCACGGAGCGCGGGCAGTTCGGGTGTCGCTTGAGCCGAAGGGTCAGGGCCTGCGATTGCCGGACGAGCGGCTGCTTCAACAGGTGGGCGATGAGCGCGGGCGGGGTGGCGGGCCAGGAGGCGAGGTTCTCGACGAGGAGCGGTGACGAGAGGGTGCGCGCACACAAGAGGGCGACGGTGCGGCCGTCGATGGTCAGGCCGGACAGCGTCCCCAGCGCGCGTCCCTCGCTGGTCAGGATCAGGTGCACTCGCTCGTCGGGGGAGGCCGACGAGAACTGGCTGCGCAGGACGCTGCGCGCGGTCGTTCGATGGCGCTCGGGGAGCTCCGCGCTCTGGCAGGACACGTAGATCTGCGGCATCGGCTTCGAGGCGAGGATCCGCCGGACCAGGGGCTCGGCGGTCTGGCTGTTCCGGAGCAAGAGCCTTTGCACCTCGCGGTCGCTCAGGAAGGCCGGCCGCGCGGCCACGGCGTCGAGCCCGACCGGGTTCTTGTGGTGAGCGGCGATGAGCCGAGCGTGGCCGAGGCCCATCCGCGGGTTCTGCAGGACCTCGTGGATCACCGCGGGGACGGGGTCGAAGCACAGCGCGGACAGCACCGGATCCTCGGCGCTGCGGGCCAGGGCCGCGCGCTCGTCCTCGGGCCGAGGGTGGAACCGGGTCTCGAAGAGCTGCCGGTGCGTCGACCCGAAGGTCTCGGTATCGCCGGTGATACCACCTCCCTCGCGGGGGGCAGCCGCGGCCGTCGCTGTCGTCGCCCTGGGCTCGATCGCACCTTGCTCCACCAGACGATCGAGGATCGCGTCGAGCTCGCCGGCCGCGAGGCCGGTCACGAGGCCGAGCTGGTCGACGTCCGTGGCCCCGTCGATCCGGGACAGCACGAAGCCCTCCCGGCCGCTCAGGTTCAAGCCGGCGACTCGCGCCGCTGGCAAAGCGCGGGGAACCCACGAGGGGGCCATGCCGCTACGGCGCCTCGAGCGCTCTAGCCCTGCGGCTTGAAGTAGAGCACCATCCCCGCCCCGATCGCCGCGAGCACGAACCCCGCGTAGAGCAGCGGGTTCGGCGACTCCTTCGGAGGATGGAGCGCCATCGAGGTGAGCACGTTCACGAGGGGCGCGCCTCCGAAGACGAGGGGCATGACGTAGGTCGGCGTGCCCCCGGCCTTGAAGGCCCAGATGATGCAGACCGCTCCGAGCGCACCGAGCGCCCCGGCGATGGTGGCCGCCGTCGTGCCGCCCGAGCTCCAGCCCTGGAGCTGTCCCTGTCCCGCGAGCGCGCCCACCGGCACCAGCACTGCGATCAGGACGTAGGCCACTCCCACGCAGAGCAGGGCCTTCAGCGGATTCCCGAGGGCCACCTGTCCACGGTGAAGGGCCACCCCGTAGATGCCCCAGGAGAGCACCGCGCCCAGCACGAACCAGAGCCAATTCATTCTCGTTCTCTCCTCTATTCGAGCCCGTAGAGCGTCAGGCTGTCCAGGTCCTTGATCAGAAACCCGCCCCGCACCGGAATGGGATGGGCCCAGGTCGGGCTCGCCGCCACGGTGTAGGTCGCGAGCGGAGCATACCCGCTGGCGGCCGCGTCGAACGCGACGAGCACGCCGCCGTCGGTCAGCGCGAGCACGGATCCGCCCAAGCCCACGAGCGCCGCGTTGTCGCCCTGTCGGCCTTCGCTCACCCACGCCACGCGCCCGGTCTTCGGATCGAGGGCGACGAGCTGCCCCTTCTTGCGGTGCGAGAAGCCGAAGAGACGCCCCGAGGCGGCGATCGGCGAGCTCATGTAGAGCGCCACGTCGGCCGCCTCCCAGACGGGGGTGGCTTCCCAGGCCGACCCCTTGCGCACCGGCCGCACCGCGCGCAGCGGCTTGTCGATTCCCGAAAAGACCACGAGGTCGCCCACGACCAACGGGGTGATCGCGTTCTGATCGTAGTCGGTGGTGAACGGGATGGCCCAGAGCAGGCCGCCCTTGACGGGGTCCACGCCCACGACCCGGGTCTGGGTCGCGGTGACCAACTGGCGCACGCCCGAGATCTCGGCCACCACGGGCGACGCGTAGCCGGGGCCCTCTCCCTTCAGGGCCCAACGCACGGCGCCGGTCGCCGGGTCGAAGGCGGTGAGCGCGCCGTCGTCGTGGCCGCCGACGTGCACGATCAGGAGGCCGCCTTCGAGGATCGGCGACGTCGCGGCGCCATAGAGGGGCGAGGTGGTCTTGAACTGCCGGGAGAACTCCTTCTGCCACACGATGCGCCCGGTCGCGGCGTCGAGGCAGGACAGGATGCCCGAGATCCCGAGGGTGAAGAGGCGCCCCTCGCTCACGAGCGGGGTGGACTTGGGTCCCTTGCCGTGGCTCGTGGCCGCGGAGTTCATGGTGTAGGGGGCGGCGTAGCGGCGCTCCCAGGCCGGCTTGCCCGTGGCCAGCTCGAGGGCGGACACCACTTCGTCCTCGCCCACGCGGGTGAAGGTGAAGACACGCCCGCCCGCCACCACCGGCGACGAATGGCCCGCGCCCACGGTCGCTTTCCAGGCTCGCTTCAGGCTCTTTGGGCCAGCTCTTCGGCGCGGTGAGGCCCAGGGCCAGGCCGTCTCGGGCGGGCCCTCGCCATTGCGGCCAGTCCTGCGCCGCGAGATGGGCACGCGGCACCGAGCGCGACCAGGGAGATGGCGGCCGGCAACATCGCGACGCGGACCAAAGACGGAAGTGGGTGTCTCATTCAGCCCTCAGTGTACTCAGAAGCGGCCACCGGCCGACGACCGCTACGGCGACGAGCGATGCCACGAGGCCGGCCGTGGCCACGGCCAGAAGGAGCGCGCCGAGCAGGCCCAGGGGCAGCTCCCCTCCGCGATGAAGCGCTATGGGGGCCACGGCCACGAGGGCCGCGACCGTGCCCAGGGACAGGCCGGCGAGCAACAAGAGCAGGTTCTCGGCCAGGACCACGGTACGCAGCGCACCACGGCCGAAGCCGATGGCGCGCGCGAGGGCCAGCTCGCGGCGGCGCTCGAAGGCGTTGCGCAGCAGCACCGCGCCGAGGCCGACCGTGCCGAGCAACAGGCCGAGGCCACCGAGGGCCTGGAAGGTCGACAGATAGGCGTTCTCGACCGCGAAGTAGGAGGCGAGGCGTTCCGCGGTGGACGAGACGTCGAAGCCGTCGTCGGCCAGACGCGACTCGAGGAGGGTGGTGACCGCGGCCGCGCGGGCGGGCGGTGCCTCGATCAGGAAGAAGCGATAGCCGCTCTCCGCGGGGAAGATCCGCAGGAAGTCCTCTTCGGACACGATCAGCTCGCTCTGGAACAGGCTTCCCTGGAGCGCCGCCACGAGGCGCAGGCGCACGGGCCCGTGGCCGCCCTCGACGAGCACGTCCTCGCCGAGCTTCTCGGTGGAGCACGTAGGCGATCGAGTTCTGATCGGCGATCGCGGGAATGGCCCCGTCCGCGAAGCGCTGCTCGAGTGCCAGCCAGGGATTCGCCTGCTGCTCCGGGGTCTGCGCGCTTGCACCTCGGAGAAGCGAAAGCGCCCGCTTCTCCAGGAAGTCGGCGCGCGCCCCGAGCACTCGTGGATTCTTCGGCCGGTAGAGGTTCTGGCAGCTCGCGTCGTCGCCGGGCTTGAGCCGGAACCGGGTGATCCGAACCTCCGCCAGAGCGGCCTCGGCCTCCGCATCGCCGAGGTTCAAGGCCTCGCGGCCGGCGGGAGTGTCGAGGTCATAGGTCAGGGGCAGGAGTGACTCGGCGAGGAGGGTATGGCCGCCCGCTCCCGACCGCGGGTCGGTCACGTCCTCGGGGCCGTGCTGGAACGCGCCCACGGCCACGACCACGAAGCTGGCGGCGGCCACGAGGGCGATGCACAGGAGGCTGCGCCCGGGCCGATGCGACGCGCTCCTCTGCCCGAGGCCGACGAGCCCGGCTACGGGGGAGCGAGACCGGTGGGTGAGCCGGTGCCACGCGAAGGCCAGGCCGGCCGCGAGCAGGCACGCGCCGGCGCCGAAGAAAGCACCGTCGGCGGGCACCCGGCCGGCGGCGGCGCCCAGGACGAGGCCCGCGCCAAGGGCCGCGAAGCCCCACGCCGCCCAGGACGCGCGCCGACGCGCTTGCCGCACGCCGCTCTCGGTGCCGAGGCCTCCGGCCAGCAAGGCCCGGGGCGAGAGTCCGCGCAGCGTGCGCAGCGCGCCCGACGATCACGAGCGCCGCGGTGACGAGCCCCCCGAGGACGGCGGAGGCCAGGGCGGCCGGGCCGACGTGAAGCACGAGGCGATCGGTGCCCACCGCGCCGCGCCAGATCGTGCGCAGGCCGAGGAGCACGAGCTGCGCGTAGCCTCCGGCGAGCGCGGCGCCGACCAGGCTGCCGACGCACGGCGACGACCAGCCCCTCGGCCAGGAACTGCCCGCGGATCCGCCGCGCGCTGAAGCCGACCGCTTCGAGGAGGCCCACTTCCGCGAGCCGTTGCTCGACCCCGAGGCGGAAGAAGAGGCCGGCCAGGAGCAGCGCCGAGACCACGAGGAAGAAGCTGAAGTAGACGAAGTACTCGCCGAAGTCGGTCGAGCCCTGGGCCGCGGCGAGCCCGTCTGCGCGCACGGCCTGCACGGAGAGGCCGAACGTGCGCAGGGTCGAGCGAGCTCGCGAAGAGCGGCGGCGTACCGCGATCGCGCCTCCTCCAGGGCGAGGCCGGGCGCGGGCCAGACCCGCAGCGAGCTGACCTTGCCCAGTCGATGGCCCCAGAGCTCCTGGGCGCGGGCCAGGGGCACGAAGGCCTTGGGCGTCGTCCGGTGGTCGCGCCAGTAGTCCTCGTCGCGTGGCCGGACCTTGTCGAGGTCGATCGGGAAACGGCGGGTCCCAATCCGAGAGATGGCTCGAGTCGGTGATCCCCGGATAGGAAGGCGCGAGGTCGGGATCGGCGGCGGGCCCGGCCAGGGGCACGATCGCCGCCGACGGTGAAGCGCGCGGTCCGCGTCTCGATCGCGCCCTCCTCCTGCCACAGGTAGTAGTCGAGGTCGACGGTGTCGCCGAGCTTGGCCTCGAGGTCGCGGGCCGCCCACTCGCCGAGGACGACCTGGTCCGCGCCGACCGTCGGCCTTGCCGGTGAGCTCGGACAAGCGCCGAAGGCCCGAGGCCGGCCACCAGCGAGTACGGAACCTCGCGGGCGCCGTGCCGCAGGCTGTTGGCGAGATAGGTCAGGACCGGAGTGCTGGTCCACGACAGGCGCGGCGGCGACGCGCTGAGCGGCCTCGGCCACGGCATCGTCGAGGAGCGCGCCCTCGCTCTCGACCGACAGGACGCCGCGGGCCGGCAGGGACGCGGACGCGCAGGCCGAGGTCCTCGAGATGCGCGGCCCGGCCCACCGCCGGCGTTACGCCCTCGGAGCCACCGGACGTCGCGGCGAAGAGCAGCGTGTTCGCCTGCCGGTCGCGCGCGAGCGTCCTCTGCGCAAGCCGCAGGGGCACGAACACGGCCTTCACGGCCTGCTGTCCCGGTGCGCAGGGCGAACTCGCCCATCGCCGCGGCGTTCGCGACGGCCTTCACCTGGACGCGCAGGGTGCGGCCCCGATCGTCGCGGCGGCCGAAGAGGGTGGCGGCGGAGACGTCCTCGGCGCGTTCGACCCGGACCAGCGCCGACGCGCCCGGCCCCGCACCGAGCTCGGCGGCGAGGGCCTCGCTGACGAGCGCCTCACGCGGGCCGAGCTCGGGATCGGCGACGCCGTGAAACGCGAAGAAGCGCGCGTCGACGCCGTAGACGAAGACGTTCGAGGCGCGACGGCCGCTGCCGGCTTCCGAGACCGTGCCCCGAAGGGCGATCAAGGGGCAGGAGCGCAGAGCGCGGCCCGGCTGCAGCGGTGACGCGCTCGCTCAGGTCTTCGGCGAAGAACCGCGGGCTCCAGGAGCGCGTGGGTGGTGGCCCCGAGCCGACGCAGGACGAGGTCGCGCAGGCTCGCGCGCACGGAATCGCCCACCACGAGGGCGCCGCCCAGAACCGCCACCGCGGTGGCCACGCCGAGGAGCGCGGCGAGGTGGGTGCGCCGGTAGTGGACGAGGCTGCGAAGGACGAGGGTGAGCCGGCTCATCGGCTCAGGCGGCCTGCAGGCGTCCGTCGGTGAGCCGCTGCCGCGCGGGGAGGCGCGCCGCGAGGTCCAGCGCTGTGCGTGACCACCACCAGGATCGTGCGCTCCTGACGCGCGAGGTCGGGAGCAGGGAGCCGACCACCTCGGCCGCCTTCGGGTCGAGGTTGCCCGTGGGCTCGTCACAGAGCAGCACCTCGGGTCCGAGAACGAGGGCCCGGGCGAGGGCGACGCGCTGCTTCTCGCCCCCCGAGAGCTCCGCGGGCCGATGCTCGAGCCGGTCCGCGAGCCCGACCTGCTCGACGAGCGCGCGCGCCCGCGCCTTCCAGTCGGCCCGCGGCTCGGCGACCAGGGTGGGCAGGAGCACGTTCTCGAGCACGCTCAGCTGTGGGAGCAGGCAGTGGTCCTGGAACACGAAGCCGACGCGACGATTCCGGAAGGCGGCGAGCGCAGGCTCGGAGAGGCGAAACGGATCGACACCGCCGAGGGTCACGGAGCCGGACGTCGGAGGTTCGAGCGCGCCGAGGACGTAGAGCAGCGTGCTCTTGCCGCTGCCGGAAGGCCCGATCACGGCTAGAGCGTCGCCCGGGGCCAGCTCCAGCGAGACCCCGGCCAGGATCGAGAGCGGCCCTCGCGGCGTCTCGTAGCTCTTGTGCACGTCCTTGGCGATCAGCAGTGGGTCCTCGCGGTCACCCTCTGGTGCGTCAAGGTCGTCCTCACTCGATCATCATTGTGACCGCCCGCGATGATGTCAAGATGCGGCCCCCGCAGACAATCAGGGCGTCAATTCGAACCGCTCGCGGGCGCCTCGGGCCTGGGGGCGTTTCCTAGCTCTTCGAGCTCCGTCAGCGTGACGACCCGGAATCCCCGCGCCCGGAGCGTCGGCAGGAGATTCGAGAGGGTCTTGACCGTACGTTTTCCGTTGGCGCCCCAATCGTGCAGGATCACGACCGAGCCGCCTTGTACGGTGCTCAGGATGAAGCGCTTCGAGAACCAGGACCAGCGGATCTGGGGGTCGAAGGGATAGGCGGAGCCGAGCGCGCAGCGGTAGCCGTGTTGTTCGATCGTGTTCAGCATGGGCGGATCGAACTTGCCGGAGCCGGGTCGAAACCACCGCACCGCGGCGAACCTCGAGAGCACTTCATGCGATTCCCGGAGCTGCCGCTCAAACTCTGCCGGGGACAGTTTGATGCTCGGTTCGTCCCGCAAAAGGTGATTCCCGAGCTCGTGATCCTCGGCCAGCATGCGCCGCAACAGGCCCTCGCTCCCAGGAACACGGCTGGTGATGATGAAGAACGTCGCGTGCGCGCCGTTGCGGGCGAGCACGTCGAGAATCGCCGGGGTCGTGACCGGATCGGGGCCGTCATCGATGGTCAGGGCCACCGCCCTGGTCGCGGTGTCGATGGAGTAGAGGACACGTGGGTTCGCCTTCTCCAGGCGGCGCACCTGCCAGCGGACGGTGGCCCCACAGGCCAGGCTTGAACTCGCGGCCGCGACCACAGCCACCAGGATCTCTCGCCGGCAGCATCCCCCCATGGCTGGAGTGTCGGACCGAGCGGCGGCTCGAAGCAAGGGCCGGGCGCGCGGTCTTCTAGCGGGCCGGGCGGGTTTCGGTCGAAGGGGATCTGTCCGCGCGCCGCCGGTACACCTCGAGGGCCTTTTCGGCCATGTGGGCCACTCCGTAGTGACGCGCGACGCCCTCGGCCCCGCGTCGGCCCATCTCGCGAGCCTCGTCCCGGTCGCGCCAAAGGGACTCGATCGCGTCGGCCAGGGACTCGGGCTTCCCCGGCTCGAACAGAAGGCCTCCGCCCGTGGCCTCGATCATTTCGGGGAAGGCGCCGTGCCGCGGCTGTACGACGGGCACGCCGTTCGCCATCGCCTCGAGCAGGTAAAGGCCCTTCGGCTCGACGTAGCGACTCGGGACCGACAGAACGTCGATGCCCTGCAGGAAGCGGATCTTCGCGGCGCGGTCCACGGTGCCGTGGTACCGGAACTCGTCGCGCAGTCCCCACTCGCGAAGACGTCCCTCGATCTGGGCCAGATAGGGCCTGTGCTCGGGAGCCATGTAGCCGGCCGCCTCGAGCCGCGACGGAGGAAGGCCCTTGGCCTGCCTCAGGATTCGATAGGCCTCGGCCAGGATGTCGAGGCTCTTCTCGGGAACCACGCGGGCGAAGTAGCCGATGGTGAACGGGCCCTCGCGCGGCGGCCGCTCGGACGCGTGGCCGTCGAGGGTGATGCCGAGGGGCACCACGTCGATCTTCTCCTCCGGGATCCCGAGGTAGCGCGCCATGAACTCGCCGTAGTACCGGCTCACCGCGATGAACCCGTCTACTTCGGGGACCTGCCCGCGGATCAGCTCGAGGGACTGGCTCTTGTACGGCTCGTCGAGGCCGTCGAGGAACAGGTCCTCGCCTTGCAGCGTGCAGAGGATCGGGTCCGCCCACGGCGCGCCGGATGGGGGCGGCGAGGGCGATGAGCATCGAGTTCGGGAGCACGATCACGTCGAACCGCGACTGCTGCTTCAGCCAGTCCACCAGCTTGCCCACTTCCTTCGCCTGGAAGCCGTGCTCGCCGCGCAGCGTGGAGACGGTCAGCTCGCCCAGAAATCTCGGGTCCACCGCGGAAGAGCGACTGGCGAAGGCCCGGATGACGGAGGCCGAGTCCCAGATCTTGTCGAGGATCCTGGGGGTGCGCCGCAGCAGGGGGACGTGCTGCTGCAGGTAGACGCTGATCCCGCCGAACAGCACCTGGTCGCCGCTGACGTTGGCCTCGTCGGTGAGGGTCGGGGTGTAGATGGGCAGCAAGGACACGTCGTGCCCGCGCGCCATCATCTCGGTGGCGAGCGCGTTGTCGCGCACGCACGACCCGCAGTACATGCCGCCCGCCCCGGCGGTGATCGCGAGGATCCTCATCGGATCGCTACACTGCTTTCTGGAAGGCGCGGCGGACATAGAGGTGCTCGAACAGGTTCCCCTCGTGGGGCTGGTCCCAGGAGACGCGCAACGTCGGGATGGGCCCGAGGTTCAGGCGATGGACGTGGGGCGAGGCGAGGATGCGGCCGATGAGGGCCTTGTCCTCGGTGATCGCGGTCAGGGCCAGGGTTGCGCCCAGCCGGCCGGGGATCTCCTCGGCCCGCACCGGCACGACGCTCGCGAAGGGAAAGAGGAACTCGCGGTTGGCCAGCGGGTGATCGGGGCCGTCGCAGAGCACGACCGTCGGGAGCAGGTAGGTCGAGCCGTCCCAGGTGACGAGGCGCCCCCCGGCGCGATGGGCCGCGGTCACGTCGAGGGCACCCGGCTCGGCCAGGCCCTGATCGACGATGGCGGAGATCGTCTCTCCGACCCTGGCCGCGGCGAAGGGTGCGATCTCGGCCTCGGAGTCTTCGGCCGCGCGCGGCTGCACCTTGGCCAGCCGCTCGGCCAGCGCCTCCGCGATCTCGCGGGCGTGGCTCGTGACCCAGACCCCCGAGGCGTTGACGCAGGAGCGGCCCGAGTTCTCGAGGATCGACGTCACCATCACGTCGACGTACTTCTCCCACTCCGCGCATGCGTCCGGACCCAGCACGACCTTGCTGTAGCCGGGGCCGTGGACCTCGACCCGGGGGTCGCTCGCCCAGCGCGCGGTGGACGACACGTCGCCGAAGACCATCCCGCGCCCGCAGCTGCGCAGGACCTCGGCGGCCCCGGCGTGATCGGTCGGGTAGTAGCCGAAGGCCTCGGGCGGCGCGCCGGCCTTCAGGAAGGCCTGCACGATGCGGTAGGGCGTCCACGGCTCGGCGCCCCCGGGCTTCAACACGAGCGCGGTCTTCAAGGCGATGGCCGGGGCCCAGAGGGCATGGACGCCCGGGCGAGTTGCTGGGGAGCACCACGCCCAGGGCCGCCCCGCGCGGGACGAAGCTCAGGGCATGGCCGCCCGCCTCGCCGACACCGCGGTCGAGGAGCTCGGGATCGATGTTGCGGGTGAGGCCGGCCAGCATCTCGGGCATCCGCGCGAGCACGCCTTCGATCTTCTGCATGTTGCGGCGGACCATGACGTGGGGCAGGCCGGTCGTGGCCGAGACCTGGCGCACGTAGTCGTCGGGAAGCTGGCTGGTGTCGCCCAGGGGAAGCGCGTCCTGCATGAAGTGCCGTGCCGCGGCTGCGCACACCTCGAAGAGCCGGGGAGTCGAGAAATCCAGGAGCGGACGACGCATCGCTTCCTGGTCCAGCAGGTCTCGCCGCAGCAGGCCCGGGTTGGCCTGGCTGACCTCGGCCACCGTTTCCCTGGTGCGGTAGTGCGGGACCTTCGCGACCTCGAGGCTCCGGTAGGGGCGGCTCTTGCGCAGGAGGGGGATGTGAAGCATGGCTATCTCCGCACGGAGGCTGGGCGCGTCCGCGCCGCGTAGCGAAAGCAGGTGGCGACGTGGTCGTTCACGAGGCCCGCGGCCTGCATGAACGCGTAGCAGATGGTGGGGCCCACGAAGGTGAAGCCGCGCTTCTTCAGGTCCTTGCTCATCGCGCGCGACTCCTCGGTCTCGGCCGGGACCTCCTTCATGGAGGCCCGCCGGTTCTGGAGCGGCCGGCCGCCCACGAAGCTCCACAGGTGGCGGTCGAAGCTGCCGACCTCGTCGCACAGCCGGGCGAGGGCACGCGCGTTCTGGACCGTGCCCAGGACCTTCGCGCGGTTTCTCACGATGCCGGGGTCGCGAAGCAGGCTCTCGATCTTGCGCTTGCCGTAGCGGGCGACCTTCTCCGGGATCGAAGCCGTCGAAGGCCGCGCGGTAGCCCTCGCGCTTGCGCAGGATCGTGATCCAGGCGAGCCCCGCCTGCGCCCCTTCGAGGGTGAGGAGCTCGAAGAGCTTCCGGTCGTCGTGGAGCGGCACGCCCCACTCGCGGTCGTGGTAGGCGACGTAGAGCGGATCGTCGCCCGCCCACGCGCAGCGGGACTTCGCGGCGGCGGCCATGGCCTCAGTAGACCCCTTCGACCACCGTCGACTGGAAGCGCGAGAACGGCCGCACGTTCCGCACGCCGTCCCACGGGTAGAGCTCGCAGGGCGGCTCGCGCTCGGCCTCGTCGCGCTCGAGGAAGCGCGGCATGAAGAACTCCTTGGTGAGGGTGGTGAGGCGCACCCGGCCCGTCTCCCCGTAGCCCACGAGACGCGTCGGGTTGATCGGGGTCGACCACCTCCATCATCGCGCGCGGGCTCGGCGGGAAGTAGATGATGTCCCACGAGTCCTGCGGTCCGCGCGGCTTGTGGGTGGCCAGGCCCATCAGGGTGTTGCCGTAGGTCGGCGCGAAGTAGGCGCCCTCCACCAGCTCTTCGACCGCGAAGCGGTGGAACTGCGGCGTCATCTCGGTGCCCCCGCAGAAGACCCCCTTGATGCCGAGCTTCTTCAGGGAGGCCTTCTCGCAGAGGGCCTCGAGCAGCTTGGGGGTCGTGAAGAGGCACTGGATGTTGTCGTGGGCCTTCAGGAGGGTGAGCGCCTGGTCGATCACGTGGCGCTTGTAGAGCTCCATCTCGGCCATCGCTCCGCGCTTGATGAGCTTGATGACCCAGCGCGGGTCGAGGTCGACCATGAAGCAGATGCCGCCCCGGACCTGGCACAGGTGCTCGATGGCCAGGCGCAGGCGGCGCGGGCCCGAGGGGCCGATGTGCAGCCAGTCGGCGCCCTTTGGAAACGAGGCCTCGGGCAGCGTCTCGCTGAACATCGAGTAGTCGATCCGGAAGTCCTGGTAGTTGATCCGGGACTTGGGCACGCCGGTCGAGCCTCCGGTCTCGAAGATCGAGATGGGCTTGTCGGCGTAGCCCTTCGGGACCCACCGTCGCACCGGGCCGCCCCGCAGCCACTCGTCCTGGAAGTCGCCGAAGCGGTCGAGGTCGTCGTAGCCGTGGATGTCCCGCCGCGGATCGAAGGAGAGCGCCTTCGCTCGTTCGAGCCAGAAGGGCGTGCCCGTGGCCGGGTCGAAGTGCCAGGCCACCACCTCGCGCACCCAGGCATCGAGGGCATCTTTGGCGCTCTTGGCCTTGTCGGCAAAGGCAGGAGTCGTGGTCGAGCTCAAGAGGGACACCTCCGAAAGCAATGTAACCCAAAAGCCGCCGCGGTCTGAGCTACCCTCTAGGGGGGTCAGGTCTGGAATTGTGAATCGAACTCTCAATTCCAGACCTGACCCCCCTTGGAGGAGGGCTGGTGATCGACGGCGAGGCAACCGCATCTGCGCTGGTGGCCGGCGGGGGTGATCCTGGCCGGTGGCCTTCTGTGGCTCGGCTACATCTGGTTCGTCGCCGCGGGGATCCGCCAGGATCGCAACATCGGCTCGATCATCGCGACCGGGGTGACCGGGATCCTGCTCTTGCTGTGGTTCCTCCTGGCCTCGGGCCTCCGATGGAAGACGCGGCTCGTCGGGTTCGGCCTCGTCGCCGCGGCCGTGGGCCTCGTGGCCGCGCTCTTCCGCATCGAAGGGGTGAGCGGCGATCTCGTGCCGGTCCTCGCCTACCGCTGGTCGGCCCGCCCGGGCTCCGCGGCCACGTCGCCGCCCCTGGCCGCACCCGGCCTGGGCCGAGCCGGCCGAGGCGCCACGCCGCGGTCGCCGGCCCGTCGCCGGCGGCCGGCGCCACCGCCCGCCTCTCCGGCCGCGGGGCAAGCCTCGTCGGCGTCCACGCCGGCGACCGACGCTGCGCCGGCCTCCGGCTGGCTCCGCCGACTACCCGCAGTTCCTCGGCCCCACGCGCGATGGCGTCCTGCCCGGTCCGCGCCTCGCTCGCGACTGGTCGGCCCGGCCCCCGAGGCTGCTGTGGCGCCAGCCCATCGGCGCCGGTTGGTCGGCCTTCGCGGTGGCGGGTGGCGTGGCCGTCACCCAGGAGCAGCACGGCGACGACGAGCAGGTCGTGGCCTACGACGCCGCGAGCGGCCGACGGCTCTGGCGCCATTCGGACCGCGCGCGTTACGACACCGTGATTGCCGGGCGTGGGCCCGCGCGCCACCCCCACGATCCGCGACGGCCGCGTCTTCACGGTGGGCGCCACCGGCATCCTGAACGCCCTTCGGCTCGAGAACGGCGAGCGCCTCTGGTCGCACCGCGTCCTCGAAGAGAACGGCTCCTCGAACCTGAGCTGGGGCACGAGCGGCTCTCCGCTGCTCGACGGGGACCGGGTCGTGGTCAGCGCCGGCGGCCGGGAAGGCCGCTCGCTCGTCGCCTATCGCGCCGACACCGGCGAGGCGGTCTGGGCGACCGGCCACGACCAGCAGAGCTACAGCTCGGCGACGATCGCGACCCTCGCCGGCCGCCGCCAGATCCTGATCTTCAACGGCGGCAGCGTGGCGGGCCACGACGCCTCGACCGGAGCCCTGCTCTGGGAGCAGCCCTGGCCGGCCGAGCAGCCCAACGTGGCCCAGCCGCTGCCCCTGTCCGGCGACCGTGTCCTCTTCTCCGCGGGGTACGGAGTGGGCAGCAAGCTCTACCAGATCGCGGCCGCGGCGGACGGTTCGCTCTCCGCGACCCTCCTGTGGGAGAGCCCGCGGCTCAAGGCCAAGTTCACGAACGTGTTCTTCCACGACGGCTTTCTCTACGGCCTCGACGACGGCGTCTTCACCTGCCTCGATCCCGAAGGACGGCCAGCGCAAATGGCGCGACGGGCGATACGGCCACGGTCAGGCTATCCTCGTGGGGGGTCTCTTCCTCATCCAAACGGAGGAAGGCGAGCTGGTGCTGGTCGAGCCGAGCCCCGAGGGCCTCAAGGAGCTGACACGCTTCACGGACTTCGACGGCAAGATCTGGAACCCGCCCGCGCTTGCGGGCAACCGACTGTACGTGCGCACAGACCGTGAGGCCGCAGCCTTCGAGCTGCCCCTCGAGCCGGTCTTGAAAGGAGGGCTATGACTCATCTTGCGACGGTCCTGACCGGGATCCTCCTGGCGGCCGCGGCGCCCACCCAGGCTCCGCCCACCCAGGAGAGTGCCGAAGAACGCGCCCCACTTCGTCCACAGCGTCAAGGCTCCGGGGATCGACGTCCGCTTCCTCGACTTCAAGTGGGATCCGGAGGCCTTCGCGACCATCGAGAAGGGCGGCACCGCACCCGCGGGCCGGCGGAGCTGGGTGTTGGCGCGAATGCTCCTGACCACGGACCCCATGAGATGGGAGGGGAAATTGCTCCCGGTCGGCCCTTCGCTCCTCGTCCTCAATCCCGCCAAGGGCAGCGCAGGCCCCACGCTCGATATTCGCTACATCGATCTGCGCGAGGTCTTCATGAACCTGAACGTGATCGCGGAGCCACCCCCGACTGAGATCTACAAGCAGGTCCCCGCCGTTTTCCAAAAGGCGGAGAGCACCGCGCCACTCTTCGACATGACGCTCAACGTGAAGGGCAAGTCCTTCGAGCTGGGCATCCATTACGGCGACCGAAAGGCCACGGTCACTCTCACCCCCTGAGCTCGGGCCAGCGACGGGAGGCGGCTTCATGTTTCTCGGGCACTTCGCGCTCGGATTCGCGACCAAGAAAGTGGAGCCGTCTCTGTCGCTCGGCACGGCACTCGTGGCGGCGCAGCTTCCCGACGTGGTGTGGCCCTACCTGGTCCTGGCCGGCGTCGAGCAGGTCAGGATCGCCCCCGGCGACACCGCGGTCACGCCGCTGCGCTTCGTGAGCTACCCCTGGTCGCACAGCCTGTTGGCGGTCGCGGCCTGGGGCGCGGTGTTGGCCGCGGGCCACTATGCCTTCAGGCGTCGGCCCCTTGCGGCTTCGTGCCTCTGGGTGTTGGCGGTCAGCCACTGGGTGCTCGATTTCGTGAGCCACCGGCCCGACATGCCCCTCGTGCCCTGGAGCCCGACCGTGGTCGGCTTGGGGCTCTGGAACTCGGTCCCGGCGACCCTGGGTGTCGAGCTCCTCCTCTACGTTTGCGGCGTGGCGCTCTACTTCGGCGCCACTTCGGCCCGCGACCGGGTGGGTCGATACGCCCCCGCGGCCCTCGCGGCCACGCTTGCGATCCTCTACCTTGTGAGCGTCTTCGGTCCGCCCCCACCCAGCGATCGCGCCGTGGCGTGGTCCGGGGTCATCGGCCTCGTCTTCGTGCTCTGGGCGGCCTGGGCTGACCGTCACCGCACCCCGATGGGGGCCTGATGCTTCATTGACCGGCGGGTTCCACGCGGACTAGCCTCGCCCCGTGGCTTCGCCTCGCGCCGTCGCCTTCCACCGGTCGTTCACGCCTATCGCCTCGGCGCTGGCCTGCCTCGCCTCCGCCGTGACCTTTGCTCAGGAAGCGACTGCTCCCACCGCCTCCCGTGCCGCCGCCAACCCCTTCGGCCGCAAGTACCCGGCCCGCATCTACGAGACGCGACGCCTCGAGGGACAACCGCCCACGATCGACGGTCGCCTCGACGACGCCGCCTGGACCCAGGGCGAGTGGGCGGGCAACTACACCCAGCAGCTCCCGACCGAGGGTGCCAGGCCCTCGCAGGCGACCGAGCTCAAGATCCTCTACGACGAGAAGCACATCTACTTCGCGGTCCGTGCGTACGACGACCCCGCGAAGGTGCACCGCTATCCCGGCCGGCGCGACGGCTTCACGGGCGATATCGTCGGCGTGTGCTTCGACAGCTACAACGACAAGCGCACGGGGTTCGAGTTCGATCTCACGGCGGGCGGGAGCAAGATCGACCTCATCCTCGGCAACGGCGAGACGGAGTGGGACACGACCTGGGACCCGGTCTGGGACGGCGAGGTCGCGCACGACGACAAGGGTTGGACCGCCGAGTTCCGCGTGCCCCTGAACCAGCTGCGCTACGGGCCGCAGGATCCGCAGGTCTGGGGCCTCCACTCCTGGCGCTGGATCGACCGCAACCAGGAAGAGGACCAGTGGCAGCTCATCCCCCGCCAGAACACGGGCCGGATGCACCAGCTCGGCGAGCTGCACGGGATCCGTGGGCTGCCCCGCTCCCGCCACTTCGAGCTCCTGCCCCACGTGGTGGGCAAGGCCAGCTCGGGCCCGTCCGTCCCCGGCGGGGGGACCGACGGCACGGGCGCCATCGGCCTCGATGCGAAGATGGGCCTCACCTCCAACTTCACCCTCGACGCCACGGTGAACCCCGACTTCGGCCAGGTCGAGGCCGACCCCTCGGTCATCAATCTCAGCGCCTACGAGACGTTCTACGCGGAGAAAAGGCCCTTCTTCCTCGAAGGGCGCAAGATCCTCGCCTTTCCGGTCGAGGACGAGGACCAGCTCCTGTACTCGCGGCGCATCGGCGAGGCGCCCGACCTCCCCACGCTCGCCCAGGGTGAGTCGGCGAGCCTGCCCGAGAGCACGACGATCCTGGGCGCGTTCAAGGTCACGGGAAAGACCGACGGCGGGCTGTCGGTCGCCGCCCTCCAGGCCTTCACCCAGAAGGAGACGGTCACCGCCGTGTCACCGCTCGGCCAGCGGGACCTCGTGGTCGAGCCGTTCGGCAGCTACACCGTCGGGCGCCTGCACAAAGACTGGGGCAAGGGCCACACGAGCCTCGGCGGGATGGTGACCTCCACCCATCGCTGGGTCAATGACCCCGCGCTCGCATTCCTGCCCACGCAGGCCACGACCGCGGGGCTCGACTTCACGCGCCAATTCGGCCACCGGGCCTGGGTGCTCGAGGCGACCGGCGTCTTGAGCCACGTCACCGGCGACCAGGCGGCCATCCTGGGCCTTCAGAGGAACCCGGTCCACTACTATCAACGGCCCGATGCGAGCCACCTGGGCGTCGACCCGGGACGGACGTCCCTCTTCGGCTACGGGGGCTCTGCCCGCTTCGGTCGCTCCGAAACCGGCCGGCTGCGCCTGACCGACCACTTCCACTTCTATTCGCCCGGGCTCGAGCTCAACGACGCCGGGTACCTGCGCCAGGCGGACCTGGTCGCCAATCAGGTGTTCCTCGGTTGGTCGGAGCCGAAGCCGAAGGGCCCCTTCAGGAGCTACACGATGCAGCTCTCGCGGGAGGACCAGTGGGACTTCGGCGGGCTAGGGACCCGCTCGACCACTTCGCTCGAGGCCTCCTCGATGTTCAAGAACAAGTGGGAGGCCCAGGCGCACGCCGCCTACGACGACGTCGTCGACACCCGGATGCTGCGCGGCGGCCCCGCTCTTCGCTGGCACGACTACTTCACCGTGTCCCTGGGCGCGAACACGGACTCGTCACGCCGGGCCTCGGCCTCGCTCAAGGGCGAGAAAGCATGGGCGCGCGACGACGACTCGCACTCCTCGGAGATCGTCGGCAGCCTCAATCTCCGCCTGTCGAACCGCCTGTCACTGTCTGGGTCGACCTCGTACGAGCAGCTCCACGACAACCTGCAATACGTCGCCACGGCCGACCCCGACGCGGGCACACGGTGGGTGCTGGGCCGTATCGATCAGGACACCTGGAGCTTCACCTTCCGGGTCGACGTCTCGATCACCCCGAGCCTGACCGTCCAGTACTACGGGAGCCCCTTCCTCAGCACGGGCCGCTACGGCTCGTTCAAGAAGGCGACGGACACGCTGGCCACCGACTATGCCGCACGCTTCCATCTCTACGGCCCCGACGAGATCACGTTCGCCGCACCGGACAACGCCTACCGGGTGACGGAGGCCGGAGGCGGGCCCTCGTACTCCTTCGCCAACCCCGACTTCAGCTTCCGGCAGTTCCGCTCGAACCTCGTCGCCCGGTGGGAGTGGAAGCCCGGCTCGTCGGTCTACGTCGTCTGGTCGCAGGGCCGGACGGGGTACGCGACGGAGTGGAACGACTCGTTCCAGGCCAACTGGTCGCAGTTGTGGCGCGAGCAGCCGGACAACGTGTTCCTGGTCAAGCTCAGCTACTGGTTCTCGCCCTGAGCTGTCTGGCGTGGTGCTGGTTGCCGCGCTCTGGGCGGCCAGCGCTGATCAGGGGGTTTCGCCCAGCACGACCCGAGCATTCACAACCGAGCCGGCCGCCACTTCGAGCGTCACTGGACGCACGACCTTGCCCCTGGAAACGTTGATGCGAACGAGACCCGCGGGGCAGTCGAGCTCCACGAGGCCCGCCCCGTCGCTGGGCAGGAGCTCGTAGAAGGGAAGAAACGCGGGCACGCCGTTCACCTCGACCAGCAAGGGAAACGCGCCGCGAATCGGCCGGCCGTCCCGGTCCACGACGGAAAGACGGACCTTACCGCCGAGGCGAAGAGTCAGGGTGACGTCCTTGGTTCCGGCCGCGACTCCTTCCGTGAAGGCGTAGCCTCGGTCTGACGAACCCGTCGTGATGCTGTAGCGCCTGTCTTCCAGTCGCTCGAGGCGGAAGGATCCGTCCTCGCGGGTCGTGGTGCCGTCTCTCGACGGGGGAGGCTCGGCGCTGACGGCGGCGATACTGAGCCCGGGGGCGGGCCGGCCGGCGGTGTCGACGACCCTGCCCTGGATGACGAGCCCGCGCGTCAGCTCGAGCCGCAGATCGGGGCTCGCGGCGGGGCCCGCGGTGAGAGGGAACTGGGTGCGCGCATAGCCATCCGCTCCCACGAAGAGGGAGTAGTCGCCGGGTTCGACCTCAAGGGTGAACCTCCCATCCGGCCCGGCAATGGCTTCGGTATTGGCGTCGCCCGCCTTGGCGCGAGCGAAGACCCGGGCTCCCGGCAGTCCGATGCCGCTCTCGCGATCCACGACGATCCCCTTGGTCGAGACCTCCGCGAGCCGGAAGTCCATCACTTGCTGGTCGACGTCGGGGACCGCGATGTTTCGAGAGACGTACTGGACGCGCCCGTCCAGGCTTTCCACGACGGCCCAGGCGCTTCCCGGCTCCAGGACCAGCAGTTGATAGACGCCGTCGTCGCCCGTGGTGTCCGTGAACGGCCGCGGCCCCGCCTGAGGCGCCTCGGTGCCCGCTGCCGAGCTCGCCGACGTGGCGCCGTTCGGTTGCACCGTTACGCGGACCCCGGGGACCGCAACCCCAGCCCGGGTCACTCGGCCGGTGAGAACGACCTCGCGGGAAACAATGTCGACGGTGGTGGTCTGGTCCGCGGTCACAGTGACGTCGATCGGCCGGAGTCCAGCGAAGAGCCCGGGACCCGCTTGCGCCGCGACCGTGACCCGGCACGGCCCCGGTGGCACGTGGTCGACGACGAACGACCCATCGGCTTGGACGACACGGGAGAGGCCGCCTCGATAGGGTGGCCAATCGGCGCCCGTGCGCGGGCCCACATCCACGCTTGCGTTCAGGAGTGGCGTGCCGTCCCGCTTGCGCGCCGAACCTGCAATGCGGCCACCCACCGAGAGCGTGATCTTCACTTCGGTGGGCTCCTTGGACGGATCCACGTCGGGGACGGCGACCGTCCCTTCCGCGAAGGCGGGGTGCTTGGCCAGGATCGTGATGGGCCCGGCCCTGATCCCGCGAAGCTCGAAACGGCCTTCGAGGTCCGTCTGGCCTTGGGCCATGTCGTTCCACGCGCGTGCGCGAACCGCCCTGACCGCGGCGCCGGCCACCGCTGCCCCGCCCGGGTCGACCACGATCCCGCGCACGACGCCTCCGGTGCCCAGGCGGATCACGCCGGCGTCCGCAGTCCGGTCCGGGAGCACGCGAACCTCGGGGGCGCTTCCCGAGGTGTGTCCGGGCGCGTCCGCGGTGACGATGTAGGCTCCCTCGGCCAGGTCCTCGAGCACGAACCTTCCCTGGGGGCTCGAAACCTGGCGTGAGGCTCCGCTGCGGTCGGTCCTGCGCTCGATCGGGGACGCGCTTAGCGAAAACGCATCGACAGGCTTGCCCTGGGCGTCCACCACGCTGCCGGCGATGGTGCCTCCTGGCGAAAGCACGAGGCGAAGGTCTTCGGTTCCCGCCTCGGCAATCTTGTGCAGCGAGGCATGGCCGGGAGCGGATACCCACAGCTCGTGGAGTCCCGGTTCGAGGCCGGCGAGGACGAAGGAGCCACCGCCATCGGACTGCGCAGGTTCGGGATCGTCCGAAGGACCGACGACGTCGTTTCTCTGGCGTGAAGCGCTCACCGTGGCGCCCGCGATCGGCGCACCGGCCCGGTCTTGCACCCGTCCCGCGATGGTCCAGCCGCGTTCGAGCGCGACCTCGCCGAGGTCCAGCGCGGTCGCCCGCGGGCTCACCTCGATCTCTACGCGCCGCGGGGCGAAGCCCGGGGCCCGAACCAGGAGAGCGTGGCTCCCCACCGGCACGTGTTCGACCACGAAGAACCCGTCCGTCCGGGCCTCCCCGCGAGGGACGGGAAAGGACGCTTCGTTCGGGAGGGGTTGGCCATTCTGCTCCAGGAGCAGGACCCGGCCCGCGGCCGGTCGCTCACGGGCGGCCATCAGCCGGCCCAGCACCGGCACGCCTTTGCTGAGGGAGATCGCCACCCTGGTTTCCGACTGCGTCTCGACGATCGCCTCGGCAAAGCCCGTGGCATGGTCGGGATGCCGGGCGACGACGACATAGCGGCCTGGCTCGACACCGGAGACGACGAATTGCCCCACGGCGTCGGTCGTCTCCCGCGAGCCGGAGGACGTCGAGTGGGGATTCTGCCCTTGCACGACGATGGCGGCGCCGGCCAAGGGTCGTCCGCCGAGCCCGGTCACGATGCCCGAAATCGACGCGCTCGGAAAGAGGAAAAGGTCGACCACCGCGCCGGGCCGTATGCCCTGGCGGTTCGCTCTGCCCATCGAGGACGCCCTTGCCGACACCGTGAAGGTGTCGCTCGCCAGGCCCGTCAGCCGAAACTGGCCCGCACGATCGCTGTTCGTGGCGACGACGCCGACGGGGGGCTGGCCCGGCTGCTCGAATCGCCACGCCGACGTAGCCTTGGCTTCGACCCGGACTCCGGTAAGCGGTCTTCCGTCCGTCCCGTCGCGCACGGTGCCGGTGATAGCGCCGCCGGTTCGCAGGAGCACAGTGAGGCGCGTCCCGGGGCGCACGTTCTCGAGAAGAACGGGGGCGAGGCCTTTCGCTTCCACGCGAACGTCGCAGCGGGCCGTCTGGGTCGGCAGCGCCAGTCGGAACCGCCCGTTCGCCGCCGTGGTCGCGCGGGTCGGCTCGACGGCGACCGCAGTCCCCGCGGGCCGAACGATCACCAGCGCGCCCCGGACCGGGTTTCCGTCAGGCCCTTTGACCTCGCCTTCGAGCGCGGGCACGGGCACGGGATTGGTCGCCGCAATGGTCTGGGGCAGCCCGGCCGGCCGCGTGGTGGATGTCCTCGACGGAGTCGATTGAGCGCCGACCAGGAAGATCGACAAGAGGGGAAGCCAGACGCCGCGTTTCGCCATCACGGGCCTCCATCACTCGAATCGAGGGCCCGACGCATCGAGGGAGATCGCCAAACTACCTGAAGTTCCCGGCGCAGTCCAACCGAGCCGCTCGACGCCAAATGAGTCAAATGACTCAGGGACGGAGCCCCGGGGTTGGACGCACTCTCTACCGTCCAGGTGACCGGGTTTGCCAAACGGCGCGCGCGTCGACCAGCGGGAGCGGGGAGATCGACATGCCACAAACAACTGCGGGATCCGAGGAGGCCGACGCTTCCCGCGAACCCACGCACGGGCGCGAGACCGAGTGGAGGCGGCGGTTCGCGGCCCTGACCCTGGCCTTTCTGGCGTTCGAGACCGGGTCGGGCCTCGCCCTCTGGCTGCTGCCTTTCTCGGTGCCGATGCAGTGGACGGTGATGCTCCACACCGGGATCGGGGTCCTGTTCCTCGCCCCCGTACTCGTGTACCAGTGGGAGCACTTTCGCGCGTACTGGGCGCGCCCCGGGGGCGCCGTCAAGTGGATGGGCTACCTGGCCACTCTCGCCACCCTGGTCGCATTCGGGTCGGGCCTCGTGCTCACCGCGCAGGCGCTCTGGGGGTCCCGCATCTCCTATGCCTGGGATCGGGTGCACCTCGTCTCCACCTTCGCCCTCCTCGCCTTCGCCGCGCCGCACGTGCTGGTGACGCTCGTGCGGGACCGGGCGGCCGCGGTGAGGCTCGGACTCACGGCGCTGCGCGCGGCCTCGGCTCGCACCTTGGCCCGGACCGGGGTGGGCCTCGTGCTCATGCTCGTGCCGCTTGGGCGCTGCTCTGGGCGGCCTATCCCGGCGATCGGCTGCGCAACGAGTTTCCGCCGGACTACTCGTTGAAATACGGCAAGAACCGCCCCTTCGCGCCGAGCCTGGCCACGACCACGACCGGGCACGCCTTCGACTCGCGCACCCTCGCCGGCTCCGAGTCGTGCGGGACCATGGGCTGCCACGAGCAGATCGCGGCCGAGTGGCGGGTCAGCGCGCACCGCTGGTCGGCCATGGACCTCGGCTTCCAGAAGATCCAGGAGGAGATGGCCCGGCAGAACGGATCCGAGTCGACACGGTACTGCGGCGGCTGCCACGACCCGATCTCCCTCTTCTCGGGAACCAAGAACATCTTCACCAAGGACCTGACCAACCTCGCCGGCTACCAGGAGGGCGTTTCCTGCCTGGCCTGCCACTCCATCCGCCAGACCGACGTCAAGGGCAACGCCAACTTCGTGATGGCGCAACCGAAGCGGTACCTCTTCGAGCTGCGCGAGGGCGGCGGAGGCCGCGTCGTGCGCGACTTCCTGATCCGGGCCTACCCCTGGCAGCACACCGCCGACCTGTCGAAGCGGCTCTTCAAGACGCCCGAGTACTGCGCGGCCTGCCACAAGCAGTTCATCGACCAGGAGGTCAACAACGTCGGCTGGGTCCAGCTCCAGAACCAGTACGACAACTGGCGCAAGAGCCGCTGGAACCACCCTGGCGACGCGTCGAAGACGATCGAGTGCCGCGAATGCCACATGCCGCTCACCGCCTCGCACGATCCCGCCGCGGGAGACTCCCTCGACTACAACCGGAGCGACGCGGACGGCAAGCACCGCAGCCATCGTTTCCTGGGCGCGAACCAGGCCATGCCCACGCTGCTCAAGCTGCCCGGGGCCGACGAGCAGGTGAAGCTCGTCGAGCGCTGGCTCCGGGGGGAGTACGAGATCCCGGAGATCGCCTCGAAGTGGACGACGGGCCCGGCGGTGGGCATCGAGCTCCAGGCGCCGGCGGAGGCCGCGGCGGGTGAGCCGATCACCATCCGCGCGATCGTCACGTCGAACAAGGTCGGTCACGACTACCCGACGGGCCCCCTCGACATCATCCAGTCCTGGGTGGAGCTCAAGGTCACGGATCCGGAGGGGCGGGTCGTTCACGCCTCCGGCCGGCGCGACGAGCGGCACTTCATCGAGCCGGGCACCTTCATGTTCAAGGCCGAGCCCGTCGACCAGTACGGCAACCTGATCGACCGGCACAACCTGTGGGAGATGGTCGGCGTGCGCTACCGGCGCTCGCTCTTCCCCGGCTTCTCCGACACCGCCGAGTACACGTTCGCGTGTCCGAGCGACGTGGGGAAGGGGTCGCCGGCGCTCCAGAGCCAGGACTTCCGCTTCGAGTCGCCCAAGGGCCCCGCGGCCGAGCTCACCGTTCACGCGCGGCTGCTGTACCGCAAGGTCGACCAGTACATGCTGAACTTCCTGTTCGGGGAGAAGGCGGGCCTCACCATGCCGGTGACGGAGATGGCACAGACGGAGGTGCGCATCCGCGTCAAGCCGTCGTCGGCACGCCACGCCGTCGGCCTCTCGCCCGCCGTGCGCACGGCCACGCTTCGCCCGTGACCGGGATCCCGCCGGCGCGGCCCGCGTCCCATCGCCGCCGCGCCGCGCGCTGGATGGTCGTGGGCGCATTGCTGTTCGCGCTCGTGACGCTCGGCGTCTTCGTCGCACGTCCGCGGCGGAGCGCGTACGTGCCCGGCCGCGAGGGCGAGACGAGCGGGGAGATCACCCGCTCCCTGGAACGCGATCTCCCCACGGCGCCCTCCACGTCGAAGGCGGGGCGCCCCTCCGAGGGCCCCGCGGGCATCGCCTTCCGCGATCGGGCGGCCGACGCCGGGGTCGACTTCGTCCACTTCCGCGGGGCGCGCTCCTCCCAGCTCCCCGAGGACATGGGCTCGGGCCTCGCCTGGGGCGACTTCGACAACGACGGGTATCCCGACCTCTTCGTCGTCAACGAATCGGGGCCGCTGACCCTCTCCGCGGACGAGATGGCTCGATCGCCGGCGCACGCGCGGCTATTTCACAACCGGGGCGATGGGACGTTCGAGAACGTCACGGACAAGGCCGGCGTGGCGGTGCGGGGCCTCGGCATGGGCGCCGCCTGGGGCGACTACGATGGGGACGGCCTTCTCGATCTCTTCGTCACGCGCTTCGGGGCCAACCTGCTCTTTCGCAACGAGGGGAATGGCCGCTTCCGGGATGTTTCCAAGGAGACGCACGTGGGGGCCGCGGAGGGGTTCTGGACGGGGGTCTCGCTGGCCGATTACGACGGGGACGGCGACCTGGACGTCTACGTCTGCGGGTACGTCCGCTACCAATGGGATCCCGCGAAGGCGGGACAGGCGAGCCACCAGTTCAAGTCGGTGGTGCCCTACACTCTGAACCCCTCGAGCTTCCCGCCGGAGAGAAACCTGCTCCTTCGCAACGACGGCGGCGTGTTCGTGGAGGTGGCGCGGGCGGCCGGGGTCGACAACGTGAGCGGACGCTCGCTCTCCGCCTCGTGGTGCGACTTCGACGGCGACGGTTGGCCGGACCTGTACGTGGCCAACGACGTCTCCGACAACGCCCTGTTCCTGAACCTCCGGAACGGGAAGTTCCGCGACATCAGCCACTCGGCCTGGGTGGCCGACTACCGGGGCGCGATGGGCCTCGGCATCGGGGACTGGGACAACGACGGTGACTTCGACATCTTCATCACCCACTGGCTCGCGCAGGAGAACGCGCTCTACAGCGACGAGACCCGCGCGATGAAGGTCACGCCGGAAGCCCCCCTGCGGTTCGTCGACCAGGCGGACATCGTCGGCCTCGGGCAGATCGCCCTCGACGTCATCGGCTGGGGCACGGGCTTCCTGGACTTCGACAACGACGGATGGCTCGACCTCTACGCGGTCAACGGCAGCACCTTCCAGGAGGAGGCGATCCCGGCGCGGCTCATTCCCATGCGCAGCTTCCTGTTCTGGAACTCCGGCGGTGACGGGTTCTTCGAGATGAGCGCCCGCGCCGGCGAGCCGTTCACGACGCCCGGCGTGGGCCGCGGGGCGAGTGTCGCCGACTACGACGACGACGGGGATCAGGACATCGCGATGGTCGTTCACGGCGGGGCCCTGCGCCTCGCGCGCAACGAAGTCGGCAACCGGCGAGGGTGGATTCGACTCGTGCTGCGGGCCGCGCCCGGGGCCCGATACCAGGAACCGGGCGGCGCCGCGCGGCGGTCGACCACGTTCGCCACCGGGGCCCGTATCCGCCTGACGACCGGGGACCGAACCCAGATGCGGCTCGTCGGGGGCCAGTCGTCCTACCTGAGCCAGGAACCGCCGGGCGAGGTCTTCTTCGGCACCGGCGACGCCTCGCGGGTCGATCGCCTGGAGGTGCGGTGGCCGAGCGGGCGGGTGCAGTCCTTCGAAGGCCTCCCGGTGCGAGCCACGATCCGGATCCTCGAAGGGGCGGAGCCGCAGGTGGTGAAGACCCGGCCATGAGGCGTCGCGCGCGACCTCTCCTCCTCGGACTGGCGCTCGGCGCCGGCTGCCGGGATCCGGCCGGAGAGGAAGCCTCGAGCGCCCGGGATCCACGGCGGCAGCAGGTGCTCGATTTCTGGAACCGCCAGAACGCCGCCACCGAGGCCCGCATCCAACGCGAGTTCGCGAAGGCCGCGCCCCTCTACGAGGAGGCCCTCGTGCTCGATCCCCGGCACGAGGACGCGCTCTACTACCTCGGCCAGTGCCGTCGGGAGATGGGTCAGCCGGATGCGGCGCGGCTCGCCTTCGAGCGGCTGGTCGAGGTCAACCCGCTGAGCGCACGCGGACACCTGGCCCTCGGCGCCCTCCTCGCCTCGCCCGACCCTCGCGAGCCCATGGACCTGGCGAAGGCCGAGCGGCACCTGCGGCGCGCGCACGAGATCAACGGCGAGGAGACGGGACCGGTGGTGCGGCTGGGCGAGATCGCGCTGGTCGCCGCCCGCCCCGAGGAGGCGCGTCGTTGGTTCGAATCCGCGCTGCGGATGAACCCGAAGAGCGTCGAGGCCGCGTTCCTGGCTGGCTACCTCGGCTGGGAACAAGGTCGCGAGACCGTCTCCCTCCTCCGGCGGGTGCGGGAAGCCGCGAAGGTGGAGGCGCCGCCGAAGGGCGTGCTGAGCGAAGGCGACCGTCGCGACCCCCAGCGAACCGTCGCCCCGCCCCTCTCGAGCCCTCTCGGCCGGCTCCTGTTCGGCGAGCCCGTCAACGTGCTTCGCGCGCACGCCGTGGCGGGGAGGCCGATTGCGGACGCCCTCGTGCTCCAGGAATGGCGCGAGGTGCGGCGCCTGCTCCGCGAGTACGAGCGACGAGCGGGTGACCGACCGTCGTGAGCGGCCTGGCTCAGCCCAGGTTCGGGGGCAGGTCCTTCATCGGCCCCCTCCACTCGAGCATGCGCTCGATGTCGCGGTGGAGCTGGTAGGGCCGCTTCACGTCGGCGATCCGCTCGCCGCGCACCTCGATGCCGGCGAGATCGTAGCGGCCGACCCCCATCCTCTCGCAGTAGCCGAGGTAGCCGACCCACTCGGGATCGATCCCCATGCACTCGACCCCCACCCGGTCGGCGGCCACGTAGTCGGTGGAAGCGATGGCTACCCGTGACGGGACGGGCAGGCCCGAGTTCGGACCGTTTCCCTCCATCCCCTCGAAGCCGTCGATCACGGTCGCGCCCCAGAAAGGGCGCATCCGCTGCGCAGTGAGCATGATGTTGTAGTGCATCTGGCGGATGCCCACGTGGTAGCGACGCTTGTCGTTCCAGCGCGCGGACTCCTTCGGCCCGTTCCGCAGCGGAGCGCCGAGCGCCATGTTCTTGACCGAGAGGGTCGCCACCACCGCGTTGTGCGTCTTCAGGGCCGCAGCGCAGATGACGTAGGCGTCAGGATCGAGGAGCCGGGCGGCCAGACGCACCGGCTGCAGGTGCAGGTCCTGGTCGAGGATCTGGAGCGTCTCGTAGCGCCCCTCGTCGTTCAGGTCCACGAGCCCGATCGTCCGTTCGCGGTGCGAAGGCGCGATCTTCCCGTAGCCGAACTGCTCGTAGGCGCTCCCGGTCTCCCCGGCCGAGGACTCGGCGATCACCACGGGGCCCTTCCACCGCGGTCCGAGAAAATCCAGGATGCCGTGGACGGCGTCGGCATGAGTCGCGGCGAGCTGCTGGATCGTCGAGACGAGGTTGGGCTTGATCACCACGTACTTCTTCTGCCGGAGCACGGGCAGGATCTGGTCCTCGACGAGGCCCAGCGCGGCGGCCACGTTCTTCCGGCGGTCTTCGCCGCGCACGAGCGAAACGGCGCTCGCCGCGCCGGATCCTCCGGCCCGAAGCAGCCGCGGAGACACGGCCAGCGTGCCCGCGGCCGCCGCTCCGAGCCTCAGGAAACCCCTTCGCGTGAGATCGGGAGCCATGACTACCCCCTCTGGCCTATACTCCGGCCGAAATGTCGCTTCTGGCCGTGCTCTTCTCGACTGCGGCGGCCGCGTCGTTCGCCGCCCCGGACTGCGCCCGCGGGCCGGGGTGGACCCAGTCCGGTCCCGCGCGCACCTTCGAGCCCGACACCCTCTTCGACTACATGAACGGCAACTCGGAGGGCTACTTCGCCTACGGCTTCACGCTCATGCGAGGGATCACCTGCGTCAACGCGGCCGGCGACCAGCTCGTGATCGACGTCTCGGAGATGGGGGACTCGGACCGCGCGTGGGGCTTCTTCGTCGCCAACCGCGACCTCCGTGCGCCGAACGAGCGCATCGGCTCGGGAGGGCAGGTGCTTCCCCGGCGGGCCACATTCGCCAAGGGCCGCTTCTACGTCGAGATCGCGGCCAGCCCGGACAAGGACCACCGGGCGTCGCTGCGCACCTTCGTCTCCGCGCTCGAGGCCGGGATCACGGGCGACGACCGCGTTCCTGACGCGATCGCCTGGTTCCCCCGCGAAGGCCTCGACCTGGACTCGATCCGGATGGTCCCCGAGAGCGTTCTCGGCCTGCGGCCGCTCCGGAGCGGATTCGTGGCGCAATACGCGGTGGGCCGGGCCTTCGTGGTGCCCGAGGCTTCTGCGGAGGCCGCCGCGGCCACCTTCCAGAAGGTCCGGGCCCGCCTGGCGGGCGCCCAGCCGGTGCCGGGTCTCGGCGACGAGGCGATCACGGCGCGGGACCCGTATCTCGGAGGGCTCCTCGTCTTCAGGAAGGGCGCGCGGTTGGCCGGCGTCGCGAACGTGGCCGAGGGCAAAGACCCCGGGCCGCTCGGGAAGGCGCTCGCCGGGCGCCTGCCCTAGCGTCTCAGGCGAAGAGCGACTGCGCACGGGAGAGTCGCCGGGAGATCGCGACTCCTTGCGGGCAGTCCACGGCACACCGCGCGCAGTCGCCGCACCGGACGTCGCGCAAGGCCGCGGGCAGGGCCAGGAAGCTCTCGCGTCCGAGAGCGAACTGCCCGTAGCCCTCGGCGTAGGTCAGGTAGCGGAGCACGTCCGCGACGGGCAGGCCCATGGGGCACTGGCCGTCGCACTGTCCGCACATCGTGCAGTAGTCGGGGCGGATCCGCTCGCGCCAGGTCACGAGCTTGCGCTCGTCCTCCGGCGTCCAAGGCTCGGCCATGGCCCGGAGGTTCTCGTCGAGCTGCGCCATGTCGGTGGTGCTGGGGACCGTGGCGTCCACGAACGGCTTCCGCAGAGACCACTTGAGGGCGGAGAGCATGCCGCCCTGCGCGGCCAGCCGCTCGCGGGTGGCGACCGCCTCCGGGCCGCGCCCGCCGGCCATCACCTTCATGGCCACGACCCCAATGCCCGCGTCGTGCAGCGACTGCATGAGGGCGTCGTTGCGGTCGGCCATGGTGAAGTTGTAGGTCACGAGGACGACGTCCATCTTCTTCTCGATGGCGGCGGGGATGACCTCGGCATGACCCGCGTGGAGGCTCACCCCGGCGAAGCGGATCTTCCCCTGCCCCTTGGCAACCTGCTGTGCGTCACGAAGCTCGTCGCTGATCTCGGCCGCCGCCTTCTTGCCGTGCAGGTACCAGATGTCCACGTGATCGGTTCCGAGCTGGCGGAGACTCTCGTCCAGGTGGGCGAGCGCCTCCTCCTTCGTCTGGGCGCCCGTCTTCGTGGAGATGAAGACCCGGTCGCGCCGACCCTTGAGGGCCGCCCCGACCAGCCGTTCGTTGTTGCCGCCCTGGTAGCCCCGCGCGGTGTCGAAGAGATTCACGCCGAGATCGGCCGCCCTCTCGATCACGCTCTGGTCCGAGGTGATCATGCAGCCGAACGCGACCTCGGAGACCTCCAAGCCGGTCCGGCCCAGCTTGCGCTTGCGAATGACCGGGGTTGCCGTGGTCGGCGCCAGTGCGGCGGGCGGCACCGGCTTCTGAGCATCGATCGATGCGTGGGCCGCGGTGGGCACGGCGAGAGCCGTGAGGGTCGACGCGGTCAGGAACTCACGGCGGGAATGGGGGCTGGGCATGGCGACACTCCGTTCTGTCGACATCCCGCGAAGTGTGGCCCCTGGAGTCTCGCGCCTGCCATGGATCATTTGATCCCGGCGGCGGGGTCTCCTCCGCCGGCCGGGGGTGCGTCCTCGAGCCACGGGGTGGCCGCTCGGACAAAAATGGGGGCAGGCCATGAACCGCCGCGCCTTCCAGTATGCTTTCGGGATCGCGGTGGGCACGGGGCCGGGGCTCGGTCGAGAGCCCGCGCGCCGCGCGTCAAAGGGGACGAGCCAGGAGGTGTGAGTGCGTCGTTCACCCGTGATGTCGTTGGCGGCGATCCTGCTGACCGCCGTTCGCCTTGGTGCGCAACAGCCGACCGCCCCGCCCGGCGAGACGCCCCCGCCGAAGCCCCCGGCCCCCGCAACCGCCCCCACGCCGGCGCATCCGCCGACCGACGCGGAGGGCGGGTTCGACCCCGCCGCGGTCGAGCGTGGCCGCCAGCTCCTGGTCCAGCAATGCGGCTTCTGTCACGGGTCGAACGCGCGGGGCGGACAGCAGGGGCCCGATCTCACGCGGTCGGACCTGGTGCAAAGCGACGAGAACGGCAAGCAGCTCGGCGCGTTCCTCAAGGTGGGCCGACCCGAGCTGAAGATGCCCAAGTTCGAACTGGCCGAGCACGACGTCGCCGACCTCGCCGCCTTCCTCCACTCGACGATCCAGTCGGTGTCGAATCGGGGTGAGTACAAGATCCTCGACATCGTGGTCGGCGACCCCAAGGCGGGAGCAGCCTATTTCAACGGCGCGGGCAAGTGCAGCGCTTGCCATTCGCCCACCGGAGACCTCAAGGGGATCGGCGCCCAGTACGATCCGACGACCCTCCAGGGGCGGCTCGTCATGCCGCGGGGCGGGCAACGCCGCAGACCCTCACCCGGAGGTGGCCGCGAGCTGCCTCCCTTCCTCGAAAAGGCCGCGGTCAAGGCCACGGTGAAGACGGCGGCCGGCGAGACCTTCACCGGCCCCCTGATCCTGGTGACCGATTTCGACGTGACGATCTACGACGCCGCGTCCCAGCAGCCGAGGACCTGGTTGCGCACGGACGGAGTGCCCACGGTGACCCTGGCGGACCCATTGCAGGCGCACGTGGACATGCTGCGCCGGTGGAACGACACCGACATCCACAACCTGACGGCCTTCCTGGCGAGCCTCAAGTAATGCAAAGACTCCTGCTGTCCGCCTTCGTGGCGCTGGGGCTGGGCTCGGTCGCGGCCGGGGCCGAAAAGGTCGAAGGGCTCGATCCTGCACTCTTCACCAAGCCTCCGACCGACGCGTGGCCCACCTACAACGGCGACTACTCGGGCCGCCGCTTCAGCACTCTCAGCCAGATCAACTCGACCAACGTCAAGGGCCTGACCCTGGCCTGGGTCTATCGACCCAATCCCGGCGCGAGCGGCGCGATCGTGGGCGGCGAAGGCCCGGACGCGCCGCCCTCCGGGAGCGGCGGGTTTGGTCCCGAGATCAAGTCGACACCGCTTCTCGTGAACGGCCTCCTGTACCTCACCATGCCCGACAACGTCTGGGCCATGGACCCCCGGATCGGCCGCGAACGCTGGCATTTCTACTGGAAGACGCGCGGCGGCATCCACATCGGCAACCGCGGCGTCGGCATGTACGGCAACTGGCTCTACTTTCTCACCCCGGACAACTACTTCGTCTCTCTCGACGCGAGCACGGGCAAGGAGCGCTGGCACAAAGAGATCGCGAACGTGAAGCGCGAGTACTTCTCGACGGCCGCGCCCATCGTGATCCGCAACCACGTGATCATCGGCGTGGGCGGCGACTCCCTCGACGTGCCGGGCTATCTCGAATCACGCGACCCGGAGACGGGCGAGCTGCAGTGGCGGTGGTACACGACACCGCGGCCGGGCGAGCCCGGCGCCGAGACCTGGCCCGACCAGTACTCGATGGAGCACGGGGGCGGGATGCCGTGGCTGCCCGGGACCTACGACCCCGAGCTGAACCTCTACTACTTCGGCACCGGCAACGCCAACCCGGTGCTGTCGGGACAGAGCCGGAAGGGCGACAACCTCTGGACCGCGTCGATCGTCGCGATCAACCCGGACACCGGCAAGATGGCCTGGTACTACCAGGCGACGCCCCACGATACCCACGACTGGGACGCCGCGCAGACCCCGATCCTCATCGACGGCGTCGTCGCCGGCAAGCCGCGCAAGCTCATCGCCCAGGCCAACCGCAACGGCCACTTCTTCCTGCTCGATCGCACGAACGGCCAGCACATCCTGACCAAGCCCTTCATCGACTCGCTCAACTGGACGAAGGGCATCAACGGCAAGGGCCAGCCCGTCCCCAACCCGGACAAGGAAGCAAACGTTCCGGGGACCCTCGTGTCGCCCACGACCGACGGCGCTACGAACTGGCCGCCTCCGAGCTTCAGCCCCGACACCGGCCTCTTCTATGTCGGCACCATGCGCGGCTTCAGCTTCTTCTATCTCACCGACACCGACCCGCGACCCCAGGGCTGGGCCGCGGCCGAGCGCAACGTCGCCAATCTGGGCTCGGAGCTCAAGGCCATCGACTACAAGACGGGCCAGATCGCCTGGAGCCGGCCCCTGGCCATGAGCGCCTGGGGCGCCGGCGGCGGCCCCATGGGCCTGCTCAGCACCGCCGGCAGGCTGCTCTTCGGCAACGACGGGGGCGGCCATTTCGTGGCCTACGACGCGGCCACGGGCAAGCCGCTGTGGCACGCGGGGCTCGGGAGCAACACGAGCAACGGTCCGCAAACCTTCCTGCTCGACGGCCGGCAGTACGTCGTGGTCGGCGCGGGCGATCAACTCTTCGCGTTCACGCTTCAACCGTAACGGAGGTGTCCATGTACACCCGCCGAGAGTTCGGACAGATGAGCCTCGCCGCTCTCGCCCTTCCGCGCACCCTGGGTGCCGCCGTCGACTCCAAGGTCGGCGGGGTGCGGCTCGGAGTACAGACCTACAGCTTTCGAGAGCTGCCGCGGCCCGAAGGCGGCGACGCGGTGGAGGCGATCATCAAGGCCATGACCGAGTGCGGCCTCGGCGAGTGCGAGCTTTGGTCTCCGCAGATCGAGCCACGGCTCGCCTTCAAGCCGGGCGCGCCCCGGCCCGCGCCCGACTCGCCGGAAGCCCAGAAGGCGCGCGCCGAGCTGCGCGACTGGCGGGTCCAGACCCCGCTCGACCATTTTGGTGCGATCAAGAAGAAGTTCGCCGCCGCCGGCCTCCGCATCTTCGCCTTCAACTACTCCTTCCAGCCCCGCTTCACCGACGAGGAGATCGACCGCGGCTTCGAGATGGCGCGGGCCCTCGGTGCGGACTTCATCACCGCGTCGACCACGCTGGAGGTGGCCCGTCGCCTGGTCCCCTTCGTGGAGAAGCACAAGATGGTCGTGGCCATGCACGGCCACTCCAAGGTCGACGATCCCAACGAGTTCGCGACCCCGGCGAGCTTCGCGGCAGCGCTGGCCCTGTCGAAGTACTTCAAGGTGAACCTGGACATCGGGCATTTCACCGCCGGCAACTTCGACGCCGTGGCCTACATGAAGGAGCACCACGCCGACATCACGAACATCCACCTGAAGGACCGCAAGAAGAACCAGGGCGACAACACGCCTTGGGGTGAGGGCGAGACGCCGATCCGCGAGGTGCTGCAGCTCATCAAGGCCAACAAGTGGCCCATCCCCGCCGACATCGAATACGAGTACAAGGGCGCGGGGACTCCGGTCGAGGAAGTGAAGAAGTGCGTCGCTTTCGCGCGGCAAGCGCTCGCGTAGCGCGAGTGGGTTCGAGCGGTCGGGCTACGCTGGGTCTCCTCGTCTTGGTCGCGTCCGCGACCTCAGGGGGCCCGGCGCGCGCCGCAAGCCCTGCGCCGGGGCGTCTCTACGTCACGAACGAGCGCTCCGGTGACCTGAGCGTCATCGACCTCGCATCGCAAAAGGTCCTCTCGACGGTCAAGCTCGGGAAGCGGCCGCGCGGCGTCCGCCTCAGCCCGGATGGCGCCTCGCTGTACGTCGCCCTGAGCGGGTCCCCGTACGCCCCCCCCGGGGTGGACGAGAAGACACTGCCTCCGCCCGACCGATCGGCCGACGGCATCGGCGTGGTGGACGTGCGCACGCTCCGGCTGGTCAAGGTGATGCCGGTGGGAACGGACCCGGAGCAGCTTGCCGTGAGCAAGGACGGTCGGCGGCTGTTCGTCTCCAACGAGGATGCGGCGACGGTCAGCGTCGTCACCGTCGCCGATGGCAAAGTGGTGGCGACGGTGAAGGTCGGCGGAGAGCCGGAAGGGGTCGAGGTTCGCCCCGACGGGGCCGTCGTCTACGCCACCTCCGAGGAGGACGGCGAGGTGTTCGCGATCGATGCCGCGAAGGGGACTCTCATCAAGAAGCTCGCCACTCCGCCCCGGCCGCGGTCCATCGCCTTCCTGCCGGATGGAACGAGAGCCTACGTCACTTGCGAAAACGGCCACGCGGTCGCCGTGGTCGACGCGGTACGGCACGTGCCACTTCGGTCGATCGCGCTCGCCGGCGAGAACGCACGCCCGATGGGCATCGTGGCCGCGCCGGATGGCCGCCACCTGTACGTTACGACGGGCCGTGGAAAGATGGTCGTCATCCTCGACACGTCGACGGACAAGCCGGTCGGGGAGATCGAGGTGGGCCCGCGGCCGTGGGGTATCGCGGTTGCCGCCGACGGCGGTACCCTCTACACGGCCAACGGCCCCTCCAACGACGTCTCCATCGTCGACGTCGCGCGCCGCGCGGTGACCGCCCGCATCAAGGTTGGCGACAGTCCGTGGGGGCTGGCTCTTGCCCCCGCCCCTCACGCGCCCTGAGGAGCGGCGCTCCTTCGGTCGAGCAGGCTCCGGCCGCGACCACCCCGTTCCCAACCTCACGGGCCGTCTGACGATTTCGACCGCGACTATACTGCCCGAGAGCGAGGCCCCCCATGCAGCACTACAAGACGATCATCGAGCCCTTTCGCATCAAGACCGTGGAATCCGTCAAGTTCACGCATCGCGAGGACCGGGAGCGGGTCCTCGCCGAGGCGGGCAACAACGTCTTCCGCCTGCATGCGGAGGACGTGCTCATCGACCTTCTCACCGACTCCGGCACGGGTGCGATGTCGGCCGCGCAGTGGGGCGCGCTCATGCAGGGCGACGAGTCCTACGCGGGGAGCCGCTCGTACTACCGTTTCCGCGACGTGGTCAAGGACCTGACCGGCTTCACCCACATCATCCCCACCCACCAGGGGCGCGCGGCGGAGCGGATCCTCTTCCACTGCGTGCTGAAGCCGGGCGACGTCGTCCCCAACAACAACCATTTCGACACCACGCGCGCGAACGTCGAGGTCGAGGAGGCGGAGGCCCGTGACCTCGTCATCCCCGAGGGGCGCGTGCCCTCAGAGGTCCACCCTTTCAAGGGCAACATCGACCTGGCGGCGCTCGAGCGGACGCTCGCGCAGGATGGCGACCGCGTGCCGCTCGTGATGGTGACGGTGACCAACAACACGGGCGGCGGGCAGCCGGTCTCGCTCGAGAACCTGCGCGGCGTCCGGAAGCTCTGCGACCGCTACCGCAAGCCCTTCTTCCTCGACGCCTGCCGCTTCGCCGAGAACTCGTACTTCATCAAGATACGCGAGGCCGGCTGCGCCCAGCGGACGCCCAAGGCGATCGCGCAGGAGATGTTCTCGCTGGCCGACGGCTGCACGATGTCGGCCAAGAAGGACGGCCTCGCCAACATCGGCGGCTTCCTGGCCATGAATGACGACGCTTGGGCCGAGCGTTGCCGCAACCTGCTGATCCTGACCGAGGGCTTCCCTACCTATGGCGGCCTCGCCGGATACGACCTGGAGGCGGTGGCCCGCGGCCTCGAGGAAGTGGTCGAGGAGCCGTACCTGCGCTACCGCATCCGCTCGACGGAATACCTCCACGAGCGGCTGGTGGCGGCAGGGGTTCCGATGATCCGGCCCGCCGGCGGCCACGCCGTCTACATCGACGCACGGGCACTTCTGGCGCACATCCCTCCGCTCTCGTATCCCGGCATCGCGCTGGTGAATGCCCTCTACGTCGAGGCCGGGGTCCGTGGCGTCGAGATTGGCACCGTGATGTTCGGCCGGCAGCAGGACGGCACGGAGAAGGTGCCCGCGATGGACCTCGTGCGCCTCGCCATTCCTCGACGTGTCTACACCCAATCGCACATCGACTACGTGGCCGAGGCCGTCATCGGCGTCGCGGCGATGAAGGACGAGCTGCGTGGCTACCGGATCAGCAAGGCCCCGGCCGTGCTGCGGCACTTCACCGCGATCTTCGATCGGCTGCCGGCTTGAAGACACGCAACGGAGGCACGGGTGAGGCTCCCGCCCGCGGGCTCGTTGCTGGCGGCGTGGCTTCCTGGGCGGCCTTCTCCGCCGCCGCTCGTCGCCCGTACTCGTCTAGCATCGCCGCGGTGGCGGTAGCCCCGCAGCGGGTGGTGCCGAGGTCGCGAACGTGCATGAGGGCGTCGAGGTCCCGCACGCCGCCCGCCGCCTTCACCTGCACTTTCTTCGAGGTCAGCAAGCGCATCAGCGTGAGGTCGTGCTCGGTGGCACCTTCGTAGGAGTACTTCCCGTCCGGTCCTTTTACGAAGCCGTAGCCGGTGGAGGTCTTGACGAAGTCGACGCGGCTCGGTCGCAGATCCGGCACAGCTTCTTCTTGACGGCGTCGTTGGGGAGGAAGTCGTTCTCGAAGATGACCTTCACGATCGCCTTCCGGCGGTGTGCTTCCCGCACCACCGTGCGAATGTCCTTCTCCACGTAGGCCCAGTCGCCGGAGAGCGCCTTTCCCACGTTGATGACCATGTCGATCTCGGTGGCCCCGTCGCGGCATGCGCGCTCGGTCTCGAACCTCTTGGTGTCGGTGGTGCTGCTGCCATGAGGAAAGCCGACCACGGCCCCCACCGCCACGCCGCTGTCCTTCAGGAGGCGGGCCGCCATCTTCACCGCGTAGGGCTTGATGCAGACCGAAGCCACCTTGTACTTCTTCGCCACGCGACAGCCTTCGCGCAGCTCTTTGTCGGTCAGGGTAGGGTGCAGCAGGGAGTGGTCGATCATCCCCGCCAGCTCCTCATACGTGTAGTGCATGGCCCACCCCTTCCTCCAAAGGTGCCTGAAGGGTCATAGCCTACGCCCTCGCGCGAACCCGTCCAAACGTTGGGGTCATCGGACCGTCAGGCTGGGCACGGCGAGGACCAGGGGGAGCAGCACCATGACCGCCCAGCATGGATCATCGACTCGGGCCCCTTCGGTCCGCGGCTCTTCAGGAGCGTGCCGGGTATCCTGCCTCGGTCAGGATCTCCGCCACTACCTTGCTGACGTCACGATCCCCGAAGCTGCCCCGCACGCAGAACCCCGCCGGGGCCAGGGCGCGCACGCGCCACTCGTCGCCTTCGCGGCGTACCCGTACCTGGCACCTCGGCACCGCTTCCTCGATCTGCCGTTCGAGGTCGGACGCGTCCTCGGGCCGGCTCTCCTCCGGCACCCAGCTCACGCTCGCCACGAAACGACCCGCTCAGTTCCGCGAGCCGAGCGCCACGGCAATCCGCCCGTAGGCCGTGAACGGGTTGGCGGGGATGGCCGAGTAACCGGAGAAGCCCCGCGTCTCGTACTCGTGGTCGGTGAGGTTCTTGAGGTTCAAGGTCGCGGTGATCCGGCCCCGGGTGTAGGACGCCATGGCGTCGAGCAGGAAGTAGCCGGCGATCTGGAAGTCGTTGTTCTCGGCGATGAACTGCTCGCTCACGTAGCGGGCGCCCAGGCCAAGGCTCAACCCATGGCCGATGCGCTTGCTGGCCCACAGGTTCAGGAGGTGGCGCGGCGCGAAGGCCGGGGAGTTGCCCGAGCGGTCCACCACCGCGAAGGCCGGCGGGTCGAGGGCGATCTGGATGCTCTCGGCGAAGCGAGTCAGCTCGGAGTCGTTCCAGGCGTACGCGAAGGCGGCCGAGAAGTCCTTCGGCAGCTCGGCCGAGAGGTCCATCTCGACGCCACGGGAGCTCTGATCGCCGTTCTGGCGCAAGAGGCCCGAGCTGTCGGGGATCGCCATGTTCTCCCGCTTCAAATCGTAGGCCGCGAGCCCGGCGCGCGCCTTGCCGCGCAGGAAGGAGACCTTGGTCCCGAGCTCGAACTGGCGGCTGGTTTCGGGCTCGCGGGGGCCGTAGACCTGGGTGGAAGGTGCGCCAAAAGCCGAGCCCGCGCTCGCGTAGACGGAGACCGAAGGGACAGGCGAGAAGACGAGGCCGGCGAGCGGGCTCAGCTTGGTTGCATCGCGGCTCGTCGAGTTGAGCGGATCGTCGTAGCTCAAGACGTCGAGCCGGCCGCCCACCGTGGCCTGGAACTTCGACGAGAACACGATGCGGTCGGCCACATAGGGGGCGAAGACGACGCTCTTGCCGTCCCCCTTCTGGCCCAACTGGGGGATCGGGAACACCGGGGAGGTGGTGGTGTCGACCGGGTTCTCGAGGGTGATGAGGGGCAAGAAGGCCACGTCCTGGGTGAACTCGTCGGTCTGCCGGCTGACCTCGAAGCCGCCGAGCAGGGTGTGGGCCACGTGGCCGGTCGAGAACGTGACCGCGGCCTCGGCTTGATTGCCGAAAAAGTGCTGCCGGTCGTTGAGCATGACGAGGGAGCGCGCTACCAGCATGCCGACCGGGCTCGGGAACGCGCCGTTGATGAGCGAGCCGTTCGAGTCCCACTTGAGGTCGGTGTAGTAGACCTTGTCGCGGATCGTGAGGCGATCGTTCACCTTGCGCTCGAAGTCCAGGCGGTAGCGATAGAGGTCCTGGCGCGAGTCGTCGAGGGGTGACTGATAGGACTGGGTCCGCGGTACCGTCGGCCAGGGTGTCGCCGAGGACCGGGATCCCCGAGTCGGGGGCGAACTCGGCGCGCACGTACTCGACGTTCAGGGTCAGGCGCGTGGCGTCGTTCGGCTTCCAGGTGAGGGCCGGGTTGCAGCCCCGGAAGCCGCCGTCACGGCCGTCGCGATAGCCGTCCGTCTGCTGGTAGAGGCCGTTCAGCCGCACCGCGAGATGGCCGTCGCGGGACATGTAGTTGCCGTCCAGGGCGCCTTCCAGGTTGTTGTAGCTGCCGTAACCCAGGGTGACGTCCGCGTAGCGGCCGCTCGTGGGCTGCTTGCGGACGAGGTTGACTGCGCCCGCCAGCGGGTTCGTGCCGTAGAGGAAGGCCCCGGGCCCGCGCACCACCTCGACGCGCTTCAGGTTGTAGGTGGGATAGAACGTCGACTCCGGCTCGGACGCCCCGTCCGTGAGCACGAGGCCGCTCGACAGCGAGTCGAAGCCCCGGATGGTGAAGAAGTCGAAGGTGCCGAAGCCCGGGGCCACGTTGACCCCGGGGGCGTTCTTGAGGGCGTCACCCAGGACGATGGCCCCCTGCTCTGCGATCAGCGAAGCGGGGACGAGCGAGACGCTCGCCGGTGTCGTCTGGAGCGGCATGGGGAGCTTGAGGACGGTGGAGTCGGTGGCCGTCCCCGGGGTCTCGACCGCGACGTCCACCTCCTCGCTGAAGCGGAGCGCCTCGCTCGCGGTCGTGTCCAACGCCTTCTCCGCCTTCTTGTCCTTGGCCGGCGCCGGATCCTGAGCGCGGCCAAGAGGCGCCCCAAGGGCGACAACCGCCAGGGAAAGGACGATGACGCGCGACTGGCTCATGTGCGGCTCCATTCAAGAAAACCGATCGACTGGGTCGGCCCCCGGCGCCAAGGCGTCAGCCTCGAGCGGGGCTCGCGACCTCGGTGGCGAGGACGGGCAGCCCCCGCGCGCGACGATACTCGGCCAGGCCCGCTCCGAGCACGCGCACCGCGGCCCGCAGATCCTCCTGGTTGAGGACGTAGGCGATCCTCACTTCGTTCCGTCCGAGACCGGGGGTCGCGTAGAAACCTTCGGCGGGAGCCACCATCACCGTGGCTCCGTCCATCTGGAACTCGCTCAGCAGAAAGCGGGCGAAGTCCTCGCCGTCCTCCACGGGCAGGCGGGCCACGAAATAGAAGGCGCCCTCGGGCTTGCGCACGAACAGGCCGGGGATCGCGGAGAGCCCTTCGAAGAGCAGGTCGCGGCGTCCCTCGTATTCCTTGACCACGCCCTCCGCGTACTCGGGGCCCGAGCTCCTGCAGGCCCACGGCGATCATCTGGGCCAGGCCGGGGGCCGAAAGACGGCCCTGGGCCATGCGCAGGCACGCGTCGTGGACTTCGCGATTGCGGGTGACGAGGGCGCCGAGCCGGATCCCGCAGGCGCTGTAGCGCTTCGAGAGGCTGTCGACCACCACCACGTTTGCGTCGAACCCGGTCAGGAAGAGGGCGCTCCACGGCTGCCGGCCGTCGTAGACGAGCTCGCGGTAGACCTCGTCCACCACGAGGAAGAGTCCGTGGTCGCGGCAGAAGCCCGCGACCATCGCCACTTCTTCCGGCGTGTAGACCGTGCCGGTCGGGTTGTTCGGGTTGCAGAGGACCACGAGCCGGGTCTTGGACGTGAGGGCTCGTTCCCAGGCCTCGCGCGGCGGCAGGTGGAAGCCGTCCTCGCCGCGCGTGGTCAGGGGCACCAGGCGAAGACCTGTCATCGTCGCGAACGAGGAGTAGTTCGTGTAGAAGGGCTCGGGCACGAGCACGTCCCCGCCCGGGTCGGAGCAGGCGAGCAGGGCGAACTGGATGGCCTCGCTGCCCCCGGCGGTCGCGATGAGGTCGTCGGCCGTGAGGGCCAGGCCCAGCCGCCCGTAGTAGGTCGAAAGCGCGGCCAGGAACTCCGCCGTCCCGCCCGAAGGCGTGTAGGCCAGGACCTTGGGCGCGAGGCTCAAGCGACGCCGCATGGCCTCGGGCGTTTCGATGTCCGGCTGCCCGATGTTGAGGTGATAGACCTTCACCCCTCGGCGCCTGGCCTCGTCCGCGAGCGGCATTAGCTTGCGGATGGGCGAGGCCGGCATGGCGCGACCGCGGGCGGAGACGGGGAGACTCATGGCATCACCAGGGACTAGCAATGATTGTAGCCCGACCTATTCCCAGGTGAGGCGAGCGCTGCCGGTTTCGTCCCGGTCCGACGTCACGACCGCGTCCAGGCTCCAGTCGCTGACGTCATCGGCCCAGACCGTCGTGGCTTCGGCGACCGCGACCCGCTGCAGCGGGGCCACGTCGCGGCCCAGCAGGTTCACGGGCAGGGAGGACCGTTTCCCGTTCTGGGTAAGGGTGAGGGCCACGCTCCGGACCCGGACCGGCTTCTTGCCCTCGTTGACCACGAAGACGCGGAGGGTCACGGGCTCTCCCGCCTTGACCATCGCGGGCGTTTCCTCGAACTGGACCTTGCCGACGAAGTCGGGGGTTCGCCGGGTCTTCACGTCGGCGCTGTCGAAGCCCTGCACCTCGCCGCCCGATCGCGCCCCGGAGATCTGCGTCTTGCCGGTCACGAACGTGCGGACGGGGCCGGAGGCCACGCCCGGCGTGGTCTCGGGTGCTGGCTCGGGCGTGGCCATGGCGGGCGAGGTGCTCGGCTGGGTGCGCGAGGCGGGGCCGCTCGCCGCCGGAGTCGGGGCCTTGGCCGCGCGCCGGGCGCGATCGTAGCTGTCGCGGGCTTCGAGGAATCCGCGGGTCGCCTCGGCGTAGTCTCCCTGCTGAAGGCGTGTCCCTGCGTCCCGGGCCGCGGAGTCGGCTTTCGTGAAGGCCTCGGAGCGCTCGGCCTTGGCCGCCTCGGCGTCGGCCTTCGAGCGAGCCATCAGCCGGCCCGCCTCTTCGGCCCGGCTCTTGAAGGCGCTGTTGAGCCGTTCGCTGAGGGTCGCCGCCGCCCCATGACGCGGATCGAGCTCGAGCAAGCGGGCGAGGGCGAGAGACGCCTGCTCCGTGTCGCCACGATCGGCCGCAGCCTGGGCCTCGGCGGCCGCCGCCTCCACTTCTTCCTTCTTGGCCGCGGCCTGGCCCCGGATCTTGCGGGCCTGGGCGTTTTGGCCGTCGAGCTTCAAGACGCTGTCCGCCTGTTCGATGGCCGCGCCGTAGTTCTTGTCTTCGAGGTCTCGTTCGGCGAGCTTCATCTGGCTCTGCACGAGGGCCTGGGTCAGCACTCCTACCTCCGCGCGGGAGGCGTCGGAGGTCGGCACGGGTGAGGCGGGTGAAGCCGCGGGATGGGCTCGGCTCAGGACCACGTAGGCCAGGCCGAGGCCGATCACGATCACGAGGCCCAGTGCGCCCAGGAAGAGCGGGACGACAGAGGAGCGCGCCGCCGCCTTCGCGGCCACGCGAGGATCGACCTCGAGGGGAGCCCTTCCCGCGAGGGTGCGGGGCAGCCTCGCGGAACGAGACGCGGGTGGGGCCGGCGCCACGTCCAGGGCGGCCGAGCCGTGCACGAACGGAGGAGGCGCGGAGGCGTCGGGCGCGGTCTTGGGCGGCTCGCCCTTCATGGCTTCGCGCAGCGCACGCTGCGACTCTCCGGCCAGAGTGGCGTTCGGTCCCCGGCCGGCCTCGAGGGCCTGGCGGGCCACGGAAAGCGCGGCCCGCATCTGGCGGGCGCTCTGGAAGCGCTTGGTCTTGTCCTTGATCAGCGCCTTTTCGACCACCTCGGCCAGGATCGGCGGGGCCTCGGGCACGATGTCCCGCACCGGCCGGGGTTGCTTGTGGACGACCTGGAAGAGCACACCGGGCGTCGACTCGGCGTCGAAGGGCTTGAACCCGGTCAAGGCCTCGTAGAAGACCGCCCCTGCCGCGAACACGTCCGACCGGGCGTCGATCTTGTCGCCGAGGGCCTGCTCGGGCGACATGTAGTTGGGGGTCCCGAGCACGATGCCGTCCTGGGTCATCTCCGACGTGGACAGCCGCGCCAGGCCGAAGTCCACGATCTTCACCTGGCCGCTCGGCTGGATGTGGATGTTCGCCGGCTTCAGGTCGCGGTGGATGACGCCCTTCGAATGGGCGAACGAGAGCCCGGCCATGACCTGCTCCATGACGCGGAGCTTGTCGTCCAGGGTGCGCAAGGTCGCCGTCGGCCAGGGCGTCACGGAGGTCCTTGCCCTCCAGGAGCTCCATGGCCATGTAGATGAGGCCCTTTTCCTCGCCGAAGTCGTGGACGGTGACGATGTTCGGGTGGCTGAGCACGGCGGCGGCTTGCGCCTCACGATGGAAGCGCTTCCGCGACTCCTCGGTGGCCCCAAGGCTGTAGGACAGGGTCTTTACGGCGACAAAACGCCCCAGGACCGGGTCTTGGGCCTTGAAAACACGGCCCATCGTGCCGCGGCCGATCTCGTGCAGTATCTGGTACTTGCCGACGCGATCGAACTCCATCGAGGCGACGTGACTCCGATGAGGAATGGCGGCCCGAGGCTCGGTTGGGCGCGCGCCGAAGGTTGAGGCGGCGATCATAGCACGACCAATTTGGTCCGCGATCCGCCTACTCTTCTACTCGTTTCGGATGGCCAGCACGGGGTCGAGCCGCGAGGCGCGGCGCGCCGGGAGATAGGAGGCGAGGCCGGCCACCCCGAGCAAGACGGCCACGACCGAGGCGAGGGTCAGGGGATCGGTGGCGTCGACCCCGAACAGGAAGGAAGCGATCACGCGGCCCAGGGCGAGCGATGCGAGGAGGCCGAGGCCGGCTCCCCAGGCCGAAAGGCGCAGGCCATCGATGAGGACGAGCCGGAGGATCTGCCTTCGCTCGGCGCCGAGAGCCATGCGAATGCCGAGCTCGCGCGAGCGGCGGCCCGCGCCGTCGCTCACCACGCCGAAGAGGCCGACGGCGGCGAGGGCGAGGCCCAGCGCCGCGAAGAGCCCGAGCAGAACCGTGCGGAATCGGGGGGCTGCGACCGACACCGCCCTCATCTCGGCCACGGTCTGGACCGCGCCCAGCGGCAGCTCGGGGTCGAGGGTCCGGATCGCCGCGCGCGCGTCGCCCAGAAGGGTGGAAGCACTCGTGCCCCGGGCGAAGAGGTGGAGGAAGGGAATCGTGAACTGCCGGTAGTGGAGGTAGACCATCGGCTCGGGGGGGAGGTCGAGACCCTTGCGGCGGACGTCACCTACCATGCCGATGACGGTGAAGAGCGCTCCATCGCCGAGGCTGATGCGCTGCCCCAGCGGGTCCTCGCCAGGCCAGAAGCGCTCGGCCATGGCGCGGCTGATCATCACGACTCCGGGCCGGCTCGTGTCGTCGGCATCGTCGAACAAGCGCCCCGCGAGCAGCGGAATCCCCAGGACTCGGAAGTAGGACGGGGTCACCGTCGAAAAGAGCGTCATCCCGTCGGCATCGGACGAAGGGCGGTTCTCGCGACGGACCGGGGCCGCGCTAAGGGCGCCGTCGCCGAAGGGCGCCGGATAGCCGGCGGCCACCTCGTACCTTCCTGAAGCCGCGAGGCGCTCGACGACCTGCTGGTAGAAGCGAGTCTGGTCGGGGGAAGCGGGGTAGCGACTCGTGGGCAACAGGAGCGGCATGGCGACCACCGACTCGGTCAGGAAGCCGGCATCGACGGCCTGCAGGCGCACGAAGCTGCGCAGGAGCAGGCCCGCGCCGCTCAGCACCACGAGGCAGATCGCGATCTGGGCGCCCACGAGCGCCGCACGCAGCCGCCCTCTCGCGGCGGTCGCCGCTCGTCCGCCCACGCCCAGAGCCTCGAGCGGCGGCACGCGTGCCGCCTCGAGGGCCGGAGCGATTCCGAACAGGAGCCCGGTACCCACCGACACCGCGAGGGTGAAGAGCAGCACGGTGCCGTCGATGGCGATCTCAGAGGACCGGGGCAGGTCGCACGGGCAGCAGGCGAAGGAGCAGCCGTGTTCCCTGGTCGGCCACCACGAGACCCGCGAGACCGCCGAGGAGCTCCGAGCACGACCGACTCGACGAGAAGCTGGAGCCCGAGGCGTAGCGGTGATGCGCCCAGCGAGGCGCGCACCGCCATCTCGCGCTGACGGCCGAGGCCGCGGGCCAGGAGGAGGTTCGCCACGTTGGCGCAGGCGATGAGGAGCACGAGAGCCACGACGCCCGAGCAGGGCGAGGAGCGAAGGGCGCATGCGCCCCGGTGAGCTGCTGGTGGAGGGGCACCAGGCGGTAGCCGCGGTCCTTGTTCTTCTCGGGAAACGCCTGGGCCAGGCGCCGGCCGATCCCGTCCATCTCGGCCTGTGCCTCGGCCAGGGTCACGCTCGGCTTGAGCCGGCCCACCACCTCGATGTAGCTCACGCCGCGCTCCGTCATGAGGTCGGGGATGGGCAAGGGCGGGGTGGGCACCGGGAGATCAGCGAGGACCCAGGCTTCGGTGTCGGCGGGCCAGGAGAAGCTGCCGGGCATCACTCCGATCACGGTCATCGGGACCGAGCCGAAGCGGACGGAGCGGCCGACGACGGTGGGATCGGAGCCGAACACCCGCTGCCACGATCCGTGGCTCAGGACCGCGAGCCGATCCCCCGCCCGGTCGCTCTCCGCGCGCAGGGTTCGGCCGAGCGCTGCCGGCGTGCCGAAGACGTCGAAGAAGCCGCTCGTGACCTCCACTCCCTTCAGGCGCTGGGGTTCGCCCGTGCCCTGGGCCAGGTCGAGAACGAGGCCGTGGTACGCCGCGAGGCGCTCGAAGGAGCGGCTGTCCTTCTGGACGTCCAGGAAGTCCGGGGCCGAGTGGGGGTTTTCCGTCGAGGCGGGCAGGGTCCTCCAGACCACCGCGATCCGTTCCGGGTGATCGTGGGGGAGAGGGCGCAGGAGGACCGCGTTGACCACGCTGAAGAGAGCCGTGTTGGCGCCGATGCCGAGGGCCAAGGTGGCGATCGTCACCGCCGCGAAGGAGCGGTTCTTGGCGAGAGACCGCAGGCCGTGCCGCACATCCTCGAACAGGCTCATGGCTTTTCTCCCGGGTACGGCCGAGCAAGAGGTAGGCCATCGTGCGCTGGCCTGCGGATCTCGTTGAGTCACGGGCCCTTTCCCTTCAGCGAACCTGAAATGGCCGCGCCCCCGGCTGTCCGGTAGTGGCACTGGATCCTCCCTGGAAGGGACGATGCCCTTCAAACGACAAGAAGTGTACAAACTATTGAATACAATAGTTTTAGATTGACGAGAGGAGAGCCACACGCGAGACTTCAGGGCACCCCGTTCGCCTTCGGCGAACGGGGTGAGTTAGAGAAAGGCCCAAGATGAGCGAAGATCGTTGGATGTCACGACGAAAGGTCATCGGTCTCGGTGCGGCAACCTTGGCCTCCACGGCGCTCGGCGACCTGGTGGTCGGACCGGCGGAAGCGGCGGTCAGCACCGGGGGCGTCTCCACTCCCGGCATCGGCTACTTCGGGCGCTTCGGCGTCGACGAGCGGATGATCCGCGAGGCCCTCGGCGAAGCCCTCTCGCGCGGCGGCGACTACGCCGACCTCTTCTTCCAGCACAAGGTCGACAACAACTACGTCCTCGAGGACGGCTCGGTGAACCGCGCCTTCACGAGCGTCGAGCTGGGGGTGGGCGTGCGGGTGGTGAAGGGCGACCAGACCGGCTACGGCTTCACCGAAGACCTGACCCACGAGGGCGTGAAGCTCGCGGCGAAGACCGCGGCGGCCATCGCCGACGGTCCGGCCAGGCCCGGCCCGCAGCGATTCCACGCCACGGGCGACCTCCCCTCCCGCTATCCCGTCAAGGTGCGCTGGGAGGACGTGCGACCGGAGAAGAAGCTGCCCCTCCTCACCGGGCTCAACGAGAAGACGTTCTCCGCCGACGCGCGGGTCAAGAAGGTCAACGTCACCTTCGCCGACGAGGCCAGCGTGGTCCTGATCGCCGACTCCACCGGCCGCATCGTGGAGGACGCGCAGCCCATGACCCTGCTCTATCTCTCCTGCGTCGCCGAGCAGGACGGCAAGCGCGAGCAGAACACCTACGGCGTGGCGGGGCGGAGCGACATCGGCTTCTACACGCCGGAGAAGCTCGACCGCATCGTCCGCGAAGCGGTGGCGCGCACCACCATCCTCTTCGACGCGGTGCAAGCCCCCGCGGGCGAGATGCCGGTGGTGCTGGCCGCGGGCTCGTCCGGGATCCTCCTGCACGAGGCCATCGGCCACGGCATGGAGGCCGACTTCAACCGCAAGAACGTCTCGATCTACTCCGACAAGATCGGCAAGCTCGTGGCCAAGCCCTTCGTGAACATCGTGGACGAGGGCACCCAGGAGAACGCGCGCGGGCGCCATCAACGTGGACGACGAGGGCAACGCGGTCGGCCGCACCATGCTGGTGCAGGACGGCGTGCTCGCGACCTACCTCCACGACACGATCTCCGCCAGGCACTACGGGGTGAAGCCCACGGGCAGCGGCCGGCGCGAGAGCTACCAGTACGCGCCCATGCCCCGCATGCGCTCCACCTACATGCTGCCGGGGCCCCACAAGAAGGACGAGATCATCGCCTCGGTGAAGAAGGGCATCTACTGCACGAACTTCTCGAACGGCCAGGTGCAGATCGGCGCCGGCGACTTCACCTTCTACGTGAAGAACGGCTACCTGATCGAGGACGGCAAGCTCACGAAGCCGATCAAGGACGTCAACATCATCGGCAACGGGCCCAAGGTGCTGGAGAAGATCGACATGGTCTCGGACGACCTCCAGATCGACGAGGGCGGCTGGACCTGCGGCAAGGACGGCCAGAGCGTGCCCGTCTCGCAGGGCATTCCCACCGTGCGCGTCGCCTCGATCACGGTCGGCGGCCGGAACGAGCGGGGCTGAGCCATGAGCACCAGCCCCAGTCCGGAGCTCTTCGCCGTCGCCGAACGCTGCGCCGAGATCGCCCGGAAGAAGGGGGCGAACGAGGTCGCGGCCCGCGCCTACAAGGTGCGCGACGTGAGCGTGCAGTGGCGCGACGGCAAGCTCGAGCAGATCAACGAGGCGACCACACGCGGCGTCGGGCTGCAGCTCTACGTGGACGGCCGCTACGCGTCGGTTACGTCCTCCGACCTGCGGCCCGAGGCTCTCGACACGTTCATCGGCGATTCGGTGGCGATGACCCGAACCCTGTCCGCGGACCCGTTTCGCTCGCTGCCGGATCCCGCCCTCTACGCGGGCCAGGCCACGGTGGACCTGAAGCTCGAGGACCCGGCCTATCCCAGCGTGACCCCCGAGCAGCGGCGGCGGCTGGCCCAGGAGCTCGAGGACGCGGCCCGCACGGTGAAGGGCGCCGAGGCGATCCTCTCCGTGACCACCGGCTTCAGCGACACCCGCTCCGAGTCGGTCCGCGTCCACTCCAACGGCTTCAAGGGCGGCCGCGTCGACACCTCGTTCTGGACGTCGGCCCAGGTCAGCGTGAAGGACCAGGACGGCCGCCGGCCCGAGGACTGGTCCGCGGCCGGCGTGCGCTTCCTCGGCGAGCTGCCGACCGACGGCCGAGGTGGGCAAGGAAGCCGCCTCACGCGTCCCTGGCGCGGCTCGGGGCCAGGAAGCCCGAGTCGGCGGTGCTGCCCATGGTGCTCGAGAACCGCGCCGCGGGCCGCCTCGTCGGCTACCTGGCCGGCCCCTTGTCCGCGCAGTCGCTCCAGCAGAAGCGGTCGTTCTTCGAAGGCAAGCTGGGGCAGGCGATCGGCAGCGACAGGCTGACGCTCATCGACGACCCGCATCTGGCCAAGGGCTTCGGGTCGCGTCTCTACGACGGCGAGGGCATCGCGGCCCGCAGGATGCCGATCTTCGAGGGCGGCGTCCTGCGCAACTACTTCGTCGACACCTACTACGGCAAGAAGCTCAAGATCGCGCCCACCACCGGCGGCTCGTCGAACCTCACCTGGGTCCTGGGCGCCAAGTCGCAGGCGGAGCTCGTGGCCGAGATCAAGGACGGCATGCTGGTCACCGGCTTCCTGGGCGGCAACTCCAACGGCACCACGGGCGACTTCTCGCTCGGGGTGCAGGGCTTCCGCATCCGCAGCGGCCAGATCGCGGAGCCGGTGTCCGAGATGAACATCTCCGGCAACCACCTGGAGCTCTGGAAGCGGCTTTCGGCCGTGGGCAACGACCCCTATCTCTACTCGACCATGCGCACGCCCACCCTGGTCTTCGACGGCGTCCAGTTCGCGGGGACGTAGTCCGCAGTCCGATCAGACGAAGATCGGGTCGACCAGCGCGGTGGTGGTGCTGGAACCGGCAGGGGACCTGGCCATGCGGTGCCATAAGGCCGCCGGGACGAGCCAGAGTTCATTCTCGACGTCAACGGGTATTTCGAATGACGCGGCGAGGGTTTAGTATCGCCAGTGCCCGGGCCGAAGGAGGTGGAGGATGAAGACCATTCGGCAGATTCTGGCCAGCAAGCCCGACATCTTTGCCGTCACTTCGAAAGCCACCGTGTACGAGGCGCTCGGCCTGATGGCGGCCAAGAACGTAGGCGCGCTTCTCGTGGTCGAAGAGGGCCGGCTCGTGGGGATCTTCTCGGAGCGCGACTACGCGCGGAAGATCGCGCTCCTGGGCAAGTCTTCGCACGACACTCCCGTCGCGGAGATCATGACCACGAAGGTCGTGACCATCGAACCGGATGGCAACGCCGGCGAATGCATGGCCCTCATGACCGAGAAACGCATCCGGCACCTGCCGGTGATGGAGAACGGACGGCTCGTGGGGGTGATCTCGATCGGCGACGTCGTGCGCGCCGTGGTCGAGGAGCAGACGTTCACCATCAGGCAACTCGAGAGCTACATCGCCAGCGGGGGCTAACGCGATCGAAGGGCGGCACTCAGTAGACGAACTCGCGGATGTCGTACGTCGCGGCGCGCGGCGGACGGGCGGGGTCCGCGGGGCGCAGGGAGTCGAGGATCTCCTGCCGCAACTCGGCGTTGCGCGCGGGGCCGAGCGGCTGCAGGTCGGCCGCTCCCGCGGTGCTTTGGCCGTACGCCAGCCCCGGATCGTCCACGTATTCGGAGAAGTAGACGAGATCCAGGGGGCCGAGGCGCATCGCAGAGAGGACCTCGGCGGTCCGCTTGGCGTGGGCGAGGGCGAAGCGCTCGCCCCCGGCCCCGAGGAGAACGATCACTCCGGCGCCAATCCCGGCCTCGTGCAACGCGCCGACCAGGTCGACGGCGTCCTGCGGGGCCCCGGGCTTCCCCAGCCAGGCGAGGAGCGCGGAGTCGCCGGTCTCGAGGCCGACGTAGACTCGCTTCAGGCCGAGAGCGTGGTAGTCACGCCACTCGGCCGCGGCCTTCCGCTGGCCAGTCCAGGCGTCGAGAAAGGAAAACACGGGCGCCCCTCTGAACTCGCCGGCCACGACCTCCACGAGCGGCAGGAGACGGTCGTGGGAGAGGCAGAGGGCGTTGGCGTCACCCAGGAACACGGACCGGCGCAGGGCGAGAGAGGGGCCGAAGTACTCGCGCAGCGCGGCGAGGTGGGCGAGGAGCTCGCGGGAGCTCTTGCAGCGGAACGGGATGTCGCGGTACAGGCGGCAGAACGTGCAGGCGTTCCACGAGCAGCCCTCGGTGACGCGCACCACGAGGGACAGGTACTGGTCCGGCGGCAGGATGCCCACGGGCCCGCACGCCGCAAGGAAGCGGATGGCGTCGTCGCGTTGCGCGGCGGCGTCCATGGCCACGATCGCCTGCAGCCGGCGGATGACCTCCGGGGCCGGCGGGGAGCCACCCTCGCACTGGCACGCGGCGAGGGCGAAAGACGCCTCGAGGCGCGCGGCCTCGAGGACCTTTTCGGCTTGCGCCGCAGAGAGCCGCTCGCGCCGACGCGGGCCCTGGGCCGTCGCATGGCACTTCCACAGCAGACCGCCGTCGAGGCCTCTTCGATAGGTGCCCGTCTCGCGCACCAGCGCGTAGGGTCGCCCCGCCAGGTCCCACGAGGACACGAGCGTGTCGTCCACCGAGAGGACGGTCGAGGCGTCGCCGGCGAGCAGCGTGGCCGGTCGGCCGTCGGGCAGCGTGATGCGGCGGAGGGACGCCTCGGCCCGGCCGCTACTCGGCACCAGGGCTTCTGCCCCTCAAGGGACGATGCGTCCGATCTTGTTGCCGACCCGTTCCACGAACCACACGTTGCCGTCGGGGCCCGCAGTGATCCCCCACAGGTCCGCGCCGCTCGTCGGCACCGGGAACCCGGTCAGGGCGCCGGCGGGCGTGATGCGCCAGAGCTCGTTGCCCAACGGGTCCGTGACCCAGAGGTTCCCGTCGGCGCCCGCCGTGATCGACTGGCAGCGGGCGCCGGGCGGGAGCGGCAGCTCGGTGAACACTCCGCCCGGGGTGATCCGTCCGATCCGGCTCACGCTCCACTCGGTGAACCAGAGGTTGCCGTCGGGGCCCAGCGTGATGTCGCCGGGACCGCTGTTCGCGGTGGGCACCGTGAACTCGGTGATGACGCCGGTCGTCGTGATCCGCCCGATCTTGTTCCCGGCGTTCTCGGCAAACCACAGGTTGCCGTCGGGCCCGGCCGTGATCCCTTGCGGCATGCTTCCCGCGGTGGGGATGGGGAACTCGGTGATGACCCCCGACGGCGTGCTGCGTCCGACTTTGTTGCCGTCCCGCTCGACGAACCACAGGTTGCCGTCGGGCCCGGCGGTGATCGAGCGGGGATAGCTGTTCGGCGTCGGGAGCGGAAACTCGGTCACCACCCCCGACGGCGTGATCCGCCCGATTCGGTTGCGCACCCACAAGGCAAACCAGACGTTGCCGTCGGGGCCGCCGGTGATCGTACCGGGAATGCCGTCCGAGGTCTGCATGAAGAACTCGCTGATCGTCCCCGCCGGGGTGATCCTCCCGATCCTCCCGATACCCTCCCCGAACCACAGGTTGCCGTCGGGCCCCGTCGTGACCTCAGTGGTCAGGCTGGCGGCGGTGGGGATGGGAAACTCCACGATCGCGCCGAGTGGAACCAGCTTCTGGATCATGTAGCGCGCCGAGAGCGCGCGTCCGACCAACTCGCCGGCTACGTTGCGGGTGGAGTTCTGAAAGGCCCCCGGGTTCGAGTCCACGATCTCGATCACGTTGTTGACGCCGGACAGGGCCGCCGCCGGGTTGCTGCCCAGAGCGGCGATGGCGGCCCCGACCTGGGCCCCGAGTTGGCTGGCCACCGTCCCGTCGATGATGAAGGGCGCGAGGGCGCCGAGTGCGTCCTGCATCCCCTGCAGCATGTAGGTCGCGATCTGGAGCGGCGTGCGTGTGTCGCGCGCGGTCAGGTAGAGCGAGAAGTTCCATCCAGACCCCTTGTTGCTGCCGCACCCGGAGGAGATGTCGACGAAAGCGGGCCCTCCGAAGGCGACCTCTTCCACGAGCGAGGGCTCTCCGAGGCGAGGGTCCCGCGCGTAGAACGTCCTCGGCTCCTGGGTCGGGTCGCCCGGGACCCGGCAGGGCGGGTCCCACCCGAGGCGGAAGTCCTCGCGGCCGTGGAACTCGGCCGTCCGCGCGAAGGTCGCGGTCGAGTCGATCACGGAGAGCAGGAACGTGGGCGGCCCCGAAGGTCCGCCCTTTCCGAGCGGAGTGACGAAGCTCGGCACGATCACGCTCGGGAGGAGGGCGCGAAACGGGGAGCCGGGCGGGAAGAACGCGCGCAGGTCCTGGTCGACCGCCCCCGCGCGGTTGTCGGCGAACTCGATCACCTGCGCCGCCGTGCCCCCGGAGGCGACGACGTTGTCGAAGTTGATCTCCACCTCCGGCGCCGGCCGCACGCTCACCCGGGACCCGGACGCCGTGGGCACCGAGTCCGTCGATGCGAAGTAGCCGTTGACGTCGAGGATCATCTCGACGATGCCCGAGGCCTGGTCGCACTGCACGGCGATGCTCCCGTCCGCGCCAAGGGGCACGATGCCGTTGTTGGCCCTGGTCTGCCCGGCGAGGTAGTTGATCGCCGAGGCCAGCGGCGCCGAAGTCCCCCCTGGATAGATGCGCAGGTCCCCGGCGCCGGTGGGGGCGGTGACGGTCAGGTTGTACGATACGGCATCCGCGTTGTCGGGCAGCCCGCACTGCTTCCGCACCGGGAACCGGCGGGCCGCCCCCGCGTCCAGCGGGGGCCCACCGAGCGGCACGCCCGTGGCGCCGCGGGTGTCGACCACGCGGCAGGGGGGAAGGGCGAAGAACCCGGCGACGCGCGTGATCGCGGTTTCGGCCGTCGCCGCGTCGTTGGCGGGGTTGGTGTCCGTGGTCGAGGAGCTGACGACGGCCGTGTTCACGATGGGGTCGGGGCCGGAGTAGCCCGCGGGCACGGTGAAAGTCGCGGCGATCGTCCTCGTCTGTCCGGCCGAGATCGCGCCCAGGCTGCAGGGAAACGGAGTCGTGCAGTCGCCGGCGTTCGAGACGAAAGCCAGGCCGGCGGGCGTCGGGTCCGCGACCATCGCGTCGGTCACCGCATCGGGGCCTCCGTTCGTGACGACGATGGTGTAGACGAGGTCGTCGCCGGGTCTCACCCCGCCCCTGCTCGACTTGGTGATCGACAGGTCGGTCGCGGCGAAGGCGCTCGACGCTCCCAGGAGCGCGATCGCCCCCAGGCTGTGCCAACGGGGCCGGCGGATCATCGATGAGCCCACGATCTCTTCCCCTACTGGTGCACGAATGGACCCTACCTCTCAACCCCGGCGGTGGCAAACCGTGCACGACGAAGGGGGCTCGCACGCTGCTCCGGACGCGCCGCGCACTCGCGCCGCTAGGTGCGCCGCCGCCCGACCACGGCGAGAGCGATTCCCCCGAGAATCAGCACGCTCGCGACCAGGAGCCGAGCGGAGAAGCTCTCCCCCAATACCAGCACGCCACCCGCTGCGGCCAGGGGGGGCACGCTCAGTTGGACGATCGCGGCGCTCGTCGCGGTGTGGCCGCGGAGGGCCGCGTACCAAACGGCGTACCCGAGGCCGGAGGCGAGAGCCCCCGACGCCACGGCCAGCATCCCCCCCGCGGGCGTGAGATGCGGGGCCCCGACCAGCGCCAGGAGCGCACTCGCGCCCAACGCCAGGGGGACCGCCCGCGCGAAGCTTCTGGCGTTCGCCGCCACCGCGTCAGGGCTTCGTCGCCCGCGCAGGGAATAGAGGCCCCACGCCACCCCGGCGGCGAGCATGAGAGAGGCGCCCATGAGATCCGGTCGGGCGAGCCCCGGCCGGGTCAGCACCACGAGCCCGGCGACCGACGAGGCCAGACCGATCCACTCCAGGGCCTGCGGCCGCTCACCGGCGCGAAGGCCGGCGCCGATCATCGTGAGCTGCACCGCGGCGAACATCAGCAGCGCGCCCACCCCCGCGGCGATGCGCAAGTAGGCCAGCGAGAACGCGAGCGCGTAGACGAAGAGTGCAAGCGCGGAGCCCCATCCCGGACGGACCCCGGGCGACGGACTTTCTCGCGCTCGTACCAGGAAGCCAAGCACGATGGCGCCGCTCCCCAGGCGGATCGCCGTGAAGCTCGCGGCATCGGCATGGCCGCCGGCGAGCGCGGCCCGGCAGAGGAGCGAGTTCGTGGCAAAGGCCAGCATGGCGACGACGGTGAGAGCTGCGGTCTTCAGAGGGGCAGACCCCGGGTCATCGGAAACGAGGACCTTGCGCATGACCACGAAGTGCGACGGCCGCTTCAGGCGAGGGTCGTCGAACGGTCGCTCTCCCACCGCCTCGTACCCAAGGCTCGCATAGAAGGGAAAGAGCTCGTGGCGGCCGTCGACGACGTCGATGGTCATCGTGCGGCACCCCCGCGCGAGGCAGAAGGACTCCGCGGCCCGCACCAGCGAGCGTCCCAGGCCGCGACCCTGACGCGTGGGTGAGACCGCGAGGAGCCCGAAGTGACCGGAATCGCCCGTAGCCGTGACGTGGACACAACCGCGGATCGCGCCCTCGGCGTCGCGTTCGAGCAGAAACCCGTCGTGATCGAGCTTCGTCCGGACCTCTTCGGAGGTGATGCGGGATCCGTCGTACAGGATGCCTTCGGCCGGCGAGTAGGCCTCGTTGATCAGGGCCGTGAGGGCGAGGACGTCGCTCTCGCTCGCCTTGCGAGGGTATTGAGCTTCGGTGGTCAAGACGACGAGCCGTCGGGCTCAGGAGCGGGAAAGGGCTTGCGGAAGGTGAAGGCCGATGGGGTCGGGCCATTGCGGCTCAGCTCGTCCAGCTTCTCCTTCGCCTCCTCCACCGGGGGGATGTGGCCGGCCGGAATCCACCACAGGACGAGCATCGGTCCCTCGTAGGGGAGGAACCATTCCCGACGGTCTCGCAACGGCCCCAGATGCGGGCCCTCGTACACGTACTGATGGAGCGCCTCGAGCGATTCCCAGACCGACATGTTCACGAGAACGCGGTCGTCCTCGAAGGCGCGGATCGTGGTGGCATCCCCGGTCGGTGTCTGTAGCCGCCAGACGAAGCCGGGGCTTCGGTCCGCGATGGCGTTGATCCCTTCGAGCTGGGAACGAAAGCCCTCCATGAGGGGGTCGTCCAGCGGCGCCCGCATGCGTGCGATGTTGACCTGGGCCAGTTGAAACCGTGTCGATGGCAAGCGCCCTCCCCTCGCGAGTGCCTGGAGTCGGCGGCTATCCTAACTCCACCGGCGAGGAGCGGGCCTCGGGCCGCCCCGACTCAGAGCGCGCGGATGGCGTCGACGGGGGTGAGGCGGGACGCGCGCAGGGCCGGGTAGACGCCCGCGGAGAGGCCGATCACGATGGCGAAGGCTGCCGCCAGCACCAGGCCGGCGGGCGAAACGGCCAGGCCGTCTTCGAACGCCTGACCGGCCAGCAGCGTGATGCCGTAGCCGAGGGCGCTGCCCAGGAGCCCGCCGACGAGTGAGAGCGAGACCGACTCGATCAGGAACTGGCCGAAGATGGCGCCGTCGGTGGCGCCAATGGACTTGCGCAGGCCGATCTCGTAGACCCGTTCCGAGATCGAGATCTGCATCACCGAGAAGATGCCGATTCCCCCGACGAGCAGGGAGATGCCCGAGATCGAGGCGAGCACCATGCGCCAGTTGCCGATCAGCACGTCGACTTCTTTGCGGATGCGCAGGATCTCCTCGCCGATGTTCTCGACCTTGAAGTCCGAGATGCCGCGATGGCTGCGGCGCAGAAGCGCCTCGGCCTCCTTCTGGCCGTCCGCGAGGTTCTCGGTGTCCGCGACCTGGAAGGCGTATGCGTTCACGAGGTCGGTCCCGGTGAAGTACTTCTGGGCCGTGGTGAGAGGGATGTAGATCTTGCTGTTGTCCCGCTCCATCTCGGGGTCGTTGACCTGGTTCGAGCCGAGCGCGCGCAGGACACCGACGATGCGGAAGCGCACGCCCTTGACCAGGATCTCGCGGCCGATCGCGTCTTCGTTGCCGAAGACGTCGTCCTTGAGCTTCTTGCCGATCACCGCGACCGTGTTGCGGTTGTCGATGTCGTAGTCGACCAGGTAGCGGCCGACCTCGGCGCTCCGATTCCGGATGCGGCCCCAGGCCGGGGTCACCCCGTCGATCGTGACCTTGAGCTCGCGCCCGTTGATACGGGCCGTGTCCTTGGTGGAGACGAGGGGGGCGGCGTCGCCGAGGAGATCCCGGCCTGCGTCGATCACGGCAAGGTCGGCGGTGCGGAGGCCCCGCGAGTAGCCCTGCTTCTTCTTCTCGATGCGATCGGTGGCCGGCCGCGCGGAGACGAACATCACGCCGTCGAAGCCGAGGTCGGAGAGCCCCTTCTGGACCGCGACGGCGGCCCCGCCGATCACCGAGACCATCACCACGAGGGAGGTGGTCCCGAGGACGATCCCCACGAGGGTGAGGCACGAGCGGAGCTTGTGGCCCCAGATCTCGGCGATCGACGAGCGGATCGACTCGAACAGGTTCATGTCACTCGTACCGGAGGGCCTGGATGGGGTTGAGCCGCGCGGCTTTCACCGCCGGATAGAAGCCGAAGAAGATCCCCACGAAGACCGAGAAGCCGAGCCCCAGCAGCATGATCTGTGGCGTCAGCACCACCGGCTGCTGGATGAGGTCGCTCATCACCTTGGTGAAGCCCGCGCCCACGGCCAGGCCGAGGAAGCCACCGACCAGGGTCACCACCACGCTCTCCACCAGGAACTGCGCCATGATGTTGAGGCCCGTGGCCCCGAGCGCCTTCCTGGTGCCGACTTCGCGCACCCGCTCGTTGAACGACGCGAGCAGGATGTTCATGATCACGATGCCGCCCACGAGGAGCGAGATCGTGCCGCAGACCAGGAAGGTGACGTCGTAGATCCGGCCCTGCTCCTGGGCCTGGCGCATGCGCGCGGCCCGGTTGATGACCTGGAAGTCCGTCACGCCGCCGTGGGCCCTCCGCAAGATGGCCGTGACCTCTTCCATGGCCTTGTCCATTTCCTCGGAGTTGCGGGCCTGGACGTTGATGTAGGCCACCTTGCGCGCGGCGCGGTCGCCGGCCATGCGCTTCAGCATGCTGGTCACGGGAATGAACACGAACTCGTTCATCCACTCGAGGCCGTTGTCGTTGGCCTTGTTCCAGTAGAACTCCTTCCTCTCCATGACCCCCACCACGGTGTAGGTGTCGCCGGCGATGGAGAGGTGCTGGCCGAGAGCGGGGCGGCCTCCGAAGAGCTGCTCGCGGCGGGTCGATCCGAGGACCACGACCTTGGCGCTCTCGGCCAGGTCGCGGCCCGTGATGAATCGGCCCTCGGCCGGGTGGAAGTCGTACATGGGCTCGTAGGCGAAGGTGGCGCCCGAGATCTCCAGCGACTTCTCGTAGCCCGAGGTGCGCACGAGCTCGGTGCGGACCATGGTGGGCTCCACCAGCTCCAGGCTGGTGGCCTGAGCCTGGAGGGCGAGGGCGTCGTCGTAGGTGAGGCCCTTCGAGCTCTTCTCCGCGGCCGAGGCGATGGCTTTCTCGGCGTCGAGATCGCGGATGAACATCTTGCGGATGCCCCCCGTCTGCTCGAAGAACTCCGTCATCTTGCGCTTGCCGCCGTCGATCATCCCGAAGGTGGCGACGACCGAGGCCACGCCGAGGACGATGCCCACGAGCTGCAGGATGCTTCGGCTGCGGTGGCTGTTCATGTCCACCACTCCGTCCACCACCGATTCCCATAGCGAGGCCAGGTGCTTCTTCATCAGCCGTTCGTTCGGTCGTCCTCGATCTTGCCGTCGACGATCTGGACCACACGCTCGCACTGCTCGGCGATGCGGGGGTCGTGGGTCACGATCACGATCGTCTCGCCGCGCTCGTGCATGTCGTGGAAGATCCGCAGCACCTCGACCCCGGTCTTGCTGTCGAGATTGCCGGTCGGCTCGTCGGCCAGGATCAAGGACGGCTCCATGACGATGGCGCGGGCGATGGCCGCGCGCTGGCGCTGGCCGCCCGAGAGCTCGGACGGCTTGTGTTTCGCCCGCTCGCCGAGGCCCACGCGAACGAGCGCCTCGGTGGCGCGCTCCTTCCGGTCGCGGCTGCCGAGGCCGGCATAGAGCATGGGAAGCTCGACGTTGCGCAGCAGCGAGGCCTTCGGCAGCAGGTTGAAGGTCTGGAAGACGAAGCCGATCTTGCGGTTGCGCACGGCCGCGAGCTGGAACGACGAGAGCGACGACACGTCCTGGCCGTCGAGCACGTAGCTGCCGGTGCTCGGCGCGTCGAGGCAGCCCAGGATGTGCATGAGGGTCGACTTGCCGGACCCCGATGGGCCGATGATCGCGACCATCTGGCCTCGCTCGATGGCGAGGTCGATTCCCTGGAGCGCCTGCACCGCGAGCTCCCCCGCGTCATAGGTCTTGGTGACGCCGGAGAGACCGATCAGGGAAGACGCGGCGGTCGCGGCCGGCGCGTCGTTCGTCGCCGTCCGCTGCGCCAGCGGCAGGGCCAGGCTGGCGCTAGTCACGGTCCTTCTTCTCCTTCGGGCGGCTCGGATCCTCGACCGCCACCTCGATGCCGGATTCGAGGCCCTTCACGACCTGGACCTTATCGACACTCGCGAGCCCGGTCTCGATCGTCCGCAGCTCGAACTTCTCCTTCCACTTGTCCTTGTCGTCGAGCTTCGGAGCGGGAGTGTCCTTCTTGCCCGCAGCGAAGGCCGAGGCCAGGAAGCCGCCGGAGTCGGCGGTCTTGGGCGGAGCCGGCTTCTTGACGTAGACGACCTCCGTCTCGTCCTTCTTGAACACCGCCTCCACGGGAACGGTCAGCACTTTCTCGCGCTTCTCGCCCACCACGTCGACGTTCGCGGTCATGCCCGTGCGCAGCTCGGCGCCCTGGCGGTCGATCCCGATCTCCACGTCGAAGACCTTGACCTTCTCTTCGAGGCGCGCGGCCGGCGCGATGCGGCGGATGGTGCCGGCGAACTTGACCTTGGGGTAGGCGTCGAGGGAGATCTTCACCGGCTGTTCGAGGCGGATCTTGCCGATGTCCACCTCGTTGACGCCGGCCTTGATGATCATGGTCTCCACGTCGGCCACGGTCATGAGCACGGTCCCCGCGTTGAAGGAGGAGACGCCGGACATGACGGTGTCGCCCAGCTCGACCGGCCGGCGGATCACGACGCCGTCCATCGGCGCGGTCACGTTGAGCCGCTGGGTCATGCCGGCCGCGGCCATGGCGATCGGGATGCCGCTCTCCTGGACGATCCGGTACTTCTCGGACGCCGAGTCGTGGACGGCCTTGGCCGACCGGTACTTGGTCTCGCTCTCGAGGCCCGCCTGCTCCGACAGCAGGCCCTGGCCGAGCAGCCCGCGGCTCCGCTCGTAGTTGGCCTTCGCCTCGCGCAGCGAGATCTCGGCCTCCTGCACCGCGTTCTTGACCTGGGAGAGGTCGCGCGCCTGGTTCACGTCGGGCTCGACCTTGGCCAGGACCTGGCCCCGCTTCACGCGGTCGCCCTCGCGCACCAGGAGCTCCACGACCTTGCCCGAGAGGACGGACTTGACGTCCACCTTCACCAGGGGCTCGACCGACCCGACCTCGGTGACCCGCACCTGCACGTCGCCGATCTCGGCCTTGGCCGTCTTGACCTTGTTCTTCTCGTCCGCCTCGGGCGCGGCCTTGGGCCGGGCCACGGCGTAGCCCACACCGGAAAGGACGGCCAGGCCCGCCAGCCAGTACCACTTGCGCACACGCTTCCCCTTCGACTTCGCCATGTCTTCGCCCTCTGGCCGCTCGGGCGGCCAATCTTTCGGTCTCGGGATGAATAACGCGGGCGTGGGGCCGGGAGTTCCAAGATTGTGAAGAATCGTCGTACGGGAGGCTGAGTTATCGGCGGGTCCGGGGGCGACGGGAGCCTTTCGACCCGTAGGCGCGCTGTGGCCGCTCGCCCACGCGATCCGGCTCCTTCCCGCCGCGCAGTAGGGAGAGGGCGGTTACCGGATCCACCGCGAGCACAGGTGATCCCTCGAATCCGCCCGTGTCGCGGGTGACCAGCAGGTCGCAGGCGGCCGCCTCGGCGGCGGCCGCGCAGACCGCGTCTTCGAAATCTCGCCAACCAAGAGCCAGCGCGCGACGCAGGGTCGCCTCGTCCACCGGCGCGATGCTGGCAACGGCGAGCAGCTCGGTCACCGCGGTCCTCGCGAAAGCCGTCCCTCTCGCCCGGGCCGTCACGTAGAACACCGTAGTGACACCGTGGGCTGGGAAGAGGATCTGGATCTCCGCCCGGAGGGCCGCGGCCCACAAGGCAAGGCTCGACTCCGAGTGAGGGTGTCGGTCGAGCAAGACGTCGAGGAGGATGTTCAGATCGAGGAGGACGCGATTCACCGGTACTTGCGCTCGAGGTAGTCGATGTACTCCTCCCGATCGAACTTCACGCCCCTCAAGATGCCGCGGAGGCGCCGGAGCGAGGGCGGCAGCTCGCCGTCCTGGACCGCCGGCGGCCGCGCCAGCGCGTCGAGATACGTCTCCACCAACCGTGACACCGAGGTTCCCTTCTGCTCCGCGTAGCGCTTGGCACGGGTGACGACCTTCTCGTCGACACTCAGGGTGAGCTTGCTCATATACGTAGATTATCGATGAAGTCGTACGTAGGCAATCCCGTGTCGTTCGGCAACCCGCGTGTCGTGGACACGGGCTCGAGCCGGAAGATTCTCCGCGGCCTCGCGATCGCCGTCTGTGCGCCAGGCAAGATACGATCAAGGCTTGGGCGTCACCAGGAGAGCCGGCACCACCGACGCGCTGACTCGATTCGTCGTGCGCCGCCCAGGCCTCGTCATCGCCGCCTGGGGTCTGCTCGCGGCTGGCCTTCTGCCGCTCGCGCCGCGGTTGCCCGAGCGCCTGGACGTGTCGTCGCGGATCCTCGGCAGCGAGTCGGCGTCCGTGGAAAAGGCCCTCACATCGCGGTTCGAGTCTCCCTTCGCGCGACCCGTCGTTCTAGTGGTGAGGGGCGTTCCGGGACCCGCCCAGCCCGAAGGGCAAGCCGTGCTTCGCGAGGTGACGTCCGGGGTCCAGGCGCTTCCCGGCGTGGCTCGCACCTTCTCGTACCTCGATCAGCCCGACCCCTTCCTGGTGGGAACGGACGGGTCGGGCGCCATCATCGTGGTGGGCCTCGACCCGGCGGAACCGAGGCCGGACCGACTCGTCCCGCGGCTGAGGGCGGCGGCCTCGGCGCTGGCTTCGCGCCTGCGCGCGCGTTTCCCGAGCGCGACTCTCCGCGTGACCGGCGAAGCCGCCATCAACCACGACCTCTGGCAGCTCAGCACCGAGAGCGGCCGATCCGCGGAGCGGCGTGCGCTGCCCGTGACTCTCGCTCTGCTGTTCTTCGCCTTCGGAACCCTGGTGTCGGCCGGCCTGCCCGTGGCCGCGGGCCTGCTCGCGATCGGCTTGAGCCTGGGCGCCTCGGCCCTCGTCGCGCGCGCCGTGGATCTCTCGATCCTTCTCGTCAACGTCGTGTCGATGCTGGGCCTCGCCCTGGGCATCGACTACGCGCTCCTCACCGTGAGTCGGTTCCGCGAGGCGCGCCTCGCCGGCTCCAGCGCCGAAGAGGCGGCGATCGCCGCGGCGCGGTATGCGGGAGGGACGGTCGCGCTGTCCGGGGCGGCCGTGGCCATCGGCTTCTTGGGACTGCTGCTCGTACCGCTTCAGGAGCTGCGCTCGGCCGCGGTCGGCGGCCTGTTCGTCGTGACCTTTTCGGTGCTCGTGGCCACCACCCTGCTGCCCTCGACGCTCGCGGCTCTCGGGCCCCGACTGGACTGGGGCCGCCTTCCGTTTCTCCGCGGCCTCCGGGCCCACCATGACGGTTGGCGGCGCTGGGGCCTGTGGGTGGCGGCGCATCCTTGGGGGGTGCTGATCCTCGCCGGCACTCCCGCCGTCGTCCTCGCCTTGCAGGCGACCCGCCTCAACCCGCGCGTGCCCGAAGGCGATTGGCTGCCGCCGGAGATGGAATCGGCGCAAGCGGGCATGGACCTCCGCGCCATGGGCCGCGGGGGAGTCGTCCAGTCGGCTCGTGTCCTGCTCGAGCTGCCCGAAGAGACGCAGTCGTTGTCGCGGGAAGGATGGAGCGCCGCCGAGCGGCTGACCGAGGCCTTCCTTCATGACCCGCGGGTGGCCCGGGTGCAGTGGGTGGCCGGCCTCGTCCGGGACACGGCCGACCCCCGGGCCGCGGTGGCGCTGCTGCCCTCCTGGGCGAAGCGCTCGTTTCTCGCCGGGGAAGGCGACCTGCTCCTGCTCGAAGTGATCCCTCGCGAAGAGGTCGCGGGCTCCGAAGCCACGCGGCTCGTGCGGGAGCTGCGCCGGTGGGACACGGCGGCAGTGACCGGCGTGCCGGGGGCTCGTCTACGGGTCGGAGGCCTGCCCGCCTTCAACGCGGACTACGAAGACGCGATTGCCGGCAGGTTCATGTGGATCGGCGTACTGATCGTCCTGGGGACGCTCGTCGCGCTGGCCGTGGGATTCCACTCGGTCCTCGTGCCCCTGAAAGCGATCGCCCTCAACCTGCTCTCGGTCGCCGGCTCTTTCGGCGCCCTCGTGCTCGTGTTCCAGGACGGATACGGCGTTCGCTGGCTGGGATTGCCCGGCCCCATCGACGGAGTCTTCCCGCTCGTCCCCGTGCTCGTGTTCTGCACCGTCTTCGGCCTGAGCCTCGACTACGAGGTCTTCCTCGTCTCCCGGGTGGCCGAGGGCCGGCGGCAAGGCCTCTCCGAGGAGGCCGCCCTCGCCGAAGGCCTGGCCCGCACCGCCGGGTTGATCACGAGCGCGGCCGCCGTCATGGTCGCGGTCTTCGCGGCCTTCACCCTCGGCGGCTTCGTGCTCATGAAGATGCTCGGGTTCGCGCTCGCCGTGGCCGTGCTCCTGGACGCCACCGTCATCCGCATGGCCGTGGGCCCGGCGCTTCTACGGCTGGCCGGACGCTGGAACTGGTGGCCCGGGGATCGGGGGACCGTGGCTCGACGCTGAGCCTCGAGGCCCTCGCTCAGGGCTTCGCCAACGCCTTCCGGGCGGTGAGTCTCTCGATCTCGTCCATCGCCCAGTTCATGCGTTCTTCGAGGGCGCGATACGGGGCGGGCGTGGCAAGATCGACGCCCGCCTCTTTCAGCATGTCGTAGGGATGGCGCGAGCCGCCGGCCCGCAACAGGCCGAGGTAGCGGTCCCGGGCGCCGGGCTTGCCGTCGATCACGTCGCGCGCGAGAAGCGCTGAGGCCGCGAGCGACGTGGCGTACTGGTAGACGTAGAAGTTGAAGTAGAAGTGAGGGATGTAGGCCCACTCCACACCGTAGGCTTCGTCGATCTTGACGATGCCTCCGTCCTCGCCGTGGTAACGGCGCAACAGCTCGAGGTACATCTTCGAGAGCTTCTCGCCAGTCAGGGCTTCGTCCTTCTCGACGGTCTCGTGGATGGCGAGCTCGAACTCCGCGAACATGGCCTGGCGGAAGAACGTCCCCCGCATGCTCTCGAGCGACGAGCCCAGGAGGAAGAGGCGCTCGTCGTCGGTCTTGGCTTCGGCCAGCATCTTCTGGAGCAGGAGCGCCTCGTTGAAAGTGGAGGCGACCTCGGCCACGAAGATGGGGTAGTCGGCAGTGGGGTAGGGCTGGGCCTTGTTGGCCAGGTCCGAGTGCATGGCGTGGCCGAACTCGTGAGCCAGGGTCGAGACGCCTTCGTAGTCGTCGTTGTAGTTCAGGAGGACGAAGGGGTGGACGTCGTAGACGGATCCGTTGGAGTAGGCGCCCGAGCGCTTCCCCGGCTGGGGATAGACGTCCATCCAGCGCGACTCGAAGCCGGTGCGCACGGTGGCCACGTAGTCGGCGCCCAGGGGCTCGAGCGCCTCCAGGGTCAGGGCCTTGCCCCGCTCGATGGGGAACTTGAGATCCACCGAGGCCACGAGGGGCGCGTAGATGTCGTGGTAGCCGAGATCGGGGATGCCGAGGAGCTTGGCGCGTAGGCGGAAGGCCCGGTGGAGCGTCGGCAGCGCGTGGTTGGCCTCGGCCACGAGCGTGCGGTAGACCGCCTCGGGGACGTGCGCCGCGTCGATGGCCGCCGCCAGTGACGAGGGGTACTTGCGGGCGCGCGCATAGAAGAGATCGCGGCGCGCCTGCGCGTCGAGGGCGACGCCGAAGGTCCGCTCGAAGGCTCTGTAGCTCTTCCAGAACTCACGAAAGACGAGGACGCGGTCCTCGCGCTTCGGCAGGGCGCGATACCTCGCGTAGCCGGCGCTGTCGAGCCGGGCCTTGGTGCCGTCCGAGAGCGTCACCTCAGGGGCCGGAAGGTCGGCATTGGCGAGGATTCCGTGCAGGGCTTGCGGAGCGCCGGCGATCGCTCCCGCCTGAGCGAGGAGCTTCTCTTCGGCCGGGGTCAGGGTGTGCGCCCGGCGGCGCTCGAGCTCCTCCAGGAAGAAGCGATAGGGAGCGAGGCCTGGTTCTTGGGCGAGGAACCTCTTCACCGTTCCCTCGGGGAGCCCGAGGACTTCGGGGGCGAGCCACGCGCTGCGGGCGGAAAAGTCGTTCGCGAGCTGCTCCGCTTCCTGCCGCACCCCCAGGGCGGTCGCCACCCGAGTGTCCTGGTCCGACTGCATCGAGGCGTAGGAGAAGAGTCGGGCCAGGTCTTTCTGGGCCGCGAAGTACGCATCGAGAGCGGCTTTGAGCGACGCGGGCGAAGCGCCGAGCTTGCCCTGGGCTTTCTCGAGCTCGGGCAGCTTCAGGGCGAAGGCTTTCTTGGCCGCAGTGAAGGCCTCGGCGGTCGGGAAGATGGCCGACAGGTCCCAGCGGTCCTTCGGGTCCGGCGTGCGCTCTTCGGCGGACCCCGCGGCGCCGGCGAGGGAAACGCCAAGGGCGAGGCGCGCCACGGGGGTGATGGTCAAGGAATCCTCCATGGGGTTGCTTCCAGTCAATGCGCCGAAGCGCTCGGGGTCGCGGGCACGAGGCGCACGATGCGCCCGGGGTCGTTGAACACGACGTAGAGAAACCCGTCGGGCCCCGTCAACACGTCGCGGATCCGCCCGGAGTTCCGGATGAGCACCTCCTGGTGCAGGACTTTGTGGCCGTCGACCACGAGGCGCCGGAGCTCCTGGGCCACGAGGGTCGTCAGGAAGAGGTCGTTCTTCCAGCCCGGGAACTTGTCGCCGGTGTAGAACGCGATCGCGCAGGTGGCGAGGGACGGCGTCCACTGCATGACGGGCTGGTCCATGCCCGCCTGCTCGGTCTTGTCGCTGATCGGCGTGCCGTCGTAGTTGATGCCGTAGGTGATGACCGGCCAGCCGTAGTTGTGGCCGGGCTCGATGACGTTCAGCTCGTCGCCGCCGCGCGGCCCGTGCTCGGTCTCCCACAGCTCTCCGGTCACGGGGTGCCAGGCGAGGCCCTGCGGGTTGCGGTTGCCGTAGCTCCAGATCGAGCCGAGTGCTCCCGCGCGGCCCACGAAGGGGTTGTCCTTCGGGATCCGCCCGTCGTCGAGGATGCGGTGGATCTTGCCGTTCGGGTGCCTGAGGTCCTGGGCGTCGTCCTGGTGGCCGCGGTCGCCGATCGAATAGAAGAGATGGCCCTCCTTGTCGAACAGGAAGCGCGAGCCGAAGTGGGAGTTGTCGACCCAGTAGAGCTCGGGCGGGGCCTCGTACAGGATCTCCTGGTCGACCCACTTCCCGTCGCGCACCCGGCCGCGGGCGATCGCGGTCATCGAGGCGCCGTTCGTCCCCGGGTCGGAGTAGGAGAGGTAGATCCAGCCGTTCTTCGCGTAGTCGGGGTGAAGGGCGATGTCCATGAGGCCGCCGTCCTGCTGGACCCAGACCTTGGGCAGGCCGGCGACCGACTCGGTCAGCGGCTGGCCGGGCGTGATCAGGCGCAGGCGCCCCGCCCGCTCCGTGACGATCAGACGGCCGTCCGGCAGAAACGCCAGCCCCCACGGCGTGTCGAGACCGTCGGCCACGAGCTCGATCTTGAACGCGTGCTTCTCGGTCTTCACGACGTCGCCGGGCCCTGGTCCTTTGGGCGGAGCGATCGCGAGGTGCGGCCTTACCGCCTCCTCGCGGACGTAGGTGACGAGGGCCAGGATCTGGCTCTCCGACAGCGTGGCCTTGAAGGACGGCATCCCACCGTCGGCGCGCCCTTCGCGGATGCTCGAGGCGATGCTCTTGTCGTCCCCGCCGAAGCTCCAGCGGTCGTCGACGAGGCTCTGCGCCCGCCCGCCGGTCAGCCCCGGCCCGTGGCAGCTCACGCAATACTGCGGCCGCAGAGGTTCGCGGCGCTACCGGGCGCGTTCGGCGCCTGCATGCCCTGGGCGAAGACGCTCAGGGCGGGGAGGGCCGCGAGCCCGACGAAGCCGCGAATCAAGGAGGCGACGGGTCTCTTCATGGGCTCGGCCGCAGTCTACAGCCAGTGTGCCGGAGGGCACCCGCCGCGATCAAAAGCTCGCGGTCTCGCCGATCTTCATCACGAAGGCGCGATCGCCCAGGTCGCGCCGGGCGGCTTCGGCCAGGAAGCGGCGGGGAGGCTCGTCGAGGGGCTCGTCGGCGAGATCGAAGGTGCCGAAGTGCATGCCCGCGATGCGCAGCGCCCCCGTGTCGACGGCCGCTTGCACCGCCTCCTCGGGGGTCACGTGTATCGCCGCCATCAGCCCGCGCGGCAGGTAGGCACCGATCGGAAGCGCGGCCAGGTGGGGCGGCCCGAGCCGACGGCCGATTTCCGCGAAGCCGTCGAAATAGGCGGTGTCGCCCGCGAAGTAGAAGCGCCGCGTCGGGCCCTCGACCACGAAGCCGGCCCACAGGCGGCGATTGCGGTCGGTGAGGCCCGGCCCGAGAAGTGCTTCGCGGGCACGCAAGTGATCCGCACTCCCGCGACTTGCGGTCGCTGTCCCACCAGGAGAGCTCGAGTGCGCGTCCGCCGACACCGAGGACGAGGTCGCTCATGCCACGCGGCACGACGAAAGGAACGCCGAGGCCGGCCAAACGCCGGACCGTGGGCAGGTCGGTATGGTCGTAGTGGTCGTGAGACAGCAGCACGAAGTCGAGAGGCGGGAGGGCGTCGAACGGAACCCCGGGGGGCACGAGCCGTCTGGGGCCCGCAAAGGGCAGCGGGCTCGCGCGCTCGGAGAACACGGGGTCGGTGAGGAAGGACGCGCCGTCCATCCGCACGAGCAGGGTGGCGTGGCCGATCCAGGTGAGGCTCGGGTTCCGGAGGATCGCGACCTTGTCGAAGGGCACGAACGGGGCGGCGCCCGGCCGGGGCACGAGGGAGACGAACGCCCGCCTCCCCAGGAACGGCAGCCCCATGCGAGCCCGCGCGAACGTGCCGCTCACTTCGCCTGCGGCTCGATCTTCAGCTCGACGGTGGTGCCGAGCTTGAGCGGGGTGGGCTCGGCGAACGCGACCTTGACCGCGAGGATGCGCGTGTCGGTCGGGCCGGCTCGGGTCCTGCGGCTTGAGCCGGCGCAGGGTGACCGAGTCGGGGATCTCCTCGACCCGGCCCTTCCAGGAGCGGCCCGGGTAGCCCTCGGCCGTGATCACCACCGGCGCCCCGAGTGCGATTCCGCCCGCGTCGGCCTCGTGGGCCTCGCCTTCGATGCGGATCCGGCCGAGGTCGGCCAGCGTGAACGCGGCGTCGCCGGCCTCGACGGTCTGGCCCGCGTCCACGCGCCGCGCGATGACGTGGCCCGCGATGGGGGCGAGCACGTAGCACTTGCGGAGCTGCGCCTCGATGCGCGTGACCGTCGCCTTCGCGGTCTCCTTGCGGGCGCGGGCGATGTCGATGTCGCGCGTGGCCTGGTCGCGGTCGTGGACCGCGACCACTCCCTGCGCCACGAGCTTCTCCTGCCGCTCGACGTTCAGCACCGCGAGACGCTCCTCGGCTTCGGCCTCCGCCACGCGGGCCCGAGCCTCGGCCAGGGACGCGCGCAGCTCGTCCGACTCGAACTCGGCGAGGAGATCGCCCTTCTTGACGGCCTGGCCCTCCTGAACCGCGACGCGCACCAGCCGGCCCACGCGCTCGAAGCCCACCTTCACCTCGGCCCCGGGATAGGCCACGACCCGGCCTTCGGCCGCGACGGGGCCGCGCGGGGGGGCCGCGACGCACCGGGGGCGACCGCCGCGGCAGGCGAGGCTGGCCCGCGGGCCTGGATCGCCGTCGTGCCTAGAAGAGCAAGGGCAACAACGCCCAGGATCGCCAACGACGTCGGGGTCTTCATCGGTGTTGACTCCTTGAAACGGCATTGGTCAACTCCGGGCCGTGGGCTTTAGGAATATCGGAATCCGCCGTCCTGGATCTGCCGGATTCCGATATGAATCCGGATTCCGATACGAGCACTCCATCGCGAATCCCCACTACCCGGTCCGCGACCTGCCGCACCTTGGGGTCGTGGGTCACGATCACGAGCCCCTTGCCCTCGCTCTTCGCGAGGTCGCGGAAGAGCTCCAGGATCTGCACCCCGACTGCGGTGTCGAGGTTGGCGGTGGGCTCGTCGGCCAGGATCACCAGCGGCGAGCCGGCGAGGGCCCGCGCGATGGCCACTCGTTGCTTCTGGCCGCCCGAGAGATCGCGCGGCAGGAAGTGCAGACGGTCCGCGAGGCCAACCTTCTCGAGCACCCGGATCGCTTCCTGGTGCGCGGCCCGACCGTTGGCGCCCTTCACGTTGAGCGCGTACTCCACGTTCTCGAGGGCGGTGAGCGCGGGGAACAGGTTGAACTGCTGGAACACGAAGCCGATCGACCGGCGCCGCACCTCGCGCAGCTCGCCCGGGCTCCCGTGACGCACGACGCGCCCGGCCACCTGCACCTTCCCCGTGGTGGGCGTGAGGATGCAGCCCATGATCGAGAGCAGCGTGGTCTTGCCCGAGCCCGAGGGGCCTTCGAGGGCCACCACCTCGCCCGCCGCCACCTCGATCGAGACGCCCTTCAGCACCTCGACCCTCTGCGACCCCTCTTCGAAGGTCTTCACCACGTCGCTCACGGACAGCACGGGATCGGTCATGGCAGCGGGCCTCATCAGGCGCGGAAGACCAGGGCCGGGTCGATGGTCGCGACGCGGCGGAAGGACAGCATGGCGGCGCCGAGGCACATGAGGACGGTGCCGACGAAGACCGCCGTGGCGAACGACGGGCGAGATGAGGACGTTCAGGTACAGCTTGGCCATGAGCGGGCGCATGCCCAGGGAGATCAGCCCTCCCAGCACGAAGCCCACGACGGCCGCGATCAGGGCCTGCTCGCCGAGGATCTTGTAGATGTCCCAGTTCGAGCCGCCGATGGCCTTGACCGTGCCGAACTCCTTCACGTGCTCGACCGCCGAGGTGTAGAGGGTCTGGGCCACCACCACGATGCCGACCAGGATCCCGAGGAAGACGGTGACGCCCATGTTCATGCCGAGGCCGGTCGAGACCACCCAGTAGGTGCGCGACCGGCGCGCCCAGTCGTCCTTGGTGTAGACGTCGTTGTAGGGCAGGCGCCGGCGGATCTCGTCGGCCACCGCGCCCGCGTCGGCGCCCGGCGCGAGCTTCACGAGCACGTACTGCGTCTTGCCCTGGAGGGTCTGGAGCAGCTCCTGCGCGTTCTTGAAGTCCATGAAGACGATGGGGGCGGTGGTGAAGGACGCGGCTCCGGTCGTGGTGCCGATGATCTTGAAGCGGCGGCCCAGGATCTCGCGGTACTCGCCCACCGAGAACGGGCCGAAGCGGCGCTCGGCGGAACGGTCCATCAGGATGAAGGCGCCCGCGCTTCAGGTCGCGCACGTTGCCCTCGTTGATCGCCCAGGGCAGGTTCCAGGCGGTGAAGTCGTCGAGCGCGTAGACGAGGCCGCCTTCCTCGGCGCCCGAGGGAAGCTGGATGTTCATGAACTGGATGAGGAGGTTGTCGGCGCGCTCGACCCCGGGCACGCCGCGCACCCGCAGCACCGCGGTCTCGGGGAAGGTGTGGGCGAAGTCGACGTTGGGCGTGCCCTTGGACGTGACCCAGATCTCCGCGTTCGCGTTCTCGATCGTGACCGTGGCCTTGTCGAGGAGGCCCATGAAGAGGCCCACCTGCACGAGCACCAGGGTGACCGCGAACGCCACGCCCGCGACGGTGATCACGAAGCGCAGCCGGTCGTGGAGGAGGTTCTTCCGGGCCAGCGAGACCATGGCGCTATTCCTGCTCTTGCGGGGTCGCGCGGAAGGCGCGGAGGCCGGCTTCGATCGTCTCCTCGACCAGGTCGTCCGCCGGGGGCCGCGGCCAGCAGTCGGGCCGCAGCGTGATCAGAAGCGCCACCGCCCCGTGGACGCTCGACCACATCACCTGCGCGATCGTGTCGACGTCCCCGGGCCGGAAGGCCCCGGTCTCGATGGCCTTCGCCACCGCCGCGCGCAGGACGCCGAACGACAGGTGGCCGGGATCCGTGGGCTCGGGCTTGTGCTCGGGCCGCAGCGGGGTCATGAACATGAAGCGGTAGTGGTTCGGGTTCTCGAGCGCGAACCGGGCGTAGGCCCGGCCGAGCTGGCGGATCCACTCGATGGGATCGGCGGGAGGCACCTGGCTTTCCATGGCTTCGAGCAGGCGGCCGAAGTCCTCACGGCACAGAGCCAGGACCAGGTCGTCCTTGTCCTCGAAGTGGAGGTAGATCGCGGTGGGCGAGTACTCGATGGCCTCGGCGATCTTGCGCATGGTGACGCGCTCGTAGCCCTCGCTCACGAAGAGGTCGCGGGCGGCGTCCAGGATCTTCCGCCGGACCTCCTCGCGTTCCCGCTCGCGCCGTTCGGTGATGCCCATCTCCTGCTCCTCGATGGCCCGGAGTTACCGGCTCATCTAGACAATAACAACGTTAAGTTTACGTTGAATGTTCCGTTCGATCCGTCAAGATTCACTATTGGCTTTAAAATGAATGAGTTAATGGCATCGATGGGGCGCCCATGTTAGGCTTGGCTCTTCAGGAGGCTCAGAATGAACCCATGCGTCGGTCTGCTGCTGTTGGGAATGGCCGCCGCCCCCGCGCCATCCCAGACCGGGCCGGGCCTGACGCAGGGAAACACCCAGGTTCTCCTTCCCAGTGGCTGGTCGATCGCCCCCGTCGGTCGCCATCTGCCCGGTCGGCGATCTGCCGCTCGACATGGCCGAGTCGCCGGATGGCCGCTTCCTCGTCGTGACCAACGGCGGCTACTCGAAGCCCTGGCTCGACGTCATCGACCTCGAGCGCTGGCAGTCACATGGAGCGGGCACCTCTCGACGATGCGTGGCTGGGGCTCGCCTTTCACCCCGACGGCGGGCGTGTCTTCTCGTCGGCGGGCGGCGCCCAGGCCGTCGACGAGCTTCGCTTCGAGCGGGGAGCGCTGACGCGCACGGGTGCCATCGCCCTGCCCTCGGCGGTCAAGGACAGCTTCGTGGGTGGGCTGGCGGTGAGCCCGGACGGCGCGCGGCTGTTCGCCCTGAACGTGCTCGGGGACACGCTCACCTCCATCGACCTCGCCACGCGGACGGTCGTCAAGTCGGTGCCCCTGCCCGCGGAGCCTTACGCGGTCGTGGCCTCGGCCGATGGGAAGACCCTGTTCGTCTCGCTCTGGGGCGGCTCCAAGGTGCTCGTGGTCGACGCGGCGACCCTCGCGGTCCAGGCCGACATCGCGGTCGGCGAGCACCCGAGCGCCATGGTCCTCACCCCCGACGGCCGCCGGCTGTTCGTGGCCTGCGCCAGCACCAACGCGGTGTGGGTGGTGGACGTCGCGGAGACGCCGAGCGCTCGAGCAGATCAAGGTGGCGCTCTATCCCGAAGCGCCGCACGGAAGCACGCCGAACGGCCTCGGCCTGTCGCCCGACGGCAAGACCCTGCTGGTGGCGAACGCCGACAACAACACGGTGGCCGTGGTCGACGTCGAGGAGCACGGCAGAAGCGCGGTCTCGGGCTTCATCCCCACCGGCTGGTACCCGACCACGGCCCGCTTCACGCGGGACGGCAAGCGCATCCTCATTCTCTCCGGCAAGGGCCTGCGCTCCGAGGCGAACCCGCGCGGCCCCAAGGCGCCGTTCTACATCGGCCAGCTTCTCCACGGGACCCTCACCGTGCTGCCGGTGCCCGACCCGGCCGCACTCGCCGCCTACACGCGGACGGTCTACCGGCTCACTCCCTACACCGATGCCACCCGCCTCGCCCCGGCCGGCGCTCCCGAGCACTCGCCGATCCCGCGCAAGGTGGGGGAGCCGTCGAAGATCAAGCACGTGTTCTACGTGATCCGCGAGAATCGGACCTACGACCAGGTCCTGGGCGACGTGCCGGCAGGCAACGGCGACCGGAACCTGTGTCTCTTCGGCGAGGAGGTGACGCCCAACGCGCACGCGCTCGCCGCCGAGTTCACGCTCTTCGACAACTTCTACGTGAACGCCGAGGTGAGCGCCGACGGCCACGCCTTCTCGACCGGCGCCTACGCCAACGACTTCGTCGAGAAGACCTGGCCCATGAACTACGCCCACCGCGGGGGGCGCTACATGACGGACCGTGGCACCCCGCAGCGGAATGCCTACGGCAGCATCGCCGCGCCTCCGACCGGGTACCTGTGGGACGCCGCCCGCGCGCAAGGGCGTGAGCGTGCGCAGCTACGGCGAGTTCGCGAGCCGGTCGAAGGACGCGACGGGAAAGGAGACGGGCCCCGCCGTGGCCACCGTGCCCGGCCTCGAAGGCCAGGTGGCGCCCGACTACCCGCCCTGGGACCTGGCCATTCCCGACCGCCAGCGCCTCGACGCCTGGCTCACGGAGTTCCGGCGCTTCGAGCAGGACGGCAACCTTCCCGCCCTGAGCATCCTGCACCTGCCGAACGACCACACCTCGGGGACCGCGCGCCGGCACTCCCACTCCCGCGCGCGATGGTGGCCGAGAACGACCAGGCCCTCGGCCGACTTCGTCGAGGCCGTCTCGAAGAGCCGCTTCTGGAAGGAATCGGCGATCTTCGTGGTCGAGGACGACGCCCAGGACGGCCCCGACCACGTCGACGCCCATCGCTCGGTGCTGCTCGTGGCGAGCCCCTACGTCCGGAAGGGCGCCGTCGACAGCACGCTCTACACCACCTGCGGCGTCCTGCGGACGATGGAGCTGATCCTCGGTCTGCCTCCCCTCTCGCAGTGCGACGCGGCGGCGACCCCGCTCTACGCGGCGTTTCAGTCGACGCCGATGGCCCGAACCTTCGCCGCCCTCGCCCCGCGCGTCTCCGCTCGACGAGAAGAACCTCGAGTCGGCGCCCGGGGCCGCGGCCTCGGCGACCCTCGACTTCTCAGACGAGGACCGGATCCCCATGCGCCTCATGAACGAGATCCTGTGGGCCTCGGTCCGCGGCCCGAGCGTCCCCATGCCGCCCCGGTCCGCGCGGCCTTCGTCCGGCCGGTCGGCGGACGAAGAGGAGGCGACGAGGACGAGTAGGAGCGCCTAGAGTCCAGGCCGGCGGTTGATCGACCTCGCCGGCCGGGACTAGACTGGTTCCCCGCATGAGCACGGTCCAGGCCGATCCCATTCTCGACGCCCTCGTCAGACGACTTCGGGGGCAACTACGTCTTCGCGCTCGACCTGCTGGAGCAGTACCGCGAGGACCGGCGCTCGGTGGACGCGAGCTGGCGCGAGTACTTCGACCGCCAGCTCGGCGTGGCGCCCGAGCCGGAGCCGACGCCCGCGGCGGAATGGTCGTCGCCGGTGACCGTGGTGACGCCGAGCGCCCACGTCCGCCGGAGCGACCGGGCCGCTGTGGCCCTCGACCGCGGACCGAGCCCACGGCCCTCGCCCGCGACAAGTCGAAGGCCATGGTCGTTCCCGCCATCCTCCCCGGCGACATCGCCCAGCCCATCCGCGGCGGCGCGCTGCGGATCGTCGAGAACATGGAGGCGAGCCTCCACGTTCCCACCGCGACCTCGGTGCGCAACTTCCCGGTCCGGACCCTCGAGGAGAACCGGCGCATCCTCAACAAGCACCGCGAGGCCACGGGCAAGAGCAAGGTCAGCTTCACCCACATCGTGGCCTGGGCCATCCTGCGCGCGCTCGACGCCTTTCCGCGCATGAACGACGCCTACGCCGAGCTCGAGGCGGGCGCGCACCGCATCCAGCGCGACCAGGTGCGCCTCGGCATCGCGGTGGACGTGCAGAAGAAGGACGGCAGCCGCACCCTGCTCGTGCCCAACATCAAGGACGCGGGCAAGCTCGACTTCGCCGGCCTTCCTGCAAGGCCTTCGACGAGCTCGTGGCTCGCTCGCGCAAGGGCACGATCTCGCCCGACGACTTCATGGGCACCACGATCTCGCTCACCAACCCCGGCACCGTGGGCACCACGTCCTCCGCGCCGCGGCTCATGCCCGGCCAGGGCGTGATCATCGCCACCGGCGCCCTCGACTATCCGGCCGAGTACCGCTCGATGGCGCCCCGCACCCTGGGCCTCCTCGGCATCAGCAAGGTCATGACGCGTCAGCTCGACCTACGACCACCGCATCATCCAGGGCGCCGAGTCGGGCCTCTTCCTCGCGCGGATGGAGGAGCTGCTCAAGGGCGACGACGGCTTCTACGAGCGGATCTTCGAGGACCTCGGCCTGCCCCATCGGCCGGTGCGCTCGGAGACGGACATCAACCCCGGCCTCTTCGGTCCCTCCGGCAACCGCGAGGAGGTGGAGAAGGAGGCCCGCGTCCTCCAGCTCATCCACGCCTACCGCGTGCGCGGCCACCTGGTGGCCGACCTCGACCCGCTCGACTCGAAGCGGACGCCCCACCGCGACCTCGACCCCGCGACCTACGGCCTGACCGTCTGGGACCTCGACCGCGAGTTCATCACGAACGGCCTCTCCGGCCAGGACAAGGCCACCCTGCGCGAGATCCTCGAGGTCCTGCGCGACACCTACTGCGGGAACATCGGGGTCGAGTACATGTACATCGCCGATCCGGAGCGGAAGGACTGGCTCCAGGAGCGGATGGAGTCGACGCGCAACTATCCGGCCCTCGACGCGGCCAGCAAGCGGCGGGTGCTCGAGAAGCTGGTCGAGGCCGAGAGCTTCGAGCGCTTCCTGCACGCGAAGTACATCGGCCACAAGCGCTTCTCGCTCGAGGGCGGCGAGGCCCTGATCCCGCTTCTCGACCGCATCCTGAACGACGCGGCCGCGCAGGGCGTGTCCGAGGTCGTGATCGGCATGTCCCACCGCGGCCGCCTGAACGTCCTGGCCACCACCGTGGGCAAGCCCCTCGCCCAGATCTTCTCGGAGTTCGAGGGCCAGATGGATCCCGACTCGACCCAGGGCTCGGGCGACGTGAAGTACCACCTGGGCGCCACCGGGACCCACGTCGGCGACACCGGCGAGACCATGACCGTGACCGTGGCCCCGAACCCGAGCCACCTCGAGTTCGTGAATCCCGTGGTCGAGGGCATGGTGCGGGCCAAGCAGGACGCGCTCGGCGACCACGAGCGCTCGCACGTGATCCCGATCCTGCTCCACGGCGACGCCGCCTTCGCCGGCCAGGGGATCGTGGCCGAGACCCTGAACCTGGCCGGCCTCCACGGCTACCGCACCGGCGGCACCATCCACGTCGTGGTCAACAACCAGATCGGCTTCACCACCCGGCCCGAGGACGCGCGCTCGTCGACCTACTGCACCGACGTGGCCAAGATGGTCCACGCCCCGGCCTTCCACGTGAACGGCGACGACCCCGAGGCGGTGGTCTACGTGGCCGGCCTCGCCTTCGAGTACCGGCAGCGCTTCAAGAAGGACGTGGTCATCGACGTGGTCTGCTACCGCCGCTGGGGGCACAACGAGGGCGACGAGCCGAGCTACACCCAGCCCCTCATGTACGCGAAGATCAAGAGCCACACCTCGGTGGCCCAGCTCTACGGCGAGCAGATGGTGCGCAAGGGGCTCATCTCCCGCGAGGACCTCGACAAGCTCTGGGCCGAGAAGAAGGCCGAGATGCAGCGGGAAGGCGACGCCGGTCCCCTGGCGAAGATCGCCAAGCGCGCGCCCGTCGAGCCCGCGCCGGTCGACGGCAGCGCGATGTGGGCCCGGCTGCGCACGGTCCTGAAGGTCCTGAGCTCGCTGCCCGAAGGCTTCGAGATCCACCCCAAGCTCGTTCCCTTCGTGAAGAAGCGGGCCGAGCTGCTCGAGGGGAAGGGCGACGTGGACTGGGCCACCGCCGAGTCGCTGGCCTTCGGGACCCTGCTGCTCGAGGGCGTGCCGGTGCGGCTCTCGGGCCAGGACTCGGGGCGCGGCACCTTCAGCCAGCGCCACGCCGTGCTTCTACGACACCCGCAACGACCGGGAGTACGTGCCGCTCAACAGCGTGGCCCCGGCCGGGGTGCGCTTCGAGGTCTACGACAGCCTGCTCTCCGAAGCGGCGGTGATGGGCTTCGAGTTCGGCTACTCCGTGGCCGAGCACCGCGCCCTCGTGATGTGGGAAGCCCAGTTCGGCGACTTCATGAACGGGGCCCAGGTCATCATCGACCAGTTCCTCGCGGGCAGCGAGACCAAGTGGGGCCAGCCGGTGGGCCTCGTCCTGCTGCTGCCCCACGGCCACGAAGGCCAGGGGCCCGAGCACTCGAGCGCGCGCATCGAGCGCTTCTTGACCCTCTGCGCCGAGGGCAACATGCGCGTCGTCTATCCGTCGACGCCCGCCTCGTATTTCCATCTCCTGCGCTGGCAGGGGCGGGATCCCGTCGAGAAGCCGCTGTCGTCTTCACGCCCAAGAGCCTCCTGCGCCATCCGCGCTGCGTCTCGAGCCTGCAGGAGCTGGCCGAAGGGCCGTTCCAGCCGGTCCTCGACGACACCATCGAGCCCTCGGGCGTGCGTCGCGTGGTCTTCTGCACGGGCAAGCTCTACTACGACCTCCTGAAGGCCCGGGAAGACGCGGGCGCGCGCCACGTGGCGATCGTGCGCGTCGAGCAGCTCTATCCGTTCCCGGCCGCGGAGCTCGCGCGCGCCATCGCGCGCTACCCGCCCTCGGCCGAGCTGGCGTGGGCCCAGGAAGAGCCGCGCAACATGGGCCCGTGGCGCTTCGTCCGCGAGCAGTTCCTGGACGGCGTCGTTCCCGAGCCCGGCCGGCCGCGTGCTCCGCTACATCGGCCGCGAGGCCAGCGCCGCGCCCGCCTCGGGCTCGCACAAGCTGCACGTGCTCGAGCAGGAGGCGATCACGCGCGAGGCGCTTCGGGAATAGCCGGCCGTCTTCCGCGGATTCCGAGCAACGTCATATGCGCCTGCGAAGGGATCGCCCTCGCTTCGGACTCGCGTGGGGGACGCCGCTCGGCCTTCGGCCAGTCCCGTCGAGGTGCACGGCGTGGCCGCGGGCCGCATCTACGGCACCGAAGGCCAGACCGTCCTGGATCGAGGGTGGCTACGGACGGCTCACGGAGGGGGCCGCGGGCCCGGCGGACACGCGCGCGGGCCTCCGCGGCCGGCTGCACCTGGGCCTCGACCTGAAGCTGTCCGAGACCCTTCGCCTGCACGCGCACGGCACGCTCCAGGGAGAGCCGTCCTCGTCGCGCGGTGCCCTCGGCGGGCTCGTGGAGGCGTTCCTCCAGTACCAGCCCGAGCTGACGCCCCGCACCACCCTCCGTTTCCGGGCCGGCCTCTTCTTCCCTCCCACCTCGCTCGAGAACACGGATCGGCTCTGGCAGTCGCCCTACACGATCACCCTCTCCGCCCTCAACACGTGGATCGGCGAGGAGATGCGCCTGACCGGGCTCGACGCGCAGGCTCCAACGCAAGGTGGGACGCGACGATCGCCTGGACCTGGCGGGCGCGGTCTTCGGGGTCAACGACCCCGCGGGCACCCTCCTCGCCTGGAGAGGCTGGGCGTTCGGCGATCGGCTCACCGCCTTCGGCGAGGTGCTGCCCTTGCCCCCGCTCACGACCCTCGCACGCGGCGGGGCGTTCGCCGATCAGAGAGACGACGGCACGGTGCCGACGGACGAGCTCGACAAACGCGCCTGGATGGCAGGCCCGTCTGCGCTGGGCGCGGCCGGGCGTCTTCCTCGTCCAGGGGGCCTACACCGACAACGGCGGCGATCGCCGCATCTACCGCGGCCAGTACTCGTGGCACACCCGCTTCGCGCAGGCCGGTCTCCAGATGCACCTCGGGAAGGCCGTGACCCTCGTGGCCGAGGGTGCCACCGGCGATACCGGGATGGGGCCCGACGAGCCAGGCGGGGCCCACGTCGACGTGCGCTTCCGCGTCGGCTACGCGCTCGTCTCCTGGGCCGGCAAGAGCCTGCGTCTGTCCGTTCGTGTCGACGGCTTCCGCAACGACGACCTCGACGGGACCGCCGAGCCCGACGACGAGCGGGGGTGGAGCTACACCGCGGCCGCCTTCTGGCAGCCGCGCTCGTTCGTGCGCGTGGGCCTCGAATACCTCGACGTCCGTGCGTCGCGTCCCGCTGCCCAGTTCTCCGGTGCCGATCCCGACACCGACGCCCGACGGGGACAGGCCGAGATTCGCCTTCTATTCTGACGGGGCCCACGCCCCGGAAGAGCGTCTGCGTTCCGGACGGACTCTGGCCGAGGGTTTGGCTACCGGACCGGCCGACACCAAGAGGCTGTGGTGGTCTCTTTTTGAACAGACTTGCCCCCTGCGTCCACCCATTCTCTGCATCAAACGCTTTGCGCTTCGGCCGTCCCGCCGTTCCGCAGGAAGGAATCGTGATGATGAGAAATCGGCTCGCGCCCATGACGATGGCGGCGCTGGCGCTGGTCGCCGCGGTGGCCGCCGCCCAGCCCGAGTTCCCCAACGCCGTTCCCACCAACACCCTCGAGTTCGTGGGTATCACACCCTGTCGAGTCCTCGATACGCGAGGCAACGGTTTCACAGGCGCCTATGGACCGCCCCTACTGTCCGCCGGCGTCCCCCGGAACTTCAAGCTCGGGGGGCAATGCGGGATCCCTGTCGACGCGGAGGCGGCCTCCGTGAATCTGGGCGTCACCCTGACGCAAGGCGCAGGTTTCATCCTGGTCTTTCCTACGGGCGGCACCCAACCGGTCGTTTCGTCAGTGAACTACGAGCGCTCCGGGCAGACGATTGCGAACGCCGCGGTGGTGCCCCTGGGGACCGACGGCACCATCACGGTCGTCGCAGGCACTGCGTCGACGGAGTTCTTCGTGGACGTGAACGGCTACTACGCGCCCCAGATCGAGGTCGCCAGCCTGAACGGGCTGTCGGGCGTTCTGACCCTCGAAGCCGGTAGCGGCATCACGGTCACTCCGTCCGGCTCGTCCATCACGATCACCGGGACCGGCACACCTGGCGTTCCAGGGCCGACGGGACCGACCGGTCTCGTGGGGCCGGCCGGGGCGACCGGGGCAACCGGTGCGACCGGTGCGACTGGTGCGACTGGTGCGACTGGTGCGACTGGTGCAGACGGTGCCACAGGGCCTGTGGGCGCCACCGGTGTGACGGGGTTAACGGGTGCGACCGGTGCCACAGGCGCGACTGGCTCAGACGGTGCCACAGGGTCGGTGGGCGCCACCGGTGTGACGGGGTTGACGGGTGCGACAGGTGTAGCCGGTGCGACCGGTGCCACGGGCGCGACCGGCGCAGACGGTGCCACAGGGTCGGTGGGCGCCACCGGTGTGACGGGATTAACGGGTGCGACAGGTGTAGCCGGTGCGACCGGAGCCGTGGGTGCCACGGGTGCCACTGGCGCCGCTGGACCAACCGGTCCGACCGGCGCCACTGGCGTGGCAGGTGCAACGGGGGCGACGGGTGCTCAGGGTGTCCCAGGCCTCACCGGAGCCACCGGGCCAACGGGCGCGACGGGCGTAGCAAACGTCTTCGCGATCCGGACGGTGACGGCCACCGCGACGTTGACGAACACCGACGATTACGTCCTATGCGCTCCGGCCGCCAACACCACGCTGACGCTTCCGGCCGCGGCCTCGAACACGGGTCGGACGATCACGATCAAGAGGACCACCACGACTGCCGCCACCTGCACCGTGGCCGGGCTTGCGGCGATTGACGGCACCAATCAGGCTCTAGCCGCACCCGCGGCTGCGCCTGGCAGTGGCAATATCGTGACTGTCATCTCGAACGGCACCCTCTGGTTCCTGGTGAACTTCCACTAGGCGTCAGCCCTTTCGTGAGCGCCGGCCTTGGCCGGCGCTCACGGGCGGGCGCATCTGGACGGTCTGGGCCGGTCTCCTGTCGGGATTCGTGGCGATGGGTGCCGGGGACATTCTCTACGCGTACTTCGCCACCCTGGGGCAGGCCTGGCTCGAGTCGCTCATCGACGTGCTGTTCATCCTTGCCTACATCCTCGTGGCGGAGGCCACGCTGAAGCAGCGTGATCTCCTGACGTCCTGAGCCTTTTCCGGGACCGCCCGCGCGTCGAAACCGCTTCGATCCGCCGATGATATGATTCGAGATCGGCGGCCCGCGGAGCGGGCAGAGCCGACCGCGGACGCCCACAGGTCAAGGGAGACAGATGTCTACCACCGTCGAAGCGCCTCCTCGAAAGCGTGAGATCCTCGAATCGGCCGTCATCCGCTTTTGCGGCGACTCCGGTGACGGCATGCAGATCACCGGCAGCCAGTTCACGAACACCACCGCCCTCTTCGGCAACGACCTCGCCACCTTTCCCGACTTCCCGGCCGAGATCCGCGCCCCCGCCGGCACCCTGCCCGGGGTCTCCGGGTTCCAGGTCCACTTCGGTGCCAAGGACGTCTTCACCCCGGGCGACACCGTGGACGCGCTCATCGCGATGAACCCGGCGGCGCTCAAGATGAACGTCGCCGACCTGCGCACGAACGGCATCCTCATCGTCAACGTCGACGACTTCAAGGAGGCCGACCTCAAGAAGGCGCAGATGACGAAGAGCCCGCTCGAGGACCACTCCCTCGACGGGTACCGCCTCTTCCCGGTGGAGCTGACCAAGCTCACGCGCGCCGCCCTGCGCGAGCTCGGCCTCGACGCCAAGAGCATGGACCGGTGCAAGAACTTCTTCGCGCTCGGCATGTGCTACTGGCTCTACAACCGTTCGATGGACTCGACCCTCCGGTGGCTCGACGACAAGTTCGGCAAGAAGCCGATCCTGGCCGAGGCCAACAAGCTCGCGATGAAGGCGGGCTACGCCTACTGCGACGCGACCGAGGCCTTCCAGACCTCCTACGAGATCCCGCCCGCCAAGCTGACCCCGGGCCTCTACCGCAACATCAGCGGCAACACGCGCGCTGGCCCTCGGCTTCGTGGCCGCGGCGCAGAAGGCCGGCATCCCGCTCTTCCAGGGCAGCTACCCGATCACGCCCGCCTCCGACATCCTCCACGAGCTCTCGATGTACAAGGAGTTCGGGGTGATGACCTTCCAGGCCGAGGACGAGATCGCGGCCATGGCCTCGGTCATCGGCGCCGCCTACGGCGGCTCCCTCGCCATCACCACGACCTCGGGCCCGGGCATGGCCTTGAAGACCGAGGCCATCGGGCTCGCCATCGCGGTCGAGCTGCCGATCGTGATCGTGGACGTCCAGCGCGGCGGGCCCTCGACCGGCCTGCCCACGAAGACCGAGCAGGCCGACCTGCTGCAGGCCCTGTTCGGCCGCAACTCCGAGGCCCCGGTGCCCGTGCTGGCCGCGGCCACCCCGGGCGACTGCTTCTGGGTCGCCCTCGAGGCCAGCCGCATCGCCATCAAGTACATGGTGCCGGTCATCGTCCTGACCGACGGCTACCTGGCGAACGGGGCCGAGCCGTGGCGGATCCCCGAAGTGAGCGACCTGCCCGAGATCCCGGTGAAGTTCGCGACCGATCCCGAGGGCTTCTTGCCCTACTCCCGCAACCCCGAGACCCTGGCGCGGCCCTGGGCCGTGCCCGGGACCGCCGGGCCTCGAGCACCGCGTCGGCGGCCTCGAGAAGCAGGACGGCACGGGCAACGTCAACTACGAGCCCTTGAACCACGAGAAGATGATCCACCTGCGGGCGGCCAAGGTGGAGGCCATCGTCAGCGACGTGCCCGACGTGGTCCCCGCGGGCGACCCCGAGGGCGACCTGCTGCTCGTCGGCTGGGGCTCGACCTACGGAGCGATCACCGCCGCGCTGCGCGCCGCGCGCGAGCGCGGGCGCAAGGTCGGCCACGTGCACCTGCGCCATCTGAACCCGCTGCCCAGGAACCTGGGCGAGGTGATGAAGCGCTACCGCAAGGTGGTGGTGCCCGAGATGAACCTGGGCCAGCTCGTGTGGGTCCTGCGCGCCAAGTACCTCGTCGACGCCCAGGGCTTCAACAAGGTCCAGGGGAAGCCGTTCAAGCAGTCGGAGATCGAAGCGAAGATCGAGGAGGTCCTCTCGCGATGACCGCAACCTTGCCCGTCTACACGAAGAAGGACTTCCAGACCGACCAGGAGGTGCGCTGGTGCCCCGGCTGCGGGGACTACGCGATCCTCTCCGCCGTCCAGTCGGTGTTCCCCGAGCTCGGCATTCCCCGCGAGAAGTTCGCGGTGATCTCGGGCATCGGCTGCTCCAGCCGGTTCCCGTACTACATGAACACCTTCGGCTTCCACACCATCCACGGCCGCGCTCCCGCGGTGGCCACCGGGCTGAAGCTCGCGCGCCCCGAGCTCGAGGTCTGGGTCGCGACCGGTGACGGCGACGCCTTGTCGATCGGCGGCAACCACACGATCCACATGCTGCGGCGCAACGTGGGCCTCAAGGTGCTGCTCTTCAACAACAAGATCTACGGCCTCACCAAGGGACAGTACTCGCCGACCTCCGAGCGCGGCAAGAAGGCCAAGTCGACGCCCTACGGCTCGCTCGACCGGCCCTTCAACCCGCTGTCCCTGGCCCTGGGCGCCGAGGCGACCTTCGTCGCGCGGTCCGTGGACGTGTTCCAGCCTCACTTGAAGGCGGTGCTCCGCAAGACGGCCGCGCACCAGGGGACGGCGTTCGTGGAGATCCTCCAGAACTGCAACATCTTCAACGACGGGGCCTGGGACGCGCTCACCGAGAAGGACCTACGAGACGATCACACCATCGCCCTCGAGCATGGCCAGCCCTTGATCTTCGGCAAGAACAAGGACAAGGGCATCCGCATGAACGGCCTCGATCTCGAGGTCGTGACCCTCGGCAACGGGGTGTCGGAGAAGGACTTGCATCGTCCACGACGAGAAGAACCCCAACCCCGCCTATGCGTTCCTGCTCTCACGGATGGACGGCGTGCCCGGATTCCCGACTCCCCTCGGCGTGCTGCGCGCCGTCGACGCCCCCGTCTACGAGGACGCCATGAACGAGCAGGTCAAGGACGTGATCGCCCGCAAGGGAAAGGGCGATCTCGGCGAGTTGCTCCAGGCCGGCGATACCTGGCGAGTGCAGTAACCGACCCACGCTTTTCTCTTGACAGCAGGCGGCCAGGGGAACATCTTGGAGGCGAGGAGAAACGGACGTGCCCGCCCAAATGGCGGGAGTTGATGCAAGGGCTGTCGGCAGCCCGCGACGGGTCAGAGCGGGCCGGCACGACCGGGCAGACTTTGGTTGGTTCAGAGGAGGTGCCGATGGTTGGCGAGACTCCGCCGGGCCACAAGCGGGCCTGATCAGGCCCGAAGCGATTTCAAGCTTTCTGTGAGCACGCCGCAATGGCGTGCTGGGCTCGGATAGCCCAACTCCTGAAGGCCCGGCGCTCGCCGGGCCTTCTTTTTGTGCACACTGCTTCTTGTGCACACCGCTGGGTCTCCCCTCTTCAGCGCGAGAGCGGCGTGACGAGCAATTGCACCGGGCCATCGTCGGTCTCGAGCGTGACGTCGGTCGATTCCACCGAGGTCACGACGCCGTCCGCCAGGCGGTCGCCCGCGCGGTAGGCGTTCAGGACGCCCGTCGGCGAGTAGGCAAACACTCGATAGCCGTCGCCGGCCGTCGCGACGCCCGCGATCTCGAACTCCAGGACCGCGAGGTCCTGGGGGCGAAGCACCAGCCGCCGATCGGACCCCGAGCCCGCAACCGGAAAGACCGGATCGTCAGCACCCGTCTTGCGCTGCAGGATCCGCCGGCCTTCCTCGAACTTCTCGCTCAGGTCGGCGGCGGAGAGCAGCGCGGCGCGCAGGTCGGGGAGCGGCAGGTCCTTGGCCCACAGGCTGAAACGGCCCAGGGAGCCCTGCGGGCCGAGTGCCGCCAGGCCGGGATCCATGTCGGTCATGATCGCGAGCAGCTCGCGAGCGTCGGCCCTCTTGAGCGAGAAGGTGGCACTGGGGGTTCCGCCCATCGGCGGCACCACGAGCGCCTCTCCCCGGGACGACGCGACCCGGCGCACCGGTCCCCGGTCCGCGATGTCGAGACCGGCCTTGCGCAGTGCCGAGAGGATTTCCTCGAGGGTCACCCCCGAGAGGTCCACGGTCGCGCGCCCCACGACGTCCTCGTCCACGATGAAGGCCTGGGAGGTCAGGAGGTGCAGCACCTGGAAGACGTCGGCCACGTCCATGTCCCGAAGACGCAGGCTGATCGGTCCCTTGCCCGGGGTCTTGCCGTTCCCCCCGGGCGCTCGTACGATCAGGGTCCGGCCTTCGTCGCGGTCCACGCGGCACGGCGACTCGTCCTGTTCGAAGGGATCCTCGGCGGGCAGAGGCAGCTCGGCTTCGATGCCGGCCACTGGCGCCTTGCCTCGCGCCTCGAACCGCCGGCAGGCACCCTGCCGCGCCATCAGGAAATCGGAGACGCGAAAGAAGCCGCGCTCGAAGCGGCTCTCGAGGGCGCGCGTGGGTCCCTCGCCGACCGAGAGGCCGCGGATCAGGAACTCGTCGCCCAGAGAGGCGAAGCTCAAAGTGACCGGGCGATCGCGCACGATGGCCGCGATCTCGGACAAGAACAGGCGCGGGTTGCGGCGGGTGCGCCGCAGGGCGGCGATGGCTTCCGACTTGGCCAGGGCCAGGCCCTGATCGCGCACGAAAGCGTCGGCCGTGGGCCGCGGGATGCCCGCGGGCCGGGCCCGGAGCCCGTCCGGGACGGGAGCGACGGGGGCGCGCAAGGGCCGAAAGGGCAGACGAACGACCGCCGTGAGGCGCACGAGGTCGTCCGGGGACGTGGTCAGGGCGAGGCTCTCCACGTCGATGAGCCGGGGCGAAAGGGCCGCCTGGCGAAAGAACCGGTCGAGGTCGCCGAAGCGGCCGGTCGCCAGGAGATCCAGGATCACGTCGCCCCGCGCTCCGGCCTCCGCCGGGGGGCGCGCGGTGATCTCGAGCCGACCGAGCCGGGCGTTCGTGGCCAGCTCGCGCACCACCGCGATGTCCGCTCCCGGGTTCGGCCCATCCGGGAGGATTCGCCTCAGGGTTTCGAGCCGCCGGTCCAGAAGGAGGCGCTCCTCTGCGAAGGGGCGAGCGACGTCCGCCGCAAGCAAGGTGAGGGCAAGGAGCGCGATCATGAGGGGCGATCTTATAACGGGGCCGACTCGAGATCGCCCGCTTCGAGGGCGATGCGCGGGTCAGGGGGGCGGACCCGCTCGGGAGGTCCGGTCGGATGGAATGGCCCGGTCAGGAAGGGCCGACTCGACAGAGCGGTCTAGTCGTCGTAGTCGTCGCGGCGACGGCGCTGGTCGTTCTTGCGGCCCGCCGGCTTCCCACCGCCGGGCTTCCCACGGAACGAACGGCTCCGATCGTCCTTGCGGAACTCACCGGGAAAATCGGGAGGAGGCAGCATCGGCGGCGGTCCACCGCTGCGATATCCACCTCCGCCTCCACCGCCCCCCCCGAAGCTCGGACGATAGCCACCCCCGCCGCCTCCGCCGGCCCCGGCCGGTCGCGGCGGACGGTCCTCGGCCTCGTTGACCCGCAGGGCGCGTCCCTTGAGGTCCTTGCCGTGCAGCAGGGTGATGGACTTTTGCGCCGACTCCTCGTCCTCGAACTCGACGAACGCGAACCCACGCGGTCGGCCCGTCTCCCGGTCGGTGGGCACCTTGGCGTCCACCACTTTGCCGGCGGCGCCGAAGGTTTCGAGCAGCTCGTCCCGCGTTACGTCGTAGCTCAGGTTGCCGACGAACACCTTTTTCGAAATGGCCTTGCTCCTTGATCGAATCTCAAAGCCGCCCGTTGTCGCCCTCGCGTCGCGACCGCGTAGAAAGACCTCCGGGGCGCGGCGGCCGGAGGCTGCCGAGGGACTCTAGCAGAATCGGGCCGACTTTCCAACGATTTGCCGGGGTCTGGCCCCGTGCTTCTCATCGACGCCCTAGGGACGGCCGGCCACTCGGGTGCGGACAGCGTAGAGCGCGTCACGGGCGGGGAGGAACAGCGTGCGCCGGTCGGGACCGCCGAACACGACCTGGGTGGGTCGGCTCGGGACGGCTATGGTGTCGATCAGCCTGCCTGACGGGTCGTAGACGTACACGTCCCCGGCCGCAATGAACACGTTGCCCTGGGCGTCGGCGGTCACGCCTTCCCCACCCTGGTTCACGAAGAGCCGGAGGTCCGAGAGGCCGCCGTCGTCCCCGACCCGCGCCGACCAGGTGGCCACCTCCGCCTCGCTCGTCAGGTAGACCCGATCGCCCGGACGCGCGGGCTCCAGCCCGAAGGCACGGACGAGGTCGCTGCTCTTGACCCCCCAGCTCGTGGCCCCTTCCACGAAGGACTGCGTCGCCGAGACGAACGTGCGGCCATCGGGCGCCATGTAGTGATGGGTGCGCGGCAAGAGCCCGCCCCCCGCGTCTCGCTGCAGCCTCCAGTCGCCCACGGGGAGGATGGCGGTCAGGCCCGGCCGCGCGACCGCAGCCTGCGGCTCGAGGGGCACCGGCTCACCGTCCGCCCCGCCCGGCGCGAGCGCGTACACCGTGCCCCGCCCGGCGTAGGAGACGACGAGGAGGCGGCCGGCCGCGTCGAAGGCCAGGTTCACGGGCTGCATCGGCGCATCCGCGACGGTGATGAGGCGATGTTCGGCCACCGACCAGCGATGGATACGCTGCCAGCGCGCGTCGACGAAGTAGAAGTCGCCATTGGGATGGACCGCCCCGCCTGCGATGTTGTGGAACCCAGCGGCGAGGCGTTCGACCGCGGCCCCCGGCTCCCGCACCGGGGACGGCGCGGCCGTGGCCGGCGGAGGCGCCTGGCCCGACACGTCGAGCCAGGCGAACTCGCGCTGGCGCAGCCCCACCCCGAGCCCATCGTCGAACACCGTCGTGTCGAACGCGACCTTGCTGTTGCTGTAGGAGTGGACGTTCCGGAAGTGGACGTCCTTGGAGCCCGTCAGCTTCACGGCCCACGGAAAGGGCTGGTCGCTGCTGATCACGCGGTACACGTGGAGGTTCGAGACCGTGATCCGGCTCGAGTCCCTGATCTCCAGGGGCAGGGCGAAAGGGCTCTCGCCGCGCTCCTCCTCGGTCTGCAGCGCGTGGAGCTCCCAGTTCGAGACGCCGTGGAGCTGCACCTCGTAGCGGGCGTGGTGCTCGCTCGACATCTGGTACACGCGCCCGCTCGTGCTCGTGTTCGACACGAGGAGACCGGCCGCAGCGAACGTGCTCGGGGTCCAGATGTCGAAGAAGGTGCCGCCGCCGCCGTCGGTCACCCAGAGGCTCGGGTACTGGCTGTCCCAGCGGCGGCCCAGGTCGGGGTCGGCGGAGTGGGCGTTGTTGTAGGGGTTCTCCCGCCGCCCGCCCTGACCTGTCGTCCCGTGGCCGCCGAGGAAGCGCACGTCGTTCATCATCGATCGCGGGCCCGCCATCCACTTGGCCGCGACCGCGCGCGGGTTGATGCCGTTCGTGTAGAGCCCCACGCCCATGACGATGGTGCTTCCGCCCTTCGGCGCCACGAGCAGGGGCTTGGCGCTCCCCACGCCCTGGAAGGCGGCGGTCCGGTCCGGCAGAACCAGTTGCGTCGCGCTCGGGTGGAGGCCCAGGAGCACGCTGTCCGGCTGCAGGGTGAGGGTATCGGTGACGATGTACTTGCCCATCGGCAGGTACACCGTGCGGTGGGCATCGAGCGCCTTCTGCAGCGCGGCGGTGTCGTCCGTCCGCCCGTCCCCCTGCGCGCCGAGGGCGCGCGCGTTCACCCAGGTGTCGCCGGGCGGCAACGGGGCGAGGTCGGACGCGACCGCCGCGGGGAGTGCTTTGACGGGCGACGCGTCGAACACCGTCTTCGTCTCCCCGAGGGCGCCCAGGTCCGCGTAGTGGAGGCCGTGCGAGAACGTCTTCACCACGTAGCTGGTGCCGGGCGCGACGAGCCGCCTTCCGCTCTCCCGGAAGAGGGCGAAGGTCGACACCGCCCGGCAGGCCACGTCTTCCAGGTTGATCTCCGTGCGCGGGCTCTCCTCGAGGCTGACGATCACCGCGGGACCGCTGACGTTCTCGAACCGTGCGTCTTTCACGAAGAGGTCGTCCGGCCGTCCCGCCTCGATCTCGATCGCGGTCGGCACGTCCTTGAATTGCGCGCGGATGAGGGTGAGCCCGGCCGCTGCCTCGCGGATGGCCGCCCGGCGCTGGCCCTCGAAGCGAGCGTCGAGAAGGGTGTACTGCCAGCCGGGGGACGGCGTACCCGTCCAGATGCCGTACTCGCCGCCGACGAAGTCGACGTCCTCGGCCACGTTGCCGCCCTCGTGGACGCCCGCCAGGCCCGAGCCGATCCGGAACTGCACGTGCGAGGTGAAGCAGTGCTGGGCGTACCTCGCCCGCACCCCGACGGCGCCGGGGTTGCCCGCCCCGATCTCCAGGTCGACGTTGCTGAGCGCGGAATAGAAGGTGCCCGGGTTCGCGTCCTGGGGCTCGCTGCCGGCCGTGGGCCTTCGCCCGGCGAAGAAGACCATGTAACGAGGGGTCTCCGGGTCCTGATACCCCGGCGTGCGCTCCCCGAGCACGAAGGCCGGGCGCCGGGTGCCGTAACCGATGATCCGGATCCCTGGCCAGACGTAGAGCGCCCCGGAGAGGCGGTACCGGCCTTCCGGGACCAGCACGACGCCTTCGCCGGTCGCCTCTTGCACCGCGTCGATCGCCTTCTGGAGGGCCACGGTGGCGTCCGCGACGCCATCGTCGACCGCGCCAAACCGCTCGCGCGTCAGGGTGACGGCCTGGGCGTCGTCGAGCCGCACAGTGTAGTAGGAGGTAGCCGTTGGCGCGGCCGACGCAGGTGGAGCGCCAACGAGCGCTGCCAGGAACAGCAGGGCGGGAGAGGCCTTTGTGGAGACCATCACGACCGAGCCGTGATCCGCAGGGGCTCCACCCGTTCCCGCGTCTCTCCCGTGGTCTTGTCTTCGATGCGCAGCACGAGCTCGTAATCGCCCGGGGCGAGGTTGTCGAGGCCGAGGGCCAGGAGGCGGACGAGACGCCCGTCCGGGCCCGGGGTGATGGGAGTGGCCAGACCCTGGCGCACCGCGTCACCGTTCCGGTGCCGGAGCTCATAGGAGGCAAGGACCCCCTGGCTCGTGGCCTTCGCTCCGAAGACCTGGAACTGGCAGTAGACCTGTCCGGCCGCGAAGTCACGGTGGGCGACGATCGCGGGGTACGCGGGCTTGTCTTTCGCCGGGGTCGACAGGCGGTCGGTCAGGACGGGAGTCGATACCCGCAGGCCTCCGGACGGCGGCACCACGAAGCGCACGGTGAGAGCCCCCAAGCGCCCCAGGAACTCGTCGCGAACCACCACACGCGCCTGGGCCACACCCGGCGGAAGGTCGAACTCCCGGCTCAGGGCCAGCCAGCCCTCCCACGCCTTGAGGCTCGCGGAGTCCGACTTGGATGCGCTGGTCCAGCCGCTGGGTCTTGCCCGTGTCGCGGTGGGTGGCCGAGATGCTGAGGCTCAAGACCATGTGCGGGTGTTCCTCGCCGCCCAGGTTGGCGAGGCTGCGCATGTCCGCCTCCACCGCGAGGAGGGTGCGCACCGTGCCGGACGGCCGGTCGTCGAACGAATAGGGCATGGCCCGCAGAGGGATAGCGTCGGCGTCGTGCGCGGTGGCCAGGGCCCGCGCCATGTCGGTCGGGAGGCGCACGGCCGCGGTCGAGTCCGCAGGCTTCGTCGCCTTGTCCTTGGCGGCCTTCGTGCGGCCCGCTGCGTCTGCGGCGGCCGCGATCTCGGCACTGGTCCGCAGCGTGTAGCCTTTCCTCGCCCTCACCTCGAGTCCCGGCCTCTTGACCTCGACCTTGAGCTTGCGCCAGTCGCGCGGCCCCTTGCCCTCGGGCGGCGTGTAGCCGAGCAGGTAGTAGGTCCGTGACTCGTCGGCCACGCGGGCAGCGCCCGCCGCCAGGTCGTTCGTGTTCCGCACCGCAAACCCGCCGGTGTCCTCGGCCAGTCCTACGCTCCCTGCGGCGACCAGGTCGGTCTGCTCCACCTGCATCTGACCCATCTCCGCCGTGTTGGGAGTCGACATCTCGTCGGCCGCGGCCAGCCCCGTCATGAGCCCGCGCACGTCGAGGGAGTACACCACGAGGTTCGCTTCGCGGCAGCGGCCCGCGACCTCCTGCACGAGGCCGAGGTCGGAGTCGTTCAGGAAGCCTTCGGTCAGGAAAAGGAGCGACTTGCGCCCGCGGACACCCGTCAGGGCGAAGACGGCCCGGTCCACCGCTGCGAGGGCGTCGCGCGTCCGACTGACCCGACGGGAGTCGACTTCCTGCGCCCGCCCTTTGGCCATGTCGTAGCACACCCCCTTCATCTCCGGAAAGCAGACTCTCCGTTGGAGATAGCGGTCGACGACGCGCTCCAGGATGCTGACGCCGGGAACGGTGGCCGACGGCGCCCCAGGCTGGGGAAGCGCGCCGGTGGGGGGGCCGGCTACGACGGGCGCGCTCGCGCTCACGGTTCCGGCTTCGAAGCGCGCGATCCGGTAGGCCTCCCACTCGCTGATCGCATCACTCCCGTTGTCCAGCAGGCTGCGGCCCCGCACCCGCGCGGCGAGCGCGGCCACGTCTTCGCGGCCCTCGGGCATGCGTGCGCTCCACCAGGCGTCACCGCTGGTGGTAGCGAAGATCAGCTCGTCGCCATCGCGGAGTCCCACCTCGAGGAAACGTGCGATGGCGCTGCGCACCACCTCCTGCCGCGTGGGGGCCAGACTCATGTCGTCCACGAGGAGTACGAAGAATCGAGCCCCGACCCGCGCGGGCCGCAGGTTGGTGGCCACCGGGCCCGCCGGCGCCTCTCGGCTCGCCGCCTCGGGCCGATCCCCGAGGTCGAAAGCCTCAAAGCTCGAAAGGGCCTGCGGCTTGCCGTCCTCGAGCAGGGTGAAGTCCTCGGCCTTGAGACCTCGGACGGGCTGCCCCTTGCCGTCGACCACGACCGCGTCCACGGTCACGAGCTCGACCTTGGACGCGAAGGTCGGGACGTCGTGCTTCTCCTGCGCTCCGGCGAGCCCCACGCCCAGGAAAAGGGCCAACGTCGCGGCGCGAAGGCTTTCGGGCTTCATGAAGAAAAGAGGGGGCGAGATACGGCACAATGGTAGACGAGATCCCATGAAGTTGTTCGCCTACGGGACCCTGATGACCGCGGACGGCCTGCGCGCCGTCCTGGGAGCTCGCGCGGACGCGATGACCTACAGGGTCGCCCGCCTGCCCGGCTGGCGCCGCGTGTGGAACACTCATCGCGAGGAGTGGGGCGGCGGTGTCCTGAACCTCGAGCCGAGCGCCGAGTCCTCGGTCGTCGGTGTCCTGATCGACGGTCTCAGCGAGGAGGACCTGGCGCTCCTGGACGAGCAGGAATCCAGCCACCTCCCCCGGGAGCAGGTCTTCGTCCAGCCCGAGTGGGGCGATTCGGAGGCGGCCCAGGTCTATTGGCGGCGCAAGGGAAACCACACGGGCAAGCCGTCCCCGCGCTACCTGGCCATCGTTCTCGAACGCGCCCGCGCGGCCGGAGACGTGGTGTTCGAGAGCGTTTCGGTGGGCTCGGTGGACGCCAACGGACAAGAGAAGCGCTTCGTCTGAGCCGCGCACCCGCGATATCCTTGGCGGATGAGCGACGATCGGGTTCCCGCCATCAAGCTCCTGCTCCTGCCCAAGGACACGAACGTGTTCGGGACCATCTTCGGCGGCGTGATCCTCTCGCACATCGACCTCGCCTCGGCGGTCGAAGCGCGAAAGGCCGCGGCCCGGCGCTACGTCACGAAGGCCATGCGCGAGGTGGAGTTCCACGAGCCCGTGTTCCTGGGCGACATCGTGAGCTTCTTCACGGAGACGATACGGGTGGGCCGCACCTCGATCACGGTGAAGGTCTCGGTGGAGGCCGAGCGCTGGGGCAGCGGTCAGGGCGAGCGGGTCAAGGTCACGGAGGCCGAAGTCGTGCTCGTGGCGGTGGACCAGGCCGGGAACCCGACCCCCATCCATCCCGCGCCGGGCGTGACCGTTGCCTGAAGGCCGGATCACTGTCGGGGTCTTCATGGGCGGGGCCTCCGCCGAACGCGAGATCTCGCTCGCCTCGGGACAGATGATCGCCGAGCACCTGCCCCGCGAACGCTACGACGTGGTCCTGCTCGATCCCCTCGCCCTCATGGCCCGGAACCCGGAGCTGACTCCCGAGCTCCGGCAGAAGGCCGAACGATTGCTGTCGGGAGCTGGCGCGGAGCGCGAGGTCTTCGCGGAGCGCGACCGCGCGCTGCCCGTCCGGTCTTCGCGAGCAGATCCAAAGCGCCGCGGTCTCGGTCGTCCTCGGCGACCACGGCCCTCGGACCCGGCGCGGGCCGCCCGGTCGACGTCGCCTTCCTGGCCCTTCACGGACGCTTCGGCGAGGACGGGACCATTCAGGGCACGCTCGACCTCCTCGGCGTCCCCTACGTGGGCTCGGGCACGCTCGCGTCGGCGCTGGCCATGGACAAGGTGATGGCCAAGAAGGTCCTGGCCGCGGACGGGGTGCCCGTACCCCGCGGCCTCGTGATGGATCGCGCGGCCTTCCTCGCCGCCCCCGAAGCGGAGTCCGCGCGAGCGGCGGCGGCCTTCCTGCCCGCGGTGACGAAGCCGGCGCGCCAGGGGTCGAGCATCGGCATGAGCCTCGTGGAGAAGGCGGGGGAGATGCGCGCGGCGCTCGAGAAGGCGTTCGCGCACGACGCGCGGGTGCTGGTCGAAGAGCGGCTCTTCGGGACCGAGCTGACCGTGGGGGTCCTCGGCAACGGCGAGGTCGAAGCGCTGCCCGTGGTCGAGATCGTGCCCAAGAAGAAGTTCTTCGACTACGAAGCGAAGTACGACCCGGAGCTGACCGACGAGATCTGCCCCGCGCGCATCCCGGCGGAAGCCGCGGCCAAGGCCCAGGACCTGGCCCTCCGGTCGCACCGGTCACTCGGCTGCCGCGGGCTCTCGCGGGTCGACATGATGCTCACCGCGAACGGGCCCGTGGTGCTCGAGGTGAACACGATGCCGGGGATGACCGTCAACAGCCTGCTGCCCAAGGCCGCGAAGGCCGCGGGGATCTCGTTCCCCGAGCTGCTCGACCGCCTGGTACGCTTGGCCCTGGAGCCGGAGGCCTGAATGGCGGTGCCCTCCCGAGGCGCCGCACCCACAAGGTGGTCTGTCCCCACGACTGCCCCGACACCTGCGTGATGACGGTGGACGTGGAGGACGGCCGCGCGGTGGCGATCGGCGGCGACCCCGACCATCGCTTCACCCAGGGCTTCCTCTGCGCGAAGGTGAACCAGTACCTCGACCGGGTCTACAGCCCCGACCGCATCCTCCACCCGCTGCGGCGGGTGGGACGCAAGGGAGAAGGGCGCTTCGAGCGCATCTCGTGGGACGAGGCGCTCGACGAGATCGCCGCGCGCTTCCGCGTCGATCGTCGCGGCGCACGGCGCGCAGGCCATCCTTCCCTATTCCTACGCCGGCAACATGGGCCTCCTCTCGTACGGCAGCATGGACCGGCGGTTCTTCCACGCCCTGGGGGCGAGCCACCTCGCCCGCACCATCTGCTCGAGCGCGGGCGCGGCCGGGCCTCAAGGCCACGGTGGGGAAGTCGCTCGGCTTCGACCCCGAGGCCATCGTCCACGCGCGCTTCATCGTGGCCTGGGGCGCCAACATCGTGAGCTCGAACGTCCACCTCTGGCCCTTCATCGAGGAGGCGCGGCGTCGCGGCGCCCGCTTCGTGGCGGTCGACCCCTACCGTTCGCGGACCGCGGAGAAGGCCGATCACCACCTGGCCCTCCTGCCCGGGACCGACGCGGCCCTGGCCCTGGGCGTGATGCACGTCCTCTTCCGCGACGGGCTACGAGGACGCCGACTACCTCGCGCGGTACACGGTCGGGGCCGCGGAGCTTCGGGCCCGCGCCGCGGAGTGGACGCCCGAGCGCACCGCCCGCGAGACCGGCCTCACCGTGGCCGAGATCGAGGGCTTCGCGCGCGAGTACGGCACCACGCGTCCCTCGGCGATCCGCCTCAACTACGGGCTGAACCGCCACGCCGGCGGCGGGCATGGCGGTCCGCACCATCGCCTGCCTGCCCGCGATCACCGGGCGACTGGCGCCATGTCGGCGGCGGCGTCCTCCTGTCCACCTCGGGGACGTTCCCGATCGACAACGAGGCCCTCGAGCGGCCGGACCTCGCCGCGCCCGGGACCCGCACCCTCAACATGAGCCAGCTCGGCCGCGTCCTCACCGACCCCACGCTTGCGCCGCCCGTCAAGGCTCTCTTCGTCTACAACTCGAACCCGGCGGCGGTCGCCCCCGAGCAGGAGAAGGTGCGGGAGGGCCTCGGCCGCGAGGACCTCTTCACCGTGGTCCACGAGCTCTTCTCCGACCGACACCGTGGACTTCGCCGACATCGTCCTGCCCGCGACCACCACCCTCGAGCACTACGACCTTCACAAGGCCTACGGCCATCTGTACCTGAGCCTGAGCCGGCCGGCGATCGCCCCCGTGGGCGAGAGCAAGCCGAACACCGAGGTGTTCCGTCTGCTGGCCGCGCGGATGGGGCTCGACCACGCGAGCCTGCGCGATTCCGACGAGGAGATGGCGCGTCAGGCCATGCACTGGGAGCACCCGAACCTGCGGGGGATCACCTTCGACCGACTGGAGCGCGAGGGCTCGGTGCGTCTGCAGCGTCGCCGAGCCGCACGCCCCCTTCGCCGAGGGCGGCTTCCCGACGCCGTCGGGAAAGTGCGAGCTCCGGGCGCCGGGCCTCGAAGACCAGGGCCTCGATCCCCTCGCCGGCTACACCCCTCCGCGCGAGAGCGTCTCTTCGGCGCCCGAGCTGGCCAAGCGGTTCCCCCTCGCCTTCATCTCCCCGCCCGCGCATCACTTCCTGAACTCCACCTTCTCGGCCCAGCCGGTCTTCGTGCGCCGCGAGAGCGAGCCGCGCCTCACCGTCCATCCCGAGGACGCGGCCGCCCGCGGCATTCGCGACGGAGCAGATGGTGCGCTGCTTCAACGACCGCGGCTCGTTCCTGGCCACCGCCCAGGTTTCGGACGCGGCGCGCCCGGGAGTCGTGGTCGGGCTGTCGATCTGGTGGTCCAAGATGTGCCCGGGCGGCCGCAACGCCAACGCGGTCACCGGCCAGGAGCTGACGGACATGGGCGGCGGGGCGACCTTCTACGACTGTCTCGTCGAGGTGGCGGCCGCGGGTCCCGCGTCGGCCTGACGCAACGTGGTCGGGTTCTTCGTCGCCGCCACCGTCGTGACCGCCCTTCAGTTCCTGCGGGTCAAGGACCGTCGGCTGTTGTTCCTGGTCGCCCTCTTCGCCTTCCTGGCCGCCGCCCACAGCCTCGAGTGGTGGGATCCCTGGAAGGATCGCTACCACTTCGCAGCCGGCTTCGCCGGCCTCGGCCTCCTTCTCGTCCTCGCGCCGGGGCACCGTCCGGAGCGTTGATCGGCTGGCTCACCCGCCCCCTCCGATCCGGTCCATAATCCAGCACCCGGGCGGAGGAGTGATGGAGATCGTGCTGAGCCGGCGCGGAGGGGTCCCCGTCCGGGACCAGCTCGTCACCCAGCTCGAGCTCAAGATCCTCTCCGGCCAGCTCGCTCCCGGCCAGCGCCTGCCGAGCGTCCGCGGCCTGGCCCGCCGGCTCGAGATCCACCCCAACACGGTGTCCGCCGCCTACCAGGACCTCGAGGCCGCGGGCCGCGTCCTGCTGCGCAAGGGATCGGGCGTGTTCGTGCAGGGCGGGGGGTCCGACCGCCCTCCCCGACGCGGGAAGCCTGGACGGCATGATCCGCCTTGCTCTCCATGCCGCCTTCCGCAAGGGCTACTCCGGGGTGCAGATCCGCGCCGCGGTGGAACGGTGGCTCCGGGCGGTCCCCCCCGAGCGCGTCGTCGTGGTCGATCCGTCGCGGGAGATGGCCGAGCTGCTGGCCCACGAGCTCAAGACCTCGATCCCGGTGGCCCACGTCGCGCACTGCTCGATCGAAGACCTGCGCCGCGACCCGGGCTTGCTGGCCGGGGCCCTCGCGCTTTGCCTGCCCTATCACGTCGAGTCGATCACCCGGCTCTGTCCGGACGCCGCGGTCGAGGTGGTGAACCTCGAGATCCAGCCGGCGGACCGGGCCGCGATCCTCGATCTGCCCGCCGGGTCCGTCGCTCTCGTCGTGACCCACTCCCCGACGGTCGTGCCCTTCGCCTCGGTCCTGCTTCGCAGCCTGCGCGGCGACGAGGTCCTGGTGGAGGCCCGGCTCTTGTCCGCGGTCAAGGAATGGAGCCGGCTCCTCTCCGCGGCCGACCTCGTGTTCGCCGATGCCCTGGCCGCGGACACGGTGAAGCGTCACAAGCCAAGACGCTTCCGCGAGGTGCGCATCCTGAACGACCAGGTGGTCGCCCGCCTGCGGGACGCGCTGACCGTCGTCGTGCCCCAAGCCGAGGGCAACGTGGGCGCAGGCGCCCGATGACGACCTGGGTGCCGGCGCAGGACCCTCAGAAGGAGGTTGCGTCGGCCCCGCACATGGACCAAACTGCCGGGGCGGCCAGCCCGTCCCTCCCCGACCGGCCGATGAGACGTCCGAGGCCTTTTTGAACCTGGAACCCCTGTCTCCCGACGAGCGGCCGGCCCCTCCCGAGATGCCCGAGCGTCTCGGCAAGTACGAGGTCCTGGCCCGCCTGGGCCAAGGGGCGATGGGTGTCGTCTATCACGCCCACGATCCTCTGCTCGACCGCGACGTGGCCTTGAAGGTCATGCTGGCCCAGGTCGCGGAGGACCCCGAGCAGAAGCTGCGGTTCGAGCGCGAGGCCCGGGCCGTCGCCCGCATGATGCACCCGAACGTGGTCACCGTATTCGACCTCGGCTACCACACGGATGGCGCGCCCTACATCGCGATGGAGCTCCTGCGCGGGCACGACCTCCTCTACACCATGCGCAACGGTCCCTACCTCACCCTGGACCGCAAGCTGGCGATCATGCTGCAGGTGCTGGAAGGCCTCGGCCACGCCCACGCCGCCGGCATCGTCCACCGGGACATCAAGCCCGCAAACGTCTTCCTCCCCGTCGAGGGGATGGCCAAGATCATGGACTTCGGGGTGGCTCGTTTCACCATGTCCTCGGTGACGAACACCGGCGTGGTGGTGGGCACGGCGGACTACATGTCACCGGAGCAGGTGAGCGGCCTCCGGGTGGACGGCCGGAGCGACCTCTTCAGCACGGGCGCCATGCTCTGCGAGCTGCTCACCGGGCACCGCCCCTTCCACGGCGAGAGCCTGGTCACCATCCTGTTCAAGATCACCCACGAGGAGCCGAGGCTCGACCTGCCGCCGGGGCCGGAGCACGCGGCCCTCGTCCCCATTCTCAAGAAGGCGCTCGCCAAGGACGTCGCCGACCGCTACCAGACCGCGGCCGAGTTCGTGGACGCGTTGCAGGGGTACCTGGCCGGATCCTCGGCGGGCGCGGGCGCCGCGGGCTCGCTCTACACGGACCGCCTTGCCGCCACCGCCTCGGGGCGGAGCGGGGTCGGCCGCACTCAGGAGACGATGGATCTCGGACCCCTCGTCTTGCATCTCGACTTCTCCACCGATGTCCCCGTTCCCCCGAGGCCGGTGCCCGTGCCCACGTTCGCCCCGCCCGTGGACCCCATACCGGTTTTTCAGCTGCTCCGCGGGGTCCACGCCGGATCCAAATCGGGCCATCTCCACTTCTTCCACGGCGGTGGCCGGCGCAGTCTTCGTTTCCTGGAAGGGCAGGTCCTGCACGGAACCAGCGATACCCGCGGCGAGCACCTCGGGGACGTGCTCGTCCGCTACGGCCGGCTCCGGCAGGCCGACCTCGACCAGGCGGTCGCGATCGTCCTGCGGGACCGCCGGCGTCTCGGGGGGGTCCTTCTGGCCATGGGACTGCTCGATCGGAGCGGTCTCGACGAGGCGGTCGGGCTGCACGCGCGCGAGATCCTGTTCGACGCGATGGGGCGGACTGACGGGTCGTTCACCTTCGAGGAATCGGGGCCCGATCCGCTCGGCCCCGACGACGCGGCCTCCAACCTCTCGACCGTGGAGCTGATCCTCGAGGCGGCTCGCCGCGTGCAGGACCCGGCCGTGGTGCGGCGGGTCATACGAAACCTCGATCTGGTTCCCGTCGTCGCCCGCGACGCGTTCAATCGCTTCCGCAACATCGCCCTCACTCCCGCCGACGGATTCCTGCTTTCGAGGATCGACGGAAAGGCGATGGCGCGCGATCTCTTCAAGCTGATCCCGCTGCCCGCCGAGGACGTGGAGCGAAGCCTGTTCGGCCTGCTGTCGACCGGTGTCGTCGAGTACCGGTCGGCCGCCGCGCCCGTCAAGGCGGCCCCCCGTCCCAGCCCGCGCGCGGTTCCGGCGCCGCCCTTGGCGCAACCGTCGCCCAACCCTCGCCCCGCGGCGTTTCTGCCTTCTCACCCTACGGGGGCCAGCGAGGCGCGTCGCGACCTCGATGTGGAGAAGGCCCGTCGCGAGGCCGAGGAAAAGGCGATCGAAGCCACGCGGACGATGATCCTCGAGGCCTACGAAGGGCTCGAGACCCGCGACCATTTCGAGTTCATGGGTCTCCCCAGGAGCGCCACCGACCTCCAGGTCAAGGAAAGCTACTTCCGGATGGCCAGGCCCTTTCACCCGGACACGCGGCTCGACCCCCGCCTGGCCGATCTCCAGCAAAAGCGCGAGGCCGTCTTCATCCGGCTGGGCCACGCCTACGAGACCCTTCGCACGACCGCGAGCCGCGCCCGTTACGTGGCCAACCTCAGCGCCCCCCGTCCCTCTGCCCCCGCGCCCGATGAGCCCCCGTTCTCCGAGGAGGCCCATGCCGCCTGGCTGGCCCACGAGAGCCTGCTGTCGGCCGAGGAGCACCATCGGGAGGGCCGCTACTGGGACGCCATCCAGCTTCTGGAGCAGACGATCCCGCGGCTCGAAGGGGCGGAGAAGCTGCGCGCTCGCGTGGCCCTGGCTCGAGCCCAGATGAAGAACCCCAACTGGGTGAAGCGCGCCGAAGAGTCCCTGCACGTCCTTCTCCAGGAGCACCCCCATTCCGTCGAGGCCGTGATGGTGCTGGCCGAGCTGTACCGGTCGACGCAGATGCGCAGCCGGGCCCTCGCCATGTACCGCCGGGCCCTCGAGATCGATCACGACAACCGGGACGCCCAGTCCGCGGTCCGCTTCCTCCAGTCGGCGGAGCCTCCATCGCCCGAGACGGGCAAGCTGTTCAAGAAGCTCTTCGGCACCAAGCCCTAGCGAGCCCCTCAAGAAAGAGCTTGACGCGGCCGTTCGCCAGCCTTTACGGTAAAGAGCAGATGCGGAGAGAGTCGTCTGCACGGCGGCTGGTAGCTGTCCTGGCGCTCTTGGTGCTCGCCGTCGGCATGTCGGCGGGGGCCACCTTTCACGAAAGCAGGGCCGAAGCCGACGGCGCCTGCCTTGCCTGCGTACTTGCTCACAACACCGTGGGCGTCCACGTCCCGGTGTTCACCTGGTCGGCATGCCCGATCCTGTTGGCGATCGTGGAGCCCCGGGACACGGTGGCGACGGCCGCGGCCGATCGCCTCTCCTCCGAATCCCGCGGCCCGCCTCTCGCCTGACTCCTTGAAACTCCACCGGGCAGCATTGCCCGGCGCCACGCCCCTTCGCAATCACGCCTAGGGGTGAGTTCCAATTTCATCGAAGGAGTCGTCCATGACGAGGAGTCTCTTCATCTTCCGGTTTCGTCGCGTCTTTCTCTGCCTTTGGATGGCCGTGCTTCCGGTTGCCCCTCTCGCTGCTGCGGCCTCGGGAATGGTGAGGGGCCGCCTTCTCGATCCGAGCGGCCGGCCGGTGTCGGGCGCCGTGGTCGAGCTCAGAAACGACATCTCGGGCTTCAAGGCCGTTGCCACCTCGACCGTGGACGGCGGATTCCAGTTCTTCAACGTGCCCTTCAATCCCTACGAGATTCACGTGGAGGCCAAGGGCTTCGGGACCGCGCACCAACCGCTGGACGTGAGGTCGGCCGCGCCGCGCGAGGTGACGGTGACCCTGCAGCTCGCGACCCTCACGGAGGCGGTGACGGTCCAGGGGGAGACGGCGGCCCAGCTCGAGACGGACAGCTCGACTTCTCACGTCGACATCGACAAGTCCTACATTGCTCGGGCTCCGGCCACCGCGGCTTCGCGGGCGATGGAGGAGCTGATCACGTCTACGCCCGGCTTTGCCAAGGACGAAAACGGCCGCTACCACTTCCAGGGCTCGCACAGTCAGGGCCAATTCGTGATCGACGGCCAGACCATCTCGGACCAGACCGGCATCACGTTCTCGAACTCGATCGACCCCGGCATCGCCCAGTCGATGGAGGTCATCTACGGCAACGTCGCGGCCGAGTACGGCGAGAAGGTCGGTTCCGTCGTGAACCTCGTGACCAAGTCGGGGCTCGGAACGCCCTTCCACGGCGACATCCACGGTGGTGCGGCGCGCTATTCGACCTACGAGGGGGGCCTGGCCCTGGCCGGGGGATCGAGGAACTTCGCGGCCTTCACGTCGCTGAACGGGTCCTGGTCCGACCGGTTCCTGGACCCGGGGAACTTCGACAACCTGCACAACACCGGCGACACCCAGCGTGGGTTCCTTCGCCTGGACTACGCCGCGGACGACCTACGGGACCAGGTCCGCTTCACGGCCCTGCTCGGCCGCACCAACCGCGGCGTGCCGAACACCTTCACGCAACAGGACGCGGGCCAGGACCAGACGGTGAAGAGCCGGGACCAGAACTACAACCTGGGTTGGACCCATGTCTTCTCTCCGAAGGCCACCTTCGACGCGAACGTCTTCGGCCGGCTGGCCTCCTTCAAACTGTTCCCCTCGGCCGGCGATACCCCGGTCACGGCGGTCTCGGATCGAAGTCTCGACAACTACGGTGTCAACACGGCTGTGACCTGGGCGCCCAATTCCCACAACGAGATCAAGGTGGGCGGGGTGGTGAAGCGGTTCCCGATCGACGAGGCGTTCAGCTTCGGGATCACCGACCCCGGCTTCAACGACCCGGACGCCCTTGGCTACAACCCCGACCTGGCGCCGTACGACCTCACTCGGGGAGGCCAGCCCTTGGTCTTCCAGGGCAAGCGAACCGGGACCTACGCCGCCGGTTTCATCCAGGACAGCGTCCGGTACAAGGGCTTCACCGCCAACCTCGGCCTGCGGTACGACCACAACAACCTGCCGACAACCGAGGACCTGCTTCAGCCGCGGGTCGGCCTCGCGTACTACATCGAGAGCACGGGCACGGTCCTTCGCGCGTCCTACAACCGGCTCCTCTACACCCCCGAGTACGAGAACATCCTGTTCAGCTCCTCTCCGCTGGCCGCCTCGGTCGTGCCGCCCGAAGTCAAGGACTCGCGCGAGCTGGGAGAGGGCGTGCTGCTCGTTCACTCGGAACGACAGAACGCCTACACCGTGGGCATCCAGCAGGCGGTCGGGAAGAAGCTTCGCGCCGGCGTGGACTTCTGGTGGCGGCGCTCCCGGAACGCGGGCGACCAGGACCAGTTCCAGAACACCGGCATCGTATTCCCGATCGCCTTCGACTCCGGCCGCTACAACGGCTGGGACGCGCGGCTCGACCTGGCGGAGACCCACGGCGTGCGTGGGTTCCTTTCCCTGGGCCACACCCATGCCCTCTACGTCCCGCCCCCGGTGGGCGGCTTGTTCCTCGACGCCGAGGCCGTGGATGCGATCACCGCCGGGCCGTTCCTGATCGACCACGACCAGAAGCTCCAGGCCCAGGGCCAGCTCTTCTGGGACCTGGGCCAGAGCGGAGTCTGGCTGGGCGCCGGCGTCCGCTACGATTCCGGCCTCGTGACCGATGCGTCTCCCGACGACCTCGCGGGCGACCCTGACAACGCCTTCGCGGCGCCTTACGTCAAGGTCAACAGCGGCGGCGACCTCGATCCAAACCGGATCAAGGCCCGCACCATCGCCTGCTTCTCCTTCGGCTACGACCTGGAGCGTCGGCACAAGGCCCCGGTCGCCATCCAGGCGGACTTGCTGAATGCCTTCGACACGACCGGCCTCTACAACATCCTGTCGGTCTTCGGCGGGACTCACGTCATCCCTCCGCGAACCCTCTCCGTGCGCGTCCGCTACACTTTCGGAGGTGGCAAGAAGAGCTGAGACAGGCCGGCGGCGGGCCCCGTCCTTGACCGCTCCTGCGGCCGGGGGGTACTGTGCCCGTGCAAGCGCATGATCCCGGCGATCGTCCTTTTCGCGGTAGCGGCGGCGTTCGCGACGGCTTGGGCCTTCGCCCTCCGCCGCCGCGTACGCGCGGGCGAAGACGAGCGAAGAGCCCTCGTCGCGACGCGGGAGCGCCTCTCACGCGAGCAGGAGGCGCTGCGCGAGAGCGAGGCCCGCTACCGCCAGCTCGTGGAGGCCGCGGAAGACATCATCTACAAGACCGACGCAGAGGGCCGGGTGGTCTACGCCAACCCCGCCGCCCTCGTGGCCTTCGGCTTCACCGAGGCCGAGATGGTGGGCCAGGACGTCTACGAGCTGATCCGGCCCGACTACCGCGAGCAGGCCCGCCGCTTCTACGGCGACCAATCGTCGCAGCGCATCCCTACCACCTATTGCGAGTTTCCTTTCTCGAGCCTGCGGGGCGACGAGGTCTGGGTCGGCCAGCGGGTGCAGCTCGTCACGGAGGGGGACGAGGTCACCGGGTTCCAGGCCCTGGCCCGCAACATCACGGACCGGAAGCGCGCCGAGCAGGAAGCCGAGCGTGAGCGCGAGCAGCTGCGGAGGATCGTGGCCCACGCTCCGGTGGCCATGGCCATGCTCGATCGCGAAAGGCGCTACATCGCGCACAGCACGACCTGGCTCAAGTACGCGGGCTACGAGGGGCTCTCCATGGTGGGCCAGGCTTTCCAGGAGGTGTCGCCCCTGCTTCCCGGCAAGCACGACGAGGTCCTCTCGCGCGTGCTCGCCGGAGAGGTCGTTTCCGAGCCGGAGGACGCCCTCACCCGCCCGGACGGCTCCCAGTTCTACATGCGCTGGACCGCGCAGCCCTGGCGCGGGCCCGACGGCGCCATCGCGGGCATCGTGATGGTGGCCCAGAACATCGACGTGCTGGTCCGCGCGCGGCAGGCGGCGCTCGAGGCCTCGCGGCTCAAGTCCGAGTTCATGGCCAACATGAGCCACGAGATCCGCACCCCCATGAACGGGGTCATCGGCATGACGCGGCTGCTCCTCGACACCGAGCTCACTCCCGAGCAGCGGGAGTACGCGGAGATCATCGACGGCTCGGGCCGCGCCCTGCTCGACATCATCAACGACATTCTCGACTTCTCGAAGATCGAGGCCGGACGGATGGAGCTCGAGATCATCGACTTCGACATCCGGCGCTCCGTCCGCGACGTGGTCGGCTCCATGGCGGAGGGGGCACAGGCCAAGGGCCTCGAGCTTCTCTGCCTCGTGCACCACGACGTGCCCGCGACCTTGCGCGGCGACCCCGGCCGGCTCCGCCAGATCCTCGTGAACCTCGTGGGCAACGCCATCAAGTTCACGGAGCAGGGCGAGGTGGTCCTGCGCGTGACCCGGAGCGAGCAGTCCGCCGATGCCGCGCTGCTCCGCTTCGAGGTCGCGGACACCGGTATCGGCATCGCCCCCGAGGTGCAGCCCCGCCTCTTTCGCTCGTTCGTCCAGGCGGACGGCTCGACCACGCGCCGCTACGGCGGCACGGGTCTCGGCCTCGCCATCTCCAAACGGCTGGTGGCGCTCATGGGGGGCGAGATCGGGGTCAAGAGCCGCCCCGGGCAGGGGAGTACCTTCTGGTTCACGGCGCGCCTCGGCCGTCCGGCGGAAACGGGGACTCACCCCGTCGAATCCACCCGGCTGGCGGGCCGCCGCGTGCTCATCGTGGACGACAACGCCACGAACCGCGCCATCCTCCGGCAGCAGCTCACCCATTGGGGGCTTCGCGTGGCCGGGGTGGAGGACGGGCCCAAGGCGCTACTGGCCCTCCGCTCGGCCGCGGGTAGCGGCAAGCCGCACGAGCTCGCCGTCCTCGACATGAAGATGCCGGGCATGGACGGGCTCGCCCTGGCCCGGGTCATCCGCGACGATCCTTCGGTGGCCGACGTCAAGATCGTGCTCCTCACCTCGTTCGGACAGGCCGGGCACGCGCAGGAAGCGGTGCGCGCCGGGGTCGCCGGCTACCTCACGAAGCCCGTGGACGAGACCGACCTCCACGACTGCCTGGTCGAGGTCCTCCTCGGGGAAGGGACGGGCCGCCGGCCCCTCGTGACCCGACACAGCCTGCAAGAGGGGCGGCCGGCCGCGGTGGCCCGGGTGCTCGTGGCCGAGGACAACGAGGTCAACCAGAAGGTGGCGGTGCGCATCCTGGAGAAGCTCGGCTGCCGGGTGGACGTCGCCGACAACGGGGCCGAAGCGGTGGCGGCCTGCGAGCGCACCTCCTACTCCGCCGTGTTCATGGACGGCCAGATGCCCGTGCTCGACGGCTTCGAGGCCACCGCCCGCATCCGGGAGCGGGAAGGAGGGCGCGCCCGCACTCCGATCATCGCCATGACCGCGAGCGCCATGCAGGGTGATCGCGAGCGGTGCCTGGCGGCGGGCATGGACGACTACGTCAGCAAGCCGGTCAGCCCCGAGGCCATGGAGGCGGTGCTGCGCCGCGTCCTCGCCCCGGCCGCGCCGGAGCCCGACGCCGGGTCCCGCGGCGGGCGGCGAGGGCGAGGCGCCGGTGGACGAAGCGGTGCTCGCGACGCTCTGGGGCATCGACTCGGACGGCACCCTGCTCGGTGAGGTGATCGACACCTTCCTCCGCATCGCTCCCCTGCGCCTGGCCTCCCTGGGCAAGGCCGTGGCCAAGAAGGACGCGACGGCCCTCGAGCGCGCCGCCCACAGCTTCCTGGGGAGCTGCGCCAACATCGGAGCCAAGAGCCTGGCGAACGTCTGCGCCCGCCTCGAACAGCAGGGCCGTGCCGGCAACCTCGAGGGGACCGCCCTTCTCGTGGCCCAGCTCGAGACCGGCCTTTCCCGCGTGCGCGCGGCCCTGCTCAAGGAGAAGCGCCGCCTCGAGCGTCCACGGGGCGCCGCGCGCCCCGTGGACTCGGCGCGCTGACCGGATGCGCACGGTCCTTCGTACCTTCATCGAAGCGGTCTTTCGCGTCCTCTTCACCTACGACTGCCTCGGCGAGGAAAAGCTGCCCGCGTCGGGGCCGGCGGTCGTCGCCTCCAACCACCCCTCGTACCTCGACCCGCTGCTCTTGTCGCTCCAGGTCGAACGGCCCATCCGCTTCATGGCCTGGGACGCGCTCTTCAAGGTTCCGGTCCTGGGCGGCCTCTTGCGCGCCTTCGGAGCGTTCCCCGTCGACGTTCGGCGGGGCCAGGGCCGCGGCGGCCTACGACAAGGCGAGGATCCTCATCGAATCGGGCGAGGTGGTGGGACTGTTCCCGGAAGGCAAGCGCTCGCGCGCCGGCTGGATGGAGCCGACGCTGCGCGAAGGTGCGGCCCGCCTCGCCCTCGAGACCGGGGCCCCGCTCGTGCCCGCCACCATCACCGGAGCGTTCCGGGCCTGGCCCTACTTCCACGCCCTGCCCCGGCCCGCGCGCATCACGCGTGCGGTATCACGATCCCATCGATCCCGCGCCCTATCGCAGCCTGGGCGAAGAGCGGGGCGTGGCTGCCCTCCTCGACGAGCTGCGGCGGCGGGTCGAACGCTCGCTCCTGCCCGGAGTCAAGGCCGACCTTCGGATCGAGCTTCTGTACCGCTCGCCTGCCCCGGGACCCCGCCTGCACGAGTACGGCCCCGCCTTTGCCCTGGCCCTTCTCGTTTTCTGGAAGACCCGCTCCCTCTGGCCGGTGGCGCCCGCCTACGCCTACATCGCCTACCTCCTCCTCGACCAGGTGCTGATCCCCCAGCGGCGGATCGTCAAGTGGCTGCGCAATGCCTCCGTCGTGTTCTTCCTGCTCATCTACTCGTACCGCGTGGCCCTTCCCACCCTGGGCCTCCCAGCAGTGCCCGCGGCCCGGGCGCTCCTGGCGGTCGTCGTGCGGCGCCTTCTTCGCCTACCTCTACGAGCGCAGCCGCGTGACCCTCGGCTTCATCCGGGGGCTCGTCCTCGCCATCTGCTTCGAGCTCGGCACACTCTACCTGGCGCCCACCGGGGTCGGTCCGCACATCGCACTCACCGTCTTCGCCGCCGCCTACGGCTGGGAGCGCAGGACCGTCTTCTGGCGTTACGCGGCCCCGGCGCTGCTGCTCTACGACGTCCTCGTGGCCCGCTGGCTGCTCGCGGGCGTCGAGGTCCTGCCCCACGTCGTGGCCGGCCTTCTCGCCTGGTTCTTCGTCCGCTTTCTTCCCGACGGGCCCGGAGCCGTGGAGGAACCCGAGCCTCCGCCCACCCACACGAGCCTGGGGCTCAGTTGAGGGACCCGTGGGGAAACGGGCTCTGAGCGGAGCAGCGCTGGCCTTGCTCGCCGCCTGCGGCAGCGAGACGCTCCCTCCCACGGCCCCGCCCACGCCCTCACCGACCGACGTCGTCCCGGGCATGGCCACGGGCCCGACCCGCATCGCGTTCGTGAGCGCCGATCCACCTCCGGGCACCGTGGTCAGCGGCTGCGGGCAGAACGCCACGGGATGCGCGGGCCGGGTCCGCATGGTCTTCAGGCTCACCCCCGCTGCCACTGGCGAGGCCCTCCGCTTCGTGGTCTTCCTGCACTCCGATTCGAAGCGGGCCTGCTTCACCGCCACGACCGGGCCCGTTCCGGTGCGCGCGGGCGAGGCCCAGTCGCTTCAGGTCGTCCTCGACCCGTCCGACACCTGCGGGGTTCCGTTCGCGATCACGGACATGGCCGCGGTCCTCGAGGGCACCGTCGAGCTGGCCTCGCGCCAGGAATGGGCGATCAGGTATACCTTCGGGCCATGACACCCAGCGCGCCGCCCGAGGTTGCGAGCTCAGCGCCCCGCCCGTGGTCCGGCCCCAACGTGCCGACCCTCGGCCCCCAAACACCACGCCGGGGCAACGGACTGTCCCACGGCCTCGGCCGCCTCGGCCTCATCCTGCTCCGTTGGCGGTTCGAAGGGACGGTGCCCGACGTTCCGCGCTGCGTGGCCATCGTCGCGCCCCACACGTCGAACTGGGATTTCGTGGTCGGGCTCGCCGCATTGCTCGCCGTGGGTTTGCGCGGACGCTTCCTCGGGAAGAACACCCTCTTCCGCCCGCCCGTCGGCGTCCTCACGCGGTGGGCGGGCGGCATCCCGGTGGACCGCAAGCGGGCGGACGGTGTGGTCGCCCAGGCCGCCGCCTCCTTGCGAGGAGGCGAGCCGTTCTTCCTGGCCATCGCCCCCGAAGGGACCCGAAAGCGCGTCGAGCGCTGGAAGACCGGCTTCTACCGGATCGCGCAGGGCGCCGACGTGGGGATCTGGCCCGTCACCCTCGACTACCGAACGCGCGTGGTGCGGCTTCATCCGCTCGTTCCTCTGTCCGGAGACATGGACAAGGACCTCGCGGGTCTACGCGCCTTCTTCAGCGCGGACATGGCCTATCGCCCGGACCTCTATGGGCAGTGAGGGCTGGGCGGCCCCTCAGCCCTTGAGGGCAAGGATCTCGCGCACCGCACGCTGCGCGTGGTCGAGGGCGGCGTCCGTATAGGCATAGGCCTCGCTGTCCGCGTTGGCGATGGCGATGCGGCCGAAGGGACGGCGCGCGACCGAGCACGGCGTCTCCCCGCCCTCGAGCCAGAAGGGGTCGAAGAGGGAGTTGTACTGGTAGGCGTAGCCGTGCGGCCAGCGGTTCACGGTGATGGCCAGGATGTCGCGCGCGGGATCGAAGCCTCCGCCGCCCAGGGTGCGCGCCATCTGGTCGCGGATGTTGCGCTCGAAGGTCTCGAAAGGTGGTGTTCAGCAGCTCGACCCGACCCGCGCGATGCTGGTCGCGGGCCGGGAAGGCCCGGAGCAGCAGGGCGTGCGGCTCATGTGCACGGTGATCGGCTCCTTGGGGTCGTGCGGGAAGTGGTAGTCCCCCACGTTCACGGGAATGCTCAGGTCGAAGCTCGTGTGGTACGAGCCGGGAGCATAGACGCCGGAGACGCCGAGCTTCTGCGAAGGACGTCCAGTCGCGGAGCAGCACGCTCGTGTAGACGATCGGCACCTTCACCGCGTAGGCGAGCGCGTCCTGCTGCGCCTGGGGCAGCTCGGTGCAGATGTGGGGGATCACCACGTGCCAGCAGGCGAGGATGCAGGACTTGGCGCGCACCGTGCGCAACCGGCCCTCGCGCACGTAGGTAAGCTCCACCTCGCGGGCCTCGGCCGGCGGGCCCGACGTGCTTCACGCGGACCACGGTGCTGTTCAAGCGCGAGCCGCGTGGCCGCGCCCGACTCGTCCAGGCGCGCGTAGTCGATCCTCGAGGTGACGATGTCCTCGGCCGTCGAGCCCGGGCACGGCCGCGGGAACCAGGCGACGCACCATGAGCCGCGCCACCGAGGCGTTGCCGTCGGGGAAGTGGAAGAAGTAGCGCTCGGCTTCATCGTTCGGGATCGAGTCGCGGTTCATGCCCGACGCCGGGGCGCGGAGTCGAGGGCGAGGCCGTCGAAGCCGGGGAGGCCGAGGCCCCAGGCGTCCTGGGCGGGCACGATGTCGATGCCCGCGCCATAGAGCCCGTTGAGCGTGGACTGGAGGAGCTTCACGATCTCGGGCGAGACCGCCGCCACCTTCGTGAGGTAGTCGGAATAGCTCATCCGGGCGAGGCGGGCCTTCTTCTCGGGCGAGCGGAGGCCCGGGCAGGTAGTCCTTCTTCTCGGTGAGGAGCGCGCTCGAGGTCTCGCTTGGCCCGTCCGAGAGAGGGGCCTCGCGAACGAATCGCTTCCAGGCTCTCGCTGCCCGGACCCGAGCGCGCGCTCTGCCGCGCCGGCCCGACAGCGGGTTCGACGTCAGCACGTCGTGGCCGAAGGTCTCCTTGTCGAAGAAGACGCCCCGGTCCATGCCCAGGGACGCGTAGAGCCTGCGGTCGTTGGCGGTGGCCCACTTGGACACGTCGATGCCCAGGTCGCGGATGAAGCCCTTGGCGAACGGGCTGTAGGGCGCCGGGCTGTCGATCGCGAAGGTGCCGCCGTGGGCGAGGCGCATGGGCCCGCCCTGGTGGAACTCGTTGCGCTTGGCGTGGCCGCCGAAGTCGTCGTGGTTGTCGAGCACGAGGATGCGGGCCCCCGGCCCTGCCGCCTTGCGGTAGAGGCAGGCCGAGGCGAGCCCGCTGAGGCCGGCGCCCACCACCACGAGGTCGTAGGTCTCTCCGTCCGACTCGGGCGCGCCCGCGTCCTTCCAGAAGGTGCCGTCCTTCACCTGGTGGGCCGCTTCGAACGACGCCCTCGTGGCTTCCCCGCAGCCCGGTGAGGATCGGCGGGTAGTAGCCCGCCTTCTGCTGGGCCCCGGGAGGCAGGTCGAAGGCCAGGGCCGCCGCCATCTCCGCGGGGATGAGCGAGCCCCCGACGGTGAGGGCCACTCCGTTCAGGAAGTCCCGCCGGGTGATGGGGCGGCCGAGGCCCAGGTCACGGTCTCGTTTGTCGGTCATGGAGCCCTCGAGCGGATTCTAGTGCCTAACCGCTCGGGGATCTCTCGTCGCTAATCCGAGCCCTTGAGGTGGGGCAGCATCTTCTTGAAGGCGGCGGTGTCGCTGCGCCCGAGAAGCTCGTAGACGCACATCTCGGCGCTCGAGACGAGGGCGCCCGCGCGCTCCATGCGGCGCAGGCCCACCTCGCGATTGGCCTCGGTCCGGGAGCCGATCGCGTCGCTCACGCACGTGGACCTGGTAGCTCTTCTCGATCGCTCCGAGCACGGTCTGGGCCACGCAGATGTGGCTCTCGACCCCGGTCACCACGAGCTGGTCGCGGCTCCCGAGCTCGCTCAGGCGGCGGAGGAACGCGTCGTCCAGGAAGCAGCCGAAGGACGTCTTGTCGAGGGGCTGACGCCCGGCGCCGCGTCGCTCACCTCGGCCACGGTCTCGCCCAGGCCCTTCCGGTACTGCGTGGTGAGGACCACCGGTATGCCCAGGACCTCGGCCAGCCGAAGGATCAGCACCGTGTTCGTGACGACCTGTCTGGCGGTCCGCGATGGCGGGGAGCAGCCTCTCCTGAAGGTCGACGGCCACGATCACGGCACGCTCAGGTCGAAGGAGGCTCATCGCCGGGTTCAGCCTTTTCGATGGTCACGCGATCGTCCCAGGGACGCGTCGACGAGCCAGGAGTCGATGGCGGCTTGCAGCTCGTCGAGCTGGCCGCTGAAGAAATGATCGCTCTCCGGAATCACCACCACCGAGCGGGGCTCGGGGAGGCGAGCCACGATGCCGAGGAGGCGCTCGCCTGATCCGAACCGGTCGTCAGAGCCCCTGGACGAACAGCCGTGGCTTGCGACAGTCCTCGAGGAACGACAGGTCTTCGACCATGTCCAGGGGGAAGCCGAGGGCGAAGAGGGCTCGGGCGCGCGGCTCCGTGACCCCGACCCTGAGGGCCATCGAGGACCCGAAGGAGAAGCCGCCGAGGACGACGGGCAAGCCGGGGAAGCGTCTCTCCGCCTCGTCGAGTGCCGCGCGCACGTCGTCCTGCTCGCCGTGGCCGTGGTCGTGAACGCCTTCGCTGCGGCCCACGCCGCGGAAGTTGAAGCGCAGGGCGGCAAGCCCGTGCGCCTGCAGGGCCTTGGCCGCGCGGAAGACCACCTTGAAGTGCATCAGCCCACCGTGCAGCGGGTGGGCGTGGCAGATCACTGCGGCCGCCACCGGCGGCGCGTCGGGGTGCATGAGCACCGCTTCGAGCCGGCCCGCGGGGCCGGAGAAGTCGAACGACTCGTTCTGGCCCAGGAGAGACCTCGAGTATGCGCGAGCCGCGCTCAGGCCGCTTTCGGCGCGACCTTCTTGGTGACGAGAAGGACCAGCGAGCTGATCGCCCAGCTCACGAGCGGCAGGATCACGGCCGCGACCACCAGGTGCGCGAAGACGTGCAGCCAGTTCTTGCCTTCACCCCCGCCGCTGTACTCGGGCGCCGTGTAGATGTTGTCCTGGCCGGTGACGATGCCGAGCACGATCGCGAGGGCCACCAGGCCCTCCCCGAGCAGGCTCTGGAAGAGCAAGAGAGGGTAGAGCTGCTTGTAGCTGCCGAACCCGCGGGTGTGGACGGCGACGCCGTAGTAGAGCGTGCCCAGCAGCAGCACCACGGTGACGCTGACCCACTTGGTGGTCGCGTTGGGCGTGCCCGCGAGCGAAAGCGCGAGCCGCACCAGGAAGACCACGACGATCGCGACCAGGAACAGCTTCTGGAAGGACAGATACTGCCCGACGCTCTTTCCGAACATGCTTCCTCCTGCGCCGCTTCCGGGCGCTCACTCGGTCTTGAGGGTCCGGCGGGACGTTAGCCCGTTCGCCCGTCGCGCGCAAGGGCCCGACGGACGCGGGGTGGTGGCGAGCCCAACTCAGAGTCCCGCGAAGAAGGCGGCGATGTCGCGCGCGAGGCGGTCGGGCTCTTCAGCCGGTGCGAAATGCCCGCCGCGCGCCATGGGTGTCCATCGCTGAACGTTGTAGAGCCGCTCGGCCCACTGGCGAGGAGGGTCGCCTTCGAAGGCGAATTGCCGAGTGAAGTTGGCGATGGCGGTCGGCACGCTCACGATGTCGTGGGGGCCCAGCGTGACACCGTGCCAGCGGTTGTCGAAGTAGTCGCGCATGGACGAGGTAATCGTCTGCGTTGCCCAGAAGATCGTGAGCATGGTCAGCAGGAGATCGCGCGAGACGTGCGCGTCGAGGTCCCCGCCGGAATCGCTCCACGACCTCCACTTCTCGCATATCCATGCGGCCAGCCCGGCGGGAGAGTCGTTGAGTGCGTACCCGAGCGTCTGCGGCCTGGTCGACTGGATGGCCTTGTAGCCGCCCTCCGCCTGCCACCAGGCATCGGAGGTCTCCAGATAGGCTCGCTCGGCCAAAGACAGCGGCCGTGACCCAGGGCCGGTGTAGGGCGACAGCTCGAGGTTGGTCAGGTGGAGGCCGATGACCTTGTCGGGCCGGTCGAGGGCCATGAGGGTGGCGACGCCGGCGCCGAAGTCGCCGCCACCCGCGCCGTAGCGCTCGTAACCCAGCCCAGTCATGAGCCCATGCCACAGATCGGCCACGAATCGGTAGTTGACGCCGGTTCGCGCCGCACGCTCCGAGAATCCGTAGCCGGGAAGCGACGGGATGATCAGGTCGAACGCCGGACCATCGATGCCGTGCGCCGCCGGATCGGTCAGGAGTGGCACGAGCGGGAGGTACTCGACGAAAGTGCTTGGCCAGCCGTGGCTCAGGATCAGGGGAATCCCCGCTCCGTGCGGCGCCCGTTCATGGACGAAGTGGATGCGGGCGCTGCCCATCTCTGCACGGAAGTGGGCGTACTCGTTGAGCTCGCGCTCCCGAGCGCGCCAGTCGAAATCATCGGCCCAATGCGCCAGCAAGCGTCGCAGGTAGGTGATGTCGGTGCCCTGCTGCCAGTCGGGCCCCGGCGCCGGCTCGGGCCAGCGCGTGCTGCGGATGCGCGCCTTGAGGTCGGAGAGGACTGCTTCCTGGACCCGGACCGAAAAAGGCTCGATCAGCAGGGCCGAGCTCGCGTGGCTCATGCCGACGCTTCGCCTCCAGAGGGTCGTCTCAATCCTTTGCAGGCCTCGACAAGGATTCTACCGCGTGCCGCGGTCGCTCTTGAAGCCACCGAAAGGCCCATTGGGCCTCTCGATCTCATGATCGGATCGCACGCTCTCGCGGTCGGGGCGACGCTCGTCACCCGCAACGTCCGAGAGTTTCGCCGCGTCCCAGGGCTCGTCGTGGAAGACTGGTCGCGCTAGCGTTCGGCGGTCGTCGAGCGGGGCCGTCGTTCCCTCAGGCCGCGGGGGCTTGCTCGGCGGCCAGGGCCTTGCGCTGGGCGGCGCGCGGAGGCGGAGTCCCCGTATTCGCCATGTCCTTGACCACGCGCACCGCTCCGAGGGCCCGGGCCTTGCCCAGGGTGGCCATGCGCAGGTGGCGCGTGGCACTCTTCTGGTACGGCCCGTCGAGGACCGCGAACTCGTCGAGGTTGGCCACGAGTCCTCCGTGACCGAGCTGGTACCGGAGGCTGAGGGAGGCGACGCCCACGACCTTGCCCTCCACCTCGGCGACTCGCACCAGAAAGTGGGGATCGGTGAGGGCCTTCCTATAAGTGCGCGCGAAGGCGATCGGCTCGGGGTAGTAGCCCACGTTTTCGAGCAGATCGAGGACGACCAAACCATCCTGGAGACATGCCGGCCGAACGCTCACTCCCATCGTGTCCCTCCTTCGCCGTGTCTGCCCGGCCACGGCCTGTGTCCGCGAGGCCACGGAAATCCGACCCATGAGGGCCGATCTCTCGCGATGGAAGAGGAGTAGCAAGACTGGGGCCAGCGACGTTCAGTCGGGATCGCTCACGAGCCTGACGGCCCGCGGCTCGTCCTCGCTCACGTGGGGGAACCGTCCGACGTTCGGGTCGAGGAAGAAGTTGTCGTTCTGGTCGTCGTTGGCGGTCGAGACCTCACCGAGGATGCACTCGGGGCTTCGGGGGACGAACTCGTGATAGACGCGTGGCGGCAAGGTCACTCGCGCTCCGGCCTGGAGGAGGATCGGTTCTCCCGCCCCCACTTGCCGGACCTCGCCGTTGACGAGAAGGGGGAAAGGGCGGCCTTCACACTCGGCCGGGAGTCCCGGCCAGGCGCGGACGGACAGCTCGCCGCAACGGCAGATGATGTCTTCCTTCTTGCGGTGATGGCAGTGGCACGGGGTGGTCATTCCCGCTTGCGCGTACATGAGCTTCTCGCAGTACTCGGCCTCGGCGGCAAGGTTCACGAGCACGAGGCCGTGCCGACTCCAGTCACCGAGGCCGAAGTCGGTCACGTCCCAGCGCGGCCGGGGCGGCAGCGCCCAATGGTGCTCGCGGAAGCAGCCCTCGGCAGCGCGCACGAGCCGGTTGATCTCACTGCGTTTCATGGCGTCGATTGTGACCCGAACCTGACCCCCACGCTAGACCGGCAGGCGCAGCTCCGCGCGGCAGCCCGTGCGGTCCTTGCGGTTCGCGAGGGTCAGGGTGCCGCCGTGGGCTTCGGCGATCTGGCGGCAGAGCACGAGGCCGATGCCCGAGCCCTGGGGCTTGGTGGTGAAGAACGGCACGAACAGGTTGGCCGTGCTCGGCAAGCCCGGCCCTTCGTCCTCGACCCACAGCTCGAGGCGCGCCGAGCGCCCCGCTCGGCGCGCCCAGCCCACGCGCACCCCGCCGCCGGTTTCGAGGGCGGCATCGGTGGCGTTCCGCAGCAGGTTGATGAGCAGCTGCTCGAGCTGATCGCCGTCGGCGCGGATCGCCGACTTCGCGTCCCGCCTGCACCTCGACGCTCACCCGGGTCTCGAGCCGCGCCACGCGCCGCACCAGGGGGCCCACGTCGACCGGCTGGAGCTGCGGCGGGGGCAGGCGCGCCAGCCGCGCGTAGGCCTCCATGAAGCGCGACAGCGATTCCGCGCGGGCCGACGACCACGGCCAGCCCGCGGCGCATGTCCTCGTCCCAGTCGTCGGGCCGCGGGTCGCGTGGCGAGCAGGCTCTCCAGGCTGCCCGCGATCGACTTGATGGGGGCGAGCGAGTTGTTGAGCTCGTGGCCCAGCACGCGGATGAGCCGTTGCCAGGCCTGCCGTTCCTCCTCGCGCAGCGCCCGGCTCACGTCGGCGAGCACGAGCAGGCGGTGGGGAAGGCCGCCCTGGCGGAAGGTCCCGCCGTGCACCTCGAACCGGCCCACCGCTCCGGGCAGGGCCAGGTCGAGGACGCGCGCGCTCGGGTCGGTCGAGCGCCTCCTGGAGGCCGAGCTCGTCGGCGCTCCGGCCCAGGAGCTGCTCCGAGGGCCGGGCCAGGAGCCGCTCGCCCGGCGCGGTTCACGAGGCGCAGGCCCGGCCCCGGGATCGAAGGTGAAGATCGCGACGTCGATCTCGTCGATGACCTTGCGCAGGAGGGCCGTGGCTTCGAGGGCGCCCAGCCGCTGCTGGCGCAGGGTCTCCGCGAGCGCGTTCACCTCGAACATCACCTGGGCCAGGGCGTCGTCGCCCTTCGAGCCGCGCGCGCGGAAGGAGTAGTCCTCCTCGCGGAAGGCGGCGAGCAGGTTGGACACGGTCTGCAGCGGACGCACCACGGTGTTCTGCACGGCGAACGCGAAGCCGAGCCAGAGGCCGACGATCAGGAGGCCCACCGTGACCTGGGTCCGGCCGCTGGCGTCGCCGGTCCACAGGAGCAGGAGTGCCACCGCCGCCCCGGGGAACCCGGCGGAGAGCGCCATGAGCAGCACCCGGCGCTCGTGCGACGTGCGCGTGCGTCTCCGCTCAGAGCCCGTAGCGCTGCAACCGCCGGTAGAGGGCGCTCCGCGAGAGACCCAGGGCTTCGGCGGCGCGGCTCACGTTGCCGTCGAAGCGCGCCGAGCGCCTTCTTGATGAGGAAGGCCTCGACTTCTTCGAGGCTCATCTCGTCGAGCTTGGTGGCGCCGTCGCCGCTGCCTGCGCGCAGGCCGAGGTCGCCCGCCTTGATCTCCGGGCCCTGGGTCATGAGCACGGCACGTTCCACCGCGTGGTCGAGCTCGCGCACGTTCCCGGGCCAGGCGTGCTCGGACAGGGCGCGGATGGCCCCGGCGTCGAAGCCGGTGGCCCGCTTGCGATAGCGCTGCGCGTGCTGGCGCAGGAAGTGCTGGGCGAGGGCGGCGATGTCCTCCTTGCGCTCGCGCAGCGGAGGCAGGCGGATCTCGATGGTGTTCAGGCGAAAGAGCAGGTCCTGGCGAAAGCGGCCGGTCGCGGTTTCCTGCTGCAGGTCCGAGTTCGTGGCGGACAGGATTCGCACGTCGACCCGTCGCGTCTTCGACGAGCCCACCCGCTCGAACTCGCCGGTCTCGAGCACGCGCAGCAGCTTGGGCTGGAGGTTCAGGGGCACGTTCGCGATCTCGTCGAGGAAGAGCGTCCCCCCGTCCGCCATCTCGAAGCGGCCCACGCGGTCGGTCTTCGCGTCGGTGAAGGCGCCCTTCACGTGGCCGAACAGCTCGCTCTCGAACACCCCCTCGGAAAGGCCGCCGGCGTTGACCGTGGCCAGGGGCCGCCCCGCACGGAGGGACACCACGTGCAGGGCGCGCGCCACCGTCCCCTTGCCGGTGCCGTTCTCGCCGGTGATGAGGACGTTGGCGTCGGATGGGCCCACGCGCGCGATCATCTGGAGCACCGGCTGCATCGCCGCCGACTCCGCGATGAGGTTGACCTTGCCCTCCTCGCGCAGGAGGCGCATCTCGGCTTCCAGGCGGTGGCCCGCGGCGCAGCGCCCGGCCCAGCTCGATCTGGGTGCGGACGATGGACACGAGCCGCGCGTTCTCCCAGGGCTTCTGGATGAAGTCGCGCGCCCCGCGCCGCATGGCTTCGACCGCGAGCTCGATGCTCCCCCAGGCCGTCATCACGATCACGGGCAGGGAGGAGTCGATCTCCTGGATGCGGCCCAGCAGGTCGAGGCCTTCCTGGCCGGAGGTGGTGTCGCGCGCGTAGTTGAGGTCGATGAGGACCGCGGCGAACTCCCGGGTCTCCAGGGCGGCGCAGGACCGCGGCGGGCGAGGCCACGGTCTCGATGGCGAAGCCCTCGCCCTTCAGGAGCAGGCGCAGGGCCTCGAGCACGTCGGGCTGATCGTCGGCGATGAGGAGGCGGGGGCTCTGGTCTTGGGTCATCGGCGTCAAGCCTATAACGGCGGGCCCGGGAACGCCTGCTACTCGCGAACGATCCAGCCGTCGGACATCTTGATGGTGCGGTGGCCGTACGACGCGTTCGTCTCCGAGTGGGTGACCTGGACGATCGTGGTGCCCTCCGCGTTCAGACGCTGGAAGAGCTCCATGATCTCCTTGGCCTGGCCCGAGTGCAGGTTGCCCGTGGGCTCGTCGGCCAGGATCACCTTGGGGTCGGCCACGATGGCCCGCGCCACGGCCACGAGCTGCTGCTGACCGCCCGAGAGCTGGCTCGGGTAGAGGTCCTTCTTGCCCACGATCTGGAAGCGGTCGAGGATGTCGGCCACGATCGACTGCCGTTCGCCCTTCTTGACGTCGCGATAGGAGAGCGGGATCTCGAGGTTCTCGTAGACCGTGAGGTCGTCGAGCAGGTGGTAGCTCTGGAAGACGAAGCCGATGGTCTTCTTCTGGAGGTCCATCCGCTTCTTGCGGTCGAGCGCGTGGACCGGCTGATCGGCCAGGAAGTACTCGCCGCTCCAGGCCGCGTCGTGCATGCCGAGGACGTGGAGGAGCGTCGACTTGCCCGCCCCCGAAGGGCCCATGATGGAGACGAACTCGCCGTCCTTGATGTCGATGTCGATGCGACGGAGGACGAAGACCTTGCCGCCCCCCTGGTCGTAGCTCTTTTCCACGTTGCGCAATCGGATCATGCGGCCCATCAGACCAAGCCTCGTGCCATTGTGCAAGGCGCCGCCGCCCTTGCGTCTTCAAGCACTTGGGCCGCACGGCGCGTTGGAGCTTGTTCGCCCGTGGGACGGGGCTGGTTCGCAAACGGACAGCCCCTCCCGCTAAGATTCCTGGCGCGGGGCGAAGCAAAGGGAGGAATCGGCATGCGGATCTTCGTGACGGGAGCCACCGGCTACATCGGGGGGACGGTGGCGCGGGCCCTTCGGCGTGCCGGCCACCAGGTCTTCGGCCTCTGCCGGTCGGTCGAGAAAGGCCGCTCGCTGGCGCTCGCCGAGATCCATCCCGTCGTGGGCGACATGAGCGCGCCTTCGTCCTACGCGGGCCCGCTGGCCGAGTGCTCGGTCCTCGTCCACTGCGCCGCCGATTTCGCGAGCGACCCGGTGGCCGCGGACCGCACGGTCGTGGACGCCTTCGTCGCGGCGGCCGCGAAGGGCCCGAAAACCCTGGTCTACACGAGCGGCGTCTGGGTCATCGGCAACACGGGAGATCGTGCCGCCGATGAGACCGACCCCCTCCGTCCGCTGGCGCTCGTGGCGTGGCGGCCGGCGCACGAGCAGAGGATCCTCACCGCGGCCGGCGCTCGCGCGATCGTCCTTCGCCCGGGGTGCGTTTACGGCGCGGCCGGAGGGCTGACCGGCACGTGGTTCGAGGGCGCGCGTGACGGCAAGGAGATCACGGTGGTGGGGGACGGCAAGAATCGGTGGGCCATCATCCACGTAGACGACCTGGCCGACGTCTACCTCCGCGGCGTGGAGAGCGGGCTCTCGGGCGAGGTCTTCAACGTGGCTGACCGCTCACGGGCCACGGTGGGCGAGATGGCCGCGGCCGCGGCCCGCGCCGCCGGGTCCACGGGCGCCGTCGGCTACCTGCCCCTGGCTGAAGCCGCGAAGACGATGGGACCCTACGCCGAATGCCTGGCCGTGGACCAGCACGTCGATTCGAGGAAGGCCGTGCGCCTGCTCGGCTGGCAACCCCGCCACGGCGGGTTCGTGGACGAGGTCGGTCTCTTCTACGAAGCGTGGAAGGCGGCGAAGGCGATCTAGTCAGGGAGGACGGTTCGCGGTGCGCATTCCTTCGCTTCGCCTGCCGGGCAAGGTGGGTGCCGCGCTCGGCATTCAGGCGATTCCTGTCGGGGGCGTCCTCGGTGGCGGGAGCCTCGCCACCGGGCTGGTCCTGTACTGGGTCGAGGCGGTCCTCGGCGTGCTCCTGGCCATTGCGGTCGTGATGCTGTATCGCCAGCAGATCTCCGATCCCGGCCAGGACGTGGCCCTCGGGCCCCCAGGCTCACCCGCAGCCGAGGCCGCGCGTCAAGAGCGCCTGGCCGACTTCGAACGCGCCCATGTCCGCCCGCGGGACATCGCGATCTTCTATGGTGGAAGTCTGCTCGTCTTCGGCGGATTCTTCGCGGGGCTATTGTTGATCCTCTCGCAGAACCAGGGCGTGGCTCTTCCGTCTCTCGCGGAGCTGCGCCGCGGCCTGCCTCCTCTCGCGGGTCTGGCGATGCTGGGCTTCATGCTGGACCTGCCGGGCCTCGGCCGTCGGCCGGCCTCGTTCGTGGCCGCCAGGGTCGACGCCGGGGCGGCGCGGTGGGCGATGTTGTGGGCGGTCGGCTTCTTCGGGACCATCCTGATGGCCGTCACGGGTCGGCCGGAAGCCATCTTCCTGTTGTTCGCCGCCCTGAAGACGCTCTACGAGGTCCTGGTCGCGCTCGAACGGGTTGCGGGACGCAAGCCGGGGCAGGCCGCGTAGACCCTCGCGATCAAAGGCGCGCCGGCATCAGTTCATTGCCTCGATCGAGGTCATTCCCACCTTGACGGCGGTAGTGTAGATTGCAGCTACATCTCACCACGCACGCTTTGGGCCGGCCCGTTCACGTCAGGCGGAGGGAAGGAATGCCATGAGCTCCCCCACTCGCGTCGTTCAGGAGTTCTTCGATCAGTACGTGCGACATCGCAGTACCCAGGATATTGGTCTCATCCTTTCCCAATATCCCGACTCGTTCATGTTTGCCGACCCGAAGGGCGCTCGGGTCGTCGAGAAGCGGGCGGTTCTTGCCGCTTCCCCCGGAGTACGGGAATTCCTGAAAGCGGCGGGCCACCAATCGACAAAGGTCGAGTCCCTGGAGGAAACCAGGCTGGACGAGCACTACGTGTTGGCGCGCGCTCAGTTCGTCTGGCGCTTTGAAAAGGCGCCGGCCAGGCCGATCGAAGTCGAGGTCGATTCCACGTTCATCCTGTATGTGGATCGCGATGCGCTGACGATCGTCTTTCAACAGGAGCACGAAGAGTTCCAGGAGGCCCTGCGAGCACGCGGCGTGTTGCCGGCAAAGCCATAGGCTCACCATCGACGAGAGTGGACACGCGCGGTACCTGTCCATGAGCTGCCTCAACCCACCCGACGAGCGAGCGCGCCCTGCCCGACGCGAAGGTCTCATTGCCATCACGCTCGGTCTCGCGCTCAGCGCCCTCGTTCCCGCGGCCCTCGCTCAACAAACGCCGACCGGCCCGACGACGGATGCCTACGGGGCGAACGCCGGCGCCGTGTTTGCCGAGGCCTTCGCGAACCTCTCGAGGCAACCCCTGGGAGACCGCCCGAGAGACTGGATCCTTCGCTGGAACGAGATCGCGATGGACGCCACGGCGCTCGACCATACCCCTCCCGCGCCCGGCGATCCGCGAGTGTTCCGCCAGCAATCTGGCCCGGGCAGGGAGGCCCGGGCCCTGGCCATCGTCCACATCGCCATGTTCGACGCGGTGAACGCGATCACCGGCAACAGGTTCCGAAGCTACACGGGCCTTCCTGCGGTTCAACGCCCCACCGGATTGAACGTGGCCATCGCCGCGGCTGCCCACGACACCCTGGTGTCGCTCTGGCCGGCACAGGCGGAAACCTTCGACACGCTGCTCGCGGAAGACCTGGCCGAGTTCGCAGACGACGCCGAGAAGTCCAGGGGCATCGCCCTCGGCCGGCGTGCGGCGGCCGGCATCCTGGCGCGCCGGTCCGACGATGGCTCCGCGGTCGCCGAGCCGCTCGTGGGGGTCGATTACATCCCGGGTACGGGCCCGGGCGAATGGCGGCAGGACCCGATCAGCCTGATTCCGCTGGCACTCGGAGCCCATTGGGGTCAGGTGACGCCATTCGTGCTGCGGTCGGCGAGCCAGTTCCGGATTCCACCCCCACCGGCCCTGACCAGCGCGCAGTATACGAGAGCCTTTCGCGAAGTGAAGCGCCTGGGAGGCGATGGCGTCACGACACCCACCGAGCGAACGCCGGATCAGACCATCGCCGGCATCTACTGGGGCTACGACGGAACCCCGAACCTGAGCGCGCCGCCGCGCCTCTTCAACCAGATCGCCGTACACATCGCCAACCAGCGGGGCACCGGTAAGAACGATGTCGTCGGTCTGGCTCGATACCTGGCCCTCGTCCACACGGCGTTGGCGGACGCCGGCATCGCCTGCTGGGAGTCGAAGTACGTCTACAGGTTCTGGCGCCCCATCACCGCCATCCACGAAGCCGATTCCGACGGCAACCCGAACACGATCGCCGACTTCGACTTTTCGCCACTCGGCGCGCCGGCCAGCAACATCAACCCCGGGGTAAACTTCACGCCGCCCTTCCCGGCCTACGCGTCCGGGCATGCCACGTTCGGGGCCGCGCTGTTCCAGACCCTGCGCTGGTTCTATGGAACGGACCGCATCGCCTTCACCTTCGTGTCGGATGAGTGGAACGGCGTGACCACCGACAACCAGGGGAACGTGCGGCCCCGCATTCCCCGATCCTTCCCGAGCCTTTCCGCGGCCGAGGAAGAGAACGGCCAGAGCCGGATCTACCTCGGTATCCATTGGGAGTTCGACAAGACCGCGGGTATCGCCCAAGGGCGCCAGGTCGCGGACTTCGTGTGGAGTAACGCGTTTCAGCCAAGGCGATAAGGCGGCCCGCAGAAACAGACGACTACGGTCGCGCCGGGGCGGGTGAGTCGGCGCGCCGGGCTTTGAAGCGGTCCAACTCCGGAGTCTTGCCGGCGCGAATGAGGACGACCCACTCGTCGATCGCCTCCTGGCGCCCTTGCCAGAAGCGGGGGAGGCTCTCGAGATACTGAATGACCGCCTGTCGTTCTCCCTTCGCCAGGAGGTCCTTGGCCAGGGTGAGCTCGGGACCGAACGAGTTCAGGACGGGCGAGCCCGGGGTCTTGGCGGACTCGAGAAGGTGCAACTTCGCGCCCTCGATGTCCCCTGCATTGAGGGCTACGTGGCCGAGGATCCGATGGCCGTCGTGGATGGCGTTTCCGTCCGCTCTCCCTGTGGGATCTCGCGCTCCCGCCAATAGCTCGGAGGCGTATGCGGCGGCCTTCGTGTCGTCTCCAGCCCACAATGCACACTGAGCCGCGTCCGCCAGGACGTAGGAGCGAGGGATGCCCGTCCGCAGGGCGGCCTCGAACTGCTCGAGCGCCTTCTTGGCGGCCTCTGGATCGGTGGTGTCGGGTCGCCGCGCCTGGAGCTCGTAGAGGTGGGCCAGTTGCACGTTCCAGCGAGGATTGCGCGGCTCCATCTCGGCGCCTCGCTTGAAGAGAACTTCGGCCTCGGAGCGATCGTCCAGAAGGAGAAACCCCGCGGCGTGGGCGAGCATCTTGGCGTTCCTCGGATTCGAGTCCACCTGCCGGAGCCAGAGCGCCCGGGCTTCGGCGTAACTCTCAGGTTCCATTCTCTTGTCGAAACCCGCCTCGGGGCGACCAGCGATCTCCGCTTCCGGGGCGTTGGCGATGACCCAGAGCACATGACGGGCACGCACCGCACGAGCCTCGTCTCCCCGCTCGGTGGAATAGTGGATGAGAAGGCGCTCGCGCGACTCGAGGTCGTTGGGGTTGTCGACCAGCTTCTTCTCGAACTCCTCGACCTCCGAGGGCGAGAGCTTCCGCGGCGGGCGAGCTCTCGAAACATCGGCCTTGTTGGATACGCTTGCTGGCTCCTGGCTCTCTACCGGAGAAACGGGCAGGGATAACGCGACGAGCAGGAGCGTCGCGCTGGGGATGCCGAAGCGATGCCCAGGGTTACGACGGAAGCCGCTAGCAGGCGCCATGGCCTTCGCTCCTCTGCTGCAGGTTCGATGATACGACGCTACCGGCGATGCCCGAGCCAGTACTCCCGGAAAGACCGGAGGCGGGGCAGGCGACTCGTTCTCAGGCCGTCGCGGATCTCTTCGGCCTGACGGTACTCAAACGCGCCCATAGCCCAGCCAGTCCGGGAGGCTCTCCTCACACCAGCGTCGATAGTCCTCCATCGTGTCGAAAGCGCGGAACGGGGCATCGTCGAGGACCGGCTTGTAGGTCTTGACGAACGCGTAGCGGAAGCGAAGAGGAAGAGGCCGCCGGGCGGCTCTTGGGCCGAGTTGACAGGCTCGCCTGTGATCCCGACACTGTGTCCGACTCTGGAACTCCACCGTCGATGACGACCGCAGGACGTATGGCGGGCGAGGCGCCGTTGCCGCGGGTCCGCGCGTGGGAGATCGGTGCCGTCCTCTTCCTCACGCTCGTTCTCGTCCTCGAGCTCCTCCACGCCATCGGCACGGACGGCCTGACGAACGACGAAGTCCTCTACATCCCCGCTGGCTATCGCCAGCTCACGGCCTCGGACTACAGCATCAATCCGACCGCCCCACCCCTCGCTTCCATGCTCGCCGCGCTCGGGCTCTTGGGCACCCCCATCCAGGTTCCCGAGGTCCGGCCGGGAGAGCCCGAGATCGTGTGGTCGTATCGATTCCTCCAAGAGGCGAACGACGCGGCAACCGTCATTGGGCGCTCACGGGTCCCCATCGCGGTACTGACCGTCGCGTTGTGCCTGCTCGTTTGGGGATGGGCTCGAGAGAGCCACGGGCCCGGCGCAGGCCTCCTGGCCCTGTTCCTCGCCGCGTTCCACCCCTCTCTCCTGGCGCACGGGCATCTCGCCACGACCGACCTGCCCGCGGCCTTCCTGATCCTGCTCGGCTCCTGGGGGTTTTGGCGGTGGAGCAAGGCCCCCGGAGTGGGGCCCGCCCTTCTCGTCGGCGCCTCCATCGGTCTCGCGGCGGCGACGCGCCTCACGGGGTGGCTCCTCCTGGTGTCGCTGGTGCTGGTGGCGGCCATCGAGAGCCTGCGGCCGCAGGCGTCGGTGCGCAGGCGCTGCGCGCTGGGTGTCCTGATCGTCACTGTCCTCCTCATCGTTCCCGTCGTGATCTGGGCGGCCTACGGGTTTCACTACGCTCCGACGCCCGGACAGTCGGTGGCCCAGCCGCCTGCGGCTCGCCTCTCCGTCCCGGGCCAGATCGTGACGTTGGCCCTGCGTCTCCATGCCCTTCCGGAGGCGTATCTGGAAGGTATGCGCTATCAGCTGGAGCACCTTCGGGAAGGCCACACCGCCTATCTCCTGGGAGCGCACTCGAAATCCCGGTGGTGGGCCTACTTCCCGGTGGCCTTCATCGTGAAGAACACTCCGGGCTTCCTGCTGGCTGTCGCATGGACCATGGCCATTGCACTGCGGGCGCGCGCGTCTGGCGCCACCGCGGGCCGGAGCGATGCCGTTCCCTGGATCGTTCCCGCCGCCGTGATCTTCGTATTCGCCGCGGCGAGCGGCATCCAGATCGGCGAGCGCTACATCCTGCCCATGTATCCGTTCCTGATCCTCCTGGTGGCCGCCACGCTCTGGCCGTTGCTGGGGTCGGCCTCGGCGCGCTGGCTCCTCGCCGGGCTGCTGCTCGCCCACGCCGCTCCGAGCCTCAGGGCGGCGTCGCGAGGCTATCTGACCTACTTCAACCTGCTTGCGGGAGGGCCTTCGGGGGCCCATCGCGTGCTCCTCGATTCCAATCTGGACTGGGGTCAGGACCTTCCCCGCCTTGCCGCCTGGATGAGGGCGCGGGAGGTGGGAACCGTCGGGCTCGCGTATCACGGCGCCGACAACCCGGACCGTTTCGGCATTCGGCATGAGGACCTGCCCGGCAGCCATCTGTACCCGGAGCGTCATGCCCCAGGGGGCGCCGTGGACTTTGTGGCCATCAGCCCCAACCTGCTCCTCGGCCTCGTCCCCCGTGTCGGGGACCGTTACGCGGGCCTTCGGGACCGTCCCCCCTTCGACCGGGCGGGCGTGTTCTTCATCTTCAGGCGGGACCAGCTCGCCCTCACGCCGTCGACCCTGTCGCCGCCCCGCGTGGAGTAGACAGGGCGCTCCCTTACGGGTCGGCTTTGGCCGCGGCGATGAACGCGTCGATCTGGGCCTCGAGCACGGACAGCGGCACGGAGCCGTTCTTCAGGACCGCGTCGTGGAAGGTGCGCACGTCGAAGCGCGGGCCGAGGGCCGCTTCCGCTCGCTTGCGCAGCTCGCGGATCTTCAGCTCGCCCATCTTGTAGGCGAGGGCCTGGCCAGGCCAGCCGATGTAGCGGTCGGTCTCGGTCGTGACCTCGTGCAGGGAGAGGGCCGTGTTCTCGGCCAGGTACGCGAGCGCCTGGTCACGGCTCCAACCCTTCGCGTGCAGGCCCGTGTCCACGACGAGGCGGCAGGCGCGCCACATCTCGTAGGTCAGCCGGCCGAAGTTGCTGTAGGGGTCCTGGTAGAAGCCGGCCTCCAGGCCCAACCACTCCGAGTAGAGGCCCCAGCCTTCGCCAAAGGCGTTCACGTAGCCGTGACGGCGAAAGGCCGGGAGGTCTTTCTGCTCCTGCTGGAGGGCGCCTTGCAGGTGGTGGCCGGGAACCGCCTCGTGCAGGGTGAGCGCCTCCAGCGCGTACAGGGGCCGAGTCTCGAGCGCGTAGGTGTTGACCCAGTACATGCCCGCGCGTGCGCTGTCGATGGGTGCGCCGTTGTAGCGGCCCGCGGTGTACTTGGGTGCTATGTCCGCGGGAACGGGCTCGACGCCGTAGGGTTGACGCGGCAGGGTCTTGAAGAGGGAGGGGAGCTTGCCGTCCATCCTCTTCGCGATGGCCGAGGCCTCCTTCAGCAGCTCCGCCGGCGTCTTCGCGTAGAACCGTGGGTCGGTACGCAGGAACCGAAGGAACTCGGGGAACCCCTTCGACCACTGAAGCTGCTTCAAGACGGCGTCCATCTCGGCGCGGATGCGAGCCACCTCGGCAAGGCCCAGGGCGTGGACCTCGTCGGGCGTGATGGGGACGGTGGTGAAGTGGCGCACGCGCCAGGCGTAGTAGGCCGGCCCCTCCGGCAAGTCCCTTGCCCCGACGCTCGTCCGCGCCTTCGGGAGGTACTCGGTCTTCATGAACTCCAGCAGGGTGCGCAGAGCCGGGACGACTTCGCCCTGGATCGCGGCTCGACCCGCCGCCCGGAGGCGCTCGCGATCAGCCTCCGGCACCGTCGCCCTGAACGAGGCGAACGGCTTCCAGAAGACGCTGGTCTCCACGTCGGCGACGATGTGGATGGTGATCGTCCCCTCGAACCCCTCGAGGGCTACCCGCGGCTGCGTGAAACCGGTTCGGAGGCCCTCGCGCATGTTCGCGATCTGCTGCCGGCCGTAGGCGGGGAACGCGCGGAGGCGCGCGATGTAGTTGTCGTAGTCGCGGGTCGTCGCGAATGGCAGCGACGAAGGCAGCCGGGCAAAATCGCTGTGGAAGCTGCCCTCGGCGTTCAAGGGCATGCGCCACGTGCGGAAGGCCAGCTCCGCGATCTCGTCTTCCACGTTTCGCTCGAACATCTCGTAGCTGACGCGGTCGGCCTCGGCGAGTCGGACGCGGTCGATACCGAGCAAGCGCGCCTGCGTCCGTTTCCAGAACTCCGCCTGCCGGGCGAAGTCGGAAGGCGCCACCGCGGGCAGGCGGTCGTCGAAACGTGCGTCCCCGGTGGCGCTGGCCAGGAGCGGATCCTCACGCAGCTGGAACTCCCAGGCCTCCTCGAGGAGAGCCTTGAAGTCGCTCGCCTCGTCCGCGGCGAGGGAGGCACGACCGCCAACCAGCCCGAGAGCCAGAAGAAGGGGGGGGAGCCGCCGCATCTCGACCTCCGATGAGCCGCCCGAGGATAGCGCAGCCGGCCCGCCTTCGTCCGTGTATCATCGGCGGCAACTCTTCGCTGCGTCCAATCTGGAGGTCTCCATGGCGGGACTGAGGCTCGCACCCGTGGACGAAGGCTCGGCTGTGATCGAGATCCAGGGAGAGCGGGCCACCATCGGGCGCACCGCCGGCGTGGACCACGTCGTCAACGACCCTTCCGTCTCGCGCCAGCACGCGCTCTTCGAACGCCAGGGCGCGGCGTGGATGGTGACGGACAAGGGCAGCGCCAATGGCACGTTCCTCGACGGGCAGCGGATCGTGACCGCCGAGGTTCGCGAAGGCCAGGAGGTGCGCTTCGGGGCGAAGGCCTTCCGCGTCCACATCGATTGGGCCGAGATGCCCACGGCCTTCATGCCCGCCAGCGCCCCGCCGCCTCCCGCTCCGCCCCGGCCCATCCCGCCTCGCCCGGTGGCCTCGGTGCCGCCCCTTCCCCAAAGCGCGCAGCCGCCCGCGGCCGTCCCGCCGGCCCTGGTTCGCCCGCCCATCCCCCCGCGGCCGATCCCGCCGCGACCGCTGTCCCCTCCGGCCCCGGCGCCTCCGGCGCCGGTCGCCGAAGACCTCGCCCTGCCTCCGACGATCCCGCCGCAGCGCACCCCCCTGATCGCCCCACCACGTCCCGCGATGGGGCCGGCCCGGCCGATGGGAGCAAGACCGGGCGCGGCAGAGGCTCCGGGATTCTGGCGCGAAGGGAAGCAGTTGGTCTTCGCCAAGGAAGCACGGCTTCCCGACCGTTGCGTCAAGTGCGGCGAGCCGGCGGCGATCCGGCTCAACCGGAAGCTCTCGTGGCACAACCCGCTCCTGTTTCTGCTGATCCCCCTCGGCGTGCTGATCTACGCCATCGTGGCCGTCATCGTGAGCAAGCGCGCGCAGGTGGAGATCCCCCTCTGCGAAACCCACCGGCAGCGGCGCAGTCTCATGACCGGTATCGGAGTCGCACTCCTCTTGCTGGGCCTCTTTGCCCTGGTGGCGGCCCTCCTGGCCAGTGCGGGCGCGGCCCTGGCCTGGCTTGCCGCCCTGGTTTTCTTCACGGGAATGGTTCTGGCCATCGTGGGCCAGGTCCTTCCTTCTCCCGCGCGAATCGACGACCAGTTCGTCTGGCTGCGCGGAGTCCACGAGAGCCTTCTCGCCCGCCTGCCTGCCTGGCCCGGCCCGGCGGCCGCGCTCTCGGGCCTCGCCTCTTCCGGAGGCATTCCGTCGGCCGACCGGACCGCCGCCGGCCCCGCTCCGACCGGCATGGCCCAGGCCGCCTTCGTCTCCGGTTGGCTCTCGCTCTTCCTTTGCCCTGCCCCGGTCGCGGTCATCCTCGGCATCCTCGGTATCCTCGACGTGCGACGCGCCCCCGGCCGCGTGGGCATGGGCCGTTCCGTCTTCGGTCTCGTGGCGGGGCTCGTGGGCAGTGTCTTCCTGGGCGTGGCCCTCGTGAGTGCCTTCCTGAGCGAGGCGCAGCGCGCCACCTCGTCCTCCACTCCCGCTCCTCGTTTCTCGCCCCCCGCACGTCCGGGGCCGGCCCCACCAGCCGCGGGGTCCGTCGTCATCCTGAGCAAGGACGGCGCCCTCAGGATCGCGGCCCCTTCCGGATGGAGGTCCGAGAGCGACCTCAACAAGAACGCGGAGCTTCAGGCTTGCGACGCGCCGCAACAGGTCTGTGTCCTGGTGTTCGAGGAAGACAAGAAGACGACCGGCGACGTCGCCCTGGCCCGCTTCTCACGGGTGGCGCGCGGCCAGATCCTCAAGAAGCTCGGAAGCTCGAGCGAGAACACCGGCGTGTCCTTGCAGATCGCCGGCCACCCGGCGCTGCAATACGAGCTTCGGGGCCGGGCCGACCGCTTCGATCTCGTCTACTTGCACACCTCGGTCGAAACCCCGGGGCACTTCTACCAGGTGATGGGCTGGACCTCGTCCGCCCTCTTCCCGCAGGAGCGGGCGGTCCTTAGCGGGATCACGGCCAGCTTCCAGCCCGCGGCCGGTCGGTAATCACCGCTTCCGCCGAAGGGATAGCGCCGCTGTAAGCCGTCGCTCCCATAGCTCCTGTCCCTGTTCTCACAGTACAGGTAGAGAATAGGGGTCGGCGTTGGCCCAAGCCACAGCAAGCGCGCCGAGGAGGATGACTATTACGCCGAGAATGATGCCGCCGCGCTTCCACCAGTTTGCCTTCTTCTTCACGCCCCAGACGAGTGTTTCGCCGGAGGCGGCGGTCTGGCAACTGAAGACGACCTTCTGCCCGCTGTGGAGCTGCGCTACCTTCTCCAGGGAGGCCGGGGAAGCGGAAATGGTCTTGACCTCGCCAGTGCGTGCGTCCTGGTAGGTGACCCGACTGCTCGCAGCGTCGAGGCTCAGGAAGGTGGCGTCGAGATTCTTCGCCTCGGCAACCTGATCCGAGACCGTGGCCGCCGCGAGAAGCGGCTGTTGACACGCCAGAATCGACGCAAGAATCCGAGCCATGCTCCTTTTCGCCATACTCACCTCCATCCAACCTCACGACACAGGGTCGAACAGTCGTGGCACGACCGGCCGGGCACGACCGAGTCGTCGGCCTAGTGGGATTGAGCGTTAAGCGAATCTTGGGCAGTAAGAGTCGCGCCGTCAAGCGCCTGGATCTCTCTATCGGGTTGGCCCAGCTCGGAGAGAGGCAGGTCGCGGCACCCGCCGCCTCGTCGGGGATCTACTCGTAACGCAGAGCGACCATCGGGTCTACGCGCACGGCGCGGCCGGCGGGGACCAGGCAGGCGCAAAGAGCGACGAGCGCCACCGTGGCGACCACCGTCACCAGGGTCAGGGGATCGGTCGCGCTGATGCCGAAGACCAGGCTTTGGAGCACGCGGCTCAGGGCCAGGGCCAGGCCGAGGCCGATGGCGACGCCAATCCCGGCGAGGGCGAGCCCCTGTCCCACCACGCCCGCCAGGATCTGTCGCCGCCGCGCCCCGAGGGCCATGCGGACTCCGATCTCGTTGGTGCGCAAGGCCACGGTGTGCGCGAGGACGCCATAGATGCCGACTGCGGCCAGCGCCACTGCGATGAGCGCGAACGCGGCGAGCAGGGTCATCACGAATCGGGGACGGGCCACCGAGCTCCGGAAGACGTCCTCCATGGTGCGGATGTCGGCCACGGGCAGCGAGGCGTCGAGCTCCGCGATCGCGCCGCGGATTCCGGAGACGAGGGCCAGGGGCTCGGGTCCCGCCGACCGCGCCACGAGGTAGTAGTCCCGGAGCGGTCCTCCCGTGGCCTCGGGCGCCTGACTCGCGGGCATGTAGAGCTCGGTTCCCACGGGCGACTCGAGACCCTGCTGCTTGACGTCGGCCACGACGCCCACCACGGTCACCCAGGGTTGCCCTTCGCCGCCGTTCGGCCGGAGCCGACGGCCCACCGGGCTCACATCTCCCCAGAACTTCTTCGCCATGGCCTCGTTGACGATGGCCACGAGGGGCCTTCCCGGCCCGTCTCCCTCGGTGAAGAAGCGTCCTTCGCGGAGGGGAATGCGGAGGGTCTCGAAGAAATGGTCGCCCACGATCTGCCAGTAGTCGACGTTCCAGATCGGGCCGTCCTTGCTCTTCGCGAGGCCCTCGAACGCGATGTCGTTGGCGTTGATGGGCCGGCTGGGAGGCAGCCCGAGCATCAGCGATGCGTCGACGACCCCGGGCAGCGCGCGGACGCGCTCTTGCAGGCGCGTGGCGAAGGCCACCACGTCCTCACCCTTCTCGTAGGTGGCGTTCGGCAAGGACAGGCTGAGGGTCACGAGCCCCCGCGGCTCGAACCCGGAGCTCACGTCGAGAAGACGGGCGAAGCTCTTGATGAGCAGTCCCGCTCCGGTCACGAGGACGACGGCGAGGGCGACCTCGGCCACGACCAGCGTGCGCCGCAGCCGCAGGCTGCCGCGCCCGGCGGTCGTGCGCAGGCCCCCGACCTTGAGCACCTCGACGAGATCCGGCCGGCTGGCCTGGATCGCGGGAACGAGACCGAAGAGGAGCCCGGTGACGAGAGCCACGATCGTCGTGGCCCCGAGGACCCAGCCGTCGATGCCGATCTCCTGCACTCGCGGCACGCTGGCCGGATCCATGGTCAGGATGAGCCGCGAGAGCCAGGTCCCCGAGCAGGAGGCCTGCGGCACCGCCCAGCGCCGCGAGGACCAGGCTTTCGATCAGGAACTGGCGCACGAGCCGCCCGCGGCCCGCCCCGAGCGCCGCGCGAAGAGCCACCTCCTTGTGCCGGGACTCCGCCCGGGCCAGAAGGACGCTCGCGATGTTCGCGCAGGCGATGAGGAGGACGAAGCCCACGGCTCCGAGGAGGAGCATCATCTTCGGCCGCGCGTCGGCCACGATGTCTTCGTGGAGCGGGCCCACGATCATGGGGTGCCTCTGCGCGCGGAGGGGATGGTTCTGGTGGTTCTCCTCCGAGGCGGCCATGAAGGAGTCGAGCTCGGCGCGCGCCTGCGCGACGCTCTCACCGGGGGCCAGGCGGCCGATGGCCTGGAGGTAATGGGAGGAGCGTCCGCCCGGATCGGCGGGATCGAGGGTGAGCGGGAGCCAGAGGTCGGTGCCCCGCGCGGGGAACTCGAAGCCCGCCGGCATGACGCCGACGATCTCGGTGGGCACGCCGTCGATGCGCAAGGTCTTGCCCACGACCTGCGGATCGCCCGCGAGGGCGCCCTGCCACAGCCCATGGCCGAGGATCGCGACCTTCGGCGCTCCGGGGAGCGTCGCGTCGTCGGTGAAGAAACGCCCGCGTTCGGGAGCGACTCCCAGGAGGGGAAGGAGCTGGCCGCTGGTGAAGGCGGCGTCGGCCCGCACGGGCTGCGGACCGCCCGACACGTTGACGGCGCCTTCCACCCAGGCCCCGAAGGCGCTCGCGCGCTTCGTTTCGTGCGACAGCTCGAGGAACTCGGGTGGAGACAGGGGGAACTTCTCGAGCTTCATCGCGGGGAAGCGCGTGTAGTAGCGCACCAGGCGATCGGGCTCGGCGTACGGCAAGGGCCGGAACACGACCGCGTGCACGACGCTCACGATCGCAGTCGTGGCGCCGATGCCCAGTCCCAGGGTCAGGACGATCACCAAGGTGAGGCCCGCCTGCCGCACCAGAGCCCGCCAGGCGAACCGCACGTCTTGTCGCGCGCTCATCGACAGTCACCCTCCCTCGTGTGGGGACACCACTCCACCGTCCGGCGACTCACGACGCGTGCCATCGACCGCGGTCGAGGGAACCCCCCTGCGCTCAGGCGGTTGCCCATCGAGTCGGTGGATCAGGCGGGCGGGCGGGCGTTCGCATTCGCACACCGGCGTCCCACGGCCGGGAGCCGAGCCCCGGCCGTGGCAGAGGGGCAAAGGCGGCCCCTGCTCCACCCCAAGTGGCTCAGGTGGCGCGCTTTCGCGGCGAAAGGTCCACGGCCTGTGGACCCGTGGCACGAAGCTCGCCTGTCCTGTCCCGGGGAGGGACCTGGATGGAATCACTGGCTCGCGACCTTCGACTGGCGCTCCGCACCCTCAGCCAGAGTCCCGCCTTCACCTCGGTGGTCGTGCTGACCCTGGCCCTCGGCATCGGGGCCAACACCGCCATCTTCACCCTGATGGACCAGGTGCTGCTGCGCATGCTCCCGGTCAAGGAGCCGCAGGCGCTCGTGGTGCTGGACGATCCCGGCATGTTCCAGGGATTCTTCTTCGGCGACCAGACGCTGTCCTTCCCCATGTACCGGGACCTCCAGGACCGCAACCAGGTCTTCGACGGAGTCATCGGCCGATTTGCCACGAGCCTTCAGGCCTCCTACCGGGGCCGCAACGAGCGGATCGCGGCCGAGCTCGTCTCCGGCGAGTACTTCGGAGTGCTCGGTGTCGTGCCCTCGCTGGGCCGCGCGTTCACGAAGGACGACGACCGCAATCCTGGCGGCCACCTCGTGGCGATGTTGAGCCACGGTTACTGGAAGCGCCAGTTCGGAGCGGATCCCAAGATCGTGGGCCAGACCCTCCACTTGAACGGGTATCCCATGACCATCGTCGGCGTCGCCCCGCCCGGCTTCAACGGGGTCGAAGTGGGCGCCGCCCCCGATGTCTTCGTGCCCCTGACCATGAAGGCCCAGATGACACCCACCTGGGACCACCTGGACAATCGCCGCAGCCGGTGGCTCAACGTCCTGGCCCGCCTCAAGCCCGGGGTCACCCTCGCGGAGGCCGAAGCCGGGGCGAACGTGCTGTACCGCCAGCTTCTCCAGGAGGAGCTCGACCTCGTGCCGGGCGGATCGCAGAAGTTCCGCGAAGGCTACGCCAAGAACCACCTCTACCTGCGGCCGGGCTTCCGCGGGCTCTCGCAGCTTCGTCAGAGCGCCTCCTTGCCGCTCTTCCTTCTCATGGGGATGGTCGGCCTGGTGCTGCTCATCGCCTGCGCCAACGTGGCGAACCTGCTCCTCGCGCGGGGCGCCGCTCGCCAGCGCGAGCTCGCGATCCGCCTCGCCCTCGGGGCCCGCGGCCGCGATCTCGCGCGCCAGCTCCTCGTCGAGAGCCTGGTGCTCGCACTCGCCGGCGGCGTCCTGGGTCTTCTCGTCTCAGCCTGGACCACCGACCTGCTCTGGCGCGTGCTTCCCTTCGAGGGTGCGGCCCGCTCCTTCCATTCCGAGCCCGACCTTCGCATCGGCCTCTTCACCCTCGGCGTCTCCCTTCTCACCGGTCTCTTGTTCGGTCTGATTCCGGCCTGGCAAGCCTCGCGGCCTGCGGTCACCGCGACCCTCAAGGACGAAGCGGGGAGCGTGATCGGCGGCGGCCACGTCTCCTTCCGCAAGGGCCTCGTCGTGGCCCAGGTGGCGCTATCACTCCTGCTTCTCTTTGGCGCCGGGCTCCTCGCGCGGAGCCTCCACAACCTGCGCAGCCTCGACCCCGGCTTCGACGAGGCGCGGCTCCTGACCTTCTCCATCGATCCCTCGCTGGGAGGCCACGCGCCCGAAAGCGCGCTCGAGATCTTCCGCCGCTTGCAGGAGGACCTCGCTTCGCAGCCGGGTGCTCTCGCGGTCTCGATGGCCTCCGCCCCGATCCTCACGGACTCCGTCAACCAGTCCACGGTCAAGGTCGCCGGGTACGAGGTCAAGGAAGGCGAGAACATGAACCCGCAGACCAACATGGTGGGTCCCGGGCTCTTCAAGACCTTCGGCGTCCCCCTCCTGGCCGGCCGCGACTTCGGCCCCGCCGACGTGGCCGGGGCGCCGCGCGTGGCCATCGTGAACGAGACGTTCGCTCGTTACTTCTTCGGGCAGACGAGCCCCCTCGGCCGCCGCTTCGGCTTCGGCCGCGACAAAGCCACCGACATCGAGATCGTCGGTCTCGTCCGGGACAGCAAGGCCAACACTCTCCGCGAGCAGATCCCCCGCTACGTCTACCTGCCCTACCCGCAGGGCGACGGTCCGGACGCCCTGGGCCGCATGACCTTCTACGTCCGGAGCTCCCAGGAGGAGAAGGCCGCCGCCCTGGCGATCCGGCAGGCCGTGGCCCGCCTGGATCCCAGCCTGCCGGTCTCCGACTTCAAGACCATGCGCGCTCAGGTCAGCGAGTCGCTCTTCCTGGAGCGGCTGGTGGCCGGCCTCTCGGCCGCCTTCGGCCTCCTCGCGACGCTCCTGGCCGCGGTCGGGCTCTACGGCGTCATGAGCTACACCGTGACCCGTCGCACGCGCGAGATCGGGATCCGCATGGCCATCGGGGCCGAGCGGGCGAGCGTGCTCTGGCTCGTGCTGAAGGAGGTCTCGGTGCTCGCGGCCATCGGCATCGGTCTGGGGGCGCCCCTGGCCCTGGCCCTCTCCCGCCTCGTCCAGTCGCAGCTCTTCGGCCTCACCCCGTACGATCCGTTGACCCTGGTCCTGGCGACCTTGGGCCTGGCCGTGGTGACTCTGGGCTCAGGCTACCTGCCGGCGCGACGGGCGACGAGGGTCGATCCCATGTCCGCGCTGCGCTACGAATGATCATCGGCGCGTTCAACTTGTTGGACGTCAATTTCTTTGTCGTTCGCCGGGGAAAAGGCTACTAGAGTTAAGGAATGGCGACAGAGACGGCCTTTACGGCGGCCCCCGACTCGGAGTCGCCGCTGGCTTTGCGCTTCGGCCCGTTCACCATGGACCTGCGCACCCTCGAGCTGCGCCGGAACGAAGCCCCTGTCCATCTCCAGCAGCAGCCATTCAAGGTCCTGGCCGTCCTCGCCACCCACCCGGGCGCGCTCGTCACTCGCGAGGAGATTCGCAGGGAGGTCTGGGGGGCTGACCGGTTCGTGGAGTTCGACCAGAGCCTCAACTTCTGCGTGAAGCAGATCCGGTCCGCCCTCGGCGACCAGGCGGACACACCGCGGTTCATCGAGACGCTCCCTCGCCGCGGCTACAGGTTCATCGCGCCGGTCGAGGTCCTCGGCGGGGACGGTGCCCAGCGTTCATCCCGAATCGCCCTCTTCCCCGCGGCGACGGTCGCCGCCACGCCGACCGTGGCCCTCCCTCGCCGACGCTCGAGCCTCCGGATCTGGGCCGCGGCCGCGGCAACGGTGTTGGCGGCGGCGGCCGCCCTGCTCGTCGCCCGCCGACCCCCACCGCACGAGGCCAGGCCGGCGAACGGCCGGATCATGCTGGCGGTCCTGCCCTTCGAGAACATGAGCAGCGATCCCGAGCAGGAGTATTTCAGCGATGGCCTGACCGAGGAGATGATCACCGGGCTGGCCCGGCTGGGGCCCGGGCGGCTGGGCGTGATCGCGCGCACGTCCTCGAGCGTCTACAAGGGAAAGCGGACGCCCGTCGACCAGATCGGGCGCGAGCTTGGGGTCGACTATGTGCTCGAGGGCAGCGTGCGTCGCGCGGGGGATCGAGTGAAGGTCACCGCTCAGCTCATCCAGGTGAAGGACCAGACTCACCTCTGGGCCGAGGCCTACGAGCGGCGCGCGGCCGATGTGCTGAGTCTTCAGGACGAGCTGGCGGCCCGCATCGTCGGCTCCCTCGAGGCCCGCCTCAGCACCGCCGCGCCGACCGCCGCCCTGGCGGGCACGAGCCCTGCCGCCTACGAGGCGTACCTGAAGGGCCGCTACCACCTGAGCCGGCGCAGCGCGATCGGCATCAACGAGGAGGGCCTGGGCAGGAGTGTCGACTACTTCCAGGAGGCCATCGCCCAGGACCCGGGCTTCGCGTCCGCCCACTCCGGCCTCGCTTCCGCGTACGTGGCCCTCTCCGAGCAGGGTCGAATGACCCCGCAGGAGGTGTTTCCCAAGGTGCGTGCGGCCGCCGAGCGCGCCATCACCCTGGATGGTGGCACCGCCGAGGCCCACACCGCCCTCGCGGTCACCCGCATGTACTTCGATTGGGATTGGCCAGGCGCCGGCGCGTCCTTCGCCCGGGCCCTCGAGCTCGACCCGGGCCGGGCTCCCACCCTCCACGCCTACGCGGGCTTCTTGTCGGCGCAGGGACGCCATGCCGAAGCGCTCGCCGCCATCGAGCGGGCCCGGCAGCTCGACCCGCTCTCGGCTGAGGTCAATGGAGACCTCGGCTGGTACCTCTATTTCGCGCGCCACTACGACGACGCCATCGCTCAGTACAAGAAGGCGCTCGAGCTCGAGCCCACCCTCGGGTGGTTGCACGCGTTCCTGCTCGACGCCTACGTGGAAAAAGGGGCGTTCACCGAGGCGAAGGCGGAGGGCGTGGCCGTGATGCGGGCCGGCAAGGCCGACGCCGACCTCCGGAAGATGGAAGTCCTCGAGGGGCGGGACGCGGTCCGCCTCTACGTCGGCTTTGCCATCGACAGCATGGAGCGGAGGACGCCGCCCCCGGCCGAGTTTCTCGCGGCCCGGCTCGCCCAGGCGGGTCGGCGCGACGAAGCGCTCACCTGGCTCGAGAAGGGGGCCGACCTGCGGTCGAGGTGGATCGTGTCCCTGCTGCTGGTCGAGCCGAGGTTCGATGCCCTCCGGGCCGACCCGCGCTTCCAGGCCGTCCTTCGCCGCGTCGGCCTCGCGCACTGAAACAGGACGTAGGGCCTTCGCATCGCCGACTCATCTCAAACTCAGCGCGCGTTCATGGCGCTGAACGGGCGGACGACCCACCTTACCGGGTGAGGTGGTCACTATGAATGGGAAGACGAGATGCCGGCTGGGCGCCCTGGTCCTGGGGCTTTGGAGCGTGTCCGCGCCGAGCCGTGCCGCGGACCCGGCGCCCGCCCCCTGTGCGAAGCCCGAGCACCGCCAGTTCGACTTCTGGGTGGGGGAGTGGGAGGTGCAAGACCCGAAAGGGAACCGCGCGGGGGAGAACTCCATCAAGAGCATCCTGCGAGGATGCGTGATTCTCGAGAACTGGCGGGGGGCGCGAGGCGCGAACGGCACGAGCGTCAACACGTTCGATGCCTCGCGCGGAGTCTGGCACCAGACCTGGGTCGACGACCAGGGTGGGCTCCTGCAGCTCGAAGGCCACGCCACGGACGGACGCATGGTCCTCGAGGGGCACCAGACCCGGCGCGAGGGCGGCCCCTCGCGCGAGCGCATCACCTGGGAAAAGAAGAGCAGCGACCGCGTCCGGCAGGTCTGGGAGTCCTCGACCGACGAGGGCAAGACCTGGAAGGTTCTGTTCGACGGCCTGTACGTTCGGGCCGCGGCCAAGGGAAACTGACCGGTGGCCGCGCTCAAGGACGTCCTCGCCGAGTACGAGCGCCAGCTCATCGCCGATGCCCTGCGCGCGCAGGGCGGCCACCAGCGCCGAGCCGCCGCGGCTCTGGGTGTCCTGCCCTCGACCCTGGTGGAGAAGATGAAGCGGCTCGGGATCCCGGGCGCGCGCTCGGGATCGCCGCAGACGCCCGAATCGCGGACCGCCCCTTGAGGAACGCTCGCCGCGCGGGCCCCACGTCGGCCCGCGCGGTGAGACTGGTCCGGGGGCGAGGTCTGTGCCTGCGGCTAGGAGGCGACGAGGACCAGCACGCTCTTCTCGCCGCGCAGGCGGACCTCGGCGAGAGCGAAGGCGCCCGTGGCGTCCTTGCGCGAGACCACCTCGTCGTCCGGAGCGGGCCGGTCGCGCTCCACCAGCTTGGCCTTGGTCGTGGCTACGACCTTCTTGCCCTGCTCGACCTTCACCTCGGCCTCGGCTCCGCTGGCCGTCCAGGCGATCTTGTACTTGCCCGCCGGGAGCTTCGTGCCGCCGAGACTCGTGGCGTCCTTGAGGTCCACGGTCACGGATTGCCGGCCGGACGCCACTACGAGGGGTGCGAGGCCGAGGCCGAACACGGCGGCGAGAACGGCGATTCTTCGGGTCATCAGGAGTCTCCTTCTGCGCGATGGAGCGCGCCGCCCCCACGGTCTTCTACGGAGAAACGAAGGCCGATGTTTCTCCAAGTACTTGATTCTGAGCACGTTCAGGCCCTTGACCCGGAGCGCGGCTATAATCAGCCCACCGTGAGCCGCTTCCTGCGCGTGATGGGCTTCAAGGGTGCGCCCCAAAAGCGCATGCTCGACGGCTTCGTCGATTCCCTTCTCCAGACCTTCGAGAACTGCCGGCCTGGTTTGTCGGAGGCGACCATCGCCGCCGGCGGCGCCGAAGCCTTCTTCGTCGACCTCTACGAGAAGGAAGTGCCGCGCCTGCGTGACCAGATCCGACGGTCGCAGACCCATCTCTCCGAGGCGGAGCGGGACGAGCTCTTTCGGCGCGTCGACGAGCGCGTTCGCAAGGTGGTGCTGCCCGGATACTCGCGCCTCACCTCGTCCTTCACGACCCGCGAGCGGAACGACTTCTATCTCACGCCGGAATCCCTGCACGGCGCGGAGCGGCTCGGGTGGGGAGTGGCGGGCCTCCTCCTCGGCGGCTTCGTGGTCGCCGCTCCCTTCATTCCCCTCTGGTCGAAAGAGTGGGTTCTCGTCTTCGCCATGGGCGGTCTCCTGTTCCCCAACCTCCGCCGGGTGTTCGCCCTCCGACGTTACGAGGCCGAGCTGAACCAGCTCGTGACCCGGACCGACGACGAGATCTGGCGGATGGACCTGGCGCTGATCACGGCCGCCGCGGCTCGCGAGCGCGGCGAGCCCGCGGGCCTGTCCGCTACGACGAATGAGGTGCAAGCGAGCCCGCTCGCGGCGCGGCTCGAGGAGGAGGCACCGTCCGACCCCGGCGCGCTGCGCGGGCGAGAGAAGACTCGGGAAGGAGGCGCCTGATGGTGCAGGTGGCGGCACTCGGTCAGGCGATCAGCCTCATGAAGTCGTCCTTGGTGAGGCTCGCCCTTCGCCTCCTCCTGTTGCTCGTGCTCGTGTCCGTCTTCTACGGTGCCTGCACGGTTCGCGTGCTGCCCAACGAGTGGGGGGTCGAGCAGAAGAAGTTCGGCTTCAAGCGCGGGATCGTCGACACGGCCTTCGGCCCCGGCCTCTATTTCGTGGGCCCGGGCACCACCATGCACACGTTCCCCCGCGAGATCCACGTGCTCGAGGCGTCCTTCGACCGGCGCGAGTCGATGGCCAAGGCCCAGACCATGGGCGGCAACGTCACCCAGAAGGTGGACCAGTACTTCGACCGGCGCGATCGGCTCCTCGGCAAGGCCACCCACCGCCTGGTCGACGCCCTCAACATCCAGACCTCGGACGGCTACGCGGTGGCGACCGACATCACCCTCCTGTACTCGATCGCCGACCCCGTCAAGATCGCCCGCGAGTTCGGCTGGGGATCGCTCTACGTGGACGCGTTCGTGATCAACACGTTCCGGAACGGCATCCTGGCCACCCTCGGCAAGCTGAACGCGGAGGCCTTCTACGACGAGCTCGTGCGCATCCCCGCCATCCACGAGTCCGAGGCCTTCCTGGCCGAGCGCTTCAAGGAGCGGGGCTTCAAGGTGGAGCGCTTGCTCCTGCGCAACTTCCGCTACGCCGACAACTACGAGAAATCACTCCACGACAAGAAGGTGGCGGTCCAGCTCACGGAGAAGAACCGCAAGGAGAGCCTGGTCAACGAGGAGAAGGCCAAGCTCAAGCAGATCGAGTCGAAGGGCAACGCGGATATCACGATCGCGGAGTCGGAGGTCAACGCCAAGATCTCCAAGATACGGGCGGAAGCCGAGCTCTACGCCTCGCAGGTGCGTGCGCGCGCGGACAAGGAGATCAACGTGGCCGCGGCCGAGGCCAAGCGCCTCAAGGCCGATGCCCTCACCACGGGCGGCGGGCGCTACGTGGTGGCTCTCGAAACCGCCAAGATGTTCGAGAACATCGAAGGCGCGGTCATGACTCCCGAGCAGTACATCGCCTTCGTGCGGAGCGCCTGGGCCCTCATCGGGGTGAGCCCGGGCGGAGTGGCCCCCGCGGCTCCGGCGGAGAAGAAGTGATGCGCGCCCGATTGGCCCTCGTCCTCGGGCTCGCGGTGTCGCTCGTGGGTTGCGGCACCACCTCCTCCACCGAGGTCGGGATCAGGACCAGCCTCTTCGGCCTCTTCGAGAAGCGCGGGGACGCCGAGGTCTACGAGCCCGGTGGCGTCTACTTCTTCCTGCCCATCGTCAACAGTTGGACGACGCTGCCCATCTCCCAGCAGAACCTGCTTATGACCGCGAACCCCAACGAGGGCGACCGTCCCGTCCCCGACGACATCACCTTCAAGACCAAGGACGGCAACAACGTCTACATCGACGTGAACGTGATGTGGCGGATCGATCCCAAGAAGGCGCCCTTCCTGGTCTTCCACGTGGGCCAGTCGATCGACGAGATCAAGGAACGCGTGGTGCGGCCCATCTCGCGCTCGATCATCCGCGACATCTTCAACGAGATCTCGAGCGAGGAGTACTACCAGGTCACGGTCAAGAACAAGGTCGCGAGCAAGGCCAAGGACGAGCTCGGGAAGGCGCTCGAGCCCTACGCGGTCATCGTGGACATGCTCCAGGTCCAGCAGCACCGCTTCGACGCCGAGTACCAGGCCGCGATCAACGCCCAGAAGCAGGCGGAGGCCGACGTACAGACTCTGGTCGAGCAGCAGAAGAACATGGTGGTCCAGAAGAAGAGCGAGCTCGAGGGCAAGCGCTCAGCCTGGAACCAGCAGCTCGAGTTCGCGCTCGGCGAGGCGGGGCGCATCCGGAACGAGGCCGACGGCTACTACCAGACGAAGACCAACGAGGCCAAGGCCCGGATCGCGGTGGCCCAGGCTGAAGCCGAGGGCGTGCGCAAGGAAGCGGAGGCGCTCGGAAAGCTGGGGGGCGACGCCTACGTGAAGATGCAGGTCGCCCAGCTGCTGTCGAAGAAGAAGATCGTGATCGTGCCCGGCAGCAACGTCTCCACCATGGACGTCAACACCATGGTGGATTTCCTGCTCGGGCGGAAGAAGCCTGCGCCCGAGGCTCCCGCCGAGAGCCCGTAGTCAGCCTCTCGTCAGCTCGCGCCCGACCCGCGCCGCCTCGTCGAGCAGGGCGACGAGGTCGCTCTCGCTGGTCCGGAAGTTGACGATCGCCACGCGCAGCGACGTCTTGCCCCGGAGCAGGGTCGGGGCGAGGAAGAACGAGCCGCTGCCCACGAGGCGGTTGACGATCTTCCGATTGAGCGTGGCCAGGGCCTCTTCGGACAAGCGCTGCGCTCGGGCCGGTAGCGGAAGTTCGCGATCGACAAGACGGGCTCGGCCAGCCGCTCGAAGTCGGGCCGGCGATCGACTTCGTCCGCAAGGAAGCGCGCGAGAGCCACGTCGCGCTCGATGGCCGCGGCGAAGCCCCGCCGGCCGTGCCGCTTGAAGCCCATCCAGACCTTCAGGGCCTTGAAGCCGCGCGACAGCTCCGGCCCGCGCTCGTTGAAGGCCACCGGCCCCGGGAACGGGCTCTCGCCGTCCTGCACCAGGTACTCGGCCGGCTTGCGAAAGGCGTCGGCGAGCCGGCCCGGCTCGCGCACGAGGGCGGCGCCCGCTTCGAAGGGGACGTAGAGCCACTTGTGCGGGTCGGCGGCGACCGAGTCCGCCCGCTCCAGGCCGCGGAAGAGCGGCCGAAGACGCGGCGAGAGCGCGGCCATGGCCCCGTAGGCGCCGTCGACATGGAACCAGAGACCTTCCGCTGCGGCAGAAGTCGGCCAGCTCGTCGAGCGGATCGACGGCGCCCGTGTTCACCGTCCCCGCGTTGCCCACGACGATGGCGGGACGGAGGCCGGCCCGGCGATCGGCCTCGACCGCCTGCCGCAGCAGGTCGACAGGCAGGCGGAAATGCGTCGTCGGCGGGCAGCCGACGGAGCTGCCGCATCCCGAAGCCGAGCAGGTCGATCGCCTTGTCCACGCAGTTGTGGACCTGGTCGGAGGCATAGACCACGAGGCGCGTGTCGTGCGGGAGGCCGTCCTCGCGGACTTCGGGGCACACCGCGCGCCGAGCGGCGGCGAGCGCCGTGAAGTTGGCCATCGATCCGCCCGAGGTGAGGATGCCCTCGGTGGTCGCGGGCAGAGAGAGCCCCTCGGCGATCCAGCGGATGACGCTCGTTCTCGACATGGACCGCGGCGTGGTCCCCACCCCAGCAGTTCGGGTTCAGGGCCGAGGCCATGTAGTCGGCGATGGTTCCGAGGGGATCGGCGGTGGCGTTGATGAACCCGAAGAAGCGCGGATGCGAGTTGCCGAACGGACGCGAGAGAACCTGTTCGCGCACGAAGGCGATCAGGTCCTCCGCCGGCATCCCGCTCTCCGGCAGCGGCTCGTCGAAGAGGGCCGCCGCTGCGCCGACCTTCCCGAACACCGGCCCCTCGGCGAGGCTCTCGCGGTGGGCGGCCACCGCCTCCACGGCCAGGCCGCCGAGGCGCCGCAGCTCGTCGGGAGGAAGGTCGAATGGCGTCCATGGAGTTGGGCATTGGGAGATGCCGGGGCCGACTGTAGCATGAGGCTGTGGCGAGCAAAGGGCGAACGTTCCGCGAGGCGCTTGTCCAGGGGTTCGAGGTGCTCGTGGGCAAGGGCGATGCCGAGAACGACGCGCTGACCTTCGGCGAAGGCGAGCCCCGCGACTTCTGGATGCACGTCGCGGGCTGCCCCGGAAGTCACGTGGTGGTCAAGAACCCGGACGACCTGAAGGAGCTGCCACGGGGCGTGCTCGAGGCGGCGGCGGCGCTCGCCGCCTGGCACTCGAAGGCCCGCGGTGCGCGGGGCAAGGTGGAAGTCCACGTCTGCCGGGTGGCGGACGTCAGCAAGCCCCGGGGCTTCGCGCGGGGAGAGGTGCGCCTCCGGCGATGGGACTCGGTGCGGGTCTACCCGCGGGACGTCGTGGCGAGCGGCACGGAGTCGGCGTGATCAAGCCCGACGGGATCGGCGATGACGTATGGGAGGTGATCACCGCCGCGAGGAGCGGCGACACGGTCGCGCTCCGACGAATCCTGGAGCGTGATCCGGCGCTCTGCCGGGCCGAGTACTGGTACACGCCACCCCTGCACTTCGCCGTGCGGGAGGGCCATCTCGAAGCGGTCCTCTTGCTACTCGAGGCGGGTGCGGACCCGGCGGCGGTACGCGTGAGCGGCGACGATCCGATCACCGTGGCCCGCGACCGTGGGCACGAGGAGATCGCCCGGGTCCTCGAGGAGGCTCGCGACCGACTTGGCCGGACGAAGCCGGCCGACTCGCCCGTCGACCACGCGATCCACCTCGCGGCCGACGTCGGTGACGTGGAGCGAGTCAGGGAGATCCTCGACGCTGAGCCGCAGCTTCTCGAACGCAGCGACCGAGCCGGGGGCACGCCGCTCCACCGCGCGGTGGCCGCGTCGGCACGCGACGTCGTCGTCCTGCTCCTTGACCTGGGGGCCGACATCCACGCGCTGCACGGCGCCGGCCCGGGCTCGGAGAAGGGCTACGCCGCCGCCGATTTCCAGCCGATCGACCTGGCGCTCTGGAATGGACCGTTCTGGGGGGTTCGCGGGGACCTGGAGACCGCGCGGCTGCTGATCCAGAGAGGGGCGGCCCACGACCTCGTGATCACGGCCGCGCTCGGAGACGGGGAGCGAGTCCTCCAGCTTCTCGACGACGATGTTCACCGAATCGCCGCCACGCGGCCTTCCGGCAAGCACGCGCTTGTCCTCCGCCGTCGAGTTCGGCCACGAGACCATCGCGCGGACGCTGCTCGATCGAGGCGCCGACCCGAGCTGGCCCGACGGGCCGACCGCGCCCCTCGGAGCCGCGCTCTTCGCGGCCGCGCGCGCCGGCAATCGGGCCCTGGTGGAGCTGCTGCTCGACCGGGGCGCGGACCCGAACGGCGGGATCGATTCTGGCGGCAGCGCCACGTACGCCGCCCAAACCCCCGAGCTTCGGGCGCTTCTCATGGCGCGCGGCGGGAGGCTCGATGCGTACGACCTGGTCTGGCTCGGCGAGGACGACGAGGTCGTCCGCCGGGTCCGGCAAGACCCGACCGCGGCGAACGCAGGCTGTGGAGGAGTGTTCGCGGCCGCGGCCGCGCAGGGCAGGCGGGATCTCGTGGTGCGGCTACTGGACGCGGGGGCCCGCGTTCCCAAGACGGTCACCGCCTGCCGCTCGTACCTCCTGAGCGACCCCGACATCCTGCGTCTGCTCCTCGCGAGCGGCATGGACCCTGATCTGCCCAACTGGCTGCTCGCGACACCTCTCCACGACCTGTGCGGCCGCGACGGCCACGGCCGATCGCGAGGCCACCGCGTCGAATGCGCGGGCATCCTGCTCGATGCCGGGGCCAGCATCACCGCGCGGGACGAGGACTACCGCTCGACACCGCTCGCCTGGGCCGCCCGCAACGACCTGCCCGACATGGTCGAGCTCCTCCTGTCCCGCGGGGCGCCGACGAATCTCCCGGACGACCCACCGTGGGCCACGGCGCTCGCATGGGCGGCGCGCCGCGGGTATGTCCATCTCGTGCGCCGGCTACGAGAGGCGGGCGCCACGGGGTGAGCCTTGGAGCACGCCGGCTTCGAAGGTCCTCGCCCTACGACGCTTCCTTCGTGACGAAGCTTCCGCCCCAGATGGCCTCCGTGTCCCAGCGGGCGAAGGCCGCGGCGAAGGCCTCCATGTCCTTGCGCGTCACCTCGCCGAGCGGGGTGACGAAGTAGACGACGGTGACGCGGATCGGCTCCTCGGCACGAGCGCCGCGATAGCCGTTGCCCGCGCTGTAGGGGCCTTCGGGCTCGCCGTGTCCGATGGCCACGCGCACGAGGCCGGCCTTTTCGGGCTCGGCGGTCACCTTGCCCGCGCTTTCGAGCGGCGCGGGTGTCGCCATCGCGGGGGCGCTCGGGGTTCCGCCCACTACCCCGCCGAGGACCCCCCCGGGCGCTCCGCCCGCCACCGCGCCCTCCGCGGAGCTGGAGGTGACGACCTCCATCAGAGGCCCGAACGCGCGGTTCCAGGGCGGCGTGCCCATGTTCGAGAGCTGAACGTCGGCGGCGTCACGCCGCAGCGGGACCTGGATGAGGTAGTAGCGCTGGACGTCCACGTCCATGCCCTGCGCCTTCAACTGGCGCTCCAGCTCCAGGAGATCCTGCCGGTCCTCGGCCCGGCTTGCCGTGAACGGCGCCTTCTGGCCCTTCACGTTGGCGAACAGCAACTGGTGCTGGCCGGGGCCGACGATCGCCTCGTGACTCCCTTCGATGACGTCCGTGATGACGAAGTTCGTCGAGCCGTAGGGAAAGATGCTGAAGGTGAACGCGGCCCGGGGCGGGACGCCCTCGGGCCAGGCCCCCCGCATGTCGCGCCCGGGCACGGGCACGATCGCGAACTGGTTGGACACGATCACGTTGCGGTCGCGTGACGCGCTGGCGAGGCCCAGCTCGGCGAGCCGCGCGGGCAGGGTCTTCTCCACGGTGCGGGTGCCCACGCGCTGGTGCACCTTGATGGCCGAAGCGGGCACCACCAGCACCTTGTCGCGGAAGTTGCTGTCGCGACGCACGGAGAGGGCGAGGCGCGCCGTCCCCGGGTCCTGCTCGCTCTCCCGCACCCAGATCCCCACGTCGCTGATGCGGTCGCCCCAGACGCTGCCCGCGTACCGACCGATGTCTTCCCAGCTGATCTTCACCGGGTGGAAGCTCTTCTGGCGGACCAGGGACAGGAACGACGAATCGCTGCAAAGGCCCAGCGCGTGGTCGTAGTAGCGCTTCCATTCCAGGGCAACAGGGGGTGTCCCTCGCGTGACTTGCGCGCCCCCTTTGCCCTGCTCGAAGAGGGTGCGGATGGCGCCGACCACGTTGCGCACCGTGTTCGAGCCCGGCGAGGTGTCGAGCCCGAGTCGCTGCGCGATCTCGACGGCCGCGAAGTCGACCTTGCTGTTGCCGATCCCGTGGGCGCGGGCCTCCTCGAGGGCCAGACCCACGTCGGCCCGTATGGCCGCGGCCTCTCCGCCGGAGATGCGGATGCCCTGCTTGCCGAAAGCCGTGATCACGTCGGCCTCGGACGGTGGGCCCGCGGCCCTGGACACGGAGGGCGCCGCCACCACGATGCCCGCCATCACGGCGAGCGCGATCCCGGCGAACGAGACAACTCTCATGGCCACTCTCCCCTTGGGCCTCGACCGGCCTGCCTCAGGTACGGGCGACGGCGCCCGCCTATTCCTTGAGACTCCAGAGCGGCCCAGGCGGTTCCCGTGGGCCCCGCTTCTATTGGATCTGGGGCGGGCAGTTGCCCGTGTAGAGGGTTACGGTCGAGCCGCGCCGGAGCTTTCCCTGGCGACTCTCCGGAGCCTGACGAATGACGCAGGGGCCTTTGTCTTGCACTGCCGGGCTGAGACCGGCCTGTCGGATCCGGCTGACTGCAAGCTTGACCCCGAGTGACGTCACGTCCGGCACGGGCACGAGGACGACCGTCGGATCGGGAGGGTGGGTGGGTCCGGGTGTGGGGTCTGCGCGGATCCAAAGGTTCACGGGCGTGCCGCGGGGGACGCGAGCTCCCGGCTTCGGCTCCTGGTCGGCGACGACGCCGCCCGTTCCTTGGCCCTCGATTCGCCCGAGGGTGAGACCCGCCAAGGCGAGAGCCGCCTGGCCGGCGAGACCCTGCAGGGCTTTCTCCTTGGTGCCGCGGAAATCGGGGACGCTCACCAGCGGCATCGGCTCGGCCACGGTGAGCTCCACAGGACAACCTGGCGCCAGCGGTTTGTTCCCTTCCGGATCCTGGTCCACGACGGTGCCCGGCTTGTCGGTTTCGGTCTGGCGCTTCCGCACTCGGCCGACCTGAAGGCCGCTCTGGCGGAGCCGCCTTTCCGCACTCTCCTGGGACAGCCTTTCGACCATGGGAACGGTGACCGGGCTCGGACCGAGTCCGGTCACCCGCAGCCTCACCTCGCTGCCCCTGGAGAGGCGCGTGTCCTTCCTGGGCTCCTGCGCGACCACGCGGCCGGGTCTTTCGCAGCTCGCCTCGGGCTCGACGCGCGCGACGAGCCCGAGCCCGCGGATCTTTCGAACGGCGTCCTCCTCCTTGTCCCCCAGCACGTCGGGGACCTTCACGGGCGTTGGCCCCGGAGAGGGAGGAGGTGTCGGTGGCGCGACCTTGCCTTCGGCCACCGTAGAGGCCTCCTTCGCCCGCTGCCCCTGCTTGAAGGCGGGGGCTTCGAGAGCGAGATACGTCCGCATGTGCTCCGCGGCCCGGATCGGCTGCGACCGGGCGAGCGCCATCCCGAGCCGCCAGTGGGCAAGGGGCTCGCTGGGCTTCAGCTCGACCGCGCGGGCGTAAGCCTCTGCTGCACGATCGTCGCGTCCGGCGTCGTGGTAGAGCGTACCGAGCCCGGTCCACGCCGCGAACGGGGCTCTCTTCTCCTTGACCGCGCGTCCGTACCGATCCTCGGCTTCGCGGAGGTTCGACTCGGCGCGGGCCCCCTCCCCTCGGTCCGTCGCCAGGTTGAAGAGTCCGCGGAACGAGTCGGCGAGTCCCACGTCGGAGTAGGGGTACGCGCGATGGGTTTGCTGGGCAGTGGCAAACGCCTTCTGCGCCGCCGCGAAGTGGGTGTGGGCCTCGTCTCCGCGGTTCTCCTGGAGCGCGAGCTGGCCCAGGGCGAGGGAGGTCTCGCCCTGGTTCGCGCGCGCGATGGCCACGACGTCCCGCCGCTTCCCGCTCCGCGCCGCCTCGTCGAAGGTCCTTGCCGCGGCAGAGAGGAGCTCCCGCGCCCGCGGGTTGTCGCCGCGATCCCTCGCCACCGCGGCTTGGTCCTGCTCGAGGTTTCCGAGGGTCAGCAGGGCGAGGGCCTGGCGCGGGTCGAGACGGAGCGCTCGGCGCACCCGCTCCTCGGCTTCGTCGAGCCGGCCCTTCAACCGATAGGCCTCGGCGACCCCGGCGAGATAGGCCGGCGCGGAGGCGCGAGCGGGGTCGGTCTTACCGGCACGAAGATAGGCCTCGAGGCCCTTGGCTCCTTCGCCCCAGTCGCAGTAGACGTTGCCGAGCGTCTCGTACGCGTCCGCCGCTTGATTCCAGACCGCCCGGAAGCGCACATCCTTGAAGGTGCGGTCGCGCTCCGGGACGGACTCGAAGTAGAGGGCCGCCCCGCGCCGGACGTAGGGAGGGCGGCCGGCGAGGAGCACGTCGCTCGACCAATCGAGGGTCGCGCGCACGCCGGACGCGCCTGCCTTGCGAGCCGTCTCCGGCGCCCGGCCGGCCCCGAGCATGACCTCCTCGAGGGGGCCGACCCGCCCGCTGAACCCACGAGGCGCGGGGTCCCTTGCGGAGCCGTCTGGTGGCCCCTGGACCGTCACCGTGAGCGGGACAGGTGGGGGAGGAACGCGGCATCGGGCCTCCCGTCCGCAGTCGAGGCACTTCACCGCGATGTCGCCCCGATAAGTCCCGGGGCTCACGCGCGTGGCGTCGAGCTTCAGGGTGTGCGTCGTGATCCGTATCCCGCCGCCCGGAACCGCGAAGCGCTCACCCACGATGCTCACCCACGGGAGCTGCTCCGGGGCTCGCACCTCGTGGATGTGCTCCTCTTCGCAGCCGTTGCGCACCGTGATGGAAAGGGACGATGTGACCACGCGTCCCGCGGTGGCGGTCACGGAGACGCCGCCGGCGACGGGTGCTTCGGGGCCGGGGTCCCGCTCTGGAGCCGGGCCCTTCCCCATGGCTTCCACCGTACCTTCGAGGACCAGCAGTCGCGTGGAGCCGTCGTCTGCGGCGACCACCTCGAACTCGGTGCCGTGCGCCCCCAACACGCCCTCCGGCCGCGCGACCTCGAAGAAGCCGCGCACGTTCGACAGGATCCGGCCCAGGACCAGGAAGATCGAGGCTTTGCCCTGCAAGCGGAGCCGGGTGGCCGCCCCGACCACCGCCTTCTTTTCCTCCTCCGAGGCCGCCACCTCGAACAGCAGGACCACGCTCGTGCCCGCGCCGGTGGCGATCTCGTCGTCCTCGTTGAGCGCGAGGTCGCGTCGTGCCGGGACGCTCGTGTGGGTCCGGGCGCGCGTCACGCTCAGCTCTGCCTCTCCGGCTTCGATTCGGTCTTCGCCGTCCACCACGATCTTCTCGATGCGCGCCAGCGACACCTCGCCGGTGTCGTCGTCGGCCCCCGCCGCCAGGACGGGGAAGGCCGCGGCCGATCCGGCGGCGAGCAGGAGAGCCCGCGTCAGGCGTGTCATACGGCCTTCGCGAGCGCGGCGGGGGCCGCCGCCACGGGGCGGCGCGAGCCACGCGCGGCTCGACCCACCGCCCAGAAGGTCAGGAGAAGAGCCAGCAGGTCGTAGGTGAAGCGGAGCACGATTCGCATCTCCTTGCACACGACGAATGCGATGAGGCCGTAGGCGGGGACAGCCGCCAGCAGCACGGTGGGCACCCTGACGAACCCACTCAGGCGGCCGGGCAGCGGGATCGTGAGGGTGCGCACCGGCCCGGCCCCCCGAGGCGCGCGCAGGAGCCATCCGACCGCCGCCATGGCGAGGATCATGAGGTACTCCGCTTGCGCGGACGGGCGCTGCAAGAACGAGCCGCCGAGCATCTGGGCGATCGCGCTGGCCTGGACGTCCATCTCGTACCGCGTCTTGCCGGCGGGCCCCGGGCGCACCTCCTCGGGTGTCTCGAAGCCCACCACCACCACCTTGCCGCGAAAGCCGCGGAGGGCCTCGGGCGCATCGCGCTGGGCGTGGATCTCCGCGTATCCGTGGGGCGGGAAGTCCTCCTTGACGTCCACGATGAAGCCGAGATGAGAATCGACCGGGATCGATCGGAGCACCTGGTCCGCCGTGGCCCGAATCTCGATGACCTCCGCTCGAGGATTGAAGACGGCGGCGGCTCTACCTCCCGGTCCCGCGAGGGCCTGCATCACAGCCTGTAATGCAAGGGAGGGCACGACCGGCTCGGCGTCCACGCGGAGGAAAGGCGTCGTTCGCCTCTCGAGGCGCTGGGCCAGCTCGAGCCTTCGCAGGGCGGCGTCGCCGCGTAGCGTTCCCCAGCGCAGCTCGCGGACGCCGGCCAGGACGCCGCTGATCCTGGGCGTCGGCGTGCCGTCGATCACCTCGAAGTCGAGGGCGCCGACCACGACCCTCGTGCCCAGCGCCGCCGCCCCGCGGATCGCGTCAGCCAGCCTCTGATCGGCCCCGTTCAGATCCGTGAAGTCGAGATCGAACACGATGACCCGCACTCCGGCCTTGCTCATTGCGTCGATGAGCTCCGCGTGAGCACCACGCCAGTCGGGGCCAGGCTTGCCGAGGGGCCCGCCGTCGCCTTTGCCCCGCACCAGGATGACGTCGTCCGAAGCGGGCGAGGGCAGGAATCGCTGCATGTGGGCCAGGAAGCGGCCCTCCATCCAGTCGTCGGCGCCGATCGCGCTCAGCAGGCCCACCCAGGCCGCGACGAGGACGAGACTGGTCACGATCGCATAGGCGATGGCCATGCGAACGAACCTCTGCCGGGGAGGCAGCGAGGGTGGCATGGGCGGCTCCGGAAGCGAATCCCACCTCGCACGCGCGCCGGGACGCACGCCGTCGAGCAGCTTCTCGCGGGCGGCGTCCTTCTCGAGGTCCACGAGGTCGATGTACGCGATGGCGCCGAGGAGGCCGCCGGGCTTGCAGGGCTTGACACGAACGGGAACGATTCGCCCCTCGGCGCCCGTCGGGTCGCGGGCGAACGCGGCCGCCCACTCGGACTGGGCGAACTGCGACTTCAGGTAGTCCTCCGAGAGCACGAGGAGCGTCCGCTCCGCGTCGGAGGCAGCCTTGTGCATCTCCACCACGAAGTTCTCGCCCGGCCGGAAGTCCCAGGCCTGGATGATGGTGCTGTAGCCCGCCGCTTCCAGCTCGCGGGCGATCCACTGCGCCCACACGGTGTCCTCGGAGGTGTAGCTGATGAAAAAGCTCTTCACGGGCGGGCGACCGGGCTCGGGGCGCCCGCCGTCGAGCGGACCGGCTCGGGCAAGCAGCTCCGCAGGTCCTCGTAGCCGCGCGCTTCGAGGGTCTCGATCCGCGGCGCGGTCCCGCTCTCGGACTTCAGGATGTCGCCCACGTAGTCGTGAAGGGCCCGAAGGTCGGCATGGGCGGGCCACTCGTCGCGGGAGACGGCGAGTCGCTCGAGGGCGTTCTCCGGTGGCATCGGCGTCTTGGGTCGGCGGGCCGCGTCCAGGCGCCACATCTCCAGGCGGAAATAGATCCGTTCCGCGCATCGGGCGAGCTTCGCGTCCACGTCGACCGGCGTGCCGTGGAGAAAGTTCGGAGGGAAGCGGTCGGCGCTCTCGTGGCAGCGGCCGCAATAGCGGAGGAAGACCTGGTGGCGAGCGGCCGGATGACCGGCAGGGGAAGGGCCGGCCGCGTCGCGGGCATGCGCGTCCGGGTCCGCCGGAGGCATCCCCGTCGTGTCCTCGCAGCACCAGGCGAGGACCGGCGACCCCAGCTCGGCCTCGACGGCGCTCATGACGCTGGCGCGGCGGAAGGGCCTGGGACCGAGAACGTCCGAGGCACCGGAGGCGGTCCGCGCAGCGAGGGCGTCGATGGCGGCCCGGGCCGGGCCGAAGTCGTCCCGCGTGCGCAGGAGGCCGCGGCCCGCACGGCCCGCGGGGTCCGAAGACACCCCGCCCTGTGGCCATTGGAGGACCAGGACCTGGACGGCTTCGCCGTTCGCGCGCCGTGCCTGGAGGCGGGACGCCGACTGCACGAGCTTGATCTCCGCCTCGACTCCTTTCCCCACGGTCCGGACGGTCCCTCCCGTGACCTCGGCCTCCGGCATCTCGTCGAGGCCGTCCACGCTGACCGCGTCGATCGACCCGCGCCGGACCGCGGTGGCGTCCAGGAAGATCCTCCCCTCCAGCGCGAATACGCCGTCGGCCTCCTTCGGGCTCTCCGCGGGGGCGCGACAGACGAACGACACTCGCCGAGTGCCGTCGCTCCGGCCTTCGTCGAACGCGCAGGCGGAGGCGTAGGTCTTGCTGGCGCCACCCTGCTCGATCCCGAGGGCCGCCAGGCGGGCATCGAGCCGACGGACATCGGCCTCCGCGAGGAAGCCCGCGAGGCCGGCCACCGTCCGCTCGATCCCCGCGACGTCGGTACCCGGGGGCGGCCAGACCGCGAGAGGTGCACGGGAGAGCAGCGGCTCGAGCTCGGACGGCACGTCGGACCGGCGGACGACCTCGGCGATCGAGGCCGCCCCGGGGCCGAGCGCCGCGGTTGCCGACCGGCCGTCCGCGTTCTCCGCTCTTGCGGGGGCCCGCAGGGGATTCCGGTTGGGAAGGTCGGCGTTCGGCACTCGCCATCCAGCGGGCCAGCGCGCGGCGGCACGGCGGGCCAGGGCTGGCAGGAGTCGTTCGCGAAAGGCAGGCGAGCGCGTGTCGAATCGGCGTGAGCCGGAGAGCCGGTATTGGAGGAGGAAGGTGAGGAGGTCGGCCCGGCACCGGATCGCCTCGGCTTCCGATCCACCGCAGCCGTCCTGCCAGAGGAGCTGCCAGGCCGAGAGCAGGTTGGCGCGGTCCGTCGCGTTGTCGATGAAGTAGGGAACGTCCACCCCCGGCTCCAGGGGGAGCCCGTAGAAATCACGGTGCTCGGAGGCGAGGCGGCCCGCGATCTCCAGGTTCGCGTTCGTCTCGTCCCAGAGGGGACGTGCGAAGATGGCGGCGCCGTTCTGGTGGCACGCCATGCACAGCGCGCGGTTTGCGTACACGACCCGGGGCGTGCTCCCTTCCCGGTAGTCCCGGACGACCTGGAACTCGAAGCGTCCCCCCGCCTCGTTGTAGCTGATGACCTCGAGTATGTCCGCCTTCTCCTGGTACCCGAGGTACAGGCGATCCTTGAGAAGGACCCCGGAGTGGCCGGGTGCGACGCGCGGCTCGGCATCCGTGGCCACGACCGCGCGGGGGAAGCGAAAGAACTCGGGCCGGGCGGCGTCGCGCTGGAGCGAGCGGCCCCGGGGGACGAGGACCATCTTGAGCGGCGACCCCATCTCGGCCCGCTCGACTTCCGCCCCGAGACGTCGGACGAGCGCAGCGAAGGGATAGGGCACGTCGTAAACCCTGCGGCCACCCACGTCGCGGGTGACCAGGAAATCGAAGAGGGAGCGTCCGACGCGGGGAAGGAGCGGCTCGGACTCCTTCGGATCCACGACCCACACCGGCCTTGCGGAGGCGACGGGGCGATCCGGCCGGCCGCACGACGAGGCGATGCCACCCAGGGCGGCGGCCGCGAGCCAAAGCCGCCGCATGGGTATCAGTTCGAGGCGATGAGCCTTTGGTGGCCCGGCCAGCAGTCCTCCTCGATGCGCCCCGCCTTCAGGAACGCGTCGCCCTGCTCCTGTTCGACCTTCTCGTTCTGGAGGGTGAAGTTCAAGGCGAAGACCTTGGCCATGTAGGCGCGCCCGAGATAGAACCCCGGACGCACCATGCGGATCTCGTCGCGGATCTGCGCGCCGTTCCGACCGCCCAGCGCGTCGATCCCGGCCTGGTATCCGGGCTGCTCGTCGGTGAAAGCGTAGTCGATGATGATCGATTCGCGACGGCCGTCCAGGAGGCTCTGGCCGCAGTAGAGCTTGGCCGGGAAGAGAAGCCAGGCGTCCCGGCCGTCCGGGGCCTTGGTGGGGGTGAGCGCCTTCTCGTCCACCTTCAGCTCCTTGAGCAGCCAGTCCACGGAGGCACGGTCCGCGATCATGTTACGAAGCTGGCGCTTGTCGCGAGAGAACACCTTCCCGTACCAGACCCGGGCCCCCAGGCGTTGAAGGAACTTGATCTTGACGTCCACCACCGCGCCCTTCAGACCGCCGAGCAGCTCCGGGAGGCGCTCCAGCCCCGCGCCCTCGGAGAAGAAGAAGGTGCCTTTGTAGGCGCCGTCGGGGATGGGCCCGGCGGTGAGGCGGGCGTAGACCTGGTCCAGCTCTTCCTGGTTGAGCTTCGCCACGTTCTGCGGCGTGAGTTTCATGAGGTCGGCCCGCGTCAACGGCTGCTGGTGCTCGAGGCGCGCGAAGTCCGGCTTGGTCTGGTAGTCCTGGCCGTAGGCCGCGAAGGGGACGTCGGGCCTGCGCACGCAAGACCCCGAGCAGGAGGCGGCGGCGAAGCCCCCGGCCAGGGCGATGGCGGCGCCAGCGGCGAGGCGGGGCTTCACAGGGTCTCCAAGAAAGCGATGAGGGCTTTCTTGTCCTCCGCGGAAAGTGATTCGCCGAAGGTGTGGCCCTCGTTCTCCACGACCGCCGAGCAGCTCAAGTAGAGGGGCTTGATCGTGTCGAGATGCTCCTTCGCCATCACGAAGAGCCGCTCGGGGTTGTCGATCACGCCTCGCGCTTCGTCCGCCATCCGGGCGACGTCCTTCGCCAGTTGTCGGCCCTTGTCCGGCCCGAAGCGCTCCACGAGCTGGGATTCGAGCTTGGCCGGCTGGGTCTTGGCGAGGACGAGGTCGCGGAAGAACGGCTTGTGCTGGAAGCTCCCGAAGTAGGTGGCGGGAGACCCCGGAGGGAACTCGAGGGTCAGCCCCACGATCCTCTTCTCGGTCTTTCCGTCGTAGGCCCGCAGGCCGACGTCCACGTGGATGGGGTCGTCGAGGACGCTCACCTTGCGCCCCCGCTGCTTCGGGTTCAAGAGGGCGTCCATCGAGGCCTCGAAGATGCCGAGGCGGCCCTCGACGCTCGGGTCGTAGGGGACGCAGGGCGGGGCTTTCGCGGGATCGATGGTCCGGCCGCTCTCGTCCACCCACGGAGAGCGGTAGAGATCGATCTCCTTGTCGCCCGCATGGTCCGAGCCCTTCGGGTGACCGCACAGCTCGGGGCCGATGGCGTTGTTGTGCATGAAGGGGGCATGGGCCCAGACCGACAGCAGCGACACGTTGCGGTAGTACCCACGGCCACCGCCCGAGAGCTCGGGCAGGTTCTTGTCCGGAGCCCGGCTCCGATAAGTCTCCGATCCGTACTCCTGCCAAAGGTGCCCCTCCAGGTGGTTCGAGTGAAGGGCGCGGCATTCGAAGGTGCCGACCTCGGAGACGGGGATGGGCTGGTCGTTCCCCATCCAGTCCACGCGCAGCCAGGGCATGCGAGCGTCGCCCTTCAGCTTGCGGAAGTCCGCGTTCTTGAAGGCCTCGGCCGGGCTGGGCGCGGCGGGGTCGGGAGCCTGGCTCGAGTGGCAGCGCGCACAGGTCGCGGCGAAGACGGCGCGTCCTCGCTCCACCGCCCGGGGACCGAACTTCTTGTCGAGCTGATCGCGCAGCGCCTCGTACTTGATGCCCTTCGCGTCGTGGAGATCGGTGGCGCGCGCTTCGGGGGAAAACAGGAAATGCCCGATGTCCTCGAGACGGTCCTCGATGGCCCGGAAGTTCGGACACTCGCGCCGGCACTGGCCGATGTCGACCGGGGTCTGGCCGTAGTTCCGCTGGAAAGGGTCCACCTGGCGGATGTCCGTGAGGTGATTGACCCAGCACGTCTCGGAACAGGAGCCGATGTTGATGTAGACCCGCTGCAGGGCCTCGAGGGTGCCGATCGAGTCTTCTCCACCCTTCAGGATGTGGCGCACGGGGTCACGGCCGGCGGGGTCGTCGTCGTTGCGCGAGCTTCTCTGCCAGCACTTGCCCGGCTTCCCCGGCTCGCACCAGCACGCGTCGTCGGCCGCGCCCGCGGGGCAGGCCGCGACGCGCCGCCACTTGACCACGACCTCGCCCTTTACCGTCGGGCGCTCCGGGAGGTTGAACAGCCCGTTCATGGTGCCGGGGTTGTGGACCTGGTCGTTGGGAACGGCGGAGGTGTCGACGGTGCCGGGCCGTGCGTGCGTGAAGACCTGCCACTCCGGGCTGTCCGGGGCCATTCCCGAGGCCATGATCTCGGAGAACCGCGCATACTGGTTCCCCACCGCGCCGAGGATGTTCTCCCACTTCGGGTTCGTGGCGTCCTTGGGCGGCTTCAGGGGATTGAAGGCGATGTGGCAGGCGCCACACGCCATCCCGACGTAGAAGGGTGGCTCCACCGAGCCGTCCAGCAGGTGGCTCACCCTGGAGTCCAGACGTCGCTTGTCGTCGCTGAGCTTGCGATCGTAGCCCTCCCAGGTGCCGATCCGGCCGCCGTTCAACTCGCGCCATTTCTCGGCACGGAAACGGGGGTTCGGGAATTTGCGGAGGCCAAGCGCCCCCGTCGACGTGCCGAACGCGAGGTCGCAAGGGTCCTGGCGATCGCGTGTGCCTCCCGGATCCTGGACCGCCGGCGCGTCCTTGAAATCGCAAGCGGGATCGCGGTACCCGGTCTTCCCCACGGACAGCAGCAGCGTCTCGTCACCCGGGCACCAGTCGAAGCCGTACGTGTCGTCGTAGCTCTTCGCGGGGCAGTCCTTCGTGCCGGGGGTGCAGCAGTCGGGATCGTTGATGAGGCCCCAGGTCTTGAACCGGTCCTGGCGGCGGTCGGAGCGCAGGACACGGTGCCAGTCGATGAGGACCCCCAGACGCTGCTGGAAGACATAGGTGTGGAAGCGGTCGTTGCCCGCGGTGGCCTTGTACCAGATCTCCCGCCCCGCGCGCTCCGAGGGATCGAGCCCCTTCTCGCCCTCGTAGAATCCCGAGCCCGTGTAGCTCGCGGGGAGGGCGATCGGCGCTCCCGTGTGGGTGACCACGGCGCTGCCCTTGACCACGCTGATCGGAAGCTCGGAACTCGACGGTAGCGAGGCCTGGCTCCGGACCGCGAGGAAGCAGCAAACGGCCATCGAGACGAGGAATATGCCCAGGATCCCGGAGTGACGGCGCATGGTCCCTCCTTGGCTTGCGGGTTTGGCTGGTTCGTTGGCCTGAGACTAATCCTCAAAGCGGTCACTCGTCAACCATGGGTTCCGCTGATCGCCGGAGTGTCTTGCGGCTGACCCGTTCGGGGCCTATAATCCGGCTACTTCACAGCCAAGTCGGATATCGCAGGCCATTTCTCGGGCGCGATCTACGGCCGGAGTCCCACGCGCTCGATGCGACGTTGGACGGGGGACGGCGGATGGAGAAACCGCAGGCTGGTTGGCGCCGGCTCTGGGCGATTCCGCCCGCGTGGCGGCAGGCCATCCTCATGGCCCTGGCCTTCCTGGTACTCGCCATCTTCTATCTGGTCGCGAGGCTCACCAGCGACCTACCCGTTACCTACGACACGCCGGTGGACCACTTCAAGTACGGCTCGACGGGCGGCGAGCGTTCGTCGGGCATCCCGTACGTCGTCTGGAAGGTGCTGCCGCGTCTTTTCCGTGAGTACTTGCCGTCGGGACGCTACCGCCCCGGCCAGGAATACGCGGCCTTCGGCTTCCTCTACGAGGGAGACAAGGACCTGCCCATCGGCGTCTCGCGCCGCACCGTACAGGGGCTCCCGCGCGTGTTCCTGAACTGCGCCATCTGCCATGTGGGGTCCGTGCGCTTTGCCTCCGGTGAAGCCCGCAAGCTGGTCGTCGGCATGCCCTCGAACACGGTGGACCTCGAGGCCTTCCTGCGCTTCCTCCTGCGCTGCGCGGGGGACGAGAGGTTCTACCCCGACCGGCTGCTGCACGAGATCGAGGCCCTGCCGCGCGAGACGCCCGCGGGGATCGTACCCGCCGATCGCCTCGACCCCCTGAACCGCGCGCTCCTCCGCTATCTGGGCCTCTTCATGATGCGCGACCGCATGCTCATGCTGACCCACCGCCTCCGCTACATGGACATGGAGCCCGACTTCGGTCCCGGGCGCGTCGACACCTTCAGCCCCGCCAAGGTCCTCGAGAACTTCCCCCTCGACAGGCTCTTTCCCCGCGAGCTCGGCGGCACCGCCGACTTGCCCTCCATCTGGCAACAGCGCAAGCGCATCGGCATGCGCCTCCACTGGGACGGCAACAACGACAAGATGGAAGAGCGCGACCGCAACGCCGCGTTCGGCACGGGCGCTTTCCCCCCTACCCTCGATCGACCGAGCCTCGAGCGCATGGAGAAGTTCATTGCCGACCTCGAGCCGCCGGCCTTCCCGCCGGAACGGATCGACCAGGGCAAGGCTGCCCGGGGCAAGCCGATCTACGAAAGGTACTGCGCGGACTGTCACGGGCGGAGCGGGCGTGACTTTGCCGGAACCCTCGTGGGTCAGGTGACGCCGATCGACCGGATCGGCACCGACCGCCGCCGCCTCGACTCGTACACCTACGAGCTGTCGGTGGTGCAGAACAGCATCTATGCCGGCTACGGCGACGAGCGGTACTCCCATTTCCGGAAGACGAACGGCTACGTGAACATGCCGCTCGACGGGATCTGGCTTCGCGCGCCCTATCTGCACAACGGCTCGGTCCCGACGCTCCGGGCGCTTCTGGAGCCCACCGCTGGGCGGCCCAGGGTCTTCTACCGAGGGTACGACCTCTACGACTTCGACGACGTGGGGTTCGTCTCGAAGTACGACCACCAGGGCAAGGACGACGCCTTCGACGAGAACGGCCACAGCCTGCTCGAAAAGGACGACCCCCGCTCCTACTTCCGGCAGGCGGTGTTTTGCAGCGACGCTCCGGGACAATGCGATCGGCGCCTGGTCAGGTGCACGACGCCAGACGGGACGGCGGTGGTCTGCGGAAACGGAAACGGCGGTCACGAGGGCGAGTTCTACGGCACCGAGCTGAAGCCTGGCCAGAAGGACGATCTGGTCGAGTACCTGAAGACGTTCTGAGGGACGGCGAGCCATGAAGTTGAGCCCGGTCTGGTCGCGGCGGCTGCGGATGATCCTCGTCCTCGGCGTGGCCCTCGTCGTGCTCGTGGGCGCGATGGCCTGGTACAAGCTCCTCCGCGAGGTGCCGCAGGACCTCCAGAGCGAGGAGATGCGCTTCAAATACGGCTCGCTGCGGTCGGAGAGCGATCGCGGCATCCCCTACTGGGTTTGGGTCGTGCTGCCGCGGATCTTCCCGGAGCTGCTTCCCGGCCCGGGCGGCTATGCCTCTCTCGGCATCGCCTGGGAGCCCGGCCAGGAGATGCCGGTGGGGTTCTCCAAGAAGACGGTCGGCTTCCCCCGGGTGACCAACAACTGCGCGGTCTGCCACACCGCCCGCTATCGCGTGGCCAAGGACGCCCCGCCCGTGTTCGTCACGGGCGGTCCCGCGCACACCTCGAACATCCAGGAGAACATCCGCTTTCTCACCCGCTGCGCGAAGGAGCCGCGGTTCAACGCGGACGTGCTCCTCGACGAGATCTCGAGGGTCTACGGCCTCTCCTGGCTCGACCGGCAGCTCTATCGCCATCTGATCATCCCCCTCACGAGGAAGGCGCTCCGGGAACAAGGCGCCCGGTTCGCCTGGATGGAAGCCACACCCGACGGCAAGGCGAAGCCTGACTGGGGCCCGGGCCGGGACGACCCCATGAACCTCACCAAGTACTTCATGACCGGGATGGCCAAGGACCACACCGTGGGGCAGGCGGATTTCCCCTCGATCTGGAACCTGAAGATCCGCAAGCCGCCGGAGGGCAGGGAAGAAGACAAGCAGGCCGAGCTTCTCTTGAATTGGAGCGGCGACACGCCGTCGGCCCGCTCTGTCCTGATCGACTCGGCCCTGGGCCTGGGCGCGCCGCCCGACCAGCCGTTCCTGAAGCGCATCGGCGAGATCGAGTCCTTCCTCACGAATATGCCGCCGCCGCCCTTCCCCAAGGATGCTTGTCCGGAGCACACGCGATTCTGCGTGGATGGCGCACAGGTCGCGGCCGGGGCTCCGGTCTACGAGAAGCACTGCGCCCTGTGCCACGAGCCGGGCCGGAGGTGGACGAGCAAGGTCATCCCGATCGCCGACATCGGCACCGACCGCGAGCGCATGGACACGTGGTCGCAGGCTGCGGCCGACCAGGCGAACCGGAAGGTCAAGGACATGGGGATCCAGCGCAAGGAGATGGTCAAGAACTTCGGCTACGTGTCGCCGCCGCTCGACGGGATCTGGCTGCGCGCGCCCTACCTGCACAACGGCTCCGTCCCCGACATGCGCGCCCTCCTGGAGCCCGTGGCCCGCCGTCCGCGGTGGTTCGTGCGCGGCTACGACGTGTACGACCCCGAGGGCCTCGGCTTCGAGAGCAACCCCTGCGCGCTTGGCTTCAAGGCTGCGGCCGTGCCCGACAAGGCGGCGGCGCCCGCGGCGGCCCAGGTGGCGACCGGGGGCGCGAGCCCGCCCTGCGACCTCGGCTTCGCCCAGGACCGTCCGGTCCCGAAGGAAGGTGACGCGGGCCCGCCCGTCGGCGCGTTCCTCTACGACGCGCAGGAGCGCGGGAACGGCAACGGGGGCCACCTCTACGGCATCGACCTCACGCCCGCCGAGAAGAAGGCCCTCATCGAATACCTGAAGACGCTATGAGCGAGCCCGCTTCGAACGAAGCGACCCCTGAAGGCGTGCCCTCCTCTTCGTAGGCCAGCAGGGCCGCGTCGGCCAGCCACCACCCGGGAAGCGAGGGCGGTCCGTCCGGCTCGAGGGGGACAGTCCGGACTGTATCGAGGGTCGCCCGGTTTAGGCCGAGAGGCTGATCGACCAGTGGTCCCCTGAGGCGATTCGCTTGACTCCGATCCTGATTAGTGTATTAGTACACTGGTACACACAAACGGAGGATCCCATGTCGATCGAGACTCTTCTCTTCCTTGCCATGCTGGGGACGACCGCGGCTCCTGCCGCAGACCCGACGCCCACTCCCCAGGAATCAGCCGCCGGCACCGTGCGGTCGATCATCTCCGCGGAGGCCTATCACAAGCAGAAGTTCCCGAGCGTCGGTTACGCGTGCGACATCGAGACCCTGGTCAAGGCCGATGCTCTCGTGGCCGAGCTCGCCGGCGGCAAGGTCTACGGGGGATATGTCTTCAAGGTCTCATGCCCCGACTCCGGCTCGCCCCAGCCGACCTACCGCGCGTCCGGAATCCCCGCCAAGCAAGGCATGGGCCTGACGTTCTGCGCCGACGAGACGAACGTGCTTCGCTCGGTCAAGGGCGATGCGGCCGCGTGCTTCGCGAAAGGAACACCCGTGAAGTAGCCGCTCGCTCGCTCAGGCAAACGGGTTCCGGACTTCGAGGAACTCGAATCTCCGGAAGTCCGTGTCTCGCGTGTAGAGCGTCTTGACGCCGTGCTGTCGAAGCAGTGCGGCGAGGTGTGCATCCGGCACCAGGTTGCCTCGCACCGGAAAAGATCCGGCGACCTCACGGTAGACGTCCAGGAACCCGGGTTCTTCGCTCAGCAGGCGCACGTGGGGCAGGTGGGCAAGCGCCTCCACGTTCGCGAGAGCCTCGGCGGGAGCGAGGGGTGCCGCGAAGATCCCCGGGTGCGTGGCGATGCGGAGATACGACATCACGGTCGGCCAACCCAGGCACCACAGGTCACCACCGGCCGCGGCGGTGTCGAGGAAGCGTCGAGCTTCGGCGTGGACCGGGCTCTTGGCATCCGAGGCGTAGAGCAGGACGTTGACGTCGCAGGAGAAGCTCAGGTTTCCTCCGCGACACGATCCGCCCGGTCAAGGACGGCGTACAGCGCTTCCTTGTCGGCGAGGTCCAGGCGAGCCCCCATCCGGCGCACCGTCCAACGAAAGGGTCGTTGAGCGGGGCGACCCGGCTGGGCCAGGGCAGCCGCCAGGAGGCGTGAGACGAGCGCGCCCAGGGTTCCCCCCTCGCGCCTCTGGATGGCGCGAAGCTCCTTGAGTATCGGCCCTTCGATGTCGAGAGTCGTCCTCATCATCTGATGCTAGTGAGCAGCGCATCAGATGTCAACGGCCGCCCGCGTCAGTACCGCTTCGCCTCCAGGTCGGCGTAGACCTTCTCGACATTGGCCCCCACCGAGCCCGCGAAGCGGCCGTCCATGCCTGCGTCGTACCTGGGCTTCAGGGCCAAAGCCACCGAGGCCTTGGCCTGGTCCAGGGTCTCGCCCTTGCCGCGGGCTCGCCGCACCTCGTCGATGAGGTCGGCCAGGTAGTTCCGGAAGAAGCGCAGATGCGCCTTCGGCTTCACGGACCCGTGACCGCCGATGATGGTGTCGAACTCGAGCTTGTCCAGGGCGTCGAGCGTGGCTACCCACTCCGGCGGGTAGGAATCGCCCATGAAGGGCATCCAGCCGTGCAGCAGGTCTCCGGTGGCGACCACCCGCTGCTTGGGAAGATAGACGACGACGTCGCCGCTCGTGTGGCCTCGGCCCAGGAAGAGCAGCACGATGTCGCGGTCGGGCCGATGGAGGATCATCGACTTGTCGAAGGTCAGGTCCGGCAGAGTCAGCTCCAGGCTCTTGATCTCGGTCAGGTACTCCTCCTGCTGGCGCAGGTCCTCCTGGAGCTTCGCCTTGGCCGCAGCGTCGGCCTCGGCGACGATCTTCTTCTTGAGGTCGTCGACGAGTCCCGGCCCGGCCGCGAGCTGATCCTTGACCCGTCCCATGCCCATGGAGGCGAGGTTCTCGCGGGTGGCTTCCGAGGCCACGATCGACACCTGCCGGGGATAGGCCACGGGGTAGGCGTGGTTCCCCTGCACGTGGTCCCAGTGGAAGTGGGTGTTCACCGCGTAGCGCACGGGCTTGTCGGTGACGGTGCGGATCTGGGCCATGAGGGCCGAGGCGCTCGACGGCCGCGAGTGGGTGTCCACCACCAGCACGCCCTCGTCGTAGACGATCACGGCGGCGTTACAGTTGATGGGAGTGCGCGGCCTTGCGAGCGCGGCGTAGACGCCGTCCGCGACCCTCTGCACGTCGAACAGATCCTCGGCCGTCGCTGAACCCAGCGCGCACAGACCGACCGCGCCCACGAGCGCCAGGCCTTTTCTCATTTCTCCTATTCTCCTCGGGCGCCGATGCTACCCTCGGGTCCCGTCGGCCGCAAACCGGTTCCTGTCTGGTTGGAGCCCGCTCGACCGACGTGGGCGACGTGAGCTGGAACGTGCCCACTCTCCACGTCTCGATCGCTACCGCCCCCGCGGGCGTTTGGCGCAGCAAGGGATAGGGTACCATCCCGCTCGCAGTCAGGGCCGCGCGATCCACGGCAATCATGAGACCTGGAATGGCACGAGGAGCGACGATGACCGAAGACACGACGAACAAGCGAGGGTTCATGTCACGGCGGGCTTTTGCCGCCGCCGCCGGAGCCACCACGGCGATCGCGGCGTTGCCGGGGGTGCCTGCCCTCGCCGGACCGCCGAGCGTGACCCCGATCGCCAATGGCGACTTCGAGACGGAGGCGCTGGGTGCCGTGAACCCCGCGCTGACCTACGTGATGCTCGATGCCTTCGCCTTCTTCAACGACTCGACGTTCGGCACCAACACGCGGGTCTATCAGGACCTCACCGGGGTGCAGCCACTGAACGCGAACGAACGCCTGAGCGCGGCGTTGCCGATCCCCTGCGGCTCGACGATCTACCAGCTCAACGTGGCCTACCAGGGGCAGCCGATCATGGAGATCTGGAAGCGCTCGATGACGACTCCAACCCCGTACGCCCCGCTGTTCCAGCAGACGGCCCCGGCGGGAGGGGGGCCACAGACCACCACGTTCAACCTCACCACGCCGATCGTGGTCGAGCAGGGCACCACGGTCGCGGTACGCTTCTTCGCGACGGCGGGGGCGAGCGTCCTTGGCGTCACCGTCGGATACACGCCACCGACCCAACGCTTCATCGCCTTCACCGGAGCCGCCCCCCGCATCCTCGACACGCGCACCACCGGCGGCAAGCTGGCGGCCGGAGAAGAGCGCACCATCGCTCTCGGGTTCCCCGGGGCTCGGGGCGCTGTGCTCAACCTCACGATCACCGAGACCGAGGGGAGCGGCGGTTTCGTGGCCGTGTTCCCTGCCAACATCGCCTGGCCGGGCAACTCGAGCATCAACTGGACCTCCGTCAACCAGACCATCGCCAACGGCGTGATCGCGGCAATGGATCCGGCGGGCCAGGTCAAGATCCTGGCCGGCGGAGCGAGAACCCAGGTCATCATCGACCGCATCGGCTGGCTGATCTGAGACTCGACCGGGAAGGATTGACCGGCCGTGACCAAGCTCACCCGGCCCGTGGGCGCGCACACGCTGTTGCGGACCAGCACCCGATGGCTGCGCGCGGTCTTCGCCGCGGTGATCGTCACCCTGGCCGTCGAGATGATCTACAACGGCCTGGCCGGGCGGTTCTGACCATGGCCAGGTCCCGCCTGAGCTGGAGCGATCAGCAGGTCGACGATGCGGTGGCGGCGCTGCTCCGCACGGGCGTTCACCTCGCGGCGGCCGTGGTGTTGCTGGGGGGCCTCGTCTATCTCGCCCGCCACGGTGGGGAGCGGCCGCACTACGGCGTCTTCCACGGCGAGCCGAGCGACCTCCGCACGATGGGTGGCATCCTGGGCGACGCGGCCTCCTTCAGCGGCCGCGGCATCGTGCAGCTCGGCCTGGTCCTGCTCATCGCCACGCCAGTGGCCCGGGTCGCGCTCTCCCTCCTGGCCTTCGGCCTGCAGCGGGACTGGACCTACGTGCTCCTCACGGCCGTCGTGCTCGCCCTCCTCCTGGCCAGCCTCGGCGGCCACGTGCCCTGATCGGGGACGACGGCCGCGGCTGACCGCCCTCCGCTCGTGATGGGTCACGGGCGCGGGAGGCGCTCCAGGAGCTCGAGGCGGTTGCCGAAGGGATCGTCGACGTAGACGCGATCGAAGCCCTCGAGGGGCTCGTCCTCCCGGAGCGGGTGTCCCGCCTCTGAGAGCGCGGCTTTGAGGACGGTCAGGTCTTCGACGAGAAATCCCGGGTGGGCCTTGCGCGCCGGCCGGAAGTCCGCCTCCACGCCGAGGTGGATCTTCAGGCCGGCGCGCTCGAACCAGCACCCGCCGCGGGCCGCCAGGTGGGGCGGCTTGACGGCCTCCGGTATCCCCAGGATCCCCTCGTAGAACGCGCGCGCTTCGGCTTCCCGGCCCGGCGGCATGGCCAACTGCACGTGCTCGAGAGCCAGGACCTTCACTCGCGCTCCTTTCCGGGCGACACCTCTACGTCCCCGCGCTCCGGCGACGGGCGGTCCAGGCGAGGTAAGGGTCGAAGGCCTGGCGCACGATCTTCCCTTGCTCCAGGCTCAGCGACAGGACCAGGTGATCGTACAGAAGACGTTGTCGCCCACGAAGTCTCCGGATCCCGTGGCCGCACAGCCGAACTGGTAGGCCGAGCCGGGGCTGAGCGGCCAGATCGAGCTCTTCGAGGCGGTGCCGACATTGGAGCCCAGGGCTCCGATGTAGCTGAAGATTCCCCCGTCGTCAGTGTCCGTGGCCGTGGTGACGTTCCGGCGAGCCGTCCTGAGCAGGCCCGAGCCCGATGCGGGCGGCCCCCCGTTGGCGGACCACGCGAGGTCCACGGTCACGAAGCAGGACAGCGGTCGGGTCGGAACGATGGTCACCCCGCTGAAGTAGGAGCCGGGCAACGGCCCGCCGGTCGTTGCGACCGACGACGCCGTGCCCGTGGGGAGATCCAGGTTGGCGTGGTCGAAGTAGCCGACCACGTCGACGACCACGTGAGCCGCGCTCACGTCCGCTCGCACCGTGAATTCGTTGACGCTCCCCACGCTCTGCAGCAGGGGAATGATCGTGGTGTTGGCCAGGTTCAGACCTTGGCCCGGTAGCGCATAGTTCACGACGCTCGCGTTGGGGACGGCGCCGTTCGTCGCCCAAGCGCGCAGGTTTCCCGGGCCGGCAGGGCCCACGGCGGTGATCGTCACGGCCACCGCGACCGGATCCGGTTCCACAACTCCGCAGCCCGTGGCACTGCCGCCTTGGGCGGTGAGATTCGGTCCGTTGGCATCGAAGTCCCGCGCGATGCCAGGGAGGAGGATTCCCGCGGTCGTGGATCGTGTATCCACCAACCGACAAGGGGTGAGGGGGAAGAACGTCAGGTCCTGGCCGGCGTCGCCCAGGGTGTAGGGCACGCTCGCCCCGTCGAGGAGTCTGCTCCCGTTCCGGCTGAACACGGCGTCGTCCAAGGAGGCCAAGGTCGTCGCTCCCCGGACCGTGGCCAGGGCATCCACGGACAGCTTCGGCAGGGCAGAGGCCAATTCTCTGCCGCCGTCAGCCAGATCCGCCGACCATCGTGAGAGGATCTCCGCCGCACTCGCCCCTCGGTCCGCGGTCGGACCTGATGCCGAGCGCGGCGCCGGGGTCCGGTTAGGGTCCTGAACCTCCCCGGCGGAGACCACCTCGACAATCGCGACCGCGACAACCGCGGTGAGGCTGCGGCACAGCCGGCTCTTTCTCGTCACCAGGTCCTCCTCGCGAAATCCACTCCTTGCGGCCGGCCGTGGTCGACCCGGCCCCGCCCGCGCCCGGGGAGCATGCTTCGATTGGCCAGGGGGGTCAAGGCGTCCCGCGTGGCGATCGCACGAGTACGGGCGGCTTGGCCTGGCCAGGAGCCACGGTCCTCACCGGCCACCTCTCCGCTCGCCGATCCGATCCGGCGCCTTGCGCTAGGAATAGTCCTCGAGTCGTCTCGCGCGACCGCCGACGCCGGCTTTGATCACCGCGCAGGAGACGCGGTATCTTTCCCCGTGCCGGTTCGCGTCAGCGCGCCGCGAGGAGGTAGTCGCATGACCACGATCAAGGCGAAGACGGCAGACGGCGGCCACGTCGACCTCCCCGCGACCACGGTTGCGGACTTCCGGGCGCGGTTGCGCGGCACGCTGATGACCGCCGCCGATCCCGGCTACGACGACGCCCGATCGATCTGGAACGCCATGATCGACCGGCGGCCCGCCTTGATCGCTCGCGGTCTCGGGTGGCGGACGTCGTGGAGGCGGTCAAGTTCGCGGGCGCACACGACCTCGCGCTCTCCATCAAGGGCGGAGGCCACAACATCGCTGGACTTGCGGTGTGCGAGGGCGGGCTGACCCTCGACCTCTCCCTGATGCGCGGTGTGTGGGTGGACCCGGCCGCTCGGGTCGCCCGCGCGCAAGGGGGATGCCTCTTGGGCGACGTAGACCGCGAGGCCCAGCTTCATGGCCTCGCCCCCGTGCTGGGGTTCGTGTCGAACACCGGCATCGCGGGACTGACCCTGGGCGGCGGTTTCGGGTACTTGACGCGTCGATACGGCTGGACGAGCGACAACGTGCGCTCCATGGAGATCGTCACCGCGGACGGAAGGATCCGGCGGACGAGCGCCACCGACGAGCCGGACCTCTTCTGGGGCCTGCGCGGGGGTGGCGGGAACTTCGGGGTGGTCACGAGCTTCGAGTACGACCTCTTTCCTGTGGGGCCGGAGATCGTCGGGGGCGCCATCGCGTGGAAGGCGGACGACGCGCCCGCCGTCCTCGACCTCTACCGCAAGCTCGCGGCAGAGGCCCCGCCCGAGCTCGCAGTCGTAGCCGTCATGCGCCTCGCCCCGCCCGCGCCCTGGTTGGCGAAGGACATCCACGGGAAGCCGATCGTCGCCCTCTTCGTCTGCGACACGGGCCCGATCGCAGAGGCGAAGAGGCGTGTGGCCCCGATCAAGGCGTTCGGCTCACCGGTGGGCGACATCCTCCAGCCGCGTCCCTACGTGTCGCAGCAGACCCTGCTCGACGCCACCCAGCCCAAGGGGCGCCGGTATTACTGGAAGTCGGAGTACTTGCCGGGAATCGACCCCGACCTCCTCCGGGGAATGATGGCCGAGGCGGCTCGCATCACCTCTCCCCACTCCGCGGTCGTGCTCTTCCCCCTCGACGGCGCCCTCAACCGGCGTCCCGACGACCACTCCGCGGTCGGCAACCGGGACGCGAAGCTCGTCCTCAACATCACCGCGGCCTGGGAGCGCGCCGCGGACGACGAGGCGAACATCTCCTGGGCTCGCAGCGCCTGGGGCAGCCTCCGGCGCTTCTCCACGGGCGGGACCTATCTGAACTTCCTCACCGAAGAGGAAGGCGACGACCGGATCCACGATGCGTTCCGCGGCAACTACGAGCGGCTCGTGGAGATCAAGACCCAATTCGATCCTCAGAACCGGTTCCGGACGAACAAGAATGTCCGTCCGAGAACCATGCTTCCGTAGCTCCCGAGCGCGGCTTCTCGGCGGCTCGTATCTTCACCGGTCGCTGAGGAGCGCGTCGAACGCGGGGTCATTCGTTCCGCCACATCGTGTAACATGCCTCACCCAATCCACCAGTCGTCCCTCGACCGCGGGAGCGTGCGATGGATCAGCCCTTGACAGGAGCGGGAGGGCCGGGAGCCGGTTCCGGCGCGCCGCAGGCGAGCCTCCTCGATCGGCTGCTGCGCGTCTTCACGGACGTGGAACCCGGCGAGGCCGGGACGGCGCTGCTGATGTTCCTGAACCTGTTCCTGCTGCTGTTCGGGTACTACGTGCTGCGCACGCTGCGCGAACCTCTGATTCTGGCGAGCGGGGCCGAGGTCAAGTCCTACGCGGCGGCCGGCCAGGCGCTCACGCTCATGGGCTTCGTTCCGCTCTACGGCTGGTTCGCCTCGAAGGTCGGCCGCGCGCGGCTGATCCTGGGCTTCATCCTCTTCTTCGTCGGCTGCATCGAGCTGTTCTCGCTCGCGGGACGCGCCCACCTCCCCTACGTCGGCGTCGTCTTCTACATCTGGGTCGGCATCTTCAGCCTCGCCACGGTCGCCCAGTTCTGGTCGTTCGCCAACGACGTCTACCGACGCGAGGCAGGCGAGCGGCTGTTTCCGTTCATCTTCCTGGGAGCGACGCTGGGGGCGCCGGTCGGAGCCTGGCTCGCCGGCCGGCTCTTCAAGGCCGGCATCAGCCCCTACAGCATGATGCACGTGACGACCGCGCTGCTGCTCGTCCACCTCGCGCTCTATCGCGTGGTGGACCGGCGCGAGTCGAGGCGCCCGGGACAAGCGGCCGCCGCTTCCCCGCTCTCGGCGGCGGGCGGCTTCAGGCTCGTGTTCGAGAGCCGCTACCTGCGGCTGCTCGCGGCGCTGATCGTACTGCTCAACATCGTCAACACCACCGGCAACTACATCTGGGACAAGACCCTGCTCTCCGCCGCCCACAGCGCGCTCGCGGCCGACCCCACGCTCGACACGGTCGCCTTCATCGGCTCGGTGGCGGCGGAGATGAACCTGACCTTCACCGTGCTCGGCGCGCTGCTGCAGGCCTTCGCGGTCTCGAGGATCGTCAAGTACCTGGGGATGCCGGGGGTGATCCTCGCGCTGCCGCTCGTGGCACTCGGCGGCTACGGCCTGATCGCCGCCGGTGCCGGCCTCGCCGTGATCAAGTGGACCAAGATCACCGAGAACGCGACCGACTACTCGGTCATGAACACCGCGCGCCAGCTGGTCTGGCTGCCGACCAGCCGCGACGAGAAGTACAAGGCCAAGCAGGCCATCGACACCTTCTTCACGCGCACCGGAGATCTCTTGCAGGCCGGGCTCGTGTTCGCGGGAACCACCTGGCTCGGGCTCGGCGTCAAGGGCTTCGCGCTCGTCAATCTGCTGCTGATCGCCGCGTGGCTCGCGGTCGCCGTCTTCCTGCTGCGCGAGTACGGCGCCGTGATGCGCCAGCGCGTCGAGGCCGCGGCCGCCGGCGCGCCGCCGGCCTAGGTCGGCTCACTCCCAGAGGCTGACCCTGGCCCGCCTTGCGGCCGTCCGCAGCGGGCCGTCCTTGCAGCCGAGCACAAGCCGCCGTCTCTGCGCGAGCTCGAGGTACGCTGCGTCATAGACGGAAAGCTGGTGAGCGGAGGCCAGCTCCGACAAGCGCGAGAAGGCGAGCAGGGCCATCTCGTGGTCGATGCGTAGCGGGAGGCCGCGCAGCCAGCCAAGGCCCGTCTGCCTCTCGTCCTCCGTCAGCTTGCGGCGGCGCTGAAGGACGGTCAGCGCGTTCGCGACTTCCAATGGCCAGAGCGCGGGCACCTCGAGCGTGGCGCCCTTCGCGATCGCATCGAGCATCGCTCCCGTGTGGGCCGTGGCCTGGGCTGGATGGACCCAGCCGATGGCGACCGACGCGTCCGCGACGAAGGCCTGCGTCAGGACCGACCCTCCTCGATGGCCGAGCGCACCTCGCGGTCAGACAGCTTCGCCTTGGACCTCCGGCGGATGCGGCTCTGCAGCTCGAGCAGCCCGGACACCGCACGACGAACCTCGTCCAGGCGCTGCTGGCCCTCTGGCACGAGCCGGGCCACCACCTTGTCGTGCCGCGTGATGACGATTTCCTCGCCCCCGGCCACGCGCTCCAGCAGCTCCCCGAACCGGGTCTTGGCCTCGAACGCAGTCACCTTGGACATCGTCCCCCCCGGGGAATAGACCAGTCATTGACTAGTCTATCACTCTCCGACCGGCTCACTCCGCCCGGAGCGCCTCCACCGGGTCGAGCGCCGAAGCCCGTCGCGCCGGCAGAACGCCGCTCGCGAGCCCGACGAGCCCGCTCACCACCAGCGCCGCGACGATGAAGCTGACGGGTGTCCGCAGCGGGAGCCCCGGGGCCACGAGCCAGAGCGAGCGGGCGACGCCGATCCCGGTCGCGACCCCCAGCGCGCCCCCGGCCAGCGACAAGAGCGCCGCCTCGATCAGGAACACCGTCAGCACCTGCCCGGGGGTGGCGCCCAGGGCCCGCAGCAGGCCGATCTCTCCGGTGCGTTCGTTGACCGAGATCCACATCATGGTGAGGATACCGATGGCGCCCACCACGAGCGAGATGCCGCCGATCGCGCCCACCGCCATGCTCACGATGCCGAGCACCCGGTCGAGGACGCCGAGCATCTCGGCCTGGGTCACGATCGTGAAGTCCTCCTCACCCTCGTGGCGCTGCCGCAAGACCTCCTTGATCCGGGGCACCAGGACGTCGGCGGTCAGGTGGCTCGAGAAATGAAGGTGGATCTCGAGCAACCCCTCCTGGTTGAACATGCGCTGGGCGCTCGCCAGCGGCACGTAGACGCGGTCGTCCACGTCCAGGCCCAGAATGTTCCCCTTGGGCTCCATGATGCCGATGACCAGGAAACGCTGCCCGCCTATGCGTACCCGCTCGCCCAGCGCGTTCCGGTCGCCGAACAGCTCGCGCTTCAGGGTCGGCGCCAGGACCGCGAGGGGCGCGGCGCGGCGGAGGTCCATGGGCGGCACGAAGCGCCCCTGGCGGACCCGCAGCGAGAACACCTCGGAAACCTCGTCCGTCACTCCCACTACGAAGACGCTTCTCCCGCGCTCGCCCGCCTCGACCCGCGCCATGCCTGCGGTCAGGGGAGCCACGGCCTCGATGCCGATGATGTGGGAAAGGGCAGCGGCGTCCTCGTTCGTGAGCTTGCGGATGGTGGCGCCGACCGCCCCCGGCATCCCCGTCGTGGTCGCCTTCCCCGGCCGCACCGAGATGATGTGGGTCCCGAACTGCGTGAACTCGTCGAGGATGTAGGTGCGCGTCCCCTCGCCGATCGAGGTGAGCAATATGACGGACGCGATGCCGATGAGGATGCCGAGCATGGTCAGCGCCGAGCGCAGGCGATGGGCCAGGATGGAGCGCGCGGCGAACGCGAACTTGTCTGCGAAGTCCACCGCTACCTCGGCGCCAGCGCCATCACCGGATCGAGAGCGGCCGCGCGCCGGGCGGGGAGGGCTCCGAAGCCGAGGCCGACCATCACCGACACGGCGCTCGCCCCCACGACCGCCCACAGCGGTGGAGAGACCGGGAAGCTCGGATAGACGACACCCAGCGCGTGGGCCGCGAGGAGACCGGTCGCGACCCCCAGGGCTCCGCCGGCGGTGGACAAGATCGCCGCCTCGACCAGGAAGACGACGAGCACCTGCCCGCGCGTCACCCCCAGCGCCTTCAGGAGGCCGATCTCGCGGGTCCGCTCGCTCACCGAGACCAGCATCACGTTCATGATCCCGACCCCCGCCACCGTGAGGGAGATCGCGGCGATCCCGCCGAGGGCCGCGGTCAGCACCGAGAGGATGTTGCCGAAGGAGGCGAGCACCGCATCCTGGGTCACGATGGTCACGTCGTCGTGGCCGTCGTGGCGCTCCTTGAGGAGCGCGGCTACCGCGGCCCGGGCCGCCGGGATCTCCTCGTGCGCGCGCACCTCCACCATGATCTGGGACACCCCGGAGACGTTGAACATGCGCATCGCCTGGTCGATCGGGATATGGGCGACCTCGTCGAGATCGGTGCCCAGGGACACCCCCCGCGGCGGTGAGCACGCCGATGACCCGATAGCGCTCCGGGCCCAGCCGGAAGCTCCGGCCGATCGGGTTCTCGCCCAGGAACAGCTCGGCCTGCAGCTTGCCCCCGATCACCGCCACCCGCTCGCCCCCCCCGCCTTGGTCCGAGGGCAGGTAGCGCCCGTAGCGGAGGTGGAGGTTGCGCACCTCCTGGAACCGGGCGGTGGTGCCGGCCACGTTCACCGTGCGGTTGCGGTCCGCAACCCGCGCGTTGGCCTGGCCCATGACGAGCGGGGCCACGGCCTTCACCTGGCGCACCCGTCGGCCGATCGCGTAGGCGTCATCCGGGGTCAGCTCGCGCGGCCCGTGAAGCCCCATCATCGGCATCCCTCCGGTGGTCTCGTTCTTGCCGGGGGCGACGATGAGCAGGTTGCTTCCCAGGGCCAGGAACTCGCCCCGGACGTAGATGCGGGCGCCTTCCCCGAGGGCGGTGAGCATGATGACCGAAGCGACGCCGATCGCGACGCCGAGCAGCGAGAGCCCCGAGCGCAGACGGTGGCCGCGCAGGGCTCCCGCCGCGAAACGACAGGCCTCGCGGAAGCTCACGCGTGGCCCACGACGTGAAGGCCCGCCGTCTCCTCGCTCGCCAAGCCATCGCTCATGAGGATGTGCCGCCGCGCCCGGTGGCCGAGGTTGGGGTCGTGGGTCACCACGAGGAGGGTGAGACCCTTCGCGTTCATCCCCTCCAGGAGGCCGATCACCTCGGCCCCCGACGCCGAGTCCAGGTTCCCGGTCGGCTCGTCGGCGAGCAGGAGCTTCGGCCCCATGACCACCGCGCGCGCGATGGCGACCCGCTGACGCTCGCCGCCCGAGAGCTGCCCTGGCACGTGCTCGGCGCGGGCGCTGAGCCCCACCCGCTCCAGGGCGCTCTCCGCCCGCTCCGCGCGCTCCTTCCTGGAGACGCCCGCGAAGACCATGGGCAGCTCGACGTTCGCAAGCGCACTGAGCCGCGACAACAGATGGAAGGTCTGGAAGACGAAGCCGATCTTGTGGCGTCGGACCTGCGAGAGGCCCTCTTCGCCGAGCTTCGCCACCTCCTCCCCGTCGAGTCGGTACGAGCCGGTGTTCGGCCGATCGAGGCAGCCGAGGATGTTGAGGAGGGTCGACTTACCCGAGCCCGAAGGTCCCATCACCGAGACGTAGTCGCCGCTCTCGACGTCGAGGTCGACGCTGCACAGCGCGTGCACGGGCCGGCCCCCGACGTCGAAGGTCCGGGTGATGCCGCGGAGCTCGATCACTTCAGCGCTTCGCCGGTGGGCACCGCCGCCACTCCCTCCTTCACCTCCGCCCGATCGAGGGAGACCACCACCGAGTCGCCCGGGGCGAGTCCTTGCTTGACCTCCGCGAACTCCCAGTTGCGGAGGCCGACCTGGACGGGGACTGCGACCAGCTTCCCGTCGCGGAGGACGAGCACCTTCCCCCCTTCCAGGAGCGCGTAGGCGGGGATGCGCAGGACGCCGTCGTGGACGTCGAGGACCACCTCGACGTCGGCCGAGATCCCGGGCGGCAGCGTGCGTGCGAAGGCCTGATCGACGAGCTCCACCTCGACCTCGAAGGTCCGGCTCTGCTGCTGGACGTCCACGACGTAGGGGGCCACCCGCGTGACCCGGCCCGGGAACGAGCGGCCGGCATAGGCGTCCATGGTGACGCGCACCGGGAGCCCCGTCTTCACCTTGCTCACGTCGACCTCGTCGAGCGGGGCCGAGATGTAGATGGCGTCCGTGTCCATGAGGTGGAGGACCGCGGGCATCGGGAGCCCAGGCGGCGAGGGCATGATCCACTCGCCGAGGTCGGCCGTGATCTCCACCACCACCCCCGCGAAGGGCGCGCGCATCTCCGTCCGGCCGAGCGTCACCCCCGCGCGCGCGAGGGTCGCGTCCGCCTGGCGGATCCGTGCCCGCGCCGCCTCGCAGGAGGCGAGCGCCATCTGGCTCTCCGCGTCGGCCTTCTCCCGCAGGTCGGTCGAGACGATCTTCTCCTCGGCGAGCCGGGCCATGCGCCTGGCGTCGCGCGCGCTCTGGGCCGCGTGCTCGCAGGCCTCGCGCTCGGCGGCGCGCGCCGCGTCGAGGGCGCGGGCCTGGAGGACCTGGTCGGACGCGATGTCGGCCGCGGCCAGACGGAGGAGGAGCTGGCCCTTCTGCACCCGGTCGCCCTTCTTGACCGGCAGCTCCTCGATCCGCCCGCCCATCTCGGGCGAGAGCGAGGCCTCGCGCCGCGTCTTCACCGTCCCCGCCTTGCTGTTCGTGACCGTCTCTTCGACCCGTCCCGTCGCCACCCGGAAGACCGTCACCGGTACGGGCACCGGGCGGAAGACGGTCAGGCGGGCGGCGGTGACGAGGACCGCGAGGACCAGGAGGATCAAGGTGCGGCGACGCCAGCGTGAGGGCATGCGAGTGCATCGTAGCGCACACGTCCTGGTGGTGCCGCTGATGCCGACGTTCTACCGGAGCCCGTTCGCCCCAGGGATCAAGGACGGCAAGTTGAGGAGGACGCGGATCTGCAAGCTGCGCCTCTCCTTGGGGACCTTGACGAGGAAGCGCTGGCCATCACCCGCGACCGCGTAGTCGTCGTAGCCCGGACGGAAGCTGGCCGTTTCGAAGAGAGCCACGGGGAGGCCGACCTCGAGCGTGGGCGCCTCCGATTTGATCGCCACCGACATGACGCGGCTGTCCGCGGAGAGATAGAAGAGCTCCCGTCCGTCGCGGCGCCACTTGGGCTGGCCGCCGCCCTCGACCGAGACCGGCACGCGCGCTCCCGCTTTGCGGAAGGGTTGAACGTAGACCTCCCATTGCCCGGAATCGTCGGACTCGTACGCCAGCCAGCGTCCGTCCGGGGATACCTGGGGCTCGTCGATGTCGAACCCGTTCCTGAGCAGCAACTCGGGCTTGGCCCCCGGTTCCGAGGACAGGGCCCACGCGCTCTTCTTGAACCGCGGCGTCCGCTGATCTTCGCCAAGGTAGATGAGCGTCTTTCCGTCCGGAGCCCAGCCCTCCGGGTAGACCTCCTTGACCGAATCGAGGAACAACACCTCCGGCTCGTTTCCCTGGAGGCTCCTGCGAAAGAGTTTCTTGTCGCCAGCCCGATCCGAGCCGAAGACCAGGCTCCGACCATCGGGCGACCACAACGGGTCGAACTCGCCCGCCGGGTCGGTGGTGACGCGGCTGGACACGCCGCGAGCCACGTCGAGGATCCACAGGTCGTTTTGTCCCTTCTCGTCCGCGATCTCGACCGCTACCTGCCGCTCGTCGGGAGACAGGGCCAATTGCCCATATCGGCTCGGGCGGCCGACCGCCGCGAGCTTCGCCCCCCGGCGGTCGACCCACACGAGCTGCGCTTCGTCGCTGCCGGTCGCGGTGACGTAGGCGACCGTGCCGTTCGGTGAAGCCGAGAACCATGCCCAATTGCGATTGAACTGAGGGATGGCGAGAGATTGCGCGATGGGCATCGCCTGGTGAGCGAGACGCAGGGTTACCGGGTCGAACGGCTGGGCCAGAAAAGTGCTTCCCCTGGAAAACAGGAGGTGCCCCGCCATCGCGAACGCGCGAGTCACGGCCGGCAGGATCCGCTGTCTCTCGTTCGGCGAGTCGAGAGAGGCCACGAAGACGCCCGTGTTCTCCGGCTGCGCGCCTCGAACGCTGAACAGGAAATGGCGACCGTCGGGCAGGAACTGCGGCCACCAGTGGCCGACCTCGCCCCGCTTCTCGTCGTGGGGCATGAGAACCGCCGCCTCGCCTCCGTCGGCGCGCACCGAGTAGATCTGCGCGGTCGGGCCTCCCGCGTGGAAGAGGATGGTTCCGTTCCCGTTCCAGGTGCCGCCGCCGGGGCGCGGTGGAACGGCGCAGATCGGCCGCATCGTTCCGGTCGCAAGGTCGATCCGCGAAAGGCGGTCCGCGGTCAAGAAGGCCAGCGAGCCGCTATCAGGGGACCAGACAGAAGAGATGACGCCCTCCGTTCCCGGGAGGCTCCGCGTCTCGCCTGAGACCAAGGAGCGCACGAATAGGAGGCGCGTGCGCACGGCACCGGCCGGGGACAGCAGGGCGAAGGCGATGCTTCGACCGTCCGGCGACACGGCCGGGGGGTTGAGGACGAGGGGGTCGAGCGCGAACGCCTCGGGCAGGTCGAGAGCGAAGCGGGCAGGCACCCCGACCTCGCGGGTCTCCGTGAGGTGTCGGAAGCTCACTACCGCCGCGAGCGTCGCGGCCACCAAGGCGGTCACCCAGGCCCATCGCTCCCGAAGCGACCCTTGTGCGAGCTCTCGGCTCGCCGCGGCGCTCGTCGACTCGGATCCGTCCGAAGCCCCTCTCTCGCGCGTCGTCCAGCTCCAGTCGTGCGTCACCGATGTCCTGAAGCCGCTCGCGCGGGCAGCTTGCGCAGACAACGATGGAGAAGCCGGACGACCGCGGGCGGGCAACCCGCGGGCAGCCACTCCCAGCGAGGCTCCTCCTTGATCACGGAAGCGAGCACCTCCGAGGCGGTCTCGCCCGTGAAGAGCCGTTGGCCGGTGAGCATCTCGAACAGGACCACGCCGAAGGACCAGATGTCGGTGCGCCGGTCGAGCGCCTTCCCACTGGCCTGCTCGGGAGACATGTAGGGCGCGGTGCCGAGGATGGCCCCGGCCAGCGTTCCCGATCGAGCAAGGGTGGGAGAATGGGACACGTCGGCGTCCGAGGCGCTCGGGGTGCGGTCGTCGGTGTAGGCCTTGGCGAGGCCGAAGTCCAGCACCTTCACCTTGCCCTCGGGAGTGAGCTTGATGTTGCCGGGCTTCAGGTCCCGGTGGACGATGCCCTTCGCGTGCGCGTCTTCGAGCGCGTCTACGATCTGCCGCGCGATCTCGAGGGCCTCGACCACCGGGATCGCGCCCCGCGACAGCCGCTCGACCAGGTCCTCGCCTCTGACCAGCTCCAGGGCGAGGAAAGGTTTGCCGTCCGCCTCCTCGAGCTCGTGGATGGCGGCGATGTTCGGGTGATTGAGGGAAGCGAGGAGGTGGGCCTCGCGACGGAAGCGCGCCAGCCGCTCCGGGTCCTCGGCAAAGACGTCGGGCAGAACCTTGAGCGCGACGTCGCGCCCAAGCCGGGTGTCGCGCGCATGCCACACCTCGCCCATGCCCCCGGCGCCCAGAGGGGCCAGGATCTCGTAGGCTCCGAAACGCGCCCCTGCGCTGAAGGCCATGGTGTTGCTCGCGGAGCCACGATTGTAGCAGCAACGTTCCCCGTGACCGGTTCGCGGGGCGTCGCAGCCGGGCGTCCTTGGGTTGCGCAGGGTGTTCCTCCAGACCCTGCAGTGGGGGCCGAGCCATGGCTACGGCATCACCCAGGCCATGCGCGCTTCATCGAGTCGCCGTGCTGCAGGTCGACACCGGCTCGATGTACCCGGCTCTCCACCGTCTCGAGTCCATCCTGTTCGAGGTCACGCCGACGGACACGCTGATCCTGGCGGGCGTGTCGGTGCTGCTGCTGGTCGTCGCGATTGCCTCCAGCCTGCTCCCCGCGCGCCGGGCCATGGCGGTCGAGCCCATGGTCGCGCTCCGCAGCGAATAGCGTGTGCTAGCCTCTCGTCTCAGCAATGATCAGGCCTGAGCGAAAGACCCTTGAAGGCCATGGCGTTCGCCTCGAACCCCTGGCCCCCGAGCACGAGGAGCCGCTCGGCCTCGCCGCCGCGGATGGACGCCTGTCCGAGCTTTGGTTCACGACGGTGCCGGAGTCTGGCCAGTTCGCCGCCTACATCGAGGCGGCCCTGGCCGGAGAGAGAGCAGGCCACATGCTGCCTTGGGTGGTCCGGCACCTCGCCAGCGACACGATCGTTGGCAGCACCCGCTTCCACGACATCGTCCCGAGCATCGATCGCGTCGAGATCGGCTACACGTGGTACGCGAAGCGCTGCCAACGCACCCACGTCAACACGGCGTCCAAGCTTCTGCTCTTCACCCACGCGTTCGAGGGGCTCGGCTGCAAAGTCGTCGGCTTGCGCACCGACAACTTCAATCTCGCGTCGCAGCGCGCGATCGAGCGGTTGGGTGCGAAGAAGGACGGCGTGCTCCGGCACCACCAGGCGCGGCGGGATGGCACGGTGCGCGATTCGGTCATGTACAGCGTGCTCGCGGCCGAGTGGCCCGACGTCAAGCGGCACCTGCTGCTGCGCCTGGCGCGAAACGACGAGCCATGACCCCTGGAAGGAGCGCCACCAGGAAGGACCGCCGGCCGCAGCGTGACCTGGACCCTCTGGCCCGCCTGCGTGTCCTCTGCCTCGCCCTGCCTGAGGCCAACGAAAAGATCTCGCACGGGGAGCCGACGTGGACCGCGGGCAAGGGCAAGGTCTTCGCGACGCTCGACAATCACCACCACGGCGCGGATCATCTCTCGGTATGGTTGCCTGCCGGGCTCGGCGCCCAGGAGGCACTGATCGAATCGGACCCCAGGCGCTTCTTCCGCCCGCCCTACGTTGGCCACCGTGGCTGGGTTGGAGTGGTTCTCGACACCTCCCCCGATTGGAAGCTGGTCGCGTGGCTGGTCGAGCAGGCGTACCGTCTGGTCGCGCACCCCAAGCTCGTTGCCAGGCTGCCGCCGCGCGACGCGACCTGAGCCGGGCCGTGCGTGCAGCCGCGCGCCAATCCGCGAGGAGGCCCTTCGTCCCCCCGGCGCGGGTCACGGTCGAGAGCGAAGCTCCTTCGTGCCACCGAGTGTCGCGTGGTCACCGGGTGAGACGCCCTGGTCCGGGCCCGCGTGCGCGAGGGGTGTCGACGTTCGCCGTCGTGACTGCGCAGGCTTCGCTGGCGCCCACGCCCGTGACGTATGGCCGCTGTCCGACGGAGTTTCCTGCCGGCGCGTAGTTGCAGACGTAGTAGCTCGAGCTCCCCGGGCACGACACGCTCGGCTGCGCGCAGCCCACCCGCCGCGTGCCGGCCCAGATCAACTGGGTGTAGTGGCCGCAATCACGCGCGACTCCCGACGTGTCGCGGCAAGTGTTGTTCGCGTAGTCGTAGCTGGCGCCCTCGCCGCCCCACCCATCGAGGATGGCCTGCACCCAGGAAGAGTATCCCCAGGCGATGTTTTCGCCGACGTAGCCCGAGCGCCCAAGCTCCTGGTAGCGCCGCGAGCGGTTGGCGTTGTGGGTGGTGGGGCAGGTATCGGCCCATTCCTGTGCAACCTGCTCGAGAAGCGGGTCCCAGGTGAGCGCGGGCATGGTCTCGGCCGGCGGGTGAACGGAACACCGCAACTGGTTGTGCGCGTCCAGCACACGCTGGCGGTCCGCTGAGACGACCTGCGCCGGTGTCGCTCCGGCCACGGAGGCCACGATCGATGCGGCAATGAAGAGGTCCCGAAGTTGCGGTCGAGTGGTGGCCGCGGAGGCCGGGGCACAGGGCGGCCGCATCACTCGACCTCGACCAGGCTATCGACGATCAGGCCGTGGAAGGTGTGCTCCCCGGAACGATAGAGCCAGCCGAGCTGTTCGTGGCAGGCGGCGCAGACCTCGATCTGCCAGGTGTAGCCGGCGAACCAGGTGGCTTCGCTGCTTTGCGGGTCGACGCGGCGAAGGCCGGTCGCGTCGCGAAAGCAGGCTACGCGAAACACCATGCCATCAGGGTTCGTGAAGGTATGGGCGTGAGCGCCCGCCACCTCGATGCGGGCGGCCGTCGTCGTGATCGGCCGCCGACACCGGGCACACGCGAGGATCTTGCCGCTGTCTTCCTCAACCGCAGCACCTGGACGGTGCGTTCGCACCGGTGCCGAAGGCTCGTCTCGGTTGAGGCAGGCGATCATCGGAATACCGCGGCGGGCAGCATTGTCGCATGCCCGATGCGCTCGGGCGCGGGTCTGGCGGCCTACTGCCCGTTCCCTATCGCCGGTCGCCTTCGTGCTCGCGGCCTTTGTCGTGATCGGGCTCGTGGTCTTTGTGGCCTTCGCCCTCACGGCCTTCGCGGTCGTCGTGCCTGTGGCCGACGGGGCACGAGGCCGGCGTCGACAGGCCCGCGCCATCCTTCGCGAGGATGAACGCGTCGGCCGCTCCGACCCGGAACCGCCGGATGGCCGAGGTGCCCCGCGTCGCCGCGATCTCGATCACTCCCGGCCGGCGTGCGACGAAGAGCCTGACGATGGAGCCGTTGGCAATGCTGTAGGGACCGAGCGCGAGACTGAGGGGCCCGACGGCATCCGAGCCGGTGACTCTGAACAGGTTCCCAGGCCGGCCGTGATCACCGTTGTCGCAACCGTCATCCTTGTCGTGCCTCAGGCCGACGGCTGCGCATGCGGCCAAGGGCGGCGTCGTGTCGCGCACGATGACGGTGAAGGTCGTCGGCGTGGCGGCATTGCCATGCGCGTCGGTTGCCGTGCAGGTGACGCGCGTGGAACCGAGTGCGAAGAGCGTGCCCGGACCCGGCAGGCAACTGGCCGTTCCCTGACCATCCACATTGTCGATCGTCGTCGGACTCGTGTAGCCCACGACGACCCCGGCCGGACCCGCAGCCTCCGCCGTGATGTCGGGGTGACTCCCGATCACGGGCGGCGCCGTGTCCTGAAACTGCCGAATGACGATGGGGACGAAGCCGGCCGTCAGTCCCTCCGGGGGAGTCACGATCGCCCCAGGGTCGATCGTCGCGAGGTGACCGTCGCCCGCGGGAGGCGCGACCGAGACACCGTTCAGGCCGGACTCTCGATGGAGGCCCTCGACGAAGCGCTGCAACTCGGCACGCTGGTTCGCGTCGAGGCCCAGGCGGGCAATGGCGGGCTGGTCGACAAACCGATACCAGACGTAGTCGACGACGGACCCATCGTCGAGCGACCTGGTGAACGGGCCCGCGCTCCAGCCCGACGACTGCCACGGAGAGCTCGCCTCCAGGTCCAGGGCGGGGAATGGGTAGGTCGGGGCAGGCGGGAAGGCCTGATCGGCGAGCCAGGTAGTGCGCGGCACCTCCGAGGGTGCGACCGCGGTCCAGCCGGTGGCGTCCTCTCGGTAGTACTCCGGAACGACGCCGGCGAGGGAGGGCGCGGTCCAGCGCAGGCCAAGACCGGTGCCGCCGCCGACGTTCACAATGGCGCTCGACATCACTCCCGTGATGTCCACGGGCCTCTGGTCCATGGAGAGCGACTGTCCCGCCCCGGACAGCGTCTGGTTGAAGGTGCCGTCGGCCGTGAACTGCGTCAACGGGGCACCTCCCTGGATCCAGGTGGCGAAGCCATCCCACGCAGCGTTCTTGGCATAGAGCCGCACGTCCTGCAACAAGGTCGTTTCCGTAGTCCCATTCGTGGGAAAGGTCAGACGTGGAAGGCGTCGATAGCGTACCCCCGCCGAGTCCTGACCAGTGAAGTGCGGCAAGTTGCCGATCTCGAGGGCGGCCGAGCCCGTGAAGGAAGGCAGGGCGTCCATTCCGCGACCCGCCCCGGTCCGGTCGACGGCCGCAACGGTCTCCCATCCCTCGGGCGCGAAGAAGGCGACAGGCCCCATGAAGTTGGCCGCGGTCAGGAACAGTGTCCAACTCTGGTCGCCGACCGCCAAGCCGTTGGGTAGGGTGTAGGCGGGCACCAGGGGAAGGGCGAGCCAGCCGTACCCCAGGAGCGCGCTGCCCACCTCGGGCACCATGGGCAGGCCGTCGGGCGGGTACAGCACGCGGTTGCTCAACTGCACCAACCCGAGCTTGTCGGCAGGCAAAGGGGAACCGTAGAACGACCACCCCGGCGACGCGACCAGGTTCGTATAGCAGTCCGGCGTGCTGTTGATCCGGAACTTCGGCGTGCGGCCCGGGAAGTGGTTGTCCGTCCATTGCCCGGCCCCGCCCTCGAGCGTCTGGAACACGTCTCGGTAGTAGGGGCCACGTTCCGGCCAGTGGTCGCGCGCGAAGGTTCCCACGGGGCAGAGCGGCTGGTCGAACGTGTTGTTGTCGGGCATGGTCCACGCCCCCCACCCGAGCTGGGCTGACTGCGCCTGCTCGGCCGTGAGTTGCGAGATCGTGGTGTAGAAGCTGATGCCGTAACTGAACTGCGGCGGCGCGGGCTGGGTGACGCTATAGATGTGGCCGACGAGTCCACCGGGACTGTAGGGCAGCACCGGAGCACGAACGGTGATCGCAGCGGTGGCGCTTCGCCCGGAGAAGGATGCGGTGATCGTGGTGCTGCCCGGTGCGACCGCGTGGACCTCGCCTCCTGCCGTGACCGTCGCAACCGAGGTGTCGGAGCTGCTCCAGTCGAACGTCGGCGTCCCACAGTCGGCCTGCGCCACGGTGGCGACCAGGGCTTGCGCTTCCCCAACCGTGAGGGTTGCGTTGGCAGGAGCCACCGATACCGTGCAGTCGGTCTGGGCGACGGTGGGACACGGAATCCCGACCCATCCCATCATGAAGATCCCGAGCGTCAGTCCCCGCAGTCGGATGTGCATCGACACCTCCAGAGTCAGACGATGAGCCGTCCGTGCGCCTTTTGATCCCGTCGTCGGAAAACCCCGTGGGGGGGCGCGCCTATGGCTTCTCGGTGGCCAGCAAGCTTTCGAGCGCGGCCAGGCGCGCCTTCAGGTCCTCGATCGTGCGGTGCTGCTTCTGCACTTCGTTCAGCAGCATGGCGTTGATCTTGTGGTACTGCACCGTCTCCACCTCACCGTTCGCCAGGTGCGCCACGAGGTCGGGGTAGACCTCTTCGACTTCCTCGGCGATCAGCCCGTAGTCGATGGGCTTGCTGCCGTCCACGTACGGCTGCTGGTAGCGGTAGGTCACCGGGCGCAGCTTCATCAGCCCGCTGCTGGCCTCGCCCATGTCCTGGATGTCGTCCTTGTAGCGCCGGGAGGAGTTGACGGTGCCCAGTTGCCCGTTGCCGTCGATCATGACGGGGACCGCATTCGCCACCCCTGTAGTGACGCCGCGAACGGCGCCGACGAAGAAGCGGTTGTAGGAGCCGGAGTCGCCGATGCGGACAGTGTTGGACTCGTTTACTGAACGGCCCACGGAGTAGCCAAGGTACATATTCAAGGTGCCCGCGGTCTGATCTGCACCAGTGAAGGCGCCTAGCCCGATATTGCCAAAGCCCGGGGAGCTCAAGAACGATAGCAGCCCGATAGCCACGCCCTGATCCGAGTTATTGGCCTCAAACGCCCTCCATCCAACCGCAACATTGCAGCAGCCGGAGGTCAGATTTCCGAGCGCCCCGTCGCCGACGGCAGCATTCTGAATGCCGGTGCTCAGTGACCCTAGGGCATTGAGGCCCACTCCGAGGTTCTGTTGCCCGACGTTGTGCAGGAAGCGTGCGCCGCCCTTCCGGATGTTGCCCGAGATGTCGACGTCGCCGTCGTTCCGCACGAGGAACCGCGAGGTGCTGCCGGTCATGAAGTTGATGGTCGCCCCCGTGGCGATGTTGTTGATCCGGTACTCGTGCGTGGAGTTGTTGAACCCCTGGAACTGGCCGAGCGCCCCGTTCTGGTCGTAGAACAGCATCCCGGAGTACGACGCCGCGCCGCTGCCCAGGTTCTGGACCGCAATGCCCGTGAGCCCTCCCGTGATGTCCGTGAAACGTGTGTGCACAAAGTCGAGGGGGGAAGTGGTGCCCAGGCCGATCTTGCCGGCGTTGTCGAATAGCGCCGAGCTGGTCAGGTCGACGGCATTCGTGAACTTGCCGATGAAGTTCGCCGTCCCCGTGCTGACCGACGGCGTCAGCGCGCCCCGCTCGGTCGACGCCGCGCTCTCCCGATTCGAGAGTGCTCCCTTCTCCGTTGCCTCCGCGGCCCCATCCGCGCGCAAGAAGGCCGACGGCGGCAGGCCGCCCAGGGTGGCGGCATCCGACGACCGCAGCGCATAGGGGACGCTGGCCAGCAGCACCCGCGGCTGGTCGCCCTCACCCGGCCGTGCGAAGCGCATCCCCAGCCAGCGTCGCTCACCCGCGGCAAACAGGCTGAGCGGCAGACCCTCGGTGCTCGAAGCGCCCAGGAAGACGACATAGCGCCCCTGCGCGTCCACCCGTACCTCCTGCGTCTCCAGCCACAGCGCCGGTGTGTCTCCCGCCTCTTCCGCATAGAGCGCGAGCGTCACCGTTTCCACCGCCGCCGGCGCGAGGCCGTCCGCCGGTGCGAACACGCCGTCCACGCGGACGAGCGGCGGCACCGTCGCCGTCGGGGAGGTGTCGGATGGCGCCGGCTGGGCGTGAGCCAGCGAAACGGAAGAGAGGCAGAGCGAGACAAACGTTGCCCGAATCGTCGCCGTGGACACCATGGACATACGTGGACCTCCAGTTTGGGGCGTGAGAGCGCATTCGCGCGAGGGGTCGACCACGAACATGTGAACCCTTACGTTGGTTTATTGAGGCGAGTCGGCCCGAGCGTATACCATGGTTCGTGGCGGCCTGACAACAGGACGCGGCCTCGCTTCCCCGACACGGCCGTCCGGCCGCCAGCACCCTTCGACATGTGGGGCAGAGTCGTGGAGAGTAGGCCGTATGCCCAAGCTGCTTCGAGCCCTCAGGTATTGGCCCGCGATCACGATTCTCTTTTCGGCCAGCCTCGCGAGTGCCCAGACGCCCGCGTCGCCGCCGACCCCCCGCGCGCCCGGCACCTACGCGCTAGGCCCCGACTCCTTGCCGCAGCCCGGCGTGCCGAAAGGCCGGCTCGAAGGCCCCATCGCCTTCAAGAGCAGGATCCTGGCGGGCACCGTCCGCCGTTATTGGGTCTACGTCCCGCCACAGTACAAGCCGGACCAGCCCGCCAACGTCCTCGTGTTCCAGGACGGCCAGCGCGCGACGAACCCCGAAGGGTCGCTGCGCGTTGCCCAGGCGCTCGAGAACCTGATCCACAAGGGCGAGATTCCGGTGACGATCGGAATCTTCGTGACCCCGGGGCACCGCGCCCTGACCTATCCCGACGACCTCGGCATGAAGAACCCCGACAACCGCGCAGCCGAGTACGACGCGCTCACCGACGCCTACGCGCTCTTCGTCGTCGACGAATTGCTGCCGGAGGTGGGGAAGAGCTACAACCTGACCGCCGACCCCGAGCGCCGCGCCATCGGCGGCACCAGCAGCGGCGCGATCTGTGCCTTCACCGTCGCCTGGAACCGCCCCGACCAGTTCCGGAACGTCATCAGCATGATCGGCAGCTACACCTCGATCGGCTATCGCCCCGCCAAGGACGGCCAGCCGATGCAGCCGGGCGGCGACCTCTATCCCACCCTCATTCGCAAGAACCCCATCAAGCCCCTGCGGATCTTCCTTCAGGACGGCTCGAACGACCTCGACAACGAGCACGGGAGCTGGTTCCTCGCCAACCAGCAGATGCTCGCGGCGCTGCTCTACGCGAACAAGGCCGCGGACACGGCGAGGACCGCGGGCCCTCGCTACGACGTGAAGCACGAATGGGGCGACGGCGCGCACAGCGACGCGCACGGCGGCGCCCTCCTGCCGGACATCCTGCGCTGGCTCTGGGGACGCAAGCCGTAGGGGAGCGAGGACCGAGCGCTACCTCTGGCTACTCGCTCCGCAAGACCTGGACCGGGTCCACCGAGGCCGCACGGGCCGCCGGCAGGAACGCAGCGACCGCGCCTGCGATCGCCATGACGGCGCAGGCCCCCGCCACGACGATCGGCATTCCCCCAGGCACGCCGGTGAGCGTACTTCCCAGCAGGCGGCCGAGGCCCATGGCACCCGCCGAGCCCAGGATCAAGCCCGCCGTGACCAGCGATGCCGCAGGGCGCCACACGATGCCGATCACTTCGCCGCGCGCCGCGCCGAGCGCCATCCGGACGCCGATCTCGCGCCGCCGTTTCGTGACCAGGTATGAGAGGACGCCGTACAAGCCGACCACCGTCAACAGGAGGGCGATCGCGGCAAAGCTGCCCATGAGCACGCTCAGGAATCGGACCGGGGCAACGACCCCCGCCGAAAGGCCCTCGCCGGTTCTAACCCGGCTCATGGGCACTTGCCGGTCCAGGCTCGCGAGAGCGGCTCGTGCGGACGAGACGACGTCCGACGGCGGTACCGCGGTGCGCAGTACGACCGTGCCCATGCCCCAGGGAAGCTGCTTGTAGGGGATGTAGTAGATCGGGTCCGCTTCCGCCCCGAGGCCCCCCTGCCTCGCGTCTCCCACGACCCCGACGATTTCGCGCAGGGGAGCGGGCGGGGCGCCGAGTCCAGGCTTCACCCGCTTGCCGATCACGTCCTCGCCGGGGAAGAAGCGACGGGCGAACGCCTGGTTCACCACCAGCACCGCCTGCCGCCCGCCGTCGTCGCTCTCCGTGAAGTCCCGACCGCTCAGAAGAGGAATCCCCATCGCCGCGAAGAATTGCGGAGTTACGATCGCGAAGTCCGAGCGCGGCCGGTGGGAAGCGGGCGCCGGCCGCAGCTCGATGTCGAAGGCCGCGCGCATCTCGTGCCCCTGGAGCGGGAGCGGAGTCCCCGTCGCCGCGACCGCGACGCCCGGGATCGCCCTCACCGTCTCGAGCAGGCGACCACAGAACGCGATCCGTCTGCCCTCCGTGTCGTGGCTCGCCGCCGACCCCACGTCGAAGGTGAGCAGGTGGTCCGTCCGAAATCCCGGGTCCCTCTGCATCAAGCTCACGAACCCGGCCGTCAGCACCTCGGCGCCCGCGAACAACACGAGCCCGAGAGCGATCTGTCCCACGACCAGCGCGCTTCGAAAGCGGTCGTGGCCCGGCGCGATGCCGTGGGCGCCTTCCTTGAGCCAAACGGAAGGGTCCACGCGGGCTGCCTGAAGCGCCGGGGCCAGACCGAAGAGCACGCTGGTCAGCACCGCCAGGGCGGCCGAGAAGGCCAGGATCCCCCCGTCGACGGCCGCGTCCCCCAGGCGAGGGACCCGATCCCCGGCGAGAGGCAGGATCGCCTTCAGGGCGCCCATCGCCACGAGGACTCCGGCCGCGGTCCCGAGCACTCCCAGTCCGAGGCTCTCGACGAGCAGTTGACGGACGAGCGCGCCGCGCGACGCGCCGAGCGCCGTCCGCAAAGCGAACTCGCGCGCACGGTCGGAACTCCGCGCCAGGAGCAGGCCGGCCACGTTCGCGCACGCGATGAGCAGGACCAGGGTCACCGCTCCGAGCAAGACCAGGATCGGCGTCTCGCCCCCACCCGCCATGCGCTCCAGCTCCGGCTGGATCCAGGTCGTGGCGATGTTGGCGTTGCTGTCGGGGTATTGACGCGCCAGGGCGCCCGCGACGACGTCCATCTCCGCGCGCGCCTGCTCGACGGTAACGCCCGGCTTCAAGAGGCCTATAGCGTCGATCATTCGCCCGCCCCGTTGCTGGTGAGCGCCCTCGTCCAGGGAGCTCGTCACCCACAACTGGACGCCGGGCACGTCCAACGGGAACTGGAAACCCCGAGGCGCCACCCCCACGACCGTGAAGAGAGTCCCGTTGAGGGGGATTGCCCGTCCGACCACGGCACCGTCTCCGCCAAATCGACTCATCCAGAGCGCATGGCTCAGGACCACCACCTGCGTTCCCGGCCGCTCTTCATCCGGCCGGAACCCGCGCCCCCGTTCGGGCGCCATCCCCAGCAACGGAAACAGGTCCCAAGAGACGATCTCGCCCTGAACCTGCAAGGGCGGGTGCGAATCGGTCAGAGTAAAAGGCGCGTCCCGATAGGAGACCAGGCGTTCGAAGGCGTGGTTCTGCTCCCGGAAGTCGAAGAAAGTGGGGTAGGAGAGCTGCGTCGGCTGCCCACCGCCGCGCCGGTCCAGCGATCGGAGGGCCACGAGCCGGTCCGGCTCGGCATAGGGAAGCGGCCGAAGCACGACGGCCTGAAGCACGGCAACCACCGCCGTCGTCGCCCCGATCCCGAGCGCCAGCGTCAACGCGGCCGACGCGGTGAAGCGCCACGATCGCCGCATCTGTCGAAGGGCCAGCCCGACGTCGCGCGCCAGCACGTCGAGCGGCAGCGCTCGCTGCTCGCGGAGGTCTTCTTTGACCTGCGTCAACCCTCCGAACTGCCGTCGCGCCGCGTAGAAGGCCTCGGTCGGGTCCATGCCGCGCTCCACGAACCGCTCCTGAAGCATCTCGAGATGCGCCCGCAACTCCTCGTCGAGCTCCACGTCCAGCCGGCGCCGGCGAAACGTTCCCCGCACTCGCGACAGCCAGACCCGCAGCATGGCCCTACTCCTGCCGCGCCAGGCGCAACACGCGGCCGATCACGCCGGCAATTTGCTCCCAGCTCTCGGTCTCTCTCGTCAACTGGCGCCGCCCGGTCTTGGTGATCGAGTAGAACTTCGCCTTCCGGCGGCTCTCGGAAGCCCCCCACTCCGAACGAATCCAACCCTTCTGCCCGAGCCGGAGCAAGGACGCATAAACCGTCCCCTCGTTCAGCCGCAGCCGGTCTCCACTGACCTGCTCGATCCGCCGCGCGATCCCGTACCCATGGAGCGGCCCCAGCGCCTCGAGCGTTTTCAGCACCATCAGGTCGAGGGTCCCCTGGAGCACCTCGGAGTGGTCCTTTGTCATGGCCATAGGAAGAAGGCTAGCACATCTCCTATGCGATCACCAAAGGTCACGGGGCCCCTTCGACACCCGGGGCGGAGTCGTGGAGACTAGGCCGCATGCCCAGGCGGCCTCGAGCCTCGGAACTCCGGCGAATCGTCCTCGGCCTGGCCCTCCTCTCCGCCCTGGGCATCGAGGGTCACCCGCAGCAGGGACCGGGCGATCCGGGGCGCGCCCAAGCCCTGGCCGCGGCCCAAAGCAGCGCGGCCCAATCGGCGCTGTTCGCGTACCTCAACAGGATCGGCAACGCGCAACTGGAGCGCCGCGCCGCCGCCGTGGCGTCGATCACCACGAAGGAAGCGGCCGAACGTCGGCAGGCCGAGGCGCGACGCGCGATCGGCGATCTCGTCGGCGGGGTGCCGCGCGCGACCGGTCCCGTGACGGTCAAGCCTTTCGCCACCGTCGGCGAGGACGGCTTCCGCGTCGAGAACATCGCCTATGAGAGCCTGCCCGGCTACTGGGTCACGGCGAACGTGTACGTGCCGCCAGGGGCAGGGCCGTTTCCGGCCGTGGTCGTGGCCCCCGGGCATGGGGCGGGCAAGGCCAGCCAGTTCGCCTGGGGCGCCCACTTCGCGCGATCGGGCATTCTCACGCTCTCGATCGACCCGATGGGCCAGGGCGAACGCCTCCAGCACTTCGATCCCGAGCTTGGAACCTCGAAGGTCGAGCCGAGCGGCGAGCACGAGCACGCGAACCAGACGTCGCTGCTCGTCGGCCAGCACATCGCGCGCTACTGGTTCGCGGACGGCACGCGCGGGGTCGACTACCTGACCGAGCGCAAGGACGTGGACGCGGCGCGCATCGGCACCTTCGGCTGCTCGGGAGGAGGCACGGCGGCGGCCTACCTCGCGGCCATGGATCCCCGGATCCGCGTGGCCACGGTGGCCTCCTTCATCACGTCGTTCAAGGCGCTCCTGCCCGGCAACGGCCCCCAGGATGCAGAACAGACGTTGCCACGATTCCTGGCGTCGGGCCTCGACTTCGCGGACTGGGTGGAGCTCGCGGCACCGCGCCCGTTGGCGATCGTCGCGTTCGAGAACGACTTCTTTCCGATCGCGGGCGCGCAATCGACCTACGACGAGGCGCACCGGTTCTACGCGCTCGAGGGCGCGGCCGACAACCTACAGCTCATCCGCGGCCAGGGCGGCCACTGCAACCTGGGGCCCGTCATGCCGGAGGTCCTGGGATTCCTCACCAGACACCTGAAGGGAGCCGACGCGCCGGTGGCGCCCTTCAGCCCGTCGCGGCCGAAGGACGTCGACGCCCTGACGGTGACGCCGACGGGTCAGGTGTCCACGTCGCTCGGCGGTGTCACGGTCGAGGACATGGCGCGGCGTGGGGCACCAGCGCGCACGGCTGCGGCACCCGCCACACCCGAGAAGGTGGCCGCGTTCCGCACGCGCGTCCGGAGCGAGGTTCGAGCCCTCAACGCGATCGTGGCGGAGCCGGGTCCGGCGCCGAAGGCCACGGCTGCGCCACCCGAGACGCGCGACGGGTATCGCACCGAGACCGCGACCATCGAGAGCGAGCCCGGCATCACCCTGGACGGCGTGATCGCCCTGCCCGATGGCCCTGGCCCTCACCCGGCCGTCGTGTGGATGGATGCGGCGCCACTCGAAGGTACAGCGGGGAGCGCGGACTTCGCGCGTCTGGCGAAATCCGGCCGCGTCGTGCTGACTCTTCACCCACGCGGTGTCCTCGGTGAGCCGCCGCCGAACCCCAACCAACTGGCCCTCGGCCCCTACATGCCGCTGCTCCTGCGCGCCATCGTCGTGGGCAAGACCCTCGTCGGCATGCGGGTAGACGACACCCTCCGCGCCATCGACTGGCTCACCTCACGACCCGAGGTTGACCGCTCGTCCGTTACCCTCTACGCCACCGGCTCGCTCGGCATGGTCGCGCTCCACGCCGCCGCCCTCGACGACCGCATCACGCAAGTCGTCATCGAGCGGACCCTCGTCTCCTACCGCATGGCGCTCGAGGCGGGCCTGCACAAGAACCTCTCGGAGGTCCTGATCCCGGATGTGCTGAAGCACTATGACGTCGGTGACCTGCTCATGGCCATCCATCCCCGGGGCGTGCTGCTCGTGAACCCGGCGACCCCGATGGGCCAGCCCGCCCGGGAGTCGCTGGTGCGTGAGCAGCTCGCGGCCGCATTCGACACCGACCGGCGCCTGGGTACGCCGAATCGCGTGCGGATCGTCCGGCGCGACTGGTGGAATCCGATCCCCATCGACTGACCGCAGTACAGGCGCGGCCAGGACTTCAGGCGATCCCGTTGTCCTGGGGAAGAGGGACCGTCCAGTCGATCCGCTCACCCAGTCCGGAAAGCGCCGCCAGCCAGAAAGCGGGGAAGGGCAGAGGCACGCGATGCACGATGGCGTCGATGCGTCGCCGAAGCGACTCATCGACGGCTGCCAGTTGGTACAGCTCGCGCCACGCGGCGAGATCGCCTCGATCGAGCACTTGGGCCACGACCTCGTCGCTCGCGAGATCGAGGCGAGCGCGATTCCACGACACGACCGCATGCTCGATGGCGCGCGTGCTCACGGCCGCGCCGACAGCCAGCTTCGGCTTGTTCGCTTACAGGCCTAGTCACACCGCAAGGCGGTCATCGGGTCGACCCCGATGGCCCGCCGGGCCGGTCCCAGGATCGCCGCGACCGCCACGGCCGACAGGACGCTCACGACCGCGAAGTACGTGAGCGGGTCGGTGGTACTGAGCTCGGAGACCAGGAACATCGCCAGTGGGCGCGTCGCGAAGGCGGAAACGGCGAGTCCGATCGCGAGTCCCAACCCCACGAGTGACGCGCCCTCGCGCAGGACCATCTTCAGGACCGCGTGGCTATCCGCGCCGAGCGCCATGCGCAGGCCGATCTCGCGAGTCCGGCGGGTCACGGAGTAAACCAGGACGCCGTAGAGGCCGATCGAGGCGAGCGCCAGCCCCAGAAGCGCCGCGGCACCAAGGAGTGCCGCACCAACACGGCTCGGGAGCAGGGCGAACCCCAGGGCGCGCCGCATGGGCTTGACCTCGATGGCCGCCGATGGATCGAGAGGGCCCAACCTTTGCGCGATTTCGCGGACCGCACCCTCTGGCCGCGCAGTCCGTACCAGTAGCTGTAGCACGAGGTTTCCGACCGCTCCCTGCGCGTAGGGCGTGTACATCGCCATGGGCATCTCTTCCCCAAGCGTGAAGTACTTGCTGTTGGCCGCCATCCCGACGACGGTGATGGGAGCGCTCGCGTACCGAAAGGTGCGGCCCACCGGGTTTCGGTCGCCGAAGAGGCGGCGCGCCAGGTTCTCGTTGAGGATCGCTACCTCGGGTGCCCCCTTGCGGTCGGACGCCACGAACTCGCGCCCCGCCCGGATCGGAATCGACATGGTTCGGAAGTAGCCGGGCCCGACGTCGTTGTCGTGAAAGTGGACGCGCACCGGTTGGCCGTTCGAGTCGGGGAGGATCTCGTCGCCCCGTCTGGAGTTCCCGTTCAGGGGAACGACGCGTGCGATGCTGACCGACTCGGCCCCGGGCAGCGCCTCCAACTCGGCCAGGGCCGACGCAGTGAGAGTCTCCACTTGCTCGGAGTGGGGGTATTTCTCGGGAACGAGCCGCACCGAAGCCCACACCGTGTGGTCCGCGTCGAAGCCCGGGCTCATGGTCATGGACCTGGCCATGTTCCTGACGAAGAGCACGCCCATCGTGAGGAGGACGACCGAGACCGCGAGCTGGGCGACGATGAGCCCTCCACGCAGGCTCCAGCGTCCTTCCACCTGACGCTCGGTCCGCTTGAGGCCCGGACCGGCCGCGCCGCGAGTTGCCTTGAGCGCGGGGAGGAGGCCGGAGGCGAACGCGCTAGCCATGGCGACGGCCACCGAGTACAGCAGGAGCCGCGCGTCGGGTTGGATCAGCAGACGCACGGGTAGCGGCAGGGGGAGCGCGACACGGTTCATGAGGCCGGCCAGCCACAGGTTGAGCAGAAGCCCCGCGCCCGTCCCCAGGACGGCCAGCAGCAGGCTTTCGGCCAGCAGTTGCCGCACGATGCGACCCCTCGAGGCGCCGAGGGCGAGCCGGATCGCCAGCTCTTGCTGGCGGGCGGCCGCGCGCGCGAGCAGAAGGCTCGAAACGTTGGCGCACGCGATCAGCAGCACCAGGCCGACGACGATCATCAGCATCGTGAAGAAGGCCACGAAAGGCACCATGCTGAGATGCTTCAGGCGAGCCATGCCGGCGACCGGGACGAGGTCCACGTTGTTGGCCCAGGAAGCCCGGGGGCTCCATGCAGGCGGGGAGACCTTGTCCAGCTCCTTGCAGGCGGCGATCAATCGGCCGTAGGCCGCGTCGAATGACACCCCTTCCGGCAACCGACCGATCAGGGCCACGATGTCGCTTTCCCTCGTCGCGGGGATATAGAGGTCAGGCGAGAAACCGAAACCGAGAACGGTGCGGTGGTCCCAGGGAAGAACGCCCGCTACGGTATAGGGCTGGCCATCGATGGTGAGGGCTCGTCCGATCACTTCCGGGTCGGCGGCGAGGCGGCTCTTCCAGAAGCGGTCGCTCAAGACGACGACGTCCAGGTCGCCTGGCTCGATGGGTCGCCCCATCGCGACGGGCACGCCGACGACGGCGAAGAAGTTGTCCGTCACGCGCATCGCGTGCAAGCGATACGTCTCGTCGCCGGAGCGCCAGTTGGATTCGGATTCCTCGTTGCTGCCCGCCAGGCCATCGAAGACCTGGGCGTCGCGGAGGAAGCGGTAGTGCGTCATGGCGGCATGGCTGCTGCCGCCGATGCGCATGGCCGCCAGGCTCACCGGGGCTCGGCAAGAGGGCTCGCTGAAGAGGAACTCGGTGGTGAGGCTGAAGATCGTGGTGTTCGCGCCGATGCCCAGGGCGAGCGAGACGACCGCGGCGGCCGCAAAGCCGGGGTTTCGCGCGAGCGCTCGCGTGGCGTACGTGAGATCGGCGATCAAGTCCTCCAGCCAGCGAAAGCGCCAAACGGCGCGCGTGTCCTCCGTGACCCGCAGGGGCGAGCCGAACTCACGACGCGCCCGGGCGACCGCGTCGCGGTGAGCCATGCCCCCCTGCTCCAACTCCTCGGTGCGCATCTCGATATGGAGCGAGATCTCCTCCTCCAGCTCGCGATCGAACGTCGGCGCGTGGACGAGGTGCTTCGCGCGCCGCAGGACGGCCTTCAGTCGATCGACCACCCCCTCACTCATGCCGTGCGCATGACCCGTCGGATGGCCGTGACCAGCTTGTCGAACTGACTCGCCTCCCGCTCCAGCTGCTTGCGCCCGGCCGTGGTCAGCTTGTAGAAGCGAGCCCGGCGGTTGTTCTCGGAGATGCCCCACTCCGCCTCGAGCCAGCCCTTGAGGAGCATGCGGTTCAGGGCCGGGTAGAGCGATCCGTCCTCGATGTCCAGCGCGTTGGAGGACGAATCCTTGATCCAGCGCGCGATCGCGTATCCGTGGAGCGGTCCACGAGCCAGCGCGCGAAGGACCAGCAGGTACAGCGTCCCGGGCAGCAATTCCAGCTCGTCGGCTTCCATCACGCCTCCCTAGGCCAGACTATGTCTAGTCTAGACTAGGGAGTCAAGCACGATTTCGCCGGTCCTCGCCCGTGCGTCAGAGCCGTTCCCGACGCCCCTCAGCACCCTCGATGCTCTTCACTTGGCGACTGCCCTCGTCTGGCAAGACCGCATGCGCCAGTCCCCGGCCATGGCAACCCATGATCGCAATCTAGCCCTTGCTTCGCGCCTCTTCGGGCTGGAAGTCCTCGGCGTCTCGCCGTCGCGGAGTCTGGGCGCGCGTCCCGACCGGGAGCGGCCATAGCGTGTCCCGGTTGTGGGACCGCGGCCAGGAGCCCCGGCCCTTAGAACCAAGCAGTTGCACGGTGGAACGAGGGTTGCTTTAGCCGAACCCCGGGGAGGCTCTGCATGGACACGGTCCTGAGCGACGTCCGGTACGCGCTGCGGGTGCTTTGGCGGAATCCGGGTTTCACGGCGGTGGCGGTGGTGACGCTGGCGCTGGGCATCGGGGCCAATACCACGATGTTCGGGGTGGTGAATGCGACGCTCCTGCGGCCGATTCCTTTTCCGCAGGCGGAACGGCTGGTGATGGTCTGGGAGGGGGCGGTCGCCGATCCCACCGATCTCAACATCGTCTCGTGGCCGAACTTTCGGGATTTTCGGGAGCAGAGCCGCACGCTCGAGAGCATGGCGTTCTTCGATTCGGCGGGGCGGGGCTACAACCTGGGGGGCGGGAGCGAGCCCGAGCAGGTCTCCGGCGTGCGGGTCACGGCGAGCTTCTTCTCGACCCTGGGTGTGAGTCCGATGCTGGGGCGGGCCTTCCTGCCCGAAGAGGAGACGGCGGGGCGGGACAAGGTGGTGGTGCTGAGCCACGGGCTCTGGACGCGGCGCTACGGGGCGGATCCGGCGCTGGTCGGCAAGGCGATCAAGATCGACGGGTCGGACTTCACGGTGGTGGGGGTGATGCCGCCGTCGTTCGCGTTCCAGTTCTGGAGCGGACCGCGGGAGCTGTGGGTGCCGGTGGGGTTCACCGAGGGCGATCAGTCGCGGGGGTCGCACTCGTTCGTGGCTTTCGGACGGATGAAGCCGGGCGTGACGCTGGCCGAGGCGCGGGCCGAGATGGACACGATCGGGCGGCGGGTGAGCGATCAGTACTCGGGTGAGGTCGGCCGGGGGACGGTGAGGCTCGAGCCGATGAACGAAGTGGGCGTCGCCGGGGTGCGGACGGCGCTGCTGGCGCTCCTGGGCGTCGTGGGCTTCGTGCTGCTGATCGCGTGCGTGAACGTGGCGAACCTGATGCTGGCGCGCGCGGCGGTGCGCCACAAGGAGCTGGCCGTGCGCAGCGCGATGGGCGCGGGTCGCGGGCGAATCGTCCGCCAACTGCTGACGGAGAGCGTGCTCCTGGGCCTGCTGGGCGGTGCTGCGGGCCTGGTGATCGCGGTCTGGACCACGAGCCTCCTGCCTTCGTTCCTGCCCGGCAACTTCAAGTCGATGCCCTTGCGGCCCCTGCGCCAGATCGGGGTGGACGGCATGGTGCTCGCGTTCACGTTCGGCGTCTCGTGCCTCACGGGCATCCTGTTCGGCCTCGCGCCGGCCATCGCGGCCTTCCGCGGCAACCTCAACGAGACCCTGAAGGACACGGCCCGCGGGTCGACGCAGGGCAGCCGGGGCCGGCTCCGCCACGCGCTCGTGGCTTCGGAGGTGGCGCTCACCCTGGTGGTCCTCGCGGGCGCCGGCCTCATGATCGCGAGCGTGTCGCGGCTGCTCGGCGTCGATCCTGGGCTCGATCCGAAGAACGTCCTGGTGATGGAGATGTCGCTGCCGCAGATCGACCTCTACTACGGGCCGCCGGTCCACGAGCGGTTCTGCGAAGACCTGGAGGAGCAGGTCGGCGTCGCTGCCGGGCGTCTTCTCCGTCAGCACCATCGGCCATCTGCCGCTCAGCGGCGGCAACGCGGGCCGCGGCCTCTTCATCGAGGGCAAGACGGAGCCGGGCGCGAAGAACCAGCCCGGGGCCAACTACAGCGTGGCGTGTCCGAACATCCTGAAGACGCTGGGCATCGGCCTCGTCTCGGGCCGGGAGTTCACGGCGCAGGACAAGGTGGGCGCGCCCCAGGTGATCCTCGTCAACGAGGCGATGGCGCGGAAGTTCTGGCCCGACGAAGACGCCCTGGGCAAGCGGGTGAAGCTCGCGGGCCTCGATCCCAACGCGCCCTGGCTCACGGTGGTGGGGATCTACCGCGACGTCCGGAACCGCGGCCTGGCCGACGAGGTGCGGCAACAGTTCCTTCGGCCCTACAGCCAGGCGGCGTGGCCGTTCGTGAGCGTGGTCGTGAAGACGGCCGCCGCGCCGCGGACGATGATCGAGCCGGTGAAGAAGGCGCTGCTCCGGGTCGAGCCCGACCAGGCGGTGGCCGGTGTGCGGACGATGGAAGAGGTGGTCTCGGGCTCCGTCGCCTCGAGGCGCTTCCCGATGCTGCTGCTCAGCGGCTTCGCGGCGCTGGCTCTCGCGTTGGCCGCGGTCGGCATCGCCGGCGTCGTGGGCTACTCCGTCGTGCAGCGGACGCAGGAGATCGGCATCCGCATGGCGCTCGGGGCCGAGTCGAAGGACGTGCTGGGTCTCGTGGTGGGGGGCAGCATGGCCTGGGCGCTCGGCGGTGTGGGCGCGGGCGTGCTCTTGTCGCTTCGCCGCTTTGCGACCGCTGCGGTCGCTGCTCTACGGGGTCGGCGTCCACGGACCCGTTCGTGCTCGCCGGGGTTTCCCTGGTGCTCGATGGCCGTGGCCGCGGCCGCGAGCTATCTCCCCGCGCGCCGCGCCTCGCGGGTCGATCCGGTGGTGGCGCTACGTTGCGAGTAGGCGGGATGTGGACAGCTCGCCAGCACACGCGGGACAATAGCGTCGTGAGCCAGCCCGAAACGAAGCCCCTTCCCCCCGAAGTGCGGACGCTGTTTTGGGAATACGGCGATGGCACCGTGTCGTTGGAAGCCGACCGCGAGCTCGTTCTGGGACGCGTCCTGTCCGCGGGAACCTGGGAGACGGTGCGTTGGCTGCGTCGCGAAGTGGGGGATTCTTCTCTCCGTGACTACTTGAGCCGGACGCACGGGCGTCTCCTCACTCCTCGTCAGCTTCGGTTGTGGCAGGTGCTCCTCGACCTGCCCGAGGACGCGGTGACCGTCTGGATCACGAGCACCGCTCGCCAGGTGTGGGACCGGAGAGCGGGCTGAGCGCGTTCCACGGGAACGTTCTTCCGACCGTCCAGCGCGAAGCGCTCGCGACGCTGGGAGCCTGCGCCAGGCGGGCCGGGTTCCACCTCGCGGGCGGAACTGCGGTGGCGATCCATCTCGGGCACCGGCAGTCCATCGATCTCGACTGGTTTACTCCGTCTGCGCTCGACGAGCCGCTCGCCCTGGCCGAGCGCCTTCGGTCGGAGGCGCCGGGTCTCCAGACGACATCGATCGCTCCAGGGACCTTGCAGGCCCAGATCCTGGGAGTGCGTTGCAGTTTCTTGAGCTACCGATATCCCCTTCTGCGGCCGACGGCGTCGTGGCCCGAATTCTCGTGCGACCTGGCGTCGATCGAGGACTTGGCCTGCATGAAGCTGTCTGCGGTGGCGCAGCGCGGAGCTCGGAAGGATTTTCTGGACGTCTATGCCATCGGCCGACACGGACTACGCCTCGGTCAGATGATCGGGCTGTATCAGGAGAAATATGGCATCCGCGACGTGGGTCACGTCCTGGCTGGGCTCAGCTATACGGACGACGCCGAACGGGAGCCGATGCCGGTCATGCTCGTGCCCGTCGACTGGCCCGAGGTCAAGACTCGCTGAGGGCGTGGGTCAAGGAGATACGCGGACTCATGAGAACTCGACGGTCAGGCCGCGCAGGGGCAAGCCGCGGAGGGACGTGCTCCAGCGCTGCCCCGGCGCGACGGGATGGGCATCGGTCAGAACGCCGGTGGTGACGACCTCGCCAGCGGCGAGCGGCGGCGCGTCGGGCTGGCGGGAGAGAAGGTCGACCAGGTAGCCGAGGGACTCGAGAGGGCTGCCGAGCACGTTGGCTCCCACCCCGCGGTCGATGACGCGGCCGTCGTGGGCCAGCTCGACCTCGACGCCCGGGAGTCGCGCGGCGAGGCCGTCCAACTCCTCGACGGGGATCTGCGCTCCCACCACGAGTCGGCCATGCAGCCCGTTGTCCGCCGCGCAGTCGGCGACCGTCACCTTCCAGCCGGGGTGGTGGCACTGCACGATCTCGATGGAGTGGGTCACCCAGGCGATGGCCTCGAGCAGCGCCTCGGACGAGCGTCCGCGGGGCGTGGCCCGGAGCCCGAAGCAGATCTCCGGCTCGATCCGCGGTTGCACGAGGCCCGCGAGGGAAACGGTGGCCCGATCTTCCGCGGCGAAGACGAGAGTGCGGTCGTAGACCGTGCCCCAGATCGGCTCGCGCACTCCGTAGCGTGCCCACAGGTTGCGATTGGTGAAGCCGATCTTGCGTCCGCGAGCCTTCCAACCCTGCGCGATCCGGTGGGCGTGAAGGCCACGCGCGGCGGCGTAACCCGCTTCGGGAGTCAGGCCGGGATGTCGCTCGCTGAACGGCGGCACCTCGCGCGGTGCGTCGTGCAGAGCCACGAGCTCCTGGGCCAGCGAAGAGACGGCGGCGGCTTCCATGGTGCGCTCGATTCTATCCCTCCGCGGAGGCCGATCGAAGCTCTCCCGGGCAGACGGAGTCTTTATCTATTCCTTATGCGTGCGGGTCCGATCCTGACCCAGGCCTGATGCCCGAGCGTCTAGTCTTGACGATCGTCTTAGGCCGGCCGGCCGAAAGGGATACGTGTGCCCTCGTCGGGCGGCCTCTGACCAGGCCAAGCATGGAACCCGATACCCCGAAGACCGCGCCGGCCGGCTCCCCGACCAAGGTCGTGGTCGCCACGACCGTCATGCTGTCCTTCATCTCGTTCTGGCGCGCGGCCGCCATCGTCCTCAACGACCTGGGCTCGTCGGCCTACTACGTGGGAGGGATCGCGGAGAAGGCCGTGGGGCCCGCCGCGCCCTGGTTCGTCCTCGGGGTCATGCTGTTCTCCTACGCGGTGCGCTCGGTCTACATCGAGTCTTGCGCGATGTTCACGCGGGGCGGCGTCTACCGCGTGGTCAAGGAGGCCATGGGCGGCACCCTGGCCAAGCTCTCCGTGTCCGCCCTCATCTTCGACTACGTCCTCACCGGCCCCATCTCCGGCGTCTCGGCGGGCCAGTACATCGTCGGCCTCGTCGCCCAGACCCTGACCTACTTCGGCCACCCCTGGACCCCGTCCTCCGAGGTCATCAACCTCTGGGCCGCGGCGATCGCAGTCGTCGTCACCGTCTACTTCTGGCGGCGGAACACGCGGGGGCTGCACGAGTCGTCGGACGACGCGCTGCGGATCATGTACGTGACCACGGTGATGGTGGTGACCCTGGTCGTCTGGTCGGGTCTCACCATCCTGATGCGACCCGACCAGCGCCGCCTTCCGCCCGCGCCCGTGCCCCAGAGCCTGAGCTTCAATCAGGACGCCGTGGGCTGGCTCCCTTCGCTGGCGCCGGGCGCGCTCCAAGAGGAGGCTGCCCCCACCAAGGCGGACACCGCGCCCTCGGCGACGGTGGAGACGCGCTATCGCCTGGCCGGGGGCGCCGGATCGCTGCTGGGCCTCCTCGGCATCCTCATCGCTTTTGGCCACTCTCTCCTGGCCATGTCCGGAGAGGAATCGCTCGCCCAGGTCAACCGCGAGCTCGAGTACCCCAAGCACAAGAACCTGGTCCGGGCGGGGATGGTGATCTTCGTCTACTCGCTCCTCTTCACGTCCCTCGTCTCGTTCTTCGCCTATTCGATCATCCCCGAGAGCCTTCGCTCCCAGTACAAGGACAACCTCATCAGCGGGATCTCGATGTTCCTGATCGGCCCCGTGTGGCTGAAGCTCGCCTTCCAGGCCTTCATCGTGGTGGTGGGCTTCCTCATGCTGGCGGGGGCGATCAACACCTCGATCATCGGGGCCAACGGGGTCTTGAACCGGGTGAGCGAGGACGGCGTGATGCCGACCTGGGTCCGCGAGCCCCACAAGAAGTACGGGACCTCCTACCGCCTCATCAACCTCATCGTGCTCCTGCAGATCGTGGCGATCGTGGGCTCGCGCGGCGAGACCTACACTCTGGGCGAGGCCTACGCGTTCGGGGTGATCTGGTCGTTCGCATTCAAGGCCCTGGCCGTGGCCGTGTTGCGCTTCAAGGACCCGAGCAAGCGTGAGTGGAAGGTGCCTTTCAACCTGCCTCTCAACGGCTATGAGCTTCCCATAGGTCTCGGCTCCATCACGGCCGTGCTCTTCGTCCTCGCTTCCGTGAACCTCGTGACGAAGCAGGTAGCGACCATCAGCGGCAGCGGCTTCACCCTCGTGTTCTTCGTGCTCTTCCTGGCCTCGGAGCGCATGAACACGCGGCAGCGCGGGGCGAAGCCGCACGTCGAGTCCGACGAGTTCCGGCTCGAGTCCCAGGACACGATCCTGGCGGAGACGGTAGGAGTGAGGCCCGGGAATGCGCTCTGCCTCGTGCGTGACTACAACACCCTCGACCACTTGAAGTGGGCCCTCGAAGCGACGCACACCGGCAAGAAGGACCTCGTGGCCCTCACCGTGCGCGTCACGAAGGGCGCGGACGTGGGCTACTCGGGCCTTGCCCAGAGCTCGGTCTTCGCGAGCTACGAGCAGCTCCTCTTCAGCCGGGTGGTGGCCCTCGCCGAGAAGGCGGGCAAGAAGGTCCATCTCCTGGTCGTGCCCTCGTCCAACGTCTTCGACGCAGTAGTCCAGACCGCGATGCAGATCGAATCGTCCGAGATCATCGCGGGAGCCTCGTCCGTGATGACCCCGGCCGACCAGGCCCGCGGCATGGGCGAGGCCTGGGAGCGGATGCCCCATCGGCCGTCGCGAGCGCTCCCGTTTCGCGTGGTCCATCCCGGCGGGGAAGTGCAGGAGTTCAGCCTCGGAGCCCACGCTCCGCGGCTCACGCCCGCGGAGATCGACCTCGTTCACGAGCTTTGGCTCGAGCTGACGCAGCGTGAGGGCCTGCGGGACCTGCACCACCACGAGGTGGTGGCGGTCGCGCTGGCAAGGCTGGTCAGGGACCTGCGACAGGGGAAGCAGACCGAGGTGCTGCGCGAGCTGCGCCGGCGGGCTCAGGGTGAGAGGCGGCTCACGCCGCCGCACGCGGATGCCGCCCCGGTCCAGGGCCAAGACCAGGTCGGCCCGAGCGCGTCGATCGGCGTCGGCTAGGCGTCAGTCCGGCGCCCCCCTCGGTCGAGGAGCGCTCAGGGGCAGACCTGCGCCACGCGGTCGACCTGCGCCTTGAGCGCGGCCAGGGTCTGGTGGGTCGCGGGGGCGGTGACCTGCTGGTCCGCCTCCTCGATCTTCTTGTAGGCCTCGGCCATGAGCGGCTTGGCCGCGTCGCAGTCGGTCGAGGCCCGAATCACCTCGTTGACCGCCGCCGAGGCCTTCTTGATCGTCTCCTCGTCGCCCTTGATCTGCTCGATCGCCTTCTCCCGCCGGTTGTCGCAGGCGGAGAGGAGCAGGGGAGAGACGACGAGGGCCATGAGAGAGCGTTTGTTCAAGGTCGCCTCCTGTGCTGGAGTGTCGGCTACGTATGATAGCCGCGGCCGGCCGCGCGGGGACCCCTGCCCTCTCCGAGGTGAGATGTCGGGCAAGGTGACCCTGCTCGTCACGGCCGGGCCCATCCAGGGAAGGCGCTTCGAGTTCAGGGAGCACGACACCTTTCTGTTCGGACGTGCCCCCGACTGCCACGCCCAGCTCGACGCCTCCGACACGTCCGCGTCGCGGCACCACTTCCTCCTCGAGGTGAACCCGCCCGCGGCGCGGCTTCGCGACCTGGGCAGCTTGAACGGCACCCACGTGAACGGCCGCCGGCACGGAGGACGGGATCGACACCAGACCCCGGAGGAAGGAGCCCAGAATCCGCATCCGGAGGTGGACCTGAAGGACGGAGACCGCGTGCGGGTCGGGGGCACGCACTTCACCGTGGACATCGAGGCGGAGGCCCTATGTGCCGAGTGCGGCGGGCCGATCGCCGCCCTCGAGCGAGAAGCCGCCGCCTGGATCGCGGGGACCTACCTGTGCGGTCCGTGCCGGCGTCATGGGCGAACCGGCCGCACCCTGGGGATGCCTCGCCTCGGCTCGGCCCCGGGTCCGTCCCCCGCGATCCCCGGGCCCTCCCGCACCACGCCGATGACCCGCATCGTCGCCGGCTACGAAGTCGGGGCCTTTCTCGGCAAGGGTGGGATGGGCGTGGTCCATCGCGCGCGCCGGAGGAGCGACGGCAAGGAGGTCGCGCTCAAGCTCGTCCAGCCCACGCAGGTCGCCGATCCCATGGCGCGGGCCCAGGTCTTGCGCGAGGTGGAAGCGACGCGCCGCCTGCGCCACCCGAACATCGTGGAGCTCATCGAGTGCGGCGAGGACGGCGCCGGATTCTTCTGGACGATGGAGTACTGCCCGGCGGGGAGCGTCGGGGCTCGAGTCCTGCTTCAGGGCCCGCTCTCCACAGGCGCCGCGATGCCCCTCGCGCTCCAGGCCCTCGAAGGGCTCGTCTTCGCCCACGCGGACGGCTTCGTCCATCGCGCCATCAAGCCGGAGAATCTCCTCATGGGCCCAGAGGGCGCGGCCAAGCTCGCCGACTTCGGCCTGGCCAAGAGCTTCGAGCAGGCGGGCCTCTCGGGCATGACCGCCACCGGCGCTTCGGCGGCCACTCTTTCCTTCATGCCCAGAGAGCAGATCACGGGCTTCCGGCGGCTTCGGCCGGTGAGCGACGTGTGGAGCCTGGGAGCGACGCTCTACTACATGCTCACCGGGCAATCCCCTCGCGATTTCCGCGAAGGGAAGGACCCGCTCGCGGTCGTCCTCGAGGGCCGCATCATCCCCGTGCGCGAGCGCGAACCGCGCTTGCCGGAGGCGGTGGCCGCGGTCGTGGATCGTGCCCTCGCCGACGATCCCTTGCGGCGCTATCCCACGGCCGCCGAGCTTCGTGACGCCCTGCGCGAGGCTTTGGGCTGATGGCCGCGGTGGTCAGCATCGTCTGCCCGAGCTGCGGGGCCCGTTCGGACAAGGCGCCCGCCACCCTCATCGGACGCAACGTTCGTTGCCCCGGTTGCTCGCGCACGTTCCTGGTCGAGGCGCCCGCACCCGCGCCCACCGTTCCCGAAGCGGCGGAGGCATTCCCCACGAGCCTCGAGTCCCCGGATGCCGCCCCCGTGTCCAGTCCGAGCACGAGCGGGCGCTGGGCTGCGCAGCGGTTCGCCGAGTGGAAAGAGGGCGACGTCCTCCTCGACCTCTACGAGGTGCAGGGCGTGCTGGGAGAGGGCGGGATGGGGCGGGTCTACAAGGTGCGGCACCGCGGATGGGACCTGGCCCTTGCCGCCAAAGTCCCGCGGACGACCCTCCTCGACGTCGAGGGCGGCGCCGCCCTCTTCGAGCGCGAGGCCGAGACCTGGGTGAACCTGGGCCTGCACCCGCACATCGTCACCTGCTTCTACGTCCGGCGATTGCAGGGCGTTCCCGTGCTCTTCGCGGAGTTCGTCGACGGCGGGAGCTTGCACGAGCGGATCCGGTCCGCGCAGATCACGACCCTGGACGCGATGCTCGACGTGGGCATCCAGTTCGCCTGGGGTCTGCACTACGCCCACGAACAGGGCCTCGTGCACCTCGACGTGAAGCCGCACAACGTCATGATCACGACCGACGGCGTGGCCAAGGTCACGGACTTCGGCCTCGCCCGGGCCCGGCGCTTCAAGCCCTCCGCCCCCACGACGCCGATGGGCCCCGCCAAGAGCGGCGAGACCCTGAGCGTGGACGGGGCCGCCGGCGGCACCGCGGCCTACATGTCTCCCGAGCATGCCGATGGCCGCACCCTGACCCGCCGCTCCGACCTCTGGAGCTGGGGGCTGTCGATCCTCGAGATGTTCGCCGGCTACCGTTATTGGGACTGGGGGATCACCGCCCCGGAGGCCCTCGAAGACCACCTGGCGACCCCTGCCCCCGGTCTTCCCCCGATGCCGGAGCGCGTGGCCGACCTGCTACGCCGCTGCGTTTCGCGAAGATCCGGACGAGCGGCCTCGGAGCCTTGCCGAAGCGGCGGACACGCTGCGAGACGCCTACGAGGCGGCCACCGGGAGGCCGTACCCCCGGCTCGCGCCCCGTTCCGGACAGGGGACGCCCGACACTCTCAACAACCGCGCGGTCTCCCTGCTCGACCTCGGCCGCGAGCCGGAAGCCATAGCGCTCTGGAAGCGCGCCCTCGAGGCCGAGCCCCATCACGTCGAAGCGACCTACAACCAGTGCCTGACCGCCTGGACGTCGGGCCTCCTCGACGACGACGAGGTCCTGCGGCGCATGGGCGAGGTGCTGAGGACCCACGCCGAGGTGGCCCGCGCCCACCACCTTCTGGGCCGGCTGCACCTGGCCCTCGCCGACCCCGGCCGCGCCGTCCCTTCGCTGGACGAGGCGGCCCGCCGCGGTCTCGCCTCGCCCGACCTCGACCGCGACCTTGGCCAGGCGCTCCTGGCCGTCTCTGCCAACACCGATCCTGGCCGCGCCCTCGCCTGCTTCGAGCGCCTACTGGCGGCGGGGTCGACCGAGGCCGTGGACGTGGTGGGCCGTGCGCTCGCCCTCCGGCGCCTGGGCCGTGACCCCGAAGCGGACCGCATCTACGCGCAGGCGGCGCAGGAGAACCCCGACCTGCCGCCGGCCCTGGCCTCCGCCATCGCCGCCTACCTGCCCGGCTACGAGGCGGGTACGCCGCTCAAGGGACTGGCCGGCGCGGCCTCGGCCCTGGCCGTGTCCCCCGATGGGGCGCGGGTCGTGGCGGGGCACGGCCCCGAAGTACGCGTCTGGGACGCGGCCAGCGCCACCCTCGCACGAGCGCCCCTCCGGGGCGAGGCCACGGCGCGCGCGCTCGCGGTCACCCCGGACGGCCGCTTTCTTCTCTGGGGCGGGGAGAACGCGGCCCTCTCGGTGTGGGACCTCGAGGCCGGGCAGCCGGTCCGGACCTGGCAACGGCACACCGGCTACACCACGACCATCGCCCTCGCCCCCGACGGACGGCAGGCCGTGACGGGCGGCTCCGATCGCGTGGTCCGGGTCTTCGACGTGGTGAGCGGCCAGTGTCGGCGGGCCCTGGAGGGGCATGAGGACGGGGTCACCTCGGTCGCGATCGGACGCACGAAGGCGGTCTCGGGAAGTCGAGACGGGACGGTCCGCGTCTGGGATGTCACCACGGGGCGCTGCCTCGGGATCCTGACGGGCCACCGCGGTCGGGTGAGCGCGGTCGCCCTCAACGAGGACGAGGCCCAGGTGCTCTCCGCCGGCGACGACCGCACCGTGCGTCTCTGGGGGCTCCACTCCCTGGCGCTGGTGCGGACCTTCTCGGGCCATAGCCAACCGGTGACCGCTCTCGTTCTCGCGCCGGGCCTGCCCGTCGCCTGGTCGGGATCGCTCGATCGCACGGCGAGGGCGTGGGATCTCGACCGCGAGCGCGTCCATGCGCTGGTGCGCCTGGACGCCGCCGTACAGAACCTGGCGACGGGCGGCGACGGAGTGGTGTGGGTGGCCCACGGCACCTCGATCAGCGCCGTGGCGCCGTTCGAGCGGCGGCCCCCTCCCCTGGCCCTGGCCCGCCCCGCTTCGGCGGTCGAGGTGGCGACCCAGTCCGCCTCGTTCGAAGACCGGATCGAGGACGCCCGCCGGCTGGTCGACGCGGGCCGCCTCGGCGCGGCCGTGGTTGCCGTCCGGGCAGCCCGTGCGATCCCCGGACACGAGCGGGCTGCGGCCGCAGTGGCCCTCTGGGACGAGCTGGGCGCGCGCCTCTCTCGTCGGGGCCTGGGCTCCGCATGGGAAGAGGGCCGACTCGAGGGACACACCGACCAGGTGCTGGCCCTCGCGGCGAGCGCGGACGGCGGTCGCCTGTTCTCCGCCGGCAAGGACCAGCAGATTCGGGTGTGGGACCCGCACGCGGCGGAGACCGTCTCGGTGTTGGCCGGCCACGAGGGCCTCGTGGCCGGGGTGGCCGCAACGCGCGATGGCCGCACCCTGGCCTCGGCGAGCTGGGACCGCACGGTGCGCCTCTGGGACCTGGCATCGGGCCGCACCCGTCGCACGCTCCAGGGACACGAGGATCACGTGACGAGTGTCGGCTGGTCGCCCGACGGGTCGTGGGTGGTCAGTGGGAGCTGGGACCAGACGGTGCGGCTCTGGCGTCCGGCCAGCGGGTCCTCCAAGGTCCTCCTCGGTCATACCTCGAACGTGACCGCGGTCGCCTTCGGGCCCGACGGGCGCTTCGTGGTGAGCGCGGGTTGGGACGCGACCGCGCGCGCCTTCGACGTCGAGAGCGGCCGCGCCGTGTGCCTGTTCGAGGGGCACGCGGGGAACGTGACCGCGGTGGCGGTGAGCCCCAGCGGTCGACACGTGGCCACGGGGGGAGAAGACACGAGCGTGCGTCTCTTCGAGACGCGAAGCCGGCGGTGCCTCGAGGTGCTGGGTGGGCACACCGCGGAGATCACGGCCCTGGCCTTCACTCCCGACGCGCGCTACCTCGTCTCCACGTCACGCGATCAGTCGGTTCGCGTGTGGGACCTCGAGAAGGGGGCCTGCGCGCGGACCCTGCCCCACCCGGCGCCGGTGCTCGCCTTGAGCCTCCACCCGCGCGGGCACCTCGTCTTCTCCGGAGGAGCCGACCGGCTCATCCGCATCTGGCACCTCGACTGGGAGCCCGGCGCGGCCAAGGGGGCGGCCCAGGACGAAGCCAAGGGGCCGACTCCCTCCCATTGGGACGAAGTGCGCCGCGCCACGCCCGTCGTGGCCGCCGTCCGTCCGTCGCCGGTGGTCGGGAGAGCCGTGCGGGGGCTCCCTTGGGGACGAGTAGCACTCGGCCTCGTGGCCCTGGGTGCCATCGCGATAGGGGTTTCCTCGTGGCTCGAGCCGAAGGTCACGCTGCGGGTCGTGCCCTACATGGCCAAATCGGTGCTCGATCGGCTCAACCCGATCGACCTCGGCTCCTTCTCCGAGCCCTGCTCCGAGCCTCGGGACACCTACCGCGAGCGCGCGCGAGAGCGCGAGGTGAGCGCGCCGACCTTGAGCTGCCTGGCTCGGACGAACGAACCCGGTATCGTCACGGAATACCTCCAGGAGGCGCCTCTCGCCGACCCCGACGATCCCTTGCGCGACCAGCGGCTCTTCCGCAACGCGGTCTCCCTGATGCTGGGTCTCGGCGACACGGCGACGGAGCCGCTCTGCGGGCTCCTGGGCGACGCCCGCGAACGCGTACGGCAGATCGCCGCGGTCGCCCTCGCGCGCCGTGCGAAGCCCGCGGCCACGGCCTGTCTGCGGAGATCGTTAGCCGAGGGCGACTCCGTTTCCAGAGTGACCGCGGCCGCCGTGCTCGACATCCTCCTCGCCAACCGCCAGATCGGCGCCTCCGAGGGGTTGGCCCTTGCCCAGGGTCTCGCCCAGGACGCGGATCCCGCGATCCGCGCGATCGGCGTCCGCGCCTTTCTCATGTTCAACGCGGACTTCGCCGCGCGGGCCGTGGCGGCCTCCGCCTCCGACCCGGACCCGACCGTGGCCCAGGCGGCCAAGGAGACGCAGGCCGCGATCGAGGCGATCCGCAAGGTGGATGCGCTGCGCTCGGGGTCGTGAGACGGGGTGGCGACTCGCGACTACTTCTCGACGGGAATCCTCATCTCGACCTGGGGGTTTGACCCCGGTTCCCCCTGGAAGACGTTCATCGGGGGACCTGCCGGCCGATAGCCGTTCGAGATCACCCACTGCACGAACGTCGGCCACGCCGTGGCCAGCTCCTCGTACGGTCCCTTGTGGACGTGGACCGCGGTGAGGGTCGCCGGAATGTCCTTGATCTCGAACGGAGCCTCCGCCTTGACCGTGGCCGCAACCGGGAAGCCCACCTCCCAGACCCGATCCGCCTCTCCCACCGACGGGTCGCTGAAGTAACGGGCGACCGGCGCTCCGAGCGGGCTCACGCCGTGCCCCGCGAAGAAGCCGCCCAGGCGCTCGAAGGCCGCCTGGTGCTGCATGTAGGAGCCTTTCATCGGCAGAACCAGAACGTGAAGGGCGTCGGCCGTGGCGACCTTGTTGTCGGGAGTGCTCGCGGGGGCAGGCGGCGCCGGTGCCCGTGGTGCAGCGGGCTTCGAGGGCTGCGTCGGGGGCTGCTGTGGCTCCGCGATGGCCAAGGTGCTCATGAGGCAAAGCGTCAGAACCGTCGATCTCGCCAGGGGCATTCGACTCCTCCTCATCTGTGGACGGGTGTTGCCCGTAACTACGGGAGAAGAGGAAAGGACGTTCCCCTCTTTCGCGGGCTCCGCTCCGGAAGGTACGGCCTAAGAGCGCCGCCAGTCGAACCCGATCGCGTTCACGAAGGCGCGGGCCAGGACCAGGCTCCCGACGTGGTCGGGGTGGACGCGGTCCCAGTTGATGCTCGCCGGGTAGTAGGTCTTCAAGACCTCGTCGAAAGCGGCCTGGCTGTCCACGAACACGGTGCGGTGCCTCTCCGCGAGCCGGCGCACCGCGGCCCCGTACCGGTCCATGGTCGCGCGCATCGCGTCCGCCCGGTTGGACTCCAGGTAGAACGGGGTGATGAGGACCATCCCCTTCACGCGGGGGAGCGTTCCTTGCACGAGCTCGTCCAGGGTTTTCTCGTACTCCTCGACCAGCACGTGCTTCTCGGTCTGGCGTGGGCTGTCGAACTGCCGCCACACGTCGTTGGCTCCGATCATGATCGACACCCAGTCGGGTGCGAGGTCCAGGACGTCCGTCTGCCACCGGGCCTTGAGGTCCCGCACGGTGTTGCCGCTGATGCCCTGGTTCAGGATGCGGATCCATTGCTCCGGGTAGACCGCCCCCAGGAGGGCCTCGACCATCATCACGTAGCCCTTGCCGATGGCCTCGCCGCGTCCCTCACCCACCGGTCGCGCGCGCCCCGCGTCGGTGATCGAGTCGCCGACCATCACGAGCTTGCTGCGCGCCCCGATCAGCAGACCCTTGCGTGCCTCCGCCGCCTTCGCCGCCGACTGGGCCTTCGCGGTCCCGGCCACCCCGGCGACCAGGCCCGGCGCCCCCGCCACCAACCCGAAGGCCCGGCGTCTCGTCATGTCCATGGAAGGCCTCCTGCCCTCAGACCGTCTCGGCGTTCTTGCGCGTCGCCGCCGCTTCGCCTCCGCCCTGGATCTTCTCGAGCCGGTACTGGAGCGTGCGTCGGCTCAGGCCCAGGAGGCGCGCGGCTCGCGTCACGTTGCCCTGGGCCTTCTCCAGCGCTTTCAGGACCAGCGACTTCTCGACCGCCTCGAGGTCGATGCCCGACTCCGGGATCTCCATGTCCAGCGGGCCGCGGGTCAAGGAGATGTTGGCGCGCACGTTCGGGGGCAGGTCGTCCGGTACCACCACCTCGTGCTCGGCCAGGAGCAACGACCTTTCGACCACCGCCTCGAGCTCGCGCACGTTGCCCGGCCAGTCGTACTCGACCAGGAACTCGAGGGCGTCGGGGCTGATCGACCGGGCGCGGCCGCCGCCGTACTTCTTCACGAAGTGCTCCACGAGGAGGGGAATGTCCGTTCGCCGCTGGCGCAGGGGAGGGAGCACGATGGGGATCACGTTCAGACGGTAGTAGAGGTCCTCGCGGAACCGGCCCTCGCGCACCGCCTGTTCCAGGTCGAGGTTCGTGGCCGCGATGATGCGCACGTCCACCTTGATGCGCTCGTTCCCCCCGACCCGCATGATCTCCCGCTCCTGGAGGGTACGCAGCAGCTTGACCTGGAGGTCACGCTTGAGATCGCCCACCTCGTCGAGGAACAGGGTGGAGCCGGTGGCCTGCTCGAAGAGCCCGGTCTTGCGGCTCTCCGCGCCGGTGAAGGCACCCTTCTCGTGACCGAAGAGCTCGGCCTCCAGAAGGCTCTCGGGAAGGGCCGCGATGTTGACGGCGTAGAAGGGACGTTCGTGCCGGTCGCTCTGCTGGTGGAGGGCCTGGGCGACCAGCTCCTTGCCCGTGCCGCTCTCCCCGTAGATGAGGACCGTGGACGTGGAGGCCGCCACTTTGAAGACGATTCGGAAGACGTCCTGCATCGAGCCATGGGAGCCCACGATGTTGTCGAGCCGGAAGCGGTCGCGGAGCTGCTCGTTCAGCATCCGGTTCTCCCGGACCAGGCGCGTCCGCTCCATGGCGCGCCGGAGCACGAGCAGGAGCTCGTCCTTCTCCAGGGGCTTCGTCAGGTAGTCGAAGGCCCCCTTGCGCATGGCTTCGACCGCGCTGTCGATGGTGCCGTGCGCGGTCATCAGCACCACGCACAGGCCCGGCTGGGCCAGGAGCAGCTCCTCGAGGAGGGCGATGCCGTTCTTGTCCGGCATCTTGAGGTCGGTGAGCACGACGTCGAAGACCTGGCCGCGTGCTTCCTGGATGGCCTGGCGGGCGGTGCCGGCCACCGTGGTCTCGTATCCTTCCGCGTCCAGGATCATTCTCAGGATGTCGCGCTGATGGCGCTCGTCGTCGACGGCGAGGATGCGTCCCTTCATCGGCCGCCGGCGACGAGCGCGCTCGCCAGGTCCTCCCGGCGCGTGACCGGCACCGCCGCCACCAGGGGAAGGCGGATCCTGGCCGTGGTCCCGCCCCCGGGCACGCTTTCGAGCGCGATCGAGCCGCCGTGGTCGCTCACGATCTTGCGGGTGAGGGCGAGGCCGAGGCCCAGGCCGGCGTCCTTGGTCGAGAAGTACGGTTCGAAGGCGCTGGTGACCGCTTCGGGCGTCATGCCCTGGCCGGTGTCGGAGACGCTCACCTCTACCTCGCGCCCGCTCTGATCGCCGTCGCGCTCGCGGATGCCCACGGTCAGGAGGCCCCCGTCGGGCATCGCATCGACCGCGTTGATCATGAGGTTCAAGAAGCAGGTCTTGAGCAACTCGGGGTCGGCGGTGACCCGGGGCAGGTTGGCCGCCGCTTCCACCTCGAGGGTGATCCCCTGGTCGCGGGCCTTGTGGTCCACGAGCGAAGCCACCTCGCGCAATACCTCGTCGAGGGCGCAGGGCCGGATGTCGAGGCGCATCGGCTTACCGAAGGAGAGGAAATCGCCGACCAGGCGGTTGAGGCGGCTGATCTCCGACTTCATGTTGCGGAGGATGCGGTCGAAGTCCTCCTTGCTCCCGGGGTCGGCGGGAGCCATTCGCTCGCGGACGTGATCGATCGAGAGGTTGATGAAGTTGAGCGGGTTCCGGATCTCGTGGGCCACGGCCGAGGCCAGGCGGCCGAGCGCCGTCGACCGCTCCGCGAAGTGCAGGCGCTCCTCGAGCTGCCGCTTCTCACCCAGGCGTTCGACCATCTCGTTGAAGGTCTGGGACAGGCTCGCGATCTCGCTTCCGCCTCCGAGGTCGACCCTGACCGCGAGGTCCCCGGCGGCGACCTTGCGCGCGGCGGCGGTGAGGCCGCGCAGGGGCTTGCTGAAGGTCCAGGAGAGATAGAGGGAGAGAATGATTCCGACGGCGAACACACCCAGAGTGGCCAGAAGGCGGCTCACGAAGGCCTCACGCGACAACTCGGAGAAGTCGTCGAGGTAGCGGGTGATGACGAGGTACCCGACCCGCCGGTCGCCCACCACGACCGGGATGGTGAGGGTCGAGGTCCTCAGGGGTACCCCGACCCCGACCGGCGAATCGCCGAGCACTCCGCGGATCACCCATTCCCGTCCGGGCCGCTTCTTCTGGACGAGGCGCTTGCCCACGATGTCGGGATTCGTCGAGGCCAGGATCTCGCCGGGCTCGTCCGTCAGGGTCACGTCCTTGACCCCGAGCTGGCGCAACTTCTCCGCGTAGGCCTTGAGCACCACCTTGGGATCGCCCTCGGCCGGTTGCGCCTGGGCGATGTCGATGGCGGTCGACAGCTCCTCGGTATAATCTCGCACCTGCGAGATGAGGCGTCTTTCGCTCAACAGGTGCAGGATGAACAGGCTGGCGCCGGAGAGGGCGAGCAACGACAGCATCATCAAGAGCAGCTTGGTCTTGAGGTCGAGATCAGGGAGGCCCGGCGGCGTGACACGAATGCCCATGCTCGAAAGTCTAGTCCCCCGCGGCTTGGGGCCGCAATTCTCGGCCGACCCCAGCGCTACAGCGCCGGGCTCAGCCGAGTTGTTCGGCGCTTCCTTCGGGAGACGCCTCGAATTGCCGGGGGCGGGCGGGCGATGAGCGCTACTGGTCCCACTCCTTCCATTCTCCTGGTCGCCACCAGCGACGCCACCACCCGGTCCCTGCTGCGCAAGGCCCTGCACGTCCGCGCCGTGGAGGTCGTAGAGGCGGCGGACGGGGTCGAGGCCCTGGCCCTGGTGCGCCGGCTTCACGTGGACCTGGTCCTGCTCGACGCGTTCCTCGCCGTCCTGGACGGGATCTCGGTCTGCGCCCGCATTCGGGCCCTGCCCGCGATCGAGCAGCCGGCGATCGCGATCATGGGGCTGTCGTCCGAGCGCACGGTCGAGCTCGCCTACTCGGGGGGGGCCGACGAGATCCTCACGAAGCCCCTCCTGCCGAACCTCATCCGCCAGCGGGTCGAGGTCCTGCTCAAGCGCAAGCAGACGGAGAAGCGGCTGCGCCTCCTGGAGCGGGCGGTCGAGGCCGCGGGCACCGGCTTCACCGTGTTGGAGGCGCGCTCGTCGGAGTATCCGCTGCTCTACGCCAACCCGGCCTTCCTGGCCATGACCGGCTGGCCGCGCGAGGAGATCCTGGGCGAGAACCTGCGGGTGCTCCGCGGTCCCGAGACCGACGTGGCCGCGACCACCGAGCTTCGGGACGCGCTGGCCGAGGGCCGGGCCTGCCGCGTGCTGGTGAAGAACTACCGGAAGGACGCGACGCCCTTCTGGAACGACCTCGCGGTTTCCCCCATCCTCGATCCGGCCGGCCGCGTGACCCACTACGTCGCGATGCAGACCGACGTCACCGCCCGCGTGGGGGTGGGAGACCTGGCGGCGTCCCAGCACCTCGAGGCCTTGACCGCGGAACGGACCCGCATGCTCGAGGGTGTGCTGGCCAAGGTCGAGGAGCGCCGGCGCTTCACCGAGACGATCCTGAACGGCATGATCGCCGGCCTCGTCACCACGACTCCGGACGGCGTCATCTCGTTCGCCAATCGGGCGGCCTTGCGGACCCTGGGCGTGAGCATGGCCGACTGCGTGGGCCGCCCGCTCCTCGAGATGTTCGCGGGCTACGAGGAGCTGCGCGAGGTCATCGAAGGCCGGGCCGAGCGGCCCGAAGCGCGGCTCGACTTCCCCCTCATCAGCCCCGGGGGCGTACGCCTCTACGTGGGCATGTCGGTGATGCGGGTGCCGGAGGAGCTGCGGCGCGAGTTCGGGTTCGTGATCCTGTTCCGCGACCTGGCCGAGACCCTGGAGCGGGAGAGCGAGGACTCGCTCGGCCTGCCTTCGCCCATCGGCACCCCGGGCATCGGCCCGGGAGCCATCGTTCCGACACCCGAGGCCGACGCGCCCGCGGAGCCGCTCCCCGATGAGGCCGAGGACGTGCGTGCGCGGCCCGCGGCGGTGCCCAAGCCTTGTGCTCCGAGCGACCTCGTCGAACAGGCCCTGGCCCGGTTGGCGGTCGACGAGGCGGGGGCGCGTCCGGGCACGATCGATGTCGCCCCCGATCTGCCGCCCGTGCTCGCCGACGCCGACCAGGTCATTCTCGCCCTCGCGCGCCTGCTGCAAAACGCTGCCCATCGCGCCGGCCACCCGGACCGTGTCCACCTGCGGGTCTTCGAGACTCTGGCGGTGGGGGAGCGCGGACTGCGGCCGGAGCCGTTCGTGCGGGTGGACATCCTGTTTCCCCGGGAAGAGATGACGGAGGACGACCTCAGCCCCGACGCCGAGAGCGAACGCCACCGCCAGCTCCGCCGCATGGACCTCGCCACCGCCGACCAGCTCCTTCAGGCCAACGGCGGCCGACTGGTGCAGCAGCTGGGTGACGAGGACCAGCGGCTGCTCAGTGCCTTTCTGCCCACCGTGCCGGCTGGGGTCGGGGAGCCGGCCTAGTCTTCTTTCTGGCCGTCGGCCCGTCCGATCGCCTGCCACCCGCCACGTTCTGGGCTGAAAGCCAGGGCCCGCGATGGGTACGAGTATTGCTTCCGAACCGCCCGTGCGCTCTCCCCGGATCATTCTCCTCGTCGAATCCGACGAAGGATGCGGCCGATCCCTGGCCGTGGTCCTTCGGCGGCAAGGCGACCGTGTTCACGTGGCGCGGACCCGAGCCCAGGCGCTCCAGGCCGCGCGCCGCCGTCCCTACGACCTCGCAGTGGTCGACCTCTTCCTTCGAGGAGGCGGGGCGGAGCTGGCGCGCGACCTGGCGCGGAGCGTGCCGCAGCTCTACCTGAGCTTCGGCGCACGTCTGCAGCAGCACGAGATCCTGGAAGCGGCGCTCGGCTTTCCGGTCTGCCGGAAGGCCTCGTTGCCCGGGCTGCTCAGGTCCCGAGCTTCTCTCCCGTCGGGTCCTCGCCCAGATCGTCCTCGATCCAGGCTTCGAGCAGCGTATAGGTGACCGCCAGCACCACCGGTCCGACGAAGATCCCGATCAAGCCAAAGCCCAGCAGACCGCCGATCACGCCCGCCACGATCAGCAGCAGCGGCAGGTCCGCGCCCTTCCTGATGAGCATCGGCCGCAGGAAGTTGTCCAAAGCGGACACCACGACACTCCACACCAGCAGGAAGGTCGCCCAGGCATTTTCTCCCGTCCAGTACATCCAGGCGACCGCCGGGAAAAGGACCAGGGCGGGTCCGAGCTGGGCGATGCACAGCATCAGCATCACGGCGGACAGCAGCGAGGCGAAGGGAACACCGGCTACTGCCAGACCGATCCCCCCCAGCAACGTCTGGACGACGGCGGTCACGCCGACTCCCAAGGCCACGCTCCGAATGGCCTTGCCCGCGAGAAGGATGGACTCCTCGCCCCGCTGACCTGCCAGCCGACGGCCGAACCGGCGAACGCTCCTTGCCGCCGATTCGCCGTTCGAGTACAGGACCGCGGAGAGGACCACGACCAGCAGGAACTGGACCAGGGTGCCGCCGAGGCTGCCCGCCTGGTCGAACAGCCACCTGGCACCATCCGAAACGTAGGGCCCCAGCCTGGCCTCGAGGCCGGCGGGACCGGCATCCGCCCAGGCGGTCAAGGTCGCGGAGAGCCTCTCCCCGACGAGGGGCAGCTTGCCCACCCATTCCGGAGGCTGCGGCAAGCCCGAAGACGCCACCTTCTTCGCCAGGCTGCCGACCTGGCCGGCATGCTCGGCAATGGTGCTGATCGCCGCCCACAGGGGAATGACGAGCAGGAGCAGCATGCCGAGCGTCATGAGGGCCACGGCCGGCCTTCGCCGGTTGCCGAGTCGCCTTTCCAGTGACTTCAGGATCGGCCAGGTCGCGACGACCAACATCGTCGCCCACACCGTCGCCGCGAGGAACGGAAGCAAGACCCACAGCGACCCCGCGATCAGCAGGAGGAGGCAGATGATCGCCAAGGTGATCCGGGTCAGGTCCTGGCGTGGGGCGCTCATCGGGAAATCCTGGACGTGAACATGTTCCTCCCCCTCATCGCCGGACATCTGCTCTCGGACCTTCATTGCACCTGGGGTGGCAAGAGGTAGAGCGTCATGGCGAAGATCACGTACACCATCAGCACCAGCACCCCTACGAACCAGGCCGACCGCCCGCTGTTGGTGACCAGAGTCGCGGTGAGGGTCGCGATCAGCATCATGATCACCGCGCCCGGCCAGAACCGCAGGTCCATCGGGGTCGGTCCCATGACGTAGCTCAGGAGCACCAGCACCGGGGCCACGAAGAGCGCGATCTGGGACGCGCTGCCCAGTGCTATCCCCACGCTCAGGTCCAGCCGGTTCTTCCGGGCGCCGGAGAACGCCGAGGCCATCTCCGCCGCGCCACCCACGAGCGCCACCACGATGAAACCCACGAAGGCGGAGCTCATGCCGAACGCCTCCGCCGCTTTCTGCACCGACTCGACGAAGACCTCGCTCACCAGCGCCACCAGCACCGTGACCACGGCCAACGTCACGAGGGCGAGGCCCACGGGCCAGGGTGCCTCGCCCGCCTCGGCGTGCTCCGCGCCGGCGAAGAACTCGCGATGCGTCTTGAGCGAGAAGAGCATGCCGAGCCCGTAGGCCACGATCAGCAGCATCGCGATGCCCAGGCTCAGCGTCTCCGTGAACCCCGCCCCGGGGGCCCGGTCGGCCTGGGCGATGGCCGAGGGAACCAGGAGCGCGATCGTGGCCAGGAAGAGCAGGGCGGCCTGGAAGCGGGCGGCGATGCGGTTGTACTCCTGCACCCGGTGCTTCAGCCCGCCGATCAGGAACGATGCACCCAGCATGAACAGCGTGTTGGCGACGATCGCGCCGGCGATCGACGCCTTCACCAGGACGTACTGTCCCGCGCGGAGGGCGGTGAGCGCGATCACCAGCTCGGTGAGATTCCCGAGCGTCGCGTTCAGCAATCCCCCGACCGCGTCGCCGGTCTTGGCCGCAACGGATTCGGTGGCGTGGCTCAGCAGCGCCGCGAGCGGCACGATGGCCAGGACCGACAGCACGAAGAGCAGCGTGTGCGAGTCGGGCGCGAGCTTCTCTCCGGCGAAGACCACCGGCACGAAGACCAGCAGCCACAGCAGCGGATTGCGGCGGATCTCCTTCAGCAACAGGGTCAGCACGTCCGGTCAGTCGACGGGCCAGACTGCGAAGACGTGGTAGCCCCACGCGGGCATGTCGAGGTAGAGGCCCTGTCGCACCAGGTCGTCTCCCGCGCGGTCGTAGGTGGCCGGCCCCATGAGGTCGCGCAGACGCCACGTCCGGCCCTCGAGATCACGCCAGGGCATCCCGACGTAGCACTGGCTCTGGTGGCCTTCGTAGTTGACGGCCACGAGACGACGCGGACCCCCGGCGACCGTCCAGGAGAAGGCCACGAAGGAGTCAAAGGTCCCGTTCCCCTCCCAGGCGGGACGGCACTCGAGGAGCCGCCAGTCGCCGTCGCGGAAGGCAGCGTCCTTCAGGCAGTCGAGGAGCCGGTCGTAGAAGGCGGCGATCCCGTCGTCCGGAGCCTCGTCCGGCCCGCGGCCGAGGTGGACGGGGATCCGTACCCGCTTCCCCTCCCGCTGGCCCTGGTGGAAGAAACGCAGGCCCGGCGTCAGGAAGGTCAGGATGGCGGCGGCACGGTGCTCCTCGGGCGCGAAGGTGGCCGCGGCCCGCGGCTCGTCGTGGTTCTCGAGGAAGCGGGCGAGGCGGTCCTGGAAGTCGAGGCCCGCGAAGAGGTGCTCGCGGACGGGGCGGGCATGGCCTTCTTCCAGGCGGTCGTAGAGCCGCTTGTCGTAGGTGTAGTCGAAGCCCTGCTGCTGGAGGGCCCACTCCAGGTCCCAGTAGACCTCGGCGAGTAAGAGGAAGCCGGGAACGGTGGCGCGCACGCCCGCCGTCGCCCAGGGCCAGAAGCCGGGGGCGGAGATCCTCCAGGTCCGCTCGAAGACCTCCGGCAGGACGAGCATGGCCATGTCGCAGCGCACGCCGTCGCACTGGCGCGCGATCCGACGAAGCTCGGCGAGCATGGCCTGCTGGAGGGCCGGGTTTCCGTAGTCGAGCTGGAGCGTGTCCGGCCAGCCGTCGAAGTATGGGTCGCGGCCATACGCCAGGATGCGCGCGCCCGGCCCTTTGCCCACGCGGCAGTAGTTCTGGGGCTGCGCCGCGAGCTGCTCCTCCGTCCCGGACACGAAGTAGTCCGGGTGCTCGGTGACCCAGGGGTGGTCCGGGGCCATGTGGTTCGGGACGAAGTCCAGGATGAGGCGCAGGCCTCGGCGCTTCAGGCGCCCACGGAGGCGGGCGAGCGCCTCGTCTCCGCCGAAGTCCTCGTGGACCCGGTAATCCCGGACCGCGAAGCAGGAGCCGCAGACGTCTTCCTCGCGGAAGTCGGGAAGGACGCGGTGGTACTCGGCCAGCCACTCGGGCTTCGACCGCGAGACGCGCCGGGCCGCCTCGCCGGTTTGCCAGACGCCGAGGAACCAGACGAGGTCGAACCCGTCCGCGGCGAGCCGGTCGAGCTCCGCGTCGGGGATGTCGTCGAGGGTGGCCCTACGCCCCAGCGAGGCTGCGAGCTCCGAGAGGCGAACCCGGGTGTTGACCTGGAAGAGCGCGGGATACCGGGGCGTGGCCACGGCTCCTCCTAGTCGCCGCCCACCTGTTGGCGAACCAGGCGGGCATCGAGCTTCTCCTTGGGGGTCTCCAGGGCGTCCTGGGCCGTCACGCGACCGAAGAGGTCGAGGAGCCTTGCCACGAGGCCGGTCCAGCCGGTCTGGTGGCTGGCCCCGATGCCGGCCCCGCTGTCGCCGTGGAAGTACTCGTAGAAGAGGATGAGGTCGCGCCAGTGCGGGTCCTCCTGGAACTTCGAAGCACCCCCGTATACCGGACGGCGGCCGCTGCCGTCGCGCAGGAAGATGTTCGAGAGGCGCCTCGAGATCTCCCTGGCGATCTCGAAGAGGGTCATCCGGTTGCCGGAGCCGGTCGGGCACTCGACCTTGAAGTCGTCGCCGTAGAAGCCGTAGAGGTTCAGGAGACCCCGGACGATCAGGGCGTTGACCGGCATCCAGATCGGCCCGCGCCAGTTCGAGTTCCCCCCGAACATCCCGCTGTCGGAGTCGCCGGGGACGTACCCGACGCGATACTCCTGGCCCGCCACGTGGAAGACGAACGGGTGATCGAGGTAATGGCGCGAGAGGGCTCGGATGCCGTAGGGAGACAGGAACTCCTTCTCGTCGAGCAGGTAGCCGAGGATGCGCTCGAGCTTCGTCCGGGTGAGGGGCGAGAGGAGCCGGCGTCCGGCTTGGCCGATGAACCCAAGGACGGTCGGAGCCACGTGGGCGAGCACCTCGGGGTGGCGCTTCTTGAAGAGCGCGATCAGCTCCATCAGCTTCGGGTGGCGCGTCACCACGTCCGCCTCGAACATGGTGCTCGCGCAGAGCGGCAGGAGACCGACCATCGAGCGGACCTTCAGCCGGATCGCCTCGCCGCCGGGCAGCCGGAGGACGTCGTAGTAGAAGCCGTCCTGCTCGTCCCACATGTCGTCCTGGTGTTCCCCGACCTTGTCCATGGCGTACGAGATCCAGATGAAGTTCTCGAGGAACTTGAAGGCGATCTCCTCGTAGACCGAGTCCTTGCCGGCGAGGATGAGGGCCATGTCCAGCATGTTCTGGCTGTAGAAGGCCATCCAGGCCGTCCCGTCCGCCTGCTCCAGCGACCCGCCGGTGGGCAGCGGGGCGCTGCGGTCGAAGACGCCGATGTTGTCGAGGCCGAGGAACCCGCCGGCGAAGACGTTCTTTCCCTGCGGGTCCTTCCGGTTCACCCACCAGTTGAAGTTGAGCATGAGGCCCTGGAAGGAGCGCTCCAGGAACTTGAGGTCTTCCCGGCCCAGGTTCTTCTCCATCTTGTAGAGGAAGAGGGTCGCCCAGGCGTGGACCGGGGGGTTCACGTCGCTGAAGTTCCACTCGTAGGCGGGCATCTGCCCGTTGGGGTGGCTGTAGAGGCTCCGGAGCATCAGGAGGAGCTGCTCCTTGGCGAAGTCGAAGTCCACGAGCGACAGCGCGATCGTGTGAAAGGCCAGGTCCCAGGCCGCGTACCAGGGGTACTCCCACTTGTCGGGCATGGAGATGATGTCGCCGTTCAGCATGTGGTACCACTCGGCGTTCCGGACGCCGCGGGCCGCGCCGCCCAGGAGCGGGTGCGCCTTGTGCTCCTTCAGCCAGCGGTCGACGTCGAAGTAGTAGTACTGCTTCGTCCAGAGCATCCCCGCGAGGGCCTGGCGGTGGACCCGTCGCTGGTCCTCGCCGAGCGAGCGGGGCGTGATCCGTTCGTAGAACTCGTCGGCGTCGAGGATGCGCTGCCGGAGCGCCTCCTCGAACACCGCCCCGAACTTCGGGCTCGCGGCCTCCTTGGCCAGGCGGAGCTGGACGAACTCGACGCCGCCCGCCGGCACCTCGAGGACGTAGCGGGCCGCGGCCTTCGTCCCGGTCTTCCCGGGGTTCACCGCGTCCCGCTCCCCGGAGATCACGTATCGGTGAAACGCGTCCTTCACGTACGGCGTGGGGTTCGGCTGACTCCAAAGCCTCCGGGCGTTCGTCTCGTTCTCCGTGAACAGGAGCTCCGGTGCGCCGCCGCAGAAGAGCGTGTACTCGCCCAGCTCGGGATGCGAGGCCACGATCGCCCCGGCCTTCTCGCGCAGGACCGGCTTGTCTCCCTCGTCTCCCCACGACCAGGTGTTCCGGAACCACAGAGTCGGCAGGAGCTGTAGCCGGGCCGCCTCCTTGCCGCGGTTGTGGACGGACACGTGGATCAGGATGTCGTCCGGTCCCTCCTTGGCGTACTCGAGGAAGACGTCGAAGTACCGGTCGTCGTCGAAGATCCCGGTGTCGACGAGCTCGTACTCGAGCTCCTTCTTCGTGCGGCCCCGGTTCGTGTCGAGAAGGTCCCGGTAGGGGAACTCGCGCTGCGGATACTTGTAGAGGTACTTCATGTACGAGTGCGTCGGCGTCGAGTCGACGTAGAAGTAGTACTCCTTCACGTCCTCGCCGTGGTTCCCCTCGCTGTTGGTGAGGCCGAACAGGCGCTCCTTGAGGATGGGGTCCCGCTCGTTCCAGAGGGCCAGGGCAAAGCAGAGGCGCTGCTGGTCGTCGGAGAATCCGCCGAGGCCGTCCTCACCCCACCGATAGGCTCGGGAACGGGACTGGTCGTGCGAGAAGTAATCCCAGGCGTTGCCGTCCACGCTGTAGTCTTCGCGCACCGTGCCCCACTGCCGCTCGCTCAGATACGGACCCCACTTCTTCCAGGGGACCCCCGCTTCGCGCGCGTCGTTCAGCCGCTTCTGCTCGATGCAGTCCACGATTCCCGTGTCCGCCGTTCCTCTAGCCATCGGTTCCTCCCGCCTACTTGCGGATCAGGCCTTGCTTCTTCATCTCGTTGGCGGCGCCCGCCACCAACTCCTTGACGAAGGCGTCGACCTTCTGCGGATTCGTGGTCTGGCTCCGGCCCGCCCACACCAGCTTGTCCGCCTTCATGTCGTAGACCAGCGTCTCCACGCTCACGATGGTGTCGGTGCGCAAGTAGCCGGGGTCGTAGACGGCGCCCCAGCCGTACCCGTAGTAGCCGCCGCCACCCCAGAACGATCCGTAGTATGGCGCTCCCCAATAACCCATGCTCGGCGACGAGGTGATCTCCTGCTCCTTGCCCACCACGCGCATCGCGACCACCCCCGCGATGCCGGCGGCGGTGAAGAGGGCCTTGGCCTTCTCCTTGTCCCGCGACTCGTTGGGCGGGATCAGGTTGTAGGCGGGAATACCCTGGACCCCGCGGGCCGTGAGCTCACGGGCCAGAGCACCCTCGGCCCCGAGCCGGCTGGCCTCGTTGGAGCTGATGACGAGAGCGGCGATCTTCTGGCCCGCGAAGTTCAGGGGCTGCGATCCTGGCGCCTTCCACGTGGAGTTGAACTGGGTCGAGGCACAGGCGGCGAAGGCCAGGGCCGCCGCGACCACGAAACGAGTCTTGGCAGGGTGAGGCATGGCAGATCTCCCTCTTTCCAGAACCGCAGGCTCAGGGCCGCTCGGGAGCTCGATCGGCGTCACGCTGAACCCGCCAACGGAGCGCCTTGTCGGCGATGACCTGAAAGTGCAAGCCGGCGAAGTGCGGGCTTCCTCTTGACCGCCTAGATACCCAGTTTCTTGATCCAGCGGTAGAGCGTTCGGGGCGAGACGCCCAGGATCTCGGCCGCCTTCTCGCGACGCCAGCGCGCTTCTTCGAGGGCTCGCCGCACGCGACCCTCGTCGGCTTCCTCGAGGTCGCCGAGGTCGTCCTCTCCGCTGCTTCCCTCGCCGACCGCCGCGGCCGGCCGTGCCTCGGCCGTGGGCCTCTGCGTGGCCTTGGGAGGGGCCGATCCTCGCGCCGGCCGTTCGAGGATCTCGGGCGGCAGGTCGCCGACGTCGATGAGGTCGTGCTCGGCGAGCAGGCTCGCTCGCTCCACCGCGAAGTGCAGCTCGCGCACGTTGCCCGGCCACTCGTGGGCGGCCATGGCTTCGAGCGCGGCCGGCGAGAACTTCTTCTGGGCGGGCAACGAGCGAGAGAAGTGCTCGACCAGCAACGGGATGTCCTCGGGCCGATCCCGCAGCGGCGGGATCACGACCCGGACCCCGTGGATCCGGTAGAAGAGGTCCTTGCGAAAGCGACCCTCTTCCACCTCGGTCTTGAGGTCGCGGTTGGTGGCGGCCACCAGGCGGAAGTCGGCGCGCCGCTTGCGCGTCGCGCCCACGCGGTAGAAGGTGCCGCTGTCGAGGACGCGGAGGAACTTCGACTGGATCTCCGCGGCCATCTCGCCGACCTCGTCGAGGAACAGGGTGCCCCCGTCGGCCACCTCGACCAGGCCCGGCTTCTCGTTGCCGGCGCCGGTGAAGGCGCCGCGCTCGTGGCCGAAGAGCTCGCTCTCCAGGAGCGACGAAGGGACGGCGGCGCAGTTCAGGTCCACGAACGCCTTGTTCGCCCTCGGCGAGATGCGATGGAGGTGCTGGGCGATGAGCTCCTTGCCCACTCCGCTCTCGCCTTCGATGAGCACCGGGGTGCGGGCCGCCGCCACCATCTCCACCGTGCGCAGGACCTTCTGCAGCGCCGCCGAGCGCGTCAAGATGTCCGACGCCATTCCCCGTTGGACCTGGAAGCGCAGCCTTCGGTTCTCGCGCTCGAGGATCGTCTTGTCTCCCGCCTTCTCGACCCGCATCCCGAGCTCGTCGAAGTTCGGGGGCTTCGTCAGGTAGTCGAAAGCACCCATGCGCATGGTCTCGATGGCGGACTCGACGTTCGCGAAGCCGGTCACGATGATGGTCTGGAGATCGGGGTGGTCCTTCTTGACCTGGGCGAGGATATCGACCCCCTCGGCGTCGGGCAGCTTGAGGTCGAGCAAGAGCACGTCCCACTCCGCGGTGGCCAGCGAGCGCAAGGTCGCTTTGCCGCTGGGACAGACCTTCACCTCGTGGCCGCGCTTTTGCAGATAGCGCCCGACGGTGAGCGCGAACGTGGCCTCGTCCTCGGCGACGAGCACGCGATAGGTGCCGGCCACCGTCATCCGCGTCTTCCCGCCGTCTTCATGATCACTCGGAAGATGGCGCCGCCCCCGGGCCTCGGGCCTCGATAGACGAGATCGCCGCCCTGGCTCCGCAGGAGGGTGCGGGCCACGGGCAGGCCGAGACCGGCGCCGGGCTCGGCGTGGCTCGAAAAGTAGGGCTCGAAGATGCGCGAGCGGATCTCGGCCGGGACGCCGCCGCCCGTGTCCGTGACGTCGAGCTGGACGGTGGCTCCCTGCCGGCTCGCCTTCAGGGTCAACGTTCCGCCGGTGGGCATGGCCTTCGAGGCGTTCATGGCCAGGGCCATCACCACTTGCTTCAAGGACTCCGTGTCGGTGCGGACCCTCGGCAAGTCGCTCGGCACGCGAGCGACGACCTTGATCTTGGCAAAGGCGGGGTGACGCTCCAGCAGCCGCAGGGCCGTTCCCACCGTGGCCGGAATGTCGGCCGTGCGCCCGGCGTTGGGCGCGGGCCGCGCCGAGTCGAGGAGAAACCGCACGATCCGCTCGCAGCGCGCGACCTCGGCGAAGATGAGGTCGCGGAACTGGCGGGCTTCGCGGGCCGCCTTGCCCTTGGCCCCCTTCTGGGCCAGCGAGGCGAGCGCTTCCGCGCAGCCCGCGATTCCGGCGAGCGGGTTCGAGACCTCGTGGGCCACCCCGGCCACGAGCTGTCCCAGAAAGGCCAGGCGATCCGACGCGATGAGGCGCATCTCGAGGGCTCGCCGCTCGGTCACGTCCTCGAAGCAGCACAAGACGTGCGTCACCTTGCGGCCTTGTCGGACGGGGAGCCGCCGCACCTGATAGAGGCCGCCATTGGCCTCGGCTGTCTCTTCGTGGGCCACGCCGGTCTCGAAGATGCGCGCCAGGACCGGAGCCACGTTCTCGAACCCGCGGGGCGAGAGGACCTTGGCCAGGGGCTGGCCGAGCGCCCGGCCTCGGGGTTTGCCGAGGGGGCCGAGCTCGCGCCCCCGGTTCCAGGCCACGACCTCGAGGTTGCGGTCGACGGCGTAGAGGCCGATGGGCAATGCGTCCAGGATGGCCGCGGCCAGGCCGGGGAGGGGTTCCGTAGCTGGAGGGGGTTTCCTGCGCACGCGGCCTGAGTATAGCCGCAACGGGGGCGGGTCAAAGCCTCGCGAGGTCCCCTTCGGCGAGCAGCATCCGGTCGATGCCCCGCGCCAGTCCCGTTTCCGGGTCCACGTCGATGATCGCCGCGGCGAAGCGCGGGTCGCCCTTGGCGGTCTCGAACCGGTTGGGCATTCCCGTGGTGAAGCGTTGCAGGACCAGCTCCTTCTCCACCCCGATCACCGAGTCGTAGGGCCCCGTCATGCCGAGGTCGGTGCAGTAGGCCGTACCCTTTGGCCAGAACGCGATGGTCGCAGGTGGGGACGTGGGTGTGGGTCCCCACCACCGCCGAGACCTTGCCGTCCAGGAAGTGGCCCATCGCGTTCTTCTCGGAGGAGGCTTCGCCGTGGAAGTCCACGATGATGACCTTGGCCTCCTGGCGCAGGCGCTCCACCTCGGCCAGGCCCAGCTTGAAGGGGTCGTCCAGGGACCCGTTCATGAAGACGCGGCCCGAGAGGTTGAGGGTCGCCACCGCCACCCCCGAGCGCTTGCCCTTCCCCACGTGTGACCCCTTGCCGGGCTGGCGCTCGGGGTAGTTGAGCGGGCGCAGGAGCTGGGGGATGAGGTCGATCATGCCGATGATCTCCTTCTTGTCCCAGATGTGGTTTCCGGAGGTCAGGCAGTCCACTCCCGCGTCCAGCATCTCGTCACAGACCTCTTTCGTGACCCCGAAGCCGCCGGCCGCGTTCTCCACGTTCGCGATGCAGTAGTCGACGTCGTGCTTCTTGAAGACGAGGGGCAGGGCCCGCTTCAGGATGGTGCGACCCGGGCTGCCCACCACGTCGCCGATCACGAGGATGTTCATAGACCGTCGAGCGTAGTCTCCCGGCTTGGAACAGGTCAAATGCACCGCCTTCGCAGGCCCGCCCCAGATCGGCCAAATCGGCGACGCTGGCCCGAACGATCGACGGATCGCCGAGCAGCTCGACGCCGGCCGAGATGCGGGCAAGCCGCCGGCGAGGACCGAAGGCGGTCGAGCTAGCGCATCAGCAAACGGATCGCGTTGATGATCGCGGCGGTGCTGAGGCCGGTACCGGTCGCGTCCACATCGTAGACCAGGGGACACAGGCCGTCGGAGTCCGGCGAAAGACCCGCGCCGTTGATGCCCATGGGACACTGTCCGGCGGCGGCGCCCGGGGTGGGCGTGAAGCTCGAGACGGGGACGGTGGCGGCCGTGGCACGCGCGTAACGCTTCAGGGTCGCGCGGCCAACCGGACTCAGGGCGTCGGTGAGCGCAACAACCCCCACGACCGAGATGCCGGCGTCATTCAGCGCCTCAATGGCCTGGGCTTCCGAGTGAGCCCCGAGAATCCCGGCGGCGACGTATTCGGGCCCGTCGTGAAACGGCGCACTCGTGACCACGACGATAACGTGCGGGAAGCCCGCTCGATAGCTGAGAGGATGAGGCGGCACGGTGCCGCCCGGAAACGAGATGCCCTGGCCCGTCGCCGCGAGGTAGAGGGCTTCCGTGCCGCTCTCAGGGGCGTCGGCCCCTCCGCCCGCGGTCGGCGAATTCACTGCGGCTTGGATGACCGCGGCGTCGTCCGTCAGGTCGGCGATGAGCCGATAAGGATAGTCGCCCGGATCGCCGAAAGGCGGAATGGGAAAGTCCTTGAAGTCCGCTACGCCGACTCTCGTTGCCGCACCGAACTCCGTCCTGAGGCCCAACAACAGGGTCGAGAGCCCGTTCTTGAGGTTTGTCATGGGGCCGCCCATGTCACCGGTTGTGTCGAAGAGCAGCAGCAGGTCGATCGGCGGCCGTTGCGTGCCTTCGACAACGAGCCGGAGCGTCTTTTGCGCGACGTGACCATTCTGGTCCACAACTTGCACGAGGATCTCGAGGTCGCGAGCCACGCCATCGGGTGTCCCGGCTATGCGGCCGGTCGTCGAGTCGAGCGTCAATCCACTGGGGAATTCCCCCGTTACCACACTCCAACGATAGGGCGGCGAGCCGCCGCTGGCGGTAAGCGCATGGTCGTAGCTCGCCCCGGCCACGGCCGGTGGGAGGTCCGCCGGAGACGTGATGGTCGGGCCCACGAGGACTGCGAGGGCGGCGATCTGGGCCTGCAGGGCGTCGATCACGGCCTGATCCACCACACCCGGAGGGCCCGGTGGTCCCGGCTCTCCGCGGTCGCCCTTGGGTCCGGGAGGACCGGGCAGTCCAACTCCGATCGTCAGGTGAAAGAAGTCGACCGCCTCCCCCCGGTCCCGCAAGAGCGCTCCGAGGGTCGGCCGCCGACCGTCGCCTCTGTCGCGAGACACCACCAGGAGGTAAGTGCCGTGCTGGACGCCCGCGGGCAGGAGGGCTACCACCTCCTTGTCCTCCGCGTTCACCACGTGAAGCTCCCGGTCCGCGATGAAGACCTGTGGCCGGATCCCGAAGTGACGACCCTGGATGCTCAGCCGGCCGTTCCCGAGGTCGGCGCGGGCCATCGTGATGGCCAGCCGTCGCGACGGCTCACGTTCCCGATCCCGTTCCTCGGTGCGACCAGGTTCTCGATCGCCCGCGTGCGCAGCGACTCCTACCAGCAGGAGCGGGATCACGATAGCCCACCGGCGGACCATGCTCTCCTCACGCAAAGGGGTGAATGTGCACTGAGCGTATCACGGGTCTTACTGGCTCGCCTTCTCAGGGACGATCCTCCTCGACGCCCAATGGGTGTGGTGGTCCGTCCCCCGCGTCCAGCATCTCGTCACAGACCTCCAGAGGGGCAGGGCCCGCCTCAGGATGGTGCGACCCGGGTTGCCCACCACGTCGCCGATCACGAGGATGTTCATAGACCGTTCTGCCGCGTCCTGCGGTTATACTTTGGGGTATGACTCACAGGGTTGGCCGCAAGGGACAAGTCGTGATCCCAAAGGCGTTTCGGGATGCAGTGAGCCTGGAGCCCGGGGACGAGGTGGCGTTTTCGCGGGACGGGAACGCCATCCGAGTCGAACGCGTCGTCTCGCCCGATGCCCTGATGGGACGATTGGCCGGACATCGTCTGGTAGAGGCGCTCCTGAAAGACCGCCGCGCCGAGCGTCGGCGCTGATGGCCGAGCACCTCGCGACCTACTGTCTCGACTCGTGGGCGGTGCTGCGATTCCTCGAGGGTTCTTCCCCCGCGGCGCGGCGGGTGCGTCAGGTGATGCGCCGAGGGCGGCCCATCATGAGCTGGATCAACCTGGGCGAGGTCTACTACAGCGTCCATCGGACAGCCGGCCCGGCGGAGGCGGAGGCGACGCTCACGCTGCTACGCCCCTTGCTGGCGCTCGACGTCGCGACGCCCGAACGCGTGTTGGCTGCTGCCCGGATCAAGGCGGTACACCCCTTGGCGTATGGTGACGCGTTCGCGGTCGCCACCACGGCCGCTCACCGAGCGATCTTGCTGACCGGTGACCCCGAGATCACCGGGCGCAAAGTCGGGTGCCGGGTGGAGGACCTCCGATGACGACGAAGCGGCATCCCTCGGGGGTGTAACCCTCGGCGTCGAGCCTACCGTCCCGGGTCGTCGGCAGAAGGTCCGTAGATGGCCGGCACCTTGCCTCCCATCGGGCGAATGTAGGTGCTGAGCTGCCCGCGATGGTGAATCGCGTCGAAGAAGAAGAACCAGAGGAACTCCCCGACCGGCATCTCCATCATGGTTTTCCCGCCGGCGCGGAGCTGTCCATTCCGGGCCCAGGTGTCGCCGTCCATGTGGCTCTGACTCGTCAGGTCAACTCCTGGAAGCAGGTGCTAGACTCGGCGCCGATGGCCATTCACCTCGCGGACAGCCTCCTGGCCCTTGCTACCGCTGTAGACGGAGACGGCGGCCACGGCGTCTGCCATACCCTCGGCTCGCTGCTGCGCGACACCGCCCCTTTCGACGCGGGCGAGGTGGTGCTCCGGCACGGGGACGGCTTCCATCGCTTCCCCTTCGGCACCGACGAGCGGCCGGTGGCGGGGGACGACCTCGTGAGGCAGGTCCTGGCCAACGGGACACCGCTTCGCCTCGACGATCCGAGGGACCTCGAGCCCTTTGCCGAGACCCGCGAGCGGATGGCGCAGGCCGGGCTGAAGTCGGCGCTCGTTCTTCCCCTCGGGACGATCCTCCACGTCCAGGCGCCCCACCACGCGGCTTCGCCGAATGGTGTCCTGGTCCTGGCCCGCCGGCACGGGTGGGCCTTCGTGGGGGCGTCCCTCCACTTCCTCGGCCCCCTGGCGGCCATGGCCGGTCTCGCTCTCGACCGGTCGCTGGCCCTCACCGCCCTTGGCCACCCCGTCCCTCTCGCGCCCGGCGCCGCTCCGGATCGGCGAGACGCCTTGCGCCAGGAGGGGGCGAGCCTCATCGCCGAAGTCCAGAGGCTGCGGGCGGCGTCTGTGACCAGCGACCGCGAGGTGGCGACCCTCCGGTCGAGCCTGGCCACGGCTCGGGACGAGCTCGCCGACGCTCGTGGTGCGACGATCGCGGCGCAATCGGCTCTCGACCAGGCCGTCGCGCGCTGCCACGAGCTCCAGGCCCGGCTCGATCGCGCCGAGCTTCACCCCGCGCGCGAAGGGGGTGGGGGATCCGACCCGGAGGACGGGCCGGTCGAAGCACACGCCACCCAGACCGAGGGGCCCGAGTCTGAGCCCGCGCCGCTCGTGCTCGCTGCGACCCCGTCGACGGGGGAAAAGCACCGCGGACGTCGCCGGCGGCGCGGGGCCTTCGAGCCGTCGGGCGGCCCGGGCAGCGTTTGATCCCGGGTGCCGCTGCGATCCTGGCGGCCACCGCGCTAGCGTCGCCGGGACTCGTCACCTATCACCTCGCGCTAGGCCGCGACCCGCGGGTCCGGGTCGAGATCCAGGTCCCCCGCGCGCGAGCCGACTGTCCCAAGACGCTCGTGATGCCGCGGGCGATTCCCATGGGCTACGGCGAGCAGCCGTACGACCGGTTTGTGACCAGGCTCCAGGCTTTCGGCTCGGACGGCCGTGCCCTCGAGGTGAAGCGCGAGGAGGGTCCGCGTTGGTCCTTGGGCGTCCCGGGCCAAGCCCTGGATCGGCTCGCCTACGAGATCGACCTCGCGCGCATGGAAGAGGCCGTTCTCTCCGCGAGCGACACCTCGAAATGGCGCGACGGGTACGTGAGCCTCCTGGGCTACTCGGTCTTCGCCTTCGTGGAGGGCCTGGAATCGGAACCCGTGGTTCTGGAGGTTCGGGCACCGGGAGACTGGCCCGTGTTCTCGACCCTGGCCCCGAGCGTTCCCGTGCCCCGTGGCCACACCTCCGCTTCGGCCGGCGACTTCTACGCCCTCGCCGATGCGCAGGTGGTCGCCGGTCCCCGCGCGCAGTGGCGCGTGCTTCGTACCTCGCCGACACCGGTCTTTCTCGCCCTCTACTCCGAGGCCGCGGACGAGGTCGACCTCGGGGGGCTGGGCGGCCTCGCCGCCGAGGCCTTCGACGCGGTCGTCGCCTACTTCGGGAGCGCTCCGTTCGCCCGCTACACCGTGCAGCAGGAGTACCTTCGGCCCCGCTCCGAGGCCCACCGCTACGGCCTTTCCATGGAGCACCTCGAGAGCGCCACGTTCTACCTGGCCGCCGACCAGGCGCTCCGGGCCAAGGCCGACGAGACCACGCGCTCCCGGATCCTCTACAACTTCGCCCACCACATCGCCCACGCCTGGGTTCCGAAGCGCTGCTCCGGACCCGGCTACTTCCCGTTCCAGTGGGAGATGGCGCCCCTCCTCGACAGCATCTGGTTCAGCGAAGGCTTCGGCCAGTACGCCGCGATCGACGCCCTGGCCGCCCGGCTCGCTCCCCAAGAGGCGGCTGCCTACCGCGACCGCCTGGTGGAGCGCCGGTTCCGCCAGGGCCTCGCGGAGGCGCCGGCCTTCCTGCTGCGGATGCCTCTCGTCGAGCTGTCCTACGTGGCCTCGACCCGCTATGGCGAAGACTTCCGCACCGGCCGCACGGTCTTCGCGCGCGGCGGCCTGATGGCGGCCGAGATGGACCAGGAGATCCGACGGGCCACCGCGGGGCGAGCGAGCCTCCGCGACGGCCTGCGCGCCCTCGTGGCCTGGAGCGCTCGCGAGCGGCAGCCCTTCGCGATCGCCGAGCTGCCCGAGCACCTGCGAAGGGCCACGGGCGTGGACGTCCGGAACATCTACGATCGCTGGCTTGCCCCCGCCATGCCTCGCTGACCGGTGCCCGCCTGCCGGCGTCGAGGGCGGCGACGTTCGTGAACGGCCGCTAGACGGTGACGGGCTTGATCCGGGGCCGCGCGGGAAACGCCTTCGGGCTCGGCTTGGGCCCTGAGCCCGAACCCACCACGGGCCGCGGCTCGAGGGGCGGGATGAGGGCGAGCTTCAACACGTCGTCCACCTCGTCGACCAGGTGGAACGACAGGCCCCGCCGGAGGTGCTGCGGCACCTCGTCCAGCTCCTTCTGGTTGAGCTTGGGACAGACGATGGTGTCGATGCCGGCCCGCCGCGCGGCCAGGATCTTCTCCTTGAGCCCGCCGATGGGGAGCACGTTGCCGCGGAGGGTGATCTCTCCGGTCATGGCCAGCGAGCGCCGGACCGGGCGGTTGGTGAAGACCGACAGCATCGAGGTGGCCATGGTGATCCCGGCCGAGGGACCGTCCTTCGGGATCGCTCCCTCCGGGACGTGGATGTGAAGGTCGTGGGTCTCGAAGAAGTCGTCCTTGATCCCGTAGGCCCGGGAGCGCGAGCGCGCGAAGGAGAGCGCGGCCTGCGCCGACTCCTTCATCACGTCGCCGAGCTGCCCGGTGAGGGTGAGCTTGCCCTTGCCCCGCATCGCGGTCGTCTCCACGAAGAGGACGTCGCCTCCCGTGGCCGTCCAGGCGAGACCGGTGGCGATTCCCACCGAGTCCTTCTTGAGGATCTCGTCGGGCAGGACCTTCGGCGCGCCGAGATACTTCTGGAGCGACTTCGGTCCCACTCTCACCGTGGTGGCGTCGCCCTCGGCCACCTTGCGCGCGACCTTGCGGGAGATGGTCGCGATCTCGCGCTCCAGGTTCCGGAGGCCGGCCTCGCGGGTGTATCCGTTGATGATCGTGCGCAGGGCCGGGTCGGTGAAGACGAGGTGCTCGGGGGTGAGCCCGTGCTCCTCGAGCTGCTTGGGGACGATGTGGCGCTTGGCGATCTCCGTCTTCTCGTCCTCGGTGTAGCCGGAGAGGCGGATCACCTCCATCCGGTCGAGGAAGGCGGGCTGGATGGTGTCGGTCAGGTTCGCGGTGCAGATGAACATCACGTTCGAGAGGTCGAAGGGCTGGCCGAGGTAGTGGTCGCGGAAGGTGTTGTTCTGCTCGGGGTCGAGGACCTCGAGAAGCGCCGAGCTCGGGTCGCCGCGGAAGTCGGCGCCGATCTTGTCGACCTCGTCCATCATGAAGACGGGGTTGTTGGCCCCGGCCTGCTGGATCCCCTGGATGACCCGGCCCGGCATCGAGCCCACGTAGGTGCGCCGATGGCCGCGGATCTCGGCCTCGTCCTTGACCCCGCCGAGCGAGAGGCGCACGAACTTGCGCCCGAGGGCCCGCGCGATCGACCGGCCGAGGCTGGTCTTGCCCACGCCCGGCGGTCCCACGAAGCACAGGAGGGGCCCCTTGGTCTTGTCCTTGAGCTTGCGCACCGCGAGGTACTCGACGATGCGCTCCTTGACCTTCTCGAGCCCGTAGTGGTCCTCGTCCAGGATCTTCTGGGCTTCCTTGAGGTCGAGGTTGTCCTTGGACGGCTTGCCCCAGGGCAGGGTCACCATCCAGTCGAGCCAGTTGCGCAGGGTCGCGGTCTCGGCCGAGTCCGGGTGCATCCGCTCGAGCTTCTTGAGCTGGCGCTCGACCTCTTCGAGCACCGGCTTCGGCATCCGGGCCTTCTGGGCCTTGTCGCGAAGGCCCGCGATCTCCTCGCTGAGCTCGTTCCCCTCGCCGAGCTCCGACTGGATCGCCTTCAGCTGCTGGCGCAGGAAGAACTCGCGCTGCGAGCGGTCCATCTCGCCCTTGGCCTGGGAGGAGATCTCCTGCTGCATGGTCAGGACCTCGAGCTCCTTGGCCATGAGCTCGTGGACCCGGCGCAGGCGCTCCAGGGGATCGAGGGCCTCGAGGATCTCCTGCGCGCCCTCGACCTTGAGGTCGAGGTTCGACGCGGTGAGGTCGGCCAGACGGCCCGGCTCTTCCATGTTGGTGGCGATCACGATGACCTCGGGCGAGATCGGCTTGCCGAGGTTGCTCGACTTCTCGAGCGCGGCCTTGACGTTGCGCATCAGGGCCTCGACCTCGAGGGTCTGCTTCTCCGGGCCCGGGGGCTCGACCACGGTCTCGATCCGGGCCTGGAGATGGGGCAGGCCCTCCTCGAACGACGTGATGCGGGCCCGGCCGATGCCCTGCACCAGCACGCGGATGCGCCCATCCGGCAGCTTCAGCATGCGCATGATGAGGGCCACCGTGCCCACGGAGAAGATGTCCTCGGGTCCCGGGTCCTCGTCTTCCTGCTTCTTCTGGGCGGCGAGCAGGATCATGCGGTTCTCGGCCAGCGCGTGGTCGACGGCCTTGATCGACCGGTCGCGGCTCACGTAGAGGGGCACGATCATGAACGGGAAGATCACGATGTCGCGGAGGGGCAGCACGGGCAGCGTCTCCGGGATCTTGGGAGGCTCTTCGTCCTTGCGCAGCTCGTCGCTCATGAAGCCTCGCTCTCCCAGGCGATGGGGATGACGGTCTCTCGCCCGCGACGGTCCTTGAGCCGGGGGAGGGTGATGGTGAGCAGGCCCGAGGCGAGGCGGGCCTCGGCCGACTTCAGGTCCACGGCCACGTCCAGGGGCACCGCGCGGGTGAAGCGGCCCAGCGGCCGCTCCATGCACAAGAAGGCGGCGATGCCGGCGGGGCGCCGCTCCTTCCGCTCGCCGGTGACCACGAGCTCGCGCTCGCGGCACACCACGCGCAGGGCCTCGGGGGCGAGGCCCGCTGCCTCCAGGACCACCACCAGCTTGCCGCCCCGCTCGAACACGTCGACGCTCGGGCACCACTCGCTCGCCATCTCCGCGGGCGGCGGCTCGATGTTGGCCAGGCGCTCGAAGATCTGGTTGACCTCGCGTTGCAGCAGGGTGAGGGCCGTGAGATGCGGTCGCGCCGCCTTCTTGGTGATGGTCATGCCGTTTCGCAGCAAGTAGAGCCCACGCGGAGGGCAACGGTCAAGGGGTATGTCCGTCGGCTGGGGGCCGGCTAGACGTCCCGCTTCAGCACGATGAGGGTACGGTCGTCGGTGGCCTTGGCCCCCGCAGCGAAGCGCTCCAGCTCGGCCAGGATCTGGTCGCGGAGGCCGGCCGCGTCGAGCCGTCGCCCCTTGACCGCCACGGCCATGAGGCCCTCCTCACCGAACTCCAGGTCGTCGTTCTCGGCGCTCCAGGTCTCCGTGACCCCGTCCGAGAAGACGAGCAGGGTGTCGCCCGGCCGCAGCTCGGCCTGGCCGTCGGCGTAGGGGACGCTCTCGAACATCCCGAGCACCATCCCGCCCTCCGTGAGCTTCTCGATGGTGCCGTCGGCCCGCACGAGGAGCGGGGGATTGTGGCCGGCGTTGACGTAGTCGATGCGGCCACTCTTGGGGTCGAGCGAAGCCATGAAGAACGTCACGTACTTGTTGGTGGGCACGTTCTGGCACACCGTGCGGTTGATGCGGGCCACCGCGTCGGACAGGCATTGCTCCGTCCAGTGGCCGCGCACCGCGGCCCGCAGGACGGTCATGAGGAGCGCGGCCCCCGTTCCCTTTCCGGAAACGTCGCCGAGGGCCAGGAGGAGGCGGCCCTCTTCCATCCCGAAATCGTAGTAGTCGCCGCCCACCGTGCGACAGGGCTGGTTCATGCCCACGAGACCGTAGCCGGGCACGTCGGGGGCGCGGTCGGGCAGGAGGCCGCGCTGGATCTCCGCGGCCATCCGCATGTCTTCCTCGAGCCGCCGCATCTCCATGCTCTCTTCGAGCAGGCGCACGTTCTCGATCTTGGCCGCGGCCACGTTGGCGAGCGCAGTCAGGACGCGAAGGTCCTCTTCCCCGAAGGAGTGCGAGCGCTGGAGGCTGTCCAGGTAGATGAGCCCGATGACCGCGTCCTTGTCCCCCGCGCCCGAGGTGAACCACAAGGGGGCGCACATGGCGGAGCGGATGCCCGAAGCCAGGATGCTGTCCTCGGCCTTGAAGCGCGCGTCCTCCAGCACGTTGGGCAGCAGGAGGGAGACCCGCTCCTCCAGGACGCGGCGGGAGATGGAGCGGCTCACCCGGCTCAGCAGCTCACCCCTGCGGCTTCTCGCGCCCTTCACGTGCAGAGTGGGGGGATCGCCCTGCACCAGGAGGATCGCGCCCCGTTCCGCGGGGATGGCCTGGAAGAGGAGGTCGAGCACGTGCTCGAACAGCTCGGCCAGGGGCCGGTGCACGACGAGGGCGCTCGCGGCCTTGCTCAGGATCCCCAGCACGCGGTTCTGGCGGGCCAGCTCCTCCATGTCGACCGAGGGCTTGGTGCTGATGTCGGACAGCTCGCGGGCCGAGAAGACCCGCGTGCCCTCGGGCTCGCGTTCCTCGTCCTCCTCGTCCTTCCCGTCGTCGGCCGAGTAGGTGAGGACGTGCTCACCCAGGGTGATCACGTCGCCGTGGCGGAGCTTGCGCTCCTCCCCCAGGGGCTGACCGTTCAGCAGGGTGCCGTTCTTGCTCTTGAGGTCGAGGACGTAGTGCCCGTCGCCGCGCTGCTGCACCTCGGCGTGGTGTCGCGACAGCCACTGGTCGGGCAGGAAGATGTCGCTTTCGCGGGAACGACCGATGGTGATGCGAGGCTTGGCGAGCGTGAATCGCTCTCGGGCACCGTCGGCCGTCTGGACGCAGATTTCGGGCATGTTTCGCGATGCTACAGATCGATTCTATATCACCCCCAAGCATCCCAATCCTTGAACCCCCGATCGGAACCGGCTAGCGTGAGGCCCGCCCGTGAGCCCAATGCCTTCCCCGACGACACTCGCCCCCGGCCTCGAACTCGAGCGGCAAGGGGCGGATCTGTGCGTCGGGCTAAGGGGCCCCTGGACGCTTCGGGCCCAAGCCTCGGCGCCGACGATCGAAGCGCTGGCCCATGCGCTCGACGCCGGGCCCCTTCCCGCCCGCGTGTTGCTCGAGAACCGAGGTCTCACGGAGTGGGACAGCGTGCTCGTCACCTTCGTCTATGCCGTCGTGGGGCTGGCCCAGGGGCGGGGGACCCTTGTGGACCTCGGCCGCTTGCCAGCGGGCGTGCAGCGCCTGGTGACCCTGGCCGGGGCTGTGCCCGGGCGGCCCCAGGCTCCGGCGGCCCCGGACGACGCCGTGACCGCGAGGGTTGGCCGGGTGGCGCTTCGCGCCTGGGGCACGCTCGACGACGCGCTCACCTTCATGGGGGAGACCGTCGTCGCCCTGGGCGCCCTCCTGCGCGGGCGTGCGCGGTTCCGGCGCGTCGACCTGTTGGCGGCGTTCGAGTCCACCGGGGTGGCGGCACTCGGGATCGTGGCCCTCATCAACTTCCTCATCGGCGCCGTGCTCGCGTTCGTGGGCGCGGTGCAGCTCCAACCGTTCGGGGCCACGATCTACGTGGCGAGCCTGGTGGCCATCGGGGTGACGCGCGAGCTCGGGGCCCTCATGACCGGCATCGTGATGGCGGGTCGGACCGGGGCCTCCTTCGCGGCCCTGCTCGGCACCATGACCGTCAACGAGGAGGTGGACGCCCTGCGCACGATGGGCCTCCGCCCCGTCGAGTTCCTGGTCCTCCCCCGGGTGCTCGCGACCGCGTGCATGGTGCCCGCACTCGTGGCCTACGCCGACCTCCTGGGCATGATGGGAGGCTTGTTCGTCGGGGTGACCATGCTCGGTCTGGGTGCCAACGAGTACGTGCGCCAGACCCAGGAGACCCTCGCCCTTCGCCACGTGCTCATCGGCCTCGCCAAGGGGGCGGTCTTCGGAATCGTGGTGGCCCTGACCGGCTGCTACTACGGGATCCGCTGCGGCCGGAGCGCCGCCCTCGTCGGAGAGGCCACGACCCGGGCCGTAGTGATGGGCATCGTGCTCGTGGTGGTGGTGGACGCGATCGCCACCGTGTTCCTGCACGTGGTACGCCTTTGACCACCGCCCCGTCCCCCGTCCCCCACGTGGAGGTCAGCGCCCTGACCATGGCCTACGGCGATCGCGTGATCCAGCAGGGCTTGAGCTTCGAAGTCCGCCGTGGCTCGGTCTTCGTGATCATGGGGGACAGCGGCTGTGGCAAGAGCACGCTGATGCGGCACATGATCGGCCTGAACGTGCCTGCCGCGGGCGACGTCCTCTACGACGGGGAACCGTTCTGGGCGGCGGACGACGACGCGCGCGAGCGGATCAAGAGAAAATTCGGGGTGCTTTACCAGAACGCGGCGCTCTTCAGCTCCATGACCCTCGGGGAGAACGTCTCGCTTCCTCTCCTCGAGCACGCGGGGCTGTCGGCCCGGGCCGCGGCCGACATCGCGGGGCTGAAGCTCGCCCTGGTCGGCCTCGGGGGGTTCGAGGACTACTATCCCTCGGAGATCAGCGGCGGCATGCGCAAGCGGGCGGGGTTGGCCCGAGCCATGGCCCTCGACCCCGAGATCCTCTACTTCGACGAGCCGTCGTCCGGCCTCGATCCCCTGAGCTCGCGGCGGCTGGACGACCTGATCCTCGAGCTGCGCGACAGCTCGGGGACGACCATCGTGCTCGTGACCCACGAGCTCACCAGCATCTTCGAGCTGGGAGACGACGCGGTGTTCCTGGATGCGGAGAGGAAGACCATGGTGGCACGAGGCAAGCCGAGCGAGCTCAAAGACAGCCCCGATCCCAAGGTGCGGGCCTTCATGAGCCGGGGGCGACGGTGAGCGCCAAGGCCCATCCGCGCCTGGTGGGCGCCTTCGTCCTGGGTGCCGTGGCCCTCGTGCTCGTGGCCATCGCCCTCCTGAGCTCCGAGGGATGGTTCGTGCGCAAGGACCGCTTCACGGTCTATTTCCCGGGCTCGGTCAAGGGCCTGAACCGCGGCGCCCCCGTGACGTTCCGGGGGGTCAAGGTCGGAGAGGTCATCGACGTGAAGGCCTTCCTCACCGGGCGCGACGATCCCCTCATCCAGATCGAAGCCGCCATCGAGATCCGGGCCGACGTGGTGGAGACGCCCAAGGGCGTTCCCCCCCTCTTCTCCGCCGGCGCCACCCCGGAGGAGTTCGCGAAGGGCCTCCTCGGCCGCGGAATCCGCGCGCGACTCATGAGCGCCAGCCTGCTCACGGGTCAGCGCTACGTGGACCTCGACTTCCTGCCCCAGGAGCCCGCCCGGTTCGCGGCCCTGCATCCCCGCTACCCCGAGCTGCCCACGACTCCCACCTCCTGGGAGAAGGCCGGAGATCGGGCCGACGAGTTCTTCGACAAGGTCGCCCAGCTGCCCCTGGCAGAGGTGCTGGAGGACGTGCGCGAAACGATCCGCGCCGCGCGGCGGGCTCCTGGAGTCGCCCGATCTCAAGGAGGCCGTTGCGAAGGCGAGCGGCACCGCCCGGAAGCTGGACGCCACCCTGGCCGACCTGCACTCGACCCTCGGGACCGCGGACAAGACCCTGGGCACCGTGGGGAGCGAGGCGAGCCTCACCGCGGCCGAGACGCGGCAGACCCTGGAGCGCCTGCGCACCGCCCTGGCCCGCGCCGAGAAGAGCGCCGACGCGATCGAGGGCACGCTGCGCGGCACCGACGACGCCCGGCTGACGGCGACCCACGCCCTCGAGGAGATGACGCGCACCATGCAGGCTCTCCGCAATCTCGTGGACTACATCCAGACCCATCCCGAGTCGGTGGTGCTCGGCAAGGAGCGGGCGAAGGAGAAGAAGTGATGCGCCGGTGGGACCTGCCGGTCGTGGCCGCCCTCGCCCTCGCGCTGCTTGCGGGCTGCGTCTCCCTCAAGCGGACACCCGAGGCCCGATTCTTCACGCTCCGGTCGACGGCGGAGGCGTCGCCCACGGACCGCCCGGCGCTCGGGCCAGATCTCGTCGGCGTCCTTCCCGTGCTTCTGCCGGCCTACCTCGAGCGGCCGCAGGTCGTCGCCTGGGCCGGCCCCGGCGAGGTCCGCATCGACGAGTTCCTGCGCTGGGCCGAGCCCCTCGACGTGGCCGTGAGCCGGGTGCTCGGGGAGAACCTCGGGACCCTCCTGCCCTCCTTCCGGGTCATCCGCGCCCCCTGGTCGGCCTCGACCCCCTTGCGTTGTCGGGTGCGTCTCGACTTGTCGCGCTTCGGGCTGGAGCCCGGTGGCGAGGTCGAGCTCGCGGGTCGGTGGGCGTTGCTCCCGGGACAGGGCGAGCGCGCGTACGTCTCTCGCCCCGTCGAGAGGCGACGAAACCCAGGGGCGGGAGGAGCCACGACCGCCGACCCGACCGCGGCGGTCGAGGCGATGAGCGAGTTGCTGGGCGAGCTCGGCCGCGAGATCGCGACCGCGGTCGTGGAGCTGCCGTCGACGGAACCGGGAGAGCCGCGGCCCTAGGGCTTGGCGCGCGCGAATGCCAGAGGCAGGGTTCCCGCGCCCTGGGTCCAGTTGCCGACGAGCCGGCCGTCCTTGAGCTCCCCCTCGTAGGAGGCGCCGATCGAAGGAAGCTGCAGCTTGAGCTGCTGCGCGGTCTGGACGATGGAGGTGATCGCGATCTCGGCCCCGCCCTGGTCGACGCTGATCACGCTGCCCGTCGCCCCGCCTTCGGGGCGATTCTGCAGCTTCAGCTTGAGACGGAGCACGGTACCTCCGGCATTCAGTGAGCCTTCCCAGTCCCCTTCAAGCTCCTTGGCGACCGGCGTGCTCTTCGGGATCTCGGCGATCGTCGCCTCGCCCGTGCGCTTCAACTGGAACGGCAGCCGGGCCGTGCCCTGGGTGAAATCGCCCCCGAGAGAGGAGCCGTCCTCGGACAGCCGTCCTTTGAAGGCCGGCTCTCCGGGGATTCCCTTCATCGAGAAGCCGACGGCCGGTCCCTGCACCTCGACCCCGGACAGGGGAAAGGCCTTCAGGTTCTGGGCGGGGATCGTGATCGTTCCGATCCAGCCCCCGTCCTTCGCGGCGAGGTCCACCTCTACTTGCAGCTCTTGGCCCGGCATTTGGATCGCGCCTTTCCAGTGGCCGGCTGGGCCGGCGGCCGGCGCGGCCGAGGACGGCGCTCCCAGAAGAGCCATGCCCAGGACCATGATCGACATCAAGGACCCATCTCTCTTCATGACGTCTCCTTCTGCGGCGGACGAACTGCCGCCTGCATGACCTTGAAGGCCGTGAGGCCGGCCATCAGGAGGCCGGTCCAGAGTACCGCCTGGCCGGTGAAAGGTGTGAGGAGCACGCCGATCACGACGAGCGGCGCCACCGCCCGCGTGGCGAGAGACGGCTCGTCACGGGCGTGGAGGAACCACAGGCAGACGAGGTAGACCGCGACGGGTCCAGCCACCGCTGCGCCCGCAGCCAGGCCGGAGACCTCGGTGTGATGCGTGGCGTGGTCCACCGCGACCGCGAGCCCCGCGCCCACCGCGGCGGCCGCGGCCAGCACGAAGTAGTGACCGTATCCCCAGACGATGGCCGAGCGGAAGGATGTGAGCACCTCGTGGGCGGGCCGATCGAAGTAGAGCCACCAGAAGGAAAAGACGATGAGCAGGCCGCCCACGATGATGGGAAGCAAGGTCCGGGCACTCGCGCCGGCCTCGGTCGCGGAACGGACCGCGACCGAGGCGGCGAGGATGGACTCCCCAAGGGTGATGAGGGTGAAGAGCCCGTAGCGCTCGGCGATGTGCTCGGGGTGCCAGGTGGTCTGGGCGGCACGCTCGGCCCACGCGGGTACCACGAGCTCGCAAAGGGCGAGGACCCAGAACCCGACGAACCCAAGCCCGCGCGGAACCAGGAGCAACGCGAGCCACGCGACCTGCACGAGGAACACGCCCAGGGCGTAGCGTAGTGCGGACCGCCGTCGCGGGGGATCCGCTTTCGCGGCCCGCAGCCAAAGGGTCACGAGACTGAGTCGCATCAGTACGTAACCCAGAACCCCGACCGTGAAGTCTCCATGCTCGAAGCGGGGGATCCCGGCGGCAAAGACGAGGGCCCCCGTCAGCTGCAGAAGGACGAGCAGGCGATACGCGACGTCGTCGTTGTCGTAGGCCGAGGCGAACCAGGTGAAGTTCACCCAGGCCCACCACACCCCGAAGAACACCATCGAGTAGACGAGCACCCCGGCACCGAAGTGGCCCTCGGACGACGCGTGGTGCAGGCCGTTCGCCGCCTGCGCCACCGCCACCACGATCACGAGGTCGAAGAAGAGCTCCAGCGGGGTTGCGGCGCGGTGCGCTTCTTCGGGCGATCGCGGCCCGAGGGGAGCGACCCAGGGCCGGTGGCGCCGCCCACCGTGGCTTGTCATCTCTTGTGGCTCACGGCTTCAGTAGCTCCAAGTGCCGCGCATGGTGTGATTCCCGGCGAACTATAGCTGGTTCCGACCTCGATCCTTCGAAGACTGAGCGGCGCGGCAGGACGGATCAGGACCGGCGGTCGATCTCGTCGAGGGTGGCGCGAAGGACGGGCAGCACGGCGAGGTCCTTCGGCCGGCCTGCGCGCTCCTTGATGCCAATGAGGGATCGAAGGCCGAGGACCCGAATGGCCGAGCCATCGGCCAGCGTCATCTCCACGGTCTGGTCCAGCAAGTCGTCGTACCCCTTGCCGGCGTCGATCGATCCGAGGCAGTCGAGGTCCCCGTGCGTAGTGGTCAGGAGAAGATGACCAGGTCCGACAAGGTGGGACTCTTGGGGCCGCAGCCTTCGAGGGTCGTGGCGGGCCACGGCATCGAGGTCGCCCAGCACCTTCAGGAGGCGCGCGACGTTTGCCGGGGTACGACGATGAACGATGTCGAGATCGATCGTGCCCACGGGTGCGCCCTGGAGAACCCCCGCCGTCATACCGACCACGATGAAATCGACTTCGTTCGCGGCCAGGAGGCGGAGGGTGTCAGCGAATCTGGCGCTCCGCATTCCGGTCTCGGATCAGGGCCACAGACTGCACGAAGCTCTCGACCTTCCGCAGACGCGCCTCCGGAGTCAAGTCGAGCATGGCGCGGATCTGCGCGCGGTCGACACCATTGGCGTCGATGTCCAGTTGGGGGGGAGTCGAGTCTTCTGCGGCCGTTGGAGGCGTCACGCCGCTAGCTTATACCGAGGCTCAGGGTCGCGGCGGCCGGGGTGCCGGGCGCTTGATCCGCTTGGTGGCTACGTAGCCCTTGCGCAGCCGCACCTGCACGCCCTCGCGCTTCACGCGCAGCTCGATCTTCCGGTACATGTTGTCGGGCGGTCGCTTCGGGGTGTAGGCCAGGATGTAGTGGTTCTTGAGCTCTTCGGAGATGGCGGCGAAGGTCTTGATGAGCTCGGCCATCTTGTCGGGCGAGAAGTACTCGCCGCCCGTCTCGGCGGAGATCTTCTTCAGGAAGCCGCTCGCGCTCCCCCCCGAGAACGAGCTGCCTTTGAAACCGATCCCGTAGACGGTGGCTTCGATCATCTTGGCGAAGTCCACCACCGTCTTCTCGTCCATCCGGCTCGTGGTGTCGGCCCCGTCGCTGAACAGGATCGCGGCCTTGCGGCCGGGTTGGTCCTTGATCCGCTCGAGGCCGTAGTGGGTGGCGTCGTAGAGGCTCGTGCCCCCCCAGGCCTGCAACGAGTTGACGAACCGCTCCAGGCGGTCGGTGTCGCCGGTGAAATCGGCGCTCCCCTTGATGGAGTCGTTGAACTGGACCACGAGGGCGGAGTCGACGTCTTCGAGCTTGTAGACGAAGTTGAGGGCGGCTTCCTTCAGGAAATCGAGGCTCTCTTTCATGCTCCCCGAGGTGTCGAGCACGAGGACCACCGAGAGTGGGATCTCGTCTTCGCCCTTGCCCTTCGCTTCGCGGAAGAGCGAGATGTCCTGGGGCACCCCGTCCTCGAGCAGCTCGATATCGCCCGGCCCCAGACCGCGCACAAAATGGCCGGCCTTGTCGAACACCACCACCGTGACCGACACGACCTCGACCTCCGCCTCCAGCACGAAGGGCTTCTGTTCTTGGGGAGGGGCCTGGGAGTTGGCGGCGGCGGGGAAGAGGAGGCCCGCCACGGCCAGAGCCGACGTGAGACGCCTCACGCGGTGGGGACCGTGTTGTGGGAGTGCCCGAAGCGGCGGGCCACGAGGTAGAGCATGACCGCCAGCATCGCGATCACGACCAGGGGGACGAGGACGGCGAGGGCAAAGAGCATGAGGGTGGACGCGTCCTCCAAGACGCTCAGGAAGGGATTGGCGAGGCCGGCGGTCAGGGTCGTGGAAGCGGCGCGCACGACCGACTTGGCCGCGTGGGGCACGATCGCCGCGGGAGCGCCGAGGGCGGTGCCGAGGACGACGGCGGTGAGGGGGTCGGAGATGTGGCCGAGGACCGACGCCGCGAGCAGGGCGCCGGCCGCGGGCCGGAGTACGGTGCCCAGCATGTCGAGGGTGTGATCCACCGCCGGGATCTTGTCCCCGATCAGCTCCAGGGCGGTGGCGATGGCGAGGATGACCAGTGCCTTGTTCGAGCCCATCACCTGGAAGGACTCGCCCAACTGAAGCCAGCCGGCTCGCGACAAGGCGCCCGCCAACAGCAGGGGAAGCCAGGCCCGCAAGCCCGCGCACGCGGCCAGGGCCACCGCGAGGGCGACCGTGGGAAGCGCCTCCGTGAGGCCTGCGACATCCACGCTTCGAGACTAGCAGGGAGCCGCCGGGGTGTCCATGCGCACGACCCGCCTGGAGGCTATCGAAACGATTCGGGCGTCTTAGGCTTGTTCGGGCGCGGCAGGGCGCCGGATGCGTGGGCCAGGTGTATGGCCTCTTCGAGCCAGGCGAGGCGCTCCGCGGGTGTGGCGTCCAGCCCCAAGACGAATCGCCGACTTCTGGCGTCTTCCCATGTGGCCTGCCAATCCCCAGTCTCTGTTTCGGTTCGCTCCGTCATGCCGTCACTCCGGGCGAGCGGCGATGCGGAAGGTCTCCACGTTCCGCATCTGCTTCCGGCGATACTCCATGTCCCCGGGGGCCTGCTCGACCTTCAGGAAGAGCGGCGTCTGCGCGGTCAGGGTCACGACCAGCGAGGTGGTGGCCAGGTCGCGCCAGGCGGGATCGCCCTGGGTGCCGTCGTTCGACTGGTAGGCGAGACCAAGCTTCCGCTCGCCCGCCCTTTCCGCGGAAAGCTCGATCTCCAGCAGGATCCGCCCGGGACGCGTTTCAGGCAGGAGCAGCCTGGCCCCGGGCCCGGGCACGGCGGTCATGGCTTCGGGGGTGAACGAGAAGGCGTTGACCACGGCGCCCGCGATCTCGCCCTCGTCGACCTGGGTGTCGACGTAGGCCGCCACGGGCTTCTCGTCCAGGCGCACCTCGAGGCGCAGGGAAGGATCCCGTGGCGCGTTCTTCGGGTCCCAGGCCTGCCAGAAGGTCTTGCCGGTGATGATCACGCCGAGCTTGACGGACGGCGCGGGCGGCGGCGTCGGCACGGGCGGCGCGGGTGCGGCGGGATCGTGGACGCCCAGCACCTCTTCGGTGCCGTCGTCGCGCACGATCTTCTCGACCTTGTCGAGGGGAATGACGAGCAAGCCGTATGCCGTCTGGAGGCGCAGGCGAACGGTGCCTCGCACCACCAGCTTGCCGTGGACCCGGTCGCCGTCCTTGAGGACTACGACCTCCGCGGCCGCGGGGCCCGCGATTCCGACGAGCAGGGCCAGGGCCGTACCGAGGCGCAAGGTCACGAGAGGTGCCCGCAGGTGCGGCAGCGCACGCCCTCTCCGCCGCCCACGCTCTTGAAATACTCTTCGAAACAGTCGGCTTCCTGGCACACGACGACCCCGCATTCGCACTCCCAGCCCGCCTCGTCGGGTTGGACGATCGCCTTGCCACAGGCCCGACACGAGGTGGCCCTTCCGGTGGCGGGTTCCCTCATCCCTTCTTGCCGAACAGCTTGCGGATGAACCCGCCACCCCCGCCCGCCTCGGGGGGCTCGGGCTCGGCCACGGGCTCGATCAGCTCGGCCGCCGCTTCTTCGTGATCGGGCTTGAGCTCGACGGCGCGGCGAAACATCGATTGCGAGCGGGTCTTCAGACCTTGCTGCTTGTAGATCTTGCCCAGAAGGAAGTGGCCATCCACGTTCTTGTCGTCGTCGTGGATCACGGCGAGCAGGGTTTCCTCGGCCCGCTTCACCCACTTGGGGTTCTTCAAATAGGCTCGCGCGAGGAGGACCCGGGCCCGCTGCAGCGTCTTGCCGGTGAGAACGGTCACCGCTGGCTCCAAGGCCTGGATGGCGTCCCAGTACTTCTCCTGCTCGAAATGCTTCTCGGCCTGACGAACCTGCAACTCGGCCGCGCGCATCTCGGCCTCGGGGTCGACCAGGGGCAGCGGAGGTGGCGGCCCAGGAGAGACGGCGCTCCCCGTGGTCCGGGGCATGCTCACTCCGAGGCGCTCTTCATAGCTGGCCCTCGTGCGCGGGTTGCGGAGGGTCTCGTACGCTTCTCCGAGGCGGATGAAGACGGCCTCCAGCCGGTCGCGCAGGTCTCCGAGGCTTGGGTCGTGGTGAACGTCCGGATGGAAGCGCTTGGCGAGGCGGAAGTAGGCTTCCTTCACCTGGGTCTCGTTGGACGCTCTCGGGATGCCGAGAATGTCGAAGTGGTTCTTGGTCTTCAAGCCCGCGTGGATCTCGAGGATCTCCTGCCGGCGGGCCTCGGCCGCGGGGTCGAATCGGACCGGGGGCATCGGCGCGGGGGGCGGGGCCGGGGGTGGCGCCGACGGACGCTCGATGCGCGGCGGCTCGGGCGCGGATGGTTTCGGGGGCGGAGGAGGTGGCGGGGGCTCAGGCGGTCTCGGGGGCGGAGGAACGAATGCGGGAGGGGGGCTCGGCGGCGCGTTTCGCGCAGGGGGAGGCGGCGTGCCCCGCTCCAGGCGCCGAGCCTCTTCCTTCACTTCGATGATTCCCGCGCAGAGGAGCCCAAAGAGGCTCTTCTGGGTCTCCTCGGCAGGCAGCGGGATCATCTGCATGATCTCGCGTGCCGAGGTGGTGCCGTCCACCCGCGAAAGCACGAAGCCGTCGGTGGGGGACAAGGTGAGCTTCTGGAAGCGCAGCAGGGGATCGTTGGAGAGGCTCAGGGTCCGTCCGATGTCGCCCAGCGCGTAACGGATCACGTCAGGGTCCTGGATCGCGCGCACGGCGTCGAGGATCAGCTCGCCCGTCGACAGCTTGAGCGTGAGCTCGCCGTCCAGGGGACCCTCGGGACGCTCTTCGAACTCGTAGCTGCCTTCGTTCCAGGTGAAGACCTTGGTCAGGATCTCGCGGATGTGGAGGGCGATCGCGTCCTCGAGGCCCCCCTGGTCCAGGAGTCCCAGGTCGACAAAGGCCTGTCCCAGCCTCTTCTTGTCGGCGACCACGAGTTCCGTGGCCCGCACCAGGTCGTCCGGGGAGATGAGGCCGCGCCGCACCAGGAGCTCGCCCAGGTGATCCTGGGCCACGCTCGTGTCGGCGTTGATGATGGTGCCGTGGTGCACTCGCACGCTGCGCCGCTCGGCGCCGTTCGCGCAGTGAAGGATCCCCGTCTTCCGCCCGACGTACAGCTCCCGCAGCACGCCGGGGAGCACGCCCTCGGAAAGAGTGCCCTTCATTGTCGGCTACCGCTCTTCAGGCCCCTTCCACGATGGGGGAGTATAGCGAACTTGGGTTCGGAGCCGGCAAGGCTCAGCGCTTCTTGGCGGGCAAGGCCTTGATCTCGCCCGGGTTCCAGCAGTGGACGAGGGGCAGGTCCTTCATGGTCACGAAGCCCGCGGGCGCCGCCATGAGCTTGGGGATGGAGTTGATCACGATCGCCCCCGTCGCGATGTCGCCGGCCAGGCCTCCGGCGACGGTCACGTCGACCCGTGGCTCGCCGTCCACGAGCACGTGGTCTCGGGGGGATTCCGCGCCCACGTACATCTGAAGATCCAGGCTCACGGCCAGATCGCCGTTCTTGTACCCGCGCGCGGTTTGCTTGATCCCGGCCACCGCCCCCGCCGGCACCCGGAGATAGTCGGTGTCGAGATCGCGGGGGGCGATGGCGGGGTCGATCGTCTCCTCCACCTTTTCGAGCTTCCACCCGAGACCGGCCGCGACCATGTGCACGGATTCCACGAGCCCCACGTGCCGGACCGAGCCTTCGGTCAGGGCGCGGCGGAACTGGGCCAGGTTCAGCCCCACCCCGACCTTCCGCTGCAGAGGCAGGCGCCGGCTCGCGGCGTTCACCACTCGTGTCGCCGACACGCGATTCACGCTGACGCAGGGCGCCGTGAGCATCAGGACGAGGGCGTCCATCGCGTAGCCCGGGTTCACGCCCGTACCCAGCACCGAGACCTTCTTGGCGCGGGCCAGCCGGTCGACGTCCTTGAGCATGGCCTGGTGCGCCGGAGCCGGGAAGGCCATCTCTTCGCACGTGGTGACGACGTGAAGGCCCTTCTGGACCAGGGCCAGCACCTGAGGCTTGACCGCCTTCGCCGACGAGCCCGTGCACAAGATGGCCACGTCCGCCTTGGTCTTCCGAAGCAGCCGGGCCGGGTCGGCCTCCACCTTGAGGCGAAGCTTCTTCGGCAGGCCGAGCACGGTTCCGAGGTCCTTGCCGGAATGGGTGGGCGAGATGTCCGCCGCACCCACGACCCGGAGCCCGTCGGCCGCGAGGGCCAGCCGGGCGATTCCCTGGCCGATCGGCCCGAGGCCACAGAGGATGACGCGGAGCTCTCTGGACATGCCGCCTACCGCTCCACCTCGATGGCCGCCACCTCCGGTTCGGGCTCGACGGCCATGATCACCGTCGAAGCGATGGGCAGCAGGGTCGTGTAGTTCTTGCCCTGCGCCTCGAGGAGCACCTCGAAGAAACCGTGCTCCGCCACGCGCACGAGCCGACCCTTGGCCACCTTGGCCCCCAGGGTGTTCGCGAGGATCTCGCTGTAGATCCGGACCGACGCTTCCCGCTCGATCATGAAATCCCCCCGTTCTTGGCGCGTCTAGAGTTGCTTCAGGCTCCGGCGCACGATCTCACGCCCCGCGTCGGCATCCTTGTTCGTCAGGTCGAGATGCGGCCGGAAGCGGATCGACCGCGTCCCGCAGGTCAGGACGAGGAGCCCCTGGTCCGTGATCGCCTGATGGGCGCGCGCCCGAAGCTCGGGCGTCTCCAGATCGAACGCGATCATGAGTCCGAGGCCCCGCGCGTTGCTCATGAGGCCGCCCAGTTCCCGCTCCACCTCGCGCAAGCCCGCGAGGAGGTACGCCCCCACCTTTCGCGCGTTCTCGACGAGGCCGTCCTCTGCGATGATCTCGAGGTAGCGGGCGGAGCGGACCATGTCCGTGAGCCCGCCGCCCCAGGTCGAGTTGATGCGCGAGGACACCTTGAAGACGTTGTTCGGCTCCTCGTCCACCTTGGGGCCCACCAGGCAGCCGCAGACCTGGGTCTTCTTCCCGAAGGCGAGCGCGTCGGGGGTGAGGCCGAACTGCTCGTGGGCCCACATCGTGCCCGTGATGCCGATCCCGGTCTGCACCTCGTCGACGATGAAGAAGCAGTCGTGCGCGCGGGCCTTCGCCTGAACGGCCTGGAGGAACTCGGGCCGGAAGTGGTTGTCGCCGCCCTCGGCCTGGATGGGCTCGATGATGATCGCGGCGATGTCGTCCGGATTCGCGGCGAAGGCCTTCTCGATCTCGTCGAGCGACTGCTGCTCGGCGGCCAGGACCTCGGCCAGGACTTCCGCGGTCACGGGGAAGCGAAGCTTCGGGCTCCTGACTCGCGGCCAGTCGAACTTGGGGAAGTAGTCGGTCTTGACGGGATCGGTGTTGGTGAGCGACAGGGTGTAGCCGCTGCGCCCGTGGAAGGCCTCGCGGAAGTGCAGGATCTTCTGCCCCCGCTCGCCGGGGACGCCCTTCGCCTGGTTGCGGCGCACCTTCCAGTCGAAGGCGGTCTTGAGCGTGTTCTCGACGGCGAGGGTCCCGCCCTCCACGAAGAAGGCGTGGGGAAGGTGCCGGGGCATCGCGTAATGGCCGAAGGTATCGACGAACTGGGCGTACTCGACACTGTAGATGTCGGAGAGCGCCGGCTTCAGCTGCGCGACCCGGTGGAGGGTGCGCTGGAACTCCGGGGCCTTCATCTTCGGGTGGTTGTAGCCGATGGGGTTCGATCCGAAGAAGGTGAGGAAGTCGAGGTACTCGCGCCCGGTGCGGGAGTCGTAGAGCCACGAGCCGTGGCTCCGCTCGAAGTCCATCACGAGCTCGTAGCCGTCGGCCAGGAGGTGTCGAGAGAGGGTACGGTGGACTTCGGCCGGCGAAAGCAAAGGGGACGCGGTGGTGGTCAAGGCCATGGAAAACTCCGTCGCTTCGAGAGAGGACCCGGGTCAGGGCACGCGATCAGGGCACCGGCAAGCAGACGCACCCTAGGTCATCCCTCGGTCGTATTGCGACAAGAGGTTTCTTTGCAATAGCTTAGACACAGCGCAAAACCTGCGAAGCCCGGTTCGGAGGGAGGGCTAGCGGAGAGGATGGTAACATAATCGTCCTTTCCTCTTGGCATGGTGATGGATCCCGACTTCCTCAAGCACTCCGACCTCTTCGAGAACCAACCCGAGGACGTATTGAAGCCGGTGCTCGAGCAAGGCCAGCTTCTCGAGTTCGGCCCCGGCGACGTGGTGTTCCGCCAGGGTGACCAGGGCGACCGACTCTACATCGTCAAGAGCGGCGTGCTCGAGATCCTCTCCCAGCCCGTCGATGCGCCCGAGCCGCAGCCGATCGCCTACCTGGGCACCGGCGAGGTGCTGGGCGAGCTGGCCCTGCTCACGGGATCGCCCCGGAGCGCCACCGTGCGCTCGCCCGAGCACGCGGAGCTGTTCGTGATCGAGGGGCCGGTCTTCCTCGACCTGATGGGGAAGTTGCCGATGTTCGCCCGGAACCTCTCCGTGGTCCTCGCGAAGAGGCTCGAGACGACCACCCTGAAGGTGCCCCGCGCCTCCGGCAAGCAGCTCCAGGGCAACCTGCGCTTCTTCGATCTGGCCACCGTCATCCAGACCCTGATCGGCTCGCACCAGACCGGAAACCTCGTGGTGAGCCAGGAGCAGGGAAAGCAGAAGATCGCCGAGATCTTCTTCTTCCGCGGCAACATCGCACGAGCCAAGTACAAGCAGCTGACGGGTGACGACGCGGTGTTTCAGCTCTTCCAGAGCCCGCTCGAAGGCGAGTTCTCCTTCACCGGCCGGAACGTGGCCGAGGACGAGGTGCAGGTCGACATCACCATGCCCGCGATCTCGCTCCTCATGGAATCCGTGCGTCTCCAGGACGAGCTGCCCATCCTCAAGGAGAAGATCCCCGACCCCGAGCGGGTCTTCCGCCACAAGGCGGCCCAGCTCCAGTGGGAAGACGCGGACACGGTCGAGCTCGCCGCGACGGTGTGGGCGCGCCTCAAGAAGGGGGCGTCGGCCAACGACCTGCACCGCGACATCCCGCGGTGCTCGTACCACCTCTATCGGACCCTCGTCGCCCTCCTGGACAGCGGGCAGGTGGCCTGAGCCTCGCCCCGCGGCCGCTCCTCGGCCGCCTCAGACGCGGCCGGCTTCCCTTATCCGTTGCTTGAGCCGGGTGCTTTCGGCCTGGGCCGTCTCGATCTCGAGCGCCACTCGGCTGATCGCCCGGCGCTTGGCCAGGAAGGCATAGTTGGCGAGCTCGAGCACCAGGCCGCTGAAGATCGCGATACCCACGGCGCTCCAGAGGAGGCCGGGGGTCCAGGTGTCGCCGCCGTAGGTGACCTTCCACAGGAGGAAGATCACCGCGATACCGAACCCGTTGGCGCCGATTCCGAAGCTACCGCGGGCGTGCGCCAGCTCCGCCTCCAGCCGATCGAGATGCTGCTCGTTGGCGCGAAGGGCCTCCTGAAGCGGGCTCACGTCTGCCAGGACCAGCCGCAGGACTTCGCCCCGCACGACCTTGTGCTTCGTCCCGCACGACCCGCACTTGATGTGGTCGCCCTGGGCGTAGGCGTCGGGAACCGACACCTCCGAGCGACAATAGGCGCATCGGGCCTTGGAGGTTGCGGTCTGCGTTTCCATGGGCTCATCCCCCGGCGGCGGGGCCCCGTTTGAGTGCGATCCGGGGGAAGCCTAGCAGAAGCGGGCGGACGCCAACAACACTCGCGGGTCAGGGCCGCTTCAGGTCCTTCTCCAGGCGGACCACGGCTCCGCCCTTTCTCGGGAACGAGAAGAGGACGCGGTCGGCGAAGCGGCGCATGAAGAAAAGGCCGCGCCCGCTTCCGCGCCCGACGTTCTCGTCGGCCACGGGGTCCGGGACGGCGGTGGGATCGAAGCCGGGGCCGCGATCACGCACCGTGGCCACGAGCGCTCCCCGAGCGGAGACGCAGACCTGCACCGACGCCGAGCAGGCCCCTCGCTTGGGTCGCCCATGTCGCAGGGCGTTCACGATCGCCTCGCGGATGGCCACTCCCAGGAAATGAGCCTCGTCGTCGCAAAGGCCACCCTTGGTCGCGGCCGCGGTGGCCACCCTCTCGATCGCCTCGATCGCGGGCTCGTTGTCGGTTTCCTGGTCGCGCAGCTCGAAGCGCACCGGCAGCTCGGAGGCGGAGGCCTCCTTCTTGGGGCGCGTCGCTTCGGGTTGGACCAGGCGGGGCATCACGAGCTCTGCCAGCACTGACGGGAGGGAGGCTGCGGGTGTTCCGCGAAAGGATGTGACGAGGGGTGAGCCTGGTCACAAACACATCCGGGACAGCGCTTTGGCGCCCTATCGGCGGTCCCCCAGAAGCTCCTCGAAGGCGGCAGCTTCCAGCGACTCGAGAGAGGGCACCACCACGTCGGCCACGAGCTCGGGGTGGTGAACCGACAGCACCCCCACCGAGCGCATCCCCGCGCGTCGCGCTCCCTCGAGACCCGCCGGCGCGTCCTCCACCACCACGCACCGCTCCGGGGGTACTCCTACGCGGTCGGCCGCCGCCAGGAACACGGCGGGATCGGGCTTGCCCGCGCCCACCTCGTCGGCGGACACGAGGGCCGCGAAGAGGGGGGCGGCCCCGATGGCCTCCATCGCGGCCTCGATGTTGGCGGCGGGAGCCGAGGAAGCGACGGCCTGACGCCACCCGCTTTCTCTCAAGCGCTCGAGCCACTCCAGGGCACCCGGCAGGGGCGCCAGGCCGCGCTCGCGCACGAGGCGGCGGTAGAGCGCTTCCTTGGCCCCGGAGATCCGGTCGACCTCGGCGTTCGACAGGTCCGGCCCGAGCAAGCGGCGAAGAATGGTGTCGTTCCGGTGCCCGAAGGAGGAGGCGAAGGACTCGGGCGTGACCGCATGGCCTTCCTGCGCCATGGTTTCGCGCCACGCGATCCAGTGGTGCTCGGCCGAGTCGATGAGGGTCCCATCGAGGTCCCAAAGGACGGCGCGGGGAGGCGAAGAGCTCATCCCGCGATTATTGGGCGACCACGAGGGTTTGCCTAAACGGCCGCCGTCGTCGAACGCCCCAGGTAGATCGGGCTAGAATCGCATTCCATGGCAGACATGCAGATCGAGTTGCACGGCCGGACCTGTTCCTGCCGCGGCGGAAGCTGGGTGATCGTCGACCCGCAGGCGGGTTCACCCTGCTCTGCGGGCGGGGCCGAGCCTTCGCCGCGCATCATCTTGACCTTCGCGGAGTGGAAGAGCCTCGGCAAGCCGGCGAGCGCCGAGGAGCATGCGGAGGCACAGGCGCGCGCCAACGGCGGCGAGCGGCGCGAGTTCGACCGGTTCGCGGTGGCGCTGGAGGTGCGTCTGTCCCGCATGCCTTCGTGGCGGAACGAAAGCGTGCAGACGGAGAACACGGTCACCGAGGTGATCGCGAAAGGAGGGGCGCTGGTGCGCAGCCGGCTGGCGGTGGAGAAGGGGGAGACGATCCAGTTCGAGATCGTGCCCACCTTCAAGTCGCGCGCCGAGGTGATGTACCTCTCGGGAGGAGCCGGCGCCCTGCGGCTAGGCCTGCGCTTTCTCGACGCGCTCTTGCCGGCCCACATGATCCCGGCCGACGCCCAGCCGCTTCCCTGAGACGGCTCGCCAAACCTTGACCTTTTGGTAAAGATTAACTAGGCTGGATCGAGGATGAGGGCCGAACCCACGATCGAAGACTTCGCCCGGCAGGACTACAAGGCCGGGTTCGTGACGGACATCGACTCGGAGACCATCCCGGCCGGGCTCGACGAGGGCGTCATCCGTCTCATCTCCGGCAAGAAGAAGGAGCCCGCCTTCCTCCTGGAGTGGCGTCTCAAGTCCTTCCGGCACTGGCTCACCATGAAGGAGCCGACCTGGGCCCACGTCCACTATCCCCCCATCGACTTCCAGTCCATCGTCTACTACTCGGCGCCCAAGCGTAAGAAGGACGGCCCGAAGAGCCTCGACGAGGTGGATCCGAAGCTGCTCGAGACCTACGAGAAGCTCGGGATCCCCCTGCGGGAGCGGGAGAAGCTGGCCGGGGTGGCCGTGGACGCGGTCTTCGACAGCGTGTCCGTGGCCACCACCTTCAAGGGCAAGCTCAACGACGTCGGGGTCATCTTCTGCTCGTTCTCGGAAGCGGTGCACGAGCACCCTGAGCTCGTGGAGAAGTACCTGGGGACCGTCGTTCCCTACACCGACAACTTCTACGCCGCCCTCAACTCGGCGGTGTTCTCCGACGGATCGTTCTGCTTCATCCCCAAGGGCGTACGCTGCCCGATGGAGCTCAGCACCTACTTCCGCATCAATGCCGCGAACACCGGGCAGTTCGAGCGGACGTTGATCGTGGCCGAGGAAGGCTCGTACGTCAGCTACCTCGAAGGCTGCACCGCTCCCATCCGGGACGAGAACCAGCTCCACGCGGCGGTGGTCGAGCTGGTGGCCCTCGAGGGCGCCCAGATCAAGTACTCGACCGTGCAGAACTGGTACCCGGGGGACAAGGACGGAAAGGGCGGGATCTACAACTTCGTGACCAAGCGCGGCAAGTGCGCGGGGGCGCGATCGAAGATCTCGTGGACCCAGGTGGAGACGGGCTCGGCCATCACCTGGAAGTACCCGAGCTGCATCCTCCAGGGCGACGACTCGGTGGGCGAGTTCTACTCGGTGGCCGTGACCAACAACCGGCAGCAGGCCGACACCGGCACCAAGATGATCCACATCGGCAAGAACACGAAGAGCACCATCGTGTCGAAGGGGATCTCCGCGGGACACGGCCAGCAGAGCTATCGCGGCCTCGTGCGCATCGGCAAGGCCGCGGACTTCGCCCGCAACTATTCCCAGTGCGACTCCCTGCTCCTGGGCTCGGAGTGCGGGGCCCACACCTTCCCCTACATCGACGTGCAGAACGCGACCGCCCAGATGGAGCACGAGGCCACCACCTCGAAGATCGGCGAGGACCAGCTCTTCTACTTCCAGTCCCGCGGCATCTCCGCCGAGGACGCGGTCAACATGATCGTCAACGGCTTCTGCAAGGAGGTCTTCAAGGAGCTGCCCATGGAGTTCGCGGTCGAAGCGCAGAAGCTCCTGGGCGTCAGCCTCGAGGGCAGCGTCGGCTAGCGCGCCGGCTCCCCCTGGGGCTTGGCCTCCAGGCGGCTCTTCAGGAGCCAGAGGTCTTGTTCCATGACCTCCTTCATGCGGCTCTTGATCTTGCGCAAGAGCATCCCCCGAAACCTTCGCGGCGGGTCGATCCGCGTCCGATTGAGCCGGGTCAGGTAGCAGGCCTCCGCCCCCGGCGTTTCGTCGGTAACGGTGAAGACGTCCATGGATCCCAGGAAGTAGTGGCTGTCGAAGATGTGCTTGTCGGCCACCTGGTAGCGGGCCCCCCGCCCTTCGCCGTCCCGGTGGACCACGAGGTGATGGAGGCTCACCACCGACTTCTGGAACCGCGTCTTCGACCAATAGAAGACGTCCTCAGCGCCATCGAGGCTCGCCTTTGGGAAGTCGAGCACGTGAGCGAGGAGCGCTTGCTCCGAAGCGGGGCGGGGCGAGTCTTCGAGCACCTTGGCGAGCTTCTCCGCGGTGTTCTCGGGACTCTCGTTGTCGAGGTACACCGCCATCGTTCCGCGCAGGCGATAGGCCTCGACGGCGTCGACGAGGGCTTGTTTCAACCGGCGCTCGGCCACGGCGAAGGCGTCCGGGGCGCCCCAATCGACCTGGCGGGCGATCTCGAGGCCCGCCTCGCCGAGTTGCAGGTCGCAAGAGCCGGCCCGGCACTTCCGGAGGGCGGCCAGATCCTGGCGATCGAACTCGAGCCCGGCGAGGTCCTCGAGACGAGCGGGCTGGCTGAAGCGTCCCACGGCGATGACGCGGGCGCCCCCGAGGACGCGAAGGCCGCGGATCTCGCTCACGAGCGCCTCCTTGGAGACCTGGACGCGGACGGCTCCGGCGATGACCACGTCGTTGTCGTCACGGGTCGGCAACACGTGGGTCTCCACCGGGGCGGCCACGGCGGCCGCGACCTGGGTCTCGTCGAAGCCCGCCACCTCGCGCCAGAACTGGCCTTGATCCTCCGGGGAGGCAGCGCCCAGCGCGACCGAGACCAGACACGTGAGGAACATGGGCCGAGTGTATACTCCTCCTCTCATCGCCCGGGACTCGGGCGAGACGACCAGGGTGAGGGTGCGGACCGGGCTCGCTTGGGCCGGGTGCCGCGCGGCCTCGTGGGATCGGTGCCGGGCGTTCGGGGACGGCGGCATGGCCAGCGGCTACAAGGTGCGCATCGCGGACGGCAGCGAGATCGGGCCCATGGATCTCGAGGCCGTCAAGTCGTGGTACGCCCAGGGTCTCCTCCAGAAAGACAGTGGCGTGCTGAAGCCGGGGTCGAACCGGTGGACGACGCTCGGACAGGTGCTCGATCTCAAGGGGCCAGCCAAGAAGGCGGGGCGGCCGTCCGGCAATGGCGGTGGCGCGAACAGCACCCGCCAGACCTCCAGTCGCGATCTCACGATCGACGTTCCGGAGCCGAGCCGCTGGCGGAGCCAGGTGGCCGGGGCGTTGCTCCTGCTGCTGGCCGCCGTCCTCGGCTACTTCGCGCTCCGGCCCCAGAACGTCCGGGTCGAGATCCAGGACGCGCCCTGGACCGAGATCGCGCTGCTGTTCGTGGCCCTCGGTCTCGCCATCGTGGCGGGATGGGAGGCGGGCCGCAAGGTGGTCCGGGTGGCCGCCTTCGTGCTGGCCTTCCTGCTGTTCCCGGTCGCGGGCATCCTCATCGCCCAGGGCGTGCGGGGCACGGCGCTCTTCGCCTTGCTGGGGGCCTGGGTCTGCCTTTCCGGGTTCTTCGCCCTTCTGGCCGGCGAGTCCATCTCCTGGGCGGGGGCCATCCTGTCGCTGCTGCCCGTCCTCGCCGGCGGGGGCGCGTTCGCCTACTTCGCCTACAGTCCCGAGACCCCGGCCCGCCGGCAGCTTCGAGAAGCGACCGTGCCCGACCGGCGATTCGCAGATGCCTCCCTGGGCGTCTCGATGGAGGTGCCGCGCGGATGGGTCATCCTCCAGGCCGGCAACTCGCTGGTCACGGCTCCGCCCGAGGCGCGGGTCACCCTGGCCCATCCCCGCTCGGGGGGCTTCGGGTTCTTGACCGCCGAGTCGTCGCCACAGGGCATCGGCTCGATCGACCAGTACCTCGACCGGGTCTGGGCCCAGCGTCAGAAGGCGCGGCCGAGCCTCAAGCAGACGGGTCGCGCGGAGCTCACCGTCGGCAGTCAGCCGGCGAAGCGGCTCCTCGGCTCCTTCGACGAAGACGAGACACGGTTCCAGGAGTCGCTCACGGTCTGGCGAGACGGTTGGGTCTACTTTTCTCTCGAGAGCTTCATGCCCGAGGGAGCGCCGCGCGCCGAGCGTGACCTCGAAGCTCTCGTCCGCGGCGTGACCACCCAGGGTGACTTCGCTTTGCGCCTGCAGAACGCCCTCGTCAACGTGACGATGGAGGTGCCGCAGCTCACCCCCGCCGCGGCCGAGCTCCTGATGGGGAGCAGCGAGGCCAAGGTCCTCGAGCCCGACCAGGCCTTCCGTCGGTCGATCGAAGCGCTCTCGCGGGCGTTGCCCTCGCTGTCGAAGAAGGACGCGCAGGAGCTGGGCCAGATCACCACCGCCACCTATGGGGCGCTCGTCCCCAAGGAGAGGGCCGCCCTCCTGGCCTACGTCGCCCGGGTCCGGGACCGCCAGGCCACGACCTCCGCCCAGGACAAGGAGGCGAGCCGGATCATGAAGTCGGCCGTCCTGCGCCTGCCCCCGGCTCGGCGCGCGCGGCTTCAGGAGCTCTACCAGCAGGCCATCCAGTCGGAGAGTGCCGGAGCGCGGTAGAAAGCCTTTTGCCAGAGCATGTTACTAACATTGACTCTTTCGTACTGATTATCTAGAATCGGTTTGTCGGCCGAGTCTGGGGCCGATCGACGCTGTCTCCAAAGAAAGCGAAAGACCGACGCCGATGCTCGAGATCAACGACCTTCACGCCCACGTCGGCGACAAGGAGATCCTGCGGGGCCTCAACCTGTCGGTGCAGGCCGGCGAGGTGCACGCGATCATGGGACCGAACGGCTCCGGCAAGAGCACGCTCGCCCACGTGCTGGCGGGGCGACCGGGCTACACGGTGACCGGCGGGAGCGTCCGCTACAAGGGCCAGGACCTTCTGGAGATGTCGCCCGAGATCCGCGCCCGCGAAGGCGTCTTCCTCGCGTTCCAGTACCCCGTGGAGATCCCCGGGGTGAGCAACGTCTACTTCCTGAAGGCCGCGATGAACGCGATCCGCAAGCACCGCGGACTGCCGGAGCTCGACGCCATCGACTTCCTGAACCTGGTGAAGGAGAAGTCGAAGTTCGTGGACATCGACGAGGCGCTCGTGAAGCGGCCGGTGAACGAGGGCTTTTCCGGCGGCGAGAAGAAGCGGAACGAGATCTTCCAGATGGCGGTCCTCGACCCCACTCTGGCCATCCTCGACGAGACCGACTCCGGCCTCGACATCGATGCGCTGCGGGTCGTGGCCGGCGGCGTCAACCAGCTGCGGAGCCCGGAGCGCGCGATGATCGTGGTGACGCACTACCAGCGGCTGCTCGAACTACATCACCCCCGACTTCGTCCACGTCCTGATGGACGGCCAGATCGTGAAGTCGGGCGGCAAGGAGATGGCCCTCGAGCTCGAGGAGCAGGGCTACGAGTGGCTCGAGAAGGAGCCGGCTCCATCGGGGGCCCGGCCGTGACCAGCGCCTCCGTGGTGGCCGGCCCGGGCGTCGAGCCTTATCGCCTGCAGTTCGAGAGCCGAAACCGCGCGAGCCAGGATCCCGCCGTGGCTTCGCGACCGACGCGCGGCGGCCTTTGCGCGCTTCGCCGACCGCGGCTTTCCCACCCCCCGTGACGAAGCGTGGAGGCAGACGAGCGTCGCGCGCATCGCGGGCGCCGCCTTCGCCCGTCCGGACCACGACGCCACGCACGGTCGCACCCTGGCCTCGTCGTCTCTGAGCGGCCCCACCGCGGTCTTCGTCAACGGCCGCTACGCGGCTCCGGTCTCGTCGCCGAGGGGCGACGTCACCGGAGTCGAGGTCTGGAGCCTGCGCGAGCTCCTCGAGCGTGCCCCCGAGCGGCTGGAGGCGCACCTCGCGGCGAGAGTCGGCGCCGAAGCTTCGGCCTTCGCCGACTTGAACACCGCCCTCCACGAGGACGGCGCCGTCGTCTTCGTGGCCTCGGGCGCGGTCGTGAAGGAGCCGATCAGCATCGTCTTCGCCTCGACCAGCTCCCCGGGCGTGGCCACCGTGACCCATCCGCGGGTCCTGGTCGTGGCGGGCCGAGGAAGCCAGGCCCAGGTCGTCGAGAGCTACCTGGGCGCCCCCGGCCATCAGTACCTCACGAACGCGGTGACCGAGGTGCGGATCGAGGAGGGCGCATCGGTCGAGCACTACCGTCTGCAGCAGGAGAGCGAGGCCGCCTTCCACGTCGGACGGCTCGCCGTCGGGTCGGACGCGACGGCCGGTTCAGCGACCGGTCGTTCTCGTTCGGTGCCGCCCTGGCGCGCCTCGACATCGACGCCACCCTGGCGCGAAGAAGGCGGAGAGTGCACCCTCGACGGCCTCTTCTTCGCCTCCGGCGACCGTCACACCGACGTCCACACCCGCGTCGACCACGCCGCCGTCCGCTGCACGAGCCGGCAGCTCTACAAGGGCGTGCTCGACGGCCACGGGCGCGGCGTGTTCCACGGACTCGTCGTGGTCCGCCCCGGAGCGCAGAAGACCGACGCCGTCGCAGAACAACCGGAACCTGCTGCTCTCGCAAGGACGCGCTCGTGAGCAGCACGCCGCAGCTCGAGATCCTGGCCGACGACGTGAAGTGCAAGCACGGATCCACCACCGGCCAGCTCGATGCCGCCGCCGTCTTCTACCTGCGCTCGCGCGGGATCGGCGAGGCCGAGGCCGCGCGGCCTCCTGACCCACGCCTTCGCGAGGGAGCTGGTGCGCAGGATCAGCGATCGCACCCCTGCGCGCCGCGGTCGAGGCCGAGCTCAGCGCGCGCCTGGGCGGCGGTCCTTCGGCCGAAGAGGACGCGGCATGAGCGCGCCCTCGGTCGATCGCAAGCCCGCGGGCTTCGACGTGCTCGCCGTGCGCAAGGACTTCCCGATCCTGAAGACCACCGTTCACGGCAAGCCCCTCGTCTACCTCGACAACGCCGCGAGCGCCCAGAAGCCGCAGGCCGTGATCGACGCGGAGCGCGCGGTCTACGAGCAGTACTACTCGAACATCCACCGCGGCGTGCACCAGCTCTCGATGCAGTCGACCGACGCCTACGAGGCGGCGCGGGTGAAGGTCCAGAAGTTCCTGGGGGCCAAGGAGAGCCGCGAGATCATCCTCGCTGCGCGGGACGACCGAGGCCATCAACCTGGTGGCCCAGACCTACGGCCGGCGCCACGTGGAGCCGGGCGACGAGGTGCTGATCACCGGCCTCGAGCACCACTCGAACATCGTGCCCTGGCAGATGCTCTGCGAGGAGAAGCAGGCGGGTCCTGAAGGTCGCGCCCATCGACGACGCGGGCGACATCGACCTCGAGGCCTTCGAGCGGCTGCTTGTCCCCGAGGACGCGGATCGTCTCCGTCGCCCACGTCTCGAACGCCCTCGGCACCATCAACCCCATCCGCAAGATGACCGAGCTGGCCCACGCCGCGGGCGCGGTCTTCGTGGTGGACGGGGCCCAGGGCGCGCCCCACCTGGCCCTCGACGTGGTCGCCCTCGACTGCGACTTCTACTGCCTTCTCCGGCCACAAGCTCTACGGCCCCTCCGGGGTGGGCGCGCTCTACGGCAAGGCCGCGCTCCTCGAGGCGATGCCGCCCTGGCAGGGCGGCGGCGACATGATCGCCTCGGTCACCTTCGAGAAGACGACCTACAACGTGCTGCCCCACAAGTTCGAGGCGGGCACGCCCAACATCGCCGGGAGTGATCGGCCTCGGCGCGGCCATCGACTACGTGAACGGGCTGGGCATCGCACGCGATCGCCGCCCACGAGGACGACCTCCTGGCCTACGGCACCGAGGCGCTTCGCTCCGTCCCCGGCCTGCGGCTCGTGGGGACGGCGCGCGAGAAGGCGGGGGTGCTCTCGTTCGTGCTCGAGGGCATCCATCCCCACGACATCGGCACCGTCCTCGACTACGAAGGGATCGCGGTGCGCACCGGACATCACTGCGCGCAGCCGGTCATGGACCGCTACGGCCTGCCCGCCACCGCGCGGGCTTCCCTGGCCTGCTTCAACACGCGCGAGGAGCTGGACGCGCTGGTGCGGGGCCTCCACAAGGTCAAGGAGATGTTCGCGTGAGCAGCGAGCTGCGGGAGCTGTACCAGGAGGTGATCCTCGACCACTCCAAGCGGCCGCGGAACTTCCGCGGCCCTGCCCGGGGCGACCCACCAGGCCGAAGGCTTCAACCCGCTGTGCGGGGACAAGGCCACGGTCTACCTCCAGGTCGAGGACGACGTCGTCAAGAACGTGAGCTTCAAGGGCGCGGGCTGCTCGATCTCCACGGCTTCGGCCTCGATGATGACCGAGGCCCTCGTGGGCAAGAGCCGCGCCGAGGCCGAGGCCCTCTTCCAGCGCTTCCACGAGCTTCTCACCTCCGATCCTTCGAAGGCCGCGGACAACGCGGCCCCCGAGCTCGGCAAGCTCGCGGTCTTCTCCGGGCGTCTGCGAGTTTCCGGTGCGCGTGAAGTGCGCCTCTCTGCCCTGGCACACCTTCCAGGCCGCGCTTCGCGGCGCCGGCCAGGCCAAGACGGAGTGACCATGCGCGAAGCCAGGACCCTCTCCCGCGACGTCGAGGCCGCCGCCATCCCCTACGGCGACAAGATCACCGCTCACCGCGGGCACCACCGTCTTCATCACCCAGGCCCTCGGCGGGCTCCTACACCGTGATGACCGACCACGGCTACATGGTCCGGATCGAGGGCAAGGACGCCGACGCCATCGGCGAGGAGGTCACGGCGGCCGCCCACCGAGGCCGACGCTGCCGGCCGCCCCTTGCAGGAGCTCGCCTGGGACCAGCTCAAGACCTGCTACGACCCCGAGATCCCGGTCAACATCGTCGACCTCGGGCTCGTCTACAAGTGCGAGACGGCGGCCCTGCCCGAAGGCGGCGAGAAGGTCACCGTGCACTTCACCCTCACCGCGCCCGGCTGCGGGATGGGCGACTACCTGAAGCAGGACGTGGAGCGCAAGATCGACGGGCCTGCCCGGAGTCAAGGAGACCGACGTCCAGGTGGTCTTCGAGCCGGCCTGGGAGCAGAGCATGATGTCCGAGGCGGCGCGCCTCCAGCTGGGGCTGATGTGAGGGCGAGCCTGCGATGAAGCTCAGCTCCCAGGAGGAATACGGCCTGCGCTGCCTGCTCCAGCTCGCGCGCCACGGCGACGACGCAAGCCTCACCATCGCCGAGATGAGCCAGCGCGAGGGCATCTCGTCGCCGAACGTGGCCAAGATCATGCGGATCCTGCGGCGGGCCGGGCTCGTGGCCAGCACGCGCGGCAAGGCCGGCGGCTACACCCTGGCCCGCCCCGCCGACGAGATCCCGGTGGGCCAGGCCCTCGGGCGCCCTCGGCGGCCGGCTGTTCGACGCCCAGTTCTGCGAGCGCCACTCGGGCCTCGAGCGCTCGTGCCTCAACAACGGCGACTGCTCGATCCGGCCCGTGCTTCGGCACGTCCAGGCCGCGGTCGACGAGGTGCTGGCCCAGCTCACCCTCAAGAGCCTTCTGCGGAACGAGCGGGACATGAACGCCGCCATGGGGCCGCGGGCGATCCCCCTTCCCTTGGTGGCACGCCCGTCCTGAGCGAACCCCTGCGCATCGCCCTCGTGGGCTTCGGGGCGGTGGGCCGGCGCTTCGCCGAGCTTTTGCCCGGACCCTACGCCCGCGTGCTCCGAGAGCTCGGAGTGGCCCCCACCCTCACCGGGATCGCCACCTCCCGCCACGGCATCGCCATCGACGCGGCCGCGGCCTGGCCCCGACCCGCTGCGTCGGCCGCGGTGCGCCAGGGACGCTCCCTCGACGCCTTCCATCGAGGGACCCGCGGTCTCGTCGTCGCTGGGTTTCATCCGGTCGGTTCCCGCCGACGTGCTGATCGAGGTGACCCCCCTCGACCCTCGCCAGGGGCAGCCGGCGACCGCTCACGTGCGCGCGGCCCTGCGCCGCGGGCTGCACGTGATCACCGCGAACAAGGGACCGGTGGCGTTCGGCCGCCGCGGCCTTCTGGCGCTGGCTCGGCGTCGTGGCCGAGAGTTCCGCCACGAGGGCGCGGTGATGGACGGAACCCCGGTCTTCAACCTGCTCGAGCGATGCCTGCCCGGGGTCGCGGTCCGTGCCTTCCGGGGCACACTCAACAGCACGACCTCGCTCGTGCTCGCGGCCATGGAGAGTGGGCCAGACCGCGCGCGCGGCGATCCGTGAGGCCCAGGCCCTGGGGATCGCAGAAGCGGACCCCTCTTTCGACGTCGACGGTTGGGACGCGGCAGTCAAGGTGTGCGCCCTCGCCAACGCGCTGTGGGACGCGTCGCTCGTGCCCGCGAGCGTCAAGCGGACCGGAATCGCTCGGGTGTCCCCCCTGGACGTGCGCCGGGCGACGCGCGGCCAGCGCTCGGCTCCGCCTCGTGGCGCGCGCCGAGCGTGCGGGACGATGGCCGCATCCGGGCCTCCGTGGGCCCCGAGCGAGTGCCGCTCGGCGATCCCCTGGCCGGGGACGGGTCCGACGCCGCTCTCGTGTTCACCACCGACCTCGCCGGAGAGGTCGGGGTGTTCCAACGCGGCGGCACCGTCGACCAGACGGCCTACGCGCTCTTGTCCGACCTGGTCGCGGTCGCGTCCGCGCGGATCTCGGCTACGATCGGGCGGCCACGTCAGGCCCGGAGACGTTCTCGAACATGAGGATCGCGTCGTTCAACCGCGGGCGAATCGGGCTCGGGGTCGTCCCTGGCCCCTGAGGCCCTCCTCACGATGGAGGACCTGGGCCTCGTCTTCTTCACTTTGAGGATGGCGGCGATCGGGACCGCCCTGATCGTCCCGCCGGGCCTGCTCGCGGCCTACGTCCTGGCGCGCTACCGAGGTCCCGGCAAAGGCCTCGTCGAGACGGTCCTGGCCCTGCCTCTCGTGCTGCCGCCCACCGCGGTCGGGATCGTGCTCCTGGAGCTCCTGGCCCGGCGGCGACCGCTCGGAGCCTGGCTCGCGGATCGCGGCATCGAGGTGGTCTTCACCTGGAAGGCCGTGGTGCTCTGCGCCGCCGTCATGTCCGTTCCCCTGCTCGTCCGCTCGGCCCGCACCGCCTTCGAGGAGGTCGATCCGCGGCTCGTGGGCATGGCCCGCACTCTCGGCTCCGGCCCGGCCGCCGCCTTCTTCCGCGTCACCCTGCCCGCTCGCCTGGCGCGGGGTTCTGGCCGGCGTGGTCCTCGCCTTCTCGCGATCGCTCGGCGAGTTCGGCGCCACGATCCTCGTGGCCGGGAACATTCCAGGGAAGACCCAGACTCTGGCCCTCGCCATCTTCCACGCGAACCAGACGGGCCGCGACGACAAGGCGCTTTGTCTTGCCGGCATCACCGCCGCCCTCGCCTTCGTGGCCCTCTGGACGGTCGAGAGGGTGACGCGGCGGCGCGACCTCCGGAGCGAGGCGTGATCGAGCTCGGGTTCGAGCTTGCCCCTCGCCCGCTTCACGCTCGCCGTGAACGTGGAGCTACGCGCCGGGGTCACCGCGGTGATGGGCGCGTCGGGCTCGGGGAAGACGTCGCTGCTCGAGGTGGTGGCCGGCTTGCGCCCGGCGGCGCGGGGGCGCGTGCTCGTGGACGGCGAGGTGCTGCTCGACTCGAAGGCCCGCGCGGTGCCTCACGCCCGAGCGACGGCGCGTCGGGTACGTTCCCCAGGACGCCGGCCTCTTCCCCCACCTCACGGCCCTCGGCAACGTGCGCTACGGAGCGCGCGGTGACCAGGGGCGCGTCGACCAGGCCATCGACACCCTGGAGATTCGCGCCTGCCTCGACCGGCGTCCCGTCCTCGCTCTCCGGCGGCGAGCGCCAGCGCGTGGCCCTGGCGCGGGCCCTGGCCACGGAGCCCCGCCTGCTCTTGCTCGACGAGCCTCTGGCCTCGCTGGACGTGGGCCTGCGCGAGCGGATCCTGCCCTACCTCGTCCGCATCCGGGACGAATGGCGGATCCCGATCCTCTACGTCACCCACAACGTCGGCGAGGCCCTGGCCCTGGCCGGAGGAGGTCCTGCTGCTCGCGGAGGGCCGGGTCGAAGCCCAGGGGCCGCCGCTCGCTCTCCTCGCGAGCCCCACTCTCGCGCGCGAGGCCGAGGCCGGGATCGAGAACCTGTGGGCGGCCAAGGTGGTGGCCCATCACGCCGAGGGCGGGATCACGGGGATGGAGACTACGGCCGGGCTGCCGATGTCGGTCACGCTCGTGGCGGAACGGGCGGTCGGGTCGGCGGTCACTCTCGCGGTGCGCGCGGAGGACGTCCTCGTCTCCACCTCACCCTTGCGGGGCGTCTCGGCCCGCAACATGTACGAGGCTCGCATCGAGTCGCTCCAGCGGACGGGCCCGGACGTCACCCTGCGCTGCGCGCTTCCCGGGGAGGCCATGCTCGCCCGGGTGACGCCGCAGGCGGTGGACGCTCTGGGCCTCGCGGTGGGGGGGCAGGTGTTCCTGGCCATCAAGAGCCACTCCGTGCGCGTGCTTTGACCCCGAGCCGCTTCGCGAGGGCGCGGACCGCTTCGTCGACGCCGGCGCGCCTCCAGGGGTCGGCGGTCACCCCGGCTCAGTGCAGACGCGGGGCCTGGAAGAACTCCGCCGCCGGGGCGTTGAAGTCGGGGTTCCAGATCGCGAACCCCCGAGGGGAGCCGATCAAGCGGGCAGTGCTGGGCGGGGCGTCCGGCACGACCTCGTTCTGGATGGCGAGGGTGCCCCGGGTCCGCACGCCGGCGGAGGACCGCACGCTCGTGAGCAGTACCTGCACCTCCACGTGGTTGTCACGCCCCCGTTGGGCGCCGTAAACCGCGATCTCGGCCTGGTCGGTCGCGGCGTCGCGCACGAAACGGGCTCCCCGGATGGTGGCGTCGACGGTGTTGGCGACCGGCGCGCCGGCCGTGGCGCCGCCGTTGGCGCCGGCGATGAAGATCCCCCCGCCCGCCGTAGTGGGGGCCGGGCTCGGAGTGGGGGTGGCCCCGAAGAGGTCGAAGCAAGAGGAGAGCTCGAGGTGGTTCCCGACCGCGGCCTGAGCGAGGGTGTTGAACGCGCCGAGCGCGAAGATGTTGCCGCGGTTGCCGATGAAGACGTTGCCCATGGATCTGAGGTTCAGAGTGGCCCCGTCGGTGCTGAGCGCCGAGGCCCGCACCACCATGGCGTTCCCGTTCCCAAGGAACCGGTTCCACGAGACGTCGGCGGTCAGCACGGGCCCGTCGTCTCTGGTGTCGGCAGCGTCGCCGGTCAGGTTGTTCTCGAGCACGAGCCCGTTGGCCGCGCCCCAAATCACGTTGCGCATGAAGGTGAGGCGAGAGTGCGCGTCCCGCGCGGCGCAGCCCGAGTTCGCGAAAGACACCGCGATGCTCGTGCTCGTGATCACGGTGTTCGAGATGGTCACGTCCAGGGGCTCTTCGGGGTCGACCAGCGCCGCCGGCTCCCCGAGCCCCACGCCGCTTCCCGAAAGGAGGGTCAGGTTCCTGACCCAGTTGCGGGCGCCCAGGTGGATGATGGGCTCCCGGCGGGCGCTGGTGAGACCCGCGCAATCCACCCGGACGGCTACGACCGGGGCGAGGCCCGACCCGTCGATCACCGTGGCCGTCCCCGCCACGGCGTAGTCGTTGGGGCCGGGGCCCACCAGGTCGGGCACCCCGTCCCGGTCGGAGTCGCGCCGCTGCTCCGAACCGGCGAGGGTCATGCCGGGCTGAAGCCGCAAGGGCGCAGTGAGGACGTAGGTGCCGGGAGCGAGCCTCACCACCGTGCGGGCGTTCGCGGGATCGCTCACCGCCGCCTCCAGCTCGGCGCCCGTGGCCACGTCGATGCGCCGCACGGGAGCCCCGAGGGCCTCCAGGCAGACGCCCAGCACGATCGCCCCGCTGATGGTCGCCACACGCGATCCCCGCATGATCATTCCCTCCTGGTTCGGGTCGTTCAGGAGACGGTAGGGCACCCCGGCCCGCCACGTCGTGATGCCATGCTGAGGTTTTCACACGGCGGGGTGATGGCGCGCGGTGTGGTACCATCGCGCGCCTGCGCGGCTTCGCTTTCGGCGATTTCCGGTTCGACCCGGGCGTCTTCCAGCTCTTTCGGGGCGATCGGCCCGTGCGCTTGGAGCCGAAGGCCCTGGACGTCCTGGCGATCCTCGTCCAGCAAGCTCCCCGCATGGTCGAGAAGCGCGAGATCCTGGCCCTCGCCTGGAAGGACATCGCGGTCACCGACAACGCCCTGACCCGGGTCATCGCCCACCTGCGCCGGGCCCTGGGCGACGATCCCAAGGCGCCTCGCTACATCGAGACGGTTGCGACCCGGGGCTACCGCCTGCTCGCCGAGGTCAAGGTCCTGGCCGGGCCGGAGGCCGACGGGCGGGTCCGTCCCGCCCCGGCCGCGGCGTCGGTCGTGCCCGCCGCGCCCGTCCGGCGCTGCCGGACCCTCGCCGGCTGGGCCGGCGCCTTGCTCTTGGCCAGCGCCCTGCTCCTGGCCGCCGGCGCGCGCATGGCTGATTGGCGCGTCGGGGGCCCGGCGGGCGCCGCGGCGCGGCCGGCCTCCACGCTCGGCGCGGGCGACCCCTCGGTGTTGGCGGCACTACGGCCCGAACGCGTCACCTCCGGGCACGGTTACGACGGCTTCGTGGCCTTCTCGGGCGACGGGACGAGCATCGCCTTCAGCTCGGACCGCACGGGCCCCTTCGAGATCTTCGTGCAGAGCCTGGCCGAAGGATCGACACCCACTGCGATCACCCCGAGCGGCCGACAGAGCGTCCAGCCGGCCTGGTCGCCCGACGGCCAGCTCATCGCTTATCACGACATGGCCGGCGGGGGCCTGTGGGTGGTGCCCTCGCGTGGCGGCGCCGCGCGGCAAGTGTCGGACTTCGGATCCGCTCCGGCCTGGTCGCCGGACGGCCGGCAGATCGCGTTCGCGTCGGCCACCAAGGGCGACCTCAACGCCGGGGGGGGCGCGGGAGGCTTCTCCACGATCTGGACCGTGCCGGCGGACGGGTCGCAACCGCCGACCCGGATGACCCGGTCCACGCGCCCCGACGGCTCGCACAGCACGCCCTTGTGGTGGCCCGACGGGCGACGGCTCCTCTTCGCGGTCACGCGCAGGACCGGGGCCCCCCCCTCCACCGAGCTCTGGGCGCTCGAGGTGGCGAACGGCGCGCTCGTGCGCGTCAGCGCGGACGCCAAGCTGACCTCGGAGTTTGCGGTCTCCCCGATGGGCGACGGCATCCTGTTCAGTGCTCGCGGCTCGCACGGGCTGTGGTGGCTCCCCTGGAACGGGGCCGGACCCGCCGGCGAGCCTCGCCCCACGGCGCTCCCCGTGACCGGCGCGCAGCTTGCGCACGTCGCCATCGCTCCCGGTGGCCGCCGCGTCGCCTGGACGGCCCTCGACTCGCGGGCGACGATCCAGGCCGCGGCGGTGGCGGGAAAGGGCTCCACCGCCGTGTCGCCCCCCGTGCCCCTCGTGGACGACGTGGGCTGGCGCGCCGGGTTTCCGAGCACGGCTCGGGATGGGCGGCTGGCCTTCATCGGCAGCCGCGGCGGCGTGCGCAACGCGGTCTACGTGCAAGACGCCAGAGGTTCGTCGCGCCAGGTCACGACCGACGCCCCTGACCACGGCGGCCCCTCCTGGCTCGACGGCGGCGAGATCGCCTGCATCGCCAACCACGGCGACGGCGCGAGTTACTGGGCCGTCGATCCCGACACCGGCCACGAGCGCCGGCTGTTCCGGCTCGACGCTCTTCGGCCGCCGCCCGGCACCGAGCGCTTCGCCGCCGCGCCGGCCGCGGGGGTGGCGCTCGACACGAGCGGATTGCACCTGGCCACGGCGTTCGTGAAGGACGGCGTGCCCAACGTGTGGACGATCGCGCTCGGACCTCAGGGGCCCGTCGGAGACTTCGTCCAGCGAACGTTCGAGCCCGAAGGGGGCTCGTACCCCTCGTGGTCGCCTCACGGGCAGAGGCTCGCCTACCAGTGCGCCGAGGGCGCGGACCTGTACGTCTGCGTCACCGGCGAGGGCCCGAAGGACCGGCACCGCCTCACCCACGATGCCGGCCTCAGCTTTCTCGGCGGGTGGTCGCCTGACGGCGAGCGCGTCCTCTTCGCGGCACGCCGCGAGGGTCTGTGGAACGTGGCCGCGGTCTCCGTGGCCAGCGGCCAGGTTCGTACCTTCACCTCATTTACCGAGGCGCGCTCCTACGTCCGCTATCCGCGCTGGGACGCGGCCAACGGCCGCATCGTCTTCGAGCGCTTCGAGACCACCGGTCTGCCCTGGATGGTCGAGTTGCCCGGGCGACCCTGAGCGCCGCCGGCAATCAGGGATACACGGCCAGGGCCTTTCGTTCGGGAGGCCGATCGGGCGGCCCGCCGGGCCTCGAGGAGCGCAGCCATCCGGCCCTCGTGCCGCGCCGCCTCGAGCGGCGGAGGTCGAGCAAAAGCGCTGGCAAGGCCTCCCTCACCTGCGGACCAGCGAGGTAGCCGAGGTGCTCGAACGCCTGGTACGGCGCATGGAGAGGCACCTTCGCCCGTGCGGCCGGCTCCGGACCTCTGAGGACGAGCCCGAGGCCGAGGGCGACCCCGAAGGCAACCTCCTGCTTCGGCGGTATGGGGCCAGACCCCTCCGCGGGGCCGCAGTGGCTCAAGGGGTTGGCACCACTCCAGCCGCACGCTCTTGCCTAGACAAGCCATTGTGCGCCTCGCTCGATGGGTTCACCTTGCACGCGGTGACGCGGGCGGGCGCCCAGGACGCCATGGGGCGGGAAGCGTTGCTCCGCTACGTCCTCCGTCCTCCGGTCGCGCAGGAACGGGTGGATCTGCGCCCCGATGGGCTTTTGCGTATCACCCTGAAGAAGGCCTACGCCGACGGGACGATCGCGGTCGACATCGACCCACTGTCGCTCGGCCCGCAACATGTACGAGGCCCGCATCAAGTCGCTCCAGCGCACGGGCCCGGACGTCACCTTGCGGTGCGCGCTCCCGGGGGAAGCCATGCTCGCCCGGGTGACGCCGCAGGCGGTGGACGCTCTGGGTCTCGCGGTGGGCGGTCAGGTGTTCCTGGCCATCAAGAGCCACTCCGTGCGCGTGCTTTGACCCCGAGCCGCTTCGCGAGGGCGCGGACCGCTTCGTCGACGCCCTGGTGAGACGTGTCGATCACGTGGTCGGCCTGGGAATAGAGGGGCTCGCGCAGGGCCAGGAGCCGCCGCAGCTCGACCATGGCGTGCGGGCGCGCTTCGAGGGGTCGGCGATCGCCCTGCTGGACCACTCGGGCCCAGTGGTCCTGGGGTCTTGCCCGAAGCCAGACCGTCACGGTGTGCCGGCGGAGCTCCGCGAAGGTCTCCGCGGCGGTCACGATTCCTCCGCCGGTGGCCAGCACGAAGGCCCCCCCGGCCCGCAGGAGTCGCCCCAGGGTCTCCCGCTCGACGCGGCGGTAATAAGCCTCGCCGTGAAGGCGGAAGATCTCGGCCAGGGGGAGACCGGAGGCTTGCTCGACGCGGCGGTCGAGCTCGACGAAGGGGACGCGCAGCCGACGGGCCAACCGTCGGCCGAGGGTGGTCTTGCCCGCCCCCCGGAGCCCCAGCAGCGCGATCACCGGACGCCGCCCGGTCTCCCGGTCCGTGCCGGCCAGCAGCGAAGCCGGAGTCGTTCCCAGGGCGTCGGCGAGGGCCGCGAGCTTGCGCACGGAGATGTTCCCCTGGCCGGCCTCGACCTGGGTCAGGAAGCGGAGCGAGAGCTCCGAGCGCTCGGCCAGCGTCCGGAGCGACAGGCCTCGCCGCCCCCGCTCGTCCCGCACCCGCCGGGCGAGGTCGACGAGAACGTCCGCGGCGGCCATTGTGGCAATATACTGCCACATCTCGGCGCTCGCCAGCACTATACTGCTTGACAGCGCGCGACCGGCTTGGCTATTTTGGTCGTCTGCCATGGAACAAAGCCTGGTCGCGGCCCCGCCCATCCGTTTCGAGACCCATCCCTCGCGCTACGTCCATTGGCGGCTCGAGGTGGAAGCGGAGGTGGCCCGGCTCGTGATGGACGTCCAGGAAGACCGTCCCCTCCGCTCCGGATACCCCTTGAAGACGAACAGCTACGACCTCGGCGTGGACCTCGAGCTCGCGGACGCGCTGCAGCGGCTGCGCTTCGAGCACCCCGAGGTGAAGACCCTGGTGGTCACGAGCGGCAAGGACCGCATCTTCTGCTCCGGCGCCAACATCTACATGCTGGGTTCCTCGAGCCACTCGTTCAAGGTCAACTTCTGCAAGTACACGAACGAGACCCGGCTCGCGATCGAGGACGCCTCCCAAAGCTCAGGGCTGAAGTCGCTGGCCGCGGTCAACGGCGCCTGCGCCGGCGGCGGCTACGAGCTCGCCCTCGCCTGCGACGAGATCCTGCTCGTGGACGACGCCTCTTCGGCGGTCAGCCTCCCCGAGGTCTCGCTTCTCGCGGTCCTGCCCGGCACGGGCGGGCTCACCCGCGTCACCGACAAGCGGAAGGTGAGGCGCGACCTCGCCGACGTGTTCTCGAGCCTGGGCGAAGGGGTCAAGGGCAAGCGGGCGGTCGAGTGGCGGCTCGTGGACGAGACCGTTCCCCTGTCCCGCTTCGCGGCCCGCGTCGCGGAGAGGGCCAAGGCCCTGGCCGCGAGCGTCGCCGCAGAAGCCGGGGCCGGGCGTCGCCCTGCCTGCCCCTCGACGGCCGCTACTCGGACCAGGGCGCCGAGTACCGCTTCGTCAGCCTGCGAAGGTGGACGCGGCCGCCCGCACCGCCGAGCTCACCGTGCGGGGACCCGATGCGGACGAGCCCGCCACGGCCGCGGGAATGCGCGAGCGGGGCAGCGACCTGTGGGCCCTCCGCGCTTTCCGCGAGCTGGACGACGCGCTCCTCGACCTGCGCTTCAACCGCCCCGAGATCGGCGTGGTCGTCCTCAAGACCCGGGGCGACGTGGGCGCGGGTGCTGGCGCGCCGACGCAGCGCTCTCATCGCGAACCGCGAGGACTGGTTCGTGAACGAGGTGGTCCACCACATGAAGCGGGTGCTGAAGCGGCTCGACCTCACCGCGCGCAGCCTCATCGCCCTCGTGGACGAGGGCTCGTGCTTCGCGGGCTCGCTCCTGGAGCTCGGCCTCGCCGCCGATCGGTCCTACATGCTCGCGACCGAGGGCGGGCCGACCATCGCTCTCTCCGCGCTGAACCGGGGGTCCCTGCCGACCGCGACCGGCCTCTCTCGCCTCGAGCAGCGGTTCCTCGGCGATCCGGCGAAAGCCGAGAGCGCCGCTCGGACGAGCCGTTGGACGCAGACGAGGCCATGCGCCGCGGGCCTCGTGACCGTCGCCCCCGACGAAATCGACTGGGAAGACGAGGTGCGGCTCGTGGTCGAAGAGCGCGCCAGCCTGTCGCCGGACGCCCTCACGGGCATGGAGGCCAACTTGCGCTTCGCCGGGCCCGAGACCATGGAGACGAAGATCTTCGGCCGCCTCTCCGCCTGGCAGAACTGGATCTTCCAGCGTCCAAACGCGGTGGGCGAGCGGGGGGCTCTCACCCTCTACGGCAAGCCCGAGCGCCCCAAGTTTTCCTGGTCGCGGACCTGAGCCCATGTCCACCGTCGATCTCTCCGCGAAGATCCCGAACAACGTCGACCTCTCCCAGGACAAGCGCCTGCTGCGGGCGCTCGAGAGCTGGCAGCCGAACTACCTGGACTGGTGGAAGGACATGGGTCCCACCGACTTCCAGGAGAGAGACGTCTGGCTGCGCACCGCCATCAGCGTGGACGCCGAGGGCTGGGCCCATTTCGACTACGTGAAGATGCCCGACTACCGGTGGGGCATCTTCCTGGCCGACCCGGTCGCCGACCGCCGCATCGGCTTCGGCGACGCGATGGGGGATCCGGCCTGGGCCGTGGTGCCCGGTGAGCACCGCAACACCCTGCGCCGGCTCATCGTCACCCAGGGCGACACCGAGCCCGCGAGCGTCGAGCAGCAGCGGCTGTTGGGCCACACCGCGCCGAGCCTCTACGACCTCCGGAACCTGTTCCAGGTGAACGTGGAGGAGGGCCGGCACCTCTGGGCCATGGTCTATCTCCTGCACAGCCACTTCGGTCGGGACGGCCGCGAGGAGGCGGAAGAGCTGCTCCTGCGCCGCAGCGGGAACAAGGACAAGCCGCGCATCCTGGGCGCCTTCAACGAGCCCATCGACAACTGGCTCGACTTCTTCATGTTCACGATGTTCACGGACCGGGACGGCAAGTACCAGCTCCTGGCCCTGGCCGAGAGCGGCTTCGATCCCCTGGCCCGCACCACCCGGTTCATGCTCACCGAAGAAGCGCACCACATGTTCGTGGGCGAGACCGGGGTCGAGCGCATCGTGGAGCGGACCGCGGAGCTCATGAAGCAGGACCCGAACGGGGACGCCCGCGCCCAGGGCGGGATCGATCTCGCCACCTTGCAGAAGTTCCTGAACCTCTGGTTCGCCCTCTCCCTCGACCTCTTCGGGGGCGAGATCTCGAGCAACGCCGCGTCCTACTTCGCGGCCGGGCTCAAGGGCCGCGCCAAGGAGGACAGCTACGGCGAGCACCGCGCCCTGGAACAGGTCTACGCCATGCCGGTGCCGAAGGACGGGGTGCTCGTGACGGAAGAGGTCCCGCTCCGAAACGCCATGAACGAGGTCCTGCGCGACGCCTACGTGGACGACTGCGAGCGCGGGGTCGAGCGGTGGAACAAGAGGCTCGCGGAGGCCGGGCTCTCCGACCGGCTGCACCTTCCCAGCAAGCGGTTCGGCCGCCGGATCGGGATCTACGCGGACCTGCCGTTCGACGACCAGGGCCGACTCGTGCCGAAGGCCGAGTGGGAGGTGCTACGGGGCGAGTGGCTGCCCACGGAGGCGGACCGCGCGTTCGTGCGCTCGCTCATGCAGCCCGTGCGCGAGCCGGGCAAGATCGCCAACTGGCTCGGTCGCCCCGCCCGGGGCATCAAGGGGCTCCCCTTCGAATACGAGTACGTGCGCCTCGCCTGACGCGGCCCGATCACTGAAACTGCCGCGGGACCTTCTCTTCCCAGGTCTTCTCCCGCAGGAGCGCGTCGTTCTCGAACAGGCGGCGGGTGAAGGTGGCGTGGAAGTCCGTCGCGTCCGACCGCACGGAAAGACGGCTCTCGAGCCTTAGCACCCGCCCCCCTTCGAGCCGGATGCGATGGATTTCCTCGCCGTCGAAGCTCGACTCGGCTGGCCGATCGTCACGCGTCTCGTAGGTGTTCCGCTCGCTGGTCTCGAAATGACGAGCGCCGATTTCGTAGGTGCACTGCCCACGCCACTCGTAGGCCGTGGTGCCGCGAACCAGGTCCTTCCTCACCTCGCGGAAGCCTTCGGGCCAGGTGTTGCACGAAAGGGTGCGCGCATCCGGGCGGGATTCCTGGGGCTCGGGTGGCGCGAACGCGGGTGCGGACCTGACTTCCGTCGGGATCAGCGGGAGGCGTAGCCGCGTGGCGTCCGGGCCGAGGAGAAGGCGCAGGGTCATGGCGCTCGGAGTGGGCCAGAGCATGGGGAACTGGGCGTTGGTGACGGCCAGGCGGATCCGGTGTCCCGGAGCGAAGGTCCAGGTCGTGAAGTGCATCTCCAGGTCGAGGTCCACGGGCTCCCCCAGGGGGAGCGCCACGGGAGCCTGAGGGTCCTTGCGCTGCGCGCCGTTCAAGGCGGCGCCGGTGACGAGAGAAACCGTCCCGTCGGGCTGCACGTCCTCGAGGCGGACCACGAAGTGGGCCAGGGGCGCGTCCACGGCGGCCCGCAAGTGGACCTTGGGGAAGCCGATGATCTCGACGGTCTCCTGGAGCGCGGGGCTGTCGAAGACGAGGCTGCCCGCGTCGTCGGGCCGCATGTCGCCGGTGGCCTCGCCCCACCATCCTGCCGCCATGAGGCCGAAGCTCGGGACGTACTTGAGCGCCTCCTCCGCGGGCCGGGCCGGCTCGGGCCGAAGCGCGTGCGTGCGCGTCGGGTAGAGCTCGAGGGTGCGGGCGCGCCGAATGGGCCAGTCTTCGTGGCGCCACTCGCCGGGTGTCGTCTTGAGCGCGGCGTCGGGAGCGATTGCCCGCGCGGACGAACACCGCGAAGGGCGGCTCTTCCATGATTCCGGTCTCGCGGTCCTTCAGCCACTTGTCCCAGAAGCGCACCGCTTCGCGCCGCCACTCGAAGTTCGGGCCCGGCACCCCGTCGTCGGGCCAGGCGTGATTCCAGGGACCCATGACCGCCTTCACCGGAACCTTGAGGCTCTCCAGGAAGCGAGGCAGGAGGTCGCGATAGCCGTCGAGGAGCGCGCCGATCAGGAACACGGGGACGCGGATGGCGCCGGGCCGGTACTCGGGAGCATTGGCCCGCCAGAAGGGGCCGTCGCTTTGATGCTCGAGGTAGTCGAAGAGCCAGGGGCGCACCAGGAAGCGGTCTTCGAAGTAGGCGGCGTCGGTGGCGTAGTCGGGGGGGCGGGGGAGGCCGTTCTCGTGATGGATCTGCACGTGGTAGGCGTCCACGTGGAAGCACCCGTCGACGTAGTCCACGCTGTCCCGGAACAGGTTGTCGGAGGCGTGGGCGGCGAGGACCGCCTTCAGGGCGGGAGGCTGCCGCATCGCGACCTGGAGGGCGTTGAAGCCGCTCCACGAGATGCCCCACATCCCCACCTTGCCGCTCGAGCCGGGCTGCGCGGCGAGCTGGGCGATGACAGAGGCCGCGTCGTCCAGCTCCAGGTCCGAGTACTCCCGCGACGGCGCTTTCCCCTCGGACGATCCGGTACCGCGCACGTCCACCTTGGCCACGACGTAACCCCGGCGCGCGAAGTAGCTGTAGAGGGGGTAGTCGCGCTGGTAGAACGTGTCGTCCTTGCGGTAGGGAAGGAGCTCGAAGAGGACGGGGAAGGTCTCGTCCGGACCTTTCGGCACCGGCCGGAAGTAGGTGGCGGCCAGGCGCACGCCGTCCTTCATGGTGAGGAAACCGCGGGTGATCTCGATCTCGTGGTCCGGGGGCGAGGGAGGCAGGCCGGAGCTGGCCGCGCCGCTGCCCGCGGCCAGGAGCAGCAAGGCAAGCGCGGCCGCGCAACGCCTCAACCGTAGCTCTCGCGCTTGACTCGGTCCTTGGGGACTCCGATCTCGTTCAGGATCTCGACCACCGATTCCATGAAGCGCGGGGTGGGGGCGACCCCGGCCTCCTTGGCCGCGGCCTTGTCCCAGGTGGACACCGCGGGCCCGCAGGCGTAGACCACGCAGGCGGAAGGGTCGGGGATCAGCTCTCGAAGAAGGGCGCTCGTGACCCGGCCCTTGATCACGTTCGGGCCATGCAAGGTGGGGTCGGCCTCGCGGGTCAGGGTGTGCACCACCTCGAGACGCTCCGGGTGGGCCGCGGCCAGGGCCTGGAGCTCGTCCCGAAAGATGATGTCGTCCCAGGTCTTGTTCGAGTAGATGAACGTGTGCCTGAGCTTCTCGTGAAAGCGGAGGGCGTGCTTGAGGATCGACAGGTTGGGAACACTCCCGGATCCGGCGCAGAGGTGAACCAGGTGGTCGGTCCTCGACTCGATGTCGTCGGGCAGGGTGTAGGGACCCGTGAAGCCGGTGACGGCGATTCGCATCCCCCGGTTCATGTGCTTCACGAGGAGGGGCGAGAGCAACGGAGGGTACTTCGTCTGCTTCGACGTGTAGCGCTCTTCCTTGACCGTGAAGGACAGGTACTTCTCATGGGGAGCCGAGGCCATGGAGTAGGCGCGAGGAGGCTCCTTCTTGCCTTTCAGGTCTTCCAGGAAGGCAGTGAACCGCTCGAGCGCCTGGAATTGGTGGGGGTCGATGGTCAGAAAATGACCGGGCAGGTAGTCGAGGCGATCGTTTCCCGTGAACAGCACGAGGGTCGAGGTGTCGGGCGTCTCCACCACGACGTCGGCCACCATGACCTCGAGCTCTTTGATCCGACGGCGTTGGGCTCCGGCGTCGCTCATGGGGCCCTATGATAGCCGCGCCGGAGCCGGTCCGCGCGTGCTATCTTTCGCGGATCAGGGAGAGTGTTCGAGCGATGAGCGCGGGGGACGTCCTGGTCGTCGATGACAACCGCGTCAACGTGGGCCTGCTCACGGGAATCCTGCAGAAGCGCAACTACGCGGTACGCAACGCGACCGACGGCCTGCAGGCTCTCGCCGTGATGCGGGCCGCGGCGCCGGAGATCGTGCTCCTCGACATCCGGCTGCCGGGCATGGACGGTTACGAGATCTGCCGGCAGATGAAGGCCGACCCCCGCACCAAGGACATCCCGGTCATCTTCGTGAGCGCGCTCGACGACGGCCTGGACAAGGCCCGGGCCTTCGAAGTGGGCGGCATCGACTACGTGGCCAAGCCCTTCTCCGCGGCCGAGGTGGTGGCCCGGGTCGAGAACCAGCTCAAGATCTCCCGGCTCCAACGAAACCTCGGCCAGAAGAACGCCGAGCTCGAGCGCGCCAACCGCCTGCTCCAGTCGCTGTCGTACATCGATGCTCTCACCGGCGTCCCCAACCGGCGGCACTTCGACGAGATCTTCGACCAGGAGTGGCGTCGGGCCCTGCGCGACGAGTCGTCGCTTTGCGTCGTCTTCATCGACGTCGACCTCTTCAAGGCCTTCAACGACAGCTACGGGCACCAGAGCGGGGACGACTGTCTGAAGCGCGTCGCGCTCGAAGTCTCGGGGGTGCTGCGGCGCGGCGGCGATGTGGCCGCGCGCTACGGGGGTGAGGAGTTCGGCGTCGTCCTTCCCGGCACCGAGGCCGCGGGCGCCCTGATGGTGGCCGAGGACATGCGGCAGCGCGTGGAGGGCCTGAAGGTCCCGCACAAGGGGTCGCCCTTCCTGGTGGTGACGATCAGCCTCGGGGTCAAGGCCATGCGGCCCGGATCCAAGGACACGGCCGAGGCGTTCCTGGGGGCGGCCGACCGGGCTCTCTACAAAGCCAAGGAGCAGGGCCGCAACCGCGTGGTCATGGACGCTAGCTGACCCGCATCAAAGGTTCAGGAAGACCTTGGCGATCTGGAAGTAGATCACGAGGCCCGTGGCGTCCACCAGGGTCGCGATCAGGGGCGCGGACAGCACCGCGGGGTCGATGCCGAAGCGCTGGGCGGCGATGGGGATGAGCGAGCCGACCGTGGTCGACCAGGTGCAGATGGCGAGGATGGTCACCGCGACGGTGATGGCCAGCGGCATGTGCGCTCCCCAGAGCAGGGCGCGGCCGAAGGCGATGACGGCCAGCCCGATGCCCACCGTGAGCCCGGTGCCGGCCTCTCGAACCACGACCCGGCCCGCGTCCCGGATGCGGATCTCGCCCAGGGCCAGGCTGCGGATGATCGTGGACACGGTCTGGGAGCCGGCGTTGCCCCCGGTGCCGATGAGCAGGGGGATGAAGAAGGACAGCGCCACCACCGCGGCGAGCTCGCTCTCGTAGGCACGAAGCACGGTGCCGGTGAAGGTCTCGGCCACGAAGAGGAGCAGCAGCCAGCCGATCCGCTTGCGCACCACCGTCAGAACCGGGTTCTGGAAATAGGGCTTGTCGAGGGCGCCCGGCTCGATGGCCGCCATCTTGAGGACGTCCTCGGTCCCTTCCTCGATCATGACGTCGATGACGTCGTCCACGGTGACGAAGCCCACCACGCTGCCGTCCTTCTCCACGACCGGCACCGCGAGGAGGTTGTACTTGGCGATCCGGTTGGCCACCAGCTCCTGGTCGTCGAGGGCCTGCACGGTCACCGGCTTTCGGCGCATGACCTTCTCGACCGGCTGGTCCAGGTCGGCCATGACCAGGTCGCGCAGGGAGACGGCACCCAGCAGGCGGCCGGTCTCGGGCTCGAGCACGTAGCAGGAGAAGATCGACTCCTTCTCCCGGGCCACGGACCGGATGTGCTTCAGGCACTCGGCGCACGGTCATCCCCGGAGGCAGGCGCACGAACTCCGTGGTCATGATCCCGCCCGCGGTGTGGTCGGGGTAGAGCAGGAGGCGCTCGATCTCGGCGCTCACCTCCTTGCTGAGCTTGGGCAGCAGCCGGCGGCGCTCGCGCTCGCCCATGGGGCGGACGATGTCGGTGCGCTCGTCGGCGGAGAGCCCTTCCAGGATCGCGGCCGCGCGCGCCGGGATCGAGCTGCGCGATGATGGCGCTCCGCCGATGGAGGGTGGGCTGGTCGAAGACCTCGATGGCGCGGGGCACGGCCAGCATGGTCATGACGGACGCGGCTTCCTGGAGGGTCAGCTCGTTGACGAGGTCGGCGATGTCGGCGGGCGGCATGTCGCCCACCACCTCGCCGATGCCGACGAAGCTCTCTTCGAGGCGCAAGCGGATGCGGTCCAGCAGGTCTTGTGGCGCAGGCACGCTTCACCCCCGGGCAGGTCACCTATTTCACCACAGAGGCGCATTCGGCGGACAGCGGGCGGCGCGGGGGCCGTCTTTCAACCTATTGCCGCGCCTCCCAGCGCTGCTTCAGGTCGCTCATGAGCGCGGCGAAGCGCGGGTCGGCACGCACGGGATCGAGCTTCGCGGCTCTTTTCGAAGAGCGGGAAGTTCTCGTTGCCGAGGCTGACCGCGCGTCGCACCCAGTCGACGGCTTCGTCGGTCATCCCTTCCATCGCGTAGAAGGAGGCGAGCCAGAAGGCGACGTCGTGGTCGGCGGCGGCCACTTCCTTCACCCGCTCGGTGATGAGCACGCGCGCTCCCTCGTGGTCGCCGCGGGCCGACAGGCACCAGGCGAGCAGGGGCTGGGCCGCCTCGAAGTGCGGGTTCTGCCGCAGGACCTCCTCGATGAGGGCCTGGGCCTCGTCCACCCGCCCCTGGTTGAAGAGGGCCACGGCCAGGAAGGTCTTCACCAGGGGGTGCTCCGGCTCGAGCGCCCGCCCCCGCTCGAGCTCTTCGATCGCCTCGTCGTATCGCCCCATGTGGGTGTAGATGCGCGTCCCTTGTTGAAGCTCACGATCACGATGTCGCGCGGGTTCAGCTCGAGGAGCTGGTCGTACTGCTCGAGGGCCTTCTCGTAGAGGCCGTCCAGGCGGTAGAGCATGGCCGCCACGAACAGGACGGAGGGGTCTTCCGGGGCCTCCCGCCGCAGGTCCTCGATCGTGGCCCGGGCCTTCTCCTTGTCCCCGTGGTGGAGGTCCACGTAGATCATGTGGAGGCGAGCGTTGACGATGGTGGGATCGAGCTCGAGCGCCCGGCGGAGCGCGCGCTCGGCCAGGACGTAGTACTCCGGCCCCCCGTAGCCCTGGGCGTGGAGGATGTAGCAGCGGCCGAGGGTCGCGTGGGCCCGGGCGAACTCGGGATCGAGCCCGACCGCCTCGTGCATCATCTTGACCGCCTGCTCGAGGTCCGCCTCGTCCAGGGTCTGGAGGATGTAGCGGAAGAGTGCCTCGCGCCCGCGGAGGTAGAAGTCGTAGGCCTCGGAGCTACGGGTCATCGGCCGCTCGATCTGCTCCTGCTCCTCGGCCGAGAGGTGGAGCCTGATGCCCTCGACGAAGCGCTCGGCAATCGCGTCCTGGATCCCCAGGAGGTCGCGGGTGGGGATGTCGACCTTGTCGCTCCACTCGATCTCTCCGGAGTCGGTGGCCACGAGCTGAAGCGTCACGCGGATCTTGTCCGGGCCCTTCAGGAACGCGCCGGTGAGGACCGAGGAGGCCGCGAGCTCCTCACCCACCTGCCGCGGATCGACGTTCAGGCCGACGTAGGGGGCGATGTAGACGGAGGGGCGCACCACCAGGGCCTTGACGTGGGCCAGCTCGGTGATGAGGCCGTCGGCCAGGGAGAACTCGTAGAAGCGGGTGTCGGGATCGCCGGACAGGTTCTTGAAAGGAAGGATCGCCACGGTCTTCTTGGTCTCGCTGCCCCACGACGCGGGTCGGGGGTCCGCGGCCGGAGTGGGCCCCGACCGAGCCCAGGGTGCACGGCGGAAGGCTCCGGAACCGGCCCAGTACCCGACCCATGGTCCCCGACATGAGCCATGAGCTTCGGGTTCGCTGGGGAGGGACGAGAGTGGCCGAGGCCTCGGTGGGGACGAGCCCGGTCTCCCGCGAGAGCCGCCGCATGAGGGCCTTGAGCTCGTCGCGGAGGGCAGCCATCGTCTGGTAGCGGTCCTTGGGCTCCTTGGCCATGGCGCGGTCCAGGATCGGCTGCAGCGCGGAAGGGGCCTTGGGGTTCCAGGCCCGGATCGGCCGAGGGGTGGCGGTGATGACCGCGTTCAGGACCTCGACCGCGTGGCGGCCCCGGAAGGGGGCCTGGCCGCTCACCATCTCGTAGAGCACGACACCCAGGCTGAAGATGTCCGAGCGGTGGTCGACCGCGATGCCCTTGGCCTGCTCCGGCGAGCCGTAGCCCATCGACCCGTAGGGCACGCCGATCTCCGTCACCGGGTCGTCGTCGGGCGGCCGCGCCCGCTCGCTCCCGTTGCCGTCCTGGCTCAAGGCCAGCATCTTGGCCAGGCCGAAATCCAGGACCTTCGCCTGGCCCCCGCCGGTCACGATCACGTTCGCGGGCTTGATGTCGCGGTGGACGATGCCGTGGGCGTGGGCCACGGCGAGGGCGTCCGCGACCTGGATGCCGATCGAGAGCGCGAACAGGGTCTCGAACGGCCGCCCGTTCATGAGCTGGCGGAGGGTGGGTCCCTCCACGTACTGCATGACGATGAAGTAGAGGCCCTCCGCCTCGCCCACGTCGTAGACCGCCTGGATGTTCGGGTTGTCGAGGACCGAGCAGAGGCAGGCTTCCCGCTCGAAGCGGCGCCGCGCCGTCTCGCTGGCCGCCAGCTCCGGGCGGAGGGTCTTGATCACGACCGGCCGCGAGAGCCGCAGGTCCTCGGCCTTGTACGCCGTGGCCTGTCCGCCCTGGCCCAACGTCTCGAGGATGCGGTAGTGCGAGAGCGTATGGCCAGCGGCGAGCGGCGACATCGGAACCTCTCCTATTGTAGCGCCGCCTTCGCCCGACCTTGCCATTCTTCCGCGGGAATCCGTGCGCTCCCCGAGGTCGGGGTACGATCGAACCGAAGAAAGGGGCAACGATGACGATCGCGTCCGAGATCCTCGACCACTACTCGAAGGCGTCCGAAAAGGACCGTCTGTCCGCGGGAGCGGGCCTCGTCGAACGGGCGCGGACCGGCGAGATGCTCTGCCGCCACCTGCCTCCGCCCCCCGCGCGGGTTCTGGACGTGGGGGGGGCCGCGGGGGTGCATGCGCTTCCTCTTGCGCAGGCCGGTTACGAGGTCCACCTCGTCGACCCGGTGCCCCGGCACGTCCTGGAGGCGAAGGAGGCCTCGGCCCGGCAGGCCTGGGCGCCCCTTGTCCAGCGTCCGCGAGGGCGATGCTCGGAGCCTCCAGGAGGCCGATGCGTCGGTGGACGCGGTCCTGCTCCTGGGGCCGCTCTACCATCTCCCGGAGCGCGCGGACCGCCTCGCCGCTCTCGCCGAGGCGCGTCGCGTCCTGCGGCCCGGGGGCGTGGTGTTCGCGGCCGCCATCTCCCGCTTCGCCTCGATGCTGGACGGGCTCTTCACCGGGGCGACCTCCAGGACCCCGCTTTCGCGGAGATCGTTCGGGGAGACCTGAGCGACGGACGGCACCGCAACCCGAGCGGCCGGCTCGACTGGTTCACCACCGCCTACTTCCACCGGCCTGAAGAGCTGCGCCTGGAGCTCGGCGAGGCCGGCTTCGCGGTCGAGACGGTGGTGGGCCTCGAAGGGCCCGCTCTGGCTCATGCCCGGCCTCGCCGACCGCCTGGCCGACCCTCGGGCCCGGGAACAGCTCATGGCGCTCGTCCGCGCGGTGGAGGCCGAGGAGTCGTTTCTCGGGGTGAGCGCCCATCTCCTTGCCGTGGGCCGCCGGCCTCGGGCCTAGAGCGCCGCCGCCTGGATCAGGTCCCGGCTGGGGACCGGCGATTGCCGCGGGCGAGGCTGGGAGCGGCCAGCGCGAGCGCGGCAGCGATGAGGATCTCTCGTCAGAAGGCCTCCTGAACGCCGAAATACACGGCCTTGGAGCCTTCCTTGCCGCGGCCGATGTCGAAGCAGAGGTTCGTCTTCGAGAGCTTGTTCAGCATGAAGCGGAAGCCGATTCCGCCCCCGGTCGCGAACGAGTCGAAGAGCTTCTCGTCGATCTGCTCGTTGGCTCAACGTCTCCGTGTTGACGTAGGCCACCATGCCGAAGAGGCCGTTCTTCGTCATGGTCCAGCGGTACTCCGCCTCCGCGTACATCATCTTCTGGCCTCGAAACCGTCCCTGCGGATAGCCCCTTCCGGAGCGCGCGTAGGTGTCGCCGCCCGTCGAAGGAAGGTCGAGGTACGGCGCCACGCCGCTCGTCACGAGATCGCCGAAGGTCCAGAATGCGATCTTGTGGCGCGCGTTGCGTGAAAGTCGCAGGTAGGTCCGGAGGTCGTAGCTGAGCTGCTGCCAGTTCGAGGTGCCGCCCAGGAACCCCTTGAAGAACCACAGGTAGGACGCGTTCGCGTACCAGCCGCGGCTCGGGTTGATGGCGCCGTCACGGCTGTCGACGAGCGCGTGGAGGTTGACGCCCGCCGAGGTCTGGGAGTCGAGATCGAAGCCGAACTGCTTCGAGTAGTCGATGAACGGCGAGTCGGCGAACGCGTCGGGATCCACATCCTCGCCGGGACGGACGTTGTTGTGGATGTTGTAGCTGTAGCCGGCGCCTAGGAAGAAGTTACCGCGGACCCGATGGTAGTACTTGTCGTAGATCCTGAAGTGGTTGAACTTCATGTCGAGCTTGTCGGCGTCCGTCGTGTCCGTTCCGAGGCCGTAGGTCGGCTGCGAGGTCCAGAAGAAGCGGTTGTCGGCGTCGATGCGCCAGCGGTTCTCCAAGGACGACGCGCTCATCTTGAAGCTCACGAGGGCCTGGCTCTTGGAGGTGACCGTCGCGCTCGTGACGATCGACGAGATGCGAGTCGTGTCCGGGTAGCCCTTGTAGAAGGCCACGTTTCCGGCGACGCCGAGGCTCACGCCGCTCGTCGGGCTGTACCCGAGGACGGGCGAGCCGGCGACCATGCGCTTCTTGTAGTCCGGCGGCGGCGGGGGCGGCTTGTGGCGCAGGTCGCGGAGGACGTCGATCAGGTCCTTGGTCGGCTCGGCGACGCCAGACTCCGAGCCCGGAGTCGCCGCCGGTGGCGAGGGGCTGGCGGCCGGCGCCGGGGACGGAACCGCCGGTTCCTGGGCAGTCGGGGGCGCAGTCGTGTCGTCCGCGCCTACCGTGCCGGGATAGGCGAGCGCGAAGACGGCAGCGACGAACAGTGCTTGTGTCATGCTCGGGTCACCACGGGGCCCCTCATGGGACCACCAACATCGACGGCAAGAGGACGAACTCAAGGCCTCGATCGACGCGCCGCAGCGTGTCGATAGAGAACTCGCAGGCCGCGCTTAGGTGCGGCCTGCGAGGTCACGGCCCGTTAGTTGGACAAGGCCTGCTTCACGGACGTCGTGCGCTGGTCGGTGTCGGCCTGCGCCTTGACCGCAGCGCCAATCGGCTTCACGTCCACGGTAACCTTCACGATCTTGCCCGTGAAGCTGTTGTCATGCTCCTTGTAGTCGTTGGTAACCGGCGTGGCGTCGTCCAGACCCACTCCCGCGCCTTCATCGGCCGAGAAGATCATCCCTTGGGTGCGGTCGATCCGTCCGGTCGCGACCTGCTTGCCGTTGACCAGGAGAGTGGCGGTTCCGCCTTTGCCCACGCCGCCGCCGTCGTAGTCGAAGTTCATGCGCACGGTCGCCTTGCCTGCGGCCAGGGCTTCCTGGGCGGAGACCTTGTACTGCTGGAGTCCGAGGAAGTTGTAGCAGTAGGTCGGCTTGCCGTCCTTCAGATAGAGGCTCCAGCCGCCGAAGCGGCCCGCCTGGGCCAGGATCACGCCGTTCGCCCCACCCTGCGGAACTTCGACGTCCGCGCTGATCGAGAACGACCGGTTCTTGATGTTGATGAACACGTTCTCGCTCATGCCGAACATGCCCTCGGAGAGGGTGAGGGACGTGCGGTCCCCCATCAGGTCGGGCCGGCCTGCCGTTGCCGCGTTGACGCGCTCCAGCAGCCGGTCATCGATGGGCAGCACGCGGTAGGCGGTCGCTTCCTTCATGAAGAGGGCCTGTAGCTCCTTGAGCTTCGCCGGATTCGACGCCGCCATGTCGTTGACCAGGCTGAAGTCGTTGCGCGTGTCGTACAGCTCCCAGATGTCTTCCTTGAGCCCCCGGCGGGGCTTCTGCTCCCAGGGGGCGCGGTGAATGGTGCCGGCGAACCAGCCGTCGGCATAGATCGCGCGATTCCCCATGATCTCGAAGTACTGCGTCTTGTGGGTGCTCGGGCCGTTCGCAATGTCGAACGTATAGACCATGCTCACGCCCTCGATCGGCGCCTGGACCACTCCGTTGACGCTCTTGGGCTCGGGCAGTCCGGCGGCCTCGAGCACCGTGGGAGCCACGTCGATGACGTGGTGCCACTGCGAGCGAATCTGGTTGGCCGCTTTGATGCGCTTGGGCCAGGAGACGATCACACCGTTCCTGGTGCCGCCGTAGTTCGAGGGAATCTGCTTGGTCCACATGAACGGCGTGTCGCCGGCCACGGCCCAGCCTGCGGCCATGTGCGGATAAGTTCCCGGGCCGCCCCAGTCGTCGTAGTGCTTCAGCATCTCCTGGACCGTCTCGGGGATGCCGTTGAAGTACGTCATCTCGTTGAACATGCCGAGCATGCCGCCCTCGGCGCTCGTGCCGTTGTCCCCGATGATGTAGAAGATCAGCGTGTTGTCCATCTGGCCGGTGTCGCCAATTGCGGCGAACAGCCGGCCAATCTCGTTGTCGGTGTACTCACCGAATCCGGAATAGACCTCCATCTGGCGGGCGAAGAGCTTCTTCTCGTCCGCGCTAAGCGCGTCCCAGTCCTTGATGTCCTTGGGCTTGGGCGCGAGCTTCGTGCCCTTGGGCACGACTCCCATCTCGATCTGCCGCGCGAGGGTTTCTTCGCGCATCTTGTCCCAGCCCGCGTCGTAGCGTCCCTTGTTCTTGTCGATCCACTCCTTGGGGACGTGATGCGGCGCGTGGGTGGCGCCCGGCGCGAAGTACATGAAGAACGGCTTGGTCGGAGTGAGGGCCTTCTGGAACTTCATCCAGCCTATGGCCTGGTCGGTCATGTCGGTCATGAAGTTGTACCCCGGGGTGTGCGGGGTCTCGACGCGGGTCAAGCCGTCGTAGATGCTGGGGTTCCACTGGTCGGTTTCACCGCCGATGAACCCGTAGAACTTGTCGAAGCCCGACCGGGTAGGCCAACGATCGGTCGGTCCGGAGGGACTGACCTCCCAGGCCGCCGTCTCGTGGTTCTTCCCGAAGAAGCCCGTGCTGTAGCCGTTCAGCCGCAGCATCTCGGCGAGCGGCGCCACATTGGCCGGTCGCGCGCCGGTGTTACCGGGAAAGGCGGTGGCGACCTCGGTGATGCCGCCCATGTTGTTCATGTGGTGGTTGCGGCCGGAGAGAAGGGCCGTCCGCGTGGGCGAGCAGAGCGCCGTGGTGTGGAACTGGTTGTAGCGCAGACCTTGACGGGCCAGGGCGTCCGCCGTCGGCATGCGCACGGGCCCGCCGAAGGCGCTCGGCATGCCGAAGCCCATGTCGTCCACCAGCACGATGAGCACGTTGGGCGCCCCCGCGGGCGCCTTCACCTCGAAGCGGGGCGGCGGCGTGGTGTCGCGAGCGTCGAGCACCGTGCTGCGCGGGTAGTCCGGCTCGGGGATCGGAAGCGAGGTTCGATCGAGCGTCCGGGGTGACTGTGACTCCACCCGGCCATTGCCCACCACCAGGCTGAGCGCGATGCCGACGACGGCAAGACCAACAGCTTTTGTCCTCATCACCGGTTCCTTTCGACGTTCGTCCATTGAGTCTACTTGTTGTCGAACGAGTATCTGACCTTCCCGTCCAGCTTCTTGGTCCTCAATTCACCACCTCGACGTCCGGCAGCTTCCAGGTCCCGTCGAACAGGGGCGCCTTCGGCGTGTAGAAGCGCATCATCGGGTAGAAGCCCTTGCCGGGGACCGTCTCGGTCCAGTTGCTCTCCAGACCCGCGGGCGCCTTCGGCCCGAAGTAGAGGTCGATGGAGCCGTCCGGGTTCGCCTTCAGCTTGTCGTAGGACGAGTGCGCCGCGTCGCCGCTCGCGTTCTGGACCATGGAGCGCGTGGCGGTGTCGTACAGAGTCAGCGACCAGAAGGCGGCGGCGGGCGCGTTCGCGGGAACGTGGAGACGGTACGACTTCGCCCCATCGAGACGGTTGCCGTCCTTGTCCTTGAAGGCCTGGATGTACGATGCCCCGGGGCCGGCCTTCCGAATGCCGATGCCCGGCGCCGTGTAGATCGCGCCGTAGGTGTAGTGCAGCCGTTCGTCGAGCTGGCTGTAGCTGGCGACCTCCTGGCTCGAGGGGCCGACAATGACCCAGTGCCAGTTCGTGCCGGGAAGCGCCTGGGTGTCGCTGATGCGCTCGTGGCCGTCGAACAGCATCACGCGGCCCATCGCGTCGCCGATGCGGACCGCCTCCTCGAGGATCGCGCGCTGCCGCGCGTCGGGTCGGAACGGCTTGTCCTTCTCGATTCCCAGCGGCTTGAGCATGGCCATGAAGAAGCGGTCGCGCTCCTGAACGGGGTTGTTGTTGATGAAGGCGGAGAGTCGCGACCAGTACTCGAGGCCGGCCGGCGGAAGCGTGTCGATCGCCATGCCCGTCATCGAGACGAACTTGGCCGGCTTCGGAGCCCCCGCCTCCTTCAACGGGTAGATCCGCATCTTCCTCACGCGCTCCACGGTTCCGGGCAGGTCCCCGCCCACCACGATCCCGCGGACCATGACGTTGTAGTTGTTCATCGTCCCCTTGAGGACGTGATAACCCGCCGGAGGGGCCTCGCCGGTGAAGCCGGGCGGCAGGAGGAGGAACTTTCCACCCTTGTCTCCGTCCGGGCCCGGGAGGCCGAGGTCGCTGATGGAGCGCTGCCAGAAGTCGTCGATCAGCCCGACGATGGCTCCCGGCGGAACCTCGACCACCACCGGTCCCTGCTTGCCAAGATCGACGTTCGCCATGGCATAGACGGTGGTGTCGTTGGCCGTGAGCCAGAGGCCCTTGGCGTCGGCGTACTTGTCGGCGATGACCATCTCGTTCAGATCCATGCCCGCAGCCTTGGCCGCAACCCGAATGGATTCGAAAGAAACCGCCGGATAAGCCCACAGATAGGCCTGCACGGCGCGCTGGTAGTCGATCTCGGCGAACACTTTTCGCGCCGTCTCGTCGGTCGGGAAACCCTTGTCGAAGGACAGGGTCCCGATGCGCGTCTCGACGTTGGCGGGCGTCGTCTGTGTGGTCGCCTGGGCATGCGCCTCCGTGTTGCCCAGGGCAACGACGAAGGCCACGACAGGGAGGATCGTCCGTGCGTGTTTCATGGTCTGTCTCCTCACTTCACGAGCTCGATTTCGCTTGCGCGCCACTCCTTGCTGAAGAACGGTTGGAGCGGGCTGTACAGGCGCAGGATCGCGAACCAGCCCTTCTTGGGATCGGTCTGGATCCAGTTCCCGCGCTTGACGCCCGTGGGCTGGGTCGGGCTGAAGTAGACCGTGGTCGAGCCGTCGGCGTTCGCCTCCGCGGCGGGTGACGGGTAGGTCTGGCTGCCCGCGCGCGGATAGCGCTGCGGCGTGTCGAGCATGGAGCGGCTCTGGTTGTCGTACAGGGTGAACGACCAGAAGCGTGCGGCAGGGATATTGGGCGGGAGAGTGGCCTTGTAGGTCTTGCTGCCGTCGAAAGGATTCCCCTGGCTGTCCTTCACGCCCATCAAGTACTGAGAGCCGACGTTCTCCAGGCGCATGCACATGGCCGGGGTGATGCCGGTGACCGAATAGAAGAACCACGTCCGAGCATTGAGCTTGCGTGCGCCGTCGCTGGCATAGGGCTTCACCCCCTCCTTCGTGATCTCCGGCGGCGGCGTCAGGAACTCATAACCGCCGGGGAACAGCCCATTGATCCACTTCGAGCTGGCGCTGTAGTAGCCAAAGCCCTCGGAGTCCCGGGGCGCGAGTGACACCGCGCGCATGGTGGCATTGCCCACCGCGAGGGCGTCGGTGAGGATCTTCTTCATCCGGGCGTCGGGATTGAAGGGCTTTCCCTTCACGATGCCGACGGTGGCGATCTGTCCGGCGATCTCGGGGTCCATCGCATCGGCCGGGTGCGATTGAACGGCCTCGTTCAGCAGTTCCCAGTAGCTCCAATCCGAGGGAGGAATGGTGTTCATCACCCTCCCGGTGCCCTCGACGAACTTGGGGCTGACCGCCTTGCTCAACGCCCCGAGCCGTCCGTGTCCCCCGAGGAAGCTCGCGACACTCGACCCCTCGCCACCGGGCAAATAGGGATAGATCTTCAGCGTCCTCTTCACGATCTCGTCCACGGGCTTGGGATCGTTGTTCTGCAGGAACGCGCGGCCCAGGAAAGCGACCTGATTCGTTCTGGACTTGCGCACGTAGTAGCCGCCCTCGGGAATGTCCCCGGCGTATCCGGGCGGCAGCACCAGGTACTTTCCGCCCGCTCCGCGGTCGGCCCCGGGCAGTCCGAAATCGGAGATCCAGTTCCACCACATGTCGTCCATGATTCCCAGCACTTCTGGCGGGGTCTCGACGACGAGGGGGCCCTTGGTCAGGTCCAGGTAGGACCAGAAGTAGTACGTATCGGCATTGGGGGTCAGGAAGAGGGACTTGGAATCCATCAGACCCGACATCGCGATGACGTCGTTGTCGTTGGCCCCGACGGAAATGAAGCTCTTGCGAATCGCGAGCTGGTTGACGGCGGCATAGCCGTTGATGAACGCGTCCACGGCATGGTGGTAGTCCAACTCGTCGAAAAGCTTCTGCGCGGTGGCCGGATCGGGTACCCCGTCCTTGAAGCTCAGCGTACCGAGGCGACTCTCGACCTTGTCCGGTGTCGAGATGTTGGCGGGGACCTGCGCTTGGGCGCTGGGAACGACCAGGGCGGCCGCGAGCGCGGCGGCGGCGTATCGCGTGTCAGTGATCTTCATGACTCGTCTCCTCTGCGATTACTTCAGCTTGACGCTGGGAATCGGGAATGTCGCGGTCAAGACCAGGGTCTGCCCCTCGGTCTTGGTCTTGGCGCCGGTCTCCCAGAGATAGCGAAAGTTGACCAGGGCGTAGAGCTTCGATTTGGTGGCCACGGGAAGCGTTATGTCCGGCCCGAAGCCGAACACCTTGTGCTTGTTGCGGGCATTGATCTCGACCGCACTGCCGCCCGGCAACTCGAACGTGCGGAGCTGATCCTCCGTGAGCTTCCATTGCGCGTAGTACGCCGCGCCGATGATGAGCCCGCCGCCCAGGAACGACTTGCCCAGGCCGCCCTCCAGGGTGAGGATCTGCCCGACCTTGGTATCGCTGTCCTCCTTCGTGCCGTGGAACTCCCAGTAGGCGGTGGTGGCGAGACTGAAGGTCTTCTTCTCGTCGAAGTAGACCGTCGTCCCCAGGAACGGCTCGTAACTCCACATGCCCTTGCCGATGTTGTCGTCGCCGCCCCGCTCGTAGCGCCCCGTGGGCGCGTAGAACTGGAATCCTGCGGCGATGTCGGCGTGCTTGGTGTGCCAGCCCAGGTCGATCGGGCGGACCATCATGTCGCTGAAGGTGGTCCCGACCGTCGAGCCAAGATCGAATGCGGGCGCCTCGAGCGAGGCGTTCGCGAAGGGGAACACCACCAGCGCGCCGTAGTTCGCGCCCAGGAACCTGGACTTGCTCACGTACCACGCCATCGGAGCAAAGGCAGAGACCCCGAGGCTGCTTGGTGAGTCTTGAGCGATGCGGACAGTGTTGCCGTCCGCATCCTTGATGGTGTCGGTGCCGTAGTGGAGATAGAAGAGTGCGGCGTAGAAACCGGGCGCCGGCTGAGTCCCGGAGTTCACCCCGAAGTCGCCCAGGGTGTGGCTCCCGTTCAGTTGGGCCTGGGCCGGCACGGCCGGCAGCAGGGACAGCGCGATCGCCATGCCAAGGAATATCAGTCGTCTCATGGGAACCCTCATTTGCCGAACTCCGTCAGCCTGACGGGTTTGGGATTGGGATACTTCTCGAGCGTCTTGTAGTACTCGGCGATCAGCTTGAGCATCACTGACGTGATCCAGATTCGCCCCTCATCACGCTCTCCTTCGATGCCTGAGAATCAACGGGGAAACAGGAAGTTCGCCTGTAGGCGGAAGCGCCAGTCGGCGCCGGCGTCCGGGCTGGCCACCGTGGGGCCGGCGGCATGAGCGCGACAACGGATGGACCCAGGCCGAGCTTCTCGGAGCCGAGAGCGTTGTTCGTCGCCGTGGGCAGCAGGAAGACCGGACCCACGCCCCAGATGAGGCGGCCGGTCTTGGCGGGCGAGAAGAAGACGGTGGTGACGGTGTCGCCCAACCCGCTGATGCGCTCGCCGTCCGACGCGGGCTGGGAGGTCAACGGCAGGATGATGCGGAGGATGATGTTCGTGCTCTTGCTGACGGCGAACGGCATGACCGGCTGGATGTTCAGCAGGGTGGCGGTCGCGTTCCGGTCGCCCAGTCCGAAGTCCCAGTTGCCCTGGAACGGCACGCTCATCAGGCTGGCCACCGGGTTCTGGGTCTGCTTCGCCAGCTCGTCGGCGGTCTGGGCGGCGGCAAACGGCGTCGCCCCGAGCAAGAGCGACAACGCACGGAGAAAGATCCACCTCATCCAGGTCCTCATTTCATCCCCGGCGGGTCAAGACGCCGCTGACGAAGCGCTGGCCCGCCAGAGCCGCCTGGACGGCCGGCACCAGATCGTCACCTGCCGCGTCCTTCAGCACGTATCCGAGCGCACCGGCGGCCAGGCCGCGCTGCACCAGAACGGGCTCGGAGTGGACGGTAACGAAAACGATCCGAGCGTCCGGGTCGCTGCGCCGGATCAGCACCGAGGCCTCGATCCCATCGAGGCCCGGCATCGAGATGTCGGCGACGATCGCGTCGGGCAAGAGCCGCGCTGCGGAGCTCACGAGGGCTCGGCCGTCTTCCACGAGCCCTATCACGTCGAACTGGGGCTCCAACAGCTCGCGCAGCTGCCGTGCCGTCTCCCCGTGGTCGTCGGCCAGCAGCACCGTGGGGCGGTGCATGATGCATTTGGCTCTTGACACGCCGCAACCTTGCCAAGGTGCGGCCGCGGGCGGAAGAGGAGAACTACCGGGAACGGGGTCCGAAAAGCGCGCGGACCCGCGTCCGTAAAACTACGGAGCGGCCCTGGATCGAGCAAGTCTCGCTAAGGGCACGTTGGAGCCACGTCGCAATCCAACCGGCCCCGGAGCGCGTGCTGCACTGCGCAGTAGTACTTGCGATCCATGGCCCGGCAGTGCCATCCCTTGACCGAGAGCAATGCAGGCTCGTTGTCCCTGATCATGCCCAGGACGGTCTCTTCCCAGGCAGGGTTCCCGGTCCGGAAACGGTAGATGGTCTCCGCGGCGTACTGGGTGGCCACCGCGAACGCCCGGATATCGGCGTCACTAGGCGCCTTGTTGCTGTCGAAATCCCGCTTGTCCTTCGAGTAGTCCCGGAACATCTCGAGCGCCAGCTTTTCCTTCTCGAAGTCCTGGCCCCGGTTGAACTGCAGGAGGGTGACGATCCCGGCAATCGAAGCCAGGAGAGCCGCGCCGCGACTCAGGTCTTCCAGTGTCCGCTTCATCGGGTGAGAATGCCACGTCCGTGCCCAATTGGAGAAACGCCATGGCTGCAGGTCTCGAACCTCTCCCGCCACACATCGATCCTGGTTCTGGGCGCGTGCCTGGGCTTCGGGCCTGAGGCCGCGCTCGGCAACGAGGTCCCAGCCACAGCAGCGTCCCTCGAAGAGCTGCGCCAGCTTTTCGCCGAGCAGAATCGGCTCGTCGAGGAGCAGGGCCGCGAGATTGCGGACCTCCGTCGCAGGCTGGACGAGACGAGCGCGCTGGCGCTCGCCGCACGCAACGAGGTGGCGGAGATGCGCGAGAAGCCGCCCGCGCCGTCGGTGCCGGCGTCCGTCGAGGAGCGCCTCGAGAAGATGGAGCAGGACGTCCACCGGTTCCCCGAGCTCGCGGAGCAGACCGTCACCGCGGGCGACTTTCCGGGATCGATGCGCGTCCCGGGCAGCGACGCGGCGCTGCGGATCGGAGGCCGCGTGCGCATGACGTCGATCAACAGCTTCGACCCCATCGGCACGGACGACAGGTTCGTCGCCTCCTCGATCCCGGTCGAGGAAAGCGAGGCCGCAGGCAAGGGCGACCGAACGACCTACACGGCGGCGCCCAGCCAATACAACCTCGACCTGCGCACCCCGACGGGGGTCGGCGCGATGCGTGCGTTCATCGAGGGCGATTTCGCCGGGCCCGGCTCCGGCAACGTGTTCCGGCTTCGTCACGCCTACGGCCAGTGGCGCAAGCTGACGATCGGCCAGACCTGGTCGACGTTCTCCGACCCCGAAGCCCAGCCCGACGGGATCGACTTCGAAGGGCTGAATGCGATCTCGCTCTTCCGGCAGCCGCAGTTCCGCTGGACCCAGCCGCTCGGCGAGCGGCTGGCCCTCGCTCTCGCCGCCGAGAACCCGGCTCCCGCCATCAGCGCGGCGGACGGCAGCGCCGTACAAGGAGTCAACCAGGTGCCGGACCTGGTCGCCCGGCTGCGCTGGGCGCCCGGCGAGAAGACTCTCGTGACACGGCGGTCTTGGCAACTGGCGCCGCGACCGCCTGAGCGGAGGCGGCCACGTCCAGCTGGCTTTCCTCCTGCGTCAGATCCGTGGCGAGTTCGTTCCCAACGCGACGCTCTCGACACCCGGGCGGCGGCCTCCATTACAGCGGCCGCATCACCTCGCCGTTGCAGCGCGGACCGGGACCGCATCCTCTTCGCGCTCGCCGGCGGCTGGGGCATAGGCCGCTACATCACGCGATCTCCGCGCCGTGGGCGGCCAGGATGCCGTCTACGATCCTGCGACGAACACCCTCCAGGCGCTTCCCGTCCTGTCGGGATACGTGGGCTACGAGCACTGGTGGATCCCCACGCTGCGGTCGACGGCCACCTGGGGGACGGTCTACGTCGACAACCTCGACGTCCAGACGGGCGGCGCGCTGCACCGCACCGACCGCGCCACGCTCAACCTGTCGTGGTCGCCGATCCCGCGCATCGACATCGTGAGCGAGTTCCTCTGGGGCCGACGGCTCAACAAGGATGGCCACCGCGGCGAAGCGCGCCAGCTCCAGATCGGCACCACCTTCCGGTTCTGAGCTCGCTAGTCGAGGTTGAGCCGGCGGTCGAGCGCGTACCTCACGAGCTCAGCCGTGGAATGCAGGCCCAGGGTCTCCATCATCTCGTACTTGTGGGTCTCGACCGTGCGTGCCGAGAGGCCCAGGTTGGCCGCGATCTCCTTCATGCGCTGGCCCTTCACGATCAGCCGCAGCACGTCACGCTGGCGCGGCGTGAGCTGCGGCTCCGAAGCGCCGCGCGGAGCCTGCCATGCGCTCCATGACCTCTTTCGTCAGCGCGGGCGTCAGGTAGACGTGGCCCTGCAGGGCCTGACGAATCGCGGCGAGCAGCTCTTCGCCGGCCGACTCCTTGAGCAGATACCCGGCGGCGCCTCCGCGCATGGCGAGGGTCGCGAGGTTCGCATCGTTGTGCATGGTCAGCACGATCACCTTGCTGTCGACGCCTTCGGCCTTGAGACGGGCGAGCACGTCGAGGCCGCTCAGCCCCGGCATGGAGAGGTCCGAGACGATCACGTCGGGGCGAAGCCGCTTGGCGGCGTCGATCAGCAGCTCGCCGTCGCCCACCGCGCCGACGACGTCGAAGTCGTTGTCCGCGAGCAATCGGGCCAGCCCCTCCTGGAGGATCGTGTGGTCATCGGCGAGCAGGACGGTGTTTCGGCGCATCGCCTAGGAGAGACTGACCTCACGCTGCTGGAGAAAGACGCCGGCGCCAGCGCGGGCCTTCGCGGGGGCGTGGGCGGGGACCTGGACGCGCAAACGCGTTCCCTTCTTCCCTTCCGCGTCGAAGCTGACGGTGCCTCCGGCCAGCCTGACCCGCTCCCGGATGCTGACCAGCCCCAGCCCCCTGCCCCGCTCGAGCGAGGTCGCGACGTCGAACCCCTTGCCGTCGTCCACGATCGTCATTTCAGCATGGTCGCCGGAACGGAGCAGTCGGACGTCCGCCCGGCTGGCGCCGGAATGCGCGACGACGTTGCGCAGCCCTTCCTGCGCGATCCGGTAGAGGCAAAGCGCGACCGTCGAGTCGACGGACGCGAGATCCCCCTCCGCGCTGCACGCCAGGACGGGGCCGTGCGAGCGCTGGAGCTCGGCACAGTAAGTGGTCAGGGCGGCCACGAGCCCGGCGTGCCGCAGCACCGTGGGATGCAGATCGTGAGACAGGTGACGGACGTTCTGGGCGAGGGTGGCCGCGCGCCGGTGAAGTGCCCGAAGATCCGCCTTCAGCTCCTCGCTGACCTCCGACACTTCCATCCGATGCTTGAGGCTGCTGAGGGCGATCGACAGGCCGGCCAGCTGCTGGCTCACGTCGTCGTGCAGGTCGCGCGCGATTCGTGCCCGCTCGGCGTCCTGGGCCTCGATCAGCCGGCCGGCCAGGTGCTGGATCTCCCGATTGCCCTCGCGAACGCGGTCCTCGGCCTCCCTGCGTTCGGTGATGTCGATGTCGCAGCCCACGTAGCCCGCGAAGCTGCCGTCGGGAGCGTACTTCGGAGTCCCCGTGGCCAGCAGCCATCGGTAGGCGCCGTCGACTCGGCGGAGCCGGTACTCCAGGAGGAATGCGGTGCGCGCCTCGAACGCGCGACCGTAGGCTCCGACAAGATTGTCGAGGTCATCCGGATGGACGACATCCAACCAGCCTTCCTCGCGCAACTTCTCCAGAGGCAGCCCCGTGAACTCCGCACAGGTGCTGTTGATGTAGTCGAGCGTGGGTGTGGCATCAGGCCGGATCGTCCAAAGCATGGCTGGCGAGCGATCCAGCACGAGGTTGAAGCCGCTCTTCGCTCTCGCGCAGCGCCCGCTGGACCCGGGCGCGCCTCGACCTTTGGACCAGCAGGGCGGTCATGACTGCGGCCTGAAGCCCGATTACGAGCAGCAGGGCGCCGCCAAGGACGTACGTCATGGGTGGTCGTGCCTCGACACCACCGCACCGACGGTCCGATGGCGATTCCTTCCCCTCACCCGCCCCTCTCGAGAAAACTTGATGAATGCACATTCTGGCACGGGGTGGGGCTCCGGCAAATCGCGTCCGGAGTTGGCGGCGACCCCAACCGGTGGTCCAGTCAAAAGCGAGCCCGGATGCCGCGGGCCGGGGGTCTGGTTCGCCGGTCCGCCTTTCCCACGCATTACGCGTAGTATCCTTGCCCCACGTGCTCAAACTGCTCATCATCGCGCCGGACGACCTCTCCCTGGAGCTGAGCTCCACCGTCCTCTGGCGTCCGGACATCGAGCGGACCCACGTGCCCGACCCCAACGACGCGATCACGGCCGCGGCGGACCTGCGTCCGCACCTCGTGGTCCTGGGCGGCGCGGACCTCGAAACCGCGCTCGGCCTGGTTCGCGCGATTCGCTCCGACCCGCGTTCACGGCCCACCGCCATCGCGGTGCTCGCGCGGGGCCTTCCTGCCAAGGGGGAGGACCTCCTGCTCGGGGCCGGCGCCAACGCCGTCCTGCCTCACCCCGTGGACCCGTTCGTGTGGGACCCCCGTCTCGAAGAGCTGCTGTCCGTGCCCGCGCCGTCGCTACCATCGGATGCCCGGTACGCCTCCGCGACTGGTCGGCGCCTGGTTCGGGACACCGAGGAGATGGCCGGCGAGGTCGTCAACATCGGCGCGCGCGGAGTGTTGCTCGAGAGCCCCGCGCCCCTCGAGCTCGGGGCCAAGCTCGGCCTCACCTTTCGCCTGCCCGACGACGCCGCGGACGTGCACGTGGTCGGCCAGGTGGTGCGCCCGGCGGGCGGATCCGATGGCCTTTGGCGCGCCGGCGTCGAGTTCCTGGTCTACCGGGGCGACGCTCGGGAGCGGATCGTGGCCTTCGTGGAGTCCGAGGACTCGCCGGATCGCCCGGGCGCCCCCGCCTCCGCGGTGGCCCTCCGGCTCCGCTCGTTCGAGCAGGCCCGCGAGTGGGAGGAGGAGCTTCGCGGCAGCGAGCTCCGCAAGACGATCATCCTCGACTCCGCGCTCGACTGCATCATCACCGTCGACCACGACGGCCGGGTGATCGAGTTCAACGCCTCCGCCCGCCGCCTTTTCGGGCTACACCCGGGCCGAGGTCTTCGGCCGCGACGTCGTGGACCGGATCGTGCGGCCCGAGGACCGGGCGGGTCTGCGTCGCCTGCTGCGGGAGTTCGTGGAGACGGGGGACGTCGAGTACCTGGGCCGCCGCTGCGAGGCGCAGGCGATGCGCGCCGACGGCTCGACTTTTCCCGTGGAGGTCGAGGTGTTCCCGGCCTGGATCAAGGGCAAGGTGTTGCTGACCGCCTTCCTGCGCGACCTCACCGAGCGCAAGCGCGCGGAGCATGTCGCCGTCGCTTCGGCACGGTTGCACGCGGGTCCTGGCCGACGCCGCGTCCCCCGCGGCGGCGCTTCCGCGTCTTTGTCGCCTGGTCGTGGACGAGATGAGCGCCTCCTCGGCCGTGATCTGGCTCCTCGAGGAGGACCCGCCCCGTCTCCAGGTGGCCGCGAGGTGGCCGGCAGACGCAGCCCTCGCCGCTGCTCCTCGGCGGCCGCCCTGGTCCCCTCGAAGGTGGAGCGCGAGGGCCCGCGCCTTCGCGTCCCGATGCGCGCCGCCTCGCGCAACGTCGGTTGCCTCGAGGTCACGACCCACACCTCCTCGCCCCAGAACGCGGAGTGGTTGCTGGCCCTCGAGGAGCTGGGCAGCCAGATCGGCCTCTTCGTCGAGCGGCACTGGGCGGAGGAGGCGCTGCGCCAGGGCCAGGCCGGCATGGCGGCGGTGGCCGACGCGATTCCGGGCGCGGTCTACCAGTACGAGGTGCGGCCCGACGGCAAGGAGAGCTTCACCTTCATGAGCCGAGGCGCCGTCGAGCTCTTCGGGGTCGACAACGCCCGGCTACAGCGCGGAGGGCTCGGTCCCCTGGCAGCTCGTGGTACCCGAGCACGCGGAGCCCCTCCGCCGGTCCATCGCGGCCTCGGCCGCGAGCCTCTCCCCCTGGGAAGCCACGCTTCCAGGTGCGGACCGAGACCGGGCTCAAGTGGATCCACGGCCAGTCCGTGCCCAGCCGGCTGCCGAACGGCGGCATCGTCTGGAACGGCATCTTCGTGGACGTGAGCGCGCACAAGGCCGCGGAAGAGGCGCTGCATCAAGGTCAACGACGATCTCGACCGCCGGCTCGCCGACCTGCGCCAGGCCGAGGCCGAGCTGCAGCGGCTGGCCCGCTACGACAGCCTGACCGGGCTGCCCAACCGCTCGTTCTTCATGGAGTCCCTGAACCAGACCCTCCTGCGCGCGGAGCGGCGTCGAGGCCGGCTGGCCCTCGTCTTCATCGACCTCGACGGCTTCAAGGCCGTCAACGACAGCTTCGGCCACGCCGCTGGCGACGTGCTGCTCCGAGCGCTCGCGGACCGCCTGCGGGGCTCGACCCGGAAGACGCGACACCGTGGCCCGCATCGGCGGCGACGAGTTCACGGTCATCGTCGAGGACCTGGGCCGGGCCGACGACGCCGCGGTCGTGGCCCAGGGCCTCCTCGAGCAGCTCTCGCGTGCCCTGCTCCCTCGGCGAGCGCGAGGTCACGATCACGGTGAGCGTCGGGATCAGCGTGTTCCCGGAGGACGGAGCGGACGCGGGCACCCTCCTGCGGAACGCGGACCTCGCGATGTACCGCGCCAAGCAGGAAGGGAAGAACAGCCTATCGTTTCTTCACCGCCTCCATGAGCGAGCGGGCCCGCGAGCGCATGATCCTCCAGGGCAGCCTGCGGCGGGCGGTGGAGGCCGGCGAGTTCGAGCTCCACTATCAGCCCGTGGTCCACGGCGGGGCGGCGCCCGAGCCTCGAGGCCCTCATCCGCTGGCGCCATCCGGAGAAGGGGCTCGTGTCTCCGGCCGAGTTCATCCCCGCGGCCGAGGAAGGGGGCCTCATCCTCACCCTCGGGGCCTGGGTCCTTCGGACCGCGACCACGTTCGCGCAGGGCCTGGCGCGCTCCGACGTGCGGGTGGCGGTCAACCTCTCGGCCCGCCAGTTCCTGGACCCCGACCTCGTGAAGACCGTCGAGTCCGCGCTCGAGGAGAGCGGGCTCGCCCCCGGCCGCCTCGAGCTCGAGGTGACGGAGTCGGCGCTCATGAGCGACGCCGAAGAGGTGAGCCAGCGCCTGGAACACCTCCGCGTCGATCGGGCTCGAGCTCACCCTCGACGATTTCGGCTCGGGGTACTCCTCGCTCGGCTACCTGAAGAGGTTCCGCTTCCATCGCATCAAGATCGACCGCACGTTCGTGCGCCGACCTGCCCGACGACGCCGACAGCGCCGCGATCGTCGACGCGATCCTGGCCATGGCCAAGAGCCTGGGCCTGGACGTCGTGGCCGAGGGCGTCGAGAACGTGGAGCAGCTCCGCTTCCTGGAGGATCGCGGGTGCCGCGGCCTTCCAGGGCTACTACTTCAGCCGCCCCTTGCCTGCGGCCGAGGTCGCGGCCTACCTGGAGCGATAGGCGGCCAGGTTCCGTTCGATCTGGCCAGCGTGGTTGTGCAAGTGCTCGGCGTAGCTGGCGAGCCAGTCCTCGGCGGAATATCGACCATGTTCTGAGTGCCTTCCCACCTTGCTCCAGGCGGTGTCGGGCAGCCGGCGAAGCAGGGCCACGGTGTTGGCGCGCACGGCCTCGACCGTCTGGAGGGCGATCTCCACCGGGTGAGCGTGGTAGTCGAAGTCCCGGGCCCAGGCCTCCTGGTCGTAGCCGACGATCATCGTGTCCTTCTCCGCCAGGACGTAGCGGATGCGCTGGGCCGCGTTGGTCTCGGAATCGGCGCAATGAACCACGATCTCGTGAGCTGACCACTTGCCGGGGCCGGGACGCCACTGGCGCGCCTCTTCGGGGACGGAAGCCCAGGCCGTTCGCAGGCGGGCCGGACCCTCCGCATACTTCGCGACCAGAGCTCCGCGGCTGGCTTCATCGAGTCCCATGAGATCGACCTCCCGAGGGCATTGTCGCCCAGATGCCGCGGCGGCGGGGGAGGGCAGGAGGCCCCGGGCACATCGCGTACAATCGAAGGGATGGTCTTCGGCGTCCTCGGCTCCCTCCCCGTGCCCACCTTCCGCGAGTGATCCGCAAGCTCGGCAAGGCCGTGCTGGCCCTCGTGGCCCTGTGGCTCCTGGCCTGCGGGTATTTCTCCATCGGGTCCGGCTCGGAGCACTTCACGGCCGACGCCATGGCCCGTCCCCTTCCCGCCTGGCCTCCCGGGTTCCTTTGGGGTACCGCCACCGCGGCCCACCAGGTCGAGGGCGGCAACCACAACGACTGGTCGCGCTTCGAGGAGCAGGAGGGGCGAATCGCCCACGGCGACCGGAGCGGCCTCGCGGTCGACCATTGGAACCGGATGGGCGAGGACGTCGCCTTGATGAAGGACCTGAAGGCCAACGCCTATCGGTTCTCGATCGAGTGGAGCCGGGTCGAGCCCGCCCCCGGCCAGTGGGACGATGCCGCGTTCGCCCGCTACGGCGAGCTTCTGGGTCTGCTGCGGGACGCCCGCATCACCCCGATGGTGACGCTCCTCCACTTCACGCTTCCGCAGTGGCTGGCCGACCGCGGCGGCGTGCGCGCTCCCGACTTCCCGGTACGCTTCGCCCTCTTCGCCTCGGAGGTCGCGCGTCGCCTCGGCCCCTCCGTCGATCTGTGGTGCACGATCAACGAGCCCAACGTGCAGATGTACCTCGGATACGTCGAAGGCATCTGGCCCCCGGGACACAAGTCGCCGCCCGAGGCGGCGGAGGCGTTTGCGGGCCTGTTGCGAGCCCACGCGCAGGCCGCCCAGGCGATTCGTCGACACGATCCCGGGGCCCAGATCGGCGTCGCCCAGAACCTGATCCTCTTCGAGCCCGCCTCGCGGCTTTCGGTCCCGGACTGGCTGGCCGCTCGCGGCGCCGCGGAGGCCTTCGACTGGGCCTTCTACGATTCGATCCAGGCCGGCCGGATTCGGCTGCAGCTCTCCCGGCTTCCCGACTCTCGACGAGCCCCTCCCCGAGCTCTTGGGCTCTGCCGACTACTTCGGGGCGAACTATTACCGGCGCGACCTCATCCGATTTTCCCCGAGCGCTCCGGGCTTCATTCAGATCCTCGCGGGTCCCGGGCCGCGGAACGACCTCGGGTGGGAGATCCACCCTGAGGGCCTTCTGCGCCTGCTGCGCCAGGCCTTCGCTCGTTACCGTCTGCCGATCTACGTGACCGAGAACGGCATCGCGGACGCCCGGGGCGACGAGCGCCCCGCGTATCTGCGGTCCCACGCCTACGCTCTCACCCGCGCCCTCGCCGAGGGAATCCCCGTCAAGGGATACTTCCACTGGACGCTGATGGACAACTTCGAGTGGGCCGAGGGGTTCGCGCCCGCGCTTCGGCCTCTACCGGGTAGAGCCGAGCACGAAGACCCGAATCCCCACCCCGGGCGCGGGCGCCTTCGCGCAGCTCGCTCCCGGACCCCGACCCTAGAGAAATCGAAAAGGAGTGCTCTCGATGATTCGCCGCTACCCTCGCCTGCTCTTGACCTCGTCGCTGCTCTCGCTCGCTCTTCTTCCCGCCTGCGGCTCCAACGACACGACCGGACCGACGACCGGACCCACCACCCTCCAGATCACCGACGTCACCGTGGGCACCGGGGCCACCGCGGTCGCCGGAGACAACGTGACCGTCAACTACATCGGTGCATTCCTGGACGGCACCGTGTTCGACAGCTCGATCGCCCGAGGGGTCCCCTACTCGTTTACGCTCGGAACAACTCCGCTTCAGGTGATCAAGGGCTTCGATCAGGGTGTCACCGGCATGAAGATCGGAGGGCGGCGCCTGGTCGTGATTCCGTCCGACCTGGCCTACGGCTCGCAGGGCAACGCGACAATCCCGCCTAATACGCCGATCCAGTTCCAGATCGACCTCCTGAGCATCGTCGGCAAGTAGGTCGGCGAATCGTTCCCGCGACGGATTGCGCTACCATCTCGGCCCATGCTTCGTTCCGCGTCGGCCATAGCCCTGGCGTTGCTCCTCGGGGCCGCCCGCCCCGTGCGCGCCGCCGAACCCGCGGCTCCGCCAGCGAACTACGCGGCGCTCATGGTCGGCACCACCGTGGCCTACCGGCCGGAGGGCGGCCCGTGGGACGGGTTCCAGCACGACGTCACGCCGATGGCCGGCTACGGCCGCTATTTGAGCAAGTCGATGGCGGTGGAGCTCGACCTCGGCCCCACCTTCGTGAAGGGTGACTACACCGAGCTTCGGTCTGGTGCCCGCTGTGGTCTGGACCTTCTCGTCGCACGCCTACCTGGCGGCGCGGTTCCTCGTTCCGCTCGACCCCGAGTCCAACTTCGGCCTGTTCCCCGGGCTCGGGGTCTTTCACGCCTTCGGCCGCTACTCTCCCTACGCCGAGGTGAACCTGTCGAGCTACGTGGGCCGTGGCCACCCCGACCTCGGGGTGAGCGTCACCGCAGGGGTGATGATCGCGTTCTAGGTGGCGCTCAGGGCAGGGCGAAGGCCACGTAGGCGTCGCCCGACTTCGTGCCCATCTTGCCGCCCCCCGCTGCGATGACCACGTACTGCTTTCCGCCCACGCTGTAGGTGCTCGGGGTCGCGTAGCCGCCCGCGGGCAGGGAGGTCTCCCAGAGAAGCGCGCCCGTCGTCTTGTCGAAGGCGCGGAACTTCTCGTCCTTGGTGGCCCCGATGAAGACGAGCCCGCCCGCGGTGACGATCGGACCGCCGTAGTTCTCGGTGCCGGTCGGGGGCAGGCCCTGCTTCGTGAGCTCGGGCAGCTCGCCCAGCACCTTCTTCCAGACGATCTCGCCCTGGTTGAGGTCGATCGCGTTCAGGGTGCCCCAGGGCGGCTTCACCGCCGGGTAGCCCGTCGGGATCGAGGAAGCGGTTGTAGCCGGTGTGCGTGTAGGGGATCGTGAGATCGGGCGGATCCTCTCCGGCCGCGCTGGGCTTGGGCTTGTCTCCGAACAGATAGGCCACGAGCTGGGCGCGCTGTCGTTCCGAGAGCATGCCGAACGAGGGCATGACCCCCTTGCCGGTGGCGATGAGCGTGCCCACCGCCTCGCGCGTCAGCTTCTTGTCGATGCCCGCGACCGGTGGGTACTGGCCCTGGGGATCACCCTTGCCTTCGAGGCCGTGGCAGGCCACGCAGTTCTGCTGATAGACCACGCGCCCGTGGGCGGCGTCGCTGCTCTCCTTCGCCCGGTCGATCTCGACCATGGTCAGGATCCACGGCATCTCGTTGGCGTTCACGTAGAGCAGGCCCGACTCGGAGTCGAAAGCCGGCGCCGCCCCACTCGCCGCCGCCGTCGAAGCCGGGGAAGATCACGGTGCCCTGGGCGCTCGGCGGGATGAAGGGCCGGCCGGTGCGCACGGCGCGCAGGCGCTCGAGCACGGCGGCGTGCGCGGCCGGGGTGCGATCGGTCAGGTCGGCCTCGGTCAGGGCCTGCCGCGCGAAGGCCTCTGGCTTCAGGGGCACGGGCTGGGTGGGCCAGGCCGCTTCGCCCTTGAGGTCGGACGGCGGCACCGGGCGTTCCTCGACGGGGAAGAGCGGCGTGCCGTTCGCGCGATCGAACAGGAAGACGTGGCCCGACTTCGTGATCTGGGCCACCGCGTCCACGTCTTTGCCGTCGCGCTTGACCGTCACCAGGACCGGGGCCGCGGGCAGGTCGCGATCCCAGATGTCGTGGTGCACGAGCTGGTAGTGCCAGACGCGCTTGCCGGTCGCGGCCTCGAGCACGAGCTCGCAGTTCGCGAACAGGTTGGCGCCCTGTCGGTTGCCGCCCCAGAAGTCGAAGGCGGCCGAGCCGGTGGGCAGGAACACGAGGCCGCGCTTCTCGTCCACGCTGATGCCGCTCCAGGCGTTGGCCCCACCGATGCGGGTCCACGCGTCCTTGGGCCAGGTGTCGTAGCCGAGCTCGCCGGGTTGCGGGATCGTGTGGAAGATCCAGCGGATCTTGCCGGTGCGCACGTCGTAGGCGCGGATGTGGCCCGGAGCCGAAGCCCCCGGGCCTTCGGAGACCCGGGTCCCGAGGATCAAGAGGTCCTTGTAGATGGCACCCGGCGTGTTCGACAAGACGTAGAGCCCGGTCACGTCCCGGTCGAGTCCCTCGAGCAGGCTCACGCTGCCGTCCGTACCGAAGGTGGGCACCGGCTTTCCCGTCTTCGCATCGAGGGCGAAGAGCCGCTGGCCCGCGGTCACGAGGATGCGCTTGTCGTCTCGGTCTTCCCAGTACGTCACGCCACGATTGACCCCGAGCGAGCTTTGCGTGGCCCCGGCCCCGAACGGGTCGAAGACCCAGAGCTCGCGGCCCGTGGCCGCATCGAGGGCGAACACCTTGAGCCTGGGCGAGGTGGCGTAGAGCACCGAGCCCACGACGATCGGGTGGCACTGGATCTGGGTGCGGTTGTCGGCCCCCGCGTCGCCCGTGCGATAGGTCCAGGCCACCGCGAGCTTCTTCACGTTCTCGCGGTTGATCTGGTCGAGGGTCGAGTGCTGGCGATGGCCCGGGTCCCCGCCGTGCGTCCGCCAGTCCTGATCGGCGGGCGCGGCCAGGGCGGGCCAGAGGAGGGGCACGAGAACGACGATCGGGAGGGCTCGGCGAGGCCGCATCATGGCCGGGATTCTACGACAGTCCTGATAGCATGCCCTGGTGGAGCCACGCGCCCGACCATCCTACTGGCCGCTCGTGACCGCGGTGCTGGGCCTCGTGATCATCCTGGCCCTGGGCGCGGTCTACACGGTGCGACGAGTGACCTCGCTTCCGAGCGACATGATCGAGCAAGGCCGGGGCGTCCTTCGCGACCTCAAGAGCGTGGCCGAGGCCTTCAAGTCGGGAACCGTCACCACCACGTTCGCGAGCTACGCCACCGAGGTCAGCGGCACCACCTATCTCCAGTTCGCGACCCTCCGGCAGGTCGAGGTCTTCGAGCGAAAGGACACCTCGAGCCTGCTCTGGGGCCAGCTCGCGCTGCCGGATGTCGTGGTCGAGGCGCGGGCCCCGGTCGAATACACCTACTACCTCGATCTCAACAAGACCTGGACCTTGAGGCTCGAGGGGGACATGATCGAGGTCACGGCGCCTGCCATCGAGTTCAACACCCCGGCCCTCGACGCTTCGGCGCTCCGGTTCGAAGTGCGCGAGGGAAGCGTCTTCCGCGACGAAGCCGCCGTGGTCGAGCAGCTCCGAGTCGGCCTCTCCGACCTCGCGAAGCTCCGCGCGCGGCAGCACGTGGCTCTCGTGCGCGAGACCGGGCGCCGCCGCACCGAGCAGTTCGTGGAGACCTGGCTCGCGCGGGCCTTCAGCGACGGCGCCCGCCACCATGCCCGGGTGAGGTTCGCCGACGAGGCTCCGCACGCCCCGTCCCCGGCCCCGTTGCGTTAGGAGCGTCGGCCGCTCGTCGACTACGAGACGAAGCCGAGCCAGGATGGGTGTCCGAGCTCCAGGGCGGTCAGATAGATGCCCAGGCGGACGATCCACGAGAACGGCCGCCACGGATCGCCCGCCATGGCCCGCGGGGCCACGACCACGTAGAGAAAGAGGAAGGCGGAGAGCACGAGCGAGGCGAGGCCTCGGTACTCCGGAGCCACGCCCGCGAGCTCGGACCCGCGGAAGAAATCCGGCGTGATCATGCCCGTGAAGACGGAGTTCCCCACGAGCTGGGCGGGAAGCACGAGGGTGCGGCGGAGGCCGAGCCCGGTGCGGGGCAGGCGTTCCAGGGCGTTCAGTGGCGCGATCAGGATGGTCACGATGAACACCACCGCGAAGGCCTTCATGAACCAGTCGGCATCGCCCGCGAAGTACGAGCGGGCGACGAACCAGCCCGAGAGCCCGAGCACGCAGCGACGGCTGGTGGCCGCGTTCAGGTCCACGTCGGCCGGCCCTCGGGTGTAGAAGACCGCGATCAAGCCTCCGAACACGACCGCGTACATCCATCGGGGCGCGGTGCCCAGGGAGGCGACGGCGCGAAGCTCTTCGCCGAAATGGCTTTCGAGGAGCCTCTGGAAGAGGACGATCCACAGGAAGAGAGCGACGTCCTCGGCCTGAACCGATCGCGCGACTGCGACAAGTCCGCGTGTCAGGCTGAAGGGGGCCGTCGGTTGCGCGAGGCTCGGCGACTCGTCCGGGCCCGGCGCCACCTCGTCCGTCGGTGCGAGGGGCGTGAGCTCGCCCCCGGGCCCTGGGCCGGCCTCGACGGCGACGTGTCTCCGCTTCGGATGCCGCTTCCTCCGGCTCATGGCTCGTGAACGCGGAGCCTAGCACGCCTCGGGGCCTCCGCCTTCGGGCCGCCTTGGACCATAATCGCAATGGGCATGGAGTCTCGAAGGGCGGCGGCCAGGCATCGGGTGCGAATTTTCGGGCGACCTCAGCGCACCCGCGCCGCGCTCGCCTTGCTGGGCCTGACCCTCGCCAGCGTGCGGACCCTGTCCGCCGCGCCCGCGAATCAAGCGCCGCTCGCCCGCGCCGCTCGGCGCGGAGCTCGACGTCACCCCCGATGTCGCCCAGCTCGCCGAGAACCCCGCCCTGCGCGAGCGCCTCCTGTCTTCACCGCACGGGTATTTCCGCTTCATCAACATCCCGTTCATGAACGCGGTGTGCCGCCGGGTTCGGGCCGAGGAGCAACGCCCTGCCCACGGTCACGCTTCACGGAGACGCCCACGTCGAGCAGTACGCGGTGACCGAGCTCGGCCGCGGCCTCACCGACTTCGACGACTCGGCCTCCGGTCCCGCGACCCTCGACCTCGCCCGTTTCGGCGTGTCGATCCGCCTGGCCGCCCACCAGCGCGGCTGGATGAGCCGGGCCGATGCCCTCTTCGCCGCCTTCCTGCGCGGATACCGGAAGGCCCTGATGGATCCAAAGGCGGTGGCCCCGGAGCCGGCGTGGGCTCGGCGCGTCCAGACCGGCTTCGACCCGAACCCGCTCGCCTGTCTCGCCCGAGCCGAGGCCCTCATGGACACCCTGCCCGAGCACAAGGGTGCACTCGACGAGACCAGCAAGGCGATGGCCCTCGAGATGCTGACGAAGAACTCGCAGCTCCCTCCGTCGTTCTTCAACCTGAAGAAGGCGGGCACTCTTCGCATCGGGATCGGGAGCGCCCTCGCCGCCAAGTACCTCGTGCGCGTCGAAGGGCCGGGCCCGCAGGACGACGACGACGTCATCCTCGAGGTGAAGGAGGTCCAGGACCTGCAGGGCGTCTCCTGCCTGCGCAGCCTGCCCGGCCCCTCGCGCATCATGGTGGGTCAGGCCCGGATCGCCTACCAGCCCTTCAACCTTCCCGGCGTCCTTCGCTACCGGGGCCGCACCTTCTGGATCCACGCCTGGCCCCTCAACTACACGGAGCTCGACATCGCCAAGGGGCCGTCGTCACCCCAGGAGCTCGAAGAGATCGCTTACGACGCCGGCGTGCAATTGGGGCGGGGCCACCCCAACGAATCGCTCAAGTCGGAGGCGGACCACCTGCGGGGCACGCTGCTGAAGCGGCTGTCGGAGGACCGCCTGCAGCGATGGTCGCGGCAGCTCGCCGACGAGACGATCGCGGCCTGGGAGCGCTTCCGGACGGCGTTGCGCACGCCTTAGCCGCGCCCTCTCTCCAGCGCCACGTAGACCAGGAAGGCCGCCCCGAAGCCCACGAACCAGGCGTAGTCGTAGAGGGGCTTCAAGACGGGGATCACGAGACCGCCCCAGGCGAGGGCGCAGCCGAGCAGGGTGGCCACGACCGCGGAGGGGTTCCAGCCGCTCCGGTAGGTATAAGCCCCATCCGTCAGGTAGAGGTCCTCGAGTTGCAGCCGCGAGCGCCGCACCACCCAGTAGTCGGCGATCAGCACTCCGGCGATCGAGCCCGAGGCCCCCCGAGTAGCCGAGCAGCCAGCTGAAGATGTAGCCCGAGGCGTCGGCCAGCAGCCGCCAGGGCTGCATCAGGATCCCGACGATGCCCGTGATGAGCCCGCCGGTCTTGAAGGTGATGAAGCGGGGGAAGGCGTTCGCGAAGTCGTTCGCGGGGGAGACCACGTTGGCCGCGATGTTGACGGCCACGGTCGCGACCACGACCGTGAACATCGCGATGGCCACGACCAGCGGAGACGTGAAGCGGCCGACGAGCTTCACCGGGTCCCAGATCGCTTCGCCGAAGATGATCACGGTGGCGCTGGTGATGAGCACGCCCATGGCCGCGAAGACGGACATGGTCGTGGGGAGGGCGACCACCTGGCCCATCATCTGCTCGCGCTGGCTTCGGCCGAAGCGGGTGAAGTCGGGCATGTTCAGCGACAGGGTCGCCCAGTAGCCGATCATCGCGGTGAGGGACGGGATGAAGACGGGTAGGAACTCGCCCATGGTCCTGAACTTCCCGGGCTGGGCCAGGAGCGGCCCGAGCCCATGGGCCTCACGCACCGCCCACACCACCAGCGCGCCGGTCATCACGAGCACGAAGGGCGCGGCCCAGTTCTCGACGATGCGCAGGACGTCCATGCCCTCGTAGATGATCCAGATGTTGAGGCCCCAGAAGAGCAGGAACGAAATCCACTCCGTCGTGGTGTGGCCCAGGAAGCCTGCCCCCAGGAGGGTCGACCAGCCGGGCACGAGGCTCGCGAAGAGCGTCTGCAGAGCCTCGCCGCCGATCCAGGCCTGGATTCCGAACCAGCCGCAGGCCACGAGCGCCCGCATCAGCGCGGGCAGGTTCGAGCCCAGGGTGCCGTAGGCGGCCCGGGCGAAGACGGGAAAGGGGATGCCGTACTTCGTCCCCGGGTGCGAGTTCAGCAGGATGGGGACGAGGACGATGGTGTTGCCGAGCAGGATCGTGACCAGGGCCTGCCACCAGTTCATGCCGGTCGACATGAGGCCCGCGGCCAGCATGTAGGTGGGGATGCAGTGGGCCATGCTGATCCAGAGCGCCGCGTAGTTGTAGGTCGTCCACCGGCGCCCGGAGACGGGGACGGGTGCGAGATCCTGGTTGTAGAGAGGGCTGGCTTCGATGCGCCGCGCGTCTTTGAGCTCGACGCGTCCGTCCGGGTGGGTGGTTTCGTTCGCGCTCACGAGTGGCGGGATGCTAGCCACCCCACCCTCGGGCTGTCAACGCGGCCGGCGCGCCCGCCTCAGGCCGCGGGCTGCTGCGAGGGGCGCGCGCGATTCGCGCGGATCCCGGCCTCCGCAAGCACCCTGATGATCTCCATCCGGTCGGGGAACGCGATCCGCTGGATCTTGAGGCCGAAGCCGGGCGCGAGATGGGAGACGCGGGGACGAACCGTGGCGTTGATCCACACCACCTTGGCCGTGACCTCGAAAGCGACACCGTCCCGCAGGCCCAGCAGCGCCGTGACGGTGCGCCCCAGGGCCAGCGGCTCGGAGGTCTCGACGAAGACCCCCCCCACGCTCAGGTTCCCGACCGGCAACGCGCGACCGTCGATCGTGCACGTCATTCCCGGGATCTGGTAGCGATCGTTACCCTTCATCATAGAGCGACTCCCACGGCTGTTTCCTAAGCAAGAACAAAGCCAGAGAGGCCGCTGGCCGAGGCGTGCGATAACCCTAGGCTGAAGAGCAGCTTATATGATTCACCGATCGCCGCACGCGGAGTGGCTCAGGTACAGGCCGCTGCCCTGTCCGCATTCCGGCGCCTCAAGGCTGCCGCGGTCAGGGAACCAGTGGCCCTCCGGACTGCCGCTTGATGAACTGCCCTCGTCCCTTGGTCCCCTTGAAGTCTCCGTGGTCCACGATCACTTCCCCTCGTGAAAGGACCAGGGCCGGGCTGCCCTTCACCTTGCGTCCTTCGTAAGGGTTGTAGTCCACCCGCATGTGGTGCGTCTTCGCCGAGAGCGTCGTCTCGCGATCCGGGTCGAACAGCACCATGTCGCCGTCGGAGCCGACCGCGATCGTGCCCTTCTTCGGCCAGAGGCCGAACATCTTCGCGGGGTTCGTGGAGACGAGCTCGACGAAGCGGTGCGCGTCGATCTTGCCCGTGCGCACCCCGCCGTCCCACAGCAGCATGAGGCGGGTCTCGATCCCCGGGGCGCCGTTCGGGATCTTCGAGAAGTCGTCCTTGCCCAGGAGCTTCTGGTCGGCCTCGTTCATGCAGAACGGGCAGTGGTCGGTCGACACCACCTGGAGGTCGTTCTTCTGGAGCCCCTTCCAGAGCGCCTCCTGGTTCCACTTCTCCCGAAGCGGCGGCGACATCACGTAGCCCGCGCCCTCGAAGCCCGGTCGCTCGTAGTCTTCGTAGGAGAGGAAAAGGTACTGCGGGCAGGTCTCGGCGTAGGCAGGCAGACCCATGTCCCGCGCCTGCTTCACCTTCTCGAGCGCGTCCGAGCAGGAGAGGTGGACGATGTAGATCGGCACCCCCGCCATCTCGGCGAGGGCGATGGCGCGGCCGGTGGCCTCGCCTTCGGCTCGGGTGGGGCGAGTGAGCGCGTGGTACTTCGGCGCGGTCTGGCCCTTGCGCAGCGCCTCCTTGACGAGGGTGTCGATGACGCCGCCGTTCTCGGCGTGCATGCAGACGAGCCCGCCGTTGTCGCGGGTCTTGGTGAGGGCCTTGAAGATGGTGGCGTCGTCCACCATGAACACGCCCGGGTAGGCCATGAAGAGCTTGAAGGACGTGATCCCGTCGTGGCGGACCATCTTGTCCATGTCGATCTGGGCCTGATCGCTGAGCTCGCGTACGATCATGTGGAAGGCGTAGTCGATGACGGCCTTGCCCTCCGCCTTCTTCATCCATCCGTCGAAAGCCGGATAGAGGCCCTCGCCGAAGCTCTGGATCGCGAAGTCGACGAGGGTCGTCGTGCCGCCGTGGGCCGCCGCGATCGTGCCCGTCTCGAAGTCGTCGGCCGAGGTCGTGCCCCCGAAGGGCATGTCGAGGTGGGTGTGGACGTCGATGCCGCCGGGCATGACCAGCTTGCCGGAGGCGTCGACCACGGTGTCGGCGGGCACGTTCAAGCCCTGGCCGATGAGGGTGACGACGCCCTTGTCGATGTAGACGTCGGCGGAGTAGCGATCCGACGCCGTGACGATGGTGCCGTTGCGGACGAGCGTAGTCATGGACGCTCCTCAGGAGGTGATGGGCGAGGGTACCACCGGGCCGTGGGCCTTTCTACCGCCGCGCGCGCCACCCTGCGCCCGGCGCCGTATCACTGGCGCAGAGGTGAGGATAGGAGAGCGCCATCGACAGGGCGAAGAGGCCGAGGCCCGCGAAGGCGGGCGCCAGGTGAAACACGTTGCGATAGCCAACCGCGAAGTGCACGCCGATCGCCGCACTGTAACCGGGCAGGCCGGCCAGGAGCGTCGTCCACCACAGCCAGCGTGCGCCGCGGCGGAAGCCCCAGAGCGCGGTCAGGAGAAACGCGATTCCGGCCGCCAGCAACATGCCGCCCAGGCTGGCGCGGTCGTGGGCCACGAGGGGCACGAGGTGGGGGCTGGCCGCGCGAAGGGTGTCCGCGGTCGTGCGCATGAACTGCAGGTCCTCAGGCACGAAGACCAGGGTGATCCCGACGAAGGAGATGGTGAGCCCCGCGCCCACGAACGCACAGGCCTGGACGATGAGCCCGAGCTGTCCCCACTGGCTGAGCCGCCACGCGCGGTCGTTGCGGAGGTCGGGCCGGGAGAGGCCGTGGGGCTCGGGCGAACGGCAGTGGAGGGCGAGCAGGAGGAACTGGAACAAGACCGCGGTCACGAAGGCGTGAAAGGGGTCGAAGTAGCCAAAGCCCAGGAACAGGAAGAACGTGGCGGAACCCGCGAAGGCCGACGAGAGCACGGCGACCTTGGCCCAGTGCAGTCCCTGCCTCATGCCGAAGAGCGCGAGGCCGCTGTACAAGACGCCGATCGCGACCATCGTTCCCGCCAGCGACACCCGATCGTGGGTGAGGAAGGAGAGCAGTCGATCGTTCACGGCGTGGAGCTCCGCTCGCGTGAGCCCCGCGAACTGCTCGTCGTAGGGCAGGACCACGCGGGTCATGGCGATGCCCAGGGCCAAAGTGCTGCCGAAGAGCATCCCGAGACCCATGAGAAAGGCCCACAGCCACGACTGCTCGGTCGTGCGGAGGGCGCCCGCTTCCGGGGGCGAGGCCTTTTCGTTCGCGAAGAGCACCGCCTCGTTGATCCGCTTGGGCAGCCCGGGGCCGGAGAAGACGAGGCCGCTGTCGACCGCCACCAGGTCGGCGCCCGCTTCGATCATCCGCAGCGCGTCCTCCGGCTCGTGGACTCCGCCCGAGCCCACGATGACGGTGCCTACGCCGGCTCGCTCGCGGAGGCGGGCGGTCAAGGCGAGGGCCGGTTCGAGGGCGGCCGGCCGATCTCGCGACGGCCCGTCGCATGGGTGGCGCCGTCGACCCAGAGACCGTCGAAGCCGGCGGCCACGGCCGACTCCGCGAGCTCGTCGGCTTGGTTCGCCGCGAGATCGGTCGGGATGCAGAGCAGCAGTGGCGGGCGGGAGCCGGACGCTCCGCTGCCCTTCGTCATCGCGGCCAGGGACTCGCGACCGGCTCCGCTCGCCAGGCTGACGGAGAAAGCAGCGGCATGAGGGCCGAGGCGTTCGACCATCTGGCGGCACTCGTCGGCCGTTGCCAGCGGCCCGGTTCCGGGTTCGACCGCGAGTCTCACGACGATGGGCACCCCCGCGCGCGGCCCCCGCGCCAACCGGCGAACCATCGCGTCCACGCCCGCGTTGTCCATCACGACCGGAGCGCTGATGGACTCGCGGTCCGGGTGGCGGTCGATCACGCCGCCGGCTCTGACGGGGACGAACCGTGATCGGCCCGACCTCGATGAATCCGACGCCGAAGCGCGCCAGCGCCGCGGTGCCGCGGCCTTCGGGATCGAGTCCCGAGCCGAGGCCCACGGGCGAGGGAAACGTGAGGCCCAGGTGGCGACGGCGGAGCGCCGGGGACGGGCGCATGTGACCCAGGAAGTCGATGACGGCGGAGCCCAGCGGCAAGCGGGCGAGCGTGCCCATGAGGCCCAGGCTCAGGTCGCGCGCGGTCCGCGGGGGCAGGGCGAACAAGAGCGGCTTCAGGACCGTCTGGTAGGACCAGTCGGGCATGGCCTGGCTACTCTAGTGCACAAGTGCCCGTTTCCTCGCGCAGCCAAGAGTCCCGCGAAGGGTGGCCGGCGCCGATCGCTAGGGTGCGCAGCGCTGGTGGGCGTAGTGGATGGCGGCGAGGACGCCGCGGAAGAGCCGCAATCGTTCGCGGACCTCGACCTTGCTCTGGCAGTAGCGATCGATGGGCACGCCTTCGTCGGGGAGCAGGTCGGGCTCGGTGTCGTCCAACGGCGCTACCCTCCTACTGGATGTAGCCGAGGCTCTTCAGCTCTTCGAGCACGTCCCGATCGAAGGCGCTCTCGGCGTGCCGGGTGCGGGCCCGGCGGCCGAAGGCGGCGACCGTGCGCACGGCATGGGCTTTCATGAAGGCCGGCTCGAAAGCGATCTCGAGGACCCGGCCGTCGAGCTCGCGGCTCACCGGCAGGCCGATGAGGTGCAGCACGGTAGGCGCGATGTCGCGCTCGGAGACCTCGCCCAGATCGACGGTCCGGGTCGGCCCCCCGACCAGCACCAGGGTTCCCTCCGCGGGTGCGCTTCCGCTGCGCGCCAGACGCCCGGGGTCGCCCACGAGGACGAGGACGTCGCCCTGGCCGAGGTCGGCGGCCGCCTCGCCGATGAGGCGGTCGACGAAGCGGTAGTACTCGCGCACCGCCCTGACCCGGCCTTCGAGCGAAGCCAGGTCAGCGGCGCTGGCGTCGCCCAATTGCTGCATCGTGAAGATGTCGAGACCGGGGAGGTAGACGGCCTCGACGTCCGGGGGAGCCGTGCCCCGCAGGGCCGTGGCCGCGCGCGCTGCGAACAGGTCGAGGGCCTCCGCTCGATTGTCGGAGGCCACGGGCGGCGTGAGCCGTCCGAAGAGCTCCGGGGGCTGAACGTCGCGATCCGGGGCGCCGCCCTTCTCGAGCTTGAACGCCGTGCGATCGCTGACCAGGTAGCCGTTCACCGGGTCCGCGGGCCAGGTGGCCCACCAGTTCACGACCCCGACGCGAAGGCCCTTCTCCGAAGCGATGTTCCAGAAGGCCTTCACCGCGCGGAGCATCGAGGTGGCGGGCTCGCTGCGCGTGAGACGCAGCACGTCGGTCGCCCGGGCCAGGGCCGCCGCGATGGGACCTTCGCTCGGGCCCAGGGCGAGCGGGGTCCGCAAGCCCGCGACCCGCCGCGCGCTCGCGGCCTGTATGCCGTGGGCCTCGGGGCCGCGCCCGGTGGCGATGGTGGTCCAGACGAGGGCGGGCACCCGCTGGGGCTCGGCGCGCAGGCGTCCCCGCGCGCCGCGATCCAAGAGCGCCTCGAGGTGCGGCATCTCGCCGCGGCTCGTCATCTGCTCGGTCATCCGGCGCTCGAGGCCGTCGACCCCGAGGACGCGGACGCGAAGGCCGGTGGGGACGACCGCGAAGTCGGGGGCGTCCTCGCTCTGGTCCGAGGTAGGCGGCCGCGCCGACGGCTCCGGCGTAGAACACGACGGCCGCGGCCAGCAGCACCAGGAGCTGGCGCCGTCCGAGTCCGGCGCGGGGAAGGCCCTCGCCGAGGCCGCCCGCGGCCAGGACCGCGACCGCGGCCAGCGACGCGAAGCGGCCGAGGGCCAGGCTCAGGCCCAGCCCCAGCAGCAGCGCGCCCACGCGGGACGAGAGCGAGGCCTGTGCCATGTGGGTCCACCACCAGAGGGCCAGGTAGAGCAGACCCAGGAGAGCCACCGCGAGACCGACGTTGCGGTGGAGGCCCGGGCCCGGCCGACGGCCGGTGCGCCGGCCCAGCCAGGCCGCGGCCAGGCCTGCCAGGGCCGACGCCACCGCCGTGACCACGCCCGTGGCCACGATCAGGAACAGCGTGAGCACGGCGAGGTCGCGCGGCTCGGAGAGGAGACGCCGGTCGAAGCCGACCGCGGCCAGGGCGGAGGCGAAGCCGAACAGCAGACCGCCGGCGAGGCCGATGCGCGAGGCGGCGCGCAACGAGGCCCGAAGCGGCGACGGACCGCCCGCGCCCGCGAGCACGAAGCGACCGAGTACCACTGTCGAGGTAGCCGAGACGGCGCAGCTCGTCGCGGACGGCCTCCACCGACGAGAGCGGCGTGCGGTCCTCGGCCATCGTGCCCGGGCCCCTTCCGGTTAGGGAAGCCCGCTGAACCTGTAGATCAGGGAGGCGAGGAAGCGGTGGGTGCGCTGGGTGGTCTTCAGGTCGAGGGCGTCGATGTACGAGCCGTACTCGTAGAGGTAGGCCGCGTCGAGCAGTACCGACCCGACGATGATGCCGGTCCCCGCGGTGAAGCCGTTGTAGCGCGGGGCATGCCCGTCGCGGTCGCGACGGATCTGGCGGTCGTTGAAGTACCCGCCGCGCACCGGCACCTTGATTCGCCGGCCGATGAAGACGTACTCCACTCCGAAGCGGATCTGCTCGGAATCGGCCTGATCGCTTTCGGTCAGATAGGGGTAGGGCAGCTTGGGGTAGGTGTCCGCCGGGTTGGGGGCGGGGGTGTCCGTCACGGCGAGACCAGGATCCTCGTCTCTGCCGGAGAGTGAAGAAGTTGTAGACGTAGGCCTTCGACCAGAAGGTCCGGGTGTAGTCCGCGGAGACCGTCAGCCGGCTCTGCGCTCTCCAGGAAGCGCCCACCCCGAAGGCCCCGGGAAAGTCCAGCCTCACGGCGCTGCTCGCGTAGGCGTTCGAGGAGACGGGCTCGAGGCTGGCCTTCGCTGTTCGGCAAGAAAGTCGGTGCGCGATTTCGCGAGGTCCACCTTGGCGGTGAACGGAGTCTTGCCCACCACCGCCAGGTTCAGGTTCTCGACCGGCGAGAAGATGAGGCCCAGGTTGGTATTCCAGCCCTTCTGTTGCCAGTCGGTGGCGATCTGGCGGGTGCGGCCAGCCTCGACGGAACGCGTCTGGTCCTGCTCGTATCCCCGAATCCAGCGGTTCACGGTGAGGCCCAACCGCAGCTTGCCCGTCAGCTTCCATCCGGTGCCGAAGGAGATGACGTCGAATCCTCCCGCGGACACGAGCGACGAGACACGGCTCCCGGAGTTGCGCTCGATGGTGCGGTTCCCGTCGAAGGGAATCACCCTCTGGAAGCTGATCTGGATGGCGCCGCCCGCGTTCTTGATGGACAGGGGGAAGGTGAAGGCGCCGAAGTCCGGAGACCAGCCCTTGAAACGGAAGACGTCGCCGCCTTCCACGTCGGCGTCGAAGATGTTCCGAGCCCCCACCAAGGAGAGCTCGGGACGTCGCAGGTAGGAGAGGCCAGCGGGGTTCCACGAGGCGGCGGTGGCGTCGTCCGCCCGGGCCAGGAAGGCGCCGCCCATGCCGAGCGCCCGGGCCCCCGATCCGAGAATGACGCTGGTGCGGCCCTGAAGGTCGATCTCGTCCTGGCCGAGGATGCGGGCGGGGTCTGGGCGTGGGCCCGCCGCTCGGGAGCGCAGCCAGGAGGGCGAAGCCGAGCAGTCGCCGGCGTCCTCGTCGAGCGAGATGGAGGGAGGACAGAGGGTGCATCGAGCTCAGACCCGCAGGATATCAGGGGACAGGAGGTCGCGGTTAGTCGCCCGGCCCCGGCACATGGCCGGACCGGGCTCCTCGCATATGATGGCGCCGTGACCTTGCCGAAGCGGGGCGAAGTCCTCCTCCTCCTGTTCAGCCTGCTCTTCTTCGTCGGCTTTGCCGAGGTCGCGCTGCGCCTCACCGGCCTCGGTGCTCCCCGGCCCACCGGCTACGCCCCCGTGAACACCAAGCGCAAGGGGATGGCCCCCACCAACTCGCGCGGCTATCGCGACCTCGAGCGCGATCATCCAAAAGCCCGCGGGAGTGCGGCGGCTCGTTTCCCTCGGCGACTCGTTCGCCTGGGGGGCGAGCGTCGAGTTCGACGACACCTACGCGGAGAGAGTCGGCCGCGCCCTCGCGCGCCGCCGCCCGGGAGAGCGCTGGGAGGTCATCCAGCTCGCGCAGCCCGGCATGAACACGGTCGAGCAGGCGTCGCAGCTCGTGGAAGAGGGCCTGGCCTACGGGCCCGACGTGGTGGTGCTGGGCTACGTGCTGAACGACAGCGAGGACGAGAACGCGGCCGAAGAGCGCAGGGCGCGGGACTGGGTGCTGGAGAAGCGGGAGCGCAAGTCCCAGGTCCGGAAGTTCCTCAACCAGTCCGCCCTCTATCGCCTGGTCTCGAGCCGGATCGACGCCACCCTGGAGAACCGCCGCCGGCTCTCGGCGTACCGGTCGCAATTCGCCCCCGACTATTCGGGCTGGATCGCGAGCCAGAAGGCGCTCAAGCTCATGGGGAACGTCTGTCGCGAGAAGGGGATCCCGTTCGTCGTGATGATCTTCCCCCTCTTCGGTCAGCCGCTCGACGAGAGCTATCCCTTCACCGAGATCCACGCCCAGGTCGCACGTGCCGCCGGGGAAGCCGGGGCCAAGGTCGTCGATCTCCTGCCTTCGTATCGCGGCCTGCGCTGGGACGTGCTGGTCGTGGACGGCGCCGACGACGAGCATCCGAACGAGATCGCCCACCGCATCGCGGCCGGCGCCCTGCTCCGCGCCGTGGACGACGTGGTGCCGGGGCCCGCACTCCGCGCGATGACGAGACCTTTGGCCCTGGTCCTGCTCGCCGCCGCCGTCGTCCGGCTCGTGCCGATCCTCACCGCCGACCGCGTCACCGCCGACGTGTTGCGCTACCGCAAGGTCGCGGCGCACGTGCTCGACGAGTCGTGGAACCCCTACCAGGCGCCTCGGCTCTATCCCTACCCTCCGGTGTGGGTCGCGGTCGAAACCGGCGCCCTGTGGCTGTCGCGGCGCTGGGGCACTGAGCTTCGCCATGCTCGTGAAGGTCCCCGTGCTGCTCGCCGACCTCGGCCTCGTGGCCCTTCTCGCCCGAATGGGCGCAAGACGCGGACTCGGCGTCCTGCCCGCCTGGCTCTACGCCCTCCATCCCGTCAGCATCCTCGTGACCGGCTTCCACGGCCAGTTCGATGCGGCCGCCCTCTTGTGCGTGCTGCTCGCGGTCTACTGGCGCGAGAGCGAAAGGCTCGACCGCTCGGCCCTGGCCCTGGCCGGTGGCATCGCGCTCAAGTCGTTCCCCGTGCTCCTGCTGCCGTTCTTCCTGCTCTCGCTCGCCGGGACACGCGCCCGGCTCCGCTTTCTGGCCCTCGCGACGCTGCCGGTCGCGGCGCTGCTCGTGCCCTTTGCCCTCGACGATGCCTCGGCCCTGCGGCGAGAGCTCCTCGGATACGGCGGCGTCGCCGACTTCGGGTGGATTGGCTTCGTGCGCGCGGTCCAATGGCTCGTGACCGGCGTCCTCGCGCGGAGCGAAGCGCCGCACTGGCCTGCTCTCGTCCCCCTGGCGAAGGCGGGATTCCTCGTCGCCCTGGCCCTCCTGTTCGCTCTCGTCGCCACGCGCCGGCTCCGGTTCTCGCTCGATGCCGTGGCGCTCGCCGTCTTCCTCGCCTTCCTGACCCTCTACGGTGCGGTGAGCGCCCAGTACCTGCTGTGGGTGGTGCCCTTCGGGGTGCTCGTCCCCGATCGCTACGCGGCGCTGCACGCCGCCGCGTCGACGATCGGGCTTCTCGGCTTCTACTTGTTTCTTGCCCCGGGCGTGCTGTTCGACGCCGCCGGGCCGTTGCCCGGCTCCGGCATCGTGTGGGCGATGGGTACGGGTGCGGCTCTCTTCGCCAGCCTCGCCTGGCTCGTGGTCGCCCTCGCCCGAGGCCGGCGCGCGGCGCTCGTGCCATGAAGCCGCGGGTCGAGGCGCTCGTGCTGGGGCTCGGCTTGACCCTCTACGTCGGCCTCGCCGTGAGCAGCCTTCGGCAGAGCGCTGCCACCTACGACGAAGGCGCCCACCTGCCCGCGGGCTACAGCTACCTCGTCACCGGCGACCATCGCCTGAATCCCGAGCACCCTCCGCTCGTGAAGCTGCTGGCTGCCGCGCCTCTTCTCTTCCTGCGCGACGTGACCTTCAAGGCCGACGACGAGGCTTGGGCGCGAGGGCGCCAGTGGGAGCTCGGCAAGCGCTTCCTCTACCGCTGGAACGACGCGGACCGCCTGCTTCTGTGGGCTCGGCTTCCCATGGTCGCTCTCGGCGCGAGCCTGTGCGCTGCCGTCTTCCTGTGGACCCGAGCGCGCTTCGGCTTGGCGGCCGCCGTCCTCGCGGGCCTGCTCGCGGTTCTCTCGCCTGACGTCCTGGCCCACGGCCGCCTCGTGACCACCGACGTGGCCATGGCGCTCTTCTACTTCCTCACGGTCGTGTCCTTCGAGGCCGTCTTGCGCCGAGCGACCTGGCGCCGGCTCGGCCTCGCCGGCCTTTTCGCGGCCGCGGCCGCGGCCAGCAAGTTCTCGGCCGTCGTCCTGGCGCCGGTCCTGGTGTCGATGGCGCTCCTGGCCGTGTTCTCGGCCGAGCCGATGAGCGTCGGCCTCGGCGCCACGGAGCGGACCCCGGGCCCCGGCTGGCCGCGCGGGAAGGTGGCTGCCTCGCTGCTGCTGGCCATCGGCTTCGTGGCCTGGCTCGGGCTCTGGGCCTCGTACGGATTCGTGAGACCCCTCGCGTCCGACCCGGCGGTGCGCGCCGAGCTCCTGGCGAGCACCCTGCGGGACGACGGGGAGACCGCCCGTCGCAAAGACGGCGCTCACCGCCGAGGCCTGGGGTCTCCTTCCCGAGGCCTACGTTCGCGGCTTCCTGTTCACCTACCGTCATGCGGAGGGCCGTCCGACCTTTCTTCTCGGCCGGCTGTCCGAGCAGGGCTTCCCGGAGTTCTTCCTCGTGACCTTCGCCTTGAAGACGCCGTTGCCCCTGATCGTGCTGCTGGTGCTTTCCCTGATCGTGACGTGGCGGAGCACGAGAAGGAGCGAGGCCATCGTCCTCTGGCTTCCGGTCGCGGGCTACCTGCTTCTCACCCAGGCGCGCGGGCTCAACATCGGGCATCGCCACCTGCTCCCGATCTATCCCTTTCTCTTCGTCGCCGCGGGCCGCCTCGCCTCCCGGGCGTGGCCGACCGCGGGAGCGGGCCGGCGGCCGCTCCAGGTCGCCGTCCTCGCCCTCTCGGCCTGGTACGCGGTGGGCACGCTGCGCGTCCACCCGCACTACCTGGCCTACTTCAACGAGCTCGCCGGCGGACCCGCAGGCGGCTACCACTGCCTCGTGGATTCGAGCCTCGACTGGGGGCAGGACCTGAAGGGCCTGCGGCCCTGGCTCAGGTCGCGCGGCCTCTCGCGTGTGAAGCTCTCGTACTTCGGCTCCGCGGACCCGTCGTACTACGGCCTCGACGCCTCGATGCTGCCCGAGCACGATGTCGCCGCGCCCCGCGCAGGTGACCCGCGAGATCCATCCCGGCGACGTCCTGGCGGTGAGCGCCACCAACCTCCAGGGCGTCTATCTCGAGGAAGAAGACCGTCGGCTGATGGAGCGCATCCGCAGCCTCACTCCGCTCGGAGACGTGGGCCACTCGATCCTGGTCTTCCGGTCGGACTTCACCTGGCCTCGTCCCTGACCCGATGCCCGTAGCCTCGAGACGGAACCTCCTCGGTACCTTCGCCCTCGTCCTCATCTCGCTGGTCGTGGGCCTGCTCGTCCCGGAGCTCGCGCTCCGGGCCACGGGCTACGTTCCCGCGCGCTTCCCCAGCATGGCCCGCATGGCCAACGCGCGCTGGACCGAGCTCCTCGACTGCTATCCCACGAACCCGCGAGGGTATTTCGACATCGACCTGCGCACCCCCGAGAACCACGATCGCTACTTTCACCTGGCTCCCCTGCGCTTCGATCGGGTCTCCCAGCGCGCCCCCTGGGCGGTGGCGTTCCGGTACAACGCCCAGAAATTCCGGGAGAAGCCGCTCCAGCCGAAGCGCCCGGACGTTCACCGGGTGATGGTCCTCGGAGACTCGTTCACCGAAGGCCAAGGCGTGAAGGAGGAAGACACGCTCGTGCGCCGGTTGGAGCGTGAGCTCCGCGGGGGCGGGGAACGAGCCGTGGGAGGTCCTCAACTGCGGCCGTCGGGGGACCGATTTCCCGGCCCTCCTCGACGCCTTCGAAGACGCGTTCCCCTTCGGGGTGGACGTCTTCGTCTACGCCTTCGTCCTCAACGACGCGGAGCAGTCTCCCGCGTTCCACGCGCGCCAGAGCTACCTCGACGACTGGATCCTCGACCGCGGAGCGATGCTCGAGACGGATCCGCCGAGCCTCGGCTTCTTCGAGCCCCGCCTCTCCGCCTTCGTCGCCGATCGGGTGACCTCCTACCGGGTGGGGCGCGAGACCACGCGCTGGTACCTCGAGATGTACGACGAGCCCAACCGCGAGGGCTGGGAACGAACGCAGGCCGACATCCGCGCCATGAACCAGAGGGTCCGCGCGAGCGGGGCGCGCTTCGTCCTGATGTCGTGGCCGCTCCTGGTGGGGCTCGAAGGCCGCTATGCCTTTGCGCCGATCCACGAGAAGGTCCGCCGCTTCTGCGTGAAGGAGGGAATCGAGCACCTCGACCTGCTGGACACGCTGCGTGGCCGCCCGAGCGCGTCCCTCTGGGTGCACCCGGTGGACCGCCATCCCAACGAGGTGGCGAACCGGCTGGCGACCGAGGCCCTCCTGCCCGTGGTGCGGCGCGAACGCTGACCGGCGCTACCTCTACTTGAGCCACAGCGAGTACAAGGTGACGCTCAGCGGCGCCGCCACGGCCGCCTCGCCGCCCCCGGTCACGCCCTCGGTGCGGATGTCCACCTGCCGCGGCGCGCCGGGCCGGTTGTGCGCGAAGCGGCCCTCGCCCGTGATCACCCACTTCTGCCCCGTGCCCGAGGAGGGCGCGGCCGCCCGCGAGCTGCAAGCGAAGCCGCCGCGTCTCCTCGGTGGGGTTCACGACGGCGAGGGTCAGGGCCCGGCCGTCCGCGCTCAAGGCCGCGCTCACGTCGAGGGGGCGCAGGTCCGGCGCCGACCTCGACCGGGGTGACGCCGAAGCGTTCACGGTAGAGCTTCAGGACCAGGCCCGTCGTCTCCAGCTCGGCCTCGGTCTTCGTGGTCTTGATGGCCCCGATCACGTTCACGGTCTGCGCGTAGTTCGCCATGAAGAAGATGTCGCTGTTGCGGAAGAGCTCGTGGAGCGCGACCGCGGCCCCCAGGCCGTCCTGGAGGAAGTACTGGGTGCCGAGCTCGCCGTACTCGTTGGCGCCGTACCAGTAGTTCCACTCGTCGAGAGCGATCTTGATGTCCTTGCCCTTGAGCGAGGGCAGCTCGCGGCGATAGGCGCGATGAGCGTCGGCGATCCGGCGGATCCCCTCCGTGGCCTGCTCGACATGGGCCGCGACCTCGGGCTTGTTCTGCCAGTAGATGTGCTCGCTCAGGAGGCTCATGTGATTCACGGCGGTGGTGAGCATCTGCTTGCTCCAGTCGCCCACGGCGCCCACCGCGATCGGCACGATGGCGGGGTCGACCGCGCGCATGGCGTCGACGACGCGGTTGTGCTTCTTCAGGTACTCCGCGAGCGGCATGTGGCCGAGCTGCCAGTCGCCGTACATCTCGTTGCCGATGCCCCAGAACTTCACGCCGTACGGCTTCGGGTGTCCGTTCGCGGCGCGGCGCGCGCCCTCCTTGCTGGCGGCCGCACCGTTGACGTACTCGAGCTCCTCCGCGGCCGCTTCCGCGCCGCCCAGGCCGGTGTTGACCGCGATGAAGGGCTCGGTGTCGATCTCGCGACACAGCACCATGAACTCGTCGAGGCCCACGTCGTTGGACTCGATGCCCTTCCAGGCCGGGTTCTTGCGGGGCGGCCGCTTGTCGGGATCGCCGATGCCGTCCCGCCAGTCGTAGCCGCTCACGAAGTTGCCGCCCGGCCATCGGTAGACCGGCGAGTTCAGCTCGCGCAAGCGAGCCAGGGTGTCGGCCCGCCAGCCATAGATGTTGTCGGCCGGCATCAGCGACACCGCGCCGACCTTGAAGGCTGCCCTGGCCGTAGCTCACGATCTCGAGCCGGCCGTTGTCCGTCGAGCCCTTGGCGGTGAAGGCGAGGACGACAGTCGCGAACTCCTCGGTCACTTTGTCCACGGTCACGGTCTGGCGGTCGGAGGCTCCGGCACCCCAGACGAGGCTGACGCGGATCGGCGCCGCGCCCGCCGCGCCCGCCAGGACGACGCGCCCCACGTATCGACGTCCGGCGACGAGCCCCAGCCGCTCCTGCGCGAGGCCCGTTCCCTTGCCGTCTGCCGCGATCACCGGCGAGTGCTCGCCCACCCACGGCTTGTCCTTGCTCATGGTCACGGCCGAACGGGCGCCCAGGATCATCCAGGGCGAGCGCAGCAGAAGCTCGTAGGGATGGCCCTCGCCGTCAAACGACCGAGGGCCCGGCTGGAACATCCCCCAGCCCGGCCCTTCGCCGTCGACGGGGTAGAAGAACTTCCGGTCCTCGATCATCTCCGCCCACAGCCCGCCGTAGATGCAGCGGCCGAGGTGCTCGATGAACTGGCCGTAGACGTACTTCGAGATGGCAGGCCGCGTCTTCGCGAGGTCGATCGACGAGCGTCGCCTCGGGCGCCTCGGCCGCGCCCGCGAGCGCCGCCATTCCCGCCACGATCACCGCACCACACGTCACCGTTCGGAAGAGTCGCAAGGTGGCCTCCGCCGGCGCCATGCCGGATCGGCCCGTAGGATAGAGCGAGGGAAGCGTGAGGCGCGAACGCTATTCTGAGAGAGATGCAGCCCGATCCTGCGGTTCGAGTGCTCGAAGCTCTGGAGCGAGAAGGCGTGAGGTACGCCGTCTTCGGCGCCGTGGCCCTCAACATCCACGGCCTGGCGCGGTTCACCGAGGATCTCGACATCTTCATCGCGCCGGAGCGCCAGAACGTCGAAGCGCTCAAGCAGGCGCTTCGTTCGGTGTTCGCCGACCCGGAAATCGACAAGATCACCGCCGAAGACCTGCTGGGAGATTATCCCGCCGTCCAGTACGCACCACCCGATGGCGCTTTCTACGTCGACATCCTGACGCGGCTCGGCGAGGCGTTCCGCTACGAAGACCTCGAAACGCAGCGCGTGCCTTTCGAGGGCCTGATGGTCACGGCAGTGACTCCCAGGACTCTCTACCGAATGAAGAAGGACACGGTCCGTCCGAAGGACCGCATGGACGCAGAAGCCCTTCGCCGCAAGTTCGGCCTGGAGGGCGACTGATGGGCGTCCGAAAGTTCCATAGCATCCAGGACATGGACGGCGAACGCTGGTATGAGCCCGGCGATCCCATGCTCTACCGCGCCATCAGGCGCGTTTGGGAGCTGGGACACCGGACGATCCAGCCGCACTTCCCGCCCGGAGTCCACAAGCATCGCACCCTGCAGTCCAAGAACGCCCTGCAGGAGTCCTGGGCGGAGGCAAACTTCATCGCCTACCAGGAGCGCTTGAAGAAGCAGATGGCGGAGATGGAAGAAAAGAGCTGACCCCCCGAAGACGCGCGCGCAGAACTACGGCACCTGCCCAAAGCGAGCCAAGGCCCCACGGGCCAGCTGGCCTCTCTCTCCAGGACTATTGGCAAGAGTCGCGAGAAGGTCTCGGGCCTCCAGATTGGCGATTCGTGCGAGACCGTCGAGCAGGATCCAGTCCACCCTCGTCGTCTTGTCGAGGGCCCGACGCAGGTATAAGTGCTTCTGGTAGTTGCCCCCAAAATCCGCGATGACGGGCTCTTCGCCTCGGTTCTCGACTCGGGCCTCGATGAAGACGGGTTCGTGCAGGCTCAGAGTGGGTGACGGCAGCGAATAGGAAACAGTGACCGTTGGCGAGCGATCGAAGTCGGCCGAGAGGGCAGGCTCGGCGTGGGTCGCCAGGAACATCCCGGTTGCTGCCGCAGCCCGGAGGGCAAGACGCGCCGCCAAGGGTTACCTCGTGGCCGGGGCCTTTCAGGTTCGAGAGGCCAAAGACGACTATAGATCCCAGGAGACGCGGATCGCCAGGCAGAGGGCCCCGAGCAAGGCACCCACCACGAGCATCAGGGTTCGACGGTCGCTGGGAATCCTCGTCGTGGCTCGGGCCGGCCGGGGCCAGGATCGCGACGAGCAGGAGCGGCATGAGGGGGATCCAGATGCGGCCCGTCTCGCCGCGCGTGACTCCGGAGGCGATCAACGCCGTGAGGGCCGCGACGAGGGTGAGGCCGAACCTTTGGCCGGAGCCAACGGCCGCTTTGCGAACAGACACGAGCCGCACCAAGCCGAGGGCCGCGAGCGGAGCGCCCAGGAACACAGCCAGGTCGAGGGGATTGAAGGCGAGCCAGAGTGGGTAGCTGCGGGGTGCCGTGTAAGCCTCGCGGTGGATGGCCAGGGCGGCGCGAGCCGAGGCGATCGGATCGTGGCCGAGGAGCGATCGTCGCGGCGGTGAGAAGCGCGGCGGTGCCCGCGGCGAGCGCCAGCGTCGGAAGGCCGGTGCTCGCGGCCTCACGGCGGGACGGCGCCAAGGCCAAGGCGGCCAGGCCGCCGATGGCCAGGAAGGCAGCGGCGCCGTAGGACGTGAACAGGGCTGCCGCCGCCAGAACGCCCGCGAGGGTGCCCCTCAACCAGACGGCGCGTGCGGTCGCGATCGCCGAGGCCAGGAGGGCGATCGCGGCGGCGATGGGCAAGGCCAGGGCCGCATCGAATTGCGGGACCATCAATGCAGGACCGGGCAACAGGACGTACAGCAGTCCGACCTGCGCCGCCGTGAGCGGGGCCAGGCCCAGGGTCTCGGCCAACGCCGCGACGGGAAAGACCGTCATCGCTCCCAGGAGCCCCAGCAGCAGAGCCCCCAGAAGAGCTGCGGCTCTTGCGGCTCGCGTGTTGGGGGGCGCGAAGTCGCGGTCGGGAAGACCGGCCAGGTTGATTAGCGCCTCGGTGAGCCGGGTCGATCCCTCGCAGGTCCAAAGAGCGGCGCGATAGAACAGCACGGGGCCCGGGGGATGGGTGGCGGCGTGCTTGGCGGTGGTGCGGTAGAGGGCAAGGTGCTCGGCGTGATGCACCAGGAACGCGCGGGGGTCGCGCGCGTCTTCCGAGACCGCCACGGTGTGGTACGAGGTGATGGTGCGCGAGGCGGCGCGGTTCAGCAGGGTGCGAAAGACGCCCTCGGGCAGGGTCGCGGCCAACGCGATCTGAAAGCTCCAGCCGGCGAGCACGCCGGCGATCATCAGGATGGTGGCGGCGAACCGCGGACGTCGACGGGCCCAGGACGATCCACAGGCCGCGATGAGGCTCAGCAACACCGCCCCGACGAGGACTGCGGGAAGCCACGGGCCACGTGGCTCGGAGCGAAGACCCCACTGCCACTCCGGGGGGTAGGGCGCGGGCCCGCGAAGCCAGGGGAAGAGGTCGAAGGGGATGGCGAAGAGGAGAAGGAGACTGAGAAGGACCGGGAGCAGGAGGCCGCGCCACCCGCTCCCGTCTCCCTTCAGCACGGCGCGATCAGAAACGGACCTCTTTCACCCGGCCGTTGTCGAAGATCACGGTGAGGTCGGGATAGACCCACTTGCTCTGGTTCTGGAAGGCGGTCTCGCTCTGGGGCTTGCCCAGGATGTCGATCACTTCGAGGGCGGTCATGCCCGCCTTGATCTCGCGCTTGGCCGTGGCTTTGGCGGGAGCCGCGGCGGGCGCGGTAGCGGGACGCGGCGCGGGCGCCGCCTGGTTTGCGGCCGGAGCGGGTGGTGCGCCGACGCGAAGCTGCGCCGAAAAGGTGCGGGCGTTCTGCTCGTTCGAAAACGGCCGGAGCCAGACCTCGACGAAGGCAAGGGCCGCGGGCACGTCGGCGGCGCTCAGATAGCGGTTCTTCCAGTCCGGCGGGAAGAAGAACTTGAAGTTGGTGGCCACGGGCTCGCGCCGCTCGGTCTTGAACCAGGTGCCCCGCGTTATCTTCTTGGCCTCGACGGAAACCATGCGCAGGTCGACGCGGTTGTCCTTCCAGCTGAGGTCGGCCATCTCCAGGACTTCGCCCAGGTCCAGGTAGTCGGCGACGGTCTGGTCGAAGTCCAGGATCCCCGCCGAGGTCTTCCAGCTCCCGTCGTCGAAGACGTCGATCGAGTAGTGGGCGGTCCCGTTGGAATCGCCCTTGACCCCGTTGATCGAGGTGGTGGGAATGCCCTTCTGCATGCAGACCGCGTAGGTACGGCCCTTGATGAACTCCCGCTCGAACGCGGCGCGGAAATCAGGGGGGATCTTCTCCGCGCGCGCGGCGCTGGCCGCGGCCAGGGTCACGAAGAGGGCGAAGGTGAGGGTCGTCTTCGTCGTGCTCAATTGGCCTCCGAAGGTCCATCTCGTGAAACACGGCAGGACCCGCAAAGATCGTATCACCGCGCGCCGTCAGCGCAGGGGGGAGTCGGGCCGCTCGCCGCACCGCAGCGAGAGCTCGGCACCTTCTTCGGGCAGGCCCAGGCATTCGAACAGGTTGCGCACGTGCTGACCGAGGCGGTCGCTCTGGCAACGGGTCAGCGGCGATGGCGTCCACCAGGGCGCGACCCTTGGCCGCCGCCTCGTCGGCGGCCCGGAGCGCCTCCTCGGCCACCGGGTCTTCGTCGAACGACCGCAGGCTCCCCGCGAGGTCGGCCAGGGCATCGCTGAGGGTCTCCGCCCCCCCGTTGGTCTCGTGGCCGAAGCCGCCCAGGACCTCGAGCGTGCGCCCGATGCGCTCCACGATGGTCCGGGCGTGGGGAAGGTTGATGCGGACGTAGCGCCTGTAGTCCTCGTCGCGCATGCGGTCCGGAGTGAGTCTAGCATGTGCTACTCTGAGCATTCGCCCATGATCGCCAAGGAAGTCTTCGACAACGGCCTCACCCTCATCACCGAGTCGATGCCCCACGTGCGCAGCGTCACCATCGGGGTGTGGCTGAAGCGCGGGAGCCGGCACGAGACCCCCGCGCAGAGCGGCATCGCCCACTTCATCGAGCACATGGTCTTCAAGGGCACGAAGAACCGCTCGGCGGAGACCATCGCCTCCGAGGTCGACTCGATCGGCGGCTACATGGACGCCTTCACCGCGAAGGAGTACGCGTCCTTCCACCTGAAGGTGCTGGACGAGCACCTGCCCCTGGCCGTCGACATCCTGGGCGACATCGTCCGGAACCCGCTGTTCGATCCCATCGAGATGACGAAGGAAAAGAAGGTCATCTTCGAAGAGATCAACATGGTGGAGGACACTCCCGACGACCTGGTGATGGAGCTCTTCAGCGGCGCCTTCTGGCCCGACCATCCCCTGGGCCGGCCCATCCTCGGCACGAAGCGCAGCGTCGCGAGCTTCCGCCGCGACGACCTCGCGAGCTTCTTCGCCGAGGTCTACCACGCCGGCAACATCCTGATCGCGGCCGCCGGGAACCTCGAGCATCATGGCGCGGCCCGGCTCGTGCGGCAGCACTTCGAGGCCCTGGCCGGGAGCCCCGAGCGGTCGGCAAACGGCCGGGCCCCCAAGCCGGCGGTCAAGGTCGTGACGCGCGCGAAGAAAGAGCTGGAGCAGGTCCACCTCTGCCTGGGCGCGCCCGCCTACCCGCAGGCCCACGCCGAGCGCTTCCCGGCCTACGTCCTCAACACTGTTCTCGGGGGAAGCATGTCGTCTCGCCTCTTCCAGAACGTCCGCGAGAAGCGCGGGCTCGTCTACTCCATCTCCTCCGGGTTCACGTCCTACTCCGACGCCGGCAACCTCACGGTGTACGCGGGCACCAGCCTCGACTCCGTGGCCGAGGTGGTGCGGCTCACCATCGAGGAGATCCGTCGGCTGAAGGGCGACCCGATCCCCGAGACCGAGCTGCGGCGGGCCAAGGACCATCTGAAGGGCAGCCTGATGCTCTCGCTCGAGAGCACGGGCTCGCGCATGAACCATCTCGCGCGGCAAGAGATCTACTTCGGCAAGCAGTTCGGCCTCGACGAGGTCCTGGGGAGCATCGAAGAGGTGCAGGCCGACGACGTGCAGCGCGTGGCCGACCACATCTTCTCCACCAGCCTGACCGCGAGCGTCCTGGGCAACCTCAAAGGCTACCGGCCGAAGGCGACGGCCCTCCGGATTTGACGCGTTGATCCGCTGCGAGCCTCGGCCTTGCTCGCCTCTCCACCGCTACCTCGCGCTCGCGGGGATCGCGGGCGCGCTGCTGACCCCGCATCGGCCCCTGGCCGCCGCCTCGCCGGACGCCGTAGTGGCGGTCGCGTGGATGGCGGGCTCGTGGCAAGGGAGCGCCTGCAGGAACGGACATGGAGGAGGTCTGGCTGCCGCCGAAGGGCGGGGTGATGCTCGGCATGCATCGCGACGTGGCCCAGGGCCGCATGGTCTCGTTCGAGTTCCTGCGTATCGAAGCCGACGCCGAGGGACTCGTGTTTCTCGCCAGTCCCCAGGGGAAGGCGGTGACCGCCTTTCGCCTGCTCTCGAGCACGAAGACGCGGGTGGTCTTCTCGAACCCCATTCACGACTTTCCCCAGCGGGTCATCTACTGGCTCGGCGAAGACGACCGGCTGCACGCCCGGATCGAAGGCTCGCAAGGCGGCAAGCTCGCGAGCCAGGAGTGGGCCTGGAGTCGGGTGAAGTAAACTGGGCGGCGTGAGCTCGGCCCTTCGGTTCCGCGTGCTGGGATCGGGCAGCGCCGGCAACGCTACCCTCGTCGAGTCCGGGGAGACCCGGGTCCTCATCGACGCCGGCCTCGGGCCCCGGGTACTGGCGGAACGGCTGCAGTCGGTGGGCGTCGATCCCGGCTCGGTGGCCGCCCTCTTCGTCTCCCACGAGCACAGCGATCACGCCAAGGGCGCCGCCGCCTTCTCCGCCAGGTGGGGAGTGCGCCTCGCCGGAACCCGCGGCACCTACGCGGCCGCGGGGTTCGGGGCCGAGGAGATCGCGGGCTACGACGTGCTCGAAGCGGGAGCTCCGCGCGTGCTCGGCGCCTTGACCATCGTCGGCGTTCCCATCCCCCACGACGCGGCCGAGCCGCTGGCCTTCGTGATCTCCGCCGGCGACGTGAGCCTGGGCCACGCCACGGACTTCGGTCACGTCAGCCGAGGGGTGGTGGAAGCGTTCCGCGGCTGCGACGCCCTCTTGATGGAATCGAACTACGACCCGGACATGCTGCGGCGCGGCCCCTATCCCTGGTCGCTGAAGGAGCGCATCCTCGGATCTCACGGGCATCTGTCCAACGGCGACGTGGCCCGCTACCTGGGCCAGAGCCTGGGCGACGCGTGCCGCACCGTCGTGCTCGCGCACCTGTCGCAGAAGAACAACCACCCGGAGGTGGCACACCTCTGCGCCACCCAGGCGTTGCGGCGGCGCGGCCGGACCGAGGTCCGGCTAGAGTTGACTGGGGCCGAAGGGACCGAGTGGATCGAGGTGAGCCGGCCACGGGTGCCTGGCAATGGCAGCCGGCAGCTCCGGCTCTGGTGAGTGAGGGCGGGAATAGCGAGCGCGGGAATGAGGCGAAGAGGAACGGCACACATGACCCAGCCGATCGGAGGTTGCCGTGACTAGGCGAGCCCCGTATGCGTTTGCGTTGGCCGCCGGGTTGGCCGTGGCCTCGCCCGCACTGTGCGTCGGTCCTCCTCCCGAAGCCCAGGTCGTGTCCTATGTGACCGGCTTGTGGCGCGAAAAGGGGACACCGGGCATCGCCGTGGCCGTGTCGTCCAAGGGCAAGTTGGCGGTCTCGGCCGGGGTCGGATTCGCCGACCTCGCGAATCTCGTTCCGGCGAGCGGATCCACGGTCTTCAACATCGGGTCGATTTCGAAGGTCCAGACGGCGGTGGCCGTGATGCAGCTCGTCGAAGAGGGGAGGGTGTCGCTCGACGATCCCATCCAGAAGTACGTGCCTGCGTTCCCCCAGAAGCCCGAGGGAGCGATCAGCATCAAGCACTTGTTGACCCATACCTCCGGGGTGCGCCACTACGGGTCGAACGATTTCCCTGACTCCCAGGACAACGAGAGCACCCGCCCGTTGTCATGGGAAGGCGGCCTCGCGATCTTCAAGGACGATGCCCTCCTGTTTCGTCCCGGTCAGTACTTCTTGTACTCCTCGTACGCGGTGAATCTTCTCCAAGGCGTCGTCGAGAAGGCGAGCGGCTTGTCCTTCGAGGACTACATGCGGCGGAAGGTCTGGGGTCCTGCGGGTATGTTGAGCACGGCGTTCGACCGGCCCGAGCGAATCGTCCCCCATCGCGCTCAGAGCTATCGAATTCTCGACGGACGCATGGCCAACTACTACTACAACGACCTCACGTACAAGTTCGCGAGCGGCGGAATGATCTCGACCGCCGAAGACCTCTGCCGGTTCGGCGCCGCCCTGAACCATGGCGGCCTCCTCAAGCCGGAGAGCGTCACGGCCATGTATGGGCCTCACCTCGACCCCGTCATGCGGTTCGAGGGAGCGCAGCCACCGCAGAAGATGGACTTCGCTCAGGGCCTGCTCTGGCGGGTCTTCAAGGACACCGCGGGCCGCACGTTCGTCAACCACTGCGGGACGGTGAAGGGATTCAATGCCTGCCTCGTCAACTATCCCGGCGAAGACCTCGTCGTAGCCCTCTTGGGCAACGCGGAGGCCCTCTCGCCTGGTCGCAACGAAGCCGTTGCCGCCGCGCAGTTCTGTCTGCCCGGGCCCGCCAGCGGAAAGTAGCCGAGTGCGCGTTCGCTCCGGTCTCGGTCTCGCCGCGTTCGCGGTGCCGGCCTCGGCGGCCGTCGCTCTGGTCGTGCGTTTCGGCGTGGACGTGCCCAACTGGGACGAGTGGCTCTTCGTGCCGTTCCTCGAGCGGGTGGCCCACGGCGAGGCGACCCTCGGCGACTGGCTCGCCCCCCACAACGATCACGTCGTGCTGGTCCCGCGAGTGCTGCTCGCCGGTCTCGCCTTCACCTTCGGCTGGAACATCTGGTTCGGGCTCTTCGCGAGCCTGCTCTTCGCGGCCGGAACCACGCTCACCCTCTGGCGTCTCAGTCGCCCCGCGGCCGGCAGCCCTTCCCTTCTCCTGGCCGGTGACGGCGCGACCGCGCTCCTGCTGTTCTCCCTCGTTCAGGTCGAGAACTGGCTCTGGGGCATGCAGTCCGCCTGGTTCCTCGCGAACCTCTGCGTCGCCCTGGCCCTCGTGGCGTTGCGGCCGAGCGAGAGCCCGCCGAGCGTCCGCCGGATCGCCCTGGCCGCCGGCGCGTGCCTCGTCGCGACCCTCACCACGGCCCAGGGCCCCTTCGCGTGGCTCGCGATGGTGCCCCTCGTCGCGTGGGGCTCCGGGCGGGTGCGGGAGCGGAGGGGCGCCATCGTCGCCTGGCTGTGCCTCACCCTCGCGGCGTGGATCCTGCTCCTCGTCTCCATGCGCGAGGCTCGCCACGCGTCCTCCACCGAGGAGGCCTTTGCGCGATCCGCTCGCGGCGGCGCGGTTCTTCTTCGCTCTTCTGGGCGCGCCCCTCGCTCCTGCTCCCGACCTGGCCGTGGCCCTCGGGGTCCTGCTCGTTCTCGCCGGTTCTCGCGTCTGGGCGTGGTGGGTCTGCGCCACGATCGCTCTGCCGCCCTGCCCTGGTGCTCGCTCGGCGCCTTCGGAATGATGGTGGCGGCCGCCACCGCCCTCGGCCGAGTCGGCTTCGGCCTCGACTACGCGCTGACCTCCCGCTACACCACGAACGCGGTGCTCGTGTGGATCGCGGCGTGGCACCTGGCGCGTCTTCGGCTCCAGGACCTTCGGCCGCGCGCGGCCCGCGCCACCACCTTGGCCTTGCTCGCGGGCCTCGTCGTCGGCCTTGGTGCCACGAGCCGGTGGGCGACCTTGATCGCCAACACCACCCGTTTGTCGTTGTCGGGAGCGAAGGCCTGTCTCGAGCTTGGCAACCTCCTCGAGCCGACCCGGCTCAACGAGGGCCCGATGATCTATCTCTACATGCATCCCGCGGGCGCCCGGCGCCGATTCGACACGCTCGTGGAGATGGGTGTGCGTCAGGCGCGGCCCCGTCCCTCGTTCGATCGAACCGCGGACGGCCGCCTGGGCATGATCACTCCACCTCCGCGCCTCGCCCTGGAGAACGAGACCGTGACGGGATGGACGGTCGTGGAGGACCCTGAGCACCCGCCGATCCTGTTGCTGTCGGCCAACGACGGGCGCTCGTTCGTGGCGGCTCAGCAGCTCGTGGAGGGCGTGTCGCCGCTCGGGGCCAGCGTGCGCTTTCGGACCCGGACGGTGGCGGAGTGGGAGATCCCGCTCGGAGCCAACGGACCAGGGCCCGATACCGCCACCGTCTCGGCCTGGCGGTTCGATCCCGGACCGAACCGGATCTCCCGCCTCGCGAGCAGAACACCTTGAAGGGTTCAGGTCAGACGGGAACGAGGTCGGGGTAGTCGGGTTCCCACATTGCGGCGCCAACCGCCTCGGGGATCTGGGCGTCCGTGAAAGGACGGCCGAGGCCGGCATCGCGCGCCTCGCGGACGACCGCCTCGGCGACGCGGACCGTGACGCGGCGCAGCTCGCGCATGGGGGGGAACACCAGGCCCTCGCTCAGGTCGGCCTCCGAGACCTGGGCGGCCAAGGTCTCGGCCGCCGCCGCGAACATCGCCTCCGTGACCTCGCGGGCCTCGGCCACGAGCACGCCCAGCCCCACGCCCGGGAAAACGAACACGTTGTTGCCCTGGCCGATGCGCACGGTGCGCCCCTCCCACTCGACGGAGCCGAACGGGCTTCCCGTGGCCACGAGGGCGCGGCCGTCCGTCCATCGGAGCAGGTCCAAGGGCGTCGCCTCCGCGCTCGAGGTGGGGTTGGAGAGGGGAAAGATCAGGGGCCGGTCGACGCTCCGAGCCATCTCCCGGACGATCGCCTCGCTGAACAGCCCGGGGGCTCCGGAGGCGCCGAGGAGGGCGGTGGGTCGGACCGCGCGCACGACGGCCAGGAGGTCGCGTGGGCTCGCGGGCCCGAGCCCCAGGCTTTCGGCCAGGGCGGGCGGCCACGACAGGCCGCGGCGGTACTCGAGGTCGGAATCGAGCACCAGCCCTTCGGCATCGACGAGCGCGAGCGAGCGCAACAGGTCCTCACCCTGCACGCCTTCGCGCACGAAGGCGGCGCGGATGAGGCGCGCGATCCCCGTGCCCGCGGCCCCCGCGCCCGCCATGACGATCCGCTGCCGCGCGAGCGGCGTGCCGGTGGCGCGGCCGCCCGCGAGGAGACCGGCCAAGGCCGTGGCGGCGGTGCCCTGGATGTCGTCGTTGAACGAGGGCAGCGCCGAACGGTAGCGGTCGAGCAGCTTGAACGCGTTCCACTGCTTGAAGTCCTCCCATTGCAGGAGGGCTTTGGGCCAGCGCCGCTTGACCGCGGCCACGAACTCGTCGACGAGAGCGTCATAGTCCGCCCCGCGTAGCCGCGGATGCCGGTAGCCGATGTAGAGCTCGTCGCGCAGCAGGTCCTCGTTGTCGGTGCCGACGTCGAGGCTCACGGGCAGGGTCTCCGCCGGGTGGATGCCGGCGGCGGCCACGTAGAGCGCCACCTTGCCCACGGGAATGCCCATGCCCCCGGCGCCCTGGTCGCCCAGGCCCAGGATGCGCTCGTTGTCCGTCACCACGATGAGCCGCACCTCCTGGTAGGGCGCGTGGCCCAGGGCCTCGTAGACCCGGCCGCGGTGCTCGGGCGTGATCCAAAGCCCCCGCGCGCGGCGAAAGATCCGGCTGTACTCCTGGCAGGCCCGGCCCACGGTGGGCGTGTACACGATGGGCAGGAACTCCTCGAGGTGATCGACGAGTACCCGGTAGAAGAGGTGCTCGTTGCGGTCCTGGATGGCGGCGAGGCCGATGAAGCGCTCGAGGGCATCCTCCTTTCGCGCGATGTTCCCGTACGCGCGTCGCGCCTGCATTTCCTGGGTGGCCACGGTCGCGGGCAGCAGCCCGTCGAGCGCGAGCGCGCGCCGCTCGTCGCGCGTGAACGCGGTCGATCGGTTGTACATCGGATGATTGAGGAGCTGGGTGCCGCGCAGGGTCACCTCGATCCGCTCCCGGCCCCGCGCGTCGCGCTCTCGCCGATAGGATTCCATGGCCTCCCGCCCTGCACGTTTATCACGAATGCGGCCGGATTCGACGGAGGTCTGGGCTCGCTCAGGGGCCGGGCCGCCGAGCCCTGACGAGGACGCTGCTTCCCCAGGTGTATGATCCCGGCCGAAGTAGCAGCGGGAATGAGCTCGCGCAGGGGGGTGGGTCATGTCGCAGGCGAACGTCGGAGCAAGCTCGCCCTCGAGGAAGTCCTCGATGCCGGGGACACCGTCGTCTCGCGCGGTCGCTACGACGCCGCATACAAGAAGACCGGCGCCAAGATCAACGCCCAGTTCGTCCATATCTGGAAGCTGCGCGACGGCAAGGTCGTGAGCTTCCAGCAATACGCCGACACCTTGCAGGTGGCGAAGGCGATCGGCGGGTAGGGCCCGCCGCGGCCCCCTCAAGAAGATGGCGATGACGCCTTTGCTGCGAGCCCGTTCCCTCGCCGTCCTGTCGCTCGTGGCTTGCGCGGCTCTGGTCTCGGCCCAGGAGACGGTGGTGATCCGCGCCGGCGTGCTGCTCGACGGCAAGGGCGAGGCCCGGCGCGAACAGGTGATCGTGGTCCGGGGCAACCGCATCGAGGCTTTGGGCGATGCCGCGACCGTGAAGGTCCCGGCGGGGGCCACCGTCGTCGATCTCTCGCGGGCGACGGTTCTTCCGGGCCTCGTCGACGCGCACACCCACATCTTTCTTCAGGGCGAAGACCCGAATGAAGGCGGCTACGACGCGCAGCTCCTGATGCACGGCCTCGCCTACCGCGCGGCTCGGGCCACGGTGTCGGCCCGACGGGCCCTGGAGCAGGGCTTCACGACCATTCGCGATCTGGAGACGGAGGGCGCGGGATACGGTGACGTGGGCATCAAGCAGGCCATCGAGCGAGGCCACATCCCCGGCCCGCGGATGTTCGTGGTGACGCGCGCCATCTCCACGAGCGGCGGCTATCCGCTCGAAGGCTATGCGCCCGAGGTCGTGGTCCCCAAGGGCGTGCAGATCGTGGACGGGCCGGTAGAGGCACGCAAGGCCGCGCGCGAGCAGCTCGACCACGGCGCGGACTGGATCAAGGTCTACATGACGCACCGGTCGTGGGTGGGCAAGGACGGCCGCTTGGTTTCACAGCCGACCCTGACCCTCGAGGAGATCAAGGCCGTCGTCGACGAAACGCACGGCTGGGGCAAGAAGGTCGCGTGCCACGCGTACGGAGGCGAGGGCCTTCATCGCGCGCTCGACGGCGGCTGCGATTCGATCGAGCACGGCCTCGACCTGGACGACGAGGCCATCGCGCAGATGGTGCGACAGGGAACGTGGTACTGCCCGACGCTCGCGGTCTACTACGATGGGTGGGCGCCGGCCGACACGCCCGCAGGCCGGCTCGACCGCAAGAGGGCCGAGGTCCATGGCCCGTCCTTCCAGAAGGCGCTCCGGGCCGGGGTGAAGATCGTGTTCGGCACCGACATCGGGGGAATCTCCTGGAGCGAGCCCATCGCCCAGGAGTTTCCCCGCATGGTGGAGCTCGGCATGTCGCCCAGGGACGCGATCCGCGCAGCCACCACGAGCGCCGCGGAGATGCTAGGCATGAGCGGTCAGATCGGGGTCATCGCGTCCGGGGCCTATGCCGACATCGTGGCGGTGGCCGGTGATCCCCTCGCCGACATCTCTGTCCTGAAGGGGATCGCCTTCGTCATGAAGGACGGCAAGGTGTTCCGCAACGACTTGCGCTAGACGCTCGCGCTCACCGAATCCGCCCTGTCACTCGCCGCGGGGGGCCGCAGGCGACTCCGAGCCACCTTCCTCACTTCTTGGCCTTCTTCTTGCGCGCTTCTTCTTGCAGCCTCCATTCGTCGATATGGGCCAGCTGGCGTAGCACGCGCGAACTCGGATCGATGGTATACAGCGCCTGCGGTGGCAGGGTCAGCTCGCCCTTGCCATCGGCCATCGCCACCTTCGCGATGTGGTCGCCGACGCGCACTTCGACCGGCATCGGGAACGCGCCGCCCTCCTTCAGTTTCCAGCTCAGCTCGAGCTTGTCACCGCAGCGTTCTTCCACCAGCTCAGGCAAGGCCGCGTGGTACAGGTAGGCATCGAAGAACCAGCCCAGGTCGCGGCCACTCACTTCGTTGGCGATGCCGATGAATTCCCTGGTGCTGCTGTAGCGTGGCTGGAAGTTGCCCGGCCTGGGCGTGTCGGTGCCGTAGACCATGCGGCGGGTGGCGCGGAAGAAGGCGTCGTCGCCGATCAGATTCCGCAGCGTGTGCAGGATCAGCGAACCTTTGACGTAGATGTCGTTACCGGGGCCCCCGCGCTCGTCTTCGTAGACGTCCTCGATGCGCTTCGACTTGCCGCTGACCACCGGCACCCTGTTGCGCAAGGCCTTCCGCTGGCTGAACAGCTCGGCCTGGAAGTCCATCTCGCCGCGCAGGTATTCCAGGTACAGCGGCTGCATGTAGGCGCCGAAGCCTTCGTGCAGCCACATATCGTCCCAGTCGGCGTTGGTCATCTGGTTGCCGAACCATTCGTGCGACAGCTCGTGATGCAACAGCCAGTCATAGCCGTAGGCCGACTTGGCGTAGCCGTTGCCGTAGGCATTGATGGTCTGGTGCTCCATGCCCAGGTGCGGGGTTTCCACCACGCCCATTTTCTCGTCGCCGAACGGGTAGGGGCCGATGCGGCCTTCGAAGAAGGTCAGCATGGGCGCGAATTCGGCGAACAGGCCTTGGGCTTTCTGGTCGTGGCCTTTCAGGTACCACATGCGCAGCGGGATCTTGTTGCCGTAGCGACTGTCGTACTCGCCGGACAGCATCTCGTACGGGCCAATGTTCAGCGCGACGCCGTAGGTGCTCGGATTCTTCGCGCGCCAGTTGTAGGTGCGCCAGCCGTCTGTTTCCTCCATGCCGAGCGCGACGCCGTTGCCGGCCACCACCAGCGGCGCCGGCACGCTGATGTGCAGGTCGATCAGCTTCGGCTTGCCTTGCGGATGGTCGATGCAGGGCCAGAACAGATCGCAGCCTTCGCCTTCGACGGTGGTCGAGATCCAGGGCTGGCCGTCTTCGGTCTTGCTCCACGTGAAGGCGCCGTCCCATGGCGCGTGCGAAGCCACGTGGGGCGCGCCGTGATAGCGCAGGCGCACGGTGGTGACGGCGCCGGGCTCCAGCAGCCTCGGCAAGGTCAGGTAGAGGCGGCCGTCCGGATTGCTGATTGCCGACGGTGCGAGGGTGACGCCGTCCACGCTGGCGAAGTCGACGGGCAGATTGCGGTCCAGCTCGACGGCGATGCGGGTCAGCGGCGCGGTGGCGGTAAAGGTGAGCGCGGCGTCGCCGCTGATGTTGCGGGCAGCGGGATCGACGTGTAGCGCCAAGTCGGCCTTGTCGAAAATGACCGCCAGCTGCTCCGGCGCGCGCGGGCTGCCGGAATTGGCGGTGAAATCGGTCAGGGGCACTTGCCTGGTGGCGCAGCCGGTCGATATGGCGCTGGCCACGAGGTAGAGGGGCAGGCGTCTCATCGAATCCCCCGCCTATTCTACGCTCGGCGAGCAAGAGGGCGACCACGGCTAGAGATGCGAGGAGCCGCCTCTCAGAAGCGCCAGCAGGAGGCGACCTCGACGAAGAGTCGCGGGTGGCTCAGAGCTTGACCGTCTTGCCGGTCTTCGCCGCCTCGTAGATCGCCATCATGATCTTGAGGTCGCGCAGGCCCTCTTCGCCGGGGGTGAGCGGCTCCTTGTTCTCCATCACGCACTCGGACATGTGGTCCATCTCCAGGGCGAAGTGGTCGCGCTGCGGGCAGGTCGCGCTCCTCGGTCGCGTTCCCGCGCCGCACCCGCAGCTTGAGCCCGGTGTAGCTCGTGGCCGGCTCGAGCTCGCACCAGCCCTTGGTGCCGATGACCCGGTAGCGGTTCTGCCCCGCGTAGCCGTAGCTCGACGTGCAGTTGGCGAGCGCGCCGCTCGGGAAGCGGAGCTGGAAGTTGATCGTCTCCTCGACTTCCTTGAAGCGCACGTCTCCGGCGGTCGTCTGCACCATCGCGTTCACCTCGGTCGGCTCCTCGCCCGTGGTGTAGCGCGCGGCCTGAAGGCTGTAGATGCCGATGTCCATGAGCGAGCCGCCGCCCGCGAGCTCGCGCTTGAGCCGCCACTGGTTCGGGTCGCCGATGTTGAAGCCGTGGTCGGACACCACGGTCTTGACCGGCCCGAGCTCCTGCTCGCGCACCATGCGGATCACTTCCTTGTTGAAGGGCTCGTAGCGGCAGCGGTAGGCCACCATCAGCTTCTTGCCCGCCTTCTTCGCGGCGTCGATCATGGCCTGGCAGTCGGCCGGGGTGTTGGCCATCGGCTTCTCGCTCAGCACGTGCTTGCCCGCCTGGTGGGCGCGGATCGTGTACTCGGGGTGCATGCTGTTGGGCAGCACCACGTAGACGACGTCGATCTCGGGGTTGTCCTTGATGGTGTCGTAGTTCTGGTAGTTGTAGATGCTCTTGTCCTTCACCCCGTAGCGCGCGGCGAGCTTGGCGCCTTCTCGGGATGGCCGCTCACCAGGGCCACGACCTTCGACTTCTCGCTCTTCGCGAAGGCGGGCAGGATCTGGTTGATGCTCAGGCTGCCCAGGCCGACGATGGCCCAGCCGAGCTTCTTGCCCGGAGGCTCGGGCACCTGCTGCGCCTGGGCCCGGGCCGCGAGCAGCGTGCCGATGGCGTTCGTGGCCACGAGGCCCTGGCCGGTCTTGGCCAGGAAGCGGCGGCGCGTGATGTCTTTGTCGCGTGGATCCGACATGATCGATTGCTCCTTATTGAGGCCGATGGTTCAAGAAGTGGCACCTTGTCCGTGGGTATTCGTCGGAGCGCGCGACGACTGGGTGACGAGTACCCCGATGCAGAAGACGAGGAATAGGACTTGATACGCCAAAGTGATTCCAAGAAGCGCCGACACCGGCATGAGCGGCACCGTTGGGACGATGAGGTTGGCGAGCAAGATGAGCCCGACCATGCCCAGGGGCCACCCGCCCTGCCCCTCCAAGCCTGCAAGGACCAGCACGAAAATCCAGAGGAGTGGAAACTGGGCATAGACGTCCGGAGTGAAGGGGCTCCGCAACGACGCGAGGTGCAGCAACGTGAGCCACACCAGTGCTCGTGGAAGCCGCTCGCTCGAGGCTCGCGCTCCGAGAGCCGCAAAGGCGATCAGCACGCCGGTGTACAACCAGGAAACGGCAACGGCTGTGCCTTGGGTCATGCCGGGGACACCCAGCAGCGAGAGCTTTTGCACGACGCCGTAGACTGCGTGGTTCGCGGCGATCGCGTCGGGGTGTGCGAATTGGGTCTCGAGCGCGGCACCACTCGACAGCCTCGGCAAGTTGTACGAGATCATCGCCCGAAACGGGTCCGCCCCAAGGACAGCGAACGCAGTGACGAGGAATACAACACCGAAGCCCGCCGTCCACGCGAGGCTGCGCCAGCGGCGCTGGAACAGCAATAGCAGAACGAGGATTCCGGGGAAGATCTTGCTCAATACGAGGGCGGCCAGCAACGCGCCGCCCACCACGTGTCGCCCGCGCTCGAACGCCAGCATGGCAAGCATGGAACCCGCGATAGCCACCAACTGGAAGTTGCCGTGCTGAAGAGTCAGTAGGAGCGGCAACGACAGCCAAATGATGGGCGAAAGCAGAGCCGCCTTCCGGCCAATGCGACCCCCGACCCAGAGGGCGACGGCGAGTATGGCGCTCGCGACGATGGCGCCCTCCAGCCCGAACCAGACCGCCCGCCAGGCGGCAAAGTTCTCGGATAGTGCGAGCCCTAGACGGGAGAGCAAGAGAAAGGGCGGAGGGTAGATGAAGACGTCGATCACGAAGCTACCGACGAATCTTGGTTCGCCGTTCGGTCCCTCGAAGTTGGTTCGCTCGTAGACGTTGGGCACGCCGGCGCGCTGCAGGCGCGCCGATTGATAGTGCGCCGACAGGCAGGAGTGATGGACGAAGAAGTCATCGAACGGAAAGATGGAGTGTTCCGCCCGCGTTTCGTCGACCATGAACGTCGCCAGACGGCCTGTGGCACCGATGGCGCCGACTCCGAGAGCGCACCACAGGATGGCAAGAAGCGTGTGGCGGTGCAGGGCACCGTCCAGGTCAGTTGGCAGGCTGTATGCGACCCACAACCCTCCGGCCAGGGCGAACATGATCGACACAACCATGGCCACCAGGGATTGCGCGCCGAGGCCGCACAGGACGGCGTATGAGAGGACGGCACCAACGCCGGCCGGAAGGAGCGCGATGCCGACGCGCTCGACCCCCGGTCGCGTGTAGCTCGCCATCAGCAGATCGGCCTGGTCAAGGCGACTCCCGCGGGTAGAAGAAGCCGAGCCGCCGCTCCATCTCCGGCGGCAGCGCGGGCAGCGAGGTTCGCGAGATGAGAAACGTGGACAAGTCGTAGAGGTCGCCGAAGATCTTGTTGCGCTCGACCGTGCCCAGCAGGTACTGGTGCCCGGACGAGCCGCCGGTGCCGATCTTCGTCCCGATCATGCGGTGCACCATGAATGCGTGGCGGTAGCGCCAGGTGGCCAGCAGCTCGTCCACGTCGACCAGGGTGGTGAGGAACTGGAAGGGCAGGTGGAGGATGGGCTGGTCGCGGTAGAGGTGGATGAAGAGCGCGGCCTTGGTCGCTCGCCAGGAGAGGCGGCGGTGGCCTTCGGCCACGAGCTTCATGTGGGTCGCTTCGTCGAGCACGGCGGCGAAGGACGCCGCAGTGCGGTCGAGCTGCGCGATCTCCCGCCTCTTGTCCTCACCGGGCAGCGTGGCATTCCCCTCGATGGTCTGGCGGTCGCGAGCGAGCATCGCGTCGACCGCCTGGCCATAGCTCGACCAGAAGGGGAAGCCCGGCGTCTCCAGGAAGGGCGTGCGCTCGAGCCAGCGCTCGACGAGGGCGAAGAGCGACGGTTCGGCCTCCGCAGCGCGCAGCGCCGACTGGCGCTCCGGCGAGGAAAGGGCCCGATGGTCGGCACGCAGGCCGAGCCTGGTCTCGATCAACCGGAACTGGAGGCTCTGGAAGCCCGAGGCCGGCACCAGGAAGTCGCGGAAGTCGAGGAAGTCGAGCGGGGTCATGGTCTCGAGCACGCGCAGCTGATCGACCAGGAGCTTCTGGATCTCGGTCACCCGGGCGAGGCGGCGCAGCGCGATGCCGATGCTCCGTTCGTCCACCGAGTCGGCGCGGAAGAGGGCGAGCACGGAGTCGAGCTCGTGCAGGATCTGCTTGAACCAGAGCTCGTAGGCCTGGTGCACGATCACGAACAGCATCTCGTCGTGCGCGGGCCGGCCGTACTCGAGGCTCTTCGGCGACTGGCTGCCCAGGAGCCGGTCGAGCTTCAGGTACTCCGCGTATTCGACGGACGGGTAGGGTTTGGTCATGGCGGCCAAGGCGCGGAAACCGAGAGCTTACCGCACGAGCCGCGGCTACTCGAAGTACCCGTTGACGTCCACGATGAGGTCCACGGTGCCCGTCGCCTGCTCGCAGAACACCGACAGCAGGCCGGTCGAGCTCAGGGTCACGGTGGCGTTGTTGGCGCGGGTCTGGCCGACGCCGTAGTTGATCGCCGAGACGAGGGGAAGTGCGACCCCGGCGGGGAAGATGCGCAGGTCGCCCGCCCCGGTCGGGGAGACGACGGTCACGTTGAGTGACACCGCGGTGGCGCCCTGGGGGACGCCACAGGTGTTTCCGACCACCACCGTCCTTGTGCTCCCGGCGGACAGCGCCGGGCCCTGAGTGCCGGAGCGGGTGTCGAGGACCCGGCACGGGGTGACCGAATAGAAGCCGGGATCGTAGATCGTGGCCGTCCCCCGCGAGCGCACGATCGCCGGCCCCGAGGAGGTCTGGAGATCCACGAAGAGGACCTCGCCGGAGTCCGCCACCGCGTCCGCCTTGACGGACACGGTGACGGTCTGGCTCGTCTGGCCGGCGGTGAAGGTGAGGGTGCCGGTGGGGATCGCCGTGTAGTCTCCCGGCGCGGTCGCGGTCCCGTCGGTCGTATGGAACCCGACCGTGACCGTGCCGCTGGGCGCGGGGGACAGCGTCACCGTGAAGACGGCGTTGGCGGTACCGGTCCGGGGCTCCGCGACCGTGAGGTCGTAGATGCCGAAGCCCGCGGCGTCGTTGTCCAGGATCGTGCCCGTGCCCTGCGGGGTGGCGATCGTGGCGTTCACGGGGTTCGACAGGTTGACCACGAAGGTCTCGGTGCCCTCGCTCACCAGGTCGCCCAGCACCGGCACGCTGATCGTGCGGGCCGTGGTCCCGGGCGGGAAGTCGAGCGTGCCCTGGGTGGCGATGAAGTCGGTGCCCGAGGTGGCCGTGCCAGAGGCGGTGGCGTAGCTCACGGAGACGGTCTGGGGATAGGTGGTGGACAAGCTGACCGTGAAGGTCGCGGTCGACGTGCCCGCATCACCCTCGGCCACGCTCGCGTTGGTGATCGAAGCGGAAGGCGGAGGCGGGGCCAACAAGTCCAGCGCGGCCTTCACCCGGATGCGGGACCTGGCGAGGCCGTTGCGCGGGTCGGTGAGGCTGACTCCGGTGCTGGCCAACGCGGTCAGCACTTCGGGAACCGAGGCGGTCGGCTTGCCCTGCTTCAGGATGGCCCAGGCCCCGGCAACGTGCGGCGCCGCCATCGAGGTGCCGCTCTTCACCCCGAAGCCGTTGCCGGTGACCGACGAGTTGATCGACGAGCCCGGCGCCAGGAGATCCAGGAGCGGCGAAGAGTCGGAGAAGGAGGAGATGGCGTCCTGCTTGGTCGTCGAGCCGACCGCGACCGCCGTCGAGACGCAGGCTGGGCCCGAGATGCCGTCCGCGTAGCCTTCGTTGCCGGAGGCGATCACCGTCGCTATCCCGACGGATCGAAGGTTGTCGATGATCGCCTTGGTCGAGGCGTTGTCGACGTCGCATTGGGCCTGGGAGGTATTCCTGATGCCGTCCCCCAGGCTCATGTTCACGGATGCGATCTGGAAGGCACTCTTGAGGCTCAGGACGTGCTCGAGTCCCGTGTCGACGTCGGAGTTGTATGCGGACAGACAGGGCGTAGGGTTGCCGCAGTCGGTGGTTCGGATGAACTTCGAGAAGACCTTGACTCCGATGAGGGAAGCGCCTTTGGCGACGCCGGAGAAGGACGCGCCGGAGCCCGCGGCGATTCCGGCCACGTGGGTGCCGTGATCGCAGCCTTCGATTCCCGCGCAGGTCGCGGGATTGGCAGCGCCCGCGCCGATCTGGGTGTTCGCACCGTTCGGGCACAGACTGGTGGAGATGCCCGCCTGGTTCGTCGAGAAGCAAGCCTCGGCCACGACCCGCCCGCCGAAGAAGGAATGCGTCGTCTCGATGCCCGTGTCCACGATGGCCACGGCCATCCCGGCCCCGGTGTAGCCTAAGGCCCAGGCCTCGGGGGCCTGGATCAGGGGCACGCTTTGCGCCAGGGTCGGCCGCAAGAGCCGGTCGGCCTCGATCGACGAAACGAGCGACGAGGTGAGGAGCCTGCCGAGGGCCGCGGGTGTGACGGACAGGACCTGAAACGGCACCGTCTCGTAGTTGTGCAGGACCTCCGCCCCCGTGCCCTGGAGCTCGTCCGCGAGCCGAAGCTGGGCGGCCGCGATGCCGCTGCGCTGCGCCGCTCGCTCGGCCGGCGCCACGAGCCCCTCGGCCGTCCAAGGGAGGCGCAGCCCCACGATGACCCGCGACGTGCCGCCCGCGGTCGCGGTCGCGACGAGGCGGGAATCGACCGGCCCGCCTTGCGCTAGAAGTGCCCGATTGCTGGCCATGACGCCCCACACGCCGGCCACCACCCACACGGTCCGGGCCAACTGGCGAACACCCACGGGTCTCCTCCTTCGGAAAGCACGGTTCTGAGGCGCTTGGTGGCCCAGTATAGCCCGGCGAGCCACCGCCCTCATCGATCGGCCCCCTGTGGTTGGAGACGCCCTTCCGGTCAGCGCCGGTGTAGAGTGACCGCGGCATGCGCACCCTGGCCGCGCTCTACCTGCGGTGCCTCTCTCGGCCCTCGCTCAGCCGCGGCGTGGGCCGCGCCGCCAAGGCCCGCCTTCCGGGCCCGGTGCTGCGGGCGGTGATCGCCGCCTACGTCCGCTTCTACGGGGTCGACCTCGGGGAAGCCGCCGAGCCCGCCGCCTCGTTCCGGACCTTCGACGAGTTCTTCACCCGGCGGCTGCGCGAGGGCGCGCGCCCCGTGGATGCGGCCCGGGACGTGATCGTGTGTCCCTGCGACGCGCGGCTCAGCACGCTCGGCCGGGTCCCCGAGGACCGGCGCCTGGAGCAGATCAAGGGCCGAAGCTACGCGCTCGACGATCTGCTGGGGAGAGCGGGGCTCGCGGCGAAGTTCGACGGCGGCGCTCACGCGACCCTCTACCTGAGCCCCGCGATGTACCACCGGGTCCATTGGCCGGCGGACGGTCGCGTCGTGGGTTGGCAGCGGATTCCCGGTCGGCTCTACCCCGTGAACGCGCTGGCCGTCCGCCACGTGGACCGGTTGTTCGCGGTCAACCAGCGCGTCGTCGTGGAGGTCGAGAGCGAGGCGTTTGGACCCATGGCCGTGGTCCTGGTGGGCGCCACGAGCGTCGGCCGCATCAGCCTCACCTTCGAGAGCATGGGCGCGCCCCCTTCGATTCACAGCGACTGGATCGAGCCGTCGCGGCCGACCTATGTGCGCCGTGGGGACGAGCTCGGGACCTTCCACCTGGGCTCCACGGTCGTGCTCCTGGCCTCGGACCAGAGGCTCATGCCGGCCGGGCGCGCCGAGGGTACCCTCGTGAAGATGGGTCAGGCCCTGTGGCGGCAGGCATGACCGAGCGCCCGATCCGCATCGGCGTGATCTCCGATACCCACGGGCTCCTGCGGCCCGAGGCCCGGGAGGCGCTCCGCGGCTCCGACCTCATCCTCCACGCGGGGGACATCTGTGGCTTCGAGATCGTCGAGGAGCTGCGCGAGATCGCACCGGTGACGGCCGTGCGCGGGAACAACGATCACGACCCCTGGGGAAGTCGCCTGCCGGAAACGGTGACGATCGAGGTCGGCGGAGTCCGCATCCACATGCTCCACGACCTCCATCGGCTCGCGATCGATCCCGCGGCCGAGGGCGTGGACGTCGTGGTGGCCGGCCACTCCCACCAGCCGCTCCGGGAGCGCCGCGCGGGGATCCTCCACTTCAACCCCGGCAGCGCGGGCCCCCGCCGCTTTCGCTTGCCCGTCTCCGTGGGCCGGCTCGCGGTCCGCGGCGGCCGGGTCTCGGCCCGGGTCGTGGTCCTCGCGCCGTGATAGCCTGAAGGCTCGTGGCCCGCTTCAAGCTGTCCCTCGAGTACGCCGGCACGCGGTACCGCGGCTGGCAGATCCAGAAGAACGCCCGGTCGGTCCAGGGCGAGATCGCGGCCGCGGTCAAGGCGATCTCGGGCCGCACCGACTTCGAGCTCTACGGCTCGGGCCGCACCGACGCCGGAGTCCACGCCCTCCTCCAGGTGGCGCACCTCGACCTCGTCACCGACCTCGTGCCCCGGAAGCTGCGCTACGCCTTGAACGACGCGCTGCCCGCCGACATCAACGTCCTCGCCGTCGAGAAGGCCTCCCCTCGCTTCCACGCGCGCCACGGGGCCCTCGGCCGCAGCTACCTCTACCAGATCTCGCGCCGGCGCACGGCCTTCGCCAAGCCGTTCGTCTGGTGGATCAAGGACCCCCTGGACATCGCACCCATGCGCTCGGCCGCGCGCCTGTTCCTGGGCATGAACGACTATCGCTCCTTCACCGACGACGATCCGGAGGTGAAGTCCACCGACGTGCTGGTGGAGCGGGTCGAGGTCGCGGAGGACGGCGACCTCATCCTGATCCGCATCGGCGGCTCGCACTTCGTCTGGAAGATGGTGCGGCGCATCGTGGGAGTGCTGGCCGCGGTGGGCCGCGGCGAGCTCAAGGAAGCGGACGTCGCCCGCTTCCTGAAGGCGCCCTCGGGGACGCCGGCGAAGCTCACGGCGCCGCCATCCGGCCTCTTCCTGGAGCGCGTGCGATACGAAGGGGACCCGGTGGAGCCGCCGCCGCTGCGGTCGGTGATGAACCTGGGCTTCGTCGCCGGGCGTTAGCGCCCAGGCCAGAGTCCGCTTTCGTGTTTGAACCGACGCCGTGGAGCCTCGTCGTGTCCGCGGGTCCTTCGGATGCTCTCTTCCCGGCCGCTGCGGCCTGAGGCCGGGCCTACTCGTCCCCGCGCCACGCTTCGGCGACGGCACGATCCCACTTCTCGACCAGCTCGGGCGAGCGCGCCACCAGGTCGGCGCGAATCGCGTCGCGTTCGATTCCGAGCCGGATCAGCTCCATCACGTCGGCAAGGTCCTTCGGACGGGGTGACCTGAGCTTGAGGTAGATCAGCACCGGCAGCGGCGCCACGGGGACGCCGCTGGACCGAGGGTTCTCGAGCGCGTCCTCGCGATTGTTGGCGCGGGCGGAGAGCAGGTCGACCGCAACCCCGCCCACCTGGATCGGGACGCCGTACTTCATGGTCACGAGCCCCCCCGCGTGATGCTCGAATGCCTCCTCACCGACGAGGAAGTGGACGTCCTTCGTAGCGCGGGCGTGTCCCCAGGCTCCTACGGCGAGGCCACCGACCAGGACATGCCGCACGCCCAGCTCGGTGAGCCGTGCCGACGCCACGCGCATGGCATCGAGGATGCGTGGGGCCACCGTGTCGTCGAGCAATGAAACATCGGGTGTCCTGGGTGCCATGCGCGGCGTTCCTCCGAGGGAGAGGTGTGGCGTCACCAACACGTGGTCAGTATGGCACGGCCGGCAGCGGCGCTTTTGCCCTTCAAAGACACTGCATCCCTCTGAGGCCTCCCCCGCGGATCGAGCCTCTGAAAGCCGCTTCCGCGATGCGCCCGGCCGGCCCTCTACACACTCGGCGCGCGCGGCCTCACCGCGCTCGGCGTCGAGGACCCTTCACGTGCGCCTTCGCATTCCGGCGGTTCTCCGGTCTCGTGGCCTGGCTGGGGCTGGTCGGCCTGGCCATGTGCTCCGGGCGATGGCTCACCGAGCCCTCGGCGCGCCGTCTGGCGATCCGTGCCCTGGTCCTCACGTACTTCGTCCCCTATCTGGCCGTGCGGCTGGCCTTGCGAGGTCGACCCTCTGCGGCAGTTTTGCATTGCAATCACGAATCGCGTGGCGTTAGCCTCTGATCAGGTGGAATCGAGTGGTCGCACCGCCCAGCCCATCGGAGCCTTCCCGTTCGGCATCGGTCAGCTGGCGGCGTAGGAGGTGTTTGCGATGACGAATCAAACGATACGCACGTTTTTCGCGGCCTCGGCAGTGGCGGGCATATTGATGGCGTGGATGCCGATGGCGCCGGGCGCCGCGGTGGTGGTGGCCGACGAGGGACAGGCCCGGCAGCTGCTGAAAGCCATGACCAACTACGTTGGCTCGCAGAAGTTGATTTCCTTCGACTATGACGCGAACCTCGAGGTCGTCACGAAGGACAAGCAGAGACTCGCGCTGGCCGCGTCGGGGACGGTTTCGCTGGTCCGGCCCGACAAGATCCGCGCAACGCGATCCGGCGGGTTCGTCGACATCGAAACCGTTTTCGACGGAAAGACGCTCACGTTGCTGGGCCGCAACAGGAACGTCTATACGCAGGTCGAGATACCGGGATCGATCGATCATCTCATCGACGAGCTGCAGCACAAGTACGACCGGCCGCTTCCTGCGGCCGACCTGCTCCTCACCGACGCCTACGAGGGGCTGATGGCCGCAGTGGTCGACGTCAAGGACCTGGGCAGCGGAGTGATCGGCGGCACCGAGTGCGATTACCTCGCCTTCCGGACCGAGGAAGTCGACGCGCAGCTCTGGATCGCGCAGGGAGCGCGTCCCTATCCCTGCCGGTACGTCATCACGTCCAAGCGCGTGACCGAGGGCCCCCAGTACAGCATCCAGATCCGGAATTGGAGGACCGGCGGCCACATCGCCACCGCCGATTTCGGTTTCAAGGCGCCGCCAGGCGCCAGGCGGATAGAGCTCGCCGAGCTGCAGAAGATGAAGAACATGGGGGAGCTGCCGAGCCACTTCATCCAGGGAGGTCAGTGATGAGCCGGTCACGCACGATCCGCTTCCTGCTGCTCGTCGGCCTCGCCGCTCTTGGCGCCTTCGAGCTGGGCGGGCGCTTGCCCGTCCCCGTCAGCCACGGCCTCGGCTCGATCGTCAGGGCCGAGGTGGGGCGTCCGCTCACGCCCGTGAGCGTGTCGGGTGTCGCGCGCCGCACATCGCGCCGCGACTGACTCCGTACACGAGAAGGCTCCTCCTCAGGGAACGATGCCGATCGCCTGGGGGTCGCGCCGGGGACGGAATAGGGGCCGCAGCAGGCGCGGGATGGCTTCTCATCATGACCGCATTCGCAGCCCTTCAGTGGCCGAAGACGAATCCGAGAAGGAAGGTGAGCTTCGAATAGCGGACCTCGACGGCGGAGCCGAGGTCGACGCCGGGAAGGCTGTCCGGAGGCAGGGCGATGTCCAGGGCCCGGGTTTTGCTGCCCTTCGCCCAGGAGGCGCCCAGGGTAAACCGCGTGTCGTGGATCCGGAAGGACACCCCGCCGCTCAGATGGTAGATGTCCCAGTCCGAGACGTCCACGTTGGCCCGGGCGCTGCCCACCGACGCCGAGTAGTCCGTGTGGAAGGCCCCGTACAACGACACGTCGTGGCGAAGCGCGTGCTCGAAGCCGATGCCTCCGTTGAGCACGCTGCCCAGCTCCTGGGTCAGTCGCTGCTGGTTGGGGGCATCCGCGGGAAGGTTGATCACCGCGAACCGTCCCACCGGGGCATACCACTCGGCGCTGGCGTAGACCCGGGTGGCCCCGATGGACCGGGAGGCTCCCGCTCCCACCGCCCACGAAGACCGGTAGTCGCTGTCCAGGTCCTCCGCGTGGGCCGTCGCGAGGGTGGGAGCGTCGACGACTCCGTCCTGGTCGGCATCGACCCCGGTGAGAGACAAAGTGTAGGCGGCCTTGCCGCTGCCGAATACGCCGAGGCTCGGGGTGGTGACGGAGAACCCGAGCTTCCAGACCCGCGTGTGCCAGGCCAGGCCGACCTTGGCCAGGGTCCGATAGTGGGAGTACTTGAAGTCGGTCACCCCGTTGGCGGTGGTGGAGCCGCCATTGTCCGTTACCGCCTGGAAGCTCAGCTCGTTCCGCAGCCGCTGTCCGCGGTAGACGCCGTACCAGGTGAGCCCGAGACCCACGGAGTCGGAGACGGCGCGGGAGAGGGTGAGGCCGGCCCACTCCTCGTCGGCGTCCTGGTCGAAGTAGGCCTCGGCTGCGCTTCGCACCGCCGGTCCGGCCAGCGGGTTGGTGAGGCGCTGGCCGAGTCGCACGTCGAACTTCTGCCGCGTGAGGAACGACCACGCGAGGTGGTTGTCCCGGCCGAGCCAGCGGGGGAGCGCGCCGGCCAGGAGCGAAGGCGCGGCGCCGATATGGGAGGTGGACGCGTCCAGGATGTCGAGCCCGGGCCGGGCTTCGGTGGTGACCGCCTCCCGCTGGAAGGACTCCGTGGAAAGGAGGTAGCCGGACTCGTCCTTCCGGAGCGCGAGGGCCCCCGGGTTGTAGAAGGTGGAGGACAGATCGTCGACCCCGCCGATGAGCTGTCCACCCACGAGCTGGCCGACCGGCCCGTACTGGATGGACCAGTAGTGCGTGTCCTGGGCGGAGGCGAGCGGCGAGGCGGCGAGAAGGACCAGGAGAGCGAGCGACAGGCCTCGCCCCTCCCGCCGGTCAGAAGGCAAACCCATAGTCCACGTAGAAGCGCGTCCCTTCGTCACCATGAGCGACCACCGCGTGAAAGACCGTGTCGAGGGTGAGCACAAGCGCCCAACCGTGGCCTCCATGGGCGCCATCCTCAGAACTGGAACTGGAACCGGGTCTGGAAGAACTGCGTCGTGCCGGTCACTCCGAAGCGATCAAGCTGGCCGACCCCGTAGGCGAACTCGATCCGCGTGTTGTCGCTCAGGTACCAGTTGACCATGGGGGTGAGGCGCCAGAACCGGCCGCCGTGGATGGAGCGATCATCGAGATCGACGTAGGAGAGGCGAACGAGCGCCTCCCAGGCGCCCGGTCCGCCGTGGAAGACCGTCTTCCGGGGCGAGACCGCGAGGAAGTAGCCGCCGGCCTTGTTGTACTTCCGCGTCTCGCCGGTGATCAGAAAGCTCGCGACCGCGTCCCCCCCGTGGAACAGCGGGTCGGGCAGCTCGGTGGCGTCGGCCTTCTGGACGAAGTACTCCATCCCGAACAGCCAGGGTCCGGGGCGGTAGTACGCCTCGACCTGGGCCATGGTCGTGTCGTGCGCGGCGAAGGACTCGGTCTCCACGAAATAGGGCGCCACGTTCAGCTCGGGACGCGAGCGCAGACGCAGGGTGCGGTCGTTCACCAGGCCGTAGCGGCCGGCGAGCGCCACGTGCAGCAGGGTTCCGTTCTCCTCCAGGACGGGCAAGAAGCCCAAACGCGCCACGAATTGCTGGTCGTAGGACGAGAACGACTGGCCTTCGCTGAGCACGTCCGTGTACCAGCCGAGGTTGTAGATGAGGCGCTGCTTCGGCAGGTAGCCCATCCACTTGATGCCGTCGGCCAGCAGGGGCACCGTGGCCACCACCGTCGTGGACCGTTCCATGGTCCAGCCCGCATAGCCCACCATCACCATGTTCAGCGAGATGCCTTCCTTGCTGCGTCCGACGAACACTTGTCCCTTCAGCTCGGGGACGGCGATCATCAGGCCGGTCTGCCGGACCAGCCATTTGTCGCCGTCGTACATGAGCCCGGCACACCAGGTGATGGCGCGCTTCGTCTTGATCCGGCCGCTCAGCATCACGCGGAAGTCGCGAACCTGCGCGTCCGGCTCGAGGGTGAACTGCTCGCGGCTGGCGTCGTCCTGGGCAAAGGTGCCGGCGTCCAGGATCACTCCGGCGCTCGCACGCAGGGTGAAGAACGGACCTTCGAACTCGTTCCATTTCACGAGCCGGCGGACCGGCGGATCGGCCGACGACCCCCCGGCGACCTGCGTGTCCACGACCGAGGGCGGCGATGGCTCCTGCGCTCGAAGGCTCGTGCTGGCGAGCAGGCACACCAGGAGGATGATAGCCGTGATGTTCATTGGCTCTAGGATCATCCACTCCTGCTTTTCGGGGTTCAAGCAAAAACGCCTGGCTGTAACCGTAACCAACGCGGTGTTACCTTGTTCACGGTCCAGGCCGTAGACGAGGCGGCGAGGCCCGCTATAATCCCCGCTCGCGAACGCGAACGGGTGAGCCCCGGTGGCCCTCGGTGTGTGCATCGGAATAGGATTCTCTCCAAGGAGGACGACAATGAAGCGGTTCGGTTCGGCGGTCGCGGTGCTGTCGCTCGGAGTATTGTCGGGCGCTCTCGCCCTCGCCCAGGTCAAGGAGATCCCGGGCGACCGGGTGACCAAGACGGGCTCGGTGGAGGCGATCGACCACAAGGCGCGCGTGCTGACCTTGAAGGACGCCACGGGCAAGTTCGTGACCGTCGACGTGCCCTCGGGTGTGCAGCGCTTCGACGCGATCAAGGTCGGCGACAAGGTGACCGCGACCTACTACGACAACGTGACCGTACGCCTCAAGAAGCCGGGCGAGGCGAACAAGAACACCGCCACGGCCGCCCTCACCCCGAGCGAGGGGTCGAGACCCGGCGGCACCCTCGGAGCGCAGCGGACGATGACGGCGACGATCGAGGCCATCGATCCCCAGGTGCCGTCCATCACCTTCAAGGGGCCGAACGGCTGGAAGTACAGCCGGCGCGTCCTGGACAAGGACGTGCTCAAGCAGGTGAAGGTCGGAGACGAGGTGGACTTCGCCTGGACGGAGGCGGTGCAGATCTCGGTCGAGGCGCCCAAGTAGTAGCCGGGGTGCCCGGTAGCGGCCGTCGAGGAAGCTCCGGAAGAGGGCTCGACGCCGGAGGGGGGTGGTTCGGCAGAGACCGCCTCCCCGCTCGGCGATGGCCAACCTCGAAAGGTGCTGGATGAAGCCGTGCCGGTGAGCGTGGAGCCTCAGGAGTTCGTCGTCCGCTCCTACGAGACGGACCCGTCCGGCCGCCTCACCTTGCCCTGGCTCTGCTCCTTCATGCAGGAGAGCGCCTGGCACAACGCCGAACGGATGGGCGCGGGGGTCGACCTTCTCTCCGCGCAGGGCCTGGCCTGGGTCCTGCAGCGCATGCGGATCGAGGTCCGGCGGTACCCGCGTCACGGAGACCGCCTGAGCGTCGCGACCTGGGCAAGGCGATTCGACCGCGTCGTCGCTCTGCGCGACTTCGACCTCCGCGACGGGGATCTTGGCTCCCTGGCGGTCGCCACGAGCCGTTGGGTCGTCGTCGACCTCAAGGCCCGGCGCGTGGTTCGCCTGCCCGATTTCATCCGCCGCCTGTCCTTGCCCGAACGCCCGCCCGCCCTCGAGATCGACGACGGCGTCCTGCCGGAGGTGGTGCGAGCCGACATCGAGAGGCGATACGAGGTGCGCCGAAGCGACCTCGACGCCGCGCGCCACGTGAATAACACACGCTACGTCGACTGGGCCCTGGAGACCGTTCCCGCGGAGGTGCTCGAGGAGCTGCGGCCGGCCCGATTCGAGATCGTCTTCCGACGCGAGAGCGTCTACGGGGATGCGGTCCTCTCCCGAGTCCAGCGCCTCGGCGACGAAGCCTTCGCCCACTCCCTTCGTCGCCTCGGGGATGGAGAAGAGCTGGCCCGGGCGGTGAGTCACTGGCGCCCTCTGGTCGATTGAGCGAGAGGGCTCGGTAGCGCCGTCGGGCGCCGACGATCAGCCGAGCCTTGCGGTGAGCCGATAGACGAGGACCCCGAGAGTCGCGGCCGAGAACATCAGGATGGCGAGCATCACGGCCAGCCGCCACAGCGCGTAGTCCACGAGACCCCGCAAGCGGGTTAGGGCGGAGTCTACGGCCTGGATTTGGAGTGTCTCCACCGCCATGAGGGCCTCGATTCGCTCCTGACGGAGGGCCGCGAGCGCGGCGACGCGCTCCGCGGTCAGGTAATCGAAAGCCTGCTGCCGCTGGCTGTTCACGTCCTCGAGCACGGCACGGTGCTCCTCGGCCAGGACCTCGCGGACGGTTTGGCCCGCGGCACCCAGGGGCCCGGGCCCGTTGTGCTCGTCCATCAACTCCGCGACCAGCAGCTCGGCCTGCCAGCGGACCTGCCGGGGCATCTGTGCCGCGTACGTGTTCAAGCGTTCCGAAAGGTTCTGGATCGTGTCCGTGACCTCTCCCGCGGCGAAGAGGGCGTCCCGGTCCTCGGACCGCCACTTGGCCAGGACCGGGGCGACGGACGAGCGCGACGAGAACGAATGCTCCACGGGATGGCTAGCGACCCAGTCCTCCATCTTGGCGCGGGTCGCGTCGAACACCTTGCGAGAGGCCGCCACGACCTGGATGGACGCGTCGGCCTCTGCGAGCAGGTCCCGAGCCTCCCTCCGGGCCTGGGCCTGCTGGCCTCCAAAAGCGTCTCGGCCTGCACCAGACGCGACGTACTCCATGATCTGGAAGGCGAGCCCCCAAGTGTCCATGGCCGCGACCAGGGGATCGACGCGATAGGCCGCAGCGTAGACCGCGGGGATGGCGTCCACCTTGAAAGCGAGGGCGTGGCGGCGGACCCCGGAGTCGCGCGACTCCGCGCTGATCCGGTCGGCCATCCCCTCGAGACGGCTCGCGAGTCGGTCGGCGAGGTCGTTCACCTGTGAGCGGAGATCGGCGGCGCTCAGGCTCACACCTCCCGCCTTCTCCATGATGTCCGTCTGCCGCCGTGCGACGTTGGGCGCGAATGCCGAGGTCACCCGGCCCAGGAGAGCCGCACCGACCTGGAGCCACGTCGTGTCGGCGGGGCGAGTCTCCCTCGGCGCCACGTCTTCCGTCTTGCGCCGCGCTCGTCTGCCACCGCGCATCTGGCTCTTACCCTCCCCGGCTCGGACGTGAGCCGGATCGAGCCGGGCCGCCCCGCTGGGAATCGCCGCCTCGACGACGTTACGCGAGGCTCACGCGACTGGGGCGACGTCGAAAGCCGAGGTTAGCAGGCCCGCTCGGCCAAGGCAATGATCCGACGGTTGGGGGGCAGCCCCTCCGGGAGGAGGGCTCTCGACAATGGACGCGGCGTTGGCAGGTCCGACCCACGACACGGTAACTTACGCGGATGATACTTGACCCGCCCCCAAGCCGGGTCCATCGTGGGGCCGTTCCCTGGGGTGGTGGTGGCGCGCACCGATGACCTCCTTTGCCACCATTTCGCGTGCCAGGATGCTGCCGCTCCCCCCCCGGTCGGCAGCAGGTCCCGATTGAACCGGGGGCGGATCAGGAGAACAAGAATGTCGAGAGTTGCTTCTAGGACTTGGCGGGTCTTCGCCGTGGGTGCCGCAGCCCTGAGCCTGGCGACCCTGGCCGCCGCGCAGGCGACCCAGACGAAGGAGACGGTGCCGGGCGGACCCGCCACCGCGAAGGCGAAACAGGTGAAGGGAGAGCTCGTGGCCAAGGGCTCGAACTGGCTCATCGCAAAGGACCTGGCCGGCAACTACAGGCTCTACAGCGTCCAGGCGGGGAGGAAGGCCATCATCGACGGCGTGCCGAAGACCCTGGACCAGCTCAAGGTGGGCACGATGCTGACGTCGACCGCCACCACCACCGAGACGCCGCTCATCAACCGGACCACGACGATCACCAAGGGCACCGTCTTCTGGGCCGCACCCAAGAGCATCATCGTGACCCTCGAGAACGGCGAGAACAAGCAGTATGAAGTGCCGGACGGCTTCAAGTTCAACGTCGAAGGGAAGGAGCTGTCCGCGATGGAGCTTCGTGCCGGCATGAAGCTCACCGGGACGAAGGTCGTCGAGGAGCCGATGACCGTGATCACGGAAGACGTGGTGGTCACGGGCACCGAGCACAAGTAGACCGTGGCCCCTCCCCGGCCGGGGCGTTCCTCGGCCGGGGCCCTACCGGTTCGAGCCGCCGGCTTCCTCCCCACCGGCGGCGCGCGCGCTATCGATCGGGGACGGACCGAAGGAGAACCTTATGTATCGAGCGACTTGGAGGACGTGGGGGACCGTCGTCGTGGTGGCCGCCGCGCTGACCCTGGCGAATGGCGTCGTCCAGGCCCAGTCGAAGACGACGCAGGTGAAGGCCTTCGAGATCGTTTCGGTCGAGGGCAACGTCGTGGTCATCAAAGAGGCGGACGGCAGCCGCGAGCTGACGGTGCCTCCCGACTTCCACTTCACGGTGGACGGCAAGCAGGTGACCGTCCGGGACCTCAAGCCGGGCATGAAGGGAACGGCCACCGTCGTGACGACCACGACCGTCAAGCCGGTCTACGTGACTGAGGTCAAGGACGGCGAGGTCATGAAGAACCTCGGCGCGGGGAGCGTCATCGTCCGCACCAAGGACGGGATCAAGATGTTCTCGCAGAGCCAGATCGACAAGAGGGGGATCCGGCTTTACCGGGAGGGCCAGCCGGTGATGGTCTCGGATCTACGCGCCGGTGAAAAGCTCACGGCCACCTTCGTCACGGAGGGCCCGCCCAAGGTCATGACGGAGAAGGAAGTGCAGGCGACCCTCGCCGCGCCGCCGCCCGCCGCCAGCGCCGCCGCTGCCCCAGCCGCCACCACCGCGCCAGCCGCCACCACCGCGCCGGCCGCAGCGCCCATGAGCGCCACGACCGCGGCCCGGCAGCGACTACCGCCGAAAGCACTCCGGCGGCGGCCCCGGCCGCGACCGCGGCGCCAGCGGCGGCCCCCGGGCCCCCGTGGCCTCCGGCGGTCCCGAGCCGACCGCGGGAGGACCCTCGTACCTGATCTGGGGAGGCGTGATCCTCCTGATCGTGATCGTGGCCTTCTTCCTGTTCCGCCGCTCCGGCGACTGATCACCGAGGAAGGCTCTCGGAAGCAGCAAGGATCCGCGGCGGCGGAACACGTGCGCCGTCGCGGACCGAAATCTGGAGGACCAAGAAATGACGAACCAGACGAAGACGTTCGCGTTGTTCTTGACGTCCGTGGCCGCCGTGGGACTCGGGTCGGGCGCGGCCACCGGCCAGACCGCCCCTGCGGCAACGGAGGCACCGGCAGCCGCCCCACTCAAGCCCGCGAGCCTGGGCCTCGCCGTGTACCCCGGCTCGGGCCAGGACGCGAGCCAACAGGGCAAGGACGAGGGCGAGTGCTACACCTGGGCGCGGCAACAGACCGGGATCGACCCCACCGCCGCACCGGCTCCGCCGGCCGAGGTGGAGAAGCCAAAGGGAGGAGCGGTCAAGGGCGCGGCCCGCGGGGCCGCGAAGGGAGCCGCCGTCGGTGCGGTCGGCGATGACGACCGCGTGCGCGACGAAGGCCATCTCGATGCCGGAGAGGGCGCGGCCGCGGGCGCCGCGGCGGGCGCGGCCAAGGGACGCCGACAGCAGAAGAAGGCCGGCAAGACGGCCGAGGCCCAGGCCAAGCAGACCGCCCAGGCCGACGATGCCGGCAAGAAGGACACGTTCAAGAAGTCCTGGGGCGCGTGCCTCGAGGGCCGCGGCTACAGCGTCAAGTAGCGGGCCCCATGACCACGCCGCCGGCCGATCCGTCGCTCGAAGTGTCCCTGGTGGACGACGTGGCGCTGCGCCTGCAGCGGCAGGTGGGACTCGTTCCCGAACGGGGCCTCGGCGTCGTTCGACGGGCCGTGTTCTTCGCCGTTCTCACGTGGCTGCCGCTCGCCGCCTGGGCCCTGTACGCGGGCCGGATACTGCCGGGCACCGTCGACGAGCCCCTGCTCGTGCACTTCGGCGTGCACGTCCGCTTCCTGCTGGCCGTTCCCGCGCTCATCCTCGGCGAGGCCGTGGCCCACCGGCTGAGCACCCGACTCATTCCCTACTTCCTGACCTCGGGGGTGGTCCCGCCGAGCCAGAGGGGGGCCTTCGTTCGCGCCGTCGCCAGCGTCACCCGCCTGCGTGACCGGACCCTCCCCTGGGTGCTGATCGCCGTGCTCGTGATCGGATGGACCATCGTGCAGCCGTTCGCCACGTCGGAAGCCGGGCACGAAGCAAAATGGGCGTCAACTGCGGAAAGCGGCGGTCTCGGCTTCGGAGGATGGTGGTTCATGTACGTGAGCCGCCCGATCTTCGGCGCGCTCCTGGCGGCGTGGCTGTGGCGCCTGGCCCTCGTCTTCGTGCTGCTGAAGCGCGTGGCGCGGCTCGAGCTCTCGATCGTGCCCACCCATTCGGACGGCGCGGGCGGCCTCGGATTCGTGAAGGACATGCCAAAGGCCTTCAGCCTGATGGCCTTCGCGGTCTCGGCGGTGGTGTCTTCACGCCTGGCCCACGACGTGATCTACCACGACGTCAGCCTCCAGTCGCTGCAAGCGGTGCTCGTGGGCTTCGTGGTGCTGGTCGTCGTGATCTGCATCGCACCTCTCTTCGCCCTCGTCGCTCCGCTCGCTGCCGCCAAACGTCGCGCCCTCCTGGAATACGGCGCCCTGGTGGGCCAGCACGGACGCCTGGTGCGTCAGCGCTGGATCCTGGGCGAAACCCTGGCCGACGACTCGCTCCTGCAGGCCCAGGAGATCGGGCCGGTAGCCGACACGGTGGGCCTCTACGAGGCGGTGGTCAGGATGAAGCCCCTGCCGTTCGGCAAGTCCACCCTGCTCGGCATCGCGGTCCCCACCTTGATCCCCATCGTGGCGCTGCTCTCCACGCAGTTTCCGATCAAGGAGGTCCTCAAGAAGATCGTCGGCGCCCTCCTCTAGGGCGGCCCCGTGAATGCCTGGGCCCCGGGGCGTCAGCCCCCGGGAGGCTCGTGGCGCAAGGTTGACGACGTTCGCTGGCGAACATCCAGAGGAGATCCCATGAAGACGTGGAAACTCGCGCTCTTCCTGTCCGCGGTTCCGCTCGCCGTGGCCGCGCAGGACGCGGCGAAGGTCGATGCCGGACACTACAAGGTGCTGATCGACAACCCTTCCGTGCGCGTGCTCAAGGTCACGTACTCCCCCGGCGCCAAGAGCCCCATGCACTCGCATCCGGACGCCCTGCTCGTATCGCTCCAGGACGCGAAGGCGGTCTTCACGATGCCTGACGGCAAGACGCAGGACATGGCGATCGGCAAGGAGACGGCTTCCTACATGTCCGCCACCACGCACGCGTCAGCCAACGTCGGCACCACCCCGGTGGACGCGATCCTCATCGAGTTCAAGGCGAAGGAACCCGGCACCGCCAGCCTGCCCGGCTCGCGCCCGGGGATGCAGATGAGCGTGCTCGCGGAGGGCCCGCGGGCGACCGCGTTCAGCAGCAAGCCGGCGCCGGACTTCCACGAGGACCCCGGGACCACGCACGACTACGACCAGGTCGTGATCTCGATGGGAGCCAACGACCTGTCGCTCGCCATCGAGGGCAAGTCGCCCGTGACCAAGTGGCAGCGCGGCAGCGTGCAATTCGTCGGCCGCGGGGTCAAGCACGAGTCGAAGAACCTGAGCAACCGGCCCACCGAGTTCGTGGTCGTCGCGATCAAGTAGACGAGACTCACTGACCCCCGTCGCGAGACCGGCGCGCGAGCCAGAGGGGGGCGTCTCTTGCCTCCCTCACACCGCCACCACCCTCAGGCAGCGGCCAGAAGCGGGTTGCGGCCTCGACCCTGTCGGGCCGTCCCTGGTCAGCGTTTCAGGGTGTCAGGCCGTGTGGCGAGCCACCGGCTTCAGGCCGAAGGTGTCCAGCCTGGACTCCTAGTACTTGGCAAGCAGGGCCAGGAGCTTGGTCCGCACGGGGGTCACGGCGGGCGCCGTCTCCGTCGGTTGGGACAAGCAGGTGTAGAGGCTCCGCAGCAGGTTCGCCGCGTTGCGGTCGGCGGCGAGGAGGGCGGGTTCGGGGAGCGATCCTTCCCAGGCCTTCGCGTGAAGGGCCGCGAAGCCCGCCAGCCAGGGGTCGGCCAGGGCAGGATCGAAATCGGCGCGCCGGACCAGGGACACGACGGTCCGGGCCAGCCGCTCGTCTTCGCCCCACACGTAGACGGGATCGCCCACGCGCGTGAGCTTCGCCCTCACCGCCTCGAGGATCCGCTCCTGGTCGGCGATCTTCAGGTGCGGGCTTCGGGCCAGGAACTTCAGCAGGTCGGCGGTGTGGGCGCACGAGTGGCGCCAGCCCACGGGTGGGGTGTAGCCACGCACGTCGCGCTCGTCGCGCAGGTAGGTGAGCGCGGCCTCGAGGAGAGACTCGAACTCCGGGGGCGAGAGAAACGGGGCCTGGAGGTCGTGCGCCGCCAGCACCGAGAGGTCGAGCGCCGAGAACGACCGCAGGAGGACCGAGTCCCCGGTCGTCTCCCCGATTCCCGACCGAAGGTTGGCCGTCCACTTGCGCAGCAGCACCCGCAGGTCGTCGGGGCCGAGCAGCTTCTTGTCGTAGATCCACGCGGCCGGGATCTCGTAGCCGAAGCCGTCGCGGATCTCGGGATCGGTGGATCCGAGCGCGTCGGACAGCTCGAGGATCAGGGGCAGCGGCGATTCGCCGGCGGGCACCGCGAAGCCGCTGGCCTTGATCTGGCGCCAGAACTCCGCGGGATGCCGCGGAGGCTCGGTCCGCACCCGCCCTGGAAGCCACGAGGAGGCCTGCCAGGCCGAGGGCCGCGCCGGCGCGGAGATCAGGCCAGCGCACGGAGCGCCTTCGCTAGTCGAGGCAACGCTTCGTCGATCTCCTCGAGGCCCACGGCGCCGACGCTCAGCCGGAACCATCCCTGCTGGCCGCGGGCCCCGAAAGCCTCGAAGGGCACGACCCCGAAGGCCGCGGCCTCGAGCAGGTAGCGCCGCACGTCCTCGTTGCGTGCGCAGCACGTCGCCCGGCGGGGGTCGACTTGCCCTGGACGTCGAAGTGGGCGGCGAGGTAGATGGCGCCCATGGGCGGCAGGCTCTTGACGGGCAGTCCCTCGGACTCGAGGCTCGCGAGTCCGCGGTGGAGCCGATCGAGCCTCGCGCCCACGGCCCGGGCGAAGGAATCCCGGTGCTCGCGGAGCGCCGCCTCGTCCCGCAGGAACGCGATCGTTCCCGCCTGCTCGGGCCGCGGCGCCCACGCGCCGATGTGCCCGAGGATCGCGGCCATGCGCGCGATCACGTCCACCGGCCCGAAGCCCCAGCCCACGCGGAGGCCGGTGGCGGCGAAGGCCTTGCTGATGCCGTCCACGAGCAGGGTGTAGCGCGCCATCTCGGGGACGAGGCCGGGCGGGGTGACGTGCTCGGTGCCGCGCGAGGGAGAGCATCCAGTAGATCTGGTCGTAGAGCAGGTAGAGCGGCCGTTCTCCTCGTCGCTCGCGCTCCTCGTTCTCGGCCAGGATGGCATCGCAGATGGCGAGCAGCGAGTCCTCGCGAGATCGCGGTTCCGCTCGGGTTCAAGGGCGAGTTCAGGCACACGATGCGGGCCCCGGGCAGGGCACGCTCGAGCTGCGCCGGCGTGGGCAGGAAGCGATCCTCGGGCCGACCTTCGACGACGACGCTCTCCGCTCCCACCATGTGGGCGTAGTGGTGGTTGTTCCAGGAAGGGCACCGAGTAGACCACGCGGTCTCCGGGATCGCAGACCGCGCGGTAGAGGGCATAGACGAGGGGCCGCCCTCCGCTCGCGATCATCACCGACTCGAGGGGGTAGTCGAGGTGAAGCTCCCGGGCGTAGAAGTCACGCACGACCTGCCGCAGCTCGGCCAAGCCGTTCGTCGGCGGATAGTTCGTCTGGCCCGCCGCGATCGCTTCCTGGATCGCCGTCCCCGAGACGCGGCGGGACCCGGAACTGCTCGGGGCTGAAGTCGCCGATCGTGAGGTCGAAGACCCTCCGACCCGTCGGCGGTCAGGGCCCGGATCTCGTTCGCGATGCGCAGGATGTCGGATCCGGCCAGACCCTCCGCCATGCGCGAGATTCGGGTCCGGGGATCCGGACCGGCCTCGCGGGCCTGACTGGCCAGGTCCCGGACGCGCTCGGGCGGTTTCGACCATGCCTTCGACTATGCCACACTCCCCGCGGCCGCCCGCGGGTGCCCTGGCTTGAAGAAGACGGGAGCGGTCAGTACAATCCGCGCAACCTCGCGTCGCGTCGAGAGATACGCCGTCCCGCCAGGGAGTGGTCGCTTGGTCTCAGAACAGGGGAGATCCATGCCGCGAACGCCCGGTCGGGCTACGCCCGGAAGCGGCTCGTTCTTGCCCGTCGTCCTTCTCGCTACCCTCGCCCTTCTGCCACCCCCGAAGGCGCTCGCGGCTCGCGCCGATTCCGAGGGCCGCAAGGTCAGCGTCGAGCGAGCTCATGAAGATGGGCTTCTTCCAGGATTTCGACGAGCTGGATCTCGAAGAGCTGCTGACCCCGACCGGCGCCACCGTCACCGTGGGCTCGCGCCACCCCTGCCCGTCGAACGAACGCCCGGCACGGTGTCGCTCGTGAAGAGCGACGACATTCGCGATCTGGGCGCGCGGACGCTCGAGGACGTCCTGCGCCTGCTCCCTGGAGTCGACATCACGACCGATCGCCTGGGCCGCTCCAGCATCTCCCTGCGCGGGGTGTCGCCGGGCTTCACGGGCGGCGCGTCCGAGAACGTGCTCGTCCTCCTGGACGGGCAGCCCCTGAACGAGCCCGTTCTGGGCGGCGCCTCGACCGTGAACCTCAACCTCTCCGCCGACCACATCCAGCAGGTCGAGCTGCTCCGCGGCCCGGGCTCGGCCCTGTTCGGCGACGGAGCCCTGGCCGGGGTCATCAGCATCACCCTCCACTCGGTCGACGACCTTCACGGGCACCGAGGTGCTGGCGGGCGGGGGCTCGTTTGGAACGCAGGACTACGCGATCCGCTCCGGGGCGCGTTTCAAGCGGCTTGCAGATCTCGGGCTTCGTGCGTTTCCAGGACAGCTCGGGGCCACGCCTCGACGTGCCGAGGGACGCCCAGACCGTGTCCGACCTCCGAAGCTGGCCAGGTCCGCCCATCTCCCTGGCTCCGGGCCGCACCACCGACGACTTCCAGACCATCGAGACCGCCTATCGGTTCGGTCTCGGCGACTGGAGCCTGGGCGCTGCGGAGCCGCAGCGACAGCTCGGGCGGCTTCGTGGGCTGGGCCGACGCCCTCGGGAAGCGCAACGATCTGGCCGAGCCGGCAGACGAACGTCGACCTCGGCTGGAAGCAGCGAGTGTCGCGGGCCTCGGCGCCGTCGATGCGCGCGTGGCCTTCGCGCAGAACAAGATCGACCAGATCCTGGAGGTCTACCCTTCCGGGTACGTGTCCACCGGCCCGGACGGCCAGGTGTTCCCGGTCTTCGGCAAGCCGGGCGGGGACGGCGGGGTGTTCCTCGAGAACGGCCTCGGCTCGCGTCGCCTCACCGCCGAGGGGATACTGACTCGCGACGTCAGTCCGCATCACCAGCTGACCTTCGGCCTCACCCTGGGCCGTGAAGGAACCCACGAGCTCAAGGCCAACGCGAACCTCGATTTTCGAACCGGCTTTCCCGTTTCGGCCGCGCCCGACGGCACCCTGGGTCCCTTGACGGCGGCGGTGGCCGACAGCCATCGGAGCATCGTGTCGGTCTTCGCCCAGGAGGCGTGGACGCCCTCGCCCCGGCTCTCGCTGACCGCCGGCCTTCGCTTCGACGACTACTGGGGCGTCGGAGGAATCGTCAGCCCGCGCCTCGCCCTCGTGGGGAACCTCCCCTCGTGGCTCGAGAGAAAGCTGCCGGCCGGCGTTGCCTCGGGCCTCGGCTACAAGCTCCTCTACGGCCGCTCCTTCCGGATGCCCACCTTCTCGCGAGCTCTACTTCAGCCTTCCCGGCTACACCGGCAACTCCCGACCTCGAGCCGGTGGTCGCGGACAGCATCGAAGCCAGCCTCGACTACAAGGGCTCCGGCCTCTGGCCGTGGCCGGAACCGGCTATTGGAACCAGGTGGGCCGGACCATCGAGACCGGTGAGCCCTTCGACCCCGTGGGCTCGGCCTTGCTCGAGAACGGCCCCGGAGTCCGGGTCTACGGGTTCGAGGCCGAGGTGCGGAAGGGCTTCGGCGTCGCCGACTCCGTGTTCGGCAACTACGCGTACCAGCACGCCCGCGAGCGCGCATCCGGCGCCCCCGCACCCGGCGTGCCCGCAGCACCTCGCCAACTTCGGGGCGAGCCTCTCGTTCCACGACCGCTTCAGCCTCACCCCCACCCTCCAGCTCCGCAGCTCGCGACCTCGGGCTCCCGGCGACCCGCGTCGTCCGGTCGACGGGGTGGCCCTCTTCGGGCTCGCCGCCCGCGTCCGCCAGATCTACCGCGGCCTTGGCGCCGACCTGCTCGTCCAGAACCTGTTCGACCAGGACCATGCCGATCCGGCCCCGCTCGTGCCGGGCGACTACCCTCGTCCCGGTCGGCGGGTGCTCCTCCATCTGACCTACCGGTTCTAGACCTGGTCCGATGATCCTCCTTCGCGCCCGCTGGCGGCTCTTGTCCCTCGTCCCGTTGCTGGGACTCTGGGGACTTGCGCCCGCGGCGGCCGAGGAGATGGCCCTCTCCGCACAAAAGCAGGTGGAGCTTCTCCTCACGATCCTCTCCTACGACCGCAACCTGGCCACCAAGGCGGGCGCGGAGCTGGCCATCGGGATCGTCTACGACCCGAGTGATCGCGACTCCACCAAGGCCACCACGGAATTCGGAAGCGCCCTCTTCCAGTACCGCGGGAAGACGGTGAGGCAGCTCCCCGATCAAGTACTACACGATCGAATACGTCAGTCACCGCCGAGCTGGAACGCTTCGTCAAGCAGAAGGGGATCAGCGTGCTCTACATCGCACCGGGCAACGCCCGCAACCTAGCCAGCATTCTCCAACTGAGCCAGGACCTTCACCTCACTACCCTCACCGGCGTGCCCGACTACGTGCGCCGAGGAGCGGCGGTGGGGGTGGCCGTGGCCCAGGACCGGCCCCAGATCCTGATCAACCTCCAGACGACGCGCGCGGAGGGGAGCGAGTTCGAAGCCCGGCTCCTGAATCTGCGCCACGATCGTGGGGCCAAGGTAGGGACGCCGTGATCAGCCGAGGCCTTTTCCGCAACCTTTCCATCAAGCGCAAGCTGACCCTGCTCGTGATGTCCACGAGCGCGGCCGCGCTTCTCCTGGCCTGCACCGCCTTCGCCTTCTACGACGTCTACACCTTCAGGAAGCGCATGGTCAGCGACCTGAGCGCGGCCGGTCTCGGCCTCGCCATCAACGTGACCGTGGCCCTCGACTTCGGCGACAAGCGCTACGCCGAGGACATCCTCGACGGGCTCCGCGCCCGCCCGAACGTCGTGGCCGCAGTCATCGAGGACGACCAGGGGAAGGAGTTCGCCCGCTATTCGCGCGCCAAGGGGGCGCCCTCGCCCGCCCGCCCCGCGCTCATGGCGGGCGACAGCCGGTTCGAGGGCGAGCACCTGCACCACCTGCGCGACGTGACCAACAACGACGGTCGCCGGCATCGGCGCCATCTACCTCTGCTCCGACATGGGCGAGCTGCGCGCGCGCTTGCGCAACTTCATCGGGATCGTGGCCGTGGTCATGGCCGGCTCGCTGCTCGTGGCCTTCTTGCTCTCCTCCCGGCTGCAGAAGCTCGTCTCCCGCCCCGTGCTCCATCTCGCGGAGATCGAGGCCCGGGTGTCCCGGGAGAAGGACTACTCCCTGCGGGCGGTGAAGGAGGCGGACGACGAGCTCGGCCACCTCATCGACGGCTTCAACCAGATGCTGGCCGAGATCCAGCACCGGGACGCCGAGCTCACCGTGGCCAAGGAGGCGGCGGAGCAGGCCAACCGGACGAAGAGCGCCTTCCTCGCGAACATGAGCCACGAGCTGCGCACGCCCTTGAACGCCATCATCGGCTACAGCGAGATGCTCCAGGAGGAGGCGGAGGAGCGCGCCCAGGCCGCGCTGTTCGTCCCCGACCTCCAGAAGATCCACACCGCGGGCAAGCACCTCCTCGCCCTCATCAACGACGTGCTCGACCTCTCGAAGATCGAGGCCGGGAAGATGGAGCTCTACCTCGAGAGCTTCGACGTGCGCGCCCTGGTCAAGGACGTCGAGAGCACCATCACTCCCCTCGTGGAGAAGAACCAGAACGTGATCGAGGTGAAGTGCCCCGAGGACGTCGGGGTCATGTACGCGGACGTGACCCGGGTGCGCCAGGTCCTCTTCAACCTGCTGAGCAACGCCGCCAAGTTCACGGAGCGCGGTCGGATCATCCTGGAGGTGGAGACGGGCTCGGTGGCCGACGAGGCCTCGGTGTTCTTCAAGGTCAGCGACTCCGGTATCGGGATCAGCCCCGAGCAGCAGGCACGCCTGTTCCAGGCCTTCACCCAGGCCGACGCCTCGACCTCGCGCAAGTACGGGGGGACCGGCCTCGGTCTCGTGATCAGCCAGCGCTTCTGCCAGATGATGGGCGGCGACATCGGGGTGGACAGCGAGCTGGGCCGCGGGTCGAGCTTCACCGTTCGCCTGCCCCGTACGGTGGGCGAACGGAAGGCGCTCGTCGGCGGCGCCACCCTGGTGCCGGCTCCGCGCGGGTCCTCGGGTGTCGCCGCTCCCCACACCAAGGTGCTGGTGATCGACGACGACCTCGACGCCCGCGACCTCCTGGTGAGGGGACTGGCCAAGGACGGGTTCGACATCCACGTGGCGAGCTCGGGCGAAGAAGGCATCCGCATGGCCGTGGAGCTCAAGCCCGACGTGATCAGCCTCGACGTGCTGATGCCGGGCATGGACGGCTGGACGGTGCTGCGGTCCCTGAAGTCGAACCCCGAGACCGCGAACATCCCCGTGATCATGGTCTCCATGCTCGACAACAAGGACATGGGCTACGCGCTCGGGGCTTCCGACTATCTCCTGAAGCCCTTCGACCGCGAGCGTCTCGTGGCGGTGCTGCGCAAGTACCGCTGCGCCACGCCCCCCTGCCCGGTCCTGGTCGTGGAGGACGACCCCGCGGCGCGGGACGTGCTGCGCCGCACCCTGCAGAACGACGGCTGGATCGTCTGGGAAGCCGCGAACGGCCGGCTCGCCCTCGAGAGCGTCGGGAAGAACACGCCCGACCTCATCCTCCTGGACCTCATGATGCCGGAGATGGACGGGTTCGACTTCGTGGCCGAGCTGCGGAAGATGGACGCGGGCCGCAACATTCCCGTGGTGGTGGTGACGGCCAAGGACCTCACCCTCGAGGATCGACAGCGCCTCGAAGGCCAGGTGCGCCGCATCTTCCAGAAGGGCGGCTTCAGCCGCGAAGAGCTGATGCGCGAGATCAAGTTCCTGCTGGAGATGGAGCGGGGGAGGGGCAAGACGCCACCGGCCTGAGGGCTCGGACGGGGTCCGTCCCCGCGGTCAGTGAACGACGCCGACGAGGCGCCAGGCGCGGTCCGCTCCGGGGCGGAGGTGGAACTCGGCCGGTCGCGGGGCTTCACGACCGTCTCGCGACACCAGGACCTCGACGCGCAGGTAGTCGTCCTTGGCACCCGAGACCGGTGGCAAGGGCACGCGCACCTCGCTGCCCGAATCGCTTCCGAGGGTGTGGGTCTCCAGCGTGCGCCCGCCACCGTCGAAGGTCGTGATCCGGTACCGCGTGGGGGCTGCGCTCGGGAGGGGGGCTCGCGCCCCCGATCCCGCAGGCGCAGCTCGGACCCGACGACACCTACGGGGTCGAGCGGGGTGACCCGTGAGAAGGCCCAGTCCACGAGCTTGCGGCGGCGCTCGAGGAGCGTGCTCACCATGTACTCTTCGGCGCCCGGCTCCGGAAATGCGGCGGAGCGGACGAGGGCCTCGATGTGGGCGGGGAGGAACGCGGCGAGTCGCGCCGCTGCCCAGTAGTCGTCCTCGGGCTGGCTGCGGCGGATCGGGGGAAAGGCCGCGGTCTCGCGCCAGCTCCCGGGGTGGAAGCGAGCGGCCTCGAAGGTCCCGACCGAAGGCCACGCCGTCCTGGTCTCGAGCTCCCAGGGGCCGACGAAGAGACCGGCGGTCACGAGGTTCTTCAAGGCGTCGTGGAGGCTGAAGTAGTGGTTGTATCCCGACCAGTAGCGTCGGCTGTTCGCAGAATAGCCGCCGAATGCCTGTCCGAGGTCCAGGAAGTAGTGGCGCACAAAGCCGCGGTTCGCCTCTCCTTCGTAGACGTCGAGCGTGTTCGCCGGCCGAATCTCCTGCAGGTTCACGAAGGCCCCGAGCACGCGGAGGGCTCGCAGCGTCCGGCGGTCTTCGTGGGGAACGCGGTCGTTGGGATCGTCGATCCGCACTCCGCGCGGTGAGAAGGGCCCGAGGACGATGCCCTCCAGGCGGCGGCTCGCCCGGGCGCGCACCCGCCCCTCCGCCGGGACTTCCGCCAAGGAGAGAAGCGCATCGACCGCGCTTCGGAGGGCCGGGTCCGTGGCCGGAACCGTCAGATCCTCGCGGCGGATCTCGACCGCGTGGTCCTCGGGCACGTTCTGGCCGAAGGCCCGGAAGATGCGGTTGGCCAGGACCCCGGCCCTGGTCTGGAGCCCGGAGTATCCGCGGGGATCGAAGTCGACGAACCAGTCCTTCCCTGAGGCGTCGGTCGCCAGGATCCCACCCAGCGCGCCCGGAAAGACTCGCCGCACGGCCAACGGCAACCGGGGGGCGCCCTCGACCGACTGGCGGGCGAGTATCTCGTCCGGGGAGATCTCCCGGGAGCCGAGCCCCGGGGTGAACCAGCTCGAGGCCGGCACGTCGTCGAGCGCGTTGACGTCGCCCGCCCGGGGAATCTTCCAGGTCTCGCTGAAGCCCACCGGCGGATAGCGGACGGCGGAGTCGAACACGTAGTCGCCCCCCGCCTGTTCGATCGCCCGCGAGCGGGGTACGGGCACGGGCTCCCGGTCGCGCATGTCGGTGATCGGCGCCGCGTTGCCGAAACGGTAGGGCCGGCCGGCGTGCGCCGGAACCGCCAAAGCAGCAAGGCCCAGACCCGCGGCCAGGACGCGGAGCCGAATCAATTCCACCTCGTGCGGTCGTTGGTCTTGACCGGCGGGTTGAGCTCGATCGCGAAGCGGAAGCCTTCGGACCCTCCGGCCAGGAGCAGCCGGGCGAGGGTGCGGAACGGGCTGTGCCCCTCGAGGGCCAATCCGGCAGCCCAGGGAGCGCCGCTGGCGCGGACCTGACCGAGGGTCTGCCCGACCACCAGCAGGTCGTAGAAGACCCGGGCCTGGGTCCTATAGGTGAGGGGCCACTGGTACTCGAGCGAGGGCTCGAGCACCCAGTTGTCGGTTCGGAGAATCGTCCGGCGGCCGCTCACCCCGCGAAAGGTCAGATGCCGCGGGTAGTCGGCGAAGGACAGCTCGACGTCCGGCTGGCGGTTCCACACGTGGTCGACCGAGATCTTGGGGACGATCAGCCGATTGCCGCGGAAGACCGGGAGGTGCAGGAAGAGCTCGCCTCCGGCGCGGCCGAAGCGGCTTTGGTCCCCGCCGACTCCCGACGACAGGCCCCCATAGGACGCGAGGGTCAACCCGGGGCCGCCCAGCCCCCGGTACCGGCGCGTGTCGTAACGCGCCGAGAGCTCGTTGTACCACTGCTTCCTCGTGCCGAGCCCCGGCAGGGACGAAAGATCGAAGAGCTGCCCCAGAGGATCGTCGCTCTCGGGCAGGTCAGAGATGGTACGCCGGCGATAGTTGGTCTCGTAGTACACCTCGACGCCCCGGGGCGTGCGGATCCCGGCGACGATCGAAGCCGAATCGGTGTGTTGCTCGTAGCGGCCGAACTCACTGGTGGCTCCGGGGACTAAAGGAGCCCGAGGGTCGTGGGCGGGATCGGCCCCGAGGCCGAAGAACCGAAGCGAGTCGTCCGCGCCGAACCGGGTCAGCAGGCCGAGCTTCAGCACCGAACGCCCGCGCGCCTTCTGCCAGCCCACGATCGCTCCCGCGTTCCAGAACTGCGAGTTGCGGTAGACCCCGCTCACGATCGCGCCGGTACCTTGCCCGCGGTAGTAGGCATTGCCACCCACCGCGACCCCCGACTGGCTCGAGAAGTCGAAGCGCGGAAACACCCCGGCCTTCTGGCGCAGCGGGAACACGTCCTCGGCCCGCTCGATGAGCTTGGCATCGTCGGTGGGCACGGTGCCGTAGGCGGTGCTGGCGAGGACGCCGTTCAGGATGTTCCGCGGCAAGAGCAGCAACGCGTTGGCGAGGGTGCCGCCGGGATCGCCCACGAGCTCGCCCTCCTGCTCGAGGTTCCGGAGGGTCTTGGGCGCGGGGGGACCGGCCGGCTCCTCTGCCGTCGCCCCGGCGGAGGTCACGGCGAGGGCCAGGGCCGCGCGCCGCAGGCGCACCGCGATCGCCCGCCGCCCGGAAGCCGTCGCTGTCCTTGTACGACCCGCGCTCACCGAGATCGGCGCCCTCGGGGCGCGGGACCGGTCAGCGTCGCCTTGACGCAGGTGACCGCGGGGAGGCCTTCCGCGACCGTGGTCCAGGTGGTTCCCGCGTCCAGGGACGCGAAGACCCGGCCTCCTCGCGTCCCGAAGTACACGCCTGCGGGGTCGTTCGAATCCGTGGCCAGGGCGTCGCGCAGAACGGGATCGTAGGAGTGTTCCGACGGGAGCCCGCGCGACAAAGGACGCCAGGTCCGGCCCGCGTCACGCGTTCGATACACGCGCAGACGTCCTCCCGGCGGGACAACGGAACTCGTCGGACTCCAGGGGCACGACGTAGACCGTGTCCGGGTCGTGGGGGTGGATCGCCATGGCGAAGCCGAAGTCCGAGGGGACGCCGTTCGCCACGTCCTTCCAGGAAGCGCCGCCGTCGTCGCTCCGGTAGAGGCCCCAGTGGTTCTGCAGGAAGAAGCGGTCGGGCCGGGCGGGGTGGCGTACGACCTTGTGCACGCACTGGCCGAACTCGGGATGCTTGTCGGGCAGGAACGGGGCGCGGATGCCGCGATTGCTCGGCCGCCAGCTGCGGCCGGCGTCGCTCGTCAGGTAGACGCCACCGGTCGAGATCGCGACCAGCATGCGGCCTTCGGCTTGCGGATGGGGAACGATCGTGTGCAGACACAGGCCGCCGCCGCCCGGCGTCCACCGCGCGCGCTGCGGATGGTCGTGGAGCCCGCGGACCAGGCCCCAGGTGCCCCCGTGGTCGTGCGACACGAAGAGGGCGGCGGGGGCGACCCCGCAGTAGAGCACCGACGGCTCGCTCTCGCGGCCGGGAACGATTTGCCAGATCCGCTCCAGGGCGAGGCCCGTGTCCTTGGGGAAGTGAAGGTTGCGCGCTTTGGGATCGCTCCACGTCCGCCCGAAGTCGTCGGACGATCGCAACGTCACCCCGAAGTGGGAGCTTTCGGCGCCCGCCCAGACCCGCTGGCGACCGGCGCGGCCGTCGTAGGCCATCGCGTAGACCGACTGGCCGGGAAAGTACGGGCCTCCGAGGGCCCAGGACCCGGCACGCCTCCGGGCCAGGAAGGCTCCCTTGACCGTGCCGATGAGGAGGAGGACGTCTCCTGACTTGAACGACAGGTGTCGTGGGGCAGGCATCAGTACCTCCCGGGCCGTTCTCGGCCCGCGATCAGCGCCGCCGCGATCCCAGTATGGCCTCGATCTTGGCCAGGAGACGGGGGAACTCCACCGGCTTGGTGTCGTACTCGTCGCAGCCGGCCGCGAGCGCCTTCTCGCGGTCGCCGGCCATGGCGTGGGCGGTGAGCGCGATGATGGGGATGCTCTTCGTCCTGGCCGCGGCCTTGATCTGGCGCGCCGCCTCCCAGCCGTCCACGAGCGGCAGCGACATGTCGAGGAGGATCAGGTCCGGAGCCTCGGAGGCGGCCATGGCCACGCCCGACCTCCCGTCCTCCGCGATCACCACCGCGAAGCCCTTCCGCTGGAGGCGGCGCGAGAGCATGTCCCGGTTCATCTCGTTGTCTTCGACCAGCAGGATCTTGGCCATTTTCGAGGTCCCGGTATCATAGTCGAGTCTCCTGGACCTCGCCGCGGTGTAGAATCCGGCCCCATGCCCATCGGCACCGCCTTCCATTCCCGAACCTCGGCCCTCTGCGAGAGCATGAGCTGGCGCGACTGGTCCGGGTACTTCGCGGTCAGCGCCTACGAAGCCCACCACGAGCGCGAGTACAACGCGATCCGCAACGCCGCCGCCCTCATCGACGTCTCTCCGCTCTTCAAGTACCGCCTGGCGGGCAAGGACGCGGCGCGTCTCGCCGACCGCATCCTGACCCGGGACGTGCCCAGGATGAAGATCGGACAGGTCGCCTACACCCACTGGTGCGACGGGGAAGGCAAGGTCATCGACGACGGGACGCTCTCGCGTCTCGGCGAGGACGTCTTTCGCTGGACCGCGGCCGAGCCCACCCTGCGCTGGATCCGCGAGAACGCGCACGGCCTCCTGGCCACGGTCGAAGACGTCTCGGATCGCATCGCCGCGGTCGCGCTCCAGGGGCCGACGAGCCGCGCCGTGCTCCAGGCTTGCACCGAAGGAGACGTGGCCGGGCTCAAGTACTTCCGGGTGATGAAGGCCCGAAGATCAAGGGCATCCCGGTCGAGATCTCGCGCACCGGCTACACGGGCGACCTCGGCTACGAGATCTGGGTCGAGGCCGAGAAGGCTACCGCGCTCTGGGACGCGCTCATGGAGGCAGGACGGCCGTTCGACATCACGCCCACGGGCATGCTGGCCCTCGACGTGGCCCGCATCGAGGCGGGCCTCATCCTCCTGGACGTCGACTACACCTCGTCGAAGAAGGCCCTCATCCCTTCGCAGAAGTACTCGCCCTTCGAGATCGGCCTCGGACGTCTCGTGAACCTCGAGAAGGCCCCGTACATCGGCCAGGCCGCGCTGCGCCGCGAGGCCAAGGAAGGCCCGCCTCGCCAGCTCGTGGGCCTCGACGTGAGCTGGGACGACATCGAGCGGCTCTACGACGAGGCCGGCCTGGCTCCCCAGCTCCCGGCCACCGCGTCGCGGGTCTCGGTCCCCGTCTACCAGGACGGAGCGCAGGTGGGGAAGGCCACGAGCACCACCTGGTCGCCCACCCTCAAGCGGCTGATCGCTCTCGCCACCGTCTCCTCGGAGGCGGCCGCCCCTGGGCACGAAGCTCGAGATGGAGATCACCGTCGACCACCAGCGGAAGCGAGCGGGCGTGACCGTCGCCCCCCTCCCGTTCTTCGACCCACCGCGCAAGCGCGCCTGACCGCGCGCGACGCGAGTCATCTCCTCTTGGGGCGGCGCAGAGCGGGGGCGGGCGGGAGCTCGAGTCCTCCGAAGAAGAGGTCCTGCATCTCCTTCGAGAGCTCCTCGGCGGAGATGGCGCCGTCGGGCCGGAACCACTTGTAGATCCAGAGCACCATGCCCAGGAACGCGAAGGCTGCCACCTTGGGGTTCACGGGCCGGATCTTCTTCGCCCGCACCGCCTCCGCGAACGTGCTCTCGAGGAAGCGGACGTAGCGCCGCTTGCGCGCGTTGATGTGGGTGCGCGCCTCCCCGGTCAGGGTGGCGTGCTCGTGGAGGATGATCGTGACCTCTTTGCTCCAGCCGTGGGTCACGAGCAGGATGTTCCGGTCCATGCAGGCCCGCAGGCGGGCGAGGGGATCGGGGATGGCGATGACCTGGGCGAGGACCTGCTCCTCGAAGACGTCCATCCCGTAGTTCTGGATGTCCAGCAGCAGGTGCTCCTTGCTGCGGATGTAGTGGTAGAGCCCGGCCTTGGTGAGCCCGGTGGCCTCCGCGATGTCCTGGATGGAGGCCCCCTCGTATCCCTTCTCGCAGATGAGCCGGGCCGCGGTCTCCAGGATCGCGCGGTGCCGGTCGCGCGGCTCGCGGGTCGCGGCCGGGGCGGAATCGGCGGACGGGGGACGGGGCAGGACCAGGCTCCTTTCGAAGGGACGAACCGGCGGCGAGTATTGGCAGGGCGCGCCTTCTTGTCAAGGTTCGAGGGTTAGAATGGGCGCATGAGACCCAGACTCCTTGCCGTCGCGCGACCGCGCTTTCGCTCGTCCGCCGTGCTCGCCCTGGTCCTCGTCGCCGGTCTCGAACCGCGTTCGTTCGCGGCCCCCGGGGGGGCCGCACCCGAAGGAGCTTCCGTGTCCGCTGATTCGCTCTACGCCTTGAAGACCACGACTCTCGGTGGCAAGCCGGCCGACCTCGCAACCTTCGCCGGCAAGGTCACGCTCGTGGTCAACGTCGCGAGCCAGTGCGGCTTCACCCCGCAGTACAAGGGCCTCGAGGCCCTGCACGAAGAGCTGCAGCCCAAAGGCTTCTCCGTGCTCGGCTTCCCGAGCAACGAGTTCGGCGGCCAGGAGCCGGGGAGCGCCGAGGAGATCCAGGACTTCTGCAAGAAGAACTACGGCGTCTCCTTCCCGATGTTCTCCAAGCTCGTGACCAAGCCCGGCCCCGATCAGTCACCGATCTACGCATTCCTGACCAAGGGTGGACAGGTCCCCGCCTGGAACTTCTCGAAGTACCTCGTGGGCAAGGACGGCAACGTCGTCGCGTTCTACTCCAGCAAGGTGACGCCCGAGTCGAAGGAGCTGAAGGACGCGATCGAGGCCGCACTCGCCAAGTAGCGCCGGTCCTCACGCTTCGGCGACCCGCCGGTTCGCGCCATGAAGCGATTTCTCGCGCGGGCGCCGCGTGCGGGCGTGACCCTCGCCGTCCTTCTCCTCGTCCTCGGAGTCGCTCGTTGGGGTCCGATCCACGCCGAACCGCCCGTCGACGTCCGGGCGCTTCCCTGGGCCGGCCTCGCGGTCCTGCTGGCGGTCGTGGCCGGCCTGACCGGCGATCCGAGACCCGCGCGGCGCGTTTGGCCGGTGGCGGGTGCGCTCGCGGCGACGCTTGCGGCGCTCGCGCTGGTCATCGCCCTCCGTCCCCCCTCCGGGCTCAGGCTCGAGGTCAGCGACCCGGACTCGAGCGCCGTTCTCCCCGATTCCGGTCTCGACGTGTCCGGGCGCAGCCTGCGCGACCGGGTCGAGCCACGCCGGGCCCGGCTCCGTTGGGAGGGCCAGCTGCGCGCTCCCGTGGCCGGGGTGTACGAGCTGCGGGGGCGGGGCCGCGGGGCCTTGCTCGTCCGCATCGACGGGCGCGACGTGCTCGTGGCCGCCGGCGAATCGCTGCGGGCGGAAGCGCCGGTCGCCCTCGCCGCCGGCCTTCACGACCTCGTGGTCGAGCTCAAGCCGCAAGGCCCTGGCCTGCGCCTGAAGCTCGGGTGGACACGGCCCGGGCGATTCGGCCCCTGGCGCGACGACGTGGTGCCGCCCCGGTACCTCGGGCCCGCGGGCTCGCTGTGGTGGACGCTCACCGACCTTCTGGCGTTCGCCGTCGCTGCTCTCATCGCACTTCTGGTCTGGCTCGTGCCGTGGGACCGCCCGCGAGCCGTTCCCGCTCCGCAGCCGGTGACGCACCGGCAGATGGCGGTCTCGGCTCTCGGGTACGCGGTGCTGCTCGCGGCGATGAGCTGGCCGCTCGTCCTCGATCCCGTCCACCAGGGCATGACCGACCGGCCCGACGGCCGCCTGAACGCGTGGATCCTGGCCTGGGACGTCCACGCGATGTCGCACGAGCCGGGCCGTCTCTTTCAGGCGCCGATCTTTCATCCGTTGCCCGACGCGCTGGCCTTCTCCGAGAACCTGTTGCTCCCGGCGCTTCTCTCGGCCCCTGCGCTCTGGGCCGGCGGGCCCGTTCTCGCGTACAACTTCGTGTTGCTCCTGAGCCTGCTCGTCTCCGGCCTCGGGGTCGAGCTCCTGGTGCGGCGGGGCAGCGGCGACCGGCTCGCCGCGTTCGCGGCCGGCGCCGTCTTTGCCGCGGGCGCTCACCGCTGGATCCGCCTTGCGCACCTCCACGCCGAGGTCACGCTCTTCCTGCCCTTCGCCCTTCTCGCCCTCGATCGGTTCTTCGAGCGGCGCACCCTCCCGCGTGCCCTCCTCGTCGGCCTCCTGCTGGCCCTCCAGGGGCTGTCCTCCGTCTACCTGGGCGCCATCACCGCCACCGCCTTGGCGGTCGCGGTCGCGGTCGGCGTCCTGGCCGGCTTCGGGCCCCGCGATCTGGCCCGGCTCGGCGCGGGGTTCGCCCTCGCGGGCCTGCTCGTGCTCCCCGTGGCCGCGCCCTATTTCCGGATGCGCGCCTTCCAGGGGGTCGAGTTCACGCGCGCCACCGTGGCCGAGTACGCGACCACCCTCGAGTCCTACGCCGCGAGCGGCACGCGCGCATACGGCGGAGTCACGCAGCGCCATCTCGACCCCGAAGAAGTGCAGGACACGCTGTTCCCCGGCCTCGTGACCCTCGTCCTCGGCCTCTGCGGACTGGCCGTCGCTCCCCGCCGCTACCGGGCGGTGATCGTCGCGGCCTCGGCCGTGGCCGTGGTGCTGTCGCTCGGCCCCGCCACCGGCCTCTACCGGTTTCTCCACGACAACGTCGTGCTCTTTCGCGGCGTGCGGGCGCTCTCGCGGTTCTCGCTGATTCCGGTCCTGGGCTTGTCCGTCCTCGTTGGGTTCGCTCTCTCGGGCCGGCGGCGGTGGGCGGTCTCGTTTGCCCTGCTCCTCATGATGCTCGAATCCACGAACGCGCCCATTCGCTACGGCGTGTACACCGGTCCGTCGCCGGCCGCCCGGTGGCTCGCGGGGAAGGAGGGCGCCGTCGTCGCCTTGCCCCTCGGCGAGCGGGACACCGAGGTCATGCTGGACGGGATCGCGCACTGGCGTCCCCTCGTGAACGGCGACTCGGGTTTCATGCCGCGGCCCTACAACCGCGCGATGGAACTGCTCGAGGGTCCGCTCACGGAAGAGGGCCTGCGCTTCCTGCGCGCGGTGGGCGTTCGCCACGTGCTGATGCGGGGCGAGTCGAGTGGGCGGGCGCTCGCCGAGTTCCCGTCTGGGGAGCGAATCCTCGAAGTCCCGGCGGGGCCGGAGGCGTCACCGGTGGCCTGGGGAAGTGAGGTGCCCACGCTTTGGACGAGGGAGGGCGTGCTGGTCGACCTCGGCGACGTGCAGCCGCTCAGTCGAGTCTCCTTCGAGCTCTCGGATGGCGCCTGGATCGCGAGGCCGAACCTCGAAGTGTCGACAGACGGCCGGTCCTGGGAGACGAGACCCTCGACGGCCAGCCTGGCCGATGCGACCTTGTCATCGATGCGCGACCCGCGTCATGCACGCGGTGAGGTTCGCTTCGAGAGGGTCGAGGCTCGCTTTCTCCGGCTCGACCCACGGCTGGCCGTGGCGCCCGCGGCGTTCGGCGTCGCGCCCTGAGCCGCCGGCAGATCCGGGACCGGGCCAATCGCGATAGATTTGAGGGCGCCATGCCCCAGATCGAAGTCCTGCGCACCTATCTCGAGATGACCGAAAGGGAAGCGCTCGTCACCGCGGAGAGCCCCGACCCTCGCGCCCGGGTGGAACAGGCCCTCCTGTGTCCGCCTTCCTTCTTTCGATACCTCTATGCCGAGGTCGGCCGCAACTACCACTGGGTCGACCGGCTTTCCTGGACCGACGACGAGGCCAAGACCTATCTTGCCGATCCCGCGGTATCGCTCTGGCTCTTGACCGTGGCGGGATCGCCCGCCGGCTACTTCGAGTTGAAGCGGCACGACGACGGCTCGACGGAGATCGCCTACTTCGGACTGCTGCCGGAGTTCATCGGCCGCGGTCTCGGCAAGTACCTGCTGACGTCCGCCGCGCGCGAAGCCTGGGCTTCAGGGGCGAATCGCGTGTGGCTCCACACCTGCACGCTCGACGATCCCGCGGCCCTTCCCAACTACAAGGCCCGCGGGTTTCGGCCCTTCAAGACGGAGACGTACTTCACGGACGCCCAGGGCTGAGCCGCTTCTCGTGGACGTCCTGCCATTGACGCGCGCGTCCCGGACTCGCTAGACTCGGAACTCCTCCTCGCAGGCCGGCGACTTCCGGCGCCCTCGGACCGATCGGTGAAAGCGCGGCCCCTGAACTCGCGTTCGACCCTCTTCGTCACCGCCCTCTTCCTCGCGACTGGAGCCGGCGCCGAGGACTACGTGATCTCCACCGTCGCCGGCGGCGGCCCCATCAGCGGCCCCGCGGCCGACGCGCCTTTCGACCTGGTGGGCGACATCGCCATGGACGCCGTCGGCAACCTTCTGTTCCTGACCCGTTATCGGATCCTCCGCTTGACCGCGTCCGGCCAGGTCGGGCTGCTGGCGGGAAGCGGCCTTGACGTCGTGACCGGAGACGGAGGTCCGGCCACTGCCGCCGGCCTCGGTCACACTGCCTACAACATCGCCGTGGCTCCGAACGGCGACGTCTTCGTCTCCGAGTACCGATCGAACGCAGTGCGTCGCATCGATGCGACGACGGGGATCATCGACCGCTATGCCGGCAATGGGCAGCGCGGCTCCGACGGTGATGGAGGGCCGGCGATCGCCGCTAGCCTGGACGGCGTTGGCGGGCTGGCCACGGACGCGGCGGGAGACCTCTTCATCATGACCAGTTGCCGCGTGCGCCGCGTGGACGCGGCGACCCGCATCATCACGACTTTCGCGAGCCTGTGCGGAGGAACGATGGCCACCGACCGCGCGGGCAACCTGTTTGTGGCCCAACCCGGTGGCGGCGGAGGTCCGCACGGCCCTCCTCCCACCGGGGGCAAGGTGTCGCGGGTGGATCACGCGACGGGCGCCGTCGCCATCGTCGCGGGCAATGGGGTGTACGGGACAGGGGGAGACGGCGGGCCCGCCACCCAGGCGAGCCTCATAGGCCCGGTGGGCATCGCGGTCAACCCGCGCGGCGACCTCTACCTTTCCGATCTCGGGCGCGTCCGACGCGTCGACGTCGCCACTGGCATCATCGAAACGGTGGCGGGCGGGACGTGCGGGGCCGACCTCGAGCCCGGCGACGGAGGTCCGGCCGCCCTCGCGTGCTTGCCCGCCCCCACCGGGTTGGCCACGGATGCCTCGGGCAACCTCTTCATTGCCGACACTCGCCATCTCCGTATCCGGCGCGTGGACGCCTCCACCGGGATCATCAGCACCATTGCGGGCAACGGCACCCGGGCGTTCGGCGGCGACGGCCGGCCCGCCCTCGAGGCCACCTTCGATCGCGAGACCGGAGTGGCCGTGGACTCGGGAGGGAATCTCTTCATCGCCGACACCTTCAATCACCGAGTGCGCCGGGTCGACGCGGCGACCGGGATCATCGCCACCGTGGCGGGAGGAGGGCAACCCGTCGACCAGATGGGTGACGGGGGGCCCGCGACCAGCGCGCAGCTTCACTATCCCGCAGGGCTGGCCTTCGACCGGGGCGGCTCACTCTACATCGGCAGCGGAGGCGGCATCCTCTTCGGTACGGTTCGCCGCGTCGACGCGGGCACCGGCATCATCACCACGGTTGCGGGGAAGAACCAGCCGACCGAGGTCGTCGGCGATGGGGGCCCCGCGACGAACGCGCGCATCGACAGCCCGATGTCCGTTGCCTTCGATGCTGCCCAGAACCTCTACATTGCGCAAGGCTCCGTCGACGGCTCCGTCGACCACCGGGTACGGCGAGTCGGCGCGGCGACCGGCACGATCGCGACGGTCTATCCGGAAGGAGCGGGCAGCGCGCCGGATTACCAGACCGGCTACACGTCGGTGGCCGTGGACGTCTCCGGCAACGTGTTTGTCGCCGATCGCTGGACTCATCGTGTCCTGCGCCTCGACACCCATGACGGACGGGTCACCACAGTCGCCGGCACCGGCGTCGCGGGCTATTCAGGCGACGGTGGTCCGGCCCGCCAGGCCAATCTCTCGTACCCGTCGGGGGTGGCGGTGGACGAGGCGGGCAACGTCTTCATCGCGGACTCCTACGGCCTGGGCGCCGAGGGCGACGGCGGCGGCGTGTCGAACCAGCGCGTGCGGCGCGTGGATGCGGCGACGGGCCTCATCGCCACGATCGTGGGCAATGGTCTCACCGGCTACTCCGGGGACGGGGGACCGGCCACCAGCGCCACCCTGGCCCAGCCGCTCGGGCTGGCGGTGGACGCCGGGGGCCGTATCTTCATCGCCGACGCCGGCAATCGCCGTGTCCGAATGGCGACACCGCTACGGCCGTTCTCCGTGGATGACGTGTCGGTCGTGGAGGGCAACACGGGAACGACGAATCTGGAGTTCTCGGTCACGGTCTCGAGCCCCAACCCCGTGTCCGTCGACTATGCAACGGCCGACGGATCCGCCCACGCCGGCGTCGACTACGAGTCCGCCTCAGGGACGCTCTCGTTTCCACCGGGGACGACCCGCCGCGCGGTGCGGGTTCCTGCCCGCGTCAACACGACCGCCGGTCCGCACCGTGCCTTCTTCCTGGACCTCCGCAACCCGACGGGGGCCACGATCGCACGCTCGCGCGGAACGGGAACGATCCTGGACGACGACACTCCCCTTCGGTTCTTCACCTTGCCTCCCTGTCGCCTGGTCGACACCCGCGAAGAACCCGGATCCGCCCTCGGAGCACAGCTCACGCGCACGCTGCTTCTGACCGGTCGATGCGGAGTACCTCTGTCGGCGCGCGTTGCCGCACTCAACTTGACGGTCATCTCGGCCTCTGCCGCAGGGGACTTGCGGCTCTACCCGGGTGGGACGCACGCTCCCCTCGCCTCCACGATCAACTATTCCGCCAGAGCCACCCGCGCCAACAGCGCAGCCATTGCACTCGGGGCGAATGGCGAGATCGCCGTGCGAAGCGACCAGCCCACGGGCCGGGTCGACCTGGTCATGGATGTGACGGGCTACTTCGAATGAGGATCAAGGGTTCCCTTAGCTATTTATTTGATAGATAGTCACTTAGGGCCACACTTCTAATAGGACTTGAAGTTCTGATGCCAAATCTACTGTGGTCACTCACTAAAGACGTGATGCTGACCCGGGCCCCGAGGACACCTCGGAGTGACATCTTCGTGACGCACGCGGCTGGAAGTGGCCTCGCCGGGCTTTTTGGGGCAGACCTTAAGTCCCACTCCGACAACATTTTGTAGGCGATTCCTTCCATGCCACAATATCTTGTGCTTTTTCCTTGACAGCCCGCAAAGGCTATGTCGATAATCGCGGTCGCCGATAAGGGCTGAGCAGAGCAAGGAACGCCGGGGGCATCGAAGGGCGCAATCAAGCGCCACGACGTCAACGGAGAGTCGTCACCAGGGCAGTTTTCCGGTACAACTGAAGAGAGGCGCCCCCATGTCCACCCACCCCGTGAAGGACGCGAGAGCCGAGATCCGACCGGTCCTGCCGGCGGAGACGAAGAAAACCGGTCTCGGCTTCAAACGCTTCTTCACGAAGGCGGGGCGGCATCCCTACGAGGAGCTGAGCTTCGAGATGCGCTCGGCCGTCATCAACGACGAGAAGGGGCAGCCGGTCTTCGAGCAGCACGGGATCGAAGTGCCGACGACCTGGAGCCAGACCGCGACGAACATCGTGGCCTCGAAGTACTTCCGCGGCGCGCTCGGAGCCCCGGACCGCGAGAGCAGCGTGAAGCGCCTCATCTCCCGCGTGGTCGACACGATCCGCGATTGGGCCGATGCCCAGGGCTACTTCGCGACCCGGGAAGACCTCGACAGCTTCTCGGACGAGCTCAGCCACCTCCTCGTCCACCAGAAGGCCGCCTTCAACAGCCCGGTCTGGTTCAACGTCGGCATCGAGAAGCACCCCCAGGCCTCGGCCTGCTTCATCAACTCCGTCAACGACACGATGGAGTCGATCCTGGGCCTGGCCAAGACCGAGGGCATGCTGTTCAAGTTCGGCTCCGGCACCGGCTCCAACCTCTCCGACATTCGCTCCTCGAAGGAGCCCCTGGCCGGCGGGGGCACCGCCTCGGGGCCGGTCTCCTTCATGCGCGGCTACGACGCCTTCGCCGGCGTGATCAAGAGCGGGGGCAAGACCCGCCGCGCCGCCAAGATGGTGATCCTGAACGCCGATCATCCCGACATCGTCGAGTTCGTCAACAGCAAGGCGGACGAGGAGCGCAAGGCCTGGGCCCTCATCGACGCCGGCTACGAGGGCGCCTTCAACGTGCGGGGCGGCGCCTACGACTCGGTGTTCTTCCAGAACGCCAACCACTCGGTGCGGGTGACCGACGAGTTCATGCGCGCGGTGGTCGAGGACCGTGACTGGCAGACGAAGTACGTCCTCTCCGGCCAGCCCTGCGAGACCATGAAGGCCCGCGAGATCATGGCCATGATGTCCCAGGCGGCCTGGCAGTGCGGCGATCCGGGGATGCAGTTCGACACCACGATCAACGACTGGCACACCTGCCCGAACACGGCGCGCATCAACGCGTCGAACCCCTGCTCGGAATACATGTTCCTCGACGACACCGCCTGCAACCTCTCGTCGCTCAACCTCATGAAGTTCCGGAAGGACGACGGGGAGTTCGACACCGAGGCCTTCAAGGCGGCGTGCCGGACCATGATCACCGCGCAGGAGATCCTGGTCGACAACGCGAGCTATCCCACTCCGGCCATCGACCGGAACAGCCACGACTACCGGCCCCTGGGCCTGGGCTACGCGAACCTGGGCGTGCTCTTGATGGACCGCGGGCTGCCCTACGACAGCGACGCCGGCCGCTCCTACGCCGCGGCCATCACCGCCCTCATGCACGGCGAGGCCTACGCCCAGAGCGCGCGGGTGGCCTCGGCCATGGGCCCCTTCGCGGGCTACGACAAGAACGCCGAGCCCATGCTCCGGGTGATCGACAAGCACCGCCAGCACGCGCACATGATCGACTCGACGCTCGTGCCCAAGGAGCTGCTGCGGTCCGCGCTCACGGTCTGGGACGAGGCCTATGCCTTGGGCGCCCAGCACGGCTACCGCAACAGCCAGGTGACGGTGCTGGCGCCCACCGGGACCATCGGCTTCATGATGGACTGCGACACCACCGGCATCGAGCCCGACATCGCCCTCGTCAAGTACAAGAAGCTCGTGGGCGGGGGCGTCATCAAGATCGTCAACCAGTCGGTGCCGGGGGTGCTGAAGAAGCTCGGCTACTCGGCGCTCGAGACCCAAGACATCCTGAAGTACATCGACGAGAAGGAGATGATCGAGGGCGCTCCCCACGTGAAGGAGGAGCACCTCGCGGTCTTCGATTGCGCCTTCCCGCCCGCGAACGGCAAGCGCTCCATCGCCTACATGGGCCACATCCGGATGATGGCCGCGGTGCAGCCGTTCCTGTCGGGCGCCATCTCGAAGACCGTGAACATGCCCACTGACGCCACCGCCGCGGAGATCGCCAACGCCTATCTCGAGTCGTGGCGCCTCGGCTTGAAGGCGGTGGCGGTCTACCGTGACGGCTGCAAGCGCAGCCAGCCGCTGTCGACGAGCCGCGAGGAGTCGAAGGAGAGCGCGGCCCAGATCGCACTTGCCGAGGCCGCCTCGCGTCCGGCGCGGCGCAAGCTGCCCGACGAGCGGCACGCGATCACCCACAAGTTCTCGATCGCGGGGCACGAGGGCTACATCACGGTCGGGATGTACGAGGACGGCAAGCCGGGCGAGATCTTCCTGGTGATGGCCAAGGAAGGCTCCACCATCTCCGGCCTCATGGACGCCTTCGCCACCTCCATCTCGATGGCCCTCCAGTACGGAGTGCCCCTCGAGGCCCTGGTCGAGAAGTTCAGCCACGTGCGCTTCGAGCCTTCGGGCTTCACCAAGAACCCCGAGGTGCCCTACGCGAAGAGCCTCACCGACTACATCTTCCGGTGGCTGGCTTCGAAGTTCCTGAGCGTCGAGCACCAGGAAGCGGTGGGGGTGCAGCCCCAGGAGGGCTCGCTCAAGCCCATGACGGGCGTGCCCGGACCGGCGGCGTCCCTTTCCGGGGCGACCGCGGTGTCGTCGGCGGGGAGCTTCCGCGCCCAGGCCGACGCGCCGCCTTGCCACTACTGCGGCAGCATCATGGTCCGCAACGGGAGCTGCTACCGCTGCACGAACTGCGGCAGCACGAGCGGCTGTAGCTAGGCCGAGGTCACTGATTCCATGTCTCTCGCTTCCTTCCCGCCCGTCCCCGCGGCCCTGGGCCGCGATTCCCTCTGGCAGCACGCGCGCAACAGCTTGAGCATCGCGCGTCTCCTCCTCCAGGACGGGCGGCCGAGTGCGCTCGTCGACACTGCTTGCGGCACCGCGGTCGAGGCCGCATGCCGCGCGGCGCTCTGCCAGGCCGGCCTGTTCTACGACGGCGACATGCAGCGGGCCCTGGCCCGCCTCGCCGCGCCGCGCGGGCTGTGGGAGCCCGACGTGATCGAGGCGGGGCACGCGACGCTCGCGGCGGCCGAGCACGCCCTGGCCTGGATCGCCGGCTATCTCCGGAGCGAAGCCCCCGAGCGCTCCTGGGGGTTTTGAGCCTCAGTCCGCGCGGGACTTCTCCGCGGGCACGAACTGCTCCCGGACCGCGCGGCTGATCAGGGCCGGCGGAAGCAGACCCTGCCCGAGAATGAAGTCGTGGTACCGCAGCCGGTCGAACTTCGGGCCGAGCGCCATCTCCGTCTCGGCCTTGAGCTGCATCCAGCGCAGGTAGCCGTAGAAGTAGCTCGTGGCCTGACCGGGAGCGCGGAAGGTGTAGCGCTCCACCTCCTGCTTGGCCATGGGCTCCGAGAGCACGACCTCTTCCCGGAGCAGCCGGGTGGCTTCCTCGGGGGTCACCCGGCCGGCCTGGAGGTCGGGGTCGAGGAAGGCCCGTGCCGCTCGCAGCAGCCGGTGTTGCAGGGCCACGAGCTGCCCCTCGAGTGGCTCGTAGGGCTTCATCTCCGCCTCGGCATAGAGGGCCCAGCCCTCGATGTTGACCGAGTTGGCGGCGAAGAGCCCGCGGGCGAGCGAGACCCCCTTCTCGACGACCGAAGCGAACTGGAGCTCGTGCCCCGGCCGCCCTTCGTGGACGGTCAAGGTCCAGGACGCGGCGTCGAAGGTGAAGTCGTCGAAGCCCTGCACGGTCTGCTTGCCGTCGGGCCCGGTGGTGAGCACCCGGAGGGGCAGGACGAACTCGCCCATCTCGCCGGTGTTGCCGACAAAGCGCGGAGGCCGCATGTTGGGCGCGGGGAGCGCCGCGCTCTCGGCCTCGCTCGCCAGGCGGATCCGGGCCTCGCGGGCGGGCAGGGACACGACCCGCTCGCGACGAATGATCTCCTCGAGGTCCTTCATGCGCTTCTGGTAGTGGGGGAGTATGGCTTCCCCGACGAGCTGCTGCTTCTTGAGCTCGCGGATCACGTCCTTGTAGTCCGTGGCCGCGAAGCCCTTCTCCCGCGCCACGAGCGGGGCCAGGGTCCGCATCTCGTTGCGGATCTCCATGAACGACGTGCGCGCGCGGTCGGCGAGCGGGTCGGGCGGGACGTCGACCCCGAATTGCCGGAGGGAGAAGGCGTAGACCTCGGGCGGCAGCCGGTAGTCGGTCCGCGCCCGCGGCAACACCTGCGCACGCAGGAAGGCGTCGTAGGCCGTGAGCTGCTCTTTCAGCTTGGCCAGGGAGGCTTCGTAGCCGCCAACCTGGTATTTGTCGAAGAGCTTCGGGATGCCGTCGACGTAGGCCGCGGCGTTCGCCAGGTTCTTCTCGATCTCGCCCTTGAAGGGTCCGGTGAGGCCGGACGCGTCGAGCCTCTCCCGGGTCCGCTGCTCGGCGAGCACCGCGATCGGGGTCGTTCCCGGCTCCTGGCCCGCGTAGCGGCGCAGTCGGACGAGGGCCTTGGCCCGCCGGGCCGGTGGCACCTGGTCGTCGAGAAGCGCGCGCATCCCCTGGAACACCGTCAAGGGGACGTCGTAGTAGTCGAACTCGAACCTGCGGTTGAGCTCGGCGCCTTCGAGGTTGTCCTTGACCGCCGTCACCAGGATGTCGAGGTCCTGTTGAACGCGCGGGTCGGTCTCCGCGGCCCGCCGTGCCGCGAGGGTGGCCGCGACCTCCCGCATGGCCTTGCGCGTGCGGTCGTAGACACCCGGTTGGAGGTCGATGACCTGCTCGTCGTATCCCTCGAGGCCCAGGCGTCCCGCCCCTTCCGGGCCGAAGCGAGCGAACGTCTCGAGGATCAAGCGCGCGTTGGCGTCGCTTCGCGCGATCCAGGAGGACGACGACGGAGCGGGAGCCGCTGCCTGGGCGGAGGCGGGGCGGCAAGGCGCGAGTGACGAGATCGCCACGAACACCCACACGGCTCTCTTCATCGCTCGAGGCTCCTCAGTGGTGGACGCTGTGCTTCGCCGCTTCGGCGTGGCTTCTGGTGTCCTCCCAGTCGTTGGCCAGGGCCCGGATGAAGCTCATGGCTTCGCGCGACGGCTGAGGGCCGACGACGGGGCTCGGCTCAGGCTTTTGAACGGACGCGGGTTCACGGGTCACATCCGGCCAGGGTTCCCGGCTCCTTTCGGCCATACCGTTCTCCGACCCCCTCCTCCGATACCCGTAAGACGAGACGGGGCCGGCAAAGGTTGCGATTTGAATCACAGGCGGGGAGGAAGGCGAAACTGGACCCAGGTGACTGATCCGTAACAGAATCGGCCGCAGTGCCCCACTCCCGGGTGTTCCTCCGCGCCCTGCTCCCGTTCGCCCTGCACGCCCTGGCGCGCTCGGCCGATGACGCCCTGGGTGTCCTCCTCCACTCGACCCTGGCCCTCGACCATGGGACCGAGGTCGTGCGCTGGCTGGTCGCGCACGGAGGCACAACCCTCGCGCGCATCGCCGGCGCGCTGGCCGTCGGCGCCTTCGCGTGGCTCGCCCTTGGCCTGCTCCGGGCGCGCCACGACGGCCTCGGTCTGGGCGCTGCCCTCGGCCGCGAGGCTTCGGCCTTCAGCCCTCTGTACCTGCGGCCGGCGATCACGCTTCTGGCCCTGTTCTCGCTGGCCATCCAGCCGCTGTTCCCCTACGCCTTCACGTTGCCCGTGGCCCTGACCCAGGACCTTGGGATCGCGCAGGACCTCTTCGCTCTCGCCTGGTTCGTCGCGGCGCGCGTCCCGCCGCCCCGCCTGCCCGCCCCGCGTCCCCAGGCCCTGTTCTTCATGGCCTTCGTGGCCTACGCGCTCTTGACCCCCGAATGGGCGCGCCGCTGGGAAGGGCACCCCGGGAACGAGCCCAAGTACCTGCGCCAGGCCGTGGCGATCGGCCACGAGCTGAGCCTCGACGCCGAGGGGGTGAGCGCGCCCATGGAGGAGCTGACGCCAATGCCGGTGGGCGCCGGCCTGGCTCGGGCGGCCTCGACCCTCGCGAGCGAGACAGGACAACTCGCGAAGGCGATCGTCGGCGGACCCGCGGCCTGGGGCGCCTCGGCCATACGCGCCTCGAAGATCACGCGCCAGACCATCCGCGGTAAGGATGGAGGCGTCTACTACGTTCTGTCGCCGGGCCCCTCGCTCCTGCTCGCGCCCACTCTCCGCATCGACCGGGCGATCAACCGCGCGCGCGGGACGCCCGGCCGGCTCGCCGTGTCGGTGCTCGCCTGGAACGCGCTCGGAGCGGCGCTCGTGACGGCCTTGTTCCTGCTGCTGAAGGACGCGACGGGATCGACCGGCCTCTCCGCGGCCCTGGCCGCGGGCTTCGCCCTGACCCCGCCCTTTCTCTTCTACTTCTTCCAGTTCTATCCCGAGATGGTGGGCGCGCTGCTCCTGGCCCTGATCTTTCGCTCGCTGGCCTTCCCGCCATCCTGGTCGGTCCGGGCGGCGCTCGTTCTCGGCCTCGATCTCGTGGCCCTCCCCTGGCTTCACCAGAAGTTCCTGCCCGTCTGGGGGGTGCTCACCCTCACCGCGCTCGTGGTCTTCGCGAGAAGGCGCGCTTCGCGTGGCTCGTTCGTGGCTCTCCTCGCTCCGCAGGTCGTGGGCGCCTTCCTGACCCTGCTCTACAACTTCGCGATCACGGGCAGCGCGCGGCCCGACGCCTTGTTCCTCGCCTGGGGTCCCGGCGGGGTCACCACCGCGCGGCTGGGCCAGGGGCTCCTCGGCCTCCTGCTCGACGCACGCTATGGCCTCGTCCCCTACGCGCCGATCTACCTTCTCGCCGCCGCCGGGCTGGTCTTCGCCGTGCGCGAGCGGTCGCCACTGCTCGTGGCCCTGCCCGCGGCCGCCGTCTACTACGCGACCGTCGCGGCCGCCGACAACTGGGCGGGCGCCGTGTGCAACCTCGGCCGCTACTTCATGCCCGTCGCCCCCCTGGCCGTGGCCCTCGTGGGCGTCGCGTTGCGTCGGGCCGCGAGCCGCCGCGGCGCCTTGGCGGTTGCGCTCGGCCTTGCCGCGTGGACCGGCCTCTTCGCGGTGGCCCTCTGGCGCGACCCCCACGCCGCGAACGACAGTGCCGTGCTCCTGGCCCGGAGCACGTTTGCCGACGGCCATGTCTACGTTCCCGACCTCTTCATTCGCCGCTGGAGCGACGCGGCTCCCGGCCTCGGCGCGCGCGTCCTTGCGTGGACCGCGGCCGCGGCGGCCCTGGCCTGGTTCTTTCGAAGCACCGCGCTGGGCGGCGGTACCTCGGCTGGGCGTGCGAGCCTGGGGCTCGCCGGTTTCGTTCTCGCGGTGGGCCTTGGCCTCGAACGGTGGCCCACCGCACGCACCGCGGCCGCTTTCCCCGGCCAGGTCCCGCTCGACTCCGATGGCACGGCTTTCGTCTCCGGCCCCGTGCGGGAGGCGGACGATGCCCTCGTGGCCGAAACGGGAGAGGTGGAGATTCTGGTACGCTCGCCCCGACAAAGGTCCACGGTCGCGATCCTGGTGGGAGGGCAAGGCGCATTCCGCGTGACGGGCCAAGGCTCGATCGGCGCCCGACCCGCCGGAGCGTGGATCTCGGTGCCCCTCGAGCCGCTCGTGGAGCTGTGGGAGAGCACCGGTCGCACGGAGAGCCTGTCGCGAGGCCGGCTGAGCGTGGAAGGCGAGCTGGTTCTGCGATTCGAAGAGAAGAAGGGGAACTCGGAGCGATGAGGACTCGTCCTTGACTGAAGTGGACGCCCCCCTCGTCGAGTTCAAGGACCTCACTGTCTCGTACGGCATGGTGCAGGCCCTGGCCGGAGTCACGGGCGTGTTCCCGGTCGGGCCCACCGGCCTCCTGGGACCGAACGGCGCCGGCAAGACCACCCTCCTCAAGACCCTGCTCGGCTTCCTCATTCCCGATCGCGGGGGCATGACGGCGTTCGGCCTCGACCCGTCGCGCGAGCCGCTCGAGGTGCGCCGCCGGATCGGTTACATGCCGGAGAGCGACTGCCATCTGCCCGGAATGACCGCGGCCGCCTTCGTGGCCTTCGCGGGCGAGCTCTCCGGCCTGCCCCGCGACGAGGCGATCAGCCGCGCGCACGAGGTCCTCTACTACGTCGGTCTCGGAGAGGCTCGCTACCGCACCGTGGACACCTACTCCACCGGCATGAAGCAGCGGGTGAAGCTGGCCCAGGCCCTGGTCCACGACCCCGACCTCCTGCTCCTCGACGAGCCCACGAACGGCCTCGACCCCCAGGGGCGCGAGGAAATGCTCACCCTCATCGGCGACGTCGTGGCGCGGCGGCAGATGAGCCTGATCCTCTGCTCGCACCTGCTGCGCGACGTGGAGCGCACGTGCGAGAGCGTCATCGTGATGAACCAGGGGAGCGTCGCCATGTCGGGCTCGATCGCCGAGCTGACGGGCCCGCGGCGGCAAGTCTACGACCTGCGGCTCAAGGGCGATCCCCTGGCCTTCCTCACCGACCTCAAGGACAAGGGGTGCGAGTGGCGCGACGCCGAGGACGGCTACCGCGTCTTTCTCGCGGACGGCCTGGGGCCCGACACGCTGTTCGTGACCGCCCGCGAGTGCGCGGTGCAGGTCCGGCATCTGCGGCCCGGGGCCGAGAGCCTCGAGGACGTGTTCCTGCGGGCGCTCGGCGAAGGCGGCGCCGCGTGAGCGCCCTGACCGCGTCCGCGAGTGCGGGCCAGCGCTGATGCCGATCTACGAGCAGGCGTACCGCAAGTACGAGGCGCGCGAGGGTCTGCGGCAGGTCCGCTTCTGGCCGATCACCCGCGAGGCCCTTCGGCTGGTGCTGGCGAAGCGCGCCTTCATCGGCCTGATGGTGCTGTCCGCCCTGCCCTTCGTGGTGCGGGTGGTCCAGGTCTACGTGGTGACGCGCTTTCCGGAAGCGGGGCGGGTGCTGCCGGTGGACGGCCGGCTCTTCGGGGACTTCCTGAACCAGCAGATCGGCTTCACCATCCTGATCTCGATCTTCGGAGGCTCCGGGCTCATCGCCAACGACCTTCGCACCGGAGCCATCCTCGTCTATCTCTCGAGGCCCCTCACGCGGAGGGACTACGTCCTCGGAAAGCTGGGCGTGACCCTTGGCCTCAACCTCGCGGTCACGCTCGTCCCGGGCCTCCTTCTCTATGCGATCTCGGTCGCGCTCGCGCCCGAGTTGTTCATGAAATGGAGTCTCGCCTGGATCTCGCCGGCCATCGTCGGCCATTCCCTCCTGATCTCGCTCACGATCAGCCTGGTGACCCTGGCCGTCTCCGCCCTGTCGCGCAGCGCCCGCGTGGCCGGGCTGGCGTTCGCCGGCCTCATGGTCGGCCTCGAGATCGTGAGAGGAGTGCTGGGGGCGATCACCGACCGGCCCGAGGCCCACGCCTTGTCGATCCAGAACGACCTCCGCGTCGTCGGCAACCTGATCTTCGGCATCGCCGAGCGCGGAGCCCGGGTGCCTGTCGCCTATCCGCCGATCGCCCTCGCCCTTCTCGCGGTGGGCTGCCTGCTCGTGCTCCGCTCGCGCGTGCGCGCCGTGGAGATCGTGACGTGACGGCGCCCCTCGAGTTCTCGAAAGACCCCCGCGCCACGGCGCAGGGGTCGTCCGAGTTGTTCGGCACTCCCTCCGGGAGCTGCCTCGAATTCACGCGCGCGTCGCGCTGGTACGGGTCCGTGATCGCGCTCAACGACGTCACGGTCAGCGTCTCTCCTGGCGTGACCGGGCTCCTGGGCCCGAACGGCGCCGGCAAGTCGACGTTCCTGAAGCTCGCCGCCGGCCAGCTCGCCCCCAGCCAGGGCGAGGTGAAGCTTCTGGGAGCGCCGGCCTGGGGCTCGCCCGAGGCCTTCCATCGGGTCGGCCTCTGCCCGGACATCGACGCGTTCTGGGAGCACCTCACCGGGCTCCAGTTCCTGATGGCGCTCCTGCGCCTGTCCGGCTTCGACGAGCCCGAGTGCCTTCGCAGAGCGGAGGAGGCGCTCCACCAGGTGGCGCTCCTCGACGCGAAGGACCGCAAGGTCGGGGGATACAGCAAGGGCATGCGCCAGCGGGTGAAGCTGGCCCAGGCCCTCGCCCACGACCCCGAGGTGCTGCTCCTCGACGAGCCGGTGATCGGGCATGGACCCGGTGAACCGCCACCGGGTGGTCGAGCTCGTGAAGCAGCTCGGGCGCGAGGGCAAGACGGTGGTGGTCTCGAGCCACATCCTGCACGAGGTCGAGGCCATGACCCGCCGGGTGCTGCTGATCCACAACGGGCGCATCCTGGCCGAAGGGGACGTGCGCGAGATCCGCGATCTCATGGACGAGCACCCGCACACCGTCTCCCTCCGCGCGAAGAACCCACGGGTGCTGGCCCAGGCGGCGGTGGGCTGGCCCCACGTGATCTCGCTCAGCTTCGGTCCCGAGGGCGAGTGGCTCACCGTGCAGACCGCGCGGCCGGACGAGTTCTACGGCGCGCTTCACGAGCCGGCGATCCAGGCGGGGGTGAGCGAGATGTATTCGCCCGACGAAGACCTGGAGTCGGTCTTCAAGTACCTGGTGGCCCGATGAGAGACACCTCCCGGCCGGTGCCGTTTCTCCGAGGGGCGCGGGACGTCTTCGACCTGGCGCTCGAGGGGATGGTCTGGAGCCGCCGCAGCCTCATGATGGCCCTGCTCCTGGGCCTGCCCGTCGTCTTCGCCCTGATCTATCGCTTCGCCCTCGTGGCGCACATCCCCCCCAAGCTGACCGGCTTCGATCTCTACGGTGTGATCGTGGCCGTCTACTACGTGCGCAACGTGCTGCCCCTGGCCGCGCTCTTCTATGCCACGTCCCTGATCGCCGACGAGGTGGAGGGCAAGACCCTCACCTATCTCCTGACGCGTCCTCTCCGCCGCGAGTCGATCCTGGCCGGGAAGTTCGCGGCCTACGTGGTCACCACCCTGGTCATGACCCTGCCCGCGACCGTGATCACGTTCTTCCTGCTCGTGACGGCGCGGGGCTTCGCGGGAACCGGGGCCGCGGTGCCCGACCTCTTCCGGGACCTCGGAGCGATCGCCGCCACCCTGGTTTCCTACGGTGCTCTCTTCACGCTGTTCGGGGTCCTGCTCCGCCGGCCCATGATCCCCGGGCTCCTCTTCCTGTTCGTCTGGGAGCTGGTCGCCAACCTGCCCGGCTACCTGCCGCGCTTCACCCTGACCGCCTGGCTCCGCTCCCTGATCCGCCACCGGCCCGCCCAGGAGGGCCTTTCCGACCTTTTCGGTCAGGTTTTGCCCCTGGGGGACAGCCTGGGGGTCCTGGCCGTGGTCTCCGTGGCCTTCCTGGCCCTGTCTTTCTGGATCTTCGCCCACCGCGAATACGTAATGGAACAGTAGGAGCAGTAGGATGGTAGAGACGGGTGTGGTCGGTGAAGGAACTGGGAGGTTCGTTTATGACGCGTAGCCGGCTCGTCGTCTTCGTATCCATGGTGGTCGTCGGCCTCGGTGTGGCCGCCGGCCTCTCCGCCCTTTATCTCGATCCCGCCCGCGCCGCCGTCGGTCCGCTCCCCGCCGAAGGCCTGGTTCTTCCCGCGGACGCGCGCTTCGTCATGGGAGTCGACGTCAAGCGACTGACCGCCAGCCCCTTCTACAAGAAGCAGGCGGCGCTCCGCCCCGATGCCTTCCGCGATCTCGAGGCCCGGACCGGCGTGAACCCGGAGCGGGACGTCGACACCCTGCTCGTCGCCGGCGGCACCAAGGACCAGGGCTTGGCGCTCTTCGTCGGGACCTTCGACCGCGCCCGCCTGGCGCGCATCATCGAGACCGAGAAGAAGGGCGCAGGTCACCTGGAAGGACGTGCAGGGCACGACCGTGTATCTCTTCCACGAGGGCGAGAAGGGCGCGGGCGCGGCCGCGTTCCTCGACGATCGCCGGCTGGTGGTCGGCTCGGCGGCCGCGGTCGAGGCCGCGGTCGCGGCGCGAGTCCAGGGCGGGGCCGGCCTCAAGGCGAACGTGGCCTTGACCGGCCTTCTGGAGCGCGTCAAGCCGGGCTCGACCTTCTGGATGGTCGGCGACCAGACGCTGCTCGCCAACCTGCCGAAGACGGTGCCCATGGGCGGGGGAGTCGACCATGACCCTGCCCGCGCTCAAGAGCGTCGTGGTGACCGGAGACCTCGATCCCCTGGTCTCGGTCGCGATCACCGGCGACGCCACGGACGAGCCCAGCGCCAAGAACCTCGCCGACGTGGTCCGCGGCCTCGTGGCGATCGTGAGCATGCAGGGCGCCCAGAAGCCGGAGCTGAAGCAGCTGGCTTCGGCGGTCAGCGTCACCACCGAGGCGAGCCGGGTGCAGGTGAACGCCCGCATTCCCTACGAGCTGATCGAAGCCCTCAGCCCGAAGCGGGCGGCGACCACCGAGCCGGCGCCCGACGGCCGCCGACCCGGTAACCGGTCGTCAGTACTTGAACCGCAGCTCCGCCCGGTAGCGCTTCCACCAGTGGTCGCGCTCGTCCGGGCGGGGCGAGTCCTTGAACTGCACCCAGTGGCCGACCCCGTGGATGCTGAGCTGCCTCCAGAGCTTGAAGCCGAGCTCTCCGCGGTGGCCCTTCCAGCCCGTGACCCAGAAGAAGTCGTCGGCGCCGTAGGCGGCCAGGGTGGCATCCTTGTCCACCTCGGCGTAGGTGTAGTCCACACGCGCCGCCCATCCCGCTTTGCAGTGAGCCGAGCACCGCGGCCAGCCAGAGGCCCTGGTTGTTCGCGTCCACCGCGGTGTTCCAGCCGTACTCGGCCACGAGCTGGACGGGGACGGTCCCGGCGCGTCTGAAGCGCCCGACGAAGTCCATGACGTTGTAGTCCAGGACGAGCTGCCCGGCCACCCGCGTGTTCTGGCGGCGAATGCCGATCTGCATGTCCTGGAAGTTGGAGAAGTCGATGTAGGAGCCCACGAGCTCGAGGCTGCCGGTCTCGCCGGTGCGGAACACGACGTTGGCGGAGACCAGGCTCATGGTCGCGTCGCCGTCGTCGAACACGTGGCTTCCCCGGGCCCAAAGGCCGGTGATCCCGGCGCGCTTCACGGCGCCCTTGTCCTTGACGCCCAAGGTCACGGCTCCGCCCTGGGGGCGAAGGTCCTTGTCCCAGATCATCTCGGTCAGGGCCACGGGCATCTCGAAGCGGCCGCCCTGGACGTGAAGCCAGGAGCTCTCGTACTCGGCGAAGGCGAGGTCGACACGCGCGTCGCGGGACTTGTAGTTGTCGCGGATGATCGTGGGAGGGGCGCCGGTCGCGGTCTCGTAGTTCTTGTCGCTGCTGTAGTTGAACTCGGCGCCCACTCCCAGCCGCACGGGGCCAAAGTGCGCTTCGAGCGCGGGGCGCGCCTGGAAACGCTGGCGGTCGTCGTTGGGGGCGGTGGTCGGGGTGAGGGGATAGATGTCCCGCGTCCACTCCCCGCGCGCCAGGGCATCGAGCTTGAACTGGAAGGGCTTCTCCTTCTGGTAGGTGGCGTCCTGGGCCAGGGCCGACGACGCCGGCACGAGCCAAAGGCCTGCGGCACACGGGAGCCAGCGCTTCATCGCACCTCCGTCGGAGCGCGGCGATTCTAGCATGCGGCCTACTCGCCGCCCGGCCGAGACGCTGGAGTACACTGCCTTCGAGAGCCCATGAGCGCGCCCCACGTCGCCGTCATCATCCCCGCCTTCGACGAAGAGGAGGCGATCGGCCTCGTCCTTCGCGAGATCCCCTCCGTGGTCGCGGAGGTGATCGTGGTCGACAACGGCTCTCGCGACCGCACCGCCGACGTGGCCCGGGCCGCGGGGGCGCGGGTGGTGCCGCGAACCGCGCCGCGGCTACGGCCAGGCCTGCCTGACCGGCATCGCCGCGGCGCCTCGGACGCCGAGGTGCTACGTGTTCCTGGACGGAGACCACAGCGACTACCCCGGGCAGCTCGTCGACGTGCTCGGGCCCATCCTCGCCGGGGAAGCCGACCTCGTGATCGGCTCGCGGCAACTCGGCCGGCGGGCGCCCGGCGCGCATCCTCTCCACGCCGTCCTCGGCACCCGGGCCTGCGTGGGCCTCATGAACCTGCTGCTCGGGACCGAGGCCACCGACCTCGGTCCCTTCCGCGCCATCACCGCCGCGAGCCCTTCGTCGGCTCGACATGCAGCGACCGGAACTTCGGCTGGACCGTGGAGATGCAGGTCAAGGCCGCCCGCGCCGGCCTGCGGGTCCGCGAGGTGCCGGTCGACTATCGTCCGCGCATCGGCCGCAGCAAGGTCAGCGGGACCGTCTCGGGGACGATCCGGGCCGGGACCAAGATCCTGGGGACGATCCTGCGCCACGCCTGGACTCGCCTCCCTTCGCCGCCCGCGGCTCCGTTCCGCCCACCGCCTGAGATGAAGCCGGCCGTCCTCGCTCTCTGCGGGGCGGTGATCAGCGCTTGCGTTCTGTTCTGGGCGCGCTCCGGAGACCAGACGGGCAGGATCGCCACCCACCTCGCGTTCTTCGGCCTGGCTTTCGCGGCCTACCTGCTGGCCCTCTGGTCGTCGCGCGACCTGTCCCGTCGCGGCCTGGTCGTGGCCCTGGCTCTTGCCGTCGTGTGGCGCGCGGCTCTCGTCGCCGCGCCCGCCGCTCCTGTCGAACGACGTGAACCGGTCGGTCTGGGAGGGCCGGGTGCAGGTCCACGGCGGGAACCCCTATGCCTGGCCCGACCGGCCCGACGCGCCGAAGTGGACGGGCCTTCGCGACGACGTGTGGCGCGGCCTCAACCACCCCGACTACCCCGCGATCTATCCTCCGGCCTGGCAGCTCGCGGTCTTCGGCGTCGCCTCGTTCTCCGATTCGATCACCGCCGTGAAGGCCTTCGTGGCGCTCTGCTGAGCTCGCGAGCCTCGTGCCGCTCGGCGTTCGTGCTGCGTCGCCGCGGCCTGCCCTTGGCGCGTCTCCTGGTCCTGGCCTGGAGCCCGCTCGCGCTGGTCGAGACGGCGGGCAGCGGACACAACGAGGCGTTCGGCGCGCTGTTCGTGGTTCTGGCCCTCGCGGCTCTCGAATCGGGTCGGCCCACTGGCCTCGGCCCTGGCCGCGGCCGTCGGGATGCAGGCCAAGTTCCTCCCGGGCCTGATCGCCGCGGCCTGGGCGCGACGCTACCGCGCCGTGGCACGTCGCCGTGGCTGCGCTCATGGCCGTGGCCCTCGTCTGGCCGTATCGAAGCGCGGGGCGGATCCTCTGGCTGAGCCTCACGAAGTACTCGGAGTTCTGGCGCTTCAACGAGACGGCCTTCGCCCTCGTCGAGCCGCTCCTGGGCAGCCACACCGCCGCGGTTCGCGTCGGCTCGGCCGCAGTCCTGGCCCTGGCTCTCGGGCTGGCCTGGCGTCGGACCGAGCCGGTGGCCGCGGCCCTCGGCGTGGTCGCGGCCACGCTGCTGCTGAGCCCGAACGTCTTGCCGTGGTACGCGCTCTGGTTCGTGCCGCTGCTCGTGCTCCGCGACGAGCCCGCCGCCCTGCTCTACACCGGCACCGCGAGCCTCGCCTACCTCGTCTATCCCGCCTGGCAGTCCGGAGAGCGCTGGTGGATCGGCTGGGACGTGCGCGCGCTCGAGTATCTCCCCTGCCTGCTCGTGCTCTGGCGCTCGCGAAGGAGGCTCGCGTCTCCGCAGGGGCTCGAGGCGCCCTGAGTCCCTCCCCCGACGGCTACTCCGCCCGCAGCGCCTGCGCGGGATCGATGGCCAGCGCTCGTCGGGCCGGCAAGTAGGCGGCGAGCAGCGCGCTCGTGGCCAGGAAGCCCGTGGCCGCGGCAAACGTCGTCGCGTCGAAGGGGATCGTCCCCATGAGGGCCGCCGAGAGCGCACGAGCGGCGGCGAGGCCCAAGGCACCCCCCGCGAGCAGTCCAGGGTGGTGAGGCGCATGGCCTGAGCCATGGTGAGCTGCAGCACGTCGCCGGCCGAGGCCCCGAGGGCGACGCGGACCCCGATCTCTTGCGTGCGCAGGCTCACCCGGTAGGACATGACCCCGTAGACCCCGCTGATCGCGAGGACCAGGGCCAGGCCTCCGAACACCGCCATGATCGCGGCCACGTACTGGAGGCCGATGGTGGACAGGGCGATCGCCCGGCGCTGGCTCCACACGTTGTAGGCGGGCTGGGCGGCGTCGACCGCGCTCACCGCCCGCCGCGCCGACGGAGCGAGGGCTTCGGGATCGCCGGAGGTGCGGAGTGCTATGGCCAGGTCGCTCCGTGGGTCTTGCAGGTAGGGGCGGTAGCAGGTCGGGTAGTTGCGCCGGGTGAACCACTGGTGGATGTGGTTTCCCGACACGCCCACCACCGTGACCCACGGGGCGTCCCCGTCGCCGATGCGGAAGCGTCGGCCGAGGGGATCGCGTCCGGGCCAATAGCGCTCGGCCAGCGAGCGGCTGACCACGGCCACGGGCAGGGTCGCCTCCTCGTCGGAGGCCAGGAGCCCGCGGCCCGCGACGCAGCGGGAGGCCCAGCGCCTCGAAGTAGCCGGGGGACACCGTGCGGTCGTCGACGAGGGGCGGATCGCTTCGATCGAAGGCTGGCTCGCCCTCGATCTGGATGGCCCGCGACGAGTTGTTGTTCCGGCCCGGCATCACGTTGGCGAAGCCCACGCCGGTGACGCCGGGGATCGCGGCCAGCCGCTCCTCCGCGTTGCGCGCGAACGCCCGCCGGGCGGCCGGCTCACGGTAACGGCTCTCCGGCAGGGTCACCTGCAAGGTCAGGAGTCGATCGGGATCGTAGCCCTGCGGGCCGAGGAGGAGCGCCCGCGCGCTCTTCACGGCTAGGCCCGCCACCACCACCAGGGCCAGGGCTCCTGCGACTTGAGTCACGACGAGGAGGCTGCGCCCGCGCTGGCGAGAGGCGCCCACGGTGGCGCTGCGTCCGCCTTCCTTCAGGGCGTCGGTCAGAACCGACCTCGAGGCCCGGAGGGCGGGAACCAGGGTGAAGAGCAGGGTCGCGGCCAGGCCCAGCGCAATCGAGAAGCCAAGGACCCGGCCGTCCATCCCGATGCCGTCCCAGCCCGGCAGGAAGCGCGCGATCTCGGCGGGCATGCGCTGGCGCATCTCCCGCGCGGCCCAGGCGGAGAGGGGCAGCGACGCCCCAACCGCCAGAACCGAGGTGACGAGGCCTTCGGTCAGGAGCTGCCGCACGATCTGGCCGCGCCCGGCGCCGAGGGCCAGGCGCAGGGCCATCTCGCGTTGGCGTTCAGCACCTCGAGCCAGCATCAGGTTGGCCACGTTGACGCAGGCGATGAGCAGCACGAGGCCCGCGGCCACCTGCCAGAGCATGAAGAGAGGCCGAAGGCCCACGTCCTCGTAGCTTCTCTGAAGGGCACCGACCATGAGCCCACGCGAGGCATTCGTGTCCGGGTGGTCCTTCTGGAGACGCTGGGCCACGAGGGCCATGGCCTTGGATGCGTCCTCGAGCGAGCGGCCCTCGGCGAGGACGGCGATGGCGGAGAGATAGTGCTGGTCGCGTCGCGCGGTGCCGGCCGGAGGCAGGACGATCGGAGACCAGAGCTCAGCCCCCTCGGGGAAGCGGAAGCCCAAGGGTGCTATCCCCACGACCTCGTGCGGCTCGCCGTCGACCATGACGCTCCGGCCCACGATCCCGGCGTCTCCCCCGAAGCTGCGCTGCCACAGGTCGTGCCCCAGCACGACGCGGTGGCTGGCGCCTTCGCGGCCTTCCTCGTCCAGAAACCCGCGGCCGGCCAGAGTCGCTACGCCGAGGGTCTCGAAGAAGCGAGGGGACACGCGAAAGCCCGAGACCCGCTCCGGGACCTCCTGACCCCGCAGGTTCGCGTCCCACCACTCCAGAGCCACGAGCTCGCCGAGCACGCCGCTCGACTGGGCCCGCCAATCGTGGAAGTTGCCGGGCGCCACGTTGCCGCGGTCGTAGGCCTCGGCCCCCGGCGACGTCTCCCAGAGACGGACGAGCCGCGGGAGATTGGGAAAGGCGAGGGGGCGCAGCAGAAGGGCGTCCAGCGAGCTGAAGATGGCGGCGTTGGCCGCGAGTCCGACGGCCAGGGTCCCCACGACCAGAAGGCTCAAGGCGGGCCGCTTGGCCATTCCGCGAAACGCGAACCGCACGTCCGACCACACCTGAGCCATTTATTGCCTCTTGCCTGTCTTTACGCAGCCCGCGCCTGGCGAGTTTCGATTTGTTGGGCGCCTGACCCCATGGCTTGTACTCCTCCTGGAAGGGCGCGAGACCCCGTCACGGGACAGGTTAGACTCTTCCCCCAGGAGAGTGAGCATGTCGCAGCCTCTGCGTTGGGGGATCCTGGGGAACGCCCGTATCAATCGCGCGCTGGTGACGCCGCTGCGCGAGTCGCCGCGGAACACCCTCGCGGCCATCGCCAGCCGCGACCTGGCCCGCGCGCGCGACGCGGCGAAGCAGTGGGACATTCCCCGAGCGTACGGCAGCTACGAGGAGCTTCTCTCCGACCCCGGCATCGACGTCGTCTACATCCCGCTTCCGAACGGCCTGCATGTCGAATGGACGGTCCGGGCCGCGCAGGCCGGCAAGCACGTCCTGTGCGAAAAGCCCATGGCCATCTCCCTGGCCGGCTTCGACCGCATCACCGCCGCCGCGCAGGCCGCCGGCGTGGTGGTGGCCGAGGCTTTCATGTACCGGCATCACCCGCAAACCCTGAAGCTGCGCGAGCTGATCCGCGAAGGCGCCCTGGGCAAGGTCGGCCTGGTGCGCGGGTCCTTCACCTTCAACCTCGACCGCCCCGGTGACGTGCGGCTCGAGCCCTCGCAGGGAGGCGGCAGCCTGTGGGACGTCGGCTGCTACCCCGTGAGCTTCGCGCGCTTCGCGCTCGACGAGGAGCCCCACGAAGCTTTCGGCTGGCAGGTGACGGGGACGACCGGTGTGGACGAGACTTTCGCGGGCCAGCTGCGTTTTCCGAGCGGCGCCCTCGCCCAGTTCGACTGCGGCTTCCACGCGCCCTTCCGCACCGAGATCGAGATCGTGGGCCGCGAAGGCACCCTGCGCGTGCCGAGGCCGTTCAGGCCGGGGGCCAGCGAAGCTCTGCTGCTGACGCGCGGAGACGCGACCGAGACCATTCCGGTGGCCGGCCAGGAGCTCTACCTCGGCGAGGTGGAGGACATGGCCGATGCCGTCCTCCTCGGCCGCCCGCCCCGGATCGGCTTCGCGGAGAGCCGAGGCAACTGCGCCGCGCTGCTCGCGCTCTTGCAGTCGTCGCGCGAAGGTCGACCGGTCGCGGTGGGTGGAGAGTCTACGGGCCGCTAGGCTCTGACCGTGCCCGACCTTCTGCTCCTGTTCCTCAAGTGGCCGGAGCCCGGGCTCGCCAAGACGCGCCTCATCCCGGCCCTCGGCCCCGAGACCGCGGCCGCCGTGTATCGGCTTCTCGCGGAGGCGGAGGTCGCCGCCACGCGTCCCGAGGCTGGCGAGTACGATCGCCTCTTCTGCTTCTCGCCTGCGGACGCCGAAGCGCGGATCCGGGCCTGGTTCCCGGGCGAGGGAGTCTGGCCGCAGCCCGAAGGCGATCTCGGGCAGCGCATGGCCAAGGCCTTCGAGGAGGCGTTCGCAAGAGGGGCCAGGCGCGTTGCCCTGATCGGCACGGACATACCCTGGGTCACGCGCGATCTCGTGGCGCGCAGCTTCGAGGCGCTCGCCTCGGCCGACCTCGTCCTCGGTCCAACCCACGACGGCGGCTACTACCTGGTGGCGATGGCCCGGCCGCTTCCGGCGCTCTTCGAGGGAATCGAGTGGAGCACGAGCGGTGTCCTCGCCACCACTCGCGCGAAGGCTCACGCACTCGGCCTCGTGACGCACCTGGCGCCGCCGCTCACGGACATCGATACCGTCGACGACCTCCGCGCCACCTGGGACCAGCTCGAACCCCTGCTGGGCCGCGAGCCCGGGGTAAGAGATGCGCTCGCGCGGGCCCTCGCCTGAGCGGCCCGGAGGCGCTCGCTTCGGAGCACAATAGGCCATGACCGAGATCAAGACCTACCTGGAAGTGCTGGGCTTCATCGACGAAAAGCCCCTTCGCTTCGAGCCCGGCGCCGTGATCTTCGCCGCCGGGCAAGCCGGCGACCAGATGTACATCGTTCGTTCCGGGAGCGTGGCGCTCAAGGTCGGCGAGACCCTCCTGGAGACGGTCCTGCCCGGCGGGGTCTTCGGAGAGCTGGCCCTCATCGATCCCGCTCCGCGGAGCGCCACGGCGGTGGCGGGTCCCGACTGCTCGCTCGCCGCGGTCGGCGTCCAGCAGTTCCATGGGCTCGTGCAAAAGGTTCCGAACCTGGCGCTCGAGGTGATGAAGGTGATGGCCCGTCGCATCCGGAGGACGAACCCGACGTCCTGACGATGACCGAGCGCCTTCGTATCGCCGCCGCCGCCTCCGTCTGCGCCCTGTTCGTCGCGTATGCCGGCGTGCACTCGTTCGAATCGGTGCGCCTGCTCGTGGGCTCCGGCACCCCCGCCTGGCTTCCCACCTTCCGCGGTGACGTCATTCGTGTGAGCCAGGTTCGCTCCGGCGGACCCGCGGACGGCATCCTGCTCCCGAAGGACGAGCTCGTCGCCGTGGACGGACATGGAGTCACCGCCGGCTTCGACGCTCGGACCGCCGTTCCGGGGCCGCCGCGCCCCTACCGGGTGCTGGTGCGCCGGAGCGGCCGGCTCCACACCAAGGACCTCGCCACGGTCCCCTACGGGATCAGCGTCTCGACCTTCTTCGTCCTGGCGTTCCCCATCGTGGGGGCGCTCTTCCTGCTCACGGGGAGCGCGGTCTTCGCGCTCCGGCCGCACGACCAGCGCGCCCGCCTGCTCGCGATCGCCTTCGCGTTGTTCGTGGCCGCGGGCCAGATCCCCTATCCGGCCGACGCGCTCCCGGGCTGGGCGACCAGCGTGCTCGTCGCCGGCCAGGCGGCCTCCATCTTCTTCTGGCCGACCCTGCTGCACCTCTTCCTGGTCTTCCCCGAGCCCTCGCCCCTCCTGAAGAGGTTTCCCCGTCTCGTCGCCTTCCTCTATCTACTGCCGGTTCTTCTCTTCCCCTCGGCACTCCTCGTCGGCATCTTGCAAGTGGTCGATCGCCCCTTGAGCTTCGCGATCGTCGGCCAGGGGAGCCCGTTGGCCGTGGTCTTCCTCGGGGTCGTCGGCGCGTACGCCGCGGCCGCCCTCGTCTCACCGGTGCTCACCTACCGGAGCTCCAGCGTGACCTCGAGGCGCAAGCTGCGGGTGGTGGTGGTGGGGACCCTGGCCGGCTTCTTGCCCTCGCTCCTGGTCATCCTCGCCAGCGTCATCTTCGACCTCGGCGCGCTTCCCCTCTGGGTCGCGCGGGCTTTGTTCTTCTGGTGCGTGCCGAGCCTGCTCCTGGTGCCCATCGCCTTCGCCTACGCGATCGTGCGGCACCAGGTGATCCCGATCCGCCTGATGATCCGCCGCGGCGTGCGCTACCTGCTCGTCTCCCGGGGGTTCTACCTGGTGGAGGCAGCGGCGGTGGTGGCCGCGATCGTCTTCGTGCTGACCGGTGCGCGGGCCGAGGCCCTCGATCGGATCGGCGGGCGCGCCGACATCCTGGCCACGGCCTCGGCGGCGGTCGTGGTCTTCGCCGCGCTCCAGCTCGTGAATCGCCGGGTCATGCCGGCCATCGACCGCCGCTTCCTCCGTCAAGCCTACGACGCCGCGTCGATTCAAGAGACGATCGGCGAAGCCGCCCGGCGGCTGCCTTCCCGCGAGGATCTGCTGGCCCTCGTGGCCGGCCAGATCGAAGCGGCCTTGCACCCCGAGACGCTCGCGATATTCCTGCGCGACTTGGCCATCGGTCACTACGCGTGCGCGTTCCCGCCGCCCGACGGCCCCGTCGAGACCAACCGAGGAGCCCCGCGAATCCAGCACTTCGACGGCGTTCTGGAGGCGCGACAGACCGAGGAGGGCGGGCTGCTCATGCCCATCGTCGCGCAATCGGACGTCGTCGGCATCCTTTCTCTCGGGCCCCGGCGGGGCGACCTGCCGTATTCGCGAGAAGACCGGCAGCTTCTCCAGGCGGTCGCCTGGCAGCTGGCCTTCGCGATCGAGAACGCGCAGCTCGTGCGGCGCAAGGCCGAGGAGGAGCGGATGCGCCGGGAGATGGTCATGGCCTCGGAGGTCCAGCGGCGCTTGTTCCCCGAGGGACCTCTGGCTTCGAGCCGGCTCGACCTCGCCGGGCTCTGCCTCCCGGCCCAAGGCGTCGGCGGGGACTACTACGATTTTCTCTCCCTGCGCGACGGCCTCGTCGGTCTCGCGGTCGCGGACGTGGCGGGCAAGGGGATCTCGGCCGCCCTCCTCATGTCGGTGGTCCAGGCTACGCTCCGAAGCCAGGCGGGGAGTGTGTCTCCGACCGAGCTCGTGGCCTCCATGAATCGGCTGCTCTACCGCTCCGCCGCGCGCAACCGGTTCGCGAGCCTGTTCTATGCCGAGTTCGACGAGGCCACGGACCTCTTGACCTTCGTGAATGCGGGGCACAACCCGCCCCTTCTCTGGCGGCGGAATGGAGGCTTGGAGGCCGTCACCGCCTCGGGCCGGGGGCATCCGGCGAGCGAGGGCGGCCTCGCGCTAGCGGTGGCCGCGGCTCCCGCCCTCGTGCAGCGCCTTTGCACGGGAGGGCTCGTGATCGGTGCCCTCGCCGCCGTGCGCTACGAGCAGGACGTGGTGCAGCTCGCCGATGGCGACCTGCTGGTGGCCTACACCGACGGCGTCACCGAAGCGTTCGACGCGAGCGGGGAGGAGTTCGGCGAGGATCGACTGCGCCTGGCCATCGAGAGTGCTTCGGGCCGCCCCGCCGCGGAGGTGACGCAGGCGATCGTGGAAGCGGTCCGCGCCTTCTCCGCCGATACGCCGCAGCACGACGACATCACCCTGGTGGTGGCCCGGGTGCGCGGAGAACGGGTGGGCTAGCGATAGTACCCGTTGACGTCCAGGACGAAATGGGCGGTGCCCGAGGCCTGGACGCAGCGGACCGCGATGGTTCCGCCCGGTCCGAGGGGCAGGGTCGCGCTGTTGGCGCGGGTCCGCCCGGCCGCGTAGTTCAAGGAAGAGACGAGGGGCAGAAGGGTGCCCCCCGGATAGAGCCGGAGATCCCCTGCGGCCGACGGTTGGGTCACCGTGAGGTTGACGGAGACCGCTCCCGCCGTCGCCGGGATCCCGCAGGTTCCGGTCACGGCGAAGGTGCGTTCGCCATTCGCCGCGAGCGCCGGTCCGCCCACCGGGCCGTTCGCGTTCCTGGTGTCGACGACGCGACAGGGCGGCACGCTGAAGAATCCCGTGGCACCGTAGGTGAAGCCGGAGGGCCGGGTGGCCGGCGGCAGGCTCGGGTTCGTCACCACCACGTCGACCGCTCCCGCCGCGTGCGCGGGGGTCGTGGCGGTGAGGACCGTAGGGCTCGCGGCCGCGACCCCGCTGGCCGCGGCTCCCCCGAAGGTCGCCGTGGCCCCGGGGCGGAAGCACGTCCCGACGATGGAGACGGCGCTGCCCCCCGAAACCGGACCCCACTGCGGCACCACCCCCGCTACCGTCGGCGGGTCGGGATCGACGATCCGCGCGAGGAAGGCGTCGCCCTGGCCGCCGGGTGTGGCCTGCGCCGGGCCCTGGGTGGGGAAGTTCGGCGAGAGGGTCCTCCCCGTGACCCACGCGTCACCGCACGGAGAGACGGCGATGCCGTGGCCGCCCTGGAGGGTGGGAGAGGTGCCCTCGGCATCGTTGCCCCCGAGATAGGTCGAGTAGAGGTGCGTCGTTCCCGTGGGGTTGAGCTTGGTCACGAAGGCGTCCGAGGAGCCGCCGCCGTAGGTGGCCTGGATCGCGTTGCCGATCGGAAAGTCGGCGCTCGAGGTGGTCTGGCCGGTCACGTACACCCGCCCGCTCGCGTCCACCGCCAGGGCCCGCCCGGTGTCGGTGCCGCTTCCCCCCAGATAGGTCGAGTAGAGGAGCGAAGCGTTGCCGGAGGCGGTGGGATCGAACTTCGCGACGAAGGCGTCCGAGGAGCCGCCGCCGTAGGTGGCCTGGATCGCGTTCCTGGTCGGGAAGTCGGACGAGGTCGTCTGGCCGGTGAGGACCGCGTTGCCCGAGGCATCGAGCCCGATCCCGTTGGCCCGCTCGTTGCTGGAGCTGCCTCCGAGAAACGTCGAATAGAGGAGGCCCGTGGCATTCGCGTTCAGCTTCGTGAAGAACGCGTCGGTGCTGCTGGCGGTGCTCGATCCCTGGTAGGCGGTCGCGGTCGCCGGGAAGTCGGGGGAGCTGGTTCCCCCGGTGACGTAGACATTGTCGGCGGAGTCGAGGGCGACCCCGAAACCGGCGTCGTTCTTGGAGCCTCCCAGGAAGGTGGAATACACGAGCGATGCGGCCCCCGAGGCCGCGGGGTTCACCTTCGCGACGAAGGCGTCGAACACCTCGCCCCGAAAGGACGTGAAGAAAGCCCCCGCGGTCACCGGGAACTCGGCGGAATCGGTCCGGCCGGTCACCACCATGTTGCCCGCCGAATCGAGGGCGATGGCCTGGCCGCGGCTTCCCTGGTCCGGCCCGGGGCCCCCGAGCAGCGTGGAGTAGACCAGGGCGCCCGCGGCGGAGAGCTTGGTCACGAAGGCGTCCGCGGTTCCCGTGCTCCTCACCCTCTGATACGCGCCGGCGGTGGTCGGGAAGTCGTCGGACTTGGTGTCGCCGGTGAGGTGGATGTTGCCGCCGGCATCGACGGCAACGCCGAGGGCGACGTCGGAGCCGCCGCCGCCGAGATAGGCCGAGTAGACGCGGGTGGCGCCGCTCGGATCGAACTTGGTGACGAAGACGTCGAGCAGGCCCTTGAGGGCCCCCGTCCCGGGAAAGTTGGCGGAGCCCGTCTCGCCCGCGACGTAGGCATTGCCGGCCGCGTCGACCGCGATCGCGTGGCCGGCGTCGGCGCCGCCGCCGCCGAGGTAGGTCGAGTACGAGAGGGTGGGGTCCACCACGAGCGGCCGCGTGCGGTCGTAGGTCGCCACTTCGAAGCCCACCCGCCTCCCGTGCACCGTGTACCGGCTCTCGACCTCGAGCCGCTCGCCCTCCTCCGCCTGGTAGGCGACCGGCCTGCGCCAGACGATCGGGCCGGCCTCAGTGGTGAGGACCAGGTTGCCGTCGTGGTCGACCCGCGCCGCGGCGACCCCGGAGAGCTCCATCCTCACCTGGTGCGGGTCGGCGCCGGGCGCAAAGACGAAGTCGTATTCGAGCTCCCCTTCCTTGCCGTAGAAGACGAGGTCGGTTCCGGGATAGACCGCGCGGTATCGCACCCGCTCGAAAGACGGCACATCCTGATGCCAGCCCCTGGGATCGGCACCCACGAAGTAGTGGCTCTTCGCGGGCAGGAGGCCTTCGCCTTCGATCTCCGCCTCACGGGCCGCGGCCAGCCGCATCCGAAGGGGGGTGCCCGCGCGGGGGAGCCCGAGGATGGCTTCGCGCGGGGCGAGGAAGAGGACGTATCCGCGCCCGCGCGCCAGGAACCGGACCCTTGGGTCCGTCTGACCCACGTTGGGCTCGAAGGCGATCTCGGAGGCGTGCGCGGCACTCACGCTGCAGACGAGAATGGCGCTGATTGCCGCGAGGAAGGGGAGTCTTCCCGTCGGGCTGGAGGTTCTCATGGGCCTCAGGCGATCACGAGCGACCGCTTCTTGATCAGGGAGAGGAACTCGTCGCGCGTCGGCTGCTTCTGGAAATCGCCACGCATGCAAGAGGTGACGGCCACCGAGTTCTGCTTCTCCACTCCGCGCATGATCATGCAGAAGTGCATGGCCTCGATCACGACCCCCACCCCGCGAGGCTTGATCGCAGACTCGATGGCCTCCGCGATCTGAACGGTCAGCCGCTCCTGGACCTGGAGGCGGCGGGCGAAGACGTCGACGAGGCGCGGCACCTTGGAGAGCCCGAGCACCTTGCCCTTGGGCAGGTAGGCCACGTGAGCCTTGCCAAAGAAGGGGAGGAGGTGGTGCTCGCAGAGGCTGTAGACGTCGATGTCCTTGATGATGACCATCTCGTCGTAGCTGACGGTGAAGAGGGCCTTGTTCAGGATGACCTCAGGATCCTGGCTGTAGCCCTGGGTCAGGAAGCGGAGCGCCTTCTCCACGCGCTCCGGTGTCCTTTCGAGGCCCTCGCGCCCGGGATCCTCACCGAGGGCGGACAGGATCTGACGGATGCTTTCCTGCGTGTTCTTGGAATCGGTCATGGATCTGTCGATTATACCGGCGTCCCTCTTCGTTGACTGCTCGGGGGGAGCGTGGTACCTGAGTTGGATGCGACCCCAGAGCGACCCCCGGGCGGAGACCATCGAGGTTCTCGCCTGATCTCGGCCCCCGGCCGGCCGGCCCTGGCTTCTGCCAACCCGTCCGGGGGCGACGGGCTCGCCGCCACGGCCCTCTCGGTCCTCGTTGTCTTGCTGCCCTTCGAGCCGCGCGAGGCCGTACCGGCAGGAGGCTTCGGGTTGACGCTGCTCGAGGCCTGCGCCGCGGGCGCGTTCCTGGTCCTGGCCTGGGCCGGCCGGCGCCGCCTGCTCGCGCTCGTGCGCCGGCCTCCCCTCGCCCTGATCGCGCTCGCCGCGTACGCGGTGGCCCACCTGCTCTCTGCCGTTCTCGCTCCGGAGCAGAGCGCGCGGGCGGCGAAGTTCGCGCTGCGCATGGTGGCCATGGCAGGGTTCGGGGTGCTGGTGGCCGCGACCGGGCCCGAGACGCGGAGGAAGGGCCTCGTCGCCCTCGTCGTGACCGTCCTGGTGGTGGCGGCGCTCGCCCTCGCGGAGGGACTTGGCGTCAGGCGACTCGACCCGGTCCTCGACCTCTTCCGCGAGATGCCCTTCAACGTGGCGGGAGCGCGGCGAGCCACGGCGGGCTCCGAATACCCGAACCAGGCCGCCGCGTTCCTGATGTGCGGCCTCCTGGCCCTGACCGGGCTCTGGTGTGACCGCGCGCGCGCGGTCTTCTTCGTGCTCCCCCTGAGCGCGCTCATGGTCGGCGGACTCCTCTTTACCTACTCACGCGGCGCCCTCGTCGCGGCCGGGGTCGGCCTCGTCGCGCAGGCGCTGTTCAGCAGCCGTCGCGAGCCGCGGCGGGCCGTCGTTCCGGCCGCGGCCCTGGCCGTCCTGGTCGGCGGTTCCGCCGCCTTCGCCTGGACCGAGGAGGTCTTCCGGCTGCGGGTCGGAAGCGAGGGGACTGATGCCTGGTACAGCGCCGCCTACGAGCCGATCGAGAGGTCCCTGGACCTGCGGCCGGGGGAATCGCGGGCCACGCGAGTCCGGGTGACGAACACCGGGAAGAAGACCTGGACCGCGGGCCCGGCGTTTCACCTCTCCTACCATTGGTTCGATCCCACTCGTCGGACCATGGAAGACGGGGGCCGCACGAGGCTCCCGGCCGATCTCGGGCCCGGAGCGAGCGTCGTGCTCGAAGCCCTCGTCACCGCCCCCCGTAACCCGGGGCGCTATTTCCTCGTCTGGGACATGGTCCACGAGCACACCACGTGGTTCAGCGGGCAGGGAGTACCGACCCTGACCGTGCCCACCCGCGTCGGGGAACGGGGACCCGAGCCGCCCGACGTGGCTTGGGGCGGGGCGCCTCCCGACCTGTCCCTGGCCTGGCGGCCGTCGCGAAGCGATCTCTGGCGGCTGGCGGCAGGCATGTGGGCCGAGCGGCCGTTCTCGGGATTTGGCTCCGACAGCTTCCGTTGGATGTACGGCCCCCGCGCCGGGCGGCGCTACTGGGACGAGCGGGTGTTCGCGAACAACGCGCTCCTCGAAGCGGGCGCCACCACCGGAACCCTGGGCGCCGCCGCCCTCGTCCTCACCCTCGTGGCCGCGGGCTTCGCGGCCGGGCGCAGCGCAGCCAGGGCGGACACGGCGAACGGCATGGCCCTCCTGGGCCTCGTCGTCGGCCTCGCGGCCCACGGAGTCGTCGACTATCTCCTCGCGTTCACCGGCCACTACCTCCTGTTCGCGTTCGTCGTCGGCTCCTGCGCGGCGCTTCCGAGCGAGGTCGGTTGAAGCCGCTCCTCGTCGGCTTCGACGCCACGACGCTCACCGGGCAGATCAGCGGAGTGGGTGGCTATACCGCCCGTCTCCTCCAGGCGCTTTGCGCTCAAGTCGGCCGTGAGGCCTTCGGCAAGCTGGTCGTCTTCTCGAATCGGGAGATCGCCTTCGTCGCTCCTCCTGAGGTCGAGGTCTACGCCGGGCGCCGGTTTCCGGTACGGTCGATCTGGATGCAGCTCGTCCTGCCCGCCATCCTGCGCGAGGTGCGCCCGGACGTCGTCCACTTCACCAACTATCTGGCCCCGGTCCTGACCGACACTCCCTACGTCGTCTCGTTTCACGACATGAGCCTCACGCTTCTGCCCGAGGCCCATACCCTCAAGAAGCGGCTCCTTACCGCGAGCCTGATCCCGACCGTGGCCCGACGCGCGCGGCGCATTCTCGTGCCTTCGGAATCGACCCGCCGCGACGTGGCCCGGCTCCTCGCCGTGGACCCCGGCCGCATCCGCCTCGTGCCCTACGCGGCCTCGCCCCTCTATCGGCCGCTCTCGGACGGTCCCTCTCCCTTGGCGCTGCGCGGCGTTCGGCCGCCCTACTTTCTCTACGTGGGCACGATCGAGCCCCGGAAGAACCTGGCGCGGGCGCTGCGCGCCTTCGCGCGCATCGCACCGGGCCTGCCCGAGCACCAGTTCGTGATCGTGGGCCAGTCCGGCTGGAAGTACGGCGAGGTCCTGGACGAGGCCCAAAGGTCCGACCTGGCGGGGAAGGTGGTGCTCACCGGATACGTACCCGAAGGCGAGCTGCCGCTTCTCTACAACCACGCGATAGCCCTCGTCTATCCGAGCCTCTACGAGGGCTTCGGGCTGCCCCTCGTCGAAGCCATGGCCTGCGGCACACCCGTCCTCACCTCGGCCGGCTCCTCGCTCTCCGAGGTCGCGCGCGACGCCGCGCTGCTCGTCGACCCCCTTCGCGAAGACGAGCTGGCCGCGGCGATGAGCGCGCTCGGCACCGACGAACGCCTGCGGGCCGATCTGCGTCGCCGTGGCTTCCTCCGGTCCGCGGCGTTCTCCTGGGAGCGAACCGCGAGGGAGACGATCGAGGTCTACCGCGAGGTGGCCGAGGAGGCCCCCCCCCTCGCGTGACAACGCCTTCCGGGCGGGCGAGAATTAAAGGTTCATGCCCGCCGAAGGATCGTCGCCCCCCCGGAGGACCGCGTTGGCCGAGCCCCGCCTCGACCTCGCCGACCTCCGCCTTTGCACTGAGCTTCTGGAGGCGGTGGTCCGCGACCGTTCTCTCCTGGCCGAGGTGCCCCTCGCGGTGCGGCAGGCCTTGTTGATCGCGGCCGGTCGAGCGTCGCGTCCCGAGTCCTACCAGGAGAAGAGGCTCGTGCGCGCCCTGCGTCGGGGCCGGCGCCGGCGCGACGAGGCCGAGGATCGCGAGACCCGCGCCGCGACGGGAATCCGCGTGGCCCGAGAAGCGACGGTCTTCGTCGCCCCTTCCTTGGCCCTTTCGGGAACGACACCGCCCGCGCCGATTCGCGAGCTCAAGAAGCCCAAGAGCTGCTACGTCTGCAAGGCCGAGTTCGTGCGCCTGCACCATTTCTACGACGCCCTCTGCGCCCCCTGCGCCGAGCTCAACTACGCCAAGCGCTTCCAGACCGCGTCGCTCGCAGGGCCGAGTCGGCCTCGTGACCGGCGCCCGGGTCAAGATCGGCTTCCAGACCGCGCTCAAGATGCTGCGGGCGGGGGCGCGGGTCATCGCCAGCACGCGCTTCCCCCACGACGCCGCGCTCCGCTACTCCCGCGAGCCCGACTTCGCGCAGTGGAAGGATCGCCTGCACGTTCACGGGCTCGATCTGCGGCACTCCCCGAGCGTCGAGATCTTCGCCCGTTACGTCGAGCACTCCTTCGCGCGCCTGGACATCCTCGTCAACAACGCCTGCCAGACGGTGCAGACGGCCGCCCGCCTTCTACGCCCACCTGCTGGATGAGTGAGTCCCGCGCCACCTCGGACCTCCCCGCGGAGGTCGCCTCGTTGCTGGCGAGCCACGACGGCTTGAGGGCGGCCCTCGACGGCGGCGGCTCGCTGCCCGCGGCCGAGGCGGTCGACAGCACCGGGCTCATGGCCTGGCACGGGGGCCGCGGCGGGATCGGGATCACGGCCGCTCCGGATCTCTCCCAGGTTCGCTACGCCTACGACGACGCCACCCGGCGGAGCGACCTGTTTCCCGACGACCGGATGGACGCGGACCTGCAGCAGGTGGACCTGCGGCAGCAGAACACCTGGCGGCTCGCCCTGGCCGAGGTGCCCACCGCCGAGATGCTCGAGGTCCAGCTCGTGAACGCGGTGGCGCCCTTCATCCTGTGCGCCCGGCTCAAGCCGCTGATGATGCGCGTCCCGCGGCCGCGACAAGCACATCGTGAACGTGTCGGCGATGGAGGGGATCTTCTCGCGCGGCACCAAGACCGACAAGCATCCGCACACCAACATGGCCAAGGCCGCCTTGAACATGATGACCCTCACCGCCTCGCGCGACTACGTGCGGGACGGCATCCACATGAACGCGGTGGACACGGGCTGGGTCACGGACGAGGACCCGGCGGTCCACGCCGACCGCAAGAAGCAGGAGCTCGACTTCCAGCCCCCGCTCGACATCGTGGACGGCGCGGCGCGGGTCTGTGACCCCTTCTTCTCGGGCCTCCTGACCGGCGAGCACGTCTTCGGCAAGTTCCTGAAGGACTACAAGCCTTCCGCCTGGTGATCGCCAGGCGCCTGGACGCCGGGCCTCGCGGGGCCTTCCAAGAGATCAGATCGGAACTCTACGCCTGGGCCATGACCTCGGAGGAGCCCGACACCACGCAGGCATCCACATCCGTGCACACGACCTGCATGGGGGACAGGTACGCGACGTAGCCGATCACCCGCGAGTGCTCGCTCAATAGTACGGACTCATGCCCTTTGACGTCAGCTTGCCTCCCTCGAACACCAGCATGACCGTCTGGCCTTCGTCATGATGCCCGACAGGCAGGTCGATATGGTAGTAGGTGCTGACGCGCCCAACCTTCTTGCGGTCTGCCTCGATATCAGACGGCGAGCATAGCCGCCGCTCCACTTCTTGGCGCGCCTCACCAATGAGAAGCGAGCCGTACTGCGCCTGGGTGATCGTCCGTCCCGCATTGCGGCAGCACTCCTTTCGACACGAACGGAGCCGCTCGCTGCGGTCGAACCGGCAGACCAGCTGGTCGCTAACCTGTGCGGTGTTTTCGGTCACGCCCACGAAGAACACCGTCTCCTTGTCTGGTCCCACGTCGTCCCAGAAGTTCAGCGCCGGGGAAGCGTACGACCTCGTGAACTCCTTCAGCGCCAACCCGGGCTTCAGGGAAAGGATCGTCTGGACCTTTGCGTCGATCCGTCGGCTGAGCGCGGCGAACGATGGACAGGTAGCTGACTCGGTTTCTCTCGCGGGCTCTGAAGGGGCCGCCAGCAATGCGCAGCCGACAGCCGCCAGCCCAACTCCATGCACTGCCCGGCGGCCCCTCAACCCGTTCGCTCCCTCTTCATGTGGTGGTGCCCGCAGAACACCGCGTTGCTGCAAGCGCGCTCCACTGCCGGATCGCCGAAACCGGCGCGCTTGTCAGCTTCAACGCGTTGTTCGCCAGCCAGGCACGAAGGCCCGACCTAGGATTTCTGCGAGCCTGCTCGCCGCCGCGACGAGCGCTTTGGAACCGGAGCCGCTCGGCGCACGATGGCCGTGGCCTTCAGGACGGCGCGCAAAGCCTCGTTGACCGCTTCGGACGTGGGGAACGCCCTCGCCACCTCGGGTTGCAGCGCGACGAGTGTCGTGCCCTTGAGCTGCTTCGCGTACTTTCCGCGTACGCCCGGTCCCAGGGCAGCGAGGTCGTACTCCGGGCGCATATCGTCAAGAGCCGGGCGGCTAGCCTTCTTCATAGAAGCGACGCTCACTTCGCGTGGCTGGCCTGGCCAAAATCAGCCGAACGGCTTCCGCGCGGTCCGTGTGAGCCACCATAAGGATACGCCCGATCGAGCTCAGCCCTATCGTCAGAAACCGGGACTCCTCAAGGGAGTGGTCTGGGTCCCGAAGGGTAATCGAAAGGGCATGCTCCAGAACCGTGGCTGCCTCTTGGAACGTGACGCCGTGCTTCCTTGAATTCGGCCTTCTGGTCGTCCCATTCGACGATCACGATGACTCACTCTACGCTCATGTCTTGGGTCTGGCGAACACGCGGTTGAGCTGCGAACGCTCCGCTGCCGGCTTGCCGCTGCCGTGCGGTCGTCAGCTGCATTGCCGCTTGTTCGACGACGACGCGCTCTGGCTCCACGAGATAGATGAGGCGATAGGAGCCGATGATTAGCTCACGAAATTGGGAGAGCTGCGGATCGCGGAGCCGGTGGCCGCGATTCGGGAACTCGGTAAGGGACTCAGCCGCGTCTACCGCGAGCTGCGCCAAGGACCTGGCGTATGATTCAGAATCTCGGGCGATGAATTCGACGGCGGATTCGAGATCTGCGACCGCAGGGTCTGACCAGACTATTGGGCGAGCCACTTGGAGAGGCGCTTCTTGACCTGCTCGTGGCTTTGGGTGTGGCCTGCGGCTGCGGCCTCCATGCTGCGCTGAACCTTCTGGCGAACGTAGAGCTGGTACTGGACGTCTTCCAGCGTGCAGCTCTCGGGGAGCTGCTTCACCAAGTCGAGGACTGCACGCTTAACGTTGCCCATAACGCTCTCCTGGCTGATGCTACCACGTTGGACGCGGCGTCTTCCCTCGCTCTTGTTCCAACTCGTTCGTCGAACACCGGGATAAGCTGCCGCGCGTCAACGCTTGCGCCGCGCGCGGTCAGCTTCATCCCGTTGTTCGACGGCGCATCAGTGATGCAGCTTCTCCTGCACCCACTCGTGGATGAGGGTCGCTTCATCGAGGCCACGGGACTCTGCCATCCTACGGATCGCCTCGCGCTCGGACCCACTCAGGGGGACGGTGACGCCCCCGCTTGGACGGCGCGAAAAGACGGGTTCGGCCACCTCTTCGAGTTGGTCGCCGAAGTCGGTGACTTCGTGGGTGTCCCAGAACTCGGCCAGTTCACGAATAGAATCGGTACTCGGAAGCTTCATTTGTTCTTCTTCCAACCCGAATAGCGCTGGCGCTCGGCCTCGCTCATGTCGCGGGCGGTCACAGGATAGCCTTTTCCATCCGGAAAGGAGATCACCACGCAGAAGAGATGCCTGCCCGCCTCGGTCTCGCCGAGCACGTAGTAGACGGGATTCTTGCCTTCCGACTTGGCTCTCAGGACCAAGGGCTTTCCGAAGCAGACCTCTTCAAACTCCGCGGGCTCGACGTTGTGCCGACCTATGTGGACGACGCGATCGTCTGGCCAGAGGAATTCGCCAATCTCCACGCCTCATTCTACCCGGTCGCTCCCTACGTCCGTCGGGATTAAGCTGCGGCCGCGCGTTCAGCTTGCCATCGCGCGGCCGTCAGCTCCGGGCCAGGGTCAATCGCGCCAGAGGCGGCTTGATCCCCTTCTCGATCATTCGCTGGTAGTGGGCGTGCAGCGGATCGTCGGGCAACTGCGTGATCACCGTCATCGCCGCACCCTTGAACACAGACTTCAACAGAGGCTGGCGTTTCCGGCTCAAGCCGCGGGTGGACAGGTTCTGTGACCGCTCCAGGCCACCCTTCCTCCCCGGTCTCCAGTCTGCAGACGAGCGCGTGACGATCCCGAGCCCGCAGTAGCTCCAGAACTGTTGCCGAGTCCGGAATCGATCGGGCACCGCCACGATCGCGACCACCTGCGCCGTCCGAATGGGACCCAATCCTGGCGCCGTTAGCAGTCTCCGGATGATCGGATGCGACTTCGACTCCGTCAGCAGCCAACGCTCCGCTTCGTCTCGTGCAGGCACCACCAGGTCCAGTTGCCGCGCCAGAATCTCCGCAAGCTGCCGGTAGGGGCCACTCAACCTTGCCAGCCATCCATCCCGGCGTTCCGGGTCGTAGACCCCAGCATCCGCGACGATCCCTCGCCCCAGGAACACCGCCTTCAACCGATTCTTGGCACGCACCACGTCGGTGACCGCGAAGTTGTACGCGCGCACTGCCGTACGCAGTGCCGCCAGGTGATTCGGTGCCTTGAAGACCCGCGTCTCCACCGCCCCCACTCGAAGCTCCTCCGCTCGTGCGAACGCGTCGCGCTTGTCGTCCTTCGCGCCCTTCGCCTTCGAGGGCACCGACACCACGATCTCCGCCACGTGCGGCTTGAACAGTTCGTACAGCCAGGCGCTCTGCGTTCCCTCCTCCAGGCACACGTGCACCCGGCCAGGAATCAACCGAATCGCCTCCACCAAGGCCCGGCCGTTCGTCTCCACGACCTTCGACTCGAGCCGTCGGCCTGCCGCCGACACTATTCCAAACGTACAGCTCCGCGAATGGCCGTCCACTCCAACGAAGCGATCCATTCCAGTCCTCCTTGCAGGAGGACAGTAGAGAAAGCATACCTGCGACAGAAGCGCCGATCGTTACTGCGGAGCCGCGCATGCATTGGCGCTGGCCGACCAGCGCCATTTCTCTTATACCTTCAATTGATGAGATGGACTCCTCCACCGACTCGATCGGCATCAATGTGCCAGAGTCGGTGCTTGGGAAAGCAATGGAGGAGCCCATCATGCAGAACGATACTCGTATCGCCGTAGACCTGGCAAAGTGCGTGTTTGAGATCGCGGTGTCGGATCGGCCCGGACACATCGTCCGTCGGGAACGCTTGTCGCGCGAGCAGTTCCTGGATTTCTTCGCCAACCACCCTCCGGCCACCGTAGTCATGGAGGCCTGCGGCTCCGCGCACTTCTGGGGACGCCGCATCGAGGCCCTGGGCCATCGCGTCATCCTGTTGCCGCCTCATCACGTCCGTCCGTATGTCCGGGGAAACAAGACCGACCGCACGGACACCAAGGGAATTCTGGAGGCGAGCCGCAACGAAGACATCCGGCCAGTCCCCGTGAAGACCGTCGCCCAGCAGGTCCTGACCTCCCTCCACCGGCTCCGGTCGGCCTGGATGACCGAGCGAACCGCCCGCCTCAACACCCTGCGGGGGCTGCTGCGCGAGCTGGGCGTCTTCATCCCGGTGGGCGCTCGCGAGGTGGTGCCCGCGGTGTGGGCCCTCCTCGAGGACGCAGACTCGGATCTGCCCGAGGCCCTGCGACCCCACTTTGCCGAGGCTTGCCACGAGATCCGCGCCATCGAGGCGCGGATCAAGGAGGTCGAGGTCCGCTTGGAGGCGATGGCCAAGGAACTCCCGGTCGTGGGGTACCTCCGCACCATCCCCGGCATCGGCCTCCTCACCGCCACCGCCCTGCTGGCCTTCATCGGAGACATCCATCGGTTCCCCTCCGGACGGCACCTGGCCAGCTACCTGGGGCTCACTCCGCGGGAGTTCTCGAGCGGGCTCAAGCGAAACCTGGGGCGCATCTCCAAGCGCGGCGACGGCTACCTGCGCACCCTCCTCATCCACGGTGCCCGCTCCGTCCTCCTCCACGCCCGCACCAAGCAGCCAGACCGTCTGCGAGAGTGGGCGAACAAGCTCGCTGAAACTCACGTCCACAACAAGGCCGCCGTCGCCGTGGCCAACAAGATGGCCCGCATCGTCTGGGCGGTCTGGAGCCGACTCACCCCGTTCGCAGAGATCAAGAAGGCCGCGTAGCTACCGACGGCCTACGACCACGGCGCTTTGAAGAAAGGAATTTCTCGCCCAGGGCTGCAAGCGTAAAGTCGCGTGACGGCAGAACAGGTCGGACCGGCGCAGGGACAGCCGACAACAATGGTGGCCTTCGAGGCCGTCCAATCGATTGGCTCCCTGCGCGCGGATTCCGTCATGGCCCGGAGCCCTCGGGGGCTCCTACGATGAGGCCGGAGATACGTCTGCAGTCCGCCCCGTTCTCACTCCACGCGACCAGCCACGCCCTGGGCTCGACTATGACGGACAACAACGCCTAGCATTCTCGCTTGACAGGAGGAGTCCAGATACCCTTGTTGGACGGCACTTCACTTAGCTCCGGCCTCAAGAAGCCGGATGACGGCATCGACGACGCCTCGATGAGCCGGTGCGCTGAGAACTCCAGCACGGCGTACAACGATTGACTCATGGGCGGTGAAGAGCTTTGCGGGCCTCGCGAAACTTTGGCGGTGGAGCCCGCCCTCCACGAACGAGCCTGCTTCCAACGGCTGGGCGGCGGGATCGCCGTAGGGGTTGCTCGTGATCTGACACAAGACCCAGTCCGTACCACCAGCAGGAGCTAGGACCAAAGCCGGGCGGAGCTTGGAGGCAGAGAGGTCGGAGAAGGGAAACCGAACTAGGACGACTCCCTGGCCTAGCCGTGGCGACAGGCCGTTGTTGCGCTGAGGTCGGTGGTCATCGCGCGCGTCGCCGTCCTCAGGCTGGCACGTAGCGGCGCCACTTCCTCAAGGCCCAAGATCACATCGCCGCTGTGGTAACCCTTGTCCGCAACGACTTCCTGCATGCCTTCGACCAAAGACGCGAGCGCGGCCTTGCGTTGGAGCTTTACGAGCTGCCCTTCGGCCTCCGCCAGGGTGTCCATGATCGTACCGGTGTCTCCGATGCTCGCGTCCTGCACGGTCACCGCCACGATCGCACCAGAATCGAGATCGACGGCGTGCTCGGCTTTATGCGCCAAGTGCGTCCGCCCGTCCTTCATCTTCGTGATCTTCGCGTCCGGATCGGAAGGGCTCTTCCATTCCTCGTTCGAGCCCTTCTTCTTGCGACGCCGATCCAGCCTCGCCAGGGCTGCACGGGTGGGCGTGCGAATCCCCGCCGCCTTGGCCAATCGCGTCAGGTACTGTTCGTACGCCTCGCCCGTGTCGCGCCGCACGATGCTCCGCATCGCCGCGTTCGCTTCCAGCGTGGTCCCGTCCACCACCACCGTCTTACCCTTCAGCAAGCCTGCTTCCGCCAGACGCCTAAGTCCGCCCACGCCGAGTCTTCCTCAGGGCGGCTCCAATCTGTTGCGAGAGCCGGCTCGCTGAGGATGGCAGCCTCACCAGGCGCAGGAGCCTCCACCACCGTGATCAGGAGCTGGGAACCGGGCGTCAGGTTGACCTTCTCCTTCGGTCGGATATTCCCTTTTTCGTCAACCTCGGCTTCGATCGTGGGCCGCATGATCTCTAACTCTACTCCCTGCCCCGGATGCCCGTCCAACACCGCGGATCAGCTGCGAAGACCGCGGCTGCTTCTTGCCGCGCGGGCTCGTCAGTTGCATCCGCTTGTTCGGCCGCCATTCAAGGCTGCCGACCCAATAGCTGCTGGGGCGTCAGCCCAATGTCTTGAGCAATCTTTCGGAAAAGCGTTGGGCTGATGTCGCGGCCACCGTGAAATGGGACGCTCGTACCACGCCCGTCCGCGTGACGAAACTGCTTGTGCGAACCACGCTAGCCGGACTTCGACGAAGCCCAACGGCTTGGAGAAGCACCACCACTTCACGGGACTGCAGCGTGGGCAGGTGCCCACTGGCGCCTCCTTGATGGTCTGGACGCCGTCAAACTCCGATTCCAGCTTTGGGTCACCGTACTCGAGGAGCATGCGAGCGCCTCATTGCGAGGTTGCTCTGAAGCGCATCGAGGGTGTCACCGGCTGGTGTGCCGCCACCAGGCTACGAGGCGACGTGCTCACGATAGGTTGACCTCTGACGTGGATCGCGCTCACGACTACGGCGAACGGCATTGCCTGCCATCCTCTGCCCATGCTATCGCGCTGCCGGTCACTCTGTCGAAGCGATAGGGTTGTTTCCGTAACAAATAGGGTTGTTTCCGTAGGCGCACATGCGAGGGTGTCGGCGTTCGCATGAGGCTGACGCGCCTGCGGAAACAGCCTGTTGGACTAAACCGCGGGTTCCACCGCGTATGTGGATTGTACGCCTGAGGCTCGAAGGGGCGAGCGCGGGGTTGGCATGGAATTGGGGTTGGTGGTGGCGTCGAGGAGGGATTGAGTGATGAAGGGGCGGGTGGCGACCTCCATGGTGTGGATGGGAATCGACGCAGGGTCATATCGGCTTGAGCGGGCGGACGAATGGCGTTCAGGGAGCCGGACGAATGGGGTGTTGCACGGCAGGCGAAGGCTCATGGTCCTCGGGTGTCCTGGAGCGGCCTGGTGAAGGCGACGATCCGAAGGGTGCCGCGTTGGCAATAGGGGCAGCGGTCGGGATCGCGCCCAGTGAGACGGCGCAGGAGATGCTGCCAGGATTCCCGGAGAGTGGCATCCGGCGCGGGCGGAGCAGGTGAGCCAAGAAGCTGCCGGGCCTGGGCGAGGTGGTGGGTGCGACAGCCATTGGCTTGAAAGCCGAAGTGTCGGACGCGGACGAATCCGCGAGGGAGTACGTGCAGAAGGAAACGCTGGATGAAGCCGGGCGCATGGACCGTGAGGACCTTCTTGGCGTTGCCACGCCGTCGGTCACGGTAGCGAAAGGTCACGTGGCCATCTTGAAGTGACACCAGGCGCTCATTGCCGATGGCGATGCGGTGGGTGTAGCGCCCGAGGTAGCGCAGTACCTGGGCCGGGCCCGCCATGGGCGCCTTGCTGTAGACGACCCAAGCCTTGGCCGCAGCTTGCTGGAGCAAAGGACGCCCGAGTGACGGGCGGATGCCGGCCGAACGGTCAGAGAGAGCGTGATCGAAGAGCTCGAGCAGCTTGCCGCGAAACACCTTGGAGAGTACACGGACCGGTACGAGGAAGCCGGGGCGAGCCGGTATCCAGCGATCGCGAGCAACGCTGAGGCCACCGCCGGTCACGATGCAATGAATGTGCGGGTGGAAGGCCAGAGTCTGGGACCACGTGTGAAGCACGGCAATCGTGCCTGGGATCGCACCCAGCCGGCGCTGGCACACCGCGTGGAGAGCGCCGAGAGCAGCCTCGAAAAGCAGGCTGTAGCTCTTGCGCCGGTTCGACAGAAAGAACGGATGCAACGCCGGAGGTACTGTGAACACCAGGTGGAAGTAGGGCACCGGGAGAAGATTGCGGCTCTGGCCTTCCACCCAGCGCGTCTGCTCCAGGCTCTGGCACTTGGGACAGTGTCGGTTCCGGCAGGAGTTGTAGAAGGGCTTCTCCAGGCCGCAGTGGTCACACACCTGCAGATGGCCGCCCATGAGCGGCGTTCGACATCGCATGACGTCCTGGACCACCCGACGGCGATCGCGGCCGAGTCGCTCCAGGGGCGGAGCGTGCGCCCTGAAGACCTCCGCCAGCTCCAGCGGGCGGCCTCCTTGGGCCGCCAAGCGATCTATCTCGGTGACACCTGCCGGAGCCGATCCAGGGGGCTCCTCGTCGTCCGTAAGTAGTCGCCCGCGACGTGCGTGTATCGCTGCGTGGTGCCCAGGCTCCGATGGCCAAGCAGAGCCTGGATCGTCCGCACGTTCACGCCAGACTCCAAGAGGTGCGTCGCGAAGCTATGCCGCAACGAATGAAAACTTGCTGGCTTCTCGATCCGCGCCTGCATCTTCGCCTGCGTGAAGGCACGCTGGATGATCGTCTCGTTCAGCGGCCCCTTCCCGGTGGGGCTTGGAAACAGCCATACCCGTGGCTTGGAATCTCTCCAGTACGACCGCAGCGTCTCCAGCAAGACCGGGCTCAGCATCACGTTGCGGTCCTTCTTCCCCTTGCCCTGGTTCACACGCAGAATCATCCGACCACTGTCGATATCCGTCAGTTTGAGATTCAGCACTTCTCCCAGCCGAAGCCCAGACGCGTAGGAAATCTCCATCGCCGTGCGTTCCCGCAGATTCGCCACTGCGGCCAAGAGTCGAGACACTTCGTCTGGCGTCAGGGTCACCGGTACTCGCGGTGGCGCACGCTGGTAGTGAATCTCCAGATCCCACGTGCGTCGCAAGACTGCGTTGTAGAAGAACCGCACTGCGTTGATCGCCTGGTTCATGGTGGACGCCGACAGCCCGCGTCCAGACAGTTCCAACAGAAACTCACGAACCTGCTGTCCCGTGATCCGGTCCGCTGGCACTTTCGCCTTCAACACGAGTCGTCTCATCCAATTCGAGTACGTATCCTGTGTCCGCTCGGCCAAGCCGCGCAGCCGCATCTCCGCAATCATCGCGTCTCGGAATGCTCCCATCGGATCCTCCTTGTGAAGCCGCAATTTCACAAGAAGGTGGGTGTCGGCGGAAAGAGGGAGGTAAGACCGCTACGAAACGTCCACCGCGTAGCGGTTTAGTTCAACACCTTAGTATCCGACAAGAATATCCGATAAGACACGCGAGACATTGGCACTCGGTCTGAATGGGTGCGCTTGGGGCAGGTGGGGAAGGGTCAACGAAGCAAGAACTTGCTGGGACGGGTGGAAGGCGGGTGGGGCCGGGCTCTGGGCGCCGCTGCGAGATAGCCGGATACACGTTGCGCGGGTTCTTGGCTTCCACAGGGAGTGGGTGGAAGAACCTACACCTCACCAAGCGCCGCGAGTGGCACGGCCGACAAGATGGGCCCTTGCTCCACCAGCCGGAGCGTGCGCCCTTCTAGCCTCGACCGCGCAGTCAACATGGCGGCGACGCGGAGGGGCAACGCCCCTCAGGAGACCGGGGGGGCCTTCTCTTCGACCTTGGCCTCGGGCGGCGGCGCCACCCACTGCGCGATGCGCTCACGCGTCCAGTGATGGTCGTCGTTCAGGTGGAGGATCATCGCGCCCAGGGCGAGGCGCTTCTTGCAGCCCTCGGGGCACCTTCGCAGCGTGTACTCGAGACAGTCGAAGAGCCGCTCCAGATGCACGGGCCGCACGCCTTCGGCATCGCGCGGGAGTATGTACATGCCTTCGTAGGCCGCGCCGAGAGCGCAAGAGGCTCCACGGCCCTCGAAGTAGTGGCCAAAGGCCTGCGCGGGCCGATGGGCGGCGCCGTGGAGGATGGCTTCGGCCAGCTCCGCCTCGTCGTGCTTGACCTCCGCCCGGGTGGGATAGCGCGGTTTGCCGCTCGCGTCCGTGAAGAGCATCGCCCCCTCCTTGTCCAGCGCGCTGAACGCACGCCGGAGCGAAGTCTCCTTCAGGTTGGCACGTCTCGGCCCCGGCCGCAAACGCGTGGGCGTCGTCACGGACGACGCCCACGCCTCCCGAGGGTCTTCGCCGGCGAGAGCCCTACTGGAAGTATCCCGTCACGTCGATCACGAGGTGGGTCCCCGCCGCGGCGACCACGCGCAACCCGCCCGCGGGACCGAGGGGCACCACGGCGTTGTTGGCGCGGGTCTGGCCCGCCGAGAAGTTGATGGTCGAGGTGGCCGGGCGAGGGCTCCCGTCGGGCCAGACGGTGACGAAGCCGTCGCCCGTGGTGACGGTGACCGTCACGTTGAGCGCCACCGCGGTGGCGCTCGCGGGCACGTTACAAAGGTCGGTGATCAGGAACGCACGCTCTTGCCCGTTGACGAGCGCGGGGCCACCCAGAGGGCCGTCCGGCCCCCGGGTGTCCACGACCCGGCAGGGGCTCACGGTGTAGAACGAGCCGCTCAGGACCACGAAGGTCGTGGGATTGCTGGCGCCCGCCAGGGCCGGGTCGTCCGTGAGCGCCGCGGCGTCGTTCGTGCCGTCGGCGTTCGAGTCGAAGGAGATCGAGCCTTGATTGGACACGGTCGCCCCCTCGTGGCCGGGGTTGATCGTGGCCTGGATCGTGATGGTCACGGAGGCTCCGGGGGCGATGGAGCCGTTCCAGGTGACGGTGCGCGTGGCGATCGTGGCCACGGCCGTTCCTGCGGTGGCCGAGGCTCCGGTGAGCGCGAGCTCCGTGGGCAGCACGTCCACGAGCTCGTGGCCGGGGTTGTCGACCTGCAGCCCGGAACCACTGTTGGCGAGGACGATGGTGTAGACGACAGCGCCGCCCGGCAGGAAGGTGCCTGCGACGGTCTTGGTCCCGGTGACGACCGCGACCGCGGCCCCGCCCCCGACCGTGAAGCGCGTCGGATCGCTGGCGCCGCCCACGGACGGATCGTCGGTGAGCGCGGTCGACTCGTTGGAGCCGTTCACGTTGGCGTCGAAGTGGATCGTTCCCTGGTTGGAGATCGTGGTGCCGGCGGTGCCGGGGTTGATCGTGGCCGTGATGGTGACGGTCACGCTACCGCCGAGTGGCGCCAGGGAGCCGTTCCATGTGACGGTGTTGGTGCCGATCGTGGCCACGGCCGTGCCGCTGGAGGCCGTCGCGCCCACGAGGGTCAGGCCCGCGGGCAGGACGTCGGTCAGCTCGGCGCCGGAGTTGTCGGCCTGGACCCCGGTGCCGCTGTTGGTGAGGACGACGGTGTAGGTCACGGTGCCGCCAGCCAGGAAGCTGCCGGTCACGGTCTTGGTGGCGGTCACCGCGGCCACGGGCACGAAGGCGGTGCAGGCGAAATGAACCGGAGTGACGAGCATCGACCAGCCATTGAACGCGCCGTTGCCGTTGGTGCCGCCGTTAGCCGTCGAGAACACGTCCGCGACCAGGGCGGACCACGTTCCTTTCGTGCTCGAGCCGTCGAAGCGCGAGAGGTTCGGAACCGTGTCCGCGCCCAGGGTCGGATCGACGATCGCCATCCAGGGAGAGTTGTAGGCCGGGAGCCAGGACTTCGTGTACGGCGCGGCGGCAATCGTGGCATCGACCATGTCATTCGCCGCCGTCACCGCGACGTCGTCGTCGATCACCATGTTGGTGATGGCCGTGCCTCCGAGGTCGTGCAGACCGTCGATGAGGGTGACGAGATCGGTGCCGATCCCTCCCGGCGAGCGCAGGAGGACCGTAAGGTCACCCACCGCGGGATGAGTGATGCTGTTGATCCGGAAGTCGAGGTCGGCGATCTGGAAGTCGTCGGCGATGGTCAACGGGCGCACCACGCCGCGCGGCGCATTGCTCACGATGGTGGAGGCTGCTCCCGAGTCGGTGTAGGTGACCACGGGATCGACCCCGGAGGCGGCGCCCACCCGGAGCCGGAATGTCGTCGTGGTGACGCCCAGGTTGGAGACGATGCTGAGCGTGAGGTCGACGGCGCTACCGCAGACCACCGAGGGGGCCAGCGTGAGCAGGAAGGTGTCACCGACGGCGGTGCCCTGGGGCGCGATGGCACCGTAGGTCGAGGTGCCGTCGTGGATCGTGACCCCCGCCGCCCCGGTGGTGAGGGTGGCCGTTGCTCCGGTGACCGCCTTGCTCGCCGCACGCCAGGGGTTGGTCAGCTTCACGGTCAGCTTCACGGCTTCGCCGGGGTCCGGGGCGCCGTTGTTGTTGCTCAGGCTGTCGTCGACGGTCAGGTCCGTCGCCGGGTTGGCGACGTCGAGGATGGGTACGCCGAAGGACTCTTGAACGCCCTGGTGGCTGGAGACGTAGCGGCCTTCCTTGCTGTAGGGGGCCCTGGCGCCGTATCCGAGGCCGCGGTCCGCGAAGCCGCCCCAGATGGAGGCTTCGTTGGCGCAGGCGTTCGTCGCGCAGTCGGCCTCCAGGATCGCGTCGCGGGCGGCGGTGAAGGTCGGATCGATGGGGGTCAGCTTGAGCCCATCGGTGACGAGCTGCAGCATGGTGTGGTTGCCGGTGGGCACGTTCCCGTTGGCCCCCGCCGGGTCGGCGATCACCCGGCTGCGCACCTCCCAGAGGGTGAGCGCCCAGACCTCGCCGACGTTGTGCACCTCGAGCGCCCCGTTGCCGTTGAAGTTCAAGGGGCTCGGCGCGATTCCGCCGGTGACGCTGTTGGTGACGTCGTCCACGTCGGCCCAGGTCAGGGGGTTCACGGTGTTGTCGGCCGAGTACGGGAACCGGCGAATGCCGTAGGCGTAGTTGTCGAGAAGCCCCCCGAGCTTGTAGGTGGCGTAGGCCCCACTCGCGTAGCGCCCGTTGGGGTTGTCGGCGTTCGTGTTGTTGAGGAGGGACAAGGCGTAGAAGTCGCTCCAGCCCTCGCCCATTCCGGCCGCGGGATCCCAGTTGAGCCCGGCCCCGTTTCCGACCAGGCGGTTGCTGGTGCCGTGGGTGAGCTCGTGCATCACGATCTCGGAGTCGAGGCTGCCGTCGCGGTCGACGGTGGGGCTGACGAATCGGTACATCTGCATGCGGCCGGAGGTGCCGTCGGGCGGTGTCGAGAAGTTGGCGTTGTCGGTTCCGTTGACGTCCTGGGCGTCGGCGAGGACACGATCGCCGCCCACCCCCATCCCGCTGAGATTGGTCTGCTGGAAGTTGCCGCTGGCTTCGTCGAAGCCGAGCTTGAAGAGTTGATCGTGGTACCAGTTGGAGACGTAGAAGAGCTCCGTGACCACGCCGCGGCGGAACTGGTCGATGGCCAGGGTGCCGTTGTTGCCGGCGCCGGTCGCGGTCTGCCCCGCCTCGGGATTGCCACCCTGGGGAGGAGGAAGGTAGTTCGTCTGGAAGTCGCGGGGAGCCGTGCCCAGGAAGTCGCGATTGCGGGCGTTCGCGTCGGGGTTGCCGGTGGGCCGGCCGTTGCCGTCGAGCACGCCGCCCAGGTCGGTGTCGCAGGTGTTGTTGGGAGCGGCCCGATCGAGGCAGGCGAGCACGTTGTTGCCGAGCGTCTGCGTCTCGTTGGCGGTGCAGACTCCGCCCGGGCAGTCGTTGATCCACCCGTTCGGGCTGGCGGCCGGGTCCATCGCCGTCTGCATGCTGACGATCGTCGGCGCAATCTCCGCGAACTGAATGCCGGACCCGGGGGCGACCGCGTTGGGCGACTGCGGCGCCGTGCTGTCGGCGGGGGTGGTGCCGTCCGCCTGGACGTAGACGCGGAAACGCGCGTCGTGGATCGAGGCGGAATTGCGGATGTTCTTGCGCCAGAGCAGGGCGCCGGTCTGGGCGTCGACCATCGCGTACCAATCGGCGCTTCCGTTGGTGAAGACCACGAGCGACCAGGCCCGCACCAGGAGGCCGGGAGCCAGCGGGAAGAGCACCTCGCGGGCCGTGATGGGTCCCGCGACGTAGTCGTCGTTCTCGGCGAGCTCGATCCCCTTCTCGCGTGGCCCCGAGAGGGTGAAGGCGTCCGCGCTCGCGACCTTGCCTTCGGCCGCGAGCAGGCGCACCACCGCTTCCGCGGCGCTCAAGCCGCTCGCGGGGCCCTTGGGCGCGAACAAGCGCGCCGCGGGGACCATGCGTCCCACGCTCTTCACGAGCCGGCCTTCGCGATCGAGCAGGAAGCGGGTCTCGCTCTGGAAGATCGGCCGCCCGTCGATCTGCTGCTCCATGCGGAGCATGCGCAGCCCGCTCGATCCGCCGGCGCTGTCGCCGAGAACGACGAGGTCGTCCTGGTCTTCCGCGGAGAGGCCGTAGAGGGCGCCGTACCGGCTCAGGAAGCCTCGGACGATGCCCTCGGACGTTTGCCCGGGTGCGGCCTCCGTCAGGCTGCCTCGAGCATCGAGCACGGACTCGGGGCCCCCGGTGAGATTCGAGAGCTGGACGTCGAGACCGGGCCTGGTCCGGGAGAGATCGCTGATCGCCGCCGTGATCGAGCCCGCGTGGCGGCGGGCTTCGACGAGGCCCGCCGTCCCCAGGCCCGGGCGGGCCGCCGCAGCCTGTTGGAACGCCGCGGGGGCGTTCACCCGGGCGTCGTACATTCCGACGTTCGCAGGCTTGCCCTTGACGGCGGGCGCGGCACCCGAAGCCGCGGCCAGGCCAGAGAGGAAGAGGGCGGCCCACACGACACGACCGCCCTCGCAAGGGCGCACGATGCGACTTTTCATTGGGCCTCTCCCTGAGCGTGGCGTGCACGCCGACGCGGAAACGAACAACCGTTCGCGTCTGCCTGGCCGGGATACTACCGCAATTCGTTGGGCCGCCTGTGTTTTCTGGGAATCTCCCGGGTGAGCGCCGTCACCGTGCGCCTCATCCGTCTGTGGTAGGCGGGCGTCTACCGCTTCAGCACGTCCTCGAAGAATTGCAGGGCGCGGGGGTCCTGCGACTGGCCGAGCCAGAACATCGCCTGCTTGCGCACCTCGACGCTCTTGTGGGTCTCGGCCAGCCGGATGAGAAGGGGCACGCCCTCGTCCTTCGGGAGCTGGCTCAAGGCGAAGACGGCCTTCTTCTTGACCTCGATCTCGGGGTCGTCGGTCACGGCCGCCTGAATCGCGGCCGGGGCGCGGCGCGAGGCAGACTGGGCCAGCCAGAAGAGGGCCTGTCCGCGAACGCGGCCGCTTTCGTCGTGGCGGGCCACGTCGATGATCTGGTCGATGGCAGAGGCCTCGTGGGTCTGGGTGAGGGCGAACACCACGTGCTCGCGAAACCCCGGGCTCGGATCGGTGTGGACCAGGCGGCTCAGGGTCGCCAAGCCCTTGGCCCCGCGGGCCTGGCCCATCCAGAAGGCGGCCTGCTTGCGGAGGTGCTCGGGCTGTTCGCTGGCCACGAACCGGTCGAGGGCCGCGTCCGCGGCCGGGTCGTCGGTGAACGCGATCGCCGAGAGCGCGCCGTCCCGCACCCCCTTGCCCTCACCGCCCGAGCCCACGAGTCCGGTGAGGAAGTTCACGCCGTCCGCCGCGCGCACGCCGTCCACCCAGACGAAGGGGAGGCCGCCCGCGTCCAGGCCGCAGTCCTCGGACACGGTGCGAACCCGGGTCACTCGTCCGCCCTCGCCGCGCAGGAGAACGCGTAGTCGCGAAGTCGGCTCGAGGGTCACGGCCGCGGTCCGGTTCGTTCGGAACGAGCCTTCGCCCTTGTCGCCCTCGAGTCGACAGCCGCCGCAGTCTCCCTCGTCGCCCGAAGACGAGCAGCAGCTCCGGTGTCTGCCGTTCGCGGGCGCCGCGTAGCCCATCCAGAACCGGCCGCCCTGCGAGGCGAGGAGGGCCCGCACCTCGCTCTCGAGGCTCCCCCGCACCGCACGGGTCTCCACCTGGGCGTTGACGAGGCCGGGAACCTCGGCGGTGGCATGCGCGCGCGGGCCGAGGGCCAGGGTGAGGAGGATGGCGAGAACCGACCTTGGGCTGCGCATCGCGCTACTTGTTGAGGATCTCGACGAGGAAGTCGGTCGCCTCTTTCGAGCCCATGTGCGACAGGTGAGCCACGGCCTGCTTCTTGAGCTCGAGGTCCTTCTCCGTCCTCGCCACCTCGATCAGGGCCTGGGCGTTGCCCTGGATGAAGAGTGCCTGGAGCGCCGCCTCCCGCACCCGGCGGTCGCTCTCGCTCTTGTACATCTCGACCACCGCGTCCGCGCCGCGCTTGCCCCCGAAGACGCCCAGCTTCTGGATCGCGTCCGTGCGCAGGTCGAGGTCCTTCTCGGTCCTCGCCACCTCGATGAGGCGGTCCACCGCCCCGCCCACGGCCAGGGATTGCAGGATCGCCTTCCGGGTCGCGGGCAGCGTCTCGGCCTGGTACATCGTCCAAAGCTCGGCCGAAGCCCCCATCACCCCGAGGAGCTGGAGCGCCTCCCGGCGCAGCTCGGGGTCCTTCTCCGAGCGCGCGGCCTCGAGGACGCGATCCTTGTCCCCGGACACCAGGAAGGCCTTCAGCACGGCCTTCTTCACGCTGCGGTCGGCGCTCGCCGCGTAGATCTCGGAGAGGGACTGCCGGCTCTCCTTGCCGCCGAAGATGCCGAGCTGCTGGATCGCCTTTCTTTGGAGGTCAGGCTGAGCGTCCCCCTTGGCGATCCGCACCACGATCTCGCGGGCCCGCGGCGAGCCGCTCTGGCTCAGGACGAAGAGCGCCCGCTCCTGAAGCTTGCGGGACGCGGGCTGCTGGAGCAGCTTCTCGAGCATCGGGATGGCGCGCTCCGCGTCCGTGTTCAGGAGGCCGTTGATCGCCATCAGCTTCAGATCCTCGTCAGCCACGTTCTCCGGTCGCGGGGGCTGACCCGACTGTTGGCGGATCTCCACGTCGAGGGCCCGCACTTCCTTCAGCCAACGGCTCTGCGGATAGTCGCGGCCCAGCTCCGCGAGCAGCCTCAAGGCTTCTTCGCGCTGGCCCTGCTTGTTCTTCGCGTAGGCCTTCCAGTAGAGGGCCCCGTCGGTGCGCCGGCCCTTGGCTTGGATCACGGCGTCGAACGCGGCGATGGCCTTGTCCCAGGCGCCTTCGTCGAGAGCCTCGGTTCCGCGCTCGTAGCGCTCTTCCTCGCGGTCCACCTTGCTGTCCTCGCGCGCCTTGCGCTCTTCCTCGCGCACGCTCTGCTCATCTGCTCGCACCAGACGGGCCTCTTGCCGAACCTCGTCTTCGCGGGCCCGGGCCTCCGCCTCTCTGGATTCGACTTGATCCGCCTCCTGCGGGTCGAGAACCTCGGGCAAAGGAGCCGCGAGAAACGCCAGTGCGACGAACGCCATACCCAGAGTCATGACTCCATCCTTCGCTTCATGAAGCGCGCGCGGCCGAAGGCAGCCTGGCCTTCTCGCGCGCGCGGACCTGCGACCCGACCACGCGGATCTTGAACAAGAGCCCTCGCGACTCGATGCGGCGCTGGAGCTCGCCGAGAGCGGCGGGGGTAAGGCGGTCCGGCCCTGCCGCGACCTCGATCAGCACCCGCTCCAGCTCCTCGAGCACCGCGGCCAGGGCCGGCTCGCCCGCGCGCGCCACGGTCTGGCGTATGAGCCGGTTGGTGGAGACGAGGTCGTTGGCCGAGGCCCGTTCCGCCGAGACGTCGAGGGGACCGTCCGTGGGAGCGGTGGCGAGCTCGATCAGGACCACCTGCGACCGCTCGAGGTGGTCGCCGACCGCCACCAGCAGGATCCGTTCGCGGACTTCGGGGGTGAGGGCGGTCGGCGCCGGGCCCGGGAACTGACGGCCGAGCAGGAAGGCCAGGGCCAGGGAGGCGGCCAGGGTCGCGAAGCCGGCCACCCGCCGCCAGGGCATGGCGGCCACGACCCGGAACGCCAGGGGCGGGGCCGGAGCGGATTGGAGTCGCGGCTCGATACGCGACCAGACCGTGGCCGCGTAGTCTGCCCGCCGCTCCGGCGCCGGCTCTGCCACCACCGTCGCGAGAAGGTTGGCCAGGCCAGAGAGCCGCTCCCGACATTCGGCACAGACCCGCACGTGCTCCGCGCCCCGGGCGTCACCGTCGCCGTAGTGGAGCAGCACGAGCGCGTCGTCGTCGAGGTGGGTCATGAGGTGGCTCCCGAAGCCAGGGGACCCAGTACCTGGCGCACCTTGCGCACCGCCCGGAGGATGCTCTGCTTGGTCGCGTTCAGGTCCATGTCCAGGGACTCGCCGATCTCGCTCAGGGAGCGACCCTCGAAGTGGCGCAGGACGAAGGCCGATCGCTCGCGGGCGCTCATCCGCGCGAGCGCCACGCCCACCCGGTCGCGGATCTCACTCGACGCGGTCAGGCGGTCCGGGCCCGGTTCGGCCGAAGGGGTTTCGAGGACGGCGTCCTCGGGATCGGCGTCGCCGACCAGGCGGCCCCGGCGTTGCCGGGCCCGCAGAAGGTCGAACGCGCAGTTGGAGGTGATGCGATAGAGCCAGCTCCCGACCGAGGAGCGGTCTTCGAACTGGTCGAGGCTCTTGTACGCCTTGACCAGGGCGTCCTGGACTACGTCTTCGGCGTCGTGTTCGTTTCCGGTCATGCGATAGGCCAATCGGAACAAGGCATGGCTGTGGCGTTCGACGAGGAGGCGAAAGGCCTCTTTGTCGCCGGCTCGGGCACCGGCCACGGCCGCCGCGTCCTCCATTCGCAGGGTTAGACGCCGGTCGAGTGGGTTTGGTGAGGTTTGGGCCCCGGAACCCAGGCCCCGCGGCTAATAGACCGCCGCGTCGATCCAGCCACGGCGGGCGTAGACAAAAAGCCCCAGCCGCTCGTGCATGACGCTGCCGAAGGCGGCCAGCCGGTCGTTCCAGCTGTCGAGGGTGGCGAGGTCGAAACGCGTCTCGGTCGAGGGCGACGAGACGACCGTGACGCCCTCTTTCTCGAGCGCCGCGCTCGCGCGTCGGGAGTGGATGGGGGAGGTCACGAGCAGGATCAGCTTGAAGCTCCGGGTCCGCGCCACCGAGGCCACGGCCTTCGCCTCTTCGCGCGTGTTCTCGGCTCGCGGGAGCACCACGAGATCGGTCGCGACCCCGGCCGCCTCCATCATCTCGCGGGCGAGGCTCACCCCGTGAACCTCGGCCGATTCACAGAGCAGCAGGCGTGGGGCCTTGCCGCGGGCCAGGAGAGCGAGGCCGTGGAAGAGTCGGTTGCGCACCTCGGCCGGACCCTGGACCCCCGGGCGCACGCTCGAGAGCGAGACGAAGACGGCATCGGCCGGCTCCAGGGCTTCGTTGCGGGTGAGGCCGTGGCTCAGCCAGGCGGAGAGGGGGGTGATGGCCACCACGCACCAGAGGAGGGCCAGGGCGGCGGTGGCCCCCATCAGGAGCGGCCGGAGGCGGGTCACGGCCAGCACCCCGCCGAGCGCCGCCGCCGCAAACACGAGGGGCTCGCGCGAATGCTCGTAGGAGACGAGGGCGGGCAGGTCGAGGTCGCGGATGATGAACCCGGCCAGGGCGCCCACGGCGGCACCCTTGATCACCGCGTAGACGAGGCGGGGGGAAGATCGCACGCCGGCCAGGGGCGGCGCGCTGGTGGTCTCGGGCGACGGGGTTTCGTTTCCGACTGCGGTGGCCATCCGATGAAGACCCCGAGTATAGCCGACAAGACCCGGGCCGCGGAACGTTGCCGCGCGCGTCCCCGGCGGTCGCCAAACGAGTGGTAGGATCGCCCCATGTGCCGCGCCATAAAGACCCTGCACAACTTCACCCCTCCGGTCACCGACGAGGAGATCCACGCCGCCGCAACGCAATTCGTCCGCAAGGTCAGCGGGTTCACCCGGCCCTCCCAGGCGAATGCCGAGGCCTTCAGGGCTGCGGTCGAAGAGGTGGCCGGAGCGACGCAAAGGCTGATGGCGAGCCTGGTCACCGCCGCGCCTCCCAAGACCCGCGAAGCCGAGATGGCTCGCTTGCGCGAACGCTGGCAGAAGCGGATGCGGCCCCGGGCCGGTTCGTCCGCCACGGGCTGACCCGTGCCCCGCGAGCGGAAGCAGGCGAGGTCGATCAAGCGGCGTGAGTTCCTGCAGCTTTCCGGGGCGGGCGCCATGGCTGCGGGGGCGGGCCTCCCGGCCGAGCCGCAGAAGAAGTCCTCCACCCGCCGGGCCAAGGGAGGATTGGCGGGGCGCGCCTACAACGGCCCCTATGCCGCCGAGCACCTCCACCGCGTCGCCTTCCCCCTGGGCGGCCTCGGGGCCGGCATGCTCTGCATCGAAGGGACCGGGGCCCTTTCGCACGTGTCGCTCCGCAACAAACCGGACGTCTTCAACGAGCCGTGCGTGTTCGCGGCGGTCGCGGTGAAGGGCGATCCCGCCGCGGCCCGCGTGCTCGAAGGGCCGGTGCCGCGGTGGAAGCTGTTCGGCCCCCCCGAGGCGGGCAACGGCGCGGGTGGCAAGTCCTACGGCCTGCCGCGATTCGCGAGTGCCTCGTTCCTCTGCCGCTTCCCCTTCGCGACCGTCACCCTCACCGATCCCAACCTGCCGCTCGAGGTGGAGATCACGGCCTGGAGCCCGTTCGAGCCCGGTGACGCCGACGGATCGAGCCTGCCGGTGGCGGCTCTCGAGTATCGGTTCCGCAATCGAACGAAGGAGCCCGTGGAGGCGGTCTTCTCCTGGAACGCCATGAACTTCATGGCCCTGAAAGGGGACCGCCCCAAGGCCGTTCGCGCCGCGGACGGCGGGTTCGTGCTGTGGGGTGGGGCCCCGAAGGACAAGCCTTGGGAAGAAGGCGCCTTCTGTGCCTCGGTGGGGGACCCCAAGGTCAAGGTCAACGCGGCCTGGTTTCGCGGCGGCTGGTTCGACCCCCTGACCCTGGCCTGGAAGGACGTGACCGAGGCCGCCTGCTTCGACCGCGCCCCGGTCGCCGAGGGGGCGCCCTCGCCGGGCGCTTCGCTGTTCGTGCCCTTCGACCTGGCCTCGGGCGCATCCCGCACGATCACCGTGCGCTTTTCCTGGTACGTCGGCGACAGCGACCTGCGCTCCGGCAAGGACCCGGCCGGAACTCCCACCTCCGATCCGCCCGAGCGCTTCCGGCCCTGGTACGCGGGAAGGTTCGCTGGCGTCGAAGAGGTGAGTCGCCATTTCGCCGATCACTACGACACGCTGCGCGCGAAGGCCGCTCGATTCCGCGACTGCTTCTACGACACCACTTTGCCCCCCGAGCTGATCGAAGCGGTGGCCGCGAACCTGACGATCCTGAAGTCGCCCACCGTGCTTCGGCAGACCGACGGGCGCCTCTGGGCCTGGGAAGGCTGCTCGGACAGCTCCGGCTGTTGCAGCGGCTCGTGCACCCACGTCTGGAACTACGCCCAGGCCTTGCCCCATCTCTTCCCCGATCTCGAGCGCACCCTGCGCGAAACCGAGTTCGGACCCTCGCAGGCCGAAACCGGGCACCAGGCGTTCCGGAGCGCGCTTCCCATTCGGCAGATCGAGCACGACTTCCACGCCGCGGCCGACGGGCAGCTCGGCGGGATCATGAAGGTGCACCGCGACTGGCGCATCTCAGGGGACACCGAGTGGCTACGCCGCTTGTGGTCCCGGGTGCGACGGAGCCTCGACTACTGCATCGCGACCTGGGACCCGGGACTCGAAGGCGTATTGGTGGAGCCGCACCACAACACCTACGACATCGAGTTCTGGGGCCCGGACGGGATGTGCACGAGCTTCTACCTCGGCGCGCTCGCCGCGGCAGTGGCCATGGGCAAAGCCCTCGGCGACGACGTGACGCGCTACGCGCAGCTTCTGGAGCGCGGGCGGGCGCGGGCCGAGACCGACCTTTTCGACGGCGAGTACTTCGTGCAGAAGGTGAGGTGGAAGGACCTGCGGGCGGGAAGCCCCCTCGCCGCGAAGAGCATGGTGGGGGAGTACTCGCCCGAGGCGAAGGCGCTCCTCGAGAAGGAAGGGCCCAAGTACCAGTACGGCCCGGGCTGTCTCTCCGACGGTGTCCTCGGCGCGTGGATGGCCGAGGTCTGCGGCGTCGGTCCCGTCCTCGACGCCGGCAAGGTGCGCAGCCACCTCGGAGCCGTGCACCGCCACAACCTGAAGAAGGACCTCTCCGAGCACGCGAACCCCCAGCGGCCTTCCTTTGCCTGCGGCGGGGAAGGCGGGCTCCTCCTCTGTACCTGGCCCAAGGGCGGCATCCCGTCGCTTCCGTTCGTCTACTCGAACGAGGTGTGGACGGGGATCGAGTACCAGGTGGCGTCGCATCTCCAGTCGATGGGTCTCGTGGACGAAGGCCTCGAGATCGTGCGGGTCTGCCGCGATCGCTACGACGGGCGCGTGCGGAATCCCTTCAACGAATACGAGTGCGGCCATTGGTATGCGCGAGCCATGTCCTCGTACGCGTTGCTCCAAGGTCTGACCGGCGCGCGCTACGACGCGATCGACAAGGTGCTCTACCTTCGGCCGCGTCAGGCCGGGGACTTCCGGGCGTTCCTGGCGGTGGCCGGTGGCTACGGCACCGTCGGTGTCCGGGCCGGAAAGCCGTTCTTCGAGCCCGTCTTCGGGAAGCCGGAGATTCGCGAGATCCGTTACCAGGCCTGAGCAGGCGGCGATCCAGCACCTCCCGCGGCTACCGGGGATCGCCCTGGCAGACGTACTCGAGTACCTCGGGTAGGGTCTGCTGCTTCGTGCCCCGAGCAGCAGCTTCGTGCCCCGAGCCCTAGAATAGTCACGAATATGTTACCATCGCGCGGTGACGCTTCGCGTCGAGGAGTACGTTCTTGAAGACGGGTCGTGCCCTTTCCGAGTCTGGTTCGCGCGACTCGACCCGCACGCGGCGGCGAAGGTGGCGACGGCGGTGACTCGGCTGGGTCTGGGGAATACGTCCAACGTGAAGTGGTTCAGGGGTATTGGGGAGCTCAGAGTGGATTGGGGACCCGGGTACCGGGTCTATCTGGCAAGAGGCGGAGAGACCTTGGTACTGCTCTTCCTCGGAGGCACCAAGAAACGCCAGCAGGCCGACATCGCAACGGCGCTGACGCTCCACGCCGAATACCAAGCGCGCAAGAAGGCCCGACGACCGGGCGGTTCTCGGACACGCAAGGAACGGTGAACGACATGGCATTGACACGAGACTTCAAGGAAACGGTGGTGGCGCGTGTGCGGCGCGACCCGAAGTTTGCGCGTGCGCTCCTGGACGAGTCGGCCACGCTGTTCCTCAACGGCGAGCCGGAAGCGGCGCGGCTGCTGTTGCGTGACCTCGTGAATGCGACGGTAGGCTTCGAAGCGCTGGCCGAGATGACCGACACGCCGGCGAAAAGCCTCCACCGGATGTTGTCCCGTAGCGGAAATCCCAGCATGGACAACCTGGCTGCCATTTTCGACGCGGTCCGGCACCGTTTGAAGGTCGGGCTCAAGGCTCAGACGGTCAAAGCGGCGTGACCATCCACAGTCTAGAGATCCGCCTCGAAGCTTGAGGTGAATGCCCTGTTGTGGGCGTGAGCCTACCGGGGGTATCCCTTCCACACGTACTCGAGCGCTTGCGGCAGGGTCTGCTGCTTGGTAGGGCGCTCGGTGTGGCCCGTGTTGCGCGCGAACGTGAACTGGTAGTGGTAGCCCTTCTCGGCCAGCACCCGAGCCAGGTTCTCGCTGGCGAGCACCCAATCGTGCATGCCGTCGCGCATGACGTTCGGGTTCAGCAGGTCGCGGTCGCCCACTTCGAGCCAGATGCGGATCGGTTTCCGGGGGCGGTTGGGGATGATGCTCTGGTGGAACTCCCACGCGCCGCCCGGCATCTTGGGATCGTGCGGCCACTGCTGGTTGATGGCCGTGATCGAGTAGGCGAGCACGCGGTGATAGAGGTCGTTCCTGTACCAGGCCATGATCAACGCAGCCGATCCCCCCGAGCTCCCGCCCATCGCCGCGCGCCCCTCAGGGTCCCTGGTCAACTTCACGGCGCACTGCTTCTCGACGAGCGGCAGCACCTCCGTCTCCACGAACTCGGCGTAGCGGCCGGACATCGTGTCGTATTCGAGACCGCGCTGGCTCCCCTGGGCGTCGCCGCCACCGTTGCCGATCGAGATCGCGATCATCACCGGCACCCGCTTCTGGGCGATGAGGTTGTCGAGGGTCGTGAAGAGGAGGGCATCCGGACCATCGGCGCCCACGATGAAGGGAGCCTCCGCTCCGGGCACGTACTGCTTTGGCACGTAGACCGACAGGCTGCGCGTGTAAGGCGCCGGATGGCTCGTGGTCACGATCAAGCTCGTGGGATCGTTCGGATCCGGCGTGCCGAACGTCCCCGGGTCGCGCGCGATGCCCGGGTAGATCCTGCTGTCGGCGGAGCTCATCGTGAGCTTGTAGACCGTGCCTTGGGGCACCCCCTCCTGCACCATCGTTTCCGGCGCGGGCGGATGCGTGGGCCCGATGATGAAGTTGCCGTCCACGTCCGTCGGCGGCACCGTGCCGTCCGGCAACTCCTTGGCGGTCACGTAGCCGGGCGTGTTCGGGTCACGCGTCGGCGGCTGGGGACGTGGCGTGGGCGCGGGCGTTGGGTTGGGCGTTCTTGCGGGTGTCTCGCGGGTCTGTGCCATCGCACCGACGCCGACCATCCACGCGATCACGAAGCCGTGACCCAGCCGCGTTGCTCTCATGCTCAGGCTCCCTTCGGGTAGGACCGCTGCCAATGTCGACGAGCGCCGTCGGACATGGTAAGTCAATCGGTCCCGGCCATCGGGTTCTTCCTTTCGGCTAGGAGCAGCGTCCCTTCACCCGCTTCGTGATCTCGATGCTGGTGGGCGGGTTCTCCCCGAGGCCCAGGGTGTGGAGCATCTCGTGGATCACGATGGCCTCGGCCAGCCAGGGGTCGCGGACCTGGGTATTCGAGAACTGGCCGCACACGAGCACGCGCGGGGTTCCCGGCTTCGTCACCAGATCGACCTTGCTCCACCGGCAGAGCTGCTGCGACGAGCCATCGAGGAACGGGATCATCTGCAGGTACTCGGCCGCGCTCACGCCCCAGCGGTCGAGGCTCTCCTGGAGCGGCCGCCCGTCGCGGTCCTTGAAGTCGGTGAAGATCTTCTGGCATTCGGCCTGCTGAAGCCGCTGGGCCGCGCCCGCCTTGGCCCGCTCGATCGCCCCGGCGTCGAAGGCGTTCAAGGTCCGGTTGAGGGCGACTTGCTTCTCGCCGGCCGCGGCGACTTGGGGACCGGCGATGCTGGCGAAGAGGAAGACACACGGGGCCACGAAAACGGCGAACCTTGGGGACATGGGCGACTCCTTTTCTGGGAGCCGCCTGGCCAGGCGTGACTCGGTCTTGCGTTAGGGAATATGGGTGGCTAGCATCCGGGAGTCCTCGGGGATTCCCGGGGATTTCCCCAGGGTTTTGCGGGGTGCGATGCGGTTTGTTTTCAATGACTTCTGCCTCGACCTCTCCTCCCGTCAGCTCTTGCGGGGTGAGAGGGGCCGGCACCTCGAGCCGAAGGCGTTCGACCTCCTGGCCCTGCTCGTCCGTCGGCGGCCCGACGCGATCTCGAAGGGCGAGATCCAGGAGCAGCTCTGGCCGGGCACCTTCGTCTCCGAGTCGAGCCTGACCGGGCTCGTGACGCAGATCCGGCAGGCGCTCGACGACGACCCACGGCAGCCGCGCTTCCTGCGGACGGTCCATGGCTTCGGCTACGCGTTCTGCGCCACGGCCCAGGAAGAAGGGAAGGGGGACGGGACTCCTCTAGCTCGCTCCGCGACCGGTGCCCGCGTCCGAAAGCCTTCGGCTCAGGTCGTGTGGGACGACACGGCCTTCGCGCTCACCGAGGGGGAGAACGTCATCGGGCGCGACGAGGCCGCAGGCGTCTCCATCGACTGGCCCGGCGTCTCCCGCCAACACGCGAAGATCGTCGTCGTCTCCGACAAGGCCACCCTCGAGGATCTCGGCAGCAAGAACGGCACCTACTTGCGCGAGCAGAAGGTCACGAGCGCCACCCCGCTCGTGGACGGCGACCTCTTCCGCCTCGGCCGCCTCGTGCTGGAGTTCCGGTTCGTGCGGGCCGCGATCTCCACGCGCACCGAGGTGCTGGACTGAACGAGCCGCCGAGGGGCGCCCTGGCGAGCCTCTGCTAGAATCCGTCCGAAGCCGCCAAGGATGCCGATCGGAGCCGGGTCGAAGCTCGGGCCCTACGAAATCCTCTCGCTGCTGGGAGCAGGGGGGATGGGCGAGGTGTACCGCGCCCGCGACCCGCGGCTCGGCCGCGACGTCGCGATCAAGGTGCTGCCCGCCGAGCGGATGGCGGACGATAGCCGCCGACGCCGGTTGGTGCGGGAGGCCCGGGCCGTCGCCGCCCTCAACCATCCGAACATCGTCACCATCCACGAGATCGAGTCGGCCGATGGGATCGTCTTCATCGTCATGGAGTACGTACCCGGCAAGACCCTCGATGCACTGATCCCGCGCCCAGGCCTGCCGCTCGCCGAAGTCCTGCGGATCGCGACTCCCATCGCGGACGCGCTCGCCCGAGCCCACGCCGCGGGCATCGTCCACCGCGACCTGAAGCCGGCGAACGTGGTGGTCGGGCCCGAAGGAGTGGTCAAGGTTCTCGATTTTGGCCTGGCCAAGGTGCTCACTCCCGAGCCCGGGGGCCCGGACGAACCGACGGTGAGCAAGGTGGGGGAAGCAGGTCCTCTCAGTCGGCCGGGAATGGTGGCCGGGACCGTCGGGTACATGTCTCCCGAGCAGGCGACGGCCCGAGGGGTGGATACCCGGAGCGACGTGTTCAGCTTCGGTGCGGTGCTCTACGAAATGGTGACGGGCCGGAGGGCCTTCGCGGGCGCTTCGACGGCGGAGACTCTGGCGGCGTTGGTCAGGGATCAGCCGAAGCCGCCCAGTGAAGTGGTCTCTGGTGTGCCGAAGGAGCTGGATCGCCTGGTCGAGCGGTGTTTGCGCAAGGAGCCCGACCGGCGTTTCCAGCACATGCTGGACGTCAAGCTGGAGCTCGAACAGATCCGGGAGGAAACGAAGGCCGGCTCGGCGGTGGTCGTGCCGACCCGGCGCAGTCGCGGGTGGTGGCTCGCAGCCGGTGTTGGCGTGGCCTCAGCTTTTGCCTTCGTGGCCTGGCTCGCGCTTCGCGTCGTGACCTCGCCAAGGAACCTGACGCCTCCTCGGCTTGTGCAGTTGACGTCCCTGCGAGGCTTCGCGCGGAGCCCCACGTTCTCCCCGGACGGCGAACAACTAGCGTTTGCCTGGCGGGGTGACAAGCAGGACAACTGGGACATCTACCTCAAGATGGTCGACTCGCCGGAGCTCAGGCGGCTGACGACGGACGGTGCGGCAGACGTCTCGCCAAGCTGGTCTCCCGACGGTCGACAGATCGCGTACTTCCGCCTCGGACCTGACCAACCTGCCTTGGGCCTGGGTCCCGCCCGCATTCACGTCGTCTCGCCGCTGGGGGGCTCGGATCGGAACATCGCCGAGTTTCCGACCGGTGGCTCGCTCGCGGGAGCCTTGGGCCCTGCCTGGACGCCAGACGGCCGCTGGCTCGCCGTGACTCGCTTCGCCCCTGCCAAGGAGGTTTCGTTGGGCGGCATCTTCCTCGTGCCCGTGCAAGGCGGTGAGCCTCGACCGCTCACTTCACCCGCGCCCTCCGAAAGCCACGTCGGACCCGCGTTCTCGCCGGACGGTCACCGCCTGACGTACCTGTCCTGTTTGAACACCACCTGGTTTCAATGCCGTCTGGAGGTCACCGACCTGGGTCCCGACTTCGCTCCAAGGGGGTCTCTCGGTCAACTCACCAAACGCGAGCTCTGCGCCCTCGCGCACCCCACGTGGACACGCGACAGCCTTTCCATCGTCTATTCGAACTGCGCCGACGACATGCTCTGGCGCGTGGGAACCGCAGGGGACCGGCCGGCCGAGCGCATCGAGGTGGCGGGATTCCAGGCCCTCGGGCCCACGACCGCCGCCGCCCGGGACCGAGTCGCCTTCCAACGGAGCCTCGGGGGTGAGGATGTCTACCGATTCGAGGCCGTTCACCCTCCAGAGCTCGTCCTCGCATCGTCGGTGGCCGACTGCTGCGCGAGCCTGTCACCCGACGGACGGCGGGTCGCCTTCGCGTCGAGCCGGTCCAGCGACGCAGGTATCTGGATTGCCAACGCCGATTTCACGAACGCCACCCAGCTCACCCACGGGCTGAACGCGGGGTCGCCTCGCTGGTCGCCAGACGGCCGGGGAATCGCGTTCGAGTCGCGGAACGACGAGGGCCGTTTTCACATCTGGACCACTGACGTGGAAGTGGGTGCGCCTCGCCAGCTCAGCAAGGGTACCGGCGACGAGTACCTGTCGAGCTGGTCGCGCGACGGCCGATACGTGTACTTCACCGCGACGCGCGAGGGTGCCCGGGACGTTTGGCGGATCGCGGTCTCGGGGGAGGCAGAGGAACGCATCACCCACAATGGCGGCGAGTCGGCGATCGAATCGGTCGACGGCAAGGCCCTGTTCTTCAAGCGTGCCCGCTTTCTCGGAAGCGAGGGCTCGCTCTTCGTCCTCCTCCTGGGCGGGGGCACCGAGCGGCAGCTCGTGGACTGTGCATGGGGCTTCGCCGTCGGCACCAGTGGCGTCCACTATTTCGGCTGCGATCAGGAGGCAGCAGGACGGCCGCTCTTCCTTCTCGATCCCGCGACGCGGCAGAGTCACCTCCTTCGAAGGCTTGAGCGCGCGAGCGGGTCGCTCACCGTTTCCGCCGATGGCAAGGTCGTCCTCTACCCGAGAACGAGGGACGAGGGCAGCGATCTGATGATGATCGAGAATTTCAGGTAGCGACCAGCGTCGAACGGTTCTCTCGCCCGGCCTCTCGCGGAGCCAGGCTGCGGCGCCTGTCGATCACATGGGATAATGACCGCATGATCTCCGTGGGCCAGCGGTCGACGCAAGGCGATGCCTGGACCGACCAGGGCCGGCTGGCGCGGACGGCCGCGTTCCTCCGCGGCCACGCGGGCCTCGTGCCCAGAGGCGTCTACCGGTTTTCCTCGTTCGAAGAGGCCGATGCTTGGATGATCAGGATGATGGCCGAAGGGCACGGGCACCCGAGCCCGACGACGTCGTCCGCATCTGTCGGGCGCTGAACGACGCGGGTGCGCGGTACCTGCTGATCGGCGGCTTTGCCGTGATCGCCCACGGAGCCGGCCGCTTCACCAAGGACATCGACCTCCTGATTGACGACGCTCCCGCCAACGTGGCCCGGGTCAAGCGGGCGCTCGCGGTTCTCGCCGACAACGCTGCTTCTGAGGTGGCGGAAGACGACGTCCAGCGCCACGTGGTGGTGCGGGTCGCCGACGAGGTGATCGTCGACCTCATGGGCCGGGCCTGTGGCTTGACCTACGCGGAGGCCTCGGGTGACGCCGAGGCGATCGAGCGCGGGGGAGTCGTCATCCCGATTCCGAGCCCGGCGACCCTCATTCGCCTGAAGGACACTCCACGGCCGCAAGACGCCATCGACCGCGCATTCCTCGAGGGAGTGTTGCGCGAGCGCGCCACCCGGCCGCGATAGCGCTCGACCAGTCTAGAAGTCGAACCGCAGCGCCAGCTCGATCACGCGGTGGCCGTGCTTGCTCACGATCTTGCCGAAGTTCCGCTTCGTGAGGTCGGTGAACTCGAAACCCTGGGTCGGGTCGCACACGCCATCCGCGGTGCCGCCGGCCCCGTTCGGGACCCCGTCGACTCTCACCTTGCACTGGGTGTTCAGGGTCAAGTCGATGTCGCCGAGGTCCCGTCGGGGAGCGGCTTGGTTGAAGAGGTTGAAGAACCCGGTCCGGAGCTGGACGCGCTTGCCGTGAGTCCCAAGGGCGAAGTTCTTGAAGAGGGTCACGTCCCAGTTCCAGCGGGAGGGCGCCCGGAAGTAGTAGGGCGACTGAAAGGGGCCGCTCTCCCCGAAGGCCGGGAACGTGATCTTGTCGAGGTCGAGCACCTTCTCGCCGACCTTGGTGTTGGGGAGCGAGGGATTGCCCAGGAAGACGGGAGTGATCCCTCCCGCCTGGCCCGGGCTCCAGGTGGGGACGTGTCCGTCGGTGCCCCACCACGCCCGGTTCATCTGGGGGCTGTCGAGATCACCGGTGAAGGCGACGCGGAAGGGTGCGCCACTCGCGTAGCTCGTAATACCAGAAACCTGCCAGCCGTTCAGCAGGTGCTTCAGGACCGCGTTGCCGCCCGATCCGATCGGGTCTGGGACGACGAGGGTGTACGACGCGTTGAAGATATGCGTCCGGTCCTGGGAGAGGACCCCGTAGCTCCGGTTACCGGGGTCGAGAGGGTCGATGAGCGCGTAGTCGCCGGGGCCAGTCGTGCCCAGCACCTTGCTGAACGTGTAGTTGAGGAAGTACTGGACGTGCCGGCCGGCCTGCCGCGTGAGCGTCGCCTGGAGGCCGTGGTACGTCGAGACGGCCTCGTACTGGTACCACTGGGAGCCATCGCTGTAGACGGGGTAGTTGCGCAGGGCTGCCGCCACGATGGAGTCGAGGGCCGCACGGTGGAGCGGGTTGCTGAGGTCGGCGTTGCCGTACGAGCCTTCCAGTTTGCCCGGTGCAATGTAGTTGGAGGGGGCCGTATTGGGCAGGTGATCGGCCCGATGGCCCACGTAGGCGATCTCGAGCGTCTGCCGCCAGGGCAGCCGTTCCGCGACGCCAAGGCTCCAGGTCCACGTGCGCGGAAGATGGACGGACCCTGGGTCTTGGGACTGGACGTACCCCGCCCCGAGGCGGGCGTACGGGTCGATGGTGGGAAGGCTCGCAATGGTGAGGCCGCCGGGGACGGCGCCTTCGTCGAGGGTCGTGTTGTACAGGTTCGGGGGAGACTGCAATACGTAGTACTGGAAGTTCCCGTTGGCACGCGTGTAGAAAAGGCCCGCCCCGCCGTGAACCGTGAGGCTCCCGTTCCCTCGCGCATCCCAGGCGAAGTTGGCCCGTGGCATGAGCGTCACGCCTGGGTCAGGCACGATGCCCTTGGGGATCTCGCCCCGGCTGGCCAGAAGCACCCCGTTCGGCCGCGTCGGATCGCCGTCGATGAAGGCGCCCTGGTCGAAAGCGTAGGCCGAAGGCTCGAACAAGAGACCGAGGCCATTCAGCTCCTCGTTGTTGGCCATCTTGGCCACGCGCAGACCCAGCTCCAGGGTGAGGTTCCGGCGGGCCTTCCAGGCATCCTGCACGTACCCCTCGTAGTTCCAGAACCGGAACTCGCCCCGAGGGACGGCTGTGCTCTGGAAGTACAGCGCCATCCGGCCCACGAGCAGGTCGCCATAGTCGTTGCCGGTGCCTCCGCCCATCCCGAGGCTGTTGAGGACGAACTCACCGCCGTCGCTGCTGTGGAAGTTCTGCTGCTTCTGCGCGCGCTCGATGAAGAGGCCCGCCTTCAGGGTATGGGCGTGTAAGACCTTGGTCAGGTTGTCCGCGACCGAGATGCTGTCGTTGTGCGCGTAGATCGGCATCCCTCCTGGGGCGGCAAAGTCTCCCAGGCCCTGGCCCCAGGAGGAGAAGAAGACGGAGGCGTAGGGGGTCCCGGTGTCGAAGGGGCCCCGGTAGCCTTCGATTCCCTGTGCCGAGAGGGTCATCTTCGAGGGATCGCGCCAGTCGTTGTCGAGCTTGAGCTGGCTTGCGCTGAAGATCAGCTCGTTGGTCAGGTTGGGACTCAGCACGCTCGTGACGTCGAGCGAGAGCGATCGGGATTTGTTGTCCCCGATCACCTTCTCCGGCAGCTCGAAGAGCGACCACCCGCCCCAGATCCCCCGCGCCCACTCTTGCTTCTCCTTCTCGAAAGCCAGGCGCAGGTAGGCATGCGTGTTCTGGCTCGCGTTCCAGTCCAGGCGGGTGACGAGCTGCGAGCGGTTCAGGGGCTCCGGCGTGTTGAACGCATAGTTGTAGTGGTTCTCGTCATCGCTGAAGTTGGGTTGAGGGTACATGTTGAGGAAGCCCCGGCCGATGGGATCGACATAGGGGCCAAGGTTGTTGTTGGGTGCGAAGTCCCCGGCCCCGGGGAAGCCCGCGGGAATCGTGACGAGCGCCGGCTGGCCCAGGTTCTGTCCCGGACCGCTGAGAAGCTCGCTGAAGTCGCCTTGACGCTGCTTTGCGGTCGGGACCACACCCAGAGTCGTGCCCGGGTCGGTGACCTGGTGCTGGTATTCGTAGCCGACGAAGAAGAAGAGCTTGTCGCGGCCATTGTTGAAGCTCGTCCCGGGGACGAGGACCGGCCCGGAGAGGTTGAAGCCGGGGTACTGGTAGTTGCTCTCCGGCCTCGGCACCAGGTGGTTGGTATTCGACCGATCGTTGGCGGCGAGACGCCAGTTACGCCAGTAGTCGTAGGCCGATCCGTGGAAGGTGGCCGAGCCCCCCTTCGTCGCCGCCGTCACCTGGACTCCGGCGGTGCCGTACTCCGCGGCGTAGTTGCTCGTCTGGACCTTCACCTCCTCCACCATGTCGGCGTTCATGCTGATCATGAGGCCGCTCATGGACCCGATGTCGACGATCTTCGACCCGTCCAGGACGGGGCTGATGGTCGTTCCCCGCGTGCCGTTCACGCTCGTGTTGAAGAGGTTGTTGGGCCCGCCGCCGAAGCTCGAGGTCTCGAGATCCGCGCCGCTCGGGGTCACGGTGCCGGGCAGTATGCGCAGCAGCTCCATGGCGCTCCGGCTCACGATGGAGAGGTTCTGGATCTGCTCGGAGGTGATGAGGCCTTCCCGGGCTCCGCTGTCCGTGCGCAGAAGCTCCCGCCCGGCGGTGACCGTCACTTCCTCGGTCTTGCCGCCCATCTCCAGCCTCGCGTCGAAGCTCAGGGTGTCGCCCGGGGAAAGATGCACCTCGCCGCTCTCGAATCTGCGAAAGCCCGTCGCCTCGACCCTCAGGCGATAGGGACCTGGAACCAGGGCCGCCAGGACGTAGTGCCCTTGGGCGTCAGTGGTGGCGCTGCGGATCGCCCGGGTCCTTTGATTGGTGAGGGTCAGGGCCGCCTCGGGCACCGCCGCCCCCGACGGATCGGAGACGGTGCCTCGCAGGTTGGCGCTCCCCGCCCCCTGGCCGTGCGCGAAGGGGGCCGTGGCCAAACCGATGACCACGGACAGCACAGCGACCGCCCCGACCGTCGGGCGAGGGAGCGGAGAAGCCCCCTGTGCCATGTCGGCCTCCTCAAGTCCACAGCGAAGCGCGATCCCCGACAAAGGACCCGTTGCGCGGTGGCCCGAACGCACGTGGAGGGGAACCTGGAGTGGGAGGTTAGACCTGAGGGTGGCACGGGTCAACTGAATTCAGGCAACGCTACAATGAGGACGGCGACCGATGACCAACGAAGTCGAGCAGATCCGAGAGGCCGTCAGCGACCTGGTCGACAAGTACCGCACCCGCTGCCTGTGGTTTTTGCGCCCCGATTTCTATCCCTCGAGCCCGGAGGAGCGACTCTATGTCCTGGACCAGATCCAGAGGCACGGGGACCGCCAGGGCTATGTCGAGGCGGCCGCCCTGTGGCGATGGCTCTCACGACCCTCCAGCGCGAAATCTGCCGGCTCATAGCCGACAACCGGGTCGCGAGTGGCGAGAGCTACGTGGCGGGCGGCGCGGCCCTCAACGAGTTGATGCGAGCACCTCGCATCTCCCGGGACGTCGACCTCTTCCCCGATACCGAACAAGCGCTCGCGGCTGACTGGGACGCGGACCGTCGGTTGTTGGAGGCCAGCGGGTATCGCCTGCGGGTGGTACGCGAGCGGCCCTAAGAGACACCCACGGATTACGGGTCGCGCCAGTGCGGCACCGTCTTCCAGCCCGGGAAGGGGGCCGATTCGTCGATTCGGTAGCCGTTTGGAGCCTTCGCGTCGGCCACGACGCGCACGTTGGTCACGGAGCCCAGTCGTGCCAGTAGCTCCTCGTAGGGCAGCGTCTGGAAGGGCCGCCCCTTCGGCACTGGCCAGAGACGCACCGTACGGTCCTCGCCCCCGGACGCGAGCCACCGGCCGTCGGGAGAGAAGGCCACGGTCCTGACCGGGCCCTTGTGACCGAAGAGCAAATGCGGCTCGGTACCATCGATCGGGCCCACCTGGACGATACCCTCACCGTCGCCCGCCGCGACCAACGAACCGGTGGGATCGAGGGCGACGCTGGCCCACGAACTGAAGCCGGGGATCGACCTCGACGTGCGCCGTTCCACGTCGGTCCAGACCAAGCCCGATCCCAGGTTGTTGTCCGAGACATGCGCGACGTGCCGGCCATCAGGGCTGACGGCCAGCGCCCAACACGTCACCGGTTTCTTTTCCGCTCCGAAGAGAGTTTGGGGTTTAGTGTCCCGAAGGCCCCAAAGCTGTACGCCGCTCTTGGCATTGCAGGACAGGAGGCGGCCATCGGGCAGGAAGGCGAGGCCGTTGAACCCGCCGTCCCACCCGTCGCCCGCGCCTTCGACGGGACCCAGGACGCGCACCTCGTCCGTTTCGAGGTCGTAGACACGGATGACTTTGTCGTGGGCCGGACTGATGAAAGGGGCGGCCGCGACCCGACGACCCTGAAGGTCGATGGCGTTCGCGAAGACGTTGGAGGATGACGAGAAGCCCTCGAGCTTGCGGGGCAGACCGCCGCCGATTGGGATGAGGTGTACCTGACCCCCGCCACCGGAAGCCACGACAAAGCGTCCCGCAGGATCCTCGGCGATGAATGCGAAGGTCGTCGGAAATCGGAGGACGACGCGGCTTCGTTCGCCGCCGGAGCTGAGGAGGGGCCACACTCGAATGGTGCCTCCCCCCTCGGCCGATACAAGGCTCTTCCCGTCTCGCGAGAACGCCAGGTCGTCGATTCGAGTCGCGTCCTTGCCCGGGTACCGAAGCACGCGGGCTTGCTCGGGATCGAGCGGCCAGAAGGCCACGTTTCCGACGTGCGCCGTGGCCAGCCACTCCCTCCCAGGGTCGAACTCCGCGTCGTTGATGACGCTCGTCCTCCGTTGCGACAGGAGCAGCGGCTCGGCCTCGGGCGGTCCACCGAAATCCCAGAGGAGGGCCTGTGCCCGCCCATCCGATGACCCAAAGCGGACGAGTCCGCGGCCGTCAGCAGCCATCTCGAGCCCGGAAAGGTCCCGGGCCGGGAGCACCCGCAAGGGCCCCTTCCTGTGCGAGCTGAGACTCCAGAGGTGAACCTCGCCCGAGCGGTCGAGCGCTGCGACCCATTGCCCCTGTGAGTGAAGGCGGACCTGCGACACGACGTCCGAGCTCTCGCCCCCCACGAGCCTCGGCGGGGAGGCCCAGTTCGCGAGGGACGCCATGAACACCCTTCGACCTCGCCCGTAGACGATGGAACGCCCGTTCGCATCGATGTCGATGTTGCTGTCGATTCCTTCCGTGCGTCCGACGAGCAACGGCGACTCTCCGCTGAAGGGCCAGGACCGGACGATCCTCTCCCTGCCCACCGAGGTGCCAGTGAAGAAGCGGCCCGCGCGCACGTGAACGCCCGAGCTCCAATCGGTGTGCTCGATCTGGCGGCTCCAGATCTGCTTGCCTTCCCTCAGCGAGTAGGCTGATACCTCTCCCGGTACGGCGGTCAGCAGGAGATCGCCCGTCGGCCCGAACGCGGGATTGACGGCGCTCATCCCGACGGTGGGATGGTCGCCGATCAGCAGAGGCGTGGCTCCATCTCGGGACCAGACCCGTACCTTGCGATAGCCGGCGACGGCGAGTCTGTCCCCCTCTGGGCTGAAGGCCAGCTCGTGCGCCTCCGCTCCCTCCTCGGGCGTCGGCGCCACGAAACCGATCGGCCCTTGCTGGAGCGCGCGCAGGGCGAAGACCCGGGCTTCGCGCGTGTCCGCGACCTCGAGGCTCCGGAGCGCGTAGGCCACGGCCGCGGTGGGATCGGGCTCCAGCTCGAGCTGGCCCAGGGCCAAGAGCTTGGCGGCCTCGGCGCGCCGGGCCTCGGCTTCCGCCTTCTGCCGGGACACCTCGCTTCGGCGCCAGAGCGTGGCCGTTGTCACGGCCACGGCTGCGGCTGCGGTGAGGAGGGTAACGACTCCGATGCGACGGCGCCTCCGGCGTCGGCCATTGAGCGCGACCATGGCCGCCGCGAAGTCTTCCTCGAGGGTCGAGAGCCCGCCCGCGTAGCGGTCGCGCCAAACGGCGTACTCGCGGTAGGCGCGACCCGTCCACAGCAGGTCGTCTGTCCGTCCCTTCTCGTCCCAGAGGCGTGCGGCCTGCCGCAGCTGGTCGCGGAGCAACGCCCCCTCGGCGTCCTGGGCGAGCCAGCGCTGGAGCCGCGGCCAATGGGTCAACAGAGACTCGTGGACGATTTCAATCCGCTGATGACCGGGTGCTGCCACCTCCGAGGGTTCCGCGGCCAGGTCCACGCCCTCGTACTCCGTGAGCAGGCGGGCGCTCACCAGTGCGTCGAGAACGACTTCGGCCTCCGTCCGCGTTGCGTCGAACACGGAGAGCAGGTCCCTCCGCTCGCGTGCCGCTCTCGTCCCCTCTGCGGTCACGAGGTTGCGGAAGATCTCGCGGACGAGGAGCTCCTGCGCAGGGCCCACGGCCTGAAGCGTGGATTCCGCGTGCTGCGCGAGCGCTCCCGCCACGCCTCCGATCCGCTCGTAGGCCGCGCGGGTCATGGCCTTTCTTTCGCGATCGCGCTCCTCCCAGAGGCGTGAGACCGCGAAGGCCAGGAGGGGCAGCGCCCCTCGTTCCTTCTCTACAGCCGCCACCATCGCGGTTACGAGCGCGTCGTCCTCGAAGCGCACGCCGACACGGGCCGCAGGCTCGACGAGGGCACGTCGGAGCGCTTCGGAGGAAGGCGGATAGAGAGGCGTCAAGTCCCGGAACACCGGCCGCAGGACGTCTCGCTCGCCGCACCGGAAGAGGAAGTCGTCCCGAAGCGACAGGAGTACGTGGACGTCGGCCTCGTTCGCCAGGCGGCCGAGGAGGCCCGTGAAGCGAGCCTGTGTTTCCTCGGGGTTGAGCGTGAACAGCTCTTCGAGCTGATCGAAGACCAGAAGCGCTTCGTTCGTCCGCCGACGCCAGCGCGTGATCGCGGCCACCACGCCCTCGGTCTCGCCCGACTGCATGAGCCGGCCCACGCCCTGCATCAGCTCGGTGAGAGTCGCGGGATCGCCGGCCAGATCGTGGGTCAACGCCTGGGCGAGACCCAACGCAGGGTTCTGCCCCGGAGTGGCGTAGGCGGCCGTCCAGCCGGTGGGTGCCTTGGAGATCACGCCCGCGCGCAGGAACGACGTCTTGCCCACGCCCGACGGGCCAACGAGGGCGAGGAGTTTGTGCCGGCGCAATTTCTCCCAGAGCGCCGTGATTTCCATCTCACGCCCAAAGAAGCGACCCGCGTCCGCCTCCGTGAAGGACGACAGGCCCGGGTAGGGGTTCGCTTCGGGCTCCGCCTCTGCGATCGCCTGCCGATGCTCCGCACGCTCGGCGTGTGCCTCGAGCGCCAGTGCCAGGTCGTTCGCCGTCTGGAACCGATCTTCCGGCCGCTTCTCCAGGCACCGCCGCACCAGACGCACCACCGTCATTGGGAGCGTGTCCGCGAGCGCGCCCAGGTCCTCGGGCTCATCCCGAAGGATCGCGGTCAGCGTCTCCGCCGAGCTGTCTCTCCGGAAGGGGTGCTTGCCGGAAAGCATTTCGTAGAGCACGGTGCCGAGGGCAAAGATGTCGGACCGTGCATCTCCCGGGTGTGCTTTCGCTTGCTCGGGAGCCATGTAGCTCACCGTGCCCATGACGGTGCCCGGTCCCGTCACGTCCGAGGCGGTGGTGTCGCGCTCGGCCGCGGGCTGCACACGTGCGAGACCGAAGTCGAGGACCTTCACGACACCGGCGGTGGTGAGAAAGAGGTTGTCGGGCTTGAGGTCGCGGTGGACGATGCCGCGGGCGTGAGCGGCGGCGAGACCACGGGCAATCTGGACGGCGTAGCCCAGGGCCTCGTCGGGGGACAGAGGTCCACGGGCGAGACGCGTGCCGAGGGTCGAGCCTTCGAGCAGCTCGAAGACGAGATAGGCGCGGCCGTCTTCGCGGCCGACGTCGAAGACAGTGAGGACGTTGGCATGAGAGAGAGCGGCGGTGGCCCTGGCTTCGCGCTCGAAGCGCTTCAGGCGGTCGGGATTGGAGGCGACCTCTTCGGGCAGGACCTTGAGGGCGACCTTCCGATCGAGCTCAGTGTCCCGAGCGCGGTAGACCTCGCCCATCCCTCCCGCACCGAGGGGGGACAAGACCTCGTAACGCCCGAGACGGACGCCGGCTGAGATCATGGCGAGAGCCTGACGCTGAACGGAACCGAGGGGCAGAGTGTAGCGCGAGTGGCCGCGTCGGACCTCCATTGACCAGGGGTCGCGCGAGACTTACCCTCGTGTCTTCGAGGTGGGTATGGCGCAGGTTCGGGCTGGGGCGACCATCGACGATCTGTATCGCGTGGAGGGCAAGGCCGAGATCGTCAACGGGGAGCTGGTGCTGATGTCCCCCACGGGCTTCCTTCCCGGACGGGCCGGCTATGCCATCTGCAACAGCCTTCGCCGCTACGAAGCGATGACGGGTCGAGGGTATTCGATCCCCGACAACGTCGGCTTCGTGGTGAACCTTCCTCATCGCAAGTCGTTCAGTCCCGACGCCGCGTTCTACGTGGGCACTCCAGTCGCGGCGAAGTTCCTGGACGGCGCGCCCGTCTTCGCGGCCGAGGTCAGGAGCGAGGAAGACTACGGGCCGATCGCGGAGAAGCGGCTGGCTCAGAAGCGCGCCGACTATTTCGCGGCCGGCACGCTGGTGGTGTGGGACGTCGACGTCCTGCGCGACGAGGTGGTTCGTTCCTACGCGGCCACACGGCCTGAGGGGCCGCGTCTCTTCCACCGAGGCGAGGTGGCCGACGCCGAGCCCGCGCTTCCCGGCTGGGCGATGCCCGTCGAGGACCTCTTCAAAGACAACCTCACGCGCTGAGGCGGGCAGTCTCCACGATCTCGATTCGCCGCGGCGATCTCGCCGGGGTTAGGATGAAGGTCCGTCCGCGATCCCGAGGAGGCGCTCGATGAGCATGTTGCCCGCGCAGATGCTGGTGGAGGCCCGGCTCCCGAGCCACGCCCTGGCCGACCCGAGCGGCGACGTCCGAGCCCGCCTGGGTGCGCGTCTCGACCCCTCCTGGGCGGGCCGGCGGGTGGCCGTGGCCGCGGGCAGCCGCGGCATCGACCGCTACGCCGAGGTCGTGGCCGCGGTGGTCGCGGCGCTACGGTCGGCGGGAGCCCTTCCTTTCGTGATGCCGGCGATGGGCAGCCATGGCGGCGGCACCGCGCCCGGCCAGGTGGAGGTGCTCGAGACCCTCGGCATCACCGAGGCCACCGTGGGCGCGCGCATCGTGTCGAACGTCGAGACCGCGGAGCTGGCGAAGACCGACCATGGCTTCCGCGTGCTCACGGCTCGAGACGCGCTCGACGCCGACGCCGTCGTCCTCGTCAACCGCGTGAAGCCCCACACCGACTTCGCGAGCCCCACCTTCGGCAGCGGCCTCCAGAAGATGAGCGCCATCGGCCTCGGCAAGATCGAGGGCGCCTTCGAGTGCCACCAGGCGGCCTCCCGCCACGGCCACGAGACGGTGATCCGCGAGGCGGCGCGCATCGTGATCGGCCGGCTGCCGGTCCTGCTGGGAGTCGCCCTGGTCGAGGACGGGCACCATCACCTGGCGCGCGTGGAGGTGCTCGCGGGGCCGGAGTTCGAATCCGGCGAGCCCGCCCTCCTGCGCCAGGCTCGAGAGTGGATGCCGCTCCTGCCCTTCAAGGAGATCGACGTCCTCGTCCTCGACGAGATCGGCAAGAACGTGAGCGGGGCGGGCATGGACACGAACATCGTGGGCCGAGGCGTGAACGGTCTCCCGCGCGAAGACCGCTGCACGACCGTGCGCTCCCTCTACGTACGCGGCCTCACCCCCGAGAGCCACGGCAACGCAGTGGGCATGGGCCTGGCCGACGTGGTGCGCGACGCGCCTGGTGCGGGAGATGGACCCGAAGAGCACCTACACGAACGCGCTCTCCGCCATGACCCCGGCCATGGTCCGCACGCCGATGCACTTCGACACCGACGCCGAATGCCTGAAGGCGGCCCTGCGGATGTCGGGCGCCGCGGAGGACAAGGCGCGCATCGTGCGCGTCCGCAACACCCTGGCCCTCGACCGTCTCGTGGTCTCCCCGGCCCTCGCCGCGGAGGTCCGGGAGCGCGACGACCTGCGACTGATGGGCGAGGAGACGGCCTGGAGCTTCGATCCCCAGGGCGACATCGCTCCCGCCGGCGACCTGCTCGCGCAGGCCTAAGGCCAGGTGGCCCCTCACCACTCTGGCACGTGGGCCCAGCCGGGGAAGGGGCCGACCTCGACTCTGTAGCCGGTCGCAGACTTGGCGTCGGCCACGGCTCGGAGGTTGGTGAGGGTCCGCAGCTTCGCCAGGAGGTCGTTGAAGGGGAGGGTGTGGAGCGGCGGGCCCTCGGGCATCGGCCAGAGGCGGATCGTTCCGTCGCGCGACGTCGACAAGATCCACCGACCGTCAGGAGAGACCGCGAGATGGTCCACCGATTTGGTGTGGCCGTAGAGGAGGTGTGGCTCTTCGCCGGTGGCGGGGCCAACACGGATGACACCATCGAACCCGGTGGTCACGAGGTTCCGGCCGAGCGGATCGAGCGCCAGGAGATTGACGTCGTAGGCACCGATCTCGCGTCTCGCGCCGCCTTCGAGATCGGACGAGAAGCCTCCGAGCCCGTCCAAGCCTCCCGGTGGCGGCCCGGTGAAGAGTCGTCGGCCGTCGGGAGCCAGGACGTTGTTGCGCGCGACGCAGTCCTTCTTGCCGTAGGACCGCAGCCTCCGGCTCGTCCCCTGTTCGATGTCCCAAAGCCGCAGCCCGGACGCGCCGTCGGTCAGAAGGCCCCCGTCCGGCAGGAACGACACGACGTAAGAGTGCTCCCAGTTGAAACTGCCCTCGAGGCACTCCTCCCCCTTGATCCTCGGGTCCAGGTCCTTGAAGCCTCCCTTCTCGAGGTCCCAGATCCGGATGCGGACCACCTGCTTCGTGTTGTCGTTGAGGACGCCCGCCACCCGGCGCCCCTCCCGGTCGAGCACGACGACGCTCATCACCCCGAACCCCGGCAAGATACGCGGCGGCCTTCCATCCAGGGGCAGCACCAGCACCTCACCGCCAAATCTGCGGGGGGTGACGAGAAACCTTCCGTGGGGGTCGAAGACGATGCTGCCTCCCTGGAGCCCAGGATCCCGATAGAGGAGTCGGCTCGCCTCTCCGGCAGTCGGCGAGAGCGGCCAGAGGCGCACCTCGCCCGCGCTGTTCAGGTCGCTCGAGACCGTGGCCAGCGTCTGGCCATCGGGGCTGAAGGCCCCGGTCACATAGAGCCCCAGGACGGGGACGAGGATGTAGGGGTGCTTCGTCCGAACGGGCCAGAAGTCGACGCCCAGCGGGCGGCCGACGGGCAGCCAGGCGCCGTCTGGCGTGAACGGCGAGGCCGTGCCGAAGTCGGGGTCGCGGCTCATGCTGCGCAGCAGGGTGGGCTGCGCATCGGGGGGGCCGGCCAGGTCCCACAAGAGCCGCCCATTGTCGCCGGCGCTCGACACGAAGCGGCCCGAATGGTCGACCGAGACGCCCATGTCGGGCCCGTGACCGGACACCCCCGACGACTGGGCGCCGTGCAGGACGCGGGGAGCGGCCGGCGACCCCTCGTCGAACAGCCAGAGACGCCGTTGGCCCGAGCGGATGGTCGAGCACAGCCAAGTATCCCAAGTGCCCGCATACGGACTCTGGAGACGTAGATCGGCGAAGTCCGCAAAGCGCCGTACGAGCCGGGGAGGTGTTTCGAGCGCGCCCAGAGGGCGCGCGGTGAGAACGCCCCCGTGCAGCTCGAGGAGGCGATCCCTCGGAGGGTCGATCGCCCACTGGCGATCTCTGCCGCTGTCCGCACGGCCCAACACCTTGGGCGGACTCCCGTCGAGCGGGATGCGACTCAGCGTACTCACACGCGTTTCGCGCGCACCGGGTTGGGCGCGTGGAGTCGTCGCGAGGATGGCGTCGCCGGTGCCGCCCATGCCTCCGGTGCCTTCCGGCACCTGGATCGTTCGCAAGAGTGTTGCCGCGGGCAGCGACCAGACGCTCACGGCCGTGTGACCCCACGCCCATGTCGCCAGCGTGTGGCTGTTGGCGCCGAAGGTCGCCCCCATGCGTCCGCCCTGGGGCGCGGCGATCCGCCGGGACGGGCCTCCGTCGCGCGACCAGAGGAACACCCCAAGCGTGCCGGAGACCGCGGCCCACTGGCCATCCGGGCTGAAGACGATGTCCCAGGAGTCCTCCTGGATGAGCCGGAGCTGTGCGGCGCCATGCCAGAGCGCTTCGACGGCGAAGCGCCGCGCCGGACCGTTGTCCGCGCGCTCGAGGCTCGCGATCGCGTAGGCGAGCGCTTCGGCCGGCTCCTCGGCGAGCTGCGCCTGGCCCAGGGCCAGGAGCTGCGCCGCTTCGCGTTGGCGTGCTTCTTCGGTCGCGGCCCGTCGAGCCTTCTCGGCACGCGCCCACAGGACGACCGCGCCCGTGGCCACGGCGAGGGCAGTGGCCAGGGCGGTGGCCGCGGCCAGCCGCCGCCGTCGACGACGCCGACCCGCGAGCTCGCTCATGGCTCGGGAGAAGTCCTCTTCGAGGGTCGAGAGCCCGCCCGCGTAACCCTCGCGCCAGAGCGCGTACTCGCGGTAGGAGCGTCCGGTCCACAGCAGCTCCTCGGGCCGGCCCTTCTCGCCCCAGAGGCGCGCGGCCTGCCGGAGCTGGTCGCGCAGCAGTGCGCCCTCCGCGTCCTGGGCGAGCCAGCGCTCGAGCCGCGGCCACTGCGTCAGCAGGGACTCGTGGACGATCTCGATTCGCGCCGCACCGGGCACCGCAGGATCACCGGCTTCGTACTCCGTGAGCAGCCGTGCGGACACGAGCACGTCGAGGATGGAACCGGCCTGCGCACGGTTCTCCCCGAACACGGAGAGCAGCTCCTCGCGCTCTCGCGCTGCTCTCGTGCCCTCCGCGGTCACGAGGTTCCGGAATATCTCGCGGACGACCGCTTCCTGTAGGGGTCCGACCGCCTGAAGCGTCGCCTCCGCGTGCTGCGCCAGCGCTCCGGCCACGCCCCCGATCCGCTCGTACGCCGAGCGGCCCATGACCCCTCGCTCCCGATCCCGCTCGTCCCACAGACGCGAGACGGCGAAGGCCAGGAGCGGCAGCGCCCCGCGCTCCTTCTCGACGGCCGCCACCATCTCGGCCACGAGCGCCTCGTCCTCGAAGTGCACGCCGAGGCGCGCCGCAGGCTCGACGAGCGCACGGCGCAGGGCGTCGGAGGAGGGAGGCGTGAGCGGTGTCAGCGAATCGAACACCGCGGACAGGGCCGGCTGTTCGGTGCAGCGGAAGAGGAAGTCGTCGCGCATGGACAAGAGGACGTGAACATCGGCTTCGCCCGCGACGCGGCCGAGGAGCGTGGCGAAACGGTCCTGCGTCTCCTTCGGGCTCAGGGTGAAGAGCTCCTCGAACTGGTCCACGACCAGGAGCGTCTCGCTCGTCTTCTTGCCTCCAGCGCGAGATCGCAGAGAGCAGTCGCTCGTCGCCCGCTTCCTGGGCGAGGCTCAGTCGCGCCCTGCACGAGGTCCGCCATCGCCTCGGGATCGCTGGTGAGCGGTGCGGTCAGCGCACGCGCGAGCGCTCCCACGGGCCCTGCGCCCGGTGCGAGATACACCGCACCCCATCCCGCCGGCCGTTGCGGAAGGACGCCGGCCCGGAGGAACGAGCTCTTGCCGACGCCCGAAGGGCCGATGAGCGCAAGCAGCTTTTGCCGCCGCAGCTTTTCCCAGAGCGCCTCGACCTCGGCCTCGCGTCCGAAGAACCGCCCTGAGTCCGCTTCCGTGAAGGACGCCAGGCCCGGGTAAGGGTGCGCTTCGGGCTCGGCGTCCGCGGTTGCCGGCTCCCCACCCTCGGCCTGCGCCTCGAGCGCCAGTGCCAGGTCGTTCGCGGTCTGGAACCGATCCTCTGGCCGCTTCTCCAGGCACCGCCGCACCAAACGCACCACCGCAGTTGGGACCGCTTCTGCGAGCGTGCCCAGGTCCGCGGGCTCGTCCCGCAGGATCGCGGTCAGCGTCTCCGCTGAGCTGTCTCTCCGGAAGGGGTGCTTGCCGGAGAGCATCTCGTAGAGCACGGTGCCGAGGGCGAAGATGTCCGACCGTGCGTCTCCCGGATGACCCTTGGCCTGCTCTGGGGCCATGTAGCTCACGGTGCCCATCACGGTTCCGGGCCCGGTCACGTCCGACGCCGTGGTGTTGCGTTCGGTCGAGGGCTGCACGCGGGCGAGGCCGAAGTCGAGGACCTTCACGAAACCGGCGGTGGTGAGGAACAGGTTGTCGGGCTTGAGGTCGCGGTGGACGATGCCACGCGCGTGGGCGGCGGCGAGGCCGCGGGCGATCTGGCCCGCGTACCCCAGCGTCTCGTCGGTGCGCAGAGGTCCGCGGGCGAGTCGCGTACCGAGGGTCGAGCCCTCGAGAAGCTCGAAGACGAGGTACGCCCGGCCGTCTTCGCGGCCCACGTCGAAGACGGTGAGGACGTTGGGGTGGGAAAGAGCGGCGGTGGCCCTGGCCTCGCGCTCGAAACGCTTCAGGCGATCGGGATCTGTGGCGACATCCTCAGGGAGGACCTTGAGCGCCACAGTTCGACGAAGCTCCGTGTCCCGCGCGCGGTAGACCTCGCCCATCCCTCCCGCACCAAGGGGGGACAGAATCTCGTAACGCCCGAGACGGACGCCCGGTGAGAGCATCCCCTAAAAGTCGAAGCGCAGGGCGAGCTCGATCACGCGGTGGCCCCGCTTGGTCACGATCTTGCCAAAATCATGCTGGGTGAGATCCGTGAAGTGGAATCCCTGTGTGGGATCGCAGACGCCGTCGACCGTCCCGCCCGCGCCGTTCGGGACGCCGTCGACGCGGACGTTGCAGACGGTCTGGAGATTGAGGTCGATGTCGCCGTTCAACGCTCCCGCCGCCGCCTGGTTGAAGAGGTTGAAGAAGCCGGCCCGCAGCTGGATCCGTCTCGAGCCCCTGAGCTTGAAGTTCTTGAAGAGAGAGACGTCGAAGTTCCATCGCGAAGGCCCGCGCAGGTAGTAGGGCGACTGGAAGGGCCCGCTCTCGCCGAAGGCGGGGATGGCGATCTTGGTGACGTCGAGGACCTTCTCGCCGACGTTGCCGTTGTGAAGCTCTGGATTCCCGAGGAGAACCGGAGTGACCGAGCCGACGCTCCCGCCGTTCCAGACCTCGGTGTTGTGGGCATCGGTGCCCCACCATGCCCGTTGCACCTCCGGCTGCATGATGTCGCCCGAGAGCACGAGGTGGAACGGTTGGCCGCTCGCGTAGGTGGTGATGCCCGAGACCTGCCAGCCGTTCAGCAGGCCCTGCAGGACGGAGTTTCCCTGAGCCCGGATCGGGTCGGGCAAGAGCACGCTATAGGACGCGTTGAACACGTGGGTCCGGTCCCACCAGGGCACGCCGTAGCTCCGGTTGCGGGCATCCAAAGGGTCGAGCTGGGCGTTGTCGGCGGCGCTCGTGCCCAGGACCTTGCTGAAGGTGTAATTGAGGAAGTACTGGAGCCGAGTCCCCGCCCGGCTCAAGGTCGCTTGCAGGCCGTTGTAGCGTGACACGGCCTCGTACTGGTACCAGGAACCCTGCCCGTAGGCCGGGTAGAAGCGGAAAGTCGCCGCTACCTGGCTGTCGAGGGCGACGCGGTGGAGGGGGTTGTCGAGGTCGGCGTTGCCGACGGTACCGCTCAGGCTACCGGGCTTGATGAAGTTGTCGAGCGTCCTGTCGGGTAGGTGGTCGGCACGATTACCCACGTAGGCGACCTCCAGCGTCTGCCTTCCGGGCAGGCGCTTGGACACTCCCAGGCTCCAATTCCAGGTCCGCGGCAGGTGCACGGAGTTCGGATCCGGTGAGTCGAAGGTGGTCGTGGCGAGGCGGGCGTTGGGGTCGAGGGAACGCAGGCCGGCCAGGGTGAGGCCGCCCGCCACGTCGAACGTCGTCCAGTAGGTATTGAGACGGTTAGGCGGCGCAGCCTGGACGAAGTACTGGTAGTTCCCCACTGGCCGGTTGTAGAAGAGGCCGCTCCCGCCCCGCAAGACGAGGTCGCCGTTGCCCCGCACGTCCCAGGCGAGGTTGAGCCGGGGCATGAAGGCGACTCCGGGGCTGGGGGTCATGCCCTTCGGGATCTCACCCCGCTTGGCGAGGAGGACGCCGTTCGGCCGCTGCGGGTCGCCGCCGATGAACGTGCCCTGGGTGGGATCGTAGGCCGCAGGGTCGAAGAGCAGGCCGAGGCCGTTCAGTTCCTCGTTGTTCGTGAGCTTGGCCACGCGCAGCCCTCCTTCCACGGTCAGGTTTCGGCGGGCCTTCCAGCTGTCCTGAACGTAGCCTTCCAGGTTCCAGAAGCGCCAATCGCCGTGCGGGACCGTCGTCGTCTGGGTCATGTCCGCCGGGCGGCCTACCAGGAGGTCGCCATAGTCACTCCCGGTTCCGCCCGGGATCCAGGTGCTCCCGAGCGTGAAGAACCCCTGCGGATTGCCATCGAAGTTTTGCTGCTTCTGTCCGCGCTCCACGAACACCCCGAGCTTGAGGGAATGGGCGCTCGCCACCTTCGTCAGGCTGTCCGCCAGGGACAGGCTGTCGTTGTGGGCGAAGACCGGCAGACCGCCCGTCGGTCCGAGGCCGCCCAGGTTCTGCGCGCCGCTCCACATCTGGAGCGAAGCCTCGGAAAGCCCGTTGTCGAACGGCCCCCGGTAGCCCTCGAGACCCACGGCAGATAGCGTCATCTTCGCCGGGTCCTTCCAATCGTTGTCGAGCTTGAGCTGACTGCCGCTGACGATGAGCTCGTTGGTCAGGCTGGGGCTCAGGACGCTCGTCACGTTCGCCGAAACCGACCAGGACTTGTCCTGGCCCACCACGGGGCTCGGCAACTCGAAGGTCGACCAGCCGCCCCAGATTCCCCTGGCCCACTCGTTGCGTTCCTTTTCGAGGGCCAGGCGGATGTAGGCGTGGGTCTTCTCCGTTGCGTTCCAGTCGAGCCGGGTCACGAGCTGCCAGCGGTTCGCCGACCCCGGCCGGTTGAACGCGTAGTTATAGCGATTGTCGGCGTCGGCGTAATTCGGCGACGGGTACATGTTGAGGACGGCGCGGCCGTAGCGGTCGATGTAGGGCCGGAGGTCGTTCCCGGGCGCGAACTCGCCCTCGCCCGGGAAGCCCGCCGGAATCGTCACCTGCGCGGGCTGGTTCAGGTTCTGGCCGGAGCCCGCCAGGAACTCGCTGAAGTCGCCTTCGCGCTGCTTCAACGTGGGCACGACGCCCAGGCTGGTTCCGGGGTCGATGACCTGGTGCTGGTATTCGAAGCCCACGAAGAAGAAGAGCTTGTCGCGGTTCTTGTTGAAGCCAGTTCCGGGCACGAGGACGGGTCCCGAGAGATTGAAGCCCGGGTACTGGTAGTCGCTGTCCGGCCGCCGCACGTCAGCGTAGTTGTTCGAGCGATCGTTGGCCGCGAAGCGCCAGTTCCGCCAGTAGTCGTAGACCGCTCCGTGAAAGGCGGACGAGCCGCTCTTGGTCACGGCCGTAATCTGGACGCCCGAGGTTCCGTACTCGGCGGCGTAGTTGCTCGTCTGCACCTTCACCTCGTCGACCATGTCCGGGTTGATGTTGACCATCACGCTGCTGGTGCTGCCGAAGTCCACGATCTTCGAGCCGTCGAGCACCGGGCTGATCGTGGTGCCCCGGGTGCCGTTCACGCTGGTCGCGAAGAAGCCGTTCGCGCCCGAGCCAAATCCCACCGTCTCGTAGCTCGTCCCCGGGTCGTTCGTGACTCCGGGGAGGATGCGCAGAAGCTCCATGGCGCTGCGGCCGACGATCGACAGGTTCTGGATCTGGTCGGCCGTGATGAGGCCTTCGCGCGCGCCGGTGTCGGTCCGGATGAGCTCGCGTCCGGCGCTGACCGTCACCTCCTCGGTCTTGCCGCCCATCTCCAGGCGCGCGTCGAGGCTCAGGCTGTCGCCGGGGGAGAGATGCAGGTCGCCCTCGAAAGGCCGGAAGCCGGCGGCTTCGACGCGCAGGCGATAGGGGCCAGGAACCACCGCGGCCAGGACGTAGTGGCCCTGGCTATCCGTGGCGGCGGTCCGCGTGGCCCGCGTCTTCTGGTTCGTCAGGGTCACGGCCGCCTGCGACACCGCGGCCCCCGAAGGGTCGTTCACGGCGCCCCGGAGGGTCGCGCTACCCGCGCCCTGGGCCCACACCCGGGCGACGGGCGCAAGGCCCAGGACGAGAAGCCCCGCGGTCATCGCACTCCGCGATACGCGCATAGCGGTCGCGCGCCTCATGGCCCGCTCTCCTCTCCCCGCCCGTCCGCTCGGGCGAGTTAGAGCCGTCTTTTGGAGGGAACCTGGTTTGCGCCCGACTGTACGCCCTCGGACGGCGCGACGGCAAGGGGGATTCCCCCCGTCGGACCTTCGTTGACCAGCGGTCACGCGAGACTTACCCTCATGTCTTCGAGGTGGGTATGGCGCAGGTGCGGGCCGGAGCGACCATCGACGATCTGTATCGCGTGGAGGGCAAGGCCGAGATCGTCAACGGGGAGCTGCTACTGATGTCCCCCACGGGCTCGGTTCCCGGTCGGGCGGGGGGAGCGATCTACCGGAGCCTCTTCGCCTATGAAGGGAAGACGGGCAGCGGCTATGCCTTCCCCGACAACGTCGGATTCATTGTGAGCCTTCCCAAGAGACGCTCTTTCAGTCCGGATGCCGCCTTCCATGCGGGCCCACTGTCTGGGGGCAGGTTCCTTGACGGTGCGCCCGTCTTCGTGGCCGAGGTCCGGAGCGAAGAGGATTACGGGCCGGCCGCGGAGAAGCGCATGGCCCAGAAGCGTGCCGACTATTTCGCCGCCGGCACCCGTGTGGTGTGGGACGTCGACGTCTTGCGCGACGAGGTGGTCCGGTCGTACGGAGCGGACCACCCCGACGAGCCACGCGTCCGGCACCGCGGTGAAATCGCCGACGCCGAACCCGCGCTTCCCGGCTGGTCGATGCCGGTCGACGACCTCTTTGAGGGAAACTCCCGCCGCTGAATCGCCGAGTCACCACTCCGGTACCCTGGCCCAGCCCGGGAAGGGACCGGCCTCGATCCTGTAGCCCGTCGGGGACTTCGCGTCGGCCACGGCGCGCAGGTTCGTGAGCGCGTGGAGCTTCACGAGAAGCTGGTCGTAGGGGAGCGTGTGGAACGGTGGGCCCTTGGGCATCGGCCACAGGCGGATCGTTTCGTCGGCCGAGGACGAGACGATCCACCGCCCGTCGGGAGAGACGGCGAGGCTGCTGTATCAACTTTTCGTGGCCGTAGAGGAGGTGCGGTTCCTCGCCGGTCGTCGGGACCCACCCGGACGACGCCGGCTCCGTCTCCGGAGACGATGAGCTCCCGGACGGGTCGAACGCCACTGGCCAGACGTCGCTCCCATGCGTCGTGATCTCACGACGAGGCCCGCCCTCGAGCGGCGAGAGGCCGATCCCGACCGTGCCCGGTGCCCCCAGCTCGGCCAGGGTTCGCCCATCGGGCGAAGGGGTGACGTCCCACATCCTGCATTCGCTCTTGGTCTTCGCGCGCAGAACCCGACTCGTCCCGGGCTCGACATCGAAGAGCCGTAGCCCCGAGAGCGTCTCCGCCAGTAGTCTCCCGTCCGGCAGGAATCGCACCTGCTGGACGTAGTACTGGAAGGCCCCCTCTGTGAGGCAGTCGTCTCCGTTCACTCTAGGGTCGATGTCGCGGAAGGCTCCGGTGGCGAGGTCAAAGACACGGATGTGCGTGGTCTTCCGCTTCAAATCGGTGAACGCGCTCGCCACGTGGCGGCCCTCCCGGTCGAGGGCGATCACCTCATCCCACGTGCCATTCCCTTCCAGCAAGCGGGGCTTCGACCCGTCGACCGGGAGCACGAAGATCTGCCCCGCGTATTTCAGGTTTCCGATCAAGAAGCGACCGGTCGGATCGAAGTGGATCTCGCCGCCCTGAAGCCGGGGATCGCTCCACAACCGGCGGCCCGACTCGCCTGCGCTCGCGGTCAGCGGCCAGAGCCGGACCTCCCCCTTGGACTCGTTGCTGGACACGGAGGCCACGAACCGGCCATCGGGGCTCATCGTGACGAACGAAGCGTAGTGTCCCTTCGGCAAGCGGAACGCGTACGACCGCCGCGGGGGATGGGCCAGAGATCCAGATGGCTTCTCCGCCCCACGGTCAGCCAGGCGCCATCCGGACTGAAGTAGCGCCCTGAAGCCGAAGTCACCGGCTCGGGTGCGGAGCCTTTGGGGCTGTGCATCGGGCGGGCCGGTCAGGTCCCAGAGCAGCCGGCCCGTGCTGCCCCGGCCACTCACCTGCCGACCCGCCGCATCGACCTCCACCGGAAACGCCGAGGGGTCCAGCCCCATGCTTTCGCTCGACTCCGCACCCCGCAGCTCGAACGGGCGCATCGGCGCTTCCGGATCCAGAGACCAGAGCCGCAAGGCTCCGGACCTCGCGGCGCTGTGCAGCCAGCGGCCCGAGGGATGCAGGAAGAGGCCGTCGTCGGTCGGATAGCGGCGCACGATGGGCGGGAATGCGGTGGGGGTCTCGAGGGAGCGGGTGTACACGGCTCCCTGGCGAAGCTCGTGGACGCGGTCCGGTTCGACACCGAGAGACCAGTGCTCGTTGGAGTCGTTGGGGTAGGGGTCACGTTCGCCACCCGGCACGCCCCGCAGGTCCACACGTCCCAGCACGCGCGGCTCGCCGCCTTCGAGTGGCCAGCGTCGGATCACGGAGACCTTGGACTCGGACGACGGAGGGGCGGCCAGGCGGCTGACGCTCAGCAGGTCCGGGCCCGCTCCCCACACCACCGTGTGCTCGAACGGCATCGTTCGGAGGAGCTTGCCCTCCGGAACCGACCAGATCCTGACGGAGTAGGAGGGTTGCCATCCCCACGTCGCCAACATGTTTCCGTCGCGCCCGACGAACTCCGCCCAGATGATTGGGCCTTCGGGCGGCGCGATCCTCTTCGGGGCGCCGCCGTCCCGGGACCAGAGGAAGACGCCCTTCATGCCTGTGGTCGCCGCCCACCGGCCGTCCGGGCTGAAGACCATCGCCCATGGGTCCTGGTCCTGAGCGATGCGGAATACCGATGCGCCGTGCCAGAGGGCCTCCACCGCGAAGCGGCGGGCGGGCGCGTTGTCGGCCCGCTCGAGGCTCGCGATCGCGAAGGCCAGCGCCTCTGCGGGCTCCTCGGCCAGTTGCGCGCGGCCCAGGGCCAGTAGCTGGGCCGCCTCGCGTTGCCGCGTCTCCTCGGTCGCCGCCTGGCGAGCCTTCTCGGCTCGCGACCACAGCACGACCGCGCCCGTGGCGACGGCGAGGGCGGTGGCCAGGGCGGCGGCTGCGGCCATCCGGCGGCGCCGCCGCCGCCGACCCGCGAGCAGGCTCATCGCTCGCGCGAAGTCCTCTTCGACGGACGAGAGTCCGCCGGAGTAGCGCTCGCGCCACACCGCGTATTCGCGGTAGGAGCGTCCGGTCCAGAGCAGCTCCTCGGGCCGGCCCTTCCCGTCCCAAAGGCGCGCCGCCTGCCGGAGTTGGTCGCGGAGGAGCGCCCCCTCCGCGTCCTGCGCGAGCCATCGCTCGAGGCGCGGCCAGTGGGTCAGCAGGGACTCGTGAACGATCTCGATCCGCGCGCTTCCGCCCGAGGTCCCGGCCGAAGCAGTCCTGGGTTCGATGGCGGAAGGGGCGGCACCGGGCGCCTCGTATTCGGTCAAGAGCCTCGAAGCGACGAGCGCATCCAGAACGGCTTCGCCCTGCGGCCTCTCGAAGCGTGGAGCCGCGAAAACCGACAGCAGCTCGTTTCGTTCCCTCGCCGCGCGCGTCCCCTCCGCGGTCACGAGGTTGCGGAAGATCTCGCGGACGAGGCCTTCGCGGGCCGGTCCGATCCGCTGGAGGGTGGCTTCCGCATGCTGGGCGAGGGCACCCGCGACGCCCCCGATGCGCTCGTAGTCCGCTCGCGTCAGGAGTCGCCGCTCCCGATCCTGCTCCTCCCACAGGCGCGAGATGGCGAACGCCAGCAGGGGCAGTGCTCCGCGCTCCTTGTCGACCGTGGCCACCATCTCGGCCACGAGCGCGTCGTCCTCGAAGCGCACCCCTAGGCGCGCTGCGGGCTCGACCAGCGCCCGGCGCAGGGCCTCGGGCGACGGAGGCCCGAGCGGCGTCAGGTCGTGGAAGACGCGGCCAGGGACTGCGAAGGAATGACAGCGGAACAGGAAGTCGTCGCGAAGCGACAGGAGGATGTGGACGCCAGCCTCGGCGGTGGCGCGGCCGAGGAGGGCAGCGAAGCGGGCCTGGCTCTCCTCGGAGCTCAGCGTGAAGAGCTCCTCGAACTGGTCCACGACGAGGAGCGCCTCCCCGGTCCTCTGCTTCCAGCGGGCGAGGGCCGTGACCACACGATCGCCACCGCCCGAGTCGGTCGCCTCGGTGAGTCCTTCGACGAGCTCCGTCAGCGCTTCCGGGTCGGCCACGAGCTGGGGCGCGAGCGGGCGCGCGAGGCCGGCGAGGGGGCTGGCGCCGGGTGTCATGTACACCGCATTCCATCCTGCCGGCCGCTGCGGGATGACGCCGGCCCGCAGGAACGACGTCTTGCCTGCTCCGGATGGGCCGATGAGGGCAAGGAGGCTCTGCCGACGCACCTTTTCCCAGATCGCCCCGATCTCTGCCTCACGTCCGAAGAACCTCGCCGCGTCCGCCTCGACAAAAGACGACAGGCCCGGGTAGGGCCGCTCCTCGGCCGGCTCGGCGGCCGCCGGCCGATCGTGACGGTCCTGGGACTCGTCGACCGCTTCCAACGCAAGCGCCAGGTCGTTCGCAGTCTGGAAACGGTCCTCGGGCTTCTTCTCGAGGCACCGCCGCACCAGACGTACCACCGCTGCGGGAACCTCGTCCGCCAGCGTCCCCAGATCCTGCGGCTCGTCCCGCAGGATCGCGGTCAGCGTCTCCGCCGAGCTGTCCCTCCGGAAGGGATGCTTCCCGGAGAGCATCTCGTAGAGCACGGTGCCGAGGGCGAAGATGTCCGACCGTGCGTCTCCCGGATGGCCCTTTGCCTGTTCCGGTGACATGTAGCTCACCGTGCCCATGACGGCGCCCGGCCCGGTCACGTCCGACGCGGTGGTGTTCCGTTCGCCCGAGGGCTGCACGCGGGCGAGGCCGAAGTCGAGGACCTTCACGACGCCGGCCGTGGTGAGGAAGAGGTTGTCGGGCTTGAGGTCGCGGTGGACGATGCCGCGGGCATGAGCGGCGGCGAGGCCACGGGCGATCTGGACCGCGTACCCCAGAGCCTCGTCGGTGGGCAGAGGTCCGCGAGCGAGACGCGTGCCGAGGGTCGAGCCCTCCAGAAGCTCGAAGACGAGATAGGCGCGGCCGTTCTCACGGCCGACGTCGAAGACGGTGAGCACGTTGGGATGGGAAAGGGCGGCGGTGGCCCTGGCTTCGCGCTCGAAGCGCTTCAGACGGTCGGGGTCGGCAGCAACGTCCTCAGGCAGGACCTTGAGGGCGACCGTTCGATCGAGCTCGGTGTCCCGCGCGCGATAGACCTCGCCCATCCCTCCGGCGCCGAGAGGGGACAAGACCTCGTAACGTCCAAGCCGCAGGCCCGAGTGAGAGCATGGCCGATCAAACCGACCGGAAGGTGTCGGCGGGATTGTACCGCCCCCCACCGCACCTAGCCTCCCCCGAGGGGGTTGACCCACTCCAGGCCGCGAAAGCGCGCGAAGTCGCCATCGGTCGTGTGCAGCGTGGCACCGTGCTCGATGGCCACCGCCGCGAGTACGGCGTCCATGACCAGCGGGCCTCTCACCTGGTTTCCCGCCAAGAGCCCACTCAGGATGCTCCAGTGGCGTTCGCCGGGATCGAGGATGCCCGCCACCTTCCGCGCCAGCCAGGCAGAGACCGCGTCCTTGGCTTCGCCGGCGAGGAGGGGCTTCTCGTAGACTCGGGCGTTCGTGGAGATCCGAAGGAATGCCCAGAGCGTGACCCAGGCAAACCGCACGGGCTCGACCCCGGAAAGGGTCGATTCGAGCCACGACTTCGCTGCCGCATGCCGATCATCGGCGGGGTGATACGCGTACAGCAGCAGGTTCGCGTCGACCAGGATCACCGGTGCAAGGGCCCTTCGACTTGCTCCAGGAGCGAGGCGATGCTGTCCAACGAGAGGCCGGGCTGCAGCCGGCCGAGATCGCGGGTCTTCACTCGAAAAGGCCCTTCAGGAGGTTTCGCTGGCGAGGCCAGGAAACCGCGGCGCAAGGTCTCGTTCACGGTCTCCTTGAAGGAATGCCCGGAACGCCGGGCCTCGGCCTGGAGCTTGGCCGCCACGTCTTCGTCGAGGGTCAAGGTGGTTCGCACATCATGACGTTAGAAGACGCACATCATGATGTCAAGTGAGCGCGCGAGGTCGTCGTAGAACGGGCCCAGGTCGACTTCGACGGATGCGTGCGGCCGCGCCCACGCGGGCGCGGCCGGGGAGAGTACGAGCCCGAGCAGGGGACCTCCTACTTCGTGCGGGTGATGACCGCCACCTTGCCGTCCTTGAGCGTGACGAGAACGCTCTCGCCAGCCTTCAGGTCGTTGAGCTGGAGAACGGCCTGGTCATCCACCATCAGAGTCTGGCTCTCCCCACCTTCCCTCCGGACCGTGAGGGTCTTCGCAGAGGGATCGGTGGACATCACCTCGACCGCGGTCCCGCCCTCCAACCTCACCTTGGGCAGGACGGGGGCGGGAGTCACCCGCACCACGGCCTCGGGCTTGCCTTCCGCGTCGAACCGGTAGGAGAGAAGCACCTTCTGGCCGGGCTTGACGTCGGTCAGGGAGACCATGGCTTTGTCGTCGACGACGAACACCCGCTTCTGTCCGCGATCACCGAGCACGGTGACCTTCTTGGCCTTCGGATCGAGGTTGATGAACTCGACCGCCGTGCCCGAAGGCTTGAGCATCACCGTCTTGTCGGCCGCCGCTTCGTCGGGCTTGCTGGTGATCGTGCCGTTCACGATGGCGGTGACGATCTGCCGCCGGCCGGAGGCGTCGTCCCGGACGGTGACCGAGATCTTGTCGCCAGGCTTCACGCGCTGGAGGTCGGCCAGGGCTCTTTCGTCGACCAGGAGGTTCGACGGCCCCTTGTCCGACTGGATCGTGATCGTCTTCGCGTTCGCATCCGCCGAGATCAGCTCGACGGTATAGGTCTTCTCGTCGCTGGTGCGGACGACCGCCTGGGCGGCGGACGCGTGCGTGCCGATGAGACCCAAGGCTACCAGTAAGATCCCTGTCATCTTCTTCATCTTCCTGTCTCCTCAATCGAGACCCAGATGCGGGGTCTCTTGATTCCGGCTGCGGGAAAACACCCACGCGAACAGTCCGGCCACGACGATCGCAAAGCCCGCGAGACCCAGGAACGGCCCGGGGCCGTCCAGGCCCACGGGCCCGCGGCTCTGCTCAGCGCCCGGCGACGTGGTCGAGGCCGGTGGCGCACTGGCGCTCGACGCGGCGGGATCCTGCAGGCTGACGCTCAGTGCTTGTGCGCGGTCGGCGTCGAGGGTCCGGTATTGCACGGTGACCCGGCTGCCTGCCGTGAGGCCCGCGGTGGGCAACGTCGTCGTGGTATCGACCAGGAACGTCCTCGTCGTCCCGTCGTCCGCGCTGATGACGAGCGAGGTGTTCCCGGTGGAGACCACCGCGCCGTCGACGGTCAGAGGATCGGGCTGGGACTGCGCTGCGGCCCGGCCCGGCAGGGCCAAGGCTGCGAACGAAAAGAACACGGCCAGAGCGTTCTTCATCGCGTCCTCCTCGAGCGGCTCATCCATTGCGCGCTGCGTGTGCGCCGCCCGGGGATGCCACTGCAACAGGTGGGCCAGGGGTGCCGGAGCTGCAGAGAGTGCCCACGCTGTCGCGACTTGCGAGCCTCTCGGAGACCCATCTCCGATCGCGGCCCCCTGGTGCCCTTTCTACAAAGCACACGTCCAATGCTCCCGCAGACTCCGCTCCCGCATCGCACCTTTGGCCTCCCGCCCCTGGCATGCCCCGGCGGACCTGCGGTGCGCCGACGCGCAAGCGGTCTTGCGATGGCATGCCGCTTGCTCCTCGGATGCCCGCGTACCGAGAGGGTTGCCCCTTTGTCGAGAGCAGTCCTCTTGTGAAGAGTCGTCAACGCGGGGGTTTCGGCAAACCGCGGGAGCTCCCGATGAGAAGGAGGATGAGATGAGGAACACTTGTGCGATCCTGACGCTCATCTCGATGCTGTTCGGGCCGATCGCGCGTGCCGACGATCACCTCGTCCCGCGCGGAGCGGTCAACCAGAGGCTGGCCGACGCGGCTACGGAACGGGCTCACAACCTCGCATCGGTGGACGGCGTCCTCGCATCGCCTCGCGCGGGCAAGGCCGCAGCCATCGCGGGAGTCGACCTCGAGCCGCGTCCGGACCTCGCTGCCCCAGGCTGAGCGACGCCGACCTCAGAGACCTGTCGCAGCGAGCCGCTGCTCTGCAGAGTGATCCCGTGGCCGGACACTACGGCGACGCGGAGGACGCTCTCGTCTTCGTCATCGTGATCGCGGCGGCGGCGCTCGTGCTGATCGCGGTCGCCGATCGAGCCTGAGCCCATTCTCGGGTCTCCGGCGTCGGGGGTTGCGTGCTCGGCGTCGGAGGCCCTTCTCGTGACCACCGGTCCATGCTCGCCGCCCTGGCCGCCGCAGGTCTGGCCCTGTCGACGCTCGAGGTGCCCTTCGTCGCTCAACAGAAGGACACCTGCGCCGCGGCGTCGTTGGCAATGGTGCTCCGGTACTGGGACGCGCCCGTCTCCCACGACGAGATCGCGGCGGCCCTGGTCGAGCCCGAGCTGCACGGTGCCCTCGGCTCCGACCTCGCGGCGTTCGCGCGTCGGCGGGGCCTCACCGCCATCGCCTACGCGGGCGACACGCGACAGCTCCGCGCGATGGTGGCGAAGGGAAGGCCCCTCATCGTGGCGTGGAGGATGACCCGCGGCCGGTTCCACAACGTCGTCGTGGTGGGCATCGACGGCGCGGGGAACGTGGTCGTCAACGACCCGGCAGCGGGAGCGGGCCGTACCGTGCCTGCGGCCGAGTTCGAGAAGCGCTGGCTGGGGGCGGGCCGCTGGACGCTGCTCGTTCAGCCGGCCAACCCGTGATCGCCCTGGCGCTGGCCGTGGCCCTGCTCCTGGCCGGCGGCTCCGCCGCCGCGGAGTCCTACGACGGTCTCGTCGCCCGTGGGCTCGCCTTGGGACGCGCAGGCCGCCTCGAGGACGCGGGCCGGGCCTTGGACGCCGCCATCCGCGAAGACCCCTCACGTCCGGAGGCATGGGGCGAGCGTGGCGGCCTTCGCTTCCTGGAGAAGCGTTACGACGAGGCAGTGCGGGATCTGCAGGTAGCCCTTCGCCTCCGCGACGACGCGTACACGCGTGACCTCCTGGGCTCGAGCCTCCACCTCGCGGGACGGCCCGACGAGGCGCTTCTCGTTTGGAATCCTTCGGGACACCCCGTGGTCGGGGACGTCCAGATCAGCGGCCTCGTCCACACCCTCGATCGGGTCGCCCGGCGCGAGGTGGCCCTGAACGCCGGTGAGACGCTCACCCTCGCTCGCGTGCGTGAGACGCGCCTCCGTCTGTCCGAAGTCGGCGTCTTCGAGGGTGTGACCGTCCGTCCCCTTCCCCGTGGAGAGGGCCAGGCCGACGTGGCGGTGGCGCTCGTCGAGCGTCACGGCTTCTTCGACGGGCCTCTCGACCTCGCGGTGAATCTCGGTACCAACCTGATCTTCGAGCGCGTGCGCCCCCGCTATTGGAACATCGCGGGCAGCGGGATTAGCATCGGCGGCCAATACCGCTGGGAGGAGAACCGGCCCGACCTGTCCCTGCAGATCGACTGGCCGCGCCCGCTGGGCCTCGGGGCCAACCTGCGTGTGACCGCCTCTCGGGGCCGGCAGCTCTACGACGTCGACGAGCCGCTGCTCCGCCGAGCCCATGGGATCGACTTGAGCCTGCGGCGGGTAATGGGTCCAGGGACGGTGGCCCAGGTCACGCTGCGCGCCAGCGACCGTTCGTTCTCGCGCCCCGATCCCGATGCTCGACCCGGAGACCTCGTGGGCCTCGAAGTGGGCCTCTACCGGAGCCTCCTCGAGACGCATCGCCACCGTCTGGACGCCAGCGCCCACCTGTTCCACGCCGGACGGTTCCTCGGATCCGATGTCGCCTTTCTCCGGGGGACCGCCACGGCCTCCTACCAGGCCTTCCTGCTGGCGCCCGAAGGAAGCCTCATCGAACGCTCGGTGCTCGCGGCCCGCCTCACCTGGGGGCGCGGCGGGGGCGGGATGCCGATCGACGAGATGTTCGCGCCGGGCGGGAGCCCCGAGATGGAGCTGCCCCTGCGGGCCCACCCCGAGACCCGCGACGGCACCCTCGGCGCGTCGCCCCTCGGACGTGGGCTCACCCTCACGAACCTGGAATGGCGCCGGCGCCTCTTTCGCTCGGCGCTCGTCCAGGCGGGGTTCGTCGTCTTCCACGACGCAGCCTGGGTGATCGACCCTCCGGAGGGAGAGCGGCGCAGAACGTTGCACGATGTCGGCCTGGGCCTCCGCATCGGCCTCGGAGGAGTCGCGATCCTGCGTTTCGACTACGGGCACGGCCTGTCGGACGGCGCGAACTCCTTCTTCTTCGGCCTGAACCAGGTGTTCTGACCGGACGCTACGACCCGCGGGCCCTCCGTGCTTGACTGCCCCTACGGCCGGGCGTACGGTAGCCATCGATCGGATGGAGTCGCGGTCGTAGCTCGGATGCGCCCTCGGCGCAGGTCGTGACGAGCAGCCCCTCTCAGGTTCTTCAAGCAAGAAACTCGGATCGCCGGAAGGCTCGCCGAAGCCGAGTCGCCCGGCGGGGGCAGCCTCATGACCAGGAACGAGCAAGCCAGCCGGCAGGCCGAGCTCATCGACCTTCCTCTCCAACCTTCGACCGCACGTACTCGAGAGCGCCCCGGTCCGCGGACCATCGTGATCCGCCACGGCAGCGCCTGGCAGCCACTGGCCTTCCTTTGCATCTGCCTGCTCGTCATCGTCGCGGTCCTGCTCGGGCATCAGGCGATGCGCGGGATCGACGCCCAGAACCACGAGTCCTCCTCACGCATGGCCAGGGTCGAGCGGCGGATCCAGGAGCTCGAGTCGGGAATCGCGTTCGACTCCCGGCGCCGGCGCCTGCTCCTCGGCATGCGTGACCAGATCCTGCGCGTGAACCCCCACGTGAGCCTCCAGGAGGCCTACCGCTTTGCCGACCTCGCCCTCGCGGCCACGGAGAAGTATCCGGCGGTCGACCCCCTGCTCCTCCTCGCCATCGGCGTGGTGGAGAGCGGATACGACCCGCGGGCCCGGAGCCGTGCCGACGCGCGGGGGCTCTACCAGATCTGGCCCTCCACGGGACGCCTCCTGGTGCGCGCCCTCGGTTGGAACTACGACGAGTCCACCCTCTACGACCCGGAGAAGAACACCGAAGCCGCCGCGTTGTACCTGGACATGCTCTTCTCCACCTACAGCGATCCCCGGATGGTGCTCGCGGAGTACAACGGGGGGCCGTTGAATGCCGGCTACCTTCGTGCGGGGGTGGGGCCCCTCGCCGCGGAGACTCGGGACTACGTCCCGCGGGTGCTCGAGCTTCACGAGCGGCTCAAGGAACGCTTCGCGGAGGGGATCGCGGCCGAATCGGAGCCCATGCATCGCGACGCCTCGCGGGGGGCAAAGACCCTCGCCGGCGCGGCGGCCGCAGGCAGCGTGCGCCCTGACCCGGAGCCTTCGGTCAGGAATCGGGCGGCTCGCTAGGACTCCCGCCCCCTGGGTCCCTGCCGCCTCCAGCGGGGCGCCACTCCGCTAGTATCATTGTGCTACATGTAGCACAATAGACGCATGAGGGCGGCGGGGATCCGGGAAGCGCGCCAGAGCCTGTCGGTGCTGCTCGAGGACGTTCGGAAAGGCCACGAGATCGTCATCACCGACCGGGGCAAGCCCGTGGCGCGGCTCGTGCCACCTCTCCCCCTTTCGGCCAAGCCCTTCCCGGGGCGTGGCGAGCTTCGGCGGAAGATGCCGGTCTTTCGCCCGCCGCTTTCGAGTCGCCTCGTCGAGGATGCGCAGCCTCGCGCTCGCCGTGCCCGTCCGGCGCGGGAACCGCGCTGGAGCGAGGTTCCGGGGCCGGTCTACCTGGACGCGAGCGCCCTGGCCACGCTGTACTTTCCAGAAGCCGCGAGCGACGCGCTCGACAAGGCGCTCCGCGGTCGGCGCGACCTCACCGTCTCGGACCTGGCCGTGACCGAGCTGCTCGCGGCCTTTGCCGGGCTGCGGCTTGCCAAAGGCGGGTCCGGAGCGGCCGAAGCAGTCCGCCCTGCGCTCCTCGGTGACCTCGACTCCGGGATCTACCGCCGAGCGGAGATCGCCCCCGCGACGCACAGAGCCGCCGAGCGGCTGCTCGTCTCGGTCACTCCGCCGCTTCGGGCCGGCGATGCCCTGCACATAGCACTCGCCATGACCGCGGGCGTCGCCTCGTTCCTCACCCACGACCGGCGCCGCGCCGAGGCCGCGCGCAGCCTCGGGCTCAGCGCGTTTCCATGAGGCCGGTCCCTCGATGATGGGCCGCCTGGGCTTTGCCCTCCGCGAGACGTTCCGTCAGGGATACCGCTCCGGAGACCTCCGGGCCGACCTCATGGCCGGTGCGGTGGTGGGGGTCGTGGCCCTTCCCCTCTCGATGGCGCTGGCCGTGGCCTCGGGCGTCGCGCCGCAGCATGGGCTCTATACGGCGATCGTGGGGGGAGCGGTCATCGCGGTGCTGGGAGGCTCGCGGGTCCAGGTGTCTGGCCCCACCGCCGCCTTCGTGGTGGTGCTCGCGCCGATCGCGGTCCGATTCGGCCTCGGCGGTTTGCTTCTGGCCACCGCGCTGGCCGGCATCCTGCTCTTCGTGATGGGCGCCGTGGGCATGGGGCAGCTCATCGAGTTCGTCCCCTATCCCGTGACCACGGGCTTCACCGCGGGGATCGCGGTGGTGATCGGGACCCTTCAGATCAAGGACCTGCTCGGCCTCACCACGGCCGCGCTGCCCGAGCACTACCTCGAACGCCTTCTCGTGCTGATCCGCGCGCTGCCCACGCTGCGCGTCTCCGACCTCGGGATCGGGGCCTTGACCCTGGCCCTCCTGCTGCTTTGGCCGCGCTTCAGTCGCGGGATCCCCGCGCCGCTCGTGGCCCTGACCGTGGGGGCGGTCGCGGCCTTCGTCCTCGCGGGGCTCGTTCCCGGCTTCGAGGTGGCCACGATCCAGAGCCGGTTCCACGGGATCCCCCGCCAGCCGCCCCTGCCGGTGTGGGTGTGGAACCTCCCCGGAGCCGACGGCCAGCCGCTGCACCTGAGCCTCGACCTGATCCGCACCCTCCTGCCTTCGGCGTTCGCGATCGCCATGCTCGGCGCCATCGAGTCCCTGCTCTCGGCGGTGGTCTCGGACGGGATGACGGGCCAGAAGCACGACCCGGATGCCGAGCTGATGGCGCAGGGCATCGGCAACCTGGTGACGCCTTTCCTCGGAGGGATCGCGGCCACCGGGGCCATCGCGCGCACGGCCACGAACGTGCGGTCCGGGGCCCGCTCGCCGGTCGCCGCGGTCGTTCACTCCGTTTTCGTCTTCGCGGCGGTGCTGCTTCTGGCCCCCCTGCTCGGCTATCCTGCCCATGGCGTCGCTCGCGGCCCTGCTCCTGCTGGTGGCCTGGAACATGAGCGAGTCGAAGCATTTCATCCACCTCGTGCGGGTGGCGCCGCGCAGCGACCTCGCCGTGCTCCTCGTGTGCTTCGGGCTGACCGTCGTCTTCGACATGGTGGTCTCGGTGACAGTCGGGATCATCCTGGCCGCCCTTCTCTTCATGAAGCGGATGGCCGAGGTCTCGGGCGTGACCCTGATCGGAGAAGGGCACCCCGACCTCGCCGAGCCGCTGCCCCGCGGCGTCGTCCTCTACGAGATCGCGGGGCCGCTCTTCTTCGGGGCCGCCCAGAAGGCCATGACCACGCTCAAGGCGATGGAGGGGCGGGAGGTCCTGGTCGTGGTCCTCGACCTCGAGCACGTCCCCGCGATCGATGCCACCGGAATCGTGGGCCTCGAGTCCCTGGTGGCGCGGCTCAACGAGGCCGGCATCAAGGTGATCCTGGTCGGCCTCCAGGGCCAGCCGCTGCGGGCGCTGGCCAAGGCGGGTTGGCGCAACCGCAAGGGGCGGCTGCGGATCTTCAGCTCGTTCGAGCGGGGGATCGCGGTCGCGCGGCGGACCGTCGCGGAGAGGGCGACGGCCGGGCCTCGCTAGCTCAGACCTCGGGCGCGAGCAAGTTCGCGCTCACGGCGTCGATGGCCGATCTTCAGCCCGCCTTTCGGTGACGCATCCCCTGCGGTAGGCTTCGCGGCGAAGGAGTCCCCGATGAAGAAGCTCGCCGCCGTCGTCGCCTTGGCCGTGCTGGGTTCGTCGATTGCCGCCCGAGCGGCGACCATCGGTAACGTGGAGGGACGGAAGACCACCAGCCTCGACGGCCCCTGGCGCACGATCGTCGATCTCTACGGGACGGGCTACTACGACTACCGGCAGCAACCCAAGTCCGACGGCTTCTTCATGGACGCCAAGCCCAGGAGCGAGCGCGACCTGATCGAGTACGACTTCGACACGTCGCCCACCCTGAACGTGCCCGGGGATTGGAACACGCAGCGGGACTCCCTCCTGTACTACGAGGGGATCGTCTGGTACCGCAAGACATTCGACGACCCGCGCCGCACGAAGGCGCGACTCTTCGTGCGGTTCGGCGCCGTGAACTACGAGGCCCGGGTCTGGCTCAACGGTCAGCTCCTGGGGAGCCACGAGGGCGGTTTCACGCCCTTCGACTTCGAGATCACCGACAAGGTGAAGGGGACGGGCAACTCCCTCGTGGTGCTGGTGGACAACGCCCGCAAGCGAGAGCGTGTGCCCACCGTGGACACCGACTGGTGGAACTACGGCGGCATCACTCGCGGCGTCGATCTGATCGAGGTGCCGGAGACCTTCGTGGAGGACTACGCCCTGGAGCTCGAGAAGGGCTCCCTCGACCACGTGAAGGGCTGGGTGAAGCTCAACGGTACGGGGGCGGCGGGCGCCTCGGTGACGGTGCGGATCCCCGAGGCCAAGGTGGAGCAGAAGGCGACGACCGACGCGAGCGGACGGGCCGAGATCTCCTTCGCGGCACGGCTATCCCTCTGGTCTCCGGAAAGCCCGAAGCTCTACGACGTGGAGGTCGCCGGAGGCGCCGATCGCGTCCCCGAGCCCATCGGCTTCCGGAGCATCGAAGTGCGAGGGGAAGACATCCTGCTGAACGGGCGGCCCCTGTTCCTGCGAGGGGTCTCGTGCCACGAGGAGGCTCCGTTCCGGTCGGGGCGCGCGTTCAGCGCCGAGGATGCGCGGACCCTGCTCGGCTGGGTCAAGGAGCTCCACGGGAACTTCGTGCGCCTCGCCCACTATCCCCACGGCGAGAACATGACCCGGGAGGCCGACCGCATGGGGATTCTCGTCTGGTCGGAGGTGCCCGTGTACTGGGTCATCGCCTGGGACAGCCCCGCGGCCCTGGCGAGCGCCCGGCAGCAGATCACGGAGAACATCGCCCGCGACAAGAACCGGGCGTCGATCGTCCTCTGGTCCGCCGGCAACGAGACGCCCGTCTCCGAGGCGCGCACCACCTTCATGCGGTCGCTGGTGGGCCTCATTCGTGGACTCGATCCGACTCGGCTGGTGACCGCTGCCCTCGAGCGCCACTACGAGAACGAGACCACGCAGCTCATCGACGATCCGCTGGGGGACGCTCTCGACGTCGTGGGAGTCAACGAGTACGTGGGCTGGTACGACGGCCTCCCGGAGAAGTGCGACGGCCTGCAATGGAAGACGAAGTACGCCAAGCCGCACGTGGTGAGCGAGTTCGGAGGCGGTGCCCGAGCCGGCGTCCATGGCAGCGCCGGGCAGCGTTGGACCGAGGAGTTCCAGGAGTCGCTCTATCGCCACCAGATCGCGATGCTGAAGCGGATCCCCTTCGTTCGCGGCGCCACGCCTTGGATTCTCATGGACTTCCGGTCGCCTCACCGGGTGCTCCCCGTGATCCAGGACGGCTGGAACCGCAAGGGCCTCGTGTCGGACCGGGGCCAGAAGAAGAAGGCATTCTTCGTCCTGCGCGATTGGTACCAGGAGATGGAAGAGGCGCCGCGCGGGAAGGGAAGTCACAGCGAGCAGCCCCGCGGGGCCGGAGTCGAACCTGGAGCCTGGGCCGAGGCGACCCGCGCTCGCTAACGAAGGGTCTCCTTCTCCACGTGGTCTCGCTGGATGTCCGCCAGCCCCGGCGTGTCGCGGACCACCAGTCCGTCGACACCTCGGAGGATGAAAGCCGGCGCTCCCGGCGATCGCTGCGCCCGCAGCCGGTGGAAGAACGCGTCCTTCACGTCCTCGAGCTGCACCGGTGGCCGCGCGTCGTCGGCGAGGTAGCCGACCTCGAAATCGCGCACGGTCAGGTTCCGGACATGGCGCGCGTAGAGACCGTAGACCGGCAGCGTGCCGAACATGCTGGGCTCGGGATACGCGGTCTCGTTCTCGGGGACCTCGCGCGCAGCGTCCTCGCGCGTGCCCCCGCCCTTGTAGAGGATGCGGACGTTGCTCAGTTGCACGTCCTCCACCGGGTGCCCGGGAAGGCCCGCGAGGAGGACGGGGTAGCGGGGATCCACCCCGGACGCGACGAGGTTGCTGAGGATCACCCGTCGCAAGGCCCCGATCGGCGTACCCTCCGGCCCGCGGCCGCGGTTGCCGATCCGCAGGAAGAGCGGCGACGTGGTCACGTCGCGCATCGTGACGTTCGTGATGGTGACGTCTTCGATGGCGCCCCCGTCCACGGTTTCCAGGGCCAGGCCCCGCGCGCGGTCGAACACGACGTTGGAGATCGTGATGTTGCGGAAGCCGCCGGTCGACTCGGTGCCCAGCTTGATCCGCCCGGTCGGGCCGTCGCGATCGGGAGCGTGCTCCAAGGTGCGTCCGAAGGTCCCGTCGAAGAACGTGCCGGGGTCGTAGCCGGTGACCTGCGTGTTGGTGATGGCCACGTTCTCGGTGGTCCGCGCGTACCCCAGGGCATAGCTCGCCTTCAGGACGATCGCGTCGTCGTTGGGCGTGTTGATCGCGCAGTTGGAGATGCGGACGTGGCGGCAGCCGTCAACGTCGAGGCCGTCCCGGTTCGTGTCCATGCGGACGTTGTCGATCGTCAGGTCAAAGACGCCGGTGGCGAGGAGCGCGAAGTGCCCTCCGTTCAGCACGGAGAAGTCGCGCAGCACGACGCGGCGGCAGAGCTTCAGCGCGATCGCCTTGTTGCCCTGGCCCTGCATGGCCTGGAGCGCCGTGGCCTCCGGGTCGCCGCTCCCCCCTTGGGCCGTTCCCATGCTCAACGGGCGGTCCCCGGCCTTCTTGCTCCACCGCGCGCCCGGGCCGCGCCGGGTCAGGCCCTTGCCGTCGATCCGGCCGGGCCCGACCACCGACACGTCCTCGAGGCCAATGCCCCAGATGAGGCTGTTCTGCCAATGGCTATGGCCGAAGTCCTGATACAGGTCCCATTCGTTCGGCTCGGGCAGGTCGTACCGGCCCCGCCCGTCCGCCGGGTCGGCCGCGAGCAGGGTGGCGCCGGGCCCGAGCTCGAGGCGGACGTGGCTCTTCAGGCGGATCGAGAAGCTCGGGTACGTCCCGGCGGGGAAGTACACGGTGCCTCCGCCGGCCGCGGCCGCCGTCTCGACGGCCTTGTTGATGGCCGCGGTGTCGAGGGTCCGGCCATCCCCTTTGGCCCCGAAGGCCGTCACGTCGTAGAGGGGCGTCCCGGCGGCGAAGGAGAGGCCAGGGGCCAGGGCGAACGCGAGCACGAGGATCACGGGCTTCATGGAGCTTCTCCCATCGGCCGACACGGCCGATCAGAACATAGAATCACTCTTCGCGAAGGGCCGTCATGGGATCGAGAGTCGCGGCTCGGCGAGAGGGGAGGTAGGCGGCGGCCCCGGTGACCGCGGCGAGCAGGACCGCGGCGAAGGCGAACGTCGTGAGGTCGTTGGGTTTCAACCCGTAGAGCAAAGACTCGGCGGTGCGCCCGGCCAGGAAGGCCATCGGCATGCCGAAGGCGAGCCCGATCGCCAGGAGCCTGGAGGCTTCGCCCAGGACCAGGCTCACGACGCTGCCGCGATCCGCTCCGAGGGCGACACGGATCCCGATCTCGTGTGTGCGCCGGACGACCGTGTAGGACATGACCCCGTAGAGGCCGAGGGCCGCGATCAAGGAAGCAAGCAAGCCGAAGAATGTCGAAAGCGTGGCCATCAAGCGCTCGCGCAGCAGACCGTCCCTGACCGTCGTCTCCAGCGACCTAAAGTCGGCGCCGAGGGTCGGGTTGACTTCGGCGATCGTGCTGCGCAGGCGCGTCGTGATCTCGCCCAGAGGGGCCCTGGAACGGACGACGAGCTGAGCGTAGAAATCCGGCTGCTGCCCCTGGGCCATCGGGAGGAAGGCGAGGGGGACGAAGTCTTCCCGCAGGCTCTTGTACTTGGTGTCGCCGACCATGCCCACGATCTCGAACACCGCTTCGGGCTCCGACGGAGTGGCTTCCCGGCGGAAGGTCTTGCCGATCGCGTCCCTACCGAGGCCGAGGCGCCGGGCAAGAGTCGGATTGACGATCGCCACCCGGGGCGCCCTCGCGTCGTCGCGATGGTCGAAGTCGCGGCCGGCCAACAGGGTCATCGCCATCGTTCGCAGGTAGTCGGGCCCCACCCAGTTGAAGTTGGCGTCGACCGCTTGGGCCGGGTCGGAACCGTCGGGCCACACCCGGTTGCTGGTGCTGCCGTCCGACAACGGGACGATCGCCACTTCGGCGGCCGCGGTGACTCCGGTCGCGGCACGGATTCGCTCGAGAATCTCGACCTTGAGGCCGGCGCGACCGCTCGCGGACTGAGAAGCCCGCGAAAGATCGACGCTGGCTATCACCACCCCGGCCGGCTTGAAGCCGGCATCCACGGCGAGGACGTTGCCGAGCGTGCGCGAGAACAGCACGGCGCCCACCACGAGGACCAGCGAGAAAGCGACCTCAGAAACTACGAGGGCTCGCCTTAGCCCTGATGCCTCGCGTCCCGCGGTAGCACCCCGCCCGCCCGTCTTCATGGCGTCGCCCGGGGCGAGCTTCGTGGCCCGCAGCGCAGGCACGAGGCCGAACAGCAGGCAGGTCACGGTCGAGGCAGCCAGGGCGAACCCAAGGACCGCGCGATTGGGCTCGAGGTCGAGGAAGAGCGTCCTGCCTTCGGTCGCGAGCAACGCGACCAGGAGCTGGCTCAGGTATCCCGCGAAAAGGACGCCCAGGCCTCCGCCGCCCACGGCGAGTAGCAAGCCTTCCGCCATCATGTGGCGAACCAGACCCGCACGGGAAGCGCCGATGGCGAGGCGAATCGCCATCTCGTGCTGGCGCCCCGCGGCGCGGGCCAGAATGAGGTTGGCGAGGTTCGCGCACGTGATGAGTAGCACGATGCCGCTCGTGGCCAGAAGGAAGGCCAGAGGGTCGCCGTATTGGCCGCGGAGCCAGGACACGCCGGTCGCGGCGGGCGCCGCCGTGAGCCGGAAGGCCAGGTAGTCCTTCACGTTGTCCGCCGGGTAGTCGGAGGGAAGAGTGGCCTCGAAGAGCGCAGGCGAGAGCGCGCGGAGCCGCGTCTTGGCGCCCTCGATCGTCGCCTCGGGGCCAAGCCGACCCGCGACCGTGAGCCACCAGACCGTGCCCTCGTCCAGCCAGTTCCCGTCGCTCCAGAGAGCCGCTTGCGAGCAAATGGGCATGGCCACGTCGTAGGAACGTCCGACCTCGAGGCCGGTGAAGGCTTCCGGGGTCACGCCGAGGACTTCCAGGGCATGCCGCCCGAACCGGACCGACTTGCCGATGATGGCCGGATCGGCTCCGAGCTCGCGCTGCCAGAAGGCGTAGCTGACGACCACACCCGGGAGGCCACAGCCACGACGATCGTCGCTGGCCTCGAAGACGCGGCCGAGGACCGGCCGCACTCCCAGCACCTGGAAGAAGTCGCCGCTGACGAAAAGGCCTCGGGCGTCGCGGGTCTCGCCTTCCGGGCCGAAGTCGAAGCCAGTGTTCGCCCACGCCACGACCCCGGTGAACGCGTCCTGGCGGTCTCGGAGCCGCTCCCAGATGGGATTCGAAAGGGCCGGGTAGGCGGTCATCGTGCTACCCCGCCGGCCCGTGTGGTCGCTGAGATCGACGAGGGCCAGACGGTCGGGGTTTTCGACCGGCACCGAACGCAGGCGAACGGCATCGAGAAGCTGGAAGAGGGCGGTGTTGGCGCCGATCCCGAGGGCCAGCGACAGGAGGGCGACCGTCGCGAAGCCGGGATCCTTGAGGAGGGTCCTTGTGCCGTACCGAAGATCCTGAACTAGTGCTCCCATCTGACCTCCTGCCTGACCTGGATCGACGCAGCAAGCGACGGGCCAGGCGACCAAGGGGTGGAAACGCCGGCCGGCAAACGGCCTCGGGTCTGGCCGCGGTCCCCGCCGCCGTCCGTTCTCGCCACTCGCGTGTCCGGAAGAGGGAAACCCCTTCGGACCTGTCCTGACCCTCCCCTCCCGCATGATGCGTGCGGCGGGTGAGGTCCCCCCAAGGGGTGGGGCCATGGGGAGGGTTCTTGAGCCAGCAGCTCGTCCGGCGGGGTGAGGAGCGGGAAGCCCTTCTCGGGGTCCTGAAGGGGCTCGAAATCCAGAAGACGTTGGGGGTGGAGCCGGTGCTGACAGCCCTCCGCCACTACCCGGCGCGGCCGGCCCAGCTCGCCGACTTCCCGCCCGAGCTTCACCGACAGCTCACCGACGTCCTCCGTGGCCGGGCCTACGAGGGGCTCTATACCCACCAGCGCGCGGCGTACGACGTGGCGGCGGCGGGGAAGAGCACGGTCGTGGTGACGCCGACAGCCTCGGGCAAGACCCTCTGCTACAACCTGCCTGTCCTCGACCGTATCTTGAAGGAACCCGACACGCGGGCCCTCTACCTCTTCCCGACGAAAGCCCTGTCCCAGGACCAGCTCGCCGAGCTCTACTCGATGATCGAGGCCATCGGTGCCGACATCGGCACCTTCACCTACGACGGCGACACCCCGCAGGACGCGCGCAAGGCCATCCGTTCGCGGGCCCACGTGGTGGTCACGAACCCCGACATGCTGCACAAGGGGATCCTGCCGCACCACACGAAGTGGGTGAAGCTCTTCGAGAACCTGCGCTACGTGATCGTGGACGAGCTGCACAGCTACCGCGGCGTCTACGGGTCGCACGTGGCCAACATCTTCCGACGGCTGCACCGGCTGTGCCGCTTCTACGGGTCGAACCCGCAGTTCCTCTGCTCCTCGGCCACGATCGGCAACCCCAAGGAGCTGGCCGAGGGGCTGACCGGTCAGGAGATGGTGCTCATCGACGAGAGCGGCGCGCCCCGCGGCGAGAAGTACTTCGCGATCTACAACCCGCCGGTGGTGAACCGTCAGCTCGGGATCCGCAAGTCGGCTCTGGGCTCGGCCCGTGACATCGCCCTGTCGTTCCTCGGCAAGGGGCTCCAGACCATCGTGTTCGCACCGTCGCGCCTGGCCACCGAGGTGCTGGTCACGTACCTGAAGGAGGCGCTCGAGAGGAAGCCGGGCTCCGAAGGCGTCATCCGTGGGTATCGGGGCGGCTACTTGCCGCTGAAACGACGCGAGATCGAGCGGGGTCTGCGTGAAGGCTCGGTGCTCGGGGTGGTCTCCACCAACGCGCTCGAGCTCGGCATCGACATCGGCAGCCTGGACGTGGCCGTGCTCCTGGGCTACCCCGGTAGCGTGGCCTCCTCTTGGCAGCAGGCGGGACGGGCGGGGCGGCGCGCGGGCACCTCGGTCGCGGTGCTGGTCGCGAACTCGACCCCCCTCAACCAGTTCATCGCCAAGAACCCCGACTACTTCTTCGAGGCGCCGGCGGAGCAGGCCCGCATCAACCCCGACAACCTCCAGATCCTGGTCAACCACATCAAGTGCGCGGCCTTCGAGCTGCCCTTCGACGCCGACGAGCGCTTCGGCCGCGAAGAGCTGTCCGAGATCCTGGGCTTCCTCGAGGAGGAGAAGCTGCTCCACCGTTCCGGCGGGCGTTGGCACTGGACGAGCGAGAGCTATCCTGCCGACGCCATCAGCCTGAGGAGCGTTTCCTCGGACAACTTCGTGGTGCAGGACATCACGCGCGAGCCGCGCATCGTGGCCGAGGTCGACTTCGACTCCGCCCCCTCCATGGTCCACGAGAAGGCGATCTACATCCTCGAAGGACGCACCTACTACGTGGAGAAGTACGACCACAAGGAGCGGCGGGTGCACGTGCGCGAGGCCGAGGTCGACTACTACACCGACGCGATCAAGTACACGAAGGTCAAGATCCTCGATCGCTTCCGGGAGGAGAAGGCGGGCAACGCCCTGCGCAACCACGGCGAGGTGCACGTCGTGTCCCAGGTCGTGGGCTTCAAGAAGATCAAGTTCCACACCAACGAGAACGTGGGCGCGGGCGATCTCGCCATGCCCGAGAACGAGATGCACACCACGTCCTACTGGCTCACCGTGCCCCGCGAGACGATGGCGGCACTTCCCTACTCGGGAGAAGAGCGGAGGGACGGGGTGGTGGCCCTCTCCTACACCCTCGGCCAGATGGCCGCGCTCTTCCTCCTGTGCGACCGCCACGACCTCGGGGTCGCGGTAGGGGACAACGGGCAGGGCGAGGCGCGCATCGAGCGAGGCCTGGTCCGGCTGGGCATGGCGGGGCGCAACGAGCCCGTGCCCGACGACTACGAGCCCAACGTCTTCCTCTACGACAACTACCCGGGGGGCATCGGCCTTTCCGAGCCGCTCTACCGGCTGCACGATCGGCTGTTGGCCGAGAGCCGCGCGCTGATCGGCGCCTGCCCGTGCCGCGAAGGGTGTCCCTCCTGCGTGGGGCCGGTCGGCGAGGTCGGCAGCCGCGGGAAGGAGGTGGCGCTCGTGCTGCTCGACACGATCCTGGGGATGGGCGTGCCCGTTCCCCGATCGGCCCCGCCGCTGGCCGAACCCGCGTCGGCGGAGGCGTCGTGATCGCCAGCTAGAGGCGCGGGCATCTCTCCCATGTCCCAGGCAACCCTTCACGACAAGCTGCAACGGCTCCGCCGCAAGGTGGACCCTCCCCTCGAGGCCACCGCCGCCGCCCCCGCGTCCCTCGGCCGGCTCGAGCGCTCACTGCTCGGCGCCGAGGCGGAGGACGGTGTGTCTCTGCGCGAGCGATTGCAGCGCCTCGTCTCGGTGGCCGCGATGCGAGACCGCTCGCGAGGGCTGCGGCCGGCGCCGGAGGCCGAGAGCGATGCGTGGCCCCCGGTCGACGTCGACGACGTCGCGCTCGACTCCCGCGATCTCGGAAGTGCCGGCCCCCGCGTGCCCCTCGAAGAGCTGGTCCAGGGAATGCGCGTGCGAAAACGAGCGGGGAGAGTTCTTCCTGATGGAGAACGACATCCATCTCGAAGCGTCCCAGGGCGACGTGCCCCTTTGCCGCTTCCACTCGGTACGCCCCGAGACGGTGGGGATCCTGACCGCCGAGGAGGGCCTCGAGCACTTCGACCTGCGCTCGGCCGTCTTCCTCGACACGGAGACGACCGGCCTCGCGGGCGGCGCGGGGACGGCCGCGTTCCTGGTGGGCCTGGGCTACGTGGAGGGCGACCGGTTTCGCGTCCGCCAGTACTTCATGCGCGACTACCACGAGGAGGGGGCGCTGCTCCATGCCCTGGCCGAAGACCTCGCGCGCTTCGAGAGGGTGGTCACGTTCAACGGCAAGATGTTCGACCTGCCCCTGCTCGATGCCCGCTTCCGGCTGAACCGCGCGCGCTTCCCCCTGCGCTCCACTCCCCACTTCGACCTGCTCCACCCCGCGCGCCGGCTCTGGAAGCTGCGGCTCGAGTCGTGCCGGCTCCAGTCGCTGGAGGCGGGCCTCTTGGGCCTCACGCGCCTGGGCGACATCCCGGGAGAGCAGATCCCGGCGATCTACTTCGACTACGTGCGAAGGCGGGACGCGCGCGCCTTGAAGCGCATCTTCGACCACAACCGTCAGGACATCGTGTCGCTGGCCGCGCTCGCGATCCTCGCGTGCCAGTGGGTGGAGGAGGGCCGGGCCGAGGACCCGCGCGACGTGGTGAGCCTGGCGCGCGTGCTCGAGCGGGCCCAGCTCTACGGCCGGAGCGAGGTGGAGTACCGGCGGGCCATCGGCTGTGCGGATGGGCCGCTCCGCCGCCAGGCCCTCGTGCGGCTGGCCTTCCGCGCCAAGCGCTCCGGGGACTTCGAGCTGGCGGTGGGACTCTGGCAAGAGGCCGCGGACGACGGCGCGGCCGAGGCCTGCCGCGAGCTGGCCGTCCACCACGAGCACCGGACGCGCGACCTGACCGCGGCCTTGGTCGCCGCGGAGCGGGGCCTGCACCTGGTTCGCGCCCAGGTGGAGCCCGCCGCGCGTCGATTGTTCGAGGGATTCAGCCGCAGGCGGGAGCGGATCCAGACGAAGATCGCGCGTCTGCGCGCGGCGGGGGAGTAGGTGACCGGGCCTCCAGGGTCGGGATGACCGCGCGCGGACCCACCGCACTGCGCATCGCGGCGGCCGTGGCCGCCGTACTCGGCGCGGCGTGGCTGTCGGCGCGCACGATCCCCTACAACATGGACGAGTTCGTCCATTACCAGGCGCTCGCCTGCGCGACCGCGCCTCTCGAGCGTGCCCTGCCGCCCTTCCGTGACGGCTGCTCCCTGTACGACCTGCGCCTGCCGTTCACGTCCACGATGCTCCCGCTGCGCTCGTACCTCTACGTGGGCAGCGTGCCCGCGGTCCCCTTCTACCCGTTCTGGCGGCTCCTCCGCGAGCCGATCGCCGCGCGCGTGCAGGGCGGGATCTTCCTCCTGCTGTCCACATTCCTCGCCGCGCGCGTGGTACGCGTCCGCGGCTCCTCGCTGCTGACGGCAACGCTCGTCTTTCCGGTGCTGGCGGTGTCCTTCTTCGTCGACGAGGGTCCTGTCGGCCTCTCGGCCCTGGCTCTCCTCTTGGCGCTCCTCGCCGTGCGCCGCGCTCTGACCGCGCCGCGCCCTCTGCCCGCGGCGGCGTGGGCGTCCCTCGCCGGACTCGCTCTTTTCGTCGGCTTCTGGGCGAAGCTCCTGTTCGTCTGGTGGCTGCCCGCGGTCGCGTACTTTGCCTGGTCGGAAGCCGACCGTTCGGGGCCGAGCGCACGCCTGCTGCGCCGAGCCGCGCCGGCGCTCGTCGCGTTCGCGCTCGCGTTCGCGCTCCCGAGCGCCCTCCTCCTCGCGAGCGTCGATCGCGACGGCCTTCCGTATCTCTGGACCGCGCTGCACCGCGGCCGCATCGACCTCGCGCCGCGCGACGTCGACGACGAAGCGGTGCGGCTGTGGCAATACGCCGTGGACGGATCGCTCATCGCACCCCGCAACCTCGTCCTGCCCTCGTGGCCGGTCGACGTCCTGCCCGCGCTCGAAGCGCTCGCGGTGCTGGCGACGGCGCTCGGCGCCTGGCGCAGCGCGCGGTGGCGCGAGGTCTGGGGCTGGACCGCGGTCGCGGGGGCGACGTTCGCGATCGCGTCGTCCAGCCGCTACAGCCAGTGGCCCCACCACTTCGCCTTCCCCCTGCTGCTCCTCGTCATGGCGCTCGCGGTCGCTCTGGACGGTCTCGGGCGCCGCGGCCGCGTCGCCGCCGCGCTCGTTGCCGTGCTCTTCTGGACGACCCTCGCCGTCCGCTGGCCGGCGGCCGCGTACCCGGCCGACTCCTCCTTCGAAAAGGACGCGATGCTGCGCTTCGTGCGGGAGAGCGGGCTCGACCGCACGAGCTTCCAGGTTCACTCGAGCTGGGGCACCTACTACATCGCGCAGCTGTTCGGCGACCCGGCGCGAGTCGCGGTCTACCTGCGCGCGCTGCCCGACGACCCGCGGCAGCTCGCCGAGGTGCGCGAGCTCGCGCGGTCCTTCGGGCGGTCGGTGCTGCTCTTCAGCAGCCGGCGCTGGGAGCGACTCCACACCAAGGCAGTCGCCGAAGCGCTCGGGTCTCCGGGCCGCAGGTGGCGGTTCGGGGACTGGTGGGCGGTCGAGTACCCTAGCCTCCCCGGCGAGGAGACGAGGGCCGCGCCCCCTTAGCCGATGGACGTCTTCAGGAACTCCACCACTTCCAGGATGATCACGGGCTTGGGGAAGAGCTTGGCGCCTGCCCGCTCGGCCGCGGTCACGAGCGGCGAGTTGCGGTAGCCGGTGAGAAGGCCGATGGGGATGCCGGGGATCCGGCGCCGCAGCTCGTCGGCCAGGCTCGCGCCGTCCCGGCCGGGCATGACGAGGTCCACCAGAGCGGCGTCGTAAGCGGACTTGTCGGCGAGAGCGAGGGCTTCCTCGACGGAGCTGGTCGCATCCACCTCGAAGCCGTGGCGGGTCAGCGATCGCTTGAGCATGGTCCCGATCGAAGGATCGTCGTCCACGATCAGGATGCGAGGAGATTCTTTCATCGGCGAGCGAATGAGAGATCCTAGCCGAGGCGGTACCCTCGGGGCAAAGCGCAGGGTCCCCGGGCGACAAACCAGCTAGACTCAGCGGCCGTATGCCGATGACCGGAAGGCGCGAGCTCCAGAGCGATGTGATCGGCCTGCTCGCGATCGCCTTCGTTCTCTCTGACTACCTCCGGCCCGCGCTCCTGGCCGCGCCCACCCTCGCGGCCGGGGGCGATACTCCGTGCCACTATCCCACCTTCGTCTGGTTCTACGAGCGGCTGCTTCCCGCCTTCCGGCTCCACGGCTGGTATCCCGGCGCGTACCTCGGGCAACCGCTCCTGCTCTACTACTTTCCCCTCCCGTTCCTGCTGATGTCGGCGCTCGCCCCCCTCCTGGGCCTGCCCGTGGCGTTCAAGCTCGGAGCGGCGCTGGGCGCGATCCTGCTTCCGTTCGCGGCCTACGCCGCGGTCCGGCTGCTGGGGTTTCGCTTTCCAGCACCCCTCCTCGCGGCGGCGGCCGGGCTCGTGTTCCTCTTCGTCGAGGACAACCCGATCTGGGGCGGCACTCTCGCGAGCACCCTGACCGGCGAGTTCGCCTACGCCTACGGCACGGCCCTGGCCCTCCTGACCCTGGGCCTCGGATATCGGGCCTACAGCCGTGGCCAGAAGCCGTGGGCCACGGCGGCGCTCCTGGCCCTCACCGCCCTGGCGCACGGCTACGCGGTGCTCTGGGCGGGCCTGAGTCTGACCTACTTTCTACTACCCTCGCGCCGACCCGCGCGCACGCTGGCCTGGCTCCTGTCGGTCGCGGCCCTGGCCTTCGCTCTCGCCGGAGTCACCCTCGTTCCCCTGCTGGCCGGGTGGGGGTGGACGACGCCCTACGGGGATTCCCGGATCGTCGTCACCCTCGTGAGCCTCTTCCCGCCGCTTCTGTGGCCGCTCCTCGGCATGGCCGCCCTGGCCCTGGTTGCGAACCTCGTGGGCGGGCGGCGCACCGGGGGCGCGGACCATCGCGTGCTCTTCCTCGGCTACGCAGCGCTCGTGGCGTCGGGCCTCGCCAGCGCCGGGACCTCTCTCGGCCTCGTGGACGTGCGCTTCGTCCCGTTCGCGCAGCTGGCGGCGTGCCTCCTGGGCGCGGCCGCCCTCGGAAAGGCGTTGGAGCGGGCGATGGCCCCCGATCTCCTGGCCCTGGGGCTCGTGGCCTCGGCCATCCTCTGGGGCGACGGGCAGTCGCGCGTGCTCCGCTCCTGGATTGCCTGGAACAACTCCGGCCTCGAGGCCAAGGACCTGGGCCCGGCCTTCCGCGGGGTGAACGAAGCGCTTCGCGGCGGGGTGGGTGACCCACGAGTCGCCGTGGAGTACGGGTCGGTCCACGAGGGCGCGGGCTCGGTGCGGATCTACGAGACCCTGCCCTTCTTTTCCGGACGCTCGACCCTGGAGGGCGTCTACAACCAGGCGAGCGTCGCGACCCACGCCGTCTACTACCTCTCGTCGCTTCTCGGGGAAACCTCGCCGAACCCGTTCGAGAGCCGCGAGTACGGGCACTTCGATCCCGACGAGGCGATGGCCCGTCTGCGGCTCTTCGCCGTGGGCGATGTGGTCGCGGTCAGCGCGCTTCTCACGGACGCCCTCGATCGGCGGGCGGACGTCGTTCGAACCACCACGATCCATCCCTACACGGTCTTTCACCTGCGCGAGCCGTCGGCGTACGTCGAGCCGGTGCGTTTCACGCCCGTGCGCTCGGCTCTCCTCAATTGGCGGGAGAAGTCGTACCGGTGGTTCACGCGCAAGCCGTTGCCCGCGTCGCTCCTCGTCTTCACCGACGACCCGCGCTTCCCCCTCGTCGAGCCCGATGAGTGGCTCCCGCCTCCGGCCGTTCCCTGGCCAGGTGCCGACGAGGTCAAGGCGACGGCCGTCGTGGAAGCCGAACGCATCCGCATCACCACGAACCGCGTCGGTCATCCGCTCCTGGTGAAGGTGAGCTATCACCCGCGCTGGCGGGCTCTGAACGCGGACGGTCCCTTCCTGGTCTCGCCGGCGCTGATGTTGATCGTGCCCCGCGCGGAGCAGGTGACTCTCACCTACGCCTCCCGCGACGCGAGCGACGTCCTCGGGCTCTTCCTCGGCCTGGGAGGGCTCGGCTTCATCGTCGCACGCGCCTGGTGGGAGCGTCGCTTGGCGCGTCGCCCGCATGAGCCGCAGATGCCGCGGGCGCTCACCCCGGCCGTGCTGGAGCTGTGCGAGCCCCCGCCGCCCCCGCGGCGCTGGGGATGGGTGGTGCCCACGTCGCTGCTTGCCCTGCTCGTGGCGGCTCACCTGGCACCCGGCCGGCGGTACGGCCGCGCGCGAGGGCCCGGAGCTCGAGCGACGCGCCCAGGCGGCGTTTCGGGCCGGCCGCTTCGCCGACGCCGCCGAGTACGCGCGTCACGCGCTGCGACGATTCCGGGCCGAGGATCCGCGGAGCCAGGCGCTCTCGAAGTTGCGCCACGAGAGCCTCGTGCGGGTGGGCGGAAGCGACTAGCTCAGCACGCCTGCGAGCCGGCCCCGAAGCTCGGCCTCGGTGGTTCGATACCGCGCGATCTCCTGCCCCTCGAGAAGCAGCACCGGGATCTCGAATACGTATCGCGCTTCGAGATCGGGGTGCTCTTCCACGTTCAGCTCGAGAAGCTCGACGGCGGTTCCGTGCAGCACCCCCAGGACCACGGCACGCATCTCCTCGCAGAGATGGCAACCGGGTTTCCCCACGAGGGTCAAGGACGCTCAAGGAGCGGTCGGGCTGGAGCCGCTCGTTCCCGGCAGGGCGACGGCGCGCCGGCGCAAGGTCGCGAGGCCCGCGCCCACGACGATCGACACGATGGTCAACTGTACGAGGAGGCCGGTCAGGTCGGGATGGATCCCCATCCAGGCCACCTCCGGGAAGGAGACGGGCCGCGGAGGCAGATAGCCGGACGCGACCAGGGCGTAGATCCCGGCCCCCGCGAAGGACACGGCCAGGGCGCACAGGAGCGCGCTCGACACCGCGAAGAAGGGGCCGAGAGGCAGACCGAGGACGGTCCGGTTCATCACGAAGGCCACCAGGGCGACCGCCAAGAGCCCCGCGAGCGCGCCCATCCAGACGTGGGAGCGTAGCGCCGCCGACTCCAGGAGCAGGGCCTGCGTGAACAGGATGGTCTCCGCCGCCTCGCGATAGACGGCCAGGAAGGCGAGGCCCGAGAGGACGAAGAGGCTGCGCCGCGAGAGGCCGGTCTCGAGCTTGTCGTGCAGGAAGGCCATCCATTGCTTCGACTCGGCCTTGGAGATCATCCAGAAGCTCACGGAGAAGAGCACGGCGGCCGCGGTCAGCGCGATGCCCGCTTCCAGCAGCTCACGCTGATCGGCGCCGATGGCGATGGCCCGCTCGAAGAGCCACCAGGTGGCGACTCCCGCGGGCAGGGCCGCAAGCCAGCCGTAGTGGATGAAGCGAATCGCGTCTGGACGGCCCAGGCGCCGAAGACCCGCGAGCAGCGCGCCCACGAGCAGCGCGGCTTCGATGCCCTCCCGGAAGAAGATCAAGAACGCGGCCGCGAACGGAACCAGGGGCTGACGGCCTTCGGCGATGGCCACGAGCCGGCGGTCGAGGACCTGGGCGTGGACCCGCACGCGGTCGGGGGACTGGCTCTCGGCCATGGCCGCGCGCAGGTCGCGGAAGCCGGCCTCGACCTCGAGGGTCCCGGCCGCGTCCCGGGCCGTAAGCCGCGGCTCCAGGGGCTCGAAGCCCTGAAGGTACGAGTCGATGACCAGCGCGTCGGCCTCGCGTGGCTTCTTGGCCGCGTAGGCGTCCACCGCTTGCCGCAGCATGGCCCGCGTGCGGTCGATGCCGACGCCAGTGGGGGGCTCGCTGAAGGCGGCCTCCCGCCGCACGTGCACGAGCGCGCGCTCCGGCGCCGGGTGGGACTCCTTCCTCAACTGCTCGAGGATCTCGCGGTCGGTGCGGCTCGCCATGTCGCCGAGGGTGATCGCGACGGGTCCCTCTTCCGCCTCGCCCTCGTGGGCCAGGCGAAACACGTAGAAGGCCAGGCTCCAGCGCTCGGCTGCGGTCAAGTCCTCGAACGAGGCCATGGCCGTGCCGCGGACCCCGAAGGTCAGCGTGTTGTAGATGCGGTACGGGGACAGATCGCCCAGGCGGGCGGGGTCCTTGAACTCGGCCGGCCGAGGGTCGAGCTCGCGAGCGCGAGGCGTGTCGGCCTTGCCGTCCTCGCCATGGCACTTGGCGCACGAAGCCGAGTAGAGCTCCCGGGCTTGCGCGAGGTTGGGGCGGTCACTCGGCATCGTGCGCAGGCCGAAGCGGCCCACCACGGCCTCCCGCGCGGCGCGGCAGGCCACCGCCACCGTCGCCGGGTCGGCCTTGGTCTCGACCTTGGCCCCGACATCACGGACCAGGCTCGCGACCGCGTCACTGGCCGCAGCCTCGTTGCCCACAAGGTCGGCGGCGATGGCCTGCGCATCGGCGGCGAAGCGCAGCTGCTCCGCGTACTCCGCCTCGTTCGCGACATGGCCGTTCACGACGGCCCGCCTGTAGTCGCTGCTGATGTAGTCGACCAGGGTGACGAGCCGCTGGGCAGAACCGCCGTCCCCGGAGGCCGCCGGTGGTACAGCCCGAGTCCGGCCGGGGCAACCGGCGAGGAACACGAGGCCGGCGAGCGCCGCGAGAGGGAGTCGGACGGTATTGAAAACGACTTTCATTTTCGGCCAAAGTGTAGCATCGGCCACAGCTCCCGGTCAATGAAGCAGGCGGCTCACTGGGTGTCGGGCTGGTGGACGGGCGCGGCTCCTGACCACCGCACGTGGCTGACTCTGCTACCGGAAGTTCTCGATCAGCATCAGGTCGGTGCCCTCGTTGACCTGTCGCGCATAGAGGATTGTCTTGCCGTCGGGCGCTACGGTGAGCCCACCTTGACATGCCCGATCCAGCTTTCCGAGGAGCCGCCCTCGGCCCGTCGCCGGATCCCGCAAGAAGAGGCGAGCCGGATCTTCCGGATCTCCCCGCCAGCAATCCAGGGCGTAGATCCCAGCCGGAGCGACGACAAAGGAGGTACCCACGCAGGCCGCGAGCTGTCGGGGCGGCCCTCCGGCAAGCGGCAGGGCGACGAGCGCATCGCCGGGCTTCAGGAAAAAGAGCGTCTTGCCGTCGATCGACTCGTTTGGAAGACCGCCGCCCTCTCGAGCCACGCGCTCCTCGGCCCCTCCCGTGACCGGGATCCGAGAAAGGCCCCAAGAGTCTCCTTCGGAGGGGGAGCCCTCCCGTCGGGCTGCAAAATAGATGAAGCGGCCGTCGCGCGACCAGCTTGGGTCGCGCTCGTCGCCGGGGTTCTGCGTCAGTCGCCGCAGCAGGGCCCCGTCGGCATCGATCGTCCAGATGTCGTAGCCGCCCTCCTCGGACAGGGCGTCGAAGGCGATACGCCGGCCATCCGGTGACCAGCGAGGCGCCTCTTGAAGGAGCCCCGGCCCCTGGGTGAGCCGCTTCGGGCTCGAGCCATCGGCCTCGGCCAGCCAGATCTCGTGATCACCGGTGCGCTCGGACTCGAAGACCACCTGCCGGCCGTCCGGCGAGAACTGGGGGTTGACGTCCCTGGAGGTCGAGATGATCACGGGTTCGACGGGGCGCCCGACCTCGAACCGGTAGATGTCCGAATCGTCTTGGTGCTTCACGAACACGAGGCGGTCGCGCGAGGCCGCTACGGCAGGGCGAATCGCACCAAAGCCCGCGATCTCGACGGGCTGCGCCGCGCGGTCTCCCGTGATCTCGACCCGCCACAGGCGCTGGCTCCCCAACTGCACGTAGAGGAGGGACTTCCCGTCGCGGGTCCAGGAATAGCCTCCGTCCGGGTCGATCGGCAGTCGCGTGACGCGCCTAGGCGCTCCGGTCGGCGCGTAGTCGGCGCCCAGCTCGACGACAGCGATATATTGCGAGATGCCGGAGCCGGGCAGATACGCCAGGTGATGTCCATCCGGGGAGAATTTCGGGTACCAGGGCCAGGGGTCTGCGCCCTCCTGCGGGATTCGGAGGGCCCGGGGCTCGCCGCCATTGACCGGCAGGAGGTAGACACCGCCGGACCCGGGCGGATCTGTGTCCGTCCCTTTCAGGAAGCGGTTACGGCACACGGCGAGCCAACGACTGTCGGGAGACCAGGAGGGCGCGCCCCAGGCGAGGGGAAAATCGGTGAGCTTCCGCTCCGACCCGGCGATGGGTGAGATCAAGTGGATCCTTCCGCGGTCCGGACCGAAACGAACGAAGGCGATCTGCTTTCCGTCGGGAGACCAGCTCGGCATGATGTCCCTCGCGGGGTCCGTCGTGAGTCGACGCATCGCCGGCGACCCGATCGCCTTGATGTAGATGTCGTAGTTGTCCAGCTTCTCGCCGTTCCAGGTGAACGCTACCTGCTCGCCGTCCGGCGAAAGCGATCCGCTGGCCTCGTCGCCGCGCATCGAGGTCAGCGGGGGCGCCAGCCGTGGCGGTTCCCGCAGGACCTCAGGGGACCGTCGCCACGTCCAGATCACCGCAGGCAGCACCCCCGCGATGACGAGGACTGCCGCCCACCAGAGCCGACGCTTCGAACGAGCCGGCAGCGCCGCCGCCGCGGCGGGCCCCGTTGCCGAGTCTTCCTTGATCTGCTCCAGCTCGAGCTTCGCGTCGAGCATGTGCTGAAAGCGCCGCTCCGGCTCCTTCCGCAGGCAACGCTGGATCAGCCGGTCCAGCTCCTTGGGCAGGTCCGGCACCACCTCGCTCGGCGCCTTCGGCTGCTCCTTCATCAAGGCCGCCAGGACCTCGGCCGTCGAGCCCCCCGCAAACGCTCGCCGTCCCGTTGCCATCTCGTAGAGCACCGCTCCGAAGCTGAACACGTCGCTGCGGGCATCCACGGTCCCGCCCGCGGCCTGTTCCGGCGACATGTACCCGATCGTTCCCGCCATCGTTCCCGGCCGGCTCAGCGGGCCTCGTGCCCCGTCATCCGTCGCCGTCTCGCTCTTCAGGCTCGTTTCCGTCGTCGCCACGAGCTTGGCCAGGCCAAAGTCGAAGACCTTGACCGTTCCTTCGGCCCCGACCATCACGTTCGAGGGCTTGAGATCGCGGTGGACGATGCCGGCGGCATGGGCGCGGGCCAGGGCGTCCGCCATGGGGATCGCCACCCGCAGGACCTGTTCGAGACGCATCCCTTGGCGCGGGATCGCCTGGTCCAGCGTCTTGCCGGCCACGTACTCCATGACGATGAAGTCGATGCCCTCCACGGAGTCGACCTCGTGGACGGTCACGATGTTGGGATGGTTGAGGGCGGAGGCGGCCCGGGCCTCATGGATGAAGCGCCGGCGGCGGTCTTCGTCCGCCATACGGTCGGCGGGCAGGACCTTGATCGCGACCTCCCGGTTCAGCCGTGGATCGCGCGCGCGATAGACCTCACCCATTCCCCCCGCGCCCAGCAGGGAGAGAACCTCGTAAGGCCCGAGCTTCGAGCCGGGTGAGATCGCCAAGGTGTCCGCTTCGGGCGGATTGTAGCAGGGCGCCCGACGGGCTGAGCCGAGACCGCTACCGGAAGTTCTCGATCATCATCAGGTCGGCGCCCTCGCCCACGATCTTCGTGAAGAGGATCACCTTTCCGTCGGGCGATACGCTGAGCCCCGCGCCCTGCGCTCCTCCCAGGTCTCCGAGGAGCCGCCCTTGGCCCGTCGCCGGATCGCGCACGAAGAGGGCCGATGGCCCGAATGGCCCGTTCGAGCATTCCTCGGAATAGAGGCCCGCCGGAACCACGGCGAATGTCCACACGCACTTTGCGACCTCGCGTTCCGGCCCCCCGGCCAGCGGCAGGGCGAGCAGGGGCGAAGCGTCGAAGCGCCTCATGAAGAAGAGCGTCTTGCCGTCCACCGACTCGAGGGAGAGAAAGCCCCCCTCATGGGTCACCCGTTCCGCCTCCCCTCCCGCCGCAGGAGCCCGCCACACGTCCGAAGGGCCGCCGGCCAGACGGGCGAAGTAGACGTAACGCCCGTCACGTGACCAGCTCGGCACGGTGTCGTCGCCGGGACCCTGCGTCAGCCGACGCGGCGAGCCGCCCTCGACATCGATCGTCCAGATCCCGAACCGCCCATCCTCGCCCAGGGAGTCGAAAACGATACGGCGGCCATCCGGCGACCACTGCGGCGCCCCTTGGTGAAGCCCCGGCCCGTGCGTGAGCGGGTGCGGCCCGGAGCCATCGGCTCTGGCGAGCCAGATCTCGTCCCCTTGGCCGGAGCGTTCCGTCTCGAAGGCGACCCTCTGCCCGTCCGGCGAGAGCTGGGCATTGAAGTCCGCGAACGTGGAGGCCAGGACCGGCACGGCCGGGCGGCCGGGCTCGAACCGGTACACGTCGTTGCTCGTCAACGCCTGCGAGAAAACGAGGCGGTCGGGGGCGATCGCCGGATGTTCAGCACGCAAGCCGGCCAGCTCGATGGGTGTCGGAGGCTCGTTTCCCAAGGACCCGACGCGCCAGAGCCTGCGGATCAGGTAATCGACGAAGAGCAAGGACTTCCCGTCGCGGGTCCAGCCGAGGTCCCCGAAGGGGTAGACGGGCCGAGGGCTGAGGCGCTTCTGCGGTCCTTTGGGCACGAAGTCGGCGCCGACCTCGACCACTTCGAGATAGCACGCCGAGATGCCGACGCAGGACTCGTAGGCCAGGTAGCGTCCGTCCGGAGAGAACTTGGGGTTGTAGGGCTCACGGATTCCTTCCGGGAGGGGCAGGAGACGAGGCTCACCGCTCTCCACGGGGACGAGGTAGAGACCGTCGGACCGGGGCCCACGCATCGGCCCCAGGCCCAGGTCGGGACGGGCGTGCGCGGCGACCAGCCCGCGACCGTCGGGGGACCACGCCAGCTTCCCCGTCGGCGAAGAAGTCGCTCACCTTGCGGTCGGCCCCCCCCAGGGGCGAAATGAGGCGGATCGTGGTGGTGAAGTCAGGCAAGACGGTACGAAGGAAGGCGATCTGCCGACCGTCGGGAGACCAGCTCGGCATGCCATCAAGCCCGGGATCCGTGGTTAGGCGCAGCACCTCCGGTGACCCGATCGTCGTGACGTAGACGTCCATATTGCTCTGCTGTTCGCCGTTCCACACGAATGCCACCTGCTTGCCGTCCGGGGACAAGGCGGGGAAAGCCTCGAAGCCACGTGTGCTCGTGAGCGACACGACCCGCATCGGCGGAGGTGCGGGTCGCGTCAGCAGCCACGCCGCCGCGGCCGTCAGCAGGAGCCCGACGACACCCGCCACCAGCCAGGCGCACGCGTCGAGCGGGCCGCCACCGGCGCCGCGGTGCGTCCCGGTCTCCGACTCTTCCTTGATCTGCTCGAGCTCGAGCTTCGCGTCCAGCATGTGCTGGAAGCGGCGCTCCGGCTCCTTGCGCAGGCAACGCTGGATCAGCCGGTCCAGCTCCTTCGGCAGATCCGGCACCACTTCGCTGGGCGCCTTTGGCTGCTCCTTCATCAAAGCGGCCAGGACCTCTGCCGTCGAGCCGCCGGCAAAGGCTCGCCGCCCGGTGGCCATCTCGTAGAGCAGCGCCCCGAAGCTGAACACGTCGCTCCGAGTGTCCACGTTTCCGCCCGTCGCTTGCTCCGGCGACATGTAGCCGATCGTCCCCGCCACGGTGCCCGGCTGGCTCAGCGGGCCCCTCATTCCATCGTCCGTCGAGGTCTCGCTCTTCAGGCTCGCTTCCCGGGACGTGAGGAGCTTGGCCAGGCCGAAGTCCAGGACCTTCACCGCTCCTTCGGCCCCCACCATCACGTTCGCGGGCTTGAGGTCGCGGTGGACGATGCCTGCGGCATGAGCACGGGCCAGCGCATCCGCGATGGGAATCGCCACCTTCAAGACCTGATCGAGACGCATCCCCTGTCGCGGGATGGCGTCGGCTAGCGTCTTGCCCGCCACGTATTCCATGACGATGAAATCGACGCCACCCACGGAATCGACTTCGTGGACGGTCACGATGTTGGGGTGGTTGAGGTGCGGAAGCGGCCCGAGCTTCCTGGATGAAGCGCCGCCGACGTTCTTCGTCGGCCATGCGGTCGGGCGGAAGCATCTTGATCGCCACCTCCCGGTCGAGCCGGGGGTCGCGCGCGCGATAGACCTCGCCCATCCCTCCCACACCCAGCAGGGAGAGAATCTCGTAGGGCCCGAGCTTCGAGCCGGAGGTCAGGGCCATGGTGCTTGATGACAGTAGACCGATTGTAGGGCAGAAGCGACTGAAACCGCTCGCCTCGCCCGGCCCTCATCTTCGACCCGCCCTGCACGGCCGTCGTTTTGTCCGGGAGGCTCAGAACGTCAGGCGGATTCCCAACTGTATCGTCCTCGGGTCGCGGGCCTTCGTGAGCTGCCCGAAGTTGCCCGGGGGCGTGGCGCTCGTGATCTTCGTCGCCGTGGCGGCGTCACCGGTATCGAACACGACGTGCTCCGCGTCGTAGCTCGTGTTCAGGGAGTACCCCAGGAAGTTGACAGTGTCGAAGACGTTGAACACCTCGAAGCGGAGCTGGAGCTTCAGCCTCGAGCCGAGCTTGATGTTCTTGTAGAGCGAGGCATCCGCCTGGAACAAGCCCGGGCCGTTGCAGATGTTGCGACCGGCGCTGCCGTTCGTGCCGATCGAGAAGCCGTTGAGCGTGAAGGCGGCCGGGTTGAGCCATTGCTGGTCATTCGCGGTGCTCACCGTGCAGGGCTGGCTCACGACCCGGTTCGGTGTCTGCAGCTGGGAAAATCCCGTGCCCCCGGGGCCATAGAGCCCCGTGACCGATGCCCCGACCGTGACGGGGTAGCCGGAGCCCGCCTGGACGATGGTGGTGAACTCCCAGTCGCCGAGCAGGTTTCTCACGAATCGCGATTTGTCTTGAAATGTCGGCAGGGCCAGGACGAGGCTCGCGCTGAACATGTGGGTGCGATCATTGGCGCCTCGCGCGCGGTTGAGGCCCGGTTGGGTGCTGTCGGTGTAGAGGAGACCCGAGTCGATCCCCCCGCTGGCGGTGTCCCAGCTCGGTGGTCATGAGCTTGGACCAGGTGTAGGCGAGCGCGAGCACCGACCCGTGACCGAAGCGGCTCGTGAGAGCGGCCTGCAGGCCGTGGTAGATCGAGCTGCGGTCGTGCTGCCAGAGAGCGAGGTCGTTGCCGCCGATGCCGGTGATTCCGTTGAGCGGCCGCAGGGCCGCGTCTCCGGTGCGCGCGTAGGCCAGGCGGCTCTCAGGGCGGCACTTCGTTCAGGTTGGTCTGTCCCTGGAGCCCAAGGCCACGGCTACCCACGTAGGCCAGCTCCACCAGGGTGTTGCGGAAGAGCTCTCGCTCGACCGTCAGGTTCCACTGCCAGTAGTGGGCGTTCCCTTCCGTCAGCTCCAGGGCCCCGCCGGGCGCCCCGTAGGCGGAGGCTGCGCCCCCGACCTCGGGCGCGGAGTCGAGCGTGCGAGGGAGCGCGGCGAAGCCCGAGAACGGCGGGTTCTGGCCCATGTCCAGCCCGGGGTTCACGCGCTCGCGCTCGTAGAAAAGGCCCACGCCGCCGCGGATCGCCGTCTTGCCGTCGCCCGTGACCTTCCACGCGACCCCGAGACGCGGGGCGGCCCACAGGGACCGGACGGGCACGAGACTTCGGGTGACGGCGTCACTCCCACCTTGAAGACCCAGTGCCGGACAGGGGTTCGTTCCAGGCGGGTACTCCATCCCGTTGCAGGGAGAGTTCCCGAGGGCGGCGTCGACGGCGGCCGGGGCAAAGGTCGCCTGCTGGTCGTCGGCCATCCAGGGCGGTTCCAGGTGGCTGAAGCGCAGGCCGAAATCCACCGTCACCCGGGGAGCGACCTTGTACGAGTCCGCCACGTAGAACTCGAGGTCCCGCCAGCGCTGGCTGACATTCCTGATCGTCTTGGACTCGCGCGTGCGATAGACGGTGTCCCGCAGCAGCAGGTCCGCTATGGGATTGCCGCTCGTGCGGCCGGGCAGGAAACCGGTGGGGGTGCGATAACCGATTGGGTTCAAGAACACCACCGACTCGAAGGTGGCGGGTCCCGCCTCCTCGTTCTTGGCATTCGTGCTCAAGAACAGCCCTGCCTTCAGGAAGTGTCGGCCGAAGACGGCCGAGAAATCGTCCTTCAAGACGTACAGGCTCTGGTTGTTCTTCCACGGGGCGAAGTTCGCGAGGCGGCCGTATGGCCCGGCTCCAAGCAGAAGGCCGGGCTGGGCCGTGCCGCCATGCTCCTTGACGCTTGGCGGGTAGATCGTGGGCAACACGTCGTTGACCTGGTCGACCGCGGCTGCGTCCCCCGTCCGGACGGCGGTGATCACGTTGGCCGAGTACGAGAACGTCAGGGTGTTCGTCATTTTCGACCCGAAGGTCCGATTGAGCTGGGCCACGAGCGATCGGCTCGGCTGGTCGACGTCTGAGCCGACGACCGACGTTGCAGAGTCCCCCAACAGGAGCGTGTCGTCGGCCTTCCAGTTGTCCCGGGTGTAACGAACCATCACGCGGGTGCTGTTGCTGATGTTCCAGTCCACCCGGGCGTTGATCTGGTCCCAGTCGATGGGCGTGGGCACGGCCCGGACGTAGTTGTTGCACCCCGAGCTCGGCGTGCCGTTCGGGACCTGGTAGAGCCTGAGCAACGCGAGCCCGGCCGGGCTGATGCGGTCTGCGGGGATCACGTTCCCGGGGAACGCCTGGCCCGTGAGCGGATCGACCGGGGCCTCTGGTGTGCAGTCTCCGAGAGGCGCCCCGCTGAAATCCCCAGCCCTCTCGGCCGCGGTGGGCACGGGCCCGGTGCGCACGTCGCTGCGATGGTCCATGTTGTTCTCGTAGGAGAGGAAGAAGTGAAGCTTGTCCTTGACGATCGGCCCGCCGAAGGTCGCGCCGAAGTCGTCCCACTTCAGGGGCGCCCCGGGAAGGCCGGCCTGCTTCAGGAAATAGTCGGTCGAGTTCCAGGAGTCGCGGCGGGCGAAGTAGTACGCGCTGCCGTGGAACGTGTTGGTCCCGCCGCGCGTGACGACGTTGACCTGCGCACCGCCGGCCTGGCCGAACTCGGCGCCGTAGTTGTTGCGCTGGATCTTGAACTCCTCGATGGCGTCGACCGAAGGGTAGACGAGGATGGTGCGGTTGGACCCGTGGTCCACGTTGTCCGCCCCGTCCACCAGCCACATGTTGGACGTGGTCGAGCCGCCGCTCACCGAGATGTCCGCGCCGCCCAGGAGCCCCTTGTTCACGGTGTTGAGCCCTTCGGTCGGCGTCACGCCGGGCTGAAGAAGGGTGAGCTGCAGGAAATTGCGACCGTTGAGCGGCAGCTCGCGCACCTGGTCGCCGCTCACGAGGCCGGCGACCTCGGCGCCCACCGTCTTCACCGAGTACGCGCTGTCCTCGACGCTTACCGTCTCGCTGATCTCGCCGGTCGAGAGCTGGAGGTTCACCTCGCGCACGTCGGCGACGTTGACGACGATCCCGGTCCGTGCCGCCGACTTGAACCCCGCGAAAGCGACCTCGACCTCATAGGTCCCCACGGGCAGATCGGCGAAGGAGTAGTTCCCGGCCTCGTTGGTCGCGGCTGTTCGGGCGAGGCCTGTCTCTTCGTTTCTCAGGGTGACCTTCGCCCCCACGATCACGGCGTGGCTCGGATCGGTCACGGTGCCGCGGATCGCAGCCGTGAACCTCTGGGCGAGGGCAGGCCCAGCCAGCAGCAAGAGGAGCGCGGTCAGTGACAGCCTCTGCCTGGACATGGGTCTTCCTCCCTCGGCCTACCGGAAGTTCTCAATCATCATCAGGTCCGAGCCCTGCGGGATGAACTTCGTGAAGAGGATCGCCTTGCCGTCGGGGGAAACGGTGAGTCCACCGCCGGCCGCTCCATCCAGCTTTCCGAGGAGCCGCCCTTGGCCCGTCGCCGGATCCCGCACGAAGAGCGGCGTCTCTGAATCGTTCGAGCATTCCAGGGAATAGAGGCCCGCCGGACCCACCGCGAAGGAATCGACGCACCTCGCGATCTCTCGCTCCGGCCCCCCGGCCAGCGGCAGGGCGAGCAGCGGCGAACCGTACAGTCGCCTCATGAAGAAGAGCGTCTTGCCGTCAACCGACTCGAAGGAGAAGAAGCCGCCCCCACGAGTGATGCGTTCCTCCGCCCCTCCCGCGGCAGGGATCCGCCACACGTCCGGAGGGCCGCCTGCTTCACGGGCAAAGTAGACGTAGCGGCCGTCACGCGACCAGCTCGGTACGATCTCGTCGCCAGGGCCGTGCGTCAGCCGACGCGATGAGCCGCCATCGACGTCGATCGCCCAGATGCCCCGGTGCCCGTCCTCGCCCAAGGAGTCGAAAGCGATACGCCGGCCGTCCGGCGACCAGCGGGGCGTTCCTTGGGAGAGCCCCGGCCCGCGCGTGAGCCGGGAGGGCTCGGAGCCATCGGCGTTGGCGAGCCAGATCTCGTGCCCTTCGCCGGAGCGCTGGGTCTCGAAGGCGACCCTCCGCCCGTCCGGCGAGAATTGGGCGTTGAACTCCGCGAACGTGGAGGCCAAGACGGGCTCGGCCGGGCGCCCCGGCTCGAACCGGTAGATGTCGTCGTCCGACAACTCTTGCGAGAAAACGAGGCGGTCCGCGGCGATCGCCGGCTGTCCAGCACGCAAGCCGGCCAGCTCGACGGGTGTCGGAGGCTCGTTTCCCAAGATCCCGACGCGCCAGAGCCTTTGGATCAGATAATCGACGAAGAGCAGGGATTTCCCGTCGCGGGTCCAGGCGAGATCCCCGCCCGGATTGATGGGCCGACGGCTGAGGCGCCGGGGCGGGCCCTTCGGCACGAAGTCGGCGCCGATCTCCACGACGTCGAGGTGGCACGACGCAAGGCCGACGCAGGACTGATAGGCAAGATGGCGTCCGTCCGGAGAGAACTTGGGGTTGTAGGGGTCCCCGGCTCCTTCCGGGAGGGGAATAGGACGAGGCTCACCACCCTCCACGGGGACAAGGTAGAGACCGTCGGACCGGCGCCAGCGCGCTAGCGGCTCGACGCCGGGGCGGGCGCGCGCCGCGACCAGCCAGAGACCGTCGGGAGACCACGACGGCCTGCCCCCGGCCGTGAGGAAGTCGCTTACCTTGCGGTCGGCCCCGCCCACCTGCGAAACGAGGTGGATCGTCTTGACGACGTCAGGAAAGCGTACACGTACGAAGGCGATCTGTCGTCCGTCGGGAGACCAGCTCGGATCTACATTGCTGACTTCGGGAGATCCCGTGGTGAGGCGCCGGACATCCGGAAACCCGATCTGCTTGATGTAGACGTCGGGGCCGTCGACCTTTGGGCCGGTCCACATGAATGCCACCTGCTCGCCGTCCGGAGACAAGGCCGGAGAGCGCTCCCTGCCGGGCATGCTCGTGACCTGTACGACCCGCTGTGGCGGAGGCGGGGGCCGCCGTAGCAGCCACGCCCCAGTGGCCACTGCCAGGAACCCGACGAGACCCGCCACCAGCCAGAGCCGACGCTTCGAACGCGCCGGCACCGCCGCCGCGGCGCGCCCCGATGCCGAGTCTTCCTTGATCTGCTCCAGCTCCAGCTTCGCGTCCAGCATGTTCTGGAAGCGGCGCTCCGGCTCCTTGCGCAGGCAACGCTGGATCAGCCGGTCCAGCTCCTTAGGCAGGTCCGGCACCACTTCGCTCGGTGCCTTCGGCTGCTCCTTCATCAGGGACGCGAGCACCTCTGCCGTGGAGCTTCCGGCAAATGCTCGTTGCCCGGTGACCATCTCGTAGAGCAGGGCCCCGAAGCTGAACACGTCGCTTCGAGTGTCCACGTTTCCGCCCGCCGCTTGCTCCGGCGACATGTACCCGATCGTTCCCGCCACCGTCCCCGGGCCGGTCAGCGGTCCCCGCGCCCCATCGTCCGTCGCCGTCTCGCTCTTCAGGTTCGCTTCCCGGGACATGACGAGCTTGGCCAGGCCGAAGTCCAGGACCTTGACCGATCCCTCCTCGCCAACCATCACGTTCGCCGGCTTGAGGTCGCGGTGGACGATGCCCGCGGCGTGCGCGCGCGCGAGGGCGTCCGCGATAGGGATGGCCACCTTCAGGATTTGATCGAGACGCATCCCCTGGCGCGGGATCGCTTCGCCGAGGGTCTTGCCCACCACGTATTCCATGACGATGAAATCGACTCCATCCACGGAGTCGACCTCGTGGACGGTCACGATGTTGGGGTGGTTGAGTGCGGAAGCAGCCTGGGCTTCTTGAATGAAGCGCCGGCGGCGATCCTCGTCGGCCATGCGGTCGGCGGCGAGGACCTTGATCGCGACCTCGCGCTTCAGCCGTGGGTCGCGCGCGCGATAGACCTCGCCCATCCCCCCCGCGCCCAGCAGGGAGAGCACCTCGTAGGGCCCGAGCTTGGAGCCGAGGATCAGGGCCATGGCCTGTTGAGAAGATGGCTCATTGCAGTGCACACCCGGTGTCGCTCACGTTGCTCACAACCGCCTCGCCCCGCAAGCCCGCCGCTACCGGAAGTTCTCGATCATCATCAGGTCGGCACCCACGCTCACGGCCTTCGCAAATAGGATCGTCTGGCCGTCGGGAGAGACGGTAAGCCCGGCCCATGCCTGATCCAGCTTTCCGAGGAGCCGCCCTTGACCCGTCGCCGGATCCCGCACGAAAAGGGGCGTTGGCCCGTCGTCCGCGCAGTCCTCGGAATAGAGGCCCGCCGGACCCACGGCGAAGGAAGAGACGCACTTCGCGATCTCTCGCTCCGGCCCCCCGGCCAGCGGCAGGGCGAGCAGCGGCGAACCGTCCAGTCGCCTCATGAAGAAGAGCGTCTTGCCGTCAACCGACTCGAAGGAGAAGAAGCCGCCCCCATGGGTGATGCGTTCCTCCGCCCCTCCCGCGGCAGGGATCCGCCACACATCCGGAGGGCCGCCTGCTTCACGGGCAAAGTAGACGTAGCGGCCGTCACGCGACCAGCTCGGTACGATCTCGTCGCCAGGGCCGTGCGTCAGCCGACGCGATGAGCCGCCATCGGCGTCGATCGCCCAGATGCCGTAGTGCCCGTCCTTGCCCAAGGAGTCGAAAGCGATACGCCGGCCGTCCGGCGACCAGCGGGGCGTTCCTTGGGAGATCCCCGGCCCCCGCGTGAGCCGGGAGGGTTCGGAGCCATCGGCGTTGGCGAGCCAGATCTCGTGCCCTTCGTCGGAGCGCTGGGTCTCGAAGGCGACCCTCCGCCCGTCCGGCGAGAATTGGGCGTTGTACTCCGCGAACGTGGAGGCCAAGACGGGCTCGGCCGGGCGCCCCGGCTCGAACCGGTAGATGTCGGGGTTCGACAAATCTTGCGAGAAAACGAGGCGGTCCGCGGCGATCGCCGGCTGTTCAGCAAGCAAGCCGGCCAGCTCGATGGGTGTCGGAGGCTCGTTTCCCAAGATCCCGACGCGCCAGAGCCTGCGGATCAGATAATCGACGAAGAGCAGGGATTTCCCGTCGCGGGTCCAGGCGAGATCCCCTGCCGGCCAGACTAGTCGCCGGCTGAGACGCTGGGGCGCTCCCTTCGGCACGAAGTCGGCGCCGAGCTCGACAACGTCGACATTGCACGACAAGAGGCCCAGGCAGGACAGATAGGCAAGATGGCGTCCGTCCGGAGAGAACTTGGGGTTGTAGGGGTCCCCGGCTCCTTCCGGGAGGGGAATAGGACGAGGCTCACCACCCTCCACGGGGACAAGGTAGAGACCGTCGGACCGGTGGTGGGGCCGTAGCGGCTCGACGCCGGGGCGCGCGCGCGCCGCGACCAGCCAGAGACCGTCGGGAGACCACGACGGCTTGCCCGACCGTGAGGAGGTCGCTTACCTTGCGGTCGGCCCCGCCCACCTGCGAAACGAGGTGGATCGTGTTGACGAAGTCAGGAAAGTGTACACGTACGAAGGCGATCTGTCGTCCGTCGGGAGACCAGCTCGGAGCTACATTGATGACTTCGGGAGATCGCGTGGTGAGGCGCCGGACATCCGGAAACCCGATCTGCTTGATGTAGACGTCGGGGCGGTCGCCGGCCTTTTCGCCGACCCACATGAATGCCACCTGCTCGCCGTCCGGAGACAAGGCCGGAGAGACTTCGTAAGCCGGGCATGCTCGTGACCTGTACGACCCGCTGTGGCGGAGGCAGGGGCCGCCGTAGCAGCCACGCCCCAGTGGCTACTGCCAGGAGCCCGACGAGACTCGCCACCAGCCAGAGCCGACCCTTCGAGTGCGCCGGCAGGGCCACCGCGGCGCGCCCCGAGTCCGAGTCTTCCTTGATCTGCTCGAGCTCGAGCTTCACGTCCAGCATGTGCTGGAAGCGACGCTCCGGTTCCTTGCGCAGACAACGCTGGATCACCCGGTCCAGCTCCTTCGGCACGCTCGGCACGACTTCGCTTGGGGCCTTCGGCTGATCCCTCACGACCGATGCCAAACCGGCAAAGGCCCGCCGACCCGTCACCATCACGTAGAGCACCGCCCCGAAGCTGAAGATGTCGCTCCGGGCGTCGACCTCCTCGCCTATGGCCTGCTCGGGGGACATGTAGCCCGCGGTGCCTGCCACCGACCCGGGCCGGCTCAGCGGCACTGCATCGCCGTCGTCGCTCATGGTTTCGTGGTCCGGGCTCCCGGGCTCGAACGCAACGAGCTTGGCCAGGCCGAAATCGAGGACCTTTACCGCCCCATCGGACCCGACCATGACGTTGGCGGGCTTCAGATCGCGGTGGACGATGCCGGCGGTGTGGGCCCGAGCGACGGCATCGGCGATGGGGATCGCGATCCGCAGGACTTCGCTGACCTTCATCCCCTGGCGGGAGATGACGGCATGGAGGGTCTTGCCTTCGACATACTCCATGACGATGAAGTCGATGCCGTCGGCCGACTCGATCTCGTAGATCGTGACGATGCTCGGATGGTTGAGAGCAGAGGCGGCGCGGGCCTCCTGCACGAAACGGCGGCGGCGGTTTTCGTCCGCCATGTGCTCGACGGGCAGGACCTTGATCGCCACCACGCGGCCGAGGCGCGGGTCGCGGGCGCGATACACCTCGCCCATTCCCCCCGCGCCCAGCAGCGAGAGGATTTCATAGGGTCCGAGCTTGGAGCCGGCAACCAGAGGCATGGTCTGCGATGGAGACATTCGATTGTACGGCAAGCGCCCGGCGCGGGTGTGCCCATTCCGATCCTGGCGACGAGGTTGGGCGATGGTAGGATCGCCCCCGCCTGTCACTCGACCCCGTCCGTACGGAGGAGGGACACCATGAATCGACGGCAGTCTCTGTTGGCACTCTCGACGGTCGCGGGGCATGCCCTATTCCCGGAGGTCCTCGCCCGATTTGGACGGGCCTTGTCCGCGCCGGCCGAAGCGGGGGTCTGGAAGCCCGAGGTTCTGTCGACGGGGCAGGGCGAGCTTCTGACGGAGCTGCTCGAGACGATCCTCCCCGCGACCGAGACGCCGGGCGCCAAGGCGGCGCGGGTTCACGTGTTCGTCGACCTGGTGCTCAAACACTGCCGGACGACGAGCGAGCAGGCGAGCTTCGTCAAGGGTCTGGACGCCCTCGCGTCGGAGTGTCGGGCTCGGTATGGAGCCGACTTCGCCGCAGCCCCCGCAGCATCACGACAAGAGCTGCTGCAGCGTCTCGAGGCCTCCGGCGACGCGTTCGTTCGCACGCTCAAGGAGCTGACCGTCCTCGGCTACTGCACGTCGCAAGCGGGGGCCACGCAGGGCCTCGCCTACGTGGCGGTGCCGGGCGACTATCGGGGCTGTATCGACCTCACGCCGGGGCAGAAGGGGTGGGCCACTTCATGAGCACCACCACTCCGGGGAAGGCCGAGCACACGTTCGACGCGATCGTGGTGGGCTCCGGAATCACAGGCGGCTGGGCCGCCAAGGAGCTGACCGAGGCGGGCCTGCGGACCCTGGTGCTCGAGCGCGGTCGGAACGTCGAGCACGTGAAGGACTACCCCACGGCCAACCTCGATCCCTGGGAGCTGCCCTTCGGAAACAAACCCACGCTGCAAGACCTCGAGGACTATCCCGTCCAGAAGGAACTTTATCTGTTCGGCCAGGACTCCAAGCACTTCCTGGTGAAGGACAGCGACCACCCCTACAACCCGGTCAAGGACTTCCAATGGTTCCGGGGCTATCAGGTAGGAGGGCGATCGCTTCTGTGGGCGCGCCATTGCTTCCGCTGGAGTGACCTGGATTTCGAAGCGAATCTGAAGGAGGGGGTGGGGATCGACTGGCCGATCCGGTACAAGGACATCGAGCCGTGGTACGACCGCGTGGAATCGTTCATCGGGGTGAGCGGCGAGAACGCGGGGCTGCCCCAGCTCCCCGACGGGAAGCTTCTCCCGCCCTTCGAGATGAACTGCATCGAGAAGCACGTGAAGCAGCGGATGCAGGAGCGGTTCACCGACCGCCGGCTCATCGCGAGCCGCGTGGCCGTGCTGAGCCAGCCTCACAATGGCCGCGGCAAGTGCCAGTCTCGAAACCTCTGCCATCGAGGCTGTCCCTATGGGGCCTACTTCTCCAGCAACTCCTCGACGTTGCCGGCGGCGGCGGCCACGGGTCGCATGACGCTACGGCCCTTCTCGATCGCCCATAGCCTCATCTGCGACGAAGACACGGGCCGCGCCAGGGGCGTCCGCGTGATCGACGCGGAGACGAAGCAGGTCACGGAGTACTTCGCCCGGGTGGTGTTCCTGAACGCGTCGGCCCTCAACAGCACCGCCCTGCTCTTGAGCTCGACCTGTCGCCGCCATCCGAACGGCTTCGGCAATTCGAGCGGGGTGCTGGGCCACTACCTGATGGACCATCACGCCGCCCTCGGCGCCTTCGGCACCTACGACGGGTTCGCCGACAAGTACTACGCCGGCCGGCGGAGCACGAGCGTCTACATCCCGCGGTTCCGCAACGTGACCACGCGCCAGCCCGACTTCACCCGCGGCTACGCCTTCGAGGTGTACACGGGACGCCAGGGATGGATGCAGACGGGAAGCGCGCCCGGGGGTGGGGGCGGCCTTCAAGGACACGCTGACCCGGCCGGGGCCCTGGTACCTCTGGATGGAAGGCTACGGCGAGTGCCTGCCGCGGCGGGAGAACCAGGTGTCGCTCCAGCCGCGACCGGAAGGACAAGTGGGGGATGCCGATCCTGGACATCGACATGACCTACGGCCCGAACGAGTTCGCGATGCGCAAGGACATCGTGGCCCAGGCGGCAGAGACGCTGAAGGCGGCGGACCTCCAGGGCGTGCAGACCTTCGACAACGTGCCGCACCCGGGGGCGGTGATCCACGAGATGGGGACGGCCCGGATGGGTGCCGACCCGAAGCAGTCGGTGCTGAACCGCTTCAACCAGTGCCACGACGCCGCCAACGTGTTCGTGACCGACGGGGCTTGCATGCCCTCGACCGCCTGCCAGAACCCGTCGCTCACCTACATGGCCCTGACCGCGCGGGCCTGCGCCTATGCGGTGGACGCCCTGAAGCGGGGCGAGCTCTAGCCTCGCGGCTCAGAAAACCCGTGGTCGGGCCGTATCCTGGAGCGCCTTCGCGGCAACAACCAGGTACGGCGATTGGAGTGATCGGCGGGATGAGGTGCTCGAGGTGGCCGCTCTGTGCCTGGCCAGGCTGGTCGAAGCAGATGAGGCCGCGAGTGCGCTCCCGGCGTCCATGAGCCACGCCGGCGCCGGGGAAGGGGAGCTGCTCCGCAAGGCTGGAGGAGGCGACGAAGCCGCCTTCCTCCTTCTCTACGAACGCCACCGGACGCCGGTGTTCCGATTCGCTTGCCGGATGCTCGGCTCCACGCCCCTGGCCGAGGACGTGACCCAGGAATGCTTCCTGTCGGTCCTGAAGCGTCCCGAGGCGTTCCAGGAGGAGCGGGCCTCGCTCCGCACCTACCTGTGCGCCATCGCGCGCCACCTGGCCTTCAAGCAACTGAGACGGCAAGGGTCAGGAAGCCGAGCTGGACGACCCGACCGACGAGATACCCGTGGGTCGAGCCTTCGCGGGATGCGCTCCGAACGGTGATGGACGAGGAGGCGGCGGACGCGGTGCGGGAGGCGGTCCAGGCCCTGCCCGCCCTCCAGCGCGAAGCCGTGCTCCTGTTCGAGTACGAGGCCCTGAGCCTGGCCGAGATCGCGGCGGTTTGCGACACTGACGTGGGGACCGTGAAATCACGCCTGCACCGGGCGCGAGAGCGGCTCCGAAAGACGCTCGCGCCTTTCCTGGCGAGCACCCCGCCGCCGCTCGGCCCCGGGCAGGAAGGAGACGAGACCATGATGCCGGAGGATCCCGAGCCGGACCCGGAGTTGCAGCGGCTCCTTGCGAGATGGAGCGCTCCCGTGGTGCCGGCGAGCATGGACGACCGCGTCCTTGCCGCCTTTCGCCGACAGACGGGGGGAGCCGCCGGGTTCTGGTCGCGACTCTTCACGACGAGCATCCGGGTGCCGATGCCCGTGGCCTTGGGCGTGATGCTGCTTCTCCTGGTGACCGCCGCCCTCGCGATGCGGCCCGCGCCGGCGCCGCCCACGGCCGGGGCTCCGGACGCGGCCTCCACCATGCAGACCGCGCGCCGCGCCGAACCCCCCGTCGTCACCCCGACCAGTCTCGCAGGCTTCCGGCCGGTGACCGAGGTGACGGCTACGGTAGTCACCGCCACCAAACAAGGAGCGCCATGAGCAGGACTACGGTGGCAGCGCTGGTCGCGGTGTGCTTCGCGACAGCGGTGTCGGCCGCGGAAGAACGCTTCGAGTTCGCCACCCTGGCCAACGGCACGTCGATGGGCTTCGCGGTTGGCCGCACGGGCGAAGCCGGCCCCGGCGGCGCCATCGGCGAGGCCGTGCTCCCGCTTTCGAGCGGAGTCAGCCGGGTGCTGTGGGACCGTGCCACCGGTGCGTACTTCGGCTACCGCGTCGAGGTGTCGCGGCAGGCCGCGCCCCGCCCGTTCCGCGTCACCCTCAGGCCCCTGGACCGGGCCGCGGTCGAGGGCGAGCTTCGGCAGCGCGCGGACTGCCCCGGTTGCCCGCCTCCCGCGCCCCTGGGCGCAGGTCCGCAGTTCCCGCCGCCGCAACTCCTGGCCGAGGGCGAGGCGCTCACCCTCGATCTCCTCACGAACCCTGAGACCGGGGTGCGGATCTTCGACGTGCTGATGGTGTCCAGCCGCCCCGTATCTGCCGAGGCCATGCGCGCCGCCGTGGGGCGCACGCTCCAGGGCCAGCAGGCCGTGCAGCGAGCCGCGGCCCTCGTGGCGCGCGGCCAGTACCCGGCCGCCGCCGAGCAGTATCGCCAGGCCCTCGAGGTGCAGCCCAAGGACGCCACCGTGCACAACAAGCTCGGCATCTGCTATCAGCAGCTCGGGAACGACACGATGGCGCGGCGCGAGTACGAGCGTGCCCTCGAGCTGAACCCGGGCTATGCCGAAGTGTGGAACAACCTGGGCACCCTCGAGCAGTCGAAGGAGCGATTCAAGCAGGCATTGCGTGCCTACAAGAAGGCCATCGAGATCAAGCCCGGCTTGGCCACGCCCTGGAAGAACCTCGGGAACGCCTACCTGGCCCTCGCGCGGGTGGCGGAGGCCTTCGAAGCGTACCAGGAAGCCTTTCGCCTCGATCCCACCGTGCTCGAGAGCGAAGGCGGGGGGGTACGCGCGGCGGGCCTCGACGCCGCCACCCAGGCCTACTACATCGCGAAGGTTCTCGCGCAGAAGGGCCAGACCGATGCGGCGCTCGAGTTCCTGAAGCGAGCCAAGGAAGCGGGGTTTCGCGACTTTGCGCGTGTCGCAGCCGATCCGGACTTTCGCTCCGTGCGCGAGGATCCGCGCTACGAGGACCTCCTTCCTCGGTAGCGCGTATCTTTTGACCCTCCCCTCGCAACAACAGGCGAGTCCAATCTCGGGAGGGAAGACATGAGAACCAAGATCGTGATGCACGCGTTCGGGGCCATCCTGGCCGCCGCGCTCGCTACCGCCGACACGAGCGCGCAGGCGACACCGCCCGCGAACGACCTCGTGCGCAAGGCCGAGCTTCTCGCGGCCCGCCAGTCGTGGGCCTCGGCCGTCGACGCCTACCAGGCGGCGATCCGGGAGTCCCCCAAGGACGCCGCGCTTCGGAATCGTCTGGGAATCTGCTATCAGAACGCGGGCGAGACCAAGCGGGCTCAAAAAGCCTACAAGGCTGCGATTCGCCTCCGTAACGACTACGCGGAGGCCTGGAACAACCTGGGCACCCTCGAGCACGCGAAAGGGAATTACCCGGAGGCGATCGCCCATTACACGAAGGCGGCGGGATTCAAGCCCGACAGCCCGGCCGCCTACCGGAATCTCGGCGCGGCCTGGGCAGCCCGCGGCGATCTCGCCAAGGCGTTTTGGGCATGGGGTGAGGCCTACCGGATCGATCCCGCCTTCCTGGACCACCCGGGGGTGGCCGTGGCCGCAGGCGGCCTCAGCCCTGCGCGGCAGTACTACCTCTACGCCAAGCTCTTCGCCGGGCGCGGTCAGACCGAGGACGCGCTCGAATACCTCTCGAAGGCGCACGCACAGGGCTTCCACGACTTCGCGATCGTCGAGGGCGATCGGGATTTCGCGGGCCTCGTGGCCGATCCGCGGTACGCCGCCCTCAAGTAGAGCAGGTCGAGCCGACGGCGAGACGGGCGGGGGCCGTGAGGTTCCCGCCCGTCGGGGAGAGAACCCGTGAGCTTCAGATCGCGTTTGGGACTCGTGTGGGGGGGGCCGCAGGCGGTGGCCGTGGCGACGCTCGCCGCCGCCCTCACGGGCGGGTGCGGAGGCGGCGGGGATGGTGCCCCGACCGCGGTTTCGCGAACAGCAGTGGCCGAGGGGGAGGGCGTCCTCGGCGAGTGGGTGGCGTCGGGCGGGCTGGAGCGAAGCTACGCGCTGCACGTACCGCCGGGCTGCAGCGGAGCGCGGCCGTGCCCCCTCATCGTCGCGTTTCACGGGGCCGGCGGCTCCGGGCGGTTTGCGGAAAACGTCGGGCTCTATCGAGCCGCGGATCGCGGCGGCTTCGTGGTGGCAGCACCCGATGGCGTGGGAGGTGACTGGGCCCTCGGATGCGGAGGGTGCACCCTGGCCGACCGATCGGGGATCGACGACATTCGCATGACGGCCACGCTCGTCACCCACTTGCAGCAGCGGCTCCCCATCGACCCCACGCGCGTCTACGCGACGGGCCGATCGGACGGAGCCACCTTCACCTATCACCTCGCCTGCAGCTATCCGCTGGCGGGCGCCGCGGTGGTTGCCGGAATGCTGTTCGATCCCGGCGCCTGTCAGCCTTCACGACCCATGCCCCTGATCGCCTTTCACGGACGCGCCGACGCCGTGGTTTCCTATGTCCAGGGCGCCCTTGCGGCGCAGAAGTGGGCGAGCCTCGACGGATGCGTCACGGAGCCGATTCCCACCCCGCTGACCGACCGGGTGAGCGACGGGACCACGGTGACGCGTTACGACTTCCCGGACTGCCGCCAGGGCACGGAGGTGGCCTTCTTCGCCATCGACGGGGGTGGCCACAACTGGCCCGGATCGCCGACCGCGGAAACGGCGGGGCTGCAGACCCATGACATCGAAGCCAGCGAAGAGATCGTGGACTTCTTCGCCCGCCACCCGCCCGCGGTCGCGACCGGCGACTAGGGGGCCGGGGGTACGACGAACGTGTTGAAGGAGTCGGCGGGCAGGGTGGCCGAGACCACGCTTCCTCCCACACGCACCCGGAACGGCAGAGCCTCGCCCATGTCGTTCTGGGTCACCACCACCACGCTGCCGTCGGGGTTTCCAAAGGCCAGCAGGTTCTCGTAGCCGCTCCAGCCTTGGAGCGCCAGGCGACGTGCGCCAGGCTGCACGAAGCGGCTCACGTGCTTCAGCAGGTAGTACTCGTGGGTGTAGCGGTAGGTCTTCGCGGCCGCGTCGACGACGACGAGGGAGTTCTGGGTCCAGCCCCAGCGACTCCGACCGCCCTGCTCGAGAGCGATGTTCCAGTAGCAATAGGCGTTGACGCCGCCCTCGAAGAACTTCCTCATCAGGGTCCAGGCGTAGCGGCAATAGCGCCAATCGTTCGCCCCGTCCCCGCACTCCTGTTCGCTCTGGTAGAGCCGGAGCTCGGGGTGGTCTTCATGGAGCCGCGCGAGGGCGTGCTTGCCCGCCCATTGCAGCCCGATGCCCTTCACGTACCTACGGGTCTGCGCGTCGGCCAGCGTCGGCCCCAGCAGCGCGGGATCAGGTCGCTCCATCGTCCCCAGGAACACCTCCACCCCGAGTGGCTCCATCGCGGGGCCGAGGTGCCTGACGAACCGAGCCAGGCCCTCGGGGCTCCAGCAGCAGCTCGGGAAGGGCTGATTGGAGTTGAACTCGTTCTGCGGCATCACCATCGCGATGTCGAGGCCCAGCTTCTTGTACTCCAGGACGAAGCGCGCGAAGTACCGCGCGTACCCGGCGAGATAGCGCTCCTCCTGGATGAACATGTCCTTGCCCTCGGTGCCGACCTGGTCGGGCCTGAGCCCGTTCGGGGGTTGGCCGGGGCGGGACGGGCTCGTGGCGTAGTGCCGGTTGTGCTTCATCCAGGTCGGGGGGCTCCAGGGCGAGGCCCACAGCGAGAGGCGCGGCTGGTGCGCCTTGGCCGCCCGGATGAAGGGCACGAGGGTCTCGAGGTCGTTGGCGATGCTGAAGTTGCGCAGCTCGAAGTCGTCGGGGGTCTCGTCGTAGGAGTACCAGTTGCGCGAGAAATCGTTCGCGCCGACCGGCATGCGGCAGATTCGGAAGCTCGCCCCCACCCCCGGCGCGAACAGCTCGCGCAGGACGGCGTCCCGGTCGGAGGGGGAGACCGCACCGAGCGCCACCCAGCCCAGCTCGTTGAAGCAGGCGCCGAAGCCCTCGACCGCCTGGAGCGGCCGGTCGAGCAGGACCTCGACGTGCCAGGGCTCCTGGAAAGACGGTTTGGACCTTGTGGCTCCAGGTTGCTCCTGCCAGGGCCGCTCCCGCGTGGTCGCGATCCAGCCGATGGGGGCCGGCCCGGCGGTCTGTGCCGAGGCGCGCCCTGGAGACAGGGAAGCGGACGCCCACCCGGCGCCTGCTCCGACCGCGACCCTCTCGAGCATCTGCCTCCGGGTGATGGCGGCATTCCCGGTGGTCACCACCGGATCGGCATTCTCACGCGCCATGCGGTCCTCCTTCAGAAGGAGATCGGCGGGGAATCATGGTCTTCGCTTCTCCGCCCTGCAACCCAGGGGCATCTATGATCACTCCATGTACGAGCATCGTCGTGAGCCGCTCATCCCCCGGCGACGGTTTCTCGGCCGAATGGCGAAGCATGCCCTGGGAGCGCTGGCGCTCGGGGTCAGCACGCTCTGGGTCGGCATGGCGGGCTACCACTGGCTCGAAGGACTGTCCTGGATCGACGCCTATCTGAACGCGGCCATGATCCTCGGGGGCATGGGGCCCGTGGCCGAGCTGCACACCACGCGCGGCAAGCTGTTTGCCGGCACCTACGCGCTCTACGCGGGGGTCGTGTTCCTCGTGGGTGTGGGCGTGGTCCTGGCCCCGGTGCTCCATCGCGCGATGCACCGGTTTCACCTCGATGGGAAGGCTTAGACCTTCCCATGGCCGCTGTGCCCAGCCCTGGCGAGGCCAGCCGCTAGAGGACGCCCTCTCTGGCGAGGCGGTCGATCTCTTCATGACCGAGACCCAGAAGACCCCCCAACACTTCGGCGTTGTGGGCGCCGACGCTCGGGCCAGGCCAGTCGGTGCGGCCCGGCGTGTCCGTGAGCTTGGGGACGATGGCCGGAATCTTCAAGGGCCGGCCACCGACCTCCACCTCTTCGAGCATCTCGCGCGCCGCGTAGTGGGGGTCAAGGGCGATGTCCCTCGCGCTGTAGAGCGGGCCGACGGGGACGTCGGCTGCCGCCAGCCGCCGCATCACCTCCGCCGCGGGCAGGGTCGCGGTCCAGGCCGCGATGGCGCCGTCGACCTCGGCCTCGTGGGCTACGCGTCCCGTGTTGCTCGCGTACTTCGGGTCGCTGGCCATGTCCGGCCGGCCCGCGGCCTGCATGAGCCGCTTGTAGATCGAGTCCCCGTTGCCGCCGATGATGACGTACTGGCCGTCCGCGCAGCGGTAGGTGTTGCTGGGCACGATGCCGTTCAGCTTCGAGCCCTCGCGCTCGCGCACGAGGCCCAGGCGGTCGTACTCGGGAACGATGGCTTCCATCATGTTGAAGACCGATTCGTAGATCGCGACGTCCACGTCCTGACCGAAGCCCACCGGGCCGGTGGTCCCGCGGTCGCGATGGTAGAGCGCCATCATCACCCCGAGCGCGGCGTGGACCCCGGCCAGGCTGTCGCCCAGGCTCAGGTTGGGGCGGACGGGAGGACGCTCCGGGAAACCGGTGACGTACCGGAAGCCGCCGAAGCCTTCACACACCGATGCGTACCCCGGCTTCTGGGAGTACGGGCCGGTCTGGCCGTAGCCCGAGACGCGGACGTAGATCACGCGCGGGTTCTTCTCACGGATGGCCTCCGGCCCGAGCCCCCAGCGCTCGAGCGTCCCCGGCCGGAAGCTCTCGAGCACCACGTCGCTCTTCAGGGCCAGGCGGCGAACGAGCGCGCGGCCCTCTTCCTTGCGCAGGTCGATCGAGACGCACTTCTTGTTGCGCCCCAGGCTGTGCCACCAGAGCGAGACGCCGTCTTCCATGCCGCGCCAGGTCCGCACCGGATCACCGGCGCCCGGCGGCTCGACCTTGATGACCTCGGCCCCGAAGTAGCCGAGGATGGTGCCCGCGAACGGGCCGGCAATGAGCTGACCCAGCTCGAGCACCCGGATCCCGTCGAGCGGTCGGGGGGGCATGCGGCGCGGGCTACGCGGTCTCCATCTCGCGCACGATGGCGGCCGCGGCCGCGGGTGGGTCCGCGGCTTCCGTGATGGGCCGCCCCACGACGAGGTAGTCGGCGCCGGCGGCGAGCGCCGCCGCCGGAGTGGCGGCTCGCGCCTGATCGCCCCGCTTGGCTCCCGTGGGGCGAATGCCCGGGGTCACGATCAGGAAGTCGGGGCCGCAGGCTTCGCGGATCAGGGCCACCTCGTGGGGCGAGGCCACGACCCCGTCCACACCGGCCGAGCGGGCGAGGCGGGCGAGGCTGCCCACCGAGCCTTGGACGGTTCCCGGGACGCCGATCTCGCCCAGGGTGTTCTCGTCATGGCTCGTCAGGATGGTGATGGCGAGGAGTCGCGCGCCCATCGCGGGGAGGGCGGCCACGCCGGCTTCGAGCATGGCCTTGCCCCCGAGAGCGTGCACGTCCACGAGCGAGACCCCGAGCCGGGCCGCCTCGCCCACCGCGTTGGCCACGGTGTTCGGGATGTCGTGATACTTGAGGTCCAGGAAGACCTTCTCCTTGCGGGCCACCAGCTCGCGCACGAAGTCGGGCCCCGCGGCCGTGAAGAGCTGGCTGCCGACCTTGAACATGCCGACGGCGCCCTGGAGACGCTCCACCAGCGCCCTGGCTTCGGCGGCGGTCGACACGTCGAGAGCCACGATCAAGCGATCCCTGGCGTTCACGGGGCCACCTCCTTGGGCGACGGTCGTCCCGGGAACTCGAGCGTCCCCACGACGTCGTTGATGTCGTTGAGCGCGTGCCGATCGAGGTACTCGCGCAGCTCCGCGAGGACACGCTCGTAGAGGCCCGGGTCCACGAAGTTCGCGGTGCCGATCTGGACCGCACGACAGCCCGCGATCAGGAACTCGAGCGCGTCGCGGCCGCAGGTGATCCCGCCGATGCCCATGACCGGGATCTTCACCGCCTGGGCGGCCTGCCAGGCCATCCGCACGGCCACCGGCCGGATGGCGGGGCCCGAGAGACCGCCGGTGCCGAAAGCGAGCCGCGGCTTCCTGGTCTCGACGTCGATCACGAGGCCGAGCAGGGTGTTGATGCAGGAGACCGCATCCGCGCCCGACTCTTCGCAGACCCGGCGAACACCGTGATGTCGGCAACGTTCGGGGACAGCTTGGGAATGACGGGAAGGCGTGTCGCCTTGCGCACCGCGGTCACGACCTCGGCCGTCATGCGGGGATCGCCGCCGAAGGCCATGCCCCCCTTCTTGACGTTGGGGCAGGAGATGTTGATCTCGACCGCGGCCACCCCCGGCGCGCCGTCCACGATGCGCGTGACCTCGGCGTATTCCTCGACCGTGTCCCCGCAGACGTTCACGAGCACCGCGGTGTCGTAGGGTGCGAGGCGGGGGAGCACGTCCTTGACGAACGCGCGCACCCCGACGCCCTGGAGGCCGATGGCGTTCAGCAGGCCCGACGGCGTCTCGACGATCCGCGGAGTCGGGCAGCCGTCGCGCGGCTCGAGGTAGAGGCCCTTCGACACGAGCCCGCCGAGCATCGACAGGTCGATGAGGCCCTCGTACTCGACCCCGTAGCCGAACGTGCCCGAGGCCGCGACGAGCGGGTTCTTGAGGCGCAGGCCCCCGACCTCGACCGCGAGGTTCACGCCTCGACCTTGGCGAGCCGGCGCGCCCGCGATTCCGCGTCTCCCGGCCACACCACGCGGGCCGCGTCGAAGACCGGCCCCTCGGTGCAGGCGCAGCGGTACTTCGGCCGCGGCTCGTCCCGTCCCTGGGTGAACACCACGCAGCCGAGGCAGGTGCCGACTCCGCAGCCCATCCAGGGATCGAGGCTCACCTCGGCCTCGATCCCGCGGGCCTCGGCGACGCGCGCCACGGCGTGCAGCATCGCGTCGGGGCCGCAGGCGTAGAGCCGCACCGGTCCTGGCCTCTCGGCGAGGAACGCCTCGAGGGGCACGGTCACACGCCCGCGCTGACCCAGGCTGCCGTCCTCGGTGGCCGCGACCAGGGGGACGAGGCCGGTGAAGCGCTCGCGAAGCTGGAGGTCGCCTTCCCCGCGGCCTCCGTAGAAGACCCGGCCTTCGCGACCGGCGGCCCTCAGCTCCTGGGAGAGCAGAAAGAAGGGAGCGATGCCGTAGCCGCCCGCGACCATGAGCGCCTCGGTCCCGGCGGCCGGCATCGTGAAGGGACGCCCGAGCGGGCCCAGGCACTGCGCCACTTCGCCCGGAACCAGGCGCGCCAGCGCGCGGGTCCCTTCTCCCACCGCCTTGATGAAGAGCGAGAACGTCTCCTCGCGCGGGTCGAGGGACAGGATGGAGAACGGCCGCCTCAAGGGAGGCTCGGCGGAGATGCCGGCCTTGATCATCACGAACTGTCCGGCCCGCGCGGAAGCGGCGATCTCGGGATGCCGGAAGGTGAGGACGAAGTAGGCCCCGTCGAGCGGCTCTCGTGCGACGAGCGTCGCGCGACGGTTTGCAGGCATCAACAAGGAATCATACCCGATATAATCGCGCTCTCGCGTCCCGAGGGACGCCTGCCCATGCTTCGCAAGACCCTCGCCAGCGCGGCGCTGGCTGCAGCCGTGCTGGCCGCGGATCTCGTCGTGCTCGTCCTCTTCCTGAACCCCACGGTCGAGGCGTGGCGGGAGGCGCCCGTCGCTCTTCGTGTCCCTCTTCCTCCCCGGCGTAGTCGGGGGGACCGGGGTGCTCATGTTGGTGGCCTCGCTCGGGGCCCTGATCCGTTTCTGGCCACGGGCGACGCGCCCGCCCCTCGCGGGGCATCCCTGGTTCACCACCCTGATGCTCGCCTCGACGGCGGCGGCGGCCGGGCTCTATTGGCTGAACCTGTTCAGCTATCGCCACTCGATACCGGTCGAGTCCCTCCGCGGCCTGTTGCCTCCGCGATCGTGATCTCGGGCGCGGCCCTCGTTCTCTTCGCGGTGGGCCTCGACTCGATGCTCTTCCCCCTTCGCGGCCGCGCCATCTCGGCGGTGCTCGTGGTGTTGGCGCCCGCAGCCGCGGTCGCCTTGCCCCTGGCCCTGCGCCCCGTGCCTGCGCGGCCCCCGCGCCCGGTGCCCGTGTTCGCCGAGACCGTCGACCCCCATACGGAAGATCACCCTCATCGGGGTCGACGGTCTCGGTCCGCGCCAGGTGGTCGACGCCGCCACGGACGACGCGGTGCCGGCTTTCGCTCGCGGGCAGAAGCGGGGCGCCTTCGGGCCTCTGGCTACTCTGCGGCCCACCGAGGGACCGCCGATCTGGACCACGATCTTCACCGGCCGGCTCCCCCGGGACCACGGGGTGAAGAGCTTCGCGACCTACAGGCTGCTCGGTTCCAAGACCGTCTACGACCTCCTGCCCAAGGGGGCTTTCGTGAGCCTGCTCGAGCGGAGCGGCCTCGTCGTCACCGCACCCGTGACCTCCGCCGCCCGTCGTTGCCGCTCCCTCGCCGATGCGCTCGACGCGTTCGGGGTCCCGACCGGGCTCGTGCGCATCTGGGGCACGCATCCCGCCGAGCGTCGACGGGGCTTCGTCCTCTCGCCCTACTTCCACGTTCTCGCCCAGGGCCCTCGCGCGGCCGAGGCGCTCTCACCACCGGATCTGCTCGGGGAAGCCAAGGCCCGGGTCGTGCGCGCCGCCGACATCGATCCGGCCCTGGTCGCCGAGTTCGTCGAGCCCCGGTCGGGGGGCGCTCCCGAGCCGGCGCGATTGCGCAGCGACCTCCTGGATCGGGCCCTCGCTCCGGACCTGACCTATCGGCGTGCGGGAGAGCTCCTGCGGTCGACCTACGATCCGCCGTTCTTCGCCACCTACGTCTACGGCCTCGACGTGGTGGGGCACTCGTTTCTCCGGTTCGCCCGCCCCGACCGCTTCGGCGACGTGTCCGCGACGGAGGCACGCCGTTACGGACGCGTCCTCGATCGCTACATGGCACTCGTCGGCCAATGGATCGGCGAAGCGATGCAGGCTCAGAAGCCCGGAGAAGTCCTGCTCGTGGTGTCCGCCTACGGCATGGAGCCGGTGCCTTTGTGGCGTCGGGCGCTGGCGGGACTCCTCGGTGACCGGCAGACGAGCGGCACCCACGCCGCCGCTCCCGAGGGTTTCCTCATGGCGGTGGGCGACGGCATTCGCCCCGGGGTGGTGCTGCGGGGCGCCTCGGTCCTGGACATAGCGCCCACGATCCTCTACCTTTCCGGTCTCCCGGTGGCCCGGGACATGGAGGGACGGGTGCTCACGGAGATGCTGGAGGACGATTTCGCGCGGGCGCACCCCGTCACCTTCATCCCGAGCTACGAGAGCCTCGACGTGGCACCGCCGAGGGCGGCCGGGCCCCTCCCCGCCCTGGACGAAGAAGGGGAGAGCCCGTGAGGCGTCTCGTCCTCTTCGACATCGACGGCACCCTGCTCTCGGCCGGGAGGAGTCTCCTCGCTCGCCATGGTGGACGCGCTTGTCGCGGGGTTCGGGACCGCCGGGAGCGCCGACGAGTACGACTACTCCGGCAAGACCGACCCCCAGATCGTGCGCGACCTCATGCGGGGAGCGGGCATCTCGGACGAGCGGATCGACGCGGGCATGACCGCGGTCCTGGAAGACTACCGCGGTCGCCTCCATGCCCGTCTTCGGCCCGAGCACGTCCGCGCCAAGCCCGGGGTCGAAGCGGTGGTGGACGCCCTGGCGGCGGACCCCCGCGTGACCCTGGCCCTGCTCACCGGCAACATCGAGCCCTGCGCCCGAGCCAAGCTCGAGCCCCTCGGCCTCAACCGCCACTTCCCCTTCGGGGCCTACGGGTCCGATCACGAGGACCGTTATCGTCTGCCCGAGGTGGCGGTCGCTCGCGCCACGGCCCACACCGGCGCCACCTTTTCCGGTGAAGAGGTGGTCATCGTCGGCGACTCGATCCACGACGTGCTCTGCGGCAGGAGCCTCGGGGTGCGCGCGGTGGCGGTGGCCACCGGCCGCACGTCCCGCGAGCGGCTCGCGGTCGAGCGGCCCGCACGCGCTTCTCGACGATCTGAGCGACACCGCCCTTGCCCTCGATCAGATCCTGGGCGCACCTCGCTGACTCCGGCTGACTCCGGCTTGTGGGGCGCCCCGCGAAGAAGTACGATCCCCGCGCCTTGGCTAGCGTCGATGATTTCCTGAGCCTCGATGTGCGGGTCGGGACCATCGTTTCCGCGGAGCCCCTCGCCGGCGCGCGCAAGCCCGCCCTCGCCCTCCGTATCCACTTCGGCGACCTCGGCACCCTCGTCTCGACGGCCCAGATCACCGACCTCTACGAAGCGGAGGAGCTGGTCGGCCTCCAGGTGGTGGCGATCGTCAACTTCCCGTCCAAGCGGGTCGCGGGTGTCGATTCGGAGGTGCTGGTGCTCGCGGCCGACAACGGCCACGGTGAGAATGCCATCGTGATCCCCGAGCGACCCGTCCCGGACGGGGCCAAGGTGCGCTGATGGCCGAGCTCATGGACGCGGCCCGCGTCGCGCGCACCCTCGACCGCATGGCCCACGAGATCGTCGAGCGCCACCCCGACCTGGCCGGCGCGGCCCTCATCGGCGTGAGGAGCCGCGGCGTGCCCCTCGCCCTGCGCCTCGCCCGGCTGGTGAAGCAGGCCAGCGGCGTCGACCTGCCGGTGGGGGCGCTCGACATCAGCCTCTACCGCGACGACTTCACGACCATCGCTCCCCAGCCCGTGACCAAGGGGACCGACATACCCTTCTCCATCGACGGCCGTTCCGTGATCATCGTCGACGACGTGCTCTTCACCGGGCGCACCGTGCGCGCCGCCCTCGACCAGCTCATCGACTTCGGCCGCCCGGCCCGGATCGAGCTGGCGGTGCTCGTGGACCGCGGCCATCGCGAGCTCCCCATCCGCGCCGACTACGTGGGCAAGACGATGGCGACGACCCTCGCGCAGACCGTGCAGGTGAGGCTGCGCGAGCAGGACGGGGACGACGGGGTGGACCTCGACGACCGCACGGCCCCCACGCCGGCCCTCGCCCCCAAGGCGCCGGCGAAACCGCCGGCCAAGGGGCGACCGAAGACGGCGGCCCGGAGACGACGGTGAGCGGCTTCCGCCACCGCCACCTCCTGGGCATCGAGCCGCTGGAGCCTTCCGACATCCAGCTCCTCCTCGACACCGCCGACGGCCTCAAGGAAGTCCTCGACCGGCCCATCAAGAAGGTGCCGGCCCTGCGCGGCAAGACCGTGGTGAACCTCTTCTACGAGCCCTCGACCCGCACGAGGTCCTCGTTCGAGATCGCGGAGAAGGTCTTGTCGGCGGACAGCCTGTCCATCGCGACCGCGTCGTCCAGCGTGACGAAGGGCGAGACCCTCCTCGACACCGCCAAGAACCTCGAGGCGATGAACCCCGACATGTTCGTGGTCAGGCACGCCTCGTCGGGCGCGCCCCACTTCCTGGCGCGGCACTGCCGCTCCGCGATCGTGAACGCCGGAGACGGGGCCCACGAGCATCCCACCCAGGCCCTGCTCGACGCGCTCACCCTGCGCCAGCGCAAGGGGAGGCTCAAGGGGCTGCGCGTCGCCATCGTGGGCGACATCCTCCACAGCCGGGTGGCGCGATCGAACATATGGCTCCTGACCAAGATGGGGGCCGAGGTCGTGCTCTGTGGCCCGCCCACCCTCATCCCGCCTGGCATCGAGGCCCTGTGTCCCGTGACCTACCGGATCGACGAGGCGGTCGAAGGCGCGGACGCGGTGATGATGCTGCGCATCCAGCTCGAGCGGATGGCGGGTGGCTTCTTTCCCTCGCTGCGCGAGTTCTTCCAGCGCTTCGGCCTCACCGAGGAGCGCGTCAAGCGCGCGAAGAAGGACGTGGTGATCCTGCACCCGGGGCCCATGAACCGGGGCGTCGAGATCGCGAGCGAGGTCGCCGACGGCCCCTACTCGGTGATCCTCGACCAGGTCACGAACGGCGTCGCTATCCGCATGGCGGTCCTCTATCTGCTGCTCGGGGGCAGCGGGGGAGCGGCCGCATGAGCGATCGCCTGGTCCTGAAGGGCGGCCGTGTCGTCGACCCGAGCCGGAAGGTCGACGAGATCCAGGACATCGCACTCGAGGGCGGCCTGGTGGCGGAGATCGGGGCCAAGGTTGCCACGCGCGGGGCCCAGGTCCTGGATCTCAAGGGCCTCGTGGTCTGTCCGGGGTTCATCGACCTCCACACGCATCTTCGAGAGCCCGGCCGGGAAGACAAGGAGACGATCGCCACGGGCACGCGGGCGGCGGCCGCGGGGGGCTTCACCGCCGTGTGCGCGATGCCCAATACCGAGCCCGTCAACGACCAGGCGGGCATCACCCGCGCCATCCTGGAGCGCGCGCGGGCCGAGGGAGTGGTCCGGGTTTACCCCGTGGGCGCCATCACCCGCGAGCTGGCCGGCCGCGAGCTGGCCGAGTACGCCGACCTCCAGGACGCCGGCTGCGTGGCGTTCTCCGACGACGGCCGGCCGGTGGCGGACGCGCGTCTCCTGCGGCGCGCCCTCGAGTACGCGAGCGCCTTCGGCCTGACCCTCGTCGACCACTGCGAAGAGTCTTCACTCAGCGAGAAGGCCGTGATGAACGAGGGGCCGGTCTCGACCTGGCTGGGACTGCGCGGCGCGCCGGCCGTGGCCGAGGCCATCGCCGTCGAGCGCGATCTGCTCCTGGCCGGGCTGACCCGCGGCCGGCTCCACATCGCCCACGTTTCCGCCGCGGCTTCCGTCGAGGCGATTCGGCGGGCCAAGGCGCTCGGCCTCCGGGTCACCGCCGAGGCCACGCCGCACCACCTGCTGCTGACCGACGAGCTGGTGCGGGAATCCCAATACGACACCGCCACCAAGGTGAATCCGCCGCTGCGCGCCGAAGCCGATCGGCAGGGTCTCCTGGCCGGGCTGCGCGACGGCACCATCGACGCCATCGCTACCGACCATGCCCCCCACACCGTGGACGACAAGAAGGTCGAGTACGACCAGGCGGCGTTCGGGACCTCTGGCCTCGAGACCGCGGTGGCGCTCTGTCTCGACCGGCTCGTGGGCGGCCGCGTCATCGATCTGGCGCGACTCGTCGAGCTCCTGTCCTCCGGTCCGGCCCGGATCTTCGGTCTGCCCGGGGGGAGCCTGGCACCCGGTTCGCCCGCGGACGTCACCGTTCTCGACCCGCAGGTGAAGCGTACGGTGGACCCCAGGCGGTTCTTCAGCAAGGGACGCAGCACTCCGTTCGCGGGATGGAGCCTCAAGGGCTGGCCCGTGCTGACCGTCGTCGGCGGACGTGTGGCGTGGTCGGACCTGAAGGCGTAGGCGACGGCTCCGTCGCCGAGTACCACCAGGCACTCCTCGCCGATCCGCGCGCGGCGGCCGAGCAGTGGGAATGGCTCAAGAACGCGTTTCGGCAACGCGGCATCACCTTCGACGGACAGCCCATGCCCACCCTGCTGCGGCCCCAGTTCGTCCGGCGCCGCGACTGGGACGACCTGCGGGAGGCGGGCACGCGGCTTCTCGAGCTCGCCGCGCGAGTGGCCCGACGCGCCTTCGGCGGCGACGTGGCCCGACTGTGCGCCTTCATGGGAACGCCGGCCGGCGAGGTGCCCTGGGTGTCCGTCGATCCCGGAGAGCCCGACGTGGTGTGGTCGCGCCTCGATGCGTTCCTGACCCCGGAGGGGCCACGCTTCATCGAGATCAACAGCGACGCGCCCGCGGGATTCGGCTACAGCGACGCGATGGCGGCGGTCTTTCAGGAGCTGCCGGTGTTCCAGGGCTTCGCCCGGAAGCGACCGGTATCCTACGAACCCTCGGGCCGGGCCCTCGTGGACGCGGTCGTCGCCGAAGGGCGAGGGCGAACGGGCACGGTGAAGCCGCGCATCGCGATCGTCGACTGGGCGAACGTGAGGACCCGCGCCGATCAGGAGATCCTGAGGGACGGGTTCGAAGGTCGCGGCTTCGAATGCGCGCTGGAGGATCCCCGGGAGCTGAGCTTCCGCGAGGGGAGGCTCCTCGCCCCGTCGGGCCCGATCGACCTCGTGTATCGGCGCGCTGTCCTCTCCGAGCTGGTGCAGAGAGCCGATGAGGTCAGGGCCTTCCTGGACGCCTATGAGAGCGGCCGAGTGCCCTTCGTCAACACGTTCCGCTGCCGGCTCTCCGAGGACAAGGCGTTCTTCGCGGTGCTCACGGACGAGGCCTTCGCTGGCCTGCTCACGGCCGAAGAACGAGTCTTCGTGGATCGCCTGGTGCCGTGGACGCGGAAGGTGGCCGAGCGTCACACGCGGCGGGCCGGGCGGCAGGTCGACCTCGTTCCCCACGTTCTCGAGAACCGCGTTGGCCTGGTCCTGAAGCCGGCTCACGGCTACGGAGGCAGCGAGGTCTTCGTGGGCGACGAGACCGAGCCCGCGGCCTGGGAGGCGGCGGTGGTGAGCGCGCTGGGCGCCCCGTGGGTGGTCCAGGAGCGAGTGACCATTCCCGAGGAGTCGTTCCCCGTCTTCGAGGAAGGGGCCCTGACCTTCGCGTCCTTGAAGGTCAACACCAACCCGTTCTACGTGAGAGGCGCGCGCTCGGGGGCCGTGACCCGCTGCTCGCGAAGCTCGGTGATCAACGTCAGCGCGGGCGGCGGCAGTACGCCGACTTTCGTTGTCGACCAGGACTAGCGCTCGCGCGGCAGCGTGGCGCATCGCGTTGGTGACGATCTCCCGCACGCAGGAGGAGGGTCCGGGCGATGGCCTTCCCGACCGCGCGCTCTCCTCGAAGCCTGGGCCGCGCCGCCGCCGTCACCGCGGAGGCCCAGTCGGCGCCGGAGTGAGGGTCGTCGCTTGCAGACCGTGGGGGGGACCTTGACCTCCGCCCGGGCGGGCGCGAAGATCGGCGCAGTCGATCGATTCGTCAGGTGACCTCATGCCCTTGTCCGCCGGGATGCGTCTCGGCTCGTACGAGGTCCTCACCCCGCTCGGGACCGGGGGGATGGGCGAGGTCTACCGCGCGAGGCACCGGAAGCTCGGCCGCGACGTCGCGATCAAGGTCCTCCGGGGCGAGGTCGCGTCCGATCCCGAACGCCGTCGCCGTTTCGAGCGCGAGGCCCGCTCGGCTTCCGCCCTGAACCACCCCAGCATCGTCACCATTCACGACATCGATGAGCAGGACGGCACCCTCTACATCGCCATGGAGCTGGTCGAGGGCAAGACCCTGCGCGAGCACCTCCAGGCCGGCCCGCTCCCGCTGGGCGGGTTGCTCGCGTGGGCGCGGCAGGCTGCGGAGGGGCTGGCGCGGGCCCACGCCGCGGGCATCGTGCACCGCGACCTCAAACCCGAGAACCTGATGGTCACGGGCGACGGCCTCGTGAAGATCCTCGACTTCGGGCTGGCAAAGGTCGCATCTTCGACCCCGGGCACGGACACCGCGACTACTGCCGACCAGATGACAAAGGAAGGTGTCGTCCTGGGCACCGTCCCCTACATGTCCCCCGAGCAGGCCGCGGGCCGCCCCCTGGATTTCCGGTCCGACCAGTTCTCATTCGGCGCCATCCTCTATGAGATGGCGACGGGGCGGCGGGCCTTCCGAAAGGGCAGCACGCCCCAGACCCTCGCGGCCATCATCGCGGAAGAGCCCGAGCCGGCGGGACGGCTCAATCCCAAGCTTCCGCCGGCCCTGGTCTCGATCATCACGCGCTGCCTGGCCAAGTCGCCCGAGGGCCGCTTCGCCGATACGCGGGACCTGGCGGCGGCGCTGCGCGCGGTGCCGGAAGCCGACGCCGGCAGGCGCATGAGCAGCGGGGCGTGGTGGGCCGCCATGGGTCTCGCCGCAGTGGTCCTGGCGTGGGCCGCCCTTCCCTATGCCCGCGAGGGGTGGCGTTCGGTTCGTCCCGGCATCACCAAGCCCGCCATCCAGGCCATCGCGGTGCTCCCTCTCCGCAACCTCTCGGGCGACCCGGAACAGGAGTACTTCGCCGACGGGATGACCGAGGCCCTCATCACCGATCTCTCGAAGATCGGCGCCCTCAAGGTCATCTCGCGCGCCTCAGCCATGCGGTACAAGGGCACGAGCAAGCCCCTGTCCGAGATCGCGCGTGAGCTGCACGTGGACGCGCTCCTGGACGGGTCGGTCGTGCGCGAGGCCGGCCGGATCGGGATCACGGCCCAGCTCATCGAGGCCTCGACCGACCGGACGCTGTGGGCGGAGCGCTTCGATCGGGAGGTCCGGAGCGTGCTGGCGCTGCAGGGCGAGGTCGCGCGTTCCGTCGCGCGCCAGGTGGCGGTGACGGTCACCCCCGAGGAGCAGTCACGCCTCGCGGGGTCGCGCGAGGTGGACCCCGTCGCGTACGAGGCCTACCTCAAGGGCACGTTCCACGTGGGGAAGCTCACCCCCGAGGGGATCGAAAAAGGCCTGGCCTATCTGCACGAGGCGGTGGAGAGGGATCCCTCGAGCGCACTGGCCCAGGCGGGGCTGGCCCTCGGCTACAGCCTGGCCGCCAGCCACAGCCCACAGCCCCCGAAGGACGCCTTCGAAAAGGCACAGGCCGCCTACCGCAAGGCGCTCGAGCTGGACGACACGCTGGCCGAGGGCCACGCGGCGCTGGCCGAGGCCAAGCTGTATCGCGACTGGGACTGGGAAGCCGCGTCGAGCGCGTTCCGGCGGGCACTCCAGTTGAACCCCAGCCTCGCCCGCGCCCACAGTCACTACGGCTGGTACTTGAATCTCGTCGGGCGGCAAGCGGAGGCGGTTGAGGAGTTGCAGCGGGCGCGGCAGCTCGATCCGCTCGACCCGACCTGGGCCGCCTGGCACGCCGACGTCAACTCCTATGCCGGCCGCTACGACGACGCTCTGGTGGCCGCGCGCGAGGCGGTCGAGCTGGGCCCGACCCACCACTGGAGCTACGAGGCGTTGGCCCTGGCCGAGTCGGGCCGTGGACGACACGCGGACGCCATCGCCGCGGGCCGCAAGGCTGCCGAGCTGAACCCGGGATGGCGGGGCGCGCTCGCGCTCGCCTACGCCAAGGCCGGCATGAAGGACAAGGCGCTCGAGCTGATTCCTGAGCTCGAAAAGACGAAGTACCGGCTCGACATCTACCTGCTGCCCGCGGTTGCCGCGGCGATGGGAGACCGCGACCGGGCCGTGCGCTGGACGCAAGCGGCGATCGACGCGCGAAACCCATTCGCGCCCTGGCTGTTTACGTGGAACGACGTCGTCGGCCCCTTGCACGACGACCCCCGGTACCAGGCCCTGCGGGCACGGATGCGCCTCTAGTTCGCTCCGGGACACCCCACGACGCTGACGATGCCGCTCGCTCGACGGCGGGCGACAGCCTCCGCCCGCTCGGGCTCGCTCAGGATGCTCAGGTCCGGGTCTTCGAGAATGGGGGGCCGTGACCCGGTGCTCGCGAAGCTCGGTGATCAACGTCAGCGCGGGCGGCTGGCAGCATCCCCACCTTCGTCCTCGACTCTCGAGGGAAGCACCCTTGCCTTGCGGGCGATGGCTCGTTAGATTGTCGGTTCCAGGAGTGATCCTGATGAGAAGCACGTTGGCGTTCGCCGCACTCCTGCTGCAGCTGGCGGCCGGAACCGGCGCGGCTCCCGTCCAGGAGAAGGTGCCGCTCGCGGTGCGTCCCTTCCCCTTGACGGAGGTGCGGCTCTTGGAAGGTCCATTCCTGGACGCGATGCGGCGTGACCAGGCGTACCTGCTGCAACTGGACCTCGACCGCCTGCTCCACACGTTCCGGCGGAACGCGGGCCTGCTCTCGTCCGCCACGCCGCTCGGCGGCTGGGAGGCGCCGGACGTCGAGCTGCGCGGCCACAGCCTGGGGCACTTTCTCACGGCGAGCGCTCTCATGTACGTCGCCACCGGCGACGCGCGGTTCAAGGCGAGGGCCGACCAGGTGGTGGCACAGCTGGCGGCGATCCAGGAGGCTCTCGCCAGGCGCGGAAACGCCGGTTACCTCTCGGCCTTCCCCGAGGAGCTCTTCGACCGCGTGGAACGGCGCCAGCGCGTCTGGGCGCCCTACTACACACTGCACAAGATCATGGCGGGGCTGCTCGACGTCCATCGGTGGTGCGCAAACACGCAGGCGCTGGACGTGTTGCGGCGGATGGCGGAGTGGGTGAAGCTGCGGCTCGACCGCCTGACCGACGCGGAGCGCCAGGCCATGCTGGAGACGGAGTTCGGCGGCATGAACGAGGTGCTGGCCGACCTCTACGGGGTCACCGGCGATCCCGAGCACCTGCGTCTCGCCCGGCTGTTCGATCACCGCGCGGTGTTCGACCCGTTGGCGCGGGGCGAGGACGCGCTCGACGGCCTGCACGCGAACACCCAGATCCCCAAGGCCATCGGGGCCGCCCGCCTGTATGAGCTCACGGGTGAGGCGCGTTACCACGACATCGCCACCTTCTTCTGGGAACGCGTGGCGAAGCACCGCTCGTACGCGAACGGGGGGCACAGTGACGGCGAGGCCTTCTTCCCCGTCGAGGACTTCCGCCGGCACCTCGGCGCGGACAGCTCCGAAACCTGCAACACGTACAACATGCTCAAGCTCACGCGCCACCTGTTCGAGTGGGCGCCCTCGGCCGAGCGGATGGACTTCTACGAGCGAGGCCTCGTCAACCACATCCTGGCCTCGCAGGACCCGGCCACCGGCGGCGTCATCTACTACTGCCCGCTCAAGCCCGGGGCGTTCAAGACCTACTCGAAGCCCGACGCCTCGTTCTGGTGCTGCGTCGGCACGGGCATGGAGAGCCACGCCAAGTACGCGGACACGATCTACTTCCACGACGAGACGTCGCTCTACGTCAACCTCTTCGTGGCCTCGGAGCTGACCTGGAAGGGGAAAGGCCTGGGCGTGCGGCAGGAGACGCGCTTCCCGGAGCAGGACACCACGGAACTGACGTTCACCACCTCGTCGCCGGTGCGGCTCGCGCTGAAGGTGCGTCACCCGGCCTGGGCGCAGGCCGGGATCACCGTGGACGTGAACGGCCGTCGCGAGGTGGCCAGGACGGAACCCGGCTCGTACGTGACGGTCGACCGCGAGTGGCGCAACGGAGACCTGGTGCGGGTGCGGCTGCCGATGAGCCTGCGTCTCGAAGCGCTGCCGGGCGACGCGAGCACAGTGGCGCTCCTCTACGGCCCGGTCTTGCTCGCGGGCGACCTCGGACGCGAAGGCCTGACCGACGCGGTCCGCTACGGTCCGAGCGCGCCACCGCTGCGGCGGGTCGCGCCGGTGGAGGTGCCTGCGCTCGCCGCGGTCGAGCCGCGGAAGCTGCTGGCCGCCGTGAAGCCGGTTGTGGGACAACCCCTGACCTTTCGCACCGAAGGGCTGGGCCACCCCCGCGACGTCACCCTGATCCCGTTCTACAGGGCCTCCGACCAGCGCTACACCGTGTACTGGAAGCTGTCCTCGGCGGCGGAGTGGGACCAGGCGAAAGCCGAGGCCGCCGCGCTGGAGCAGCGGCGGCAGGAAATCGCGGCCCGCTCCTTCGACCGCGTGGACGTGGACGACCCCAAGGGCGAGGTCGCCCATGGGTACCGCGGAGAAGCCACGGACAACGGGGACTACGAAGGACGCAAGATCCGCGAGACGCGCGGCGGCTGGTTCAGCTACGAGATGAAGGTGCTCCCCGACCGGCCCATGGTGGTCGCCTTTACCTACCTGGGCACCGAAGGCCGGCAGCGGACGTTCGACATCCTGGTGGACGGCGTGAGGATCGCGACCAAGACCGCCGAATACCATCCCACGGAGCTGCTCGACGCGGAGTACTCGATCCCGCCGGAGGTGACCAAGGGCAAGGAGAAGGTCAGCGTCCGGTTCCAGGCGCCAGAAGGGACGTCCGCCGCGGTGTTCGAGGTGCGCGTGATGCCGGCTCGGAGACCGGAGGAATGATCCGTCCAGGCACGGCTCCGGCCGAACGCCGATTGTAGATTTGTCTTCCGACCGCTCGCGGTCCGGCGGGGCTGCAGAGCGCTGCCGCGCCTTTCAAGAGAGGCGCGGAGCTCTTCGCGACATCCGAGCGGCGTGGCACGCCTGTTGCACCTTGAAGCGGAGGCGTCACCCTGAGATTGAGGAGCGTTCCAAATGCTGCTGGGAATCCTGTTGATGGCGATCTGGCTGATTGCTACGGGCGTGCTGCACTTCACCAAGGGCCGGCCGCCCCATAGCGACACCGTCATGAACGTGCTCGCGATCGTTGCAGGAGTCCTGATCCTGCTCGGTCGCTAGCCGATCGCGGCTTCAAGGCAACCTGCTCCCTAGCGCCGAGGTGGCCGCAGGTTGGTGAAGCGCGCCTCGGAGCGAAGCGTCTATCGGGGCCACGGGGATAGTCGCTGCGTCAGTGTGACCGAGCAGCGCACCATCGAGGGCCTGCCCACAAATCGCCCTTGCCCTGAGCGTCGATTGCCCGGTACGATCCGTCGTTCCGCAAGTCCTAGAGAGACCAGCCGAGCCTGGTTCTGCGGGAGAAGCGCATGCAGGGTCTCTTCGCCTCGATCGGACGTCGCGCCGCGGCAGTCGCAGCTCTCTTGCTCGCCGCTGCTCAGCTTGCTGCACAGACCGAGCCGTCGGTCACCGCCGCCGAGCTCGACCGCATCGTCCAGACGAACATTGCCGGGAAAGAGATCGTCGGGCTTTCGGTCGGCGTGATGCAGAACGGCAAGGTGGTGCTCGCCAAGGGATACGGCATGGCCTCGCTGGGCGCCAGCACTCCGGTCACGCCGGCCACGATGTTCCCGATCGGCTCGGTCACCAAACAGTTCACCTGCAGCGCGGCGCTGCTGCTCGCGCAAGACGGTACGCTCCAGATGAGCGACCGGGTGTCCAAGTACTTCCCGTCCCTCACCCGCGCCTCCGAGATTACCCTGCTCGATCTCGGCCAGCACGTCAGCGGGTATCGAGACTACTACCCGCTCGACTACGTGGACCGGGAGATGCAGAAGGACGTGACCGCGGACGCGATCATCAAGGAGTATGCCACCCGCCCCCTCGACTTCGATCCGGGGACCCGGTGGAGCTACAGCAACACCAACTTCACGATTCTGGGCGCAGTGGTGGAGCGGGTCAGCGGGCACCCCCTCGGGAGGTTCCTGGCCGACCGCCTCTTCAGGCCGCTGGGGATGAGTCATACGAGCTTCGACCCGCCCGCGAACGGCGCCGCCGTCGCGACCGGCTACACCTACTGGGCCCTCAACGACCCGACGCCCGCGCCACCCGAAGGCAAGGGATGGACCGGCGGCGCCGGCGCCATCTGGAGCACTCCGACCGATCTCTTGGCCTGGGACCTGGCGCTCGTGACCGAGAGGGTGTTGTCTCCCGCCTCCTACCAGGTGCTCACGACCGCGCGCCGACTCGCCGACGGCCGATCGACCGGGTACGGCTGCGGTATCGGCATCAACGACCGCGGCGCGGCGATCGTGTTGAGCCACGGCGGCGGGGTGAGCGGGAGTGTCAGCCGGAACACGGTGCTCCCGGCCTCGCAGTCGGCGGTCGTCCTGCTGGCCAACAGCGAGACCGACCTCGGCGCGATCAACCGGGCGCTCGTGGACAAGCTGATGCCCCAGGTCGACGTCCCGAAGATCGCCGGCCTGAGCGCGCTCGAGGCGGCCAAGGCCTATCTGTCGCAGTTGGCGGCAGGGAAGGTCGATCGTTCGACCCTCGGCGACGACTGGAACGCCCACCTCACACCCGAGCGGGAGCGCGCCGCCGCAGCGTCGCTCTCGCGGCTCGGGCCGATCACGGACGTCGAGGTGGTGGGCGGCAGCGAGCGCGGCGGAATGGAGGTCGTGGGCCTTCGGTTCCAGGTCGGGAAGATCGCGGCGACCGGATCGATGTATCGCAGCCCGGATGGCAAGATCCAGCAGGTGTTGATCGGCCGACGCTAGGGGCCGGTATCTGAGCTCAGCGGGCCACCCTTCACCAGATCGACGGGGTCCCAGGGCGCGGGCGAGCCCCCAAGGTAGCGGTGGAACCAGTCGAGGTGCGCGCTGTAGTAGAGAGCCATCTCGTACCATGCCGGCCAATGGCCGGCGTTCTCGAAGACCAACAGGCGCGAGGGCACCCCGCGCTTCTGGAGGTCCGTGAAGAACATGAGCGACTGCGTGTAGGGCACCCGGTAGTCTTTTCGCCCGGTGACCACCAGGCACGGGGTCTTGAAGCTCGTCACGTACTCCGAGGGCGACGCCTCGCTGTAGTGCTTGCGGTTCTCCCAAGGCGCCCCGCCCAGGTCCCAGGTGGGAAACCACAGCTCTTCGGTCGCGCTCCACATCGACCGCAGGTCGTAGACGCCCATCATGGATGCCATCGCCTTGAAGCGCGTGGAGTGACCTTCCATCCACATGACCGCATATCCACCCCACGACCAGCCCATGAGGCCCATGCGATCTGCGTCCACGTAGGGCATCGCGGCCAGGGCCTCCGCAACCTTCTCGATGTCGGTGATGACCTTGCCGTTCCAGTCTCCGGCGATGGCGGCGGTATAGGCTTCGCCGAAGCCGGTCGAGCCGTGCGGGTTGGGGAAGGCGACGACGTAGTCCGGGTACACCTGCCAGTCTCCGCGGAAAGCGTCGGCCCACTGCATCTCCGGGCCGCCGTGGACGTTCAGGAGCAGCGGGTACTTCTTCGCGGGATCGAAACCGTGCGGCTTCACGATGAACACCTGCACCGGCTGGCCCTCGGCGCCGGTCACGGAGATCACCTCGGGAGGCCGGATGTCGGTCTCCGCTTCGACCGCGGCGTTGTGGGTCGTGAGGCGGCGCTCGGGCTCGCCCGTCCCCTTGCGCAAGTCGATGCGCCAGAGCTCCTGGGGCGTGCCCACCCGGCGACGCGACACCACGGCGAAGCGGCTGTCGCGCGAGACCTCGAAGGCGTCGAGGAGGCCGAGCGCGCTCAGCACCCGAATTCTTCCCGTGGCCGCGTCCAGCTCGTGGAGCGGGGTACGGCCCCTGACGTCCGCGGTGAAGTAGACCTTCTTGGAGTCGTGGCTCCAGGCCAGATCGCCGATGGTGTTGTCGAAGGCCTCGGTCAGGACCCGGCTCGTTCCTCCGGCCCGGTCGTAGAGCGCGATGCGGAACCGATCGGACTCGTTGCCGGGTTTCTTCTGGGTGCGGTAGGCCAGGAAGCGACCGTCCGGAGAGTAAGCGGGTGAGCCGTCCCAGGCCGCGTTGGCCGCGGTGAGGTTGCGCGGCGTGCGGAGCTCGTCGGCTGCCGCTTCGACGGGGACCGTCCAGAGGTCGGCGTTCGTGGTCGAAGCTTCGTCGCCGCTCCGGTTCGACACGAACGCGAGCTCCTTGCCGTCCGGGGAGAAGGCGTAGCCCAGGGGGCCGCCGAGGGCGAAGGTCGGAGAGTCGAAGTCGCCCGGGGTCAGATCGCGGATCGCACCGTCCTTCCCGGCGAGGTCGACCACGAGCACGTGGGTGCGCTTGCCGTCCTTCCAGTCGGTCCAGTGGCGGTAGAGCAGCTGGTCCGCGAGATGGGCCTTGAGCTTCGACTTCTCGCGGGCATCGTCGATCTTCCGGTTGCAGGCCGCATCGGCTCCGCACTCGGGGTAGACGTCGGCGGAGAAGGCCAGCCACCGGCCATCGGCGGAGAACAGCGGCCCCGCGACCCCTCCGGGAAAGTCCGTCTCTCTGTCGCGGTTCGCCTCCGTCGAGGGGCAGGAAGAAGACCTGCGGGGTTCCGGTGCGCGTGGAGACGAACGCGAGGGTCCGACCGTCGGGCGAGAAGCGGGGCGACGAGTCGACCTTGTCGGTGAAGGTGAGGGCGCGCGGGTTGCCGCCGTCGGCGTCGATGCGCCAGAGCTGCGACCAGCGCTTCACCGCGGTGAGGTCGGAGGTGGTGAGCTTGTAGACGATGCTCTTGCCGTCGGGCGAGATGGCGGGCTCCTCCACGCCCTTCAGCCGGTAGAGATCCGGCACGGTGAACGCGCGCTTCGGAGCCGCGGCATCGGCCGCGAGGCCGAGACCGGCGACGCCCGCGAAGGCCAGGGCGAACGATGCGGCGAGGACGCGAGGGGACATGGCGTGGGCCTTTCCGCCGCTTCAGGCGGCGTCGATGAGGACCTTCAGGGTTCCGGGCCGGGCCGCGTGCTCGTAGGCGGCGGGGGCGTCGCGCAGCGGGTAGCGGGCGGCCAGCAGCGGGCCGACATCCACGGCGCCGCGCGACAAGAGCTCGAGCGCCGGGGCGAACGGGCCGCAGCGCGAGCCCACGAGCGTGATCTCGTCCACCACCACCATGGCGACGTTCAGGGCCAGGTCGCCATGGTAGGTGCTCTTGAGCACGATGGTGCCGCGAGGCCGGACCGCCTGCCGCGCGAGGGCGAAGCCTTCCGGGTTGCCGGTGCACTCGACGGCGACGTCGGCCCGGCCCGGGACGATGGAATCGGCGGCGGCGGTGCGGATCCCTCTCGCGGCCAGAAGCGCGAGGGTTGCCGGGTTGCGCCCCACGGCCAGGAGATCGCAGCCGGTGAGGGCGAGGGTCTGCGCCACCAGGTTGCCGAGCTTGCCGCAGCCCACGACCACCACGCGGTCGCCGGGTCCGATCGTGATCTGCTCTTGCACCTCGAGGGCGGCGGCCAAGGGCTCCGTGAACACGGCGACGTCGTCGCTGACGGCGGCCGGCACCTCGTGCAGGTTCGCGACCGGCAGCAGGAGGCTCTGGGCGTGTGCGCCGTTCCGCTTCACGATGCCGAGCACGGTGCGCGAAGGGCAGTGGGTCGGCCGGCCTGCGCGACACGTCTCACAGGTCCGGCACGAGGCGTTGATCTCGCCCACCACCCGCTTGCCCACCCAGCCCGGGGCCTCGGGCGCCGCCTCCACGACCCCCACGAACTCGTGCCCGGGCACGCCGACGTAGGCGAAGTAGCCGCGCACCATCTCGAGGTCGGTGTTGCAGACGCCGGCGCGAGCCACGCGCACCCGGGCCTCGCCCGGAAGGCGGCTCGGGCTCGGGGAGATCGTCCCGAACGTGGACCGACCTTCCCTCGAGCCAGAGTCCTCGCATCGTGGCTAGGGTGCCGCCGCGACGGCCTTCTTGCGGGCCGCCTCGAACTCGTCGCCTGCGTTCCACACGGGCATGGCCGTGGCGTTGGCCACGCGCGCGCCCAGGTAGAAGAGCAGCTTCACGTCTTCGACGGCGCCCTTGAGGTCCCAGGTGTCCCGCAGCTCGTCGGAGGGCTGGTGATAGTCCTTCTCCTCGAACTCGTCGTGCCGTGCCTTGCCCCAGCCCGCGGGCTTGCCGATCACGTCGATGCCGCGGCTCGAGATAGGCGGCGGGAACGCCGACCTTGGCGAGCTCGAACTGGTCGGAGCGGTAGAAGTAGCCGCGGTCGGGGAACTGGTCGCCCTTGATCACGCGACCGTGCAGCGCGGCCAGGCCCTGAATGACGGCGTCGAGGCTCGATTTGCCGAGCCCGATCATGGTCATCTCGCGGGTCGGGCCGATGATGTCGAGGCCGTCCATGTTGATGTTGGCGGCGATGCGGCCCGCGGGAATGGGCGGGTGGGCGGCCAGGTACTTCGAGCCCAGCAGGCCCTGCTCTTCGCCGGCCACCGCCGCGAAGTAGACGGTGCGCCGAGGAGCCGGCGTGAGCGTCTTCATGGACTGGGCGATCGCGAGCAGGGCCGCGACGCCCGTGGCGTTGTCGAGGGCGCCGTTGTAGATCGCGTCCTCTCCCGGCTTCGCCTCCGCCTTGATGCCCAGGTGATCGTGATGCGCGGTGTAGAGCACGGCCTGCTTGGCGAGCACGGGGTCGCTCCCGTTCAGGCGGCCGATCACGTTCGCGGTCTGCGGTCTTCTTGACGTCGTTCTCGAGGGCCAGGCTGATCGTGACCCCCAGGGGCACCGGCTTGAAGTCGCGCTTCTGGGCCGAGGCCCGGAGCGCGTCGAGGTCCTGCCCGCCGAGCCGGGCCAGCCGCTTCGAAGCGTCCTCGGTCATCCAGGCCGTGGCCTGCACCTGCGGCTGTCCGGTCGCGGGCAGGGTGAAGCGCGTCCCGCTGAAGGAAGTCTTCACGACCTGCCAGGGATATCCGGCTGACGGCGTGGTGTGGATGATGATCGCCCCCGCCGCGCCCACCTTGGCCGCCATCTCGTACTTGTAGTCCCAGCGGCCGTAGTAGAGACGGGTCTTGCCCGCGAAGAGCTTCGGGTCGTCCTCGGGGTCGTTGTTCATCATCAGGATGACCTTGCCCTTGAGATCGACGCCCTTGTAGTCGTCCCACTGGTATTCGGGGGCCACGATGCCGTAGCCCACGAAGACCACCTCGGCGTTCTCGACCTTCGCTTGCGGACTCTGCACCCCGGACTCCACGGCGTAGTCGTCGTGCAGGGCGAACTCGACGCTCTCGCTTCCGCGCTGCGCGCGAAGGACCTTGGGCGCGTGGGTCGTGACGCTCACGAGCTCGAGGGGCTGGAACCACGAGCCGTCGGGGGCTCCGGGCTCGAGGCCGAGGCCCTCGAGGCGCGAGGCGATGTAGGCCTCTGCGAGCTGATCGCCGCGGCTGCCGGGGCCGCGGCCTTCGAGCAGATCGTGGGACAGGAAGCGAACGTCGGCGCGGAGGCCGCTTGCGCGGATCGTGCTCGCCGCTGCCTTCTCGGCGGCGGTCAAAGGAGCGCTTGCGTGGGGATCTGCCGGCGCCGCTGTTGTCGCGGCGGCCAGGATGAGGACCGAGAGGAAGGACATGGGGATCTCCGTGTCGAGGTCCCGAGAACCGGGACCCGCCTATGATACTGGCGCAACATGACCGAAAGCACATGGGCCGGGTCTGATACATCGGTGCCCCCCCCCAGGACCGTCCCGATCCCTGGTGGCTGCTTCCGGATGGGCTCGGACCGCGGCCGGCCCGACGAGCAGCCGGTACACCCCGCGGAGGTGGCGTCCTTTCGGATGGCCGTCACTCCGGTCACGGTGCGCCAGTTCGCAGGGTTCCTGCCGTGCGGTGGCACCGCGGAACCTCCTCCGTGGTGGAGCGATCCCGACTTCAGCGATCCCGAGCAGCCGGTCGTGGGTGTGTCGTGGCACGACGCCGTGGCCTTCGCCGTGTGGCTCAGCGCCGCCACCGGCGACCGTTGGCGCCTTCCCTGCGAGGCGGAGTGGGAGTGGGCCGCACTTGGCGGCCATGAGGGCGCCGCCACCGCCTGGGGTGCGACGCTACCGGCGAAGGAAGTGCCCGAAGGCCCCCTGCGCGGGCCCTGGCGCGTGGGGCAGGGCACGCCCAATCCCTACGGTCTCTGCGATGTGGGCACCATCGTTCACGAGTGGTGCCTCGACGTGTATCGACCCTACGGAGTCGCGGCGGGGGCGGTGGCCGAAGGCGAATCGCTTCTGCGGCGGTCGAGCCGGGGCGGCTCCTGGCGCCACCTTCAACGCTGGTCATCGCCCTCGGCCCGCAGCAGCCTCCCTCCGGAGTTTCGCTACGCCGACTACGGCTTTCGGTTGGTCAGTGAGATCAGTGCCGCAGATGGAAGTGGACGGTGACGGTCATGAGCACCGACACCGGAACGCCGTTCAGGAGTGTCGGCTGGTAGGTCCACTGACGCACCGCGGCGAGAGCGGCCGGACCCAGGAGGGGAGGGCCGTGGAGGACGGTCGCATCGACGACCCGCCCACTGGTGTCGATCCGGCACTCGATCTCCACCTGGCCTTCGAGGCGAGCACGGATCGCGAGGTCGGGGTAGACCGGCGGCGTGTCGCGCAGCTTCCGAGGTGGCCTGACGTCGCCGCCGGGAACGATGGGGACGACTTGTTCCTGTCCCCCGCCGACTCCGACCGGATCACCCTGACCCGGCTCTCCGGGGCCCACCACGCAGCCTTGGGTGCAGTCGCCCGTCGTCGTGTCTGCGGTCACATCAGCCGGATTCGAGACCTCGCGAACTGCAAAGCTCGCCAGGGGCGGCGCGGCCGCGGCCGTCCGCGGAGCGCTGGTCATCGGCAGAGGGCGTCGTCCGACTGACGGAAGGCGCGGGGTGGGGCGAAGAGCCGCCGGACGAGGCGAGAAGCGGATCACGGCGGTGTCCACGACCATCCGCGTCGCTGCAATCGCGACCGGGTTCGGTAGGGGTTCGGGGCCGAAGGCCGACAGCGCAACGAGCGCGATGAGGGCCGCGGCGTGAAGGCCGAACGAGAGCGAGAGGGACCGCGGGCGGACAGACGGTGTGCCGATGGCCATGGCGACCTCCCCAGTGAGAGCCAGGTGCTGATGACCCTCTGGCGGATTCGACACCGGTCGCCAGGGCGCGGTTCCCGTGAGGCGGCTATCCCTCGGCTGGCCGCCAGTGGGCGGGCCACGCCCGCGCGGGCGGATCGGGCCATGCCGCGGCCATCGCGATGGCCGTTTCGTAGCCGGCGCGGCAGCTTGCCTGCGAGTGCTCGCGCGCGACGAAGGCTCTGGCCCGCTCGCCGAGGCGAAGGCGACGGGCGCGGTCGCCCGCGAGCTGCAGCAGGGCGCGGGTCACTTGCCCTTCCTCCTCGGCGACGTCCACGCGCACGACCGCGTCGTCGGGAATGTCGGCCCAGTGTTCGAGGTCCGACAGGATGGTCGGCCGGCCCTGGGCGAGGATGCGAAGCAGAGCGGCCGACGTCTCGCGGGCGGTGGGATAGCGCAAGTGAACCACGAGATCCGCGGCTTCCATATGGGCGGGCAGGGTCCAGAAAGGGACGAGGTCCGTGACCACCGTTCGCGCGCGCACTCCCACCCGTCTCAGCATGTCGTCGAGGGCCAGGGGCTCTGGCGAAGGTCCGACGAGCAGCAGTCGGAGGTGCGGCACGGTCGCGGAGGCGCGAGCCACCGCCCGCGCCACGGTCTCGATCTGCTTCTCGCGCGTGAGCAGGCCGAAGGCCCCCACCACGATGTCGTCGACGTGGAAGCCGTAGCGTGCGCGCAAGCTGGCCACTGGATAGGCGCCCACCGAGCGAGCCTCGACCGCCATGGGGATGCGCACGGCGGCGACTCCGGGCGCTTCGGCCTCGATCGCCCGCACCATGAAGTCGTTGTGCGCGGCCACGAGGCGCGCCGCCTCCAGCGGCACCCGGCACAGGGGATAGGCATAGGGAAGAAGCGTCCCCACGGTGCCGAGCTGGGCCTCGAAGAGCCGCTCGGCGTGTTCGGGGTAGGCGTAGCGCAGCTCGTCCAGGTACCGCTCGCGGATGCGCGCGGCCGCGTCCCGGGCGGTGGCGTCGCCAGGACTGGCACGATATTCGGCGGCCTCGGGCGAGTCGAGGAAGGTGCGGGCCCGCGAATGGTGGAGGACGAGGTCGTGCAGCACCACCAGGCCGGGGACGCGGGCCATCAGCGGATACAGGAAGGCGTGCGCGGGACCGTTGCCGAGCTGGTAGACGACGAGGTCGTAAGGCTGCGCGGCGTGGGAGGAAAGAAACTCCGTCACGGGCTGGACCCGACAGGCCGCGGGAAGGCGCGCGGGCTCGACCTCGCGCTGATCGTGGAAGACCTCGATCTCGTGGACGCCCGCGAGGAGGGCCAGGACAAGGGCGCTGTAGTCGGCGATTCCGGTGGGCGCGGGCGGGAGGGGGCTCAGGAACGCGATGCGCACGGGCGCCGCCTCACCGGCGCGCCACGAGGGCGTACTCGCGAGGGCCGTAGACGAGGGCGTTCAGCCGCGCGACGTTCTCGTTTAGGGCCTGGGCGGCGGGCTCGGGCAGACCGTCGGTGGGGATCGCTTGAAGCTTGTCCTGCGGCTCGACCGGCGACCGCAGCTCGATGCGAACGTCCCCGAACCCGGCGGCGGCGGCGAGAAAGCGCAGGGTGTCCGGGTGCAGCGGACGCTCGTGGGTGAGGTCGCGGTTGATAGACCTCGAGGAAACCGATGACCGACCGGGGATTCACGGTCTCGAGCACCAGCAGGCCGCCCCGACGCAGCGCGCGATGCGCCTCGCCCAGCATCGACTGCAAGACCGGGGGCGGCAGGTGCTCGGCCACCTGGATCGCGACGATCGCCCCCAGGCTGCCCTCTCCTTCGGCCCGGAGAAAGTCCACGAGGTCGCCGTGCACCACGTCGAAGCCTGCCTCCCGGCACTCGCGCACGGCCTGGGCGTTGCCCTCGACCCCGCGGGCGGCGAGGCCATGCGCCCTGAAGAGGTCGAGCAGCTCGCCGCGGCCACAGCCGAGGTCGACGATCGGGGCCTGATGTTCGAGCAGCGCCACGTAGGGCGCCAGGCGTTCGCGGATCTCCTCGCGAGGGCCGCGGTATCGGTTTTCGAACGCCGTGTAGTGAGAATCGGTGGCCGCCCGCTGCGCGGCCTTCGCCACCTCAGGAGGGGGCGTGCCCGCGGCGAGCGTGCCGCGCACGGCGCGGACCTCTTCGCCCAGGGCCTCCATTCGGTCGCGCAGGGCGAGGAGGGCGTCGAACCGCCGCGCGAGCGACTCCTGCCGACGATCGAAGGCCTCGAGGATCAGCTCGGCGCGAGTGGTGGCGTGAGCGGTGCCCAGGCGGGCCCGCGCATCCACGAAGGGCTGCACCCTTTGCATGTAGCGCACGACCGCCTGGACCACGTCGCGCAGGTGGGCCTCCAGCCGGGCGCGCTCGGCCAGGGTCCCGTTGAGGATCTGGACCACGAGCGCGTTGAACTCGGTCTGCCGGGCCAGCGCGGGAGCCAGCGCGTCCAAAGCGCGCTTGCGAATCGGACCGCCGCCTGGGGGACGCGGCGGCGCCTCCCAGACGCCGTTCAGCCGTTCGAGACGCTCCGGCAGATCGGGCAACGCCTCCGCGGGCAGGGCGAAGGCCGCGAGCCGATCCACGGCCGCCAGCACTTCGGCATAGGCCGCTTCTTCTCCCTCGAGCCTCTTGCGGAGAAGGGCGAGGTCGGGATCCTCTTCGGCCAAGAAGGGCCGCTACTTCGCGGCCGCGCGTCCGGCCAGGTAGGCGAGCACGATCTCGTCGAGGGACAAGTCTTCGAGGATCGTGCGCTCGCTCGCGGGCTCGTACTTGCCGCGCTTGACCTCCAGCATCATCCCCTTGTGCTGATCTTCCATGAGCTTGGTGATCGCGGGCTCGTCGGACGGATCCGCGACCACGTCGGCGTAGGGGAGGCGGCGCGAGGCGAGGATCTCGCCGCCCTTGTAGATGAGGGTCTCGATCAGGGGGTTCTGGGGGCCCTTGTCCTCGGTCTGGACGTGGTAGACGACACCCCGGAACTTGACGTCGGTGTTGAACCCGGTGATCACGGAGGAATTCTGGTTGGCCCGCGCGGAGCTTGTCAAGCGACGGGCGGGGGCGGAGGCCGACGCGAACGGCGATAATGCCGCGACATGGCCCCAGAAGACATCCCCCTCGGGTCCTGGGGCCGCCTCTACGCCGCGGCCCTCCTGACCGCGCTCGTCGTGATGGTCCTGGCCTACCTCTTCTCCCGATGGCCCTACTAAGCCCCGTCGACTGGGCCGTCCTCGGGTTCTACCTCGTCGCCATCGTCGGGTTCGGCGTCTTCATGGGACGCGGAAACCGGCAGGTCGACGACTTCTTCCTGGCCGGCCGGCAGATGCCGTGGTGGGCGGTGGGCCTGTCGGTCATGGCCACCCAGGTCAGCGCCATCACCTTCGTGGGCACCACCGGGCAGGCTTTCTCGAAGGGGATGAGCTTCCTCGTCGTCTACTTTGGCCTCCCCTTCGCCATGGTGATCCTCTGCGTCACCCTGGTGCCGTTCTTCTATCGCGCCGGGGTCTACACCGCCTATCAGTACCTCGAGAAGCGATTCGACGGGCGCACCCGCACCCTCACCAGCCTGCTCTTCCTGATCTCGCGCGGGCTGTCCGTCGGGGTCACGCTCTACGCGCCGTCCCTGGTGCTCTCCGTGGTCCTGGGCTGGAGCGAGCCCGCCACCATCCTGCTGATGGGCACGACGACGATCGCCTACGTGGTCTACGGCGGGAACAAGTCGGTGATCTGGACGGACGTGGTGCAGATGATCCTGATCTGGGTCGGGGTCTTCGTGTGCGTGGGGGTAGCGATCGCGCAACTCCCGGCAAGGTTCGGCTTGCGGGACGCACTCGCCCTCGCCCAGACCGCGGGCCGCCTCGAGATCATCGACACCTCGCTCGATCCCACGAAGCCCTACACCCTCTGGAGCGGGCTCATCGGCGGCTGCTTCCTGGCCCTCGCCTACTTCGGCACCGACCAGAGCCAGGTGCAGCGCTACTTGTCGGGCAAGAGCCTCCGCGAGAGCAAGCTGTCCCTCCTCTTCAACGCCTTCCTGAAGATCCCGATGCAGTTCCTGATCCTGCTCACGGGCGTCCTGGTCTTCGTCTTCTACCACTTCCACGCGCAGCCGCTCCTTTGGAATGCGTCCGACCAGAAGGCGCTCCAGGAACGGGCGCCGGCCAGCGTCCTCGCGCCGATCGAGAGCCGATTCGTGGCGGCCGAGGGCCGGCGGAAGGCCGCGGCGGAGGCCTTCGCCGCCGCGCGCCGTGACGCAGGCCGCGGGGTGGAAGCCGCCCGCGTCGAATACCGTGCGGCCGAAGCCGGGGTCCAGGAGGCGCGAGCCGAGGCCCATGCCCTCATCAAGACGATCCGCAAGGAGGATCGTTACGACGACACCAACTACGTCTTCCCGACCTACGTCCTGTCGTCGCTGCGCGGCGGCCTCGCAGGGCTGATCCTCGCCGTCATCTTCGCGGCCGCGATGTCGACGCTCTCCGGCGAGCTCAGCTCCCTCGCCACCGCCTCCATGGTGGATTTCTACCAGCGCCTCGGCCTGGGGCCGCGCGACGAGAAGCACGACCTCCTCGTCTCGCGTGGGCTGACCGCGGCCTGGGGCGTCTTCGCCGGCGTGGTGGCCCTTCAAGCGGGCCGGCTCGGATCGGCCATCGAGGTCGTCAACCGCTTCGGGTCGTATTTCTACGGCTCGATCCTCGGGGTCTTCGGCCTCGCCATCCTCGCACCGAAGGCCGATGGCCGCGGCGCCTTCTGGGGCCTCCTCACCGGGATCGTCACGGTTGCGGTCGTGGCCCAGACCACGAGCGTCGGCTTCCTCTGGTACAACCCGATCGGCGCTTTCACGGTCTTCGTCGCTGGACTACTGCTCAGCCGGCCCCGACCCTCGGGCGTCGGCGCCGGGAGCTAAGCACTCTCCGATCTCGGTGAGCAGGATCATTTCTTGTTCCCGGTCCCCGCGACACCCCTCAGGGTCAAGAGGTCGATTGCATCGGCCATCACTTTGTAGCCGGCCGCGCTAGGGTGAAGGTGGTCGCCGGAGTGATAGCCGTCGCGAAACCGACTTGGATGGTCAGGATCGCGAACGACAGCATCGAAGTCGAAAACGCCGTCAAAAGCTCCGCCGGTTCGGATCCATTGATTGACGGCCTGACGTGTGGCTTCTCCACCGGTCGTGTAGTAGTCGGCGCCCTCATATGGAGTCAAGGTAACGCCGAACACTCTGATTCCATGACCATGCGCCCGATCAATGATTTGCTGCAAACCCATGATGAGGTCCTGCGCGCTCACCACCTCGTGAACAAAGGGCGTCTCCGTCGGCGCGGCGCCGCTTTGCGCTCGCGGCTTGATGTGAGGCCATCCGATGTCGTTGATTCCCTCCATCACAATCAGGTCGGTGACACCGGGCTGTGCCAACACATCGCGATCGAGGCGCGCCAGTGCGCTAACCCCGGCACCGTCGTGCAGTATTCGATTGCCACCGATCCCCTCGTTGACGACGCCACGGCTGGGGGAACCTTGCTCGGCCGCCAGTCGACGCGCCAGCATGTCAGGCCAATCGGCGTAGTCGCCCTGCTTCGCACCAGCTCCATCTGTAATCGAATCGCCCAAGGCCACGACAGCCGCGGTTCCGTTCGAGGCCCAGACCTCGACGCCGGCTAGGAAGTACCAGGCGGTCTGGGTGGTGGCATTTGGCAAATCTGCTTGCGCGGCAAGATCCCCTGGTCCAGAGACGTAGGTTGCGTGCTGTCCCCAGAAGTGCGTGGTCGGTAAAGTGGTCTTGCTGGGCAGGTAGATGCTGACGGCAATCTCAGCAAACGCGGGCACTTTCAGGTCAACGGGATCGCTCAGGATGGGAGATCCGGGTGGAACGTTGACCGAAGCTCGTTCACCGAACTTTAGGACGCGGTCAGATTCACGTACGATGCCGGCCCCCTGTCCCTCAAGGGCGATATGTGCAGAGCCAATCGCAAGGGCCGCGGTTCCGAATTCGTTGGAGAACCTGACTCGAATGCGATCGCCACCCAGCGTGGGTCGCACGACCATCCGAATCGTCTGATTCTCAAATACCGGCGGAGGCGGCAGAAAGGGAAGCTGAGGCGAGGAGTGAACAGCGGCACCCCAGGCACTTACCCAGTGTCCGTTGGCTTCGGAACATTGAGCTACTCCAGTAGGAATCAGGAGAGCAAACGCAAACAATGCGCACACCCGGACGAGCCAGCGTACTCGAGATTCCATGGAGCCTCCTCCTAGTCTGCAACCGATTGCATGACCGATATCACAGACCTGCGACCCGTTGCAAGAGTTTTTTGAGCCCTGAGGAGGCCGGGGAGCCGGGGAGACTCAGGCCCGGTCGATCACGACCGAACGGTGCTCTCTCGCACTACGAGTTCTGCGGGCAGGACGGTGGACTGGACTTCCTTGCCAGCGATCAGGTCCATCAGCTTGTCGACGAGCAAGACGCCCGCGCCGGCGATGTCCTGGCGGATGGTCGAAAGCGGCGGCGACGTGTGGCTCGCCAGGGGCACGTCGTCGAACCCGACGACAGCGACATCGGCGGGGACCCGGCGGCCCCGCTCCGACAGGGCCTGCAACACGCTCATGGCGATGACATCGGAAGACGCCACGACACCATCGAGCGGCTGCCGGGCATCGAGCAGGTTGGAGACCTCCCGGCGGGCGGTCGTGCTGTCGAAGTGCACCAGCCGCTCGAGATCGCTCCTTCGGGCAATCCTGCTCTCCCTCAGGGCTCGTCGGTACCCCGCGAATCGAGGCGCCACCTCGGGGAGGCGTGTGTTCCCGAGGAAAGCGACGTTCCGGCATCCCTGGCCGATCAGATGCCTTGCGGCCATGTACCCCCCGTTCTCATTGTCCGATCCGACGGTCACGTAACGCTGACCGCGCAGTTTCGCGCCCCAGACCACCAGGGGTACACCCGTTTGGCTGACAGCGTTCAACGCTTCATGCCGGAAGCTCTGACCGATGACGATGAGGCCGTCGATATTGTTGGAACGCACGGCCTGTCGTAGCCACTTGTCGGCATCGCTTCCCACCTTCGACAGCATCAGGCTGTGGTCGCGCGCCGCGAGCGCGTCGGCGATGGCGCCGAGCAGCACGAGAAAGAAGGGATCGGAGAGGGCTTGCCGCGGCTCGTGCTCGAGGAGGATCGCGACGGACACGGTTCGCGCCACCTTGGAGCGAAGGCTGCTGGCGGCCAGGTTCAGCGAGTAGCCGTTCTCATCCGCGAGCCTCTGAATTCGCTCGCGCGTTTCCTTCGCAACCAGAGGGCTGTTCGCAAGGGCCCGAGACACGGTGGCTTTGTCAACGCCGGCCAGTTCGGCCAACTGGGCCATCGTGAGAGCGCCGGTTCTCTGGCGGGGTTGCGGCTTCACTACTGACGAGACTGCCGGCAATGACCTCGGCCGGCCCATGGGGCCCGTATCGGCGTGACTGACATCCTCGTCTTCCTTGGACGAGGATGATACCGACAAGGAACGCCCGGTGCACGCAGTGCTCGCCGGGAAGCGGGTGGACGCACTACCACCAGGCTGGAAAAGTTCCTGTCGCCGCGCTGGCGGCAGCCGGGCGGTTGCGAACGCCGAGCTCCAACCAGGTGCGGCACCCGGTGTCCAGGTCCGGGACCTCGCCCCCCGCGCCCCTGAAGCCGTGCCCGAGAAAATTGACCGCGGCCCTGGTTTTCTCCGCTCCCGTAAAAACCTCTTGCAATCGGTTGTGGGTCCGTGGTAGGTACATGCAATCGATTGCAGCACGGGAGGAGGTCCATGGGGTTTCTCGGCATACCCGCACCGCAGGTCGAAGGCCGTCGGTCCAGCCTTCGCCGCTTGGCAACCGCTTTCAAGGTAGCGCTGTTGCGCGCCTTCGCGTCGGCGCCCGCGAAGCGGTTCGGAGTTGATCCGACGCCGAATGATCCCAGAGACAGCTTTCATCGTTTGACCGCGAGGATCAGGTTTCGGGTGGCCCCGAGATGGGCTAACCAGATTCAGTCCGCTTGTCTTTCGCACGTCCAAGGGGGCTAAGAATTATGACTAGTGCTCGGTCGTTGATTGCAGGTCACCTCTCGAAGTTTGCAGCCAAGTTCCTCGCCCGCCAAACCAAGTTGTCAGTCGGCGAGATTTGTTTCGAGTCCACACCGCGACGCCCGTTCAAGCTACTGACACTGCTTCGTGGTGTCGTCGTCATAGCCATGACGTGTTCGTCGGCGTTTGCCCAAGTCAGATTTGGGACGGTCTTGGGAACCCTCGTTGATTCCAGCGGGGCTACGGCCCCGGGAGCCACCGTAAAGCTCACCAATTTGGGCACGAACGAGACCCGGACCACGCTGAGCGGCAGCGCGGGAACGTTCACATTCCCCAACGTAAGCGCGGGGCTGTACCGCCTCGACGTCGAGATGGCAGGATTCAAGCACTTCACTCAAGACAAGGTGGAGGTTCAAGTCGACGTTACCACCCGTGTAGACGCAAAGTTGCAGGTGGGTAGTCTCACTGAAAGCGTCGTTGTGATCAATGAGGCAGCGCCGTTGCAGACGGACAGCGCTTCGCTTGGGACGACCATCACTCAGCTAGCAGTGGAGAGCATACCTCTGAGCGGCAGGAACATAAACAACATGCTGACGCTGGTGCCGGGCGTGGTGGCCCAAGGCGGAACCTACGGCAACGCTGTCTCCAACCAGGCGGTCTGGTGCTAGGACCAATGCCATTGGTTTTGGAAACTACGCGATCGGCGGAGGCTTCGGGAACCAGAGCTCCTTCTACATCGATGGCGTCCCCTCCAACGTACCGGCCGGCAATGTCAACTCGCTCATCCCCTCTCAGGATCTGGTGCAGGAGTTCCGCGTCGTCACCAACAACGTCGCCGCTGAGTATGGCAACTATGCGGGAGGTGTGATCAACCTCACCACCAAATCGGGGACCAACGCTCTTCACGGTACTGCCTACGAGTATCTGCGCGACGATGCCCTGAACGCGAACAATTACTTCGCGAACAAAGCCGGACTTGACCGGCCGCCGCTGAACCAAAACCAGTTTGGCGCGACCCTCGGCGGACCCGTAATAAAGGACAAGACATTCTTCTTCTTGGGTTACGAGCGTCAAAACCTGAAGACCGCAACCCTGGTGACAAATACCGTCCCTACGGCAGCTCAGTTGAGGGGTGACTTTTCGGCACCAGGTCTGCCTGCGATCTACGATCAAAGCCAGCCGGGAAACCCTCAATTTCAATGCAACGGAGTGCTCAACGTAATCTGTCCGAATAGGCTTGACCCCTCTGCGCAGGCGCTTTTTGCGACGTCCTATCCCGCCCCCAATCAGCCCGGCATACAGAACAACTTCATCACTCAGATGGCCACGGGAGGCGTCAACGAACAATACAACGCTCGCGTTGATCACCATTTCTCCGATACGAACACCTTGTTTGCACGGTATACGCTATTGGAAGGCAGATAGCAACGCCTATGACGCCTGGGGCAAGCAGACGTCAGGTCAAGGTAAGACCGGCATATATACTCACGCCGCCATCCTCGGAGACACTCACACCTTCAACTCTTCGACGATTCTGGACGTGCGGCTTTCGTACCTCCGGGTCTTTCAGCACGAGTTTCCCGTCAGCCAAGGCGTCGACCTGTCTCAATTCGGCTCCGGCTGGGAAGGCATTCCAGGCCAGCTCGTGGCGCCGGCGAACTATCCGGCTATGGCTTTCAGCGGCGACAGCCAGGGTGTGAGTGGAAGCAATGGCGTTGGTTCGCAGCTCTGTTGGCGCCAGAATGTGTACTCGTTGTCGGGAACTCTCACCAAGCTCTTGGGTCGCCACCAACTCAAGTTTGGGGGCGTAGGGCGCCACGTGGAGTGGAATGCCGATCCGGGAAACGGAGTACTCACGCTGAATTTCAACCAGTTCGCCACCGCGCAGTCGTCCAGCGTGGGCGGCAGCTCAGTGGCATCGGCATTGCTTGGAATCCCATCCGGCACACAGGTGGCGCCCGGGATCATTGGCGGCTCGAGGGCGTTCTACACGTCCTACGGTTTCTTCGTGGATGATACCTTCCAGGCCACCAGCAAGCTGACGATCACAGCGGGCCTGCGCTGGGATCAGCCCAGTGTGTTCTCGGAACAAGACGACAACGACACAGTGTTTCTGCCGGACCAACCCAGTCCCCTTGGATCATTCTCGAATCCAGTCACGGGACAGACACAACAACTGATGGGGAACGTGGCTCTTGTCAACACTCCGGCGTGGCCTTCTCGGAGAGAGGACAATCTGCACTGGGACATGTTTTCGCCGCGTGTTGGGTTTGCCTACCGCGTCACCGAGAAGACCGTGTTGCGCGGGGCCTACGGAATTTCGTATCCACCCAGCACGCTCAGCCAGGACGGACCGAACCTCTCCCCTATCAATCTATCGCCGACTTCGGTCAGCAATACCTTTCAGGTACAGACCGGCGCCCCGGACTCGATACTCGCCACAGTGGGCAATCCGTTTCCTCTTCGGCATCAGCCAGCCGCAACGGCGAAACGCAACCCCCGGCGACTTCTACGGGCAGTCGACCTTTGCCATGCGCGTGCCCGGCGATCCAACGCCGTATGTGCAGCAGTGGAACGTGGCAGTCCAACAGCAGATCGGCAAGAACGCCTCCCTTACGCTGGCATACGCGGGATCGAAGGGAACCAATCTTCTCTTGCAGGGATGGGCGACCGTTTCGAATTTCGGCCTGAATCAGCTGCCCGATCAGTATTTTTCCATGGGACCCGCTGCCTTGTTGGCGCAGGTTCCGAATCCGTTCTTTGGAAGGATTACGACTCCGGGGTCGCCCCTGTCAGCACCAACGGTTGCCGCTGGACAGCTATTGCGGCCCTTCCCGCAATACCTGCGAGCTCTATTCCTGGATCCGCACAGGGGCAGATCAAACTACCGGTCACTGCAGGCGTCCTTCTTGAAACGGTTTGGTGGCAACGGCATTCTGAGTGTTGCCTATACGTGGTCGCGACTGATGTCGAACACCGACAGCACAAGTGCCTTTCTGGACGAGGGGTTCATTTTCGGGGGTGCGACTCAGGACAACAACCATCTTGAGAACGAGTACTCGCTTAGTTCTTACGACGTTCCTCACAATCTGTCCGTTGGGTACGGTCTTGATCTGCCCTTCGGTCGCGACAAGCGCTTCTTGGGGAATGCTTCCGGTGTCCTCAACGCGATAGTGGGGGGGTGGCGGGTCAACGGCATCACCACCATACGTAGCGGTGTCCCGATTAGTGCGTGGCAGGTGTTTGCCGGGTCGGCTCTCAGCCAGCTTGGCGGCGGTCAGGGGTACTTCGGGGCGGGCGGCCTCTTCATGCGTCCCGATCTTGTGCCGGGATGCAACCTGCAGGCGTCGGGCTCACGTCAAGAACGAGCAGCCACTGGTTGGTTCAACACGGCCTGCTTCCAGCCTGTAGATACTTCCTCCGAGGTCAGATTCGGCAACATGCCCCGAAACGTTGACGACGTCCGCATGGATGGCATGAACAACTGGGATTTCTCGATCTCAAAGCGCAACGACATCACAAAGGATGTCTATCTGCAGTTCACCGTGGAGTTCTTCAACGCGTTCAATCATGTGCGCTTTGGCGCGCCGGACAACAACGTGGGTGTCCTCCCTACAGTTCGTAATCCGAACTTCGGCGTTGTGACTTCGCAGGCGAACTCACCCCGCGCGATTCAGTTCGGTCTTCGCGTCGTGTTCTGATCGTTCGCCCAGGGGAGCGCCGCCCAGAGATGGGCGGTGCTCCAGTGTCTGACCTGTCAGCACGATCCCAGGTCAGGGTCGTGAACTCGGTGGAAGTGAAGCGGGCTGGACCTGAGGGGTGCCCACACACGGCGGATCCGCGGTGGGCTCCCCGGCGTTGCGTGATGGTCCTTACGTCCTTGGCCAGTGTCACGGCACCCCTGGCTTGCTCAGGGCGGAGGCTGCAGATGAAGTTCATTGCCGGCCTACTGTTTGTTGCAGTGCTCGTGCCTGAAGTTGGCCGCCCACAGGTGTCGGCTGCGGTCCTGCGGGCCGGCGCCGCGCGGGTTGATATCACGCCTCCCCTTTCTGACCTGCGGGGAGGCTACGACGGGGTTCACGATCCTCTATTCGTCCGAGCACTCGCTCTCGATAGCGGAAAGACCCGAGCAGCGCTCGTCACAGTCGACGCCGGCGCGATATCCGATGAGACGTGGAAACGTGCAAGCAGCCTCGCCAGCGAGACCTTCGGTATTCCAGTTGCACAGATTCTGATCACGGCCACACACTCACACACTGCCTCGCGTGGTGGCGGCCAGCGTGAGATCGACGGTATCGTCGAGGCCCTGCGGCGCGCTTTCGGGGCACTTCAGCCCGCTCAGATCGCCTACGGCACGGGCCAGTCCTACATCAACGTCAATCGCAACGTCATCGATCCCAAGACTCGGCGGTGGTGGGAGGGCTCGAACCGCGAGGGCCCGTCAGACAAGACGGTGGCGGTCGTGTACGTCCACTCGACGGCAGGCAAGCCGATCGCCGTCTACTACAACTACGCCGTCCATGCGGTTCTTCTCGGGCAGTTGGACCGTGTCAGTGCGGACCTCCCGGGCGCAGCCTCCGCGTACATCGAAGATGCGATTGGCGATGGGGCGGTTGCGCTGTGGTCCGAAGGTGCCGCTGGTGACCAGAATCCCATCTACTTCCAGCAGACCTATGACCTTCGCGAGATCCGCATTCGCGAGCACGCCAAGAGGGGTATCGACATCTCCAACTCCATGCCGCCGGGCGGCCGGGGCCTGGATCGAAGCGATCCGATGGTCATCAAGCTCATGCGCCAACAGGAGCAGATGACTCTGTCGATGGGCCAGATGCTGGGCGAGGAGGTCCTCTTCGTAGTACGAAACACGCTTGAGCGACCCGAAGCGAGCGCCGACATTGTCGGAGCGCAGTCCTCGTTCAGCTGCCCGGGACGCAAACGGACGGATTCCGGGCGTGCAGGATATTCGGGAACATACGCTGATGCCGAGGCTGTGCCTATCAGGTTGAGCCTGCTTACGATCGGCGACATTGCAATCGGCGGCGTCAATGCCGAAGTCTTCGCTCTCATCGCCCAACGTCTGAAGCGGGAATCGCCCTTGAAGCGCACGATCATGGCGACGCTTACGAATGGACTCGCACCCTCCGGATACATCCCCCCCGACGCAGCCTTCGGCCTCAATACCTTTGAGGTCCTCTCCTCGCGATTGAAGCCCGGTTGCGCTGAGTCCGGCATCGTGGATGGCTTGATTGACCTGATGGAACGGTCACGCGCAGCGAGCGACGCATCGAAAGAACCATCCGCCAAATAGGAGAGGTCACCCGAGCCATGATTGCAGCAACTCCACCAGCGACTTGAACGACCCGAACTCCGGCTCTTAGGGAAGAACCAGATGAACATCGGGGGGAACGCCGGCCAAACAGCTCCTCGGCGGAATGCGTATCTCGACAGCGTACTGATCGGACGCAACCCCATCGACATCAGGATCCAGGCTGCCCTTGAGGAGACGATAGATCCATGAAGACTCCCTTCACTCGCAGGCGATTCGTCGCGCTGTCCGCCCTGGGCGTCGCACATCATGCGCTCGCACCGGAGTTCACCCAGAGTTCTTCGCTGGCTGCAGGCGAAGTGGTGGAGCGAATCAAGAAGAACCTCGGCGTGCCTTGGCGCGGTGGTCCGACCGACACTTTCAAGTCGGGCGATGAAGACTCGCCTGTGACCGGAATCGCGACCACCGTAATGTCGACCTTCGATGTGCTGAAGCGTGCCGCAGCCGCCGGCAAGAACATGGTGATCACGCACGAGCCGACGTTCTGGACCGGCAACGACGATGTTCGCAACTTCGGCAACGATTCGCTCTACCAGAAGAAGACGCAGTTCATTCGAGACAACAATCTGGTCATCTGGCGATTCCACGATCATCAACACATGCAACGGCCCGACTCGATGGCAACCGGTCTCGCGGAATCGCTTGGCTGGGCGCGGCTGCAGAGCAAGGAAGACCCTTTGGTCTATGTGCTCCCGCCGGTGCGCCTTCGCGACCTGGCCAAGGACATTGAGAAACGCCTGAAGTTGAAGGCCATTCGCCTGATCGGCGATCCCAACCTGCGTGTGACCCGTGGGGCCATGCTCTATGGGACGCCGCCCTTTCATGCCTCGACCGTCCTCCCCAAAGTGGATGTGGTGGTCGCCGGCGAGCAACGCGAGTGGGAGGGTGTCGAATACGTAGCCGACTCGAATACCGCTGGCGAACCCAAGGGGATGATCATCATCGGGCACTGGGTGTCCGAGGATCAGGGCATGCGAGTCTGCGCGAGCTGGCTGAAAACCTTCGTTTCTGAAGTTCCGGTGGAATGGATTTCCGCCGGCGATCCCTTCTGGCGGCCTTGAGTGCCTGTCTGACAGGTTGAGTTGGACCCGTGGCGTCCTGGTCACGACTGCTGCCTGTGGACTCTAGGTCACGCAGGGATGACTCACTGACCGCGGGTGACTTGATGGTCGCTGGCGTCCCGTCGAACGGAGTGTCAAGCTTCGTCGCGTGTCGAATCGCGGCGCGGAGCGAGGTCGCGACCAGACGGAGGAGGCCCATGACGACAGACGCACGGGAACGGTGGGTCGCGCCTACCTCGGTCGCGGGGTTGAGCCTCCTTTGCCTCGCTCTCGCTGGCCTTGCTTTCGGCCTGGCGGCGTGCCGGGATCGCCGGGGCGAAGGGCCGTCGGCCTTGACCATCGGCGTGGTCCCCAAGGGAGCGACCCACGAGCACTGGAAACGCGTCCACATCGGAGCGGAGAAGGCGGCGGCCGAGTTCCGCGCGAAGGGCGTGAGCGTGCAGGTCCTATGGAAGGGCCCGCTCCGGGAAGACGATCGCGAGCAGCAGGTGCAGGTCGTCGAGGGTTTCGTGAGCCAGCGGGTCAGCGGGCTGGTCCTGGCGCCGCTCGACAGCCGCGCGCTGGTGCGGCCCGTCGAAGAAGCCTGGCGGTCCGGGATTCCCACGGTCGTCTTCGACTCGGCCCTGGAAGCGCCGAACCCGGCCATAAGCTTCGTCGCCACCGACAACGAGGAGGGCGGGCGCCTCGCGGCTCGGCGCATGGGCGAGCTCCTGCGCGGAAAGGGCACGGTGTTGATGCTCCGCTACCAGGAGGGATCCGCGGCCACCGAGGACCGCGAGCGAGGTTTCCTCACGGAGCTCAAAGCGGCCCATCCGACCATCGAAGTGATCTCGTCGGATCAATACGCGGGGGCCACCCGCGACACCGCCAAGCGCGCCTCCGAGAACCTGCTGAACCGCTTCGCCGATTCCATCGACGGGATCTTCACCCCGAACGAATCGTCGACCGCGGGAATGCTGCTCGCGCTCCAGGACATCGGACGGGCGGGGAAGGTGGCGTTCGTCGGCTTCGACTACAGTGCCCTCTTCCTCGAGCCGTTGCGCAAGGGCGAGCTGGGCGGGTTCGTCGTGCAGAACCCGGTGAACATGGGATACCAGAGCGTCAAGACCATGGTCGATCACCTGCAGAAGAGGCCGGTGCCGAAGGTCGTCGACACCGGCGTCATGATGGTGACCCTCGCCAACCTGAACGACGCGAGCGTGCAGGCGGTCATCAACCCCCCGGAGGCGAGGTGAACGGGAGGTCTGGCCCTACTTCTCGAGCTTCTTGATGTTCTTCTCGGCCTTTTCCGACAGCCCGGGTCTCCCCGGCCCCGCTTGGCTCAATGCCCTCTTGCAATCGGTTGGAGGTTCGTGGTATTTGGTCATGCAATCGGTTGCAGGCCTCGGGTGGCTTCCGCTCCGGCGATAGCACCTCGGGCATCTTCACGAGGCTCGATGAAGAACAAGGTTCAGCTCATCACATACGTCGACCGTTTGGCCGGGGGAGGGTTCGCCGAGCTGCGCGACCTGCTCGAGGGGCCCCTCAGCGGCGTCTTCGGCGCAGTGCACCTGCTGCCGTTCTTCCATCCCATCGACGGCAGCGACGCGGGGTTCGACCCCATCGATCACACCCGGGTGGATGCGCGTTTGGGAGACTGGGACTCCGTACGATCCCTGAACGCCAGCGTCGACGTGATGGCAGATGTGATCGTCAATCACATCTCCGTCCGATCGCCCCAGTTCGCGGACTTCTCGGAGAAGGCGTCGGCCTCGCCCTGCGCGGGCCTCTTCCTCACGCTGGACCGCGTCTTCCCCGATGGCGCTCGAGAAGAGGACCTTCTGCGCATCTACAGGCCACGGCCCAGCCTCCCCTTCACGCTCGCCACGCTGCGCAACGGGGAGAAGCGGGTGCTGTGGACGACCTTCACGCCGGAACAGATCGACATCGACGTGCGTCACCCCCAGGGGAGGGCGTACCTCGACCGGATCCTCGAGACGTTCAGCAAGGCCGGTATCTCGATGGTGCGCCTCGATGCGGCGGGCTATGCGATCAAGCAACCCGGCACGAGCTGCTTCATGATTCCGGAGACGTTCGAGTTCCTGACGGAGCTGGCCGAGCGGGGCCGGGCGCTGGGGATCGAGTCGCTCGTCGAGGTCCACGCGTACCACAAGCGGCAGATAGAGATCGCCCAGAGGGTCGATCGCGTCTACGACTTTGCCCTGCCGCCTCTCGTCCTGCACGCGATCTACAAGGGGGATGCGCGTCCCTTGAAGAGCTGGCTGACCATCAGCCCGCGCAATTGCGTCACCGTGCTGGACACGCACGATGGCATCGGCACCATGGATGTCGGCGCCGAGAGCTCGCGCCCCGGAGCCGCTCCCGGCCTGCTTTCGCCCGCCGCCATCGACGCGCTGGTGGAGGAGATCCACCTACGTAGCAACGGGGAGAGCCGGCTCGCGACAGGCGCCGCCGCCAGCAACCTCGATCTCTACCAGGTCAACTGCAGCTACTACGACGCGCTCGGCAGGGACGACGGCTATTATTTGCTGGCGCGGGCTCTCCAGTTCTTCGCGCCGGGCGTGCCGCAAGTCTATTACGTGGGCCTCCTGGCAGGGATCAACGATGTCGAGCTGCTTCAGAAGACGCGCGTGGGCCGGGACATCAACCGGCACTACTACACGCCCGCGGAGGTCAAGACCGCTCTCGAGCGGCCCGTGGTGCAAGAGCTCCTCCACTTGATCCGTTTCCGGAACGCCCATCCGGCGTTCGGGGGGGAGTTCTCTCTCCCCGCGGGGCCCGATCACACGATCACGCTCCAGTGGGTGAGCGGCGATGCCGCGGCGGCGCTCGACGTGGACCTTGCGACGCGCCATTTCGCCATTCGCTGCACCGAGATCCCGGGGCGGGAGCACTGGTCTTCCCTGCCCGTCACGTTCGAAGGCCGCGTCGGGGACCCGGCGTGGGCCAGGTAGGCGGCTGCGGCGAGCGCCGGTGCGCCCTGCTGCCCTCGAGCCGCCCGCCGGGCGAGGCGCCGCTCACTCTGGGCCTATCACCTCGCCAGGCTTGGCCACCAAGTCGTCCTCGCTCGCGCCGTCGGCCGCGACGCTCCCGCCGAGGAGGCCATCGCCAGAATCACGGCGGCGATCGCCGCGAAGCCAGGAGGACGGCATGACGGTGAGGGAGAGCAGGCCAGCGCTTGCGGCCAACACCACGATCATCAAGTGGCTGACCTACGCGATGTTCATGATGTTCGCGATGACGACAGACTCCGTGGGGCTGATCATCCCGCAAGTCGTGAAGGAATTCGGGCTCACCCTGACCCAAGCCGCCGCCTTCCACTACGCGACCATGACCGCGATAGCCGTCGCTGGGGTGTCCCTCGGGTTCCTGGCCGACCGCGGGCGAAAGCGCACCATTCTTCTCGGCCTCGCCATCTTCGCGGCGAGCTCACTGCTGTTCCTGGTGGGCAACTCTTTTGGCTTCTTTCTGATGCTCCTCCTCTTCTCCGGAGTCGCGATCGGCCTCTTCAAGACGGGCGCGCTCGCTCTCGTGGGCGATATCTCGAGATCCAACACGGAGCACACCGCGACGATGAATGCCGTGGAAGGGTTCTTCGGCATTGGCGCGATCATCGGGCCCGCAATCGTGACCTCGTTGCTGCGGGGTGGCGTCTCCTGGAAATGGCTGTACCCGCTCGCAGCGGCCCTGTGCTTTCTTCTCATGGCCGTGGCCGCAGCCGTCAAATATCCGCCTCTCGCGCACGCCGCGGGCCCAGTGGCTGATCTGCCCGGGACGATGGGAATGTTCAAGAATCCCTACGTGCTCGGCTTCTCGCTTGCGCTCTTCCTGTACGTGGCCACCGAGTGCGCGGTCTACGTGTGGATGCCCACGCTCCTCTCCGAGTACCAAGGCCCAGCACAGTTTCTCGTCGCCTATGCGCTATCGGCCTTCTTCGTGCTTCGGGCTGTGGGACGCTTTGCGGGCGCCTGGATGCTCGCACGCTGCAACTGGACGGCAGTAATGGCTCTCGCGAGCTTCGCAATTGGCGCGTGTTTCGTCGCTTCCCTCGCCGGCGGCGTGAGGGTTGCGGCCTGGGCGCTTCCGCTTTCGGGCCTCTTCATGTCCGTCATCTACCCGACGCTGAACTCGAAAGGGATCAGCTGCTTCGCCAAGTCCCAGCATGGGACGGTCGCCGGGATCAACCTCTTCTCCTCATGCGCGGCGGCCGCGCTCGGACCACTCGCGATGGCTGCGGCCAGCGATGCCTACGGGCACGTGCGCTACGGGTTCGTGCTCGCAGCGGCGTTTGCCTGCCTGCTGCACCTCGGCCTTCTCGCCAACTGGATCTACAACCCGGCGGCGGGCCGGCTCGCCAGCCTGGATGACCGATAACCAACTCAGGTGAACTTCCAGCGGAGAGCATACACGATGCATCCAACTGTACTTCTGTTCATCTTGTTCATTGCGGCGTCTCACCTCACGAATTCCGTTGCGGTTGCGCAAGCTCCCACGGAGGCGTCGCGCGTCGTTGCGGCTCGCAGCATTCCCGTGCCCGATACGGTCAGTGCGCCGATGCAGGCACTCATTGCACAACAGCCCGCCGGCATGAGCGTTCCGAAAACGGCGGAAGAGTGGAAGGCACTGGTTGCTGCTGCGGCCACGATCGACCTGGCGCGAATCGCTTCGCTAAGGAAACAATTCGATGTGACGGTCGAGTCGCGTGTGATCGGCAATGTGCCCTGTTTCGTCATTACCCCCAAGGTCATTCCCGCGAAGAACCGCAACCGCTTGCTCGTGCACGTGCATGGCGGCGCATACGTATTTGGCCCGGGTAAATCGGGCACGTTGGAAGCGATCATCATGGCTGGCTTCAGCCACATGAAAGTCATCAGCATCGACTATCGCATGCCACCCGATTTCCCGTACCCGGCGGCGATGGACGATGCGATGGCGGTGTGGAAGGAGGTCGGGAAGCTGGCGCGGCCCGCCAAGGTGGCGATCTTTGGCACCTCCACCGGCGGTGGCATGACGCTGGCCATGGTGCAGCGTGCGAAAGAAGAAGGTTTGCCGTTGCCGGCAGCGATTGCGCCTGGCACACCGTGGTCTGATCTGACCAAGACCGGTGACAGCTACTTCACCAATGAATCCGTGGACAACGCCTTGGGCGCCTATGAGCCGTTGTTGAGCGCAGCGGCAACGTTGTATGCGAATGGACACGACCTCAAGGATCGGCGTCTGTCTCCGGTGTACGGCGACTTTCGCGGCTTTCCACCCACGATTCTGACCACGGGTACCCGAGATCTCTTCTTGTCGAACACGGTTCGTGTCCACCGCAAACTGCGCCAAGCCGGGGTAGTAGCGCAATTGGAGGTCTACGAAGGCCAGTCGCATGCTCAATACGTGCCAGATACAACGGCTCCGGAATCAAGGGAAGCGTTTGAGGAAATCGCCAAGTTCTTCGACGCGCATCTGGGCCGCTAGACCCACAACCGTGACCCGTTTCGCAAACATGGCTCGCGCGCTTGCTGCCCATTTGCCTCAGCGGCCGCCGGCTAGAACTCCCGGCCGATCACTTCCTGCAGGCGCTCGCGGTAGCCGCGCGAGAGGGTGAGCTCCGTGCCGTCGCGCAGGACGACCTGGTATTCCCCGTGGAAGAGGGGCTGAAGCTCCTTCACGCGATCGATGTTGACGATCGCCGTGCGGTGGATGCGCACGAAGCGCGCGGGATCGAGGCGCTCCTCGACCCCGTTCATGGTCTCGCGGAGGAGGTGCGACTCGGGGCCGATGTGGAGGCACACGTAGTTGCCGGCCGATTCGATCCAGTCGACCTCTTCAGTGCGTAGGAAGAAGAGGCGACCCGCGGACTTCACGACCAGCCGGTCCAGGTAGGTCGCCGGCTGCTTCAGGTCCTTGAGGAGCGACAGGAGGCGCTCGTTGACTTCGGCTCCGCGAGGCCGCCGGAGCGTCTCCCGGGCCCGGTCGAGGGCCTTCTTGAACCGGTCCTCGTCGAAGGGCTTCAGGAGGTAGTCGACGGCATGGACCTCGAAGGCCTGGAGGGCGTATTGGTCGTAGGCGGTCACGAAGATGACGACCGGCGAAGGCTCGGGATCCGAGGGCTTCGAGCACCTCGAAGCCGTTTCGTTCGGGAATCTGAACGTCGAGGAAGAGAAGGTCGGGCTCCTGCCGCCGGACGGCCTCCACGGCCTCGTCGCCGTCGCGGCACTCGCCCACGACCTCGACGTCCGACTCGACTTCGAGAAGGGCGCGGATCCGCTCGCGAGCCAGGGGTTCGTCGTCCACGATGACGGTCCGGATCTTCGTCATGGCCCTCTGATCGAAACACGTCGCCCGGAGAATAGACCCGTTCAACGGCTCCATACGAATGGCCGAGGCCTCCGGTTCCCGGAAAGCCCTTGGGCTCTGCCCATCCCTTTCCCCTTGAGACGCTCGTAGGCCTCCGGACGCTCTCTTCCTTTTACCGATTCTTCCCGCTTTCCTTTAGCGGGAGGCGACGGCGGCGGGGAGGGAGGCGGGCTCCGCCTGGGTCTCTTCAATCGGCTGGACGTCGCGGGCGGGGCCGACCTTGAGCTTGAAGGGAATCGACAGGAGCGACCTCGAGGCCCCCCGTGTCCGGAGCCAGAAGCTCGAAGCGATGCGTGGCGCCGTAGAGCTGGCGTAGCCGCGCCTGGGTATTCGCGAGGCCCACTCCGCTGCGGCCCGTGAGCTCGCCTTCCGAAGACAGGCCGGGCCCGTTGTCCCGGACCCGAAGCTCCAGGCGGTCGCCGTCCCGCCACGCCGCCAGGTGGATGTGCCCCGCCTCTCGCCGGCGCGCGATGCCGTGCCTTATGGCGTTCTCCACGAGAGGCTGGAGCATGAGGTTGGGCACCTCCGCGTCCAGCGCCTCCGGGTCGATCTCGGTCTCGACCGAAAGGCGGTCGCGGAACCGCGTCTTCTCGATCTCCAGGTACTTCTCCAGGAACCCGAGCTCCTGCTTCAGGCTCACCTCCTGGTCGGAGATCTTCTCGAACGAGTCGCGGAGAAGGTCGCCCAGGAGGGCCAGGATGCGGTCCGCGGCCTGGACATCCCGGTGCATGAGCGCCGAGACGGTGTTCAGGGTGTTGAAGAGGAAGTGCGGGTGAAGCTGCATCCGTAGCACGTCGAGCTGGGCCTCGGCCAGCCGGGCCTCGAGCTTCGAGGCCCGCAACTGCTTCGAGCGGGCGTCACGGGCGTAGTAGATCGCGAGGCCGGCGAGCAGCACGTCGAGGTAGGCCAGGAACGCGTTCAGGTACAGGCGGGAGAAGGACAGCAGGTTCAAGGGCGCGTACAGCTCGGGGGCATCGATGGCGCGGCTCGCGACGAATCGAGCGAGTTGGAGGGGCAGGGTCAGGAGCGCCGGAATCACGATCCAGCCCGCGAGTTGGTAGGGGAGGCTCTTCTTCCAGTCCGCGCGGGTCAGGGGGCGCTTCCAGATGTACCAGAGGGCCACGGGCGAGGCCAAACCCCAAAGACCCGCGACCTCGATGAACCACGAGACGAACCTGATCCAAGGTACCGGGAGGTGGTTCTCGCGGAAGTAGACGAGGCTCTGGACGCACATCAAGACCCACAGCACGGTCCAGCTCGCCATGCTGAAGAGCCAGACCAGGCGCCAATCCGTCGTCGTTCGTGAATGCAGGTTGGGCTCGGACATGGTGGCGGGGAAGGACGCCAAGCTCCAAGGATACGCGCGATCGGGCGCGGGACGGAAGGGCGCGGGGACGAGCCGCCCCCTCGCTGCCGTGGACGACGTTGGGCAGGGACGAAACCGCCGTGACGAGGGACGAGTGTCCCTTCGACCCTTTCGAATCCTCGACTTCTTAGACGCGCACCGGCCGCCCGAGGTTCCCCGTGGGGCCGACCACCACCCTCCGCCGGCCCCCCGGCTCGTCCCACGGAATCGAGGTTTCACCACCGGAGAACGGGTCTTGATCCCAAGCGTCTTGTGAAAGTTGGGACGGAGCCGTAGTTTCCGTGACGGACGCGTCCGAGGTGGAACGCGCACGAGTCTCGCGGCCTTCACGAGGGAGAGATCGCGGTGAGCAGTCGACCCGTCGTGCCGTTTCGCGCTTTGGCCATGGTCAAGGCCGCGGCTCCTGGCCCCGACGCCGCTTCGAGCGCTCCCTCCCTCGGGGAGAGATCGCCGGTCGAGATCACCGCCACCCTCCTGCGTGGGCGCTGGACGGCCCTCGTCGTCTGGCATCTCTTCTGGGGCGAGAAGCGGTTCTACCAGCTTCTCCGGGAAACCGAGGGCATCAACCGGCGCGCGCTGGCCCACGAGCTCGAGCAGCTCGAACGCCTGGGCATCGTCGAGCGGAGGGTGCGCCACCTCGGTCCCGCGAAGGTCCAGTACGGCCTCACCGCCCTGGGCGAGAGTCTCAAGCTCGTCGTGGGGGCCATGTACGAATGGGGCCTCCTGGCCCGCTACCGGTTGCCCGCCGCCGGTGTGGGACTTCCCCTTCCCGAGTCGGAGACCCAGTGACGGCGTTCGTCCCTTTGGACGGGCGTTCGTCCCCCAGGTGCCGTTGGTTCGTCACAAAGACCTACTCCAAACGAATGACGAGCCCTACCTTGTCCAAAGGGCTGGGGGTTTCTGAAGGGGGATCCATGCAGGACCATTTGGTGTCAGGGGAAGCGCCACAGGGCAGCCAGGGCTCGTCGGACCTGAAGGCGCTTCTCGAATCGTACGAGCGATCGCTGATCATCGAGGCCTTGACCGCTTCCGGCGGCCATCAGCGGCGGACCGCGGCGCGCCTGGGCGTGCTGCCCACGACCTTGCACGAGAAGATGAAGCGCCTGGGCCTCCTCCGGCGGCCTGAGCCCGTGACCGGTGTCGCGCCGCCGTCGCCTTCGGAAGGAATGCGTTATCCCGCATCCGGCGCCGAGGGCCGGGCCTGACGCCCTGAGAAGACCTTCGATGCTCAGCCCATCCTCAGCGGCAACTCAGCCGCCGTCCATGGCGGCCGGGGGCTGGCCGTCCCAACTTGGGATGGATGGGCAAAGACTGCACCGACCGCACGCTGTCGTTCGTTCCCCGCGCGCCGCACCCGAGCGCGCGAATCCGGCTCTCCGCCTCCGTCGCGGCGGCGGGCCCGGGGGGCTTCGCCCTTGCCCCCATCCTGTGGAGCCCCCATCGGGGTGGCCGAACCTTCGCTCTGCGCACCCGGGGGACCTCTTCCCCGGATGCGCTGGCCGTGACGAAGTGGCCGGGTTCCCACGGGCCGAGCACTCTCAGGCGGACAACCTCCCGGGGCTCTAGCCGGAAGAGCGTCGCCTGCATCGCTGACCATACGGGTGGACCGCGGTCCAACGAGGCCGCGTCCCGCCACCATTCTGGAGAAGTGCTCATGAAGAGAATCGTGGGGCTGGCCCTGGCGCTTGCGCTGGGCCTGCTGCCTTCCGCATTCGCACAGGGCGCCAAGGGAAGCATCTATGGCAAGGTCGTGGACGAGTCCGGCGCCATGATGCCGGGCGCCGCCGTGACCCTCACCGGCGCCAACATCGGAACCATGACCACGACCGCCACCACCCAGGGCGACTTCCGGTTCCTGAACCTCGACGCCGGGACCTACAAGCTGACCGTGGCCCTCGCCGGGTTCGGCACGCAGAACCGCGAGGTCAGCGTCAACGCCGGGGTCAACGTGGACCTCCGCTTCCACCTGAAGGTGGCGGCGGTCGAAGAGACCATCACCGTGTCCTCCGAGACGCCGGTCGTCGACACCAAGAAGAGCGGCACCTCGACCACCCTCACCCAGGAGGAGCTCGAGGGCATCCCCAACTCCCGCGATCCCTGGGCGGTGCTCCGCACCATCCCCGGCGTGCTCGTGGACCGGCTGAACATCGCCGGCTCCGAGAGCGGCCAGCAGTCGTACTTCATCGGCAAGGGGTCGGTGCAGGCGGACACCCAGTGGACGCTCGACGGAGTCGTGATCAACGACGCGGGAGCCGCCGGGTCCTCGCCGACCTACTTCGACTACGACGCCTTCGACCAGATCAACGTCACCACCGGCGGCACGGACGTCAAGATGGCGACCGGGGGCCTCGGCCTCAACTTCGTGACCAAGCGCGGGACCAACAGCTTCCACGGCAGCATCGACGGCTACCTGGCCCACGACAAGCTGCAGTCGGGGAACATCCCCGACGAGCTCGTCGGCGACCCGCGCCTCCACGGCAGCGACAAGGCCGACCACACCGACCAGATCGCCGACTACGGGGCGGAGTTCGGGGGCCCCATCATCAAGGACAAGCTCTGGTTCTTCGGCAGCTACGGCAAGCAGGACATCCGCGTGGCGCGGCTCAACCAGACGAAGGACAAGACCCTGCTCAAGGACTACACCGCCAAGGTGAACTGGCAGGCCACGAGCAGCGACATGATCTCGCTCCTCTACTTCAACGGGCAGAAGCTGAAGTACGGGCGCGCGGTCGGCGGCGCTCCCGCCACCCAGGAAGACAGCTATCTTCGCGACCAGGGCAACGCCGGGAAGCACCCGCTCTACGGCATCCAGAACCTGGAGTGGAACCACGTCTTCAACCCGAACCTCTTCGCGAACCTGAAGGTGTCCCGGCAGAACACCGGCTTCAACCTGACTCCTCGCGGAGGCGTCGACGCGGACGACCGGCGCGACCTCGTGGCGAACGTCGCCTCGGGCTCGTCGGACTACTTCAACAGCGTGAGGCCCCAGACCTCGGTCAACGCCGACTTCAACTACTTCAAGTCGGGGATGGGCGGCAACCACGAGCTCAAGTTCGGATTCGGCTACCGCAAGGCCACGGTGTCGAGCAGCACGGTGCCGAGCGGCGGCCAGATCCGCGCCCTGATCAGCCGCACCCTCGGACCGCAGGCGGTCGTGCGGCGGGCTTCCATCACCGCATACGAGGGAACCTACGCCGGATTCTACGTGGGCGACACGTTCACCAAGGAGCGGCTCACCTTGAACCTCGGTCTGCGCTACGACCGGCAGACCTCGACCAACAAGCCGACCACCGCGCCCGCCAATGCCTCGCTGCCCGCGCTGCTGCCGGACCTCGCCTACGACGGGAGTGGCCAGGGCATCGAGTGGAAGGACCTCTCGCCTCGCGTGGGCCTCACCTACGCGCTCGGCGAGAGCCGCAAGACCCTGGTCCGCGCGTCCTATGCCCGCTACCCTTCCTACCTCACGATGTCGGACACGACCATCGACAACCCCATCGGCGGCAACGGCACCCTGCAGTACGGCTGGACCGACCTCAACGGTGACCGGTTTGCCCAGGCGAACGAGGTGAACGTGGCCGGGGGCCTCACCCAACCGCCCCTGAACGCCACCCTCGAAGCCGCGAACAGGATCGACCCCAACTTCTCGGCGCCCACGGACAACGAGTTCATCCTCGGGTTCGAGCAGGAGGTCGCTCCCAACCTGTCGGTCGGCATCACCGGGACCTACAGGCGCAGCAGCAAGTCGATCTACTTCCCCTTCCTGGGGGTCAACGGGACGGGCTGGGTGGCCCAGGATCCCATCAGCATCGACACCGACGAGGGCCGATACACCATCAACCCCTACGACATGACCCCCGAGAACGAAGCGGGAGCCATCGCCAACGACTTCGGGCAATACCTCACGAACCGGCCCGGCTACGGCCGTCACTTCAAGGGCCTCGAGGTCACCGCCCAGAAGCGGCTCTCGAACAAGTGGATGGCGCGCCTGGCCTTCTCCTACAACGACTGGACGGAGCACTTCGACGGGCGTGACGGCATCCAGAACCCCAACCCCGTGCTCTACGACACCTACGGCTACTCGCTCTTCGGACAGACCATCCTGACCGACGCGCTCAAGGACGGCGGACAGCTGGCCTACTTCGGAATCGGCTCGGGCAAGACCTACTGGATCAACGCCAAGTGGCAGATGAACCTGAGCGCGCTCTACCAGCTTCCCGCAGGCTTCGAGATCGCGGGCAACCTGTTCGGGCGCCAGGGTTACCCGCGCATCACCACCATCGACTTCGAGACCGGGCTCGGCACGTTCAGCGGCATCGCTACCCCCGAGCTCGACCAGGTCCGCACCCCCGACGTCTGGAACTTCGACCTTCGCCTGGCCAAGAACTTCCACTTGTCCGGTCGGGCGACGCTCAACTTGACGGCGGACCTCTTCAACGTGTTCAACGCCAACACCGTGCTCGTGCGCACGGGCAATGCCGACGGGGCCTTCAACACGATCAACGAGATCCAGGCTCCGCGCATCGCCCGGTTCGGGGTGCGCCTGGGCTTCTAGCGTCAGTCGCCGTTCTCGTCGTGCGGCCCCGGGGTCTCTCGCCCCGGGGCCGCTTTCTCGACCGGGATCGCGCCACTTCCATGAACCGACGTCGCCACCTCGCTCTCGCGCTCCCCCTGCTGCTGGTGGTTTGCGCCGGCCTCTATGCCTCGGTCCGCAGCCGGCCCTCGCTTCGCCGCGAGCCAGGCCAGAACGTCCTCCTGGTCACGATCGACACCCTCCGCGCCGACGCGCTCGGCTCGTACGGAGACCGCGCGGCCGCGACTCCCGTCCTCGATCGCCTGGCCCAGGCCGGCGTACTCTTCGAGCGGGCGCGAGCGCACAACGTCGTGACCCTCCCTTCCCACGCGAACATCCTCTCCGGCCGCTATCCGTTCCAGCACGGCCTGCGCGACAACGCCGGGTACCGCTTTCCCGCCGACCTCGACACGATCGCGACCCTGCTGAAGGGCCGCGGCTACCGGACGGGCGCCTTCGTGAGCGCCTTCCCCCTCGACTCGCGCTTCGGCCTCGACCGCGGGTTCGACCTCTACGACGACCAGCTCGGCGATCCCGAGAGAGTCGCTTCCTTCCGCATGACCGAACGGCCGGGTGCGGCGACGGTCGCGGCCGCGCGGCGCTTCGTGGTGAGCGACCCGGGCCGCCCCTGGTTCTGCTGGGTTCACCTCTACGAGCCGCACGCTCCCTACGAGCCGCAGGGCGCGCTCGCCGCCCGCTTCGCCGACGCCCCCTACAAGGGCGAGGTGGCGGCCGCGGACGAGGCCCTCGGCCCTCTGCTCGATCCCCTGCTGAGCGCCGGTCGCGAAGGCCACACCCTCGTCGTCGTCACCTCCGATCACGGCGAGTCGCTCGGCGAGCACGGGGAGAAGACCCATGGCGTCTTCGCCTACGAGGCCACGCTGCGGGTGCCCTTGATCCTGTACGCGCCCGCTCTCTTCGGCCCGCGGGTCGTGGCCGATCCCGTGCGGCACGTGGACATCCTTCCCACGGTGCTCGACGCCCTCGGTGCGCCCCTCCCGGCGGACTTGCCGGGTCGCAGCCTGATGCCGCTCGCCTCGGGCCGGGCCGAGCCCCCGGCCGCGAGCTACTTCGAGGCGCTGACCGCCGCCGCCAATCGCGGGTGGGCGCCCCTCTACGGAGTCGTTCGCGAGGAGCGCAAGTACATCGACCTTCCCCTGCCGGAGCTCTACGACCTCGGCGCCGATCCCGCGGAAGCGACGAACCTCGTCCCCTCGCGACCCGTCGCCCTGGAGGAGCTGCGTTCGCTCCTCTCGGCCTTGCGGGTCGAGCCCGCCCGTCCCGGTCCCCAGCCGGAGTCCGCGGAGACGCGCGAGCGGCTCCGTAGCCTCGGCTATCTGACCGCGGTGGCCGCACCCCGGTCCAAGCTGACCGAAGCCGACGACCCGAAGCGGCTCATCGTCTACGAGAGACGGCTCGAAGAGCTGGTGGCCCGACAGGCCGAGGGGGACCTCGACGGGGCCCGCGAGGTGGGCCGCGAGCTGGTTCGCGTGCAGGCGGACTCTCCCCTCGCCCTGATGCACGTGGCGGTGGTCGAGCACGACGCGGGCCAGGGCGATCACGCGATCTCTCTCCTCGAGCATGCGCTCGCGGTGAGCCCGGAAGAGCCCCAGGTTGCGGCGCTCCTCGGCCGCTATCTGACCGAAGCCGGGCGGCCCGCGGAGGCGGTGAAACGGCTGCGCCGGGCCGCGGAACGCGTCACCCCCGACGTGGACGTCCTGATCGCCCTGGGCGCGGCCCTGGCGCGGGCCGGCTCCCGTGACGCGGCGCTTCGGGAGCTGACGCGGGCCCGGGACATCGACCCCACGAACGCCCTCTGCTGGCTGAACCTGGGCACCGTGCACCTCATGGCCGGCGAGCTCGACGACGCGCGGGCGGCCTTCAGGGCGGCGCTCGATCGCGAGCCGACCCTCGCCCGCGCCCATACCTCGCTCGGCGTGGTCGAGGCGCGCGCGAAGAACGCCGACGCCGCCCTCGGTCACTGGAAGCGTGCCCTGGAGCTGAACCCGGCCGAGTACGACGCTCTCTTCAACGCGGGGACGTTCCTGCTCGAGGCCGGCCGCCGCGAGGAGGCGATGTCGTTCCTGGCCCGATTCGCACGTGAGGCCCCGCCCGCGCTCTACGCCGCCGACATCCGCGAGGTGAAGCGACTGCTCGGTCGCACCGGGGCCAGCCGTGGCTAGCCGAGGCACCCTGCTCCTCGTCGTCCTCCTGGCCGCGGGTTGCCGGAGCCAGGGCGGATCACGGGCCGCGGCGACCGGCCCCACCGCGCCGCGCGTCCCGATCGTCCTCGTCACCATCGACACCCTGCGGGCCGATCGATTGCCCGCCTACGGCTATCGCGGCGTGGAAACCCCCGCGATCGACGCCCTCCGCCGCGACGGGGTGCTCTTCGAGAACGCCTACTCGCACTGCCCCTTGACCTTGCCTTCGCACGTCTCCCTGCTCACCGGCCTCCTGCCGCCGGGACACGGCGTACGCAACAACCTCGGCTACCGGCTCGACGCGGCGAGCCATCCCACCCTGCCCGTGCTCTTGAAGCGCGCGGGCTATGCGACCGGGGCCGCGGTTTCCGCCTGGGTGCTGCGGCCGGAGACCGGCCTCGGCGCCGGCTTCGACAGCTACCGCGACGTGCCCGGCGGGACTCTGGGCCGTGACTCGGTGGCCGAGGTGCAGCGTTCGGGGCGGGAGACGGTGGCCCTCGCCCTCGAGTTCGTGGCCGCCCACCGCGGCCAGCCGTTCTTCCTCTTCGTCCATCTCTACGAGCCGCACGCTCCCTACGCACCGCCGTCTCCGCAACGAGAGCGCTGGGGTGCGACCTACGAAGGCGAGATCGCCGCGGCCGACGCGGCGGTCGGAGAGCTGATCCAGGGTCTGAAGCGCGAGTCGGTGTACGACGACGCCCTGGTCGTGCTCACTTCCGATCATGGCGAGGGGTTGGGCGACCACGGCGAGGACGAGCACGGGATCCTGCTCTACCGCGAGGTGCTCCACGTCCCCCTCGTCGTCAAGCGGCCGCGGGCCTTGGGGGCAGGGACCTCGGTCGAGCGGGCCGTGGGTCTCGTCGACGTGCTGCCCACGGTGACGGAGGTGGCGGGCGTGCCCACTCCCGAGGGCGTCGCCGGACGCTCGCTCTTCGCCGACAAGGTGGCCCCCGCGGCCATCTACAGCGAGACCTACTATCCCAGGATTCACCTGGGCTGGAGCGAGCTGCACTCGCTCGTGGACGACCGCTACCACCTGATCGCGGGGCCGCGGCCCGAGCTCTACGACTTGCGCCACGATCCCGCGGAGAAGAGCGACCTGGCGCGCTCCGCCTCCACGACCGCGGCGGCCCTGCTGCGCGAGCTCGGAACGCGCCGAGGGGACTTCCGGGCGCCCGAAGCGGTGGGAGCGGCTGAGCGCGAGAAGCTCCAGGCCCTCGGATACCTCGCGGGCGGCCCCGGGGACGCGGGGGGCGCGGCCGTGGTCTCGCGGCCCAATCCTCGCGACCACATCCACGCACGCGAGGAAATGAAGGCGGCGATGGCCCTCGCTTCGGAAGGCAAGGACCGGGACGCCGTCTCGGCCCTTCGGGGCCTGCTCGCCCGCGAGCCCGGGTTCTTCGATGCGCAGTGGGAGCTCGGCCGTCTCCTCGCGCGGTCGGGCCGTGTGGACGAGGCCGCGCGGGCCTACCGCGAGGCCATGCGACTGTCGCCCACCCTCGCTCCCGGTGTGGCCGTGGCGCTGGCCGAGGTCTCCCTGGCCCGAGGGGACCTCGACGAGGCCGCGCGGGCGGCCGATCTCGCGGCCGCATCCTCCGAGGACTTCGGTCGCGCGGCGGTGATCCGGGCCGAGGTCGACGTGCGGCGCGGCCGGTTCGAGGCCGCGCTCTCTCGCGCCCGGGACGCCGACGCGCGCCTGCGCGCCCAAGGCCTGCCCCCGGTGGCCGGCCTCGCGTTCGTCCGCGGCGACGCGCTGGCCCGCCTCGGCCGCCACGCCGAGGCGGAGGCGGCCCTGCGCGAGGAGATTCGCCTGTTCCCGGGCGCGGCGCGCGCCTATGCCAGCCTGGCCCTGGTCGTGGCGCTTCTGGGTCGGCCCGACGAAGCGCCAGGGATTCTCGAGGCCATGCAGCGGGCGCGGCCGGGGCCGGAGACGGCCCGCCTCGCCGCCCGGGCACGGGCGTTGATGAGCGGGGGAAAGAGCGCGCCGCCGGGAGACGGCCCCGCGCCGGTGCGGGCGGTCGCGGAAGGAGCAAGGTGAGGCGAGCGATCATCCGGGGGCTGACCCTGGTCCTGGCCGTTCCGGGCGTGACGAGCGGCCAGGAGGGCAAGAAGCCGCCCCAGTTCGAGGCCACCCTGAACGTCGTGGCCGTGCCCGTCTTCGTGACCGACGGCCAGGGCCGCGCCGTCGCGGGTCTCTCGAAGGAGGACTTCGAGATCACCGACGACGGCAAGAGCGTGGAGGTCGTCGGCTTCCAGGCGTTCGACAGCGGCGATCCCGCGGTCGCCGATCTCCTCGAGGAGGCGCCGGCCGCCCGCCGGCAGTTCCTGCTGCTGTTCGACCTCAGCTTCTCGACCGTCTCCGACCTCGTTCGCGCCCAGAAGGCCGCCCACGACTTCGTGGGCGAGAAGCTGCGTCCGTACGACCTCGCGGCGGTCGCGACCGTCTCCACGACCCACGGGGTGAGGCTGCTCCAAAGCTTCAGCTCCGATCGGGCCCAGCTGCGCAAGGCCGTGCAGAGCCTGGGCGTCCTCCAGCTCGACCGGCGCGCCGATCCCCTGGGCCTCGTCTACGACCTCCGCGAGATGGGAGACGCCTTCGGGCAGACCCCGCACGGAGAGAAAGCGAGCAGGGACGGGTTCGGGGAGGACGTGCGGCGAGATGCTCGTTCGCTACCAGCAGATGGAGACTCACCAGCTACGAGCAGCGCATCCGCGCCCTCGTCGACAGCCTCGGCCAGCTCGGCCGCGCCCTCGGCAGCCTGCAGGGTCGCAAGCAGGTGATCCTGTTCTCTTCAGGGTTCGACCCACGAGCCCTCTCCGGGAACCAGGGCGACGATGCCATGGCCGCCTCGGAGGCCGTCCTCCACGGGCGGACCTGGGAGGTGAAGCCGAGCAGCCGTTTCGGCGACAACCAGCTGCGCCTGGAGATGGAGCAGGCCCTGCGGACCTTCTCCGCCTCGGACGCCGTGGTGCACGCCGTCGACCTCTCGGGCCTCGCGGTGCGGCGGCGAGGTGAGTCGCTCCGGCCGGGAACCGGCGCGACGCGGGGGCGAAGAGTCCCTCGAGCAGATCGCGAACCTCGGCGGCGGGCGTCTCTTCAAGAAGACCAACGACGTCAGCCGCGCCCTGGCCGAGGTGCTCGAGCTCTCGCGCTACTACTACCTCCTGGCCTTCGAGCCGGCGCGGGCCCGGGGTCCCGGTCAGTTCCACAAGCTGCGGGTGCGGACCACCCGCAAGGGAGCCCAGGTCTCGCACCGCTCGGGCTACTTCGAGCGCAAGCCCTACGCGGAGACGACTCCCCTGGAGCGGGAGTTCGAAGCCGCCGAGGTCATCGCCAAGGGAGTCGAGCGCGGCGAGATCGGGGTGCGGGTGATGGCGGTGCCTTACACCTCGGCTGAGGGCACCGTCACACTTCCCGTCGTCCTGGAGGTGGACGGCCCGAGCCTGCTCGGACCCACGCCGAGCGGCAAGATCGGGCTCGAGGTCTTCGGTTACGCCTTCGACAAGGAGGGAAGCGCCGTCGACTCTGTGGCCTTCACTGCGAACCTGGACCCAGATGCCGTCGGTCGCCGCCTTCGTGACCACGGCGCCCAGCTCCAGGCCACCTTTACGCTGGCCCCGGGCAAGCACGACCTCCGCTTCCTCGTGCGCGATGCCGCGACCGGTCGCTCGGGGTCGTCGTGGCTGGCGGTGACGGTGCCCGCCCTCGACCAGGGCTCGGGCGTCGCCTTGTTTCCGCCCTTGTTCATGGGCGACCCCAAGGACTGGCTGGTGCTGCACGCACGCTCGGCGCGCACGGTCGCGGACCGCTCGCCGTTCGTCGTCGATCAGGAGCCCTTCGTACCCCGGGCCCGCCCGCGGCTGCGCAACGGCGAGGCCCAGCGCGTGTGCCTTCTGGCCTTCGACGGGGGAGCACGGTTCGACCCCGGCACCTCGTTCGAGATCAAGCCCGCCCTCCTCGACCCCGAAGGCGTCGTCGTCTCCGTGGGCAAGTTCCAGGTGCTCCGCACCACCGCCGAGCCCGGCTTTCGGCGGTTCGTGCTCGGCTTCACCCCGAGCGAGGTTCCCCCGGGCGACTACTCGTTCCGCGTGCGCCTGCGCGATCCCGCTTCCGGACGGATCAGCGAAGCCTTTCAGTCCGTCACCTTCAATTGAGGAGAGTCGACATGCGCTCTGCCTTCGTTCGCCTGGTCGTCCTGGCCTTCGCCCTGCCCGCCGCCGCGCAGGACTGGAAGGGCTATGGCCGCATCGAGGGACGCGTCCTGGATGCCGCCGGCCAGCCCCTGGCCCGCGTCAAGGTCAAGCTGGCCTTGCCCGGGCGCGGAGCCGGCGGCCCGGTGGCCACCACGGACGGCAAAGGCCGCTGGGCGGTGGGCGGCGTCGCCGCTGGCTCCTGGGAGATCGACTACGAGGCCGAGGGGTACGCGACCCTGAAGGCGCGAGTGATGCTGCCGTCGGAGTCGGCACGCCTCCTGCCGCTCGAGGTGCGGATGAGCAAGGGGGAAGCGGGCGTGCCCGCCGAAGTGGCCGACACCCTCGCCGCCGCGGAGGCGGCCGAGAAGGCAGGGCGGCTCGCCGAGGCACGGGCCGGCTACCTGAAGCTCATCGCTCTTCGGCCCGACGTGGCCGCGATCGCCGAGCAACGAGTCGGCGTGACCTACATCAAGGAGAAGGAGTACGTCCCGGCGCTCGACCACTTCCAGAAGGCGCTGGACGCCGACCCCGGCAACGCCACCGTGCGGCTCATCATGGCCCAGGCCGCTTTCGAAGGCGGTCTCGTGGAGCGTGGGATGGCCCTCGTCGCCGCCATCGACCCGGCCACTCTCAAGGACCCCGACGCGGCCTACAACCTGGGGGTGCAGCTCCTGAACGCGGGCAGGCCCGCCGAGGCGGCGACCTTCTTCTCGCAGTCGATAGCCCTCGATACGGGCTACGTGGACGGCTACTTCCGCAGGGGACTGGCCGAGATCAACCTCGGCCGCATCGCCGAGGCGAAGGCGGACCTGACGAAGGTGCTCGAGCTCAGCCCTTCGGGTCCCCAGGCCGACCTGGCCCGGAAGGCCGTGGATCAGCTCAAGTAGGGCGCTCCTTCAGGCTGAGTGGCTCCAGCCAACCGCTGCGAAGTGGACCTCGACATGAGCGGCCGAGGGCGGCCAGACTCTCGTCGCTCGCAGCGAACCGCCATGGAAACACCGACCAGCGCCTTTTCTCTCGGCCGCGCGTTCTTCGGCGTGGCCACCCTCGCGTCGGGCGTGCTGCAGCTCGTCACCGGCGACTTCGTGAGGCTGGTGCCGAAGCTGCCCGCGTGGGTTCCGGCGCCCTCGGCCTGGGCCTACCTGACCGGCGTCGTTCTCGTCGCCGTCGGCATCGCCATCCTGTCGGGCCGAATGGCGCGACCGGCGGCGAGCCTCCTGGGCGTGCTGATCCTGCTGGTGTTCGTGCTCCTGTACGTGCCCTCGTTGGTGTGGAATCCGGAGATCGATCGTCCCTACCTCCTGGGCTTCATGTGGACGAACCCGCTCAAGGCCCTGGCCCTGGCCGGGGGCGCGGCCATGCTGGCGGCACCACCCGGAGGCGAGCGCCCGCTCGCCGCGCTGGTCCGAGCCTTCGCGAGGCTCGAGCCGCTGGGTGGCCGGCTCCTGGCCCTCTTCCTCGTCGTCTGCGGCATCCAGCATTTCGTCTACAGCGACTTCGTCACCACCCTGGTGCCGGCCTGGATTCCGGCGCAGAGGTTCTGGACCTACTTCGCCGGCGTCGCGCTCCTGGCCGGAGGGCTGGGCCTCCTGGTTCCCCAGACCGCCCGGCTGGCGGCGACCCTGTCGGCGCATCGATGATCTTCCTGTGGGTGCTGCTCCTTCACATCCCGCGGGCCCTCGCCGGCCCCAACCACGCCAACGAGACCGCGGGAGTCTTCGAGGCCCTGGCCATCAGCGGAGTGGCCCTCATCGTGGCCGGAACCCCTGCGGGTCTACCGAGCGGCCGATCCTGACCGGCCGATGGTCTATCGCCGCGGCGAGCGTGCCGAGGCTGAGCCCGCGGTGGCGGGCTGGACGATGGCGGTCGACGACCTCTCGCCTGACCTCTTCAGGGCCGGGCGTCGCCGGCAGGCTATCTTGCGACGAGCCTGTCGGGCAGGGCCTCGAGGAAATCCCGCACCCAGGCAATCTGTCCATTCTCCGAGATGAACTCGAACTCCGACGCCACCCGGAGCGGCGGCCGTCCGTCCGCCCGCGTCTGCGCAACCTTGGGCACCACCGGGCACTCGTCCACGAGGCCCAGGAGAGTGGCCCAGGACGGTTGATCGAGAATGGCGATGACGTCGAGGTTGTCGCGCTCGCGCCAGGGCGTTCCCGCTTTGATCTGGGTCTTCAGGCGGTGGTGCAGCTCCCGGAGCTGGTCCTGCAGCTCGTCGTCGTCGCATCGCAGGTCCGCGAGAATCTCCACGAGGCGTCGGGCCACGTACAGACAGACGTCTTCGTAGAGGACGCTCCATCCCGTCCGGAAGACGGCCACGAGGTCCTGGCGCAGGAGAAATGCCGGGGGCAGCGTCGCGCGGGCCGTCGCGCGCGGGCCCGTCCAGTTCTCCAGCCCCAGATTGCAGATCGCCAGGACCGCATCGGCGGCTTCCACCGCCCGGAAGCGCCGCGACCGGAACGCGCACCCGGCGACGAGGACGTTGGCCAGGTAGGCCAGCTCTTCCTTGCGCCGCGAATAGGCCGCGGCATCGTGCTCCAGCACATACTGCAGCTGTGCTCGAATACGCGCACGACGCGTTCCGTCGCCGTCCATTTCTTTGAGGAAGAGCGTGGGCCGGGGGCTCAGGGTGACGCCGTCTTCGTGGAGAGTCGCCAGGAAGGCGGTGACCTTGGGGTCGGTGGCGGGGGCCCGATGGCCTTCACCGCGCGCCCGGGCGCGGTGCTCGAGGTCTCGGAAGTAGCCGGCGGTCAGCGGATCCCATCCCGGAGCCGCACCCGCGTCTGCGCCGCGCTTCTGGCGCGCCAGCGTCAGGAAGGCCGTCGCCTGGGCAGGGGCGACGAATCCCTCCTCCTCGCGCCGACGCTCGCGATCGCCGGCGATGTCCGCCATGACCTGCTCGTCCGAGGTCAGCACCTCGTAAAGGCCGCCGTTGTCCAGGATGTGCTCGGTCGTCAGGCGGCAACACCGCCTCATCAGCTTGCCGAAGAATCGGGGATGATCGTCCGCGAGGCTCGTCACGATGGACAACAAGGCATCCCAGGACTCGCCACGCTTGGCGATCGACCATGAACCCGCCGACCTCGTGGCTCGGGAGGTCCTCGAGCGCGTTCTCGGTCAGGACGGCCCGAGCGTTCGCCAGGGGGTCGAGATCGTCGGCTCCCACGTCCGGGGCGGCTTCATCGAAGACGAGGGACTCCTGGTCGAGAACGAGAAGGTGCCGACTGAGGGCCGCGGTGACGAAATCGAAGTCCATCTCCACGAGCTTCTGCGCCGCGGTCGTGACGCCCACCTCGACCAGGACCTCGAGCCAGAGCGCGAAGCGATCCTCGTCGAACTGATCGTCCTCGCCGCCCTCGTCACTCCGCCACAAGTCCTCGTCGAAGACGCGCGTCAGCTGTTCCGTGGTGGCGAGGGCCACGATCTCGCCACAGTCTTCGAGACCGCAGTGGCGAACGAGTTGGTAGAGCACTCGTGGCTCTAGGCTCTGGATCGCCCGGGCAAGGTGAGGCGTGTCCAGGATCCGATTGAGAAGGTGTCGAGGCGACAGTGCCTCGATGGCTCGCGTGGTCATGAGAACGACCCCCCGACGCGCAGGGTACCACTACAGCCATCCACATAAGAAGCTATTTATCAGCTACTTAGCGTTGTTTTCGCTTGACTCTCGCACCCCACTTGCGCTAGACTGTTCGTGGTTGATGGGAACGATCCCCCGTTCCGCAACCGTGGACGCCCTTCAGCGCTGAGCGGCCTCCCGCTTCAGCAGCGCCGTCTTCCTCTCGACACCCCAACGATAGCCTGAGGCCCGGCCGTCGCTCGCCACCACGCGGTGGCAAGGGATGACGACCGAGACCCGGTTCGTGGCGCAGGCGCGCGCCACCGCGCGCGCGGCCGGTCGGCTCGCCGATCGCCCGCGCGACCTCCGCGTACGAACGCGTCTCGCCGCGGGGAATCTCACGCAGGGCCTGCCACACCCGCCACTGGAAGGCCGTGGCCAGAACGTCGAGGGGCAGGTCGGCGGCGGGCTTCCCGCCCTCCACGACCTTCAGCACCGACGCCGAGCCAGGGGCCGAGGGCCGCGTCGTATCGACGCGTCTCGGCGGCGGGGTACTCCTCGTGGAGCGCCTTCTCGAGGGCCTTGTCGTCGTCACCGAGGTACACCGCCGAGATGCCGCGCTCGGTGGCCGCGACGAGCACGCGGCCCAGGGAGCTCTGCGCGAGGCCGTAGGCGATGCGCATTCCCTTGCCGCCCCGGCCGTAGGTCGCGGGAGTCATGCCGAGTTGCCGGCCGGCCTTTTCGTACACGCGGCTGCTCGATCCGTATCCGGCTTCGTAGGTCGCTTCGGCCACGGGACTCCCTCCTTTGAGACGCGCTTTCAAGGCCCTGGCCTTGAGCGATTCCGCGTACTGACGCGGGGAGACGCCCAGCGCGCGCTTGAACATGCGTTGCAGGTGGAACGAGCTGACGCCGGCGGCGTCGCTCAGATCGGCCAGGCGGATCCGCTCGCCCGCGCGCTCCTCGATCAGGCGGCAGACGCGCGCGATCCAGGCGGACCTCGGGTCGTGGAGGGTCCCGGGCCGACAACGGCGGCAGGCCCGGAAACCCGCGGCCTCGGCTTCCTTGGGTTGCCCGAAGAACCGCACGTTCTCCGGCCGGGGCCGCCTTGCCGGACACGAGGGCCGGCAATAGATCCCGGTCGTGGTCACCGCGAAGACGAACGACCCGTCGCGGGTCGCGTCACGTTTCAGCACCGCCGGCCAACGGCTGTCGTCTTCCATGCGTCCCATGGCGATCATGCCCCGAATCTAGGGCGGAGTGCTCCCGCCGGCTATCCGGATCTTGCGGTCAAAGCCGTGCACAATCATCCTGTGCAAGGACCCGCGCGCGAGCTCTGGGCGAAGACCAGGCTTCACGTCTGGCCCGAAGCCTACCGGCTCGTCGGCCTTCCCCGGACGTCGCTCCCGGAGGCCGCCGCTCTCGTGGCCCGTGGCGGTGATGCGTTTTCCTGCCTCGTCCTGGAACGCGACGAGGTCTCGCTGACCGTCGCGGAAGAGGTCTGGGTTGCGAGCGCGCTGCGCACGTCGGCGCGCGAAGCCGCCGGGCCCTTCAGGGTGATCACGTTCGATCTCGACCTCGACCTCGCGGTGACCGGCTATCTCGCTCCCGCTGCGGAAGCCCTGGCCGCGGCCGGCGTTCCCATCGTGCCCCAGTGCGCGTTCTTGAAGGACCACCTGCTGGTGCCGGCCGCGCAACTGGCCACCGCGATCCGGGCGCTGGAGCAGGTCATCGTTCAGGCCCGTCGATAGATCAGGGCCTCTCCAGCTCGGCCGCGGCGGCGTCCACGAGAGTGGCTTCGTCCGTGAGCACCTTTGCGATGCGCGCGATCTCGCCGTCGGCCTCGGAGTAGTGCTTGAGCTCGATCGCTTCGCGGGCGCCGGGCATGGTCTTGGCGCCGTACCCCGCGTAGACCCCGGGCGCGTAGATGAGGTGCTTGTACCAGGGTCGTCGCAGGAGGCCCTCGGGCGAGAGGAGAACCCGCTCGCTCCGGATGAGCATCGCGTTGACCCGAGCGAGGGCCTCGGGGGAGAGGGCTCGGCCCTTCGCGCTGGCCTGGGCCCTTCCGTAGCGGCCGGCGCTCCGATCGAGAACGGTGAGGGCGTTCTCGAGGGGGGCGAAGTTGAGGTGCGGCGGCACGTCCTCTCGCGCCGGCGCCACCGTCGGACGCCGCGGGTCGTTCGTCGCCCCGTAGACCCCATCCTCGATCTGGCGGTTGCGCTCCGCGATCTCCTCTTGCTTGCGGTCGAGGAGCTTCTTCAGGTCCTTCAGGTAGTCCTGCATGGTGTCGGCGAAGCCGCCGAAGTCGAAAGGCAGGAGGTCGGCCTCCGACAGGCGCAGCACGACGAGCCCGGCCGTCTGCGCGAGCGCCTTGCCGTAGGCGAAGTCGGTGTCGGCGAAGTGCGTGTACCAGTAGAAGTCGTCGTAGATGGAGTGGTAGATGCCGCCCTCGTCCTCGCCGCCGTAGCCGAGGTCCAGGCTGGCCACGCCCAGGTGGTCGATGAAGGCCGTGTAGTCGCTGCCCGAGCCCAGCGGGTCCATGCGCAAGTCGGGCCGCGCGCGGATCGCCTTGCGATCTTCCGCGGACGAGGCCGCGGAGAGGGCTTTCGCCTCCGCCCGCTTCCATACGGGCACTTTCGCCTCCGGGTCCTGCACGTCCCGCGCCACCTCGTTGACGAGATGCTCCAGGGTGTGGGAGCCGGACATCGAGAGGTAGCCGCGACCGTTCCCGTCCGAGTTGACGTAGGCGACGGCGTGTTGCCGCAGCTCCTCGGCATGCGCCTCGGCCCACTCGGTCGAGCCGAGCAGCATGGGCTCCTCTCCGTCCCAGGCGCAGTAGACGATCGTGCGCTTCGGCTTCCATCCCTCCTTCAGAAGCAGGCCCAGGGCGCGCGCCTCCTCGAGCAGGGGAACGAGGCCGGAGAGCGGGTCTTCGGCTCCGTTCACCCACGCGTCGTGATGGTTGCCGCGCACCACCCACTCGTCGGGCCACTGCGACCCGGGAATGCGGCCGATGACGTCGTAGACGGGCTTCACGTCCCAGTTGAACGCGACCTTGAGGTGCACCTTCGTCGGTCCCGGCCCCACGTGGTAGGGGATGGGAAGCGCTCCACGCCATCCCGCGGGCGCGAGCGGACCTTGAAGTGCCGCGAGGAGCGGCTGGGCGTCACCGTAGGAGATCGGCAGCACCGGGATCCGGGTGAGGCTGGGCGCCTCCTTGACGGCGAGGCGCTTCGCCGCTTTCGTCGCGCCCACCCCCGGGGTGAGAGGATCGCCGGGGTTCGAGGAGGGAAAGTCCATCACGCTGCCGCGCTGCACGCCGTCCTTCGGCCGCATCGGGCCCTTCGGGAACACGTCCCCCTCGAAGTAGCCGTCGTCGCGCGGGTCCGAGTAGATGAGGCAGCCTATGGCGCCGTGCTCGGCCGCCACCTTGGGCTTGATGCCGCGCCACGAATGCCCGTAGCGCGCGAGAGCGATCTTGCCCTTCACGGAGATGCCTAGGCGCTCGAGCTGCTCGTAGTCTGCGGGCAGGCCGTAGTTCACGTAGACGAGCGGGCCGGTGGCGTCGCCGTCGGTCGAGTACGCGTTGTAGGTGGGCAGCTGCTCGGCCTTCTGGCCGCTCGTGGGGTCCAGGGCGACAGCCGGCTCGTCGAGCGCGAGCTTGAAGCGGGTCGGCTCGATCATCTCGACGAGGCGCTCCTTCGGCGTCGGGAACAGCACCTCGAAGGTCTCGATCCGCGCGTCGAGGCCCCACTCCTGGAACCGCGCCAGGATCCACTCGGCGTTCTCCTTGCCGTAGGCGGAGCCCACGTGGTGAGGACGGGCGCTCAGCCGGCGCATGGCCTCGCGCATGTTGTCCGGGCTCGGGATCGCCAGGAACCGCGCTTCGCGCTCATTCACGGCGCGCGGCGACGACGGCTCACCCGGGGCGGGCGCGTGAGCGACGAGGAGCGACAAGGCGACAAAGGCTACGACCGGTGTGCGCATGAGTTCCCCCTGGATCCCCGTTGGTTCGGGCGGGCGCGTGGCAGCGATGGGATTGTATCTGAGCTGCCTCGGTCCAGGCTTTCGGGCCGCGGAAGCCGGGACCTACACGGTGAAGGTGGGAGCGTCCTCCGAGGACATCCGGCAGACGGCCACCTTCGTGAAAGCACGCGAGGAGAGAGTCGCTTCGGTCTCGACCGCCATCGGCGGGGCAAGCCGATAGGAGTCAGGGTCCGGGCCCGATCGCGGGGCTCACGCCGGGCCGGAGGGATCAAACGGGTTCAAGTAGCTCACGCCGGTCCAGGCCACGTCCTTCACGTTGCGCGTGACGGGCACGAGGAGAAGACCTAATCGCGGGCGAAGTCGGAGTCCTTGCCGAAGGCTGGCATTTCGAGCAGCAGCGACTTGAGCGGCCTGCCCTTTCGCCCGGGCTTGAGGACCGAGCGGAGGAGGTCTCGGTGCTCGGCCTCCGTAGAGTGGCCCCTCTCGGCCGCCCTGCGCCGCAGCTCGACCACGAGCTCCGGGTCGAGGTTCCGCACGATGAGCGGGGCCACGTTCGTCTCCTCTTGCTATCGATGATAGCAGGACGAGCGACGGCTAGATCGATCGACCCCCGAGGGACAGCAGATCGTCCACCACCATTGGCTCCTTCGTTACGAACGCTTCGCCGTAGTCGATCCCGATCTTCGCGCCGTGGCGGCGGGCCGCGAGCTCCGCGTTCTGGCGGAAGCGCTCGAAGGGCAGGCTCACCGTCTCTCCGGCAGCGGGCGTGAACTGGCTCACGAAAGCCTGCACCGCTTTCATCTTCGTCTCCCAGAACGGGGTGACGTCGACCACGAACGTGGGAGCGATCTCCGCCGCCTCGGTCGTGGCCAGCGCGTACACGAGCTTGAACGGCCGGAAGGCAGGCCCGAGGTCGGGCCGGTAGTTGCGCAGGCCCGCCACGAAGCAGGCGTCGTAGACGAGGCGGCTGGCCCAGGCGTGGTCGGGATGCCGTTGCTCCCAGTGCTGGAAGACCACGACCCGCGGCCGAAGACGGCGTAGAGCAGCCACGACCACGTCTCGCTGCTCGGGGAGCGCCGCGAGGGCCGAGTCCGGCAGCCCGAGGCTTTCGCGATGGGCGACGCCCAGGATCTCGGCCGCGGCCGCCGCCTCGGCCGCGCGCGTCTCCACCGTGCCGCGGCTTCCGCTCTCGCCACGGGTGAGGTCCACCATGGCCACCCGCCGCCCCCGGGCCGACTCCTTGGCCAGCGTGCCTCCCACGACGAGCTCGGCATCGTCGGGGTGGGCGAAGATCGCGGCGATGTCGAAGTCGGTCATGAAGCTCTCCTGGTCGGTCCGAGCCTACTCACAGCGGAGCGCCACCATGGGATCGAGCGCCATCGCTCGCCGAGCAGGAATGTAGGCGGCGATGAGGGCGGTCGCGGCCAGGGCGAGAGGGACGCCCAGCAGGACGAGCGGGTCGAGGGCGGATCCCACGAGGATGCTCTTCACCACTTGAGCCGCTCCCAGCGCGAGGATGCCGCCTACGGCCAGGCCGATCGCCACGAGGCGCAGGGTGCTGCCGAGGACGATCTCGAGGACCTGCGCCGGGCTCGCGCCCAGGGCCTTCCGGATGCCGATCTCCCGCGTCCGCTCGCTGACGACGTACGCGGTCAGCCCGGAGAGACCGACGGCGGCGAGGAGCAGGGCCATCCCTCCGAGCCAGGCCAGCACGGTCGAGGCGAGGCGCACGGCGGACAGGCTTTCGGCCATCTGTCCGTCGACGGTCTGGACGCGCACCGGCGGCAGCGAGGGATCGAGGGCGCGGACCTCACCCTCGATCAACGCAGCCACGGAGGCGCCCGGCCGGGCACGGACAGTGAGAGTCGTGCCCCAATGCGCCCGCTGGGCGAGCGGCACGTAGAGAAGAGGGAAGGGCGGTCCGATCACGTTGTTCACCGTCTTCACCAGGCCGACGACGGTGAGCGCCGGCTCGCGCTCCGAAACGGGCAGGGTCTTGCCGACCGGGCTTTCACCCGGCCACAGCCGATCCGCGAGGAGCTGATTGACGATAGCCACCCTGGCTGCGTTGCCCGAGTCGGCCTCGTTGAAGTCACGACCTGCGAGCAAGGGGATCTGGTTCGTTTCGAAAGGAGCCGGGAGAGACCGGCGCGTACACGACGTGCCGCTCGCGTCCCGGAAACGCCCGAGCGGGGAGGTAGTCGGGCCACCCCGCGGCGCCGACGGAGACGGACTCGACTTCGGGCCGCCCCTCGAGCCGGGCGACCAGCGACTTGTAGAACGCATTCGTCTTCTGCTCGTCGTAGCCCACGATGCCGGGGTCGACCCGCGCGACATAGACGTCCTTCGTGGGATGGCCGAGGTCCGCCCGCCAGGAGGACTGCACCGTGCGCAGGAACAGAGCCCGCGGTCACGAGAAGCACGACCGACAAGCGCGACCTGGCCGACGACCAGGAGCCGCACGGGACGCTGGTTCACGTGGGGCGAGGTTTCGGAGGCCCCGGCCTTCACCGCGCCGTAGACGTCGAAGGCCGACACCCGAAGCGCCGGGAAGAGGCCGAAGAGGGCGATCGAGATCGCGGAGAGGACCAGGGTGAACACGCAGGTCCGAAGGTCGATGCCGGCATCGATCCAGAGGCCGCGCTGGCCGATCGTGCCCGCCACGATGGCGCCCGCCCATCGCCAGATGCCGTCGCGAAGAACCACGGCCACCGCAAGGCCGAGGCCTCCCCCGAGGAGGGCGAGGACAAGGCTCTCGGTCAGCAACTGACGAACGATGTCCTTCCGGCTCGCTCCCAGCGAAGCCCGGACCGCGATCTCCTCTCTGGCGGAACATGCCGCGGGCCAGGAGAAGGCTCGCGAGGTTCACGCAGGCGATGACCAGGACGAGGCCGAAGAGGCCTAAGAAGACCTGCTTCAGCAGAGTCACCGGCCGCTCGTCGGGGAGGAACGCCGTCCACTCGGGGGAAACGCGGATCCACACGTCGTGGTTGGTCGCGGGATAATGTCGCGGCCAGCCTCTTCGCGACGAGCGCCATCCGGTTCTGCGCCGCCGCGACGGAGACGCCCGGCCGAAGCCGCCCCAGGCCGAGGAGACCGCGGGCCGCGCGGTTTTCGAGACTCTCCCTGGTCTGCTGGGTGGTCAGGGGGACCCAGAGGTCCGGCAGGTAGCCGCGCAGCGTTCCGGTGAAGCCCGGCGGAGCGACGCCCACGATCGTGAACGGCTCCCCCTTGATCCGCACCACGCGCCCGAGAGCGCCGGGGTCCCCGTCGAAGGACGCCTGCCAGAAAGCGTGGCTCAGCACGATTTCCGGCGCGGCGGTCCCTCCGCCCGGATGCTCGAGAAAGGTCCGGCCCTGGGCGGCGCCTATGCGGAGAACGGAGAAGTAGTTTTCCGAAACGAGGAAGGCCTCGACCTCCCGGGTCGACCCCGTGGCTTCGAGGCCTACGGTGGTCCAGGTGTAGGCGGCAAGATCGGTGAGGGCCTCGGGCTCCGAGCGGTAGTCCTGGTAGTCCCTGTAGCTGAGGCCTCCGCCGCCGGCCGAGGGGCTCAAGACCACGACCAGCTCCTCTGGCGCGCCGACCGGCAGCGGCCGCGTGATCAGGGCGTCGATCAGGCCGAAGACGCCGCTGGTGGTGCCGATCGCGAGCCCGAGAGTGGTTGCGGCCACGATGGTGAAGCCGAGATCACGCCAGGAGATCCGGGCGGCGTAGCGGAGGTCGCGAACGAGAGCCGTCCACATGTGGCGAATGCCCCTAAGACGTCATCACCTTCTCGTAGAACCGTTCGTATTGGCTCACGATGCGGTCGGCGCTGAAGAGCGCCTCGGCGCGGCAGCGTCCCGCGCGGCCCATCTGCATGCGCAGCTTGTCGTCCTTCAGGATCTCGATGGAGCGCGCGGCCATGCCCTCGACGTCTCCCACCGGCAGGAGGTAGCCGCTCTCGCTGTGCTTCACCACTTCGGGTAGGCCGCCGGCATCGGAGCCCACCACGGGCACGCCGCAGGCCATGGCCTCGAGGGCCGAGAGCCCGAACGACTCGAGCTCCGAGGGCAGCAGCAAGACGTCGGCCATGCCGAAGATCTCCTCGACCTGGGCATGGGTGCCGAGGAACTTCATGCGGCCGTTCAGCCCGAGCCGCCGGCCCAGGGCCTGGGCGGACGAGCGTTCGGGTCCTTCGCCCACCATGAGCAGCACCGCGTCCACCTCGCGGGTCACGCGTTCGAAGATCCGCACCACGTCCATGATCCGCTTCACGGGGCGGAAGTTCGAGATGTGGAGCAGCACCTTCTGGCCCGCGCTCGCGTAGGCCGACCGATCGGGACGCTCGGTGGTGTAGGACTGGAGGTCCACGAAGTTCGGAATGGTCTCGATCGCCTTCTTGGGCTGGAACTCCTCGACCGTCATCCGGGAGAGGAAGTCGGAGACCGCGGTCACGCCGTCGGAGCGCTCGATTCCGAAGCGTGTGATCTCGAAGAACGAGCGGTCCTGGCCCACGATCGTGATGTCGGTGCCGTGCAGGGTCGTGATCATCCGCGGCGCCGCCTTGCCCAGCATCTGCTGGGCGAGGAAGCCGGCGATGGCGTGGGGGATGGCGTAGTGGACGTGGAAGAGGTCGAGCTTGTGGTCGCGCGCCACCTCCGCCATCTTCACGGCCAGCGCGAGGTCGTGGGGCGGGTACTCGAAGAGCGGATAGGAAGAGACGTCCACCTCGTGGAAGCAGACGTTCTGCTGGAAGTCGCCGAGGCGGAAGGGAAGGCGATAGGAGATGAAGTGGACACTGTGGCCGCGACGGGCGAGCTGCTTGCCGAGCTCGGCCGCGACCGCGCCCGAGCCGCCGACCGTCGGGTAGCAGGTGATCCCGATGTTCATGCGCGATGACCTGGTGGCCGAGAGCCCAGGGGTCCATGACCGCGTCGACCCGAGGAATGAGGTCGTCGCCGTGCCGGGCGAGCGCGCTCACCAGATGGAGGCCCCGCTCCTGGAGGGCCCCGCCGGGGAAGAGCGCGTCGCGGGTGCGGCGCAGCCTCTCGGCCCGCGTCTGGTCGCGCTTCTTCAGGACGCGAATCGATTTCTCGTGGAGCGTCTCGATCTGGTGGAGGGCGCGGCCGCGTGCCGACTCGGCCGCTCCGCTGAGCGTCGGGTCGAGGGCCCCGAGGGCCCGCTCCACTCCCTCCATGTCCGCGGTCAAGGAGGCGCGGGCGCGCGAGAAGGCGGCCTCGACCTCGGGATAGGCCTCGCGCGCCCATTGCGACACGAGGCCCTCCGGATCGGCCTCGAGCTCGGTCAGCTTCAGCCCCTCGGCCTCGAGGGTCCGGGCCTGCGAGGGGTCCATCAGGGTCAGGCTCGGCCGCGGGAGCACCACGGGGCGAGGGATGCCGAAGTGGGCGTACGAGGGGCCGATCTGGGCGTGGTAGGCGATCTCCGCCGGCCCGCCCACGTAGGCCGCGGTCGGGCAGCAGGAAGTCCTGGGCAAGGGGGCGAAGCAGCACGCCCGCGCTCCACGATTCGGGGTCCGCGTCGAGCTTGCGCTCGGCTTCTTCGAGACTCCAGCGCAAGCCGGGGCCGCGCACCTCCACCGTGCCGTTGTCGAAGCCCAGGGCGCGTCGCTCGCCCTGGGCCACGACGAACAGGTTCAAGAAGCCCGGGCCGGACCGGCACCTGCTGGTGGTAGCCGGCCGCGAGCAACGCCTGGCCGGCCTCGATGGCCAGCCGCGAGGTGGCCGAGCCCTCGCGCAGCTCGCGCCGGAGGACGGGCAGCATCAGCACCTTCAGCTTCGGGTCGGCCGCGTCCAGGACCACGAGCTCGGGCAGGAGTGCGGAGATGAAGCTCGCGAAGGCCCCCGACATCGTGGCGCCGGGCCGATAGGCCGCGGCCAGGCGCGCGGTCAAGGGCTCGCGGAAGGAGTTGTCGGGGAGGAGGCCGTGGAGCTCCTGGAGCAGGCGGACGATCGACTCGTCGAGCTCGATGCTCCAGGCGGGTTGGCCGGTGGGCTCACGGGCCGGGGCGTAGCGTAGCGAGCGGATCTGGCCGGCCGTCGTCGAGGACGGTCGCGCTGCGCACCTCGGCGAAGTCGTGATCGTCGGACGCCACCCAGAACACCGGCACCACGGGACGCTTCCGGCGCTCCGCGAGCAAGGCGCGCGACCTTGATCGTGGCCAGGGCCTTGTAGAGGACGAAGAGCGGACCGCCCAAGAGGCCCGCCTGCTGCCCGGTGACGATGGCCGTGGCCCCGGGCGCCGCGAGCTCTTCGGCCCGTGCCGCGGCGCGGCCGGCGCCGCGCGCTTCCTGTTGGCGCGCGAGAACGTCGGCGAGCGTCCGCGTGTCGCGGGACAAGCCGAGGGTCCGCTCGCCCGAGCGAAGCACCGCCTCGAGATCCCACCGGCCGTCGCCGTAGAAGCGTCGCGGCGGCGGGCCGCCCCGCCGAGATAGTCGCGAAAGAGCTGGCTCAGCGGCTGCCGGAACGCCCCGTAGTCGAGAACCCCGGTGGGGCGTGCGGCCATGGCTCCGGCATTATAGAGGACCATTCTTGGGCCTATACGCCGAATGAAGCGCCCGGGTTCCCCGCGCCGCTCCCGCAACCCCTTCAAGCACCACTACTTGAAGGTGTCGCGCGTTGACACTCCATGACCTTGATGCTAAAGTCCGAGGTTCTGAGGGGCCTCGGGTTCGACGTCTCTTGACTCGAGCGTCACGCGCCCCTGAAGAGAGCGCGAATGGACGAGCAAAGCCACCTCGGCGACCAGATGCCTGCCAATATCGGGCGCTACAAGGTGCTCGAGAGCATTGGCTTTGGCGCCATGGGGGCGGTCTACAAGGCGTTCGATCCGCTGATCAAGCGCACCCTCGCGATCAAGACCATTCGGTTGGACATCCCGCGGCAGAGCCCTCAATACAAGTCGTTCATCGAGCGCTTCTACCACGAGGCGCGGATCTCGGGGACACTCGCCCACCCGAACATCGTCACCCTCTTCGACATCGGCGAGGAAGGGGGAGTTCCCTACCTGGCCATGGAGTTCGTGGAGGGGGAGACGATCGCCGCCCTGCTCGAGAAGGGCGTGCGCTTCAAGCCCGAGCGCGTGATCGCACTCGCGAGCCAGGTGGCCGCCGCCCTCGACTACGCGCACACGAAGGGCGTCATCCATCGGGACATCAAGCCCTCGAACCTCATCCTGCACGACGTGGAGCGGGTCAAGGTCACGGACTTCGGGATCGCGAAGCTGGTGGATGCCGAGATGACCCAGTCGGGCACCCTTCTCGGCACGCCTTCCTACATGTCGCCAGAGCAGGCCATGGGGGAGAAGCTCGACGGCCGCAGCGACATCTTCTCCCTCGGGGTGTGCGCGTTCGAGATGCTGTCGGGCGAGCAGCCGTTCCCGGGGACCAACGTCACCTCGATCCTCTACAAGCTCGTCCACGTCGATCCCATCGAGCCCGCGAACCTCGAGATGCACGGCCTCGTGCCCCAGAAATGGCACGAGGTCTTCGGCCGGGTCCTGGCCAAGAAGCCGGACGACCGTTACCAGACCGCCGGCGCCTTCGTGCAGGACCTCGAGTACTGCCTGGGCGCGTGGTTCGGGGCCGATCGGCGAGCAGACCCTCTCCGAGGCCAACCAGCCTTCGGCCGTGAACACGGCGACGCTGCCGCGGATGGCCGTGCCCGACCCGGTCCGGGTCGCGCCTCACGACGGCGACGCCACCACCGTCCTGCCCACTTCCGCGCCGGCGCCGCAGAGCCAGCCCCATGCGATCGCGGCCCTCGTCGAGGAACCCTCGCCGGTCACCATCGCCGTGAAGCCGGGCGCGCCGGCACCGGTGCCCGTGGCCGACGAAACGCCGGCCACGGTCATGATGAAGGCGCCCGTCGACCTTCCCCCGGCCCGGCCCGGCCCCGCGTCCGAGCCGGCCACCGTTCTGCTCAAGGCGACGCCGGCGGTCGCTCCCGCCCCGGTGACCGCCCCGGCCGAAGCCACGGTCCTCTTGAAGGCCCCGGTGACCCCGGTGAAGCCGGCTGCGGTGACCCCGGTCCCGGTGGTGGCGCCTTCGCCGGCCGCCGAGTCGACGATCTTGATGCACACGCCGGTCGTCTCCGTCCCCGGCGAGGCGACCGTGCTCATGATGACGCCGGTCGCCGAGGGTGCCAAAGCGCACCTCTCCGAGGAAGCCACGGGGAAGATGGCGGTGCCGCCGCCCACCGCGCCGATGCCGCGGCCCCCCGCCTCGGGCAAGTCCGGGAAGTCGAAGGCGGTTCCTCCGCTGGTCCCTTCGGTGCCGGAGCCCACCGCGACCGCCGCCGTCCCCGGGCCGCCCTCGAAGCGGTCCGGGATTCCGGCGGGCGTGATTCTCGGAGGCATCGGGGCCGTCCTGCTGCTGGGCGCCCTGGCCGGTGGGCTCCTCCTCTGGAAGAACCGGAGCGTGACGGCGCCGCGCCGAACCGGCGCCGACCGCCGTGCCCTCCGTGGCCGAGCCCACCCCGGCCCCAGCGGTCGCCAAGGGATCGTTGAAGGTCGAGAGCCTGCCGTCCGGCCGGGATGATCCAGGTGAACGGCGAGACCAAGGGAGCGGCGCCGCTCGAGATCGCCGACCTCCCGCTCGGGCGTCTACGAGGTCAAGATCGAGCTCAAGGGCTACGAGACGAAGACGCAGACGGTGACCCTCACCGAGGCGCAGCCCAGGGCCGAGATCAAGGCTAGCGCTCACGCGGCCCGCCCCCGCGATGGGCCTCGCCGATTTCGTGTCGACCCCGGCGGGAGCGACCCTCACCATCGACGGGGCCAAGGCCGGGACCACGCCGCGTGCTCGGCTACAAGCTCCGTCCGGGGCACCCATCCCGTGGAGATGACGAAGGAGGGCTTCGAGCACTGGTCGGGCACGGTGAACGTCCAGGTCGGCACCCCGGCCAAGGTCGAGGTCTCGCTCAAGGCCGTGGCCAAGGCCACTCCGCCCCCCACGCCCGTCCCCGGAAACGGTGGACACCGGAAAAGGTCTACGCCAACTCGCCCTCGGAGGTGGACACGGTAGCGAAGAAGACCGCGGGCGCCTCCGTCTCCTATCCCCAGAACGCGCCGCGGCTCCGGTCCGGGGATTCGGTCTCGGTCACCGTCTCCTTCGTCATCGACGAGCAGGGTGAGGTGAGCGACATCAAGGTGCTCGAATCCGGGGGCAAGATCCTCGACGAGGCGGTGGTCTCGACCGTCCAGAAGTGGAAGTACGCGCCCGCCGTCAAGAAGGGGATCAAGGTCAAGGCTCGCCACACGGTGAAGCAGACCTTCCGGGCTGGCTAGCGGCGCGATGCCGAAGCTCATCGTGAACCCGACCTCATCCGCGCGGCGGGAGATCAAGCTCGCGCGCACCCTTCTCTCCATCGGGCGTGATCCGTCGAACGACCTCGTCCTCCCCGACGCGATGGTGTCGCGTCGACACGCCGTGATCGAGTGCCGCGGCAACCAGTACTACCTGCGCGACTGCAACTCGTCGAACGGCTCGGTGGTCAACGGCGACAAGATCAGCGAGCGCAGCCTGCGCGACGGCGACCTCGTGGCCATCGGGACCGCTCGCCTGCTCTACCGCGAGGAGCTCGAGCTCGAAGACCCGGGGGCCAAGGTGGTCCAGCACCCCTCGTCGCCCCGCCTCCACTGCCCGAGCTGCAAGGCCGACTACCGGAAGGGCGACCTCTTCTGCCGCGAGTGCGGTGCTCCGCTCCAGCCGCCGGCGGGCCCGAAGAAGGCCGTTTGCGCGTCCTGTGGCACCGCGGTGACCTTGCCGGCCCGGTTCTGCAACGCGTGCGGCGCTCGCCTGCCGCTCGAAGAGGTCGCCGGTCCGGTGATGACGGAGCCGCCTCCGTTCGCGAGCCCCGGGGCGCAGAATCAGAACAGTACCGAGTCGGGGGAGCCGGCGCTCGTGGAGGAAGTGAGCCCCACGGGTCCTTCGCCCGCCGCGAGCGTCGACCCGGCTGCCGAGGTTCTCCTCGCCGAGCGAGGTCCACGCCATCCTTCGGCCCGAAGCGAGCCTCAGCGCGCCACCTCCCTCCCCCTCGAGGAGCCGGAGAGTCCCGGCCCCGAGGGCCGCCTCGTCGTGGCCGCCGACGCGAAGAAGGCCGCGCCCCGGAGCGCCGCGCCCTCGCGCCCCGCTTCGAAGCCGTGGCGACCTTCGGTGGTGGCCCGACCCGAGGGCGGCGTTCCCTTGCCGAAGGCGCCGGCCGCAGCGGGGCCCCGCGTCCTGGCCGCGGTCGTGGACGCGGTTCTCGTGGCGGTGCTCCAAGCGGTCGTCGTCGGCCCCTTGGCCTTCCTCGCGATGTCCCGGTCACCCGACGCCACGGGCGGACGGGAGGCTCTTCCCCTCGTGATGTCGCTCGGGCTGCTGGCGTTGTCCTTTCTTCTCGTGGCGGCCTACCACGTGGTCTTCTGGGCGCTTCGGGGAGCGACGCCGGGGAAGCGTTGGCTGGGGCTCGTCGTGACCGCCGAGGATGGGTCCCGGCTCGGGTGGGGACGAGCCCTCGCCCGCGGGGTCGGCTACGCCCTCTCCGCCGCCTCGCTGGGGATCGGCTTCCTGATGATTCTCTCGGGCGGGCTCGGCCTCCACGACCGTATCGCGGGGACGCGGGTCGTTCCCCATCGGCCAGGGGAGTAGCCGCTGGAACCTTCGGGAGTCGAACCCCTCAGCGAGCCGATCGCCCTGCCCCACGCCCGCGAAGACACGCGGAAGCGTGTCTGGCGCGCGGTCTACGAGCTGCTCCACGACCTCTCGGTCGCGGTCCTCTTCTGCTTCTTCCTCATCACCTTCGTGGCCCAGGCCTTTCGGGTGCAGGGGACGAGCATGCTGCCCATGCTCGAAGACGGCGAGCGGATCATCGTGAACAAGTTCATCTACCGCTTCCACTCCATCGAACGCGGCGACGTGGTGGTCTTCTGGTATCCCCGCGATCCCTCGGTGTCCTTCATCAAGCGGGTGGTGGGCCTGCCCGGGGACTCGGTGGAGGTCCGCGCGGGAACGGTCTACGTCAACGGCCAGCGCCTCCAGGAGGACTACGTCGACGCCAAGTTCCGCGACGACGAGAGCTACTCGCCGGTCGACGTCCGCCGGGGCTACTACTACGTCCTCGGCGACCACCGCAACAGCAGCAACGACAGCCGCAGTTGGGGCGAGGTGCCGGAGAAGTACATCTACGGCCGGGCCGTCTTCCGGTTCTGGCCCCTCTCCAAGATCGGCGTCATCCACTGAGGTCGCGTTCATGAGGCCATTGATCCTGGCGCTGGCGGCGTCTTGTCTCGTCGCCGCCTGCTCGCGCGAGGGCGCTTCCGCGGCGCATGTCCAAACCCCCGCCGCCGCGCCCACGCAAGCCGCCCCGCCCGCGTCCCAAAGCTCCGGAAGGCGCCGACTTCACGGCCGAGGTCCGCCTGCTCTACCGGGTGGTGGCCTGCGGCGGCGACGAGCCGCTCCCAAAGGCCCTGGACGCCGCCACCGTGGACGACTACTGCAAGTGGCTCCTGCCGCAAGCTCGCCGCCTACCAGACGACCTACGTGGCCAAGGCCCGGCCCTTCCTGGCCGCCCACCGGCCGGCCGACCTGCCCACCACGGTCGTCTACCCGTTCGGCGGGGGCGACCTCTTGTCCGCGCTCCTCACCTACCCGGACGGGCTCGAGTTCACGACCCTGTCCCTCGAGCACGCCGGCGACCCCCGTCGCCTCAAGGACCTCGACAAGGCGCGGCTCGCCCAGAACCTGGCCGAGGTCCGCCGCCGCATCGCCGGTCTCTTCACCTATGCGGAGAGCACCAGCGAGAACATGATGCAGCTCGAGAAGAGCGACATCCCCGGCCAGCTCGCCTTCTTCGTGGTGGGCCTCGCGGCGCATGGCTACGAGCCGGTGTCGCTCCGCTACTTCCGCCTCGAGCCCGGGCGGCGGAATCCACTACCTGACGGCGGAGGACATCGCCGCCGACGAGAAGACCAAGGCGCAGCGGCTCAACAAGGTCTGGGTCTCGCCCGAGTTCTCCGTCGTCCTTCTCGAACTCCGAGCTGGTCTTCCGGCCCAAGGGCAAGGAAGGACCGCTCCACGTGCACCGCCACATCGCCGCCAACCTCTCCGACGACAACCTCCGCAAGGACCCGTCGGTCCTGAAGCACCTCGAGGCCAAGGGCACGGTCTCGGCGATGACGAAGGCGGCGAGCTACCTGCTGTGGGCCGAGGGCTTCTCGAAGATCCGGAACTACCTGCTCGGCCACATGGCCTTCATGTTCTCGGACTCGACCGGCATCCCTCCGGGCGACGCGGCCAAGGCCGGCTTCGAGATGGAGACCTACGGCAAGTTCAGCGCGCCCTTCCTGTTGGCGCGTGCTCCAGGTCGGCGAGGAGTTCAAGAAGCTGTGGGCCAGCCAGCCCTACCGCGAGCTCGACTTCCGCTACGGCTATCCCGACAAGGCGGGCCAGCATCACCTCCTCATCACGCGCCCCAAGGCGAAGGAAGCGCCCAAGGCCAGCGAGGCCTCGGCCCAGCCCTGATGCGCACGCCCGAGACTCGCGGCATGACAAGCCTCCGTGCGGGCCGATATCCTACGAAGAGGCCCGACCCCGGGGCAGGAAGGAGTCCCCTGGACGTGGCACATGAGCAGGCGGTCCTGGCCCTGGAGGACGGTCTCGTCTTCGAAGGGCGCTCCTTCGGGCGGGCCGGAGAGGTCACGGGTGAGGTCGTCTTCAATACCGCCCTGTGCGGCTACCAGGAAGTGCTGACCGATCCGTCGTATGCCGGCCAGATCGTCACCATGACCTATCCCCACATCGGCAACTACGGGGTGAACCGCGAGGACGTCGAGTCGTCGCGGCCCCAGGTGGCCGGCTTCGTGGTGAGGGAGGCCTCCACCGTGGCCTCGTCCTGGCGCGCCTCCGGCGAGCTGCACAAGTATCTCGACGAGCACGGCATCGTGGGAATCAGCGAGATCGACACCCGGGCCCTGACCCGCCACCTGCGGACCCATGGGGCGAAGCGCGGCGTCATCTCCGCGGTGGCGCGCCCCAAGGACGACCTCGTGGCCGAGGCGCGCGGCTCCCGGTCGATGGTCGGCCTCGACCTCGCGCGCGAGGTCACCTGCGCGAAGGCGTACCGCTTCGACGGCGCCCCGGGCAAGGATCCTTTCCGGGTGGTGGCCTACGACTTCGGCATGAAACGCAACATCCTCCGGAGCCTGGCCGCGGCGGGGTGCGACGTGACCGTCGTGCCCGCCTCCACATCGGCCAGGGACGCGCTCGCCCTCGATCCCGACGGGATCTTCCTCTCGAACGGACCGGGCGATCCGGAGCCTTGCACCTACGCCATCGAAGCCGCGAAGGAGCTCATGGAGAAGCGGCCCGTCTTCGGGATCTGCCTCGGCCACCAGATTCTCGGTCTCGCCTGCGGCGGGAAGACGTACAAGCTGAAGTTCGGGCACCGCGGCGCCAACCATCCCGTGAAGAACCTGTCCACCGGGCAGGTGGAGATCACGTCCCAGAACCACGGCTTCGCCCTGGACCGCGAGCATCTTCGAGAGGCCGGAGTTCGTCCTCACCCACGTGAACCTGAACGACGGCACCGTGGAGGGCTTCCGGCACCGCGACCTGCCGGTGATCTCGGTCCAGTACCATCCCGAGGCGAGCCCGGGCCCGCACGACAGCCACTACCTCTTCGACGATTTCGTGACCCTGATGCGAGCGAGCCGCGTCCAGGCGTGAACCGGGGCAGCTCGATGCGGGCTCGGACCTTCGCCGCGTGCCTCTCGGCCGCGCTCTCCTGCCCCGGACCGATCCCGGCGGAGGACATGGCGCCTCCGGGCTTCCAGCGGTTCATGCCCCGAGGCCGGATCCCGGCCGTCGATGATCCCCAGTTCGTCCCGGCCGCCGCCGCGAGGATTCCGCCCGAGGCCTGGGTCCTGGGCGTGACCATGGACGGGATCTCGCGAGCGTACAGCTTGAACCTCCTGAACGCGCACGAGGTGGTGAACGACCGTTTCGGGGCGAAGCCCGTGAGTGTCGTCTGGTGCCCGCTCGCCAACGCCGGTGTCGTCTACAACCGGCGGATCAAGGACCGCGAGCTGCACTTCGAGACCTCCGGCGTCCTCATGAACGGGTCGATCGTGGTCCAGGACAAGGAGACGGACACCTTCTGGCCCGTCATCCTGGGCAAGGCCGCGGTGGGGCCGCTCAAGGGAACCGTGCTCGAGCCCCTGGCCACCGTGGTCAAGGCCCAGTGGAAGGACTGGCGCCGTGATCACCCCGACACCCTGGCCTGGTCGTTCGCGGGCGACGAGCACATCTACAGGAGCCCCTACCAGAGCTACATCGAGTCGCCCTACGGGCACAAAGGCATCGCCGCAACCGACGCGCGCCTCAAGACCAAGGACCCGATCTACGCCTTCGAGCAGGCCGGACGCTACTACGCCGTTCCCTTCGCGGCCTTCGTCGGCGGCCGGGCGTTCAAGGTGGGCGGCCGCCCCATCTTCCTCTATCGGCCCCCGGACGTGGCCGTGTACTACTCCACCCGTGCCTACGCCTCGACGGTGGCCTTCGCGCAGAAGGCCGGGACCTGGGTCGATCCCGCGACCGGTGCCCGCTTCGACCCCGACAAGGGGGCGTTCACCGGGCCGAGCTTGCCGAAGCCCCTCACCGGCTTCGACACGTTCTGGTACATGTGGAGCCTGACCCACCCCGACACGGAGGTCGTGGCCGCCCCTTGACCGCGGGCCACTCCCTGCATACCTTCCGGTTGTGAGACCCAAGGAGGCGGGCCAAGGGCGGTGTTGCTCGACCCTGGGGCGCCTGCTGCTTGGCGGTTTCCTGGTGCTGGGCCTGGAGACCGCGTGTCGCTCCGCCGGAGGTCCCTTGCCCGTGCCCGCCCCCGGTCCCCTCGTGGACGCGGGGCGCGCGCTCGTGGGCCAGCAGCGCATCCTTCCCTTCGACGGTCGGAAGAAGACCGTCTCCGTGAAGATGCAGGACTACGCGCACGCCGCGACCCCCTGCGACGTCGCGGTCGAGGTCAAGTCGGCCGTGTTCAGCGACGGGTCCGCGCGTTTCTCCCTGGAGCCCATCGGTCAGCCGAGGCTCACGGACCAGGCTCGGGAGGGGACCGGCAAGAAGTGGAGTTGCCGAGAATTCCCTGCGGAGACGGCCCTCACCATCTCCGGCCTCCGAGGAACCTCGGCCGCGGCGCTGACTTCGGAAGTCGGCAAGGTCCTCCTGACGGTCGAGGGCTACCTTCAAGCCCACGGCATTCGCTTCGATCGCCCCGCGGGCACGGAGCCCAAGGAAGTCGCCGACCCGACTCCCACCGCCAGCGGCGAGGCGCAACGCCTGGCGCGGTCGGTCACGGCCGCCCAGCGCAGGCTGCTCGCCATCGATCCGGTCTATCGGAACCCGAACCGCAAACCCCGTTACGAAGGACTCGTCGAGTTCGACGCCGAGGTCGGGATCGACGGCCGGCTCCATCGACCGCGGCTGACGACGGCGCTGGGCGATCACGAGGAGCAAGCACTCCGGGTGTTGCCCCTCTGGCGTTACGAGCCGGCACGGGTCGGCGAGCAGCCGATCGCGGTGCGGGTCAATGAGAAGCTGATCTTCCGGATCTTCTAGCGTCCTGCGGCGCATGCGCCCGTCCGGACGAGTGGGGGAGGCCGGCCCCACGTGAGATACTGACGGGCTGATGCCCAAGGATCCAACGGTCAAGTCCGTCCTCGTCATCGGCTCGGGCCCCATCGTCATCGGTCAGGCCTGCGAGTTCGACTACTCCGGCACCCAGGCCATCAAGGCGCTGCGCAGCGAGGGCGTCCGCGTGTCCCTCGTGAACTCCAATCCGGCCACGATCATGACCGACCCGGAGTACGCGGATCGGACCTACATCGAGCCTCTGACCCCGGAAGCGGTGGAGGCGGTGCTGGAGCGCGAGCGGCCCGACGCGGTGTTGCCCACGGTCGGAGGGCAGACGGCTCTCAACCTGGCGGTCGAGCTCTCGCGCCGCGGGGTGCTCGACCGGCTCGGGATCCGGCTCATCGGGGCCAGCCGGCGCGCGGTCGAGGTGGGCGAGGACCGGCGCCTCTTCAAGGAGGCGATGGGCCGCATCGGCCTCGACGTGCCCCGGAGCGGCTTCGCCAAGAGCCTCGAGGAAGCCGAGGAGGTGGTGCGCATGACCGGCCTGCCCGCGGTGATCCGGCCCTCCTTCACCCTCGGCGGCACCGGCGCGGGCATCGTCTACAACATGGAGGAGTTCGAGGACCTCGTGAGCCGCGGGCTCGACCTGTCGCCGGTCCACGAGATCCTGATCGAAGAGTCGGTCCTCGGCTGGAAGGAATACGAGCTCGAGGTCATGCGCGACCGCGCCGACAACTTCGTGGTGATCTGCACCATCGAGAACTTCGACCCCATGGGCATCCACACCGGCGACTCGGTCACGGTGGCGCCGGCCCAGACCCTGACCGACCGCGAGTACCAGGTGATGCGGAATGCGGCGCGGGCCATCATTCGCGAGGTGGGAGTGGAGACCGGGGGCTCGAACATCCAGTTCGCGGTCGACCCCAAGACCGGGCGCATGACCGTGATCGAGATGAACCCGCGCGTGTCGCGCTCGTCGGCCCTGGCCAGCAAGGCCACCGGTTTCCCCATCGCCAAGATCGCAGCGCTCCTCGCCCTCGGGTACCACCTCGACGAGATCAAGAACGACATCACGCGCGTGACTCCCGCCTCCTTCGAGCCGGTCATCGACTACGTGGTGGTGAAGATCCCGCGCTGGGCCTTCGAGAAGTTCAAGGACGCGAGCCAGATGCTCGGCACCCAGATGAAGTCGGTGGGCGAGGTGATGGCCATCGGCCGCACCTTCAAGGAGGCGCTGCACAAGGGGCTGCGCGGGCTCGAGACCGGGATCAGCGGTTTCGCCCGCGCCGACCTCGACGACTCGCGCATCAAGGAGAAGCTGCTCCACGCCGATCCCGATCGCATCTTCTACGTGAAGCGGGCGCTCGACCTCGGCTGGAGCCACGCCGAGGTCCACCGTATGACCGGCATCGACCCCTGGTTCCTCGACCAGATCCAGCAGATCGTGGATCTCGAGAAGAAGATCGGTCCCGGAGGCCTCGGCGACCGCGAGCTCCTCCGCCAGGCGAAGCGCTTCGGCTTCTCGGACGTGCGCCTCGGCGCAGCTCGCGAAGACCTCGGAGGCCGAGGTGCGCGCCCGCCGCAAGGCCGTGGGGATCGTCCCCGTCTACAAGCGGGTCGACACCTGCGCGGCCGAGTTCGAGTCGCACACGCCCTACCTCTACTCGACCTACGAGAGCGAGTGCGAGGCCGAGCCTACCGGCCGCAAGAAGGTCGTGATCCTGGGCAGCGGCCCCAACCGCATCGGGCAGGGGATCGAGTTCGACTACTGCTGCTGCCACGCCTCCTTCGCGTTCAAGGAGGAGGGCTACGAGACCATCATGATCAACTGCAACCCGGAGACGGTCTCGACCGACTACGACACCTCCGATCGGCTCTACTTCGAGCCGCTGGCCTTCGAGGACGTGATGAACGTGCTCGAGATCGAAAAGCCCGAAGGGGTGGTGATCCAGTTCGGAGGCCAGACGCCCGCTGCGCCTGGCCGTTCCTCTCCAGCAGGCCGGTGTCCGCATCCTCGGCACGAGCCCCGACGCCGTGGACCTCGCCGAGGACCGCAAGCGCTTCAGCGCGCTCCTGACCAACCTCGGGATCCCGCAGCCGGAGAGCGGAACCGCGACCTCGCTCGAAGAGGCCAAGGTCGTGGCCGAGCGCATCGGCTATCCCGTCCTGGTGCGGCCCTCGTACGTGCTCGGCGGCCGGGCCATGGCCATCGTGTTCGACGGCGACCACCTCGAAGGCTACGTGCGCGAGGCGGTCCAGGCCTCGCCCGAGCACCCGATCCTCATCGACCGCTTCCTGGAGGACGCCTTCGAGGTCGACGTCGACGCGCTCGGCGACGGCGAGCGCGTGGTGATCGGCGGGATCCTCCAGCACATCGAAGAGGCGGGGATCCACAGCGGCGACTCCGCCATGGTGCTGCCCACGTACCTGATCTCCGAGCAGCACCTCAAGACGATCCGCGGCTACACCCGGAAGCTCGGCCTCGCCCTCGGCGTGCGCGGGCTCATGAACGTGCAGTACGCGATCAAGAACGACGTGGTCTACGTGCTGGAGGTGAACCCGCGGGCCTCCCGCACCACGCCTTTCGTGAGCAAGGCGGCGGGGGTTCCCCTGGCCAAGGTCGCGGCGCGGATCATGGCGGGCCGGAGCCTGGCCCAGCAGGGCATCACCAAGGACCTCGAGGTGACGCGCATCTTCGTGAAGGAGTCGGTCTTCCCCTTCCTGAAGTTCCCCGGGGCCGACATCCTGCTCGGCCCCGAGATGAAGTCCACGGGCGAGGTCATGGGCATCTCCGACGACTTCGGGATCGCCTTCGCCAAGTCGCAGATGGCCTCGGGCTTCCGCATTCCCACCGAGGGGACGGTGTTCATCAGCGTCAACGACCACGACAAGGGCGGGGTCCTGCCCCATGCGCGCGCGCTGGCCGGGATGGGCTTTCGCATCCTGGCCACTCGGGGCACGGCCGAGTTCCTGAACCGCGAGGGCGTCGCCGCGGACACCGTGTTCAAGGTCAACGAGGGGCGGCCCAACATCGTCGACTTCATCAAGGACGGCAAGATCAGCATCGTGTTCAACACCCCGCTCGGGAAGGAGTCGTTCTTCGACGACGGCGCCATCCGCAAGAGCGCGACCCTTGCACGGCGTCCTGGCCGTGACCACGCTGACCGGCGCGGCCGCCACCGTGCGCGCGATCGAGGCGGTGCGCGAGAGGACGATGGACTTCCTGAGCCTCCAGGAGATCCACGCCGGGGCATGAAGCCGCTCTTCCTCGCGCTTTCCGGGGGTGGGGCCCATGCGGCCGCCCACGCCGGCGTCCTGCGCGCGATCGATCGGGAGGGCCTCGGCGTGGCCGGGGTGGCCGGGGTCAGCGGCGGTGCCCTGGTGGCCGCCGCCTGGGCCGGGCGGCGCCGATCTCGAGCAGCTCGTCGACCAGGCCTCGCGCCTCCACCCCTGGACCTGGGTCCGGGGCTGGGGCGGCGGCCTCTTCTCCGGCACCAAGCTCGGAATGATGATCGACGAGTTCCTGCCGGTCGACCGCTTCGAAGGCCTGCGGGTCCCCGTGGCCGTGCTCGCCACCGACGTCGACACCGGAGCGCCGGTGGTGTTCCGCGAGGGCGAGCTTCGTGACGCGGTGCGCGCCTCGTGCAGCTTCCCCGGGGTCTTCCCGCCCATGGTGCTGAACGGCCGACGGCTCTACGACGGCGGGGTGTCCGAAGTGATCCCGGTTCGGCTGGCCCGCGAGCTGGCCGGCGAGGACGGCATCGTGGTCGCGGTCGACTGCAACAGCGGCACGAAGTGGCCCGCGGCCGACTCGTTCGTGTCCCTGGCCCTTCGCGCCGGCCTGACCCTCCTGCGCGGCCGGTCGCGCAGCGAGCTGGCCGGGGCCGACCTCGCCATCGCCCCGGCCATGGGCGACTCGGGCTGGATGCAGCCTCGCAAGATCCCGAGCTTCTTCGAAGCGGGCGACAAGGCCCTGATGGAGGCGCTGCCCGAGCTGCGTCGGCTGCTCCAGGCCCCGCGGTGAGCCGAAGGCGGCGGGCGTTTCTTGGCGGGCTCGCGGCGTTGCTCGCCTCGGGCCTGGCCCTCTTCGCCCTCGGCTCCGCGCGGGAGCGCCCGCTCGGGCCCACCGGGCCAGTGGCTCGCCGCGGCGGGGCTCGAGCCCCGGTTCGAGACCGTCGCGGGCCGACGCGTTCGCTTCGTGCGCAAGGGATCAGGGCCGCCGATCGTGCTGCTTCACGGCTTCGCGTCTTCGATCTACACCTGGAAGGACGTGTTGCCCGTCCTGGCTCGGGACCACGACGTCGTGGCCCTCGACCTTCCCGGCTTCGGGCAGTCGGAGTGCCCGCCCGACCTCTCGCTTCGACGAGTATCCGGCGGTCGTCCTGGGTCTCCTCGATCGACTCGGCGTCTCGCGCGCGACCCTCGTCGGCAACAGCATGGGTGGGGGAGTGGCAGTGGTACGTCGCGGCGGAGAGGCCGGAGCGCGTCGAGCGGCTGGTGCTCGTCGACGCCGCCGGCTTCAACCTGCAGGAGAAGAAGCGCCCGTGGCCGCTCCGTCTCGTGGGCTCGGCGCCCGTGGCCGCCCTGCTCGACCGGATGCCGCTCCGGCGCCTGCTCGTCGAGGCGAGCCTCCGGCAGGTGTTCTTCGACGACGCTCTCGTGACCGGCGAGCGAATCGACGAGTACCTCGAGCCGGTGCTTCGGCCCGAGGCCGCGCGCGCGATCCGGTCGCTCCTCGCCTCGCGGTCTCTGCACCCCGACGTCGTGCAGAGAGCTCCTGCCCCGGATCACCGCCCCGACCCTCATCGTCTGGGGGCGCGAGGACCAATGGATCCCGGTGACGGATGCCGACCGCTTCCGGCGGCGCTGCCCGGCTCGCGGGTGGTCGTGCTCGACCGCTGCGGCCACATGCCGCAGGAGGAGCGGCCGGCCGAGGTCGCCCGGCTCATCGCGGACTTTGAGGGCCGCGGGGCGGCTGCCGCCCCATGAGGGGATGAATGGCTGAGATCGGGTACCGCGTCGGCAACGACCTGGACTTCGAGCAGTACCTGGCGGTCTACGTCCAGTCCACCCTGGGCGAGCGCCGTCCGGTCGCCGACCGTGAGCGGATGCGGCGCATGCTGGAGGAAGCCAACCTGGTGGTGACGGCATGGGACGGTGACGAGATGGTCGGGATCGCGCGGTCGCTCACCGACTTCGTCTACGCGACCTACCTCTCCGACCTGGCGGTGAAGGTCAGGCACCAGAAGAGCGGCATTGGCCGCGAGCTGATGCGCCGCACCCAGCTCGAGGCCCCCCAGGCCACCCTCATTCTGCTGTCCGCCCCCGCCGCGGAGAAGTACTACCCTCACGTCGGCTTCACCCAGCACCACTCGGCCTGGCTCAAGAAGCCGGAGTGAAGGTCCATCTGGTCGACGGGACGTTCGAGCTGTTCCGCGCCTTCTTCGGGGCGCCGCCGGCGCACGACGACGCCGGCCGGCCCGTGGGCGCGATCCGCGGCATCCTCGGCGACGCTCGTGTCCCTCCTGCGCGAGCCGGAGGTCACCCATGTCGCCTGCGCCTTCGACCACGTGATCGAGTCGTTCCGCAACGACCTCTTCGCCGGCTACAAGACGGGCGATGGAATCGATCCCGACCTGCTGGCCCAGTTCCACCCGGCGGAGCGTGCGGTCGCTGCCCTCGGGCGTCGTGGTCTGGCCCATGGTGGAGTTCGAGGCGGACGACGCGCTCGCCACCGCCGCCTTCCGGCTGCGAGACGTCCCCGGGGTCGAGCAGGTCGTGATCTGCTCCCCCGACAAGGACCTTTCGCAGTGCGTCGTGGGGAGCCGCGTCATCTGTCGCGACCGCCTGCGGCGCGCCGATCGTGACGAGGCGGGCGTGGTCGCGCGCTTCGGGGTGCCGCCGGCCGTCGATTCCGGACTGGCTCGCCCTCGTGGGCGACGACTGCCGACGGCATTCCGGGGATCCCGGGCTTGGGAGAGAAGTCGGCGGCGGCCGTCCTCGCCCGCTACGGGACGATCGACGGATCCCCGACCAGGCTCGCGACTGGGATCTCGACGATCCGTGGCCGCGACCGCCTGGCCGCGTCGCTGCGCGAGCGGCGTGAGGAGGCCGCCCTCTACCGCCGGCTCGCGACCCTGCGCACCGACGTCCCCCTTCAGGAAGACCTGGCGGACCTGGAGTGGCGGGGTGCGCGTCGCGCCGAGCTCGAAGCGGTGTGTCGCGAGATTGGCTTCGAGGACCTGCTGACGCGGGTCCCCGGCGCCAAGAGCTAGGGCTTGCGCTCCAGGACGGCCAGGGTGTCCTTGGCCTTCTGGGCCAGCGGGTTCTGGCTGTAGTCGCGGACGATGACCTGCATGGTCTCCTGGGCCTCGGAGCGGCGGCCCCACGACACGTAGGTGCGGCCGAGGATGAAGAGCAGCTTGGGCTCGTCCTCGCCCGGGGGCAGGAGGCCGAGGGCGTCCTTCAGGAGCGCCTCCGCGTCGGAGTACTGTCGGTCGTAGTTCTGGATGATCGCGAGCAGCATCCGGGTCCGCCGGCGATGCGACACCGGCTGACCGCCGTCGAAGCGCGTCGCCTGGTAGCAGCAGCTGCCGCGCGTCCTCGTAGAACTCCTGCTCGAACAGGTGGGTGCCGAGGCTGGCCAGGGCCGGGGCATCCTTCGGGTTCTTCTCGATCGCGCCTTCCCAGCCCATGACCTTCTGGGCTTCCTCGCGCGCCATGTTGATGGTCTGCGGGAACTGCCCCGGTCCCTGATAGCCGTTCACCCGGGACACGAGCCGGCCCGAGGGCGAGAGGAAGGCGATGGTGGGAAGGGTCGAGACGTCGTAGCGCCGGGCGAAGTCGACTTCGTTCGGGGCGCCCTCGGCGTTCACCTTCAGGGCGACGAATCCTTCCGCGAGCTTGGTGACGAGGGGATCGACGTAGGTGCTCTGGTCGAGCCTCTTGCACCAGCCGCACCACGTGGCCCAGAAGTCCACGATGATGGGCTTCCTCTGGGCGCGGGCGACGCGCAGCGCGTCCTCGATGCGGGTGTGCCACCGATGCCGCTGGGGGCGGTGGCGGCGGGCCCGCCGAGCAGGAACAGGCTGACGGCCAGCGCCCCGGTCGTCATCGGGCGGCCTCCGCCCGGGCCAGGGTCGCCGCTCGCGAGGGCCTCGAAGAGCGGCCGGAAGCCCTCCGGGCGGCCCCAGAACGACTCGGGGTGCCACTGCACGCCCACCACGAAGCGCCGGCCGGGCATCTCGATCCCCTCGACCACGTCGTCCTTTTCCGAGCGGGCCGAGACGACGACGCCCTCGCCCAGGTTCTCCACGGCCTGATGATGGAAGCTGTTCACCGAAACCGTCTCGCGACCCAGGATCTCCCGGAGCCGGGTACCCGGCACGACCCTGACTTCATGGGCGACCTGCCATCGCTGCCGCCTCGGGTCATGATCCCATGCTACCAAGATCTGACGGGAGATCCTGGACCAGTGTTCCCCCCGTGGCAACGTTTAACACCTGTTGGCCCCGACAGATAGCCAGGATCGGCAGGTCCCGGCGCAGGGCCTCGCGGCATAGGGCCAGCTCGAAGTCGTCCCGCTCGCGGATCACCTTTCCCAGCTTCGGGTGCGGGGGCCGGCCGTAGAGCGCGGGATCGACGTCCGAGCCGCCGGAGAGGAGCAGGGCGTCGAGCCGATCGAGGAAGGCGGGGGCGTCCTCCGGCTTGCCGGGGACCAGGACGAAGGGCAGCGCCGCCCGTCTTCTTCGACCGAGCCTACGTATTCGTGGCGAAGCTCGTGGATGCCGGCGCGCCGATCGTCGTAGCCGATCGTGATGCCGATCGACGGCCGCCTCACATCCGCTCCGGGACCGGGATCCCCAGGAGGTCGAGGAGCACCGCCATCTGGCGCAGGAAAGCGTCCACCACGAGGGTGCGGAAGGCCCGCAGGTCCTCGCTCTCGGCGTAGAGCAGCGAGTACTTCGGCTTCTGGTAGTAGGAGTGGAAGGCCTGGGCGACCGCGAAGGTGTGCTTGGCGAGGAGCGCCACCTCTTCGGCGCGCACCGCCTGGTCGGCGATCTCTTCGCTGCGCGCCATGAGCACGCAGGAGCGACCAGGCCTCGTCGCCCTCTTCGCCCTGGAGCAGCGGGGCGAGGTCGAGGCTTCTGGCCCGCTCCAGGAGCGCGTCCACGCGATGCCCTTCCGCTTCCATCTTGGCGAAGATGTTGCGGGCGCGCACCACCGCGTTCTGGATGTAGGGGCCGGTCTCGCCCACGAAGGCCAGGGCCTCGTCCATGTCGAAGGTGATGACCTTGGTGCGGCCGTACTTGAGCAGGAAATAGCGCAGGGCGCCGATGCCGATGGCGCGCGCGGTCGCGTCCTTTCTCCGCGGCGGAGCGGGCGCCGGCTCTCGTCGCGGGCCTCGATCTCGTTCTTGGCCTTGGCCACGAGCAGGTCGACGAGGTCGTCGGCCTTCACCCCGAGGCCCTTGCGGCCGGAGACCTTCACCGCCGCTTCGTCCTCGGACACGTCGTAGCCGAGGGCCCGGGCGGTGGCGGGGGAGAGCACGACCTTCTCGTAGGCCAGGTGGTGGCTGCCCTGCGCGCCGTCGTGGTGGCCGAGGGCGGCGACCCCCGCCTTCACCACGCGCTGCGGATACGACTGGCCGACGTCGATCACGTTGTAGACCAGGGCCGCGTGCCCGAAGGCCGGCGCCACCGCGTCCGTCGGCTCGCTGGTCGTCGTCCAGAGCCGATGGCCGTCGGGATAGGTGCGGTGAAGGCGGTAGCGGAAGTCGCGGTCGAGCCGGCCCAGCTTCCAGAGCTGGTAGGCGATGTCCTTGCCGGTGTAGGTGACGGTCCCGTTGGAGCGGACGATGATCTTGTCTTCGTCCAGGCCCGACGGCCCCGTCCGCCTTCGCCGCCCATGGCCAGGACCCAGCAGCCCTTGCTCTTGCCCTCGGTCTCGAGGCGGATGGCCCCCGACTCCTTCGAGGAGCTCGAAGGCGCGGTCCCAGAAGTGAAGGCGCAGGATGTCGCTCTCGTGGGCGAGAAGGTCGTAGCGGATGCCCAGGCGCTCCATGGTGGCCAGGTGGCAGTCCACGATGCGCGAGGCGACGTGGGCGGCCAGGGCCGCGGTCTCGTTGCCCCCGGCCTCGATCTCGTGCAGCACCTCGGCCTGGAGGGCCTTGCGCTTGGGGTCGGCCGCGTAGAAGTCGCCGACCTTGGCGTAGAGGTCCCAGCAGTAGTAGTCGAACTTCCCGCCGAGGGCCTCGACCTCGGCCGGCGTCTTCTTCTCCAGGTGGAGAAAGCCCACCACCACGTCGGCGACCTGCACCCCGGTGTCGTCGATGTAGTTCTGCACGCCCACGTCGCGCCCGCGCCGGCGGAGGATCCGCACGAAGGTGTCGCCCGAGGGTGGCGTTGCGAACGTGGCCGACGTGCGCCGCCTTGTTCGGGTTGATGCTCGTGTGCTCGACGATGACGTGGCCCTCCACCGCAGGCGCCGCCGCTCCCGAGCGGAGCGCCTCGTGGAAGGAGCGCGCGAAGGCCGAGCGATCCAGGAAGAGGTTGACGTAGCCGCCCGCCCGCGACTTCGGCGCGGCGCACGCCGGGGGCCTGGGCGAGGTCTTGGCGAGGCGCTCGGCGATGTCGCGCGGCTTGCGCTTCAAGCGACTTGGCGAGGTCGAAGGGCGCGGTGAGGGCGAGGTCGCCGAGGTCGACCCGGGGCGGGTACTGGAAGGTGATCCCGTTCAGGACGACGTCGAAGGCGGAGCGGGCGGCAGCCCGTACGGACTCGGCGAGGCGGGCCTGAAGGTCCAGGATCATCCCTTCCATGATACCCGGTCGGAATCGCGGGCGGAGGACGCGACGGTTCGTCCCCGGTCTTTGGTAGGATCATCGGGTGGGAGTCTTCCTCTACGCCTTGGTCCTCGCTCTGGCGGCCGGAGCGGCGCCCCGGCACTTCGACGTCGCCGCTTCCTTCGTCCGCCCCCAAGGAGCCCGGGGGCAAGGCCGCGGTGAGCGTGTTGTTCTCCCCGACGGACCCGGACGTCCACATCAACGAGGAGCCCGCGCCCCGCCTCAAGCTCGATCCTGGCCAGGTCGTCCTCGTCGACCGGCCAGACCCCCGCGCCCGCCCACGCGGCCGACTTCGATCCGGAGAAGGCGCGCTACCTCGACCTCGCGAAGCCGGTCCGCTTCCCGGTCGCGATCGCGCCGAAGGCCCCGAAGGGAAAGCAGGAGCTCGACGGCCAAGGTCGTCTACTTCTATTGCTCGAAGCGCGAAGGCATGGTGTCGCCGCGGCACGGCTCTGGTAGAGTTCACCGTCGAAGTCCCCTGAATCAACGAAGAGGTGCCCATGGGTCTCTTGGACGAAGTTCTAGGACAGATGTCCGGAACCGCGGCGCAGCACGGCGCCACGGCCGACCACTCGGCTGATCTGATGAACGCGGTGGTCGGCATGCTGGCGGCAGGCAGCTCCGCCGGGTGAGGTTCCGGGTCCGGGTGCGGCCGGCGGCGGCGGCCTCGGCGGCCTCGTCAGCCAGTTCGAGCAGGCCGGCCTCGGCAGCCTGGTGGGCTCCTGGGTGGGGACGGGTGCCAACCAGGCGGCAACCCCGGCCCACATCGAGCAGGGGCTCGGCGCCGACACGCTGTCGCAACTGGCCAAGAAGGCGGGCATCTCGCCGCAGGTGGCCGCCTCGCTCCTGGCGGTGGCGCTGCCGGTGCTCATCAACAAGCTCACCCCGCAGGGGCAGGTTCCCCCGCAGGCCTCGTTGCAGTCGTCGCTCGGCGGGTTGCTGGGCGGCCTCCTCGCCGGGCGGTAGCGACCCTGATGGTCCCTGCCGCGGGCGCAGCCGAGTAAGGTGAGCGGCGGGCCGTTCTTCGTCGGCGTGAACCTGCCCTGGCTGCGCTACGGCGGGGACTTCGGGGCCAATGCCTGGCAGCCCCAGGGGGGCGTCGCTCGGCCCGAGCTGCAGGCGGCGGGTCGACGAGGCCTTCGCACAGCTCGCCGATTCGGGTCTGACGACCGTGCGCTGGTGGGTCCTGGGCGACGGGCGCGCAGGCCTGCGCGTGGACGGTGACGGCCTTCCGCTGGGCCTCGACGATTTCGTCGTCAAAGATCTGGACGCCGGCTTCGAAGCCGCCCACCGCCGAGGCATTCGTCTCATCCCCGTGCTCATCGACTTCCTCTGGTTCGCCCCCGCGCGGACCGTGGACCGTGTCCAAACGGGCGGCCGCGCGGGCCTCATCACCGCGCCCGAGTCCCGTTGGCGCCTTCACGACACCGTCTTCACGCGGATCTTCGAACGCTACCGCCGCCACCCGGCGGTCTACGCCTGGGACCTCGTCAACGAGCCCGAGTGGGCCACACGTGGCCTGGGGACGATCCTGCCCGGTCGGGGAATCCCACGGGAGGACATGGAGGTCTTCTTGAAGGAGCTCGTGGCGCTCGGCCACGATTGGGGGACGCAGCCTCTCACCGTCGGCCTGGCCAGCGCCTCCGGCCTGCCCCTCGTCCGCAAGCTGGGGCTCGACTTCTACCAGGTGCACTGGTACGACTCGGTCGAATCGGCCTCGCCGCTGCGGCGACCCGTGTCCAAGCTGCGCCTCGACCGGCCCGTCCTCCTCGGCGAGTTTCCGACCCGTGGCTCGACGCTCGCACCCGCCGAGCTGTTGCGCGCGGCCAAGGAGTCGGGCTACTCGGGCGCGCTCGCCTGGTCGAGGCTGGCCGAGGACGACTTCACGGATTGGTCGCCCGACACGGCAGTCGCGATGGCGAGCTTCACGCGCGATCCGGGTCCAGGGATCGCCTAGTCCTCCCGCCGGGCGACGAGGGCGTAGTCGTCCGGGTGGTTGAGGTTGGCGAACAACTCGGCCGGCTCGCCGAAGCGGCCGATCTCGGCGGGTCCCCACTCCCGCACCCGCACGTCAGGCCAGAAGCCCGTCATCTTGGCGTCGCCGGCGGCAAGCCTTCGCCGGATCGGCTCGACGACAGGCACCGGAGTAGACCGCGCAGAGGGGCTCCGGACCGCGGGACCAGACCGGCACGACCGCATCGAACCCCGGCGCGGCGGCAACGAGCGCCTCCAGCAGTGCTGGTGACACCGCGGGCAGGTCCACGGCGAGAAAGAGTCCGAGCGGGCGACGCTGGACCATGAGGCCCGACAGGACGCCGCCGAGGACGCCCTGGTTCTCCACCGCGTCCGGAACCACCGGGACACCGTGTGACTCGTAGCGTCGCCTGGGGTCCGCAGAGGACGCGAACGTCGTCGGTGACACGCCGCAGCCGCTCGATCGCGTGGTCCAGGAGCGTCCGGTCCCCCCAGGGCAGCGAGGGCCTTGTCGCGACCCATGCGCCGGCTTTCTCCACCCGCCACGACGAAGCCGACGACCGGAGCCGACATCGCGAATCAGCCGCGCCGCTTGAAGGACCAGGTGATCTCGAACTCCGCGGCCACGGTTCCGTCCGCCGTGGTTCCGATCGACCGGGCCACGAAGGTCTCGGCCTCGCCCGTGGCCGCCGCCCGATCGATCGCCGCCCGCAGGGAGGCCACGTCGTCGAAGGTGAAGATCGAGGGCCCCACGATCTTCTTCACGAACGTCCCCCGAACCTCGCGCACGAGCATGGCGACGCGAGGCGGACGCCCCGCCCACGAGCACCATGGCCGGGGCACCGGTGGACATCTCCGCCGCCATCGCCTGGGCGCCGAAGTAGGTCGAACGGAAGGGATTCTGGGTCCGCCAGCCACCAGGCAACGACACCGTGCACCGGGCCTCGTCCAGGGTGCGGATCCGCAGGCCGGCGAACGCGGCCAGGGGGAGGGTCTTCCACAGGAAGAGCCAGAAGGTGAAGCGCCCGAGCACCTGGCGGCGGAGCCGTTCGGATTTCTCGTTGAAGGCCATGGGACGCCGACCTATTTGACACCCGTTCGGCGAGGTCGGCGAGCCGCCGCCCGGCCCTGGGCAAAGGTCTGCCGACTCGGGTACGCTCCCGAGGCGTCGCGTTCACAGGAGGTTCGCATGCTGCGCAAACCCGTCGTGCTCATCACCGGCGCCAGCGGCGAGATCGGCCACGGGCTCATCGAGAGCCTGGCCGGCGACGGCAGCCGCCAGATCATCACCCTCGACCTGCGCAGCCTCGAGCCCGCCATCGCGGCCAAGGTCCAGCACCAGTACTCGGGCTCGATCCTCGACACCGACCTCCTCGAGCGCATCCTGGCCGAGTACGAGGTCGATCTCGTCTTCCACCTGGCCGCGCTCCTCTCCACGCGCAGCGAGTTCACGCCCACCACCGCCCACACCGTCAACGTGGACGGGACCCTCAAGATGCTCGAGTTCGCGCAGAAGGAGGGCGAGTCGCACGGCCGGCCGGTCACCTTCCTCTATCCGAGCTCCATCGCCGCCTACGGCCTTCCCGACGCGGCCACGAAAGCGAAGGCGGGGAAGGTCCGCGAAGACGACTGGAACTTCCCGGCCACCATGTACGGCTGCAACAAGCTCTACTGCGAGCACCTCGGGCGCTACTACGCCGAGCACTACAAGAGGCTGGCCCCCGAGTCGCGCTCGGGGCGCGTGGACTTTCGCAGCGTGCGCTTCCCGGGCCTCATCTCCGCGGTGACCGTGCCCTCGGGCGGGACCTCGGACTACGCGCCCGAGATGCTGCACGCGGCGGCCGAGGGCAAGCCCTATCCCTGCTTCGTCCGGAAGGACACGCGGATCCCGTTCATGGCGATGCCCGACGGCGTCGCTGCCCTTCTCAAGCTGGCGGCGGCGCCGCGCGAGGCGCTGACCCGCCACGTCTACAACGTCGGCGCCTTCAGCCCGACCGCCGACCAGATCCGCGCCCGCGTGCTCCGGGCCTTTCCGGGCGCCGACGTCAGCTACCAGAACGACGCCAAGCGGCAGGCGATCGTCGACGGCTGGCCCGCCGACGTGGACGATTCCGCGGCCCGCCGGGACTGGGGCTTCGCCCCGCGCTACGACGAGGCCCAGGCCTTCGACGACTACCTCATCCCCACGATTCGGAGACAGTACTCAGCGGATCGGTAGGGAAGTCGACGCCGCATTTGGCCAGATCGGACTATTCACGAAGCGGTCAGGCGGACCTTCATGAATAGTCCGGGCTAGGGGAGACCGGTGAGGCCGATGTGGAACTCGATGCGGTTGGCCTTGGTGCTGAGCGGAGTGAAGGCGACGTCTCCTCCCGGGAGGTCCGTGATGGTCGCCCTCGGCCAGGTAGCGGACCTCGCCGCCGCCCACGAAGCGCGCGCCCACGTCCAAGGCCAGTCCGCCGCTCTTGCTGGCGCCCAGGGGAATCAGGATGCCGAGCCCGCCGCCGTAGGCGAAGACCGTGTCGTCGTAGTTCGTCGATTGCGCGACCGGAAACGAGGTCCACGTCGGCCCGGACCGTCGAGTCGGTGCTGAAGTACGAGAAGCCCGCGAAGGCCGTGAGGTAGGGCCGGACCGAGCCTTGGACGCCACGAACTGCGGGCCCGAGGCCCAGCGTGGCCATTCCGTTCGTGGTCTCCACCTCAATGACTGGCGAAGGCCGGGCTGGCCCACCGGCACCTGGCGGGTTTCCGAGCCGTAGATGAGGCCCGTCACCTCGAGGCGCAGGCCGAAGGGCTTTCCGGGCCGGGCCCAGGCGACATGACCGCCCAGGCCGTAGGGAGTTCCGACCTGGTCGGCAAAGTCGCCGAGGGCCTGGCCCACGATGGCGGAGCCGCCGAAGGTCATCTCGATCGCATCACCGGCCGCGACCTTCGCCGGACCGACGCCCATCCCGACCACCGCCGCTGCCGCGAGCCCCCGAGTCCATCTCCAGCTCATCGTCCCCTCGCTTCATGACCGGTGGTTCGAGCGCGCCCCGTGAACCACGTGCCCCTAGCGTACCCGGAAACGCCAGCGCTGGCGCCCTGGTCGCGGGCCGGCGCTCCCCCGGTACAATGCGCACAGGAACGTCTGCCCGATGAATCGCTGGGTCGTCGCCGCGAGTCTCGCCCTGAGCGCCACCCTCGGCGGGATCGCGTTCTGGCTGGGTGCCGCCTACTTCGACATGCGGCGAGTCTCGACCCACGCCACCCGGCTCGAGCACCTCCTGCAAAAGGCCCCGACCCTGGAGCAGGTCACGGAAGGCTTGCGCCTGGAGGACAGCCCCCTCCTCGGCTCGCCGGTGGGCGAGCCCGCCCTCCGCGACGCGGCGGAGCGTTGGGGGCGCGAGAAGCGGGCCGAGGTGCTGACCAAGGGCCGGCGCTGGCCGAAGACGCGCGTCTTCCGCGCCGGCGACATGATCTACTTCCTCTACTTCGACGAGGCGGGCATCCTGCGCGACTACCTCTTCGTGAGCGCCTGACCGCCGTCTTCGCGGAGGAGCGCCGGCGCCTCGAGCAGTCGGGGCAGGACCGCGCCGCTCGGCCCTCGCACGAAGTGGTGGAAGTGCCGCGCGTTGTCGGCGGGCTCGGCGTTGACGAGCCAGGTCTCGGCTCCCGCGGCGCGGGCCTCGAGCACCATGCCCGCGGCGGGGTAGACGACGCCCGAGGTGCCGGCGGCGAGGAACACGAAGCGATGCCGCCGTGCCGCGTCCATGAACGCGCCGATCCGCCGGAGGTCTTCGGGATCGAGCATCTCCCCGAACCAGACGATGTGGGGACGCAGGAGGGAGGTTCGTCCCGCGGCCGCGCACACGTCGCACGGCGGCGGCCCGTCCAGGTACTCGCGATCGTCCGCGAAGGGCGGGCGCGCGCACGACGGAGCAGCGGGTGAGGAAGAGGCTTCCGTGGACCTCCACCACGCGCTCGCTTCCGGCCCGGCCGTGCAGGCCGTCGACGTTCTGGGTCGCGAGAAGGAAGCGGTCGCCGAGCCTTCGTTCGAGATCGGCCAGGGCGACGTGGCCGGGGTTCGGTACGCAGGTCTTGGCCTTGGCCCGCCGCGCCGAGTAGAACCGCCAGACCAGGGCCGGATCGGCGGCGAAGCCTTCGGGCGAGGCCACCTGCTCGACCGGGTGGTCTTCCCAGAACCCGCCGGCGTCACGGAAGGTCCGGATGCCGCTCTCGGCCGAGACCCCGGCGCCGGTCAGGACCAGCACCCAGGTGTCGTCGTCGATCTCGAGCTTCGGGACCCCCGCGGTCGTGGTCATGGCCTAGCCCTCGCCCTTCTCGGCGCTACTCCTCGACGCGTCCTGCGCGGATCGTGTCGCGGTAGAAGATCGCGCTGTCCTTCGGGGTGCGGACCTGGGTGTCGTAGTCCACGTGCACGATGCCGAATCGCTGCGTGTACCCGCGCTCCCACTCGAAGTTGTCGAGCAGCGACCAGGCGAAGTAGCCGGCCACCCGCGCGCCGGCGCCGATGGCGCGCCCCGTCGCCGCCAGGTGGCCTTGCAGGTAGCGCACCCGCTGCGTGGTCGTGCACGCGACCGTCGGCGGCGACCGTGTCCGGCCAGGCCGAGCCGTTCTCCGTGATGTACATCTTGGGCGGCGCGTACTCGAACTGGATCCGGCAGAGGAGCCGGTAGAGCTCTTCCGGGACGACCTCCCAGCCCATCGTGGTCCGCTCGGAGGCCGGGGGGAGAGACAGCGTGGCCGGGAGCGTTCTCGGCCTCCGGGACGACCTCGCTCCGCGCGATCTTGCGGGTGTAGTAGTTCACACCGAGAAAATCGGTGGGGGTCGCGATGATGGCGAAATCGCCGTCCTGCGCCTCGGGGACTCCTGCGGACGGGATGTGGCCCGCCCTCGCGTAGTCGGCCACCATGTCCGCTGGGTAGCGCCGGCCGAAGACGGGGTCGAGGAACCAGCGGTTGAAGTTGCCGTCGCTGTGGCGCGCGGCGTCCTGGTCGGCGGCGCTTCTCGAGGCGGGCACCGCGGGCTCGAAGTTCAGGGTGATGCCGACCTCCGCCCCCGGGCACTCGCGGCGGATCACGGGCACGGCCAGGCCGTGCGCGAGCAGCACGTGGTGCGCGGCGGCCAGAGCGGTGGGCCAGTGCTTCAGGCCGGGAGCGTGCTTGCCGAGCTGGTGGCTCAGCATGCTGACGCACCAGGGCTCGTTGATCGTGATGAAGCTCTTGACGCGGTCGCCCAGGCGGCGCGCGACGACCTCGGCATAGTCGGCGAAGGCCTCGGCGGTGGCGCGAACGCGCCCAGCCTCCTTCGTCCTGCAGGGCCTGCGGCAGGTCCCAGTGGTAGAGCGTGGCGAAGGGCGTGATCCCGTGCTCGAGCAGGCAGTCCACGAGCCGACTGTAGAAGTCGAGGCCCGCCGGGTTCACGGCTCCCCGACCGCTGGGGGAGAACGCGCGGCCAGGCGATCGAGAAGCGATAGGCCTTGATGCCGAGGTCCCGCATCAGGGCGACGTCTTCACGGTAGCGGCGGTAGTGGTCGCAGGCGACGTCACCCGAGCTGCCGTCCTCGATGGCGCCGGGCTTCCGGCAGAGTCGGTCCCAGATGGACTCGCCGCGTCCGTCCGCGGAGACCGAGCCTTCGACCTGATAGGAGGAGGTGGCCCCACCCCACACGAAGTCCGACGGGAAGTGAATCACGGGAGCGGGATCTTAGCATTGGAGAGAGGGCTCCAGGTCCGGCCGGCCGTCCCTCGGAGGACCCGCCCGAACTCGAGCCCCGGGAAGTGGCAGCCGGTCGCCGCGTCGCCCCCGCTCTCGAGCTCGCGGAAAAGGCTCTCTCTCGTGCGCGCCGCGAGGTGTGGGTCGACGTCGGAGAGGGCGTGCCACTCGGTCTCCACGAGCTGCGCCGGGCAGGTGACCGCGTCCCCGAGGATGAACAGCCGCTCCGTTCCTGCGGACACGACCACCGAGTAGTGCCCGGGGGTGTGGCCGGGAGTGGCCAGGGCCGTGACTCCGGGAGCGATCGCGCGATCACCCTCGAGCAGCTCGACCCGGCCTTGGCGAAGGCGGTCTTGGAGCACCGCGCGGACGCCATCCGTCACCTTTCCCTCGCGGCCCACGACGAAGCGCTCCCAGTCGGCCCGGCCGATCCAGAGCACGGCATTCTCGAAGGCCGCACTGCCGTCCGCGCCCACCAGGCCACCGCAATGATCCAGATGCAGGTGCGTGCACAGGACAGCGTCGATCTCTCCGGGTGTCCCTCCCGCTTCGTGCAAGGCCCGGGGGAGCTCGCCTCCCACGAACCGATAACCCTCCTGGGCAAGGTCGCGAACCGTCGCCGGCGGGAGATGGCCGACCCCCGTGTCGATCAGGAGAGTCTGGCTCGGCGTCCGGAGCAGGAAGCAGCCCACGGGCAAGCGATTCGAACCGGCCTCGTCTTGGAGGTCCCCATGCCGCGCGGGGTGCGCGCCCTTCCCGAAGTAGCCCTCGGGGGGGAAGAACCAACCATCGCGCAGCGGGCTGATCTCGATGTTCCCGACCCGCAACCGTCCCTCCCTCGCGTGCCCTATGGCCCGTTTGGCCGAAACGCCGGATCCTACACCGAGCCGTACACCTTCCGACGGGCACTCTGGACGGCAGTGGCAGAGCGCTCATCCTTGCTACAATCCCGTCGTTCCGTTTCCCATCGTTGACGGGCCTCGTCCATGCTCCTATCGGGCGTCCGTCTCGGACGTTACGAGGTCTTGTCCCCTCTGGGTGCCGGGGGGATGGGGGAGGTCTACCGCGCCCGCGACACCCAGCTCGATCGCAGGGTCGCCCTCAAGGTTCTCCCCGACGACGTTGCCTCTGACCCAGACCGCCTGAAGCGCTTCGAGCGCGAGGCGAAAGCTACGGCAGCGCTCTCCCACCCAAACGTCCTCACCGTCTTCGACGTCGGCCGCGAAGGCGGTCGCGCATATCTCGTCTTCGACTTGCTCGAGGGGTCGACTCTCGGCACGCGCCTCGCACGCGGACGCCTCCCGACTGCGGAGGCTCTGGCGTATGCCGTGCAGATGGCTCGTGGCCTCGCTGCCGCGCACGCCCGTGGCATCGCCCACCGCGACCTCAAGCCCGACAACCTCTTCCTCGCCACATCCGGAGTCTTGAAGATCCTCGACTTCGGCCTCGCGCGGGTGCGCCCGCGGGCGAGCGGAACACGACGGCGTCGGACGTGACCGGTCTCGGGGCAGTGATGGGCACGGTGAGCTACATGTCTCCAGAGCAGGCGAAAGGCCACTCGGGAGACGCACGGTCGGACATCTTTGCCTTGGGGACCGTGCTCTACGAGATGCTTTCCGGCCGTCATCCCTTCAAGAGGGACTCCTCGGCGGAGACGCTGACCGCGATCCTGCGGGACGAGCCCGAGGGCATGGGGACGCTCGCGGATGAGGTCCCGAAGGCAGTGCAGCGCCTCGTCCGCCGGTGCCTGGAGAAGAAGGCGGAGGACCGGTTCCAGACCGCGAACGACCTGGCGCTCGCATTGGAAGCGCTGGGCGAGGCCGAGGATCGACCAGAGGCCGCAGAGCAGGCCGAAGAGCGCCCGTACCCGGCCTCTCGTCTTTCACGGAGGCCGATGCGGCGCGGTTCTTCGGGCGGGAGGCCGAAATAGCGGCGCTGTGGGAGAAGATCCGGCGGCAGAACCTCCTGGCGCTCATTGGACCATCGGGCGCGGGCAAGACATCGTTCCTGCGGGCAGGCGTGATCCCACAACGCCCCCAGGGCTGGGGCGCGGTGTACGTCAAGCCTGGCACGAGTCCGATCGGTGCGCTGGCGCGAGCGCTGACTTCACAGCTCACGAGTGACCCCGAGGCGATGGCGGACCTCGTCCAAGGCCTCACCGACCTCGATCCGGCCGCAGGGGACGAGCGCCTGGTCGCCACCGTCTTGCGCTGGAGAAGGGGAGTGAGCGAGGCGCTCCTGGTGGTGGATCCGTTCGAAGAGCTCTTCACCTTGAACCCGAAGGAAACGCAGGACCGCTTCGCCGGTCTCCTGGGTCGCCTGGCGGGCGAGGCGGATGTTCACGTCCTCCTCTCCCTGCGCGACGACTTCCTCTTCCGCTGCACCGAGCAGCCCGCCCTCGGGGCGCTACTTCAAGACTTGACTCCCCTCCGGCCGCCGTTCCCGGAGGCGCTCCGTCGGGCCCTCGTGGAGCCGGCAGCCCGCCTGGGCGTGCGCTTCGAGGAAGAGGCCCTCGTCGGAGAGATGGTGGCGACGGTTGGGTCCGAGCGGGGAGCGCTGCCCCTCCTGGCCTTTGCCGCTTCGCGACTATGGGAGATGCGCGATCGGGACCGCGGCCTGCTCACCCGGCATGCCTATCAGGAGATCGGCGGGGTGGCGGGGGCCCTGGCCCAGCACGCCGAGGCGACGCTCCAGGAGATCGGGCCGGCTCGTGCTTCAGTGGTGAGAGAGATCTTCCGTAACCTCATCACATCCCAGGGAACCCGCGTAGGACGGGAACGAGGGGAGCTTCTTTCGGTGTTTGCCGGCGAGGAGCGGGCCGCGGCCGAGGTCGTCCTGGATTCCCTCGTGGACGCCCGGCTCCTCACGGAGTTCGAACGGCCGGGGGAGTCGGGACAAGGAAGCCACCAGGAGGTCGAGGTCATCCACGAGTCGCTCCTCGCCCACTGGCCGCGGCTGGTGCGATGGCAAACGCAGGACGCCGACGGGGCGCAGCTTCGGGACCAGCTTCGGCAGGCAGCGCAGGTCTGGCAGGACCGCGGCCGCCCGGAGGATCTGCTCTGGTCGGGAACCGCGTACCTCGACTACCGGGCTTGGCGGACACGTTATCCGGTTGGGCTTTCTTCGGTCGAGGAAGACTTCGCGCAAGCCATGACGGCCCGAGCGAACCGGCAGAGGCGCCACCGAAGAGCAGTGGTCAGCGTGACCCTCGCTCTCCTCACCGGGGGTCTCGCGATCGTGGGCGGACTCTGGCGCCGCGCGACCCACGAAGCCCAAAACCGGGAGGCGGCGCAACTGCTGTCCCTCTGCCGGCTCCGCCTCGACGACCACCCCTCCGCCGCGCTCGCCTACGCGATCGCGAGCCTCGAGCGGGCCGACAGCGAGGCCGCGCGCCGCTTCGCAGTCGAAGCCCTTTGGCAGGGGCCGACCGAGTTCATCTTCGGCTCGGAGGGCGCCGGTCCGGGCGTTCGCTTCAGCCCCGACGGCCAATGGATGGCCCATGGATCCCACCATGGCGCGCGACTGTACTCGAGCGAAGGTGGAGCGAGCCGTGTGGTGGCTCCGGACCAGCCGCTCCCCGTAGTGGACTTCAGCCCCGACAGCCGGCGCCTTCTCGTGCGCGCCCAAGGCGTGGGACCTCTGCGTCTTTTCTCGTTGCCCGCCGCACAGGAAGTCGGTTCCCTTCCGCTGGGCGCGCGCTGGCCCAAGGTCGTCGGTGGTGATCAGGTCTTCACGTTCGAGGCCCAGGGGCCGCCCGCTCCGCCTGGTAACTGGGGAAAGCGAACGGTCCTGTCCTGGCTCTTGTCCGGAGAAAAGCCCCGGGTGTTGGGAACCTGGGATGCCCGGGGAGTCACCGACTTCGCCGTCGGCTCCGATGGCTCATGGCTCGCCGAGGCTCGGAACGGCACCCTGGCCCTGCGCCGGCTCGACGCCTTGGACAGGACCACCACGTCCCCCGTTGGCAGGGACGAGAAGACCGTCTGGGCAAACGGTCGGCAACCCGGACTTGCCACGGTCGACAAGCAAGGGCGAGAGATCCACCTGTGGTCGGTCTCACGGGCCGAGCCGCGCAAGGACCGCATCCTCCGCGGGTCTTCTTCCGAAACGATTGAAGCAGTGGCCCTCGATCCGAATGGCCGCTTCGTCTCGGCTGACGCCAAGGGGGAGCGAGTCCGGCACCGCCTGTGGGACCTCCTCGCGCCCCCGGATATCGAGCCTTTGGCCCTGCACGATCGGGACGCCGAGGGCTGGATCTTGGGCCCGGACTTCGATCCGACGGGCCGTTGGCTTGCGGTGACCCACGACAAGTACGGCACGCTGTGGCCGCTCCACGACAAGCGGCCGCGGGTCCTTCGGGGCATCAAGCCGCCCTACGCCACGGCCGTGGGCTTCAGCCCAGACAGCCGCCACCTGGTTTCCGGATCCCACAGTGGCGAAGTGTGGCTCTGGCCGCTCGAAGCCACGGGCGGCGAGCGCGTACGCCTCCTCTACGAAGAGAACCATGGGCTCGGCGCCCTTGCTCCCCGCTTCGATCCGCGGGGCCGGTTCGTCATCGTGTCCGACATCTTCCGTGGGCGCTTGTTCCGGGTGCCACTTCATGGGGGCCTGCCCACTGTTCTGCAAGGCCCCACGCCATGGATTGGCGACAAAACGCTTCGGAGCGACGGGCGGCTCCTGGCTGCCGCCGCAGACGATGTGGAGAACAGAGGGTCGAGCCAGATTCACCTCTGGGACCTGGAAAGCGGCGAAGAGCGCGCGGTCAAGCTCAAGGTGGAAGACGAGAGCTGCGCACCCGGGACGCCAGAGGAGGCCTCGGTCGATGCACTCACTTTTCTTCCCGACGGGAGGCTCCTCGGCGAAGGGCTGACCGGCCTCCGCGTGTTCGACCTTGCTTCCGGAGCCAGCACGCGCCTGCGGCCCTGCCGTCCGCGCGTCAACATCTCCGAGGACATGCCAACCCTGGCCGTCACCCCCGACGGACGGACCGCTCTCATCGCGTATCGCTCGGGGGACCCCGGGCGCACGTCGGAACTGCTCGCGTTCGAGCTCGAGACCCGAGCCGAGCGCACGATCGTGTCCCACGGCAACCACATCGCGACCGCCACCCTTGACCCGTCGGGCCGCTACATCGTGACGGGCAGCGGCGACGGGCTCGTCCGGGCGGGACCGCTCAGCGGCGACGAGCCGCACCTTCTCTACGGTCACACGGCCCTGGTCACGAGCGTGTCCGTGTCGCCCGACGGCAAGTGGATCGCATCCGCCGGCGAAGACGGCACCATCCGCCTCTGGCCAATGCCGAACTTCATGCAGCCACCGCTCCACACCCTGCCTCACGATGAGCTGCTCGCGAAGCTGCGCGCCCTGACCAACCTGCGTGTCGTGGCCGACTCCGGCTCCGCCACCGGCTACAAGACCGAGCCTGGCCCCTTCCCGGGCTGGGCGAAGGTGCCCGAGTGGTGAGGCGTCCTGGAGTAAAATGAAGTCTGTCATGGCCACGGCTGCGAAGATCGCCTACCCGCACATCGTGAAGGAGGCGGGCTACTGTGGTGGCAAGGCGGCCATCGACAGCACCCGTGTGCGCGTCAACAATGTCGCCTGGCTCGTCAAGCGGGGGTTGACGCCGCAGGAGGTCCTAGCGCACTACCCGGACCTGACCCTGCCGCAGGTCCACGCGGCGCTGCTCTACTACTACGAGAACAGGAACGAGATCGACGGCGAGTTGGCCGATGAAGAACTGGCCGATGCCGACTTCGAGCGCCGCAAGGCTGAGCTCATCGCCAGGCGCGCCAGCCGGTAGTGGCCGGCCGCTTTCCGCTCTACACCGACGCCGACGTGGACGGTCCCGTGGTGAAGGCGCTGCGAGCCGCCGCGTGGGACATCCTGCGCGGGATCGACGAGTACCCCGAGCGGACCCCGGACCACACCCACTTCGCACGCGCGGCTCAAGAGGGACGCGTGCTCGTCTCGAACGACATCGACATGAAGACGATCGCCGAAGCGTGGTTTCTCGAGGGCAGGAGCTTCCCGGGTTTGGCCTGGTGGCCTCGCTCCCACTACGCCGTGATGAGTCCCGGCGACTTCGTAGCGGCTTTCGAGGAACTGGCCGGCCAGGACGAGCCCTTCGCGGCCTATCCCATCGTCCACATCAAGCCCAGGCACTGAGCCCCCCGAAGCGGCCCTCAGGCCACCCGGGCCGAGCCAAATTCGGACGGGCGCTATTGACTTCCCGGCCGCACGCGCATAGCGTCGGCGACGCCGTGGCGCCATCGTCCTGACCCCGAGCCGTCCCATCTTCAGGAGGGAGAGGATGAGAGTCATTCAGCTGGTGTGGATCGACTACGTGATCCTCGCCGTGTACTTCGCGTTCGTCCTCGGAATCGGCTGGGCGCTCAAGCGCTACCAGAAGACGAGCGAGGACTTCTTCCTCTCGGGCCGCTCGCTGCCCGCCTGGATCGCGGGCCTCGCCTTTCTCTCGGCGAACCTCGGCGCCCAGGAGGTCATCGGGATGGCAGCCTCCGGGGCCAAGTACGGCATCGCCACCAGCCACTTCTACTGGGTGGGCGCGATCCCGGCCATGGTCTTCGTGGGCGTGTTCATGATGCCCTTCTACTACGGCTCCAAGGCCCGCTCGGTGCCCGAGTACCTGAAGCTCCGGTTCGACGAGAAGACGCGCGGCTTCAACGCGATCTCGTTCGCGACCATGACCGTTTTCTCGTCCGGCATCTCGATGTACGCGCTCGCGAAGCTCTTCCAGATCCTCCTGGGCTGGGACTTCGACGTGAGCATCTGGATCTCCGCCGTGATCGTGCTCGCCTACATCGTCCTGGGCGGCCTCACCTCGGCGATCTACAACGAGGTGCTCCAGTTCTTCCTGATCGTCCTGGGCTTCGTGCCCCTCGTCTATCTGGGTCTGCGCGATGCCGGCGGCTGGAGCGGCCTCACGGAGCGCCTGGCCAAGGTCTCGACCGCGAACGGCTACGCGGCGGGGGCGTGGTCGGAGTCCTGGCAGCACATGACCAGCCCTTCCGCGAACCCCATGGGCGTCGAGTGGTTCGGCATGGTGATGGGGCTCGGTTTCGTGCTGTGCTTCGGATACTGGTGCACCGACTTCCTGGTCGTGCAGCGGGCCATGGCCGCGCACTCGATGGCCGCGGCCCGCCGCACCCCGCTGATCGCCGCGATCCCGAAGATGTTCTTCCCCTTCCTCGTGATCCTGCCCGGCATGATCGCGATCGCCCTCACCCATCAGGCCGGCACCAGCGGCTTCGCGCTCCCCTCCAAGCCCGACGGGAGCTACGACTACGACATGGCCATCCCCATGATGCTGGGCCACTACTTCCCGCCCGGCCTCCTCGGCCTCGGGCTCACCGCGCTCATGGCCTCGTTCATGTCGGGCATGGCCGGCAACGTGACCGCGTTCAACACGGTGTGGACCTACGACATCTACCAGAGCTACATCAAGAAGGACGCCTCCGACCAGCACCTCTTGTGGATGGGGCGCATGTCCACGGTCTTCGGCATCGGGATCAGCATGGCCGCCGCCTACCTGGCCACCCGCTTCAACAACATCATGGACTTCCTGCAGCTCGTGTTCGCGTTCGTGAACGCGCCGCTCTTCGCGACCTTCCTGCTCGGCATGTTCTGGAAGCGGGCCACCGGCCATGGAGCGTTCTTCGGGCTGCTCTCGGGCACCCTGGCCGCCGCCATCCACCACGGCTTGACCCTGCCCAAGGGGGCGGTGGCCGGGATCAAGGGCGGCTGGCTCGCGGCGGCGGCCCCTCTCACGTCTACCCGAGCGAGATGGCCCAGAACTTCTGGACCGCGATCTACGCCTGGACCGCCTGCTTTGCGCTCACCATCGTGATCTCGACTCTCACCCGCCAGCTCAAGAGCGACGGCGACCTCAAGGGCCTGGTCTGGTCCTTGACCCCGAAGGCCCACGACGAGGAAACGCGTTGGTGGGCGCGGCCCGAAGGCTTCGGCATCCTGGTGCTGGCCCTGGTCATCGCCCTGAACCTCATCTTCTGGTAGGAGAACGCCAATGGGACTCGACATTCGCACGCCGATCGGCGCGATGTTCTCCATCCTCGGGGCCATCCTCGTGATCTATGGCTTCCTCACCGCCGGGGATGCGGAGATCTATCGTCACTCCCTGGGCCTCAACGTGAACCTGTGGTGGGGGCTCGTCCTGCTGGCGTTCGGCCTGACCATGCTGTGGCTCGGACGCAGCGGCAAGGCCGCGGTCTCGGGGCACTGAAGGCGGGCGGTTGAGCGTCGTCCTCGAGCCCATCGGCTTCGTCCGGAGCCCCTACACCGACCGTGCGCAGATCCCCAAGGGGCCCGGCGCCAAGCACGAGGCCGAAGGGGTTCTGGAGCTGCGGAGCGACCTCGAGGCGGGACTCCAGGACATCGAAGGGTTCTCCCACCTCTACGTGATCTGGGCCTTTCACAAAGCCGAGGGGTACGACCTCGTGGGGACGCCTCCGAACGACGATCGGCCCCACGGCGTCTTCGCGACCCGCTCTCCGCGCCGGCCGAATCCTCTCGCCTTGACCGTGGTGGAGCTGCTCGGCCGCGAGGGCAGGCACCTGCGCGTCCGGGGCGTCGACATGCTGGAGGGCACGCCCATCCTCGACATCAAGCCGTACCTGTCGAGCGTCCCGGAGGAGCGTCTCCGCCGGGGCTGGCTGGACGAGGCCGAGTCCCGCCGCGCCCGCAACGGCGGGCCCTAGCGCCTTGGCCGTCGCTCCCCGATTGCGCCGGGTCCGCGACTTCCTGGTCGCGAACAGCGAGCGTCCGCTGCTCCTCGCCTTCTGGGCCTTCGTCCTCTGGGGCACCCTGCTGATCGCGGTCTTCGGCGTCCGGGTCGCGAGCGAGGGCCTCCGCGACGCCGTCACGAGCCTGTGGCCCGAACGCCCTGACGGCCTGGCCCAGGTCAACATGGGCGCCGTGGTCCTGGCGGCGCTCGTGTGGCTGACCGTGGCGGTCCTGGCGGTGCGGGCCCGGCGCGATCGTCCCTGACGTCGACGCGCCCGCGAGGGGCCCTCCCCGGCACGGCATAATGGATTCGTGGGTCTCGCCGAGAAACTCGAGACGCTGCCGCTTCGCCCCGGGGTCTATCTCTTCAAGGATGCCGAGGGGACGATCGTCTACGTGGGCAAGGCGCGGGTCCTGCGCGACCGCGTGCGGTCGTACTTCCAGGCCTCACGCCCCGTCGAGCTCCACAAGGCCCGCATGGTCGAGGAGATCGCCGACCTCGACCTCGTGGTCACCGACTCGGAGATGGAGGCGCTCGCCCTCGAGAACAACCTCATCAAGCGCCACAAGCCGCTCTACAACCTCCGTCTCCGCGACGACAAGAACCATCCCTACCTGAAGCTCACCCTGGCCGAGGAATACCCGCGGCTCTACGTGGTGCGCCGGCCCGGGGAGGACAAGAACGCCTACGGCGGGCCCTACATCCCCGCGAACCTGGGGCGCAAGACCGCGAGCCTGGCCCGCAAGCTCTTCGGCATCCGCTCGTGCAAGGAGACCCTCGACGGCAAGCGGGCGCGCCCCTGTCTCCAGTACCAGATCAAGCGCTGCCTGGCGCCGTGCGTGGCCGAGGTCTGCTCGCTCGACCGCTACCGCGAGAGCTGCGAGGACGCCCGGCTCTTCCTGGAGGGTCGGACCGAGGAGGTCACGCGTCGCCTCCGACAGCAGATGGAGATGTCTGCCGCCGAAGACCGCTTCGAGGAGGCGGCCAGCCTGCGCGACCAGGTGCGCGCGCTGGAGCGGCTGGAGGCGCCGCAGAAGATCACGACCACGGACCTGGAAGAGCGCGACCTCTTCGGGGTCCACGTGGAGGGCGAGCGGGCCGCGGTCCAGGTCTTCTCGGTGCGCGACGGCAAGGTCGTGGCCCGCGAGGGTTACCTGCTCGACCGGCTCACCGAGCCCGAGGCCCTGCTCGGCACGACCATCCAGCAGTTCTACGCCTCCGGCCGCTACGTTCCGCGCGAGATCCTCGTCGTCGAGGACGTGCCGGAGCGCGAGCTGCTCGAAGCCTGGCTGACCGAGCGGCGGGGGACGCTCGTGAAGATCAGGACCCCGCAACGCGGCGAGAAGGTGCGCCTCCTCGAGCTGGTGGTGAGCAACGCCAAGCTGGCCTTCGAGCTGGAGTGGAAGCATCCACGCCAGCAGTCACAGGAGATCCTGCGTGCCCTGCAGGACGTGCTGGACCTGGAGATCGAGCCTCGCCGCATCGAGTGCTTCGACATCTCCAACATCCAGGGCGCGGACATCGTGGCCTCGATGGTCGTGTTCGAGGACGGGATGCCGAAGAAGTCCGACTACCGCAAGTTCCGGATCAAGACCGTGGTGGGCGCGCCCGACGACTTCGCCTCGATGCGCGAGGTGGTGGGCCGCCGCTACAGGCGATTGCTCGAAGAAGGCAAGGAACTGCCGGATCTCGTGCTGATCGACGGCGGCGCCGGCCAGCTCTCGTCGGCGTTCGCGGCCCTCGAAGAGCTGGGCCTCGGCGACCAGCCCGTGGCCAGCCTGGCCAAGAGGGAGGAGCTGATCCTCGTCCCTGGACGGCCCGAGCCGATCGCCCTGCCCCGCCACTCGCCGGTCCTGCAGCTCGTGCAGCGGGTGCGCGACGAGGCGCACCGCTTCGCCATCGGGTTCCACCGCAAGGCCCGCAGCGCCCGGACCCTGCGGTCGGAGCTGGACGACATCGCGGGCGTCGGGCCCACGAAGCGACGGGCCCTGCTCTCCCGCTTCGGAAGTGTGCGCGGGGTGCGGGGCGCCTCGGAGGCGGAGCTGGCCACGGTGGTGGGCAAGGCCACGGCCGCGCGGGTCCAGGCCCACTTCCGCAAGGCGGGCTGACCGGTCGCTACGGCTTCTTGCTCGGGATGTTGAAGGAACGCTCGACCGTGTCCTTGACGTCGGTCGAGAGCGGGTGGTCGCGCCAGAGCCACCGCATCATGTCGGGCAGGACCATGCCCCCGTGTTTCTGGCTGTGCTTGCCGATGCCCGAACTGGTAGGCTGACGTCGTAGCCCTTCTCCACCAACGCGTCCTTGAGCCTGACGTTCTGCAAGAACCAGTCACGTAGTGGATCGTAGGCCCCGCCGTCACGGACGCCGCGGTTGTCGTTCCGCCCGTCCTGTAGGGTGATCCGGATCGGCTTCTTCTCGCTCTTGCGCACGATGTCCGCGTAGGCATGGCCGCCGCGGATGTTGGTGAAGCTGCCGATCAGGCTCAGGACCTTGCGGAACTCGTTGGGCCGCTCCCAGGCGACCGTGAACGCGGCGATGGCGCCGGAGCTCGCGCCGCCGATGCCGCGCCGCTCGGGGTCCTTCGCGATGTTGTAGTCCTTGTTGAGCGCGGGCAGAAGCTCGTCCACGATGACGCGCGCGTACTTGTCGTCGAGGGTGTTGTACTCGGTGGGGCGGTTCGTGGTCTTGTCGCCCCACTCCTTCGGGTTCGGCTCGGGCTGCTCGGGCGTGCGTCCAGGGTTGATGAAGACGGCCAGCATCACCGGAAGCTCGCGGCGGTCGATCAGGTTGTCGAGCACGTTCGGCGCGCGCAGGTCGCCTTCCATGTTCTTGAAGGCCTGCCCGTCGTTGAAGATCATCAGGCTCGCGGGAACCGCCTTGTCGTACTGCGCGGGCACGTAGACCCAGTAGGTGTGCTGGGTGCCCGGGTAGGCCTGGCTGGGCAGGGTGAACGGACCGCGCACCTCGCCCTTGGCGACACCTTCGCGCTCGAAGGAGTCCGGTCCGAGCTGGTAGTGGGCATCGGGGTCGGGGGGCTGCGGCTCGGGCGGTGGTTGCTGGGCGAGTCCGTCGGCGGAAACGGCGGCTACGGCGAACGCCAACGGGAGAAGCAGGGTTGATTTCATGATTGGGCTCCGCGAGACGCTAACACGCTGAACGGGCTTCTATCCAGCCCGCTCAGGCATCGATCACCACCAGGTGCTCGTCGGTGGCTCCCCGGGCAGCCTTGCGCGGGATCGAGCGGTCGAAGGTGGCGAGGACTCCGTTGTGGCTCACCGCCAGCGCCAACAAGTAGACATCCGTGAGCTGCCGGTGCCCGACCACCAGATCGAAGACTCTGGCGTCACAGAGGGAGACGTCGTCAGGCCAGAACACGTGATGCTTGCTCCCTCGGAATACGGCGAGGCGCCGGGCGATCTCGGCCGGCCGCTCGACCGACGGTGAGTAGCGGGGATTCGACAGGATTCGCACGATCCCGTTCTCGGTCAAGGGGCAGGTGGCCCAGCCCGAGCCGTGGTGGGCGCCGAACCACTGGTGCGCGGCATCGTGATGAAGGTGTTCCGGGTCGAACAGGGCGACGAGGACGTTGACGTCGAGGAGGGCGGGACGACTCACGTCTCGTCGCGAAGGCGGTTGACGAGGTCCATCGTCGGCTTCGGGCCTTTGCGGCGACGCGCCAGAAGCGGCACCCCATTGCGGACAGGGGATCTGTGGCCAGGCTCGAGCGCCTTGCGCGCCAGATCGGAGAGCACTTGTCCGGTCGTCTTCCGCCGGTTGCCCGCGAGCTCCTTCGCCGCCTGCAGCACGTCGTCGTCGATGTCGAGCGTGGTCCTCATGGGGACAGCATCACGCATCTAGCATCAGATGTCAATATATTGGCCGGTTTCGCGCGCCGGCCGCCTCCGGCGGGAGCGCATCCCGGCCGGCCCGCACCGGCGTTGGGCAACGCGGAGAGTCAAGAACGGGCGCAGCCGTAGTGCTCGCGGCGTCTCCGTGCCGCGTGTTAGCATCCGAAGTTTCGCGGAGGTCGATTGTCGGACTTCACACCGGAGCGGGTCGCTTGGGGAATCACTTCTTATGTGGTCTTGCTGTTTAGCCTCTCCTTCCACGAGGCTGCCCACGCCTGGATGGCGCGCCGGCTGGGTGACGACACCGCCGAGCGCGAGGGCAGGGTCAGCCTGAACCCTCTAGTTCACATCGATCCCATCGGCACAGTCCTCATGCCGCTGGTTCAGTTCTTCGCAAACGGCCTCCCCGTGTTGGCCTGGGCGAAGCCCACACCCTATTCGCCCGCCAACTTTGGCAGGCACACCTCCCTCCGACGCGGACACGTGTTGGTAGCGGGAGCCGGACCGCTGTCGAATCTCCTGCTCGCCTTGATCTTTACAGGCTTGCTCCTGGTGGCCAACGGTACCGGCCTCCTCGATACCAGCCAGACGACATTCATGATTCTTGCGCTCGGTGTCCAGCTGAACGTCGCGTTGGCTATCTTCAACCTGGTGCCGCTGCCGCCACTCGACGGCTCCAAGGTCATTTCTTTCGGACTGCCGCCCGACATGGGCCAGGCTTACGACCGTGTGGCCCAGCCCTACGGGCAGTGGATCTTGCTCGGGCTCTTCCTCAGTGGTGCCCTCGGCTTTGTCCTTTCGCCGATCCTGGACGGAGTCATGCTCTTCCTCCAGGCGATCGCTCGCTAGACCCATGACCAAGCCCCGCATCCTCTCCGGCATGCGCCCGACCGGCGCCCTCCACGTCGGCAACCTCATGGGCGCGCTCGCCAACTGGGTGCGCCTCCAGGACGAGTACGACTGCTTCTACACCATCGTCGACTGGCACTCCCTGACCACGGACTACGCCGCCCCGGGCCCGGTGCGGCAGAACGTCCTCGAGGTCGCGATCGACTGGCTGGCGGCCGGGCTCGACCCCGCCCGCTCGACCCTCTTCGTCCAGAGCCAGGTCCCCGAGCACGCGGAGCTCCACCTCCTGCTCTCGATGATCACGCCCGTTCCCTGGCTGGAGCGGGTGCCGACCTACAAGGAGCAGCAGCAGCAGCTCCAGGAGAAGGACCTCTCCACCTACGGCTTCCTCGGCTACCCGCTGCTCCAGACCGCCGACATCATCATCTACAAGGCCGACGCGGTGCCGGTGGGGGAGGACCAGGCGGCGCACGTCGAGCTGACGCGCGAGGTGGTGCGCCGGTTCAACAACCTCTACGGGCCGGTCTTCCCCGAGCCGAAGACCCTGCACACCGAGGCCAAGCGCATCCCGGGCATGGACGGCCGCAAGATGTCGAAGTCGTACGCCAACGCGATCTTCATGAAGGACTCGCCCGAGGTCCTGCGCCAGAAGCTCAAGCCCATGCTGACGGACCCGGCTCGCAAGCGGCGTACCGACCCCGGCGACCCCGAGATCTGCCCGGTGTTCGACCTCCACAAGGTGTTCTCGCCCCCGGCCACGCAGGAGTGGGCCGCGGCCGGGTGCCGGACCGCGGGCATCGGCTGCCTCGACTGCAAGGCGCGTCTCGCCGATCACATGGTCGAGCGCCTGGCTCCAGTCCACGCCCGGCGACCGGAGTTCGAGGCGCGTCCGGACACGGTCTGGGACATCCTGCGCGACGGCAATCGTCGCGCGCGCGCCGCGGCGCAGGGCACGATGTCCGAAGTGCGGCAGGCCATGCAGGTCGCCTATCCGGAGTTCCTCTGACCGACGACGCCGAAGACCGGGACGAGGACTCCCTGCCCGTGGCCCCGCGCGCGGACGCCCCCACGGCAGAGCCCACGGGCCCCGTACCCCTGCCCGAGGGCGTCGAGTCCACCCTTCCGGAAGACGCGCCCCAGATCCATCTCTCGGTCTTCGAGGGGCCGCTCGACCTGCTGCTGTACCTGATCCGGCGCGAGAAGGTCGACATCCACGACATCCCCATCGCACCCATCACCCGCCAGTACATGGAATACCTCGACCTCATGACCGAGCTGAGCCTCGACGTGGCCGGCGATTTCATGGTGATGGCCGCGACCCTCATCCACATCAAGTCGAAGATGCTGGTCCCGGTCGAGCCCACCGAGTCCGAAGGCGAGGACGAGACCGAGGACCCGCGCGCCGAGCTGGTGCGGCGCCTCCTCGAGTTCCAGCGGTACAAGGAGGCCGCGGGCATCCTCCACCAGCAGGCCCAGATCCGGGCCGCGACCTGGATGCGGCCCGACTCCGTGGTGCCGAAGTTCGACGACGCCGGGGAAGAGATGCTGGAGGCCGGGCTCTTCGACCTGATCGCGGCCTTCAAGGAGCTGCTCGACCGCCGGAAGGCCCTGCTCGCCCACGAGGTCGAGGCGGAGGGCAAGTCGATCGAGGAGCGCATCGAGGAGATGCTGGCCCTCATCAAGGAGGGCGAGTCGATCGAGTTCCTGGAGCTGTTCGCGGCCCAGGAGACGAAGGGCGACATGATCCTGACCTTCCTGGCCCTCCTCGAGCTGATCCGCCTGAAGCGGGTCAAGGTCTACCAGCGCGGGATCTTCGGATCGATCCGGGTCTTCCGGCCGATCGGGCCGGAGGAAGGCGCGCCTCGTCCGGTGGCCGGATGAGAGAAGCGATGAACGCAAACCAAGGACGGTAGAGAGACCAGTGGATCATCAGGAAGACGACGACCAGAAGACGGCAGACGAGCCTCGGGAGCCGGCGGTCCAAGGCGATGCGGCCGAGGTTGCCGCAGCCGCGGACGAGCCTGCCGCCGAACCCCCGGCCGAGCCCACCCTGGAGGCGAGCGCCGACAGCGACGAGGGGCCGGTGCTGCCGCCCGCCGAGGTCAAGGCCGTGCTCGAGGCGCTGATCTTCGCCTCGCCCCAGCCGGTGACCGCGCGCGAGATCCTCAAGGTTCTCGGCGGCGTCCCCAAGGAAGACTGGCACGCCGCGCTCGGCGAGCTCCAGGCCGAATACGCGCGGGACGGCCGTGGGCTTCAGATCGTCGAGATCGCCTCGGGCTGGCAGATCACGACCCGGCCCGAGTACAACGACTGGGTTCGCGAGCTGCTCGATCCCAAGACGCCGACGCGCCTCTCGATCCAGGCCCTCGAGACCCTGGCCGTCGTGGCCTACAAGCAGCCCGTGACCCTGCCCGAGATCATCGACCTTCGGGGGGTGAAGTCGGGCGGGGTGATGAAGACGCTCCTGGAGAAGCGCCTCATCCGGATCGAGGGACGCAAGGAGGTGGTGGGCCGCCCCATCCTCTACGGGACCACGAAGCAGTTCCTCCTTCACTTCGGCCTCAAGGACCTGGCCGAGCTTCCCAAGATCGAGGAGTTCGCCGAGGTCCTGGGCGAGGAAGTGGACGTCGTGGGCCTGAAGCGCGCCATCGAAGCGCCCCGTCCAGTGGAAGTGCCTCTGAATGAAGGAGATGCGGTACAAGGAGAGCTGGATATCCACCCCGAGGGAGGCGAGGAGGCGGACGCCGACCCGGCGGACACCGAGGATCCAGACCTAAAGTAATACTTGACATATCGTGCGCTAGGTGCCTATATTGAAAGCCAGTTTCTCTAGAGGCGCCGCATGTTCCTGCTCCCACACGCCGGCCTTCGCACCAGCGCCCTCGCTGTCTTTCTCGGGGCGGCACTCGCGAGTCCCCGAGCGGTCGAGGAGCTGGACTCCCGTTTCGGCCGCTCAGCGGAAGGATCGAGCGCGACGATTCCTCCGATGACGGGCTTTCGCCCCACACCGGTGGCTTGCGGCACCCCGCCCGACGAGGCTCCGCGTTGCTCGGTCTCCGTGGACTACTCGGACGACGTGGGCAGCGATCGGCGGGTCACCCTCACCGACCTCGTCGCCGATCGTGAATGCCCATCGGAGATCAACACCATGGTCGGGATGACGTTCGAAATCGACAATCCCAAGGCCGGCCGAAGCCTCTGGTGGCGCCGCGCCGAGTCGAGCTTCGACGTGCTCTACCCGAGCAGCGGCTCGATCCCCGCCGCGGGCAAGAACCGCATCAGCCTCAGCAACCTCGTGCTCGACCAGACCGTCACGATCGAGGTGCTGGAAGGCGACCAGCGGTTGATGAGCTTCACCCTCAAGCACTTCTAGGACCGACAGCCGATCCGCTTCAGCCGTGCCATAAGGCTCGCCGTCCTAGGCGCCGGCGCTGATCTCGACGTCGCCTACCGACGCTAGCGCGAACGCGACGATAGCAGCTCTACCGTCGCCAAACGCCCGACGTGTCCGACGGGTGATGCGCGCTATCATGCGGTCGGCATGATGGAGCGACTGCAGAAGATCCTGTCCCGGGCGGGCATCGCCTCGCGGCGGGGGGCCGAGAAGGTGTTGGCCGAGCGGCGCATCACCGTCAACGGCGAGACGGTGACGGAGCTGGGGACGAAGGCCGACGTCCTGACGGACGACATCCGGGTGGACGGGGTGCGCATCCGTCCGCCCCGGACGCCGGTGTACCTGCTCTTGAACAAGCCCATCGGCGCGGTCTCGACGCGCCACGATCCCGAGGGTCGGCGCACGGTGATGGAGCTCGTGCCGCCGGTCGCGGGCCTCTTCCCGGTGGGGCGGCTCGACGTCACGACCGAAGGGCTGATCCTGCTCACGAACGACGGTGCCTTCGCCGAGCGCATCTCCCATCCGCGCTACGAGGTGCCGCGGGTCTACCGGGCCAAGGTGCGAGGCGTTCCCGACGAGAGGACGCTCGCCCGGCTCAAGGAAGGGGTGCGCGTCGAGGGTGACCTCCTGGCCGCGGATCGGGTGCGCGTCATCGACGCCGACAACAACGCCTGGGTCGAGGTCACGCTGCACGAGGGGAAGAAGCACGAGGTGCGGCGCCTGCTCGAGGCGGTGGGCCATCCCGTCTCGAAGCTGAAGCGCGTGGCCATCGGGCCGGTCACCGACCGCGGCCTCGAGCCGGGCCATTATCGGCACCTCACGCCGGAAGAGATCAAAGGACTCTTGCACGGGAAGGCCGCGGACCTGCCGTTGCCCAAGCGGAAGCGTCGCGGACCAGTTCGCCATCCCAGGAGCCCGGGCGCTGCCCCCGGCGAAGGATCCGCGGCCGCTCCGGGCCGGGAGAGACGGCCCGCGGTTCCGCCGAGTCACGCGCGCCCACCCGCCGTCCCCCCGCGCCCCGAACGACGACCACCAGTTCCTCCCGATCGTGAGCGACGCCCCGCCCTCCCGCTCGATCGCGGTCGACGACCGGCGATGCCGCCCGACCGACAACCTGCGACGACCCTCGACCGACGGAGCACGACCCACGGCGGGCAGCGCCGCCCCGGTCCCGGTTTGCGGCCAGGGCACGCGCCCGCGGTCGGCGGTCGCGGACAGACCCGCCCGCCAAGGCGGGGCCGACCCACGCGGTGAGGCCGCGCGGTCTCGTCATCGCGCTCGACGGCCCTTCGGGCGCGGGCAAGTCGTCCGCCGGGAAGGCTCTCGCGGCGCGCCTCGGCTACGTCTACATCGACACCGGCGCGATGTACCGGGCCCTCGCCCTGAAGGCTCTTCGCGATGGCATCGACCTCCGGGCGGCGGGGCCGCTCGCGGCGCTCCTTCGGAACACGGAGATCGAGCTCGTGGCCGGGGATGCGGGCCGGGTGCGCCTCGACGGCGTGGACGTGAGCGCCGGCATCCGGGCGCCCGAGGTCAGCGCGGCGGCCTCGCAGGTCTCGGTGCACCCGGAGATCCGGCGCGAGATGGTCGCGCGTCAGCGGGTGCTGGGCGAGCAGGGCGGCATCGTGATGGACGGCCGCGACATCGGCACCAAGGTGTTTCCCGACGCCGAGCTCAAGTTCTACGTGGACGCCGATCCCGCGATGCGGGCGCGGCGCCGCCACGCCGAGCTGACCGAGGCCGGCGCGCGCCTGTCGGTCGAAGAGGTCGAGCGAGACCTGCGTGAACGCGATCACGCCGACACGAGCCGGGCCGAGTCTCCGCTCAGCCGGGCCGAGGATGCCGTCCTCGTCGACACCACCGCGCTCACTCCGGAGGGCGTGATCGAAGCGCTGGTCGAGGTATTCGACCGCAAGACCCGGGGGGCCAGCCAGCCCGCTCGCTGAACCGGGCCGGCCGAGGCAGCCATTGCCGCTCCCACCTTTCCTGTGTTCCAATTCCCTGTTCTCACGGGGGTGGCGATGTCATTCAAGCTGAACGTCAACGGGCGGACCACCACGGTGGACGCGCCCCCGGACATGCCTCTCCTCTGGGTCCTTCGCGACGTCCTCGACCTCAAGGGATCGAAGTACGGCTGCGGGATCGGCCAGTGCGGGGCCTGCACCGTGCACTTCAAGGGCTCCCCGGTGCGCTCCTGCATCCTTCCGGTGTCCCGGGCGGCCGAGGGTCCGATCCTGACCATCGAGGGCCTCTCGACCGACGGCTCGCACCCGCTGCAGAAGGCCTGGAACGAGCTGGACGTCCCCCAGTGCGGCTACTGCCAGGCGGGACAGATCATGACCGCGGCGGCCTTGCTCGCGAGCAAGCCGCAGCCCTTCGGACGCCGACATCGACGGCGCCATGACGGGCAACCTCTGCCGGTGCGCCACCTACCTGCGCATCCGCGAGGCGATCCACAAGGCGGCCGGCCCCGCCGCCGTCGCCACGCCGACGAAGTAAGGGAGGCGCCATGGACACCCTGATCGTGGATCGTCGGTCGTTCCTGCAGAGTCTCCGCGCTGGCCGGCGGCGGGCTGATGCTCGGCTCGTACCGCCGCGTGGCCGAAGGCGCGCAAGCGACGGCCGGGGGCGCGGAGTTCCTGCCCAACGCCTTCATCCGCATCGCCCCGAGCGGCGTCGTCACCATCATGGCCAAGAACCCCGAATGCGGCCAGGGGATCAAGACCGCGCTGCCCGATGGTGATCGCCGAGGAGCTGGACGTCGACTGGAAGAACGTCCAGATCGAGCAGGCCATCGCCGACGAGCCGACCTACGGACCGCAGTTCGCGGGAGGGAGCCGATCGACCCCTGACAACTGGGACACCCACCGGCGGCTCGGCGCGGCCGGGCGGCAGATGCTCGTGGCCGCCGCGGCCGAGACCTGGGGCGTGCCCGCGGCCGAGTGCCACACCGAATCGGGCGCGGTGCAGCACAAGGCGAGCGGCCGCAAGCTCGGCTACGGCGAGCTCGTCGGCCAAGGCCGCGCAGCCTGACCGCGCCCGACCTCAAGACGGTGACCCTCAAGGACCCGAAGGACTTCAAGATCATCGGCCGGCCGATCCCCGGGGTGGACAATCCGGCGATCGTCACCGGCAAGCCGCTCTTCGGCATCGACGTCACGGTGCCGGGGATGCTGCACGCGGTCTACGAGAAGTGCCCGGTCTTCGGGGGCAAGGTGGTGACCGCCAACCTCGACGTGATGAAGGCGCAGCCCGGAGTGCGCCACGCCTTCGTGGTCGAGGGCGGGGCCGACCTCGAAGGGCTCGTGGCGCGGCGTCGCCATCGTGGCCGACTCCTGGTGGGCGGCGCAGTCGGCGCGGAAGAAGCTCAAGGTCGACGTGGAACGAGGGCCCGACGGCGACCCAGAGCAGCGAGGGCTTTGCCCGGCGGGCCGCCGATCTGGCCGGCCAGCCCGCGGCGAAGCGCCTCCGCAACGACGGCGACGTCGATGCGGCGCTGGCCGGCGCCGCCAAGTCGGTGGAGGCGGCCTACTTCTACCCGTTCATCGCCCACGCCACCCTCGAGCCCCAGAACTGCACCGCGTCGTTCAAGGACGGCAAGATCGAGATCTGGGCGCCCACCCAGCTCCCGCAGCCCGGGCGCAAGCTGGTCGCGAAGACCCTGGGCATCGCCGACAACGACATCACGATCCACATGACCCGCATCGGCGGGGGATTCGGTCGGCGCCTCCGCAACGACTACATGGTCGAGGCGGCCTGGATCTCCAAGGTCGTGGGCGCGCCGGTGAAGCTGCTGTGGACGCGCGAAGACGACATGCGGCACGACTTCTATCGTCCAGCCGGCTTCCACAACCTGAAGGGCGGCGTCGACGCCGCGGGCAAGCTCGTGGCCTGGCGCGAATCACTTCGTGAGCTTCGGCGACGGGGAGAGGTTCGCGAGCAGCGCCGGCGTGTCCGACAGCGAGTTCCCGGCGCGCTTCGTCCCGAACTTCCGGCTCGAGACCACCCACATGCCCCTGGGCGTGCCCACGGGCCCACTGCGCGCGCCGGGCAGCAACGCCCTCGCCTTCGTCTTCCAGTCGTTCATCGACGAGCTGGCTCACGCCGCGGGCAAGGACCCGGTGAAGTTCCGCCTCGACCTGCTCGGCGATCCGCGGATGGTGACGAACCCCGACGGGAAATCCGGCTATGACGCGGGCCGCATGCGGGGCGTGGTCGAGCTCGTGGCCGAGAAGTCGGGCTGGGGGCGCACCCTGCCGAAGGGCAGCGGCCTGGGCGTGGCCTTCCACTACAGCCATCAGGGCTACTTCGCCGAGGTGGCCGAGGTGAGCGTCGCGGCGGGCCGACTCAAGGTGAAGAAGGTCTGGGTCGCGGCCGACGTCGGGAGCACGATCATCAACCCCTCCGGCGGCATCAACCAGGTCGAAGGCTCGGTCATCGACGGCATCGGGGAGCTCTTCCAGCAGATCACGATCGAGGGCGGCAAGACCCGCGAAGGGCAACTTCCACGACTACACGCTGGCGCGCATGAACGACGCGCCCGCGGTCGAGGTCCACTTCAAGAAGACCGACAACTCGCCCACGGGCCTCGGGGAGCCGGCGCTCCCGCCCGTGGTCCCCGCGGTCTGCAACGCGATCTTCGCGGCCACCGGCAAGCGCATCCGCAAGCTGCCGATCACGAAGGACGACCTCGCGTCCGCCTAGAGCCTCAGGCGGGCGAACTCGTCGAAGGTCGTGACCCCGCCGCGGATGAGGTCGAGGCAGCGGTCCCGCATCGTCTTCATGCCGCCGAGGACCCCGATCTCCTCGATCTCGGCGGCGGGGAGCCCCTCCTCGATCGCGTGCCGGACCTCGGGCGTGCCCGGCAGCACCTCGAACACCGCGCGGCGTCCGCGATAGCCCACCGTGTTGCAGGAGGGGCAGCCCTTCCCCTTGAAGAAGCGAAGAGTGGCCGCGTCCTCCGGCGAGATGCCGTGGGCGGCCAAGGTCTGCGCGGCCGGGGGTTCCGCGGGCTGGCAGCAGATCTGGCAGATGACCCTCACCAGCCGCTGTCCGGTCACGGCGGCGAGGGTGCTGCCGAGGAGCCGGCTCGGAACGCCCTGCTCGATCAGGCTCATGAGCCCGAGGACGGCGCTCTGGGCCGGGTGGGTCGCTACGAGGAGAAGGCTGGTGGCGAGCTGGGTCGCGAGCTGGGCGGTGGCGTGGTCGGGAATGGCCGACAGCATCACCACGTCGGGCCGCACCGCGATCACGGAGCGCAGGGTCTGCTCCATCTGCATGCCCTTGAGCCCCGACTCCACCTCCACCTGGCGCGCTCCGTCCATGGGCCAGTGGATCGGCGACTCGAGGGACAGGACGTCCCGCTGGGAGTGCACGAGGAAGCTCATGATCGAGTACGACGTGGTGATCGCCCCGTGAAAGACGGGCGAGGTCACGAGGACGAGGCCGAAGTTCTCGCGCAGCTCTTCCATGAGGCGGACCCGATCCTCGAGGTCCATGCCCAGGGTGCTGAAGTCCTTGATGAAGGTCGCCCGGTTCACGAGCTTGATCGTGGCGCTCGTGCCCAGGGGGGTGGGAAGGGTCTGGGCCACGAGGTCGTACTCGTTCTCGCCGAAGCGCCCCACGGTACGATTGGTCTGGGGTCGCGACTCCCGGTTCGGGTCGAGGCGGAACGTCTCGAACAGCTTCTTGGTCAGCGCGGGCTGGAAGCGCTTGGGAATGGGGTCCACCCGGTAGAAGAACCCGTCGATGCGGTAGCGCACCGCCACGTGGTCCTCCTTGGGCTCGATCTGCACGTCCGAGGCTTCCTTCCGCGCCGCCAGGGAGAGGACGTACTGGATGATGGCGTCGGGCCCGCTCTGGTCCCAGACCGGGCTCGAGGCGTAGGCCATCCCCTGGGTATCGACCAGGGGGTTGACCCCCAGGGTGCTGAGGGCCGAGGTGATGTCGTCCGGCTTGACCATGCCGCGCTCGACCAGGAGCTCCCCGAGCCGCCGGCCCGTCCGCTTCTGCTCGACGAGGACGTCGAGGAGCTGCGGCGTCGTGAGCTTCTTCATCCGGATCAGGATGTCGCCCAGCCGGTCCTTGCTCTTGGCCAGGGTCTGGACCTCGTCGACCAGGCGCGCCGGCGCGTGCTTCCAGAACTCCTGCTTGTAGCGGGCGCTCGCGTCGCAGAAGCACCGAAAACAGAACGGACAGAGCTTGGTGGGGTTCTTCGGATCGTCCGAGCACCAGACCGCAGCCTGGGCATCGAACTCGCCCAGACAGTTCCAGCACGAGACGAGGTAATTTTCCGCCCCAGACATGCAGGCCTCGCTCTTCTCTGGCTGGGGGAGCTTAGCTCATAAACCCTTTAAGATCAACCCTCTGCGTGCATTGACCGTTGTTTCTGGCGTGTGATACGCTCCGCGTTGAGCAGGGAATCGTTCCTGGGCTCGTGAACGAGCGAGGGCTCTTGGAGACCGCCGCACCCACCCTTCGGAAGACACCCCTCCACCAGGTCCACCGGGAAAGCGGCGCGAAGATGGTCCCCTTCGGCGGCTGGGACATGCCCGTCGAGTACACGGGACTGATCGCCGAGCACCTGGCCGTCCGCAAGGCGGCCGGCCTGTTCGACGTCTCCCACATGGGGGAGTTCGAGGTCGTGGGCCCGGGCGCGGTCGCGTTCCTTCAGCGCGTGACCTGCAACAACGTGGCAAAGCTGCGCGATGGTCAAGCCCAGTACTCGGCACTGCCCATGCCAAGTGGGGCCCCCGTCGATGACGTGATCGTCTACCGGTACACGGCCGAGCGCTACCTGCTCGTGGTGAACGCGGGCAACATCGCCAAGGACTGGCAATGGCTCCTCGGCCAGTCCCCCGAAGGCTGCACCCTCCGCGACCGCAGCGACGAGTTCGCCTTGCTCGCGCTCCAGGGGCCGAAGGCGCAGGCCATCCTCCAGAAGCTCACGCCGCTCGCCCTCGATGGCATCGCCTACTACCACTTCGCGGAAGGATCCGTGGCGGGGGTTAAGGCGGTCGTGGCCCGAACGGGGTACACGGGTGAGGATGGGTTCGAGCTGTTCGTCGCCCCCGAGGCCGCGGCGCCGACCTGGCGCGCCCTCATCGACGCCGGGCGGGACCACGGTCTTCTGCCGGCCGGGCTCGGCGCGCGCGACACGCTGCGCCTCGAGGCCAAGATGTGCCTCTACGGCAACGACATGGACGAGACGACCACCCTGGTCGAGGCCGGTCTCGGCTGGATCGTGTCCCTGGACGAGGCCAAGGGAGACTGGAACGGCCGCTCCGTGCTCGAGCCGCAAAAGAAGGCGGGGACCGCCCGCAAGCTGGCGGGCTTCGAGGTCGTGGGCCGGGGCATCGCCCGACACGGCTACCCGGTCTTCGTGGGCGGTGAGGCCTCGGGCGACGTCACTTCGGGCTCCTACGCGCCGTTCCTCGAGAAGAGCATCGGCTTGTGCTACCTGCCTTCGGGCCGCTCCGCGGTAGGAACCGACATCGAGGTGGAGGTACGCGGGCGGCGCATGCCGGCCCGAGTCGTGCCCACTCCCTTCTACAAGAGGCCGAGGTGACGATGTATCCCAAGGATTTTCGCTACAGCAAGGACCACGAGTGGATCCGCGCCGCCGGGGGCATCGGAACCGTCGGCATCACGGACTACGCACAGAAGCAGCTCGGCGACGTGGTGTTTCTGGAGCTCCCCGAATTGGGCCGGCACCTGAAGGCCGGCGAGATCTTCGGGACGGTGGAGTCGGTCAAGGCCGTGTCCGAGCTGTTCTCGCCGGTGGCCGGCGAGGTGATCGAGGTCAACACCGCGCTCACCGACAAGCCAGAGACCGTCAACACCGACCCTCACGGCGGGGCGTGGATGATCAAGGTCAAGCTGGAGGGCGAAGGCTCCCTCCAGGATCTGATGGACGCGAGCGCCTACGAAGCCTACGTCCTGAGCGCCGCGAAGTAGTACAATAAGCAGTCACGAGAGCCGACCCCGCCGTTCTCACGATCCTGCGCTACCTTCTCACTATTCCGCGCGACCCATCGATCTGAGGCCCGACTTGTCCACGAAAACGCTGAGCCGTGGGACCGCAGCCTGGAGCGGCGAGGGTGACGCGTCCCTCCTGGCCCCCACCGACACCTTCGCAAGGCGGCACATCGGCCCGAGTGACGCCGATGTCGCGGTCATGCTCGAGACCCTTGGCCTGGCGTCGCTCGAAGACCTCGTCCGCGAGACCGTCCCCGCGACCATCCTGCGGACCGCGCCTCTCGGCCTTCCCGCGGCTCGGGGAGAGCGGGAGGCCCTCCTCGACCTTCGCACGAAGGCCGCGAAGAACCAGGTGTTTCGCTCCTTCCTGGGCATGGGCTACCACGGCTGCGTGACGCCGGGCGTGATCCTCCGGAACATCCTCGAGAACCCGGGCTGGTACACGGCCTACACTCCCTATCAGGCGGAGATCGCCCAGGGCCGGCTCGAGGCGCTCCTCAACTTCCAGACCATGGTGGCCGACCTCACCGGCCTCCCCATGGCGAACGCCTCCCTGCTCGACGAGGCCACGGCCGCGGCCGAGGCCATGCACATGGCTCACGCGGTGGCGCGCGGCGGGCGCCGCGCCTTCTTCGTGGCCGAGGACTGCCATCCCCAGACCATCGCGGTGGTGAAGACGCGAGCCCTGCCCTTGGGGATCGACGTGGTGGTCGGGCCTTCGTCCGCGGTCGACCTCGCGGGCGGCGGACTCTTCGGGGTCCTCGTCCAGTACCCCACCACGGACGGCCGGGTCTTGGATTACGCCGACCTCGCGGCCCGCACCCGCGCCGCGGGTGCCTTGTTCGTGGTGGCCGCCGACCTCCTGGCCCTGACCCTGCTGCGCGCCCCCGGCGAGTTCGGGGCCGACGTTTGCGTGGGCTCCGCCCAGCGTTTCGGCGTGCCCATGGGCTTCGGCGGTCCCCACGCGGCCTTTCTCTCCACCCGCGAGGAGCTGAAGCGCGTCCTGCCCGGCCGCCTCATCGGCGTGTCGCACGACGCGGAGGGGAAGACCGCCTTGCGGATGGCCCTCCAGACCCGCGAGCAGCACATCCGGCGCGACAAGGCCACGAGCAACATCTGCACCGCGCAGGTCCTCCTGGCGGTCATGGCCAGCATGTACGCGGTGTACCACGGACCGAAGGGGCTCCGCGCCATCGCGAGCCGGGTGCATGCCTTGACCGTCGCCCTGGCCGAGGGGCTACGGCGTCTGGGCAAGGACGTGGGCCGTGACGCGTTCTTCGACACCCTGCGCGTTCGTCTCTCGCCGGCCGAGGCCGACACCGTCCTGGCGCGGGCCCGCGAGCGACGCATCAACCTTCGGCCCTACGCGGACGGCTCCTTGGGCGTGGCTCTCGACGAGACCGTCACCGCCGCCGAGATCGATCTCCTCCTCGAGGTCTTCGCGGGACGACGAGCGGCCTTCGCGGCGGCCGACCTTCTCGAAGAGGCGTCGCTCCCCGTGGAAGCACCGCATGCCCGCAAGAGCGAGTTCCTGACCCACCCCGTCTTTCACCGGTACCACTCCGAGCACGAGATGCTCCGCTACCTGCACCGGCTCGAGTCCCGCGACCTCTCGCTCAACTCCTCCATGATCCCGCTCGGCTCCTGCACCATGAAGCTCAACGCGACCGCCGAGATGGTTCCGGTCACCTGGCCCGAGTTCGGCGATCTCCATCCCTTTGCCCCCGCCGACCAGGCCAAGGGCTACGGCGAGCTCTTCGCCGACCTCGAAGCCTGGCTCGCCGAGATCACTGGATTCGCCGGGGTCTCGCTCCAGCCCAATGCCGGCTCGCAGGGCGAGTACGCGGGCCTGCTCGCGATCCGGGCCTATCACGAGAGCCGCGGCCAGGGATCGCGGGACGTGTGTCTCATCCCGGTCTCCGCCCACGGCACCAACCCGGCGAGCGCGGCCATGGCCGGCTTCAAGGTCGTGCCCGTCGCCTGCGACGCGAAGGGCAACGTCGAGATCGCGGACCTGCGGCAGAAGGCCTCGCAGCACGCGGCGGCCCTGGCCGCCCTCATGGTGACCTACCCCTCGACCCATGGGGTCTTCGAGGAAGGGATCCGGGAGATCTGCGCCGCGGTCCACGCCGCCGGGGGCCAGGTGTACATGGACGGGGCGAACATGAACGCACAGGTGGGGCTCACCCGTCCCGGCGACATCGGGGCCGACGTCTGCCACCTGAATCTGCACAAGACGTTCTGCATCCCCCACGGTGGCGGCGGGCCCGGCATGGGACCGATCGGCGTGGCCGCGCATCTCGTGCCCTTTCTTCCGGGCAACCCCATCGCGACTCCGGGCGGCCCGTCGGGCGCGGGTGCGGTCTCGGCCGCGCCCCACGGGAGCGCGAGCATCCTGCCCATCTCCTGGGTCTACATCGCCCTCATGGGACCCGACGGGCTCGCCAAGGCCACGTCGGTGGCGATCCTGAACGCCAACTACATGGCGGAGAGGCTCAAGGGCCATTACGAGGTCCTCTATTCCGGCACCCACGGGCGCGTGGCCCACGAGTTCATCCTGGACGCACGGCCCCTCAAGAAGAGCGCGGGAGTCGAGGTGGACGACATCGCGAAGCGCCTCATGGACTTCGGCTTTCACGCACCCACGATGTCCTTCCCCGTGCCCGGCACTCTCATGATCGAGCCCACGGAGAGCGAGTCGAAGGAAGAGCTGGACCGCTTCTGCGACGCGCTCATCGCGATTCGCGAAGAGATCCGGGCGATCGAGGAGGGCCGGTTGAAGGTCGAGGACAGCCCTCTTCACCATGCTCCCCACACCGCCTCGGCCGTGACCGCGGCGGAATGGAACCGGCCCTATTCACGCGAGCACGGGGCGTTTCCGGCCCCCTGGGTGCGCGAGTCCAAGTTCTGGCCGGCCGTGGCCCGCATCGACAACACCTACGGCGACCGCAACCTCGTGTGTACCTGCCCGCCGGTGGACAGCTACGGGGCATAGGCCCCTTGTCCCCGCCGCCCGCGGGGGATTACGATGAGAAGCGTGGTGAATGTCCGCCGGGAACGGTCTCCTCTCGCGACCTCGAAGCTTTGCCTGGCCGCCGTTGTGGCGGGCCTCTTCGCGCTCTCGTGCAGCCGCAGCATCACGAGCTCCATGGATCTCCTCGATCCGGAATGGCCGCGAAGCGCCAGCCCGACCATGCGCATCTCCGCCGCCGGGGTCAAACCTGACCTGCTGCACCTGAACGCCCCGGTGACGGTCACGATCACGAACGACGACGGCGCCGCCCATCGGCTCGAGCCGGCCCCCGAGCTGGGCTACGGCCGTTGTTCAGAGATGGACCAACTCGGAACCCTGCAACCCGGGCAATCGGGCACGGTCACGATCGAGCGGCAAGAGGTCATCTGCGCCTTCCACGACTCGGCGGCCCCGGCGAACCAGAGCTTCCAGGGCTTCATCGTCGTCCATTGAAGATGAAGGGAAGCCTCCCGGGGTGGGTTGCTGTCGTGCGCCTCGCGGCCGGGCTGGCGATTGCCTGCGCGGCGGCCTCGCCGCTCGCCCAGGCCTGCGACTCGACGAGCTGCTCGCTCCTGACCCGGGGCGAGAACGTCCTCGTCCCGAAGGGAAAGTTCCGCCTCGACCTCTCGTTCGGATACACGGACGAGAGCGTCCTCCTGGAGGGGAGCCGCGAGGTGGACACGGTGCTGCGGCCCCGCATCCTGCTGGAAGCGAAGCGCATCCTGCCCGACTTCCATAGCGATATCAGCGGGTTCGACCGTGCCGTGCAGATGGACGTGACCTACGGCCTGGGGTCGCGGGTCAACCTCCAGGCCTCTGTCCCCCTGGTCCTGTGGCAGGCCCATCAGGTTTCGCACGGCAGTTTTGCGGCCGAGTACGGGACCCAGGGGATCGGCGACACCCTCGTCGGCGTGCGCTGGTCGCTGCGCCCGCGCCGGCTCGTCGCCGGCTTCGCCCTGAAGCTTCCGACGGGCGCGCACGACATCGAGGGCGAGTTCGGCGGGGGGATCCAGGATCCGATCCTTCAGCCCGGAACCGGAGCCTTCGACTTCGTGGGCACCCTGCAGTACGCCTGGCGGATCGAAGGCCTGGGCCTCAATGCGTCGGTCGCCGGCTCCTACCAGCTCACCACCACGAACGACCTCGACTACCGCTTCGGCAACCAGGCGATCGCCACCGCGGGCGTGGCGCGCCCCCTCGTGGGCCGCCTCTCGGCGTCGCTCCAGGCCAAGCTCTACCACCAGGACCGTAACCTTTACCTCGGGCAGGGCGTGCCCTCGACCGGGGGGACGTTCGTGTACATCAACCCCGGTCTGCGCTTCGCGGCTCCGCGTGGCCTGTCTCTGTATGCGATCCTGCTGCTGGTCCCCTACCGGAACGTGAACGAGGCGCAGCTCGGGCCCCGGATCGGCGTTCTCACGGGCCTGTCGAAGATGTTCTAGGAGCTCGTCAGGGAGCAGAACGCGGAGTCGACCACCGGATGCGCCGCACTCGGATCTCGGAAGCCGGGTCGGCCCGCTTCGTCCAGGCCACGATGATCGAGGTGGAGGTGGCCGCCACCGCGGGATAGAACGCGGCGCGCTCGGCGCCGAGGGCCGAGATCGCGGCCATCTCCGGCGCCCAAGACCGAGCATTGGACCTTGACGCAATCTCCCGTACGAATACGCCGCGCTGCTCGCTGCCCTGGTCCCAGACCACCGCCACGCGGTCGCCGCCGACGGCGATCTGGGGGTGCCCTGCGCCACTCCTTGCATCGTCGACGCGCATTCGCGGAGCGAAGGTGCGGCCGCCGTCCGTCGAGAAGCTGTAGAAGATGGCCTTGCCGGGAGCGTCTCCCTGGAGCAGGGTCGGCCAGACGATGTGCACGACCCCGGAGGGATCGACGGCCATCGAAGGTCCGTCGTCCGGACAGCCGTCGATCTGCCAGTGATCCTCGCTGACGCGAACGGGTGCGGCGAAGGTCCGGCCTCCATCGACCGATCGCGCGACCGCTACATCGCGCAGGTTCGTGGGATAGATGTGACGCCAGGCCACGTAGGTGGCGCCATCGGGGGCGGTGGCGACGGCGGTCTTGCAGCAGAAGCACACGTCGGTCGCGACCGCGGTCTCGTCGTGGGTTCCGTCGGGACGCCAGACCGCCTGAAAGACGTCTTGCCGCATCGGAGCGTGCTTGGCGTGGCCCTCCGCCCCCGGTGACTCGCGTTTCGCGCCGGCTTCCCTCCCGTCGAGCCACGCGACGTGGGTGGCACCGTCTCGATCCACGGCCAGGGACTGCCATCCCCGCGCGCCCGACAGGCCCTCGGCGTGAATGGTGGTCGCGGGCGTGAAGGTGCGTCCGCCGTCCATGGATCTCGCCGCTCGAACCCGGGAAGCCCCTCCCCCCTTGGAGAGCCAGGCGACCTCGATGCCGCGGCCCAGGGCGACCCGCGGCGGCTGTTCGCCGTTCACGCGCGCGTCGCCGTCGGTGTCGTTCACGCGCCTCGTGGGCTCGAACGAGCCGCCACCGTCGTGGCTGACCGCGGCGTAGATGTCGGTCGTTGATCCCTTCGTGGCCGCCCAGGTGACCACGACTTCCTGACCCGCGGCCGCGATCGATACCCCGCTATTGGCAGCGCCCGGAACCGCCAGGCGCAGGCTCATCGTGTCCGTCGGCGGCCGGACCCCTCCGATTGCCAACCCCGCGGCGCAGGCCAGGGCCAAGAGCGGTGGATTCGCCAGGTTCCTTTCCCTGGCCATCAGAACGTGAGCCGCAAGCCGAACTGCACGGACCGAGGATCGCCCACCGCGGTGATCTGGCCGAAGGTGGCCGATGGGTTGGTGGGATAGGCGCCGGGTCCGAAGTTGCCGTTCAAGGCGACGACGTTCTCGCGGTTCGTCAGGTTGAACACCTCGACCAGGGCGTCGAAGCTCGCCCGCCCGCGGACCGGGAACGTCCGACTCAGCCTGAGATTGATCCTGAAGAAGTCCGGCCCGGTACCCGCGTTGCGGGGAATGAAATCTCCGTCCACGCGAGGGCGGCCGGCGGTGCCCTGTACAGTGGTCACGCCCGAGGTGATGTTGAAGGGCAGGGCCGAGTACGCCTGCAGGGTGCCGCTCAGTTGAAACCCACGGGTGATTCGGGTCCAGGCCGTCGTTCCCGGCTCCAGCGAGGTGTGGACCGCGCCGTGGACCACGAGGCGGTGCCGTTGGTCGTCGTCCGATCGGCCCCAGTCCTTCTCCAGGTCGAAGGGGTCGATGGGAGAGCTGAAGAAGAACTCGCCGACGTTGTTCATGGCCTTCGAGAAGGTGTAGCTGACCCTGTAGTATCCCCAGCCCACGGGCCGCTGCACGAGCGACAGGTGGAGGCCGTGATAGGTGGAGCGGGCCGCAGAGGAGTACTGGCCGTTGTTGGCGTAGCTCGGGTTCGGGCGGCAGCCATTGTTGCTGCCCGACGCGACGCAGGTGGGGACGTTCTGGTTGATGGAGATGATCAGCTCGTCGCCGCGCAAGTACTGGTAACCCACGCTCGCCGTCGTGGCCCGGCCGAGCTGACGCTCGATCTCCAGGCTCCCCTGAAGGGAATGCGCGTTCTGCATCTGTCGGTCCATGGTCGCGAAGTTGACGAGGGTCACCGAGGGGACCGCTCCGGGAAGGATGTTGGGGAAGCGTGGCGCGCCGACTTGCGTGGGCGACAGGCTCACGTTGATCTGCTGCAAGTTGGCGAGGTCGGTCGTGTTGCCCGCCGAGAGAATCGCGTTCGCGAGAGCGCGCAGCGGCACGCGGTCGTAGAAGAGCCCCACGCTGCCGCGGACGAGTGTCCTACCTGAAGCGAAGGGCGTCCAGGCGAAACCGACCCGCGGGGACACGTTGTTCGTGTCCGTGTCGATGGTCTCGAGGAACTGCAGGTCGTAACGCAGCCCGGCGTTCACGGTCAGCCGCGAGCCGGCGCGCCACTCGTCCTGCACGAAAAGGCCCAGGTTGGGGTTGGTCTGGGCGACTTTGGGGTCGCCAAAGGTCTGGGTGAACCCGGCGTTGTTGTAGACGCCCAACCGGAAGTTGGCGAGGGTCGAAAAGGAGTACGAACCCCGAACCGAGCGCGGGTAGGTGATGGTGTCGTCGTTGTACAGGAAGTCGATCCCCGCCCGCAAGGCATGGTCACCCGCCTGATGCGAGAGCGTGTCCACCACCTCGAGCAGCGTGTTGACCCGCCCGGTGGGGCTTCCGGACAGCGTCCCGAACGAGGCCACCCCCGAGATGCTCACCGCGGGGCCGATGGGATCGGTAGGCGGGGCCTGCAGGTCGCCGTGCACGAGCTGGACGCGAGTCTCGTTGACGGTTCGCCCGGAGAGAAGCCAGGTGTCGCTGAAGGCCACGGCGTGGTCGGTGTTGTCGAGACCGGCGGAAGCGCTCGGTGCGCTCAAGCCGCCCGCCCCCCGTGAGTTGTCGGCCGTCACGTGATAGAGGTTGTAGCGAAGTGCCATCTGGTGCCGCTCCGTGTGGCGGTCCACCTTCGCCATCCCCAGCGTGGTGTGCACCGGGTTCGGATAGACGCCGGTGACGATCGCGGAACCGGGATAGGCGGTGGCGGCGAGGCGGGCGTTGATGGTGTCGACGTTCTCGGACGAGATCGTGGTCAGTCCGGACTGGGAGAGATCGCGCTGCTCGACGTTCGCGAAGAAGAAGGTGCGGTCACGGACGATGGGGCCGCTCAAGCTGAGCCCGTACTGGTACTGGTGCATGGGCAAGGTCCGACCGAGGAGGGGATTCGCGGCATTCAGGGAATCGTCGCGCAGGAATCCATAGGCCTCGCCGTGCAAGGTGTTGGCGCCGCTCCGAGTCACGACGTTCACGTAGCCGCCGAGCGCCCGGCCGAGCTCCGCCTGTCCGCCCGAGGTGACGACCTGGATCTGCTCCACCGCGGCCACGGACAGCGGGATCCCGCTGAGCCCCGCGGCGTCGTCGTTCGCGGACACGCCGTCGACGATGAAGCTGTTGGAGAAGTTGCGCTGGCTGCCCACCGACAGGCCGCTCCCCGGCACCGCCGACGTCTCGGCGAAGAGCTGGGTGCTGGCGACGTTGGTCGGCGATACCCCAGGCACGAGCAGGGCGAGATCGAGGAAGTTGCGGCCGTTCATCGGCACGCCTCTGGCTTCCGTCGAGGAGACGGTCCCCGAGATCTGGCTCCGCGCGGTTTCGAGGGCGGGCGCCTCCCCCGAGACATCGACGGTCACTTCCATGCCGCCGATCTCGAGGGCGATCGGCAGTTGGAACGCCGAGCCGGCGTTCATGGTCAGCGAGCGCACGACCGTCATGAACCCCTGCATCCGGACCACGATCTCGTAGCGACCGATCTTCAGGAACGGGAACCGGAACCGCCCGTCCTGGTCCGTCAGGACCTTCGCCTGGACGTTCGTGTCATCGTGGCGAGCCGTGACCTCCGCACCCCGGACGGCGCCTCCTTGCGGGTCCGTCACGCGGCCACCGAGGCTCGCGTAGTTGATCGCCTCCTGGGCCGTGGCCCTGGGCGGGTAGGTGGCAACCCACAACAACACGAGCACGACGAACGCAGCCAGTCGCACGGTATCCCCTCCCAAGCACCCGCCTCCAGGTGGCCGGGTGGCAGGGAGTGTCTCACGCGACTCGCGGGGGCGGCCTGCGACATATTGTCGCAGGCCTGTCGCAGGCCTCCGGTTCCGTCACCGACCTGGACGTGGGAAGCGTCCAGGTCGGCGATCGTTCCCACGGCCTTTGGCGCAGCAACGCCGGCTCCGCTCGCGTGAGCGAGGATCCTTGCCGATTCAGACCGCGACGATGTCGAGCAACGAGGACAGGCCGGCGAAATCGTCCGGATTGCGGGTGTAAAGGGGCAGCCCCGCTGCAATCGCTGTCGCGGCAATCAGGAGATCCGCCGCGCGCCGGCCCCGCGCCTTTCGGCCTGCCGCGACGACCGCGGCGTAGACCCGGCCGTACGCACGAGCCACCGCCCCGTCCACGGGCAGTGGTTCGAACGTGGTCTCGGCCCGCTGCAGCCGGTCCTGACGGCGGGCGCGCTCGGCCGCCTCCGTGGTGGCGTGTGGCCCTGCCGCCAGCTCGGCCATCGTGATCGCGGAGACGGCGATTTCTGCGGGCAGGTTGGCCGGATCGATTCGGTCCAGATCGATGACGACGGAGGTGTCGATCAGCCCCCGGGGATGGCGTCGGTCAGCCACGCGGCGTCGGATCCTGATCGATCAGGGCGTCGATGTCTTTCCGAAATCGTCTGAGTGCGACGGGTGGCGCACCGGCGAAGGTGGCGCGAGCAACGTCAGTCGGCACGAACACCCGCTGTCGCAGCGGAACCAGCTCGCCGACGGGCACGCCGTTGCGTGTCACGATGAACGCCTTCCCCCGGTCCAAGGCCCGCATGATTCTCCCGCTCTCGTTGCGGAGCTCTCGTTGAGTGATCCGTCGACTCATCATCAGGCATTGTAGCACACGCGCTACACGGCGCCTGCTCAGCGACGGGGCGGCCGCGGCCGGGGAGGGCACCCATCACGGCTCTCTCGACTTGCGACAACCTTCCGCATGTTGGCCGGCCGGGCTCTCGGCCTAGTACGCGCCGGCGCAAGACGCGACCGTCAGGTGGCCAAATGGGCGGGGCCGAGCCGGGAGATGCGCTGAAGGAGATGCAGGCCGCGACGCCGCGGTGAAGGATGCTATCGTCGCTGGTGCATGCTGGGGGGCCAAACCGCCACGAGTCTTTGCGGCTACCTGGTCCTCGTCACGGCGGTCGGACTCGCTTCTCCGCGCGCGGAAGCCCAGATCGAATGGCGCGAGGTTGGGGGTGTCGTGGTGGAGCCCGGCGGAGGCATCCCCCCGATGGCGAAGGTCGAGTTGCAGGATGCCCTGGGCGCGGTTGTGGCTCGGACGCAGACCGGGCCGGGCGGGCGATTCCTCCTCACGGGCATCCCACCCGGCGAATACTGGCTGCGGGTCGAGGCCTCCGGGCCGCTGGTCGCGGCGCAGAGGGTTTCCCTGCGCGGCGCGCGAGTCGACGTGAAGCTGACGCTCCAGGCGCGGGGCTCGGAGACGGTGGTGGTTTCGGCACAGGAGGAAAGCCCGGACGTGCGCGCCGGCTTCGGCAGCGACTCGGTGCGCCGCCTGGCCGACCGCCTTCAGAGCCGGGCCCTCCGCGACGCCCTGGCGAAGGTGGGCGGGTGGCCTGCGGAGGACAACGGCCTGGTGCACCACCGGGGCGCGGACGACGGGTTTCTCTTCGTCCTCGACGGCGTGCCGGTCTACGAGCGGCTCGATCCCCTCTTCGGCCTCGCCCCCGACGCCGCCAGCATCGACTCCCTGCAGGTGCTCTCCGGCTACGTTCCGCCCCAGCACGGGCTGCGCTCGGGCGGCGTGGTGGAGCTGCGGTCGTCTCCCGTGACCGCCGACCACGGTTGGGGGGCCCAGGCGGACGCCGCCTTGGGCAGTGAAGAGACGAAGTCGGCGGCGGGCCTCGTCCGGGCGCCCCTAGGCCCCTCGGCCGACGCCTCGGTGAGCGGCTCCGGAGAAGGGTCGAATCGCTTCCTCGACCCGGTGGACCCGGAAAACCGTCACAACCACGGCAGCACCTGGGCGACCCAGGCGGCTCTCCACTGGCGCCCGGCGCCGCGCGACACCGTTCAGGCGCGAGGTGGCTACGGAGAGTCGCGCTTCGACGTGCCCAACGACCCGGTGCAGGACGAGGCCGGACAGGACCAGCGGCAGGGCAACGACGACGCGCTGGCCTCCGTCACCTGGCTGCGGACCCTGGCCCCGGCCACGATGTCCGAGTTGAGGCTCTACGGATGGTGGATGCGTGCCGATGTGCGCAGCAGGCCGTTCGACACGCCCCTGCGGACGGATGCCGAGCGTTGGCTGTCCCGGACCGGACTACTCGCGCAGGTGACGCACGAACGTGGGCGGCACCGGCTCACGGCCGGCCTGGAAGCGGCGTCTCTTCATCTCGACGAGCAGTTGACCTTCGCGGTCACCGACGACGAAGCGGGCCAGGAGGCGGGCCTCAGCGAGGCCGCCCTGCAGTTCACGACCGAGAATCCGTTCGTCTTCTCGGGGGCCGTACGGCGCGCCCAGGTCTCGCTGTTCGCGCAGGACTCGTGGCGGGCAACCAATCGCCTGACCATCGACGGCGGTGTGCGCTTCGACGCGACGCGGCTCCTCTCGAGCGAGCAGGCCTTGAGCCCGCGACTCGGTCTGGCCTACCGGCTCTCGGGTTCCGCGCGCCTGCGCCTCTCGGCCAACCGCTTCTTCCAACCCCCGCAGTCGGAGTGGCTGCTCCTCTCCGCCTCGCCGGAGGCGCGGGCCCTCTCTCCCTTTGCCGAGGGTGGCGGAGGGGCCCCGCCGCAGGCCGAGCGCCAGTGGGCCTATGAGGCCGGGCTCGACCTGTGGCTCTTCGGTGCGCTCCGGCTCGACACAGCGCTCTGGCACCGCCAGGTGACGAACTTCCTCGACCCCAACGTGTTCTTCGGGACGACCATCCTTTTCCCGAACAGCGTGGCCAGCGGCCGCGCGACCGGAGCGGACCTTCGCCTGGAGCTACCGCCTCGCCGCGGCTTCTCCGGGTTCCTGGCCTACTCGTACTCGCGAGTGATCCAGGTCGGCCCGATCAACGGCGGCCTCTTCCTCGAGGACGACATCCTCGAGATCGGCCCCGGGACGGAGTTCAGGCCGGACCACGACATTCCCCACACCGCCACGGGAACCCTCCGCTACGACGCTCCGTCCGGCCGCGCGGCGGCGACGGTGTCGTGGCGGTACCAGAGCGGTCCACCCCTCGAGGTGTCCGAAGAGGACCTCGACGACCTGGCCGAGCGCCCTGGCTTCGAGCTCGTCGATGCAGACGCCGGCCGGGTCAAACCCCGCTTCGTCATCGACGCCTTGCTCCGGTTCCGGCTGCTGCGGTCCCGCTCCGTCGAGCTCCAGGCTTCCCTCGGCGGCCGGAACCTCACGAACGAGCGGTTCGCCTACAACTTCGGCAATCCGTTCAGCGGGACCCACTTCGGCCCGCCTCGGACTCTCACCGTCGGCCTGCACGCGGGGTTCCGTTGATCGGCGCCGCCCGCGCAGGGCAGCGAGCCAACTCAACGCGCCAGGGGGAACTTGCTGAGCTTACGCTGAAGAGACCGGCGGTGAATCCCCAGGATGCGCGCGGCCTTGGACACGTTCCCGCCGCAGTCGGCGAGAACGCGGTTGATGTGCTCCCACTCGACGCGCGCCAGGGTCGGGGTCGCGTCCGGGGAGGGCGGCGCGCCGCCGCCCGACCTCTCGGCCCGAGCGAAGCCCGCGAGGATCTCGTCGACGTCGGCCGGCTTGGTGAGGTAGTGCGTGGCGCCGAGGCGGACGGCCTCGAGCGCGGTCGCGATGCTCCCGTAGCCGGTGAGCACCACGATGACGGTGGTGGAGTCGAGCGCAGCGAGGGCCTGCACGACATCCAGTCCGGACCCGCCCTGCAGGCGGAGGTCGACGACGGCGTATTCGGGCGGCTCCTGCCGCGCCAGGTCCGCGGCGCCTGCCGCGTCGCTGGCCTCCCGGACCTCGAAGCCTCGCTCCCGGAACGCCCTCGCCAGGCGACCGCGCAGGACGTCGTCGTCCTCGACGATCAACAAGGTCCGCGCGATCGCTCCCTCGCCGGTCATCGGGCGCCCTTCGCCGGTGACCCGCCCGACCCCGGCGATCTCGACCAGCGCCGTCGTTCCGCGAGCCGGGGCTGGACTCGAAGGTGAGCCGTCCTCCCATCTGCTCGGCGAGCGTGCGCGCGATGAAGACGCCGAGGCCGAGACCCTGTCCGGGCCGCTTGGTCGAGAAGAAGGGCTCGCCGACGCGGGAGAGAACCTCTGGGGTCATTCCTGGCCCTGCGTCCTCGACGAGCATCCGAAGGTCGGAGGCGCGAAGCTCGACCGACAGGGTCACGGAGCCGCTCGAGGCGTCGAGGGCGTTCCGCAGGAGGTTCTGAGCCACCTGGAGGAGCGCCGCGCGCGGCAGCCTGACCACCGGCGGCTCGGCAGGAACGGCCACCTCGACGCGGCCCCGCTGCTGGGCCGAGAGCGGACCGACGACGGAGGCGACGAGCTCGTCGACACGGAGCTCCACCGGCGCTTCCCCCGGCATCTGCCCGGAGTCCGTTCCCAATCGGTTGAGGATCGCTCGGCAGCGGTCCAATTCGGAGCGGATGAGCGCCGCGTCCTCGATCAGGAGGTCAGCCTGGGCGGCCGGTAGCCTGCGGATCGATCGCTCCAGCTCTTGGCCGCGACCGCGATCGTGGCGAGGGGCGTCCCGAGCTCGTGGGCCGCGCCCGCGGCCAACGTGGTCACGGAGGCGAGCCGCTCGTGGCGTGCCGCGCGCTCGCGCATCTCCGCCATGGCGGCGTCACGATGCTCGAGGGCGCTCGACAGCTTGACCACGAACGACGCCGTGAGGATCGCGGCAACGCTGAAGGCCACCCACATCCCCTGCAGGTGAAGGCTCATCTCCGGGCCCGCCGTGATTCAGGTGCTCGAGCGGGCGTGTGCGAGAAGAAGAGCAGGCCGTAGCAGCCGACGGAGAGGCCGGCCAGGAACCAGGTCCAGCGGGCACCCAGAACCACCGCCGCGAGCGTGATGTGCACGAGGTACAGGACGCCGAAAGGGTTGTAGGGGCCACCCGTCGCGTGGAGCAGGCCCGAGAGGAGCAGGGTGTCCAGGGTCAGCGCGGCGCCGCAGAGGCCCCGCGCCGAGGAGAGCCGGCTTCTGAACGCCGCGAGGAGCGCGTTGCTGATGGCAAGGATCGCGATGAGGACGAGGAGCCGGGTGAGGGGCAGCTCGGCCCCGAGGAGCGCGCGGGCGACGGCCACCGTCAAGGCCTGGCCCGCGACGGCGCCCCAGCGCAGCCGGATCAGCCAGTCGAGGCTGATCTCCCCCTTGTCGTCTGGAGTGCGTCGTTGGCTCTCGTCCTCGCTTCGTTCCATCCTCGCCCCGCCCCCAGGGTATTCCAAGTCGCTTGCGGGCCGGCAGCGTGCAGGCGGGCGCGGCGCGGACCAGGAGAGGGGCTCGGTGGACTCAGTGGGAGAAGAGATAGGTGAGTCCCACGTTCACCACCGCCCGCTCCTTCTGGAAGCCGTTCAGGTCCTTGGCCAGCGGGATCTGCGCAGCCGCGCGGAGCACGAGCCCGCCCCCGAGGTTCGCCAGGAGCCGCGGCGTGACGTAGAGCAGCGAGCCGCCGGTGTCGCCGTCGAGCGTGCCTTCCGTGTCGACCTGGTCCTTCTTCGCGTTGCGGAAGTTCAGCTCCACCACGCCGTCGAAGACCTTGCCGAGCTTGTGCTCGTAGGCCACGTTGGCCAGGAAGGTACTCCCGTAGCGGTAGCCAAAGTCGTTCTCGCCCGTGTGCCGGTAGCCGCTCGACATGAAGAGGGCCGACTCCTTGTCGATGAGGTACAGGAAGGCCAGGCTGCCGAAGACGTCGGTGGAGCCGGTGCCCGGCTGGGCGTGCTCGTCGACGCGCTCGCCGTCCTGTTGGACGTCGTTCTGGCCCCACGGGGCCTTCACGCCGGCGTTGAGCGACAGCGACGAGCGACGGCCGACGCCACCCGAGACTCTGGAGCTCCAGAGCCGAATCTGCCCGTAGAGCTCCGGATCCGAGAAGCCGCTCGTATGCACCTGTTCGGGGTCTTCGTCGGGCGCCGTGGCGGTCAGGTCGCGGACGCTCACAGGCACGCGCGCGAACAAGGTGAATCGGTCGTTGAAGCCGTAGGAGAGGAGCCCCGTGAAGCGGTTCTCGACCTGCGACTCCTCTTCCTCGGCCGGATTACCCTCGTCCTTGCTGAAGCGCTCCCAGTCGAAGGCGCCGCGGAAGCCGTGGGCGGCGTAGCCGTCCTTGCCGAGGGCGTTGAAGGTCGCATCTCCGCATCGGCAAATCGAGCAGGCGCCGACGCCGGGGGGCATAGCGAGAAGGACCATGCTCGCCAGAACGGCCAAGGTGACCTGACGTCCGGCACTGGAACACCGCAACGAAGACTCCTTTCGCAGACGATCGATGGTACTGGATCGCGGTCCTGCCCCAGATGCGGCAATTTGCCGCACTCGGGTTCGAGCCATTGGTCGGAGCCTCGAAATGGCATAGCCTTGGCGTCCGTGATCTTGTCGCTTCGTTGCCCTTGGCGCCGGGGACGATCGAGGCCGGAGGACTCTCGGAAACTGCGGGTCTTGTTCTCGCTGTGCGTGCTGGCTTTCCCGATAGCGGCGTCAGCCCAGGCCCCGGCCCCGGCCGGCGTCGAGGGTGTCGTCAACGACGAGAGCGGCCGTGCCCTTCCGGGAGTCACCGTGGGCGTCCATGCGAGCGCCGGGGGAATCGACCGCGCGGCGACGACCAGCGCCCAGGGAGCCTTCGAGGTCAGGGGTCTGCCTCCGGGCCGCTACCAGGTCGATTTCCGTCTGCCGAGCTTTGCCACCTCCGTGAGGACCGTGGACCTGACGGCCGCGAGCCCCGCCCGCCTCGAGGTCACGCTTCGCATTGCGCTCAACGCCGACGTGCTCGTGACCGGCCGGCGGACTTTCCGTAGCCTCACCGATCTCGACGAGCCCGTGAACGGCCTCCTGGGTCTGGCCAGCGCGGGCTCGGAGGGGGTGGTGGGCGCGGAGCAGATCGAGGAGCGGCCGGTCTTTCGCTCGGGCGAGGTCTTCGAGAGCGTGCCGGGGGTGCTGGTCAGCCAACACAGCGGGGAAGGCAAGGCCAACCAGTACTACGTCCGCGGCTTCAACATCGACCACGGCACGGACCTCGCGACCTGGGTGGTGGGCACGCCCATCAACCTGCCGACCCACGCCCACGGCCAGGGCTACTCCGACAACAACTTCCTCATCCCCGAGCTGATCTCCGGCGTGCAGTACCAGAAGGGCACCTACGACGCGCAGGAAGGCGACTTCTCCGCGGCCGGGGCCATCAACGTCAACTACCTGAACGTCCTCGACCACCGCATCGGCAAGATCGAAGGCGGCCAGGACCGCTTCGGCCGCGTGCTCTTCGCCGCGTCGTCCCGGCTCGGGGGCGGCCACCTGCTCTACGCGGGCGAGGCCTACCACAGCGACGGCCCCTGGGTCCGGCGGCGACAACTACCGGAAGTGGAACGGCATCCTGCGCTTCAGCCAGGGCGACCAGCAGAACGGCTTCAGCCTCACCGCGATGGGCTACTCGGGCCGGTGGAACTCGACCGACCAGGTGCCGGAGCGTGCAGTGACGAGCGGCGCCATCGATCGCTTCGGCGCGGTCGACCCGACGGATGCCGGCCAGAGCCACCGCTACACCCTGGCCGGCGAGTGGCGCACGAGCGGCAAGGCCGGCCTCACCGTGGTCAAGGCCTACGCGATCGACTACGGCCTCGACCTCTTCTCGAACTTCACGTACTACCTCGACGACCCCGTGCGGGGCGACCAGTTCGAGCAGAAGGACGACCGCGCCGTGTTCGGTACCTCGGTGAGCCAGCGGTTCCTCACCAATTGGTTCGGCAAGGACGTGGAGAGCGTCGCCGGTCTTCAAGGCCGGTTCGACCACATCCCGACGGTCGGCCTCTACCACACCGAGGCCCGAGAACGCCTGGAGACGATCCGTCAGGACGAGGTCGACCAGTCGAGCGGGGCGTTCTACTTCCAGACGAGCATCCAGTGGTCGTCCAAGGTGCGGACCCAGGCCGGCCTGCGCGGAGACCTCTACCACTTCGACGTGAAGAGCGACGACCCCGTGAATTCAGGCACGCGTTCGTCGTCGCTCGCGAGCCCCAAGGTCAGCGTCGTCCTCGGCCCGTGGCGGAACACCGAGGTCTACGCCAACTGGGGCTGGGGCTTCCACAGCAACGACGCGCGGGGAGCGGTCCAGACCCGCGATCCCAAGACTGGAGAACCGGTCGATCCCGTCGACCCGATCGTGCGCGCGAAGGGCGCCGAGGTCGGGGCGCGGACCGTGGCCCATGGCCGCTTCCACAGCTCGGCCGCTCTGTGGCTCCTCGACATCGCCTCCGAGCTGGTCTTCGTCGGCGACGCCGGCACCACTGAGGCCAGCCGGTCGAGTCGCCGCCTCGGGTTCGAGTGGTCGAACGTCTACACCCCCACGGCCTGGCTCTCCCTGGACGCGGACGTTGCCTATTCGAAGGCGCGCTTCCGTGACGAGGATCCGACCGGGGATCGGATTCCGGGCGCCGTCGAGGGTGTGGTCTCCGCAGGGGTCACGGTGGCGGAGCGCGGTCCCTGGTCGGGAGCGTTGCGGTTGCGCTACTTCGGGCCCCGGCCCCTCATCGAGGACAACTCGGTGCGATCGAAGGCCTCGACCACCCTGAATGTTCGCGTCAGCTATAGGCTGACGCCCAGGTACTCCCTCACCCTGGACGCCTTCAACCTCACGAACTCGAAGGCCAGCGACATCGACTACTACTACGCCTCGCGGCTACCCGGCGAGCCGCTGGCCGGCGTGGACGACATCCACACCCACCCCCTCGAGCCGTTCACCCTTCGCGCGTCGTTCACGGCGTCGTTCTAGCCACTCGTCCTCGCCGTCGCCAGCGGGGCACGAACCGCCAGGTCGAGCACGAAGAGGGCCTGACGCCGGCCCGCCCCCTCAAGGCGGCAGATCCACGCCCGAGAAACGTCGACACAGGTCGAGCAACTCGTCCTGACGGTTCGTGTCGTAGACGGCGGGATCGGGGTCCTTCGGCCGCTGGTGGTAGAAGTACTTTCCCGAGACGCGGGCCTCCGCGTCGTCGCTCGCCGCGAGCCAGGCCTGGGTCTTGACCCCGCTCTCCAGGTCGTCCGGTGCGCCGGCGCCGCCCATCTTCGTCGCCACCCAGCCGGGATCGACGGCGTTCGAGAGCACGCCCGGCCATCGCCTCGCCACCGCGAACGCCAGCATCACGTCGCAGATCTTGCTTTCCGAGTAGGCGAGAGAGCCGTTCCAACGGCGCTTCGTCCAGTCCACGTCGGCCAGGCTCGCGTCGGCTCCGCGATGCATCCCCGAGCTGAGGTAGACGAGCCGGTTCGGCCTCGCCATGAGTGCCGTCAGCACGTAGGGAGCGAGGACGTTGATGGCGAAGACGTGGGGCAGTCCCTCCGCGGTACGGGTGAGCCGCTCGCGCAGGCCAACCCCGGCGTTGTGGATGACCGCTTCGCAGCGCCCGATGCGGTTGACCTGCGCGGCGGCGTCGCGCGTTTCCGTGAGGCTCGTCAGGTCGCCGATCACGACGCCTTCGCAGCCCGGGAGGCGGCGACGGGCGTCGTCGGCCCGCGCGGTGTTGCGTGCGTGAAGCACGACCGAATGGCCTCCCTCGACGAGGCGACGCGCGGCGCCCATGCCGAGTCCGTCCGTCGAGCCGGTGATGAAGACGCGCGCCACTAGACACCGCCTTGGGTTGCGACGGATCCTACCCGGCGCGCGTCGCGCCGCGCGCGTTCACGGGGTCGTTCCCGCCACTCGGGCCCGGTTCTCGCGGCGGAGGCCCCACGATACCGCGAGCCACACCACGGCCACGGCCGCGTTGATGAGCGCGAACACGGGCACGGTGAAGGCCAGGCGCTGGCCCACCCACACCACCCCTGCGGCAACGACGTCCCCCGCCCGGTAGAAGAACGCGTCGACCGCCTGCTTGGCCTTGTACTTCGCCTCGCGGCTGGTGGGGAGCCACAAGGCTTGCTTGGCGGTGTTGTTGAGCGAGTAGTCGAGGGAGTTGTCCAGCACCTTGAGGTTCTTGACGAACGTCAGGCTGGGCATGCTGGCCATGCTGAGGTAGCCGCCGAGAGCGACCAGGGGATGGATGAAGAGAGCGCCACCCACTCCGAGGGCGGTCATGATGCGGGAGACCGCGAGGATCTGCAGGCTGAACCCGAGGAAGTTGAACATGCTGTAGAACCCGCCGTAGAAGGCGCCCACGAAGGCCTGGCGCGCCTCGAGGCTGCTCGCAGCCGCGCCGAACTGGGCCTCGGAGGCTTCCACCACCATTCGCCCGAGCAGATACTCGCCCGTGGTGTTCACGACGTTGATGAGAACCACGAGGGCCGCGATCAGCATGAGGTAGCGGTCCTTCCGCAGCAGCTCGAAGGCCCCCACCTTCCCGAGGTGCTCTTCCGCCTCCTTGGCCTTCTCGGCGGTGGCCCCGCGGACCTGGATCCGGTTGACCACGCGTGCCACGACGATGCAGGCCACGAGGATGGCGGCGGCCACCAGCATGAGGTTGTAGGGACCCATCGCCTTGAAGGCTTCCTTCGCGAGGAATCCCCCCACGAAGGCGCCCAGATTGGCGGCCAGCATGACGATGGCAAACAGCCGCTTGCCTTGCTCCGGGGTGTAGAGGTCGTTGGCGAACCCCCAGTACTGGGCGATGCCCATGGTGTTGAAGATGCCCACCCAGACGAAGAAGACGATGCCGAGGCCACCCCAGATCTTGCCCGCCAGGTAGAAGAGCAGGAGGTTCGCGATGAAGAAGGAGGTCACTCCCGTGAGGAGGCGCACCCGGTTGACCCTGGAGGCGAAGGCGGCAAAGGCGGGAACCAGGACCAGGAGCAGAGGGCCTGCCCTGCGGACACGTAGGTCTTGACCGCGGCTCCGCTCTCGGTCAGGACCAGGGCCTCGCGGACGGTCTTGAGCAAGTAATAACCGAGGAGGATCAGGAAGAGGTTCAGCGACAGGAGGAGCACCACCGGTCCCTCTCCCGGCCGCACGTCGGCGATGGGGCTGAGGAGCCTCTCGATCAGCGACTTCTCGGAGGCGGGGGCAGGGAGAGTGGCACTCGACATTCAGGTCCTCGTTCCTTGGACAGCGTCGTCCTGACGGCCAGGAGATTCTAGCTGGCTAGCGGAAGTTCTCGATCATCATCAGGTCGGAGGTGGCCAGGATGCGTCCGTAGACGATGCTCTGGCCGTCCGGGGAGACGCTCACGCCGGCGATCCCGTCGGCGATGACGGTCGCCATCTGACGATCCTGCCCCGTCGCAGCGTCCCAGTAGCGCAAAATGCGTTGCGGCGATCCCCCGGCCTCGGCAGTCATGCAGTCATTGTGAATGATCCCCCGGGGAGCGACGGCGTAGCCGAAGGCGAGAACGCATGGGAGGATCGTGCGCTCTTCGCCTCCCGCCGTCGGCCGGCCCATGAGTGGACCGTCGCCCGCCTTGAGGTAATAAAGGGTCCGGCCGTCGACGCTCTCCAGGGGGAAGCTTCCCCCATCGTGGGTCACCTGCTCCTCCATCCCGCCGCCGGGCGCCACGCGCCAAACCTCTCGGCGACCTGTCCGGTTGGAAGTGAAGTAGATAGAGCGGCCGTCGCGCGACCAGCTCGGCACGATGTCGTTGGCGGGGTCATGGGTGATGCGGCGCAGCCCCGATCCGTCCACGTTGATGTTCCAGACGTCCCGGTTGCCGTCCTCGGCCACTGAATCGAAGACGATCGAGCGCCCGTCTGGCGACCACCCCGGCCATCCCTGGGAACGGCCCGGACCGCGCGTCAGGCGCGTGAGGTTCTGGCCGTCGGCGTCGGCCAGCCAGATCTCGCTCCCGCTCCCACCGGCCCGCGTGGACGTTAAAGCAACTCGTCGACCATCCGGCGAGTACTGCGGCTGGAGCTCCTTGGCCGTCGACTGGACGATCGGGGTCGGCGAGCCGCCCAGCGGGAGTCGATAGATGTCGGGATCCCCGACCTGCCGCACGAACGCGAGCCGGTCCCGGCCGCTCGCGGTCGAGGGGAAGCGGCCACCGGCTGCCGTCTCCACGCGCTCCGGGGGGGCGCCGCCGTCTGCGCGCACGCGCCAGAGGCCGTCGTAGACGATCGAGCGCCCGTCGCGTGCCCATGCAAGACCAGCAGATTCCATCCGCTGCTGCGTCAGGCGACGCGCCGCCCCCTTGGGCGCGAGCCCGGAATCGAGGGGCAAGACGTAGAGGTCGCAGGACGGTAGCGTGTAGGGGCCTTCGCAAGAGACGTACGCGAGCTCGCGACCGTCCGGCGAGAATGACGGGGACATGTCGAACGCGTTTGGCTTTGGCGACGTCACCGCACGAGCCTCGCCGGTGGCGATGGAGATGAGGTAGATGCCACCCGGCGGCTCGCTGCCCGAAAGGGCCTTCGCCGCGGCCAGCCAGCGGCCGTCGGGGGACCAGGAAAGCTGAAGCCGCGCGGGGAAGTCCGATACCTTGCGTGCCGGGCCGCCGAGCGGCGACACGAGATGTATGGCACCGGCGGCAAAGAGGGTGAACCCCCTCGTGTTACCCCCGTGGTAGCGCACGAATGCGACCTGCGTCCCATCCGGAGACCAAGCGGGGTAATCCTCGGCCGCGGGATTCGTCGTGAGGCGCCGGGCCTCCGACTTGGCCGACCAGCTTCACCCAAATGTCCCAGTTCGCCCCGTCTTCGCCCGCGGACGCGTAGGCGATCTGGGTGCCGTCGGGCGAGAAGCTGCCAGCTCCGGCCCAACGCTCCGACGTGAGCTGCACGACCGTCGGCGGCGGAAGCTCGGGCCGCCGCGACGCGCCACAGCCACCCGGCTGCAGCCACCGACAGGATCACGAAGCCGGACACGACCGCCGACGACCGAGGGCCGCAAGGGTCGGCGCTTCGCAGGCGCTGCGCCCGCCGGCGCCGACGCCTGCGAGTCGGATTCCTCCTTGATCTCCCGCAGCTCGACCTTCACGTCCACCATGTGCTGGAAGCGACGGTCGGGCTCCTTGCGCAGGCAGCGCAGGACGATCCGCTCGAGCGCCTCGGGTATCTCCGGGACGAGCTCGCGCGGGGCTTCGGCTGGTCCTTCACGATCGCCGCCAGCGTCTCCGACGACCGAGCTTGCCGGCGAACGGCCGCCGACCCGTCACCATCTCGTAGAGCACCACCCCGAAGCTGAAGATGTCGCTGCGGGCGTCGACCTTCCCGCCCGTCGCCTGCTCCGGGGACATGTACGCCGCGGTGCCAGTGATCGCCCCCGGATGGCTCAGCGGTTCGTGGGAACCTGGCCTCGTCAACGTCTCCCCTGAGTCGTCCGTGACGTCGGCCACGAGCTTGGCCAGGCCAAAGTCCAGGACCTTCACCACACCTTCGGGGGTGACGACGACGTTCGCGGGCTTGATGTCGCGGTGGACGATGCCGCGGGCGTGGGCCGCGGCGAGAGCGTCCGCGATCGGGATCGCGAGGCGCAGCGCCTCGCGCACGGGCATCCCGTTCTTCGGGATGAGCCCGCCGAGCGTCTGGCCGGGCACGTACTCCATCACGATGAAGTCGATCCCGTCCGAGGACCCGATCTCGTGGATCGTGACGATGTGCGGGTGGTTGAGCTTGGATGCGGCCTGCGCTTCTTGAACGAAGCGTCGGCGTCGGTCCTCGTCGGTCAGGCGCTCCGGGCAGAACCTTGATCGCCACCTCGCGCCCCAGGCGGGGATCACGAGCGCGGTAGACCTCGCCCATGCCCCCCGCGCCCAGCGGGGCGATGACCTCGAACGACCCGATGCGGGCACCCGGTGCGAGCATCTCTGCTCCTTGGCTGGGACTCGGCGGATTGTAGCCCCGAGTGGCTCGAGCCGAGCAGCGTCCCTATACTCCTGGGTGTGGCCTTCCGCGATCGCCTGCTCGCGACGATTCGCGCCGCGCGCCCCGTGCTGTCGTCGCCCGGTATCCTGGTCGTGGGCTCCGAAGTCCCGAACCTGCTCGAGCCGGGGGCCGCGGCCACGCTCGTCGTTTCGCAGGACCTGGACATCGGAGTCCCCGTCGATCGCCATCGGGACCTGAAGCCTCGACTCCACGAGCTGCGAGACTTCGAGCCCTCGTCCGAGGAGCCGTCGGTGTGGCTGCCCCGTTCGCCCGAGATGCTGGAGCTCAACTTCGTCGGGATGGACCCGCGACAAGACCCGGCGGAAGCCTACGTGCTGGAGGACGAGCATCTGCCGCTCCTCGTGTTCGGAGCGCTCTCGCTCGTCTCTCCGGGCCCGACGATCGAGATCGAGGGGATGAGCGTCCCCCTGCCGCGTCCTTCGGGCCTGATCCTGGAGAAGCTCGTCACGGACCGGACGGGGGAGAAAGGCGAGCGAGACCTGCTCGTGGCATTGGGCCTCATCGCCACGAGCGCTCCGGGGGACATCGACGAGCTGGTGCAGGCGTACGGGCGCTTGCGGCCGGAGCTCCGCCATGCCGTGAGATCCAACCTCACGATCCTCTCTCTTCTCCAACCGAGGGAAGGCATGCCCGACCCGCGGCCGCGCCGGGCGGACGTGTCGGCTCTGCTCCGCCGCCTCGAAGCCGTGGAGCCGGACGAGCGATGACGAGCACCACCGAGCGACGCCTGCGCCAGCTGCGGTCGCGGCTGCTGGTGCGCGCGTGGGACTACCGGCAGCGGCATCACGCCCGCGGCGTGTGGTTCCGGCTGCGCCGGCTTCTTGCCGACGCGAGTGCCGCCTATGTCGTCTCGGCCGAGGAGGCGCGGAAGCTCGTCGCCGAAGGCCATGCGCCCGAGCCGGTGGGGGAGGAGCTCTTGCCCGCGCGGCAGATCCTATTCGTCTCGGCCGAGCGTGCGAGCCGGCTCGTTTCGGCGCGCCCCCTCGCCGTGCGCCTCAGCGCCGAGCTGTTGGCAGCGGACTGCCTCGTCCTCGCACGATTCCCCTGCGAGCGCGAGTAGGCGACGCCGGCGTGACGGCCCGGCTCGTGGATCAGCGGAAGTTCTCGATCATCATGAGGTCGGAGGTCGACGAGCCGCGCCCGTAGATGATGTTCCGGCCATCGGGGGAGACGCCCAAGCCGCCGATCCAGTCCGCCTCGAGCGTCGCGACCTCTCGGTCCTGGCCCGTCGCCGCATCCCAGTAGCTCAATGTGCGTCGCGGAGAGTCCCCGGGTCCGCAGTTGTAGTGAAAGAGGCCGCGGGGCGCGACGGCATAGCCGAAGATGGCGACGCACGGGAGGATGGTCCGCGGCTCGCCGCCGGCCGTCGGCCGCCCAAGGAGAACGCCGTCCTCTCTCCGATAGTAGAGCGTCCGACCGTCGGCGCTCTGGAGGGCGAAGCGGCCCCCGTCGCGCGAAACCTGCTCTTCCGTCCCGCCCTCGGCCGCCACGCGCCAGATCTCGTGGCGGCCCGTCCGATTCGAGGCGAAGTAGATGAAGCGCCCGTCGCGTGACCAGCTGGGAAGAATGTCGTCGCCGGGGCCGTGTGTGATCTGGCGCAGGCCAGAACCGTCGACGCCGATCGTCCACACGGTGATGCGGCCGCCCTCGGCCTGCGAGTCGAAGACGATCGAAAGCCCGTCCGGCGACCAGCCAGGGTACCCCTGACCACGTCCCGGGCCGCGCGTAAGGCGGGTGGGACTCGACCCGTCGGCTCCAGCCAGCCAGATCTCGGTCCCGTGGCCCCCCCGCCCGGACACGAAGGCGATCCGCAAGCCATCCGGCGAGTATTGGGGCTGCAGTTCCAGGAACGTGGATTGAACAAGGGGGGTTGGCGAGCCGCCCAGCCGGAGGCCGTATAGATCGGCATCCCCGACCTGGCGAACGAAAGCGAGTCGATCCCGGCTGTGAGCGGTGGACGGGGAGTTGACCTTCCCCGCCAGCTCCACGCGCTCGGGGGCTGCACTACCGTCTGCGGGTACGCGCCAGAGGTCACCGGCGGCGCCGCCGCCGGAGGCATAGACGATCGTGCGTCCGTCGCGTGTCCAAGAGAGGCCACTCATCCAAGCCAGCTGTCGGGTCAGCGGGCGGGGCTCTCCCCGGGGCCGCAGCTCGGAATCGAGCGACAGGACATGCACGTCGCAGGTGGGGTTGCCTCCTCCCTCACAGGAGGCGTAGGCGAGCGTCTTCCCGTCGGGCGAAAAGGACGGAGAGAGGTCGTAGGCGCGGGGCTTCGGGAGGGTGAGCGCGCGCAGCTCGCCGTTCGCGCCGGAGATCAGGTGGATGCCGCCCGGCGGGTCATTCCCAGAGGGCGCCTTCGCCGCTGCGAGCCAGCGACCGTCGGGCGACCATGAGAGCTGGAGCCGCGCAGGGAAGTCGGAGAGCCGGCGCGCCGGGCCGCCGAGCGGCGACACGATATGAATCGCGCCCGTGGCATAGACGGAGAAGCCCCTCATAGCTGCTCCGTAGTAACGCAGGAACGCGATCTGCGTTCCGTCCGGAGACCAGGCAGGGTAGCCTTCAGCCGCGGGATCGGTCGTGAGCCGCCGGGCCTCGGCCTCGCCGACGATCTTCAGCCAGATGTCCCAATTGCCCCCATCGTCACCGGCCGAGGCGTAGGCGATCTGGGTGCCGTCTGGCGAGAAGCTGCCGGCGCCGGCCCAACGCTCCGACGTGATCTGCACGACGCTGGGCGGGGGGAGCGCGGGCCGCCGCAGACGCCACAGCATGACCGCTGCGCTCGCGGCCAAGAGCAGAACGCCTGCGACCGCCCACACAGCAAAGCCGCGCCGGGATCGGCCCTTGACGGGGGGCGCGCCTGCCGGCGCCGAGGCCTGCGAGTCAGACTCCTCCTTCACCTCCTGAAGCTCGATCTTCACGTCGGCAATGTTCTGGAAACGTCGGCCCGGTTCCTTTCGCAGGCAGCGTAGGATCGTCCGCTCCAGCTCTTTAGACACGTCGGGTACGAGCTCGCTCGGCGGCTTGGGCTGTTCCTTCAGGAGCGCCGCGTGGATCTCGGCGCTCGAGTTGCCGACGAACGGGCGGCGGCCCGTGACCATCTCGTAGAGCACGACTCCGAACGAGAAGATGTCGCTGCGCGCGTCCACCACTCCACCCGAGGCCTGTTCCGGAGACATGTAGGCCGGCGTCCCCGGCACGGTCCCGGGATGACTGAGCCGCGCCTGGGCTTCGAGCGTGGTGGCGTCCTCGCCTTGGACTGGAGCGGCCTGTACCAGCTTGGCGAGGCCGAAGTCGAGGACCTTGGCGACCCCCTCCGGCGTGACCATGACGTTGGCTGGTTTGAGGTCGCGGTGGACGATGCCGCGCGCGTGCGCCGCCGCGAGGGCATCCGCGATCGGGATCGCGAGGCGCAACGCCTCGCCCAGACGCATCCCGCTCTTCGGGATCAGGCTGTCGAGGGTGCGGCCGGGAACCAGCTCCATCACGATGAAGTCGATCCCGTCCGCGGACTCGATCTCGTGGATGGTGACGATATGCGGGTGGTTCAGCTTGGAGGCGGCCTGCGCTTCCTGGACGAAGCGTCGGCGTCGGTCCTCGTCGGCCAGGCGCTCCGCGGGCAGAACCTTGATCGCCACCTCGCGCCCCAGGCGGGGATCGCGGGCGCGGTAGACCTCACCCATGCCCCCCGCGCCCAGCGGGGCGAGGATCTCGTACGGCCCGAGCTTCGTTCCGGCCGCGAGTCTCATGGCGCTCAACGGAAGTTCTCGATCATCATCAGGTCGGACGTCGCCCGGTACGCCCCGTACAGGAGGTCGCGGCCGTCCGGGGAGACACTCAAGCCCTCGATTTGGTCGGCCTCGAGTTGCGCGACCGACTTGTCCTTCCCGGTCGCCGTCTCCCAGGACCACAGCGTGAGGTGCGGAGAGAGGGCGTCGGCCGACGCGCTGCAGGACACGTGCAGGACGGCCCGCACGGCGACCGCGAAGTCGAAGGTGACGACGCAGGGGATGATCGTGCGCTCCTTCCCTCCCGCGGTCGGCCTGGCCAGGAGCGGCCCGCGGCCGAAATTCCTCATGTAGTAGAGAGTCTGGCCGTCGTAGCTCTCCAAGGGCGCGGCACCCCCGTCGTGTGTCAACTGCTCTTCGGTTCCGCCGCCCCTGGGCACACGCCAGATCTCGAAACGGCCTGTCCGGTTGGATGCGAAATACAGGAACCGGCCGTCGCGCGAGAAGCTGGGCACGACCTGGTTCTTGGGGCCGCGCGTGACCTGACGGAGGCCCGTGCCGTCGGCGCGGATCGTCCAGATGTCGATCCGGCCGCCCGCGTCCTGGGAATCGAACGCGATCTCCTGCCCGTCCGGCGACCAGCTCGGCGATCCCTGGGCGCGGCCAGGACCACGCGTCAGCCGCGCGAGGTTCGACCCATCGGCGTCGGCCACCCAGATGTCGTTCGTACCGCCTGCCCGGGAAGAATCGAAGGCGAGCCGTCGGCGGTCGGGCGACCACTGCGGGTGCTTGTCCGGGAAGGTCGAGCCCGCGATCTTGGTGGGGGAGCCGCCCAGCAGCTGGCGGTAGATGTCCGACTCCCCCGTGGCCCGGATGAAGGCGAGGCGATCCCCGCGGCCGACCGTGGCCGGGTTCGTGGCGCGAGCCGCGAGCTCGATGCTTTGCGGAAGACCGGAACCGTCGGCGAGGACGCGCCAGAGCTGGTTCTCCGTGGCGTAGACGATCGTGCGCCCGTCGCGGGTCCAGGCGAGGCCGCCGCCGAATGTCCGCATGTACTGCCGGGTCACCGCTCGAACCGGCCCAAGGGTCCGAAGCTCGGAATCGACGGCCACGACGTACACGTTGCACGTCGGATTGCCGTCCGCGCCTTCGCAGGAGACGTAGGCCAAGGTGCTGCCGTCAGGCGAGACGGACGGTGCGAGATCGAAAGCTCCTGCCTTCGGCGAGGTCAGTGGACGCTCTTCACCGGTGAGGACGGAGATGAGGACGAGTCCGCCCGGAGCATCGGCTCCAGCGCGGGCCCGGGCGACGGCCAGCCAGCGGCCATCGGGAGACCAGCAGGGCCGACGCCGCGCCTTCAGGTTGCCGAGTGGGCGCGCGACGCCGCCCAGGGGGGACATCACGTGCACCGTCCCCGTGCCGAAGTAGCCGAGGCCCACCTGGTAGCGCAGGAATGCGATCTGAGCTCCATCGGGAGACCATGCGGGGTCGCTCTCGACCGCGAGGTCAGTGGTGAGCCGGCGAGCTTCCACATCGCCGACGATCCTCAGCCAGATGTCCCAGTTCTTCCCGTCCTCGCCCGCGGACGCGTACGCAATCTGGGTGCCGTCGGGCGAGAAGCTGCCGGCACCGGCCCACCGCTCCGACGTGAGCTGCACGACAGTCGGTGGGGGAAGCTCGGGCCGCCGCGGCCACAGCCACCAGGCTGCAGCCACCGACAGGATCACGAAGCCGGACACGACCGCCACGACCGAGGGCCGCAAGGGTCGACGCTTCGCAGGCGTTGTGCCCGCCGACCCCGACGCCTGGGAGTCCGATTCTTCCTTCACGTCCTGAAGCTCGACCTTCACGTCCACCATGTGTTGGAAACGCCGGTCGGGTTCCTTGCGCAGGCAGCGCAGGACGATCCGCTCCAGTGCCTCGGGCAACTCAGGGACGAGCTCGCGCGGGGCCCTCGGCTGGTCTTTCACTACCGCTGCCCGCGTCTCCGAGGCCGATTTGCCAGCGAACGGACGCCGGCCGGTGACCATCTCGTAGAGCACGACACCGAAGGCGAAGATGTCGCTCCGGGCGTCCGCCTTCCCGCCCGTCGCCTGCTCTGGAGACATGTACGCTGGCGTGCCGGTGATCGCCCCGGGCAGGGTACGCGGGCCCTCGGTCGCCGTCGTCAGCTCTCCCTTCTCGTCCGTGACCACGGCCACGAGCTTGGCCAGGCCAAAGTCCAGGACCTTCACCACACCTTCGGGGGTGACTACGAGGTTCGCGGGCTTGATGTCGCGGTGCACGATTCCGCGGGCGTGGGCCGCGGCGAGGGCGTCCGCGATCGGGATCGCGAGGCGCAGCACCTCGCGCACAGGCATGCCGTTCTTCGGGATGAGCTCGTCGAGGGTTTGGCCGGGCACGTACTCCATCACGATGAAGTCGATCCCGTCCGAGGACCCGATCTCGTGGATGGTGACGATGTGCGGGTGGTTGAGCTTGGATGCGGCCTGCGCTTCCTGGACGAAGCGTCGGCGTCGATCCTCGTCCGTCGAGGCGGTCCGCAGGCAGAACCTTGATCGCCACCTCACGCCCCAGGCGGGGATCGCGAGCATGGTAGACCTCGCCCATGCCGCCCGCGCCCAGCGGGGCGATGACCTCGAACGACCCGATGCGGGCACCCGGTGCGAGCATCCTTTCCTCGATGAAGGTAGCCGGATTCTATCCCCGGCCCTCGCACGGCGCGACCTGTCAGCCACGGACGGCCGCGAGCGGTCGAAGTGGCACGTTGCACCACCCTGGCCAGCCCGCCTGTGGTGGTGCGAGCGCCTGACGTAGAATCAGGGGAGCAAGGGGACCCGATGGTGCAGGACAGGGTTGTACAAGGGTCGCATGCCGACGCTACTCGTCGTCGAGGGATTTCGCTTTTACTTCTTCAGCGACGAAAGGCAGGAGCCGCCACACGTGCATGCACGCATGGGCGACAGCGTCGCGAAGCTGTGGCTCCAGCCGGTGAGCCTCGCCTTTGCGCGAGGCTTCAATCGCGCGGAAATCCGTCGAATCAGAGAGATCACCTTTGAGCGCCAAGCCTTCTTCATCCAGCGAGGTGGAATGAGCACTTCGGCGATCAGCGCTGAACCGCGCGCCTGCGCGATCGAGTTCGTGTCCGACGGCCTCCTGGTTCAGCTCAAGGACGGCCGCACACTGACCGTGCCCCTCGAGTGGTTTCCACGCCTTCGTGACGCCACGAAAGTCGATCGCCAGAACTTCGAGCTCTATGCCGACGGCTACGCCATTCACTGGCCAGCTCTCGACGAAGACATCTCGATTCCTGGCCTCCTCGGCCTGCCCGACTGAGCCAACCCCGTTACCGCGTCGTTCCCCTCTTCTCCAGCACGGGCACGAAGAGGCCGAAGGCCGCGGCCTTGCGGTCGCGGACGCCGCCCACGTCGCGCTCCTCGAGGTTGGACTCGAGGTGGAGCTCGGTGCGGCCGGCGGGTAGCGTGAGGTCGAGCGCGAGCGGCACCGTACCTTCGGCGACGGCTTGTGATTGGACTCGGCCGATCTCCGCTCCCGCGCGCGACACCACCACGGCCTCACCCGGTCGCAGCCACACCTCGCCGCGAAGGGCATAGTCGCCGGCGTCCGCGGTCACCAGGCCCAGCGCCGCGCCCTGCCGCGCCCACGCGAAGAGTCGGCCGTCGCGCAGCTCCGTGCGGTAGAACCCTGGCCCCTCGCGCAGGTCGACCGTGATGCGCGAGGCCAGGACCGGCGACAGGTCCCAGACGAAGTGCAGGAACTCGCGATAGGCGCCGTAGAGCTGCGGGTCGGCTCGGCCGGCGCGCAGCGACGACGTGAGACGCTCCGTCTGGTCGTGGATCTTCGGGAACCAGTCGGAGTGCAGCGAGATCTCGCGATGGCGCGGCCACTGCGCGACGTTGGCGAGCGCGAGGACGACCAGGGCTCCATGTCGACGAGGCGCCGCCCGCGGCGGGAGGTTTGCGGCCAGATGGAGTCGAGTGCCACCAGCAGGCCAAAGGCGAGGATGGCCTGGAAAGGCCAGGGGTAGTACCACAGCCGGTGGTCGGCCCAGTCGTAGACCTGCGGGTACCGCATGATCATGGCCGCGAACATGAAGACCTGCGACCCCAGGAAGAGGGCGATGAAGACTGGCCCGAGCCAGGGCGTGCTGCGCGTAGTCGTGGACGAGGGGTCGAAACGCCGCTTCGCACGGGAGCGAATCCATCCCCGAGGTCGCCGCGGCGGCGCCCACCGCGAAAAGCCACACCGGGAAGCCGCCGAAGCAGGGAGGCCGCGTAGTCGGGCAGAAGCTCTGCGGCCTTCACGTAGTAGGCGGGGTCGGCCAGCTTGCGGATCGGCATGCGCTGGTAGTTGAAGCGCGGCCAGTAGCCGTTGACCGCGTGGACGAGCCAGGGACCGATCTCATAGTTGTAGAGGGCGCTCGCCAGGGTCGCGGCGGCGCCGCCCCAGGCCAGCGCCACCGTTCCCCGGCGTACGGCCCAGAAGAGGAACAAGAAGCCGGTGAGCACGACGAGGTAGAAGAAGCCTTGCCGGTCGAGCGCGCTCATCGCGCAGCCGAGGCCGAACACGACCGCGAAGTCCCGGGTCGCAGAAGGGCGGGGGCCTCGGGCCGAAGCCTCGCCCACACGAGAAACAGGAGCCCGAGGAGGAGCGGCACCAGGAGCGGTTTCGTGGCCCGGTAGAACAGGCCCATGGTGGTGAGGAAGACGTAGCTCGTGAGCAAGACCAGGAGGACGAGGGACCGCGTGGTCGGGGGCAGCCCGGGGAAGACGTGAGCCGAGCCGCGCACGAAGACCGCCCAGGTCAGAAGCGAAGCGAAGACAGCGCTGGGCGGGATGAAGAGCACGATCCCCTGGCGGAGGAGCGCGCGCAGCCATTGCGCGTCGAGGAAGTCGAAGAGGTAGCTGAGCTCCCGGGCCTGATAGGTGTCGAAATCGTTTCCGTGAGGGTCGAAGACCTTCTGGGTCACGGTGCGTTCATCGAGGTAGTGGCTCAGGAAGACGATGGTCTCTTCCTCGAGCACGCCTCCCCGCCAGAAGACCGCGGGCGCCATGAGCAACGCGGCCAACGCGAGCCACGACCAGAGCGGTGCGCGGGAGGCGGGCGCCGACCGGCGGGAGGGCGGTGGGAATCAGCGCGCGGCCGGGGCCGGAGGCGTGTACTGGATGATCCAGCGGTTCATCGCGGTGCTCCATACGTACTCGAAGCGCTTGTCGAACTTCTGTACGAGAGGAGTGCCGTCGACGTCACGCATCTCGCTCGTGATGTCGAACTGGATGGTCCCGGTCCACGGCTGCGATTCGTTGCTCGCCTGCTCCCTGGCCTCGACGCTCTTGATTGCCCAGGTGGCCTTCACGCCCAGCCCGGGGCTGGCCTTCTCGCCATCGGCCTTGAGCGACTGCGCCTCCTGCTGCAGGAGAGGGAGCACCATCTCGCGCGAGGGGCCCTTGGGCTTGCGCGAGCAGGCGAGGCCCGTCACGAGCGAAAGGGCGAGGCCGGCGCCGAGCGCCAGCGACGTCGAATGGCGGAGCTTCATCGTTTCAGGATGTTACAGGCGCTGGCCCCTCGGTTCAACGCTATAATGACCGCACAATGGCGACAGTGCCCTCCGCTCACCCCACTTTCCGGACATCAGGAGGCCGCGTCCTTCCCCAGAACTGATCGGCCAGGACCGAGGAGCGCCATGTACGCCGAGACCCTTCCGTACCGCGAGCGGATCCAGGAGCTGCGGGAGACCCTCGTCCAGAGCGGCAGCCTCGGGCTGCTCCTGATCGACGCCTCCGAGCTGGCCCAGGTCGAGCACGACTACGGCTCGAAGGCCTTCGAGAAGGTGCTCTCGATGGCCACCGAGCTGGTGCTCGAGCTGCGCGGCATCGAGATCCGGACGAACGACCTCGTGACCATCAGCGACAAGGGGGGCAACGCGTTCCTCGTGTTCCTGTCTCCGAAGCGCGGGGATCGCGAAGGCAAGACCCGGATCTCCGATCTTCAGGCCGCGTGCCAGCCGGGTGGAGGAGCACCTGAACCGGAAGCTGGCCCGCCTGACCTCGCCCTACCTGCGCGGCACCCACCAGGTCACGGTGGGTTTCTCCATCGTCTTCTTCAACCCCCTCATCATGCCGGAGCGCCTGATCTCGCGGCTCGTGGAGGAGGCGTGGGAATGCGTGCGCATCCAGACCATGCAGCGCGCGTTCCAGAACCGCTGCCGCCTTCAGGAGATCCTGATGGCCGAGGAGATCACCACGCGCTTCCAGCCCGTGGTCGACCTCCAGCGCGGAGGCGTTCTCGGCTACGAGGCCCTCTCGCGCGGCCCCGCGGGCACCGCCAACCACAACCCCTTGAACCTCTTCGAGGTCGCGGCGCCAGACCGATCTCGTGTTCGAGCTCGACCGCCATTGCCGCCGGCGCGCCTTCCAGTCGGCCAAGGAGCTGCCCGCCACGGCCAAGCTGTTCCTGAACGTCTTCCCCGCGTCGATGTACGACCCCGACTTCCAGGGCGCGAACCTCATCCGGATGCTCGAGGGGCTGGGCCTCGGGCCCGACCGCATCGTGCTGGAGATCAGCGAGAAGTACGCGATCGAGAACTACACCTTGTTCGCCGAGTCGCTGCACAACTTCACGAACATGGGGTTCTCGATCGCGGTCGACGACATCGGCGCCGGGTACTCGGGCCTGGAGAAGGTCGCCCACCTGAACCCCAAGTACCTGAAGTTCGACATGCAGCTCGTGCGCGACATCGACGCGAGCTACATCCGCCAGGAGATGGCCCGCGCCTTGAAGGCGTTCGCGGACAAGATGGAGTCGACGATCATCGCCGAGGGGATCGAGCGCGAGGGCGAGCTGCGGACCTGCGTGGACCTCGGGATCCACTATGGGCAGGGGTTCCTGCTCGGCCGTCCCGCCGAAGGCTTCCCGGCCGCGACTCTGCCCGCGAGGGTCTCGGAGTAGCTCGCGCGGCTTTGGGGCCCGAGGCTACTCGGGCTCTGGGATCCTCGGAGGACCTTCGGCTCCGCACGCGGCGCGCGGCCTCCAGGCGGGCGGCCAGCTCGGCTTCGCTCCCTCGCGTCGTCGGGTGGTAGTAGCGGCGTCCCGCGAGAGACTCCGGCAGGCAATCCATCGCCGACACGCCCTCGGCCTCGTCGTGGGCGTAGCGGTAGCCCTTGCCGTAGCCCAGGTCCTTCATGAGGCCGGTGGGCGCGTTCCTGATCCACAGGGGCACGGGCTCGGCGCGGCGTTTCGAGGGCGTCCTTCGTGGCCTCGCCGTAGGCCCGGTACACCGCGTTGCTCTTCGGCGCCGCGGCCAGGTAGACGACGAGCTCGGCCAGGGCCAGGGCTCCTTCGGGCATCCCGATGAAGTGGACGGCCTGCTGCGCGGCCATGGCCAGGACGAGGGCCTGGGGGTCCGCGAGGCCCGACGTCCTCGGACGCGAAGCGGACCAGGCGGCGCGCGACGTAGAGCGGGTCTTCACCCGCCTCCAGCATGCGGGCCAGCCAGTAGAGCCCCGCGTCGGCGTCCGAGTTGCGGACCGACTTGTGCAGGGCGCTGATGATGTTGAAGTGCTCTTCGCCCGCGCGATCGTAGAGGAGGGCCTTGCGCGCGAAGGCCTGCTGCATCGCGAGGGCGTCCACGCGCTTTCGTCCCTCCGCGTCGGCCACCGCGGTCGTGACCGCGATCTCCAGCACGTTGAGCGCGGTCCGCGCGTCGCCGTCGGCCGCGCGGGCCAGGAAGGAGATCGCCTCGTCGTCGACCGTGACCCCGCGCTCCCGAGGCCGCGCTCCTCGTCCGCGAGCGCCCGAGCCAGCACCGCGCGCAGGTGCTCCTCGCCGAGCGGCTTCAGCACCACGACCCGCGACCGCGACAGCAGGGCCGAGTTCACCTCGAACGACGGGTTCTCGGTGGTCGCCCCGATGAGGACGATGTCCCCCGATTCCACGTGGGCGAGAAGCGCGTCCTGCTGGGCCTTGTTGAAGCGGTGGATCTCGTCGATGAAGACCACGGTGCGCCGGCCCTTCGCGGCGCCGACGGACCTCGGCCTCCTTCAGGATCTCCCGGAGCTCCTTGACCCCCGAGAGCACGGCGCTCATCGACTCGAAATGGGCGCGGGTCATGCGCCGCACGACCTGGGCGAGGGTGGTCTTGCCCGTGCCCGGCGGACCCCAGAGGATCAGGGAGCGCACCGCGTCCGCTTCGAGGGCGCGGCGCAGCGGCTTGCCCGGGCCGATCGCCTCGTCCTGGCCCAGGATCTCGTCGAGGGTGCGGGGGCGAACGCGCTCGGCGAGGGGCGCGTCCGCGCGGACGCGATCGTCCCGCTCCGGCTCGGGCGGCGGGCCGAAGAGGTCGCCCGTCCCCTCGGCGCCCCCGCGACTCATCGTCGCTCCCCTTGCCGCTGGCGAGCGGCCTCGAAGAGCAGGATGCCGGCGGCGACCCCGACGTTCAGGCTCTCGACCGGCGGACGCAGGGGGATCGTGACTCGTTCGTCCGCGAGCCGGAGCAACTCGGCCGGCAAGCCCGGGCCCTCGCTGCCGAAGACGAGCGCCACTCGGCCCGTCGAGCTTCGCGCTCGCGTAGGGAGCGCCGCCGTCGGCGACGGTGGCGACGATCCTGAGCCCCTGCGCGCGCAGCCGCTTCAGCGTGGCCTCGGGATCGCCCCCGCGGACGTGGGGCAGACGAAAGGCGCTGCCCATCGAGCCTCGAAGCGCCTTCCACGAGAAGGGGTCGGCGGTCCCCTCCGTGAGGTAGGCGCCCGTCGCCCCCGCCGCCTCCGCGGTGCGCAGAAGCCCGCCCAGGTTGCCGGGGTTCTGGATCGCCGACCGCCACCACCACCAAGGCGGCGCCGTGCTCGGGCACGAGGGCGCTCTCGTCGAAGCGGGGCCGCCGCGCCAGGGCCAGGATGCCCTGGCTCGTCTCGGTCTCGGAGAGGGAATCGAGGATGTCGTCCGCCAGCGACCGGATCCGCAGGCCGCGCTCCGCGAAGCTCCGTGCGGAGAGAGCGACTGGCCCCGGCGCGCCTCCCACCGCGTCGTGGCCGCGATCTCGACGATCGCCGAGGCCGGCGCTGGAGGGCCTCCCCCAGGAGCTTCGGGCCTTCGACGAGGCACAGCTCGTCGTCGCTCTTTTCCTTGAGGCCCCGGAGGCGGCGCACCAGCGGGTTGCTACGGCTCCGGATGATCTCGACCGGGGGCATGCGCGGGAGCCGTGATAGTATCACGCGGTCCTTCCCCTCATCCTTTCAAGCGAATAAGCAGATGATCGATATCAAGAAGAAGCTCGAAGACGAGATCAAGACGCTCGATTTCGAGCTCAAGGTCCATCTCCCCAAGGAGATCCTGAAGGCGCGCGAGCACGGCGACCTGCGCGAGAACGCCGAGTACAAGGCGGCCAAGGAGCGGCAGTCGTACCTGCAGGCCCGCATCGGCCAGCTCTACCGGCGGGTCGCGGCGCTGTCGATGATGAACCTCGACAAGATCCCGCGCGACAAGGTGGGCCTCGGCTCCACGGTCTCGGTGCGCCAGACCGACGGCAGCGACGTCATCGTCTACGAGCTCGTGACCCCCGAGGAAGCGGATCCCACCCAGGGCCGGATCTCGCCCTCCTCTCCCATCGGCCGAAGCCTCCTGAACCACGAGGTGGGAGACACGGTGGAGGTCAAGGTGCCTTCGGGCACCAAGGAATACGAGATCACGAAGCTGGTCACGATCCACGATCAGGACGCCGCTTCCGCCACGCCCGCCGAGTAGCGGTCTCCGGTCCGCCGCGGGACGATGACCAGCCTGCAAGAGGTCGCACTCTCCGGCGATGTCGCTCGCCTGCTCGCCGCGTTGCCTGCGAGCGCGGGGGTCGGCCAGATCCTGGGCCCCGAAGGGCAAAGCCTGTTGATCGGAGCGCCCGCGAACCTCCGTCGCTGGGCCGCGTCCAACCTCGGAGCGGGGCCTCCTCCGGCCAAGGGCAGGCGCCCGCGCACCGACCTCTCGCCCGTGGCCAGGGCGGTGGCGTTCGTGGCCTCGACCTCGCGCGTTTCACCAACGCCTGACCTACGAGCGACTCATGGCGCGCCACGTACCCGCTGTCGGCCCGCCGCGACCTGAAGCCGCCGGTGTTCCTCCACCTCGACCCCGCGCGAGCGCTTCCCCCGCGTCACCCTGCGCGGGCGTGGCCGAGGATCTCCGCGAACTGCCACGGCCCGTTTCGGGATCGGCGCGCCGCCGACGAAGGCGCGAGACGTCCTGCACAAGCTCGTTCCCCTGCGCCCCTGCGACTACGTGTTCGAGCCCGACCCGGCGCTGCCCTTGGGCCTCTCCTGCCTGTTCGCCCAGGTGCGAAGCTGTGCCGCTCCCTGTCTGGCGCGGGTGAGCGAGGACGACTACCGCGAGTTGGCCCGGGGCGCTGCCGACCTGCTGGCCCGGCCCGAGGCGCGCCCCCCGGAGATGGCCGCCACCTTCCCGCCGGCGGTCGCGCCGGCCGACGGCAACGGCCTCGTGGTCGCGCCCACGAAGGCCGGAGTCGAGCTCTACCCGGTGAAAGCCGGAACGGTGCTGGAAGAGGGCCGGGTCATCGCCGACGAAGCGGGCCTCGACGCCGCGCTCGAGGCACTTCGTTGGGACACTCCGCACGACCCCCGCGCACGACTGGCCCTGGCTCGCCGCGTGGCTCGCCAGCCCGCGGGGTCGCCGCTCGTATCTCGCGGTCCCGGCCGGCCGCGTGGCGTCCGAGCTCGGACCGATCCTGCGGGCCCTTCTTGGCACCTGACGCCGTAGAGGGGCGCCCCGCGTGGTAACTTAGGCCTCTCACGGAGTCCCCCGCGTGCAGGATTACTCGCCGAAGCGGCGCACGGCCCTCGTCCTCAGCGGGACCGGCACGTCCGGGGCCTACCACGCCGGGGTCTTGAAAGCGCTCGACGAGAGCGGGGTCAAGATCGACCTCGTCGTCGGCTCCGGGGTCGGGCGCGATCGCCGCCGCCTTCGGCGCTGCCGCGGGCGGCCCGAAGCTCTACGGACCCGGCGGCTTCTGGGACGGCGCCGGAAGCCGACAGTTCCAGCGCCTCCGCCCGGCGCTCGTCTTCGGGGCCAGCCTGCTCGGGGCCTCGTTCACCGTGTTCCTGCTGCCCCTCGTCCTCGCCCTCCTCGCCGGCGTGCTCTTCCCGATCGTCCTGATCATCGATCGTGTGGCCCCGGGCTGGCCCTCGCGAGTCCTCGCCCCCTTGTGGGTCGGCACCGAGGCGCTCAGCGGTCCCTATCTCGGGGCGCTCGCCCTGCCGGTCTTCGTTCTGGCCGCGGTGGGCCTCATCGGCCTCGTGACCGTGTACTTCAAGGACCGCCGGCGGTTCCTGGAGCGGTTCGAGACCTTCACCGACATCGCACCCGGGGGGGCCCGCCTGCGGCGCGGGCTCTGGGAGATCGCCCGCGGTCCGGCGGTCGCCATGGCCACACCCTCCGAAGGCTGAGCTCGGCAAGCGCCTCGTCAGCGTGCTGGGCGAGAACCTCGGCCAACCCGGCTTCCGCGAGCTGATCGTGCGGACCGCCGACCTCGAGACCGGCCGCGTGCTGCCCTTCGTGTTTCTCGGCGACGAGCGTCGCGCGGCCTTCGCCGCGGCCCGAAGCCCTTCGGGCCGGTGGCGGGTCGAAGGCCTGCCCGGCGCCGTGGACCTGCGCGCGCCCGGGTACGCGGAGCTCCTCTTCGACGCCGTCGTGACCGGATTGCTGCCGGTGGTGGGCGCGCCCCTGCGGCGCGTGGCCTTCCCCAGGGGCGGCCTCCATGCCGGCGAGGTCCACCGACTGACGGACGCCACGCTGGTCCCGGGCGCGGGCATCTCCGAGGCCCTGTCCGCGGGCGCCGAGCAGGTGATCGTGGCCTCGGCGGTCCCGGCGGAGCCGACGGTTCCCCCGCGACGACGCGGACCCGCGGCGCGGCTCGACGCCGTCCTCGGGACGCTCGAGCGGGGCGCCGTCGACCGCGACCTTCAGGGCGCCGAGCGGATCAACCGGATGGTCGAGACCCTGGGCCACCGGACCGACGAGGGCGGCCGGGCCTGGCAAGACCCGGCCACCGGCCGCGTCTATCGGGCTTTCACGCTCTACGTCGTGCGGCCGGAGAGACGGCCGCTCGGTCCCCTCGAGCTGGACGGCGCCCGCGACCCGGCCACGGAGGTGCTCGCCACACCCGCCGACCTCCTGGAGCAGGGCTATCGCGACGCCTACCGCATGTTCGTGGAGCCGGTGGTGGGGGCCTCGCCCGCGCCGCGCCGGGCCGTCGCCGAGGAACAAGAGGACCAACCGGTCGAGATCTGACGAGTCCAGGGACTTCTGAGGAGGCGAGAGTGAAGAAAGGCGTGGGGACGCGAGCGGTTCACGGGAACCACGAGTCGCGCCGGGGTCCGCTCACCACGCCGATCGTCCAGTCCTCGACCTTCGCCTTCGCCTCCTCGGCCGAGATGCGCCGCTATCTCGACGGCGACGAGCAGCTCTATCTCTACACGCGCTACGCCAACCCCACCCTGCGCGAGCTCCAGGAGGCGATCGCCGCCTCGAGGGCGCCGAGTCCGCCCTGGTCCTGGCCTCGGGCATGGCCGCCATGACCACCGCCCTCTTGTCTCGCGTGAAGGCGGGCGACGAGGTGCTGGCCAGCGCGTCGCTCTACGGAGGCACCACGCATCTCGTGCGGGAGGTGCTGCCCGGCCCTCGGTGTGGCGGGCCGGCTGGTGGCTCCCGGCGATCTCGCTTCCCTCGACCGCGTGGCCTCGGCCGCGAGCCGGGTCCTGGTCATCGAGACCCCGACGAACCCCTCGCTCGACGTCGTGGACATCCGCGCCGTGGCCGACTGCCGCGCACGCGCGCGGCATCGAGCTCATCGTCGACAACACGTTCGCGAGCCCGGTCCTCCAACGCCCGCTCGAGCTCGGGGCCGACCTGGTGATGCACAGCCTCACCAAGGCGCTGGCCGGCCACAGCGACGTCATGGGCGGAGCCCTGGCCGGGAGCCGCGAGCGCATCGAGCGGGCGCACGACACGCTCAAGGTGCTCGGCGGCTGCATGGACCCGCACCCGGCCTTCCTCACCCTGCGCGGGCTCAAGACCGTGCATCTCCGGGTCGCTCGACAGAGCGAGAGCGCCCTGGCGATCGCCCGCCATTTCGAAGGGCATCCCAAGGTCCGCCGCGTCCTCTACCCGGGGCTGCCTTCGCATCCCGGTCACGAGGTGGCGCGCCGCCAGATGTCCGCCTTCGGCGGGATCCTGTCCCTGGTGCTCGCGGGCGGCCTTCCCGCCGCCGAGCGGTTCTACGACGGTCTGCGCGCTGATCTCGCGGGCGGCGAGCCTGGGCGGTGTCGAATCGCTGGCCAGCCTGCCCGTCCACACCTCGCACGTGGGCTACACCGACGAGCAGCTGAAAGCCGGCCGGGGTCGACGCGGGCCAGGTGCGCCTCTCGATCGGAGTCGAGGACGTGGCCGACCTCACCGACGACGTCGGCCGCGCCCTGGAGGCGGCCTGAGGGCCGGGGATGGGAGGAGCTCTCCAACGAAACGATCCTGACCTGGGGCTTCGCGGGCCTCGCCGTCTACTTCTCCGTGCTCCTCGTGCGCGGCTTGCTGGGCTACCAGCGCTTTCGGCGCGTGCGGCCCACCGCGCTCCTCACCTGGCCCACCCGCCGTCCCTCGCACTTGCCGTTCCTGCTGGGTCTCGGGGTGGTGAGCGCGGGGCTCACGGTCCTGAACGGCTACCTGGGCCGGCCCTTCCATCACGTCTACAGCCAGGCCGTGATGGCGGCCTACTTCATGGTGATGGTGCCGCTCTCGGGCCGCATCCATCTCGGCCTCTACCGCGACGGGGTCTGGGCGGACACCGGCTTCGTGCCCTACGCGAGCATCGCGCGCATGGCCTTCCGCGAGACGCCCGAGCTGGTGCTGATCCTCCTGCCGCGAGGCCGTGCCGGCTCGTTCCGCCTGCCCGTGCCGAGCGAAGAGTACGGGGCGGTGAGGAAGCTCCTCGAGGAGAAGGTCCGCGCCCAGGTGCTGAACGTCGAGCAGGGGATCCTGGGGCTCGCGTGACGGCAAGGCCGCGGCCGCCTTTGACCCTCCTGGCGCTCCTGCGGTATTCTCTCGGGCTCATGGCCAAGGCCAAGTCCAGAAAGCGCGGTTCTGCCCTCGAGGTCTGGAAGTTCGGGGGAGCGTCGGTGGCGGACGCGGCGGCGGTGCGCAACGCCGTCGAGCTGATCCATCGCCATCCGGGGCCGCTCGTCATCGTGGTCTCGGCCCTGGGCGGGGTGACCGACCTCCTGCTCGAGGGCGCCCGCCGCGCCGCCCACGGTGACGCCACCGCGGGCGGCGAGGTCGCGGCCGCGTTCCTGCGGCGGCATCGCGACCTCGCCACCACGCTCCTGCCCGCGGGTCCCACCCAGCGGCGAGTGCTCGCCTCGATGGACATGGCCGCGCGCGAGTACCGCGACATCGCGCGGGCGGTCGCGGCCCTGGCGGAGCTGTCCCCGCGCGCCTCGGACGCGCTCGTGGCGCGCGGCGAGCGCGAGGCCAGCGCTCTCCTCACCGCCGCCCTCCGCGCCGCCGGCCGGCGGGCCGAGCGCGTGGACGCGGCCGAGATCGTGGTCACCGACGGACGCCACGGTGCCGCGACCCCCGACCTCGTGGCCACGCGGCGCAACGCCCGCCGCCGCCTCTTGTCGCTGCTGCGCCGGGGAGTCACCCCGGTGGTGCCCGGGTTCTTCGGCTCCGCTCCGGACGGCAGCCTCGCGACCCTCGGCCGCGGCGGGACGGACCTCACCGCCACCCTGCTGGGCCGCGCCCTGGGAGCCGCGCGGGTCGTCCTCTGGAAGGACGTCCCCGGCATCCTGACCGCGGACCCCAAGAACGTCCCCGACGCGCGTCTCGTCCCGCAGCTCCATCACCGCGAGGCGGCCGAGGTCGCCTACTTCGGGGCCAAGGTCCTGCACCCTCGGGCCCTCATTCCCCTGGAGGGCAGCCGGATCCCCCTGATCGTCCGCTCGTTCGTGGAGCCCACGCGGCCCGGCACCGAGGTCTCGAGCCGCCGCACCCTGGCCGGCTATCCCGTGAAGGCCCTGGCCACCGTCAAGGGCCAGGCGCTCGTGACCGTGGCGGGGAAGGGCATGGTCGGGGTCCCCGGCATCGCCGCGCGCACCTTCGAGGCGGTGCACGCCGAGGGCCTTTCGGTGTCGACGATCTTCCAGGCCTCGTCGGAAAGCTCGATCGGCTTCACCCTGCCCGAAGCGCGAGGCCGCGCGGGCGGTGGCCGCGCTCAAGAAGGCCTTTCGCGAGGAGCTCGCCGCGGGCCTCATCGACGGGGTGACGACGCGCGGCGGGATGAGCGTGGTCGCGGTCGTGGGCAACGGGATGGCGGGGGCTCCGGGCATCGCGGCCCGCGTGTTCTCGGCCCTGGCCGCGGGCGGCGTCAACGTGGTGGCCATCGCCCAGGGCTCCTCGGAGCTCAACATCTCGTTCGTGGTGGCCGCGGCCGACGCGCCCGAGGCCACGCGGCGCGTCCACGCCGCCTTCCAGCTCTCGAAGATCGGCGGCGGCCGGTCGCCCGAGGCGCCGCGCACCGACGTGGTCCTGCTCGGCTTCGGCCGGGTGGGCCGCGCCCTCGCCGACCAGCTCGCTGCGCCGAACGGGTCGTCGCCGGTCCGGCTCGTGGGCCTGCTCGACCGCTCGGGCTACGTGTTCGAGCCCGAAGGCGTCTCGCGGGCCCGACTGCTGCGTCTGGCCCGGGGCAAGGACCGAGGCTCGATGCTGGCGGCGCTGGGCGGAGAGCGGGCTTCGGCCGCCGCGGCCCTCACCTTCATCGCCGATCACGCGGTCTCGCGGCCGGTGGTGGTGGACGTGACCGCCGAGGAGACCGGCGATCTCCTGCACGCGGCCCTCGGCCACGGGTTCGACCTCGTGCTCGCCAACAAGAAGCCCCTCGCGGGCTCGAGCGAGAGCTACCGCCGGCTTCTCGACGCGGCTCGGGACCGCGGCCGCCGCATCCGCTACGAGGCCACGGTGGGGGCCGGGCTGCCGATCATCGACACGTTCCTGAAGCTGGTGGAGAGCGGCGACCGCGTGCTGAGCGTCGAGGGCTGCGTGAGCGGTACCCTCGGGTTCGTGCTGTCCGCGGTGTCGGGCGGACGGCCGTTCTCGGACGCGGTGCGCGAGGCCGTGGCGCGCGGCTACGCCGAGCCCGATCCCCGCGACGACCTCTCGGGCCGCGACGCGGCGCGCAAGGGCCTCATCCTGGCGCGTCTTCTCGGATACCAGGGACCGCCGCCCGTGGCGGAAGACCTGACGCCCCCGTCACTGCGCAAGCTCCCGCTCCGCGAGTTCCTCCGTCGCCTGCCCTCGGTGGACGAGGCCTGGCGGGCCCGGGTGGATCGCGCGGCGCGCCGCGGCCGGGTCCTGCGCTACGTGGTGAGAGCCACCTCGTCGCTGGTGCGTGCCGAGCTGGCCGCGGTCCCGGCCGGCTCGGCGATCGGCTCGCTGGAAGGTACGAGAAACCTCATCTCGTTCACCACCCGCCGCTATCGCGCCGAGCCCCTCGTGATCACGGGCCCGGGAGCGGGCGCCGAGGTCACGGCGGCGGGCATCCTGAACGACATCCAGTACCTCGCGGCCACGTAGCGGGCCGAGGGCCCACCCGTCCATCTCGGTGACGGTCAGGCAGGCGGAATGGGAAGAGGGCGACACTACGGCTTCTGGAGGCGCTGGGCGGACACCGTTCAGGGCCCGCTGTACGGATCGCGATGGGCCGCGGGCGTGGCCTATTCGTTGGGCCTGCAAGGTCGCTTGCACGTGGACCACCGAGCCTTCGCCTTCGGCGAAGCTGCGGGTCGCTCGCCGCTCCGGGTCGCGTTCGTCTCGGACCTGCACGCCGGCCCCCTCACCGACTCCAGGCTGCTCGAGGGCGCCATCCGCCGCATTGCCGACGCGGCGCCCGACCTGGTCCTCCTGGGCGGTGACTACGTGTCCCTGCACCATAGCGAAGTATCCGAGCTGGCCACGCACCTGGCGAGCCTGAAGCCGAGGCTCGGCATTCTTGGAGTCTTCGGAAACCACGATCTGTGGCAGGACGACGTGGCCATCGCCAAGGTACTCGCCGCAGCCGGAGTGGAGCTCCTGGTCAATGAGGAGCACCGATTGCCCGAGCCGTTCGCGCACGTCGTCGTATACGGCATGGACGAGCCCGGTACCGGCAGCCCGGAAGGACCCGCGGCTTCACTCGCGGACGGTGACATCCGCATCGTGCTCATGCATTCGCCCCTCGGGCTTCGCTACCTGGAGGGCCGGCGCTTTCACGTCGCCTTCTGCGGCCACACCCACGGCGGCCAGGTCGCCCTGCCCTCCGGCGCGCCCCTCACCTTGCCTCGTGGCTCGGGCGACCGGCGGCACGCTCGGGGAGGTCTCTTCTCCGTCGACGGCGGACAGCTCCTCGTCAGCCGTGGCCTGGGCATGAGCGATGTGCCCGTTCGGATCTTCGCTCCGTCCGAGGTGCACCTCTGTGTCATCGCGTGAGGGCCGCGTACCGAGCGCCCGGCCGACGCTCTGGCGCCGTGGCCTCCGCTTAGAATCACCGGGAGCTCCTGCATGGCGGAATCCTGGAAGAGCCGGCTGAGCCGCTACCGGCTCAACTGGTTCCCGGCCTACCGGTCGACGGGCGCCCGGATCGACTCCATCGCCGCCGACTGGCGGGAGGTCCGGATTCGTCTGCCGCTCAGCCGGCGCACGCGCAACTACGTGGGGACGATCTTCGGCGGCAGCATGTACGGGGCGGTCGACCCGATCTACATGATCATGCTGATCAAGATTCTCGGGCCGCAGTACGTGGTCTGGGACAAGGCGGCGACCATTCGCTTCCGTCGGCCCGGACGATCGACCCTCTTCGCCACGTTTCGGTTGACGGATGCGGATCTGGAGGCGATCCGGGCCGCGGTGGCGACGGAAGGCAAGAGCGAGCCTCGATTCGTGGTCGAGCTGAAGGACGAGGCCGGCGAGGTGTGTGTCATCTGCGAAAAGGTGCTGAGCATCCGCCGACGGAATGGCGCATGGGAGCGGCTATAATCCGCCAACAGGAGACCAGGCTCTTGAAGATGTCGCCGGAGACCGCAGCCCAGGTCGCCGAGGAATCCGTGGCCTTCGTCAACAAGAAGTTCGGGTTCGCCCTCCCCTATACCCCGGAGAGCCTGATCGTCGTCGACGCCCTCGTCGACAAGATCAAGGCCACGGGCGCGAGCGAGCAACAGGCCTCGGGGCTCCTGGGAGGTCTGGGGTGCTACGTCGGCGAGGTCTTCGTCAGGCACGCCCGCGCAAGCTGGCGATGGACGACGGAGATGAGGATGACCGAGACCTGCCGATTCCCGGTCGTGGTGGCGCTTCCGGGGGTCACGGGCTGTGACACGATCGGCAGGGTGTTCCAGCGGTTCAGCGGGGGAGCCGCCGCGAGCGTGGCCCTGCTCTACGAGACCGCCCTGTCCGCGGGCGGCCCGGGTGCAAAGGAATAAGCCGCGCCGATGACGCCGACTCGGCAGCTCGCGGGCTTCATCGCCAAGTTCGACCCGAAGATCGGGAAGCTGGTACGCTCGGCGCGTGTGGCCCTTCGCAAGCGGTGGCCGACTGCCGTCGAGCTCGTCTACGACAACTACAACGCGCTGGCCATAGGCTTCGCCCCGAACGAACGGACGTCGGAGGTCATGGTCTCGCTGGCCGTCTTCGCTCGTGGAGTCAACCTCTACTTCATGTATGGAGCGAGGCTCGCCGACCCCCGGGGGCTCTTGCAGGGAAGCGGGAACCAGGGCCGCTTCATCCGGCTCGACAGCGTCGCCCAGCTCGACGAACCCGGGGTGATCGCCCTGCTTCGTGCAGCCGAGCGGCTTGGGAAGACCCCGCTCCCGACCACGGGACGGGGACACCTGGTGATCAAGTCGGTGTCGGCCCGCCAGCGGCCGCGTCGCCCGAGCTAGGCGGCGCTCGGGAGGCCAGCCGCGAACTTCAGAATGGAGGATGTGGAGCCATGATCAACGGTGCGCACTCCATCATCTACAGCAAGGACCCCCAGGCCGACCGTGAGTTCCTGAGAGGCGTGCTCGGTCTGCCCAGCGTGGACGTGGGCGAGGGATGGCTCATCTTCGGCCTCCCGCCGGCCGAGGTGGCCGTGCATCCCGGCGACGAGAACGACGTGCACGAGCTCTACCTCATGTGCGAAGACGTGGAGACGCTCGTCGTGGCTCTGAAGGAGCGCAGAGTGGTCTGCTCTCCGGTTCTGAACCGGGGCTGGGGCTTGCTCACCCACGTGAACCTCCCCGGCGGGGGAAGGCTCGGAATCTACGAGCCACGGCACTCGCGGCCGAAGGCGATGAAAGTCGGCAAGCCCAAGCCGAAGGCCGCCCGCCGTCCGCCCCGCAAGAAGGCCCGACCCCGGACGAAGAGCAAGCCGAAGCGACGCTGATCGCGGCACGCCTTCGAGACCTCCTGAGGCTCAGGTCGCCCGGACAGCGATGACCTTGGCTACCGATCGCTCCAGGGCCAGCGTCGTCTCGCCCACCTCGATCACGTAGCTCGGGCTCCGCTGCACCAGGTGGACGGCGACGCCCGGCGCCAGTCCCTGGGCCGTGAGACGCGCCGCGAGGGCGGGTTCGCCTTCGATGCAGTCGAGAATCGCGTCGTCACCGGGCCGGAGGTCGGCGAGGGTGAGAGGCGCCGCTTCGAGCGCCGCGGGCGCGAACAGCCTGCGGACCCACCGCGCGAGCCGGCTCTGCCCCTCGTCCGGCACGGCGTAGCCGCAGTTCGGGCAGTCCAGGGTCGGGCATCCGCCTCCGGCGAACGGGCAGCCGCGCTCCGCGCACACCGCCCCGCCGGGCTCGAAGGCGAAGCCGCACAAGGAGCAGACCGTCAATCCTTCGGCGCTCATGACAGCTCCCAGAGGCCCAGGCTACGCATGACCAGTCGGACGAGGCCGCCGATGGCAAAGGCGAAGGGGAAGATGAAGGCGACCATGGCCAGGGCCGTCTTCCCTCCCCGTTCCTTGGCGATGATGAACACGTTGGCGATGCAGGGGATGAAGAGCGTGATGGTCACCATGGCGGTGACGAGCTGCACGGTATCGAGGCCGTGGTCACGTGCCATCGCGAAGAGCCGCGTGGCCGCGTAGTCCCGCCGCAGGAAGCCGATGAGGAACGCTTCGGAGGCCTCCCGGGGAAGACCGAGGACGCCCGTGACCACCGGCTCACCCGCGCGGTTGATGGCGCCGAGCAGATGAAGTCGGTCGAGGGTGAAGAGGAGGAGGGTGCCGACGACGAAGAGGGGCAGCGCCTCCTTGAGGTACCACTCCACCCGCGCCGCGGTCTTGGCGAGCACGTTGGCGAGGAGCGGCCAGCGCATCGGCGGTAGCTCCACCACGAACTCCCCGCGCCGTCCGGGGAGCAGACGGTTCCCGAGCCAGCCGACGGCGACCATCACCGCGGCGATCGTGCCGAACCAGACGAGCCCGGCCGAGAGCGGCACCGTGCCGAGCATCGCGAGGATCACGCCCAGTTGCGCCGAGCAGGGAACGCCCAGGGCCAGGAGGAGGGTGGCGAGGACGCGCTCCTTGCGGGTCGAGAGGATCCGCGTCGTCATCGTGGCCATGGTGTCGCAGCCGAGGCCGAGCACCATGGGAAGGACGGCCTTTCCGTTCAGGCCCATGACCCGGAAGGAGCGATCGGTCATGACGGCGAGGCGGGGCAGGTAGCCCGAGTCCTCGAGTGCCCCGAAGACCAGGAAGAAGGTGGTGACGATGGGAAGCACGATGGCGAGGCCGTAGGTCAGCCCCATGGTGACGACGCCGTACTCGCCGACGAAGAGGTCCTGGAGGAAGCGGCTCGGCACGTAGCCGAACGCGGCCTTGGCCCACGGGTTCAGGTACCGGCCGAAGAGGCCGTCCTCCAGAAGGTCGACGAGCACGCCGGCCCCGAAGACCCCGACCACTTCGTAGACGCCGAAGAGCACCGCGACCAGCAGAGGCCAGCCCCAGGCGGGGTGGACGGCCAGCCGGCCCAGTCGTCGCGAGAAGCGAGCGCTTCGCGCCGGCCCGGCGTTCGGGGTCGCCGAGGCGGCCTCGGTGAAACGTGCGACCAGGGTGGCGGCGCGGGCGAGCATCGCCTCGTGGTAGCGGGCGACGAACGGGGGGGGCGCCTCCGGATCGGGCAGGGGCGCTCGGCCGGCGAGGATCTCTGCGATGGCCGGGGCGACGTCCTCGGGAAGCGGCAGATGGTTGGAGGGCACGCGCGCTTCGCCGAACGCGGCCAGGAGCGCGTCGATCCCTTCTCGGCGCGTGGCTACCGTCGCGCACACGGGGACGCCCAGGGCCTGCGCCAGGCCCTGGGTGTCGATCCGGATACCCCGCGCTTCGGCCTCGTCGGACATGTTGAGGATGAGCACGGTCTTGATCTGCAACTGTCCGAGCTGCAGGGTCAGGGGCAGGGCCCGGCGGAGGTCCTTGGCGTCCGCGACCTGGACCACCAACGCCCCCCGGTCTTCCCGGGCGTTCGACACGAGGTCCCAGGTCACCCGCTCGTCCTCGGAAAGGGGGAGGAGCGAGTTCACGCCGGGAGAGTCGATGACCTCCGAGGACCCCTGGGGGGAGGAGTGAAACCCGCGCGTGATCTCCACGGTGGTGCCCGGGTAGTTCGAGACCGTGGCGTGGAGCCCGGTGAGGGCGTTGAAGAGGGCGCTCTTCCCGACGTTGGGGTTGCCGACGAGCAGGACGCGCTGAACCGCCTGCGGTGGTTCGAGCTCGGGCCGGGCGGCGGCGCGTTCCTGGCTGAAGATGAACATCAATTTCACTTCCCCGACCCTCTCCCAAAGCAACGTCCGTGCCGGATGTAGCGCCGGCCCCGCAGTTCGCCGTCAGGGTCGCCTTGCACGCAACTTTGGCCTAAGAGGGGGCGCCGGGCTCTCATCTCCAGCGCAGAGCTTGCGGGCCGTCGCCCGCGAGCCGGCAGAACCTTCGGCCCGAGAGCCCCTGCGGGGCGTTCCCAGCCACTGGGCCCGGGCGAATGCGCAGGCACGAACCTTGCCCTCAGTTGGTCAGGGCGGGAGGTGGCCAGTGGCTCGAGACAACCGCAGTGACGCTCGGTACGAGACCTTCCTCGCGGCGATCCAGCGCCGAGTCTGCACGGTGTGCATGGACCAGAAGGACGACGGGAGTTGCGGGCTGCGCGGGCGTCAGTGTGCCATCGAGAAGCACCTCCCGGGGGTGGTCGAGGCCGTCGCCGCGATCGAGAGCGACCGCATGGACGACTACGTCGCGGCTCTCGAGTCCCAGGTCTGTGGGCAGTGTTCCGAACAGGACGAGGCGGGAAGGTGCGCGCTGCGGGCGAAGGGCGACTGCGCGCTCCACGCGTATCTTTCGCTCGTCGTGGAGGCGATCCAGGACGTGAGGGAAGGCGAGGGCCGGCCGCCCCTCGAGGCGCCGGCGCCCTAGGGGCTCGGGTCAGAGATCCACGCGGCCGGACCGGAAACCCAGCGCCGCGCCCGCCACAAGATTTTGCGCCGAGAGCCGCCCTATCGAAACCCGCAACGGGGTCGCGTTCCGTAGAATGAGAGGAACGATGCTCGCTCGACCCCTCCACCGACCGCTGGCGATGCCGACCTCGTGGCTGGTCGGCGCCGCCCTCGCCGCCCTTGCCCAACCGGCGCAGGCCCTCGGCCCGAGCCACGTCAAGGCCTCGCTCGTCGCCGAGAGCGCGTGGATCGAGCCCGGGAAGCCGATCACCGTCGGACTGCGGCTCGAGATGGAGAGCGGCTGGCACACCTACTGGAAGAACCCGGGAGACGCGGGCCTGCCGCCGAAGGTCAGCTGGCGGCTACCGGACGGTTTCGTGGCGGGGCCTATCGAGTGGCCGGCTCCGCTGCGGATCGCCGCCCCCCCGCTGATGAGCTACGGGTACGAAGGCGAGGTGCTGCTCCCGATCGTCCTCGAAACCCCGAGCCATCTCCAGCCGGGCACGGAGGTGGCGCTGGCGGGACGGGCGAACTGGGTCGAGTGCAAGGACGTGTGCATCCCCGGACGCGCCGAGGTGGAGCTGACCCTGCCCGTGCGCGCCGAGCCGGCGCCAAGGCCGGGCGCCTCGCCCTTCGCCGAAGCGCGCCGCCTCGAGCCGGTTTCACCCGAGGGCTGGGGCCTCGAGGCCTCGACCGTTTCCGGGAAGATCCTGCTGTCCTTCCAGCCGCCCTTGGGCGGCGTGGTCAAGGACGCCTACTTCTTCGCGGGCGAGACCGGGACCGTCGACCATTCCGCGCCGCAGGCGCTCCACCCGGGTACATCGCGCCATCGTCTCGACGTGGCGCTCGCGGCCAACCGCAACGAGCCTTTGCGGCGGCTCAGCGGCGTCCTCTCGGCACAGGGGAGCGCGATCCTCGTCGACCTCCCCGTCACCGAGCTCCTGGCGGTGCCGCCGCCGCCCTCCCCACCGGCGGCGACCGCCGGATTGCCCTCCGCCCTGGCCTTCGCGTTCCTTGGGGGCCTGATCCTCAACCTCATGCCCTGCGTTCTGCCGGTCCTGTCGCTGAAGGTCCTCGGCTTCATCAGGCAGGCGGGGGTCCACCCGCGCCAGGCGCGGGTCCACGGGCTCGTGTTTGCTGGCGGGGTCATCGTGTCCTTCTGGGTGCTGGCCGGGCTCCTCCTCGCCCTGCGGTCCCTCGGCCAGCACGTGGGCTGGGGCTTCCAGCTCCAGTCGCCGGCCTTCGTGGTCTTTCTTTCGTTCCTCTTCTTTCTTCTCGCCTTGAACCTCTTCGGGGTCTTCGAGGTCGGGGCCTCGTTGGCCGCGGTGGGAAACGTCGCCGCCGGGACGTCCGGCCTCGGCCACTCGTTCTGGAACGGGGCTCTCGCGACGATCGTGGCCACGCCGTGTACCGCTCCCTTCATGGGCTCGGCCCTGGGCTACGGCTTGAGCCAGCCCCCGGCGGTGTCGCTCTTGATCTTCACCTCGCTGGGCCTGGGCATGGCGGCGCCCTACGTCTGCCTCTCCTGGAGCCCGGGGCTCCTGCGTTTTCTCCCGCGGCCCGGGGCCTGGATGGAGGGCTTCAAGCAGCTCATGGGCTTCTGCCTGATGGCGACGGTCATCGCCCTTCTCTGGCTCTTCGGCCAGCAAGCGGGCGTCGACGGAATCGCCTTCCTCCTGGGCGCGCTGCTCGTGGCCGGCCTCGGCGCCTGGGTCTACGGGAGGCCCAGCGCGTCTCCGCAAGGACGAGTCCTCCGCGTGTCGCTGGCCGCGGCGCTCATGGTCGCGGGGCTCTCGATCGGCTTCGGGCCCGCCCGTCCGGCGGCCACGGCGCGGGCCGTGGTCCCGGCCGAAGGCGCGCGCTGGGAGGCGTGGTCGGAGGCTCGCGTGGCGGAGCTTCGTGGCCAGGGCAAGCCCGTCTTCGTGGATTTCACCGCGGCGTGGTGCTTGACGTGCCAGGTCAACGCGCGCGTGGCTCTCGACACCCGGGAAGTCGCGGAGCGCTTCGAGCGCGAGGGCGTCACCTTGCTGAAGGCGGATTGGACGCTGGGCGACGACCGCATCACGGCGGCCCTGGCGTCGCACGGCCGGCAGGGCGTGCCGGTCTACGTTCTCTACGGCCGCGATCCCCAAGGCGAGCCGCGACTGCTGCCCGAGATCCTGACCCCGGCCATCGTGCTGCAGGCTCTCGACGAGGTCCTCGGTCCGAAGACCGCCGCCGCGAAGTAGGCGGGCTCGTTTGCCGTAGTGCTCGACAGCCGGCTACACTGAAATCAAAATGAGTGGAGCCAAGCCCGCGGCCGCGGGGGTCAAGCCGTTCCTGGAGAGGCTGGCGGAAGGCGTCGTCGTGTGCGACGGGGCCATGGGCACGATGCTGTATGCCCGCGGGGTCTTCCTGAACCGATGCTTCGACGAGCTCAACCTGTCGAATCCCGATCTCGTCCGCGGCATCCACACCGACTACCTGGACGCGGGAGCCGAGGTCATCGAGACGAACACCTTCGGGGCCCACCGGCTGAAGCTCGGGCCCCATGGGCTCGAGGCGCAGGTCCGCAAGATCAACTCCGAAGGGGCGCGGATCGCGCGGGAGGCGGCCTTTGGACGCGGGCTGGTGGCGGGCGCGCTCGGTCCCATCGGCAAGCCGCTCGCGCCCATCGGCAACATCGCGTTCAAGGACGCGGTGTCCGCCTACCGCGAGCAGGTGGAAGGGCTCTGCGACGGGGGAGTCGACCTCGTCCTGGTGGAGACCCTGCCGTCCCTCGACCAGGCCAAGGCGGCGGTGGAAGCGATGCGCGCGGTCGACCCCGGGCTCCCCCTGATCGTGAGCTTGACCTTCAACGACGAAGGCACGACGTCCTACGGAGAGACGCCGGAGGAAGTGGTGCGGACCCTCGAAAGCTGGGGGATCGCGGTGGTGGGCGCCAACTGCAGCCAGGGCCCCCAGCCGATGCTCGAGACCGTGAAGCGGATGGCCGCCGCCGCCGCCACCGTGAAGGTCTCGGCCATGCCCAACGCCGGCGCGCCCGCCCTCGTCGAAGGCCGCTACGTCTACTTGTGCACGCCCGAGTACATGGCCTCCTACGCCCGGCGGTTCATCGCCGCGGGCGTGTCCGTGGTCGGTGGTTGCTGCGGCACCACCCCCGACCACATCAAGAGCCTGGTCCGGTCGGTGAAGATGCGCCAGCCGGAGCGGGAGGTCGTGGAGGTCGTGACCCCGACCCGGCCCAAGGAGGCGCCGGTCCCCATCCCGCGCGCGGAGAAGACGGCGCTGGCCCGCAAGCTGGGGAAGCAGTTCGTGGTCTCCGTGGAGCTCGACCCACCCAAAGGAGCCGATCCGGGACACACCCTGGAACGCGCCTCTCTCTGCAAGGACCACGAGGTGGACGCGATCAACGTGGCCGACGGACCTCGTGCCTCGGCCCGCATGAGCGCGCAGGCCCTGTGCGTGCTCATGCAGACGAAGATCGGAGTCGACACCATTCTTCACTACACGTGCCGCGACCGGAACCTCCTGGGGATCCAGTCGGATCTCCTGGGTGCCTATGCCCTGGGCCTTCGCAACATCCTCGCCATCACCGGCGATCCGCCCAAGCTCGGCAACTACCCGGACGCGACCGCGGTCTACGACGTCGACTCGATCGGCCTCATCCGGATCATGGACCACCTGAACCACGGCTGCGATCTCGCGGGCAACCTGATCGGGCCCGCCCTCGGCCTCCACATCGGCTGCGGGGCCGATCCCAGCAAGCCCGACCGGGAAAAGGAAGTGCGCCGGCTCGAGCAGAAGGTGGCGGCCGGGGCCGAGTACGTGATGACCCAGCCGGTCTACGATCCGCAGACCCTGGAGCGGTTCTTCGCCATGATCCGCCACATCCAGGTGCCGGTGCTGGTCGGCATCCTGCCCCTCTACTCGCACCGGAACGCCGAGTTCCTGCACAACGAGGTCCCGGGCATGATCATCCCCGACGACACCCGCGAGCGGATGCGCAAGGCGGGCTCGGGCGAGAAGGCGCAGGCGGAAGGTGTCGCGATCGCGCAGGAAGCGACGCTCGCCGCGCGCGAGCTCGGCCAGGGCGTCTACATCATGCCGCCCTTCAACAAAGTCGACCTCGCCATTCGCGTCACCGAGGTCCTTCGCTAGCCCGCGCGCACGAAGAGGAGGCGCTCGTGAGGACACACCGCTACACCCGTCTCACCCACCCTCTGGTCCGCAAGGACGGCGAGCTCGTCCCCGCCACCTGGGACGAGGCGCTCGACCGCGCGGCCGATGGCTTCCGCAAGGTGGCGGGGCCGCGGGCGACCGAGGCCTTCGGCCTCTTCAGCTGCTCGAAGGCCACCAACGAGATGAACTTCCTCGCGCAGAAGTTCGCGCGGTCGGTCATCGGCAGCAACAACGTCGATTCCTGCAACCGCACCTGACACGCCCCTAGCGTCGTCGGTCTGGCGACGGTATTCGGGGCAGGCGGCGGAACCAGCTCGTACCGGGAGGTCGAGGACACCGACCTCGTCGTCCTCTGGGGATCGAACGCCCGCGAGACGCACCCCATCTTCTTCCACCACGTCCTGGCCGCAGTTCGGAAGGGCGCGCGGCTCTTCGCGGTGGATCCCCGCCGGACCAGCTCGGCGCAGTGGGCCGACGGATGGCTCGGCCTCGACGTCGGCTCGGACATCGCCCTGGCCAACGCGGTGGGCCGCGAGATCATCGCCACGGGGCTCGTGAACCAGGCCTTCGTCGAGCGCGCGACCACGGGCTTCGAGGCGTACCGCGCAGGCCGTGGAGCGCTACACGCTCGAAGAGGGCGAGCGCCTCACCGGGGTGCCGAAGGCGATGATCCGGCAGCTCGCGCACGAGTACGCGCGCGCCGATCGAGCGATGCTGTGCTGGACCCTGGGCATCACCGAGCACCACAACGCCGTCGACAACGTGCTGGCTCTCATCAACCTCGCGCTGCTCACCGGCCACGTCGGCCGCTACGGTTCGGGCCTCAATCCCCTGCGGGGCCAGAACAACGTGCAGGGCGGCGGGGACATGGGGGCCATCCCGAACAAGTACCCCGGCTTCCAGGACGTCGAGGATGCGTCGGCCCGCGCGAAGTTCGAGCAGGCCTGGAAGGTCGCACTCCCACCCCGGCGCGGCTTCCACCTCACCCAGATGTTCGAGGCCATGGAGCGGGGCGATCTGACCGCCCTGTACGTGATCGGCGAGAACCCCGCCCAGTCGGAAGCCGACATGCATCGGGCCGTGCGCCTCATGGAGGGGCTGGAGCACCTCGTCGTCCAGGACATCTTCCTCACGAAGACGGCGCAGATGGCCGACGTCGTCCTGCCCGCGGCCGCGGCGTGGTGCGAGTCGGAAGGCACGGTCACGAGCAGCGAGCGCCGGGTGCAGCGAGTGCGCAAAGCGCTCGACGCCGCCGGGCGAGGCGCGCGAGGACACCGCGATTCTGTGCGACCTGGCCCGCCGCCTCGGCCACGAGTGGGGCGAGCCCACCCCGGAGGCAGCTCTGGAACGAGCTGCGCTCGCTCTCCCCGATGCACGCCGGGCATGTCGTACGAGCGCCTCGAGGCACTGGGCGGAATCCAGTGGCCGTGCCCGGACGAGTCGCACCCGGGGTCGCTCTTCCTGCATGGGCGCCTCTGGGAGGAGCCGGTTCGGGGGCCGCTCGCTCCGCTCTCCGCCGTCGAGCACGACCCTCCCGTCGACGTTCTCGACCACGAGTTCCCGATCCGCCTCACCACCGGACGCCGGCTCGACTCCTACAACACCGGCGTGCAGACCGCGGGCTATTCCTCTCCGCTACGGCGCAGCGAGACCCTCGACCTCTCGCCCGAGGACGCACGCACCTACGGCCTCGCCGAAGGCGAAAGGGTGCGAGTGGTCTCACGGCGCGGCGCGGTCCTCGTCGACGGTGCACCAGGATCCCGGGCTGCGCCCCGGCCTCGCCTTCATGACCCTCCATTTCCCCGACGAGGTCGCGACCAACCTCCTCACCATCGACGCGGCCGACCCCAAGTCGGGCACCGCCGAGTTCAAGGCCACCGCGATCCGCATCGAGAAGGTGAAGGCCGCCTGATGGACCTGCATCTCAGCGACGCGAAGCCGTCCGCCGCCGAAAAGCGCGCGATCGACGCGGTGCTCGGGACGCCACGGACGCGAGGGGACGGCGGCAAGCGGGGACCGGCGACGGACGGCCACGCGGCACAGGGTGGCCACGAAGATCGGGCGCGGCGTCATCTCCTGCTGCCCGCCTTGCACGCGGCCCAGGACCGGGTGGGTTGGATCAGCGAGGGGGCGCTCAACTACGTGTGCCGACGCTTGACGGTCCCGCCCGCGGAAGCCTACGGCGTCGCCACCTTCTACGGAATGTTCTCGCTCGAGCGCCGCGCGGCGAACGTCGCCCACGTGTGTGACGACGTGGTCTGCCGGCTGCAGTGGAGCCGAGGCGCTTTGTGCGCAGATGAAGGCGGCGCTCGGCCCCGCGGGGAGCAAGGCCCGGAAGGGTGCAAGCTGGGTCCGGAGCCCGTGCCTCGGCCTGTGCGAGCAGGCTCCCGCGGTGCTCGTCACCCGGGCGGGGGAGCGAGCCTCTCAGCGTAAGCCTGGGTTCGGCGACGGCCGAGCGCGTGACCCTTGGCCTGGCCCGGGCCTCCGCCGCCGAGCCTGCCCCGCCGACGGTGCCGCCTCTGCCCCAGTTCGGCGAGCCCGGGTTGCGGCTGCTGCGCCGGATCGGCCACGTCGATCCCACGAGCCTCGACGACTACCGCGCCCACGGCGGCTACCAGTCGCTGCGCCGGGCCGTGGAGCTTGGACCAGAAGGAGTCGTGCGCGAGGTCGTCGACTCGAAGCTCGTGGGTCGCGGGGGAGCCGCCTTTCCGACGGGCCGCAAGTGGGAGGCCGTGGCGAAGGCCCCGGTCCGTCCCCACTACCTCGTCTGCAACGCCGACGAGTCGGAGCCCGGCACGTTCAAGGACCGCATCCTCATGGAGCAGGACCCTTTCGCCGTGATCGAGGCGATGACGATCGCCGGTTACGCCGACCGGATCCGAGCAGGGCTACGTCTACGTTCGCGGCGAGTACCCGCTGGCCGCGGAGCGGTTGGCGGGCGCCGTGGCCGCCGCCCGCAGCCGCGGCTTTCTCGGCGACGACGTCATGGGCCAGGGCTTCCGCTTCGACGTCGAGGTGCGGCGAGGCGCGGGGGCCTACATCTGCGGGGAGGAGACGGCGCTCTTCAACTCGATCGAGGGCTATCGCGGCGAGCCCCGCAACAAGCCGCCCTTCCCCACGGTGGCGGGGCTCTTCGGGAAGCCGACGGTGGTGAACAACGTCGAGACTCTCGTCAACGTGCTCGACGTCGTCCTCCGGGCCGGGACCGCCTACGCGGCCCTCGGCACGCCGGGATCGACCGGCACCAAGCTGTTCTGCGTCTCGGGCCATGTCGCGCGGCCGGGCCTCTACGAGGTGCCTTTCGGGACGACCCTCGCCGCACTCCTGGACCTGGCCGGCGGCGTGCCGGAGGGACGGCGTCTGCGGGCTGTGCTGCTGGGCGGCTCGGCCGGCAGCTTCGTCACCCCCGCGGACCTCTCCGTGCCGCTGACCTTCGAGGGCACCCGCGCCATCGGGGCGAGCCTCGGATCCGGCGGGGTGGTGGTGCTCGACGACTCCGTGGACCTGTGGGACGTCGTCCTGCGGATCGCGGCTTTCTTCCGCGACGAGTCGTGCGGCCAGTGCGTGCCCTGTCGCGTCGGCACGGTGCGCCAGGAAGAGGCGCTCCACCGTCTCGCCCGGGGCCAGCCCCTGGGCTCGCAGAAGGACGAGGTGCAGCTGCTGGCGGAGATCGCCCAGGCGATGCGCGACGCTTCGATCTGCGGCCTCGGCCACACGGCGGGCGGTGCCGCGGCTTCGGCCATCGCCCGGCTCGGGCTCCTGAACGAAGGCCGATCGTGAGGAGGGCACCGGACGCGCCCAGGCGGAAGGTCGAGCTCACGCTGGACGGCCGCCCGGTCGAAGTGCCGGAAGGCTCGACGCTCTTGCAGGCTTGTCGGCAGGAGGGGATCGAGATCCCGACCCTCTGCTTTCTCGAGAGCTTGACCCCGGTGAACGTGTGCCGCATCTGTGTGGTGGAGGTCGAGGGTTCGCGGACCCTCGTTCCCGCCTGCTCGCGGGCGGCCGAGGCGGGCATGAAGGTGCAGACGGACTCCGAGCGAGTCCGGCTTTCGCGCCGCATGGTGATGGAGTTCCTGGCCTCGTCGGTGGACCTCAGCACCGCCCCGGAGGCGCAGACGTACGCCCTTCGCTACGCGGCACGGCCGGAGCGCTACGGGCCACAGGCGCCCCCCGCGAAAGGCGGAGAGCGGGACGCGGCGCACGCCGGGCACCACGCGCCTCCAGGCCCGGGCGCCGCTCACCGTCGCACCAGCCGGTCAAGGTCGACAACGACCTCTACGTGCGCGACTACTCCAAGTGCATCCTCTGCTACAAGTGCGTGGAGGCCTGCGGCACTGACGCCCAGAACACCTTCGCGATCGCCGTGGCCGGGCGCGGCTTCGATGCCCGCATCTCCACGGAGTTCGCGGCCCCGCTGCCCGACTCCGCTTGCGTCTACTGCGGCAACTGCATCGGCGTCTGCCCCACCGGCGCGCTCATGTTCAAGAGCGAGCACGACCTGCGCTCGGCCGGCCGCTGGGACGAGAGCAAGCAGACCCAGACCGACACCGTCTGCGGGTACTGCGGAGTCGGCTGCAACCTCACGCTTCACGTGCAGGACAATCGCATCGTGAAGGTGACGTCGCCCCTCGACCACGACGTGGCGCATGGGCACCTCTGCATCAAGGGACGCTTCGGCTGGCAGTTCGTACAGGACCGCGAGGAGCCTCAGGGCTAGGATGGGCACCGTCAGGCGGGCGCTCGGACGCCGCCGCCGCTTCTTCTTCCTGCTCGCCCTCCCCTTCCTCATGCTGGCGGCGGGCGCGGGCGGGTACATGCTGATCGAGCGGTGGGCCTTCCTGGACGCGCTCTACATGGCCGTCATCACCCTGACCACGGTGGGCTACCTCGAGGTCCACCCCCTGGGGCCGGCGGGCCGAGTCTTCACCATGGCCTACCTGCTCGCCGGCGTGTACAGCGTCTTCTGGGCGGCCACCGCCCTCATCCAGGCCGTGGTCAGTGGCGAGATCCGCGGCGACTTCGGGAGGCAACGCATGGAACGCCGTCTGGCCGAGCTCGAGGACCACGCCATCGTCTGCGGCCTCGGCCGCATGGGCCATCTCGTCTGCGCCGAGTTCTCCGCCGCGGACCTGCCGTTCGTGGTCATCGACCGCGACGCCGCGGTCCTCGAAGCCTTCCCGATGGCCCGCGGCATCACCCTCCAGGGTGACGCCACCTCGGACGAGGTGCTGCGGCAGGCCGGGGTCGAGCGCGCTCGGGTCCTGGTCACGGCCGCGGCCTCGGACGCGGACAACCTCTACATCACGATGAGCGCGCGGCTGCTCTCGGAGAAGGTCTTCATCGTGGCGCGGGCCGAAGGCGAGCAGGCCGAGACCAAGCTCCTGCGCGCGGGGGCGAGCCGCGTGGTCTCGCCCTACGTCATCGGAGGCCACCGCATGGCCCAGGCCGTGCTTCGGCCCACGGTGGTGGACTTCATCGAGCTGGCCACGCGCAGCGACCACCTCGAGCTGCAGATCGAGGAGACGGAGGTCGCGGCCGGCAGCCCGATCGACGGAGCGCTGGTGCGCGACAGCCGGCTGCGCCAGGAGCTGGGCCTGATCGTGGTCGCCATCAAGAAGGCCGATGGCCGGATGCTGTTCAACCCCGCTCCGGAGGAGCGCATCGAGGCGCGCGACATCCTGATCGCTCTCGGGCGCCGCGACCAGATGGACCGGCTGGGCAGCCTGGCCGCCGCCCAGGTCTGACCGCTTCGACTGCACGCTACGCGGGCCTGCACGGGTGCAGAATACGGGGGTATGGGCGGCCTTGGCGGATTGGAGCTTCGCGTCGAGGACGAAGCCGAGGCCTACGAACGGCTCAAGCCGCGGCTCGCCGCGTTGTGGAAGGAGGTCTTCCCTCGCGACGACCTCGCCTACACGTCCGTCATCGTCCCTTCCGTCACCGTGGAGGCGGAGGCCCTCGCGCGACACTCCGAGGCAATCTGCTACGAAGAGGCGCTGCTGTTCCTGCTCATCCGCCTCCGCAACCCGCGCTCCCGAGTCATCTACGTCACCTCGCGCCCCTTGCCCCAGGCTGTCGTCGACTATTACCTCCAGTTCCTGGCCGGCATCCCGGTGAGCCACGCCGCGGCTCGGCTGACCCTGCTCTCGGCCCATGACGGTTCGCCCCGGCCCCTGATCGAGAAGGTCCTCGAGCGGCCGCGGCTCATGGAGAAGATCAAGAGCCGGATCACCAACCCCGACCGGGCGTATCTCACGGTGTTCCGCTCCACGCCCCTCGAGAGGCGCCTCGCCCTTCGCCTCGGCATCCCCCTGAACGCCGCCGATCCGGAGATGGAGCACCTCCTCGGGAAGTCGGGCGCCCGCAAGGTGCTGCGCGAGGCGGGGGTGGAAGTGCCCTGCGGAAGCGAAGACCTTCGCGACCAGAACGACGTGCTCGAAGCCCTGGCCGAGCTTCGGCGCCGCCGGCCAGCGGTGAAGCGAGCCCTGGTGAAGCTCGACCACAGCCACTGGGACGAAGGCGATGCCCTCTTCGTGTTCCCGCCTTCGGACTCCCCGGCCGCGCTTCGTGAGGCGCTCCGCGGGATGGTTCTGCCCCTGCCCGGGGAAGAGTGGGAGTCCTTCCTGGCGCGCTTCGCGCGGGGCCAGGGGGTGGTGGAGGAGCTCGAGGAAGACGTCGCCGCCGTGGCCAGCGGGCAGGTGCGCATCAATCCCCGCGGGCAGACGAGCCTCACCTCGACCCACGACGAGATCCGCGGCGGGCCCAGCGGGCTGGCGTCCCTGGGTTGCCGCTTTCCCGCCGCCGATGTCTACCGGTTCGCGGTGCAGGAGCAGGCCCTGGCGGTGGGCCGCGTCCTCGCCGACAAGGGCCTGGTGAGCCGTCTCTCGGTGCAGTTCATGGTGCTGCCGAAAGCGACGCCTCCGGGCTTTCGCCTCGCCGCGAGTGCCTTCAACCTGGGCGTGGGCGGCACCACGCATCCGCTGCTCGCCGTGCGGTTCCTGTCCGAAGGGGCTCTCGATCCCGCCACCGGCCTCTTCACAACGCCGGCGGGGCGGTCGAAGTTCTACCGGGCCACCGACCACCTCCGCTCCGACGCCTACCGCGGCCTGGCGCCCGAAGACCTGATCGACATCGCGACCATGAACGGCTTGAACTACTCCCCCCACACCGAGGCGGGGACGCTCTTCTACATGCTCGGTGCTCTCTCCGAGCATGGCCGCGTGGGCATGGTGGCCATCGGCAACAGCCGCGACGAAGCCGAGTCGTTGTTCCGTGTCGCCACGGAGACCCTCGACCGCGAGGCGGTGCGGGGCCCGTGACCCGACGGCCGAAAGGCCAGGGGGGGCCGACCGGGGCGTGGCATTGGCTATGGCCCCCGCCTCCGCTACGATCGGATGCGCACGCCGCGGCCTTCCGATGTGGCCGCTGAGCGATCAGGGGAGTGAGTCTCATGAGCAAGAAGACGATCGCCGTGGTGGGAGCCACCGGGGCACAGGGGGGCGGGCTCGTGCGGGCGATCCTCGCCGATCCGAGCGGAGAGTTCGCCGCGCGCGCGCTGACGCGGGACGTGACCAGCGAGAAGGCGAAGGCGCTCGCGGCGCTCGGCGCCGAGGTCGTGGCCGCCGATGCGCACGACGACCAAAGCCTCCGCGCGGCCTTCCAGGGCGCCCACGGGGCCTACTGCGTCACCTTCTTCTGGGACCACTTCTCCCCCGACAAGGAGAAGGCCGAAGCCAGAGCCATGGCGGAGGCCGCGAAGGCCACCGGCCTAAAGCACGTGGTCTGGTCCACCCTCGAAGACACGCGCAAGTGGGTACCGCTCGACCGACAACCGCATGCCCACCCTGATGGGCCAGTACAAGGTGCCTCACTTCGACGCCAAGGGCGAGTCGAACGTCTTCTTCTCCAACCTCGGCGTACCCACGACGTTCCTGAACACGTCCTTCTACTGGGACAACTTCATCTACTTCGGCATGGGGCCGAAGAAGGGCCCGGACGGCAAGCTCGCCCTGGTCCTGCCCATGGCGGACAAGAAGCTGCCCGGGATCGCCGCCGAGGATATCGGCCGCTGCGCCTACGGCGTCTTCAAGCGTCCCGACCTCATCGGCAAGACGGTCGGGATCGCGGGGGAGCACCTCACCGGCGCGCAGATGGCGAAAGAGCTCGGCAAGGCCCTCGGGCAGGAGGTCGTCTACAACGCCGTGACTCCCGCGGCCTACCGGGCCTTCGGCTTCCCCGGGGCGGAAGACCTCGGCAACATGTTCCAGTTCAAGCAGGAGTTCGAGTCCGACTTCTGCGGGGCACGGGACCTGGCCTTCTCGCGGTCGCTCAACCCGGAGCTCCAGACGTTCTCCCAGTGGCTCGCGGCGAACAAGGAACGGATCCCGCTCGGCTGAGCCGGACCACTGACGGCTGAAGCGCGCCGACCTCCCCGGGGGACGTTGGCCCTACGATTCATTGACCCCGCCCCAGGCGTCGGCCACACTGGCCCCGCCATGAAGCCAACCCGCCCGTCGTTCCGCTCCCTCACCGTTCCCTTCCTTGCCGCCCTCGTGGGAGGCGCCTTCGCCGCCTCGGCGCCGGTCCTGGCCCAGGACCCGCCTGACTGGGAGAACGCCCAGGTCGTCGGCATCCACAAGCTCGACCCGCACGCGCCGGTCTATCCGTTCGCGGACGGCGCCACCGCGGCCGCGCTCGATCGGGCGAAGTCGCCGTTCTACCGGCTGCTGAACGGCCGCTGGCGGTTCAAGTTCTCGCCGAACCCCGAGGCGCGCCCGGTCGCGTTCTACGAGACCGGCTTCGACGACGCGGCCTGGGACACGATCCCGGTGCCCGCGAACATCGAGAAGCACGGATACGCGCCGCCGCTCTACGTCAACATCGGCTACGCCTGGGGTTGGGGCCATCCGCCCCTCATTCCCCACGAGCAGAACTACGTCGGCTCCTATCGGCACCGCTTCGAGGTGCCCGACTCGTGGCGGGGCCGGCGGGTGCGCATCACGTTTCAGGGCGTGGGCTCGGGTTTCTACCTCTGGGTCAACGGCCAGAAGGTCGGATACAGCGAGGACAGCCGCGGGCCCGCGGAGTTCGACCTCACAGACTTCGTGAAGCCCGGGGAAAACCTGCTGGCGGTCGAGGTCTACCGATTCACCGACGGCTCGTACCTGGAGTGCCAGGACTTCTGGCGCATGTCCGGGATCTTCCGCGACGTCGTCCTCTGGTCGACCGCGCCCGTGCACGTGGCGGACTTCCGGGTCACGACCGACCTCGACCCGCAGTACCGCGACGCCCGCCTGAAGGTCGACCTGACCGTCGCCAACGCGTCCGCGACGGAGCAGGCCTTCACCGCGGAGGCCTCGCTTCTCGACGCGTCGGGCAAACGGGTCGCCGTCTTCAACCGCGCAGACCGCGCCCCCGCCGGGAAGTCCGCCCCCCTATCGCTCGAAGCTCCCGTGCCCAACCCGCTCAAGTGGTCCGACGAGAAGCCCAACCTCTACACTCTGCTCCTCACTCTCGGAGACGGCGCAGGTCACGTGCTCGAGGTCGTACCCTGGAGGGTCGGCTTCCGCAAGGTGGAGACGAAGGACGGCAAGCTCCTGGTGAACGGCCAGGCCATCGTCATCCGCGGGGTGAATCGGCACGAGTGGGACCCCGTGACCGCCCAGAACGTCCGCCACGAGACGATGGTGAAGGACATCGAGATCCTGAAGCGGAACAACTTCAACCTCGTGCGCACGTCTCACTACCCGAACGTCCCCGAGTGGTACGAGCTCGCCGACCAGTACGGGATCTACCTCATCGCGGAGTCGAACATCGAGTCGCACGGGATGGGCTACGACCCGGACAAGACGCTCGGCAACAAGCCGGAATGGGAGACCGCCCACCTCGACCGGACGCGACGCAACGTGGAGACCTTCAAGAACCACGCCTCCGTGATCATCTGGTCGCTGGGCAACGAGGCCGGGGACGGCGTCAACTTCGTGGCCGCGTCGAAATGGATCCACGACCACGACCAGACCCGGCCCGTCCACTACGAGCGGGCGGAGAGGAAGCCGCACGTGGACCTCGTGAGCTACATGTACATGCCCGCCCGGAAGCTCGCCGAGGAGGCCAGGCTCGACGACCCCCGGCCCCTCATGGAGTGCGAGTACGCGCACGCGATGGGCAACAGCTCGGGCGGGTTCGACGAGTACTGGAAGATCTACAAGTCGGGGACGAGGGCGCGCGGGGGAGCGATCTGGGACTGGGTCGATCAGGGCCACCGCGAGCCCATTCCGCCTCGCGTCGTGGTCAAGGACCGTGCCCCCACCGGCCTCGAAGCGCTCTTCGTGGGCGCCACCGAGCCGGGCCAGGGCGGTGAGGGATACCTGAGCCTTCCCGACGCCGAACCTCTGAACCTCCGGGACGCCCTGACCCTCGAAGCCGCGATCCTCCCGCGCCCCGTGATCAAGGGGGCGGCCTACCCGAGCGTCTCGCGCTTCCACCCGTACCTCTCCAAGGGCGACCTCGGCTTTCAGCTCATGCAGGACGACGAGACCTTGCAGCTGTCCTTGCGGTTCGAGGGCGAGGCCGCGCCGCTTCTCGTCCGTGCTCCCACCCCCGCGGGCTGGTACGGAGCCTGGCACCGGCTCACCGGGACCTACGATGGCCAGGCGGCCCGTCTCTACGTGGACGGGAAGCTCGCCGCTTCCGTCGACAAGGCGGGCCGTCTGTCTCCCGGCCACTTCCCGTTGAACGTCGGGCGCAACCCCGAGCGGATCGACATGCGAACGCCGGCGCGCTTCCGTGAGGCCCGCGTGTACGCGCGGGCCCTGGCCGAGGCCGAAGTGGCGACCCTCGAGTCCCGGCGCACCGACGGCCTGGTCTTGTGGCTGGACCTGGCCGACGCGAAGCAGGCGGCGCCGGCCGGAGGCGGGTCCTACTTCGCCTACGGCGGGGACTTCGGCCCCAGCACGACGCCCTCTGACGAGAACTTCTGCCAGAACGGCGTCGTCTCCGCCGACCGCACCCCGCATCCCGCGATGGGCGAGATCCGGAAACAGCAGCAGTACGTGGACGTGAGTCCCGTCGACCTCTCCAAGGGCACCCTGGCGATCCGAAACGGCTACGACTTCACGACCCTGTCGGAGATCGCCGCCGGACGGTTCGAGGTTCGCGCCGCCGACCGCGTGATCGCGCAAGGCCCGTTGCCGGCGCTCGACATCGCACCTCACGGGACGAAGGAGATCACCGTCCCGATCCCCAAGGTCACTCCCGAGCCCGGGGTCGAGTACTGGCTCGACGTGGCCTTCGCGCTGAAGGCCGACGCGCCGTGGGCGAAGGCGGGCCTCGTCCTCGCCCGCCAGCAGATGAAGCTCCCCCTCGCCAGCCCGGCTCCGGCGTTCGCGACGAACGCGCTGCCCGAGCTCACCGTGGTCCCTGGCGGGAAGGCCCTGGTGGTGAAGGGCAAGGGCTTCGCCTACGGCTTCGACCCGGGCACCGGCCTCCTCACCAAGGTCGAGCGCGGCGGAGTGGAGATGCTGGCCGGCCCCCTGCGCCCCGACTTCTGGCGGGCGCCCAACGACAACGACCGCGGCAGTGACATGACGAAGCGCCTCGGCCTCTGGCGCGACGCCCACCTCTTCCTGGAGGTCCGCCGCTTCCACCACGAGACGCCGGCCCATGGCGTCGTCCGTGTCGTCCTGGAGGGCCGGCTGGCGTCCGCCGACTCCCGCTACGACGTGACCTACACCGTCTACGGAACCGGCGACCTGGTCGTCGACGTCTCCTTCGAGCCGGGTGCCACCCCGCTCCCGGACCTGCCGCGGTTCGGGATGCAGGCGAAGCTCGTCCCAGGCCTCGAGAACCTGGCCTGGTATGGCCCGGGGCCGGAGGAAACGTACGTGGATCGGCGGGACCGTCCGGTCGGCGTCTACCGGACCACGGTCAAGGACAACTACTTCAGCTATTCGCAGCCGCAGGAAACCGGCAACAAGGTCGAGGTGCGGTGGGCCGCCGTCACCAACGCTTCCGGCGCCGGCCTGCTGGCCGTGGGCCAGCCCCTGCTGGCGGTGAACGCCCTCCACCACTCTGCCGAGGACATGGACCAGGCCGGCCACGACCACCACATGACGCCGCGCGCCGAGACGTACTTGAACCTCGACGGGAGGCAGATGGGCCTCGGCGGCGACGACAGCTGGGGTGCCTTGCCCTTGCCGCCCTACCGCATTCCGGCGGCACCCCAAAGGTACCGGTTCCGGCTTCGGCCGATGGCTCCGGGAGATGCGCCCATGGTTCTGGGCAACGTGACGATGCCCTGAGGCCTAATTTTCTTGGTGCAACCGGGCGCCAGTGGACCTACAATGGCCGATCAACGCTCGAGGGGGGGTCCCTGGCGCGAGCGGTCGTCCTGGAAAGCGTGCTCGTCGGGTTGCTCTTCGGGAGTGGCTTGCCGGGCTCTGCCGAAGAGAAGCAGAGCCCTCCGGTCTTCAAGGCGGGCGTCGACGTCGTCAACATCACGCTCACCGTGCGCGACAAGCTGGGCCAGCTCGTCTCCGATCTCACCGCTGACGACTTCGTGGTCTACGAGGACGGTCATCCGCAGCAGGTGGCGCTCTTCGCGCGGGCCACCGAACCGGGCCAGGAAGACGCGCTCAGCCTCGACCTCGGCCTGCTTCTCGACACCAGCGAGAGCATGGCCCAGCAGATGAAGCTCACCCGCGAGTCGGCCCTGCGCTTCCTCGACGCCATCCCCCGCGCCCGCGACCTGCTCGTGATCTTCTTCGACCAGGACATCCGGATCTCCCGGTACGACAGCGAGAACCAGCAGGGCCTCATCGGGCGGATCATCGACATGAAGGGGAGCGGCAACACCGCCCTTTACGATGCGATCACGGTCTATCTCTCACGAGTGGAAGAGTCCCAGGGTCGCAAGGTCCTCGTCCTCTTCACGGACGGCGAAGACTCGCGCAGCGTGACCAGCTTGACCGAGCTCATCTCCCTCGTTCGTTCGACCAATGTCATGGTCTACGCCATCTCTTTTGCGGGGAGCAGCTTCTCGCTGGGCAGCAACCGCTACGTCTCGGCGCGGACGTTTCTCGCCTACCTCGCCGAGATGACGGGAGGCGACATCTACACTCCGGCGTCGCCGCGTGACCTGGAAGGGATCTACCAGAAGATCCTGAACGCCCTGGCCGGGCAGTACGTCATCGGCTTCGTCTCGGACAACCTGAAGCGGGACGGCAAGTTCCGGAAGCTGCGCATCGAGCTCAAGGACAAGGGCCGCGGCCTCAAGATCCAGCACCGCATAGGCTACATTCCGGCCACCCCCAAATAGGGGGCCGCCTCGAGAAAGCGGGCCCCGCCGAAGGTGGCCGAACGCCACGGCCTCCGGCGAAGAGCGCGCTCACGCGAGGAGGTGGCGGCGGCGAAGGGCGGTCTGAAGCCGCGGCTCGACCTGCGCGCGGATCGCCGCGTTCGCATAGCCGACCCAGGCCACGTCGGAGCTCACGTCGAGGGGGGCGCGCAGGGGCTCGCCGGCGGGGTCAGTCACGACCACGCCCATCTCTCTCGCGATGAGCTCGGTGCAGAGGTCGTAGGGATGGCAGCAGATGCCGAGGTGCAGGCCGCGGGCCAGCAAGCGAGCACTCCAGCAGGGGACGCAGGTCGGCCACGAAGCGGTCGTGCCCGGCCATGAGCTCGTAGAGCTGCCCGCCGGTCGAGATGTACTGGTCCTCGAAGCAGTGGGCCTTGCCGGGTCGCACCGGCCCGAGCGCTCCCAGGACCACCTCTTCGTCGATGGCGGCCAGCTCTTCGCGCGCTCCCGGGAAGAAGCGGGCGATCATCGCGAACCCGTGGGCGATCGAGCTCGCGGACGATGGCCGCAGACGAATGGGGTACGAGCGGCCGGTCAGGCGATCGAAGCGCTCGGCGTGGGCGCCTTGCCCGCGCATGGCCCAGAGCGCGTCCGAAAGGTGCTGCTTGACCAGCGGCACCTCGGTCTGCACGGCGAGCACGACGTCCTCGAGGCTGGTGGCGGGGCCCCGGTTCGGCGCCACGCCGGTCAGGATCCACGCGCTCCGCTTCTGGTACATGAGCCCGCGGGTGCCGTCGATCGGGTCCACGATCACGCGCCAGAGGGCGTCTTCTCCGCGGTGCCCGCGGGCAGGACCATGCCGCCCTCGAGGCCCTCGGCCACCAGAACCAACGGGGCCCGAGGTGCGATCTCGTGGGCGAAGAAGTCGACGATGCGTTCCTCGCTGACGCGGTCGACGGCGTAGATGGTGTCGCCCTCGTCGTCCCGGGTGATCCTCGCCATGTCCTCGAGGGCCGCGTCCTCGCAGGCAGCGACGACCGCGTCCCGGATCCCGGCGTGCAGCCGCCGGATCGGCTCCAGGAGGGCCGTCGCGTCGCTCACGCGCCTTCGTCCCGCGGCCGGTAGTGGACGCCCGGAAGGGCGCGCAGCTCCGCCGCCTTCTCCTCGGGAGAGGTGTCGGAGAGGAAGTTGCCGCCCCCGATCTCCGGTCCGCCGAGGTACTTCAGGAGGTCGGGCTTGCGCAGCGGCGGATGGAACTCGATGTGGAAGTGGAAGCCGCGGTGGTCGCGCCCGTCGGTCGGGGCCTGGTGCAGGAGCATCACGTAGGGGAAGCGCATGCTGCCAGAGGTTGTCGAAGCGGATCAGGACCGCAGACAAGGCCTGCGGCAAGGTCCCGCACCTCGGCCAGCCCCAGAGGTGCGACGCTCGCGTGCGTCGCCTTCGGGGCCACGTAGACCTCGTAGGCGTAGCGCGCGAAGTAGGGCACGAAGGCGATGGCGGTCTCGTTCTCGAAGAGCACCCGGCGGCCGTCGCTGCCTCTCGCGCCTCGAGGACCTCCTGGAAGAGCACGCGCCCCGTCTCCGCGAGATGCCGGGCCGACGCGCGCGCCTCGGTCTCGATGGTCTTGAAGACGAAGTTCGTGGCGTAGATCTGACCATGGGGATGGGGGTTCGAGACGCCCACCACCTCGCCCTTGTTCTCGAAGATCAGCACGTGATCGACCTCGGGGCGCGCCCCGAGATCGCGGTACTCTCGCTGCCACACCTCGATCAGGCCGGCCACGTCCGCGACCTCGAGCTCCGCCAGGGTCAGGTCGTGGCGCGGGCTGTAGCAGACGACGCGGGCGTTCCCCTTCGCCGGGCGGTTGCGAAAGACCGGGGAGGCGGGAGTGACGACCCCCGGCGCTTCTGTGCCCACGCACGGGTGGTCGTTGTCGAAGACGAAGGTGCTCGTGTAGACCTCGTTCTTGTGCGCCGCTGACGCGGTTGTTGCCGGGGCAAAGATAGCAGTCGGCCACGTACTTCGGCAGTGGGCGTCGCGGCTGCGGCCCACCGTCTCGCCGATCCACGGCCGGTTCTGCCGGTGCGCGGCCACGATGACCCACTCCTCGCGGAGGGGATGCCAGCGCTCTTCCCAGACGCTCACCTTCGGGGTCTCCGGCTCTCGATGGCACAGGCCATGGGAGCCCGATGGTACCCGAAACTTCGCGGGGAAGGCCCCGCGCAGGGGTCGCCCCAGGGAGATCGGGTATCCTCTACGGCCCAAGAGCACTCCCCTTGCAGACCTCGGCCATCCGCTACCGCGTCGTCGACTTTCTGAAGGGTTACCCGCCCTTCCAGGCCATGGGCGAGGACGACCTCCTGGAGCTGGTGGCGAAGGGCAGGGTGCGCTTCCACGAGATCGACGAGTACGTCTACTGGCAGGGAAAGTCGCCGGGCGAGCTGTTCTTCGTCATTCAGCAAGGTGCCGTCTCGCTCTCCGAAGAAGGGGGAGGGCACGAGCGGCTGCGCGACGTGCGCGGACCCGGTGACCTCCTCGGCATCGACCAGCTCCTCGGCTCTTCGACCTACCGCTATTCGGCGAAGGCGGCCAGCGACGTGATCCTCTACGCGTTGCCGACCTCGGACATGCATCCGCTGCTCGACCAGGTACCCGAGCGCCGGCCGCTACCTCGCCGCCCACGCCTCGGTCAGCGCCTCCTACGAGCCGCCCGACCCGCGGCGGCGGATCGAGCGCGTCTTCGCCCACGACCCGAGCCGCCGGCGGCCGCTCCTCACCTGTGCGCCCTCGGACAACGTCCGCGAGGCGGTCCGTCGCATGAACGAAGCGGGGTCGTCCGCGATCGCCGTCCTGTCGGCGGAAGGCGCCCTCGCCGGTGTCCTCACCACCGACCATGTTCTCGCCCGGCTGGGCCGGCGGCGAGCTCGCTCCCGACGCCCGGGTCGACGGCCTCATCGTGGGCGAGCCCGGGCACCGTGGCTCCGAACACGACCGTCGACCAGTGCGTGCTCGCGATGGTGGATCGCGCGGACGGGGTGGTGGCGATCACCGAGGGGGGTGCGGCGAGGGGTCGCGTGCACTCCCTCGTGACCGCGGCCGATCTCGCTCCGATCTTCGGAGAGCAGCCCGAGAGCCTCCTGAAGGAGATCGCGCATGCCCCGAGCCTTCGGGCCCTCGCTTCCCTCAACCAGCGGGCGCGAGGGTTCCTCCAGCAGCAGCTGACCACCCCGTCTTCGGTCGACTGGCTGTCCCAGCTCGCCCACCGCTTCGATGCCCGCCTGTTCGCGCGGGTCATCGGCCTGCTCGGGTTGCCCTCGGGCGGGGGCGGGGCGGGCCACGAGTTCTGCTGGTTCTTCTTCGGGGCTTCCGGCCGCGCCGAGTCGATGACCGCGCTCGTCCCGCAGGTCGGCCTGATCTTCGGGGAGGGGTCCGGGGAAAGCGGCTCGGCGCTCGACTGGCACCTTCGGGTCCTCGAAGGCCTTCAGGAGTGCGGCTACGTGGGGGGGAGGACCCCTTCGTCGGGCGACACGGCCTTCGCCTGCGCCCCGCTCGCCGAATGGGAAGAGCGCTTCCGGGGTTTCGTGCGCGACCCGGTCGCGAGCTGCCTCTACAAGGCGCGGCCGCTCTTCGACCTGCGGCCCGGTGCTCGGGCGACGGTCGCCTCGTGGAGCGGATCGGGGACGTGGTGCGCGAGGAAGTCGCGGCGGCCGAGGGCTTCGTGCGGCTGCTCGCTCACGACTGCCTCACCAATCTGCCGCCCCTCGCCTTCTTCCGCGACCTCGTGGTGGAGGACACCGGGGAGCAGACCGGCGTCTTGCACCTGGAGCGCAGCGCGCTCCTGCCCCTCGTGGACGTGGGGCGGGTCTTCGCCATCGACGCGGGCCGTTTCTCTCGGCGACTCCACCCTGGAGCGCTTCGCCCACGCCCGGGAACGCCTGCCCAGGAACGAGTCCATCTTCCGCGAGGCCGCCGACAGCCTGCGGGTGATGCTGTACCACAAGGCCCGGGCCGGCATCCGCCGCCAGGACGGGGGAGCCGAGCTCGATCCGGCAAGCTTGAGCCGCTACGACCGCCAGGTGCTGAAGAGCGGCTTCCAGTCGATCCTCCGTTTGCTCGAGTTCACTGCGGAATGCCGCTGGCTCGAGACCGGATGAGCGGACAGGCGGCCGGGCCGGATCGCGTGGCCGCTGACCTCGTCCGGTTCGTCGTCCTCGACACGGAGACCACGGGGCTCGACCCCCGCCGTGACCGGATCGTCACGATCGGCGCCGTCGGCGTCCGGGGAGGAGAGATCCTGCTCGAGGACAGCTTCGAGGCCCTCTTGCGGGTCGCGCACAACACCAGTGCCGTGACGGTCCACGGTGTCACCCGGGACGACAGCCGCCACGGGCTCGACGAGCCGGAGGCCCTCGGTCTCTTCCGCGAATACCTGAAGGACGGCGTGATCGTCGGCCACCACATCCAGCACGACATCCTGACCCTGAACGCGGGCTACGAGCGCCACTTCGGAACGCAGGTCGAGAACCTCTGTCTCGACACCATGGACCTCACCCTTCACCTCGAGAAGGACGGCGCCTTCGCCGGACGAGAGCGGATCCGGAGCTTCTCCCTGGACGCTCTTTGCGGCCTCTTCGGCGTGGTGCCCCACGACCGGCATACCGCCGCGGGCGATGCCTTCCTGACCGCGCAGGTCTTTCAGCGTCTGCTGCGACTCGCCGCGCGCTGCGGGCGGACGACTCTCGATCGCCTGGTCGAGCCCTGGGTGCTCGGCCCCGCCCTCGACTAGCCTGCCCGGGGTCCGAACCGAAACCGCCGGAGCGGCGTCCTGCTATTGGAAGCATGGTGAGCGCGAACCTCGCCGAACCCGATCTCGAGCGGGAGTTCGAAGAGCGCCTGGCCGAGTCGGGCACCCTGGCCTTCCGGGTGGCTTACGCGGTGCTGAGGAGCCGGGAAGATGCCGAGGACGTCGCCCAGGAGGCCGCGGTGCGAGCGTACCGAGGGTTTCGCGACCTCCGCGACCGGGAGAGCTTCCGTGCGTGGATCGCAAGGATCGCCTGGCGGATCGCGCTCGACCGGCGCCGCTCGGATCGCCGCCGCCTGCCGCGGGAGCAAGCGGTCGCGGAGGGTGCGGCGCCGGTTCGTACGGTCGAGGACCTCGCCGCGTCCCGGCAGCTCGAGGAAAGGGTCTGGCGAGCAGTGGACGGTCTGCCCGACAAGCTGCGGGTCGTGGTCGTGCTCGGGGCCGTCGAGGGGCATGGCCTCGGGGAAGTTGCCGGGCTCCTCGGGGTGCCGGTGGGAACGGTCAAGTCGAGGCTCCACGAGGCGCGACGGCGCCTGCTGGAGAAGCTGAAATGGGCTGTGAGCGATACGAAGAAGAGCTGACCGTCGCCGCGATCGGGGCGCCGGCCTCGCCGGATCTCGAACGACACCTCGCCGTTTGCGGCACGTGCCGGAGCCGGCTCGAGGACGAGCGGCGGCTCCTGGCGGGCGCCGACCGCGTCCTTCGAGACATCCTTTCGGTCGAGCCCTCCCCGGGGTTCGAAGCTCGGCTCCTGCGGGCGGTTCGAGACGCTGCCCCCGCCGCGGGTCGCGGCTCGTGGGCGGTTCGGTGGTTGGCCCCGGCGCTCGCTGCGGGGCTCGGGCTCCTGCTGCTGGTGGGCGGGCTCGCGCTGAGGTGGCCGCGGCCCGCTTCCTCGTCGCGTCAGAGCGCCGCCGTCCCCGCGGCGCCGGCCCCCCGCCCTCGCGAAAGTGCATCAGCCGTGGAGCCCGCGGTCCCGGTCCGAGGGCCCGAATCGTTGCCTCCGGCCGGGGGGGTCCAACCGGGTCGGATCGCGGAAGCGCCGGCGCACCCCTCGGTTCGGCGGCGGCCGTCAGCTCCTGAGCCCGAGGTGCTGGTGCCGCCGGGCCGGGAGCAAGCCCTCGCGCAGTTCGTCCTGATGCTGCGCGACGGTCGGATCGAGCCGCCGAAGGCTCTCGCCGAGGCAACCGACCCGGAAAGCCTGCTGTCGGACCCAGAGCCGCTCGAGATCCCCGACCTCCAACCCGAAGTGCCGTCCGATACCGTCCTCCGCGACGGAAGGAGCGAATCATGAGAAAGACGTGGACGTTCGCCTTGCTCGGTCTTCTTCTCTCGGCCCCTGCTGCGGCCCCGCAGGAAAAGAGCGAGTCCAGGGATCCGACGAGGGCAATTACCCCGCTGAGCGTTCGCCTGACCGTCGTGAGGTCCCAGGGGGACAAGAAAGTCAGCAGCCTGCCTTACACCCTGATCTGCAACGCCAACGACCGGCGGGCGGCCTCGAAGCTCCGTTTGGGAATCGAGGTCCCCGTGATGGTGACCGCCGGGTCCAAGGACGGGCCGCCTTCCATCCAGTACAAGAACGTGGGCACCAACATCGACTGTAACGCGGCTTCCGCCGACGAAAGCCGCTTCCGGCTGGAGCTCACCGTCGAGCAATCGTCGGTCTACTCGGCGGTGGAAGAAAAGATCCGAGCGACTGCAGCAGAAGAACCTAGACCGCTCTCGCTTCTCGGCGACCGTCCGGTGTTCCGCTCGTTCAACACCACCTTCACGCCGCTCCTCCGGGACGGCCAGACGGCCCAGTACACGGCCGCGACCGATCCGATCAGCGGCGAGGTGGTGAGGATCGACGTCACCCTGAACGTGGTGAAGTAAGGACGCGGAGGGCCTGGCTTCGGGCCTAGCCGTGCGGCCGGGGGGTGGCCACCTCGAGTTCTGATCGGGCCCGTCGTAACGTAGTCGTCCCCACGGGGAGCCTTCGGGCTCCCGCGTCTTTCTTGTCTGCGGAAGGGCCGATTCGGGGAGCGCGAGCCCGCCTCCCCTTGGGCAGCGCACAACCTGACTTAGAATCGGCGGCAGCGGTTACCCCTCCGGCCGTTCGAGCTGCCATGGCCTTGCCGCCTGAAGAGTCTGCACGCGCGGAAGAAGTGTTCCGGGGAGCGGTGAGCCTCGCCGAGGATCTTCGCCCGTCCTACCTGGCTGCGGCTTGTGGCGGCGACGCGCGGCTCCGACAACAGGTCGAGCTGCTACTGGCCGCCGGCGTGCCGGCCCAGGCGTCCTTCGATACGCCCGCTCGATCCGCCGGCGAGCCCCGGTTCCCCCTCGATCTCACGGGCCAGCTCATGAGCACCTTCGAAGTTCAGGGCCTCATAGGCAGGGGTGGCATGGGCGAGGTCTACAAGGCCCATGACCGGAAGCTCGATCGTCCGGTGGCGCTGAAGCTGCTGCCGGCGCACCTCGCGGACGACCCCGAACGCCTGCGCCGCTTCCGCGCCGAAGCGCGGGCCGCCTCCTCGTTGAACCATCCCCACATCCTGGTCGTTCATGATTTCGGTGAGCTCGCGGGGCGGCCCTGCATGGTGACCGAGTTCGTCGAGGGGCAGACCTTGCGCCAGCGGCTGGAGGCCGGATCCATCGCGGGGCCCGAGGCCATCGGCATCGCGACCCAGGTCGCGAGCGCCCTCGCCGCGGCCCACGCTCGTGGGATCGTGCATCGCGACATCAAGCCCGAGAACGTGATGCTGCGACCGGACGGCTACGTCAAGGTGCTGGACTTCGGGCTCGCACGCCACACGAAGAGCCATGAAGGCGAGACCCTGGCCGCGACGGCGACCACACCCGGCGTCCGCATTGGTACCCCCCGCTACATGTCACCCGAGCAGAGCCGGGGGGAGCCCGCCCATCCTCCGAGCGACGTGTTCTCTCTGGGCCTCCTGCTCTTCGAAATGGTCGCGGGACAGCATCCGTTCCACGCGGCCTCGACGATCGGCGTGCTCCACGGTATTCAGTCCCGCACTCCCACGCCCTCCGGCGGCGGCGCTGAGCTCGATGCCCTCTTCCTCGAGATGCTGCAGAAAGACGCGTCCTTGCGGCCGGCGGCCACTGCCGTGGCCGTGCGCCTCGCCGGCCTGGCCGCGCGCACTCAGGCTCGCACGATCCTTCCCTTCCGCCGCGCGAGCGTCGGCCGCCAGCGCGAGCGCGCCCAGCTCCGCGCGGCCTTCGAGGCGTGCGACCGCGGCGCCGGGCAGTTCATCGCCCTCGCGGGCGAGCCCGGGATCGGCAAGAGCACTCTGGTCGAGGACTTCCTGGCCGAGATCGCCGTTCCCGTCTGGATCGTCCGCGGCCACTGCTCGGAGCGCCTCGCCGGTGCGGAGGCGCACCTTCCCTTTCTCGAGGCCATGGACAGCCTGCTTGAACGGGATCCCTCCGCGGTCGAGCTGATGAAGCAGCTCGCGCCGAGCTGGTACCTCCAGGTGGCGCCCCAGTCTGCCGGGGACTCGTCGTCGTCGCGCCTCGTGGCGGAGGCCCGGAGCGGCTCTCCCGAGCGCCTGATGCGCGAGATGGCCGCCCTGCTCACCGAGCTGGCGCGCCGGCGCCCCCTCCTGCTGTTCATCGACGACCTGCACTGGGCCGACCTCTCGACCATCGACCTCCTGGCCCATCTCGCTCCCAAGCTGGCTCAGCTCCGCGCGCTCGTTCTCTTGACCTACCGTCCCTCGGATCTGGCCGTGAGCGGACATCCCTTCTTGCGGCTCCAGTCCGACCTCGTCGCCCACGGCACCCTGAGCGCCATTCCCGTGACCCTCCTCACCCGGGAGGACGTCGACCAGTACGTGGGGTCCCAGCTGTCCACGGCTCCCCCCGGCCTGGCCGCTCTCGTCTACAAGAAGACCGAGGGCAACCCCCTCTTCATGGTCGACCTCGTGCGATACCTCCGCGAGCGCGGGGAGCCCTCCGAGTGGGCGGCCGAGATCGAGCGAGATATTCCGGAGTCGCTGCGGGGAATGATCGAGCGCAAGCTGGAGAGCCTGCGCGACGACGAGCGCCAGCTGCTCCGGGTTGCGGCGGTGCAGGGATTCGAGTTCGACTCCGCGATCGTCGCGCAGGTGTTGGCGCGCGATCCCGCCGATGTCGAGGACCTGCTGCAATCGCTCGACCGGGCTCATGGCCTGGTGAAGGTCCAGCACGAACAGGAGCTACCGAGCCGGCTCTTCTCGCTCCGCTGTCAATTCGTCCACGTCCTCTACCAGAACTCCCTCCTCGCTTCCGCTTCGCCGTCGCGAAAGGCCTCTTGGAGTGCCCAGGTGGCGAGTGCGCTGGCCGCCGCCCACGGTGAGCGCAAGAGCCTGGTCGCCGCCGAGCTCGCGCTCCTCTACGAGATGGCGCGAGACCCGTGGAGGGCGGCGGAGCACTTCCTTGTCGCTTCGCAGGTGGCGTCAAGCCGCTTCGCCAATCACGAAGCGGCCGCGTTCGCGGAGCGCGGCCTCTCCTGTCTCACGGCCCTGCCCGACACGGAAGAGAAGAAGAGACGCGAGCTGGAGCTGCAGAAAGCGCGCCTGGTTCCCGTCGGGGCCCGGGAGGGTTACGGCTCGGCGGCGACGGAACGCGTGTCGAAACGCATCATCGAGCTCGCAGAACAGCTCCAGGATGACGGCTCGCTCTTCGCCGCCCTCGGCGGCGCCGTCGTAGTCCACATCATTCACGCGGAATGCGCCGCGGCCCAAAGGGTCAGCGAGCGATTGCTGTCGATCGCTGACCACTCCCGCAGCGACGTCATGCAGATGAACGCACACATGTGGGCAATGATCACGACCCACCATCTGGGCGAGTTCCGGGTGGCCCAAGGCCATGCGGAGGCCTGCATTGCCCTGGGAACACCCCCGAACCAGGCGGCGCGCTTGATCACGATCTTCGATCCCGTGGTGGGAACGCTAGCCGAGTCGAGCCGGAACCTGTGGATCTTAGGGGACACCGAGGGCTGCCGGGACCACGTCGGCCGGGCGATCGACCTCGCACGGGAGATTCGTCATCCCGAATCTCTGGCCTTCGCCCTGCTGTTCCAGGCATGGATGCACGGCTACCGAGAGGAGTGGGAGGCCTCCCTCCGGTCGAGCGCCGAGGCTCTGGCCCTCTGCAGCCAGTACGACCTAGTCCAGACCCTCGCCTGGAATCGTTGCGCTCATGGCTGGGCGCTCGCCCACATGTGGAATCCCAGGGAGGGGCTCCTCGAGCTCGAGGGTGCCATCGCGGACACGGTTCGGATCTGGGGCCAGGTCGGCCTGCCCCAGTTCCTGGCCATGCTGGCCGAGGTCTTGGCGCTCGTGGGCGAGCACCGGCGGGCCCTGGAAGACGTTCAGAGGATCCTGAAGGCGAACGAGAAGACTGAGGATCGCTATTTCGACGCCGAACTGCGCCGGCTGGCCGCGAGCGCCCACCTCGCCCTCGGCGATCCGGACCTGGCCGAGACCACGCTGCAGCAGGCCGTCGCGACCGCTCGCACGCAGAGCGCCCAGACGTTCGAGTTGCGGGCTACGACGTCCCTGGCTCGTCTATGGAGAGGGCGCGGGGAGACGGGCCGGGCGCGCGCGCTCCTTCTGCCCCTCTGCGAGACTCTGCGTGGCGCCGCGGAGACACCCGACCTGTTGCGAGCTCGCCAATGCCTGGCGGAGTCGAGTTGAGCGCTCGACTGCGGGAGCCATGTGGGGGGGCGACCGAGGTATAGCGCCGCTCGTCGGGGCGCGGTATTACCCACGCCCTGGGGATCCGGTGGCTAGCCTCGAGCGTAGCCTTGCGGGTGCGCCCGCATCCAGTCCCAGGCCGAGCGGACGATGTCCTCGAGCGCGGCCCTCCTGGGCTGCCAGCCCAGGACGTCGCGCGCGCGGCGGGCGTCGCCCACGAGCCGGGGCGGGTCGCCTTCGCGGCGCGGGGCCATGACCACGGGGACGGGGCGGCCGGTCACCCGTCGCGCCGTCTCCACCACCTCGAGCACCGAGTTGCCCGTGCCGTTGCCGAGGTTCAGGAACTGGGACTCGCCGCCCCTGCGCAGATGCTGGAGGGCCAGGAGGTGCGCCTCGCCCAGGTCCTCGACGTGGATGTAGTCGCGGATGGCGGTGCCATCCGGGGTGTCGTAGTCGTCGCCGAAGACCGAGACGTGGGGCCTGCGTCCTGACGCGGCCTGGAGGACCAGGGGAATGAGGTGGGTCTCGGGCTCGTGGTGCTCACCGTGCTTCGCCGTCGCGCCCGCGGCATTGAAGTAGCGCAGGGCCACGAACCGGAGCCCTCGCGCGCGGTCGAGGCTCTCGAGCATGCGCTCCACGAAGAACTTCGACCAACCATAGGGGTTGATGGGCCACTGGGGGTGGGATTCGGGGATGGGGCTCTCGCGCGGCACCCCGTAGGTGGCACACGTCGAGGAAAAGACCAGGTTGCGGACGCCGGTGTCGAGGAGAGTCTCGAAGAGGGTCACCGCCTGGGCCGTGTTGTTGTCGAAGTAGCGCCCGGGCTCCGTGACCGACTCCCCGACGTAGGCGAGAGCCGCGAAGTGGACGCACGCGTCCAGCCGATGCTCGCGCGCGATTCGCGCCACCAGGGCACGGTCTCCGGTCGTGCCCACGTGGAGCGGCACCGCGGGATCGACCGCCGCCCGGTGGCCGCGCGACAGATCGTCCAGCACGACGACACTCTCGCCGCTCGCGCGCAGGAGCTCCACGAAGGCGCTGCCGATGTACCCGGCGCCTCCGGTGACCAGCACCGCCATTCGCCTACCTCCCCTTCTTGAGCTCGTCGAGGTCGCGCTCGAGCTCGCGCACCCGCCTTTGCAGCTCTGGGAGCTTGGCGAAGATCGCGGTCGACTTCAGCCACGTCCGGTTGTCGAAGGCGGGGGATCCCGAGAGGACCCGCCCTGCCTCGACCGAGGCGTGAATCCCGGATTGGGCGGTGATGATCACACCGTCTCCCACCTCCAGGTGTCCGACCAGGCCGACCTGGCCCGCGAGGATGACGCCGCGGCCCACCTTGGTGCTGCCGGCGATGCCCACCTGGCCCGCGACGACCGTGTCCTCGCCGAGGGTCACCGAGTGCCCGATCTGCACCAGGTTGTCGAGCTTCACCCCGCGCCCGATCCGCGTTTCCGTGAGCGCCGCGCGGTCGATCGCGGTGAGCGCGCCGATCTCCACGTCGTCCTCCACCACCACGATCCCGACCTGGGGGATCTTGTGGTAGCGCCCGTGCTCGTCCTTGGCGAAACCGAAGCCGTCGGACCCGATCACCGCCCCGTTCTGCACGATCACGCGATCGCCGAGCCGGCACCGCTCGCGGACCTGTACCCCGGAGTGAAGGACGCAGTCGTCGCCGATCGCCACCCCCTCCCCCAGCGCGACCTGAGGGTGCAGCACCGAGCCGCGGCCGATGCGTGCGCCGGGGCCGACCACCACCAGCGCCCCGACGTGGACGTCCTCGCCCAGGATGGCCGAGGGGTGGACCGCGGCCGAAGGGTGGACGCCCGGCAGGGGCCGCTCCTCGGGGTGGAGCAGGGCCACGGCCCGGGCGTAGGAGAGGTAGGGGTTCGCGGAGAGCAGGCTCGGAAGGGACGTCGCCACGTCCTTCGAGACGATCACCGCGGTGGCCCTGGTCCCGGCCAGGTGGGACGCGTACTTCGCGTTGGCCACGAAGGTGAGGTCGCCCGGTCCCGCCTCCTCGATGGCCGCGACCCGCTCGATGAGGACAGAGCCGTCGCCCCGCAGCTCGCAGCCGAGACGCTCCGCGACGTCGCGGAGGAGCATGCTCACCCGGCCACGGCTCCCGGCGCGGGTGTCGGGCCGCCCGCCGGGCTTGGGCTTGGCCGGACCTCCCGAGCTGACGGCCCCGTTCAACTGGGCGCCTTCGCGCACGATGAGGACCTGGGCCTCGACGGTTCCCTGCACCCGGGCCTTTTCCGTGAGGGTCACGCTGCGGGCCTTGACCTCTCCCTTGAACTCACCGGCGATCTCGGCCGAGTCGGCGTTCACCTTGGCCTCGACGCGGGAGCTCTCGCCGATCACCACGCGGCCGGAGAGGGTGACCTCCCCCTTGAAGCGGCCCAGGATCTGGGCGTCCTTGCCCTTGAGCGTTCCCTCCACGTCGGCCTGCGTGTCGATCAGGGTTGTCTTGTCCCCGTCCATGCTGCCTCCCAAGTCAGGTTCCAGGCAGGCCATTGTAGGTCACAAGGCGAACCGGCCCGAAGTGCGAAGATTCCCGCCTCGGCGTGCTATCATCCGCCGTCGTCGACCTTGCCCCATGCCTCGTTCGCCGAGGCCGCGCCGGGAGGCGATGCGCGCTTGGACCAGATCGGAAAATACAAGATCCTCGAGAAGATCGGTCAAGGAGCCGCGAGCACCGTCTACAAGGGCTTCGACGCCGACCTGGGCCGCCACGTGGCGATCAAGACCATGTCGGCGGAGTCCGGAGGCGACGAGACCCTGCGCAAGCGCTTCGAGCGCGAGGCGCAGTCGGCCGCGCGCCTCGCCCACCCCCACATCATCACGGTCTACGACTTCGGCCAGGAGCAGGACAAGCTCTACATGGCCATGGAGCTCCTGGAGGGGATGGACCTCAAGCAGGCCATCACCGAGCGCAAGCTGGACACGCTCGACCAGCAGCTCGACGTCATGGAGCAGATCTGCGAGGGGCTGGCCTTCGCCCACGCCAACGAGATCATCCACCGCGACTTGAAGCCCGCCAACATCCGACTGCTCGCCGACGGCCAGGTGAAGATCATGGACTTCGGCCTGGCCCGCCAAGCCGGCTCGGACATGACCCGCACCGGCCTGGTGATGGGCACGCCCTACTACATGTCGCCCGAGCAGATGCGGGGCGAGCACGTCGACGCCCGCTCCGACGTCTTTTCCCTGGGGTGCGTCTTCTACGAGCTCCTGACCGGGGCGAAGCCCTTCGACGCGGAGTCGCTGCACTCGGTTCTCTACAAGGTGCTGAAGGCCGAGCCCCGCCCCGTGCGCGAGGTACTGCCCAATCTGCCCCGTGGTCGTGGGCCAGGTCCTCGACCGTGCCCTGGCCAAGGACCGCGCACACCGGTTCGCGGACGGCCGCGAGCTGCTGCGCGGAGTTCAACTGGCGCGCGAGGCGATCGCCGCGGGTCGGGGCGACGAGCCGCTGACCGGGCTCGAGTCGGCGGCCGGGGGCGCCTCCAGCCGCGACCCCCGAGCCGAAGGCCTCGCGCAGCGCGCCGGGGGGGACCGTGCCGCCAAGCGAGGCCTCGCGCTCCGCGTCGGTCTCGTCGGCCCGCCGTCCCCACCGTTCGGCGAGTGCCGCGGCTTCGGCCATCGGCCGCGCTTCGGCACCCGCTCCGCGCTCCCGGGTGCCCCTCTACCTGATGGCGGGCGGCCTGATCGCCGTCACCCTGGTGGCCGCGGTCGTGGCTGCGGTGATGATCTGGGGCGCGCGCGGAAGCAGTCCAGCCCCCCGAGCTTCCTCGACCCAGATCGACGCTCTGGCGAGGGCGGTGGTGTCGACCCAGGTTGAAGTGGCCCGGAAGAAGCTCGAGATCGGCGACTACGACGAGGCCCTGCGCCAGGCCGAGCGGGCCCAGAAGCTCGATCCCGGCGACGCCGACGTACAGAAGGTCCTGAAAGAAGCCCACGAGGCCAAAGACCGGGTGGAAGGCGCGGTGCGCGAGGCGCGAACGGCCGCCGCGGGCGCGGACGAAGCCAAGAAAGTCGAGGCGTACTGGGGGCTGCTCGAAGCCGCGCCGGACAGCCCGGTCGCGGCGGAGCTCGCGGCGGCCGTCGATCCCGCTTTCCGGGCCCGGTCCGAAGAGGCGCAGCGTCTCATGACGGCGGCCCGCCAGAGCGCGGAAAAGGCCCAGGCTGCTCGGCTCCCCGTCTTCGAGGAAGGCGTCGCCCAGTCGAAGGCCGGGGACAGCGCCTTGCGTGAACGTCGCTTCGCGGCGGCCGCGCGCGAGTTCATGCGCGCCCGCGCGCGCTTCGAACGAGCCCGGCGCACGGTTCACTAGGACGCTCGGGGGGCCCGGGGTCCATTCGCACCACGTGCTAATATCCTTCCGAGGCCATTCGGATGCAGTTCGAGAAGGTCGGAAAGTACAAGATCGTCGCGAAGATCGGCCAGGGCGCGATGGGCGAGGTGTACAAGGCCCAGGACACGGTCCTGAACCGCTTCGTGGCCATCAAGACGATCACCGGGGCCCTCGTATCCGACGAGCAGTTCCGGCAGCGCTTCCATCGCGAGGCCCAGTCCGCGGCCTCGCTCAATCACCGGAACATCGTCACCGTGTTCGAGTTCGCCGAGGACCAGGGCATGGTCTACATGGTGATGGAGCTGCTCGAGGGCACCGACCTCAAGGACCTGATCGCCCGGGGGGCGCTCAAGCGCTTCGAGGACAAGCTCTCGGTCATCGAGCAGATGTGCGACGGCCTCGCCTTCGCCCACGGCAAAGGCGTCGTCCACCGCGACCTGAAGCCGGCGAACATCCACGTCCTCGCGAACGGCACCGTCAAGATCATGGACTTCGGACTCGCCCGCCTGGGGGTGTCCGAGATCACCCGCACCGGCACCGTGATGGGCACGCCGAACTACATGTCGCCCGAGCAGGTGCGGGGCGAGAAGGTCGACAGCCGCTCCGACATCTTCGCGGTCGGCGCGGTGATGTACGAGGTCCTGGCGGGGCACAAGCCTTTCGAGGCGGAGAGCATGCACTCCGTTCTCTTCCAGGTCCTCGATCAGAACCCCGAGCCGATTCGGAATCGGACCCCCGAGACCCCGGGTCCCATCGCGGAGGTCGTGGATCGGGCCCTGGCCAAGGACCCGGCGCAAAGGTTCCAGGGCGCCGGTGAGATGCGGGCGGCCCTGCGGCACGCACGGCGCCTGATGGCCAGCCGGCAAGGCGACGGCGGCCGCCCTGGAGGCGGACGCCGATGCCCCCTCTTCGGACGAGGACACGATCCTGGAGCGTTCGCCCGGGACTCTGATCGACACCAAGGCCACGGACTGGGCCACCCAGGGTGCGACCGCTCTCGATCTGGCCCCTGCCTCGCGAAGCCAGACCCCCCGCACCGCCCGGCCTCATCCCACGATGGTGGGGTCCGGACCCACCTCCGCGGCGCGGTCCGGCGCGGTCTACGCGGTCGCGGCGGTCTTCTGTCCTGTTGATCGCCGGAGCCGGGATATTCGTCTGGCTGCGCCTTCGGGGCGGCCAACCGTCGATGCCTCCCGCTGAGGTCGCGGTCGAGCAAGAGAGGATCCTGCGGGAGACCCTCATCGCCGGCAAGGTCGAGCTGGCGGAGGGCCAGCTCGAAAACAAGAGCTATGCCGACGCGATCACCCAGGCCGACCAGATCCTCGTGGCCGACCCGGGCAACGCGGCCGCGCGCGAGATCCGGAGTCAGGCCCAGGCCAAGCTCGCCGAGCTCGAGGTCGCCGCGAAGGACGCTCGGGCCGCCTTCCAGGCGGGCGACTCGGACCTCGCATCCCAGAAGCTCACCCGGGTCATGGCCATCGACCCCTCGCACCCCGTCGTGGGGGAGCTTTCCGCCGCGCTCGACCGCCAGTTCCGTGGTCAGGTCGAGGAGGCACGCCTGGCCGCCCGGAAGACGCGAGGGGAAGCGGAGAAGGCCAAGGCCCAGTCGTACGAAGGCTTCACCTCGGCCGATCGGGGCGTAGCCGAAGGCGAGCGGTTGCTCCAGGGGAGCCAGTTCGTGCAGGCCACCCAGAAGTTCCTCGAGGCCCGGGACGGCTTCGCGCGCGCTCGTCGCGCCGCAGAAGCGGCCGCGGCGGCGGCCTTGAAGGCGGCGGCTGCGCCCAGCGCCTCGCCCTCCCTGGCCGCGCGTCCCTTCGCCTCGCCGGGGCAGGCTCCCTCCGCCAGCGCGCCTCCCCCGGTGACCGTGCTCCCCTCGATTGCTCCCCCGACCTCTTCGCCGATCACCGCCACTCCTGCGGCCCCCACGGCCGCGGCGCCCAACGACGCCGCGATCCAGAAGCTTCTCGCCGATTACGCGCGTGCCATCGAGACGAAGGATCTCGGGCTCTTCCGATCCGTGAAGCCGGGCCTGTCGGGTGACGAGGAGAAGGGCTTGCGTGAGTTCTTCAAGAACTCCGGAGCCTACAAGGTCGGCCTCACCATCGAGTCGGTCAAGGTGGACGGCGGACAGGCTACGGTCCTCGTGTCGCGGGCCGACACCGCCGGCGGAAAGCCCATGAAACCCTACCGGCAGAGCTTTCGGCTCGGGCAAAAGGGTGGGAGTTGGTTCATCCAGTCGATCGGAACCTAGCGCGGATCGCCCTCCGAGCCCGTTTTGGAGACCCGGGAGCGCCTTGATTTGAGGGGATCCGGGGTCGGTGGTAGAGTCCTGAGGGCAACCCTGGGATCGTCCCGGTTTCTTGTCCCGGCGCGCGCTCTCACGGCTCGTGCTCTGCCGCGCGGAGGCGCTGACGCTTGACCGCTCCCGACAACAACCCGCATAACAAGATAGGCAAGTACGAGATCCTGGAGAAGATCGGCCAGGGGGCCATGGGTGTCGTCTACCGGGCTCGGGATCCGCTCATGGAGCGCATCGTGGCCATCAAGACCATGTCGACCGACCTCGACTCCGCGCCCGAGATGCGGGCCCGGTTCTTCCGCGAGGCGCGCTCCGCGGGGCAGCTCTCCCACAAGAACATCATCACGATCTTCGAGCTCGGAGAGGAGGATCGGCGCGCCTACATGGTCATGGAGTTCGTCGAGGGCGAAGACCTCAAGTCCAGGATCGCTCGCGGCGAGCGGATGTCGCTCGAAGACAAGCTCCGGATGATGACGGAGATCGCCGAAGGCCTGGCTCACGCCCACCAGAGGAAGGTCATCCACCGGGACATCAAGCCCGGCAACATCTACATCACCGCGTCGGGCACGGTGAAGATCCTCGACTTCGGCCTCGCCCACGTCGCCTCCTCGGACATCACGAAGACCGGCTCGGTGCTGGGTACGCCCAACTACATGTCGCCGGAGCAGGTGCGAGGTGACAAGGTCGACCACCGCTCCGACCTCTTCTCCACGGGCGCCCTCGGCTACGAGCTTCTGACCGGCCGCAAGCCCTTCAGCACCCCGACCCTCCACGCGACCCTGCTCAAGATCCTCGAGGAGGATCCCGAGCCTGTGGACCAGCTCGAGCCCTCCCTTCCCGCGGAGCTGTCCTCGATCGTCAAGCGGTGCCTGGCCAAGGACCCCGCGGAGCGCTACCAGCACGCGAACGACCTGGTCAAGGACCTGGAGCGTGTCCGGAAGGCTCTCGACGAGCGCCTCACCCGGCTCCAGGACGAGGCGCGCGAAGCCGTGAGCCGCCTCGACCTGTTCATCAAGGAGCATCGGGACGCCCTGCGGGAGCAGAGGGCGCAGCAGGACAAGGCGGACGAGACCGTGCGCGGGCCCACCGACGTTCCCATCGACTACCAGGGCATCCTCGAGGTGCGCGACCGGGCGCGGCGCAAGTACGACGAGCTGCGGATCGTGGCCCAGAAGCACGAGGAGGCGGCGGCTCGCGCTCGCGGAGGCGGCCCGCCTCGAGAAGCGCGGCGATCTCGAAGGTGCTGTGGCGGCGGCGGCGCGGGTCCTGGTCGAGCTGCCCTACCACGCGGAAGCGGACGCCATGGCCCGCCGCCTGAACGAGGTGATCGCCCGTCGCGCGCGGGAGGAGCAGATCCGGCGCGAGACCGCGAGCCTGTTCGAGGAGGCGAAGGATCTCCAGCGGCGTGGGGCGCTGGCCGAGAGCCTGGTCCGCCTCGATCGCGTGATCGCCCTCGCCCCCGAGAACGCGGCCGCTCTCGCCCTGCACAAGAAGATCAGCTCTGTCCTCGAAGAGCAGCAGCGCGCGGAGAAGGCGGCGAGCGAGAAGCGCCGGAAGGCCGAGGAGGCCTTGGCCCTCGCGCAGCGGGCCGAGGCCGCCGGCGACTTCAAGCAAGCGGCCGAAGCCGCGCGCAAAGCGCTCGCGGAGCGGGCCGAGGACGCCGAGGCTCGGCAGATCCTCGATCGGGCCGAAGGCCGGCTGCGCGCCCAGAAGGAGCGCGAAGACCGGGAGCGGCGGGCTTCGAGCCTCTTGTCCGAAGCGGAGAAGCTGGCGGTGACCGGAGACTACACCGCCGCCGCCTCCGTCCTTCGTCGAGCGGACCAGAGCGTCACCGGAGTTCGCCCGACCCTGGAGCGCTACCAGGAGTCGGCCCGGGTGCAGCAAGAGGCCCGCGAGCGCGTCCGCAAGATCGAGGAGCACCTGGAGCGCGGGCGCACGGCCCTCGAGCGCGGGCGCTACGCCGCTTGCGAGGAGGAGATGGGGCGAGTCCTCGCCCTCTCCCCCGACCACGCGGAGGCGGTCGCTCTCCTCGCGACGGCGCGGCAGCGGCTGGCGGAGCAGCGGGACGAGAGCCGAGCCGCAGCGGAGCGGCGCGGCCAGGCCGGCGGTGGCTTCGGAAGAGACGATGATCGTCTCCCGGCCCCCGCCGGTTCCGCGTCCCGCGCCCGTATCCGCGCCCGTCGCCGAGCCCAAGGTCGCCGCCGCTCCGCAGCTCGCCCCGGCGCGTGGCGGCTCAGCGCTCAAGTACGTCGTCGCCGGCGCCCTCGGCGTGCTCGTCCTGGGGGGCGCCTTCCTGGTCAAGAAGGCGCTCGAGCCCGCGTCCCCGACCGTCACGGCGGCGCGCGTGGAGCAAGAACCGTCGCCGATCCCGACTGCTTCCGCTCCGGTCTCGACGACGACCACGACCCCGCCGACGAACACCGCTCGCGGCCTCCGAGACCGCGCGGGCCCTGGCCGAGGCGACGCGGCTCCTCGAATCCCGGAGCTACGCGGAGGCGGTGCAGGCGGCTCGAGCCATCCTCGCGCGCTCACCCGGGAGCGACGAGGCGGTGGCGCTCGAGAAGAAGGCGCAGGGCGCCCTCGACACGATTGCCGATGGGCGTCGCCGGGCGCGATCGTTTCTCGAGGCCGGCAAGCCCGACCAGGCGACCGCGGCCCTCCTCGAGGTGTTGAAGCTCGCTCCCAACGACGCCGAGGCTCGCCAGCTCTCGACGCAGCTCGACCGCTACGCCAGCAAGCAGGCGGACGAGGCGCTGGCGAAGGCGAAGGAAGCCCGTTCCCGCGCCCAGCAGGCCCGTCCGGAGCTGGCCCCCGACGCCTTCGAGGCGGCCAAGCGTCTCGACGCCGAGGGCCAGCGCCTGTTCAAGAGCCGGCAGTTCAGCCAGGCGGTGGCCAAGCTCGGGGAGGCCGTCGATGCCTACGGGCGAACGGAAGCCGAAGCCCGGGCCGAGGCCGAACGGCAGAGATCGGCCGAGGCGGAACGGCAAAGGGCAGCGGAGGCCGAGCGCGCAGAAGGCGGCCGAGGCCGAGCGACAGACGACTGGCGGAGGTCGAGCGCCAGAGAGCCCAACGCTCAACCCCCTCGCCCACCGATCCGTCGGTAGACGAGGCGGCCTGCAACAGGCCAAGAGGGCCCAGGAGGCGGCGCGCCAGGACCGGCAGGCCATCCAGAGCCTCATCCAGCGGTACAAGGCCAGCATGGAGGCTCGGGACGTCGAGGCCCTGAAGGCGACCTGGCCGACTGCGCCCGAGAAGCAGCTGCGGCAGGGCTTCCAGTTCGTCCGGTCCTGGCGGATCGACCTCCAGCCCACGGACATCCAGATCACCGGCGACGCCGCGACGGCGACCTGTCAGCGCCGGGACGAGATGGTGACCACGGACGGGACGAAGATCCCCCGAAAGCCACCACCGCGAGATTCAACTTGCGCAAGAAGGGCGGTTCCTGGATCATCGAGGGAATTCAATAGGGCAAACGGCTCGCCGGTATGGCCGTCGCCCGACGAGTCGGGTTCCGGGCGGCAAGGAGGATTTTGGTGTTGAAGAAGGTGTCGGTGCTCGCGGTGCTCATGGTCGCCGTCGGTTCGGGAGAGGCGAGGGCCCAGAGTCTGTCGGAGATCATCCCCAACCTCTTCGGCGTGGGTGGGCTCACGGTGAAGAGCGACACGCTGCTTGCCGACGGTTCGACCCATTCCGGCCCACTTCAATAGCTCGGCCCAGCAGAGCTTCAACCCGTTCAACACCGCGCTCGCCTCTCAGCTCGCCTCCGTGCCCCTTCCTTCGCCGGCCTCCGGCTTCACCTACACCCTCGACTCGTCCCTGGGGGTCTTCAAGCGCTCCACCCAGAGCTTTGGTCCGATCCTCTCCGACCGCGCCGAGACCATCGGCAAGCACAAGCTGGCCGTTCGGCTTCAGCTTCCAGCACTTCAATTTCGATTCCATCGACGGCCTGGACCTCGGCTCGGTGCCGGTCGTGTTCACCCACGACAACGCCGCGCCCGGGAGGCCGGGCCGACGTCATCACGACGGCCAACAGCGTCGCAGATGAAGATGAGCCAGTTCACGGCGTTCCTGAACTACGGCCTCGGCGACCGGGTGGACGTCTCCGCTCGCCATCCCCGTGGTGAGCGTCGATTTGACGGCGACCTCGGCCGCGACCATCCAGAGGATCGGCACCACGGACCCGCGCACCCACTACTTCGGCAAGCGGCAACGGCGACTACGGCACCCAGGCCACCTTCTCGAGCAGCGGAGCCAAGAGCGGCATCGGCGATCTCATCTTCCGGGTGAAGGGAACGGTCTACAAGCAGGGCGGCACCGGGCTGGCGCTCGGAGGCGAGGTTCGCGCTCCCCACCGGCGACGAGCTGAACCTTCTCGGCTCCGGCGCCACCGGGCTCGAGGGCTTTCTCGTCTTCTCCTCCTCGCACAAGACCTTCTCGCCCCACGTCAAGGTCGCCTACCAGTGGAACGGGGACAGCATCCTGGCCGGCAACCCCAACACCGGGGAGAAGGGGAACCTGCCCGACCAGTTCTTCTACGAGGTCGGAGCGGACCTGGGCGTCACCAAGAACCTGACCCTCGCGGTGGACTTCCTCGGCCGCACCGTGATCGACGGGCAGCGGCTGGCCGGCGAGACCTTTCACGGCGCTCGACGGCACGACGACTTTCCGAACGTGATCTTCGAGACGGCGTCCTACAACATCGCCAACGGAGCGGTCGGCTTCAAGTTCAACCCCGGGGGAAACCTCCTCATCGACGTGAACGTGCTCTTCAAGCTGAACGACTCCGGGCTTCGCGACACGGTGATGCCGCTCGTCGGCTTCGAGTACAGCTTCTGATCTGAGCCGGGGGGCGGCGCCGGCCGCGATCCCGGCGCGCGCCCAGGCGATCGGACCTCGCTCCGTCCCTGCGCCGGCGTGTATCATCCGGAGATGCCCAGGAAGACCGACGCCGTCCCCGGGCCAGCCGCGGCCCGACGAGCCGCGACTGGCTCCCGCCCCCGCCGACACCCATTTCGAGCTGGTCAGCGACTTCGAGCCGCAAGGGGACCAGCCGCGGGCCATCGACGAGCTGACCGCCGGCATCGAGCGCGGCGACAAGCACCAGGTGCTGCTGGGGGTCACGGGCAGCGGCAAGACCTTCACCGTCGCCTCGGTCCTGAACCGGATCAACCGCCCCGCCCTGGTCCTGGCCCACAACAAGACCCTGGCCGCCCAGCTCTACCAGGAGTTCAAGGCCTTCTTCCCGAAGAACGCGGTCGAGTACTTCGTCTCCTACTACGACTACTACCAGCCCGAGGCCTACGTCCCCCAGTCCGACACCTACATCGAGAAGGAAGCGACGATCAACGACGAGATCGACCGCCTGCGCCTCTCCGCCACCCGCAGCCTCTTCGAGCGGCGCGACGTGGTGATCGTGGCCTCGGTCTCCTGCATCTACGGCCTCGGCTCGCCCGAGGCCTACTACGGGATGCTGCTCTTCGTGCGCCAGGGCGAGACCCTCGACCGCCACGACCTCCTGGCCAAGCTGGTGGAGGCGCGCTACGACCGCAACGACTACGAGCTGAAGCGCGGCACCTTCCGGGTGCGGGGCGACGTGGTGGAGATCGTGCCCGCCTACGAGGAGACCGGCATCCGCATCGAGCTCTTCGGCGACGAGGTCGAGGCCATCACCGGCTTCGACCCGCTCACCGGCAAGTCGCTCGGCAAGATCGCCCAGGTGGCGATCTATCCCTCGAGCCACTACGTGACCCCCCGGCCGCGGCTCGCCGACGCCATCAAGGGCATCGAGGAGGAGCTCCTGGTCGAGAAGCCGCGGCTCGAGCGCGAGGGCAAGCTGCTCGAGGCCCAGCGTCTCTACCAGCGCACCATGTTCGACCTCGAGATGCTGCGCGAGACCGGCCACTGCCACGGCATCGAGAACTACTCGCGCCATCTCTCCGGCCGGGCGCCCGGCGAGCCGCCGCCCACCCTGCTCGACTACCTGCCCAAGGACGCGCTCATGGTGATCGACGAGAGCCACCAGAGCGTCCCCCAGGTCCGCGGCATGTACCACGGCGACCGCCAGCGCAAGACGACCCTCGTCGAGTACGGCTTCCGCATGCCCTCGGCCCTCGACAACCGGCCGCTGAACTTCGAGGAGTTCGAGAGCCGCGTCGGCCAGGTCCTCTACGTCTCGGCCACGCCGGGACCCTACGAGCTGCAGAAGGCCGGCGGGGTGGTGACCGAGCAGGTGATCCGGCCCACCGGGCTCATGGACCCCGAGGTGGACATCCGGCCGGTGAAGGGCCAGGTGGACGACCTGCTGGCCGAGATCCGCGCCCGCGCCGCCCGCAACGAGCGCGTGCTCGTCACCACCCTCACGAAGCGCATGGCCGAGGACCTGACCGAGTACTACCACGACCTCGGGGTCAGGGTCCGCTACCTGCACTCCGACATCGAGACCCTCGAGCGGGTGAAGATCCTGCGCGACCTGCGGCTCGGCGAGTTCGACGTGCTGGTGGGGATCAACCTGCTGCGCGAAGGGCTCGACCTGCCCGAGGTCTCGCTCGTGGCCATCCTCGACGCCGACAAGGAGGGCTTCCTGCGCTCGGCCGGCTCCCTGATCCAGACCATGGGCCGCGCCGCGCGCAACGTGGGCGGCAGGGCCATCCTCTACGCCGACAAGGAGACCGACTCGATGCGCGCCGCGCTCTCCGAGACGGGCCGGCGGCGGACCCTCCAGCAGGAGTACAACGAGGAGAACGGCATCACGCCCGAGAGCATCAAGAAGAACATCGGCGAGCTGCTGTCGTCGGTGTACGAGATGGACTACGCGCCCATCCCCGACGTGACGGGCCCGCCGACGACCGCTTCCGCACCGTCGACGAGCTGGACCGGGAGATCAAGGCCCTGGAGAAGGAGATGCGGGCCTCGGCCAAGGCCCTCGAGTTCGAGAAGGCGGCGGCCATCCGCGACCGGATCAAGACCCTGCGCGCCAGCGAGTTCGGCCTGCGCTAGGGGTCAGGTCTGAATTGTGAATCGCGTCGCAATTCACGGTTCTGGATTACCCTAGGGCCTCATGTCCGCCGAGCTCCGCTGCCCGTCGTGTTCCGACGTCGTGTCGGAGACGCAGCAGTTCTGTCCGCACTGCGGGACCCCGGTGGGCGAGATCGACGCCCCCACGGGCACGGCGCCGCGGCCCTCGCCTCGGACGCCGGCTTCGCCCTACCCCCAAGTCCGGCACGCCGATCCTCGGGCCGGCCCGGGTCGGGCACCACCGGGATCAGCCGAGTCGCGCGGGGGCGGGTCGGCACGCGGCGAGCGCTTCTCGGCCGGCGATCTGCTCCTCGACCGCTACCGCATCATCGGCCTCCTCGGACGGGGCGGCATGGGCGAGGTCTACCGCGCCGACGACCTGAAGCTGGGCCAGCCCGTGGCCCTGAAGTTCCTGCCCGCCCTGGTCGAGGGTGATCCCGAGAAGCTCGGAGCGCTTCTACAACGAGGCGCGGATGGCGCGGGAGGTCTCCCACCCCGCGGTCTGCCGGGTCCACGACATCGGCGAGGTGGACGGCCACCACTTCCTGTCCATGGAGTACGTGGACGGGGAGGACCTGGCGTCGCTCGTTCGTCGCATCGGCCGCCTGCCCGGGGACAAGGCCATCGACATCGCCCGCCAGATCTGCGCGGGCCTCGGCGGCCGCGCACGCCAAGGGCGTTCTCCACCGCGACCTCAAGCCGCAGAACGTGATGCTCGACGGCCGCGGGAACGTGCGCATCACGGACTTCGGCCTCGCCGGTCTGGCCGAGACCATCCAGGGCGACGACGTGCGGTCGGGCACCCCGGCCTACATGTCGCCCGAGCAGCTCGCCGGGCGCGAGGTCACGCTCCGGAGCGACATCTACGCGCTCGGGCCTCGTCCTCTACGAGCTGTTCACCGGCAAGCGTCCCTATCCCGGGCGGTCGCTGGCCGAGATCAAGAAGCAGCATCAGGAGCCGCTGGCGCGCGCCTTCGGACCTCGTGGCGGACATCGCTCCCGAGGCCGAGACCACGATCCTGCGGTGCCTCGAGCCCGATCCCGCGCGCCGGCCGCCGTCGGCGGTCGCCGTGGCCGCTCTTCTCTCGGGTGGCGACCCCCTGGCCGCGGCCCTGGCCGCCGGCGAGACGCCCTCCCCCGAGATGGTGGCCGCGTCCGGGCGCACCGAAGGGATCCGCCCGGCTCAAGCCTGGGCCTGCGTGGCTGCGATCGTGGTCTCGATCGGTGCGCGTGTTCGCGGTCTCGAGCGAGCGCAGCCTCCTCCGTCGCCTCCCGGACGTGAAGCCGACGCAGGTCCTCGAAGACCGGGCCCGGGAGTTGCTGCGCAAGATCAGCCCCGCGGCCCCCGCGGTCGACCATGCCGTGAGCTACGGCACCGACAGCGACTTCCTCCGCTGGGTGGAAGAGCAGCCTCGGAAGGGCGAGCAGTGGGACCGCATCGTGACCGGGGAGCCGGCGGCCGTCTATTTCTGGTACCGGCAGGGCCCGCGCGCCCTCGTACCCCTGCACGACTCCTCGGAGGTTCTCTGGAACGACCCGCCGCTCACGACCTCGGGAATGTCCGGGGTGCGTGTCGACCTGAGCGGCCGCCTGCTCTCGTACTACATGACCCCGCCCCAGCTCGAGAGCGAAGCTTCCGCCGCTGGCCACGGCCTCGCCCGACTGGTCGACGCTCTTCGCCGAGGCCCGCCTCGATCCTTCGGCTTTCAAGGCGGTCGAGCCGAAATGGGCTCCGCCCTTCTTCTGCGACACCCGCGCGGCCTGGGAAGGGACCTATCCCCAGCGTCCCGACATCCCCCTGCGCGTGGAGGCCGGCGGCCTACCGGGGCCAGCCGGTCTCGTTCCTTCTCGTGGCGCCCTGGACGAGGCCCGAGCGTATGGGTCCGCCGGCACGCAAGGGCGGAGAACGGGCCGGAGAGATCGTCATGTCCCTGCTGCTCGTGGCCCTCCTGGTCTCGGGCGGGCTCCTGGCCTGGCACCAGCTCCGGTCAGGGCGGGGCGACCGTCGCGGAGCATTCCGCCTCGCGACCCTGATCGCCTGCCTCTGCGCGGTGGCCTGGATCTTGGGAACGCACCACGTGGCCGACCGGGATGGCGAGATGCAGCTCGCCGCCCGGGGCGCGGGCGAAGGGCTCCTGGCCGCGTTCATCCTCTGGGTCTTCTACCTGGCCCTCGAACCTTACGTCCGTCGCTTCTGGCCGCACACGATCATCTCGTGGACGCGCCTTCTGGGGGGCGCGGTACGCGACCCCCTCGTGGGGCGCGACCTCCTGGCGGGTGCGGTCTGGGGAGCAGCGCTCGCCTTGCTCTTCCGCGTCTCGGTACTCCTGCCGCAGTGGATGGGCCAGGGGACGGCCGCACCGGTGATCAGCTACCTGGACGCCCTGCTCGGGCCTTCCCGGGTCCTCGCCGTGCTCGCCCTCTTTCCCCTCTACGGCATCCGGCTCGCCGTGGGCGCGCTCCTCATTCTCCTGCTCCTGAAGAGGCTGTTGCGCAACGAACGTATCGCCGCCTGGGCCCTGGGCATCCTGCTCACCGCGGTGCAAGCCCTGCAGCAGGGCATGGCGTCACCATGGATCGCGATCCCCCTCGCGATCGTGATCATGGGCTCGTTCACGGTCCTGCTCCTCCGGTTTGGCCTCTTGTCGGCGGCCGTCGGCGTGACCTTCGTCAATTGCTTCCTCGCGATGCCCCTCACCACCGATCTCCGGAGCTGGTCGAGCGGGCCGACCGTCGTCGTGCTCATCGCGGCCGGGCTCCTGGTGACGTTCGCCTTCCGCGCCTCACAAGGGACCGGCTCGCGGATCGCTTCGCCGAGCTGGGGTGACCGGAGCCACTGACCTCCTCGGGCCAGGGGGCTATCGGAACAGTAACGAGCTGAGCCCGGCGGCGAGGACCGCTGCCGTGGCGGGCAGGAGCCGCATTCGGAGCGCTCGGCTGCCGAGCGCCAGAACGAGCCCGCACTTCACCAGGGTGTTCGCGATCGCGGCCACGGCGATCGCTCCCACCGCCGTCGAAGCGTCGCCACCCTGAAGCGCGAACTCGGCCATCGACAGGGTGATCGCGTCGACGTCGCTGAGGCCCGCGAGACCCGCGACCACGTACAAGCCCCCGCCCGGGAGGTAGAGCTGCCCGAGCTTCACCACCAGGCTCACCGCGGCGAACACCAGGCCGAACTTCGTGGCCGCCATGAGGCTGAACGGATTGCGCAGCGGCACGTCGGCGCCGTCCGGGCTGCGCTCGCCGTCGCCGGCCACGCCCCGCCGGAAGAGCACGAGGGCGACGAGCCCGGCCACCGCCGCCATGGCCGAGAACGGAATCAGGACGCGGGTCACCAGCCTGGGATTGACGATGGCGACCTCGATCACCACCCGCGCGAACATGACGACCCAGGAGAGGAGGATGCCGCCGGCCAGGGCGGGCGACGTCGCCGCGCCGCTCGGCGTGCGGCTCTCCCGGGCGAAGGAGAGGCTCACCGCGGTCGAAGAGACGAGTCCCCCGGTGACCGCCGTGACGGCCGCTCCCCTCGCGCTGCCCAGCCAGCGCACCGCCACGTAGCCGACCAGGGAGAGGCTGGAGATGAGCACCACCAGCAGCCAGAGCTTGTAGGGATTCAGCGCGCCCCAGGGGTCGATCGGCCGGGCCGGCAGCAGGGGGAGCACGATGAAGCTGGCGATGAGCAGCTTGAGCCCGGCGTTAATGTCGTCGGTCCCCAGCTTGCCCACGAGGGCGTGGAGCGGCTGCTTGAAGGCGAGGACGGAGGAGGTGAGGATTGCGAGCGCCACCGCGATCTCGGGGAACCCGTACATCACCATGCCGCCCAGGAGGGTGACCGCCACGGCGGCCGTCTCGCTGGTCAGCCCGAGGGAGCCCGCCCTCACCCGGTTCTCGAGAACGTACCCGGCCACGACCAGCGCCGCGACCGCGGCCAGCGTGGCCACGAAGATCGCGGGCGTCTCCAGCTTCAGCGACAACCACGCGGAGACCGCCCCCGCCTCGGCCATGAGGATGAAGGTCCGCAGTCCCCCGATGGTCGACGACGACTCACCGGCCTTGCGGCGCTGCCGCTCGATGCCCACGAGGGCGCCGATCAGGAGCGCGATCGAGAAGTCGCGAACGACGGTCCATTCCATGGTCGTTTGCCAGCGGACTCCGCTTGGAGCCTATACGATGGCAGAAATCGGCGGCCCTTTGTCATCCAACCCTGGCAGGAGCAGAAATGGAGGCTCGATGACCTCGACCACGACGGGCGAATGGGACGCGCGGCAGGTTGCCGGGGTCGGGCTCCTCTTCGGCCAACTGGCCGCGACCCTGCTGGCCCCGGAACCCCCCTGGCGCAACTGGTCGGAGCCGACCTACCTGGCCATGGCTGCGGTCTGGATCGTCACCCTGGCCCTCGGCCTGCTTCGCTTCTTGCCGCGGAGGCGACTGCGCCTCGAGCGGGCCATCCTGGCGCTCTTCCTGGCGGGAATGCCCGTGGTGTATCTCTGGGCCGCCTTGCTCCGCGACCCCGACCCCCGCACCCTCTCGGTGGAGGGCCTCGGTGGGCTGCTTTTTACTGGCCTCGCAGGCCTGGGGTATCTGCGATACCCATGGTTGCTCGGGCTGGGCATCATCGGTCATGGTCTCGGGTGGGACCTCTGGCACTATGGCAGGTCCCATTTCATGCCCGATTGGTACGCCCCGGCATGTCTGCTCGCCGACGTGGGCCTCGGCCTCTACGCGCTGACCCAGGCGAAGACCTATGGAAGTCCGCCGCGCCGCTGACGGAGCACCTCGTAGACGGCCACGGCGACCGAGGTCGAGAGGTTCAACGACCGCAGCCCCGGATCGGCCATGGGAATGCGCACCAGTCGGTCTCGAAAGCGGGCGCGGATGTCAGCCGCCAACCCCACGCTCTCACGCCCGAACACGAGGGCGGCGCGCTCGGGGAACTCGACCTCCCACAGCGTCCTCGGTGCTTCAGCGCTGAAGAAGTAGGGCTCTCCGAGCTCTGGCAAAGACTCCTCCACCGCTGCCCAGGTCGGCCACACCCGCGGTTCGACCCGCGGCCAGTAGTCGAGCCCGGCACGCCTCACCTCTCGCTCGTCCAGCGAGAACCCGAGCGGCTCCACGAGGTGAAGCTGCGCGCCGGCGGCCAGACAGGTGCGCCCCACGTTGCCCGTGTTCCAGTGGATCTCGGGCTCGACCAGGACCACGTTCAGGTCCGCCACCCCGAGCTCTCTACTTTTCCCTGACGACCGGCTTGGGGGAGCGGCCGACCGCCCGCACGCCGGCGATCGAGAAGGTTGCGATGTGGTGAGCAGCCCTGTCGATCGCCCCGGGCGTGGGCTTCATGGGGAAGCCGAGGCGCGCGGCAATCGGGTTCGGAAAGTACGCGACGGCCTGGGCCTGGATGCTCGCGACACAACGCAGGACGCGCTCGTCTTTGGGGTCGCAGTCGATGATCCGAGCGATCACGCCGGAGAGGTATTCGACGCGGGGCCTGACGCCTTGCTCGACCAGGGTGTCGAGGGCAGGGGTGGGATCGTTCATCTCGCGAGTGATCAGGCGGTGGACGGCTTCACTCCCCGCCGGAAGGATGCGGTGGAGGAAGACACCGATGTACCGGCGCAGCTCCTCCTCCGGGGGTTGTCCCTTGCCCGCTTCCCGGGCCGCGTCGTTGGTCGCGCGCATGGCGTCGGTCGCGGCCTGGAGGACCTCTCGGTAGAGGCCGAGCTTGTCGCCGAAGTGGTAGTTCACCGCGGCCACGTTCGCCTTCGCCGCGCGGCAGAGGTCGCGGACGGTGACCCTCTTGAACCCGCGCTCGGCGAAGAGGCGCTTCGCGGCCTCCAGGAGGCGGGTCCGGGTCTCGGGATCCGGCTTCACAGGGTTCGCTTGAAGAGACGCGTGGCGAGGGTCATCGCGAGAGCGGAGAAGACCGACAGGAACAGGAGGTCGAAAGCGATGGCTCCGAATCCCGTGTTCTTGAGGAGAAGGCACTTGAAGGCGTGCACCGCATAGGTGAAGGGGTCGGCCACCGCAATGACCTGCATCCAGCCCGGGAACCCCTGCTGCGGATACACGGCGCCGCTCGGGAAATAGAGCACGGTGTTGAGCACGCCGAACATCGCCCGGGGGAGGAGGGGGTCGGTCACGCGGACCATCAGGAGGAACATCAGGCTGATGAGGGCGAAAGACGTGACCACGACCACCACGAACAGGCGGAACATCCGCAGCGGATCGAGAGGGTTCGGGATACCGGCGATGAAGGACCCGACGACCATCAGGAACATGCCCGCGATGACGGCCTTGATGGTCCCCGAGATGTTGAAGCCGGCGATCAGCTCGAGCTTGGTGATGGGGGTCACGAGGTACCCTTCGTGAAGGCCGCGCGCCTTGTCGTCGATGAAGATGATTCCGCCGCCGATCATCACCATCATGAAGATCGACATCACCACCGACCCCGGCAGCAGGTACTGCAGGTACGGCACGTAGGGGTAGACCTCGACCACGTCCAGCTTGGGCTCGGCCGCCACCCGGGGTTCGATCTTCACGGAAGGCGAGTACGACGACAGCAGGCTGTTGAGGGTGCCGGCCAGGGCCACCGAGACGAAGGTGTCGGTGTTGTCCTCGATCAGGGCCACTCGCGGTGCGCTCTTCGCGAGCACGCGCCGCGAGAAGTCGGGGGGTATGGCGAGCACGCCGTTCATGCGGCCATTCCGCAGGTCGGTCAAGGCCTCGCCCAGGTCCGCGTAGGCCACCGAGTCGAGGGTGTGCGCTCCGGAGGCCACGGCCGAGGTCATCTCGCGGATGCGCACGGCGGGGACGCCGTGGTCCTGGTCCACGATCGCGAGCTTCAGGTGCTTCACGTTGCCGCCGAAGGCGTAGCCGAGCACCACGAGCTGCACGATCGGCATCACCATGGACATGGCGATGAGGATGGGGCTCCGGCGGAACCGCCGCATCTCCCGCTCGATGATGGCCCAGGTGCGCCCCATCTCAGCCCCGCCGCAGCATGAAGGGGCTGTCCTGCGCCGAGGCGGCCTGGAGCTCGTCGCGCAGGTCGTGGCCCGTGTAGTGCACGAACACGTCGTCGAGGCTCGTGCCATGGACCGAGAGCGAGTGCACGGCGACGTCGGTTCGGGCCGCCTCTTCCATCAGAGCGAGGGTCGTGGCCGGGCCGTTCCGGGTGCTGATGCGGAGAACGTGGTCCTGGCCGCTCACCGCCTCGACCTCGGGCAGGCCCTCCAGCCTCTGCCGGAAGCCCGGCGGAACCGCCGAGAAGCTCACTTCCACGAGGTTCTGGGCGGGCACCGCCGCTTTCAGGTTGAAGGGCGTATCGAGGGCCTTCAACTGACCGTGGTCCACGATCGCGATGCGGTCGCAGAGCTTGTCCGCCTCGTCCATGTAGTGCGTGGTCAGAAGCACGGTCAGGTCGCGCTCGGACTTGATCTTGCGCAGCATCTCCCAGACCGCCACCCTCGACACCGGATCGAGGCCGGTGGTGGGCTCGTCGAGGAAGAAGATGCGCGGCTCGTGCACGAGACCGCGCGCGATCTCGACGCGCCGGCGCATGCCGCCGGACAGGTTCTTCACCGGAGCCGCACGCCATTGGGTCAGCTCCACGGCCGCGAGCAGCTCGTCGATGAGCCGGATGCGGCGCGCGCGAGGCACCCCGTAGAGCTTCGCGAAGATGATGAGGTTCTCTTCGACGCTGAGCTCGAGGTCGCTGGTGAGGGCCTGGGGGATGACCCCGATCGCGCGGCGCACGTCGTCGGCCTCTTCGATCACGTCGAACCCGTTGACGAGGGCGGTACCCGCGGTCGGAGGCAAGAGGGTGGTGAGCATGCGGATCAAGGTCGACTTGCCGGCGCCGTTCGGCCCCAGGAGACCGAAGATCTCGCCCTCCTCCACGGTGAAGCTCACGCCCCCCACCGCGGTGAAGCTGCCGAAGGTCTTGACGATGTTGCGGACGTCGATGGCAGGCATGGCGCCGCTAGCGAACGGGCAGCGACACGTAGGCCGTCATCCCGAGGGCCAGGGCACGGTCGTGGTTGTCCACCCGCAGGCGGATCTCGAAGGTCTTGATGTCCCGCTTGGTGCGGCTCACGTCGCGCTGGGTGGCGAAGGCCGCGTCGACGCCGCGGTAGAAGACGGTTCCGGACCGCTCCGCCCCTGAGGGAAGGCGTACCGTCAGGCGGTCGCCCGGCCGCACCCGGTCGATGTAGGTCTCCTCGACGTCGGCGCGGACCCAGAAATCGTCCGGGTTGACGAGGGTCACGATCGGCTGTCCGGGACCGACGTACTCACCGGGGCGCGCCGCGCGCACGTCGACGAGGCCGTCGATGGGGGCGTGGATCTCCGCGTAGGCGAGGCGCACGTCGGCCTTCGTGCGCTGCGCGGCCGCGGCCGCCTCCTGATGCTGCGTGGCTTGGACCTGGCTTCGTCGCACGTCGACCTGCTCGGCGCCGGAGCGGGCCATGGCCACCACCGCTCGCTGCGCCTCGACCTGCTTCCTGAGCGCCTCGAGCTTCGCGCGCGCGGCATCGGCCGCGGCCCGCGCCTGGTCCAGGTCCTGGCCGGAGGCGATCTGCTGGCGAGCCAGGTCCTGGGTGCGGGCATACGTCGCGTCCGCCGCCGCAACCTCGGCGACTCCCGCCTGGACCTGGGCCTCGCTTGCGGCCAGGGTCGATTCGGCCTGCGCGGTCTGGTTGCTCATCTGGCTGCGCTCGAAGCGAAGTGCCGCCTCGGATTCGCGGACCTGCGACCGGAGTCCCTCGGCGCTCTGCGCGTAGTAGGCGGTGTCGGCCGCGAGCTCGTCGGGGACGATGGTGGCGATCCGTTGGTCCTTCTTGACCACGTCGCCTTCCTTCACCAGGAGCTCGCGGAGCTGTCCGGCCACCTGGGGGCTCACGATGACGTCGTTGGTGGTGACGATGCCGGTGAGGGTGAGGGTGCTGGGCCGCAAGGCGGAAAAGGCGTAGGCGGCGGCACTCAAGGCGGCGAGGATCAGGAGCAGGACGAGGGGGCGAGGGCGTTGCATGGGCGCAAACAGATGTATAAAACATTTGTTTGACTCTTGTCAAGGTCCCACCTCTGGTCGGTGGGGATCGCCGGGCGCGCCTCCCTCGGCTAGAATCGCGCGACCTTTGGGGGCGGGTGGTGGGGAATGAGGAGAAGCGATGAAGACCTGGAGCGTACTGCTCGTGCTCTCGTGGACCGCGGTGGCCGCGGCATCCGGCCCGCCGGCGATGAAGGCCGATCCCCCGAAGAAATGCGACTCCTGCGACGTATGGAACAAGCCGCAGGAGCCCTTCCGCGTCTTCGGCAATACCTACTTCGTCGGGGTGGCCGGTCTCGGCTCCGTGCTGGTGGCCTCGGACAAGGGCCTGATCCTGCTCGACGGCGGGCTCGCCCAGTCGGCGCCGCTCATCGACGCGAGCATCCGCAAGCTCGGGTTTCGCACCGAGGACGTCCGGCTCATCGTCAACTCTCACGCCCACTACGACCACGCCGGGGGGATCGCCGCCTTGCAGCGGGCGAGCGGCGCTCAGGTGGCGGCCAGCGCGTCAGGGGCCCGTGCGATCGAGGGCGGCCAGCCCACGGCCGACGATCCGCAGTATGGCTTCGGGCGGGAGGCCAACGCGTTTCCCTCCGTAAAGCACGTCCGCGCCGTCACCGACGGCGAGACTCTGCGCGTGGGGGAGCTCGCGATCACGGCCCATCTCACGCCTGGCCACACGCCGGGCAGCACGACGTGGTCCTGGCGTTCGTGCGAGGGCGCGCGTTGCCTCGACGTCGTGTATGCCGATAGCCTGAACGCGGTTGCGGCGCCGGGATTCCGGTTCACGGGCGACGCGACCCATCCGAGCCGCGAGGCGACCTTCCGGCGGAGCATCGCGACGGTCGGTGGCCTGCCGTGCGACATCCTGCTGGTGGTCCACCCGGGCTTCGCGGGCATGGCGGAGAAGCTCCGGCGCCGCCAGGAGGAGCCGGGCAGCGAGCCTTTCGTCGATCCGCTGGCCTGCCGCGCTTACGCCAGCGATGCCGCGAAGCGGTTCGACCAGCGAGTGGTGGAGGAAGGGAAGGCAGCGGCCGGGCGATAGGGCCAGAGCGCGATGCTAGAATCGCCGCACGCATGGACTTGGTCGCGATTCTCGGCGCGGGAGAGCTGGGAGCGACCCTCGCGCGTCGCGTGGCCGAGGCCGAGGTGGCGCGTCGCGTGGTCCTGGTCGATGCCGACGAGGGAAAGGCCCGCGGCAAGGCGCTCGACCTCCTCCAGTCGGGGCCGGTGGAAGGCTACGACACGGCGGTCGAAGGCCGAGGCGCCCTGGTCGCTGCCGACGCGCCCGCCGTCGTGGTGGTCGCGGACCCGCCCGAGCTACTCGACGTGAGCGCGGGAGCCGCGCGGATCTACGGCGGCGGGCTGGTTCCCCTGGTTGGCAAGGGGATCCTGATCGTGGCCGGCAGCTTCGGGCCGACCCTCGTCGAAGCGGCCGTCGAGAAGGGACTGCCTCGCGAGCGCGCCCTCGGCACCGCGCCCCTGGCCTGGGCGGGCGCTCTCCGCCGACGACTCGCCGATGAGCTGCGCGTCCGAGCCGCCGACGTGCGCGTGACCCTGCTAGGCCTGCCCCCCGCACTCCTGGTGCTGCCGCAGGGGGCGGCGACGGTGGGCGGCGTGCCGGTGGACGCGGTCTCGATGGTGGCTCGGCGTCGCGCGCTCGAGTCCTTGCGTCGCCGCCGGCTGGGGCCGGTCGCTCTCGCGACCGCGGCCGCGCAGGTCCTCGCGGCTTTGGCCGCTCGGTCGCGGGCCCTGCTGCCGCTTCTCGTCCGGCTGGACGGCGAGTACGGCCATCGCGGCGTCGCCCTCGCGGCTCCGGTGCAGCTCGGGGGCGGCCGCATCGAGTCGGTCGTGGAGCTGGCGCTCGATCCCGTGGATCGCGTGGCCCTGGACACCGCGGCGCAGCGACGCTTCGAGGGAGAAGAAGCATGACGAGTATCGGCTTTCTCGAGACCAGCTCCATCGCCCGGGGTATCGAAGCCGCCGACGCGATGCTGAAGACGGCGGCCGTCGAGATCCTGCTCCTGACCCGCGTCCCGCGCGGAAAGCAGCTCGTGATGATCGGCGGTCCTTTGGCCGACGTGGAGGCCGCGATGCGCGTCGGCGTCGAGACGCGCCGGCAGCACCGTGCTCGACCACTTCACGATCCAGCGCGTCCACGAGCAGCTCCCCGCGGCCATCAAGGGGCTCGTGAAGGTCGAGGGCAAGGAGGCGCTGGGCCTCATCGAGACGAAGGAAGTCGCGTCCGCGATCTACGCCGCGGACGCGGCCGTGAAGGCGGCGGCCGTGTGGCTCATCGAGGCCAGGAATCAGGCGGGCGGCAAGGGGCTCGTGGTGCTGGCCGGAGACGTCGGCGCCGTGCGCGCCGCCGTGGCCGCCGGGGTCGAGACCATCAAGAGGGACGGGATGCTGATCTCGGACGTCGTGATCCCGTTCGCCCACCGCGACCTGCTGAAAGGGCTCTTGGGCTAGAACGGCGCCGACCGCTCAGGGGCGTGTCAACACGACGTCCTGGGTGATGCGTCCGACGCCAGCTGCCCCCGGCGTCACCCGCTGGAGCGCGTAGATCGAACCGGGTTGCGCAGCGTCTTGCCGCATCTTCGCGGTCATGAAGGGGTCGTCCTCGAAGACGATCTCGAAGATGCGCGTCCCCTGGCCCTCGGCGGTCACCTCGTAGTGGATGTGCTGGGGCACACGGGAGTTCGGGTACGAGCCGGGGCGGATGGTGCGGTAGGAATAGCGGCCCTGGCCATCCGTTCGCAGAAGAGCCTTGAGACGGGGGTCGCGGTTGCCCATGGCGTCGTCGGGACGGTAGTAGCCTCGCGCGTCGGTCTGGTAGACGTAGACCGAGGCGCTCGCGACCGGCGTCTTGCCATCCGACGCGTACACCACGCCGCTCACCTCGAGCCGCGACCCGGGCTCACTCGCGGGAGCCACGTCGGCAACCGACGGCGCGTCCTTGGGTGCGATGCGGCTAGCCTCTGCGGCGAGAAGGGGCAACGCCAGGAGCGACGCCGAGACAACGAAGACCGATGCCTTCAATTCCATGGACGTCCTCTCACGAGCCCCCGCTCGAGTGTAAGGCACAGCGCCATGAGCAGACGAGTGCACTAGCTCTTGAGCGCGTGGTCAGCGGGCAGATCCTGACCCGACCACGCGCGCCGCGAGGTCCACTCGGCGGGCGGATCGGACCAGAAGCGATCGCTCGCGGGCAGGCCGAGGGGCAGGAAGCCGACCGTGCACAGGTAGAGACTGCCCGGTGCTGATGTAGCCCTCGGCCGAGGTGCGGCTGGGCGCCGGAGAGGCCGACCCGAAGCCAACCCTCCGCGTCGAAGGTGCCGGGGGCGTCGAGAGTGCGGCGAATGACCGCGGTCAGGGCGCCCCGCGCCTGGGCGGGGGACACGGCCTCGGGCAGCTCGTGGCGCAGCGCCATCTGGGCGAGGAGCTGGAAGGCGCCGCAGCGATAGGCGATCGAGCGCCCGATGGCCGGATAGCTGCCGTCGGGGGCCACCAGGCGCTCCTGCACCTCGGCGTAGCGGCGGGCGCGGTCCAGCACTCCCTGCCGGAGCGAGGACCAGCGATCCGAGACGCGGCCGATGCCTTCGACCACGTCGATCAGGAACGGCTGGATCACGAAGCTGTTGTAGTAGTCCCAGTGGTACTCGGGCCCGTCGCCGTAGGCGCCGTCGCCCTTGTACCACTCCATGTGGGAACGGAGTGCTATCTCGATCGGCGCCTCTTTCCATTCCGCACCCGCCCCCGCCAGGAAGGTCTCGACCATCGCGGAGAAGAGAAGCCAGTTGCTGTTGCCGGGCTTGATGCTCCGGGTGGACGCCATCTGCGCGAGGATCCGCGTCTTGGTCGTCGCGTCGAGCTTCTGCCACAGCTCGCGGGGCGCCCGCACGAAGGCGTGGGCCAGGAACGCCGCGTCCACCAGGCACTGGGCACCGGCGTCGAAGGGGAGGAAGTCCGGTGCGGCAGGATCGGCGGCGTGAGCGAGGCCGGTGCGCGCGAGGTCCGACCATCGTTGCTGCTGGCGCGCTTCTTCGCCGGCGGTGCCCGAAAGCTCGAGCCACGGCGCCAGCCCGGCCAGGGTGCGGCCCACGGCCTCGAGATGCGTCACCTTGCGCCGGTCTTCGAGCTTGCCCGTCGGGCACTCGACCGGCATGCGGGCGCGCAGCTCGTTGCGGGCGAGGCTTTCGAGCACCGGGTTCCACGACCCGGCCCAGGGTGCTGGACCCAGGTCGCGCGATCGTCGGCGGGACCCTTGTCGGCCGCTCTCGCCGCGTCGGGCCGAGCCTGCGCGGGGAGGGCGACGCCGGCGATGGCGAGATCGCGAAGAAAGCTGCGGCGAGTTTCCATGGAGCCGGATGCTATCATCGGCCCGCGTGTCCGACGCCATCAGTCTCGACGAGGCTTTCGCCCACTGCGAAGCCAGGGTGAAGGCCCATTACGAGAACTTCCCGGTCGGCCTCTTCGTCCCCAAGGACAAGCGGCGGTACGTCCATGCCCTCTACGCGTTCGCCCGCGCGGCCGACGACTTCGCGGACGAGCCGATGTACGAGGGGATGCGGCGGGAGAAGCTCGACCAGTGGGAGGCGCGCCTCCACTCCGCGTACGCCGGCGACGCGCAGGATCCGGTCTTCATGGCCCTCGGAGAGACGGTTCGCCGCCTGAACATCCCCAAGGAGCTGCTCCTCGACCTGCTCTCCGCGTTCCGCCAGGACACGGAGAAGAGCCGCTACGAGACCTGGGACGAGCTCCTCGACTACTGCCGCCGCTCTGCCAACCCTGTCGGGCGGCTCGTGCTTCTGGTGTTCGGCTACGTCGATCCGGTCCTGCCGCCGCTCTCCGACGCCATCTGCACCGGCCTGCAGCTCGCGAACCACTGGCAGGACGTCGCCATCGACCTTCGCAAGGACCGCATCTACGTGCCCCGCGAGCTGCGCATCCGCTTCGACGTGGGCGAGTGGGACCTGAACGCGGGACGGGTCACCGAAGGGTGGAAGGCGCTCATGGGGGAGCTCGTGGCCCGAACGCGCGCTCTCTTCGCCGAGGGCCGACCCCTTTGCGACCAGGTGGGCCGCGATCTCCGGTTCGAGATGCGCCTCACCTGGCTCGGGGGATCGAGCATCCTCGACGGCATCGAGGCGGTGGGCTACGACGTCTTCCGACGGCGTCCCCAGCACGGCGTCGTCGCCAAGGCCGGCCTCGCCTGGCGCGCCCTGCGCTGGCCCCGGGCCGCGGCGTGAGCCTGTCCGCACGGCTCACGCGCAAGAGCGGCAGCAGCTTCACCTATGCCTTTCGCGTGCTGCCCTCCGAGAAGCGGCGCGCGATCTACGCCCTCTACTCGTTCTGCCGGGTGGTCGACGACTGCGTGGACGAGCCAGGAGGAGAAGGAGAGGCGGGCCTTCGACGCTGGCTCGCGGAGGTTCGGCGCGCCTACGCGGGAGCCCCGGAGACCGAGCTCGGGCGCGAGCTGGCCGAGGCCTTGTTCCAGTTTCCGATCCCGCGCTCGTGCTTCGAGGACATCGTGGCCGGCTGCCGGATGGACCTCTCCGTCCGGCGCTACGCGACCTTCGACGACCTGCGAACCTACTGCCTGCGCGTGGCCTCTGCCGTGGGCCTCGCCTCCATCGAGATCTTCGGCTACGAAGATCCCGGCACCCGGGACTATGCGATCGAGCTGGGCCTGGCCCTGCAGATCACGAACATCGTGCGCGACGTGGCCGTGGATGCCGCGCGCGACCGGATCTACCTGCCGCTCGAAGACCTCGCTCGCTTCGGTGTCACCGAGGAGGCGCTGCTTCGAGGCGACGCGGGCCCCCGCCGGGCCGAGACCGAGCGGCATCGACGCCCTCCTCGCTTTCGAAGCCGACCGGGCCCGAGACCATTTCGAGCGCGCCCGGCGGGCCCTTCCCGCCGTCGATCGCCGGGCCATGCTCTCGGCCGAGATCATGGGCGCCGTCTACCGGGCCCTCCTGGAGGAGATCTCACGCCGCGGACACCCCTTGACCTTGCCCGTGGTCCGACTGTCGCGCCCGCGCAAGGCCGCGATCGCGTTGCGCACGGTACCGCGCGTGTACTGGGGCCTGTGAAGGTCGTCGTCCTGGGCGCCGGGTTCGCGGGGCTGGCCGCCGCCATCGCCCTCCAGGAGAAGCGGCACCAGGTGACGCTGCTCGAGCGGCGCGGAGTCCTGGGTGGCCGCGCGACCTCCTACCGCGACGCGCTCTCGGGCGAGGACGTGGACAACGGCAGCCACCTCATGATCGGCGCCTACCGGGATTCCCTCGACCTGATTCGGAGCGCGGGGGGCGAGGACCTCCTGCTCGAGCAGGAGGACCTGCGGCATCGACTACGTCGACGACCGGGCCCGACCGCCTTGCAGTGCCCGCCGCTGCCTCGCCCCCTTGCACCTCCTCGCGGGGCTCGTCACCCTGCGGCTGCCCTGGTCGGTGCGGTTCCAGGCGCTGCGGCTCGGCCTCGCCGTTGCGTTTCGGCGCTCCGCCCGTCGGCCTGACCCTGGCCGAGTACTTCCGCCGCACGGGCCAGGGGCCCGAGGCCCGCCGCCTGCTCTGGGACCCGCTCGCGACCGCGATCGTGAACGAGGCCCCGGAGCGCGCCGCGGCCATCCTGTTCCATCGCGTCTACCAGGAGGCGTTTCTGGCGAGCCGCAAGGCGTCGCGGCTCGTGTTCCTGCGCTGCGGGTGGGGCGCGGTCGCGGAACGGCTGGCCCGCTACTTCGAGGCGCGAGGCGGAGACGCTCCGTCGCCGCGCCCTGGTTCGGAGCATCGAGCTGCGACGGGGGACGGGTGTCCGGCGTTCGGTTGACCCAGCGCGCCGAGGAGAAGGCGGAGATCCAGGCCGGGCGGCGAGCGCGTGAGGAGCGACTCGAAGCCGATGCCGTGGTGGCGGCCGTTCCCTGGCACGCTGCTCCCCGGGCTGCTCCCCGAGGCCCTGCGCTCGGAGCCGCCCTTCGCCGGCCTCGCCCAGATCCGCAGCTCTCCCATCGTCTCCGTCGAGCTGTGGCTCGACCGCGTCGTCGTCGACCACGTGTTCGTGGGCCTGCGCGACTCCGAGGTGGAGTGGGTCTTCGACAAGGGTCGCCTCTTCGGCCGCGCGGGCGCGCCCCAGCACCTGTCCTTCATCGTGAGCGCCGCCTACCGAAGCTCGCCCAAGCCCAACGCCGAGCTGCGTGGCCGCGGCCGTCGCCGCCTTGCGGCGCTACTTCCCGGCCATGGCGGGGGCCACCGTGACGCGGTCGCTGGTCATGCGCGAGCCCGAGGCCACCTTCTCGGCGGGCCCCGAGACGGAGAGCCTTCGGCCCGGCGCCCGTCACCTCGGTCGCGGGGCCTCGTGCTCGCGGGCGATTGGACGGCGACCGGCCTGCCCGCCACCATCGAAGGCGCCGTGCGCAGCGGGCGCGAGGCGGCTCGCGCCCTGGGGTCCTGAAGCCAGGGCCGTTCCGCGGTTCGTGGCCGTGGCGATCGCACCGGTTTCCTTGACACATACACCCGAATCTGTGAGCCTTACACATCGAGATGCGAACCAACATCAACATCGACGACGGCTTGATGCGCGAAGCCATGCGCGCCAGCGGCGCACGCACCAAGCGGGCAACGGTGGAGAAAGGCCTTCGTCTGTTGATCGAGGTCAAGGGCCAGAGCGCCATTCGTCGCCTCCGGGGCAAGGTGAAGTGGTCTGGTGATCTCGATCTGAGCCGGCGCGATCGCGTCGTACCTGACCGCTGACTCCGTGGTCATTGTCGACACGACGGTGTGGGTCGACTACTTGAATGGCGTGGACACGCCGGAATCGGTCTGGCTCGAACGCGAAAGCACTCGACAACGACTGGGACTCCTCGATCTGATGGTATGCGAGATCCTTCAGGGACTGTCGACCGACGAGGCCGCGGCCCGCGTCCTGCGCCACCTGAGGCGGTTCCAGATCTTCGAGTCCGGCGGGGTGGAGCTCGCGGCCGCGGCCGCAGGCAACTACCGCCTGCTGCGGAGGCGAGGGCGGACCGTTCGCAAGACGATCGACTGCCTCATTGCCACGTTTTGCCTGCTACACGATCACGCGCTTCTCCATAGCGATCGTGACTTCGACGCCTTCGAAGAGGTGCTCAGCTTGCGGGTAGTGAGTTCCTGAGGACATTGAGGCCTGCTTCGTGAGGGCCGCAGGCCAGTGCTTCTCGCCTTCGCCGATGATCGCGCAGACCCTTCTCCCAGAGTTTCTGAACTTCCTTCAGCGCTCGCCGAAAGCTGCCCAGAGCCTCCTCAGGTACGTCCGGCCCACCGGCAGCACCACGTTCACGGGCGCCTCGAGCGTGATCTCCCAGTCGGCTTCCCCGCTCCGGCGCCGGATCTCGCGGACGTGGTGGACGTTCACCGCGTGGTTTCGGTGGATGCGGACCACGCCGAAGGGGGCCAGAAGCGGGAGTAGCTCGCCCAGGCCGCGGGCATCGGCCAGTCGCTTCGAGGGCCGCAGGCGCACGAGCGTGGTCTCGCCGGTGGCCTCGAGGAAGTAGACGTCGCGGGCATCGATCGCCCGGCGCCGATCCCTGTCGAGGTGCAGCAGCACGCGTTTCGTCGGGAGTTCCATGGGCCGTTCTTGCCACGGGCTGTCGCCGAAGGCAAATGAACGGTCGTGTTCGGCCAATGAACCGTCGTCCGTGGCTCACGAGCTGGCGACCCAGGCTGCGCGACTGGTCCTACGGTGCAGAGCGAGCATGCCTTTCTCGCCAGCCGAAAGGCAGCGAGGAGAAGGCGGAGATCCAAGCCGGGCGGCGAGCCCGCGAAGAGCGGCTCGAAGCCGACGCCGTGGTGCCTTGCGGAGCGGCCGGGAGGCCGCTCGCGTCCTGCTGGCCTCGGGACGCTAGGCCACGACCTGGTGCGGTATTGACAACGCTGACAACATCCGTTATCACTGCAAGCATGCCGAGCGCACGAACCACGCTCTATCTGAGGGGAGTCCCCACGGACCTGGTGCGGGAGGCGAAGGCCGCGGCGGCGCGTCGAGGTTCGACCCTCGCTTCGCTGGTCAGCGACAGCCTGGCGCAGTCGCTCCGCGAGGAGGCGCCGGGCATGGCGCCCGAAGATGGGCTGCGGGAGAACAAGCTCTGGTACGAGCGCAACCGCCGGCGGCTCCTGGCGCGGTATCGCGGCGAGTACGTCGCGGTGGTAGACCGGACGGTGGTGGACCACGATCGCGACTTCTCCGCCCTGGCCGCGCGAGTCTTCGCGCGGCATGGTGGCCGGCCGGTGTTCGCGCCGCGGGTGCAGGAGAGGGAGCCCCGAGCGCGCCTACGTTCGCCACGACGCCTGCGATCGTGAGAAGGGGCCTCCCGTACGACCTGGAGCTGGATCCTCCCGGACCGGTCATTCAGCTTCGTCTCTTGGCGCCGGGGACCGAGGATGCAACCTTGCTCTCCGCCCTTGTCGATACGGGCGCCGACTGCACGCTCGTGCCGCGCGGGGTCGCCCGCGCCCTTCAGCTGCCGCCGGTAGACGAGATCTGGATCGAAGGTGTCGGCGGCGAGGCCCGGCGTGCGATCGTGTACGCAGCGCGTGTCGAGTTCGCCCACATCGCTTGCTGGGCTCGAGTCGTGGCCTTCGGCGGAGAGGCGATCCTGGGCCGCGACCTCCTGAATCGCACTGTGGCGCGGCTCGATGGCCCGCGGCTTTCTCTATCGTTTCTGCCCTGACACCCTGGGCGTCCGACAACATCCAGTCTCGAGCTGAAAGGCTCTCCACGAACCTGAAGGCGGGGCATCACGCGGGGGCCCCGTCCAGGTCGACTACCGGAAGTTCTCGATCAGCATCAGGTCGGCGCCCTCGCTGACGAGCTTGGAGTAGAGGATGACGCGGCCGTCGGGGGAGACGGCGATTGGATGCCCGGAGTGTTTCTCGAGCGTTCCGAGGACGCGGTCCTGGCCGGTGTGCGGGTCGATGCGGTGAAGGGCCGAATCCGCGTTGTCGGCGCAGGCGACGTAGTAGACTCCGTCCGCGGCCACGTCGAAGGCACGCCATTGCACGCACTTCGCGAGTTGTCGTTCCGTGGCCGTCGCGAGGGAGAGGGCGACGAGCCCTCGGTCGCCCGTGAAGAAGAGGGTCTGGCCATCCAAGGATTCGCGGCTCTTGAAGGCGTCGCCCCCCTTCGTCACCCGCTCTTCCGCGCCACCCCCGGCGGGCACGCGCCAGATCTCACGGACTCCACCGCGATCGGAGGAGAAATAGACCCACCGCCCGTCACGGGAGAAGCTCGGGACGTTTTCGTCAGCCGGGCCCTGGGTCACCCGTCGCGGCGCGCCGCCACCGACGTCGATCGACCAGACGTGCCAGTGTCCGTCCTCGCCCAGGGAGTCGAAGACGATCTGGCGGCCGTCCGGCGACCAGTAGGGCGACCCCTGCCAGCGCCCCGGTCCGTGGGTGAGCTGCTGGGGGTTCGCTCCATCCGCGTCGCTCAGCCACACCTCGTCTCGTTCCCCCGAGCGCGCGGAGTCGAAGGCGATCCGTCGGCCATCGGGAGAGAAGTGCGAAAGCTCCTCGAAGAACGAGGAGGAGCCGGAGAGTGGCTCCGGAGGCCTTCCGGGAACGAACCGATAGAAGTCGTAGTCGTTCCGATGGAGGGTGAACGCGAGCCGATCGCGCGTGGGCGCGATGGCCAGGAAGGGCACCCGCGACCCCATGAGATCGATCCGCTCCGGCGGACGCTCGCCCCTCGCGGCGACGCGCCAAGCGTATTGTAGCCAAGGACCCTGCTCTCCTGTGTAGACGATCGACGCCCCATCACGCGTCCAGGCCACCGAGTAGATCGAGAACCCCTGGTGCGTGAGCCGGCGCGGCGCCCCCAATGGAGCGAGGTCCGGACCCAGATCGAGCACGTGAACATCGCAGGCTTGTGGGTCGCCGGCGGTGACGCACGAGGCATACGCCAAGCGCTTCCCGTCTGGCGAGAAGGCCCCCGCGAGCTCATTTGCGCCCGTTCTGGCTCGCGTCAGGAGTCGGGGCTCGCCACCCTCGACCGGGACAAGGTAGATCCCGCCCGCTCCGGGAGCGTCCTCGCTGTCCGTGCCTGCCTTTACGGCCGCCAGGAAGCGGCCGTCGGGCGACCACGACAGCTGGCCCCCCCCAGCTGCGAAGTCGCTCACCTTGCGGGCTGCCCCGCCAAGGGGCGAAACGAAGTGGATCGTGGCTTTGTCCCCCGACTCCCGGAGGAACGCGATCTGCCGGCCATCGGGAGACCAGCTCGGCCAGCTTTCCGGTGACGGGTCGGTCGTGAGCCGTCGGATCTCCGAGGACCCGATCATCGTGAGGTAGATGTCCTCGTTGTCGCTACGCTCTCCTCCCCACCTGAACGCCACTTGCTCGCCGTCCGGCGAGAAGGTGGGTTGGCTCTCGGAGCCGCGCATGGACGTGAGCGCCACCAACCGCGGAGGGGGATAGGGCGCAGGCCGGACGCGCCAGAGCCAAGCGGCCATTCCCGCGAGGATCACGGCACCGCCGAGGGTCGCGGCGAGCCAGCGCCGGGGACGGCGCCGGGCCGGCGCCGCCGCCGGCCCCGAGGAAGACTCGTCCGTGATCTCGTTCAACTCGACCTTCACGTCCACCATGTGCTGGAAGCGGCGGTCGCGCTCCTTCCGGAGACACCGCTGGATGACGCGATCCAGCTCCTTCGGCACCCCAGCCACCACTTCGCTCGGCGCCTTTGGCTGTTCCCGCAGCAGGGCAGACAGCGTCTCGGCCGTCGAGTTTCCCGAAAACGCCCGACGCCCGGTGACCATCTCGTACAGCAGGGCCCCGAAGCTGAAGATGTCGCTCCGAGCGTCCACCTTCTGACCCATCGCTTGCTCGGGCGACATGTAGCCGATCGTGCCCGCCACGGTTCCCGGCTGGCTGAGCGGGCCCGCGCCCCCGTCCTCCGTCACGGTCTCGTGCTCCGGGCTCCCCGGCTCGTGCGCGACGAGCTTCGCCAGGCCGAAGTCGAGGACCTTCACCGTCCCTTCGGGGCTGACCACGACGTTTGCGGGCTTGAGATCGCGGTGGACGATGCCCGCGGTATGAGCGCAGGCGACGGCATCGGCGATGGGGATCGCGATCCGCAGGGTGTCTGCGAGCCGCATCCCCCCCTGGCGAAGGATCACAGTCTCGAGACTCTTGCCGGGCACGTACTCCATGACGATGAAGTCGATTCCGTCTGCGGACTCGATCTCGTAGATGGTGACGATGTTCGGATGGTTGAGCGCGGAGGCGGCCCGGGCTTCCTGGACGAAGCGCCGGCGGCGGTTCTCGTCCGCCATCCGCTCGGCGGGCAGGACCTTGATCGCCACCTCCCGGCCGAGACGCGAGTCGCGCGCGCGGTAAACCTCGCCCATGCCCCCCGCGCCGAGAAGGCCGACCACCTCGTACGTGCCGAGCCGCGTTCCGGGGGCCAGGCTCATGACTGCCGCCTCGATGCGGGCAGCCTACCACGGGTTCCACGACGGTTACGGCCGCTCGGCACTCGCAGACCTGCTGTAAAGCCCCGCGGGTTTGGAGCGCCCACCGTCACCTGGATGAACGTGTCCGTGATGAGGCGTACATGCTACGATCAGCGGTTTTCGAGGAGTGGCGCGTGAGTGACTCCCAAGAATCGCATGACCTTGGAGAAGCGGTCGCGGCCGCGCGCCTTCAGCAAACGCTTCCCCTCGAGACCGAATGCGCGCACCCCGCCGAGGACCTTGCGGCCCTGAGGGAGGCGAGCCTGATCCTGATCGCTCACCCCGACCAACGTCACCTCGGGTCTCGCTTCCGGCTCACCCGGGGCGGCTGTATCGAGATCGGCCGCGCGCCGACCGCGGACATAAGCCTGCCGGAGGTGCTCTCCGTCTCCCGGAATCACGCCCGTCTCCGCTGGACGGACGACGGCGTGCAGATCGAGGACCTGGGCAGCACGAACGGAGTGTGCTTGAACAACCGACGCATCGAGGGGCCAACCGCGCTGCAGAACCGGGACCGCATCCAGACGGGAGCGGTGCACTTCAAGTTCCTCCTCGAGCAGGACTTGGAGCATGCCTATCACCTCGCGGTGTACGAGCTGATGATGCGGGACGGACTGACCGAGCTCTACAACCGCCGGAAGTTCGAGGAGGAGTCCCCGCGAGAGTTCGCGCGGGCGGAACGCTACGGCCGCCCTCTCTCCCTGATCCTCTTCGACATCGACCTCTTCAAGGAAGTCAATGACACCCATGGCCACCTGGCCGGAGACGCGGTGCTGAAGCGCATGGCGGCCCTCCTGTCCGGGCACGTCCGCGCCGAGCAGGTGATGGCGCGGGTGGGGGGCGAAGAGTTCGCGCTGCTCTGCCCGGAGGTCGATGCGGAAGGCGCGCGCGCCCTGGCCGAACGGCTCCGGGAAGCGATCGCGCAGCAGGCCCACGGCGAGGAAGGGGGCAGTTTTCTGATCACCTGCTCATTCGGGGTGGCCGCCCTGAGCCCGGGGATGGCGGGCCCCCTCGACCTCTTCGCGGCTTCCGACGAAGCCCTGTTCCGTTCGAAGCAGTCCGGCCGCAACCGCGTAAGCCTCGCCCTGCAGGCTTGAAGACGCCCAGGTATCGCTGGCCAGGAGGGCTCTGCTGACGGTGCGGGGCGCCGTCAGTCCGTCTTCGGGACCAGGGCCCAGGCGCCGTCGCGCACCGAGGCGAGGGCCGCGTCCATCACGGCCTGGGCCTCGGCGCCGTCCCGGAACGAGGGACGGCATGGGCGGCCCTCACGGATCGCGGCCACGAACTCCGCGTTCTGGTCGTAGCGGAAGGTCACGAGCGGATCGCCTTGCTTCGGGTCGCGGGTGGAGCCGGGCCACTTCAGGAACTCGGCCGGCACGGGGACGCGCCGTAGCCCCGCTCCGCCCGCCTCGCCCATCTCGATCTCGAGCGGGTTCTCGAGGCGATAGACGAGGGTCTTCTCCGAGCCGTTGATCTCGCAGTAGTCGAGGCTCTTCCCGCCTTCGCCGCGGCCGGTCGCGAGCTTGGTGCTCTCGAACACGCCGGTCGCGCCGTTCTCGAAGTCGGCGAGGACGCCCACCGAGTCTTCGAGGTCGGAGGGCTGGCCGTCGCGGTCGTCGATGAAGCGGCGGGTCTGGGCCACCACGCGACGTGATGGGCCCGGCGAGGAGCAGGGCGAAGTCGATCCGGTGCGAGAGCATGTCCCCGAGCTCGCCGCTGCCCGCGAGGGCCTGCACCTGCCGCCAGCCCAGGGCGCGGTGGCCCCAGTCCTGGAACCGCTGCACCCGCACGTGGAAGATGCGGCCCAGGGCCCCCGAGGCCGCGAGGTGCGCGACGTAGACCATCGCGGGCACGAAGCGGTAGGTGAAGGCGGTCATGTGGCAGACGCCCGCCGCCTCCGCGGCCCGAAGCATCTCGAGGGACTGCGGCGTGGGAGAGTGCCAGCGGTTTCTCGCACAGCACGTGCTTGCCCGCGGCCACGGCGGCCTTGGCGATGGGCGCGTGCACGTGGTTGGGGGTGGCGATCACCACGGCCTGAACGTCCTTGCGCGCGATGAGCTCGCGGTAGTCCGCGTGAACGGCATCGATGCCGGTCTGCTTGCGGGCACGCTCCAGGACCGCCGCGTCGCTGTCGCACAGGGCGACGACCTTGGCCCCCGGGCAGTGGGCGAAGCCGGGAAGGTGGTTGGCGAGGGCGATGCCGCCGCTGCCGATGATGCCGACGCCGATCGTTTCCGGTTGGCTCATGGAAGTCCCCTGTAAGGTGTCCTGGTCAAAACCCGACACGCCGCATCACCCACCGCGGGAGCGCGCGGATCACCCCCATCACGAGCGCCCAGGCGGGGGGAGCGTACACGACCGGCCACCCGCGGTCGATGGCTCTCGCCACGCGTCGCGCCACGGCGGCGGGCTCGCCCGCGAACGGCGGCGGGGCGAGGCCATCGGTCATGGACGTCTTCACGAAGCCTGGCTTCACGCAGACGACGCGAAGGCCCGCGCCGTGGAACTTGTGGTCGAGGCCTTCCAGGTAGCGCGTCAGGCCGGCCTTGGCTGCGCCATAGAGGACCACGGGCTTGCGGCCCCGCTCTCCCGCCACCGAGCTGAACACGCAGAGTGTGCCTCCGCCACGCGCGAGCAGGCGGCGCCGGGCCTCCTCGCAGAAGAGCACGGTGTGGGCGAAGTCGACGGTGAGAAGGCGCCGCGCCTGTTCGGCGTCGGCTTCGAGGACGTCCTGCGGACGCGAAGACGCCGGCGGTGACGACCACGAGGTCGAGCCCGCCCAGGGCCTGCTCCGCGGCGTCGAGGGCGGGCGCGAAGGACTCGGGCCGTTCGAGGTCGCAGTGCGCGACCCCGGCGGATCTGGCGTCCCGACCGGGCCTCGAGGTCCTGTGCGCTGCGCGCCAGGTCTTCGAGATCGCGGCCCAGGAGAAAGAGCGCGGTCGCCACGCTCGGCCAGGAGGCGGGCCAGCGCGCGACCCATGCCCTTCGTGGCCCCGAGGAAGGCGACCTTCACGGCCGGTCCCCGAAGAGCCGGACGGACTGGGCGCTCCGGATCCGCCCCTCGGGATCCCACGACCGTCGCAGTTGCTGAAAGGCGGCGAGCCGCGGCTCCATCGCGCGAAAGTGCTCGGGGCGGGTGAACGCGTCCTTGGCCAGGTAGACCCGCCCGCCCTCGGCGATCACGCGCTCGTTGAGCGCGTCCACCAGGGCCTGCGTGTCGGTCGCGGATGGGAATGTCGCAGGCGATCGAGATGCCGCGCTTCGGAAAGGACAAGAGGCCGATCCCCTCGTCTCCGCAGTCCTTGATCACGCAGAGCATGGAGGCGCCTCCGCGCGCGGTCAGCGTCTCCAGGAAGCGGCGGGCGGCGCCCGGCCCCGCCGACTCGGGCAGCACGCACTGGTACTGGGTGAAGCCGCGCGGGCCGTAGAGGCGGTTCCAGTCGCCGATCGCGTCGAGGGGGTGGAAGAACGCCTCGGGATGGACGAGCCGCGCCGGCGGGCGCGCGGTGCGTGGAAGTAGACCGCGTTGAACGCACGCACCGTCCACGGGTTGAGCACGAAGCCGGGGAGGACGAAGGGGATGGACGGCCGCTGCCGCGGTGTCGGGCGGCGAGGCGGGCGCCTCCTCCGGCGTCGGCCCACCGCCCGCGCATCAGGATGCCGCGGCCCAGGCTGCGGCCGCGGGAGAGGCAGTCGATCCAGCCCAGGGTGAAGGGCCACTCGCGCGCCGAGGCCTTGAGGCCGTTCGATGAACGCGTCGATGTCCGGCACGCGCTCGTTCTCGGCCAGGATCCAGGGGGTCGGGGTGCGCCGCAGGCGGAACTCGACCTCCAGGATGTGCCCGGTGAGGCCCATGCCTCCGATCGTGGCGCGAAAGAGATCGGCCTCGCGGTCGGGCCCGCAGTCGAGGACGCGGCCGTCCGCGACCCGCAGGCGCAAGCCGGTCACGTGGGCGCCGAACGTGCCGTCCACGTGGTGGTTCTTGCCGTGCACGTCGGCGGCCACCATCCCTCCCAGGGTCACGAACTGCGTGCCCGGCACCACGGGCGGGAAGAATCCCCGCGGGCGCACCACGGCGGATCGAGGTCGGCCAGGCAGAGGCCGGCTTCGGCCCGCAGGAGGCCCGTGCTCTCGTCGAAGGCCAGCACGCGGTCGGCCAGGAGCGTGCTCCCGGCGACGGGCCGCGAGGCCGGAGGCAGCGACGAGTCGCCGTACGACCGCCCGAGGCCGCGAAAGAGGACCGCGTCCTTGCTGAGGTCCAGGAGATCCTCGGAGCGCCTCTCGGTCCCGGGCTGAGCCACGCGCCCCCAGCCCGAGAGCGTGGCCGGACCTGTCTTCAGATTCGCCTCTCGACCTCGGGGAACGTGCGCCAGACCGGCACCCCGCAGAAGTGCTCGCCCTCGGTGCAGGTGGGCGTGATGCGCCCGGCCCGCAGCACGCACGGCGGCCCCATGTGGCGGGCGAGCGCCGGGTGGACTTCGCGCACCTGGTCGAGCTCGTCCATGGAGGCGCGGTAGATCTCCTCCTGCGCGTTCAGGCAGGTGCGCATCACCCACTTGTGGGCCAGGTAGAGCAGGCTGCCGGTCTCGTGGAAGCGCACCGCCTTGGCGTTCGGGAGCAGGTAGAGCGCGGACTCCAGGGGCGCGCCCATCTCGAGCAGCCGGTTCTTGGCGGTCCAGGCCCGCTCCATCGACTCGCTCGTAGACCTCGCGCGCGCCTGCGGGTTGCCGGCGACGAGGGCGGGAGTCACGTAGTCGGGCCGTCGCGTGTCGGTGAGGGTGAGCAGGGGCCGCGAGGCCGGGACCATGCGGTGGCGCTGGTCCTGGCTGTCCGCGGTGTGGGAGAGCTTCTTCAGGAAGGTGTAGGTCGAATGGTGCAGGGCGCGGGTCAGCGGCGAGTGCACGGCGAGGTTCAGGGTCTCGAGCCGATAGCGGTTCCGCGACGGGTTCAAGGCCAGCTCCAGCGCTTCCGCGTCGGGCATCGCCGCGCGCGCTCGCGCCCAGGACCGCGCGCACCGCCTCCGCCGTGGTCTCCGGGCCGCGCGCCGTGTAGTCCACGAGGAGCGCGATCCGCGAGCCGAGCCGACGATCGGCCGATGCGGCCTCGGCGTCGCCGTCCGCGGCTCACCCGCATGCGCGACTTCCACGATCTGCTCCTCGGCGAGCGGCCCTTCGCCCACGCGCGCGAAGAAGTCGGGGTCGACGGCGCGCACCGCGTCCACCATCGCGGTGACGATGGCCACGTTCTCGCGCGGGGTGTCGCCCGTCCGCATCATCCGGTTGAGGCGGTGGAGGACGATGCCCGGAGACGGTGTGGACCATCGAGGTGAAGGCGGCGACGGGGATCACGTAGCGCGCGGTCTCGATCGCCTTCTTCTCCGCCTCGCGGGCCACCTTCTTGCGCCGCTTCTCGGAGGCGTTCGCCGACAGGTGGCGCAGCTCGCCCATGATCCGCAGCGTGTCTTCCCGGAGGATGTCGGTGAGCCGACGGTAGGCCTCCCAGGCCGCGGCGATCTCGCCTTCGTAGACCGCGCGCGCGGCGGACGAGAGGCCCTCCGGCACGAAGGCGCGCGCCTCGTCGAGGCGCACGAAGCGCTGGCTCGACTGCTCCGAGTTGTAGAAGGGGTGGGAGTGGAGGAAGGACCAGACGAACTGCCGGCTCACGTTCTCGAGCCCGAACTCGAAGTGCGCGTGCTGGTACACGGTGTGGTGGCCGGCCTCGAAGGTCAAGGGGCCGATCGACTCGCGCTGCCCGCGGCGTCACCTCGTCCGCGTCCACGACGCGCGGCGAGTAGCAGGTGCGGGCCGCGGCGATGGCCCCGTCGTAGGGCCGGGCCGAGGCGTTGCGGAGCACGACGCGGGGCGTTGCCGTGACCACCGGCGAGGAGGTCATTCCTCGTCCGAATCCCGGAGCACGTGCTCCTCGAACTCCTTCAGGAAGGCGAGTTGCCTCAGGTCGGGCATGCGGTCGAGGTACACGTTCCCGTCGAGGTGATCGCACTCGTGCTGGATCACCCGGGCGTGGAAGCCCGAGGCTTCGACCGAGAACGGCCGGCCCTCGCGGTCGAGCGCCTCGAGCCGCACCCGCTCGTAGCGAGGCACGGGGCCGCGGAGGTCGGGGACCGAGAGGCAGCCCTCGAAGCCGGTCTTGAGCTTCCTGGAGAGCGGCGTCACCTTCGGGTTGACGAGGACGGTGAAGGGCACGCGCTCGTCGGCCCGTTCGTCGGAGGCCTGGACCTCGAGGACGGCCAGGCGCAGGCTCACGTGGACCTGGGGCGCGGCCACGCCCACGCCCTCGTAGTCGTACATGGTCTCGCGCATGTCGTCGATGAGCCGCTGGATCTCGGGGGACACGATCTCGGCCTCGGTCAACGGGCGCGCCTTCTGGCGCACGACGGGATGCCCGATGCGGGCGATCTTCAGGATGGACATGGCCTCACTTGTAGAAATCGTCCCGGTCGCCCGCGATCACCTCGACCACGAGGATCGCGGACTCGCGGAGCACCTGGAAGCCGACGACGTCGCCCGGCCCCTTGCGCCAGAGCGCGGTGTAGAGATCGCGCAAGGACCCGACCGCCGTGTCCGTCCACCGAGAGGAGCAGGTCGCCGCGGGTGAGGCCGGCCTTGTCCGCGGGGCCCCCGGACACGAGCCCCGTGATCGCGACCCCGCCGTCGAAGGCCTGCGGGTAGAAGCCGACCCAGGCGCGGATGGGCCGGTCGGGGGAGCGGGCTCCGGACTCCATCTCCTCGCGCCGCTCGAGGAAGAGGTCGATGGGGATGGCCAGGCTGTAGCGTCCGACCGCGGACAGGCCCAGGGAGACGATGCCGACGAGCCGGCCCTGGGCGTCGAAGAGCGGGGCTCCGGCGAGGCCGGGGTTGACCACGGTGGTCATGATGGCCTGGTCGAGCATGTACTCCCAGAAGGCCTCGAAGGGACCCACCACCATCACGTGTCCGCTCGCGCCCTTGCGCTCGTTCTCGTCCTGGCACGTCAGCAGGAAGACGGGTGAGCCGGCGGGCAGCCGTCCCGTGGGGGCCAGCGGCGACGGCCGAAGCTCCGGTCCGTCGAGATGCAGGAGGGCGAAGCCGGTCTCGTGATCGACCGCGGCCTCGCGGACCGCCCGCTCGCGTCCGTCGAACGCCCCCACGTGCACCGAGGAGGCTCCCAGCACCAGGTAGTGGGCGGTGAGCACGGCCCGGGGCGCCACCGCCACGCCCACCCCCATCCGCTCGTCGCCCAGGACCGCCGCCGAAGGGTGCTGCTCGGGGATGGCGCTGCGCAGGAAGACGACGGAGGGGACGACGGCGCGCGGGATCGAGACGGGTGCGTCCAGTCGGGGCCTCCCGGGGTGAGGGAGCCGCGATTATAAGGGCCGCGTCCGGCTCCCCGCGAACCCCGCTCCCATCGACGACCGGGAGCAGCTCGCGCAGGTGCGTCAGCCGGTGGTGGCGCCGGCGGGGGAGCGCGGACGAGGCGCCGCGATCGATCCAGCAGAAAGGCACTCCGTGCGGCCGCCGCGGCCCCGCCGTCCGTGCGCAGGTCGTCGCCCACGTAGAGCGCCTCCTTGGGCCCGACCTCGAGGGCGCGGAGCGCCACCTCGAGGATGCGGGGGTCGGGCTTCGCGAACCCGCAGCCCTCGCGACGTGACCACGACCGCGAAGTGCGCCTCGAGGCGCGCCGCCGCGAGCCGGGCGCGCTGGACGCGGTCGATGCCGTTCGTGACGACCCCCAGGCGCAGGCCCCGGGCCTCGAGCTGACGCAGGACCGGCCGGCACCCCGGCAGGCGGTCGCCGCGGGCCGCGAGCGCCTCGAGGTAGGCCTGGCCCAGGTGCCGAGCCTGCCGCATCGGCGCCCCCAGGAACGCCAGCAGACGGCGGAAGCGCTCCCGGGCCAGGTCTTCCTGGCTGATCCCGCCGCGCCGGTAGGAGTCCCAGAGGGCCTCGTTGATGCGGCGGTACTCGGCGAGGACGGTCCTGCGAGCGAGCGAGCCCCAGGCCCAGGAGGCCCTGGCGGAGCGCGCCTCTCTCGGCGCGGTCGAAATCGAGGAGGGTGCGGTCGAGGTCGAAGAGGACGGCGCGGGTGCGAGGCAGGGGAGGAGGTTACTTCGCCCGGTAGGTGATGAGGCCGCGCTTCAGGTCGTAAGGGGAGACGCCGACGGTCACTCGGTCGCCCTGGATCACGCGGATCCGGAACTGCCGCATCTTGCCGTTGAGCCGTGCCAGCACCTCGTGGTTCTCACCGCACTTCACCTTGTAGTTGCCGCCGGCCAGCACTTCGGTCACGACTCCTTGCAGCTCGATCAGGTCTTCCTTGCTCATCCACGCTCCATTCCGGGGAAACCGCCGAAACCGTCATTATCTTGCGCCCCGTGGGCGCTGTCCAGGGCACCGGCTCGTCACTTGCCGGTGCGCGTCCAGTCCACGAACCCCGCACGGGTGGCGGGCTGGCACTTGGGACAGAAGTAGGCGTCCATGCCGCGCACCCCGGCCTTGCGGAGCTTGGAACCGCAGCGCGGGCAGATCTCCCGGAGGCGCACGCTCAGGAAGTCCCGAACCTTGACCTCGGGGCCGAGATCGCGCTTCGCGACCTCGAGCGCGGCCGCCGTCATCACCTCCACGATGGCGTCGTGGAGCCGAACGCCGTCTTCGTGGCGTGAGCGAGCGGCAGAAGGTCTTGGGGTGGATGCCGGCCGCGAACAGCACCTCGTCGGCGTAGGCGTTCCCGAGGCTGTCCAGGGCCTTCTTGTCGAGCAGGAACACGCGGACCTGGTCGCGCCGGTGCTTGAGGAGGCTGCAGAACCGCTCGCGCGTGAACTCCGCGGACAGGATGTCGATGCCTCCCGTCTGCATTCCGGGGATCGCCTTCCAGTCCTCGGTCGCGATCAGGTAGGCCTTGCCCATCTTCTTGTCGTCGAGGTAGCGCAGCTCCACCGGCTCGTCCTCGGAGAACTCCAGGGCGAAACACAGGGCGGCCTCGTCGCGCTCACCGGGCGGGGCCAGGCGGAAGCGTCCCGCGAGCATGGGATTGACCGCGAGGTCGAGGCCCTCGAAACGGAAGACCAGGAAGTGAGACTTGCGGAAGAGGTCGTCGAGGGTCCGGCCCTGGAGCAGGGAGAGGTTGCCGTGAACGGCGAAGCGCAGCACCACGGGTTCGCGCACGCGGTCCTTGGACACACGGCGGCCGAGGAGGCGCTTGCGCAGCTTCGAGAGCGACGTGCAGGAGGTCGGGCAGCTCCGGCATGGCTTCTAGTATCCTCCCGGCGCCTGGACACGGAAGCGGGAGGAAGGCGGATAACCACGCTCGCGCCCGCGTCGGAGGAAGACAGTGGAACTCACCAGAGTCTCGGGACACAATGGCGCGCGATGAATCCTGACGTGGCGGCCGCGGTCCATCGTCTTGGGCGCGAAGGCGTGTTGTCGCGGCAGCAGACCGTCCATCTCGGCCGTGTCGCCCGGGGAGAGCTCGTGTCGGTGAGGCCCGAGCTGCGCTTTCTCCTCTACGGAGGCGTGCTCGCGTTCATGGCCGGAGTGGGGGTCCTGGTCAAGGAGAACCTCGACCGCATCGGCCCCGTGGCCATCGCCGGCGGCCTCTGGCTCGCCGCCGCCGCCGCGCTCTTCTGGGCGCAAAGACACGCGCCAGCGTTCACCTGGGGGAAGGCTCCCTCGGGACACCTGGCCTTCGACTACATCCTCCTGCTGGGCGTCCTCCTGACGGGCGCGGCCCTCGCCTACACCGAGGTGCAGTTCACGCCGCTCGGGCCTGCGTGGAGCGCGCACCTCCTGGTCATGAGCCTCTTCGCCGGCGCCCTCGCCGTCTGGGGCGATTCGCGGACGGTCGCCGGCCTCGCGCTCTCGACCTTCGCGGCCTGGCGCGGGGTGAGCGCGTCGCCGCTGTCCGGCGGCTTCTGGTCGGGCCCCGCGAGCGAGAGTGCCATCCGGTGGAATGGCGCGGTCACGGGGCTTGTGTTCGTGGGCCTCGGCTACGCGCTCCTGCGCTCCGACCGCAAGGCGCACTTCGAGCCCCTGGCCGCGCACCTGGGCTGGCTCCTCATCCTGGCCTCGATCCTCTCCGGCTTTGGCGAAGGGGGCAGTGATGGGGCGGCGTTCCAGGTCGGCCTGCTGGTCGTGGGGGCGGGCCTCGCGGTCTTTGCCTTCCGGGCCGGCCGGTTTTCGCTCTTCGGCATGGGCCTCGTCGCGGCTTACATCGGGCTCACCGCGCTCACGATCTCGGCGGTCCGCGACCCCTTCCTGGGCTTCCTCTGGTTCATCGTGACCGGAGGCGGGGTTCTCGTGGCCCTCCTCGTGGCTCACCAGAAGATCAAGGCGCGGAGGGTCGCGTCGTGAGGGCCGACGTCGCCGAGGCGGACCGCCGTTACGAGGTGCGCGAAGCCGCTCGCGGCTGGCAACGCGCGGCGGCCATCGACGAAGAGACGCGCAAGAAGATCGATGCCGCCTACCCGGACGACCGGAACCGCCTCGGACCGGTGTTTCGGGTTCTCGTCTTCGGCTTCAGCCTCGTCGTCCTCCAGTCGGCCATGGGCATCGTGGGCCTGGCGTTCGCGTCCGCCGGCGAGTCGGCGGCCGCCGTGGTGTTCTTCCTGTTTGGCTGCGGGCTCGTTGGCCTCACCGAGGCCCAGCTCGGGTCGCTGAAGCGACGCCAGGGGGGCACCGAGTCGGCGTCGGCCTTCCAGACCGTAGGCCTCCTGATCGGAAGCCTCTTCTGGCTCATCGCCGAATCCGCCAAGCCGGGGGAGAAGGTCCTCGTCGACACGGCTCTCATCCTTTCCATCATCGTCCTCGGGGGCGCGGCCTGGCGCTGGGGTTACACGATCTTCGCCGTCGTGGCCGCGAGCTGTGTCTTCATCCTCGTCGCGCGCGTACCCTCGGGCCGGCTGACCTGGATCGTCCTGCCGCTCGTGCTCGTGCCGCTGCTTCTGCGCGGGTCGGACTCGGCGCGGCTCGCGCCGGCCCACCGGCGCTCGTGCGAAGCGATCGCCCTCGTCTCGCTCGTGTTTCTCTACCTCGCGATGCACGTCGGGTCGTGGGATTTGCGTCTCGTCGAGATGCTGACCGGCTTCGTCGCCTTTAACGCTCGCCAGCCCTCGCCGATCCGGGCTTTCTTCGTGGTGGCCACGGCCGCCGTGCCGCTGCTGACCGTGGCCTGGGGCATCGTCACGCGGCGGCGATCGCTCATCGACCTGGGGTTCGTGGGGATCCTGGCCTCGCTGGTCACGCTGCGCCTCTACGTGCACGTCGCACCACTGTGGCTCGCTCTCGTCGGCGGGGGCGGGATCGCGATCGGCATCGCCCTCCTCGTCCGTCGTTATCTCGACTCCGGGCCCGAGCACGAGCGAAGCGGCTTCACGGCCGAGGCGCTCTTCACCGACCCCGAAGGCCGCAGCGCCCTCGAAGTGGCGGCGAGCGTCGCGAGCTTCACCCCCGCGGCGCGGCCACTTCCGCAGACCCGGCTTCGAAGCCGGCGGCGGCCGTTCCGGCGGCGGCGGCGCCTCGGGCGAGTTCTGAGGGGGTCAGGTCTGGAATTGTGAATTCACAATTCCAGACCTGACCCCGGCAGGAGCCCGCCGAGCCAGCGACCCCAGGTCGGGGCCAGCGTCGCCTTGAGCACCCAGTCGGCCAGGATGCCGGCGGCGGCCCAGAGAAGCAGCCGTCCGGGGCGATCCGGAGGGCATCGCCCCGAATCGCCGTCGCAGGAGCGGCTCGGCCAGCACGACTCCGAGCGCGCAGAACGCGGCCACGCGGCAGAGGGCCCACGGCTGCCAGCCGAGAGCGATCACCGCCCACGCGGGCACGCCGCGCGCGCGCCAGCGAGGCCACGTAGAAGGCCATGAAGTTCATCAGGACCGCGCCCAGCAGGATCGAAAACGCACTCGCCGTGGCCAGGCTCAGGGCCACGAAGCCGGCAAGGTGCAGGAGGTGCTGGGGCAGGAACAGGCGAGGGCTTCCCTCACGGCCGATCCCGGTGCGGATCCACAGGAACATCTCGTCGCGATACGCGGCGCCATGGAGGACCACGCCTTCCAGGGAGGCCGGCCACAGGGCGAAGAAGAGCGTGCCGAACACGGCCAGGGTGAGGGCCCAGACCCAGCATCGCGACGAGAGCACCCCGCCGGTCGCCCTCGCGCAGCCGGGCCACCATCAGCAGATAAGCGGGCAGGGTGTTGAGCGACGGGAGCAGCCACGCGGAACCCGAGAGGATGCCGATCGGATAGGAGGCGACCGTGGCCGCGACGAGGAGGGCGAGAGCACGCCCACTTCGGCGGCCCAGAGACCACCGGAGTCATTTCGAGTGGGGCGAGCCGTACTGCTCGGCGATGTGCAGGTCGAAGGCCTGGTGCTTCGGGTTGCGGCGGAAGCCGCGGAAGTGCGCCTGGCACCGGTAGCAGATCGTGATCTCGGGCAGGACCGCGTAGAGGGCGGCGTCGACGAGCGCGGCCACGAACGAGGCTCGAGTAGTAGGGGGTGAAGGGCGCGAGCACCGCCCCCACCACCACGACCGCGAGGCCCATCTTCTGGTTGAAGTCGCGCTGGACGTAGAGCTGCTCGCCGGCGCAGGCCGGGCAGCGGTCGACGATCCGCTCGTCGCGCAGCGAGGCGCGAGACCGGCAGCTCGGTCGCCGCCCCGCACGCCGAGCAGCGGCCGCGGCCGTCGAGGCCCGCGGTGGCCTCGGCCGCGCACTGTGGGCAGCGAAACGCGATCTCCGGGGCCCTCACAGCGGAAAGCCGGCGGCCACGCGCAGGTACGTGGCCAGGAGCTCGCCCGCCAGCACCAGGAAGAGCTGCACGTAGAGGATGCCGGTGGCCGACTGGGTCGAGCGGATCTCGACCGTCTTCCAGATGAACCAGATGAGGGAGAGCGGTCCCGCGATCCCGAACAGGAGCCGCATCCAGACGAAGATGCCGTCGGGGCTCCAGAGGCCCGACGGCGATGAGCCGCGCCTCCTCGTAGCCCGCGTGGACCGGGCCGACGAGGGCGAGGCCGACCGCGGCCGAGCGAAGGACCAGGGCCACGATCAGCAGCACGGTCAGCCGCCGCAGCGCCGAGATGGGCAGGTCGAGCACCACGAGGTAGTAGTGGCCCAGGATCATGGCGCCCGCGGCCGCGCCCAGGAGCAGCGCCGAGGTGAGGTCGGCGGCGGTGAAGAGGGGACCCGGCGAGCCGACGACGGTGGCCACGAGGCCGGCGAGGATCGCGCCCAGAAGGATGCCGCGGCGCGGCCGCGCCCAGTCGAAGTGCCAGGCCCGGTTGTAGACCACGGTCAGGAAGGCGAACGCCAGCGTCGCCACGAGCATCGGGGCGTAGGCGCTCGTGCCCGGGCGCGCTCGGGCCGCCGGTCGAGGCCGAAGCGGCGGTACAGGAGGCCAAGGCCCGTGCTCGTGAGGAAGACGGCGATGGCCGAGCAGAGCTTGAAGAACTTCTCGCCGGCCCGGTCGGGCACGAGCGCGAGGGCGATCACGAGGCCGAGCGAGAGATGGAGCAGGAAGAGGAAGAAGACCGTGCTCACGGTCGCGCCCCCGCCGGCGTGAGCGACGTCAGGACGGCCTCGATCGCCGTTCGCTCGGGCGATTCCGGGTCGAAGGGATCGAAGCGCTGGACCCCTCGCCGACATCCCGCCGAACCGACGGCTTGGCGCGAGGAGGCCCCCGACCACCGCGGCGCCGGTGCGGCAGTGGGCGCAGTAGCCGTGGCCGGACATGAACCCGGCCACGTCCTGCGCGTCGGCGAGGTCGCGCGCCCGCGCCGTGCCCGACGCCCTGGCCCGCGCGATGCGGTGCGAGGCTCGCCGTGCCGATGGTGCAGGGCGGGCACTGCTGGCAGGACTCGCGCTCGAAGAAACGGGCCAGGGAGACGAGCACGTCGCGCCGCGGGATGGAGGCGCCCACGACCAGGAGCGCCGCCGTGCCCAGGGCCGAGCCCGCCGCCTGCAGCGCCTCGGGGTCGAGGGCAGTTCCGAGTCGGTCGCGCGCCGAGGGGGAACGTGGAGGGGCCGCCGGGGAAGACGAGCCCGACCCCGTCGGGCGCGCCGCCGGCCTCGTCCTCCACGATGCGGCCGAGCGGCGTGCCGAGCGGGACCTCGTACACTCCGGGCGTGCGCACGTGGCCCCAGACGCACACGAGCGTACGCTCGGTCCGGCGGAAGCCGTCGGGGTCGGCGACCGCGGCCGGCACCCGGGACAGGGTCTCGACGTTCTGCACCAGGGTGGGGCGTCCCAGGAGCCCGACCGCGGCGGGGAAGGGCGGCTTGGGCCGCGGCCAGGGCCGCCGGCCCTCGAGGGTCTCCAGGATCGCGGTCTCCTCGCCCGCCACGTAGCTGTCGTCGCCGTGCCGGATGGTCACGGAGAGGCCGGCGGGCGGGCGCGTCGCGGATCGCCGCGGCGAGGGCCGCGGCCGGCGCGTCGAACGAGCCCTTCAGGAAGATGACCGCCTCCCGGGCACCCACCGCTCGGGCCGCCAGGCCCAGGCCCGCGACCACGTCCGCGGGCCGCGTGAGCATGACGAAGCGGTCCTTGATCGAGCCCGGCTCGCCCTCGGCGCCGTTGGCCACCACGACGGGCTCGCCCCCTTCGACGCGCACCGCGTGCCACTTGCGGCCCGTGGGGAACCAGCCGCCTCCCCGGCCCCGCAGGCCCGAGGCGCGTCACCCGGCGGAGGATCTCCGGTCCGTCCATCCCGTCTTGAACCATGTCTCGCTTCGACCTCGCAGGGGACTCTATGCGGCGGGCCGGGCGGTTCGCAATGACACCGGCAGGGGCATGCGCTACACTCGTTCGTGTCGGGTGAAGAGAGGGCAAGAATGATCACGCTGACCGAAAACGCCGCGCAGAAGGTGAAGGGCATCCTCGAGCAGGAGAAGGAGAGCATCCCCGCGGGTGGGCTCCGGATCTACGTGCAGGGTGGAGGCTGCTCCGGGTTCTCGTACGGCATGGTGCTCGACGAGATCGCGGACGGCGACCAGGTCTTCGAGCGCGAAGGGGTCAAGGTGATCGTCGACCCGATGAGCCTGCGCTACCTCGAAGGCGCCGAGGTCGACTACAAGGAAGACCTCATGGGCGGCGGGTTCGCCATCAAGAACCCGAACGCCAAGTCGAGCTGCGGTTGCGGGCACTCCTTCACGACCGGCGACGCTCCGGCCGGTGAGGGCGCCGCCCTCATCAGCACTGAGGCCAGCTGCCGTCCAGGGGTCAGGTCTTGAATCGTGAATCGTGAGTCGGCCAAATTCACAATTCCAGACCTGACCCCTTCGTGAAGACCCTTCCCCCGATCATTCCTCTCTTTCCCCTCCCGAACGTCGTCTTCTTTCCGAAGATGCCGATGCCGCTCCACGTCTTCGAGCCCCGTTACCGCCAGATGACGGCCGACAGCCTCGCAGGGCGACCGGGTCATCGGCATGGTGCTGCTGAAGCCGGGCTGGGAGCCCGACTACGACGGGACGGCCCCCGGTCTACCCGGTGGGTTGCGCCGGGCACATCGAGCAGAGCGAGGAGCTCCCGGACGGCCGGTACAACCTCGTCCTCCGCGGAACCTCCCGCTTCCGCATCGACCAGGAGCACTCCGGCGCAGCCTACCGGCGGGCCTCGGTCGAGGCCCTCGAAGACACGGTCGAGGACGCGGCCCTCCTCGACCCGATGCGACGAAAGGTGCTCGCGGCCATCGGCCAGGCCGCAGACGGCCCGTCCGCCCTCGTCCTCCAGAACGAGCTGCCCCACGACGTCTTCGTGAACGCCCTGGGCCAGACCCTGGCGCTGTCGCCGGTGGAGCGACAGTCACTCCTCGATTGCGACTCGATCCTGGCCCGCTACCAGCGGCTGCTCGAGATCCTGGAGTTCCTCGGCCTCGAGCAGAAGTTCGGCCACGGCAAGGTCGTCCACTAGCGCTGCACGGTGGCCGAAGAAGGCCGCCCTTCCTCATCGTGCCGTTGTGACCAGTTCCTCCAGGAACCTTAGTGGTAACATCCCCCAATCGGGAGCACTATGCGTTCGGGGATCACGCGGCCGGCCCTCGTCTCGATCCTCTCCCTCGTATTGACGGATTGGCCTGTTCCAGCCCCCGCCCAGACGCCCGCCTGGACGGTGCGTTTTGACTCGGGCCGCGGTGACGAGCCGGCGTTCGTCGCGCAATGGCGTTCTTCGCTGGACCCGACCCACCACCTGGCCGTCGACGCGAGCGGCTCCGTCTACGTCGCCGGCTCCTTGTCGCAGGACACCGCCGCCTGCTTCCTGACCAGGTACGAGAGCGGTGGGAGCGTGGCCTGGTTGCGCATGATCGCCAGCACGTGCTCATACGCGACCGTCGTCCTGGACGGAATCGGGGGAGTGTACGTCGTGGCCACCCAGTTCCCGCCTCATCCCTCGGCCTGGCCCGAGCCCTCGCCCAGCGACGCCGATTGGCTGATCGTCAAGTATGACGGCAGCGGAACCCGCCTATGGACGCGCTCCTGGGATGGCGTCGGCCGGCAGGCTTGGAGCGTCCCTTCCGCCGCCGCCGGCGGCGCCAACGGAATCGTGGTGACCGGAACGAGCACGACGGACAGCTTCAACCAGAACGTGTTCACGCGCCGGTACGACTCGGCGGGTGCCTTGCTTTGGGCGGCGAGCTACGGCGATGGCTCTAGTCGTCTCGACAGCTCCTCGGTGGCCCTGGACGCGCAGGGTCGCGTCACCATAGCCGGCTCGAGCACCAACAACGTTACCAGTACCTTCTCCGGTTTCGCGGTGAGATACGCGAGCGACGGGACCGAAACCTGGAGCCAGGTTCCGGCCACCGGGGGCACGATCGTCGCGGACGAAAGCGGGGAGGCGTGGATGGCGGCCGGGAGCCAGGTCATCAAGTGGCTGGCGGGCGGTCAGGAGGCCTGGCGGACCCCCTGCCCGGCCGGCGTGATCGCGGTGCGGTCGGGCGTCGTGGCCGTGACCGACGGGTTCTCCACGAGCCGGATCGACGCGGCCGGGGCTCTGTCGTGGACGCGCAGCGTCCCCACAGGAGGGCTCCTCAACTCCGTCGCCATCGCCCCTTCGGGCGCCGTCCTCGTGGCCGGCGAGATGCAAGGAACCAACGCGGACTACCTGGTCCTCGACTATGACGTGGCCGGCAACCCGGCATGGCAACGATCCTACGACTGGGGACCGAGCGACGTAGAGGGCGCGACCGCTCTCGTAGTGGCCGAAGACGGGACGGTCCACGTCAGCGGGAACGCGGGCACTGCCACGAACCGCAGTGGCGACGTCGGCACTCTCGAGTACGACGAGACGGGTGCTTTGCTGTGGGCGGTCCGCGAGCCTCTGGCCCCGCGATCCGATGGCTTTCCGGCCCTCGTCCTGGACGGAGACGGCCACCCGATCGTCACCTCTTTCTCCCTGGCGAGCGGATCGCCCGCTCGGCGCCGGTACTCGCCGGGCGGTCTCCCCGAATGGGTGCTTCCTGGGACCAACTACTCCGAGCTGCTGGCGGCACACCTGCTCGGAGGAGTGGTCGGAGCGTCCTCTCTCGCAGGCGACGTGCTCGTGGGGCGCTATGACAGCAACGGGAACAAGCTGTGGTCCGCCACCTACCCCCATCCCGCGGAGTACTACGACGTTCCCCTGGCCCTCGGGGAGGACCTCGCGGGTGGCACCTCGGTCCTCGTCGCGGAGACACACCCGATTCGCTTCGGTTCCATCACCCAATGGAGGCTCCTCCGATACGACCGTGACGGCACCCTCGTGTGGGACCGGCTCATCCAGGACGGCCTCACGGTCGCCGGTCTTCGTGTGGACGGGGCCGGAAACGCGTATCTCTGGGGTTCGGTGTTCACCGCGGGCGTGTCGAGGCCTGCGCTCTTCAAATACGACGCGGCCGGCAGCCTGGCGTGGACTCGGCAATGGCTGGCCCCGGGCGCGGAGGAGAGCGTGTTCCTGACCGCCGCCCTCGACGGTGCCGGCAACGTCGTGCTGACCGGCTCTTCACGCGCCTCCGGCCAGGGAGCCGACTACGCGACCCTGAAGTTCGATCCCTCGGGAAACCTGCTCTGGGCCCGGACCCGCGACAACTCGGCGGCCGACGACCGGGCGTCATCCGTCTCCCTGGACGGTGCGGGCAACGTCGTCGTCACGGGCCTGTCGCTGTCCGGTGCGACGTACCAGATCGTCTCCGTTTCCTACGATCCGGCCGGCAACGAGCGGTGGGTCGACACGCATCCGGCGGGCGCACAGGTGGGAATGCCGCAGGTTGCGGTCAGTCTGGAGGGCGCGGCCACCGTGACCGGTGACGTGTGGAACGGCACCGACTCGGACCTGGTCGTCCTCCGCATCGATGCCGCCGGCTCATCCTCGTGGACCTTTACTCTTCCGGGTGAGGGGGGCGGCAGCGACCGGGCGAACGCGATCGCGGTGGATGCCAACGGGGCCGTCGCCGTCGCCGGCACCACCTGGGGCGAGGGCACGGGCCAGGACGCCCTGCTCCTGCGTTTCGACCCTGACCGCGCTTCCCTGCGCTTCCACACCGTGACCCCCTGCCGTTTCGTCGACACGCGTGAGCCGGCGTTGGGCGGGCCGGCCCCGCTGCCGGCCTTGAACGTGCGCGCCTACAAGGGCGCGGGTGTGTGCGGCGTCCCGTCGTCCGCCCGCGCGCTCTCGCTGAACCTGACCGTCACCGGCGCGACGGCCCCGGGGAACCTGCGCGCCTTCCCGGCGGGCTTCCCGCCCCCGACTGCCTCCCACGCCAACTACGAGCCGGGGCAGACGAGGGCCAACAACCTGGTGGTCGGCCTGGGGACGGACGCCCGAGTAGGCCTGCTCGCCAGCCAGGCCTCGGGCAGCGTGCACGTCATCCTCGATGTGAACGGCTACTTCGAGTAGCAGACTCGCCCGTCGGACGAGTGGCGCCGACTTTTGGCCGGGTCCTTGCGTCCAAAGAGCGAAGGACGGGCCGGCGAAGCAAAGGGTGAGCCGTGCCTCTTGGTCATCGAGGAGGAGAGATGAGACGCGGAATCATGGTGGGTCTGGGAGTGGCCGTCCTGACGGCCGGGGCCCTGGTGGCGTCGCCCCGGGCCCGAGGGGCCAGCGACGAGTCGGAGCCGAAGGCCAAGACCCGGCGGGTCGAGGTGATCCGGATGCCCGGCGGCGCGCGCCTGGGGGTGGAGCTCGAGGAGGTCGACAAGGGTGAAGCCGCCCGCCTGAAGCTGAGCGAGGAGCGTGGGGCCCTGGTGAGGCATGTCGAGGAAGGCAGCCCGGCGGCGAAGGCAGGCCTTCAGAAGGATGACGTGATCCTCGAGTTCCAGGGCGAACGCGTGCGCAGCGCCAGCCAGCTCGCCCGCCTGGTTCGGGAAACCCCCCCGGGACGGACGGTGGAGGTGGCCGTGAGCCGCGCCGGCGCGATGCAGCGGCTGAGTGCCACCCTCGGGGAGGGGGGGCCTGCGCGCGTTCACGTCGGTGACTTCGACATGCCGGTGCCGCCGATGCCCCCGGAACCGGCTTTGGCGCCCGAGGCCCCGATGCCGCCCATGCCTCCGATGCCGCCGGGCGGCCACGGCTTCACCTTCGAGGACTTCAACTGGGGAGTCGCGGGTCCGCGGCGGCTTGGCATCGAGTTCGACGAGGTCAGCGGTCAGTTCGCCAGGTTCTTCCAGGCCCCGGGCGATCAGGCCGTGGTGGTGACGAGCGTCCTCGAGGGCAGCGCGGCCGCCAAGGCGGGGCTCAAGGCCGGAGACGTCATTCTTCGCTTCGGGGGCCACGAGATCCGCAACGCGCGGGACCTCCGCAGCGAAGTTCGGAAGGCCGAGAGCGGCAAGGAGCTGGTGGTCGGTGTCCAACGCGACGGCAAGGCGGTGGACCTCAAGGTCACCCTGACGCCCCCAGGGGAACGGCGGCGCAGCTCCGACGAGACGACCTAGGGCGCGGCGGGGTCCAGATCGGAGTCGGCTTCGGGTTCGGGGGCAGGTTTCGCCTGCCCCCGTTCCGCGTCCAGGCCTTCGAGGTCGAGGACCAGCCGGGTAGCGCCCACGGCGAGCGCCGGTGGGAGGAAGGCGTTCACCAACGGGACGAGGAGCGCCACGAGCGCCGCAAGGCCGAACCCGGCCACCTCCGCGTGCCATCGCAAGTGCCAGACCTTCCTCTGCTGGAAGCCAAGGTTGCGCCGGGTCAGGGTCGGATCGATGGCCTGGTAGGCCAGGAGCGGCGCGCTGACGGCCGCGCTCAGCAAGGGTCCGACGAGGGGCACGATCGCGAGTCCGAGCGCCGCTATGGCCGTGCCCACGAAGACGAGACCGGTGCGCGTCGAGACGGCGAAGTCCCACCGCTCGGTCGGGAACCCGACCCGCCCCCCGTCCGCCGAGCTGGGCCTCGACCTTGCGTGACAGGCGCTCGAGCAGGGGGGCGGTCACCAGGAGAGACAGGGCGAGGCCCAGGGTCGTGGTCGCGACCACGACGCCGAACCACAGGCTCAGGGTCAGGGCCAGGCCCAGGAACGCCGGCAGGTGGGATTGCGACGGCGCGAGGTGGGTCTCGATCTGGGGGGCCAGGAAGGCGCCGCCCACGAGGCCGAGGTTGATGAGCACGGCGGCGACGGCCATGGGCGCGATCGCCAGGGACCAGAGCGAGCGGTTCCGCAGCAGGAAGCCGAGGCCCGCCGGCACGTGCCACGCGCCCGCCGACGCCCGGAGGGCGAGCCCGGGTCGGTGCATCAGGTCAAGGGGGTCGGCGCCAGGCACAGAAGCAAGAGACTAGCAGACTTCTCGAACGACCCCCGCGTGACGCCGCGGGGGTCGTTCGGGCTACCACGGCGGCGGCGGGCGTGGCAGAATGCCCGCGCGATGAACGAGGTGCTCGGCGTCATCCTCGGCGGCGGCCGGGGCAGCCGGCTGTTCCCGCTGACCGCGCAACGGTCCAAGCCCGCCGTACCCATCGCCGGCAAGTACCGTCTCATCGACATCCCGGTCAGCAACTGCCTGAACTCGAACCTGCGCCGGATCTTCGTGCTCACCCAGTACAACTCCGAGAGCCTGAACCGCCATCTCTCGAGCACCTACAAGTTCGACGCCTTCTCGAACGCCTTCGTCTCGGTGCTGGCCGCGGAGCAGACCGAGGAGAGCCCCGATTGGTTCCAGGGCACGGCCGACGCGGTCCGCCAGAACCTCCGCTACTTGCGCGGCCACCGCTACCGCGACGTCCTCATCCTCTCCGGCGACCAGCTCTACCAGATGGACTACCGGAGGATGCTCGACACCCACCGCCGCCACCTCGCCGACATCACGGTCGCGGTCACCCCGGTGAGCGCGGAGCAGACCTCCGCTTTCGGCATCCTGCGCATGAATGCCCAGGGTCGGATCACGCATTTCGAGGAGAAGCCCGCGCCCGAGCGCCTGCCCGACCTCGTCTCCGAGGTCCCCGGCCTCGGGCCCGTCTATCTCGCCTCGATGGGCCTCTACTTCTTCGGGCGCGAGGCCCTCGAAGCGTGCATCGGCGAGGCGGGCCTCGTGGACTTCGGCCGCCACGTCATTCCGGCGAGCGTGCCCAAGAGGCGGGTCCATGCCCACGTCTACCGGGGCTACTGGGAGGACGTGGGGACGATCTCGTCCTACTTCGAGGCCAACCTGGCGCTTTGCGAGGCCATGCCCCCGTTCGACTTCTACGACGCCTCGAGACCCGTCTACACCCATCCGCGGTTCCTGCCCGCCAGCAAGATCGAGGGCTGCCACGTGCGGCGCTCGCTGATCTCCGAGGGATGCATCATGGTCGGGGCCGAGGTGGACCGGGTGGTGGTCGGGATCCGCAGCCGGATCGGGCGCGGGACCCAGGTGCGCGACAGCCTCGTCCTCGGCGCCGACTACTACGAGACCCTCGACGAGATCGAAAAGGCGATCGCCCGTGGAGTGCCGCCCCTCGGCATCGGCGCCGACTCGGTCATCCAGCACGCGATCATCGACAAGAACGCGCGCGTGGGGCAGGGCGTTCGCATCGTCAACGAAGCGGGCCTGCGCGAGAAGGACGGCCAGGGCTACTACATCCGCGACGGCATCGTGGTGGTGCCCAAGAACGCCGTGATCCCCGACGGGACGGTGATCTAGGCCCGAACCGAGGCCGGAGACCGCTCAGCCTCGACGGGCCGCTTCGATCTTGCGGTCGCGCTCGGAGGTGAGGCGCTCGCGGTCGCGGCGGTACTCTTCTTCGAGTATCTCGAGCGCCGCGGGGTCGGCCGCCTTCTGGAGCTTCGAACGGTGCAGGATCTCTCGCTCGGCCAGCTTCGCCTCGTAGACCTTGCGCAGCTCTCCGATCGCCGCCTTCTGCGCCTCGGTGACCTCGCGCTCCTCGACTCCCGCGTCCTTGTCCTTCTTGCGGAGCCGCTCCATCGCGATCTCGTAAGCCGACTTGGGTGCTTCGTCAGTGGCCATGATTCCCGAGTAGTCTAGCGCAGCCCGACAGGAGGCCCTACGATGACCGAGCCCGGCGCACCCCAGGATCCCGACCCGCGACCACAAGAGCCTGACCGCGGCCGGCCGAGAAGCGGCTGCTCGTCTGGCTCGCGCACCGGATGCCCTCGTGGGTCAACTCCGACCACCTGACCGCGCTGGGCCTCCTGGGCAACGCCCTCGCCGGCATCGGCTACGCCCTCGCTGGGCGCAACCCCTCCTGGCTTCACTTCGTGAACGCTCTGCCTTTTCGTCAACTGGTTCGGCGACAGCCTGGACGGCACGGTGGCCCGCGTCCGCAACCGTCTGCGCCCCCGCTACGGCTTCTACGTGGACCACCTCGTCGACGCTTTCGGCGCCTTGTTCCTGCTCGTGGGACTCGCCGCCTCGGGCCTCGTGACCGAGCGGGTCGCCCTCGCCCTGCTCGTCACCTACTTCCTCTTCTCGATCAACATGTACCTCGCGACCTGCTCTCTCGGGGTGTTCAAGCTCTCTTACGGCCTCTTCGGCGGGACGGAGCTGCGGATCCTGCTGGCGATCGTGAACCTGGTCGTGCTCGGGTACCCGCGGGTGTCTTTCCTCGGTCGTACCTTCCTGCTCTTCGATCTCCTGGCCGGCCTCGGCACCGCGGGCTGGCCGTCATCACCCTGCGCTCCGCCGCCCAGGTGACGAAGCGGCTTTTCGACCAGGAGCGGCTGGACTAGTGCTAACCTAACAACCGTCCGGTCGGTTCTGGAGGACATCACGATGCACCACCCCAAGAAGATGGCGATCCTGGTCGGGGGAGGACCCGCCCCCGGCATCAACAGCGTGATCAGCGCCGCCACCATCCGCGGCGTCCTCGAGGGCGTCGAGGTGCTCGGCATCCGCGACGGCTTCGAGTGGCTCATGCAGGGCAACGTCGAGCACGTGACCCCCCTCACCATCGACGAGGTGAGCCGCATCCACTTCCGCGGCGGCTCGCACATCGGGATCGCGCGGGCCAACCCCACCCAGAGCCCGGACCTCCTCGAGAACACGGTGATCTCGCTGCTGCGCCTGAACGTCAACATGCTGCTCACCATCGGCGGCGACGACACCGCGTTCTCTGCGATGAAGCTCGAGGAGAAGGCGGGCGGGCGCATCCACGTGGTCCACGTGCCCAAGACCATCGACAACGACCTCGACCTGCCCGCCTACGTCGACACCTTCGGCTTCCAGACCGCGCGCCACATCGGCGTCGACATCGTGAAGAACCTCATGGTGGACGCGAAGACCACCTCGCGCTGGTACTTCGTCATCGCCATGGGCCGGAAGGCCGGCCACCTCGCCCTGGGCATCGGCAAGGCGGCGGGAGCCACCCTCACCCTGATCCCCGAGGAGTTCGCGGGCAGCAAGCTCAAGCTCAAGGTGTTCGTGGACACCCTGGTGGGAGCGATCATCAAGCGCCTGAGCTACGGCCGCCGCGACGGCGTGGCCGTGATCGCCGAGGGCGTCGTGCTGAGCATCGATCCCTCGGACCTCGACCAGCTCGAAGGTGTCGAGCGCGACTCCCACGGCCATATCCGCATCGCCGAGGTCAACATCGGCGAGATCCTGAAGGACCAGGTGACGAAGCGGCTCAAGCAGTTCGGAATCAAGACCACCCTCGTCGCCAAGAACATCGGCTACGAGCTGCGCTGCGCCGACCCCATCCCCCTGGACATGGAGTACACCCGTGACCTCGGCTACTGCGCGGCCAAGTACCTGCTCTCCGGCGGCAACGCGGTCATGATCTCGATGCAGGGTGGGCACTTCGTGGCCGTGCCCTTCGAAGAGATGCTCGACCACGACACCGGGCGCACCCGGGTGCGGCTCGTCGACACCCACTCGACCCGCTACTCGATCGCGCGCCGGTACATGATCCGCCTGCGCCGGGACGACTTCGAGGACCCGCACGAGCTCGCGAAGTTCGCCGCGACCTGCAACCTGTCGCTCCAGGAGTTCCGCGACGAGTTCGGGTACCTGATCGACAGCGAGCCGCCGGGCCTGATCCTTGACCTCAAGAAGCACGCTTTCACGGTGGACCAGGAGGAAGCTCCGAACCCGGCGGAGCAGAAGACGGCTCAGTAGCCGAGGATTTCGAGTCCCGGCACTCGCGCGAAGTCCTTGACGTTACGTGTGACCAGGGGCGCTTCGGCCACGACGGCCGAGGTGGCTCACAGCTTCGGAGCCCGCGCCAGGCTCTTGCCACGGGCCCGCACCACCCGGTCCACGTGGTCGATCGTGTCCTTGGCCAGGCGCAGGTCTTCCAGGATCGCGCGGAGCTCGTGCCCGGTGTGCCGCCGCCCGAAATGCTCCTTGATGACCCGGGAGAACGAGTCTCCCTTCTTCCTGTGTCGGGCCAGGGCCTCGTAGGCCTCCATGTCGATCGTGATCATCTTCACAGCCATGCACTTATCGTGCATGGACCAGCGCGTCAAGTCAGCTGGTCGCAATTCGGCCAGCGTGCCGGGGGGAGGGCTTGGGGCGATCCGGGCTTGGCGAAAGACAGGGTTGCCACCATGGCCGCAACGGCCGCGGGCCGCGCGAAGCGAAGCCGGCTCACCGCTCGCCGACCACTACCTTCTCCTCCGTCGAGACCGTGAAGCGGCGATAGTTCGAATACTTTGCCCAGCCCTCGACGGTGGATCCGAACACCCGCTTCCCACCGAGGTCTTCGTACCGCTCCTTCATCTCGGCCGGGACCCAGATGTTGAGACCTGGCTCGGGCCGGTATTCGGTGGTGATGCGGGCGAGTGCTCTGTGGGGCTTGAAATGGAAGGTGACCTCGCTGCGCAGGACGGTGCCGCGGTTGGTGTCGATCCAGAAGCGGCCCTCTCCGGGCAGGTCCTCGTCGTGTCCGTCGTTGACGAGGGTCGGCTCCGTCACTTCCGTGAACTCGATCTCGGCCCCGGGCACGCCGGAGATCCACCGCTGGCCCTTGCGCTGGAACCGGAACCGCATCTGGTTCCGGGGATGCAGAAACAGCAGGGGGAGAGTCGGCACGTTGATGTTGCGCACCGCGCTGCCGAGGTTGTATCTCGAGCTCTCGCGACGGATCGCGCTCGCCTGGGCCACGGCCGAGGCGCTGCCCTGCAAGAACAGCTTCTCGAGGCGTGCCTCCCGCTCGCGCACCCTTTGCCCGTCCACCTCGTAGACGTCACGGAAGCAGGTCCAGGGAATGGGGCCGGGTGTGGTGGTAAACACGAGGTCCGAGCGGAGGACTCGGCGGGCCAGGCCCATGTTCCCGTTCTCCCACTGGATGTAGTTCTCTTCCGCCACGAGGTTTCGGAAGGTCTGCTCGTAGTCGGCGACGTATTGGCCGGCCCGGTCGAGGACCGTCGCGAGCGCCGCGTCCACCACCTCGGGACCGTTGGCGGCACCCGGCCGCGGGTCGATCCGGAAGGGCACGCGCTCGACGGCCTCGTCGACACCTTGCCGGACGGTCACCGAAAGCTCGTAGCTTCCCGGCGGGAACCGTGAAGGGTCCAGGCCGCCGACCCAGGCCACCTCGCCCTTCTCGTCGCGCGCGGGAAGCTCGGGCTCCGAGCGGCCCACGACCTGGTCGTCGCGGCGTACTTCGACCGTGGCCTTGACCGGCTCGGGGCCGGACGGGTAGACGCGCACGAAGAACGACGCGTCGCGTGTTCCTTGCGGAAGCGCTGGCTCGAGGTCGGGGACGAGCGCCACCGCCGCGACGCGCAACGGGTCCGTGGTCGGGCCCCCCTCGCCCGCCGCCGCCTCGCCTCGCTTCAGCATCGAGAGGCTGCTGAGGATCGGCCCCGGCCCTCCGCTCGGAATGGCGAAGCCGAAGCGCTTCACGCTCAGTCGCCCGCTCTCTCTGTCCTGCACTGCGGCTTCGAGCTGGTACTTGCCGGGAGCCAGGCGCAACGATCGCCGGAAGGTCACCGTCCCCCTCGCCACGCTCTCGGCCTGGTCCAAAGACCCCTCGAGCGGCCAGTCGTGGCTGAGGCGCGTCACCAGCCGGCCCAAATCGTCCTTGACCAGGGCCACGAGGCTCAGGTGGGCGCGGTAGGTCTTCAGGGCCTGGTCCTTCGTCAGTTGAAGATCGGCGAGCGGAACTTCGACCAGCAGGAGCGCGTCTCGCTCGGACCCTTCGGCTGCGTAGTGAAGAACCTGAGCACGCTGGTCGAAGTCGTGCGGAGGTGTCGCGGCTTGGAGCGCGGACATGAGGGGCAGGTCGCGCGCTTGCACCTCGGGCGTGCCCGACGCCGACGGGAAGTAGCCGCTGCGCGTGCGCAGCGAGACGCCGGGCCGCAGAACCTTGGCCTGGATGTGTCGGAACCGGTCGGATCTCGCGTTCAGCGGCGGCACGTAGGCCACCTCGTAGTAGCTGGCCAGCTCACCCGCAACCCGGTCCAAGCCCGGGCCGAGGTCGTTGCTGTTGCCGATCAGGAAGCCGCCCGTGGCCAGGGCCAGCGTCTCCATGTTGGCTTGCACGTTCAGGCCTCGTAGCGCGTCGAGGATGGCGTCTGCGCCATAGTCGATGCTCGCCGTGGCGCCGATGGGGCTGGGGTCGGCGCCCGAGGCCGCGGTCGCGAGGCGCCTCGCGGTATCTTCCGTCGGGCTCTTGATGGTGAGACCGCGCGTGTCGAGCGAGTAGATGGTGACGTTGGCGCGATTGGCGTCGCTCAGCAGCTTGTCGAACGAGGCCTGCACGGCGGGCGGCAGTTGCAGGCCCTCCGAGAAGTAGATCAGGGTCTTGCGTCCCTGCACGGGCTCGAGGCCTTTCACCATGGCTTCCAGAGGCGCGATCGAAGCGCGTCCACGTTGAGTGCGCGCGGCCATGTCGAAAGCCTGCGCAAAGCCCTGCTTGACCTGATCGAGCTCGGGAAACCGGCCGTTGCTACCGCTGAGCGCACCGCCGCTCAGCGCATTGCTGGCGCCCAGCGCCTGGTCGGTGATCGAGTCGAAGCCTGGCGAAATCGCCGAATCATGCGTGACGTCCCCGCCGAGGGTCGCGGCCTCGATGGCCTTCGGCAGGTCGGCCAGGTTCGACGTGAAGGTCTGCAGCAGGCGAATGCCGTGGCCGATCTTGGCCACTGCGAACCAGGTGTCGGGCGGGAACGCCCTCTGCGCAAACTGGTTCGCAGCCTCGCGGGCGCGGCGCGCCGGCTCCAGGGTGAGCTGGTCGAAGACGAGGACGACGAGACTCGACCGGGCGGGAGTCGCGGAGCTCGCCGCTTCGGGGACCTCGGGCGCACCGGGCGGGGTCGCTGCGCCGACCGGGCCCATCGGCGCCGGCCTCACGGCCCCGCCCTGAATCAGCCGGACCGACACCACCTCGCACCGCGTCCCGTCTTCGGAAACCTGGATCTCGTCCTGTCGCAAGTCGAGGACAGGCTGACCTCGTTTGTCGCGGACGACCATGTCGAGCAGGACGACTTCGGTGCCCGTGCGGAAGGTCGGGGGCGCCTCCTGTGCCCCGCAAACGGCGGCCGTGCCTAGAGCGACCAGACTGCGAGCGATCGACCGGTTCATGGCCGGCTCGTCCTCAACCTCATGGGCGACTCACGGCCGCGGGTCGATCCGGAAACGCGCACGCTCCACGGTCTCGTTGGCCCCTTGCCTTACGGTAACGGTCAGCTCGTAGCGTCCTGCTGGGAATTGGGACGGATCCAGGCCGCCGACCCAGGCCACCTGGCCCTTCTTGTCGCGCGCGGGAAGCTCCGGTTCCGAGCGGCCGACGAGCTGGTCGTCACGACGCACCTCGACCGTGGCCTTGATGGGCTCGGGTCCCGACGGGTACACGCGCACGAAGAAGGAGGCATCGCGCGTTCCCTCCGGAAGTGCGGCATCGAGGTCTGGGACGAGCGCGACCGATCCGACGCGCAGCGGGTCGGGGGTTTCCGATGGGTCGGCCCCCTCGTCCTCGCCGCGTTTCAGCATCGAGAGGCTGCTCAGAAGCGGGCCCCGTCCGCGGCCGCGGAATCGCGAACGCGAACCGCTCGACGCTCTTCCGGTCGCCCTCCAGGTCTTGCACCGCCGCCTCGAGCTGGTACTGGCCCGGGGCGAGACGCAAGGAGCGGCGAAAGGTCACCCTGCCGTGGGCGGCGCTCTCGGCCTGTTCGAGCGGGCCCTCGAGCGGCCAGTCGTGGCTGAGCCGGGTGACGACCCGACCCGCCGCGTCCTTGATCAAGGCCACGAGGCTCAGGTGGGCCCGGAAGACCCACTGGGCCAGGTCCCGCGTCAGTTGGATCTGGGCGAGCGGCACCTCCAGCAGCAGGAGGGCGTCTCGCTCGTTCCCTTGGGCCGCGTAGTGGAGGACCTGTGCATGCTGTTCGAAGTCGTGCGGTGGAGCGGCGTCTTGGAGCGCGGACACGAGGGGCAGGTCCCGAGCCTGGACCTCGGGCGCGCCCGAGCCCGACGGGAAGTAGCCGCTGCGCGTGCGCAGCGACACGCCCGGCCGGAGCACCTTGGCCTGGATGTGTCGGAACTCGGTGCGCGTGTTCGCGGGCGGAAGGTAGGCCACTTCGTAATAGCTCGCGAGCTCGCCCACGACGCGATCGAGGCCGGGACCGAGGTCGTTGCTGTCGCCGATCAGGAAGCCGCCGGTGGCCAGGGCCAGCGTCTCCAGGTTGGCCTGGACATTGAAGCCGCGTACCGCGTCGGCGGCGGCCTGGAAGCCATCGTTGTGGTTCGGAAGCTCGAGCCGGCCCACCGGGCTGGGGTCGTCCGCCGTGAGCGCGGTTTGGAGGTGCTGGCGCGTGTCTTCCGTCTGGCTCTTGATGGTGAGACCGCGGGTGTCGAGCGAGTAGACCGTGACGTTGGCACGATTGGCTTCGTCCATCAGCTTGATGAACGGGTCCTGCGCGCGCTCCGGCAGCGGCAGCCCCTCCGAGAAGTAGATCAGGGTCTTGCGCCCCTGCACGGCCTCGAGCCCCTTCACCATGGCTCGGAGCGCGCCGATCGAGTTGCCCGCCTCCCGCGTACGCACGGCGAGGTCGAACGCCGGATCGTAGCCGCGCAACCGATCGCTCTCGGGCCCGTTGGTGCCGGGAATGGTGCCGTTGACCGGGCCGGAGCCCAGCGTCGGGTCGGCGATCGAGTCGACGCTCGACGAGAGAGACGCGCCCTGAGTGAGATCGCCACCGATAGTCGCCGCCTCGATGGCCCTCGGCAACCCCGCCGGGTTCGAGGTGAACGGTTGAAACAAACGAGTGCGGGGGCCCACCTTGGCCACCGCGAACCACGTGTCGGGCGGGAACGCCTTCAGGGCAAACTGCTTCGCGGCCTCCCGGGCCCGGCGCGCCGGTTCCAGGCTCAGTTGGTCGAAGAGGAGGAGGACGAGGCTCGACCGGGCTGGTGTCGCTGCGTTCGCCGCTTGGGGGACTCTGGGCGAAGGGGGCAGGGTCGCAGCGCCGACCGGGGCCATCGGTGCCGGCCTCGCCGTCCCGCCTTGAATGAGCCGCACCGACACCACCTCGCACCGCGTCCCGTCCTCGGAGACCTGGACTTCGTCTTGTCGCAAGTCGAGGACAGGCTGACCTCGCTTATCGCGGACGACCATGTCGAGGAGCACGACCTCCGTGCCCGTGCGGAAGGTCGGCGGGGCCTCCTGTGCCGCGCAAACGATGGCCGCGCCTAGAGCGACCAGACTTCGGGCAATCGGCCGGTTCATTTGTGGGCTCGTCCCTATCCTACGACGCAAGCAAGGGCCGAGCCAGTGGGCCCGTGATACTGTCTTGGGGTGAGTTGCATCGCGTGAAACTCGATCGCGAGATCGACCTGCTACCCTCCAAGACCGTCGGGCGGCGGCGGGAGGCGGCTGCGACACCCGCCGACGCGGACGTTCTTCTGCGGACGGCGTGGGCCTTGCGGGGCTCGCAGGGACTCGGCGCCGCGGGGCCTTTTTCGCTTCGAGACCTTCGAGGAGGCCCAGGAGTGGATCAGGACGCAGAAATCCCGGAGGTCCGGCCTCCGACGATCGACGACGTCCGACGAGTCTGTCGCGCCCTCGAAGACGCCGGAGCCCGCTACGTCCTGATTGGAGGCTTCGCCGTCATCCTGCACGGCGGGCACCGGACGACCAAGGACATCGACCTTCTCGTCGATCCGACCCCCGACAACGTGGCTCGGCTGAAGCAGGCCCTCTCGGTGCTCGAGGACGACGCGGCCCGCGAGATCGGGCTCGAGGACCTGCAGAAATACAGCGTCGTGCGTGTAGCCGACGAGGTGATGGTAGATCTCTTGGCCACCGCTTGCGGAGTCACATGGAGCGAGGCCCATTCGTCGGCCCAGCGGATCGACGTCGACGGGACGCCGGTCATCGTCGCCGACCGCAAAACGCTGATTCGGACCAAGCAGACGATCCGGCCGTCGGACGCCGCGGATCGCGCGTGGTTGGAAGCGCTCGGTGAAGAAGACGAATAGGCCAGTAGGCTAGTACGCGAGCAGGGCGCGGAGGGCCGGCAGCAGTCGGCCCTTGGGCGAGAAGACCGCCTCCAGTCCTTTCGCGAACGGCACCGGCGTGTCGAGGGCCGCCACGCGCTCCACGGGCGCGTCGAGCCATTCGAAGGCGTCCTTGGCGATGGCCGCGGCGATCTCACCGCCGAAGCCGCCGGTGAGCGGGGCCTCGTGCAGCATCAGCGCACGGCCGGTTCTTCGCACCGAGGCCATGACCGTCTCGCGGTCCCAGGGCAGCAGCGAGCGCAGGTCCACCACCTCGACCTCGCGCCCTTCACCCGCAAGCTCGCGCGCAGCCTCGAGGGCCCAGGACACGCCGACGCCGTAGGTCACGATGGTGGCGTCCGTTCCGGCTCGGACCACCGCCGCCTGCCCGATCGGCACCGTGTAGTAGCCCTCCGGCACCGGGCCCTTGGCCGAGCGGTAGAGAAGCTTGTGCTCCAGGAACAGCACCGGGTCGCCGTCCTCGAAGGCCGCGAGGAGCAGGCCCTTGGCGTCGAAGGGCGTGGCCGGAGCCACGACCTTGAGGCCGGCGACGCTCGTGAACCACGATTCGACGTTCTGGGAGTGGAAGGGCCCCGCGCCCGTGCCACCGCCGACGGGAGCGCGGATCACCACCGGCACGCCCACGCCCCATCGGAAATGGTTCTTGGCCAGGTTGTTCACGATCTGGTTGAAGCCGCAGCTGATGAAGTCGCCGAACTGCATCTCGACCATGGGCCGGAAGCCGTCGAGGGCGAGACCCATGGCCACCCCGATCGCGCCCGACTCGATGATCGGCGTGTTGCGGACCCGGTCTTTGCCGAACTCGTCGACGAAGCCCTCGGTGACCTTGAAGACGCCGCCGTACTCGGCGATGTCCTGGCCCAGGAGCAGCACCTTCGGGTCGCGACGCATCGCCTCGCGCAGGCCGTCGCTGATGGCGTCGACGTAGCGACGCTCGGGCGCCGCGGCCTGCGCCTCGGTGGTGGGTGCTATGCCCACGCTCCGGCTCGTGGCGTACACGTCGGCGGTCAGCTCGTCGGCCGTCGCGGAAGGCTCCTTGGCAGAGATCGCCTCGTCGACGAGGGCGTCGATCCTGGCCTTGTAGGCCGCGCGCACCGCGGCCGGCTCTGCCTCGCCGAGCACGCCCGAGGCCCAGGAGGTGGCTCTCGAAGCGCACCAGGGGGTCGCGCTTCGCCCACTCCTCTACGAGCTCGCGCGGCACGTAGTCGGTGCCGGAGGCCTCCTCGTGGCCACGCATCCTGATAGGTCTTGAACTCGAGCAGGGTGGGACCGTCGCCGCGGCGGGCGCGGTCCGCCGCCCGGCGCATGGCTCGGTGCACGGCGAGCACGTCGTTGCCGTCGACGATCGTGCCGGGCATTCCGTAGCCGAGGGCACGATCCGCGAGCTGCTTGCAGGCGTACTGCTCGTGGCTCGGGGTGGAGAGGCCCCACTGGTTGTTCTCGATGACGAACAGCACGCGGCAGCTTCCAGACCGCGGCCAGGTTGAGCGCCTCGTGAAAGTCGCCTTCGCTCGTGGCGCCGTCCCCGGTGAAGGTCGCTGCCACCCGGTTCTCGCCGCGGAGGCGCGCGGCGAGGGCGAGGCCGTCCGCCACGGGCAGCATCGCCCCGAGGTGGCTGATCATGCCCACGATGTGCTTCTCGAGGTGACCGAAGTGGAACGTGCGGTCGCGCCCCTTGGTGAGGCCGCCGTCCTTGCCCAGGAGCTGCCGCAGCAGCCGCGGCAGGTCGAGATTCCGAGTCGTGAAGACGCCGAGGTTGCGGTGCATCGGCAGCACCCAGTCGTCGGCGTGCAGGGCGGCCGTCACCCCGACCGCGATGGCCTCCTGCCCGATCCCCGAGAACCACTTCGAGAGCTTCCCTTGCCGCAGCAGGAGCAGCATCTTCTCCTCGATCATCCGGGGGAAGAGGAGCATGCGGTAGAGCTGCTTCAGCTCGTCGGGAGCAAGGTCGTCGGGGGAGGGCGACCCCGTGGCCGCCGGAGCGCGAGAGTCGCTCATGGCGGAGCGGACCGCGGACTCGCGGCCGACAGCACTTCCGGCTCCCCTTCGGCCCTTCGCGTCGCCGCGCGCACGTGATCGACCACCGCCTTCACGTTCTCGACCGGGGTACCGGGCAGGATGCCATGGCCGAGGTTGAACACGTGACCGGGTCGGCCTCCGGCGCGCTTCAGCACGTCGTCGACGCGCGCCAGCAGCCGTCCCTGGGCGCGAGGAGGAGCGGTGGGATCGAGGTTGCCCTGGACCCCGACCCCTTCTCCGGCTTTCCGCCAGCCCTCGTCCAGGGGCGTGCGCCAGTCGACGCCGATGACCGTGCCCCCCGCGTCGCGCTGGGCGGCCAGGAGGTGGCCGGTCCCGGTGCCGAAGTGGATGAGGGGGACGCCCGTGTCGGCGAGGCCGTCGAAGATCCGCTTCACGTGGGGGAGCACGAGCTCGCGATAGTCGGCCTCGTCGAGCGCACCCACCCACGAGTCGAAGATCTGCAAGGCCTGGGCGCCCGCTTCCACCTGAGCGCGCAGGTAGTCGAGCACGACCTCGGCCAGAAGTCCGGCCAGACGGTGCCATGCCGCGGGGTCGCCGTACATGAGCCCCTTCGTCCGAGCGAAGTTGGCCGAGTGGCCGCCCTCGATCGCGTACGACGCGAGGGTGAAGGGCGCGCCCGCGAATCCGATGAGGGGAACCGAAAGCCGGCCCCGCAACAGGCGAATCGCCTCGAGCACCATGCCCAGCTCCTCGCGCGGCTCGAACCGGCGGAGCGCCTCGATCTCGGCGCGGGTGCGCACCGGCTTCTCGATGGCGGGCCCCTCGCCGGCCACGAAGTCGAAGGGGATGCCCAGGGGGGCCAGGGGGATGAGGAGGTCGCTGAAGAGGATCGCGGCGTCGACGTCCAGGGCGGCAATGGGCTGCAGCGTGACCTCGACCGCCAGCTCCGGGGTTCGGCAGATCTCGAGGAGGCTCCACTTCTCGCGAAGCGCGCGGTACTCGGGCATGTAGCGGCCGGCCTGGCGCATGAACCACACCGGCGTCGAGTCCACGGGCTCGCGGCGGCAGGCACGGAGGAAGCGATCGTTCACCGCGGGATCATAGCCCAGTCGCGCAGGTCGCAAAGGCCGCGAGGGGGGTATAGTCGGGATCCAGAATTGCAGGTTATGAATAGATTTTGAAAAGGGCTGTCCTCACCCTAGAATGGAGGGCATGGTGCCTTCCGGGCTGGCCATCCTCGCAGTTCTCCTTGCCGTCCCCGGTCCTCCCGAGGTTCCCGCCGACATCCCGGTCCTTGGCCGGGTCGTGGACGCGCGGAGCGGAGCGCCCGTGGCGGGAGCGCGGGTGGCTGCGGCCCAGAGCACCGCCACCACGGCGCCCGACGGCAGGTTCGCCCTCATGCTGCCTCCGGGCGGAGGGTTGGTCGAGGTCACCGCCGACGGGTATCTGGCCGCGACGGTCCGCGTGGCGCCCGCGGCCGGGACTCCTGCGCCGACCCTCACCCTGTCGCTCACGCCGCGTGCGCGATTCCAGGACCAGGTCGAGGTGACGGCCTCGCCGGACGCTCGTGTCCGCAGCGTGGGCGAGCTGCCGGTTCGTCCCGGTGACGTCGCGGCCGTGGCCGGAGCCGGCGAGAACGTCTTCCGGACCCTCCAGACGCTGCCCGGCGTGTCCGCGACCGACGAGTTCGGTAGCCGCCTCGCGGTGCGGGGAGGCGGGCCCGATGAGAACCTGACGGTCATGGACGGCGTCGAGATCCACAACCCCTATAGGCTCTTCGGCCTCACGAGCGCTTTCAACCCCGAGACCGTCAAGAGCTTCGAGCTCTATTCGGGCGGCTTCACCGCGAAGTACGGCGATCGCTTGTCGTCCTTGCTCGTGATCCAGAACCGCGCCGGCGACGACGCGCGCGACTTCGCGGGATCGACGGCCTTGAGCCTCACCGACGCGAACGTGGTGTTCGAAGGCCGGCTCCCCGGCGGCCACCGTGGCTCGTGGTTCGTGACGGCGCGGCGCACCTACTACGACCTCTTCGCCAACAGGATCGTCGGCACCGACCTGCCGTCCTTCTCCGATCTCCAGGGCAAGGTTGCCTTCGACCTGGGGTCGGGGCGGCGCCTCACCTTCACGGGCTTGCTGAGCCGCGAATCGGCCAACTCGTTCTTCGAGGGCCAGACGAGCGGCGATCAAGGGACCTTCGTGAGCGACGCCTCCAACGACGTGGCGGCGGTGACGTTTCAGTCTCCGCTGAGCGCGCGGGTCTCGTCCTCCACCACCCTTTCGCTCTATGGGAACGTCGGCAGGATCGGAGTGGACGCCCAGTTCCGGAACGACGTACGCCGCTCCAATGCGCTCCTGGACGACGTGGGATTCGTTCGGGCCAACGTGCTCTTCTCGCAAGACCTGAGCGTGCGCGACCTCGCCTTCCGCCAGGAGCTGGCCTGGCAGGCCTCGGGTCGGCACTTCGTCGAGGGCGGCCTCGAGGCGCACCGCCTGCGCACCGGCGTGGTCTGGGACATCCAGGGAGACCGCAATCCCAACGAGGGCAACGGATCCAGCATCCAGGGGGGCGCGAGCCTGCCCGACCAGCTCGACTCGTCATACGATTCGACGCGCTTCGGCGCCTGGCTTCAAGACCGCGTGAGCCTCGCGGCCCGGACCACGGTCGAGCCTGGCCTGCGGATCGACTACAGCGGGTCGAACGGCCAGACCCTGGTCTCGCCCCGACTCGGCGCGACGTTCGGCCTCGGCCGCGACATGCGCCTGCGCCTCGGCCTCGGCCGCTTCACCCAGAGCCCCGGCTACGAGAAGCTGATCCAGGCCGACTACTTCATCGACCTCACCGGCTCCGGCCGTCTCGCCCTCGACAGCGAGCGTTCTGCCCACGTCCTGCTCGGCGTCGAGCGCGACCTCGGCCCCGGGTTCCAGGTCCGATTCGAGGGCTACTACAAGAGGTTCGACCGCTTGATCGTGGGCCGTCTCGAGAGCGAGGCGGAAAGACGAGCCCGCCTCGCGACCTACGACTTCCCCCCCGACCTCTTCGCGGAGCTCGACCAGAGCGCGCAGATCACGACCGTCCCGACCAACGACGGCCGGGGGCGAGCCTACGGGTTCGACCTCTACCTGGCCCGCCGGGGCTCTTCCACGAGCCGGCTCAGCGGCTGGGCTTCCTACACCTACGGCGTGGCCCGCCGCGACGAGTACGGGCTCACTTTTCCCTTCGACTACGACCGGCGCCACGCCGTCTCGCTGGTGGGCACGCTGCGCTTCGGACCGCGCTTCGACCTCGCGGCGACCGCGCGCGTGGCTTCCGGGTTTCCCCGCACGCCGGTCGTGGGCCTGCAGCCGGCGGCGGTGGCCGATACCCTCGACGGCGACAAGGACGGCAACACGCAGGAGCTGGTGCCGCTCTTCGACTCGGCCGGGCGCGTGGTCTACACGACCGATCTCGGGTCCGTCGCGAACGGCAACTCGGCCCGGCTGCCCGCCTTCGCGCGTCTCGATCTCCGGCTCACCTTCCGCCCCCGCGGAGCGCCCGGACGCTGGCTCTTCTACCTCGACGTGATCAATGCCACGAATCGCGACAACGCCGGAACGATCGACGCGCGTCTTGCCTACGATCCCGATTCCGACCGCCCGCGCATCGTCCTCGATCGTGGCTCGGCCTTGCCGCTCCTCCCGTCCTTCGGCGTGAAGTTCCGCTTCTGATGAGCGCCCCCGAGGGCGCGTGCTAGGATCCTCGACCGACCCCCATGGGCGACCACATCGCGATCACCGGAGCAAACGGCTTCGTCGGCAGGCACCTGACGCTCTTCGCCAGCAGTCTCGGCTGGGATGTCCTCGGCCTGGTCCGCTCCGAGCCGGCGGCCCGCGTGGTGGAGGAGGCCGGGGGGCGGTTCGCCCTCGTGAACCCCGCCGACACCGAGTCGATGGCCCGCGCGCTGGCCGGGGCGCGGGCCGTGGTCCATCTCGCGCAGATCGGATCCGAGCGCAACGGCGTGACCTACGACGACGTCAATGTCTCCGGGACCCGACGGGTCATCGAGGCGGCCCACCGCTCGGGAGTACCCCGCATCGTCTTCTTCAGCGGGCTCGGGGTGGTCCGCTACGGCCAGAGCCCCCGTTGCACGAATCGCTATTTCCTGTCCAAGCTCGCGGCCGAGGTGGAGCTCTTTCGCTCCGACCGCGAGGTCGCGGTCTTTCGGCCCTCGTACGTCGTGGGCCCCGGCGACCCTTTCGTTCCTACCCTGCTCGGCGAGATGGCCGCGGGCGAGGTCGAACGCCCGGGCGACGGCTCCTACCGGATGCAGCCCATCGCGGTCACGGACGCGGTGGCCCTGGCCCTGGCCGCGATCGAGATGCCGTTCTTCCGCGGTCCGCTCGTCATGGATCTCGTGGGCCCGGAGCCCTTGAGCTTCGCCCGCTTCGTCGACCGCCTGGCGCGGGTGGCGCGCGCCCAGGGGATGCCCGCGGACTTCCAGGTGCGGGAGATCCCGATCGAGGACGCCGACGAGGAAGCGGCCGCGGGAGGCTATCGCGGAATGTCGGCGGATGAGCTCGACTGCCTTCTCTGCGACGAGGTGGCCGACCCCGCTCCCCTCGAGGGCCTGCTGGGTCGGTTTCTGACCCCGCTCGACGAGGCCCTCGCCGCGACGGTTCGCGGCGCCCTGGGGGTCAGGCCTTGAATTGCGAATTCGAGGCAGCTCCCGAGAATCCTAGCGGCCAGAAAGATGGCGGTCGGCGAAGGACAGGTACTGCTGCCAGTCGAACGCCGTGACCCCGTGCTTGCCGCGCCGGACGTGGTAGCCGATCGTGACCCCCACCGAGACGTCGACCTTGGGCATCTCGGCCACGCCGAGCCCCTCCTTGCCGAAGAGGCGGTACACGGGCTCCGCGGCCTTGGCCGAGAGAAACTCGCCGCGGGGATCGGCCCAGCGGTCCTCTTCGGCGCTCGCGACATAGAGCGGGCGCGGGGCGACGAGGGCGAGGAGCATGTGCTGGTCCACGGGGAGCTGGTCCTCTCGTTCGGCGTAGTCCTCGAAGCGGCCGGCGAACCAGTGCGGAAAGGCCTTGGTGATGAGGGCGACGGTCTCCCCGAAGTGCCGGCGCGCCAGAGCGGCTCCGCCTTCGCCCGACTCGTTGGAGATCACGAGCGCGAACCGCTCGTCCTGCGCTCCGGCCCAGAGCGCCGCCTTCCCGAGGCGGGAGTGTCCCCAGAGAGCGATCCTCTTCGCGTCCACGTCAGGGTCCGTCTCCAGGTAGTCGAGCGATGCGTTGCAGCCCGAAGGCCCACGCTCCGATGGCCCCCCAGTCACCAGGCGCGAAAGTCCCCGGAGTCCCGGGGCCGAGCTTCGAACGCACTCCCTCCTTCCAACCCTCCGGATGATCGGGCTCGAGGTCGCCGTAGTAGGCGGTGGCGACCGCGTAACCGCGCCCGAGGATCGTCTCGAGGGGCCAGCTCTCCGCGGCGCGACCGCGCGCCCCCTCGGTGGCGCGGTTGTCGGGCGCGCCTTCGCTCTTGGCGATCCACCGGGTGGACAAGCGTATCCCCGGGTCGCCATGCACCGTGTGGTTGCCCCCGAAGTTGAGACCCACGAAGGCCGGGGCTCGGCCGGTGCGCCCGTTGGGCAGGTAGAGGAGGAGCTCGATACTCGGGCCCTCGTTGTTGCCGCTCAGCAGGATGCGGACCTGCTTTCGCGTCGCCCGCCCGCCGAGGGCCTTCGGGTCGACCTCGGCCGGCCCGAAGCGCAGCCCGGCCGGGCGGCCGGGGCTTCTCCCGTAGACGTTCTCCTCGAAGAGGCGGATCAGCTCCGGCCTTCGCCGGGCCCGCCACGCCCCCGCGTCCTTCACGAGCTGGCCATTGGCCGCGGTCAACGCCTCGGGCAGCACGTAGGCTGGCACGCGCGCCTCGTCGTAGTTCACGTCGGCTCGGTCCATGGCGACTCCGGGGGCGAGAGGCCAGACGAGGCCGCCTGCGAGGGCAAGGTGACGCAGCCGACCGATCGTGGAAGCCATGAGAACCGACCCTATGCCTGATCCCGGGCAGCGTCAATGGCTGCACCGCTCGGCGCGGACGTCTCCGCAGAACTTGCGCGGGCGCTCGGGGCCCGCCCGAAGGGTTTTCGCCGAACGAGACTCTCGATGGACCCGTTCGGCAGGAAGGGCGCGGCATCGACCTTGCTACTCGACCACTGATGGCTCTCGTCAACGCCCCCGACCCCGGAGACCCGAGATGAGGCTCGCCCTGGCCTTCCTTTTGTTCGCCCACGGCTTCGCCCACGTGGTGGGCTTCGCCGGGGCCTGGCGTCTCTCGGGGCAGGTCCCCTACAAGACGACCCTCTTCGACGGCTGGCTCGACGCCGGCGACCGTGGCATTCGGATCATCGGTGTGCTCTGGCTCCTGGCCGCCCTGGCCTTCGGGGTAGCCGCCGTCGCCACGGTCACGCCTCTCGCGTGGTGGCCCTCCTACGTGCTGGCGGTCTCGGCGATCTCGCTCGTCATGTGCCTCGCGGGCTGGCCGGACGCCAGGATCGGCGCCGTGGTCAACGTCGCGCTGATCTCTTTCCTCCTCATCGGTTCGAAAGCCGCGTGGCTGGCCGCCAGCCCCGGGGGAATCCGGTGAACGGGCCATCCGCCGTCACCCTGATGCCCGAGAGCCTCGCCACGAACCCCGCTCTCTTGAAGCTCGACCTCTACTGCAAAGGACTCCGACTCGACGACACCTGCTTCCTGGAACAAGACGGAGGCCGCAAGGTGCTGCGCACGCGGGCGGGCCTCGGGAGCGGCCTCGAGCTGATCCTGCCCGGCGGGCTCTGGACGAATGTGCCGATCACCGAACCCTTCGCCCAGAGCTCGCCCTATACCCTCCACCGCGAGAGCGGGCACTACCTCCTCCGGTACCGGGGCGCCGACCCCACCCCGGTCACGCTTTCGCCACGGCCCGCCTGGTACGAGACCACGACCACGAGCGGCAAGGCGATGACCCGCATCGGTACTCTCCAGGGGACGTACCTCGGGGTCTACCCGGCGAAGGTGTGTGAGTACTGGACCGCGAAGCCCACCAAGACCAACTGCAAGTTCTGCTCGGTGGGGCTCAACCTCGGAGTCGACGAGGCGGATGCGAAGTCGGTCGACGAGGTGATGGAGGTCGTGCGCGCTGCGCGTCGTGAGTCTGGCATCACCTACGTCGACTTCAACACCGGGCACTACGCCGGCGACACCTACCTCGACATCCTGGAGCCCTACATCAAGCGGATCAAGAGCGAGCTCGGGCTCCTGGTCGGGATCCAGACCCCGCCCCACCGCGACCTCCGGCGATACGACGCGCTTCGGGACATGGGGGTCAATCGCGTCTCTTTCTGCTTCGAGATCTTCGACCCCGCGCGCTTCAAGGAGACCTGCCCCGGCAAGCACGAGGAGTACGGCCTCGACTACTACCTCGAGGCCGTACGCTACTGCGCGACCCTCGGCCGGAAGGGCCCTCGCCGCGAACCCTGGGTGACGAACGGCGAGATCATCGCCGGTCTGGAGCCGCCCGAGTCGTCGATCCGCGCGATCGACTGGATCACGTCCGTGGGTGCTATTCCCACCGTGTGCGTCTTCCGCCCCCTGCTGGGGACGGACCTCGCGGCGGAGCCGCCGCCCCGGACCGAAGACCTGGTGCCCGTGTTCCGCCGGCTCTACGAGGCCTGCATGGAGCGAGGCCTTCCCATCGGCTGCGCCCCCAACGTCCACGTCAGCCTCGTGCTGCTTCCCGAGGAGTGCCGCTACTTGAGCCCCCGCCGCTATCCCTGGCAGAGCCTGAAGCTCAAGGCCATGGCCGCCGCGGTTCGCCACCGATTCGAGCATCCGCGGGGGGTGTCGACGGGCCCCTCCTGAGCTCGCTCAGGAGATCAGCACGGGACAGGGTGCGTGGCGTACGACGCGCTCGGTGTTGCTGCCGAGGATGCGGTCGGCGAGGCTGTCGTGGCCGCGCGTCGCCATCACGATGAGGTCGGCACGCTCCTCCGCGGCCACTCGGCAGATCCGGTCCCAGACCGTACCCGTCTCCACCCGCACCGTCAGGGGAACATGCGCGAACTCGGTACGGCAGAACCGGGCCACCGCCGCCTCCGAGGCCACTTCCACCGCGTCGTGCGCCGGCGCCCCGGACAGGTTGCGAAGCCTGGCCGAGGGGACGACGTGCAGGGCCACGACCTCGGCCGAGAAGGTTCGGGCGAAGAGGGCAGCCATGGGGAAGGCCAGGCAGGACGCAATGGACAGGTCGGTGGGGACGAGGATGCGCCGATAGGGGAGGGCGGAGCCGTGATCGGGCTCGCGCAGGCAGAGGATCGAGCGGAAGGCGTGGTGCATCACGTCCTCGGCGATGCTTCCGAGGAGCATGTGGGCCAATCCCTCGCGGCCGTGGGTGGTGAGGACGGTCAGGTCGGGCTGCAAGGCGCGGATGGTCTCGACCAGGCTCCGGCGGACGGAGGCGTGCCGCTCGACGATGACGCGGTGGCTCACGGTAAGGGTCTCGGCTCGCCGGGCCAGGCACTCCTTCGCTCGGCGCTCGGCCTCGATCCAGAGCTCGTGGCCGTGGGCGAAGGCCCAGTGCGCGTTCTGGTGATCCGGCACCTGGACCGCGTGGTAGAGGGTCAAGGAAGCCTGGAATCGCTCGCTCAGGAATCGGGCGTGATCGAAGGCCTGGTCCGCCGCCGTCGAGAGGTCGGTCGGGAAGAGGATCTCCTTGATCGTGGCCATGACGTCCTCAGTTGGTCCCGGTCTGGAGGTTGAAGGACATCGTGACCGAAATGATGAACTCCGTGGGTTCACCGTTCAGGAGAAGCGGCCGGTAACGCCACTGCTTTACGGCCTCCATGGCGGCTTCGTCGAACAAGGGATGGCCCCGGAGCACGGTGACGCTCTTCACGACGCCGTGAGTGTCGACTCGGGCTTCCAGGATGAGGATGGCGCTCAGGCGCGCGGCTTTCGCCAGCTCCGGGTAATCGGGCGTGACCTTCTTGATCGGCTTGGGGGCGATGATGTTGCCGCCCACGCGCACGACCTTGACGGGCGGTCCGGGCTCCGGCATCGCGCCTCCCACGATGCCTCCGAGCACTCCGCCGGGGACCCCACCCTCGACCCCACCGGGGACGCCGCCTTCGACCCCCGTACCGAGGTCGATGCTCTCTTGTTGTTGGATCCCCTCTGGAGCCTCGATCGGCGCCACGAAGGTGGGCGGAGCCGCCGATGGGACAGGCGCCGGAGCCTTGATGGCGGCGCGCAGGGCGGGCGCCGGGGGTGGGGGCGGTGGCGGCGCCGGGGCGACCTCCGCGGGCGCTACGAAGAACGCCTTCAGGATCGACTCGCTGGGATCGGGGATCGCGTCGTAGAAGAAGAGGGGTACGAACAGGATGGCCGCCACCAGCAGCACGTGAACCGTCACCGAGAGGGCCAGGGTCGCGCTCTTTCGCGCCACCCCGGACGGGGTTTGCGCGACGAGCAGGCTCTGAAACAAGAATTCCGGCGTCGGATGCGGGCTGATATGGGCGACATGGGCCATGGCCGTTCCTCCCTGAGATCTACCAACAACAAGCCTCGTGCCAAGTGGGGAAGGGCGGGCAGAAGGCGCAAGGGCCTGAGGATTCAGCGAGGACGGGGTGTTCGTGCTCGGAGAACCCGCATGAATTGCGGCTGAGTGGCGAGGGAGCGCGTAGTCTGCGGCGAGCCGGTCTGCGCGCCGCCCTGGCGTGGCGGGCCTCATCCCCTGACGCTCCGGGTGACCCGACGTGCTCGGGTTCTGGCGCGGGGGCGCGGGTGGGGGTTCAACCGAGGGCTCGACCATGTCACCGAGAGCGAGCCATCGCGATCGGACCACGCATAGGAAGCCGATCCCCCAAACGCCTTCTCGAGCTCACGTGCGACCCGGTGAGCGAGCTTCTGTGAGGTCGTGGTGACCCGGAGCCCGTCGCCTTGCCGCGCGATCCTCACGAGCCGGCGCTCCGGCTGCGTGTAGCGGGCGCGCGCCTCGACGGCCGAGATGCGGCGCCGCACCTCCTCCTCGTGCTCCGAGAGCCAATCCCCGCGCAAGAGCAGGCATCCGTAGGCGCGGCCCTCTCCCACCTGGCGGCACGCGGGGCAGGAGACCAGCTCGGCCCCGCCGAGCACCGCGCCCCGGCAGCGGGGCTCTGATCGTCGCCAGGTCTTCCGGACGTATACGGCACCACATCCGGCGCACAGGGCGGGCTCCGGGTAGCCGTACTCGCCGGAGACGGGGGGCGACTTGTCGGTACGCACGCCGCGGTGGTCGAAGCTGCGTTGCCGCCCGCGATCCGTCTCTCGAAGTCCCCGTGTCTTCATGGTCCCCCCGCTAGCCGCGCTCCCTTTGCCCCGGCTCTGGCTGGGACGTAGCTTGCGGTCAGCGGAGCGCACAGGGCGCGGCGATCAGTCTCGCTTCTCTTCTCGTCTCCTACCGCCGATCGGCCGCCGCTCCAGCGGTCTCCGCGGCCTGGGCCGTCGATTGGTGCTTGCGCGGCTCCTGTATGACGAGCACCGGGCAGCTGGCGCGGCGGACGACGTGGTTCGTGGTCGATCCGAACAGCATCCGACCCACCGCCCCCGAGGTATGGGCACCCATCACGATCAGCTCGGCGTCCATCTGGCTCGCCACGCGAAGGATCTCGCTCCAGGCCGATCCCGTCTCCACGCGCTCGCTGACTTCGCAGAAGGTGCGGGCCGCCTCGGGCACTGCCTTCCGCAGCTGGGTCCGGGCCTGGGCCACGAGCTCGCGGCGCAACGGGCCGATCTCGGGAACCGGCAGGTACAGCCCGGCTCCCGTGTCGCCCGGGAGGGTCTCCATCACGTGCAGCAGGGTGATGCGTGCGTCGTTCTCGGTCGCCAGGGAGAGCGCCACCTCGAGCGTGTGCTCCGAGGCCCGGGTGAGGTCGGCCGCACAGAGGATCCTGCGGAAGAGAGGGCCGGTGCGGGGTCGGGGCGGTACGTGGCCCACGGTGAGGACCGGGCACGACGCGCGCCGCAGCACTTTTTCGGTGACGGACCCGAGCAGAAGCCGCTCGAACCCGCTGCGGCCGTGGGTGCCGATGACCAGGAGGTCGGCGGGCAGAGCATCCGCTTCCTCGAGGATGACTCGCCAGGGATCGCCCTCGATCACCTTGGTCTCGATGGGGGTGCCCTCGCTCAAGAGGGGCGCCACCAGGTCTTCGAGGCGACGTGCCGCCTGCTCGCGCTGGGCCCGCGCTACCTCGACGAGGGGAGCGGGGAAGTGGGACGGACCCACGCCCGCCGGCATCACGAAGGGCGCGAAGGGAACGACGTGAAGGGCCTCGACCCGCGCGTCGAACCAGTTGCCTAGACGAACCGCGCGCTCGAGGGCGGGGCCCGAGAACTCCGAGAAGTCCACCGGGCAGAGGATGCGATCGATCTCGATCCGGGTCGGTGCCATGGGCCACCTCCAGTCTCCTTCCCGTGCAAACGAGGTGCCGTCGTGGGCTCGTGGAATCAGGGCGCTTCCGACCCCCCCTGCCCGGGTCGCGGAAAAGACTGCGTGTTCCGCGCCGCGCCAGCCGCAGGTTCTGCGCTCCATGGGCCGATTCGGTGGTCCCGCGGGCTTTTGTGGCCTGGCACGCGACGTGGTGATAGGGACGCTGGAGGTCCTGATTCATGGCCGAAGCTCAGCGCATCGTCGTGGACGGAAACGAGGCGGCGGCCGCTGTCGCTCACCGTTTGAGCGAGGTGATCGCCATCTATCCGATCACGCCCTCATCACCCATGGGCGAGCTCGCGGATTCCTGGTCGGCCCACGGCCGCACCAACCTCTGGGGCGCCCAACCTCAGATCATGGAGATGCAGTCGGAAGCAGGGGCGGCGGGGACGGTTCACGGCGCGCTGCAGGCAGGGGCCCTGGCCACCACCTTCACCGCCTCGCAGGGCCTCCTCCTCATGATCCCCAACATGTACAAGATCGCGGGAGAGCTGCTGCCCTTCGTCATGCACGTGGCGGCCCGCACCGTGGCCACCCACGCCCTCTCGATCTTCGGCGACCACTCCGACGTGATGGCCTGCCGGGCCACGGGGTTCGCCCTCCTGGCCTCGGGCTCGGTGCAGGAGGCACAGGACCTGGCCGCGGTCGCGCACATGACCACGCTGCGCACCCGCATCCCCTTCCTTCACTTCTTCGACGGCTTCCGCACCTCGCACGAGGTGGCGAAGATCACGGAGCTCACGGAGGAAGACCTCCTGGCCCTCGTGGACGAGAAGGCCGTGCTCGAGCATCGCGGGCGCGCCCTCACTCCGGACCGGCCGGTCCTGCGCGGCACCGCGCAGAACCCCGACACCTTCTTCCAGGCGCGGGAGGCCGCGAACGGGTTCTATGCCGCTTGCCCGGCGCGGGTCCAGGAGGCCATGGATCTCTTTGCTGTGCGCACCGGACGGGCCTATCGGCTCTTCGACTACGTCGGCCATCCCAAGGCCGAGCGCGTGATCGTCATGATGGGCTCGGGGGCCGAGACCGCGCACGAGACGGTCGAGGGCCTGGTCGCGGCCGGTGAGAAAGTCGGGCTCGTCAAGGTACGCCTCTTCCATCCGTTCTCCACCGCCGACTTCGTTGGTGCCCTGCCCAAGACCGTCCGCGCGATCTCGGTCCTCGACCGGACGAAGGAGCCGGGAGCGGTGGGCGACCCGCTGTACCTCGAGGTCCTGGCCGCGCTGCGCGAGGCCGAGGACGAGGCCCTGTCCGCCTTCGCGGCCCGGCCTCGGGTAGTGGGTGGGCGCTACGGCCTCTCCTCGAAGGAGTTCGATCCCCCCATGGTCCAGGCGGTCTTCGCCCATCTCGCGGCGGCGCGGCCGCGAAACCACTTCACGGTGGGGATCATGGACGACGTGACTCACTTGTCCCTACCCTACGACGCCAGCCTCGACATCGAGCCCGCGGACGTGAAGCGCGCGGTGTTCTACGGGCTCGGGTCGGACGGCACGGTGGGAGCCAACAAGAACTCGATCAAGATCATCGGTGACGAGACGCCCTTCTTCACCCAGGGCTACTTCGTCTACGACTCGAAGAAGGCCGGGGCGACCACGGTCTCGCACCTGCGCTTCGGGCCGCGGCCCATCCGGTCGGCGTACCTCGTCAAGCAGGCCGGATTCGTGGCCTGCCACCAGTTCGAGTTCGTGGACAAGGTCGACATGCTCGAGACCGCGGCCCCGGGTGCCGTGTTCCTGCTCAACTCTCCCTACGGCCGGGAAGAGGTCTTCTCTCGTCTCCCGCGGGAGATGCAGGAGGCCATCCTGGAGAAGGGCCTTCACTTCTTCGTCATCGACGCCGACAAGGTCGCGCACGAGGCGGGCATGGGAGGTCGCATCAACACCGTGATGCAGGCCTGCTTCTTCGCGCTCTCCGGCGTGTTGCCGCGGGACGAAGCCATCGCCTGCATCAAGGGTGCGATCGAGAAGACCTACGGCAAGCGCGGAGGCGAGGTGGTGAAGCGGAACTTCGCGGCCGTGGACGCGAGCCTCGCGCACCTCCACGAGGTGACTCCACCCTCGGCCGTGACCACCACCCGTGGGCGGCCCCCGCTCGTGGCCGACCAGGCTCCCGACTTCGTGAAGCGGGTGAGCGCCGTGATGATGGCGGGGAAGGGCGACCTCCTGCCTGTGAGCGCTTTTCCCATCGATGGCACCTGGCCGGTGGGGACCACGCGCTGGGAGAAGCGCAACCTGGCCACCGAGATCCCCGTGTGGGACATGAAGGTCTGCATCCAGTGCAACCAGTGCGCGCTCGTGTGTCCGCACGCGGCCATCCGGGCCAAGATCTACGCCCCCGAGTCCCTGGTGGGCGCGCCCGCGACCTTCAAGGCCGACAACTTCCGCTCCACGGACATGAAGGGCCAGAAGTACACGATCCAGATCGCACCCGAGGACTGCACCGGCTGCACCCTCTGTGTCCAGGTCTGTCCGGCCAAGGACAAGACGAACCCCCGTCACAAAGCCATCGACATGGCCCCCCAGCGTCCCCTGCGCGAAGCCGAGCGGGAGAACTACGCCTTCTTCCTGGATCTGCCCGAGAGGGATCGCGCCGAGCTCGGCCATGTGGACCTCAAGACCTCGCAGTTCCTGGAGCCGCTCTTCGAGTACTCGGGAGCCTGCGCCGGCTGCGGAGAAACCCCCTACATCAAGCTGCTCACCCAGCTCTTCGGCGACCGCACCCTCGTCGCGAACGCCACCGGGTGCTCGTCGATCTACGGGGCCAACCTGCCCACGACTCCCTACACCACCAACCGGGACGGCCGTGGCCCGGCCTGGGCCAACTCCCTCTTCGAGGACAATGCAGAGTTCGGCCTCGGCTTCCGCCTGGCCCTCGACTCCCACCGGGAGCAGGCCGCGCAGCTCCTGCGGCTTCTCCGCGGGGAGATCGGGGAGCGGCTCGTCTTCGACCTGCTCGAGGCGGGACAGGATTCCGAGGCCGGGATCGCCGCGCAGCGCGAGCGGGTACTCGCGCTGCGGGCGCAGCTTGCACCGATGAAGGGCCTCGAGGCCCGCCGGCTCGAGACCCTGGCCGACTACCTCGTCCGCAAGAGCGTCTGGCTCGTGGGCGGCGACGGCTGGGCCTACGACATCGGCTTCGGCGGTCTCGACCACGTCCTGGCCGGCAACCGCGACGTCAACGTGCTCGTGCTCGACACCGAGGTCTACTCGAACACCGGCGGCCAGCAATCGAAGGCCACCCCCCTGGGCGCCTCCGCCAAGTTCGCGGAGGCGGGCAAGGAGGGCCCGAAGAAGGATCTAGGGCTCCTGGCCATGAGCTACGGCCACGTCTACGTGGCCCGTATCGCGTTCGGGGCGAAGATGAGCCAGACCGTTCAGGCCCTGCAGGAAGCCGAAGCCTATCCCGGACCTTCTCTCGTGATCGCGTACAGCCACTGCATCGCCCACGGCTACGACATGGCCTTCGGCGTCGAGCAGCAGAAGCTGGCCGCGAGCTCGGGAGTGTGGCCCCTCTATCGCTACGATCCGCGCCGGGTGGGCCGAGGCGAGCCTCCGCTCCACCTCGACTCGGGTCCGCCCAAGACCCCCCTCGCGCAGTACATGCGCAACGAAGGGCGCTTCCGAGTGGTGGAGAAGGCCGATCCCGCGCGGTTCCAGCGCCTGCTGACGGCCGCCGAGACGCTCACCCGTCAGCGCTACGCGGTCTACCAGCAGCTCGCGGGCATCAAGATCCCGAGCTTCGAGACGCCCCAGAGCGAAAGCCCCGCGACCCCGTCCGGGTCGCGCTAGCGGAGGCTTCGATGAACCTGTCCACCCGTTACCTCGGCTTCGACCTGCCCCACCCCCTGATCGCGGGGGCATCGCCCCTCGCGGACGACCTCGACACGGTACGCCGCCTCGAGGACGCCGGCGCCGCCGCGATCGTCCTGCGCTCGCTCTTCGAGGAGCAGATCGCGCGCGAGCAGGTCGCGGCCTTCCTGCACACGGAGAGCCACGGCGAGTCCTTCGCCGAAGCCCTCACCTACTTCCCGACCCCGCAGAGCTTCGTGTTCGGCCCCGAGGAGTATCTGGAGCACCTCGGGCGAGTGAAGGCGGCGGTGAAGATCCCGGTGATCGCCTCCTTGAACGGCAACACTCCCGGCGGGTGGCTCGACTACCCGCCCCTCATCGAGCGCATGGGGGCCGATGCCCTGGAGCTCAACCTCTACCGGCTCGCCTTCGATCCTTCCCTGAGCGGCCAGGAGGTGGAGCGCGAAACGGTGCAGGTGGTGCGGGAGGTCCGGCGAGCCGTGCGCCTTCCCCTGGCCGTGAAGCTCTCGCCCTTCTACTCGTCCTTCGCCCATCTCGCGCTCCAGCTCGACGAGGCGGGAGCCGACGGCCTCGTCCTCTTCAATCGCTTCTATCAGCCGGACATCGATCCGGAGAAGCTCGAGGCGAACCGTAGCCTCCACCTCTCGGACGCCCGCGAGCTTCCCCTCCGGCTCCGCTGGCTGGGGGCGCTCTCCGGCAAGGTGCGGGCTTCCCTGGCCGCGAGCGGCGGCGTCCAGGACGCGCGCGACGTCATCAAGGCGGTGATGGCGGGAGCCCACGCGGTGCAAGTCGTGTCCACGCTGCTCCGCAACGGGCCCGAGCACCTGAAGGTGATGACCCAGGGCATGGTCGACTGGATGCGGGAGTTCGAGTGGGACTCGCTCGAGGAGATGCGCGGCAACATGAGCCTCGGCCGCTGCCCCGATCCCGCGGTCTACGAGCGTGCGAACTACATGATGATGCTTCAGAGCTGGCAGGGCCGTTAGGGAGACAGGTCGCACGCGGTCTCCGTAATCTCACTTCAAGACCTGACCCGCTCGTCGTCCGCCGGGCTCATCAACCTCAAGGCAAGAGCCAGCGGACGATCACCGCCGCAGCGATGAAGAGAGCGACGAGCCCGACCACGGCGAGCAGGGCGGCGGTCATCTGGCCGACCGCGCTCAGCCAGTCCGTTGGGGGCGCGGCGCCTTCGTCTTCGTCGGGGAGATCGAAGGAAACGTCATGGCCGGTCGACTCGTCGTCGTCCGTCAGAGCGCCTCCGCCTCCGTCTCCACGAGGGCGGCGAACCTCCGGATGATCTCGGCGGTCTTCGGTCCCGGACGACCGTCGCCTATGTCCTGCCCGTCGATCCGCACGACGGGCAGGACCTCGCGGGAGACGCTGGTCACGAAGCACTCGGCGAGGCCTTTCAGCTCCTCGCGGAGAATCGCGGTCTCCTCGATCGGCACCACTCCCGCCGCCACTTCGAGGGCCAGGCCCCGGGTGACACCGAGCAGCACCCGCGCCCTCTCGGTACGCAGCACGCCGCGGAGGACCGCGAAGAAGTTGCTCGAAAGGCCTTCGAGCATGCTCCCGTCGTCCGCCACCAGCAGGCCTTCGTTGACGCCGGGGGGCAGCGACCGGTAGGCGTCGCTGGCGGTGACGATGAACCGGGTGTCCTTCGAGCGCGGGTTCTTGCGCTGGAGGGGGACGGTCACGCAGGCGACGCCCTCGGCGTAGGCCCTCGGGTCGAAGGGGACGAAGGCCTCCACGGCCGCGAAGAGGCGGGGGGGCGCGAAGGTCAGTCGGATCCGCGATTCGGCGTGACCTTCGGCCGCGAGGGCCGCGGCCAGGGCCGGGCGGGCCTCGTCGTCCCGGATGCCTCCGGCCTGGCCCTGGAGCTCGACCGATTCCTCGAGACGCCGGAGGTGGGTGCGGAGGCGCAGGACACGGCGTCCGCCGTAGGTCCGGAACGTGGTGTAGGACCCTTGAGGCAAGCTGAAGGATGCAGTGTTCATGCTCTCGGCGCCGCCAAGAGGCTGCGCCACCCCGTCCCGGAGCTCGAAGGTTCGGACCCAACCCTTCTTCATGCCGCTTGGCCTACGACACGATACTCCATGCTGGCCGGGATCCCGAGAGTCCGGTAGACTCTGGACACTTTCTGCGAGGAGAATTCCCAATGCCCAGCGTCCCAAGGACCTTCGCCTTCCTGGCCGCGATCTCGATCGGAGCTTCCATGACCACAGAGGCCGCCACGCGCATCCACCGGGACCCTTTTGGTAAGACCCCTGAGGGCGCCCCCGTCGAGATCTTCACCCTCTTCGGCGATGGAGGGGTGAGCGTCCGCATCTCGAACTACGGCGGCGTCATCGTCTCGGTCGAAGCGCCCGGTCGCGACGGGAAGAAAGCCGACGTGGTGCTCGGCTACACGACCCTCGAGGGCTACACCGCGGACAAGTCGTTCCAGGGCGCCCTCATCGGCCGTTACGGCAACCGGATCGCCAAGGGGCGCTTCGTGCTCGATGGCAAGACCTACGCCCTCGCCACGAACAACGGGCCGAACCACCTCCACGGCGGCATCAACGGTTTCGGCCGTAAGGTCTGGGGCGCGCGGGTGGTCCCAGGTCCCAAGGGCGAGGCGCTGGAGCTGACCCTGCTCAGTGAGGACATGGATGAGGGCTATCCCGGCAGCCTGAACGCGAAGGTGGTCTATTCCCTCGGTCCCGACAACGGGCTCGAGATCGACTACACCGCGACGACCAGCAAGCCCACGGTGCTGAACCTCACCAACCACACCTACTTCAACCTGGCGGGCGAAGGCTCGGGGGATATCCTCGGGCACGAGCTCCAGATCGAGGCCGACCAGTTCACTCCCGTGGACGCCACCCTCATTCCCACGGGGGAGCTGCGGGCGGTCAAGGGCACGCCGTTCGACTTCACGAAGAGCACGGCGATTGGCGCGCGAATCGACGACCCGTACGAGCAGATGGCCAAGGGTGGCGGCTACGATCACAACTTCGTGGTGCGAGGACCGGCGGGCAAGCTGCGCCTGGCGGCGCGGGCCCTGGAGCCCAAGAGCGGCCGGGTGCTCGAGGTGCTGACCACGCAGCCCGGGATCCAGTTCTACACCGGCAACTTCCTGGACGGTAGCATCGTCGGGAAGTCGGGCCGCCCCTACGCCCGCCGCAACGCCTTTTGCCTCGAGACGCAGCATTACCCCGACTCGCCCAATCAGCCGAAGTTCCCGAGCACCGTGCTCCGACCGGGGCAGACCTACCACGAGACCACGGTGTTTCGGTTCACCGTTGCGAAGTAGCCGGATTCCCCCGATGGATCGGCCCGGCGTCCTCTGAACAACGCTTCCCGAGGTGAAGGTCCACTAGATCAACAAGATAGGGTCATCGCGCGCAAAAGAGTTGACATAGATCTGCTCAACCCGTAGGCTTTTCTACAGGAGGCCTTCGCGTGGGCAAGATCATCGGTATCGACCTGGGCACGACCAACTCGGTGGTGGCGGTGATGGAGGGCGACACCCCGTCCGTCCTCACCAACCCCGAGGGAGCGAGGACGACCCCGTCGGTCGTGGCCTTCGCAAAGAACGACGAGCGTCTCGTGGGCCAGGTGGCGAAGCGCCAGGCCGTCACCAACCCGGAGAACACGATCTTCTCCATCAAGCGCTTCATGGGCCGGAAGTACTCCGAGGTCAACGAAGAGCAGAAGATGGTGCCGTACAAGGTGGTGGAGGCGAGCAACGGAGACGTTCGCGTCTCGGTCGAAGGGAAGATGTATTCCCCTCCCGAGATCTCCGCGATGATCCTCCAGAAGATGAGGGACGCCGCCGAACAGCACCTGGGCGAGAAGGTCACGAAGGCCGTGATCACCGTCCCCGCCTACTTCAACGACTCGCAGCGCCAGGCCACCAAGGACGCGGGCAAGATCGCGGGCCTCGAGGTGCTGCGGATCGTCAACGAGCCCACCGCGGCCGCCCTCGCCTACGGCCTCGACAAGAAGAAGGACGAGACGATCGCGGTCTACGACTTCGGCGGAGGCACCTTCGACATCTCGGTGCTCGAGGTGGGCGAAGGTGTGGTCGAGGTGAAGGCCACGAACGGCGACACCCACCTGGGCGGGGACAACCTCGACCAGCGGGTCATCGACTGGATCATCGCGGAGTTCAAGAAGGACCAGGGCATCGACCTCGGCAAGGACAAGATGGCGATCCAGCGGCTCAAGGAGGCCGCGGAGAAGGCCAAGTGCGAGCTGTCGACCACCATGGAGACGGAGATCAACCTGCCCTTCGTCACCGCCGACGCCTCGGGGCCCAAGCACCTGGCCCTGAAGCTCTCCCGCGCGAAGTTCGAGCAGATCTGTGAAGACCTCCTCGAGAAATCGATGGGGCCGGTCCGACAGTGCCTGAAGGACGCGGGGGTCGATCCTTCGAAGATCGACGAGGTCGTCCTCGTGGGTGGCTCCACCCGCATCCCCAAGGTCCAGCAGCTGGTGAAGGACTACTTCGGCAAGGAGCCGCACAAGGGCGTGAACCCCGACGAGGTGGTGGCCATCGGCGCCGCCATCCAGGCCGGCGTGCTCTCCGGAGACGTCAAGGACCTGTTGCTGCTCGACGTGACCCCGCTCTCTCTCGGCATCGAGACCCTGGGGGGCGTGTCCACCGTGCTCATCGAGCGGAACACCACCATTCCCACCCGGAAGACCGAGGTCTTCTCGACCGCGGCCGACGGCCAGGTTTCGGTGGAGATCCACGTGCTCCAGGGCGAGCGTCCGATGGCGAGCGACAACCGCACCTTGGGCAAGTTCCAGCTCACCGGGATCCCGCCCGCGCCCCGCGGCGTGCCCCAGGTCGAGGTCACGTTCGACCTCGACGCCAACGGCATCGTCAACGTCTCCGCCAAGGACCGGGGCACCGGCAAGTCCCAGGCCATCACCATCACCGCGTCCTCCGGCCTCAGCAAGCAAGAGGTCGAGCAGATGGTGAAGGACGGGCAGTCGCACGCCGACGAGGACAAGGCCCGTCGCGAGGAGATCGAGGTCAAGAACCGAGCCGACAGCCTCATCTACTCCACCGAGAAGACGCTCAAGGAGAACCGCGAGAAGGTCCCCGAGGCCGATGCGGCGGCGCTCGACCAGGCCCTGGCCGCGACCAAACAGGCGGTGGAGAGCCGGGGGCAAGGAGCGCATCGAGGCGGCGCTCGCGGAGCTGACCAAGGCTTCGCACCGGTTGGCCGAGGCCCTCTACAAGGGTGCCACCGCCGGGGCGACGACGGGCGACGGTGCCGCGGCCGGGAGCGGCGGCGAGCCCAAGCCGGACGGCGACGTGATCGATGCCGAGGTGGTCGACAAGAAGTAGAACGGGCGGACCAGGATGGAGCAGGATCTCTACGATGTGCTGGGGGTGCGGAGGGGGGCTACCGCGGCGGAGCTGCGCCGCGCCCACCAGCGCCTGGCGCGCCAGCTGCACCCGGCCCTGAACCCCGGCGATCCCCGGGCGGTCGAGCGCTTCCGCGCCCTCACCGCCGCGTTCCAGGTGCTTTCCGATCCGGAGCGCCGCGCCGCCTACGACCGCGGCGAGCGGGTCAAGGCGCCCGAGCCGTGCCGCCCCGAGGGCCGCTTCGTCGGCTTCGATTTCTCGGCCGAGGTGAGGGTCGAGAACGTGGGCTTCCGGGAGATCTTCGACGGCGTGCTTCGAGGCGCCGCCCAGACCCTCACGGAGAGCAGCGGCGGGGAAGACCTGGAGCAGGCCACCCGCCTCACCTTCGACGAGGCGTTCCACGGCACTCGCCGGCGCTTGCACCTCGCGCGGCAGGAGACCTGCGTCGCCTGCGCGGGCACGGGCGAAGTCGCCTTCGGTCCCGTGCCCTGCCGCCGCTGCAACGGCGCCGGCCAGGTGCGAGGGAGCCGCGGCCACATGATCTTTTCCCGTCCCTGCTCCGACTGTGGCGGATCGGGCGCGCTGAGCCGCAAGCCTTGCGGGCGCTGCCGCGGCGAGGGGCGGCAGCCGGCGAGCGAATGGCTCGAGGTGGAGATCCCTCCGGGGGTCGCGAGCGGCAGCCGTGTTCGCCTTCCGGGGTGCGGCAACGCCGGACGCCGCGGGGGGCCGCCCGGCGATTTCCGCCTGGCCATCGAGGTCGAGCCCCACGCCGTCTTCCGGCGCGAAGGCGACGATCTCTTCTGCGATGTGGCGGTCGGCATGGTGGATGCGGCGCTCGGCGGTCACGTCCAGGTCCTGACCCCGGACGGCCCCATGACCATCGAGCTTCCCGCGGGGACCCAGAACGCCCAGCGCTTTCGCCTGCGCAAGCGGGGAATGCCCAAGCTCGGAGAGGCGGGGCGGGGCGACCTCTACGTCGAGGCGCGCGTGATCGTGCCCGCGGTGACCGAGGACCCCGGCCGCGCCCTCCTCCGGGAGTTCGCGCGACAGACGCGGCCCGCACCTCTGCCTCTCGCGGGATCCGACAGCACCGAGGTCGCCTGACCCATGCCTCGAGGCCGGCGTCCGCGCGACGACTCCGGGACGGAGAAGCGCGCCGCACCGGCCCCCGGCAAGTACTTCATGATCAGCGTGGTGGCGAGCACTTACGGCATCCACCCCCAGACCCTGCGGCTCTACGAGCGCGAAGGTCTCCTGAAGCCCTCGCGCACCGAGGGAAACACGCGGCTCTACTCCGAGGAGGACCTGAAGGAGCTCGAGGTGATCCTGAACCTGACCCGCGACCTCGGGAGTCAATCTCGCGGGGGTCGAGATCGTCCTCAACATGCGCCGCAAGATCGAGCAGATGCAGGCGGAGGTCGGCGAGTTCGTGGACTACGTCCGCGAGGAGCTGCGTCGGTCCAACCAGGAGGGCTGGCAGGAGCGCTTCCAGCAGGCCCTGGTGAAGCTGCCCCCGACGTCCATGGAGAAGGTCGACACGCCCGCGGTTCCGCCTACCGAATAGCCTCTTGGCCGGGGGCGGTATAATCGCTGCGCTGAACCCCGCACCCATGCCCGAAAAAACGAAGACGAAGAAGCGGCCCCGAGCCGACGGGGACGACGAGCGAGCGCGGGCCGGCGGTGACAGCCTGAACGCCTACATCCGCGAGATCGCCAGGTTCCGGCCCTTGAGCCTCGAGGAGGAGAAGGAGCTGGGCCGGCGCATCCAGGGCGGGGACGAGAAAGCCGTGCAGAGCATGGTCGAGGCCAACCTGCGCTTCGTGGTGTCCTACGCGAAGCGCTATCGCGGCCTGGGTCTCGCCTTCCTCGACCTCATCCACGAAGGGAATCTCGGGCTCATGGAGGCGGCCAAGCGCTTCGATCCCGAGCGCAACGTCAAGTTCATCTCCTACGCGGTGTGGTGGGTCCGGCAGGCGATCTTCCACGCGCTGTCCGAGCACGCTCGCGTCTTCCGGCTGCCCCAGAAGCTCTCGGGCCAGGTCTCGCGCCTCCAGAAGCTGCGAGACTCGATGGCGGCGGAGCTCCGGCGATCCCCCACGAGCGCCGAGCTCGCGGAGAAGAGCGAGCTCACCGAGGAGCAGGTGGACGTGCTGCTACGCGCGGGCGGCGACGACGTCTCCCTCTCGGCCGCGGTCGGCGAGGATGGCAGCCTCGAGTTCGGCGACACCCTCGAGCAGGAGTCGATCCCGTCGGCCGAGCTGGAGCTCATCCGGACCTCCTTCGAGAGTCAGATCCAGGCCATGGTGTCCGAGCTCGAGCCCAAGGAGCGCGAGGTCATTCGCATGCGGTTCGGGCTCGACGGTGAAGAGTCGCGGACCCTTCAGGAGATCGGAGACGCCTTGGGCATCACCCGCGAGCGGGTTCGCCAGATCGAGAGCAAGGCCAAGGAGAAGCTGCGGCGGAGCCGGGAAGCCCAGGGCCTTCGGGGGTACCTCAATTGACCTGCGAGATCTGCGGCGGCACCGGGTTCGAGATCGTCGCGCGCGAAGGTCGCGAGTACGCCCAGCCTTGTCGCTGCCGCCGCGCGTCGGCCTCCTCCGACGATTCGAAGGCCCAGGTACTGGCTCGCTGCCGGATCCCACCCCGGTACCAGCATTGCACCCTGGCCAACTTCGATCCCGTGAGACCCGTGCACCGGAGCGCCCTCGAGAAGGCCATGGCCTTCTGCCAAGGCTATCCCTACCTGGGAACGGAAGAGGGACTGGGCCTGCTCTTCTCGGGCACGAACGGAGTGGGCAAGACCCATCTCGCGGTGGCGACCCTTCGCGAGCTGGCCGAGGCCAAGGGGGCGCGTGGCGAGTTCTGGGACTTCCACGAGCTGATGCGCGAGATCAAGAGGTCCTACGATCCCGAGACCCGAACCACCGAGATGCAGGTCCTGGATCCCGTGGTGGACATCGACATCCTGCTTCTCGACGACCTCGGGGCGTGGAAGATCACCGACTGGATGAACGACACGCTCTTCTACATCCTGAACAGCCGCTACCTCGCGCGACGGCCCACCCTCATCACCACGAACTTCCAGGACGTCTCTGGCCGCGAAGCCGCGAACGCCGATCGCATGGTGAGGCGGGAATACCTGGTGGACCGGATCGGCCAGAGGCTGCGGTCGCGGCTCGCCGAGATGTGCCTGCCCGTCCAGCTCGACGGCGAGGACTTCCGCGAGAACCGCCAGCAGGCCAACCGGAGCGTGGTCCTGGGCACGACCGCCGGGCGCGATGAGCCCATGCCGCCGCCTCCCTTGCCCCGCCCCCGCTTCGGCGGATGAGCGAAGGGCCCGAGCGCCCTCGGCCTGTACGTCCGTGTCGTCGGCACGTGAAACCTGTAAAGCCCAGGCAAGGTCGGGGACGGGTTGTCCTCTCGTGACCCGGTCTAGCGGCCTGCGCGGGGGACAGTGGGTGCCGGCGCGTCCGTAAGTGATAGAGACGCAGCCCCCTCCGCTCCGGCACCGTGGGCCCGCTTCTTGCTTCAGGTCCCTGTGGGGCGTTTCACCCAGGCCGCGCCTTGCGAAAGGCTCGGCGGAACCGGCCAAGGAGGCCGTCACAAATGTCTCTCAGGAATCGCATCGGCACAGCGGCGGCGTCGGCCGTGCTGCTCGTCACCCTCGGGGTCAGCCTTCCCGCGCCGGCCCTGGCCGATCCGCACGGCGGCCATCGCGGCCCCGTCATCGTCGGCCGCGGTTATGGATACGGCTTCGGTTACGGCTATGGTCCGTACTTCGGCCTCGGATGGGGACCCTACTGGGGACCGTGGGGCTATGGACCGTACGCCTATGGGCCCGAAGGCGGCATAGACCTGAACGTCGCGATGATGTCGGGCTACGGTGGCGTCGACCTGGACGTCAAGCCCAATCAGGCCGAGGTGTGGGTCGACGGCAAGTTCATCGCCGAGGCCAAGGAGCTGGACGGCTACCCTTCGTACCTCTGGCTCAAGGAGGGCGTCCATAAGATCGTGGTCTACAAGGGCGGCTACCAGCGCTTCGAGGAGGAGATCGAAGTGCAGCGGGGCTTCAAGAAGGACCTCCGCGTCCGCCTGGAGAAGGGCGAGTCGGAAGCGCCGGGTCGCCGGCCCGCTGGCCAGGTCTGAGCGAAGGCCGCCGCCCCCGGTAGACAAAACTAAGGTCCCAGGGCAGACTCGAAGCGTTGAAGGAGGAGCCCTGGGATGACGAAGCGCAAGCCGCTCTTGATGGCAGCCGTGGCGGGAATGAGCATGGCCGCCTCGACGCCGGCCGTGACGGGCGCCGCCGAGCAGAAGACCGAGGTCCGGTGCTGGGGCATCAACTCGTGTGAGGGGAAAGGCGCCGTGACCGACGCCGACATCAAGGCTTTCAAGGAGCTGCTCGGCGAGAAGGAATACGCCTCCCGTTTCGGAAAGACCGAGGCCCACTCGTGTACGGCGAAAGGCAAGTGCGGGGCCAGCGATCACATCCTGAACTGGGAGCCTGCAAGCGCCGCCGACTGCAAGGCCAAGAACGGCTACGTGATCGAAGAGAAGGGACCCGAGAAGAAGAAGACGGCGCGCAAGGCCTAGCCGGCCGTAGGTCCAACCCGACAGATCTCAGGGTTCGGGCAGACCCGAGCGCGCCCCTCCCTCCGCCGAGTGTCAGCCATGTCCCGGGGACATCTCGTGAGCTCCCTGGCGGGTCGGCTCGTCACTTGTCTTCATTGTTCGCCGTCGCCGCCCGCCCCTTCAGTTTACGGGTGGGGAGGACTGGTGGGCATGAATCGCTTTCCAGCTCCCGGCCCTCAGAACGAACACGACGGTCTGCGCGAAGGGCGCGGTGAACGTATCACCGGCAGCCGTGGTGACAATGGAGTCCCCTTCTGCCGTCAGCAAGGCAACCTCCGGAGATAGGACCGTGACGTACTGCCGCTTCCAGTGGTATTGGGTCTTGCTGATGCCACGCAGGTTGCTCCTGACGCGTTCGAACGCCTCTTGTCGTGTGGCCAGGAATACACCATTCTGGATGACCGAGCCCTTGTCGGTCTCCAGCATGTAGCTGAACAGGCGATCGGCGTCCACTGCTTCTCCGGCTCGAGTCATTTCCGCGCTCACCGCCAGCACTGCGTCCTCGATTGACTTCGCATCGGCCTTCGTCACCGCCGCACCACCGCCAGCTGGATCAAACAGGAGAATGCCAAGGATGATCAGGATCCTGCGCCTTCCCGGCTGCATCACGCTTCGCCCCCTTTCTAGCTCGGATGATTGCTCTCACGCCTTCCAGCCCGTCGAACACTCCTTGGACTGAACCCAGCGGCGCAACGGATCGGCAGGAAATCCCATTGCATCACAATGGAGACCGGGCTGGGAATCGAACCCAGCGGCGCCGCGGTCAGACGGCGCCCAACGGGTTTGCGGCCCGCGGGGAGCGCCAGCTCCCGAAACCGGCCCTGAGTCACTTCGGCCAAGGATCCTGGAAGCGAGGATTGGTCAGGAAGGCTTGGTCCGTCAAGCTCGCGAGGAAGGCGAGCAGGTCCTCCTTCTCCGACACGGAAAGCTCGAATCCCTTCAGGGAACGGCTCTTCAGCGGGTTGTCGCGTCCTATTCCCGCGTCGGGTCCTGCGTGGATCGTGCGGCCCCCGGCCGCGTAGTGGTCGAGGACTTCGGAAAGCGTCGCGATGCTGCCGTCGTGCATGTAGGGCGCCGTCACCGTGATGTTGCGAAGAGTCGGTGGCTTGAAGCGGCCCATGTCGGCGGGGCGCCCGGTGAGCTCGATGAGGCCGGTGTTGGTCGCCGGATAGGCGCCCTTCCCGTCCAGGTTGTAGAGGCCTGTGTTGTGGAACTCCACCTCGGGAGCAGGCTTGCCTTCGTGATCCACGGTCTGCGTGAAGTTGAAGCCCCCATGGCAGTGGAAGCACTCCAGCCGGTCGCTGAAGAAGAGGGCCTCGCCGCGCTTCGCCGCGTCGGGGATGGCGTCGGGGATCCGGCCGTTCTTGTAGCGATCGTAGGGCGAGCCTCCCGAGATGAGCGTCCGCTCGAAGCTGGCCAGTGCCCGTGTGCAGTTGGCGAGCGTCACCGGGTCGGCTTCGCCGGGAAACGCGCCCTTGAAGAGGGGCGCGTACGTGGAATCGGCGCGGAGCAGGCCAAGCAGCCACTTTTCGCGGCCGCCGAGTCCCATCTCGACCGGCCGTTCGCCGAACATCGGGATGAGGGCCTGCTGCTCGAGCCGCCGGATCCCGCCGTTGGCCCAGGTGAGAACGGGACTGTAGGCGACGTTGGCGAGGCTCATGCTGCTGCGCGGATGGACTTCGCCGGTGACGCCCACCGCCCGCGGGCGTCCGTCCGTGAAGGCCCTCGCCGGGTCATGGCACGAGGCGCACGAGAAGTTGCCCTTCGAGGACAGGCGCCGATCGAAGAACAGGTGCCGTCCGAGCGCGACCTTCTCTTCGGTCATCGGGTTGTCGAAAGGCACGCGCGGGGCGGGAAACCCGAGAGGCAAGTTGAAGCGGTACCCGCGCGCCTGGGACGGATCGCCTTTGTAGACACGGAAGAAGGATTGGGGGGCCGCGGGACGATCGCCGAAGGGCAGGCCGAGCGCTTGGAAGACCGGCGCACAGTCGGGGTCGTCGGGCGCGGCCATGCATCCCGGGCCCGAAGCCGCGTCCCCCTGCTCGAGGTCGCTGCCCAGGAGAAGGGCGGCGAGGTCGGCCAGGATCAGATCCCGATCGGGATCGAAGCCGGGCAGCTCGACGGCGGCCCGGTTCGGATGGGCGCAGGTCATCGTCTCCGCTCCGAGGTGCGCCACGTGGGTCGCGGTGGGCGCGGGCGCCTTCACCTCGGTGCAGCCGGTGCTCCCGATGTGGACGAGGAAGCCCGTGGCCCCCGCGACGCTCGCGTCGACGCGGAGGAACTTGTAGCCCGCCGCCCAGCTCCAGAACATGTGAGTAAGATTCAGGGGGGCCGGAGCAATCGCGGCGTCGTTGTGGTTCTTGTCGGCGGGCACGCCCAGGATGAAGCGGACGCCGCGGTAGCGTCGATCGGGGGCGATGCCAAGGACGACGTCGCGGGTCTCCCGGGTGCCGTTCGCGCAAGGCCCCGTGCCGTTCTCGAAATCGAGGAGCGCCACGTCCTTGGCCTGCCAACGGCCGTCCTGCTCGAGGGCGACCGCTTGCTCCTCCCCGAGCTCATCGATCAGCCGCACTCCGTGCACGTAGAAGCGGAGGTCGGAGAAGGTGACCTTCGACCGGGTCTTGCCGAGCGGCCCGTCGGTGCGCCCGCAGCCGAAACGCTCGGACCCCACCACGGCCCGGAAGGCCAGCGAGACCCGTCGCTTGCCCGCCGCCGCGCGTTGCAGCGTGCGCAGGTAGGCCACGACCTTCCATCGTTGCTCCTCGTCGAGCTCGTCCCCGAAGGCCGGCATGTCTCGCGCGGGGGCGCCGCGCGTCATGGCTTCGAACAACTGTGCATCGGTCGATGCCCGCGGGCCTTCTGCCGTGAGGTCGCTGGGCTTGACCCTCAGAAGCTGCGCCTTGCGGGTCAAGCCGCGGCCGTCCTGGCCGTGGCATCGCGCGCAGCTCTCGGTGTAGTACCGCTTCCCGACCTCGACGTCGGCGTCCGTCATCAGGGGGGCGACTCTCTGCTCTCGCGGCGGCACGAGACCGCTGGCTCGGGAAGCGCTCTCGGCCAGGAGCAACGCCCACGAGACGAGGAGGGAGGTGGCGACCACGGCTTCAGAATCTAACACCGCCCTCGGAATCTGGCTAAGATCGTGAGAGATGGGTGACCGAGTGCATCTTTCCACCGGCGGTGGGCCCTTGGGAACCGGAGTGTTCCTGCTCGGCCGGCGCGCGGCGGGTGCCGATGCGTGGGACGCTCGGCTCTGGGTGGCCTTTCTCTTCCTGCCGCTCGTGCCGCTTCGGGCTGCGAGATTCCAGGGGCCCGCAGAGATGCCGAGCGGAGAGTCATGGGAAGTCGAGCGCACTCCGCTGGAGTCGCGGCGAGGGGAGGTGTGGAAGACCTACGCGGGAGCGGCGGGTGCCGTCGGCTTGGCGCTGGCTCCGCTGGCGTTCGCGTGGTGGACGATCCCCCAGACCGGGTTCCTTCAGGCCCTCAAAGTGGTGGTCGGCGCCTCGGCGCCCGTCCTGGTGCTGATGTGGCGTGACCTGCGAACCCCGCGCGTCGTGCGATGAGGGGGACGCTCTTGCTGTACGCCGCCGTCTTGGCGCCCTCGCTGGCGGGGGCCGAAACGAAGGCCACCTTGAGGCTCCGCGGGCAGGAGCAGACGTTGCGGCTCTACGGGCCGCGGACTGGGCCTCCGGTCGTGGTGTCGAGCGGCGATGGTGGCTGGACCCATCTCGGCCCCGACGTCGCCGCGTTCCTCGAGACGCGCGGGTTCTTCGTCGTGGGCTTCGACTGCAGGCACTACCTGTCGAGCTTCACCAGCGGCTCCACGACCCTCGCTCCGACCGACGTGCCAAGGGACTACCGGGCGCTCCTCGACTACGCGCGCCTAGGACGCGCCGAGCCCGTCCTGCTGGTGGGGGTGTCCGAAGGCGCCGGCCTTTCGGTCCTGGCGGCTTCCGATCCCGGCCTCCAGGCGTCGCTCCGCGGCGTGCTGGCCCTGGGCCTTCCCGACGTGAACGAGCTGGGTTGGCGCTTCTTCGACTCCACCATCTACGTCACGCACAAGACCCCGAACGAGCCGACGTTCAAGGCTGCGGACTACGTGCCGCGGCTCGGTACGGTCCCGCTGGCCGCCATCCATGCGACCCACGACGAGTTCGTGCCGGTAGAGGAGGCGAAGCGACTGATGGCCTTGCCTGGAGGCCCCAAGCGGCTGGTGATCCTCGAGGCCGCCGACCACCGCTTCAGCGACAAGCAGGCCGAGTTGCAGAAGGCGATGCTCGAAGCCGTCGAGTGGATGAGGAACCCCAAGCCCTGAACCGACTTCAAGAGGGCGGGCAGCATGTGGCGGCTCGTGGACAGGAGGTGGACCCGAGGGGAGGTTGGGCGCCTGGCGTTCCAGGGATTCGATACCCCTTCCGGGCTCTTACGTTTGCAAAGGGCTCTCCCCGCAGGCAGCATTGCGGCAGTCGACACGGGAGGTCCGTGATGCGAGGGAATAAGGAATGAGAAGCCGGCCGGCAGTACTGACCATGGTCTTGCCTCTGGTTGGCGGGATGGCTGCGGCGCAGCCCGTCGAGATCGGCAACGTAGCCTTCCCCACCGAACACCTCGAGTTCGTCGGCCTCGCCCCCTGCCGGGTGCTCGACACCCGAGGCAACGGGTTCACGAGCACCTACGGTCCTCCGAAGCTCGCCGCGGGCGTCGTGCGGGACTTCAAGATCGCGGGCCAGTGCGGGATCCCGGCCACCGCCCAAGCGGTCTCCGCGAACCTGGGTGTCACCCTGACGGTCGGCCCGGGCTTCATTCTCGTATACCCCGCGGGCACGCCGCAGGCCGTCGTCTCTTCGATGAACTACGATCGCGACGGGCAGACGATCGCAAACGCAGCCGTGATCCCTTTGGGGACCGACGGCAGCATCTCGGTCGTGGCGGGAGTCGCGTCGACCGAGTTCTTCCTGGACGTGAACGGCTACTACGAGGCACAGACCGGGGTGAGCAGCCTCAACGGCCTCGCGGGCGCGCTGACCCTCGAGGCGGGCAGCAACGTGACGATCACGCCGGCCGGCTCCGCGGTGACGATCGCGGCCACGGGCACCGCGGGCGCCACGGGGCCTACGGGCACCACCGGAGCCACGGGCGCAACCGGGTTGACGGGCGCCACTGGCGTCGCGGGCGCAACGGGGTTGCGGGCGCCACTGGCGCGCGGGCGCAACGGGCGCCACTGGCGTTGCGGGCGCCACTGGCGCAACGGGCGCCACGGGCGCGACCGGAGCGACAGGGTCCGGGCAGGTACGGCGGGGGCCACAGGCGCTACGGGCATTGCGGGCGCAACGGGACCGACGGGTCCGGCAGGTGCTACTGGCGCGACCGGCGCCACAGGTACGGGTACACCAGGAGCCACGGGGGCAACCGGCGCCACGGGCCCGGTGGGTCCGACGGGAGCAGACGCATCAGGGACGGTGGTCGGGAATACGGGCACGGTAGTCACCAATCCTCACGTCGTGACGGGCGCGGTCACCTTGGCGGGCGCTCCGGCCACCGCCACGATCGCGCTGTCGGGCGCCGCGGTATTCACGAGTGCTGCGTCCTACGTGTGCACCGGCCAGAACCGGACGAACGCCGTGGATGGAATCCAACTGGCGAATGTCAACGGAACGAGCTTCACGATCACCTCGCAGAACAACACCGCCATAACGGTCGCGTACGTCTGCATAGGCAACTGACGACCGGGCCGATCAATGCGTGACCACCGGCGGGCTTCAGGCCTGCCGGTTTCTCGTCTGCCCAGCTCGATTTCCAGAGGATGTACACCGCGGGTAGACGAGCAGCTCGAGCAGGACCGAAGTGGCGAGGCCGCCGACCCTGGGCGCCGGCGTCCGCTTCATGACGTCGGCGCCGCGTCAGCGACAGGAAGCTCGAGTTGCAGAAGGCGTGTCGAAGCCGTCGACTGGATGAGGAACCCCAAGCCCCGAGCCGGTCAGGAGGGCGGGCCGGCGATCCACTGCAACGAGGCGCGGAGCGAATCCAGCAGGTGATCGCGGGCCCCGCCGAAGGTGTGGCCGTCGGAGTCGATCACGACGAGCCGACGCGACGACGTGTCCGGACCAAACAGCGGTCGCGCCTCCGCCGCGGTGACGTAGGAGTCGCGGGTCGACTGGATGACGACCACGGGCAGCGTGCCCACCGCAGGCAGCAGGCGATAAGGGTTGATGACGGCGGGCGGTGAGGATCGGGCCTCGGAATCCACCGAGACGTCGAGGGCGAGCTCGTCCTCCTCGTCGGTGAGAGCCACCGCCACTACCCCGAACAGGCTCGGGCGCAGCGCCGCCTGCCCGGCGGCGAGAACGGCGAGGCCCGCGCCGCGCGAGAAGCCGACGAGCACGGCGCCGGTGGCCGCTCCGAGCCCCAGCTCGCGCCGCGCGTAGCGGAGGAGATGCGCGTAGTCGACGCCCAGGCGCCGGGGCGTGGCTCGCTGCTCCAGGTCCCCGAGGTGGTCGAGGTAGTCGCGGGCTTCCATCCCCGCGGCGGGATAACCCCACTGGACGAGGGCGCGGAAGACCAAAGGGTCGGCTCCCCGCCAACCGCCGTCGCCGGTGACGTAGACGATGAGCGGTGCGGCGCCGCTTCCGGGTCGGCGGGCGAGGTGCAGGGGCACGGCCCGATGGTGGAAGCGGATGGTGGTCATGGTTTCCACGACACCGTCGCTTTCTCGGAAGAGCGGACCGTGTACCGCGCAGCCCAGCCCCAGGCCGAGAGCGATTGCGGTCGCCACGGAGCGCAGCGCGAGCCAGGCTCCCCTGGGTTTGACGCTCCTTGCCCGAGGGCTCATCGTAGAGTCCAGTGATGAGGGCACGTCTCTCGCTTCGCGCCCGGCTCGGCCTCTCCGCCGCTCTGGTGGTCGCGGTCGTGGTGTTCGTCGCGACCCTCATCGAGAACCAGATCGTCCTGAACGCGGTCGAGGCCGAGGCCAAGGACGCCGCGGCGGCCACCGCCCTGGGCATCGCAGGTGAGCTGAGCGAACGGCCGGCGTTTCCCACCGGGACGGACCTGGACACGATGCTCTTCGACTTCACGCGGGCCGAGCCGGCCTTGCGCTCGATCACGGTCACGGGCGCGCCTGGAGGGGAGGGGCCGCCCGTGATCACCACCGACGAGGCTCCGGCTTCCGAAGCTCTCGCGCTCTCCGCTACGGCATTCCGCGACCATCGGTTGGCCGCGTCGGCGGACACCACCCCCCGTCGCCACCTCCACTTCGTGGCCGTCCCCCTGGAGCGCGACCACCGCCTGGCGGGCACGGTGGTGGTCGCGATCTCGCTCGAGTCGGCCTTCACGGTGCGGCGCCAGATCGAGACCACCGCCTTCGCGTTTGCCTTCATCGCCACCCTGGCCCTGGCCCTGGCCCTCGACCACGTGACGCGGCGCCTCGTGATCCGTCCGCTCGGAGAGATCCGGGAGGTCATGGCCCGCGCCTCCGGCGGCGATCTCGAAGGACGGGTGGACGAAGCGCGGACCGACGAGATCGGGGCGGTGGCAAAGGGCTTGAACTCGATGCTCGCGCGCCTGGCCGATTTCAACAGCGCCCTGCGACGGGAAGTGGAGCACGCGACCCGGGAGTTGCGCGAGGCCAACCGACAGCTCGCGGAGACCGCCCAGCGGCTCTTCGGGGCCCGACGGGACCTGGCTCGCAGCGAGCAGCTCGCGGCCGCGGGGAGGATGGCGGCCGACGTCGCCCACCAGGTGGGCACGCCCTTGAACCTGGTCTCGGGCTACGTGCAGATGCTCCTCGCCGAGCAGCCGGCGGGCTCTCGGGAGGCGGAGAAGCTCCGGACCGTGCGCGAGCAGATCGACAAGGTCACGACCATCGTCCAGGGCCTTCTCGACAAGGCTCGGCGTCCCGCCCTCGATCGCCGGGCCACGTCGCCGGCTTCCCTTCTGGAAGGCGTGGCCGAGCTTGCCCGTCCGACCCTCGCCGCCGCCCACGTCGATCTGGCACTCGAGGTGCCGGGAGACCTGCCCGCCATCTTCGTGGACTCGGGGCAGATCGAACAGGCCCTCTTGAACCTGATCACGAACAGCCGGGACGCGATGCCGGAAGGCGGTCGCCTTCGGCTGAGCGCGCGCGGGCAGGGCGGCTTCGTGGAGCTTTCGGTGAGCGATTCGGGTCATGGCCTGCCCGCCGAGATCGTGAGCCACGTCTTCGACCCCCTCTTCACCACCAAGCCTCCGGGCCAGGGCACCGGTCTCGGGCTGCCCATCGTGCGCGAAGTGGTGGCGGCTCACGGCGGGACGGTGGACTTCGCGACTCGGGACGGTCTGGGCACCACGGTCACGCTGCGGCTGCCCTGCGCCGACCCGGAGGCCGGGCATGCCTAGGCTGCTCGTGGTGGACGACGACCCGGAGACCTGCCGCTTCATGCGCGAGCTGCTCGTCGGTCCGGGCCGGGAGATCGAGACCGTCGAGCGCCCCGAGCAGGCGCTCGCTCTCCTCGAGGCATCGCCTTTCGACGTGGTGGTCTCGGACATCCACCTGAACGCGGAGCTGAGCGGCCTCGACCTCCTGCGGGCGTTCAAGGCCAAGGACCCCACGGTGGAGGTGGTGCTGCTCTCGGGCTTCGGGACGCTGGAAACCGCGGTCGAGGCGGTGCGGGCCGGCGCGTTCGACTACGTGAGCAAGCCCGTCGACATTGCGCAGGTCAAGGAGGTGGTCGAGCGGGCGCTCGTCCGCCGCGCCCGTTCGCAAGAGCCCCGGCCGTGCCTTCGACCTTTGCCGTCGACGACCCCTCGCCCGACGGGCTCGTGGGCCGCAGCGCGGCGATGCTCGCGGTCTACAAGCAGATCGCACTCGCCTCGGGGGCCCACGGCCCGGTGCTGATCACGGGCGAGACCGGCACGGGCAAGGAGCTCGCGGCCCGCGCCATCCACCGCCACGGCCCGCGGTCGGCGCGGCCCTTCGTGGCCGTCAACTGCGGGGCGTTCGCCGAAGGGCTCCTCGAATCGGAGCTGTTCGGCCACGTGCGCGGGGCCTTCACCGGCGCGGTGGGCGACAAGCGCGGCGTCTTCGAGCAGGCCCACGGCGGCACCTTGTTCCTGGACGAGGTGGGGGAGATGTCGCCGGCGGTGCAGGTGCGGCTGCTGCGCGCCCTGGAGGCGGGCGACGTGCGCCCGGTGGGCGGCAGCCGCGCGCTGAAGGTGGACGTGCGCGCCATCGCCGCCACCCACCGCGACCTGGAGCGCGCGGTCGCCGAGGGCACCTTTCGCCAGGACCTCTACTACCGCCTCAACGTGTTCCGGATCGCCCTTCCTCCGCTGCGAGACCGGCGGGACGACATCCCCCTGATCGCGGCCCACGTCCTGCGCCGCCTGGCCGACAAGGCGGATCGGCCGGCGCGGCTCACCACGGAGGCTCTCGCGGCCCTGACCGCGTACGCCTGGCCCGGCAACGTCCGCGAGCTCGAGAACACCCTGGAGCGCCTGGCGGCCACCGCACCGGGCGGGGTCATCGACGTGGCCGACCTCCCGGCCGAGCTGCGCGATCGGCCGCCCGCCCTCGAGGGGCCGTTGTTCGCGGGCCTGCCCACGCTCGAAGAGATGGAGAAGCGCTACCTGCGGCACGTGCTTGTCGCGGTGGGCGGAAACCGCAGCCGGGCCGCCGAGGCGCTCGGCATCGATCGGCGCACCCTGTACCGGATGGCCGAGCGCTTCGGCATCCCCCTCGACGAGGGCGACTAGGCACGCGCGGGCGGCGGCCACGGAACCGCCCTCAGCGGCCCAGCAGAAGCTGGCGCAGGCCGAGCGAGCCGTGCACGCTGGCCATGGCGTAGGCCACGCGCGGCAGGTCCACCCGCCCGGGATACACGAGGTAGCGCCCCTCCCAGCGAGGGGCGAACTTCTTCTTGAACTGGAACAGGCTCTTGTAGCCGTAGAAGCCGTTCATCCTCTCGAAGAGCAGGGCCGTGACCCGCTCGAGCAGCCCGGAAGGGGCGTTCACGTTCGCGAGCGGCGCGTTCGCGAGGCTCGCCTCTTCGAGGCCCAGGTCGCGCAGGTGCTCGAGCGAGCGTGCGAGCAAGAGGTCCATGGCCCCCGAAGGTCGCGTCCTGCCGCTTGCGCATGAGGTCGAGGACCACTGCCCGGTCGCCGCGGTAGGGCCGCCAGGAGCAGAAGGCGACGACGCGCTCACCTTCCCGACAGACGAAGACGCGCACCCCGTCGAGGGCCTCGAGCGAGAAGCGCGTGACCGTGAATCCCATCTCGCCCTGCCGCTTGCCGAGGAGCCACTCGCGCGAGATCTCTTCGAGCGGCGGCGTCGATCACAGGGTCGGGTCCCGCCGGCCCGGTCGTAGGCCGCCACCGTGAGGCCCTGCTTCGCGACCTTGTTCACCATGGCCCGCAGGGTGGCGCGCTTGCCGCCGGCCAGACTGAAGGAGGGCAGGTCGATCACCGCCTCCTCGGCCATCTTGAAGGCGTGAAGCCCGAGGGCCCGGTAGACGGGCAGCGCCTCCTCGGAGGCTTCGTAGATGCACGGGATCCAGCCGTTGCTGCGGCAGTGCTCGAGGTAGGCGTGCACGCTCTCCGGCAGCTCCTCGGCGGAGCAGAGCGGATCGCCGGCGGCCAGCGCCACCCCGCCCGCGCACGGCGTAGGCCACGAGACCGCGGCCTCCCGCGACCAGCAGGTGATGCTTGTCGCCTTCGACCGCGAACGAAGCGAGCGAGCAGCGGGCCCAGCTGCGGAAAGCCCTCTCCACCGCTTCGGCCGGGGCCTCGAGCCGCGTCCGGGCGATGACCGGGCGCAGCAGCATCACGAGCAGGTAGGCCCGCGCGAGCCAGCCCGCGATCTCGAGCGAGCCCAGGAAGCGCGCGGCGAGCGGGGTCGTGGGATCGACGCCCGCGTCGTCGATGACGAGCCCGGAACGCGCGGCTTCGAGCAGGGGAGTGTTGCCGGCGTCCCATTCGAACTGCGCTTCGAGGCTGCGCAAGCCGATGAACCCGTAGACGAGCACGAGGGCGCCGAGCACGGGCGCCATCAACAGCGCCTGACGCGCCGACTGCGGATCGGCGCGGGCCTGGAAGCGGCGGCGGTAGATCCAGAGATAGGCCAGCAGGAGACCGGCCACGATCGAGTGATGGAAGCTCAGGCCATGGCCGAGGTGGGACACGAAGGAGACGCCCGAGGGCCAGGGCCGCGACGCGGTGGGCGAGGACCTTGCGGCGGGCGAGGCTCCGCGCGACATGAAGCAGGGCCAGGCCCGAGAAGAGCATCAAGGGCCGGCTGCGCTGCACCACTTCGAGGGGCAGCCACGATTCGAGCGCCGCGACCCGGGCCGCGGACCGCGGCCAGAGCGCGGTCGCCAGGTTCAAGGCGCCGACGAACCCGATGAGCAAGGGAACGAGCCGATGCAGGTCCGCCGTCCCGAGCCCACCTTTGCGCGCGAGGGCGCGGAGGTGTCGGAGGCCGAAGACGACCGCGGCCCCCAGGCCGACCGCGACGAGCAGGCCGGCCGCCGCCGCCATCTCGTAGCCCTGCACCCGGGCCAGGAGGGGCTCGACGGCCCCGCCCACCGAGTACCCGAGGGCGGTGAGGGTCGCGGCCCAGAGCAGACCGGCCAGGAGGTCGGTGGCGAGGAACGCGGCCGCCCCCATGCCGAGGGCGCCACAGGCGGCGGGGATCGCGATGCGCAGGCCGTACGCGAAGCGGCTGGCCAGGAGGAGGAGCGGGCCTCGGCGGCGGACGAGGTCCAGGAGCCTGCGAAACCGCGGGTGGCCGCCGTAGCGGGCTTCGAGCCAGCCCCGGCCGCGGCGGCGGGCGAGGGCGAAGTACGCGAGGTCGGCGAGAGTGTTGGCGGCGACCGCGACCAGGAGGACCGCGGGCCAGGCGAAGACGCCGCGGCGAGCCAGGAAGGCGGCGACGAGCAGGACCGCCTCGCCCTCCACCAGCACCCCGCCGAAGAGCAGCGCGTAGCCGTACTTGAGGAGCAGGATTTCCATGGTTGGTCTCCCTGACCGGAAGGAGGCGCGGGCGCCCGCACCGCCAAGGTGCCGGGTCGAGCGCCCGGGAACGAGCTACTTCTGGTGGGCGATGATCTGGTTCTTGATCTTGGAGTACGTCGCCGAGGGAACGATGTGCTTCTGCAGGAGATCGTTCTTGGCCTTGTAGGGGCGGCCCTCGATGATCTTCTTCGCGTACGCCTCACCGACCCCGGGCAGCTTCATGAGGTCCTCGGCGGAGGCGGAGTTGATGTCGACGAGGTCGGCCGCCGGAGTCGGGGCGGGTGTGGGCTTCGCCGCCGGCTTGGGAGGTGTTGGCTTCGCCTGCGCCTTGGCTGCCTTGGGAGTGGGCGTGGCTGCGGGAGCCGCAGCCTGCGCATGCGCCAGAACGGGGACGGCCAGCAGAGCGACGAGGGCCAGGGACTTCGCAATCGATGATCTGTTCATCAGTCCTCCTTGGGACGCCTCGTAGAACACCACACGGCGTGCCACCCCAAGAGAAGGCCCTCCCCAATCCGTCGGAGTCATAAGTGTCTTGTTTGTAGTGTGATAAGAGGAGGCGAGCCGACGGTCTCCGGCCCCAGCGACACGCACGACCGCCCCAGTGGGGCGGTTTGGCCGCCGGCTACTCGCTGCGCAGCGCGGCCAGTGGATCGAGCCGGGTCGCCCGCCAGGCCGGCCCGTAGCTCGCCACGAGGGCGACGAGCGTCAGCAAGCCGGCGGACCCGAGCAGGATCACGGGGTCGAGAGGATCCACCCCGTAGAGGAGACCCGACAGGGCCCCGGAGAGCGCCACCGCGCCGACGAGACCCGCAGCGGCCGCCCCCAGCGCGAGGCGGAGGCCCTGGCCCAGAACCAGGCGCAGCACGTCGCCTCGCGCGGCGCCGATCGCGATGCGCACGCCCAGCTCGTGCGTGCGCTGCGAGACCGCGTAGGAGACGACGCCGTAGACCCCGAGCGCGGCCAGGAGCAGCGCGAAGGCGGCCACCGCGGCCAGCATGCGGCTCCAGAGGCGGGGCACCCAGATCGCGCGGGACCGCACCTCGTCGAGGGTGAAGACGGAGTGGAGGGGCAGGGTCGGGTCCAGGGCTCGCAGGTCTTCGCGCACAGCGCCCGCCAGGCTCGACGGATCCGCACCCGTCCGCACCACGAGGGAGACCGCGGTCCAGGGATCCTGACGATAGGGGACGTAGACTTGCCCGGCGGGCCGTGCGCCGACCCCGAGGACGTCACCGGCATCCCGCGTTTCCTTGACCACGCCCACGACCCGCAGCCACTCGCCGTTCGGGAACCGCAACCGTTGGCCGATCGCGCTGCCGGCCCACAGCCGGCCCGCCAGCCCGTCGCTCACCACCACGACGCTCCGACCGTCGGCCTCCTCCTCGCCGCTGAACAACCGTCCCTCGACCAGGGGAAGAGCGAGGGCGCGCAGGTAGCCGGCGGTGGCGGTGGCGTAGGTCGCGGTTGGCCTCCGCTCCGGGTCGACCGGCTGCCCCTCGACCTCGAGCGCGCGGCTCCACCATCCCCCGTAGAGCGGATCGGGGAAGGGCAGACCGTTGGCGATCCCCGCCTCGTGCACGAGGGGCCGCTCCCGCAGCCGGCGGACCAGCTCCTCGAGGAATGCAGCCCGCCGCGCGGGATCGGAGTACGCCTCGCCGGAGAGCGCGAGTTGCGCGGTGAGCATGCCCTTCGTGTCGAACCCGGCCCCGACGTCGTAGCGGTGCAGGAAGCTCTTGACGAGGAGCGTCGCCCCGACCAGCAGGACGAGGGACAGGCCCAGCTCCGCGACCACGAGCACGCTCCCCAGTCGGCCGCGCGGTCCGCCGGCCACGGTCCGGGCCCCCTCCTTCAGGTCGTCCACGATACCGGCCTTCCCCGCCTGGAGCACCGGCCCCAGGCTGACGAGAAGGGCGCTCAGGACTGCGACCGCGACCGTGAAGCCGATCACCCTGCGGTCGAGTTCGAACACCGCCCAGAAGGGCGGACGGATCGGGGTCTCCGCGGACAACCACGCCATGCCCCACGACGCTAGCAGCAGGCCGAGGCCGGCGCCGGCGGCGCAAACGAGCAGGGCCTCGGCCAGGTTCTGCCGAAGCAGGCGTCCTCGGCCGGCGCCCAGGGCGAGCTGGACGGCGGTTTCCTTCCTCCGCGAGGCGGCACGGGCGAGCAGAAGATTGGCCACGTTCGCGCACGCGATGAGCTGCACGAAGAGGCCGGCCCCCACGAGGAGGCGCAACGCGGCCGCGACCCCGGGCGGGGTCTGCTCTTCGAGGAGCGGCGCCACCGAAGCACCCCGGCCGCGGTTCGTGTCCGGGTACTCGCGCTCGAGGTCCGCCGCGACTCTTCGGAGGTCGTCACGCGCCTGCTCGAGGGTCACACCCGCCCCGAGCCGGGCCAGGACGTCCAGCCGGTGGACGCCGCGGTCTCGGCCCCCCGGCCCCAGCCGTAGCGGTGTCCAGACCTCCGCGTACTCGGGGAAGGCCCAACCCGGTGGCATCACGCCCACGACCGTGTGGGGGACGCCGTCCAGCTTGAGCGTCTTCCCGATCGCCGCGGGGTCGCTGCCGAAGAGGCGCTGCCAGAGGCCATGGCCCAGCACCGCCACGGGCGGCCCGCCCGGCCGGTCCTCGTCCGCGCTCAGGCCGCGCCCCAGCACGGGCTTCTTGCCGAGCAGCGGGAAGAGCGACGCCGTGATCTGCGCGCCGGGGACGCGCTCCGGCTGCTCCTCCGTGCTGAGGTTCGACTCGATCCGCTCGAAGGCAGAGAACGCCTCGAACGACCGGCTGCGGCTGGTCCAGTCCAGGTAGTCAGGAGGCGACAGGTTCTCGGTGCGGATTCCCTCGCCGGCATGCGGCAGCGTCTCGCGAAGCGCCACGAGCCGCTCGGGCTCCGCGTAGGGCAGGGGGCGGAAGAGCCACGGGTTGGCGGACGCGAAGAGCGTCGCGCAGACGCCGATGCCGAGCCCCATGCAGAGGACCGCGACCGCGCTCAATCCCCGCGTGCGCCAGAGCGAGCGAACGGCGAGGCGAAATTCCTTCGCGATCGTGCCCATTGCAGACCCCCGAGCAGCGGACGAAGCACACCGCGTGCCGATGACGCGCGACGGGCCAGGACCTCGTTCGTGATCAGCGACTTCCGACGATGATGGAGAGCCGAGAACCGACAGCGGCGCTGCGCGGTCGCGGCACAGCGAGCGTCCCGCGACCGCACACCGCGTTCGCTAGCGGTGCAGCTCGGCTTGCGCGGTGCGAAGGATGGGGACCGCGGGGGGCAGCGACGCCGACTTGCCTCCGGGCCCGAGGGTCAGCAGGTAGCTGCGCACGGCTTCGATCTGCTTCTTCTGATCGCCGCCCAGGATCTCGGGGAACGCGTTCTCGCTCGGGTCCGTCGGGAAGTTCGTGGGCATGCGCGTGCCGGGCTGGATCTTGGTGGGCTCGGTCAGCCAGCGCTCGATCCAGTCGGCCCGCAGGCGGCTCGGCACCTTGGCCAGGTCCGGCGCCATGTTGGCCGGCTCCTGGTTGGGGAGCTTGCCGGAGACGACGTGGCATTTGACGCACTGCCACTTCTCGAAGAGCTGCTTGCCCGCGGCCACCATCGTCGGGTCCGAGGTGGGCTTCGCCTCGTACGGGTACGAGACCTTGTCGAGGGAGGCGAAGTACTGGGTGATCGCGTTCGTCTGGTCCTCGGTGAAGCCGAAGGTCGGCATCCGGACCTCGAGCCAGGGCCGGATGTGGTTGGACGGGTCTTGCAGGAACCCGTGCAACCAGGGGGTCTGGACGCGCGCGCCCTCGCCGATCTTCGACTTGTCGTTGTAGAGCATCGGTGGGGAGAGGGCCACGGCCTGCAGCGCGTCGCCGCCGGAGGTCTCCAGCCGGTCCGTGATCATCGCCTTGATCGCGCCGCCCTTGTCCCCCACCTGGTGACAGCCCTGGCAGTTGAAGTTGCGCACGAGCCGCCGGCCCCGCTCCACCAGCTTCTCTTCGGCCGAGAGCTGCTTCTGCGCCACGAGGGGCACGACCTCCTTCGTCATCGACATGATGGCGGTGACGATGGCGTCGGCCTCCTTCTCCTCGAAGTGGAACTTCGGCATCTTCAGCAGCTCTTCGTGGCGCTTCGACTTGCCGGCGTCGAAGATCCGGGGCTCCATGAGCTTTCGGTGCAGCCAGCCCGGAAGGGTGTGCGGGATCTTGCCTTCCTCGAAGCCGAAGTCCAGACGCTCGATGAGCTTGCTGCCCTCTTCGGTCAGCTCGGTGCCGATCGGGGTCGCCTTCTCGAAGCCCGGCACGTTGTGGCATCCGAAGCACCCCTGGCGGGCAATCGTCTTTTCCCCGAGGAAGGCCGTACGCGCGTGGTCGTCCATGGCCGCGAGCTTCGCGTCGGCTTCCTTCACGCTGTACTGGTTCTTCAGGTAGTCGAGCACGACCGCGTCGCGGGCCTTCAGGTCGTTGGCGGGCCGGGGTCGCTCCGCGAAGCCTTCGCTCTTCAGGCTCATCAGGTAGGCGGTGATGTCGGCCGCTTCCTTCTCGGTGAGCCGGAGGTTCGGCATCTTCGTGTCGTGCCAGTAGGCCTTGGGGTCGCGGATCCAGGCGTAGAGCCAGCCCGGGTTCAGCTTGCTGCCCGTGCCCTCGAGGTTCGGCCCGTGCTCGCGGAAGGCCGCGGCGTCGAGGCCCTCGATGCCGCGCCGGTCGTCGCCGATGCGGTGGCAGCCCAGGCAGCCGACGGTCTCGAAGGTCTTGCGGCCCGCGTCCAGGTCGCCCTTCGGCGGGGCCGGGTAGTCCTGCTTCGACGGAGTGTTCGAGGATGTACGTCACCACCGCGTTGATCTCGGCGCCGTCGCGGGCCTCGATGTCGGGGGTCTGCTGGTCCGCGGTGCGCACGCCCCAGATCTGCGGCATCCGCGTGTGGCGGAAAGAGCGCGGCTCCCGGACCCAGCGCACCATCCACTCTTCGTTGGTCTTGCTCGCGACCTTCGAGAGGTCGGGCCCGACCTTGCGCAGGTCTTCCCAGCCCTTGATCTTGTGGCAGCCGAAGCAGCCGTACTTCTCGACCAGCAGGTTGCCGACGTTGAGCTTCTCGGCCTTCGGGACCTCCACGACGCCGCGGTGGCACTTCAGGCACTGTGACTCGACGGTCCCCTTGGACATCATGGGGAGGTCCCACTGATGCCAGCGCTCGTACTCCTTGGTGTGGGTGTACTTGCCCCAGGCCTTCTCCTGCTCGCGCGTGGACGCGGTGTGGACCGCGCCCTTGAAGTTGGTGGCGCGCCCGCGGCCCTGGTGGCAAACCGTGCAGCCCACCTTCTCGATGGCATGGGGGCCGCCGAGGTAGAGGTCGACGTTCGGGTGCGTGGTGTAGGGCTGGGGCGCCGTCTCGTACCCCTTCTTGGCGATGCCCGAGGTGGCAGGTCGTGCAGCGGTCGACCTTCGGGGTGCCGCTGAAGATCACGTCGTCCTGCAGGTTCGCCGTGATGATCTGGTTGACCTTCAAGGACGGGTTCGCCATGTCGATGATGGGCAGGTTGCGCGCGAAGCTGACGAAGCCGGGCTCGATGACCTTGATCCGCGCGTCGAGGCGGGTCTTCGCCGCGTAGAGCTCGTCCAGGGACTTCTGCGCGCTGGTGGCGGAGCCTGCGATCGCCGCCAGCTGGGTGTTCACCGCGGCCTGATCCGCCTCGACCTTCTCGCGGTCGAGGCGGAACTGCCGCCATTGCGCTTCGAGGTCGTCGAGGTGCTTCTTCCGGGCCGTCGCGCTCTTCTCGCCCTTGTGCTCGGCCTCTTCGTAGTCGTAGCGGGCCACGTCGATCTTGGCCTTGGTGAACCGGAAGTCCTGGTCGACGCGGTACCAGACGCCCTTCAGCCGGTCCACCTCGGCCCGCAGCTTGCGCACCTCGTCGGCGTGGGCCGCGATCTGCTTCTCGCCTTCTGCGATCTGGGCCTCGAGGGCCTTGGCCTTGGCCGCGTCCACCTTGCCGAGGGCGGCGTCCCGCTGCTCCTTGGTGAGCTTCACCTCGAGCTTGTTGAACTCGATCTGGTACTTCTTCCACTCGCGGTCGTAGTCCGCCCAGACCATGAGGGAGAAGGCGACGAGGAGGCCGATGGAGGTGAGCGCGAAGACGACGTTGAGCGTCTTCGTCCGCGCCGACATCTCCGGATCGCGACCGGGTTCTACCTTGGCAGGGGGCATATCAGATATTGAAGAAGATTTCGGGCAGGGCCACGATGTACTTCAAGTTGATGGTCCAGCGCAGGATCATCTTGATGGGCAGCGCCACCATCCCGAGGAGCAGCATCACGAAGATGGCATAGCGCATGGGTCCGAGCTTCACGAAGAACTTCTTCAGGAGGGTCTTGGCCAGGAGGCCGGGCAAGACCAGGAGGTAGACGGCCGCCGCCAGGATGCCCGAAGATCTCGCGCACGAACATGTTCGAGGGCAGACCCCGATGACCCATGCGCACCCAGATGAACTCGGAGAGGTTCACGTTCACGAGCGCTTCGAGCTTGTGGATGTCCCAGTACTCGTAGGGCCCGAAGAAGTTCCAGTTGGGTCCGCGCAGGAAGGTGCCGAGCACGACCAGCAGCACCCACTGGATGAGGAAGCCGAAGAGGAAGATCGTGATCTCGGTCTTCCGCTCCTTGAAGGTGAAGTAGCCGTTCCCCTTGGGGTTGGTGTCGATGTAGGGGATGGCCATGAGGCCCACGATGATGAGGCTCGGGAACACCACCCCGGCGAGCCAGGGGTCGTAGTAGACGAGCATCTCCTGGAGGCCCAGGAAGTACCACGGGGCCTTGCTGGGGTTCGGAGTACGGGCCGGATTCGCGGCTTCCTCGATCGGGGCCTGGAAGACCATGCCCCAGGCCACCAGGATGATGAGGCCGATCACCATGCACAGGAGCTCGGTGTAGACGAGGTCGGGCCAGACCCAGGTCCGGTCGGCCTCGCCGTTGCTCGCCTCGTTGGGCTTCTCCCCGCGGGCGATGCGCTCGTCGTTGGCGAGGGCCTGGTGCATCGAGAGCCACAGGAAGTAGCCCACGAGGAACAGCATGGCCACGATCGGGATGTTGTCGGGCTTCTTGACGATGAGCGCGAAGTTCTTGTCGAGGAGGGAGACGGCCAGGAAGGCCGCGCCCAGGACGCCCACGGCCACCGCGACCGAGGGCTTCCAGAACCCCTTGTAACGCATGGACAGGAAGAACAGGATCGCCGCGATAGTGATGAAGAACGCGGGCGCCGTGACCGCGTTGATGGCGTGCTTGAGGGTGTCGACCAGGATCATGGCCGCGTCCTCACATGGGCCCGGAGATGCCGCCGTCCTTGCGCACCCGCCAGAAGTGGACCGCCATCAGGATGCCAGCCACGAGGGGGATGCCCACGCAGTGCAGCACGTAGAAGCGGAGCAGCGCGCCTTCGCCGACGAAGCGCCCGCCCAGGAGGGCAAAGCGCGCGTCGGACCCCGCGTGCACCATCTTCACGTCCCCTAACGCGAGCAACTGGGCACCTGGCCCTTCGTAACCCAGGAGCGGCGTGGCGCGGGCCATGTTGGACCCGACCGTGATGGCCCAGATCGCGAGCTGGTCCCAGGGCAAGAGGTACCCGGTGAAGGAGAGGAGCAAGGTCAGCACGAGCAGGATCACGCCCACGTTCCAGTTGAACTCGCGCGGCGGCTTGTAGGAGCCGGTCATGAACACGCGGAACATGTGGAGCCACACGCTGATCACCATCGCGTGCGCGCCCCAGCGGTGCAGCTCGCGCATGATCCCGAGCGGCACCTGCTCGGCCAGGTCGATGATGTCCATGTACGCGAAGGCCACGGTGGGCCGGTAGTAGAACATCAGCAGGAGGCCGGTGAAGGTCTCGACCAGGAACAGGAAGAAGGTGAGCCCGCCCATGCACCAGGTGAACTTCAGCCGGATGCCGCTCTTCCGGATCTTCACCGGGTGGAGGTGGAGGAAGACGTTGGTCATGACCGCGAGCGCGCGGTTGCGGCTGGTCGACGGCATGCCGTGGCGGAAGATCGACTTCCAGAGCTGGGTGTCGGTGATGTAGTCCCAGGTGCGGGTCAGGATCGGCTCAGGGGGCTTGGTCGCCAAGTGTCAAACCTCTCCGTTGGATGGAGTCGACTACGACTTGAGGAACGCCTCGGCGTTCTCCCACTCGCCCTTTTCCTGCTGGAACTTGACCGACTTGTCCACCAGGAGCTGGCCGTCGTCCGCGAGCACGATGCGCGCCCGCTCCAGCGGCCGCGGGGCCGGGCCTTCGAAGTTGACGCCCGGTGCTGTAGAAGCCGCTGCCGTGGCAGGGGCACTTGAACTTGTTCTCGGTGGGCAGCCAGTTCGGCGAGCAGCCGAGGTGGGTGCAGACCGCGATGAGCGCGTAGAAGCCCTCGGGCTCGCGCACGATCCACACGCTGAACGCGTCCTTCCAGCGGATGTCCACCTCGCCCACGTTGTACTCGCTGGGGAAGCCGGCCTTGAAGGACTGGGGCGGCTCGAAGAGGACGTTCGGGAAGAGGAAGCGGCCGCTCGCGATGAGGCTCGAGGCGCAGGCCGCCGCGAACGCGGTCCAGCCCACGGGCAGCGACCACAGGAACAACCGGCGGCTGAAGCCCGAGGGCTCGGCGGCGGCCTTCGGGGCGGGAGCGGGGGCCGCAGCCGGAGCGGCCACGGGTGCGCTCGGCACGGCGGTCGGAGTCGGCGGGCTGTCCTGGCCGTCGGTCATGAAATCCTGCCTTGTCGCGCTCTGGTCTTCCCGAAGGACCTGCGGAAACTCCTGAAGTCCGGCGAATTCTATCGAGGGCAGGCTTTATGTCAAGGAGGCTGTCAATGGGCCAAAGGGATGAGAGGGGCCTCGAGGTCGCGATCTTGCCCTCCGACCCCTACCGCAGGGCGCGGATCAGGCCGAGGTGACGGCGGCGCGGAAGTCGGCGTCGATGAGCTGGCGAATTCTCGAGGCTCGTTCGGGCTCGACCTCTGTCTCATCGAGCCTCGACAGCAGGGTGACGCGGTCCACGAGACGATGACGAGCGGCAGCCCGCACGTAGTCTCTGTCCTTCTCGCGACCTGCCACGTACTTCGAAACGACGAGATCGTGTGGCTCCAGACACAGTCCGACGCCCGCGGGAGTCTCGACGCGGATCAAGCGACCTTCAAAGCCTTGCGGGAGAACGGCCGTGGTCGGCCCCACGCCCTGAGCGTAGTAGCCGAAGGTCTCGTGAAAGGGCGACAGCTCGCCGATCGAGCCGTCGATGACGTCGGACATCTCGGGCCGATTGCGGGGGTAAACGTCAGCGTCGGCGGAAACCAGCAGCTCCCGGGGGGCGTCAGGGTATCGACCGAGGATCGCCTGGCTGCCGATGACGACGATCTCCGAATCGCCCGAGATCGTCGCCGACGCCCGAATCACGTGCTCCAGTTGAGCCCGGGTCACGGGCGGGGGACAGGTCTGCGAACACCGCGCCACGCCTCCCAGCGCACGCGGGGATCGAGGAAACCCGCAAACGGGGAGGTCTGCCGCAGGTCGCGCGCCCGTTGTCCCGGGTCCACGATCAGAGCCAGCAGTTGGTCCAACGGACCCTCGAGGGCCTGGCGCCAGGCGTGAGCCCAGGTAGAGCTCACCGAGCCCTCGTCCAACCACCGACGAACGCGCTCTTTGGCCCTTTCCACGAGCCTCGGCTCCTGGCGAAGGCGTTCGGCTACGAGACGATGGAGCTCGAGGCTTCTCGCCTCGGCAAGCGCGTGCCGATCGTCGGTCAGAGGCACGCCGAGAGTCTAGCACCTTGGCCCGCTTCGCCGGGCCCGGGCTGCCTACTTCGTGATCGTGATCGGGAGGCCGTTGCTCGCGGAGCCCTGCGGATCGACCACCGAGGCGACGCACGCGCCGGCTTCGGCGGTCTCGTCGAGCTTCACCAGGATCTGGAGCAGGCCCGGGTTGAAGAGGCGCTGCCTCGTGATGCTGAAGCCCGACACCGAGCCGCCGCCCTTGGTCTTCGTGATGTGGAGCTGCAGGTCCGCGCGGAGATTCGTGCCGCGCACGTCCAGGATCGTGGTCTGCCCGCGCTTCAAGGCCAGCGGGGATATGGCGGTCAGGGTGGCGGGCTCGACGGGAGCCGCGGTGGCTGGCGGCGGCGTCGCCGGAGGCGGTGTGGGTGGGGCCTCGATCCGTGGCGTCGGCTCCGCCATCGCCACGCGAACCGGCGGCGGCGTGGGCGTGGCGACCGCCACGGCGACAGGCGTGGCCGCGGGTGTGGGCGTGGCCGCCGCGGCCGGATCCGGAGTCGCGCGCGCCGGTGTCGGTGTGGGCGTTGCCTTGCCCGGGGCAGGCGTTGGGGCCGCCGCCGTGCTCGGAATCGCGTCGGGCAAAGGCGTCGCGGGCGGAGGCGTCGCCACCGGCCCCTTGGCCACCTTCGTGCCCTGCGGCTCCTGAAACCACAAGTAGCCCCCCACGCCCGCGCCCACGAGCAGCACGAGGACACCCGCGATCAGGGGCACCTGGCTTCGCGACCCGCCGTGAGAGCCCGCGCTCGGGGAGCGCCGAGGTGCCGAGCTCGGCGTGATTCGGGCTGCGGTCGGCCGCGCGATCGGCTCCGGCGCCGGACGAGCCGCGGGCCGCGTCGCCGCTCCCTTGACCCCGGACGACCGCATCGTCCGCACCACCTGCAGCAGGTACGAGAGGTCCTTCGGCCGCCAGTCTGGCCCCTTCTCCAGGCAGCCCATGACCGCGTCGGTCAGGTCGCGCGAGATGTCGGGGCGCAGGTCGCCCAGCGCAGTGGGCTTCTCGGTGGCCGACGGGCTCTTGCCGGACAACATCTCGTAGAAGATGACGCCCACCGCGTAGATGTCGGCCTGAGGCGAGTACGACGAGCCCTCCAGCACCTCGGGAGCCCGATAGCGAGCCGCCGCCGCGGCCGTCGAGGCATCGGCGTTGACCGCGCCCCGGAGCTCGCAAGTCCCGTCCCCCTCGACCTCTATGTTGAAGGGCTCGAGCGCCCGATGAAGTACCCCTCGCCCATGCGCCTCGTTGAGCGCATCGCAAATGCCCTCCATCACCTTGAGCTGATCCGGAAGAGACCGATCCTGCTTGAGCCAAGCTTCCAGGTTCATGGGCCGAGGCTACCGGCCCCGGGCCCGGGGGTCAAGGGGTCGGGGTGCGGCGGGTTGGTGCCCCACGTCGCTGGTTGACGCTCGCGACGCAAGGGCGTAGCTTCTCCCGTCGATACTCGAAGCCTTACTTGTCGGCGCCCGCTGCCTACGTCGCTGCAAAGGGGCCTGCCGGTCAGATCGGGGCCGCGATGGAGGTTGAATGGCCGGAGCTGCCCGCAAGCTCGGGGGCGGGAAGACGCAATGACCCCCGTTCTGGCTGCGTTGCGCAGCGGTCTCGCCGTCGTCGCCCTGCTGGCCTGGATGTGCCTGGGCGGCCTGTATCAGCGCGTCGTCGTCTACCCGATGGTCTACCTCAGGCCTCGGTGGCGGAACGCGGTGACCTCGCGCTACTTCCGAGGGATGTCTCACGGCATCCTGTTCTGCATGCGGATGGGCGGTGCAACCCTCAGGCGGTCCGGGACCGTGAGCACCCGCTCGCCGGTCCTCGTCCTCATGAACCACCAGTCGCTCCTGGACATCCCCACCGCGGGCCTCATGAGCCGGCCCTCCGTGCCCTGGTTCGTGACCCGCAAGCGCTACCACTACGGCGTGCCCGCGGTATCGCCCTGTCTCCGGCTCATGGGCTGCCCGGTCATCGACCCCGCCGACCGGAGGGGATCGCTGCGGACCATGAAGCAGGCGGCGCGCGCGTTGGAGCGCGGCATGCTGATCTTCGCGGAGGGCCACCGGACGCTCGATGGCGAGGTCCAGCCCTTCCAGACCGCGGGGGTTCTCACCGTGCTGCGCGAGCACCGGATGCCCGTATACGTCATCGTGACCGACGGCTTCTGGGCGGCGCGCCGATTGGTGGACTTCGTCTTCGGGGTGGGGAAGATCCGGGGAGAGACGGAGGTGCTGGGACTCTTCGAGCCTCCCGCCGACGACGAGGCGTTGCCGGCCTTTATCGAGGGTCTCCGCGAGAAGATGATTTCCCACCTCGCCCACATGCGCCGACGCCGGTCCGCTTCCGCGGCCTGAGGAAACACGCGCCATGACCAGCGACTTCTTCACCGTGATCGTCGCCACCGGGAGCTCGATCCCGCCCCGCTGCGTCCCCAACGCGGAGTTCCTCGATCATCGCCTCTTCGCCGACTACGGCAAGCCTTTCGACGCCGCGGAAAACCCGAAGATCATCTCGAGGTTCAGGGAGATCACGGGCATCCTCGAGCGCCACTATGTGTCCGACGACCTGGTTGCCTCGGACCTCGCCATCGAGGCGGCGACCAACGCGTTGGCCGGGGGCGGGATCGATCCCGAGACGCTGGACTATCTCATCGTCGCCCACAACTTCGGCGACGTGCGGGAGGGCAACCGGCGCTCCGACTTCGTGCCGAGCCTGGCCGCGCGAGTCAAGCGGGCGCTCCGAATCGCGAACCCGAGCTGCATCGCCTACGACCTGCCCTTCGGTTGCCCGGGATGGCTGCAGGCGGTCATCCAGGCCGACTATTACCTCCGGTCCGGTGACGCCAGGAAGGCCCTGGTGATCGGCACGGAGACCCTGTCGCGGGTGTCCGACCCCCACGACCGCGACAGCATGATCTACTCGGACGGCGCCGGGGCCGCGGTGCTCGAGGCCCGACCCGGTCGGGAGCAGCGCGGGGATCCTCGCCCATGCCGCGCGCTCGGACACCCTGGACCATGCGCGGCTGATGTGGATGGGGAAGTCCTACGACCCGCAGTTCGAGGACGACCGGCTGTTCCTCAAGATGCACGGCCGTGAGCTCTACGAGTACGCCCTGACCACGGTACCGGGAGTCGTCCGGCAGTGCCTGGAGAAAGCCGGGCTCACCCTGAACGACGTGGACAAGGTGCTGATCCACCAGGCCAACGCCAAGATGGACGAGGCGATCCTCAAGCGCCTCTTCAAGTTCTACGGAATCCGAGACATTCCCGAGGGGATCATGCCCATGACCATCGCCGCGCTGGGCAACAACTCGGTGGCCACCCTTCCGACGCTGCTCGACCTGATCCGGCGCGGCAAGCTCGATGGCCAGCGCCTCGCCAGCGGCGACCTCGTGGTGTTCGCTTCCGTGGGTGCCGGCATGAACATCAACTCGCTGGTCTACCGCTGCCCCTGATCGGGGAGCCTCCCTGGACCGCGCTCGCCACTCCGGCGGCCAGGAGCCGTCGTGCCCCCGCCGCGTCCACGGGCTTCGAGAACAAGTACCCCTGGCCGAGCCGGCAGCCGAGGTCGCGGAGCCCCACGCGCTGCGCTTCGTCTTCGACCCCCTCCGCGATGACGCCCACGCCCAGGTTCCGGGCCAGCAGCAGGATGGTCTCGACGATGCGCCGCTGCTTGCTGACGGCGTGCATCGAGTTGACGAAGGAGCGGTCGATCTTCAGGAAGTCCACGGGGAAGAGGTGCAGGTAGCTGAGCGACGAGTAGCCGGTCCCGAAGTCGTCGATGCTGACGTGGATCCCCAGGTCCTTGAGCTGGCCCAGCACGACGGTCACCTGGTCGGGTCGGCGCATGATGGCACTCTCCGTGATCTCGAGGTGCAGGCTCTCGGGGGCGAAGCCGGTCCGTTTCAGGACCGCATCGACCCGCTCTCGCAAGTCGAGCTCCACGAGCTGCCTCGCCGAGAGGTTGACGCTGAGCGTCAAGGGAGGCTCGGTGGGGAACTCGCGCTGAAAGCTCCGAGCATCGGTGCACGCGCGCTCGAGCACCCACTCTCCGATGGCCACGATCATCCCGCTCTCCTCGGCCAGCGGGATGAACTGGGCGGGGCCGACGCGGCCGAGGGTCGGGTGGCACCAGCGCACCAGGGCCTCGAAGCCCACGACCCTCGAGCTGTCGAGCTCGACGATGGGCTGGTAGTGGACCTCGAACTCGGAGCGCTCCAGGGCGTGACGCAGGTTGTGCTCGAGGTTCAGCAGGGTCGTGGCTTCGGCGTGCATCTGGCTGTCGAACACCTGGTGCCCGGCCCGGCCCAGGGCCTTGGCCCGGTACATCGCGGTGTCCGCGGCCCGGATCAGGTCCTCGGGCCCCTGGCCAGGGCCGCCGCTGATCGCGATTCCGATGCTGACGCTCGCGAAGGTCTCGGACTCGCCGAGCCGGAAGGGGCGGCCGAGCTCGCCCTGGATGCGTTCGGCGACCCCGGTGGCATCCGCGGGGTCCCGCAGGGAATCCAGCAAGACGATGAACTCGTCGCCGGCGAGGCGAGCCAGGGTGTCCTCCGGTCTCACGCAGCGCTCTATACGCCGCGCCAGCTCGCACAGGAGCTCGTCGCCCGCGGCGTGCCCCAGGCTGTCGTTGACGTACTTGAACCGGTCCACGTCCACGAAGAGGAGGCCGCAGGCCTCGTCCGGGTGGCGGCGAGCCCGGGCCAGCGCCCGCCGCAAGAGGTCGAGGAGCAAGGTCCGATTGGGCAGTCCGGTGAGCGCGTCGAAGAGGGCCTCGCGACGCAGATGGTCCTCTGCCGCCTTGCGCGCCGTGACGTCGCTCAAGGAGCCTACGCGGCGCTCGATGGCGCCGCCCGGGGACCGTAGCGTCACCCACCGGCTCAGCAGCCAGAGGTAGCTGCCGTCCTTGTGAAGCATCCGGTGCTCGTGCTCCGACTGGCTCCCCGAGGCCGCTCCGTCGAGCTGTGCCTGCAAGGAAGCGAGATCGTCGGGGTGGACGCGGCAGAGCCACTCCTCCGGCGAGGGGGCGATCTCCTGTTCCTGGTAGCCGAGCATCTCCTTCCACCGCGGCGAGAGATAGGCCTCGCCGGTGGCCACGTTCCAGTCCCAGAGCCCGTCGTTGGCGGCGGAAGCCGCGAGCGAGTACCGCTCCTCGCTCCGGCGGAGGGCCTCCTCCGCCTGGAGGCGCGCGGTGATGTCGTCGGCCAGCACGAGCCGGGCGGGAGCGCCCGCGAAGAGCAGTCGGTGAGAAACGATCGCGGCGTGGAACTGCGTCCCGTCCTTGCGCCGCTGGCGCCACACCCCGGCGTGCTGCAACGGCTCTCCGGAATCCGAGGCGGGACGCAGCACGGCCTCCTGGTCCTCCTCGAGGTAGATCTCGGCGATACCCAGCTCCAGGAACTCCTCCCGGGTGTACCCGAACTGGGCGAGGGCGGCATCGTTGACGGCCAGGAAGCGCTGCGTCGAAGGATCGTCGACCCACATCGCGTGAGGGTTCGCGTCGAAGAGCTGGCGATAGCGCTCTCGGCCCTCGCTGAGCTCGGCCTGGGCCGCCTCCACGGTCGCCAGGAGGGCGTTGATCGAGTGGCCGAGATCCGAGAGCTCGTCGCGGCCCGAGGCGTCGACCCGGGACCCGAGGGTTCCCCGCTCACGAAGCGCGTGCACGCACGCCGCCAGCCGCTCGAGCCGAGAGAGCACGACCTTCTCGAAGAGGACGACCATCGAGAGCCCGAACGCCAGGCCCACGAGCTGCAAGAAGACCGTGAAGTAGGTGACCGTCGTGCGCGCGCGCTCGTGAATCGTCCGGGGCATGCGGATGGTCAGAGCCAGGGCCGGCTTGCCGGTGAGGTCGTTGACCACGGCATGGCCGGCGATCTGATCCTCGGAGAGGGGTTGCACCCCGGGCGACCCGCTCCCGGCTCCGGCCAGGTCGGGGAGGGTGCCGCTGGCGTCGAGCCGCCGGATCTGCAGGTCGAGCCGCGTCGCCTCTCCCAGGGATCGCGCGAACGCTGCGTCCAAGGGACGCCCCATGATCAGGGTCCCGCGGGCCGCCTTCGTCCGTGTGTTGTCGAGGATGGGACACGCGGACACGATCCACAGCCCTTCCGGAAGCACGACCACGCCGGAACGTCCCTGGCGGGCCGCGGAGTCACGGAAGGCGAGGCGCTCCGCCAGAAGCCGGCCGAGGTCGGGCGGCAACGTCCTCTCGTGGTCGAGGAGTCGGGCGTGGAGCAGGGTGCCCTCGAGGTCCAGGATCACGATCACGGCCACCCGAAGGTCAGTCAGCCCCTCTCCCAGCAATTGCCCCAGATAGTCCGCCTGCCGTTCCTTGGCGAACCGGTAGGTCTCGTCCCAGGCCGAGTAGTCGCGCGTGGTCTCGTAGAGGCTCGCCACCTCGCCGGACAGCGCACGCTGGGCACGATCGAGGTTCTGCCGCACGGCATCCGCCTCGATCGCGTCGAAGCTGGCCATGACCAGGGTGCGGGCGGCGAGGTGCGACAACACCGTGAGGCCGGTGAGGGTGGCCCCCACGATGAGCAACGTCTTGGCCCGCAGCCTCAACTCGATTCCTCTGGAAAGCCCCTTCGAGGGGCGCGGCCATTGTAGCGGCAGGAGCGCAGCGCTACGCGGAGCCTCGATCGTGCTCGGCCTTCACCTATTGTCTTCCCATAGAGAAGATGCCAAGCTTCCCCTGGCCAAGCCATAGGAGGTGCGGTGGGCGACAAGACGGACGTCTGGCAAGGGACCCTCGCCCTGATGGTGCTCAAGACCATCGAGGCGATGGGACCGATTCACGGTTACGGGATTGCCCGCCGCATCGAGCAGACCAGCGGGCAACGTCTCTCCCTGAACTACGGGACCCTCTATCCGGCGCTCCTGAAGCTGGAGCAGGAAGGCTCGATCACCTCCGAGTGGGGGCTGTCCGACAACAATCGCAAGGCCAAGTTCTACAAGCTGACGCGCGCGGGCCGCCGGCAGCTCGAACGGGAGACGCAGAGCTGGGAGGAGACGACCGCGATCCTGGCGCGATTCCTGGCGCCCTCGGAGGACCCGGCATGAAGAGGCTGCGGGCCTTGCTGCGGCGAGTAGCCGGGCTCCTTCCGAACGAGCGGCGCGAGCGCGAGCTTCGGGACGAGATCGAGAGCCATCTGGAGATGCACGTCGACGACAACCTCCGGTCGGGCATGAGCCCGGACCAGGCACGCAGGGATGCGCTCTTGAAGCTCGGAGGGGTCGACCCCACCAAGGAGGCCTGGCGCGAGAGGAGCACGATTCCGTTCGTCGAGCACCTGCTCCAGGACGGCCGGTACGCGATCCGGCAGCTGCGGCAGCAACGCTGGGGTTCACGGTCACCGCCATCTTCACCCTGGCCCTGGGCACGGGCGCGAGCGTCGCGATCTTCGCCTTCGTGGACGCCGCGTTGCTGAAGCCGCTGCCTTACCGGGACCCCGTCGCGGCTCGTGGGGGTGTTCGAGACGGTCGCGATGTTTCCCGCAGAGCAACCTCTCCTATCCCGACTACCTCGACTGGAAGAAGCTCAACCAGGTCCTGAGCTCGCTCCGGACGTTTCGGCTCCAGGGGCGTCAGGCTGAGCACCGAGGCCGGCGCCCAGGCCGCGACCGGGGCCCGGGTGAGCGACGGCTTCTTTCGCACCCTCGGCGTCACACCCGTGCTGGGACGCGACTTCCAGCGACGGCGAAGACCTGCTCGACCGCGCCCCGCACGGTCCTGCTCAGCTACGGCGCGTGGCAGACACGGTACGGAGGAAGCCAGGACGTCCTCGGCAAGACGGTCGTCCTGAATGGCGATCCCACAGTCGTCATCGGAGTGCTGCCGCGGGAGTTTCACTTCGCCCCGGTGGAGCCGGCCGAGTTCTGGACGACGCTTCACCCCGAAGGCGGCTGCGATCTCCGGCGGAGCTGCCACGGGCTCTACGGAGTCGGCCGGCTCAAGGACGGCATCTCGCTGGAGGCCGCGCTGGCCGACGTGAAATCCATCGCGGAGCGTCTGGAAGCCCAGTACCCCGACTCCAATCGCGGCCAGGGCGCGACCGTCGTCCCCTTGACCGACGTCATCGTGGGGAACATCCGGCCGACCTTCTGGTGCTCCTGGGGGGCGCCGGCACTGCTGCTGCGTGATCGCGAGCGTCAACGTCGTGGGCCTGCTGCTCGTCCGTTCCGAGAGCCGCAGGCGGGAGGTCGCGGTCCGCAGCGCCATGGGCGCGTCGTCCACACGCCTCGTCACCCAGTTCGTGACCGAGGGACTCGTGCTCCGGCGCTCGCGGGCACGCCCTCGGGCTCGCGGCCGCCCAATGGGCCATGCAGCTTCTCACCGGCCTCATCCCCGCGAACGTGCTGACTTCGATGCCGTTCCTGCAAGGCCTCGGCCTGAACCTCCGCGTGTCTTGTCGTTCGCCGGCGTGGTCGCGCTGCTCACGGCGGTGCTGTTCTCGGTCGACTCCCGCCCTGCGCCTGTCCTCGCCGGTGATTCGCGACGGCCTCGCCGAAGGCAGCCGCGGCTCGGCGGGAACGATCTGGCGCCGCCTCGGCTCCAGGCTCGTGGTCCTGGAGCTGGCCATGGCCATGGTGCTGCTGGTGTGCGCGGGACTGCTCGGCAAGAGCCTGTATCGTCTGCTCCAGGTGGACCTCGGCCTGCGGCCCGACGACCTGGTCACCCTGCAGATCGCGGCGCCCTCCGCCGTACTACGGCAAGGACGAGCAGGCGATCGCCCTGGCGAGGGAGATCGAGCGGCGGGTCCTGGGCCTGCCCGGCGTCCAGGCGGTCGGGATCGTGACCAACGGCCTTCCCGTGGGCGGCAACGGCAACACCACCTGGTTCCGGGTGCTGGGCCGGCCCTGGCACGGAGAGCACAACGAATGCCCCGAGCGCGACGTCAGCCCCGGCTACTTCACGACGGTGGGGGCGACGCTGCAGCGCGGGCGCTACTTCACCGAGGACGACGACGCAAAGAAGCCGCGCGTCGCGATCATCAACGAGGCCATGGCCCGGGCGCACTTCCCGAACGAAGACCCTCTGGGCAAGCAGCTCTCCTACCTCTCGGATCCGCCGGTGCCCATCGAGATCGTCGGCGATCGTGGAGGACATCCGCGAAGGACCGCTCGACGCGCCGATCCCGCCGGTCCTTGTACATCCCGTTCAACCAGAGCACCGGCAACTATCTCGGGGTGGTGGTCCGCACGTCGCAGAGCGGAGCGTCGCTGCTTGCCCGCGCTCAGTCGGACGCCGTCCGCGCCGATCGATCCCAACATCGTCGATCACCGCGGCCCAGACCATGACCGACCGCATCGACCTCTCGCAGTCGGCCTATCTCCACCGCTCTTCGGCCTGGCTCGTGGGCGGCTTCGCCGCCCTCGCGCTGTTGCTCGGGGTGATCGGCCTCTACGGGGTGATCGCCTACTCGGTGGGCCAGAGGACCCGGGAGATCGGGGTGCGCATCGCACTCGGCGCGCAGCGGCGGTCGGTCTACGAGCTCGTGCTGGGGAGGCGGGTGGGCTGATCGCCCTGGGCACCGTCGATCGGTCTCGTGTGTTCGGTGCGGTGCGGCCACCTTGATGCGCGGGCTGCTCTTCGGGGTGCGGTCGTGGGACGTGCCGACGCTGGCCGGGGTCGCGGCCGTGCTCGGCGAGCTCCGCGCTCCTCGCCAGCTATCTTCCGGCGCGCCGAGCCGCGGCGTCGACCCGGTGGACGCACTGCGTACGGAATAGTCTCGCCGATGCGGCCGTGATACGAGGGGCCTTCGGCGAGTTGACGCCGCCCAGGCCCTGGTGGCAGTCTTTGGCTCGGCGGCGACCCAACGCCCAACCCCGCTTGGCCTCCCCTCGCGAGGCCCCCGGCCGGGGCAAAGGGGTCCCCAGACCTCGGGTTCTGTGTTTCGTTTTCCGTCACCGGCGTCCAGGCGGGGGCTGGGGGCCGTGTGACTGGAGACGAAGCCCATGACCCAGCTCAAGAAGCTCAAGAAGAAGATTCGTAGCCGGTCGAAGAAGACCGGCGAGAGCTACGCCGCCGCTCGCCGCCAGGTGCTCGAGGCCCGGAGGAAGAGCTCGGCTGCCCGCCCCGGGATCCTGCGCCTGCCGCCGTCGCCCACGCCGGCCATCGGCAAGACGCCCGCCCCCACCCCAAAAAAGGGCGCAGCCAAAGGCACGGTCAGCGACGCCGCCGTTCTCAAGAAGACAGGCCACGGGCTCGACCACTGGTTCGCAGTCCTCGACGCCTTCGGCGCCGCGGAGAAGGGACACAAGGCCTCCGCGACTCACCTCTACGAGAGCCACGGCGTGCCGGGCTGGCACTGCCAGATGATCACCGTCGCCTACGAGAGGGCGCGTGGCTTGCGGGCGACCAACCAGTCGTGCACCGGTGGGTTCCAGGTCTCCGTGTCGAAGACGCTGAAGGCGACGGTCGCAGAGGTGGCGGATTCCCTCGGCAACGCGCGCCGCCGCGGACAGTGGCTGGCCGAGGCCGATCCCGAGCTGGCCCGGGCGCTCGAGGCCGCGTTCAAGGGACCGAAGGCGCGCACCATCACCGTCAAGGACGCGGTGAACGCGCGCCTGCGCTATCCCTGGGACGGCAAGGCCGTGGAGATCCGCATCACGGGAAAGCCCAAGGGCGGATCCACGGTGGTGGCCGACAACACAGATCTGCCCGACGCCTCGTCGGTGGAGGACCGCCGCACTCGATGGCGTGCGGCTCTTGAGGCTCTCTCCGTCCATCTGAGCCGCTCGGAGCGGTGACCGGAAGGCCGGGCGTCTCGTCGGAGACGCCCGGCAGTCACGGGCCCGGGGACGAGTGTCGCCCCCTCCCGCACTACAATGGCCCGCCAAACTGATCGAGGCGGGCAACGCCTTGCGCGAAGGGAGCGGCCATGGACAGGCGGACCTTCCTGAAATCCGCGGCGGGGCTGGCGGCGACGGGCCTCCTGCCTCTGCACAGCTATGCGCAAACGCACAGGGGTAAGGTCAAGATCACCGACGTCAAGTGCATGATCGTCCGTGGCACCTGGGACTGGAATCTCATCAAGGTCGAAACAGACTCCGGGCTCTTCGGGATCGGCGAAGCGTACTGGGGCTGGGGCGTCAAGGATCTGGTGGTCAACAAGCTCCGTCCGATCGTCCTGGGCGAGGATCCGCTGAACGTGGACAAGCTCTACACGAAGATGCTGATGGAGAGCGCGGGCGCGGGCGCGATCGCCGGCGTCACCGTGACCGCGGTCAGCGGCATCGAGATCGCACTCTGGGACCTGGCAGGACGGGTCCTGGGCACGCCGGCCTGCAACCTGCTGGGCGGACGCTTCCGCGACCGGGTCCGCTTCTACCGCACGATGCCCGCGGTGGAACGTCCGGAGGATCCCCAGGCCTGGCGCGAGCAGGTCAGGGCGGCCAAGGCCGAGAAGTTCGGCTGGACGGCGTTCAAGTTCCAGGGGGACGGCATTCCGCCCAAGGCCGATCCCGACTACAAGGAGCCGGGCCACGACCGCTATACGCGTGGGCTCACCCTGAAGGACTTGCGCCGCATTGGGCGAGCGATGGAGATCGTGCGCGAAGAGCTGGGGCCCGACGTCGATTTCGCGGTCGAAGCGCACTGGAAGTACGACGTGCGCGACGCGATTCAGATGGCGAAGGCGATCGAGCCGGTCAAGCCGATGTGGCTCGAGGATCCGGTTCCGCCGGGCAACCTCGAAGCGATGGCCCGCGTCACCCACGCCGTCGAGATCCCGATCTGCACCGGCGAGAACCTCTACGCCCGCGACGGGTTCCGGCGGCTCATCGAGCTACAGGGCTGCGACATCGTCCACATCGACATTCCGAAGTCAGGCGGCCTGATGGAGGCCAAGCGGATTCACGATCTCGCGGACAACTACTACATCGCGACCGCCGCCCACAATCCCGCGAGCCCCATCGGCACCATCGCGTCGTGCCACGCGGCCGCCTCCATGCGCGACTTTCGCGTGTGCGAGCTGGCGCGCTACATCGACTGGTGGCAGGACCTCGTCATCCACGAAGGCCCGCTGATCCAGGACGGTTATCTCACCATCCAGGACAAGCCGGGATATGGGGTCGAGGTCAACCCCGATGTCGCCAAGGCCCACCTCGCCCCGGGCGAGACGTGGTGGGGCTGAATCGAAGCTAGCTTTCCGCTCCGCCCGCGATGCGCCCGCGGAAGCGGCGATAGACGAACGCAGTGTAGCCCGTGGCGAGGGCCATGCCCGGCAACCACCAGTAGAGTGCCGTCGTGAGGGCCGAGTCGGGAGCGGAGGCATTCGTGACCGTGAGGCCGAGGGACGGGCTCGCCGTTCGACGGGAGCACGAACGGGTAGAGGCCGAAGGCGGTCACGCCCAGGAGCCCGGCCAGGAAGAGGCACGACGAGAAGAAGGCCCGTAGGTCGTGCGACTCCGGAGCGCCTCGCCCGCTGTAGCGCCAGGCGCCGAGGAGCCCGGCCACCGCCAGCAGGGTGAGGACGATGGCCGGCGGCGTAGGCGCCGAGCTGCCGGCGGATCTGGGGCTGCACGCTCCACGCCGCGGCGCAGACCAGGACGCCGAGCACGGCCGTGGCCAGCGAGGCCGCGGCGGGCGAAGACCCGCGAGCGCTCGCGAAGCGAGCCGGTCGTCTTCAGGACCAGCCAGAGGCCGCCGTGCATGGAAAGGGCCGCGAGCGCGAAGAGGCCCACGAGCAGCGTGAACCAGTCCACGATGCCGGTCTCGCCCGCGGTGCCGAGGTCGGTGAAGAGCGGCTCGAAGAACGTGCCCTCGGGGGAGAGCGGCACGCCGCGGACCACGTTGCCGAGCGCCGCCCCGAGGAAGACGGCCAGGAGCGCGCTCGAGATGCCGAAGACCACGTCCCAGAAGGGCCGCCAGACCGAGGCGTCCTCCAGGTGGTTGCGGAACTCGAGGGCGATGCCTCGCCCCATCGAGCAGCCAGAGCACGATGGTGAGGGGCAGGAAGAAGCCGCTGAAGCTCGCGGCATAGAGGCGGGGGAAGGCGAACACCAGGACCCCGCCCGCCGCGAGCAGCCACACCTCGTTGCCGTCCCAGAAGGGCCCGATCGCCTTCGAGGATGGCGGCGCGGTCGTCGCTCGTCCCGGGCCACCACGAGGTGCGCCACTCCGGCCCCGAGGTCGAAGCCGTCGAGCACGACGTAGACCGCGAGCATCACCGCGATCGCGCCGAACCAGAAGGTCTCCATCACGCCTCCGCCCGTTCGGGCCCTTCGGGGCCCGGCCCGTGCTCGACCTCGTGCGAGACGAGGAAGAGATAGAGCCAGGCCGAGGAGCGCGTACATGCCCATGAAGCCCAGGAGCACGAAGAGCGCGTTGCCGCTCGAGACGTTGGGGCTCGAGCCCTCCGCGGTGCGCATGAGCCCGTAGACGAGCCAAGGCTGGCGCCCCAGCTCGGCGGTGTTCCAGCCCATGTTGTTCGCGATGAACGGGAAGGGAGTCGCGAGCATCAGCACCCAGAGCATCGGTCGCGTGGTGTGCGAGCCTGCCGCGCCAGAGCAGGAACGCGGCCGTGGCCATGATCGCGATGAAGAGGGTCCCGAGGCCCACCATGATGTGGTAGCTGTAGTAGAGCAGGGGCACGTTGTCGGGCCAGTCCTCGCGCGGGAAGGCGTCGAGCCCCTTCACCTCGGCCGTCCACCGGCTCCAGGTCAGGATGCTGAGCACCCGCGGCACCTCGATCGGGTTGTCGAGGCGCAGCCGCTCCATGTCCGGCTGCCCGATGAGGGCCATGGGCGCGCCCTGCTTCGTCTCGAAGAGGCCCTCCATCGCGGCCAGCGCGACGGGCTGGTGCCGCGCCACGTTCTTGCCCTGGCCGTCGCCGGTGGGGAAGGCCATGCCGACGGAAGCGACGAGACCCACCGTGACGCCGAGGGCGACGAAGGTCCGCGCGTAGGCCTCGTGGCGGCCGGCGGACCAGGTAGAAGGCCCCGAGGCCGGCCATGACGAAGCTCGCGGTGACGAGCGACCCGAGCAGCGTGTGCAGGTACTGCCAGGGGAGCCACGGGTTCGTGAGCAGGGCCGCGAGGCTCGTCAGGTGGAAGACGCCGTCCTCCGCGCGCGCGTAGCCCACCGGGTGTCTGCATCCAGGCGTTCGTGGCGGTGATGAAGAAGGCCGAGAGCCAGGTCCCGAGCCAGAGGAAGATCGCGACCAGCCAGTGGCCGCGCGGCTTCAGGTACCGCTCGCCGTAGAGGAACGCCCCGAGCAGCGACGACTCGAGGAAGAACGCGAAGACGCCCTCCATGGCCAGGAGCTGGCCGATGACTCCGCCCGTGGCCGCCGAGAAGCGGGCCCAGTGGGTGCCGAACTGGAACTCCATGGGGATCCCGGTGACGACGCCCATGGCGAAGGTGATCCCGAAGAGGCGCGCCCAGAAGCGCGCGGCGCGGTCGTAGTGGGCCTCGGGGTGGCGAAGGGCGAGGGTCTTCAGCACCACGATGAGGAAGGCCAGCCCCATCGTGAGCTGCGGGAAGAGGTAGTGGTAGTTGATGGTGAAGGCGAAGGTCAGCCGGTGCAGCCCGAGCGCCGACTCCGCGGGTCCCATCGCGCGCGAGTCTATCGCAGCCCGAGGTGGCACCCATGGTGCCGATGAGCTACTGGCGGCCGTCCCTCGCCTCTGTCAAAGTGCCTTCTCCATGGACACCGCGGTCATGCTCTGGGTCCACCGTTACGCGAGCCCGGCCCTTGACGTGGCGTTCGTGTTCTCGTGGCTCATCGGCTCGATCTGGTTCTGCGGTCCGCTCGCCCTCCTCGCGGCGGCGCGACATCTCCGCCGGCGCGAGCGACCGGAGGCCATCGTCTGGTTGGTTCTGGCCATCTCCGTGGCCCTGCTGCCGGAGGTGCTCAAGCTTCTGGTGGCACGCCCGCGACCCCGGCTCTGGCCCTGGCTGATTCCGACCTTCGGGTACTCCTTCCCGAGCGGCCACTCGGTGGCGGGTGCGGCCTTCTACCCCTTCCTCGGTTGGCTCCTGCTTCGGTCGCGACACCTCGGCTTCGCCGGCTACGCCCTCGGCCTCACGGTCGCGGCCTTCGTCGGAGTGGGCCGGATGTACGTGGGCGTGCACTGGCCGAGCGATGTCCTCGCGGGATGGGCCCTGGGCATCGCGCTGAGCGGCGGATCGATCGCGTGGCTGAAGGGAGCCGGGGCACCTCACCGGTAGCGCGTTCCTCCAGCGCCGCGGCCCCGCGCGCCGCGGCTCAAGGGCCGGCGATCAGGCGCTCCACCAGCAGGTCTTCGTAAGCGACGAGGTCCGTCCACGCGACGGCCCACCGCCGTCTCAAGGCGGTGGGATCGGGAACGGTCATCCCCGCGTCGTCCACGCGCACGCCCGTCTCCTCGACGCGCACGAGCCTCTCGGAAAAGGCGAGGTAGATCGCCACGGTGTCGTAGAGGACGGTGGTGTCGCGTTCCGCGCGCGTCGGGTCCTTGCCGCAGATGTCAGGGCGCGCAATGCACCAGAGGCGGTTGTTCTCCACCAGGGCCCGGGCCCCGGGATCGGGCGAGGCCATCACCTTCGCCCACTTCTCCTGCGGGAGCCTCACGAGACCGCAGGTGTCGAGCGGGGTCAGGAGCATGGGCCAAGGTGCCTCGAGAGCGCGACGGAAGCCGGGGATCGCCGACTTCACGTTCCATTCCGCGGCCGGGTGCGCGGCCCCGTTGTAGCCGCGGTAGAGGCTCCCGAACATCCCGACGAAGCGGGCGCGCTTCGCGAGGCGGGGCTCTCGCTGCAGCGCAACCTCGAGGTTCGGGGTGGGGCCGATGCCGATGAGGGTGATGGGCTCCTTCGAGGCCATGACCGTGTCGATGAGGGCTTGCACCCCGTCCGAGTGCACCTTCCCGGGATAGCGGGAGAGCGCGAAGTCCCCCAGCCATTCGGCCTGGGCCCCGCCCTTCTCGTTTTGCCGCAGGCCCACGGCGACCGGCACGTCCGCACGGCCCATGGCCTGGAGCAGCTTGGCCGCGAGTCGCGCCCGGTAGACGGTGTCGCCGAAGTCGGTGACCACGAGCTTCAGATCGAGCTCCTTCGAGCGGAGCAGCATCAGGAGCGCGAAGGTGTCGTCGATGTCGTCGCCGATGTCCGTGTCGAGGATGACGGGGATGGGCCGCGGCCCGGCGGCGCGCGCCGGGACGACGGTCGAGAGAAGGCCCGTGGCGATCGCCACGGACGAGGCCATACCGAGAATCTTCATCACGCGAAGGGCGCCGACTGCCTGGGCGTCCACTCCATGTTCGACTGGCCCGAGGCGAACCACACCTCCGAACCGGGAGTCTAACCCAGCCCGTCGCCCACGAAGGGCGAGATGGAGCTCCGGGCCCCGGCCGGGGCCCGGGCCAACTAGGACCGGAAGCGACTAGGCACCGGCACTGACGCTCACCGCCTCGCCTCCGGCGGCCCGCAGAGCCGGCAAGAGGTCCGCGGGGCTCGATTCCCTGAGCGCGGCCTCCAGACGTGGACGCACGACGCGGCGGGTGAAGAGCAGGAAGTGATGTCCGGGCGCCGCGTGCCGGATCGCATCGACGAGCCGGGTCTTGTCCCAGCGCCAGATGTCCCGCAGGAACCGCCAGTAGTCGCGGCGGTACGGCGAGAGCAGGCCCTGGGCCAGGATCGCCCGCAGCGCCCACCAGAGCACGATCGGCTCCGTCTTGTCGGGTCTGGGGCAGGCGGCGGCGCAGGCGCAGCATCTCGCGGACGCGCGCGAAGTAGGCCTTGGGCTCGTAGAGGGCTTCGAGCGCGCGCCGGAAGCCGGCCAGCAGCACCGGGGCGGGGAGGACGGTCTGGAAGTTGGCGCGGCCGAACTGGTCCTGAGGGCGCGGCATGTCCTGGAGGCGACCCTCGGCTCGCATCCTCGTCTCGAGGGGCGTGTTGGGCAGGGCCTGGAGCACGCCCAGCATCGCGGTGGGGACCCCGGCCTTCTGGATGAACTCCACCTGGCGGTCGAAGATGTCGGGACCGTCGCTGTCGAAGCCGACGATGAAGCCGCCCAGCACCTCGAGCCCGTGGCCCAGGATGGTGTGGACGCGGTTCGAGCATGTCGCCGGTCACGTTCTGGTTCTTCTTCGTCTCCTTGAGGGCCTCGGGGGAGACGCTCTCGAGGCCGACGAAGACCATCCGGAAGCCCGCGGCCGTCATCCCCTCCATGAGGGGCGAGTCCTCGGCCAGGTTCAGCGAGGCTTCGGTGTAGAACTCGAAGGGCCAGCGGTTGTCGTTCTGCCACTTCTCGACGTAGGGCAGCAGGTCGCGCACGGACTTCTTCTTGCCGATGAAGTTGTCTTCGACGAAGAAGACCATGCCCCCGAACCCGGTGGCGCGGATCGCGTCCAGCTCGTTCACGATCTGCTCCGGGTTCTTGGTGCGCGGGTTGCGGCCGAGCAGCCCCGGGATGTCGCAGAACTCGCAGAGGAAGGGACAGCCCCGCGAGAACTGCAGTGACATGTGGTAGTAGAACCCGGGCTTCAGGAGGTCGTAACGCGGCGGCGGGGACCTCTTGAGGTCGGGCGCCTCGCCCCGCGGCGTGACCTTGGGCGCGCGGCCGGCCTCGAAGGCTTCGCAGAACCCGGCAAGGCTGTCTTCGGCCTCACCCAGGAACAGGTAGTCCGCGTCGGCCTCGACCTTGTGGGGCTCGCCGGTGACGTAGGGCCCGCCCACCACGGTCGGCACTCCCAGCTTCCGGCATCGCCGCAGCACTTCGTGGAGCGAGTCGCGCTGGACGTGCATCCCCGTGAGCATGACCACGTCCGAGTCGAGGATGTCGCGATCGGTGAGGGACTCGATGTTCAGGTCGACGAGGCGGGGCCGCCAGTGCGACGGCATGAGGGAGGCCACGGTGATCAGGCCGAGCGGAGGCAAGAGGCATCTCTTTCCCGCCAGGCGCAAGGACGATTCGTAACTCCAGTAGGTCGGTACGAACCTTGGGCACACGAGGGTTGCCCTCATCGTCTCCTCCTGTCGCCGTTCAGCGGCCGGTGGCGTCCGCGTCGAGATTGGGACTGGCCTTCGAGAATGGACGTCGGGGTTGGACTTCTGGCGGGTAACTTACGTGGTTGTGCGAAGCCGTGCAAACTGAGCAATTTTGCTCACTCGGTCATCGCACCGCCGAAGCCGACTTCTCTGCGCGCTTCAATCCCGCCGGCGGACGATCGGGGTCGAAGGGTCGATCCAGATCCAGCAGGCCATGGCCGCGAAATAGCCGGCGGCGGCGACGTAGAGCGGAAGGTTCCAGTTGTCGTTCGAGGCTCGCAGAAGATAGGCCACCATGGGACCGGCGACCGCACCCCCTCCGGCCCCCATCATGTTCATGCCCCCGGCCACCGTCCCCGTGTGCCGCTCACCGAGGTCCATGCACGCCCCCCACGAGGCGGGAACCGTGAGGTCGTTCGCAAAACCCGCGAAGCCCATGGCGATCATGGCGAGGACGGGATCGCGCAGTTGGACGGAGAGGAGGATGAGCAGGCCCGCCGCGCCGAGACCGCAGAAGCCGAGGCCCTTGCGCGCCCCTCGGTTCCCGAAGCGACGGGCGAGGAAGGGCACGGCGAGGCCGCTGAGCCAGCAGCCGATGCCGCCCAGGAAGAGCGGCAGACCCGCGAGGACCGCGCCGAGGAGCGCGTCTTGGGGGAGCGCGAAGCCGCGGGCCTCCTTCAGGTAGGTGGGCAGCCACTGGATGTAGAACCACCACCCGTAGCTCAGCAGGAAGTACTGGAGCCACAGGAGCAGGACGGAGCGGTTGCCCAGGATCAGGCCCCAGGGGGTCGCCTCGCGCAGAGCACCCGCCTTCTCGGCGCTCGGGATCAAGGCCAGCTCCGCCGCGTTCACGGCCGGATGGTCGCGCGGGTGATCGCGGAACCAGACGTAGAAGAACGCTCCCCAGACCAGGCCCAGCAGCCCGAACATCTCGAAGGTGTGCCGCCAGGAGACGTACCGGAGCAGGAGGGCCACGAGGAACGGGGTGATCGCCCCACCCCAGCGGGCGGCAAACCACATGAGGCCCTGGGCGCGCAATCGCTCCTCGAAGGGCAGCCAGTTGGTGAAGGCCTTGGCCAGGTTCGGGAAGCAGCCCGCCTCACCCACGCCAAACAGGAACCGGCAGACGAGGAGGGAGACGTAGCTCCACGCCCAGCCGGTGGCCGCGGTGAAGAACGACCAGAGGGTCACGACCCGCAGCAGCACCGACTTGGCCCCCCAGCGGTCGCCCATCCAGCCGCCGGGGATCTCGAAGACCGTATAGGCCCAGGAGAAGATGAAGAAGACCCAGCCCATCTGGACCCGGCTCAGGCTGAGGTCGTGCTGAATGTTGCTCGCGGCCTGCGCGATGATGACGCGATCGGTGTAGCTGATGAGGGCCAGGGAGATCGCGAAGACGACGACCCAGTGGCGAGCGGAGGTGGGCTTGCGCTCCGTGGCCGGAGAAGCGGCGAGGTCTGCGGTCAAAGGTGGGGTCCTCCCTCTCGAAGCGAGCCTTCCGGCACCCGCGAGGAACGTGTCCGGTCGGGGACGCCGGCCTCGTGGAGACGAGGCGGCGAGATTGTAGCCCGGCTCGAAGGAAGCCCCGTCGACCGTCACCCGCGGAGCTTTGACGGTCGCCCCCGCGGGGCGTAGTGTCTTCGCCGACGGCGCTGCGGATGAGATCGCCCTTGAGCTGGCGCGCACCACGCGCTCACGTCGGCCATCGTCCTGCGCCCTTCGGGGCGACCCCGGCTCGATGTACGCCCGGCACCGCACTTCGAGCCTGTTCGCTCCTGGCCTCTCTGCTCGCCGCCGCCCACCCCGCCCATGCCCTCGACCCCGGCAAGGCGGTCGAGGAGTATGTGCTCGACCAGTGGGACGTGCGCCACGGGCTTCCGTTCACGACCGTCCGCGCGATCCGCCAGACTCCCGACGGTTACCTCTGGCTCGGGACCCAGAGCGGCCTCGTCCGCTTCGACGGCGCGCACTTCAGCGTCTTCGACGTGCAGAACACTCCGGAGCTCGGCCACAACCACCTCTGGAGCCTCGCGGTGACCGGGGACGGGAGCTTGTGGATCGGCTCGAACGGATCGCTCAGCCGATGGGCCAATGGCCGCTTCACGAGCGAGCGGGCCGACGGCCAGCGGACGCGCGCCCTCCTGGTGGGGCGCGACGGGAGCCTGTGGATCGGCACGGCGAACGCAGGTGTCGATCGTTGGCACCCCGGCAAGGTCGCCTCCTACACGCTGTCCAGTGGGCTCGTTGGAGACTCGGTCCTGGCCTTGACCGAGGACCCGACGGGGTCCGTCTGGCTCGGCACCAACCGCGGCCTCGACCGTCTCGTGGGCGGAGTCCTGCGGCACGAGCAAGTGGGTCCGGAGATGGTCTGGTCGCTGCTGACCTCTCGCGACGGAAGCGTGTGGATCGGCACCGAGGGCGGCGGTCTCGTGCAATGGAAGGACGGGACCTACCGGCGGTTCACGGAGAGGGACGGCCTGCCTGGCAAGGAGGTCCGCGCCCTCGCCGAAGACCGGAACGGCAACCTCTGGGTCGGCACCAACAACGGGCTCGGTCGGCTGACGCAGGGCCGCTGGTCGCGGCTGGGAAGCGCCCAGGGGCTCTCGAGCAACCTCGTTCGGTCGATCTTCGAGGACGCCTTTGGCAACCTCTGGATCGGCTTCTACGGCGGCGGACTGAGCCGCCTGCGTGACGGAGAGTTCACGAGCCTGAGCACCCGCGAAGGGCTGGTCCACGATCTGACCTGGGGCCTCGCCGAGACTTCGGATGGCAGCCTGTGGGTCAGCACTCACGCCGGAGTGAGCCGCCTCCGCGAGGGGAGATGGACCTCCTATCGCAAGGCCGATGGACTGGGCGACGACATCAGCCGCGCTCTCCTGGTGGACCGGCACGGGGTCCTCTGGGCGGCCACCAACCGCGGGGTGAGCCGCTTCGAGAACGGGCGCTTCTCCCCGTTCACCGAGGGTGGGCTTCCCGGCAAGGTCGTCGCGTCCCTCCTGGAGACGCGTGACGGCTCGCTGTGGTTCGGCACCTGGGACGGGCTCAGTCGCCTGCGAGCGGGCCAGCTCTCGACCTATACCATCCAGGACCGCTCCATGAACGAGATCCGCTCGATGCACGAGGACCGCCAGGGGACGATGTGGCTCGGGACCTCGGGCGGGCTCGCGCGACTCGTGGGCGACAGGATCGAGCCCCACGTCCCCGCTGTCCCCCTGGCCGGGGCCAGCATCGAAGCCATCCACGAAGACGAAGACGGCGTGCTCTGGTTCGGAACCGACGGCGCCGGTCTCCTCCGGCTCGAGGACGGGAGGTGGACGAAGATCACGAGCCGCGACGGTCTCGTCGAGGACACGGTCTTCCACATCCTCGAAGACGAAGCGGGTCACTTGTGGCTGGGTGGCTCCCGGGGCGTGTTCCGGGTGAGCCGCGAGTCGCTCCGGGAGCTCGCGTCCGGTCGAACGTCCCATGTCAAGGGCATGCTCTACGGAGTCGCGCATGGGATGAAGAGCAGCGAATGCACGGGCGGCGGGGCACAACCCGGGGCCTTCCGCGACCGGCGCGGCCGACTCTGGTTCCCGACGAACCAGGGAGTGGCGATGATCGACCCCCAGAGGCTGAAGGGCGCCCGTGGCGCCGCCGGTGGCGCACATCGAGGACGTGCGCCTCGACCGAGCGGTCCTACCCACCACCGGACACGTCGTCGCCGGCCCCGGCCGGGGCGATCTCGAGGTCCGCTACGCGGCCGTGAACTTCCTCTCTCCGGGGGACCTGCGCTTCCGCTATCGCCTCGAGGGCTACGACCCCGCGTGGGTCGACGCCGCCGACCGGCGGGTAGCCCACTACGCCAACCTCGAACCGGGGCGCTACCGCTTCACGGTGTCCGCCTCCAACGACGAGGCCTCGTGGAGCCCGGCCCCGGCGGCGGTCGAGATCGATTTCCGGCCCCACCTCTACGAGACCGACTTCTTCCGGGGGCTGGGCGTCCTCGCGGTCGGCGCCGCCGGCCTGGGGCTCCATCGGTTGCGGGTCCGGCGCCTGGCCCGCCGCGAGGCCGAGCTCGTCGCCATCAACGAGGCGCTGCACGAGAGCGAGGAACGCTACGCCGTCGCGGCTCAGGGTGCGAACGACGGGCTTTGGGACTGGAACCTCAAGAGCGACCTCGTCCACTATTCTCCGAGGTGGAAGTCCATGCTCGGATACGAGGCGAGTGAGGTCGGTGACCGGCCGGAGGAATGGCTGGGCCGCGTCCATCCCGACGACCAGGCGCAGGTACGGCTCGACCTCGAGGCGCACAAGGGCGGCGCCTCGTCCCACTTCGAGAGCGAGCATCGGATAAGGCACAAGAGCGGGGCGTACCTCTTCGTGCTGAGCCGAGGCCTCGTGGTGCGCAACCCGGCCGGGCAGGCGATGAGGCTCGCCGGGTCGCAGACCGACATCACGGAGCGCAAGCGCACGGAGGAGCAGATCCTCCACGATGCCCTCCACGATCCCCTCACCGGGCTGCCCAACCGCAACCTCTTCCTCGACCGGCTCGGGCAGGCCGTGGCCCGGCGTCGTCGCCACGACGACTACCACTTCGCCGTCCTCTTCCTCGACCTCGACCGCTTCAAGCTGGTCAACGACAGCCTGGGCCATCTCGCGGGAGATCAGCTCCTGGTCGAGCTCGCGAAGCGCATCACCGGTTGCCTTCGCTCCGAGGACACGGTGGCGCGCCTGGGCGGCGACGAGTTCGCGATCCTCCTGGACGAGATCGGGGACGTTCGCGACGCGACCCGGGTGGCGGAGCGGATCCAGGAGGAGCTGCGGCAACCCTTCTCCCTGGACGGCCACGAGGTCTTCTCCACCGCCAGCATCGGCATCACCCTCGACGATCCGCGCGACCGGCATCCGGAGGAGCTCCTGCGGGACGCCGACACCGCGATGTACCGGGCCAAGGGCCAGGGCCGCGACCGTCACGAGATCTTCGACGACGCGATGCACTCGCGGGCGGTGGCCGTGCTCAAGCTCGAGACCGACTTTCGGCGGGCCCTGGAGCGGAACGAGCTTCGGCTGGTCTACCAGCCCATCGTCTCCCTTTCCACCGAGCGGACGGTCGGGGTCGAGGCCCTCGTGCGCTGGCAGCATCCCGAGCGCGGCCTGCTCGCGCCCGACCTGTTCATCCCCCTGGCCGAGGAGACGGGCCTCATCCTCGCCGTGGGCCACTTCGTGCTGCGGGAGGCCTGTCAGACGGCGCGGAAGTGGCAGGACGCCACCGCGAAGGGCCCCGGCCTCTCGATCAGCGTCAACCTCTCCGCGCGGGAGTTCGCCCAGCCCGGACTCGTCGATCGTGTCGAGGGCCTCCTGGGCGAGTTCGCCCTGGAGCCACGACGCCTCCGGATCGAGATCACCGAGAGCCTCATCATGGAAGACCCCGACGCGGCCGTCGCCCGATGCCGGGCGCTGCGCGGCCTGGGGGTCGGCATCGACATCGACGACTTCGGCACCGGATATTCTTCGCTCAGCTACCTGCGCCGATTCCCCGTGGACGCCTTGAAGATCGACCGCTCTTTCGTCTCCGGGATGGACGGCCGAACCGAGGACCACGAGATCGTGAAGGCCATCGTCAGCCTCGCGGTCGCCCTGGGGCTCCGGACCGTCGCCGAAGGCGTCGAGACCGCCGATCAGCTCGTGCGCCTCAAACAGCTCGGCTGCGAGCTCGGCCAAGGCTACCGGTTCGCGCGTCCGGTCGAGGCGGACGAGGCGTTCGCCCTTTCCGAGAGGGCCCCGAGCATCTTGCGTCCCGACCACTCCCAATCGTGGTTCTGATCTCGGACGCCCCGGCCTTTGAGGCTCTATGATGAGCGCACCCTGAGGAGGGTCTAAGAGTGCTGCGAAGAGATCTTCTCGCACTGGCCGCGGCCCCGCTGGCTCTGCCCGCGTCCAAGCTGGCGGCGGCGGCCACTTCGGAACGCCACCTGCTCTACATCGCCGTTCCCGGCATCCGGAACTACGTCTCCTATGGCGGGGTGGGCGTTCTCGTCTACGACATCTCCAGGGGTTACGCGTTCGTCAAGCGCATCCCCACCTGGAGAGTGAACCCCGGCCAGGAGCCCGAGAACGTCAAAGGCGTGGCGGCGAGCGCGCGAACGGCGAGGCTCTTCGTCAGCACGATCAAGCGCCTCGGCTGCATCGATCTCCTCACGGACCGGATGGTGTGGGACCGCGAGCTCGAAGGCGGGTGCGACCGCATGGCCCTCTCTCCGGACGGGGCCACTCTCTACGTCCCGTCCTTCGAGGGGCCCCACTGGAACGTGGTGGAGGCCAGGACCGGCGCCACCGTGGCCAAGGTCGTGACCAACTCGGGAGCCCACAACACGCTCTGGTCTGCGGATGGCGCGCGGGTATACCTTGCGGGCCTGCGCTCGCCGCTCCTGTCGGTCGTCGATCCGAAGACGCACACCGTGGTCAAGACCGTGGGACCGTTCTCGGCATCGGTCCGACCGTTCACGGTCAACGCCGCGCAGACGCGCTGCTACGTGAACGTCAACGACCTGCTCGGCTTCGAGATCGGCGACATCGAGACCGGGCAGAAGCTCCACCGCGTGGAGGTGCCGGGATTCGAGAAGGGCCCGGTGGCCCGGCACGGCTGTCCGAGCCACGGCATCGGCCTCACCCCGGACGAGAGGGAGCTGTGGGTGGCCGACGGCCACAACCAGGCCATGCACGTGTTCGACAACACGGTGATGCCCCCCCGGCTCCTGACCACCCTGAAGCTCCGCGACCAGCCGGGCTGGATCACCTTCGGCATCGACGGCGCCCACGCCTATCCCTCGACGGGCGAGGTCTTCGAGGTGCGCTCCAAGAAGCGTATCGCCGCGTTGCCGGACGAAGAAGGACGCGCGATCGGCAGCGAGAAGCTGCTCGAGGTGGTCTTCGCCGGGGACAAGCCGGTCCGGGCCGGTGATCAGTTCGGCTTCGGCGCCAGGCGCTGACCGGAGGGTAACGTGCCTGGGCCAAAGCGACGTGAGTTCTTGAAGACCGCCGCCCTCGCCGGGGCCGCGGTGACCCTGTCGCCGCTCGTCGGTGACGCGCGAGGTACAGCACTCGCTGCGCCGGATGGGTTGCCGCCCACGCCCTCGTGGATCTTCAAGCCGATGCGCTGGGCGCAGCTCACCCTGGTCGAGGACGACCCGGTGAAGTTCGACGCCGGGTTCTGGCTCGACTATTTCGAGAGGACGCATTCCGACGCGGTCTGCCTGAGCGCCGGCGGCTGCGTCGCCTACTACCCGACGACGGTCCCCTTCCACCACCGGAGCGCCTGGCTGGGCGACCGTGACGTGTTCGGCGAGCTCGTCGCCGGCTGCCGGAAGCGGGGCATGGTGGTGGTCGCGCGCACCGACCCCCACGCGACCTACGACGACGCGCAGGCCGCGCACCCCGAGTGGATCGCGGTGGGCGCCGACGGGAAGCCCCGCCGCCACTGGGCTTCGCCCGAGATGTGGGTCACCTGCGGCCTCGGCCCCTACAACTTCGACTTCATGACCGAGGTGAAGCGGGAGATCATGACCCGCTACCGGGTCGACGGCATCTTCGTGAATCGCTGGGCCGGGTCCGGCATGTGCTATTGCTCGAGCTGCCAGGGGCTCTTTCGCACGGCCACGGGCTTCGACCTCCCGCGGACGACGGACGCGAAGGACCCGGCACGGCGCGCGCACGCGCAGTGGCAACAGGACCGGCTGTTCGAGCTGTGGCGCCTCTGGGATTCGGAAGTGCGCAAGATCAACCCCGACTCCTGCGTCATTCCCAACACCGGCGGCGGCGCCACGAGCCGCCTGGACATGAAGCGCATCGGCGAGCTCGCGCCGATGATGGCCGCCGACCGCCAGGCCCGCAGCGGGCTCATGGCGCCCTGGGCCATCGGGATGAACGCCAAGGAGTACCGCGCGACGCTCGGGCGCAAGCCGGTGGCGGGCCTCTTCAGCGTGGGTGTCGAAGAGCCCTATCGGTGGAAGGACTCCGTGCAGAACGCGGACGAGATCCGCCTCTGGGTCGCCGACCTCGTGGCCAACGGGATGCGCCCCTGGTTCTCCAAGTTCGCGGGCGCCCTGCACGATCCCCGCTGGCTGAAGCCGGTGGAGGAGATCTACGCCTGGTGCTACGGCGCCGAGCGCTATCTGCGCAACGAGCGGCCGCTCGCGCGCGTGGGTCTCGTCTACTCGCAGCAGACCGCGTGGTTCTACGGGGGCGACAAGGTCCGCGAGCGGATCGAGGACCCGGCGCTCGGCTTCTACCAGGCGCTCGTCGAAGCGCGTGTCCCCTTCGAGATGGTCCACGACCGCCTGCTCGACCCCGACCATCTGGCCCCCTTCCGCACCTTGATCCTGCCCAACATCGCGGCGCTCTCGGATGCGCAGTGCGCGCAGCTCCGCGACTTCGTCCGCGGCGGCGGCGGGCTCGTGGCGACGTACGAGACCTCGCTCTTCGACGAGTCGGGCGGCATGCGGAAGGACTTCGGCCTGGCCGACCTCTTCGGCGCGTCGTTCGTGGGCCGGCGCGAGAGCCCGGTCCGCAACTCCTATCTACGCCTCGAGCATCAGGCGGCGCCCGGCAGCCCCTTGCTGAAGGGGCTCGAGGACGCGCCCCGTATCATCCACGGTGTCTATCAGCTCGAGGTGAAGGCCACCCGGCCCTTCCCGAACCCGCCGGTCACGCGGATCCCTTCCTATCCCGATTTGCCCATGGAAAAGGTCTACGTGCGCGAGCCGAACACCGGCATCCCCGAGGTCTTCCTGCGCGAAGTCGGCGCCGGGCGCGTCGCCTATTTCCCCTGGGACATCGACCGGACGTTCTGGGAGGTGCTCTCGACCGATCACTTCAAGCTGATGAGGAACGCGGTGGCGTGGGCCACGAACGAAGACCCTCCCGTCACGGTCGACGGGCCCCGGGGTGCTCGACGTGACGGTGTGGCGTCAGAAGGACTCGATGACCGTCCACCTCGTGAACCTCACGAACCCCATGCTGATGAAGGGCCCGGTCCGCGAGCTGCTGCCGGTCGGCGAGCAGCGGGTGCGCCTGCGCCTGCCGGAGGGCAAGCGCCCGCGCGGTGTGCGCCTCCTCGTGGCCGACAAGACGCCTTACGTCCGCGAATCCGCGGGTTGGATGGAGGTCGCGGTGCCCTCCATCCTCGCCCACGAGGTGCTCGCGGTGGATCTCTAGCCCCCGATTGACCAGGAGGCCCCGCTTGCTGCAACGTCGCTCGCTTCCGTCGTCGGCCCTCTTCGTGGCCTTCCTGCTCGAGTTGTCGTGCGGGGGCGACCAGGGCAGCTCGAGCATGACCGGACCCTCCTCGGCCGCCGCCCCCGCCGCCGCTCCCGCCGCGGCGCCCGCCACCAAGCCCAAGCTCCGTTTCGCGGTCATGCCGCGGAGCCTCGACCCGGTCATGAGCTACGCGAAGGTGGGTGCCGAGCGAGCGGCGGCGGCCATCGGAAACGTCGAGATCCTCTGGCGCGCTCCGCAGGCCGACCCTGCGGGCCAGAAGGAGATCCTCGAGTCGCTCATCGCCCAGAAGGTGGACGGCATCGCGATCTCGTGCAGCAACGGCGACGCCCTCACGGAAAGCATCGACAAGGCGGTGGCCGCGGGGATTCCGGTCGTGACCTGGGAAGCCGACGCGCCCAAGTCGAAGCGACGCGCGTTCTACGGAACGGACGATCTCGCCGCCGGAAGGGTCTTGGGGGAAGAGGCCGCGACGCTGCTGTCGGGCAAGGGCACGGTGGCGATCATCACGAGCCTCGTGCCCGACAACCTGCGCCGCCGCGGCGAAGGGGTGCAAGAGGCCTTGAAGGGCCACGCGGACATCAAAGTGGTCGAGGTCTTCGACACCAAGGACGATCCGGCCCGCAGCATCGAGATCATCGCCACGGGGACCCGGAAGTACGCGGATCTCGGAGCCTGGATCTCGGTCGGAGGCTGGCCTCTCTCCACGCCGAAGGCCCTCGATCCCGTCGACTCCAAGCGTACCCAGTTCCTTGCCTTCGACACGGTACCGGCGGCACTCGAGGTCATGAAGGCCGGGAAAGTGCAGGTCCTGATCGGGCCGAAGTACTTCGGGTGGGGGGGCGAAGCGGTGAAGCTGCTCGCGGACATCAAGGCGGGGAAGCCTCCGGCCCAACCGATCATCGACCCTGGCGTGGACGTCGTCACCCCGGCCAATCTGGCGCAGTACGAGGAGAGCTGGGCGAAGCTCGAGAAACCCTGAGCCATGGCTCGCCAGAAGGAGGGCCAGTCTTGACGGGTCGAGCAGCGGGGCAGTAGGCTCCTCGCGCGTGGCCAGGTCGAAGGCGCCGCGCCCGGAGGTTTCGTGATCAGACTCCTCGTCGTCGCGGCCCCCGCCGACGTGCTCGCTCGCCTGAAGGAGGGCGGCCTCGACCTGAGCCTGGCCGATCGCGCGATCGGCCTCCTCGGGATCGCGGTGATGCTCGGCATCGCCTGGCTCATCAGCTACGACCGCAAGCACATCCCCTGGCGGCTCGTGGGCACGGGCCTCCTGCTGCAGGCCGCCTTCGGCGTGGTCGTGCTCAAGACCTCGGCCGGCCGCTGGTTCTTCGAGCGGGTGGGCGAGATCGTCAACGGTCTCCTCGGCTTCGCAACCGTCGGCGGCCGCTTCATCTTCGGCAACCTCGTCCAGACCGACGTGCCGGTGGGGATCCCGAGCCTCACCGGAGGCCCTCTCGACACGACCGCGGGCTACGTGGCCAACGCCGGCGCCTTCTTCGCTTTCGCCGTCCTGCCCACCATCATCTTCTTCTCCTCGCTCATGTCCGTGCTCTACCACCTCGGCGTCATGCAGATCGTGGTGAAGGCCATCGCCTGGGTGATGCAGCGGAGCCTCGGCACCTCGGGGGCCGAGACCCTCTCCGCCAGCGGGAACATCTTCCTCGGTCAGACCGAGGCCCCCCTCCTGATCAAGCCCTTCGTGAAGACGATGACGCCGTCCGAGCTCAACACCGTGATGATCGGCGGCTTCGCCACCGTCGCGGGTGGCGTGCTCGCTGCGTACACCTTGATGTTGCAGGGGGTCTTTCCTTCCATAGCCGGGCACCTCCTGGCCGCGAGCGTCATGAACGCGCCCGCCGGCCTGCTCCTTTCGAAGATGATCCGGCCCGAGGACGGCGTGCCGGTGTCCAAGGACTCCCTCCACATCAGCGTCGAGAAGCCCGACGCCAACGTCATCGAGGCCGCGGCCAGCGGGGCCGGGGTCGGGGTGCAGCTCGCGCTGAACGTGGGCGGCATGCTCATGGCCTTCATCGCCCTCGTGGCCATGCTGAACTTCGGGGTAGGCTGGGTCGGCGGCCTGCTCGGCCACCCCGACCTCACCATCCAGGCCATGCTGGGCACGCTGCTGCGCCCGCTGGCCTGGGTGATGGGTGTTCCCTGGGCCGACACCGGCTACGTGGGCGGGCTCATCGGGATCAAGACCACTCTCAACGAGTTCGTCTCCTACGCCCAGTTCGCGGGCGACCTCAAGGCAAACGCGGTCGCCATCCAACCGCGGAGCGCGGTCATCCTCGCCTACGCCCTCCTGGGCTTCGCCAACTTCTCGAGCATCGGCATCCAGATCGGCGGCATCGGCGGCCTCGCCCCCGAACGCCGCGGCGAGATCGCCCGTTTCGGCTTGCGCGCGATGATCGCAGGGAACCTGGCCGCGTTCATGAGCGCGTCGCTCGCGGGAATGTTGCTGTGACCGATCGCGGGCAGGTCGGTGAAGGCGGGGCGGCTCCCGGGCACCCTTGATCCCCGCGGAGGCGGGGATTGACTTTGGCCGTCCCTCCCCTATGCTTCCCTGACTTATGGCCAACCAGCTCTTCGCCCGCAAGCCGCTCGCCCTGCTCCTCGAGGAGATGAAGGGCGAGAACCGCCTCCGCCGCGTCCTCGGGCCGGTTCAGCTCACGAGCCTCGGGCGTCGGCGCCATCATCGGCACCGGCATCTTCGTGCTCACCGGCATCGCCGCCCACGACAAGACCGGCCCCGCCCTCATCCTGTCCTTCGTGGCCGCCGGCCTCGCCTGCGTCTTCGCCGCCCTCTGCTACGCGGAGTTCGCGTCGATGGTGCCGGTGGCGGGCTCGGCCTACACCTACGCCTACGCGACCCTCGGCGAGCTGTTCGCCTGGATCATCGGCTGGGACCTCATCCTCGAGTACGCGGTCGCCTCGGCGACGGTGGCGCACGGCTGGTCGCACTACTTCCAGGACTTCCTCGGCATCTTCGGCATCCACCTGCCCAAGGCCCTGGCCAACTCGCCCTTCGACTACGACCCCGTGACCGGCCAGCTTCGCCTCGGCACGGGCACGCTGCTTCGACCTGCCCGCGATCGTCATCGCCGGCCTCGTCACCTGGGTCCTGGTCATCGGCATCCAGGAGAGCGCGCGCTTCAACACCGCCATGGTCGTGATCAAGCTCGCCATCGTCCTCTTCGTGATCGTGGTCGGGGCCTTCTACGTCGATCCCGCGAACTGGCACCCGTTCGCCCCCTTCGGCTACGGCGGCATGAGCTTCTTCGGCCACACCCTCTTCGGCCAGACCGGCGCCGGGGGCGAGCCCCTGGGCATGCTGGCCGGCGCGGCGATCATCTTCTTCGCCTACATCGGCTTCGATTCGATCTCCACCCACGCCGAGGAGGCCAAGAACCCGCAGCGGGACGTGCCGATCGGCATCATCACCTCGCTCATCGCTGTGCACCGTCCTCTACATCGCGGTGGCCGCGAGTCCTGACGGGCATGGTGCCGCTACGACCAGATCAACATCGATGCGCCGGTCTCGGACGCCTTCCGACAAGCCGGACTGCCCTGGGCGCAGCTCCTGATCTCGCCTGGGCGCGCTGACCGGCATCACCTCGGTGCTTCTGGTCATGATGCTGAGCCAGCCCCGCGTCTGGCTGGCCATGGCCCGCGACGGCCTCTTCCCCAAGTCCTTCTTCGGCGCGGTGCACGAGAAGTACCGCACGCCCTGGAAGTCCACCATCCTCACCGGGATCATCGTCGCGACCCTGGCGCGCGTTCCTGCCCCTGCGCATCCTCGCCGAGCTCGTGAACATCGGGACCCTGCTCGCCTTCGTGATCGTCTGCGCGCGCGGTGCTGATCATGCGGGTGACCCACCCCGAGGCGGAGCGGCCGTTCCGCGCACCGTTCTCGCCGCTCATCCCCATCCTGGGAATCCTCACCTGTCTCGATCCTCATGTTCTCGCTGCCGGTCGAGAACTGGGTACGGCTCGGCGGTCTGGCTCGCGGTCGGCTTCGTCATCTACTTCGGGTACGGCAAGAAGCACAGCGTGATGGCCAGGCTCGCACGAGGCGAGAAGGTGATCTGAAGATCAGAGGACGCCGCTCATCAGCCGGCGAATCGGCTTGAGGAGCAAGGCGAGGACGATCGCCGCCACCAGGGTGACTCCCGCCACGGTCCCGAACAGCGTGACCAGGGGCATCGTGCTGAAGAAGCCGGCGGCCCAGCCCGCGAGCTTGTTCCCGAAGGCGTTCGAGAGGAACCAGACCCCCATCATGAGGCCGAGGATGCGGACGGGCGCGAGCTTGGTCACGACACTCAGACCCACCGGGCTCAGGCACAGCTCGCCGAGCTCGGACACGAAGTAGGCGGCCACGAGCCACCACGGGCTCACGCGCCCGCCGGTGCCGGTCTGGGCCAGCCCCGCCGCGGGCACGAGCACGAGGAAGGCGAGCCCCATGAAGAAGAGGCCGATCGCGAACTTGGCGGGGCTCGAGGGCTCCTTGGGACCAAGCCGCATCCAGAGCCAGGCGAAGGCGGGGGCCAGCAGGATCACGAAGATCGGCTGCACGGACTGGAACCAGGACGAGGGGAACGAGAAGCCCAGCACCGACAGGCGCGTGTAGCGGTCGGCGAAGAGGGTCAGGGTCGAGCCGGCCTGCTCGTAGGCCCCCCAGAAGAGCGTCGCGAACAGGAAGAGCACGGTCACCGCGGCCATCCGCTTCCACTCGTCGGCGGTGAAGCTTCCGGAAGTCGCGACCACGGGACCGGTCTCGCGCGGTCGGGCGGCGAGGCGGTCGAGCGCGGGCTGCAGCCGCTTCTTGCCGAGCGCGTACTGGACGAGGCCCGCGGCCATCCCGAATCCGGCGGCGGCGAAGCCCAGGTGCCAGTCGACCTTCTGCGCGAGCCAACCGGCCACCAGCGGGCCCATGAACGCGCCGAGGTTGATGCCCATGTAGAAGATCGAGAACCCGGCGTCGCGGCGCTTGTCCCCGGGCTCGTACAGCGAGCCCACGAGGGTGCTCGCGTTGGCTTTCAGGAGGCCGGTGCCGACCACGATGAGGCCGAGGCCGGTGTAGAAGAAGGGGAGCGCTCGAAAGGCGAGCGAGAAATGGCCGAGCGTGATCAGCACTCCCCCGACCAGCACGCTTCGGTACTGGCCCAGCCACCGGTCCGCGACGAGTCCCCCGAAGATGGCGGCGGCCCAGACGCTGCCGGTGTAGGTGCCGTAGATCGACGCCGCGTCGCCTTCCGCGAAGCCGAGTCCGCCGGCGCCAGGCGCGGCCACCATGTAGAGGAGCAGGAATGCGCGCATCCCGTAGTAGCTGAAGCGCTCCCACATCTCCGTGAAGAAGAGGGTGGAGAGCCCCTTGGGGTGGCCGGCCAGTCCGCCTCGGGAGAGTTCCAGCGCGTCAGTCATGAGCATGGCTCCACGGCAGAGGTTCAGGGCCCGGGGATGATTCCCGGAAGGACGTAGGCGTAGAGCATCACCACGAGCCCCACCAGCACGGCCAGGGTGATGCTGTGCTTGAAGACGGCCTTGAAGATCTCGGCTTCGCGCCCCTCGAGGTGGGTCGAGGTGCTGGCCACGACGATGCTTTGGGCGTCGATCATCTTGCCCATGACTCCGCCCGCGCTGTTGGCCGAGGCCATGAGCACGGGGTTGAGGCCGAGCTGCTCGGCGGTCACCTTTTGCAGGTTCCCGAAGAGCGCGTTCGAGCCCGCGTCGGTGCCGGTCAAGGCGACGCCGAGCCAGCCCAGCAGCGTGCCGAACAGGGGATAGATCCAACCGGTGCGGGTCAGGCTCAAGCCGAGGACCGTGTCCATCCCCGCGTACTTGGTGACGTAGGCGAGGCCGACCATGAAGCTGATCGCGAGCATCGAGGGGACGAGCTGGCGGAAGGTCCGGGCCAGGATCTGCAAGGCCCGCGTCAGCGACATGCCCAGGAAGGGGGCGGCCAGGAACGCGCCCGCGAACACGGCCGTGCCGGGCAAGGCCAGGATGTTCAAGTCGAGGAGGGCGCTCTCCCCCGTGGGCGTGGGCACCACCGGGGGAGTGCGGATGGCGAGGTTGTGGAGCCCGGGCATGGGGAAGGTCAAGAAGGCAAACTTGATGTACTTGCCGAAGGCGGGCAGGGCCCACAGGAAGATGAAGATCGAGGCGACGGCGAAAGGCGACCAGCCCTTGAGGACGGCCCGGAGCGAATGCCGGGGGATCTCCCCCGCGGGTGCGTCGTCGGTTGCCATCACGGTCTTCGGGCGCCAGAAGCGGAGGAAGCCCACCATCATGAGCAGCGAGAAGACCGCGGAGACGATGTCGACGAGGTTCGTCTCCACGAAGTTCGACCAGTAGAACTGCATCGCGGCGAACGAGCCCCCGGCGACGAGGAGGGCGGGCAGGACTTCGAACGTCTGCTTCCAGGGGACCATCGAGCGCACCAGCCAGAGAGGCAGGATGAACGAGAAGGGAGGCAGGATGCGTCCGGTCATCGCGTTGAGCGCGTGCTCGGGCAGGCCGGTGACCCCGGCCAGGACCCGGATGGGGTTTCCGACGCCGCCCCAGGCCACGGGCGCGGTGTTGGCGAGCAGGCACACCGTGGCGGCCTGGAACGGCGGGAAGCCGAGGCCGATCAGGAACGAGCCGGCGATGGCCACGGGGGCGCCGCCGCCGCCCGTGCCTTCGAGGAAGGCGCCGAAGCAGAAGGCGATCAGCACCGCCTGGAGGCGACGGTCGGCGGAGAGGGCGGCGATCGAGTCCTTCATGACCTGGAACTGCCCGGTCTCGACCGCGACGTTGTAGAGGAAGATCGAGGAGATGATGATCCAGGCGATCCGCAGGAAGCCGAAGACGAAGCCACTGACGGAGGCCGCGGCGATCATCGAAGCGGGCATGCCGAAGACCGAGGACGCGAGAGCGACCGCCATGAGCATCCCCGTGAGGGCGGAGACCCACACGCGCTTCTTCAGGACGATCAAGACGAAGAACAAGGTGACGACGGGCAGCGCTGCGACGAGGGTGGAGAGCGGCCAGGAGTGCAACGGGTCGTAGTTCTGGGCCCAGGTCATCGAGAGGAGCCTCCCCGAGGAGCGGCGGGAGCGTAGCACGGCTTCAGGCGCACGCGTGCCCACCGTGGATAGCGCTCAAAGAGCTTCCGCTGGACGTTGGTGATTGGGTGCATCCTCACGCGAGCGGACGCCGAGTCGCTCGACTCAGTCGCCGGCGGTGAACTCCGTGGGGAGGCGTCCTACGGCCGCAGCTGTTCGAGGACCTGACGCTCAGAAGCGTCGAGCGCTGACGCCAGGTCGGCGTGGTCTTCCACCAGACCCTGAGCGTCCGCCAGATCCAGCAGTCGCTTGGACCGGCGCCGAGCGGGGTCCGCGGCGGCGCGGAGCTTGGCGCGCAACAGGTCGAGTGGGGTCAGGACCCGCAGCGGCAGGCCGTCGATCTCCACGACCTCCGCGCGCTCGATGGCGGCCGCCAGGAGGGGGTCATCCGTGATCTGCACCGGAGTGCCGTCCGCACTCTCCCAGTTCTCGGAGTGCTCGAAGGCGCCGGTGCGACGGAAGCCCTCCTGCTCGAAGGCTCGCGCCGGCCAATCGGATCGCGCGTGAAGTACTACGTCGATGTCGAGAGTGGTACGGGGTTCGCGCCGCTGGATCTGCATGGCGACGCCGCCGATCAGGGCATAGGGTGTTCCGGCATCCGCCAATACCCGGGCGAGTTGCGCCAGGGTGGGCCGCTTCGAGCCGTGCATACGTCCCTCCATCCAGCGGTACAGGCGGTCCAGCGCGAAGCCGGTCTCGAGTGCGGTCGGGATCACTTCACGATGATACTCTCCACCTTGGTCGGGGTACACTACGCCCGCGTGGAACCGCCTTCGCAGGGACCCGGGGAGCCCGATCGCTTCGAGCACGAGCTCTCGACCGACCTCAAGGACTCGACCCCCGACCTGCCTCGCGGCCTGCCCCTTCACACGCGGATCCTGATCGGCCTCGGGGTGGGAGTGGGGGCCGGGCTCGCGGCGAACGCGATCTGGGGGGGCTCCGACCCGCGCGTCACCTGGCTCATCGCCAACCTGACCGAGCCGGTGGGCACGCTGTTCCTCCGGTCGCTGCTGATGATCGTGGTGCCGCTCATCGCCTCGTCGCTCGTGGTGGGCGTGGCCGGCATCGGCGACATCCGCCGGCTCGGGCGGGTGGGCGTGAAGTCCTTCGGCTACTGCTTCGTCCTCTCCGCGATCTCGGTGCTGATCGGCCTCACCCTGGCGAACACGATTCGTCCGGGCGAGCGGCTGCGCCCCGAGGTGGCGGAGGCGCTCAAGGCCCGCTACGGCAAGGACGCCGAGAAGCGCGTGGCCGGGGCCACGGCCGACAAGGCCGCGACCACCGACGCCCCGCTCATGCAGGTGGTGAAGAGTGTCGTCCCCGCCAACCCGCTCTTCGCGGTCAGCGGAACCGAGACCCCGCAGATGCTCCAGCTCATGTTCGTGGCCCTCGTGGTGGGGGTCGCGATCACGCTGCTTCCCGCGGGTGCCGCGGACCCGCTGCTGAAGCTCCTCGAGGCGGTCTACGCGATCTCCGCCAAGATCGTGGACCTCGTGATGAAGATGGCGCCCTACGCCGTGGCCTGCTTGCTCTTCACCAACGTGGCCCGTTTCGGGGTCGACCTCCTGGGGGCGCTCTTCTGGTTCGTGCTCACCGTGCTCTTGGGCCTCGGGCTCCACATGTTCGGGGCCTATTCCGTCTCGCTGGCCCTCCTCTCCAACCTCAGCCCGTCAGGATTTCTTCCGTCGCGTCAAGACGGTGATGCTCACTGCCTTCTCCACCTCGTCCTCGAACGCGACCCTGCCCACCGCCCTGCGCGTGTCGGAGGAGAACCTGGGCGTGCCCCGCGAGATCAACAGCTTCGTGCTCACCGTGGGCGCCACCGCGAACCAGAACGGCACGGCACTCTACGAAGGGGTCACGGTCCTGTTCCTGGCCCAGCTCGCGGGAGTGGACCTGAGCCTCGGCCAGCAGCTCATGGTCGTGTATCTCGCGATCCTGGGCGGCATCGGCACCGCCGGCGTCCCCTCGGGGTCGATCCCTTTCATCGTGCTCGTGCTCGCCACCGTCCACGTGAACCCCGCCCTGATCGCCGTGATCCTCGGGGTGGACCGCATCCTGGACATGTGCCGCACGACCCTCAACGTGGTGGGCGACCTCACCGCGGCCACCTATGTGGCGCGTTCCGAGGGGTTTCCCTTGCTGGGCCGGCCGTTCTTCCGCGGAGCCTCCATGAAGGCATGACTGCGGGCGGATGAACGTCCTTCCGATCGGTCGGATGGTCCCTTTGCATCAGTTGACGCACCGTTCGCGGGGACGCTAAGCTTCCTCGCCGCTGTCCCGCAAGCAGCAGATCTGCGGACCCCTAAAGCCTGAACTCGAAGAAGATCCCAACAAGGAGCGACTCGCATGGACGTCTCTGTCGTGCTGCCACTGGTGCTCGGGATCAGCGTGATCTCCCTGGCCGTGGCCGGCCTGCTCGCCCGCCACGTGCTCGCCGCGGACACCGGCAAGCCGGAGATGCGCGCCATCTCCGATGCCATCCGCGAAGGCGCCGAGGCCTTCCTGTCGCGGCAGTACCGGACGATCGGCCTGCTCTCCGTGGTCGCCGCCCTCGCGATCTTCGGGTTCTACTACATGAACCGCGAGGTCAAGAACATCGCGGAGATGGGCGAGGGCACGTTCTGGAAGGTCACGATCTCGTTCCTGATCGGGGCCCTCTGCTCGGCCATCGCCGGCTACATCGGCATGTTCGTCTCGATCCGCGCCAACATCCGCACCGCGGCCGCGGCGACGGTGAGCCTCAACAAGGCCTGCAGATCGCACTCCGGGCGGGGGCGGTCTCCGGGCTCTCCGTGGTGTCGATGAGCCTCCTCGGCGTGGGCGGGCTCTTCTACCTCTTCGGCGGCATGACCGACTACCGGCACGTGCCCCTGCAGATCGTGGGCTTCGGCTTCGGAGCCAGCTTCGTGGCCCTCTTCGCCCAGCTCGGGGGCGGGATCTACACGAAGGCCGCCGACGTGGGGGCCGACCTCGTGGGCAAGGTGGAAGCGGGCATTCCCGAGGACGATCCGCGGAACCCGGCCGTCATCGCCGACCTCGTGGGCGACAACGTCGGCGACTGCGCGGGCCGCGGCGCCGATCTCTTCGAATCGACGGCGGCCGAGAACGTCGGGGCCATGATCCTGGGGATCGCGCTCTTCCCGGTCTTCGGCCTGGGCGGCATCCTGTTCCCGCTCCTGGCTCGCGCCTTCGGCCTCATCGCCACCATCGTCGGCGTCTTCACGGTGAAGTGCCGCGAGGACGAAGACCCCATGAACGCGCTGAACCGCGGGTACCTGGTCACCACGGTCCTGGCCATGGTGGGCTTCGCGGCCAGCGTCTACCTGCTGCTCGAAGCCGGTGGCGGGAAGCCTGGGCGTCGTGAACCAGGCCTACCTGCTCGCGGCGGGCGTCATCGGCATCCTGACCGCCTACGCCTTCGTGTGGATCACCCAGTACTACACGGAGTACAAGTACCGCCCCGTGCGCTCGATCGCGGAGGCCAGCCGTACCGGCCCCGCGACCAACATCATCAGCGGCCTGGCCGTGGGCTTCGAGTGCACCGGCCTGCCCGTGATCGTGATCTCGATCGCCCTCCTCTCCGCCTTCTGGTGCGGCAAGATGGCCCTCGGCGGGGTGCCGGGCCTCGACCTGATCTCGGCCGGCCTCTACGGCACCGCCATCGCGACCATGGGGATGCTCGCGCCCTGCGCCTACATCCTGGCCATGGACACCTTCGGGCCCATCACCGACAACGCGGGCGGGATCATCGAGATGTCGAAGCAGCCCGAGGCGATCCGCCAGCGCACCGACCGGCTCGACTCCGTCGGCAACACCACGAAGGCCCTCACCAAGGGCTACGCCATCGGCTCGGCCGCTCTCGCCGCCTTCCTGCTGTTCAGCGCCTACCTCGACGAGGTCAAGAAGCTGACCGGGGCGCACATGGCGGTCGACCTCACCAAGGTGCCGGTCTTCGTGGGCGGCCTGCTCGGCGCCACCCTGGTCTTCGTCTTCAGCTCGCTCGCGATCAAGGCCGTGGGCAAGGCCGCCCAGGTGGTGATCACCGAGGTGCGGCGGCAGTTCAAGGAGAAGCCGGGGATCATGGCCGGAACCGACAAGCCCGACTACGCGCGCTGCGTCGACATCGTGACCGTCGCCGCCCTGCGCGAGATGGTGGCGCCCGGGCTCCTGGCGGTGCTCGCGCCGGTGGCGGTCGGCTTCTCTCTTCAAGTACCTCGGGTCGGGTGAGCCGGGCAGCCAGATCGGGGCCGAGTCGGTGGCGGCCATGCTCATGGTCGGCACCATCACCGGCATCCTCATGGCCACCGTCATGAACAACGGCGGCGGGGCCTGGGACAACGCCAAGAAGTACATCGAGTCGGGCGAGTTCAAGGTGGACGGGGTGGTGGTGGGGAAGAAGTCGGAGCGCCCACAAGGCCGCGGTCGTCGGCGACACGGTGGGCGATCCCTTCAAGGACACCGCCGGCCCCTCGCTGCACGTCCTCATCAAGCTGCTCTCGACGATCACGCTGGTGCTCGCTCCGCTCTTCGTGATGTGAGCCGAACCGGCGCGCCGTTCGCCCCGGGCCGCGCGACGGGCGCGGCCGTGGGAGCGCTCCTCGGGTTCCTGGCCATGGAGCTGAACGTGGCCGCGCTCGTGTCCTTCGGCGGCGATACGAGCCTTCCTCGTCGTCGCGGGAGCGCTCGCCGGACTGCTGCTGTGGCCCACCCGAGCTCCGCGGCCTCCTTCGCGGTCGCGACCGCCGGGGCGGCTCTCGTCTGGCTGCTCGTGGCCTTCGGCCCGATCTCGGCCTGGCTCGCGGACGGCCTGCCCCGCCGCGACCCGCTCCGCAAGGGCGACGCGGTCTTCGTGCTCAGCTCGCGCCTGCAACGGGACGGCGAGCCCACGACCGAGGCCCTGAGCCGTCTCCTTCACGGCGTCGGCCTCGTGGCCGGAGGGCAGGCCCCGCGGCTCATCGTCTCGGAGCAAGCGCGCTCGCCGGCCCTACGCGCCCATCGCGCGAGACTGGCTCCGCCGCCTGAAGGTCGACGCGGAGCTCCTGACCGTGGGGCCGGTCACGAACACCCGCGACGAGGCCAAGCTCGTGGCGGAGATGTTCCGTCTGCGGGGCTGGCGCACGCTCCTCGTGGTGACCGCCCCGACCCACTCGCGCCGCGCCTGCGCGTCACTCGAGCGCGAGGGCCTGGACGTGGTGTCGTCGCCTTCCGTCGAGACGCGCTTCGACCTCGAGACCCTCGACCGCCCCGGCGAGCGCCTCATGGCCTTCGGCGCCCTCACCCACGAGCGCCTGGGCCTGCTCTGGTACCGCTTCAAGGGCTGGGTCCAGTAGGTCGTCCCATCGTCCGGGTGGCCGATCCTAGGAGGGGGCGAGATTGTGCTCCCACCACTCCCTGGCCCGCCCCGGCGTCCAACGTTCTTCCGTGGCGGCACTCCGCCAGACGCTCGCCGAGCCATTCCGCGGAGGGCGGTCGGTCCCGCGGCTCCTTGGCGAGGCACGAGAGCACCAGGCCTTCGAGAGCTTCGGGGATCGCCCGGCCCGCGCGCTCCGAGGGCGGGATGGGCGAGGCCTTCACATGGTTGAGCACCACCTCCATCGGGGTGGCCCCGGTGAAGACCTTCTCGCCGGTGAGCAACCAGTAGGCCACGCAGCCGAGCCCGTAGAGGTCGACCCGGGCGTCGAGGGGGCGGCCACCCAGCGCCACCTCGGGCGCGATGTAGGCCGGGGTCCCGGCGATGGTGCCGTCGGAGGTCAAGCGCTCGTCCTCCCCCACGCCCCAGGTCGCCTTGACCAGGCCGAAGTCGAGCACCTTGACGAAGTCGTACTTGAGGCCCCAGCGGCAGGTCACGAGGTTGGCCGGCTTCACGTCGCGGTGGATCAACCCCGCCGCGTGCGCGTCGGCCAGCGAGTCACAGGCCTGCCCCAGGAGGTGGATGGCGCGCTCGGGCGGCAGCGGTCCGAAGCGCCGCACCAGGGTGTCGAGATCGAGGCCGTCCAGAAGCTCCATCACGTAGTAGAAGACGCCTTCGGGGGTCATGCCGAAGTCGTGGAGGGCGACGGTGTGGGAGGAGTGGAGGGCGGCGGTCGCCTCTGCCTCGCGCCGGAAGCGGTTCACGAGGGCGGCCGCCTCGCCCGGGGTCTTGACCCCGAGAAGCTCGGGACGGATGAGCTTGACCGCCACCGGCCGCGCCAGCAGGTTGTGCCGGGCCCGCCAGATCTCGCCCATGCCTCCATGGTCCAGCTTGCCCTCGAGGTGGTAGCAGCCCAGCTCCCGCATGCGACAGACGCAGAAGGCCGCGACCATGGCGAGGGCGGCGGCCAGGTATCCCTCCACCGAGTTGAGGAACAAGGAGCCGGCCGGGGGCCACGGGGTTTCCCGCCGCGATCCCGACGAGGTGTGCGAGCGGCCACATGGACGCGGCGGCCACGCTGGCGAGGAACGTCCGTGAGGGAGGCGCCGGGACCACGAGGGGAAAGAGGACGATCCACACGCACAGCCACGAGATGCTGGCGAGGGGCACTCCGGCCCGAAGCGGTTCGAGGTGGTCCCCCACCGAGATCGCCAAAGGCCCCGATCATCTCGTAGGCGATGGCGAGCTCGAGCAGCCGGCGGGGAGCGAGCGGCTCGTGGTGCGCCACCCAGGCCACCCCCAACGACACGACGGCCATCCCTGCAAGCACCTCGTTCTTCAGCAGCAGATGGGCGAAGGAGTACCAGCCCGCGGCCTCGATCAGGTTGTTCAGGAGGATGGCGACCACGAACGACGCCCCCAGGCCCAGGCTCACGTCGCGGAGCCGCCGGGCCGCCTCGCGGAGGAGCTCCACGGGCATGGCCCACAAGGGCGCCGCCACCCCGCCACCCAGGGGGCGGATCTGGGTACGGGCGGCCGGGGCCTCCCGCGGGCGCTTCACGGGCTCGGGCTCACTCCGCGGCACCGAGTCCGAGAGACCGATCCCGAGAAGGCAGCCCGGGCACAAGCCCTCCACCCACCCCGGGCCCGCCAGCAGAGCGCCGCACTGCGGGCAGCGCTTCCCGCTGGCCGGCTGCGCTTCGGACATGAGAGCCTAGCTCCCTCCGCGGACTGCGGCCAGCAGCCAGCGGATCTCGGAATCGACGTCGGCCGGATCGGCGACGGTGCGCGCGATCTCCTCCCGGAGCACGCTCCCGAAACGTTTGCGCAGGCGGTGCACCGCCACTCGGATCGCCGGTTCCGCGAGCCCGAGCTCGCGGGCCGCCTCCGAGTACCCCGACGGGCCCTCCCCCACGAGGAACGGCTTGAGCGCGTCGAAGCGCTCCGGCCGCCCCGCCGCGTCCTCTTCCCGGCGCAGCCGCGCGAGGCAGTTGGAGAGAAGGGTGGCGGCCCACTCGCGCTCGAAGAGGGTCTCGGGCGTCAGATCGTGCGCGGGCTCGAGGTCGTAGCGTTCCTCGGCGGCGGCCGCGTCCAGGGAGAGGGGCTTCCTTGCGCCTCCTCGCTTCAAGGCGCGCTCACGGTCCCATTCGTTGGCCAGGAAGTGCGCAAGCGACGCGCGCAGGAAGGTGCGGAAGCGGCCCACCTCGGGCCGGAAGTCCGTCGCGTAGCGCTTCTCGTAGAATCGCGCGAAGTAGGCCTGGGCGAGGTCCTCGGCGTCCGCGGGCGGGTGCCCGGCTCGCCGGATGAAGTCGTAGACGGGTAGCCAGTAGGTCTCGAACAGACGGGACATGGCGTCACGGGCCTCGGACGAGTCGTCGGCTCGCGCGTGCTGGATGAGGCTCCAGTCCGTGGTTTCGAAGCCCATGGCTCTTCGCGAGACGGCCTGGTCAAGAACCCGGGCCGACCCCGCGTCCCCGCTGCTACGACGATTCCCCGGAGTATGCGATATCGCCTCCAGGAATCAAAGACCGTTGAGCTCGTCCCCGTCCACCATCTCGTAGTCGAAGTCCACGACGATGCGCACCTCCCCGAGGACCCGGAGGTCCGCCACCGACTCGAGACGGACCTGGAGGCGGTGCCCGCGAATGCGCTGGTAGTGTCGCACAACCGCGACCCGCGAGATCCAGAAGCTCGGGGCTCGGGCCAGACGCCCTTGCGCCCGGACGAGATCCGCGGTGTCGGAGGTCACCAGGAAGCAGCCGTCGAGGAGCGCGGCCTCCCGGCGCCGGGGAATCGCGCGCAGTCGCACGAGGCCGTCCGGCTCGCGTCCTTCGGCGGCGAGCTCGTAGTTGTCCGCGGTGAAAGCGGTGCGCTCGGCGGCGCGCGAGGCGTAGATCTCCTGTTCCTCCGCGAGCATGCCGCGGAAGGCGCGGTCGCGCAGGAGCCGGGAGCCGCTCTCCGCTTCCACCCGGAAGCGGAGGCCGGTCTCCGGGTCGAGCGCGACCCGGACGTCCATGAAAGCCTGGAGTACCCAGGCCCTCGGCGCGCATGTGGCGCAGGGCCCGAAGGCGAAGGTGGGGCTCGTCCGGCCTGGCCAGGAAGCGGAGGAGCACTACGTGTTCCGCCTCGTCCCCGGCGAAGCCCAACGCCGCCGCGAGCACGGCTGCGCTCGCCCAGCTTGTGAGAAAGGGGATCCGCGCCACTCTCCACCTCCCACGGCCTCGACTCCAACCTGGCGTTTCATCGGTGGATGAAGGCCGCCCGCCGATTTGTTACCGAGGTGTGGGTCCGTCGGACGAGTGGAGGTAACGACGGCGCACCGACGCTTCAACTACCTCTAGCCAGGAGGCCCGAATGCTCGTCTTCACCGAAGGCACACCGCCGATTGCCGAGTGCGACGCCGTGGTCGTGGGCAGCGGCTTCGGGGGAACCATGGCCGCCCACGAGCTGCTGCGTGCCGGAGCGCGGGTGGTGATGGTGGAGCGGGGCGACTGGGTACGGCGTGGCGCCCACAACTGGGCGCCCGGAGGCGGTGGGCACTCTCACGCCCCACTACTCTCTCGACACTCCCTACCGGGTGCTCGAGGGGGGCGAGGCTCCGGTCATGGGCGCGTTCAACTGCGTGGGCGGGCCCTCGGTCTTCTACGGCGGGGTGTCGCTGCGCTTCCGCTCCGACGACTTCGCGCCCGCGCCCGAGATCGTCGGCGACTCCGGCGCGGCCTGGCCCTTCGACTACTCGCGAGCTCGAGCCCTGGTACGCGAAGGCCGAGCGCGTGATCGGCGTGGCCGGGGAGACGGGCGACGACCCCACCGAGCCCCCGCGCAGCGCGCCGCATCCGCAGCCGCCGGCGCGCTCTGTCACCCACGTCGCGCCGGATCTGGGAGGCGGCGCGGGGGCTCGGCCTGCACCCGTTCCGGCTACCCCTGGCCTTCAACCACGCGCGGAACGCGGACCGCGCCCCCTGCGCGGCCTGCGGCACCTGCGACCTCTTCGCCTGTGCGATCGGGGCGAAGAACGACCTCGCCACCGCCGTGCTTCCGGACCTCCTCGCGCGGGGGCTCCTGCTCTGCCGACGATCGGTGGCGGTACGCCTGCGCGCGCGGTCCGGCCGCGTGCGCGAGATCGAATGCGTGGACCGCGACACCGGCCGACGCACGCGGATCGCGGCCTCGGTCTTCGTCCTGGCCGCCGGCGCCCTCGCTTCGCCCCACCTCGTGCTCGCCTCGGGCCTGGAGCGCGAGAGCCCGGCGCCGCGCGGCGGTCGGTCGGCTACCTGATGCGGCACTGGAACGCGGTCGTGGCCGGCCTCTTCCCGCGGCGCGCCGACCCCGAGGGGCAGTTCCACAAGCAGGTGGGCATCCACGACTTCTACTTCGGGCACCCGGACGTGAAGGAGCCCGCCGGAAAGCTGGGTGGCCTGCAGCAGCTCGCGACCCCTCCCCCGGAGCTCCTGAAGGCGCATCTGCCCGCGGGCGTGGGCCGACGCCCTCCAGCCCCTCGTGCCGAGGATCACCGGGCTCCTGGTCATCGCCGAGGACCAGCCGCGCCCGCGAGAACGGCGTGGCCCTCGCCCCGACCGGCCACGACCGGTTCGGCCTCCCGCAGCTCCTCGTCACCCACCGGTACACCGCGCGCGACCGGGCCGCGGGGCGCGCCCTCGTCGGCGCAGGCCCGGCGGCTGCTGCGGCGCGCGGGCGCCTGGGCCACGCAGGTCCAGGAGATCCGCAGCTTCTCGCACGCGGTGGGCACCCTCCGGATGGGGACCGACCCCGAGGACCTCGCCGGTGGATCCCGACGGCCGCTTCCGGGGCCTCGAGAACCTCTACGTCGCGGACGCCAGCGTCTTCCCCACCTCGGCCGCGGTCAACCCCAGCCTCACCATCGCCGCCTGCGCCCTGCGCCTGGGGCGCGGCTCGCGCGTCGCGGGCGTAACGAGCGACGCGACCGTCGCTTCACCTGATTGCGATGGACGAAGAACAGAGGCTCGACCCAGGGCTCACGGCCGCCGTTGAACCTCGTGTTCCTCGGCTGCGGCGCCATCACCGCCGCGCCACAGCCGCACCCTGCGCGGCTTCCCGCGGGAGGTGCGCTTCTTCTTCGCGAGCCGGCAGGCCGAGAAGGCCGATGGCCTTCGAGCGGCGGCTCCGGGGGGCGGGCTCCTTCGGGTCCTACGGCGCCGCCCTCGCCGACGGACGCATGGACGTCGCCTTCGTGGCGACGCCTCCGGAATCGCACCTCGAGCTGGTGCTCGAGGCCCTCGAACGGGGCAAGGACGTGATCGTCGAGAAGCCGGCCTTCACGCGGGCCGGCCGATTTCGACCGCGTGGCCCGAGGCGCAGGCGCGAAGCGGTCGGCGCGTGCTGGTGGCCGAGAACTACTGCTACAAGCCGCTCGCCCGGACCCTCCGGGAGCTCCTGGCGGCGGGCGCGGTCGGACGGCCGCTGTTCGTCCAGGTGAACGCGCTCAAGGAGCAGCGCGCGACCGGCTGGCGCGCGGAGACGGCGGGCGGCGCCCTCCTCGAGGGAGGGATCCACTGGATCGACCTCCTGGCCCACCTCGGGCCTCCGGTGCGATCGGTGCGGGGCTTCCGGCCCGGGGCGGCCGAGGGCCCCGAGCGCAGCACGCTCGTGGTGGTCGAGTACGCGGACGGCTCGGTCGGCACCCTCCAGCACTCGTGGGAGACGCCATCGCCCCTGCGCGGCCTCCAGCTCTCGCGCATCCGGGGGACCGAGGGCTCGATCGTGTTCGAGTCGAACGGGCTCTTCGTGCTCGTCCCGGGGCGGATCCGCCGGCTGATCTTCCCGGGCCTCGCCGACCTCGCCGGCTATCGCGCGATGTTTCGCGACTTCTTCCGGGCGCTCGCGGGAGGCCCGGAGCCGCTCATGACGCTCGGATCGTGCCCGGAGAGGACGTGGAGATCGTCCTGTCCGCCCAGGGAGGGAGAGATGGACTTCTGGATCGCTGGGCTCGTGGGCGTGCTGGCCGGAGCGCACACCTCCACCTGGGGGATGTTCAAGGACTGCCCGCATGAGGGCTTCGCCTGGCCGCAAGTACCTGAGGAGCACGCTGCTCTCGGCGGGCCTCGCCCTCGCCTGGCAGGCCGCCGTTGCCCTGCCCCTGTCGTCGTCGGCCGGGGCACGCGTCGTCCTCTTCGGCCTCGTGTACGTGACCGAACGCGGGCTCGTCGAGCTCTACAAGGGATACTTCCGCGAAGAGGACCAGTCGAAGTACTTCATCCCGATGCAGTTCCACGTCATGGGCCGGGTGGTGCACAGCCGGCCGCTGCGCTGGTCGGTGGCCGCGGCCTGGGTGGCCGTCGTGCTCGCGGTGGTGTGGGGCCTCACCGCCATTCAGCGAAGCTCCGTGGCGCCGCTCAGCGGCGGTGCTGCTCGTGGGAAGCATCGGCGGCTGGCTCTCCGCCTTCGGCGGCGCGTTCAAGGACGCGCCCATCGAGGGCTTCGAGACGTTCAAGTTCTTCAGGAGCCCGGTCCTCGCCCTCCTCTGGTCGCTGGTCGTGGCCTGCTTCACGAAGGAGGTCCTCTTCGTGGCTCTGTGCGGCCTCGGCTACACGGTCGCCACCACCGAGACCTACAAGACCTTCTTCTTCCCCGACAAGCCGCGCGGGAAGTTCGCGGGCAAGCCCATCCTGTTTCCGGACCTCCTGAGCTGGCGCTACCGGTTCGCCCCGCTCTACGCCGCGATCTGGCTGGTGGTCCTCGTGACACATCGCACTCGCCTTCGGAGAGCCGGCTCGGGGCCTGCTTCGCACCTGATCGTCGTGTCCTGACCTTCGGATGGGAGCGTTCCGGCTTCCCGGATGCGGGATCGGACCCCTCTCGCCAAGTCGTTCACCACCCTCGCCTTCCGGGCTGGCAGCTGTTTTGCTCATTCGGTTCAGCAACGGCGCTCATGACGCGGGTGGGGGCAAGCTGCTCCGTCGCGCCGCGCCATCATTCGCAGGATTGCTGGAGGAATCAGGATGAGCAGCACTTCCATCGTGACGTTTGGTCCCGTGACGCAGCGGGCCCAGAGGATCCTGGCCCTGGTCCTCTGCGGCTTGATCTCGTCGAGCACGGCGTTCGCCGCGGACCTCGGAGAGATCCGCAAGCGCGGCACGCTGCGCGTCCTTGCGGTGGTTTGTCCCGAAGAGACCTACTTCGTGTCCCAGCAGCCTGGCCGACCGCCCGGCTTCGACGTCGAGATCTTGCAGGGCTTTGCCAAGCTGCACAGCCTCCAGGTGGAGGTCCTGCCCGTTCCCGGCTGGGATGCCCTGATTCCCAGCCTGCGCCGGGAGGTGGGCGACCTGATCGCGGGAGGCTTCACGATCACGGAGTCGCGCAAGAAGCCGATCGATTTCACCATGGAGGTCTTTCCCACGCGCAGCGTGGTGATGACGCGCAAGCCACAGCCGGTGATCACGAGCCTGGCGGATCTCAAGACCCGGCGAGTCGGCACCGTGAAGGGAACGTTCATGGAAGAAGAGCTGGCGGCGGCCGGGGTCACGAAGGTCGATCGCTCGATCGAGACCGGAGGCCTGCCGGACGCGCTCAAGGCCGGACGCATCGACGCCGGCGTCGACGGCCTCGAGGCCGTGCTGAGTGCCCAGGCCAAGGACCACGACCTGCAGGTGGGGATGTTCCTGGATCGGCCCGCCTCGCTCGCCTACGGCGTGCGCAAGGAGGACAAGGCCCTGCTCGCGGCCCTGAACGCCTATCTCTCCGACCTGCGCCGGACCTCCACCTGGAGCCGGCTGGTCGTCAAGTACTTTGGCGAGGCCTCGGTCGAGATGCTGAAGAAGGCACGTCTACAGTAGGGGAAGACCGTAGCGCTCGGCGCAGGTGAGGAGCGGCCGCAGCACCGGCTCGGGGAGGGCCAGGCCAAGCGCCTCCGCCTCGGCGATGCGGCTCTCGGCCATGCTCTCCGGGCATCCGCACCGGTACCCCCTCGCGCGGCCGGCGCATTGGCATGACACCGGTCCGCGAGATGGTCCACCTGCTGCAGGAAGGCCTCGCGACCGGCGAACGCCTCCGGGTCGAGCACCTGCAGGAACACGTTGCCGCCCCACCGCTTCTCGGTGTCCTTGCGCCCGAAGCCGGCCAGGCCCTGGGTGAGCGCCTCGACCATCAGGGCCAGGCCGAAGCCCTTGTGCCCGTACTCCAGGCCGCCGAGCAGCAGGAGGCTGCCCCGCGGGTCGGTCTTCTCCAGGACTCGAGGGTCGGTGGTGGGCCGCCCGGAGGCGTCCATCAACCAGGGGTGCTCGAGCGAAACGCCTGCCGCCGCCTTCTGGCGGATCATCGAGACCGTCGTGATGGACGCCGAGATGTCGACGAGGACGGGGGAGCGGCTGGCGGGATAGCCGATGGCGAAGGGGTTCGGGGTCAGGAGAGGTTCTCTTCCGCCGAAGGGAGCGACGAAGCCGAACGCCGGGTCCGAGGTCGCGAGGATGGCCAGGAACCCGCGGTCGGTGGCCTGCTTCACGAGCGCCGCCAGGCAGGCGATGTGGTGGCTTCGTCGCACCGCGAGCGTCACGACACCGTGGGCCGCGATGCGCTCGAAGGCCACGCCGAGCGCGTGCTCCACGAGCCAAAGGCCCGGCAGGTAGCTGTCCGTCCCAGACCAGGGTGGCGCCCGTGTCCTTCAGGCACTCGGGCTCGCCGGAGCGGGTCATGAGCTCCTTCTCGAGCTGCTCGACGTAGAGAGGTGCCAACGCCACTCCGTGGGTGTGGCGGCCCAGCATGTCGGTGAGCACGAGAAGCCGGGCGACGGTCGCGGCCTTCTCGGCCTCCAGGCCCGCCGCGGCGAGGAGGTCCTCGACGAAGCGCCGTGAGGTCCGCCACGGCGACCCGCGGCTGCGCCAAGCGGACCGTCCTCAGGCCCCGGGGACGAAGTCGAGGAGCACCTTGGCGCTCGCCCGCGGATCGCCCTCGACCAGCGCGAAGGCCTGGTCGACGTCGGCGAAGGGAACGCGGTGGCTGACGATCGCGCTCGGGGTCGCAGGCGTCCCGCCTTCATCCACTCGATGACCCGAGGGAACATCCCGCAGTTGAGGCGCGAGGCGAAGAGCGACAGCTCCTTGCGTGTGGTCTCCTGCTGGGGGATCGCCGAGGGCACGGCCGAGAAACCGAGCATCCCGATGCGGCCGGCAGGCGCCGCCAGGCGCACGGCTTCTTCGAGGATGCTCGGGTGGCACACCGCGTCGATGACGAGGGTGGGCCCGTCGTCCACCCCGAGGCGACGCAGCGCCTCGGGCAGCGGCTCTCGGGCCGTGTTGACGACCGCGTCCGCGCCGCAGGCCGTCGCCCGCACGAGGCGCTCGTCGATGCGGTCGGTCACGAGCACGCGGCACTCCGTGCACGCCCTTCAGGACCTGGAGAACCATGAGGCCGATCGGCCCCGCTCCATAGACGAGGGCGACGTCGTTCGACAGGACGCCGGTCCGGCTCGTCACGTTGGCCGCGACCGCGAAGGGCTCGATGGTGGCGGCACTCAGCTCCGAGATGCCGGCGGGAACGGGATGCGCGTTCGCGGCGGGGACGCACAGAAGCTCGGCTAAAGCCGCCGTCGCGGTGCACGCCCAGGACCTGGAGCCGCCGGCACACGTTCGGCCGGCCCACGGAGCAGGGGGAGCAGGCGCCGCACGCGATCACCGGATCGACCGCCACCCGCTCGCCCACGCGCTCGGGTGCGACGCTCGGGCCCACCGCCTCGATCCGCCCCACGAACTCGTGGCCGATCACCCGCGGGTAGACGACGAAAGGGTTCTGGCCGTGGAGGATGTGCACGTCGGAGCCGCAGATGCCCGCGTAGCGCACGCGCACGCAGCACTTCGCCGGTCCCGGGCCGGGGCTCTCGCGTTCGACGAGGTTGATCCGGTGCGGTCCTTCGACCATGACGCTGCGCATGGGGCGGGCTCTAGGTCGATCCCGACCGGCAGGCGAGGTCGCCGAGCAGGGTCATGCGGCGGATTGTGGATCGACCCTCGCGGATTGTCGAGAGGCGACCGGGCGCCCGCGGTGGAGCCAAGAGGCGAGAACGCCCGTGGCCAGGATCAGGAGCACGAGACCCAGGAGGTAGAAGTTGAAGCTCGGACCGAGCCACGCCTTGAGCCAGGAGTGGGCGAGCATCTTGCCTCCGACCACGGCCAGGACGACGGCCAGCGCGACCTTCAGGTAGCGGAACGACTCGATGGCCCCGGCCAGGGCGAAGTAGAGAGAACGCAGGCCGAGGATCGCGAAGACGTTGCTGGTGAAGACGAGGAACGGATCGGCGGTGATCGCGAAGATCGCGGGGATCGAGTCGACGGCGAAGACGAGGTCGGTCGTCTCCACCATGACGAGGGCGAGGGCCAGGGGGGTCAGCATCCAGGTCCCCGGCCGGCGTCTTCGCGACCGCGGCGTCGTCCTCCACGGCCGCGCCCGGCACCGCGGCTTCCCGCGAGTGCGAGCGTACCGGCGCGAACGAAGAAGTGCTCGCCGTGAAACCGCTCGGTCACCGGAAAGAGCCGGCGCGTCCACCGGACCACGAGGTTCTGGTTGGGATCGGCGTGATCGGTCTTCAGGAGGAGCATCTTCACCGCGGTGACGATGAGGAAGACCCCGAAGACGTAGAGCACCCAGGAGAACTCGGCGATGAGCCGGGCGCCCAGCGCGATCATGACCCCGCGCATGAGCAGGGCCCCGAGGATGCCCCAGAAAAGCACGCGATGCTGGTAGATCGCCGGCACCGCGAAGAATCCGAAGAGCATGGCGATCACGAAGACGTTGTCGACCGAGAGCGACTTCTCGACCACGTAGCCGGTCAGGTACTTGACGACGGCGCTTCGGCCGTCGTTCAGCTTGCCGAGCGGCGAGTCGTCGCTGCGATCGACGATGTCCGGGATGGTTCCGAGCCCCAGCCAATTCCGCTCGTAGCCGTGGTAGACGAACAGGGAGAAGGCGAGGCCGAGGCTGATCCAGACCGCGGACCAGCCGAGGGCCTCCCTCACCGACACCACGTGGGCCTTGCGATGGAAGACGCCGAGGTCGAGGGCCAGCAGGCCCAGGACCAAGGACACGAAGCCGATCCATACCCAGATCATCGCGACACTCCCCGGACCGCGGCGAAGTGCGGTCCCTCAGGGTAGTCTCGCGCGCTGCGCTCGCTGCGCAGTGAACCGGCCGGGGGCCGTTTGGCCCCGTGTTGACGGCACTGGCTCGCCCGCTCTGGCGGGTGGCTACTCCCTACAACCTGTCTTCGAGGTTAGCCGAAGGCCTGCGGCGCGTCAAAGCGGGCAGGCTCCGAGGCCGGGCTCCCGACTTACTTGCCGGTGAACGCGGCCTTCAGGGTGGTCTTGCCCCAGCTGAGGGTCAGCTCGCCCTTGTCCTGGTCGCCGGTGAGGTCGATGGTGAACTGCTCGACCTCGGCCGACAGAGCGGCCGCGGTGAGCGTCACCTCGGCCACCTTCTTCGCCGCGGTGTCGTTCGTGGCCGCCGTGAGGGTCCACTTGTCCGTCGGCCAGCTTCGTCGCGGTCAGCACGTAGGTGCCCTTGGGCACCGCTCACTCCGCCGAACGACAGGTCGGCTTCGGTCTTCAGGGTGGTGGCCGCGTCGGCGCCCATGCGCCAGGGCTTGCCGACCTCGGCCTGGGCCAGCATGTCGCGGCCCTTCAACACGGGCCGACCGTAGTCGATGACCACGGCCTTGCCCGCGACGGTGGCCTTGGCCAGGCCGCGGTCGGCGCCGTGCGCGAACGCGGGTGCACCGGCCAGGGCCGTGAGTACTGCCATGAGGACGAAGCGCTTCATGTTCGGGGTCTCCTGTGAGCCAGGACGCGATGTTAGGCCGGGCCTCTCTCGGGATTCAACCGCGGAGGGTCAGATTCGCCGCAGGGCCAGGACCAGCGACCCCGACCAGGACCACGGCTTTGCCGAGGTCGAGCAACACGAACGAGCCGTGGAGCAGGCCGAAGCGCCGGCCCAGATCGGGAGGCAACGGCCGGGGAAGGAAGTCGATCGAGCGGCCGAGCTCGGTGATGGGAGACGCGAGGCCCGCGACCTGGAGCAGGACGATGGCGAGGGCAGCGACCCCCAACCAACGCGAGGCCCCGGCCTGCGGCCAGAGGAGGGCGGCGGTGGCCAGGGCCAGGAAGACCTGGGCGAGTGACCACCATCGGAACATCCAGCGATTGATCTCGGAAGCCAGGTGCCGGAGCAGCATCCGCCGCTCGTCGGGCGGGACCCTTTCGAAGCGGGCCTGGGCTTCGCGGCTTCCGCCGGGCCCGAGGACGTGATCCACCGTGCGGAAGTTCACCGTGGCCGCGACCCAGGAAGCCACGAGCATCCCCAGCCAGAAGCCCGTGAGCAGCAGGGCCACCGGCAAGAGCCGGGGCGTCACTCGGTCACTCGTTGTCGAACGGATTGGGCGGGCGCTCGTTCGGGTTCAAGGCCGCCCGCTTGCGGGCCTCCTCGAACTTGCGGTCCAGGATCGTGTGCTGGTGCTTGGTCTGCTCGACCGACCGCGCGAACTTCTCGGCGATCAGGTCTTTCTGCGAAGCGACGCGGCTCACCAGATCGTCGAAGTCCTTGGCCGGGGCCTTCTTCTTGTCGATCCACACCACGGAGCGGGTTTCGGGATCGACCTTGAGCAGGGCCTCGCAGCAGGGGCAGGTGATGTCGAGCGCCTCAGGCATGCACCTATTCTAGCGCGCCCGTCCGGGCGGGGCCTGCCCAGGGTTGAAAGTGAACGTCGATTTCATTATGATTCCTTTGATGGCGACGCTCCTCGAACCTCTCGTGGGTCCTGTGCCGGTCCGCCCCCCGGGGCGGGCCATGACGCGGTGCGAGTGCGCCGAGATGTCGTTTGGGGAGGTGGCGCGCCGGATGCGCGACGAGGGGCAGTCGCTCGCCGAGCTCGGCCGTCGCACGGGATGCGGTCAGACCTGCACGGCCTGCGTGCCCGACCTCGAAGACTTCCTCGCCCGGCATCGCCCGTAGGACGCGTTCGGCTCGGGCCGTTCAGCCTTTCTTCGAACCCGGCGGGCGGATTAAGATGACGGCTCGGCGCGGCTCCGCGCCTCGGAGAAGGCCATGAAGGGAAACGACGACGTCATCCAGATCCTGCAGGACGTGCTCTGCGCCGAGCTGACCGCGATCAACCAGTACTTCATCCACGCGCGGATGTGCGAGAACTGGCGGTACAAGCGGCTGGCCGCCCACCTCATGCAGGAATCGATCGGCGAGATGAAGCACGCCCAGGTCATCATCGACCGCATCCTGTACTTCGACGGCTATCCGAACATGCAGAAGTACATGAAGATCAACGTGGGCAAGACGGTGACCGAGCAGCATCAGTTCGACGTGCAGCTCGAGTACGACGCCGTGGCCCGGTTGAACGCGGGGGTCGAGCTTTGCCGGGCCAAGGGCGACAACGGGACCCGCGCCCTGCTCGAGGAGATCCTGAAGAGCGAGGAGCAGCACATCGACTGGCTCGAAGCGCAGCTCCACCAGATCCAGGAGATCGGGACCCAGAACTACCTGGCCCAGCAGCTTGAGGGGTAGCCGGGTCGTCGTCGCGGCGGGCCTCGTCCTGTCCGCTGCCTCTCTACGCGCGCAGGCCCCGGCGGACGCGTCGTCGCTGATCCGCCCCGACGAGAAGCACTTCAAGAACCTGCGCCAGCTCACCTTCGGCGGCGAGAACGCCGAGGCGTACTGGAGTCCCGACGGGAAGCGCCTGATCCTCCAGGCGCGGACCGAAGCCCTTGGGTGCGACCAGGCCTACGTGATGGACGTGGCCACCGGCGGCAAGCACATGGTCTCGACCGGGAAGGGGCGGGTGACCTGCGCCTACTTCCTCGAGGCCGGCCGGCGGATTCTCTATGCGTCGACGCACCTCGCGTCACCGGAATGCCCGCCGCGGCCTGACTTCTCGAAGGGCTACGTCTGGCCGATGTACCCGGGCTACGACATCTTCACCGCCAACGCGGACGGGTCCGGGGCACGTCGGCTGACCGAGACCCCCGGCTACGACGCCGAGGCCACCGTCTCGCCCGACGGCAAGACCATCGTGTTCACCTCCGCGCGCGAGGGGGACCTCGAGATCTACACCATGAAGACCGACGGCACCGGGGTGAAGCGCCTCACCCACGAGCCCGGGTACGACGGTGGGCCGTTCTTCTCGCCCGACGACAAGCGGATCGTCTACCGCCGCGACGCTCCCGCGGACGAGGCGGGGCTCGAGCGCTACCGCAGCCTCCTGGCCCAGGGCCTCTACGCCCCCGGCGCGCTGGAGATCTGGGTGATGGACCAGGATGGTGGGAACAAGCGACAAGTCACCCGGCTGGGCGCGGCCTCGTTCGCGCCCTACTTCCACCCGGACGGCAAGCGGATCATCTTCTCGTCGAACCACCCCGAGCCCAAGGGCCGCAATTTCGACCTCTATCTCATCCGCGACGACGGCACGGGCCTCGAGCGGATCACCTCGGAGCCCACCTTCGACGGCTTCCCGATGTTCTCTCCCGACGGCAAGCGACTGGTCTTCGCCTCGAACCGGGGGGCCAAGGCCCGAGGGGAGACGAACGTCTTCGTCGCGGATTGGGTGGAGTAGGCCAAACGCCCACTCCGGGGGAGGGCTCTGCCCTCATCCAGGACGGGAAGGCCTGGCTCCGGTTCGAAACGCCGGAGCGGATCCTCGTGGCCACGAACCCGGTCGACGTGCTCGCCGCCCTTCGCGAGCTGGAGGCGGCGACCGATCGCGGCCTCTGGGCCGCGGGCTTCCTCGCCTACGAGGCGGCCGCGGCCTTCGGCCTCACCGTGCGCCCGCCGCAGACCGGTCTGCCGCTGCTCTGGTTCGGCCTCTATCGGGAGGCGGCTCCGGCAAGCGCGCCCAGGGTCGTCGCTGCCAGTCCGGTAGGGCCGTGGCAGCCCGAGCTCGACGCCCCGCTCCACGCCCGCGCCCTGGCCACCCTCCAGGAGCGCATCGCCTCGGGCGACACCTACCAGGTCAACTTCACGTTCCCCTTGCGCGCTCGGCTCGCCGCGGACCCCTGGGCCTTCTTCTCGTCACTCTTCCACACCCAAAGGCCCGGGTACGCGGCCTACCTCGACACCGGCCGCTTCGTTGTCGCTTCGGTCTCGCCCGAGCTTTTCTTCGACTGGCGACGGGGACCGACTGCGGACCCGGCCCATGAAGGGCACGGCAGCGAGAGGCGGCAGCGGCCAAAGAGGACGACGCTCGAGCCACAGCCCTCGCCGCCTCGGAGAAGGACCGGGCCGAGAACCTCATGATCGTGGACATGCTTCGCAACGACCTCGGCCGCGTGGCCCTCCCGGGCAGCGTGAGCGTGTCGGAGCTCTTCGCCGTCGAGCGCTATCCCACGCTCTTGCAGATGACCTCTTCGGTCGAGGCCCGGACGACGGCCGGACTGCCCGAGATCATGGCCGCCCTCTTCCCCTGTGCCTCGGTGACCGGCGCGCCGAAGGTGCGGACGATGGAGATCATTGCGCAGACCGAGCAAGCGCCCCGCGGCGTCTATACGGGTGCGATCGGATGCGTCGGACCTGGACGTCGTGCGCGTTTCAACGTGGCGATCCGCACCGTGGTCGTCGACCGCGAATCGGGGGAGTCGTGCTACGGCGTGGGGAGCGGGGTCGTGGCCGATTCGAGCGCGGCCGGGGAATACGCGGAATGCCTGCTCAAGGCCCGTATCCTGTCGGAGACGCCCTTTCGCCTGCTGGAGACGATGCGCTGGACCCCGCACGAGGGCTTCTACCTGGGCGAGGCGCACCTCGACCGTCTCATGGCCTCGGCGGCGTTCTTCGGCGGTGACGTGAGCCGCCCGGCCGTCGAAGCGGAACTTCAGGCATGGTCGGGCCGGTTGGAGAAGCCCAGCCGGGTGCGGCTGCTCGTGGACCTGGACGGCCACGTCGAGCTCGAAACGTCGCCTCTCGACGCAGGGGGTCAGGTCTGGAATCTCGAATCTCCATTCGCAGTTCAAGACCTGGCCCCTGTGCCCGTCGCCCTGGCGAAGACGCCGGTCGACGAGACGAGCCCCTGGCTTTACCACAAGACCACACGTCGCGAGGTCTACGACCGCGCGCTTCGAGACTGGCCCGACGTCGACGACGTCATTCTCTGGAACTCGCGCGGAGAGATCACGGAGTCCTGTCGCGCGAACGTCGTGCTGGACCTCGGCCAGGGGTGGGTCACGCCCCCCGTCGCGTGCGGCCTCCTCGCGGGGACGCTTCGAGCACGCCTTCTCGAGCTCGGTCACGTCCGCGAACAGGTGGTCCAGCTCGCCGATCTCGAGACCGCACACCGCGTTTTCCTCCTGAACTCGGTCCGCGGCTCCTGCCTGGCCCGGCTCGTCGGGACGAGCCGCCCATGACCCGGAAGAGCAGTCCGCACGCCGGATCGCGCCCCCGTTCCACGGAGCGCCGCATCGAGATCCTTCGCGCGGCCGCGGTCTGCTTTCGACGTCGGGGCTACCACGGCGCGAGCGTCGAAGAGATCGCGCAGGAGCTCGGAATGAGGAAGGGGAACCTCTACTACTACTTCCGCGACAAGGAGGAAATCCTCTACTTCTGCCACGACTACTCGCTCGACCTCCTGCTGGACCTCCTGAAGCGCGTGCGCCGCGAGGCGGGACCGCCGCCCGAGAGGCTAGCGTCGCCTGGTCGAGGCCTTCGTCCACATGATCCTGGACGAGCTGCAGGGGACGGCCCTGACCCTGGACTTCCAGGCGCTGTCCCCGCCCTTGCTCGCGAAGGTGATCCGGAAGCGCGACCGCTTCGATCGCGGCGTCCGCGAGATCCTGCGGGAGGGGATGGCGCGCGGCCACTTCGCGCCGGGAGATCCGAAGCTCCTGACCTTCGCCATCCTGGGTGCCGTCAACTGGATCACGCGCTGGTTCGACCCCGAGGGTCCGGCCACGTCCACCGAGATCGGGCAGGTCTTCGCGGACTATCTCGTTCGGGGCCTTGGGGTCAGGTCTTGAATCTCGAATTGCCTTCGCAATTCGCGCCCTGACTCCCCCCCTTGCACTCGATTTGAACAGATGTTCAAATCTCCGGAGGCATGGACAAGGTTCGCCTCCGGCTGAACGTGAACGGGGAGGCCCGTGAGGTACTGGCGCCCGTTCATCACACCCTGCTCGAGGTCCTCCGCGAGGACCTCGGGCTCATGGGGACGAAGCACGGCTGCGAGCTGGGCGAGTGCGGGACCTGCGCGGTTCTCGTCGACGGCCGGCCCGTTCTCTCCTGCCTGACCCTGCCCATCGAATGCGAGGGCGCCGCGATCCGCACGGTCGAGGGCATGGCGGAGGGTCCGCGCCTGCACCCGCTGCAGCAGGCCTTCGCCGACCTGGGCGCGGCCCAGTGCGGCTACTGCACGCCGGGCTTCCTGCTCACGGCCGAGGCGTTGCTCCAGGAAAAGCCGAGACCGACGCGCCTCGAGATCACGGCGGCCCTGGCCGGCAACCTGTGCCGCTGCACCGGCTACTTGAAGATCTTCGAGGCGGTGGAGCTCGCGGCCGCGAGGATGCGGGGCGAGAACCCAGAGGTGCCTGCCCTCGCCGAGGTGACGCATGCCTGAGGATCCGCGCTCGGGCGTTCCGCACTCGGTCATCGGCACGAGCTTCGTGAAGGTCGACGCCGCGGCCAAGGTCGCCGGCCAGACCGTGTTTGCCGACGATCTCGTGCTGCCGCGGATGGTCTTCGCGAAGCTCCTCCGCTCGCCGCACCCGCACGCGCGCGTCCTCCGGGTCGACGTCACGAAGGCGGCAGCCCTGCCCGGCGTCGTGGCCACCCTGGTGGGCGCCGAGCTGCCCATCCCCTTCGGCATCCTGCCCGTGAGCCAGGACGAGCACGCCTTGGCCCTCGACAAGGTCCGCTTCGTCGGGCGATCCCGTGGCCGCGGTGGCGGCGGTCGACGAGGAAACCGCGGAGGCGGCGCTCCGACTGGTCGACGTCGACTACGAGGTCTTGCCCGCGCTGATGACGATCGACGAGGCCCTGGCCCGCCCCGACGTGCGAATCCACGATTACGGGCCGCACGGCAACGTCCACAAGGAGGTCTCGTTCGACTTCGGCGACGTGGAAGAAGGCTTCGCCGAGGCCGACCACGTGCGCGAGGACACCTTCTTCTTCGAGGGCAACACCCATCTGCCCCTGGAGCAGCACGCCGCGGTTGGCTCACACGGCCCCGACGGCAAGCTCACGCTCTGGTCCTCGACCCAGACGCCGCACTACGTCCACCGGGCGCTCGCGAAGGTGCTCGAGATGCCCGCCCGCGCACATCCGCGTGATCGCCTGCCCCAACGGCGGGGGATTCGGCGGGAAGAGCGACCCCTTCGGGCACGAGATCGTGGTCGCGAAGCTCTCGATGAAGTGCGGACGACCCGTGAAGATCACCCTCACCCGCGAGGAGGTCTTCTACTGCCACCGGGGCCGTCACCCCGTGCGCATGTGGATCAAGACCGGGCTCAAGAAGGACGGTCGGATCACCGCCATGCACTTCCGCTCCGCCCTCGACGGCGGCGGCCTACGGAAGCTATGGAGTGGCGAGCCTCTACTACACGGGCGCGCTCCAGACCGTGACCTACGAGATTCCGCGCTACCGCTTCGACGGCGTCCGCGTCTTCACCAACAAGCCGCCCTGCGGCCCCAAGCGCGGCCACGGCACCCCGCAGCCCCGCTACGCGCTCGAGTGCCACATCGACCGCTTCTGCCACGACCTCGGGCTCGATCCCGGCGAGTGGCGCCTCCGCAACACCCTTCGCGCCCCACACCGATCACCGCGAACCAGATGCAGGTGCGGACGATCGGTCTCGCGACGTGCCTGGAGCGGGTCATCGAGAAGAGCGGGTACCGACGAGAAGCATGGGCGCATGCCGGACGGCCGCGGCATCGGCCTCGCGGGCGCCGCCTACCTGACCGGCGCGGGGCTGCCGATCTACTGGAACCCGATGCCCCACTCCGGCGTGCAGATCAAGGTCGATCGCGGTGGTGGCGTCACCGTCTTCTGCGGCTCGACCGACATCGGCCAGGGCTCCGACTCGGTGCTGGCCGGCGTGGTGGCCGAGGAGCTGGGGATCAGGCCCGAGGACGTTCGCGTGGTCAGCGCCGACACCGACCTGACGCCTGTCGACCTGGGCTCGTACTCGTCGCGCGTGACCCTGATGACCGGCAATGCCGCGATCCAGGCGGCGCGTCGCGTACGCCAGCCCATCTTCGACGCGGCGGCCCGCAAGCTGGAAGTGCCCATCGCCCGCCTGCAGGCGGCCGATCGGAAGATCTTCGACGCGGCACGGCCCACGCACGGGTTGACCTTCGCGCGAAGCCGTCGTCCTCGCGGAGGCGGCGTTCGGAACCCTCGGGGCCACGGGCTCCTACACGCCTCCCCGCAGCATCGCCCGCTGGAAAGGGGCGGGAGTGGGCCCGAGCCCGACCTACTCGTACTCCGCGGCGGCGGTCGAGATCTGCGCGGACCGCGAGACCGGCCTCATCCGGGTGGACAAGGTGTGGATCGCTCACGACATCGGCAAGGCCCTGAACCCGATGCTCGTGATCGGCCAGATCGAGGGATCGGTCTACATGGCGCTGGGGGAAGTCCTGATGGAAGAGCAGGCCTTCCGGAAGGGCCGCCACAAGGCTCCCTCCATGCTCGACTACAAGAGCCCCACCACGTTCGAGATGCCTCCCGTCGACGTCGATCCTCGTGGAGACGCTCGACCCCGAAGGACCCTACGGCGCCAAGGAAGTGGGGCAGGGGCCTCTCCTGCCCGTGATACCCGCGGTGGCGAACGCGCTCTTCGACGCGCTGGGCGTGCTCGTGAACGAGGTGCCCATCACCCCGGAGAAGGTGCGTGGCGGTGATCGACGGCCGCTATCGGGCGCCGCGCATGCCTGACTACCAATACCCGGAGGTGGTGATCGTGCCACCGCTCGAGACGGCGCCCCGCGAAACGTCCTGGGCGGTGCCGTCATGATGAGGCTGCCGTCGTTCGAGTATCGGACGCCCCGAGACCGTGGCCGATGCGGCTCGGATCCTGGCCGACCGGGGCCCGGAGGCGATGGCGGTCGCGGGCGGGACCGACCTCTACCCGAACATGAAGCGCCGGCAGTTCGCGCCCAAGGTCGTCGTGGGCTTGCGCGGACTGACGGGCCTCTCGGGCATCGCCGCGAATGGCGGCTTGCGCCTCGGCGCCCTCGTCACCCTCACCGAAGCGGCCGACCATCCGAAGGTCCGCTCGCGCTGGCCGGCGATCGCGCGCGCGGCGGGGCTCGTCTCGTCGCCGCCGCTGCGCAACGCCGGCACCATCGGCGGCAACCTCTGCGTCGACACCCGCTGCAACTACTACAACCAGTCGGAGTTCTGGCGCGCGTCCGTCGGCTTCTGCATGAAGAAGGACGGGGACGTCTGCCTGGTGGCGCCCGGCTCTTCCGTCTGCTGGGCCGTTTCCTCGTCCGACACCGCCCCCGTCATGATCGCCCTCGATGCCGAGGTGACCCTAGTCGGCCCCCAGGGCGATCGGCGGATCCCGGTCAAAGCCCTCTATGGCACCGACGGGATCGACTACCTCGCCAAGAGGTCGGAAGAGATCCTGACCGAGATCGACGTGCCAGACCGCGGCGGTTGGCGCATGACCTACCGCAAGCTCCGCCGACGTGGCTCCATCGACTTCCCGATTGTCGGGGTCGCTGCCGCAGTCAAACTGGGAGCGGGCGGAGTGGTCGAGGACGCGCGCCTGGTCCTCGGCGCGGTGCACATGGCGCCGGTCGAAGCGACCGAGGCGGAGACGTTCCTGCGTGGCCGCATCCTCGACCCCGAGACCATCGAGGAGGCGGCGGGCCTCGCGGCGAAGCCGGCCAAGCCGCTCGACAACGCCGATCTCGTCTACGCCTGGCGCAAGCGCATGGCGCGGATCGAAGTAGCACGGGCGCTTCGCGAATTGGCCGGGCTGCCGACCGGCGACCTGCCCACGTCGGTCTGAACCGGGCCTAAGCGCTGAGAGAGGTCCTCCCCGGCACGGCGAGCAAGAAGACCACGGAAAGAAGCGTGACCAGCGTGGTGGAGAGGCCGCCGTAGAGGGCCGTCGGGGTGTAGGCAAAGCGCACGTGGTGCGCGCCGTTCGGGACGAACACGGTCCGGAAGAGGCCGTTCGCGGCGTAGAGCGTCGTCGCGGTCCCGTCCACCGAGGCCTGCCAACCGGGGTAGGTCGTGTCCGCGAGGACGACGTAGCCGTCGCCCGTCATCTCCACCTCGAGCTCCACGCGCAGCGGCTCGTCGACGAGGATCCTCACGGTCGAGGGTCCGGTCCCGGTCGGCGTGGGTGCGGTCGCATCCTCGACGACGACCGCCCGGTCGGGCCGCGCAGCGCCGCTCGCTATCTTCTGCACCGCCTCGACGGGTGTCTCCGCGCGGACGATCCGGTGGACGGCATAGGCGCGCTTCGGGGCGCCTGCGTTCTCGTAGAGGACCGCGCCCTCCTGGTCGCGCAAGCGGCGAAATCGCGCGCCCATGAAGGGCGAGAGGGCGACGCTCGTGTCCCCGGCCCGAAGGCTCCCCCCGAACACGAGGAGCCGCCCCTCGGGGGCCCGGTACTCGATGCGGAGGGCGCGCAACGGACGCGTCTCCGGCCAGGCGAAGCGCGCGAGGTAGAAAGCACCTTCGGAGCGGCGGTCGACGAGACTCCAAGCCTGAAGGCTCGGCGTCGCCAAGGCGTGTGCCGCGCGCTCGTCGTGAAGACGCTCGGCAGTCTCGTAGCCGGCGCGCAGCACGAAGCGCAGGGAAGGAGCGGGGGCCATCGCCTCGAGCGTGACCACCGCCACCTCGGCTCCCTGGCGAATGGCGGCCCCGTCCTGAAGGGTGGTTACCAGGCACAGGCGATCGGCCTCGGTCCCGGTCAGGTCCAAACGGAGTTCGTGCTCCGCGGCCGCGGGCCCGAGCGCGAACAACGGATGGCGAGGGCTGAACTCCTGGCCCGCGATCTCCGAGCGCGGTTCCAGGGGGCGCCTCCAGGAGTCGACCACGTGGCTCACGGCCGCCGCATCGAGCAGTCCCGCGGCGGTCTGGTCGGAGAGCCAGAACGCGCGCAGTGTAGGCGGCGTGACGGGCCAGCGGAAGGGAGACGTAGGAGTTCAGGGAAGCGAAGCCGAGGACGAGGGGCAGGTCCGAAGCCGAGCGCCACGGCTCGGGGCCATTCGCGACGAAGACGCGGCCGGGCGCGGCCGAAGCGGCCAGGGACTGCGCGGTGTCCGGACGGGTGACCCGCTCCGGGCGCACCCAGTGCGGGCCGAACGACGTCACCGCGAAGGAGCCGAGGTCGGCGGCCACCAACAGGACGCCGGCGGCGGACCACGAGGTGGCGTCGAGCCTCCGGCCGCGCGCGCAGCCAGAGCGCCGTCAAGCCGAGCCACAAGGGAGGCAGCAGCCATTTGTAGCCGAGGAGAAGGGGGCTGTCCGTCGCCCAGCTCGCGTCCTGCCAACCATCTCCGGCGAGACCGGCCGCGCCACAGCGGCTCGAGAAGGGGCAGCCCGCAGGCGAGCGCTGCCGTACCCGCGATGGCCCAGAGCGCACGCCGCGTGACCGCGCCGTGGCTCGCGAACCGCGTCGAGGCCGCGCGCCGCGAGTACCGCGAGGGCGAAGTCCAGCAGGAGGACGTACCGCGCGGGGGCCCGCAGGCTGCGGAAGACGGGCAGCGCGTGGACCCACCGGTGCAGCGGCGTCACGTCGCCGAGAGCCAGGAGGAGGGCCAGGGCGCCGACGACGACCATGAAGCGGACCAGAGGGCTCGCGCGGCCGAAGACCGAGCGGCCATCGCGGCCAGGGTCAAGGTGGGCAAGCCCACATAGAGGGCCATCTCGGCCGGGTTCCACGCGCCCCAGTAGCCGCGGCGTTGGCGTCGAAGAAGAAGAAGGGCGAGATCAGCGGTCACGAGGTGCGGCCAGGGAAGCGAGTAGGCGATCGCCTGGGCGTGGCTCAGGCCGCTCTCGGGCCGCACCGATTGGCCCGCGAGCTCGGCCATGGGGAGGTAGTAGACGGCCGAGAGGCCCGCGCCGATCGACAGGAAGAGCGCGATCAAGCGGGCCGGCCGCAGCCAGGTGCTCGGCGCTGTCGAATGCGGCCCGAGGCGAAAGAGCCCATAGGCGGCCCCGAGGGCGCGCCGTCATGAGGGCGACCTGCGGATGGCCGCCCAGGCACAGCAGCCCCCAGGACACGCCCGCCAGCGTCACGTTGCGAAGGGCCGCGCCCTTGCTGGCCCGTTCGAGGAACAGGAGGGTCAAGGGCAGGAACGGCAGACCGGCCACCACGTTCACGTGGACCGAGTGGCCGACGGCGAAGCCGCTCCAGGCGTAGGCCTGGCCCGCGAGGGCCGCGGCCGAACGGCTCAGGCCCAGGGTGCGCGCGAAGGCGGCCATGGCCAGGGCCGAGCCGAGGTAGCCGAGGAACAGGCCCGCGGTGAGGGCGCGGGCGGGCGGGAGCAGCATCAGGAGCGGCCAGTGGAGCGGGTAGAAGGGAGTCGAGACGCCGTCGGCGACGAGCGGGAAGCCCGCGCCGAGGTTCGGGTTCCAGACGAGGGGCGACGGGTCGAAGGTGAGCAGCACCTGCCGCAGGAGGGTGGCCACGGGGTAGTAGACCCGGCCGATGTCCTGGCTCCAGAGGACGCGTCCGTCGAAGAAGAAGGGAACGAAGAGCAGGACGGCGAGTCCCACGAGCACGGCGAGGAGCAGGACGACCGCGCTTGTTCAAGCGGCGATTGTAGCGGAGGGCGATGCCCGACGGCCCTCGGCTATGATGCCCCGTGCTTCGGTCCCTTCGCGCCTTCGGCCTCTACGCGATCCTGACGGTGGCTCTCACCTGGCCGTTCGCCGCGAATCTCAGGATCATGGACGCGGGAGACTCGGCCTTCTTCGCCTGGGAGATGGCCTGGGAGCTCCACGCCCTCACCACGGATCCCGCGAGCCTGCCCCACGCCAACATCTTTCATCCCCTGCGCTACACCCTCGGCATGGACGAGCCGGTGCTGGGGACGACCCTCCTGGCCCTGCCCCTCTGGCCCTTCACCCAGGACGCGGTCTTCATCTACAACCTCCTTCGCCTGCTGACATTCGCCCTGTCGGGCTTGACCACCTACTGGCTCGCCCGCGAGCTTCGGATGCGGCGAGGGCGCCGCCCTCTTCGCCGGCGCCGCCTTCGCCTTCTCGCCCATCCGCACCGATCAGATCGCCCACCTCTCGACCCTCGGCACCCAGTGGCTCCCCGCGCTCGTGCTCTTCATGCACCGCTTCGCGCGCGAGGGTCGCTCCCGAGACGCGCTCCTGGCGGCGCTCTTCTTCGTGCTGGAGTTCCTGGCCTGCGGGTACCACGGCGTCATCGGCCTCGCGGTCCTGCCCGCTGGGCGCCCTCGTTCTCCTCTGGGGTCGTCTTCGAGAGCGCCTGCCGGCCGCGATCCTGGCCACCGGCCTCGCTGGCCTCGCCCTGCTTGCCGCTCTACCTCATGCACCACGAGGCGCTCGCGCCCGAGCGCTACTCCCGCGGCAGCGCCGAGACCGTCTTCTACTCCGCGGCCGTGGAGTCGTTCCTGGCCACGAGCTCGTGGAACCGGGTCTGGGGCGAGGCCACCGCGCCGTTTCGGACCATCGGGCCCAACAACCTCTTCCCCGGTCTCGTGGTTCCCGCCCTGGCCATCGCCGGCGCTCGTGCTTCTCTGGAAGCGCCGCGAGCGTCCGAGCCGCGACGCCCTCGCCCTGCTGGCCATCGGTCTGGCGGCCGTGTTCGTGGCCCTGGGGCCCGAGGTGCGCGCCTTCGGCCGAGTCCTGTTCCCCAGCCCCTTCGGGCTTCTGCGCGAGCTGGTCCCCGTCTTCCAGATGATCCGGGTGACGAGCCGCGCCGGCGTGTACCTCGCCCTGCCGCTGGCGGTGCTGGCGGCCAAGGGCCTCGGAGCGCTACGCCTGCGCCCGCTGTCGATGACCCTGGTCGACCCTCGCCGCCCTGGCCGAGACCCTCATCGTGCCCATCCCCATGCCCGAGTGGACGAAGATCATCGACACTCGCCGGGAGCCTCCCGCCGTCTACCGTTGGCTCGCCGACCAACCTGGCCCTACCCCGGTCGTGCACCTGCCCATGCTCGACGTGGGCGGCCTGGAGCGCCGCCCGCGCTACCACGAGAGCATCTACATGGTCTATTCGACCCTTCACTGGAAGCCGCTCGTGAACGGCTATGCCGGCATCGAGCCCGCCCGCTACGTGAAGCTGCGCGAGCTGGCCCGCGGCTTCCCGTCGCGGGAGCTCCTGGACGCCCTCCGCGAGATCGGCGTCCGCTACGTCGTCCTGCACCGTGGAGGGTACGGGCCCCTGCAGTGGCCGCGGATCGAGAGCCGCCTTCCCGACTTCCGGGACGAGCTCGTGCCTGTCGCCTCCTTCGGTGAGGACACGGTCTACGAGCTGCGCGCGCGACCAGGTCCGGTCCGCTTGGAGCGATTGAACCCCCCGGAGCACCGTGCTAGCCTGCGTTCACGTCGCGCGCGTCCGCGCCGAGGGCCTCCCCATGAGCAAGGACAGCCTGAGCATCACCGACAACCGCACCGGGAAGAGCTACGAGATCCCGATCGCAGAACGGCACCATCAAGGCCCTCGACCTCCGCCAGATCAAGGCCTCGGACGCCGACTTCGGGCTCATGACCTACGATCCCGCCTTCACGAACACCGCTTCGTGCAAGAGCCGGATCACCTTCATCGACGGCGACCAGGGCATCCTCAACTACCGCGGGTATCCCATCGAGCAGCTCGCGGAGCAGAGCAACTACCTCGAGACCGCCTACCTGATCCTCCACGGCGAGCTGCCCGCCCAGGCCGAGTTCGACGCCTGCGCCCACAACATCACCCACCACACCCTGGTCCACGAGAACATCAAGGAGCTGATGGGGGGCTTCCGCTACGACGCCCACCCCATGGGCATGCTGATGTCGACGGTGGCGGCGCTGTCCACCTTCTATCCCGAGGCCAAGCACATCCACGACGCGGTCAACCGGCGCGACCAGATCTTCCGGCTCATCGCCAAGATCCCGACCCTGGCCGCCTTCGCCTACCGGCACTCGGTGGGCATGCCCTACGCCTACCCCGACAACGACCTCTCGTACTGCGGCAACTTCCTGCAGATGATGTTCAAGATGGGCGGGCGCTACAAGGTGAACCCCGTCCTGGAGCGGGCCCTGGAGGTGCTGTTCATCCTCCACGCCGACCACGAGCAGAACTGCTCCACCTCGGCCATGCGCGGGGTGGGCTCGTCCGAGGTCGATCCCTACTCGTCGATCGCGGCCGCCATCGCCGCCCTCTACGGCCCGCTCCACGGCGGGGCCAACGAGCAGGTCCTCCGCATGCTCCACGAGATCGGGAGCAAGGAGAACATCCCGGCCTTCATCAAGGAAGTGAAGACCAGCGGGGGCGAGGTCCGCCTGATGGGCTTCGGGCACCGGGTCTACAAGAACTACGACCCGCGGGCCAAGATCATCAAGCGCATGGCCGACCAGGTCTTCGAGGTCACCGGCCAGAACCCGCTCCTCGACATCGCCCTGGAGCTCGAGCGCATCGCCCTCGAGGACGAGTACTTCGTGAAGCGAAAGCTCTACCCGAACGTGGACTTCTACTCGGGCCTCATCTACCAGGCCATGGGCTTTCCGCTCGACATGTTCCCGGTGCTCTTCGCGATCCCGCGCACCTCGGGCTGGCTCGCGCAGTGGGACGAGATGCTCGAGGACAAGGAGCAGAAGATCGCCCGGCCCCGGCAGGTCTACCTGGGCGCCGCGGCGCGCGACTACGTGCCGCTTTCGGCGCGGCCCTGAGCCTCTCCTCTACGAGAGGCTGACCCGGGCGGCCATCGTGCGGTCGGCGCTCTCCGGGCGCGAGGCGGCCAGGGCCGGCTCTCGTCGAGTCGGGCCACCCGGGCCGCCGGTGGGGCTCCCCGGCTCGCCGGGGGCGCCGGCACGCGACCAGTCGGTGTGGGGCGCGCGGTTCAGCACGAACCACTGCCAGACGATCTCCCGGTAGGTGTGGCCGCTCGATCCCGAGCTCGTCGTAGAGCGGACGGAGCCGCACGTGCAGCTTCCGGAGGTTGTAGAAGGGCACGCTGCGGGAAGTAGTGGTGCTCGGCGTGGTAGTTCGAGTAGACGAACAGGAAGTCCCAGAGCCGGCTCGGCTTCATCACCGTCGACCACTTGAGGGGATGGGTGGGGTCGATGTTGTAGTGCTGGCCCAGGCGGTTCAGGGTGAAGGCCACCGGGAACACCAGGAAGTACGGGACGATCTGGATGCGCAGCATCGGCCCCGCGCCCCCGAGGAAGTAGAGCAGCCCCATCACCGTGAGCTGGAGCGCCATCGTGGCCATGCGCTCTCGCGCGATCGTCTTGCGCAGCTCGGCCGGGTACGACCGGGCCTCGGAGGCGGCCGCCCGAAAGTAGATGGGCATGAGCGCCGGCGTGCAGTAGAGCAGCTTGAACCAGCGGGCGTTGCGCTTGGGCGAGAGCCAGTGACGCTTGGGGTCGTCCTCGTAGGAGCCGAGGTTGTCGTGGTGGTCGAGGTGCCAGCGCGTGAACTGGCTCGCCGAGATCCCGCTGGTCATGGCGTACAGGAGCCCGAGCACGCGGTTCAGACGCTTGTGCCGCCCGCCGAAGACCGAGTCGTGGACGACCTCGTGGAGGAGGGTCGTCATGTTGAAGAACGTGAACCCCTGGAGGATGGCGAGGGGAATCCAGAGCAGCGGGTTGGTGAGCTGCCAGAGGCCCAGGCTGCACAGCCCGATGATGGCGAACTGGCGGCCGGCGTACGCGAGGTGGACGGCGGGCCGGCGAACGTGCAGGGCCTTCAGCTCCTCGTGGGGAATCGCCTCGCGAAGGAGCGCCTTGAACCCGTCCACGGTCTTCCAGTAGTAGTGCGACTTCACCCGGTCATCATAGCAAGCGCGTCGGAAACGGCCCAGCCGCTGACCTTGGCCTTCATGACGGCCGAACGCGAAACCGCGCCGCCGTCCCTCCGGACGGCGGCGCGGTCTTGCTTCAGGGGCAGTGCTCAGTAGCGGTCCCGATTGCCATCGCGGTAGTCACGATTGTCGTCGTAGCCTTGCCGCTGATCGTCACGGCCGCGGCGATCCCGACGCCCCTGTTCGAAGGCGCGGCGGTAGCCCTCTGCGAAGCCGCGCTGGAAGCCGTTGGCATACACGTGGCGTGATCCCATCCAGCCCTTGTACCCGTCATCCGCGTCCCGGAAGTCACCGTCCCGTGCGAAGTCGAAGCGGCGACCCCGGCGACCGTCCGCGTAACCCTGATCGGTGCCTTCGCGATACCCCCGCTCGAAGCCATACCGGCCCGCGTCGCGCGACCGGTATCCGTAGTCGCCGGCGTAGAGAGGCCGACCCACGAGGGCGACGCCCACATCGACGTGCACGCCCGCGGCCGCCCGTTCGGGAACGGCCAGCGTCGAGGCGGAGACCAAGAGACCCAAACCGACGACCGTTAGCTTCATAGTGAACCCCTTTCCGTCAGCGGCTCCGGTTCCCCGGTGCCTGCCCCCGTAAGGTGCAAGCCGGATGCCGGCTCGTCAGCCTGTCTGAATATCAATAGAATCAATCGCTTGAGACGAGGCGCTGAGTCGGGGTGAGTGTCCTTTATTGATGACACTCCCCTTCGGAGGATCCCAGCGTGGCATCGTCTTGGCCTGTGCCTACTACGTGCGTGGAGTTTTGAACTTGCCCTGGATATCGCTCAGCGCGAGCGCGCAACGCACCCTGACGGTTCCGGGTGCCGCGGACTTCCTCGCGCTCGAGGGGAGCGATGCCTGGGTCACGAACCTGGGGCGGGTCGAGAAGCTGAGCGCTGACGCGGGCGCGCCAATCGCCTCCGTGCCGATCGCCGAGCCCTGCGGCGGCATGGCCGTCGATTTCGGCTCGCTCTGGGTCGTCGACTGCCGGAGCCGGTCACTCGTGCGCGTCGACCTCCAGTCGCACCGCGTCGCTTCGGTGATTCCTACGGGGATCGCCGATCCCAGCGGAGAGCTGAGCGTCGCGACCGGCGCGGGCTCCGTGTGGCTATTGACGGATCCGGCCGGATTCCTCGCGCGAGTGGACCCCGCGACGAACCAGGTGAGTGCTGGCATCCCGGTTCCGCCCGGGTCGTTCGCCGCCGCGTTCGGCTTCGACTCGGTTTGGGTCTCCACCTCCGGCGCGGGAGGGGCCGGATCGGTTCAGCGCATCGACCCCGGATCGAACACGGTCGTGGCAAGCATCCCCGTCGGTCCCGGCCCGCGGTTTCTCGCCACCGGTGCGGGCGCCGTCTGGACGCTGAACCAGGGCGACGGCACGGTCAGTCGCGTGGACCCCGCCTCCAATCGCCTGGCCGCGACGATCCGGACCGACGTGCCCGGGCCCGGAGGCGACATCGCGGTCGGCGCGGGCCGGGTCTGGGTGAGGGCCACCCGCACCCTGCTCTCGGTCATCGACCCCAAGAGCAATCGTGTGGTCGCCCGGTACGGGCCGCCGCAAGGCAGCGGCGCCGTGCGCGCGAACGCGAAGGGGGTCTGGGTCACCGCCCACGACACGCAGACCGTCTGGGTCTTGAAACCCTGACCTATCGCGTCAGGAAGCCGATCAGCCCCACGTGGACGAGCATGGGCACGGTGAGGCACGCGCAGATCGCGAGCACGATCAGATGCAGGCGGCCCAGGCGCGCCGACCAGACCGCGCCCGGCGACGGAGCAGTGAGGGTCGAGCTCACGAGCGCCGCCGTGATGGGCAGGGTCAGGAATGCGCAGGCGCGCGCGACGCCGAGCGGCCAGGCGATGCCCAGGTAGTAGCGATCACCGAACGCGTGCGTGCCGAAGAGCACCAGGGGGATGCCGAGCATCGCGATCCCGAACAGCGCGGCCGCGGGTCGCGCCAGCCTGCTGCCCGCCTGCCTCGGCCAGAGAGGAAAGAACAACCCTGTGGCCGCGACGGCGAGGAGCGCCGCCAGGAGCGGGACGACGAGGCGGGGATTGTCGGCCGGCCCCGGCCTCTCGAGCACCCAGCTCGCCATCGACGGGCTCAGAATCGCGTGGCCACTGTAGGGGTCCGTGACGAACGCGAAGGTCTCGGCGAGCCCCGGCGCGCCGAACGCGGCCGGCGCAAGCTCTCTCATCCCGTCGACGCCCGCGATCTTGAGCCCGGTCTCGCCCCGCTCGACGCGGACGGTCACGCCGGGATGGAGCAGCGTGCGAAGGCGCCCGATTCCCCGGTAGTGGCGGTTGACCGGGATGTACTCGCCCAGATACCTGCCCCAGGCCGGCTGCCACGCTGGCGATGCGCCGTCTGCGATCGCCGCGAGCGGATCCGGGCCGTCTCCATGGGCGAGCGCCGCCAAGACCTTGCGGTAGAGGTCGCCGGCGTCCGAGGGCAGCTTGTCGCGGGGCGTGCCCCAGACGGGTTTGACGTTCGCGAAGTAGTAGTAGATCCCCGCCTGATCCGGGGGGACGAGCGCCACCAGGCTCGTGTAGCCCAATCCGACACCCCCATGGTGGACCACCGCCCGTGAGCCCAGGCGCAGAACGTCGAAGGCCAGCCCATGTGCTGACCCGTACGGCGCGTTCTCGTGCTGGACCTGGAAGCCGGTCGGGATAGGCGGTCAGGGTCTGGCTCATGCCGAGCGGGCGCAGAATCTGCTCGTCGACGTATCTCGCGGCAGACTGGCCCGTGAGGTCGGCGACGACCTGCGCGAGCACGCCGAAGCCGAAGCCCGAATAGGACGAGAAACGACCCGGCGGCACGACCAGGGCCGGCTCGCGGACCCGGAAGTCGAGGGCCGTCGGGTCGCCGCGCACGGGGCGGGTCGCGAGGTAGTTGAACCTGCCTTCGTCGAAGCCGGCCGTGTGGGTCGCCAGCTGGCGCAGCGTGATGGGCTGGCCCTGCCAGTCGGGGAGCTTGTAGCGCGCGAGGTAGCGATTCGCCGGGTCGTCGAGGGCCCGGATCAGGTGCCGCTCCTTCAGCTGCTCGAGGGCGATCGCGACCAGGGTCTTGCTGATCGAGCCGATCCCGACCCGGGACACGGCCGGGTCCGTAGGGATGCGCCGGTCCGGATCCTCGACGCCCCAGCTCTTCAAGTAGCGCACGTTGCCGTTTCGAACGTAGACCGCAAACGCCGCCGACGACTTTCCTGACTCCACGCAGTCGCGCAGGGTCGTCTCCACGGTGTTCGCGATCCGGTCGAGCGCCGACCCGCCGGGCACCGGCGTATCGGCCTGGGCGGCGACTACCCCCAGGCCGAGGGCGCCGACGACGAGCACTCTCTGCCGCAGCAGGGCCCCTGGCGCGGCACCGCATCGGCGCTCTCTCGGGGTGCACCAGCAGCGGGCCATCGTTGTGGGCGCCAAGACTATCTGACGGCGTCCCGGACGGTCAGGGTGTCAGACGACGAGGGGGAATCGATGCCTGCTGCCAGCAGGGGAAGGGCTATACTCACTCCCCTATAGAGCCCCTTTCCAGGGAGCGCCAGGGATGAGCCACGGGTTGTACCTCGGCAAGGAGCTGAAGCCGGGCGCCAAGGAGCTGGGAGAGCGGCTGGAGCTGGACCCGGCCGACCTCCTGACCCACGGCCTGATCGTGGGCATGACCGGCTCGGGCAAGACCGGGCTCGCGATCGCCCTCATCGAGGAAGTCCTCCGCCAGGGTGTCCCCGTCCTGGCCATCGATCCCAAGGGTGATCTCGGCAACCTGCTGCTCCTCTTCGACGACCTGGCCCCGGCTTCGTTCGAGCCGTGGATCGATCCGGAAGCGGCGCGGCGCGAGGGCAAGGACACGAAGACGGCGGCGGCAGAGGCGGCCGCCAGCTGGAAGAAGGGGCTCGCGGACTGGGGCCTCACCGGCGCCGACATCGCGGCCTTGAAGAAATCGCATGAGGCCGTCATCTACACCCCCGGCTCGAAGTCCGGCATTGCCCTGAACGTCCTGCAGTCGCTCGAGGCTCCCTCTGTCCCCTTCGCCGACGCGGCCGAAGACCTGCGGGACGAGATCGCGGGCATCGTGGCCGGACTCCTCGGCCTCCTGAAGATCGACGCCGACCCGTTGCAGTCGCGCGAGTCGATCTTCTTGTCCACCCTGATCGAATCCTGCTGGAAGGCCGGCAAGAGCCTGGGCCTCGAGACGCTGATCGCGGCCGTGGCCGACCCGCCCTTCGACAAGGTCGGAGCGCTGCCGCTCGAGACGGTGTTTCCGCGGAAAGAGCGCCAGGGTCTGATGATGGCCCTCAACAACCTGCTCGCGGCCCCTTCCTTCGAGGCGTGGCGGGAAGGGGAGCCGCTCGACGTCGCCGCCATGCTGCGCGCGAAGGACGGGCGCCCACGGCTGTCCATCGTCTCCACCGCTCACCTCTCCGACGACGAACGCCTCTTCGTGACCGCGCTGCTGCTCGACAAGGTGAAGACCTGGATGCGTCGGCAGACCGGCACCAGCGAGCTGCGGGCCCTCGTCTACATGGACGAGATCTTCGGCTACTTTCCGCCCCATCCTGCGAACCCGCCCACCAAGCGGCCGCTGCTCACCCTCCTGAAGCAGGCCCGGGCGCAGGGGGTGGGTGTGATTCTCGCCACGCAGAACCCGGTGGATCTGGACTACAAGGGCTTGTCGAACATGGGCACCTGGATGGTGGGAACGCTCCAGACCGAGCAGGACCGGGCTCGACTGCGCGAGGGCCTCACCACGACCGGCCAGGACGCTCCCAAGGTCGATCGCCTGCTCGACGCGACCCGGAAGCGGGTCTTCCTCCTGCACGACGTGCACCGTCCCGGCCCCTGCCTTCTTCACTCGCGATGGGCGATGTCGTATCTGCGTGGCCCCATCACCCGGGAGGAGATCTCGCGACTCATGGCGGGCCGGGCCGCCGCCGCCCCCGCCGCGGCCAGGCTCGCACCCGCCGGGGGGCCGCCGGTGCTGCCCCCGCCCTTCAAGCACAACTACCTTCCCCGGTACGGGGCCGAGCTCGCCGATCCCTTCCTGTTCGTGAAGTACGCCGTGCGCTACAAGGGCATGGCCGAGGTGATCGCGACCCGAGGCTACCCGCTGGCGGTCGGCGGCGTGGCCGAGGTCCTCGAGGCCGAGCCGGTCGAGATCGACGAGAAGGCGCTCACGGTCACGGCTCCGCCCGGCGTTCGCTATGCCGAGCTGCCCGGGTACCTGGCGGAGGCCGGCGCCAAGGGCATCGAGAAAGCCCTCAAGGACCGCCTCCCCGACAAGCTGGCCGTCGTCACCTACGTCGATCCCGTCACCAGGTCGGACTCAGAGCCCGGCGAGGATCGCGCCGCGTTCGCGGCCCGTTTGCAGGCTGCGGCGGGGGGGGCGATTGCCGACCGGCTGCGGGCAGAGCTCGAAAAGAAGCAGCGCGATCTCGCGGCACGAGAGGCCGACCTCTCCGGGCGCAAGACCGAGAAGTGGACGGCGATTGGAACCGCGGTGCTCCAGAACATCGGCCTCTTTACCGGGCGCAAGCGCACCATCAGCGGAGCCAGCACGGTGCTGAGCAAGAACCGGATGGAGAACAACGCCGAGGCCAGGGTCGAGGCCTTGCGGGCGGAAGTGGCCGACCTCGATCAGCGGCTCGCGGAAGCACAGGCCGTCGACGCGGCCCGGTTCGAGGAGCAGACCCTCGTGCCCGCGCGGACCGCGGTGAAGATCCTCCGCTACGATCTCGTCTGGGTTTCCTGACATGGCCAACGCCTACACCGTTCGTCTGCCCGACGGCAAGGAATACGGACCCGCCGATCTCGAGGCCTTGCGGGCCTGGAAGGCAGAGGGCCGCATCGGCCCCGACACCCTGGTCTGGCGTGACGGAGAGACGGACTGGCGGCCCTTGAGCCAGGTCATGGAGACCGGAGAGCTGCATGCCGAGGTGGCGCTCGAACCGACGATCACGGTCGCGCGCCGATCGCCGGCTGCGGGGCCGGAGGAGCCGCCGGCCGCCGTGGCTCCGGCCGAACCGCCGAAGCCCGTAGCCGCTCCTCGTCCGCGGCCTGCGGGCCCGAGCCGCACGGCCCGGCGGCCACGTCCCTCTCCTTGGCGGATCGTGGTTCCCGCGGCGATCCTGGCCGCGCTCCTGGGAGGCACCTACGTCTGGTGGATGTCGGGCCGGCCGGCCCGCGAGCGTCAGCGCGCCGAGGCCGAGATCCGAAGCTTCGGCCTGCCCGACCGGCGCTTCGTCGACGAGCCCCTGGGCTTGCGCCTCGAGTTGCCGGCGGGGTGGATTCTCCTGCGCCCGGACAGCCCCTTCTTCCACGCTCCCACCGCCAGGCTGCGAGTCGCGCATCCTGGGTTGCGGGCCTTCGGGAGGATTCAAGCGGACGTGCGGTCGCGGGGCCCCCACGCGCTCGACGCCATGCTCGACCGCGCTCTCGACGACTGGCGCCTCTTCGCAGCGGGGCTCGTGGAGCAGGGCCGAAGCGACGCGAGCGTCGCCTCTACGCCGGCTCGGAAGGCCACCGTTGCCTGGTCGGCGGACGGCCAGGAGCTCCGCGGGAGCGTCGTGGTCTGGCGGGACGGCTGGAACGAGCTGGCGCTACTGGTCTGGGGCCCCGGGCCATCCGCGGCCGAAGTGAACACCGCGACCGACGCTCTCGTATCTCAGTTACAGATGGCCGGGGTGGCCGCGGCGAGGATCCGGGCTGCCGCCGACGCGGTGGCTCCCGCGATTCCGGAGTTGTCGCGAGCCTCGGTGGAGGCGCTCGTCGAAGAGCGGCTCGCGGCGGGCAAGCCGACCGACGACCTGCCCGACGCCAGCATCCGTGTGGTGAGCCGGGGCCTGCGGGCCTTGACGGGCCAGGAGAGCCAGGAGATGGGCCAGATCTACGCGCAGGTGTACAAGCCGCTCAAGGAGAAAGAGCGCGCGCGACTGGCCGCCTGGCTCGCGCAGGTTCGTTCGGGAGCGCCCGTGGCCCCCGAAGAGGGGCAGGCCATGCGCCAGACCTTGAGCGATGGCCTCCTGGCCCTCCCTGAAGACGTTCGGGCCCACCTCCAGACCTTGAACGAGAAAGCCGTCACCGCCGCACTGGCCCAGCCGTAGCGCGAGGTCGGGGCATGGCCAAGACGCCCCACACCGATCCTAGAGAGCGGTTCGAGGACTTCGCCGCCCGTTTCGGCGAGAAGGCGCGCCGAACCGCGGGTGCCGCCCATCGCGTCTCGAGCGAGCCGGAGTGGCGCGAGGTCCACGACCTCTTCACCCGCGACCTCACGGGAAAGGGCTTGCAGGAGCTCCTGGGCCAGGAGACCAACGAGACCGTGCACTTCTTCGCCCGCGAGGTGCCTTTGGGCGACCTCAAGGGACGACCGTGGCACCAGCGCTACCCGCTGACCGGCTGGAGGATGTTCCTGGCCGTGGCCCATCGGCTGGCGCCCTGGCGGCGCGTCCTCTTCGCTCTCGCCGTGCCCGTGGTGGTGCTGGCTTGGCTTCGCTATTTCGTGAGCGTCGTGGGCCAGGGGGTGTGGGTCTGGGCCTTTCCCCCGATCTTCTCCTTGCAGGGCTGGCTCCTGTTGTCCGCGTCTTCGCTGCTGTTTCTTCTGGTGCTCGAGCTTCGGGACAAGCTCAGCCTGAAGGGTGACCTCGAGATCGCGCGGCAGATCCAGTTCGGCCTGCTCCCGTTCGCACCCTATGCCACGGCCGACCTTCGGGTCGAGACCGTCATGCGCCCGGCCAACACCGTGGGCGGCGACTACTTCGATCTCATCGAGCTGGGCGAGGACCGGCTGGCGGTGGTGATCGGCGACGTGGCCGGCAAGGGCATGCCCGCGGCGCTCCTCATGGCGCTGCTCCAGGGGTCGCTTCGCACCCTGCTCACCGCGGGGTTGCGCGGAGCGGAAGTGGTGGCCAAGCTCAACGCTCACCTGTGCGCGAACATCCCCTCGAATCGCCTGGTGACCTTCTTCTACGGCGAGCTCGACCGGAAGACGGGCATGCTCGACTACGTGAACGCGGGCCACAACCCACCCTTCATCCTGCGGGCGGATGGGCCGAGCGAGCGCCTCGCCCCCACCGCTATCGCCCTCGGCATTCTCCCGGATGCCCTCTTCGAGCTGTTCTCGGTGGAGCTCGAGCCCGGCGACCGGATGTTGCTCTACACCGACGGCATCACCGAGGCCGCCAACGCCCGTGACGAGGAATACGGGGAGGGGCGGGTGGAGGCCTGGCTGCGTGATCGTCGCGGCGCCGAAGGCCGCGCCCTCATCGAAGGCCTGATCGACGACGTCGTGCGCTTCGCGAGCCCGGTCCGTCCCGCGCGACGACATGACCCTCATGGTGGTGTCGCGCCTCTGATCACGCCGCGGCGGGCGCACCCGCCCGGTCGATTCCTGGACTAGACTGAAATTCGAGGCATCTCCCGAAGGGAGTGCCGAACAACTTGGAGGAGAGGATGTCTGAAACCAACGACTCCCTGGCGGCGGCGCTCGGCTACCTCGACGCCCACACCCCCGACTTCCTGGCGACGCTCAAGGACCTCTCGCGGATTCCCGGCGTCTCCGCGGACGGCTATCCCAGGAACGAGCTCGAGCGCTCGGCGGCCGCCGTGGCCGACGCGCTGCGCGCGGCCGCGGTCGAGAACGTGCAGGTCCTGACCATCCCGGGGGTGCACCCCTACGTGTACGGTGACTGGCTGCACAAGCCGGGTGCGCCGACCATCCTCCTCTACGGGCACCACGACGTGCAGCCGGAGGGTCGACACGAGCGCTGGAAGTCGCCGCCCTTCGAGCCCACCGAGCGCAACGGCCGGCTCTACGGCCGCGGCACCGCCGACGACAAGGCGGGGGTGATGGCCCACGTGGCCGCCGTGGCCTCCTACCTCAAGTCGTCGGGCGAGCTGCCCTGCAACGTCAAGTTCATCATCGAGGGCGAGGAGGAGATCGGCTCCGAGAACCTGGGCCGCTTCCTCGAGAAGTACAAGGGCATGATGGCGGCCGACTTCATCGTCTTGTCCGACACCGCGAACTTCGACACCGGCATCCCGGCCCTCACCTACCAGCTCCGCGGGATCTGCCAGGTCGACGTGGAGGTCCAAGGCCTCGACCAGCCGAAGCACAGCGGCATGTTCGGCGGGCCCGTGCCCGATCCCGTGCAGGTGCTCTGCCGCATCATCGCCGACCTCACGGGCAAGAACGGCGAGCTGAACGTGCCCGGCCTCTACAAGAAGGTCGCGCGCCCGGGAGCGAAGCAGCTCACGCGCATCCGCAAGCTGCCCTTCAGCGAGGCCAAGTTCAAGCGGGAAGCCGGCATGATGAAGGGCATGACCCTCGCCGGAGAGAAGGGCTTCTCGGTCTACGAGAAGCTCTGGACGCGGCCCTCGCTGACCGTGATCGCCCTGGAGGCGCGCGCGATCCAGGGCTCGTCGAACCAGATCATCGACGCGGCCCGGGCCCGACTGTCCCTGCGGACGGTGCCCAACATGGACGCGAAGGAGGCGGGCCGGCTGCTCGTGAAGAAGCTCACCACCAGGCCGCCCTATGGCGCGAAGGTGACGGCCAAGGTCAACGGGGGAACGCCCTGGTGGACGACGGATCCCGAAGGCCCCGCGTTCGAGGCCGCGCGCCGCGCGCTCAAGGCCGGGTTCAGGAAGGAGACGGCCATGATCGGCGCGGGTGGGTCGATCGGCTTCGTGGGGCCCTTCGCGACCCTGCTCGGCGGCGCGCCGTGCCTGCTGATGGGGGTCGAGGACCCGGCCTGCAACGCCCACTCCGAGAACGAGAGCCTGCACCTCGGCGACTGGGTGAAGTGCATGCGCTCCGCGGTGCACCTCTACGACGAGCTCTCGCGGGTGCCGGTGAAGGAGCACCGTTGAGAGGGGCCCACGTCGTCCTGCTGAGCCTCGCTCTCGCGAGCGCCGCCCGGGCCGAAGACCCGGAGGACAAGGGAGCCCGCCGGCTCGCGGCGTGTCAGGAGGTGCTGGTCGAGGTCCTGGGCATGCCCGAGTCGATCCCGCGCGACCTCCTCGACAAGGCCGAGTGCGTGATCGTGATCCCGAGCGCCAAGAAGGCGGCCCTCGGCGTGGGCGCGCGCTGGGGCAAGGGAGCGGCCTCCTGCCGGAAGACGGATGGCCGATCCGGCTGGAGCGCGCCCCTCATGATGAGCGTGGGCGGGGGCAGCGTCGGCTTCCAGATCGGCGGCCAGGCCTCCGACTACGTCCTGCTCGTCATGCACGCGAAGGGCATGGAGTCGCTTCTGAAGAGCAAGTTCACCCTGGGCGCGGACGCCTCCGTGGCCGGAGGACCGAAAGGGCGGACCGCGGGCGCATCCACGGACGCGTGGATGAGGGCGGAGATCCTGAGCTACACGCGCAGCCGGGGCATCTTCGCCGGAGTGTCGATCGAAGGGGTCGTGATCCACCGCGACGACGACACGAACGAGGCGGTCTACGGCGAGCCGGTGAGCGCCAGGAAGGTCCTGCTCGAAGAGCGCTACGCGGTGCCGTCCGCCGGCCGCGGCTTCATCGACGCCCTCAACCAGTACTCGCCCGTGGCCCACCCCGACCGCTGAGGGAGTTGCGGTCCTCGCCCGCCGCTACTTGCCGAGGGCCTTCACCACCCCGACCGACAGGGCGGGCACGTAGGTGATGAGCAGCACCGCCACCGCCATGATGAGCAGAAAGGGCAGAGTGGTCCTCACCACCTTGGTGAGGGGCTGGCCGAAGCGGGACGAGGACAAGTAGAGGTTCAAGCCCACGGGCGGGGTCAGGTATCCGAGCTCGAGGTTGGCCAGGAAGATCACGCCCTGGTGCACGGGATCGATGCCGAAGATGGCGCCCATGGGCGCGATGAGCGGGGCGAGCACCACGATCGCCGAGAAGATGTCGACGAGACACCCCACCGCGACGAGGAGCGCGTTCAGGGCCAGCAGGTACACGACGGGGGAGTGGATGTGCGCGCGCACGAAGGCCACGAGCTGGTCGGGGATCTGCGCGTCCACGATGTAGCTCGTGATGCCCATGGCCGCGCTCAGCAGGATCAGCACCGAGCCCGTGAGCACCGACGACTTCACGAGCGCCGCGGGCAAGGTCGACGTCACCCGGAGGTCGCGGGTGACGAAGCACTGGACGACTACGGCGTAGGCCACGGCCGCGGCCGCGGTCTCGACCATCGAGGTGAAGCCGGTGGCGAAGAGGCCCACCACGAAGACGGGCAGTCCCAGCTCCCACTTGGCCTCCCAGGTGGACCGAAGCACCTCCGCGGGCGAGAACGCCTGGCGGGCGAGGGGCATGCCGCGGCTCCGGTAGATCGCGTAGCCGCCGACCATCGCCATCATCAGGCACGCCGGGCAGCAGGCCGGCCAGGTACAGCGAATCGGCGGGCACGTTCTGGTCGCGGGTCCCGGCCACCACGCTGTAGAGAATGACCGGCAGGCTGGGCGGGAAGAGGAGCCCGAGGCTCCCCGCCGCGGTCACCAGGCCGAGGGAGAACTCCTCGGAGTAGCCGTCCGCGAGCAGCATGGGCAGAACGAGGCCGCCCACCGCGATGATGGTGACGCCGGAGCCGCCGGTGAAGGTCGTGAACAAGGCGCACACCGCGACCACGATCACCGCCAGGCCGCCGGGCATCCAGCCGAGCAGCGACCGGAAGAAGCGGAGCAGCCGTTGCGACGCACCGCTGTCCGCGAGGACGTAGCCGCAGGCGGTCAGAAGGGGAATCGCGGGCAGGGTGGGGGAGGCGATGAGACGGTAGACCTCGGCCGACACCGCGGTCACCGGCAGTCCGTCGCGGAAGAAGAACAGCAGCGACAGCGCGCCCATGGCCACGAAGACGGGTGTGCCCACGGCCAGCGCCACCAGGATCAGCAGGGCAAAGGGCCAGGCTCCACCGGCGAGGAGGCCCGGGAAGAGGCCGAAGGCAAACGCCAGGGGAATAGCCAGGGCGGCGATGGCCCGGCGCCGAAGGCCGACGCGCCCGTCGCGTCCCCGCCGGGGATGGGGACCCCGTCGGCGGCCGCGGGCGCGGCGGCGGCGTCCCAGGCAAACCGAAGGGCGATGGCGCCGAGGCAGATCGGCATCACGAGCTCGCTGACCCATTGCGATAGACCTCCCGTGAGCGCGCGCGGGTCCTCGCGGTTCGCGAGCACGAGGCCGAATGCGGCGTAGGCCAGAACCGCGGCGGTGGCCGCAGAGATGGCCGCGGCCAGCACGTGGCCCGCCCGACGGACGCGGCCCGCGCCGAAGAGGTCGGCGGTGGAGAGCGTCAGGTGCTTGCCTGCGGTGGTGGCGGCCAGACCGCCGACGAACGCGAGCCAGAGGGTGACCTGCCGCAGCCAGTCGGCCCCCCCGGGGACCATGAGGCCGATGGGCCGGCCGACCGCGTCACAGAGCGGGAGAACGATCGCCGCGGTCAGCGCCATCAGCAGAACAGCCCGCTCGACCTGCCGCGGCAACGCGACCAGTCTCAGGGTCAGTCTCCCTTCGGACGCTTCCGGTATTCGTCGCGGAAACGCAAGGCCTCGTCGAAGGCCTCGGCGGGGACGATCGGACCGCGCACCTTCGGATAGAAGCTCTCGGCCGTCTTCTGCCACAGAGCGCGCGCCTTGGCGTCGACCGCGACCACGTTGAGCCCGCGCTTCTGCATCTCGGCGATGTCCTTGTCCTCGCTCTTGCGGATCTCCTCCCGAAGCCGCAGGCCGTCCGCGCGAGCGGCTTCGAGCAGGGCGGGCCGAACGTCGGCCGGGACCTTGTCCCAGGCGCTCTTGGTGATGAGAGAGGCCCCGAGGAGGAGCTGCCAGCGCAGCGCGGTCATGTTCTTCGCGCGCATGAAGTACTGGGTGATGACCGCGACCTGGGGCGGCGCGCCCAGTGCCGTGACGAGGCCGGTCTGGAGCGCGGTCGAGATCTCGGTCGAAGGGAGGGGGACGGGGTTGAAACCCGCCGACCGCCAGAGCTCGACGGCCTGGGCGTCTCCGGCCCAGGAGAAGAGCTTCATCGCCTTCAGGTCGTCGGGCACGGCGACCGGCTGCTGGGAGAAGAAGCGCACCCAGCCGCCATCGATCCAGCTGAGGACCACGAAGCCCTTGGCCTCGAGGCCTGCTTCGAGCCGCGGCCGCATCTTCTCGAGGACGTAGTAGACCTCGTCGTAGGAGTCGTACATCAGGGGGACGCCGAGGGCGTACACCGAGCGGTCGATCTCGGCCACGCCCACCGAGGTGAGGACCGCCGCGTTGAGGGTGCCGAGGCGCATCTTGCGCACGACGTCCGGATCGTCGCCCGCCACTCCGCCGGGGAAGAGGCGCACGCTCACGCGACCGCCCGAAGCCGTCTTCCACTTGTCGGCGGTCTCCTTGAGGATCTGGTGCCAGGAGGAGCCGTCGGGGACGAGGGTGGCCATCCGGACGATGAGGGGGGCCTGGGCGATGACGGGGGACGTGAGCGACCCGGCCGACGAGCGTGACGATGGCAAGGCCGAGCCCGGCAAGGGCGCGGCGGAGCCGGAGGCGGCAGACCGAGGCACAGAGCTGATCCATGGATCCCCTTGGGTGGTGGCGGACTACTCGATGAAAAGCTCGTCGGCGCGCGCCAGGAGCCAGCGCGCCCGCTGCTGGGCGATGAGGTTCGAGAGGCGCTGGCTCTTCTCCCGGTCCGGGTCGACGGCGAGCGCGTCCTTCAAGAGAGCTGGTCGAAGGCTCTTCTTGTCCTGCTGGGCCACCGCGACGCTCTCCGCGTAGTTGACGTAGGGCCAGGCCCGCCGTCCGTTGGCCAGGGCCAGGGCCCGCTCGAAGTGCTGGCGGGCCTCGTCGATCGAGCCCCCGGCCGCGCGCCGGCCGGCTTCGAAGCTGATGAAGAAGTCGTGGATCGAGCCGAGCTCGAAGCTCTCGTCGAGGGCGAGTGCCCTGCGCATCATGGCGGCGGGGAGGTCCTGGTCCGCGACCAGGGTGGAGTCGTTGACGGCGAGGGCCATGGCCGCTGCCCACGACGACGCCGTCCAGTAGAGAAGGCGCAGGTGCTTCTTCTGCATGGGCCGGAGAGCCGCCTCGGAGTCGCGCCGAAGCGCCTCGCGGAAGCCGGGAAAATCGACCTCCAGGCCGCGGAGGCCATAGTCCCGCCCGCGCAGGTACAACCGCCGCGCCCGAGCGCGGAGCGCCGTGGCCCGGGCCAGGTCGGTCGCCTCGACGAAGTCCGCGTCCTGCTGAAGAAACGCGTAGGCGTACTGGCAGAACCCGCTCGAGGCGGCGAAGAGCAGGCCCTGGTGGCGTGGCGAAGCGTCGAGCAGGCTCTCCATCGTCTTGAGGCCGAAGGGAACGGCCTCGCGGACGAGCTCCGGGTCGTCGTCGGTGGCGAAGGACGACGTGCCCTCGGCCAGGGCGTTGCCGATCGAGTTCACAGCCAGGGATTTGACCGAACAGCCGGGGAGGGAAAGGACAGCGAGGCCGGTCACAACCAGGCGACGAGCGGAGCGACCGCATGGCGCCCATCCTATCATCCGCCCGCGGTTTGGCCCTCGGCCTCGCGGGCCATGCGCATGCCCGCGGGCCACGTCCACCTTGGCCAGCACCAGGCCCCCGACCACGAAGAACACGATCAAGGCCAGGATCGCGGGCCGGCTCGAGCCCGTGGCCGAGAGGACGAGCCCGAACACGATGCTCCCCAGGGCCCCTCCGAAGCGGTCGAAGACGCCGAAGAAGCCGAACATCTCCCCGGCCTTGTGCTTGGGGATGAGGGAGGCGAAGAGCGAGCGGGAGAGGGCCTGGATCCCGCCCATCGCGATCGCGACCAGGAACGCGAGCAGGAAGAACTGCCAGGTGGTGCGCAGGACGAAGCCGACCAGGGTGATGAGCACGTAGATGAAGAGGCCGACGAAGATCGCCTTCTTGGTGCCGATGCGATCCGCGAGGGCTCCGAAGAGGAATGCGAAAGGCACGCCCACGAACTGCACCATGAGGATCGCGCCGAGCGCGTAGGACGTGGGGATGCCGATCTCGTCGGCGAAGGTCGTGGCCAGCCGAATGATCGTGTTGACCGCGTCGTTGTAGAGCAGGAACGCGAGGAGCAGGAGTCCGGCGTCCTTGTAGCGTGTGCGCAGGTCGCGAAAAGTCTCTCCGAGGCGGCCAAACGCCGCTTGGAGGGTCGACACGTTCGCCTCGCCGGCGACGAGCCGCCGGGCCGGCTCGGGCACCTTTCGGAAGAGGGGGATCGAGAAGAGCGCCCACCAGACGGCGACGGTGAGGAAGGCCACTCGCGTGGCGGTTCCCGCATCGGAGAGGCCAAAGGTCGCGGGGCTGCTGATCATGATGAGGTTCAAGCCCAGGAGCAGCCCGCCCCCGAGGTAGCCCAGGGCGAAGCCTGCGGTCGAGACGCGGTCGATCTCCTCCGAGCTCGCGATTCCCGGCAAGAGCGAGTTGTAGAAGGCGAGGGTCGAGGTCACGCCAATGTTCCCGATGACGAAGAGCACGGCCGCCAGGACCCAGTCGCCCCGCTGGATGAAGTACATGGCGGCGGTCGAGACCAGGCCCACGGCCAGGAACGCGGCGAGGAAGCCCTTCTTGTTGCCCTTGTGGTCCGCGATGGCGCCGAGGAGCGGCCCCACGAGTCCGACGATGATGACCGCCGCGGAGGTGAAGAAGGCGAAGCGCGCCCGCGCCACCTCCGGCAGAAGGTCGGCGGCCGCGGTGCGCACGAAGAAGACCGGGAAGACCTGGAGCACGGTGGCCATGAAGGCGGAGTTCGCCCAGTCGTACATCGCCCAGGCGCGGAGCTCGGGGCGGTCGAGGCCCAGGCGGGCCAGGAACGAGCGTGACTCGCTCAACGCTGGGCCCAGAGCAGGAGACGCTTGTAGGGAAAGAAGTGGGGCTGGGTGTCGGGACGGTCGGCCCGGATGCGCGCGCGGAAGGCCTCGAGGAACCGGGCGAAGAGCTCGGCCGGCAAGCGCTTCTCGTAGTCGGTGAGGAGCGTGCCCCGCAGCCATTCGAAGACGTCGTCGCGCGACGGGAGGCGGTGGGGATAGACCTGGACGCGCACGTGCTGCTCGACGTAGCCGAGCTGGTCGAGCAAGGTGGCGTAGGCCTCCGGTGAGAGCACCGGCCACGCGGGAACATAGCCACGCAGCGCCGAACGGAAGGGCTCCTGGGCGGCGATCTCCGCCGCGGCCCGGTGCGACGGATCGTCGAAGCTCACCGGCACCTGGACCGCGATCTGGCCGCCGGCGGCCAGGGCCTGGCTCAGGCGTTCGAAGAGCGCCGCGTGGCCCTCCACCCAGTGGAACGCCGCGTTCGAGAACACGAGGTCCCAGCGGCTGGGCTCGCTGGTCCAGGTGGCGATGTCGCCCTTCTCGAACCGCAGCCCGGGCTCGGCGAAACCGCGGCAACGGTCGAGCATCGCCTCCGAGCTGTCGACCCCCAGGGTTCCCGCGGCGCGCAGGTGCCGGTGGAGGTCACGGGTCGGCTCGCCCGTACCGCACCCGAGGTCCACCACTCGCATCCCCGGCTTGGCCCGTACGAGACCCATGAGATCCAGGAAGGGCTGCCGCCGCTCCTCACGGAACTTCTCGTACTGCGCCGGCCTCCAAGCGTCGGTGCTCACCGCCGGGAGCATACCCGACCACGGGTCTGCGGTGGAGCGCCAAGACGCTCCGCGGCGGCTGGCTAGCGGCAGGTCACGCCGCCGCTCTCCGTGAAGCGGCGCTGCAGCTCGGCCGCGGCCTCGGCGTAGGCCCGGAGCGCTTCGTCCGTGGAGTCGAAGAGGGGCAGCCGTCGGGACGTCACCAGGTTCTGCAGGTGCTCGACGGACCGCAGCAGGTAGCACGTGTCGTCGGGCGAGGGGCGGATGGGCTTGCCTTCCACGAGCACGTAGACGGGGCTGGTCAGCACGTAGGGGCTGCGGGCCGCGATCCACGAGCTCTTCGAGACGCCCACGCGCGTCTCGACCACCTGAGGTCCGCCTGCGACCGGTACGTGCGCAGCCACGTCGCCGTTCACCAGAATCTCGACGTCGGCCGGGCTTGCCCGCGGTCTCGATCATGACGGTCACCTCCTGGGGAGCGGCGAGCTGAAGCTCTTCGCCGAGGCGGCGGCCTCGACGCGCACGTTCAGCCGGTTCCCTCCGCTGATCGAAGCCGTGGAGCGCCCGGCCTTCAGGGCCCGTAGCCAGTTCTCGTAGGTCAGGTCGCCGTCCACGATGACGTCGGCGCGGAGCGTCGTTTCCTCGAACCGCTCGGTGAAGCACGAGAAGTCGCTGCCCCCGGCGATCGGGACCCGGAAGCCGGAGTTCTGCATCGCCTTCCACAGGAGGAAGGTGCCCGGCTCCTCATCCAGCGGGCGTTCCATGGAGAGGAAGTCGAGACGCCCGCGCGCGGCGTGCACCACGACCTCCCAGGGCACGCAGCAACCGCCCGGGCGGAAGGGGAAACGAGCCGTCGCGCGGCCAGTATTGCCCGTGGGCCATTCCCACGACCGCGCGCGGCTGCCGTCTGCGCCCACTCGACGACGGGCACCCCGGACTGGGGGAGGTTGAAGACGTCGGACGAGTAGGCGAGGGAGTCGAGTCCCAACAAGAGCAGGTGCCCGGTCTTCGCGGCCGCGAAGCGAGAGAGCTCGAGGTCGTAGTGGAGGATGAAGCCGGGTGCCGAGAGGGGATGATCGCGGCCCGTGAAGAACACCGCCGCAGCGTCGTAGTCCCAGCCCCACACGAGCAGCAGCGCCCACCTGGATGCCCTGGGCCTTCAGGAGCGCCGGCCAGCTCGCCAGGGCTCACGGGATGGCTGCACCCGGTGGTGTGAACGTGCACGTCGCTCGGGACCCACGTCACCGGCAGCTGGCAGGTGGTGAGGCAGCCATCGGCGTTGTTCGCGTTCCCGTCGTCGCAGTCTTCGCCCGTCTCGCGGACCCCGTTGCCACAGACGGCCATCGCGGTCCCGACCGACGCCGGGTCCGCTCGAAGTGTTGCAGGCGACGATGACGGCGACGGCGGCTTGAAGCAGGAGCCGTCGCCCTCCCCGGGAGACGGCTTCGCCGTGTACGCCGAGGCTCACCATCAGTATCTAGGGTCTCACGACTCCGAGGCACCACGGGTAGTGTGTTCAGTTATACTGTACACGATGTTCGGCGCGGTCAAACGAGTGGTTGCCCGAGGTCTCTTCGACGAGCGGAAGTTCTGTTGGCGATCAGCAGCTCCGCACTCGTGGTTCTGGCCCTTGTGGGTGCCGAGCTGATCGCACGACGGTGGGCGCCGGACTATCTGGTGCAAGCGAGAGGCCTCCACGTCTTCTCCAGCGCGTACGGCTGGGCGGGACGCCCGGGGGCGGTGGCGCCGATGGGCGACGGTCGTGTGACCCTGAACGCGCGCGGCTATCGCGGACCGGAGCTGCCTCAGCCGAAGACGGCCGACCGCACGCGTGTCGTCGTCCTCGGAGACTCGATCGCCTTTGGCTACGGCGTCTCCGACGCGGAGACCTTCCCGCACCTGCTCGCCGCTCGGGCCGAGACCAGGCTCGAGGTCGCCAACCTCGGGGTGGAGGGTTACGGACCGGGCCAGGAGCTGCTGGTGCTGCGGCGCGAGGGCCTCCCCGCAGACCCCGACGTCGTGGTCCTCGCCGTGTGCCTGCGCAACGACTTCGTCGACGCCGTCCTGCCGGTCGCCCTCTACGACGGGGTCACGCCGAGGCCGCGCTTCCGGCTGGTGGACGGCCAGCTCGTCCTCGACGACACCGCCGTACGGCGATCCGCCGCCGGCCAAGCCCTCCAGTGGCTCAGCGACGAGTCGCACCTCTTCAACCGGCTGAGAGCGCTCGTCCCGCGCCGCGAGGGAGAAGAGGACCCGGGCTGGCGCCAGCGCAAGCAGGAAGTGCTTCGCGACGCGGACTACGCCTTCCGGTTGACCTTCGCGCTGGTCATGGAGATGGAGAAGGCGTGTCGCACGCGAGGCATCGGCTTCCTCGTGGCCACCTTCCCGAATGGTCTTGGATATGGAATCAGGCCGGAGCTCTCGGAGCGCTTCCACCAGTCGCTCCAGGCCGAGGGTGTCCCGGTCGTCGACCTGGGTGCGCGCTTCCGCTCCCTGGGCCTGACCGCCCAGGCGCTCGCCATCGACAACACGGGGCATCTCGGTCCCCGCGGACACGCCCTCACCGCGGAGATCCTCGACCGCGAGCTCACGGCGCGCTTCGGGACGGGCGCGGCTCGCGCCGACTGAGGATCTTCAGGCTATCGTCTGCCCCAGCCCTGCACGAGCTCCCGGGCGACCTCCGCCGGAGCGCGGTGGCGGCCGTCCACCTCGTAGTTTAGGCGGCGCATCGTGGCCGCGTCGATGCGGCCGGCGAGAAGGGCGAGGGCTTCACGGAGCCCCGGATGCGCGCGGAGCGCGAGGGTGTTGGCCACGGGCACCGCTTCGTAAGGGGGGAAGTAGTGCCGGTCGTCCTCCAGGACCACGAGGTCGAGCGCCGCGATGAGGCCGTCGGTCGCGCTGCCCACCACGAGGTCGACCTGCGACTCGGACAGGGATTTGTAGAGGAGCCCCAGGTCCATCTCGCGCGGGGCGAGACCGAAGCGCAAGCCGTAGCTCGAGAGAAGTCCGGCCATGCCGTCCTTTCGCTCCAGGAACTCGCCGAAGAGCCCGACGCGGATCGTGGCCGCGTGAGGCGCGAGGTCGGAGATGCGGAAGAGGCCCTTGGCCTCCGCGTCGGCGCGCCGCACCACGAGGGCGAAGGTGTTGTCGAAGCCGAGAGGCTCGCCCACCGTGAGGCCGAGGGGGGCGTAGCCGGAGCGCACCGCCGCCCGCACCGCGCCCGGCTCGGACGAGGGCGCCTTCTTGAGGACGTCGGTCAAGGCCGTGCCCGTGTACTCGACGTACAGGTCGAGCTGGCCGGACCGCACCGCCTCGTGGCACAAGGATGTGCCCCCGAGGTTCAGGCGCCGGTCGACGGCGAAGCCCTTGGACTCGAGGTGCGCGGCCAGGATCTCTCCCAGCAGGACCTGCTCGGTGAAGTTCTTCGACCCCACGACCACCGGCTTCGCGCCGCCCCGGAGAGAGGCACCGAAGGCCAGGCCTCCGACGAGGGCGGCGGCCACGAGCAACCCCACCGCGGCTCGACCCGGCCGCGCGCTCTTCTCCAGGGCCCCGAGCGTGGCGTCGGCCAGGAGCGCCAGGATCGCGGCGGGGACGGCTCCGGCCAGGATGAGTCGGGTGTCCACGGTCGCGATACCCCGGTAGACGTAGGCGCCGAGACCCCCGGCTCCGATCGCGGCGGCGATGGTTGCGGTGCCCACCGAGGCGACCACCGCGAGGCGCACTCCGGCCAGGATCACCGGGAACGCCAACGGCAACTCCACGCGCAGGAGACGCTGGCGGTCGGTCATGCCCAGGCCCGTTGCGGCCTCCACGATCGCCGGGTCGACCTGGCGCAGGCCCACGTAGGTGTTGCGGAGGATGGGAAGGATCGCGTAAGCGACGAGGGCCACGAGCGCGGTTCGCGCGCCGATGCCGCCGATCAGGGGCAGGGGAATGAGGAAGCCGAAGAGGGCCAGGCTGGGGATGGTCTGGGCCAGGCTGGCGGTGGCCAGGACCGGTCGGGCCAGGGCGGGAGAGCGCGTCAGGGCCACCCCCAGCGGCAGTCCGACCACGACCGCGATCGCGGTCGAGACCAGCACGAGCACGAGGTGCTGGCCGGCGAGGAGGAGCAGCTCGTCCCGGCGCTCGGCGAGGAAGGCCAGGAAGGCGCTCACGCGAGGGCCGCTTCGACGAACTCGCGGACGAAACCGGGACGCGGTGCGTCGCGGATCTCCTGCGGTCGGCCTTGCTGGACGACGAGGCCGTTGTCCATGACCGCCAGCTCGTCGGCCAGTCGCAGGGCTTCGGGCACGTCGTGGGTCACGAGCACCACGGTCTTGCCGAGCCGCTCCTGCAGCTCCCGGAAGTCCTGCTGGACGCGACGGCGCGTCAGCGGGTCGAGGGCGCCGAAGGGCTCGTCCATCAACAGAAGCGGAGGGTCGGCGCTGAGCGCCCGTGCGATGCCCACGCGCTGGCGCTCGCCGCCCGAGAGCTGGCGCGGCCAGAGGGGCTCGAAGCGGTCCGGGTCGAGCCGCACCAGGGCCAGCATCTCGCGGGCCCGGGCCCGGCGGCGTTCCTTCGGCCAGCCCAGGAGCTCGGGCACGAGGCCGACGTTGTCGGCGACGCTCAGGTGGGGGAGCAGGCCCACTTCCTGGATCACGTAGCCGATGCGGCGGCGGAGGGCGATCTTGTCCGCACGTGCGACGTCCTCCCCGAGGACGAAGACCGAGCCCGCATCGGGCGTCACCAGGCCGTTGATGGTCTTGAGGGCGGTGGTCTTGCCCGAGCCGCTCGTCCCCAGGAGGACGAGCACGCGACCGGCTTCGACCTGGAGCGAAACGCCCCGGAGCGCCTCCTGGCCCGTCGGGTAGCGCTTCTTGACGTCGCGAAGTGCTATCGCCGGCTCGGTCACGAGCCCCAGGAGAGTTGCAGCTCCCGCTTGGGCCAGGGCGTCACCTCGGCGCGGAGCAGGCGTTTCATCCCGCTCCCGAAGCCGCCCTTGATGGTCCGGGACCCGCTGTAGCCGTCCCCGATGACCTGAACCCGGAGGGTGCGGTCTCCCGGCTCCACGTCGATCGTTCCGCTGAAGCTGCCCCGGTACAGCCTGAAGTTCAGGACCTTCTTGGTCACGCGTCCCGCGATCGGCTTCTCGAGGGCGACCGCGTCGTCGACCCAGACCTGGACCGACCCGCTCTCGAGCGAATGGACGAGAGCGATCTCGAGGCGCGCCGGGGCGACGAGGGGGGGCGCGGTGGGAAAGGCGATCGGCGCCGGCTGGCCCCCGCGGGGGATGAAGAGATAGGCCGCCGAGCCGCCCACGAACAGGAGGATCCCCGCTCCCAGGGCGGCGAACAGCAGGATGTGGCGGCGGCGCAGGCCCGGGCGAGGTCCCGTCTTCAGGACCGAGGTGCCCGCGGCGGCGGAGAGGACCTGCGAAAGTCGCCCGGTCGCAAGCCCGGGGGTGGGCGCCGTGTCGCCCTGGTGCGTGCTCGCGGCCACGGCCGTGACCGCCGCGCCGGCGCTGGCGTGACGCGGGGCGCGTCCGGCCAGGATGTCCTGGACGTCCTCGGCCATCTGCTGGCCGGTCTGGTAGCGCTCCGCCTTGTCCTTCGCCAGCGCCTTGGCCACGAGCACGTCAAGGGCGACGGGCAGACCGGGGACCGCCTGCGATGGCGGGGCCGGGTCGTCCTTCATCACCCGCATCAGGATCGCGGGGAGCGTGCCCGCGTCGAACGCGCGCTTGCCGGTGACGAGCTGGTAGAGGACGCAGCCCAGGGAGAACAAGTCGCTGCGGCCGTCGAGGGCGGTCTGGCCCCCCGCCTGCTCCGGCGACATGAAGGACGGCGTGCCGAAGAACTCGCCCGCGGTGGTGAGGGTCGAGGCCGGCAGCTTGGCGATGCCGAAGTCCATGACCTTGGGATGGCCGGACGAGGCCATCAGCATGATGTTCGCGGGCTTGATGTCGCGGTGGACGATCCCCTTCGCGTGAGCGTGGTGGAGGGCCTCGGCCAGCTTCTCGGTGATGCGCAAGGCCTGGCGCCAATCCATCGGGGTGCCGTCGGAGGCGGCCTCGGCCAGGGTGTGACCCTCGAGGTACTCGAGTGCTATGTACACGGTCCCCGTGGCGGCGTCGCGACCGACGTCGTGCACGACCACGATCCCCGGGTGCTGGAGACCGGCCGCGGCGCGGGCTTCGGCCAGGAAGCGTTTCTCGAACGCGGCCTTCTCTCCTTCGGGGATGGCGAAGGCCAGCTTGATCGTCTTGAGGGCGACGAGGCGGCCCAGTTCGGGATCGTTGGCGCGATAGACGATTCCCATCATCCCGCGGCCGAGCTCCTCCTGGATCTCGTACCGCCCCAGGGTCTTCGGGATCTCTGCGCTCACTCGCGACAAACTACCGCAGAACGCCTGGCCTGTCACCGTGCGCGAGAGCGCTCAAAGCTCGAAGTCGGCGATCACGGGGAGGTGGTCGCTCGCCACTCGCGAGAGCGCCAGGCGGCAACGCCGCCCGCCCTGGAGCCGCAGCCGTCCCCGGTAGTAGATCCGGTCGAGCGCGCCCTGGGGAAAGAAGGAGGGAAAGGTCCGGAGCGCGCCGGTCAGGAGATGGGGCCGCTCGGTGGCGGACCGGAAATGAAGCTCGTCCTGGAAGGCGGGCTCGAGGAGCATGCGCCAGTCGTTGAAGTCTCCGCCCACGAGGCAGGGGACCTCGGTGGGAAGGGCGGCGAGCTCGCGCGACCGGGAGAGGATGCTCACCTGCTGCTGGCGCTCGCGGGCCGAGAGGCCCAGGTGCAGGTTGAACACCTCGAGACGCCGGCGCCGGCCCCCCGGGCCCCTGACCAGCACCCGGGTGTGCTGGCAGCCGCGCCGCTTGCGGAAGCCGATGGTGAGGTCGATGTTCCGCTCGCGCAGGATCGGGTGGCGGCTCAGGGTGGCGTTGCCGTAGCGTCCCTTGCGCAGGGTCACGTTGTGTCCGATGGCCACGTGGGGATAGCCGAGGGCCTCCGCCAGCTCGCGGCCCAGGTTCAGCTCGCGGGACCGGGGCACGCCTTCGTCCACCTCCTGGAGCAGCACGAGGTCGGCGTCGTAGGCCGAGAGGATACGAATCACCCGCTCGGGCCGGAAGCGCCGGTCGACCCCGATGGCCCGGTGGATGTTGTAGCTGACGACCCGGAGGCGCATCTTGCCCGCGGACCAGGATAGCCGGGAACGCGGCTCGCTAGAGGAGGTCGACGGGAATTGGGCGCCCGAAGTGGAAGCCCTGGGCGTGGGTGAAGCCGAGCTTCGAGCACACCTCCGCCTCGCCCGGGGTCTCGATCCCCTCGGCCACCGTCTTCATGAGGAGGTCGCGAGCCATGCCGATCAGCGAGGTCAGGAGACGCCGCTTCGAGGTGGGCGCGTGGTCGATGCCGGAAACGAAGCGCATGTCGAACTTGAGGTAGTTGGGGGGGGCCTCTCCGAGCTCGAGAAGACGGGCCTGGCCCGCCCCGAAGTCGTCGTAGGCGAGGCCGATCTGGATCGCCGAGAGCTGGCTGCGCAGCTCCGCGATCGACGCAGGGTCGGCCAGGACGCCTTCGTGGATCTCCAGGGCGAGGTTCAGCCAGGGGGCCATCTCGCGCAGATCCTTGAGCGAGTCGAGGAGGCCGGGCTCGTCCAGCTCCGCGGGATGGGTGTTCAAGAAGAGCTTCGGCAGCCCCGTCTTGTAGCGCACGAGCTCGACCGCCTTCCAGCGGAAGAGCCGGGACAGCTCGACGTCGAGGCCGATGCTCTCGGCGATCTTGAAGAGCTCGCTCGGGCTTTCCGGAAGACCGGGGTGCCGGCCCCGTCCCAGGGCCTCGTAGGCCACGACCGTGCCCTTGGGCAGGAGCACGATGGGCTGGAACATCACGGTCACCGCCCGATCGCGGATCAGCTCCTTGAGCTCGCGCGTGCCCTGCATGAACTTTCCGGGCAGCTCCTGGTTGTGGCCGAGGGACACCGTGGCGGGGACGTCCTCGTCCTCGTCGTCGAGCGCCTCCGAGGGCTCGACCTGCTGGGCCAGCCGGAACTCGAAGTCGGCGAAGTGCAGGATGTCGCCCTCGTGCAAGGGCACGTCCTTGATGGCCTGACGGTTCAGGAACGTCCCGTTGGTGCTCTCGAGGTCGCGGAGGTGGAGGCCATCGTCGGCCCAGTAGATCTCGGCATGGGTCTTCGAGACGGACTCCGCGGCGAGCACGAGCTCGAGCCCTGGTCTTCGCCCGATGCGGAAGGGAAGCGGATGGACGCGAACGCGGCTCAGCTGCCGCCCGCCCGCGAGGTGCGACTCGAGATGCCAGGCCTGTCCCTTGCGGGCCCGCCGATCGGGCCCCACGGCGGCACGCGTGCCCGAGCCGCCGGATGACGGCGTACCATCCGCCGCCGGCCGCTTGGGGCGAGTGGGGAGCGCTTGTGTCCGCTCGTCGTCGTGCATGGGTCTCGGACTCGGCCGTCCTTTCGGAAGTGGAGGGTTCCGCTCCGTACCGCTGATCCCGCCCCTGGCGGGGAGTGAGGCCCTGAATCATAGCTCTCGCGCCGGAGAGTGCAACCCCGAAGCCTCCCCCGGCGGATCGCCGCGGGGGAGGGCTAGCCCGGCGGGACCCGCTTCGCGGCCGCGACCTCGCGATCGGCCTCTGCCGGGCGGCCCCGACGGTTGTAGACGTCGGCCAGGACGTAGTGCCCGAGGGGCGCCACGCTCGGCTCGGGCTTTCGGGCGAGGCCCGAACGTGCCCATCGTTCCGCCCCTTCGAGATCGCCCCCGTCGAGGAGGGCCTTGGCCAGGTAGAGCTGGCCGGTGCCGAAATCGGGCGCGAGCTCCACGGTCTTGCGGAAGTAGGCGGTGGCCTCCTCGAGCCGACCGGCCTTGTGCAGGAGCTTGGCCAGGTTGAAGGCCGCCCGATACGCCTTCTTGTTCTGCGCCAGCTCACCTTCGTAGGAGGCGATGGCCTGATCGGTCTGGCCCTTCTCCTCGTACACGAGACCCAGGTTGAAGCGGGCGGTGTCGAGATCGGGCTTCTTCAGGAGCGCGGCCTTCAAGCTCTTCTCGGCCTCGTCGTACTGCTTGGCCTCGATCTGGCTCTCTCCGAGCTTGAGGAGGAAGCGGTGCTCGTCGACCTTGCGGGCGAGGGCATCCTTCGCCACGGCCTCTGCCTTCTCCGGCTCCCCCTGGCGCAAGAGGAGGTCGGCCAGCTGCCAGAGGACCTTGCCGTTCCTCGGGTCGAGCGCCCGCGCGCGCTCGAAGCCCACGCGCGCCTCGTCGAAGCGTCCCTGGTCCTTGTAGGCGAGGGCGAGGCTGAAGAGGGCCCCCTGGTGCTCGTCGTCCTGGTCGAGGGCCAGACGGTAGGCGGCGATGGCCTCGTCCGGCCGCTTCGCCTTCTTCAGGAAGTTGCCGAGCAGCATGTAGGCCTCGACGATCTCGGGATCCGCGGCCAGCGCCTGCCGCACCTTCGCGATCGCGTCGTCTGTCCGGCCCTCGACGGACGCGCTGCCCGCCTGCTTCAACAGGTTGTAGAGGCCGATCTTGTCCTTGGGATCGCCGCGGGGGCGGTCCTCGAGGTTCCGTCGGCTGACGCTGCCTCCCACGTATCCGAGGGCGGCGAGACGTTCCTCGGTCTCGGGATCCACGGGCCGCGGCCCCGCGGCGGCAGCCTCGCTCCTGGTCCTCGCCTCCACTTCGTCCAGGGCGCGGGCGAGGGCTTCCTGCCGGGCCGCGTCGTCTCCCACCCGGTTCTTCGTCTCCCCCGGGTCGTGCTCCAGATCGTAGAGCTCGGGCCGCGGTGCGCGCACGTACTTGAAGCGGCCGTCCTGCACCGACCGCAGCTCGCTCCAGCCGTAGTGATATCGCGGATACCAGCTCTCGGAGTGGGCGACGAGCCCGAGCTTCTCCCCGCGCGCCAGGGGAAGAAGGCTCACGCCCTGCACGGCCTGCGGAGGCTCCACCCCCAGGAGACGCAGGGCCGTGGGCATGACGTCCACCAGTCGAACCTGTTCGGGCACCGAGCGCGCGGGAAGCCCCGGGCCCGTCATGATCATCGGGATGTGGACGGCGGGTTCGTAGAGGAAGAAGCCGTGGGTCTGCTCGCCGTGCTCGCCCAGCATCTCGCCGTGGTCGCCCACCACCACGACCAGGGTCTCCGCGAGTCGCCGGTCTGCGGAGAGAGCGTCGAGCAGGCGCCCGACCTGGGCGTCGGTCGAAGCGATCTCGGCGTCGTAGGCCCCGACCGGGGTCTGCGGAAAGCGCGAGCGGAACGGCTCGGGCGCTTCGTAGGGCGCGTGCGGGTCGTAGAGATGCACCCAGGCGAAGAAGGGCCGGTCGGGCTCGGCATGGAGCCAGGGGAGAGCTTGATCCACGACCTGCGCGCCGGGCCGTTGAATCGAGTCCATGCTCGCGGCGTCCGCGAACTTCTCGAGGTCGAAGTCGTCGAAGAAGCGGTCGAAGCCCTGGGCGATGCCCCAGCGGCGGTCGAGGACGAAGGCGCCCACGAAGCCACCCGTCCGGTAGCCCCTCTCGCGCAGGACCTCGGCCAGGGTGACCTGCTCGTCGCCGAGGTAGAAGCCGCCGTTGTCGCGCACCCCGTGCCAGGCCGGGAAGGTCCCCGTCATCAGGGAGGAATGCGCGGGCAGGGTCAGGGGCACGACCGTGGTTGCGGTCAGGAATCGCAAGCCTGAGCGCGCGAGCGCGTCGAGCCGCGGCGTCTGCGCCGCCGCGTGGCCGTAGCTGCCGAGGTGGTCGGCGCGCAGGGTGTCGATGGAGATCAAGAGCAGGTTGCGCGGTGAGGTCGGGGGGAGGACCCGGTGCGCCCACCTCGGCCGGGTCACCACGACGAAGCCCCCGATCAAGGCGGCCCCGAGCACGATCAGCGCTACCGCGCGTCTCAACGAGTCGTCCCGGACCCTGATCGGGACGAGCGAACCGGCCGTCCCGCCTCGTCCGCAACCAGGTCCCGACCCCATCGCTCGACGGCCGCGGCCACCCGCTCGAAGGCCCGGCCCTTCGCGGTCAGCGTGTACTGGACGCGCACCGGGGGACCGGCCTCGACGTCCCGGGCCACCACGCGGCGGGCTTCGAGCTCCTTGAGCCGCGCGGAAAGGGTCTTGGCCCCGACCCCTCGCGTCCGTTCCTGGAGCTCGCTGAAGCGCAAGGGGCCGTGCTGGAGCAACGCGAGGATGAGCCCGGTCCAGGGACGCGCGAGGAGGTCGATGGCGCTCTGGAACGCCTCGCAGGTGGGATCGATCGGCTTCCGCATGGACCTCTCGCATGATACCCGATGAGCTTTCCATGAGAAAGCGACTTGACGGGAGATAGCAAGACGCTTATATTGATATCTCGAAGAAAGTCGCTAGCCTGTGGGAAGTAAGGTCAGGGAAGGAAGGGGAGCAGATGGGCCGGAGAGTCGAGAGCGTGATCAAGGCGCACCGCCAGCTCGAGGGCGGGGGCTTCGTGGTTCGGCGTCCGTTCCCCACCGGGGCCCTGGACCTGGTCGACCCATTCCTGCTTCTGGACGAGATGGGACCGGCGGACTACGGGCCGGGCGAGGCCAAGGGCGCCCCTGACCATCCCCACCGGGGGTTCGAAACCGTGACCTACATGCTGGAGGGGGAGTTCGAGCACGAGGATTCGGCCGGCCACCGCGGCCGGATCGCCCCGGGAGACGTCCAGTGGATGACCGCGGGGCGCGGCATCGTGCATTCGGAGATGCCGACCCAGGCCATCCGCGAGCGCGGGGGCCTTATCCATGGCTTCCAGGTCTGGGTCAACCTCCCGGCGCGCGACAAGATGATGGCGCCGCGCTACCAGGAGGTGCCCGCGTCACAGATTCCCTCGGGGACGAGTCCCGACGGCCGGGCACGGGTGCGGGTGATCGCTGGAGAAGCACTGTCGGTTCGCGCCGTCATCGACACCCGCACGCCGATCGTCTACCAGGACTGGAGCCTGGAGCCGGGGGCGGTCGTCGAGCAGCCGCTGGCCGAGGGCCACAACGCCTTCGTGTACGTCTTCTCCGGGGAAGCGGAGGTCGGCGCGGACCACCAGGCGATCTCGGACGGCGAGCTCGCCCTCCTGGGATCCGGGGACCGCGTCCGTCTCGCGGTGCCGGCCGAGGCGGCCAGGGGCGCGCGGCTGCTGCTCCTCGCCGGTCAGCCGCTGCGCGAGCCGGTCGCTCGCTACGGGCCGTTCGTGATGAACACCGAGGCCGAGATCCGGAAGGCGATGAGCGACTACCGCTCCGGCCGGCTGGGAGAGATCCAGAGGGCCTGAAGAGCTCCCGTTCAGCGCGCGCCCAGGAGCGCGTTGACCTGTGCGTAGGGCAGGGTCTCGGTGGTCAGCGGGTCGGACCTGCCCTCGCGCAGAAAGGCCTCGGCGAGGACGGAGGTTCGGCCGAGAGCCGCTCGCGCGATGCCCGAGCCCGCGCTCAGCCGGCGGGCTCCGAGAGCCGCGAGCTCAGCGGCCGGGGGCAAGCCGACCCCGGCCAGCACGTTCAGGGGCAGGGGCACGGTCGACGCGATGGTGCGGATGATCGCGGCATCGGTGAGGCCAGGCACGAAGAAGCCGTCGGCCCCCGCGGCCCGGTAGCGCTCACCCCGTGCCAGCGTCTCGTCGAGGCGCCGCTCCGCGGGGACGAGGGCGCGGAGATAGACGTCGGTTCGTGCGTTCACGAAGAGGTCGATCCCGAGCCGTCGCGCCGCCGCCTTCGCGTGCTCGATCTTGGCGCAGAGTCGATCGGGTGCGCGGGTGCCGTCCTCGATGTTGATACCCACTCCGCCCGCGGCCACCACCTCGGCCACCACGTCGGCGACGGCGGCCGGATCGTCCGCGTAGCCGCCCTCGATGTCCACCGAGAGCGGCACGCGAATCACGCGGGCGATCTCGGCGACCGTCGCGCAGAGCAGGGGCGCCGGGAGGAGGTCTCCGTCCGCGTAGCCGTGAGACCAGGCCACCGCCGCGCTGGTGGTGGCGATCGCTTTCGCTCCCAGGCCCTCGATGAGCCGAGCGGTGGCCGCGTCCCACGCATTGGCCAGGACGAGGAACCCCTCATGGTGCAACCGATGAAACGTCTGCGCCGCCGCCTGTCGATCCCTGCTCATCGTGCTCTCCCTGTTCGTGCGACCGGCTAAAGGTAGCTGAGCCACCAGTCGCGGCGGCGCGCCTTCACTCCCGCAAACCACCGGCATGGGAAATAGAGCAGCAGCGTTCCCGTCACCCAGCACAAGTACGTGGCCCAGAGGGGTCCCCCCATGTCGGGCGGCTTCGGCGCCGAGTAGAGCTCGAACATGTTCATGAAGTAGGGGGCGAGGTCTTTGCCGAGCGAAGCCGACACGACCATCCCCGCGACATGGGCCGTCACCCATTGCAGCAGGTAGAAGAAGAGGGGCACCCGGCCGAAGGTCACGAGGGCCCGGCCGGGCCCCCGCGGGAACGTGCGACCGTCGAGAAGACCGAGGAGGGGGACGGTGAGGCCGAGCGTCACCAGGACGAAGAGCGCAGAGGGTGGGTACTTGGACACGTTGAGGAAGGTCATCACCGAGGCCTTGGCGTCCACGCCGGGCGCCCAGTGCGATGGATCGCCGTAGAGGTTCGTGGCCCGCAGGAGGATGAACGAGAGGATCATCGCAGCTCCCCCGCCGATGAACGCCCGCTGCCGACGCTCGGGGGGCCAGGCATAGAGGCACGCCGCGCCGTATCCAGCGAGCAGCACACCCGCCCACGGGAGCACCGGATACATCGCGAAGACCATGGGGCTCGGGAAACCGTGGATGGGGAAGAGCCCTCCTTGATGAAACAGCATCCACAGTTGATCGAGCGGGCCGGGGAGCGGTGCCTGCGGGCCGGCAAAGGGCGTCGCCTGGAACCGGTCGAGGAGGTTGTGGCCGAGCACGATCGCCACGCCGATCCCTCCCACCACCGGCATCGGCAGCCGCACCAGAGCCGCCAGCACGATCATCGAGGCGCCGATCGCCCAGATGATCTGGAGGAAGGCGAGCATCGAGAGGTCCCAGTTGAACGTGATGAGGCTGCGCACCACCGTGACCTCCAGGAACACGAGCCAGGCTCCCCGCGTCCAGAGAAAGCGCCTGAGCTCCCCGGCCGGCTTCCCGCGCAGAAGCTGGAGCCCGGCTCCGAGGCCGGCGAGGAACGCGAACGTGGGCGCGCACAAGTGCGTGATCCAGCGCGTCGCGTAGAGGAGAGGTGTGGTTTGGGTGGCGTCCAAGGGGTCGGAGAAGAACCCTCCCGCGTGGGTGAAGTCCCGCATGTGATCGAGGAGCATGATCACCATGACGAGGCCCCGCACGAGGTCGATCGAATCCAGACGCGGGAGGGCTTCGACTCTCGCAGCGGGGGCGGCGGGTGGTATCGCTGTGCTCATGGCGAGCCGACATGGTACAACCGGTTTCTGAGCGAACGCCACGCACAAAGGAGCACGCGATGAATCGGACTCCCCTGGGCATCTTCCACACCGCGGTCAGCGTCCTCGCATTCCGGGTGCTGCGGCTGAGGCACCAGGGGTGAGCCCGCCCCCGATCTCGCGCGGCTTCCGCGGTCGGCGACGGCCTCTTGCCGAGCGCGACCGGGTGCCCCCGGGCCAGCACGTCACCCCGGACTTTCCGGTTCTGACCGCGGGCCCCACCCCGATCACCGATCTCTCCACCTGGACCTTCGCCCTCCAGGCCGACAACGCGCTCTTCGCGAAGTGGAGCTGGGCCGAGTTCGGGGCCCTTCCCCAGACCACGGTCGAGGTCGACATCCACTGCGTCACGACCTGGTCGAAGCTCGACACCGAGTGGCGCGGGGTGACGATCGACGATCTGCTCCGGGCCGCCGGGGCCACTGAGGCGCCGGCACCCTTCGCGATCATCCATTGCAGCGGCGGATACACGACCAACCTTCCGGTCGAGGACCTGGTCGACGGTAAGGCCATGATCGCAACCCACTACGACGGGGAGCCGCTGACTCCCGACCACGGTGGCCCCGCCCGCCTTCTGGTGCCGCACCTCTATTTCTGGAAGAGTGCCAAGTGGGCGCGTCGCATCCAGTTCGCCCACGAGGACGAGCCGGGCTTCTGGGAAGCGAACGGCTACCACATGTACGGCGATCCCTGGCAGGAGCAGCGCTACACGGGTGACTGACGCGAGCCGGGCGACGAGGGTGCCCTTGCCCTGGCGGGTTGGCGAGGTCGCCCGTGTCGTCCGCGAGACGCCGCGCGTCAGGACCCTGGTCCTCACCGTCCCCAACTGGCCGGGGCATCGGCCCGGTCAGCACGTGGCCGTCCGCCTGACCGGCGAGGATGGCTCCGTGGCGCAGCGTAGCTACTCGATCGCCTCCGCGCCTCACGGCCCCGACCTCGAGCTCACGATCGAGCGCATCGAAGACGGTGAGGTCTCGCCGTATCTCGTGGACGAGGTGCGCCCCGGGGATCGTTTCGAGCTGCGCGGGCCGATCGGCGGCTATTTCGTGTGGACCACCGACGAGGGAGGCCCTCTCTTTCTGGTCGCCGGTGGTTCAGGCGTGGTCCCCCTCATGGCCATGCTCCGCCATCGTGCCGCCGCCAAGAGCTCTCTTCCCGCGGTCCTGCTCTACTCGTCCCGGACCTTCGAAGACGTCATCTATCGGGACGAGCTGCACCTCCTGGCCGGGAAGGGTGACGGGCTCCGCGTTCAGCACACGCTGACGCGCCGCCAGCCGGAGGGATGGACGGGCGGCGCCCGCCGGATCGACGCGGCCATGCTCGCCGAAGCGGCCTTCCCCCCGAGCGAGCGGCCGAGGATCTTCATCTGCGGACCGACCGGTCTCGTCGAGTCGGCCGCGCAGCTCTTGGCGAGCCTTGGACACGAGCCGGCCCTCATCAAGACCGAGCGATTTGGACCAACATAGCCGGCGGGCACGGTGGCCCTCGCCCTCGAGCCCTCCTGGTGGCCCGTCCAAGGCGGGAGCAACAAAACGCAACCTTCCGGGCCGCTCCTGCGTTCTCAGCTGAAAAGGAGCCCTTTCATGCAGACACCCTCGAGACGTCTCTGTGCGTTCGCCCTCATTCTTGGGGTGTCCGTCGCACCGGCGTCCGCCGAGTCCTTTCGGCTGGACAAGAAGTTCGACCTGGCGGCCGGGGACCGGTTCGTGCTCGTCTCCGAGGTGGGTCGCGTGGAGTTGCGCGGCATCGCCGGCCGCCAGGCGACGATCGTCGTGACCTCGGACCGCACGGATCTCGCCGCACGCTATGACTTTCGCTTCGACCAGGCGAGCCGGCCGGCTGAAGATGGTGGCGGAGCGCAAGGACAAGGGCCTGCTGAGCTGGGTTCAGAAGGCCGGGCCGGGCGACGTGCTCATCGCGATCGAGGTGCCGCGCGGTACGCCCCGTCGAGCTCGACAGCGCGGGTGGGGGCATCGACCTCTCCGCCCTCGACGCGACGGTCAAGGCGAGCAGCTCGGGCGGGGGAGTCAAGGTCGCCGACATTCACGGCGACGTGGCCCTCGTCGAGCAGCGGCGGCGGGCGTCGAACTGCGCTCGGTGCACGGGGCGGTGCGTCTGGAGAGCTCCGGCGGGAACGTGCGCGCGGAGAGCATCGACGGTGGCGTGTACGCGGATAGCAGCGGTGGCTCCGTCACTCTCGAGAACGTCTCGGGCGACATCCAGGCGAGCTGCAGCGGCGGTGGCGTCGAGATCGTAGGGGCCGGCGGCCAGGTGAAGGCGGGCAGCTCGGGCGGTCCCGGTCCACGTCTCCTTTGCGGCGGGCAACTCGAAGGGCGGAGACATCGACTCTTCGGGGGGCGGCGTGACCACCACCCTCGACCGAGCCGCCGGCGTCGAGGTGGACGCGGTGTCCTCGGGCGGCCCGGTGCACTGCGACTTGCCGGTCACGAGGGAAGGGGCGCGTCTCGCGCGACAGGCTGCGCGGCAGGCTCAACGGCGGGGGCGCCCTGCTGCGTCTGCGCTCGAGCGGGGGAGGCATCACGATCGAGAGCCGTTGAGGGCGGAGAGCCCTCACACCAGGCTCCCGAGGCGCAGCAGACGCAGCACCGGCTCCCCGGTGTCACGCGACGCGGCAAGAGTCCACCTCGACCTCGGCCACCCAGTCGTTCAGGCCCTCGCGGGTCCACGAGCATCTGCTCTACCCGCCAGGTGGCCCGGTCCTCGGCCGGGGCGACCGAGGTGTGGCGGAGGTTGCGGGCCTCGGGGTCGAGGCGGAGGCCGGAGTGCTCGGCGCGGTGGGCCTCGCGGGCCGCCGCGAGTCGCGTCGGTGGTCCACGGCTCGCCGTCGTCGTCGCCGGGTGAGTCGAGGGCCTGGAGCGCGGCCTCGTCGTCTCGCGATCGACCACGCGCGCAGGAACGCGAAGACCCGGGTCCGGATCGCGGCGGTGAAGGCCTTCGCATCGCGGGTCACGTCCGGCGGCTCCTCGGGCCGCGGCGGACGCATCTCCAGGCCGTCGCCTTCCACGGGTCGATAGCTCGGGTCGCGCATCCGCTCCCACTCGTCGAGCAGGCTCGAGTCGACGTTCCGGAGCATGTCGCGGAGGTAGAGCTCGATGTCGAGGACGCGCGTCGGTCTTGGCGGTGTCGGGCACGGTCTGGCTCAGGGTCTTGTAGACGCTGTGGAGGTGGCGCAGGAGCAGGCCCTCGGCCCGCTCGAGGTCGTACTCCTGCACGTAGTCGGAGAACGAGCGGAAGCCCTCGAACATCTCGCGCGCGATCGACTTCGGCCGGATGTTCTCCTCGCCCACCCAGGGGTGCCGGTCCGCAAACGCGTTGAAGGTCATGTAGACGAAGTCCCGCAGGGGCTTCGGGTACTCGAGCTTCTCGAGCTCCGCCATGCGCTGGTCGTAGTCCATCCCCTCGGCCTTCATCTCCGCGACCTTCTGGCCCTTCAGCTGGTCGAGCTGCTTGCGCAGGATGACCTCGGGGTTCTCGAGGATGCTCTCGACGAGGGTCAGGAGGTCGAGCGCGTGCGTCTCCGAATCGGGGTCGAGCAGGGCGATGGTCTCGAACAGGTAGAGGGAGAGCGCGTGGTTCATCGAGAAGTCTTCCTGGAGGTCCACGTTCACGCGGACCCGCGAGCCCTCCGCTGATCGCGGGGTGATCTCCACGATGCCGCGGTCGACGAGGGCCCGGAAGAGCTGCCAGCCGCGCTTGAAGTGGCCCTTCTTGGCGCGGTCGGTCTCGTGGCTGTCGCGGATGAGGGCCTGCATGGCGCGGCAGCCGTCGCTCGTGCGAGAGAGCACGTTCAGGAGCATCCCGTGCGAGACGTCGAAGCGGGAGGTCAGGCGCTCGGGCGGCGCGCCCATGAGCCGCTTGAAGGTCTGGAGGTCCCAGTTGGCGAAGTTGTGCTCGGGGGGCTTGCGCTTCACCACCTTCTTGCCGTCCTTGGCCTTCTCGTCGAGCTTCAGGTTCTCGATGAAGTGCTCCGGGGCCTGCGCCACCACGAAGCCCTGGTCGTCGAAGCCCTTGCGTCCGGCGCGTCCCGCGATCTGGTGGAAGTCGCGCGCGGAGAGGACCGCGGTCTTCTGGCCGTCGAACTTGCAGAGGCGCGAGAAGAGGACGGTGCGGATCGGGCACGTTGATGCCGACGCCCAGGGTGTCCGTGCCGCAGATGACCTTCAGGAGACCGCGCTGGGCGAGCTGCTCCACGAGGACGCGGTACTTCGGCAGCAGGCCGGCGTGGTGGACGCCGATCGCCTGCTTCAGCCACTTGCGGACGTCGGGCCCGTAGGGGCTCGTGAAGCGGAAGCCCGAGATCGCCTCCCCGACCGCGTTCTTCTCCTCGCGCGTGCAGAGGTTCAGGCTCGTGAAGTCCTGCGCGCTGTCCGCGGCGTCCTTCTGCGTGAAGTGGACGACGTAGACCGGCGCCTTGCCCTCCGAGACGAGCTTCTCCAGGGTCTGGGCCAGAGGGATCTGGGAGTAGGCGTACTCGAGGGGCACCGGCCGCTCCACGGACTTCACGATGGCCGTGGGCAGGCCGTTCCTCCGGGTGAGGTCCTCCGCGAAGAACGACACGTCGCCCAGGGTCGCGGACATGAGAAGGAAGCGAGCCTGGGGCAGGGTGAGGAGCGGCACCTGCCAGGCCACGCCACGGTCGCGGTCGGCGTACCAGTGGAACTCGTCCATCACCACGTCGTCCACGGCCGCGTCCCTTCCGTCGCGCAGGGCGATGTTGGCCAGCACCTCCGCCGTGCAGCAGAGGACCGGCGCGTCGTGGTTGACGGTGGCGTCTCCCGTGGAGAGGCCCACGTTCTCGGGTCCGAGCTCGCGGCAGAGCGCCATCCACTTCTCGTTGACGAGCGCCTTGATGGGGCTCGTGTAGACGGAGCGCCGCGCCGCCGCGAGCGACGCGAAGTGAAGCGCGGAGGCGACGAGGGTCTTCCCCGAGCCGGTGGGGGTGTTGAGGATGACGTTTCTTCCCTCGAAGAGCTCGAGGATGGCTTCCTCTTGCGCCGGGTAGAGGCTCAGGCCCTGGGCGGCGACGTAGTCGAGAAAGCGCCCGAGGAGATCGTCGGTCGAGGCGTCGCCCGAAGGCAGGAGGTCGTGGAGGGGGCCGGGCATCCGGGTATTGTGGGCCAGTTCCCGTCCCGCCCGCGGGATCCGCAGTGGGAGCCACGCAGCGCCCCGCGGTCGCGGAGGCATGGGTTGGAGCAGGAAGGCAGGATGCCACACGGGGCGGGCGAAAATGCACCAGCAAGTGGAGACCCCCCGTCTTGCCGCGGGTGCTTTGGTCGCGAGGGGCCTCTTTGTGTGTACGGCAAGTTGCCGTATAATCGGTACCGGAGGTCGAGCCATGGCCACAGAACAAACCGCGCGCCTCGAAGCCCGCCTGCCTGCGAGGGTCTACGCCACGCTCAAGCGGGCGGCCGAGCTCAAAGGCCGCACGCTCAGTGACTTTGTGGTGAGCGCAGCCCACGACGCTGCGCGCCGGGCAATCGAGGACGAGCGGATCATCCGGCTGTCGGCTGATGACCAGCAGCGTTTCGCCGAGGCGCTCATCAAGCCGCCCCTGCCCACGCAGAGGCTCAAACGTGCGATTCGCAGGCACCGGGAGCAAGTCGAGATTCGGTGACGCGCTTCGTCTCCGAGGCCCTGGGCAAGCACGACCGCTCCGTGTTCGCGAGCGGCAATGGCCGCATCGACACGTACTTCCGACAGATCGTGACCCAGGATGTCAAGCGTAAGTACGCCGCTTGCTACGTCCTCGTCGAAGAGGCAAGTGCCAAGCTGGCGGGGTTCTACACCCTGTCGGCACACGCGATCCTGCTGACCGATATCGAAGAAGGTGTCGCACGCAAGCTGCCCCGCTATCCGAGCGTACCCGCGGTGCTGATCGGCTGGCTTGGCCGAGCCCTCGAATTCAGGGGCCAGCGGATCGGCGAGCTCCTACTGGCCGATGCCATTCGCCGCGTAGTCCATTCGCCGGTCGGTGCCCATGCCATTTGCGCCGACGCGATTGACGAGGGCGCCGCCGCCTTCTATCGTGCACACCAGTTTCGGCCGTTTGCGAGCCGCCCCCAGAGCCTGTACTTGCCTCTCAAGACCGCCACTGCCCTGTTTCCTTTGGCCCGCAAGGAGCGGCGGTCAGGATGAGGTAAGAGACGAGAGACGCTGTCGTTCCGCCGGAATAGGGGTACAGTACGCCTCGTTCCCGTGACGATGCGCACCCCACTTCAATCGAGGCTCCTCCCCCCATGAACAAGACCGGACTCTGGCTCGCACCCGTGTTCTTCGGACTCGTCGCTCCCGTTCTGGCCCAAGGCCCCGCCAACATCACCCAGGAGAGCGTCGAGATCACGCCCTTCGGCGGCATACGCACGGGGGGCGGGCTCACGGGGGAGCTCGACGGGACGGCCCGCGACTTCAGCATCGAGAGCGGCACGGCCTACGGCGGCACCGTGGACATCAACCTCCACAAGGGCAACTTCAAGCTCGAGTTGCTCTACAGCCACCAGGGGACGCACCTCGACACCGCGGGCCTTCTCCCCGCGGGCGCGCCCTTGAACGTGGACGTTCTGCAGGCGGGCATTCTCCAGGAAACGGGCCGGCCCAAGAGCCGGTTCTTCGTCTCCTTCCTTCTGGGGGCCACTCGCTTCGACCCCAAGCCCTACGACTCGCTGACGAAGTTCTCCTTGAGCATCGGCGGGGGGCTGAAGGCCTTCCTGAGCTCACACGTCGGGCTCCGCTTCGAGGGCCGGGCCTACCTCACCTTCGTGGAGGCGGACGCCGGTGCTCTGTGCGCGAACGGGACCTGTCTCTTCGCCTTCGCGGGCTCGAACATGTGGCAGGGAGAGTTCACGGGCGGGCTAATACTGGCCTTCTAGGCAAGGCGACTCGTGCCTAGGCCCTTTCGCCGAGCGGGGTGACCCCGCGCAGCCAGCGCGGGAGGCGCTCCGCACAGCGCGGACAGAATCGTTCCCCTCGCTCGTCGACGCGCTCGATGCTGCCGGCGAAGCTCATGAGGCAGCCGCGGTCGGGGCAGTGCTCGAGGGTCGCGAGGTGCCCCATCTCGTGGAGGACCTCCGCCACGGTGCGTTCGTCGCGCCGGACGGGGTCCTCGGGCAGGCCGTAGAACGACGGATCGGCGCGCGCCAGAGAGACGACACAGGCCCGGCCCCCCTGCCGGGCGAGGCCGAAGACGAAGGTGAACACGGGAACCGCGATGTCCTCCCTGGTGATTCCGACCAGGAGCTCGGAGTCGGCGGTAGCCCTGGCCTCGAGCGCCTCGAGCAGCGCGTTCGCGTCGAGCTGGTCGCGGCCCGGAATGCGACGCAGGGGCAGGTCCCGCGGGGGCAAGACGTGGCAGGCCAGCTCGATGCGCCGGCTCAGGCGGGCGGCGAGGGCCTCGAGGAACTGTGGGGGCAGGGGCCCGACGGGCAGGAGATGGACCGCCTCGGCGAGACGGGCCGCGTCACCCTCCACGGGCGCCTCAGGCCCCCTTCTCCGGCTTCTTGAGCTCGTACTTCCGGATCTTGTTGTAGAGGGTCACCCGGTCCACGTCGAGGATGCGCGCCGCGCGGGTGATGTTCCACTCGCTCGCCTCCAGCACCGACTGGACGTGAGCGCGCTCGGCCTCGGCGAGCGACCCCGGCCCCGCACCCGACGCCTTGGCCTCCGTGACCCGCACGGGCAGGTCCTCGGCGCGCACCGCGTCCCCGCGGCCGACCACGACCGCGCGCTCGATGGCGTTTTGCAGCTCGCGCACGTTCCCGGGCCAGGGGTAGGCGGCGAGCGCAAGGAGCGCCTCCGGGGTGAGGCGCATGGGCTTCCGGCTCATCGACTGCGCGAACTTCGCGAGGAACTGCGCGGCGAGCACGGGCACGTCCTCGGGGCGCTCGCGCAGGGGCGGGATGTGGATGTGGACCACGTTGAGGCGCCAGTAGAGGTCCTCGCGGAACGAGCCTTCCTTCACCGCCGCCAGGAGGTCGCGGTTCGTGGCCGAGATGATCCGGAAGTCCACGGGGACGGGGGCGGTACCGCCGAGGCGGGTGACCACCTTCTCCTCGAGCACGCGCAGAAGGTCCACCTGCACCTTCGGGCTCACCTCGCCGATCTCGTCCAGGAACACCGTGCCCCCCTCGGCCGACTCGAACTTGCCCTTGTGCCGGGCGCGCGCGCCGGTGAAGGAGCCGGCCTCGTGGCCGAACAGCTCGCTCTCGAGGATGCCCTCGGGCAAGGCGCCGCAGTTGACCACCACCATGGGGTTGTAGCGCCGTGGGGAGGCCGCGTGGATGGCCCGGGCCACCACTTCCTTGCCCGTGCCCGATTCCCCGGTGACGAGGACGGTCGCGTCCGAGGTGGATACGGTGGCCACGAGGTCGGCGACGCGCTGCATGGCGGGCGAGGCGCCGAGCAGGGGCGGGAGAGCCACCGTGTCGATGCTTCTCTTGAGGCGGATGTTCTCGGCGCGCAAGGAGCGGTGCTCGGCCGCGCGCTTCACCAGCATCGAGAGGTCGTCGGGGTCGAAGGGCTTGACGATGTAGTCGTAGGCCCCGTTCTTCATGGCCTTGACCGCGGTCTCGACCGACGCGTAGGCCGTCATGAGGACGACGGTGAGCTCGGGGTCGGCCGTGGTGAGCCGGGTCTGTAGCTCGAGGCCGTCCATGCCCGGCATCTTGATGTCGAGGAAGGCGATGTCGTAGCGTCTCGCGGAGGCGAGGCGAAGGGCCTCCTTGCCGCTCTCCGCCACGTCCACCTGGTGCCCGTCCTGGCGGAACCAGGCGCCGAGGGAGTCCCGCACGATCGTCTCGTCGTCCGCGATGAGGATGCGAAGCGCGCCGGGGCCGACAGTGCTCGTCGTGCTCATGCCTTGTCCTCCGCGCGCGCCGGCGCGTCGCTCGTCGGGCCGGCCGTCTCGTCCGGCTGGCGGGCCGGCAGATGGATGGTGAAGGTCGTGCCCCGCTCCGGCTCGGACGCGACCTCGATCCGGCCGTGGTGCCCGGTGACGATACCGTAGACCACGGCGAGGCCGAGACCGACGCCCTTGCCCTCCGCCTTGGTGGTGAAGAAGGGCTCGAAGATGCGGTCCTGGTGCTCCTTGGGGATGCCCGAGCCCGTGTCGGCGATGACCAGCCGGATGCCGTCGCCGTCGGGGGAGGCCTCGATTCCGACGCGCCCATCGGGAGGCGTCGCCTCCAGGGCGTTCAGGGCCAGGGCCAGGACCACCTGCTGCACCTGGGCCGCGTCACAGACGATCTTCGGCAGCCCGGGGGCGGTCTTGGCTTCGAGGGTCACCCCCAGCATCTCGGCCTGATGGCGGAGCAGGAGACGGCAGCGCTCGAGCACGGGGCCGAGGTCCTCCTCGGCGAAGCGCGCCCCCGACTGCCGGGAGAAGGTGAGGAGATTGCGCACGATGTCGCCGCAGCGGCCGGCCTCGTCGTCCACCATCTGCAGGATGCGGTCGGTCTCGGTCGCCTGCTCGGGGCTCGGCGGTGTGGCCGTGCCCGCGGCGAACTGCCGCCGCAGGAGCCGCGCGTAGGTCCTTATCCCCGCGAGCGGGTTGTTGATCTCGTGGGCCACCACGGCGGCCAGCTTGCCCAGCGAGGCCATCTTCTCGACCACCAGCATCTGACGGTGCGTGCGCTCGAGCTGCCGGGTCTTGTCCAGGACGCGCTCCTCCAGGGTGCGGTTCAACCCCTCGAGGTCCTCGCGGGCGTGCTGCAGGTCCCCGGTCATCTCGTTCCAGGAACGGGCGAGCTCGCCCATCTCGTCCCCCGTGCGCACCGGCACCCGCGCCCCGAGATCGCCCTCCCCCGCGCGTTCGATGGCGGTGCGCAGGCGACGGACGGGCCGGAGCACGAGGGCCCACAGCATCAGGAAGCTGAGCAGAAGGACGGCGAGGCCCGTGGCGAGAAGACCGTACTGCATCTGGCGCTCGGAGGTCGCGAGGGCGGAGTCGGCCTGGGCCATCGACAGGCGCACGTCGAGGATGCCCAGGACCCGCTGCGAGGCGGGGTGCACGTGGCAGGCCGTGCACTTGGGCTCGTTGTAGATGGGGGTGATGATGCCGAGGACGCGCCGCCCGTCCGCCCCCTGGAGCATCCGGATCCGGTCCTTGCGCTCGAGGCCGGCCTTGGGCTGATCCCCCGCGTGGCAGGCGATGCACTCGTCCGAGCGCTTGTCCACGAGCGTGCCTTCCTCCGCCGGCGCGGAGGACACCCGGACGCGCCCTTCCTTGTTGTAGATGCGTATGCGGTCGATGCCTTCCTGGGCGCCGATGTTGCGGATGGTGCGCCGCACGCCGTCGGCATCGTTCCGGAGCATGCCGTCGTGGGCGGCGCGGTTCACGGTCTCGGCGATGCCGTCGGCAGAGAGGCCGACCAGGCTCTCGAGCTGGACGCGCTGGCGGTCGAGGCTCACCTGGTCGGCGAGCCAGAGAATGGCCGCGGCCCCGAGCCCGAGCCCGAGGCCCATGCGAACGGCGAGGCGCCGGGACGGCCCGAGTCGCCTCGCCACGGAGGTTGCGGCTTGCTCTTGCGTCTTCTAGCTCCTCACGGGGACCGCCGCCATCAGGGCCGGGGCCGGGGCCTTTGCCGCCACGGGGAAGGCGAGCTCCGGCTCCTCGACCTTCGGCATGATCGGCAGGAACCGCACGGCGAGGCCGAAAGCGGCCATGCCGAGGCCGACCAGCATCAGGGTGATGATCGCCTCCCCGACGGCGGGTACGTAGTGCCCACCCTGGGCCCCCTCGAGACCGGTGATGCTCACGTTCAGACGATTCACCACGAAGCCCGCGACCACGAGGAGGGCCGCCCCGTAGAGCCGCCCGGAGTTGCGGCGCACGGCCGAGAAGGTCAAGAGCGCCATGGGGAGGATAACTCCGATCGCCATCTCGAGCTGGAAGAAGCCGGCCTCCCGGCTCCCCGAGAAGATCTCCCCCAGCACGCCCCGCCGCGCCATGTCGCCGAGACGAACGGCGGCGTAGACGCCGAGGGCGGCGAAGAGGGCCTTGCCGACCGAGGCGAGGAGCGGCATCTCGAGCCCTCGGCCGAGAGCGCGGGAAGAGAGCCTCGACTCGACGATGATCATCGCGAGGCCTCCCCCCACGGCCGAGAGCAGGAACAGGACAGGCAAGATCGGCGTGTACCAGAGGGCGTGGAGCTTGCCCGGAGTGATGAGGTAGAAGGTGCCGAGGGAGGACTGGTGCAGCGTCGAGATGACGGCCCCTGCGATCACGAGGGGCACGGTGGCCGCGTGCTGGATCGCGGCGGCACGTTTCCAGCCCAGGCGCTCGAGCACGGGTGCTGCGAACTCGAGGGCGAGGACCGTGAGATAGAGCATCACGCACCAGGACACCTCGAACATCGCCGAGCGCGGGTTCCACATCACCATGGGGTGCCAGATGTTCCATGGCTTGCCGAGGTCGTACATGAGCCCCACCGCGACCAGGATGTAGCCGAGGAAGGCGGTGAGGATCGTGGGCCGCACGATCGGGGTGAAGCGCTTCAGGTTGAAGACGTAGACCGCGGTCGTGATCGCGAAGCCGCCGGCCGCGAGCCCGACCCCGCACAGCACGTCGAAGCCGACCCAGAGCCCCCACGGGAACTTGTCGGAGAGGTTCGTGACCGCGCCCAGTCCCTTCCAGTACCGCAGGACGGTGACGACCGCGGACGCGGCCAGGATCAGGGCGAACAAGAAGGTCCAAAAGCCAGGCCGGAAGCGTTCTCTGCTGCGCATCTTCGTCACTCCTTCTCGTGGCGCTCGGCCGCCGCGACTTCCTCGCGCCGGTGAGTGATCCAGTAGATGGCCGAGAGCCCCACGCAACCGATGCCCACGACCTTGGGGATCTTCGAGAGAGCGGCCCAGGTCAGGTTCGGCAGGGGCTCGGTGCCGAGGCCGACCTTCATCCCGAGCTCTTCGAAGGGGACGGGGGAGAGGACGAAGACGCTGGTTCCGCCCACCTCGTGCTCGCCGTAGACCTGGGGGTAGTAGGTGCCGGGGTTCTCCGCGATGCGCCTCTTGGCCTCGGCCAGGAGCTCCTCGCGGGTGCCGCCCACCGTGGCTTCGGCCGGGCAGGCCTCGGTGCAGGCGGTGGGGAGGCCCTTCTGCTGCCTCTCGATGCAGCCGTCGCACTTGCGGACGACGGGCACGGCCTTCGACCACTCGTAGCGCGGCACGTTGAAGGGGCAGGCCACCATGCAGTACCGGCAGCCCAGGCACTTCGAGCCGTCGTAGACCACGGGCCCGAGCTCGGTCTTGGTGAATGCCCCCACCGGGCAAGCGCTCGCGCAGCTCGGGTCGACGCAGTGCATGCACATCCGGCGCAGGTAGCGGTCGTCGCCTTTGTCGAGGACCACGGTGTAGGTGGTCGCGTCGAGCTCCGTCTCGTCGCCGGTGCCGGGGAACTCGTGGGCCTCCTTGCAGGCCTGGGCGCACGCGTGGCAGCCGATGCAGCGGGTGACGTCGAAGAGCAGGGCTCGCGATTTCGGGTTGGCCAGGAAAGCCATGGGGGTCTCCTTCTTCCTTGGGCTCTTGGACTACGTGAGCAGGAACTCGTGGGCCAGCCGCTCCCAGTCCGCCTTGGACAGGTGGTGGCTCAAGTCGGAGGCGGGCTCGCCGCCGTCCTGGAGGACCGAGCCGGAGAGGGCCATGAGCCGCAGCTCGAGGGCCTCCCGGCTGTCTTCCATCCACTTGCGGGCCAGCCGACCCACGAGCAGGTTGCGGAGGTTGGAGGCGAGCTCCGGCGCCTTCACCTTCGCAACCCAGCCGCGTCCGTAGGGATCGTCGCCGACGAGGCCGGGCTTCTCGGCCAGGTCGCGGTTGAAGTCGACCACCTCGCCCTCGACCGGGGAGACGAACTCGGCGACCTTGCCGTCGACCCGGAGCGCGAACGCGCGACCGCCCTGGTGCAGCCAGTCGCCGCGCGAGGGGGTCTTGACGGTGGCCACGGGGCCGATGAGCCGCCGGGCGAAGTCGTCGATGCCGACGAGGACCGTGTCGGCATCGAGGGGGCGGGCCCAGGTGTGGCCGCGGTGGTAGTGGAGACTCTCGGGCATCTGGTAGCCCGCCACCCATGCGGGCTCCAGCGCGGGGATCCCCGCTGCCGCCTCGGCCCTCGCCTCCCGGGCCAGCCGGTGTCGAGTCACCAGGTAGTCGATGCCGATGAGGACGGTGAAGAATGCAAGAACAAGCAGGACGGTCATGACGCACCTCCTGCCTGCCTCCTTTGCAAGACGGGATCCGTTCCTCAACGGCGGTGTTGAAAGGCTCGCAACCGATTGATTCAATGAGAGAACCGGGAGCCGCAGAACTCAACACCGAACCCGGGTCGCTGTTGAGATTCTCAGCAGTCCGGCTTGCCTGGGCTCTTCGACTCGCGTCAAACTACGTTTTATCAGTGAGTTGAGATGCCCGTAGAGATTCTCAACGGACTGTAGAGAAAACCCGCGTGTGAGGCACGGGGTTCGTTCGTCCCCCGTCCCCACAACCTCTCGCGGTTCGAATATCCTCCACTCGAGCCATACCCCGGAGGCCCTGGAATGAAAGTGCTGGTGGCCGACAAGTTCCCCGAAGGGGGCCTCGCCGCCCTGCGCAGCGCGGGCTGCGAGGTCGAGTACGCGCCCGACTTGAAGAAGGAAGGCCTCGCCGATGCGCTCAGAAACTCGGCAACGGAGGTCCTCATCGTGCGGAGCACGGAAGTGCCGGGCGAAGCGCTCCGGGCCGGCCGGCTGTCCGTCGTGGTTCGCGCGGGCGCCGGCTACAACACGATCGACGTGAGGACCGCCTCCGAGCTGGGCATCTACGTGACCAACTGCCCCGGCAAGAACTCCGTGGCGGTGGCCGAGCTGGCCATGGGCCTGCTTCTTTGCCTCGACCGCCAGATTCCCGACGGCGTTGCCGACCTGCGCGCCGGCGTGTGGAACAAGGCGAAATACAGCAAGGCGAGCGGCATCCTCGGGCGCACGCTGGGCATCGTCGGCACCGGCTCGATCGGCCAGGAGGTGGCCGTGCGCGCGCGGGCCTTCGGCATGACGGTCGTCGCATGGAGCCGGTCGCTCACCGACGAGAAGGCGCGCGCGCTGGGTGTGGCGCGCCTCCCGGGCCCGCTGGAGGTGGCCGCGGCGGCCGACGTGGTGTCCGTGCACCTCGCCTTGAAGCCGGAGACCCGAGGGCTGCTCGGCAAGGCCTTCTTCGAGGCCATGAAGCCCGGTGCCTTCTTCATCAACACCGCTCGCGCTGAGCTCGTGGACGAGTCGGCCCTCCTGGAAGCGGTGCGCAGCAAGAAGGTGCGGGCCGCCCTGGACGTGTTCGCGGGCGAGCCGGCCGGGGGCGCGGGCACGGTGGAGAGTCCCCTCTTCAAGGAGCCGGGCGTCTACGCGACCCACCACATCGGGGCCTCCACGGAGCAGGCCCAGGACGCCATCGCCGACGAGAGCGTGCGCATCACCAGGGAATACCTGGCCACGGGCCGGGTGCCGAACTGCGTGAACATCGCGCAGCGAACGCCGGCCACGCACCTCCTGGTGGTGAGACACCGAGACCGGGTGGGAGTGCTGGCCCACGTCTTCGGGAAGCTCAAGGATGCCGGCATCAACGTCGAGCAGACCGAGAACATCGTCTTCGAGGGCGCCAGCGCGGCCATCGCCCGCATCCACGTCGACCAGGAGCCAGGTGCTTCCACCCTGGAGGCGATCCGCGCCTTGTCGGACGACGTGATCGCGCTAAGCGTGGTGAGGCTCTAGGCTCGGGGAGCCGAGCCCGGCGACCGGACCTCCCAGATGTCTTCGGCGTACTCGCGGGTCGTTCGGTCGCTGGAGAAGCGCCCCATGCCGGCCACGTTCTGGATCGACATGCGCCACCAGTCGTCCGGCCGTGCGTAAGCCTCCCCCGCACGGGCCTGGGCTTCGAGGTACAGCGGAAAGTCGGCGCAGAGCAGGTAGCGGTCGTCGCCGGTGAGGGCCTCGACGAGGGGCCGGAAGAGCCCGCCCAGCTCGAGCGGCCCCGCAGCGATGGTCTCGATCACGCGCCGGAGCTCGGGGCTCGATTCGATGAAGGGGCCGGGGGTATAGCCGGCGCTTCTCAGCGCTTCGACCTGCTCCTCCGTGTGGCCGAAGATGAAGATGTTCTCCGCCCCGACCTCTTCGCGGATCTCGACGTTGGCGCCGTCGAGGGTCCCGATGGTCAGCGCTCCGTTGAGGGCCGCCTTCATGTTGCCCGTGCCCGAAGCCTCGGTGCCCGCGGTCGAGATCTGCTCGGAGAGATCGCAGGCGGGGAAGATGAGCTCGGCGAGCGAGACCGAGTAGTTCGGCAGGAAGGCGACGCGGAGACGGCCCCGGGCCGCGGGGTCGGCGTTGACCAGGTCGGCCACCGCGTGGATGAACCGGATCACGAGCTTGGCCATCGCGTAGCCGGGGGCCGCCTTGCCCGCGAAGAGGACGGTCCGCGGTGGCCCTATGGCTTTTCCCTCGCGCAGACGCAGCCAGAGGGCCACGACGTGGAGCGCGTTCAAGAGCTGGCGCTTGTACTCGTGGATGCGCTTCACCTGGCAGTCGAAGAGCGAGTCGGGGTCGAGGTCGAAGCCGAAGCGCTTGCGCGCCGCTTCGGCAAGCACCGTCTTGTTGACGTGCTTCAGGGCCGCCCACTCCGCGCGGAAGGTCTTGTCCTCGGCCAGGGGCGCCAACCGCCGCAGCTCACCGAGATTCGTCGTCCACCCGTCGCCGATGGCTTCCATGATCAGCGCCGCGAGGCCGGGGTTGGCCTGGAGCAGCCAGCGCCTCGGGGTGATGCCGTTCGTCTTGTTGTTGATGCGGCCGGGGAGCAAGCGGTCGAGGTCGGAGAAGGTCTCCTCCCTGAGGAGGTGCGTGTGCAGTGCCGCGACCCCGTTCACCGAGTGGCTGCCCACGAACCCGAGGTGCGCCATCCGCACGAGGCCGCGTTCGTCGATGATGGCGGTGCGGCGCTCCTGGTCGCCGCTGCCTCCCGAGAGGGCCACGAAGGACCGGAAGCGCCGGTCGATCTCTTCGATGATCTCGAAGTGCCGGGGCAGCAGACGCTGGAGCAGCTCCGATGGCCACGTCTCCAACGCTTCCGGCAGCACCGTGTGGTTCGTGTAGCCGAAGACCGCCTGGGTCAGCTCCCAGGCCTTCTCCCAGGGGATCCGCTCGCCGTCCACGAGCACCCGCATCAGCTCCGGGATGGCGAGGACGGGGTGGGTATCGTTCAGCTGGATCGCCACCTTGGAGGGGAGGTCTTCGATGCGGCGCGCGCCGAACTTGCGGAAGCGGCGCAGGACGTCCTGGAGCGTGGCCGAGACGAAGAAGTACTGCTGCTTGAGGCGCAGCTCCTTGCCCGCATACTGGTCGTCTCGTGGATAGAGGACCTTGGAGATGTTCTCGGAGAGGGTCTTGTCCTCGACCGCGCGCACGTACTCCCCCTCGTTGAAGCGCGCGAGGTCGAACTCGCGGCTCGATTTGGCCGACCAGAGCCGGAGGGTGTTCACGGTGTCGTTGCCGTAGCCCGCGACCGGGGTGTTGTAGGCCATCGCCCAGACGTCCTGGGCGCCTTCCCAGCTCACCTGGAGAAGGCCGTTCTCGTCCCGCCGGTGCACCGAGCTTCCGTAGAAGCGCACCGGGAACACCGCGTCGGGTCGCGGGATCTCCCAGGGGTTGCCGTAGCGCAGCCAGTTGTCGGGGAACTCGACCTGGCTGCCGTCGACGATCCGCTGCTGGAAGATGCCGTACTCGTAGCGGATGCCGTAGCCGTAGAAGGGAAGCCCCAGGGTCGCCGCCGACTCCTGGATGCAGGCCGCGAGCCGGCCCAGGCCGCCGTTGCCGAGCCCCGCGTCCCACTCTTCCTCGTGGAGGGCCTCGAGGTCGTAGCCCAGGCTGCGCAGCGCCTCGGTGTAAGGTCCCCGCGCGCCCAGGTTGACGATGTTGGAGACGAGGGCCCGGCCGAGCAGGAACTCGAGAGAGAGGTAGTAGACGCGCTTCGCGTCCTCGACGTAGTAGGCGCTCTGGGTCTTGAACCAGCGCTCCATCAGCCGGTCGCGCACCGCGTAGGCCAGGGCGTGGTGCACGTCGATGGGACGCGCGGTGTAGTCGTCCTTGGCCACCGAGTACATCATCCGGTGGGCGAAGGACTCGACGATGCCGGCCTCGTCCAGCCGGCCCGGCGTGGGCTTCGGAATCCGTGGGCGACTCAAAGCGCCTGAGTGTACCAGCGGGGAAGCCGGGTTTTCAGGCGCTACTCGGCTTCCCAGTCGAAGCGCCACGCGGCCAGCACGGCGAACAGAATCGCGAAGGCGCAGAGCACGCCGATACCGGGAATGGCGGAGGACAGGGGCAGACCACGCCAGGTGGCGCCCTCGATGCCGTCCACCGCCCAGCGCGCCGGCACCACCAGGGTGGCCTTCTGGAGCCAGGCCGGGAAGATGAAGGTCGGTACCCACGCTCCTCCCAGCATCACCATGATGAGGACGGCGAAGATCGAGATGCCGCGCGTGGCCTCCGGGGTCTTGCCGAGGGCCGCGATGAGGATGCCGAAGGTCGAGGCCATGAGGGCGATGGCGAGGAGGACGCCCACGAAGCCGACGGCGCTTCCCTGGACCCGAACCCCGAACAGCACGATGGCGAAGGCGAAGACGACGGAGAGCGTAATGAAGGCGATGAGCGCGCCACTGGCGGTCTTGGCCCCCAGGACGAGAGTCTTCGAGAGAGGCGCCGCCCGCAGACGTTTCCAGACGCCACGTTGCCTGTCCAAGAGGATCCCGACTCCCATGTTGATGCCCGCGAACAGGATGAACTGCACGCTCATCCCCGCGAAGGCGTGGGCAAACCCGTTGTAGGGCACGCGGGGTTGCGCGGTCACGGCTTCGGCGTGGACCTCGTAAGGGAGACTGAGGCCGGGAAGACCGCCGCCCGAGGTTCCCCCGGGCGCCGACGGGCCGAGCTTCATCACGTCTCCCAGCAGGTTCCGGAGCGCGGCCTTGCGCTCGGGCTCGATGGGGGCCATCTCCAGGGCCAGCAGCTGCTCCGCGACTCCCTCTCGGGAGAAGGCCTCTTGGCTGATCGCTTGCATCGCGTGCTGGGTGAGGAGGCCCCCGACCAGGGCCAGCTCGGGAGTGTGCGAGGGGTCGTAGAGGAGAGGGACCTCGGGTTTGCCGGTCCCTCGGAAGAGCGCTTTGGCCGCCGCCGCGCCGAAACCCGCGGGCAGGACCACCGCGACCACGGCGTGGCCCCGTCGCACTTCGTCACGCGCCGCGTCGGCGCCCAGAGGTTTCACCTCCAGGACTGCTTCCGCGCCGAGGCCCTTGACCACCCCCTTGGAGATCGCGCTGCCGTCCAGGTCGGTCACGAGAACGGCGATTCGCGCCGCGTCGGTGCTGCCGGTGCTACGCGTGAAGACGAAGCCGAAGAAGGCGGAGATCACGATGGGGGCCACGATCTGCATCAAGACCGCGCGGCGGTCCGTCAGGAAGAGCTGGAGGTCCTTGCGAACGACGGTGAGGAACGCGGTCATGAGTCGCGCAGCCTCTTGCCGGTGAGGGCCAGGAAGACGGCCTCCAGGTCGCCCCGTTCGCTGTGAACGTGGTGATACGCGCGCCCGTGGTCGGAGAGCCATCCGAGCACGAGGGGAGCGCAGGAGCTGAGCGCGCTCATCCCCACCTGTAGACGCTCGCCCTCGATCGTGGCCGAGGTCACACCCGACAGGGCCCGCACGTCGGCGAGCCACGGGCCCTCGCTGAGGGGCGCGTCGAACTCGATCCACAGCTGGTTGGCCGCGGGCAGGGAACGATAGAGCCCGCGGAGGGTGTCCTGGGCCACGACCTTCCCCTGGTCGATGATCACGATGCGGTCACAGAGCCGTTCGGCTTCTTCCATGTAGTGGGTGGTGTAGAGCAGGGCCTTGCCCTGCTTCTTCAGGGCTTCGAGGTTGTCGAAGATCGCATTGCGGCTCTGGGGATCGACGCCCACGGTCGGCTCGTCGAGGAGCAGGATCTCGGGGTCGTGGAGAAGGCCCGCCGCCAGGTTGAGGCGCCGCCTCATGCCGCCGCTGAAGGTCGCGACGCGATGGCCGATGCGATCCTGAAGGCCCACGAGCAGGAGGGCCGCCCCGATCGCCCGGCCGAGGGCTGCGCCCGAGAAGCCGTGGAGCCCGCCGAAGAAGCGAAGGTTCTCCCCCGCCGACAGCTCGTCGTAGAGAGCCAGCTCTTGCGGAACCAGGCCGAGCCTGCTCTTGGCCGGGTCGGTGTCGCCGCGCAACGGAGAGCCGTCGATCAGGACCTCTCCCTCGTCCGCCCGGAGCAAGCCGGCGATCAGCGAGACCGTGGTGGTCTTGCCCGCGCCGTTGGGGCCCAGGACGCCCACGATCTCGCCCGCGCCTATCTCGAACGACACCCCGTCCACGGCGCGCAACGGGCCGAAGGACTTCCGCAGTCCGCGGATCTGCAGCATGGGTCTTGCTGCTCTCTTACGAGGGTGGCCCGCGGCTTGTTCCCCCCGGGGACGCCCGCGTCACCCCTCGGATGGACCTCCGAGCCGTGGTTCCTCAGGCGAGATCGAAGACCAGCAACTCCGCGGCCTCTCGGCCGACAAACGGGACGCTGGTCTCGTCGCTCACGGAGCCGCCATCGCCCGTCTTCAGCAAGGTGCCGTTCACGGACACCTCGCCGCGCGCCACGTGGATCCAGGCGTACCGGCCGGGACCGAGGGCGAGCTCGCGGGTCTCGCCCGCCGCGAGCAGGGTTACCCAGAGGTCCACGTCCTGGTGAATGTGGATGGTCTCCTGTCGCCCATCACCGGAGGCCAGAAGGACGAAGTGACGCGCCGCGGCCGCGAGGTCGAAAGACCGCTGTCCGTAGGCGGGCTCGAGGCCGCGCGCGTCGGGCACGATCCAGATCTGGAGGAAGTGCACGGGCTCGGCCTTCGAGTGGTTGAACTCGCTGTGGGTCACTCCGGAGCCGGCGCGCATGAACTGGATCTCGCCCGGCCGAATGACGCCACCTCCGCCGGAGCTGTCCTTGTGTTCGAGGGCGCCTTCGAGGACGTAGGACAGGATCTCCATGTCTCGATGGCCGTGGGTACCGAAGCCCGCTCCCCGCTGGACGCGGTCGTCGTTGATGACGCGCAGCGACCGGAATCCTTCGTGCTGAGGGTCGTAGTAGTTGCCGAAGGAGAAAGTGTGCCGGCTGTCGAGCCAGCCCCAGTCGGTGTGCCCGCGTTCTGCGGCCGGTCGGACTTCGATCATGGCGCCACCTCTCACCCCTCGGTATACCGCAAGGCCAGGTTCAGCGCGAGTCGAGATCGACCAGAAGCGTTGAGGATGTCGCCCTAGCCCGGACTATTCACGAAGGCCACCTGACCCGCTTCGTGAATAGTCCGATCTGGCCAACGTCAGGGCATTTCGCGCACCAGCCCGAGCCCGTCTTGACGCTATCGTCCATCCACACCCGGTGTCGTGGCCCCAGAGGGCCATCGAAGAGCCGTCTGACCGCTCCAGGACGGATCATTCGTTCGGAACACATGCGGCCTCACGAATGATCCGGACTAGGGGCGCGGCTTGCTCATCCTCGAAGGCGAATCACGAGCCACGGCGGGGGCTGGTCGGTCTGATCCAGGTCGCTCGGCTGTCGGACGGGTCGTGAACAGATGCAGGCCTCCCGCGAGCGACGCCGCGAGCAGCTGGTCGGGGGACGCGGGATCGAGGCCCACGGTCCACGCGCGGGCGCTCACGAGGCCGCGGTCGGGGAGCCTGGTCCAGGTCCGGCCGCGATCCGCCGTGCGATAGACCCCTCCCCACATGAAGTCGCTGACGTAGGCGGTGCGGCCATCCGGGTTCACCGCGAGACCCGTGATGTCCGAATGGGGCAGGCCCCAACCATCGCGCGCCCAGCTCCGGCCGAGATCGGCCGAGCGGTAGAGCCCGTCGTTGGCGGCCGCGAAGAGGAGGCGCGGCTCCCCGCGCAGGATGGCCACGGTGTTCACCTCGGCGTTCTTCGGCCCCGCGATGGGCCGCCAGGTCGTCCCCGCGTCGCGGCTCATCCAGAAACCCACGCGGGTCGCGAGCAGGATCGATCCCGGATCGTCGGGGCTCTCGGCCAACGCGCTCCGGGAACCCCCGATTTCGTTCAACGTCCGTTCCCAGCTCCGACCGGCATCGCGGCTACGAAAGAGACCCCGGGGCGTCGCCGCCAGCAAGACGCCGTCTCGTAGCGCGGCCACGTCGGCGACCCTCGGGTCCCTCTCCGGGCCGGCAGGAAGGAGAGGCAGACGTCTCCACGCCGTCTCCGCCTGGCCCAGAGAGAAGAGCCCTTCGTCGGTGCCCGCCAGGACGAGCGTCTGCGCGGCGGCCAGGGAGAGGATCTCGCGGCCTTCGAGCCCGGTGCCGAGCCGAACCCAGGGCCCGCGCGCCGTGGGCGCTGCCAGCACGCCTCCGTGCTGCCGGTCGCCCCACACTCCGACGAGCACGCGCCGGCCGAACGAATCGAAGACGATTCGCGACACGAAGCGCTCCGAGAAGCCGTTGTTGGAGGCGGTCCAGGTGCGACCGCGATCGGGGCTGCGCAGGACGCCCGCGCCTTCGGTGCCGACGAGCAGGGTGCCGTCGGGGAGGGAGGCCAAAGCGTTGACCACGACGGTGCGGGCCGTCGCGGCGCGCCAGCTCTTCGCGTCGTCGTCGGACACCCAGAGCCCCTCGGTTGTGCCCGCGTAGAAGGAGTTGGGCCTCGATTGGTCCTGGGCGAAGGCTCGGGTCCGCCGACTGGTCTCTGGGATCCCGCGCAGGTGCGCCCAGTGCAAGGCGGCGTCCGTCGAGCGATAGACCCCCGAACACGTGGTCGCGAAGACACGCTGGGGATCGCGGCGGTCGAGGGTGAGCGTGAACACGTCCGAGTCATCCACCATGCCGCGGTGAAGCGGCGTCCAGGTGAGGCCGCCGTCCGAGGTCTTCCAGGGCAGGTGCCAGGTGCCGACGTAGACGACTCGGGGATTTCGCGGGTCGATCGCCACCGATTCCGTGTTGCGGAGCTCGGGGTGCCCCTCCGGGCTGATGCGGCGCCACGATCGACCGCCGTCGCGCGAGGCGAACACGCCGCTCTGGGTTCCGGCCACGGCCTGACGAGGATCGGAGGGGGCCAGGGCCAGGGCGCGCACCGACTCGCCCTCGAGGCCGGTGGCGAACGTGAAGGTTTGTCCGCGATCCGCGCTCACCGCCACCCCGCCGCCGTGGCCGCGCACATCCCAGAAACCCACGAGCAGTCTGCCCGCCGGGCTCACGACGATCTTGTCGAGGCTCTGACCCCGAGACGGAAAGCCGGGTTGGAGGCGTTGCCAGGTCAGGCCGCCGACATCCGAGCGGTAGAGCACGCCTTCCGCCGTGCCGAGGTAGATCCGCTGGGGGTCGAGGGGATCCACCGCCAGCGACCGAACGTCGCCTCCCGGTGGCCCGACCGGGATCCACTCCTGGGCGCGGACAGACGGGGTCAGGAGAAGAAGACCCCAAGACGCGATCAAGAGGCGAGCGGGACTCAAGGCGCGCATCGCACGCCTTCCTCTATTCCTCTATTCCCCAGGGGGTTTGGCGCCGTCGGGCACGAACATCACCTCGACCCGCCGGTTCTTCCGCGAGGCGCCGGCCTCGCGACCAGGCACCCCCTCGGTGCTGCGCACGGAGACGCGCGCCTCTTCTATGCCCCGCTCGGTGACCAGGTACGCCTTGGCGGCCTCGGCGCGCTGGCGGGCCAGAAGTGTGGGCCGGCGCTCGGCAGGGTCGGCGTAGCCGGTGGCGATGACCCGGCTGCGCGGATCCTGCCGCAGGCGCGAAGCGACGTCGTCCAGGCAAGCCTTGTCGACGTTGTTCAAGCGCGCCAGGTTCACGGGGAAGCCTGCCGACGCGCAGGTCATGGTGTCGGGCCGGCGCTCCGTGGCCGGGATGCTCACCGGGCAATTCGCAACGGCGTTGCCGCCGTGGCCGTCGGCCACGCGCACGGTCGCGACGATGCTGGCCGGGGCCTTGACCCCGGTCGTGTCGAGCTTGGCGTCGGCGCCTGCACCGGTGACGCGTCCGGCGCTGCTGGTCCAGGTGTAGGTCAAGGGGTTTCGGTCGGGATCGGAAGCGACCGCGCGCAGGCCCACGGTTTCCCCCGGCGCGATGGTCGACCGCTCGGCCTCGCAGGTGACCGTGGGGGGCCGGTTCGCCACGGCCCGAGGTGGCGGCGGCGCGACAATCGCGCAGCACGCGGTCCCCGGGTGATAGCCGATCGAGATCTGCAAGCCGCTCGAGCTTCGGAAGCCCGAGTTGAGCCCGCGGTCGTCGAAGTGGAGGTTCTTCGAGAAGGCCGGGCGGATGAACAAGCCCTTGATCCAGAACACGGGGCCCACGACGAGGTCCACCGGGTCCGTCTGCGCGAAGACCGCTCCCTTGTACGAAGCGCCGGTCACCTCGGCTTGGACCTGGAAGATCTTGCAGGCCGGAAAGTTGAGGCCGACGCCCCAGTTCAAGGCGTCGCCGATCTCCAGAGGAGTCGGCTGCTCGGGGTGAGTGTTGAACTGGTAGCCGATGCCGCCGTGGATGTCTGCCACGTGGCCCAGCGACTTCGAGAGCAGGAGGTCGAGTCCGACCGAGGTCTTGCCGGTGCCCAGGCCCTTGGCCTCGTCGGCCGTACCCACTTTCACGAATCCCCGCAGGGCCAGACCCACCGGTTCACCCAGGTAGTCGTCGAGCATCTTGTACTTGAGCCCCAGCTTCACGTCGCCGGGCCCAGTCTGCCAGGGGGTGCTGACAAAGGGGAAGTCGTTCACGAAGCCCGGCTGGAACAGCGCGTCGGCGTCCACTCGGTTTTGCAGGCCGTAGCTGCCGAAGAGCTCGAGCCGGTCGGTCGCGCCGTAGCCGAGGGTTACGCCGTAGACCGAGATGTCCTCGTCCTTCGGATCACGGTCGAGGTTGTTGCGAAACAGGCTGATCGAGAGCTTCCGCTTGGGCAGCGTATACGCCGAAGGAAGGTGGAACAGTCCCGTCGTTCCCTCGTAGTTGGGCGTTGCCGGATGGGCCTCGTAGTCCTTGTCGTTGATCGTGATCAGCCAGGTCTTGACGGAATCCCCCGTGACCGTACATTGATCCTCTGCCCGGAGAGCTGCGGGAAGCACAAGGCTCCCCAGCACGCCGATCATGAGCGCTCTTCGCATGCTCCGCTCCTCCTCTGTGGCCGTCGACAGACAAGGGACCGACCAGGAACTCAGCGACGATCTCGACCAGCGAGACGGAATCGAGCCTTCGGCAGGCTCCATTCGTCGGCGCGCCTCAGGGGGGCATTGCAAGAAACGTGCAATGAGCCCCTGGGCCCGCGACGGCCGTTCATCAGCTTGCTGGGCGGGCTCCGAGGGAGCGCCGAGGGGGACGGTTCGAGGTCGTCGTGGACGTTTCTACAAGGGAGGAAAGTCTTACAAGGCGATAGAAGACTCGGCGGGTGCCGTGGCCGGGGAGCCGGTTGAGAGGCCGTGACGACGCGGGCACCTCGCGCAAGCGAGGTGCCCGTTCCGGTGTTGGCCTTGGTTCTCGGTGGTGGTCTGGATCTCGCTCGCCACCTTGTGGACGCCGGTCACGGTATAGGCGTTCTCGATGGCGCGAAGCTTCTGGTTGAGGTCGGCTCCTTGCGGCGGCTCCGGCAGGCCAGGGTCAACCGGCCTTGTATTCGTTGAGTCGGCTGTAGAGGGTCTTGAGGCTCACCTTCAGGACGTCGGCGGCCCTCTTCTTGTCGCCCTCACAGTGCTCGAGCGTCGCCAGGATGAGGTGTCGCTCCGCCTCTGCGATGGAGCTCCCGAGCCGCGTGGTGAGGCTCACCGTCGGCGCCCCTTCCGCGGTGCCGACGGGAAGAGAATCGACGCCCACCTCTTCCTCGGCGAGGATGAACGCGCGGCGGATGACGTTGTTCAGCTCACGCACGTTGCCGGGCCAACTATGTCGGTGCAGCTGGTCGAGGCACGCCCTGGTGAAGCGCTTGCTCGTGCCTTCGGCCGCATTCAGGTCTGCCAGGAACTTCTCGGCCAGGAGCTCGACGTCGTCGCCTCGTTCGCGAAGAGGCGGAATATGGATGGGGAAGACGTTCAGGCGGTAGTAGAGGTCCTCGCGCAGCTTGCCGGACGCGATCGCTTCCTCGATCTTTCGGCTGGTGGCGGCGACGATGCGCACGTCGACCTTGATCTTCTCGGTTCCGCCCACGCGGGTGATCGCCGACGTCTCCAGGGCCCGCAGCAGCCGGACCTGGATGTCCACGGCCTCGGTGATCTCGTCGAGAAGCAGGGTCCCTCCGTGGGCCCGCTCGAAGTACCCCTTGTGCATGCGGTCGGCGCCGGTGAAGCTGCCGCGCTCGTGGCCGAACAGCTCGCTCTCGATCAGGTGGGCGGACAGGGCCCCGCAGTTCACGGGAAGGAAGGGCTGCTTGCTCCGGCGGCTGAGCTTGTGGATCGTCTCCGCGACCAGCTCCTTGCCGGTGCCCGTCTCGCCGCTGACCAGGATGCTGGCGTCGGTTCCGGCCACGCGCCCGATGAGGTCGTAGACCTTCTGCATGGCGGGCGATGCCCCGATCAGGGGTCCGAATCGACCCAGCTTGCGCAGCTCGCCCCGCAGGCTGCCGATCTCGCCCCGGAGCTCCAGGGCTCGGGTCACGTTGCCGAGGGCCATCTTGACGCGGGCGAAGTCCACGGGCTTGGTCAGGTAGTCGGCGACCCCCAGGCGAAGAGCCTCGACCGCGGTTTCGACGCTCGCGCTTCCCGTGATCAAGACCACCTCGGGCTTGGAGGCGGGCTCGAAGGCCTCGAGGAGGCTCAGCCCGCTGCCGTCGGGCAGGTGAAGGTCGACGAGCAGAATGTCGGGCGGATTCGCGAGGAGCTCGGCTTTGGCCTCTTTCAGGGAGCTGGCGCTCGTCACCTCGAACCCTTCGCGTTTCACGAGCTCGACGACCCCCGCCAGGAAGCCCGGGTCGTCGTCGACGACCAAGGCACGCGCCTTTGCGGGCGTCAACCGTCGCTCCGACGGAGTGCTGTCATCGGATGGCACGGTGCTTGCTCATGTCAGTGCCAGCGACGCCGGCCCTCGCGGGCGGCGACCGCCAAAAGGAGACGAAATGCTCTGGACGATCTTCGTGATTCTTGCCGTGCTGTGGCTCCTGGGGATGGTCAGCTCTTACACGGCGGGGGGCCTGATCCACCTCTTGCTGCTCGTGGCCGTTGTCATCCTGGTGATCAACCTGCTTCAAGGTCGGAGGTCCTTCGTCTGAAGCAGGCGAAGCGCCGGTCTCGAGCCTCTGGCTGAGCCCAGGGACGCAGTGCCTGGTCATGGGTTCGAGGCCGCGTTCTTTCGGGCCATCCTCGCGATGACGTCGAGCAGGCGGGCCGGGTCCACCGGCTTCGCGAGGTGGTGCTGGAAACCAGCGAGGAGCGCGCTCCGACGATCTGCCGGCGGCGGCGTAGGCGGACACGCGCCGCGGCCGGGGTGAGGCCGCCGGCCTCCGGCGGCAGGAGACGCACTCGCCGGATCAGCGAAAGGCCGTCCTCCCCCGGCATGGCGATGTCGCTCAGAAGCACGTCGGGTTGCAGGCGTTCCACGAGCTCGAACGCCTCCTGCGCGGAAGCGGCGGTGGTGACGACCATCCCGTTCTGCTGAAGGATCAGTCGGAGGGCCTCGCGCACGTCGTCCTCGTCGTCCACCAGCAGGACCGTGACGCCCTCCGGCGGGCGGACGTCGGTCGAGGCCCGGCTTCGGCGGGACGCGAAGGGCTCGCGGTGACGCTTGGGTCCGCGGCCAGCGGCAGCAGCACCGTGAACGTGCTGCCCTGACCCGGACCCGGGCTCTCCGCGCTCACCACCCCCCCGTGATGCCCGATGACATGGCGCACCACGTAGAGGCCCAGGCCCAGACCGTGGTGGGCCCGCGTGCTCGTGCTGTCCTGCTGCTGGAACCTCTCGAAGGCGAAGGGCAGGAACGACGGGCTCATCCCCTCGCCCGGTATCGGCCACCCGTGAGCCGGGCTTGCTGGTTGACGGTGTCGAGGGAGACCCGGACCTCGCCGCCGGCCGGCGTGAACTTCACGGCGTTCGACAGCAGGTTGGACAGCGGCCTGTTGCAGCCGGCCCGGGTCCCCCTTCACCCAGCACGGAGTGCTCCGCCTCCGGCCTCACCAGGGTCACGCCCTTCTGGACCGCGTCGCCGCCGGCGGCGTCGACGGCGACCTGTACGACGCTCCGGAGGTCGACGAGCTGCAGGTGGAGCATGAGACCGCCCGCGGCGATGCGCGACGCGTGGAGCAGGTCTTCGATGATGCGCTCGAGCGAGTGTGCGCTGCGCTCGATGATCTCGAGCGCCTTCGAGCTCTCGGCGGGATCGAACCCACCCTGCCGCAGGAGGCCGAGCCACACCAGGATCGCGCCCAGGGGCGTGCGCAGCTCGTGGGAGAGCAGGGCGAGGAACTCGTCCTTCAGAAGGCTCGTCGCCTCCACGCGATGTCGAGCAGCCTGCTCCCTCTCCATGAGGCCCGTGATGTCTCGCGTGACGAGGCGACCGTGCACGAGCCGTCCCTCGCGAAAGAGACCGCTTCCATCGACGAGCACCCGCTTGACGGAGCCGTCCTTGGTGCGCACCTGGGTCTCGTAGGCCGAGACGCTCTCCTGGCGGGCGAGCCGACCGAGAAGGTCGGCGGCGGTCTCCGGCTCGACCAGAAAGTCCGCGATGTGCCGGCCGAGGTACTCGGTCTCGGACCACCCGCCGAGGTCCAGCTCGGCGCGGTTGGCCCAGAGGATGCGTCCGTCGGGGCCGACCCAGCGCAGGCCGACCGTGGCCTCCTCGAGGAACTCGCGCAGCTCCTGGTCGCTCTCGGGCAGTCGCACCTCGTTCAGGACCTTCATTCGTTGCGGCGTGTGGCCAGGCTGAAGACGACGGTGGCGAGCTCGGAAGGATGCACTGGCTTGGCCAAGTGTATCTGGAATCCCGCTCGCAGCGCGCGCAGGCGGTCCTCGGTTCGAGCATAGGCGGTCAGGGCCGCCGCGGGGACCGATCCGCCGCGCTTCGACGAGCGCCGGCGCAGCTCCCTGATCAGCTGATAGCCGTCCGTGCCCGGCATCTCGATGTCGCTCAGAAGCACGTCGACCCGCTCCTTTTCGAGGATGTCCAGCGCTTCCTGGGCCGTGGACGCCATCTTGACGGTCGCGCCCTGCGTCTCGAGCACCTTCAGGACGAGCCCTCGCGCATCGTCGTCGTCCTCCACGACGAGCACCCGGATCCCCGTGAGGTCGGGCCCCTCCTCCAGTCCGACGAGCTTGTCGGCCTGAGAATAGACGCGGGGCGCGACGGGCGTCGCCGTGACCGGGGAGCGAGGGAACCGTGCCGTGAAGGTGGAGCCGTGGCCCAGCCCCGGACTCTCCGCCTGCGATGCTGCCGCCGTGGAGCTCCACCAGTTGGCGCGCGATCGACAGGCCCAGGCCGAGGCCGCGAACCTGCCGCGTGCTCGACGAGTCCTCTTGCGTGAAACGGTCGAAGATGCGGGGAAGGAATGCGGCGTCGATGCCGAGGCCGTTGTCGGCGACGATCACCTCGACGTTCGAGCCGACGGACTCGACGCCCACCCGGACCCGTCCGCCCTTCGCCGTGAACTTGATGGCGTTCGAGAGCAGGTTCCAGAACACCTGCTGGAGGCGCTCGGGATCACCCATGACATAGCTGCCCGCCGGGTTCTGGATGAGCTGGAGCCGTATGGCCTTGGCGTCGGCCGCGGGGGTCACGGTCCCGATCGCCGCCTTCACGACCGCCGCGATGTCCACGGGCCGCAGGTCGAGCTGGAGCTTGCCGGTGATGATCCGTGAGACATCGAGCAGCGCGTCGATGATCTGGTTCTGGGCGGTGGCGCTCCGGATGATGGTGTCGACGGCCCGGGTCGTCTTCGTCGGGTGAGAGCTTGCCGCGGTGGAGCAGGTCGGCCCAGCCCACGATCGCGGTCAGCGGGGTCCGAAGCTCGTGGGACAGGGTCGCCAGGAACTCGTCCTTGAGACCGTTCGCGGCCTCGGCCGCCGCGCGGGCTTCGCGCGCCGCACGGTAGAGGTGCGCGTTGTCCACCGCGATGGCCGCCTGCGCCGCCAGGCCCGCGATCAGTCGTTCGTCACGCTCGTGGAAGAACCCCGGATCGGGATGCCCGAAGAAGAGACCCCCGAGCAGCTCGCCGGCGCCCGAGCGCACCGGCGCCGAGAGATAGCTGCGGGCGGGCAGATGGCCGGGCGGCATCCGCTTGAACGGCAGGTTCTGGCCATAGCGCGGGTCCCGCTCGAGGTCGTCGCTTCGCGAGACGGCCCCCAGAAAGGGCGATCCGAACGCTTCGGCATCCTGGAACAGGGGGAAGTCGACGAAGGCTTCGGGGGGAGCGCCTGACACGTAGTGGGTTGCGTGGTCCGACCCGTCCCGATACACGAAGGCCCCGAACGCGGCGCCCGTGATGGCCACGCCCGCGTCGGTCACGACCTTGACCAGCTTGTCCATGTCGAGCTGACCGGCGAGAGCCAGGCCGAGCCGGTTGAGGGTCTCGAGCTCCGGCTCGAGCTGCCGCTCGGGCGTCTCGCCTCTGTGCACGGCCAGCTCCCGAAGCGCCCTTTCCGAGCGGCGGGAGGTGCGGAGGCGGCTGCCGAGGAAGCTGATGAGGCTGCCCTCGATGAGGAAGAGACCGAGGTTGATGGGGTCCATGTGGCCGGGCGCGAACGAAGAGTCGGCGGGCACGACGAGGTAATCGCCGACGAGGGCCGCGAGCAGCGTGGTCGAGAGGCCCGCCAGGAGCCCGCCGTACCAGGCCGCGGTCAACACCGTACCGAGGAGCAGCACGAAGGCGGTCTTCGTCGCGGTGAGCGGGTCGAAGGCGAGACGGCAGCCGGTGGCCAGGACGAGGGTCACCAGACCGATGGCGTAGGCCCGCCCTTCAGCGAGCCACCGCCCCCTGCGCTCCGGCGCCTTACTTTCCGCCACTGGCCCCTTCTCGAAGCTGCGGCTGGGCGCCCGTCGTTCCGAGGCCCAGAAACTTCACCTGGCTCACCGGTTGCCGGGCAGCCGATTCGCCTTCCAGGCGTTTGTGCAACAGGCATGCCGGGAACGGTCGTGGGACCCTCCGAGCCCGGGGCCGCCGGCGATATCAGGACCGCAGCGCCCACTGACCGCGAGCGCGTCCTGGCGACGGGGCAAGCGCACCGATCGCTCCGCTCCTGAAAAAGGGAGCGGTTTGTACATTTTTCCCTTGGGAGACAGGGCGGAATAGCCCGCACCAAGGCGCCCCGCCCACCCGATCACCAGGGAGCCCCACTCGTACCCTCTAGTCGTCGATGACGAAGGTCACCATCATGTTGACCTGATACTCGATGATCGAACCGTCCTTCACACGCACGTGCTGCTCCTTGACCCACGCGCTCTTGACGTTCCTGAGGGTCTTGCTCGCCCGGGCGAGCCCCTGCTTGAGGCCGTCCTCGAAGCTGACGCTCGAGGTCGCGCTGATCTCCGAAACCTTGGCTATCGACATGCGGTTCCCCCATCCTTGTTCGACAGACTTCTTTGCCTGTGTCCTTTCCGTCGACGGGCAGGCAATAGGGAAGGTATGCGGTTCAGCCTGGGGGGTCTGTTCAATTCCGCTCATGCGGCTCGCCCATCGGGTGCATGTCGGACGCCCGAGGTCTGGGCCCCGGCACGCCCCTTGCTAGGTCTGGGGGTATGGGTCAGATGAGCCTCTCCCGAGTGCCTGCGGCGCGATCCTCCGGATCCGGTAACGGCGACGCGCCTGCCTTCGATCCCTACGCCCTGCTCGCGAAGATCGAAAGCGGAAAGACGACACGGGAGTATGCGAACAAGGAGGCCATCTTTTCTCAGGGGGACACGGCCGATGCCGTGTTCTTCATCCAGAGCGGCAAGGTCAAGCTCACCGTCGTCTCCGCCCGAGGGAAGGAGGCGGTGGTGGGCGTCCTGGAGCGAGGGAGCTTCTTTGGCGAGGGCTGCCTTTCCGGTCAACCCCTCCGCATGTCCACGGCCAGCGCGATTCAGCAGACCAGTATCGTCCGGGTGGGTCGAAGCACGATGGTCGGCATGCTCCATCGACAGCCCGAGTTCGCCGAGGTCTTCATCGCCTATCTGCTTTCCCGCAATGCCCGGATCGAAGAGGACCTGGTGGACCAGCTCTTCAACTCGAGCGAGAAACGCCTCGCCCGGATCCTCCTGCTCCTTGCCCATTTCGGCGAGGATTCGGAACCGCAGGCCGTCCTCCCCAAGGTGAGCCAGGAGACGCTGGCCGCGATGGTCGGCACGACGCGTTCGCGGGTGAGCTTCTTCATGAATCAGTTCAAGAAGAAGGGCTTCATCGACTACCGCGGCGGTCTTCAGATCAACAGCGCCCTTCTCTCCGTAGTGCTTCAGTAGTGCTTCACGACTGAAGCCCTTGGCCTCCGGGTTTCGGCAAGCCGGGCGGGACGAGCAGCGCTAGCAGCCCGTGGCAGAAGGCCGCGTTCGAAGGGCGTCTGCGTGTGGCTCCGAAAGGCCGGGCGTGGCTCGAGGGCCCGGCCATTCACGCTGACCAGCGTCGAGCCGTCGTAGCGGCGAGTGCCAGAGTAGACGCGCGTCACGCGGCCCATCCCGAGACTTGCACCAGCCGCGAGGCGAGTCTGATCTGCCGGTTCATGTTGGCCATGGCTGGAGAGCGCGAGGTGGACCGCGCTTGTTCTCCCTAGCCGGGCAGGTTCGCGACGCCTTCGCCGGCGAGGGCGGAGACGGCACCCTCCACCCGATGTCTGGCCTCGTCCCGGACCTTCTGGCCCCGACGCATGAGCTGGTCCTTGAGGTCCCGGGCTGACCCGGCGGCGTCACTGACGTTGCGCCGCATCAGCTCGCGGGTGGCCTGGCCTGACTTTGGAGCCAGGAGCAGGCCGACACAGGCGCCGGCCAGGCCTCCAGCCAGGAACGAGAACATCAAGCTCGAGGACGACGTGCAGTTCGCTGTCCGGTCATTCATTGAGATCTCCTTGCGTCCCTCGCTGGTGTGACCGCCGCCGGTCTGGGTCGCTTCTGTACGCTCTTTAGTCTCTCTAGCAAGATCGCGGCCACTTCGGAGGCGCTCGCAACTGCCCGTAAGGCTCTAAGGCGCATTTGGTTCCGGCCTCTCACGAAGACCGCTTTGTAGATTGTTCCGCACCCCCCCACCGCCTCACGCGACGGGTCGCGGCGTCAGTCGGGAAGGGCGGCCGATCCACAGGCTGCTCGATGGCACGCAGGTTGCTCAGTGGGGTCGTGTATGGAGTCAAGCAGGAGAGAGGCGATCCCGGGTTCACGCCGGACTGGGGAGCCCCGGCCCGTCGCTAGAACAGGGTCGCTCTACTCTCCCCGGAACCTTGGGTGCATCAAGGCCCAGGGATCGGGCGTCACGCCCTCGCGGCTCAGGACGGGTGCGATTCGCGAGTCCTGAAGGGCGTCGTAGATCGAGCGGGGCCGGCCGTCGACGAGTACGTCGGCGCTGACCAGGCGGACGCCGTGGCTGTAGTCGACGTAGCGCGCCCCGTGGACCGTGCTCAGGGGCTGGATGGGATCGCCGGGCGCGCGGTGCCAGCCGTAGATCGCGACCCGGTCAGGGAACTGGCGCAGCCGATTGCTCAGGACCAGGTCCTTCTTGTGGCCCGAGATGAGCTCCCCGAGGGGCAGGCCGAAGCGCTGCTCGTCGATCCGCTGCTGATGCTTCTCCAGGTAGAGGTTCGACCGCATCAAGGGACCCGCCGGCAACGGGGCGGGCGTGAGATGGTGGGCGGACTGCTCGTAGATCGCGTCGACCATCCGGGCCGTCGGCAGGACGCAGCCGAAGTGGTCCGCGACGATCGTCGCCGAGTAGTAGGTGAGAGGCACGTAGAGGAAGTCGTCGTCCGACCCGATGGCCAGATAGTCGGGGGTCACCCAGATCGTGGCCGCCACCGTCTGCCCGCCCGCGGCGTTGGCCGCCAGTCGCACCGGCGCCAGGTGGCCCAGGAACGAAGGGATGTTGCCACGTTCCAGCTCGGCGACCACCGCGCGGTCCCGGTCCGCGCTCGACAGGGCGCTGGTGCGCCGCGCGAACTCCGCTCCTCCGATCGCGTCTGCGGGGCGCGCGGGCAGGCTCAGCAAGGGGTGGAGGCGGGGGGCGGCGCGGACGGAGTCGGGAGGGGAGACGAAACCACCGAAAGCCGCGCACGCGAGCAGCAGGCCGGCAGCGACCGTCACCGGCCTGGACATCAGGGAACCAGACTGGGTCGGTTGGCCTTCCTTGTCAAGTCCGGCCTGGCTCGATTCGTGCTACTTGGCTCTTCCGAGGTGGGAATTGCGTCAGAAGACGTCGGGCGGCGCCGCGAGATCCGGGTGATCCTTTCTGTGGCCCTGGCCGCGGGCTGTCTGAACCTGAACACCAGGACGCGGATCCGACCCGAGCTGGCCGCCGCCGCGGTCGCGGGGTCGGCCCGCGCCGCGCATTCTCCTCCGATGGGCGAGCGTGGCCCCGATGAGTTGAGGACGTTCCCTCCGCCGCTCCCCCGGCTGCCGTCTGCGGACCAGATCGAGGACTACCGGGCGAACCGTCCGAAGTCGGTCGTCGAGCTCCAGCAATTCCGTGAGCTCACGCGCATGACCGTCGACGGCATCGGGGCCGCCCGACCGTGGCCAGCCTGATCGACCTCAACCCTCAGATCGGGACCTGGTACCTGCTCCGCCTGGAGACACCGGGTGGGCTCGCCACCACCTATCACCTCGAGAGCCCCGGCGGGGGCCGGCTGCGTCTCGATCCCGCGTACCGCTCGGGGATCGTCATCGAGCGGGCGGGGACCGACTCGAACGAGAGGCTGCTCTGCCCGTTGTGGCCCGAAGGGACGGCGACGCCGTTGGCCGACGCGCGTGAGTCCCGGCTCGCCTATGCGCCGCTCTGCGGCGGGCTCCTCTACCTTCGGAACCCCGTCCAAGGCCATCGGACCTCCAAGGAGCGCGTCGTCGACCTGCTGCGCGACCACGTGTGGCAGGGCGAGGAGATCACGGTGCTCGTGCGCGACCTGTTCTACCGGGACGCCTACCTGGCGACCTCGAGCCTGGCCGCGATGGGGGTGACGCCGCCCCGCGGACGTCGCCGCGCGGTCCGGTTCCGCCCCGGGTGAGCCCCGCGACCGCCTCGATCGACTCCTGGTGCCGGTCGACCTCGAGATCGGCCTCGACGGCGGCACCGACCGCGTGGCGGTCGGCCGCTGGTACCCGGCACAGGACAACCCCGGGATCTTCGTGACCACCCTCCGACCAGACCTCGTGTCCCCGGAGGTCGACGCAGGCCCAGAAGGGCCGGGTCGCGGTGCTCGACCCGGTCGAGTCCGCGGCCCTCGTCTACCTCGTGGCCTTCGACCTCGAGCAGTTCGACCTCGGCTTTCGCCTGGGCACCGACCACCCGCGTGTCGGCTGGTCCGACATGGTCGTCCCCGCGGTCCGCGACGACACGTTGACCGGACCGGACGGCATCGGGACGACCGAGCCGCTGGTCCGGACCGGGATGCTGAGCCCGATGGAGCAGGACCGGGTCGCCGCGACCTTCACCGGCGGCTTCAAGCGCACGCACGGCGCCTTCCGCATGTCCGACCTGGCCCTGGTCGACCACGGCAGCCACTACGGCTTCGTCGAGAACGGCGTCGTCCTGAGCAAGCTCCAGCCGGGGCTCGCCACGGTCGTGGTCTTCGACGACGGCCGGGTCGACCTCCGGACGTGGACCGAGCAGGACGACGTTCTCCTCCCCCGGATTCGCCACGCGCGCCAGAACGGCGTCGCCGATCCTGGAGCGCGGACCCGGGCTCGCAGCGAACCGTCCCCGGCTCGCGGGTGCGGGATTGGGGCGCCGGCAACTGGTCCGGTTCCGCCGACAAGAAGCTGCGCACGCTGCGCGCCGGGCCTCTGCCTCCAGGAGTCGCAGGGGAGGCCGTTCCTCGATCTACGGCTACTTCTCGAGCGCCACGCCCTCCGCGATGGCGCGCGTGTTCGAGGCCAGCGGGTGCCGCTACGCGATGCTCCTGGACATGAACGCGCTCGAGCACACCTACATGGCCGTCTATCGCATGCAGGGCTCCCGCCTGCTCACGGAGCACCTCATCTTTGGCATGGGCGCCGTCGACGGCTCCCGGGACGGGCAGCCGTTGCCCCGGTTCGTGAGCGTCGCCGACAATCGGGACTTCTTCTACCTGCTGCGTCGAACGCCCCGTTGAACCTCATGCAGCGCCTCGCCTGCGGCTTCGTCGCCCTGCTCGCCCTGACCGGAGCGGCGGGCCCGCGCAGCGAGCCGGGCGGAGCGCAACGAAGGCCTGCTGCGCGAGCTGCAGCAGGTCCACGGCCTGGACGAGGCCGCGATGAAGCGGATCCGCGCGATCTTCGCGGGTTCCGCCTTCATCGGTCAGGGGAATCCGGCGGTGACCGAGCATCCCGCGAGCCCGGAGGCGTGCGCCGCGAAGCTGCGCGAGGCCTCCGTGTCCTATGAGCAGCCCGAGTGGGATCGCCTCTGCGGCGCCCGCTACATGGCCCCGCTCTACGATCCGTCGCGGGAGAAGGCGCAAGACGCCCGTGCCTGCGTCGACCGCTTCGAGTTCCCGAACATTCCCTGTGCCTATCCCGTCGTCTGGGTGCGCGCGCGTGAGGCCGCGCTCCTGTGCGAGGCGGAGGGCAAGCGCCTCTGCGACGCCCACGAGTGGGAGGGTGCTTGCGCCGGCAGCCTCCAGGAGCCCGACTATCGCTTCGACCTGGCCCGGGGCAAAGACCCGGCCTCGGCGGTCGAGTCGATGCGCGCCGCTCACAATCGCGCGCACGCGGCGAGCAAGTCTTGGAGCTATGGACCGGCGTACCAGACGGGGGTCTGCGCGGCCTCGAGCCAGAAGACCCCGGGGTGCAATGGGGGAGACTGGGCGCACTGCGGGTCGAACACCTTCCCCGCCGGCTTCTTTCCCGGGTGCCACAGCGCGCTCGGGGTGTTCGACCAGAACGGCAACGCGGCCGAGCACATGAACCTGCCCCTGGACGAGAGCCAGATGGCGAGCCGCGGCAGCCGCACCCTGGGCGTCACGGAGATGAAGGGGAGCTGGTTCATCTTCGACCGCTACCGCGCCCACGAGGACTGGTGCCGCTGGCGTGCGCCGTTCTGGCACGGCGGTCGGGTGATGGACGCCGCCAGCCACGAGAACTATCACCTCGGCTTCCGCTGCTGCAGGACCATCCCATGAGCCCCGTGCCCAGCCATCGCATTGCCGGCCTGGTCGCTCTGGGCCTCGCGATCCTGTCTCTGGCCTTCCTCTTGCCGCGGCTCATCGGGCCGGCACCCGCACCCTCCCTCTCCGCGCGTGAGGCGCTGCTGTCGCGGCAGAACCAGGAGCTCGCGAAACTGGCGGCGGCCGCCGAGAGCGGCACGCTACTGGACTTCAAGGGCGTCCTGATCGTCGTGGATCAGGCCCTGGTCCAGGACCTGGTCCGCGCCGTGACCCCTCTCGAAGCCGACGTCGGCCACGGCTTTCACGTGAAGATCGACTCCGCCGACACCGCTTTCGGGGATGGCCTCGCTCTCGTTCGCATGAGCGGCACCGCCCGCGTGGGCGGCGCCTCCGTAGGCTCGCAGGTCACGGTCTTCGGGGCGATCGACGTGGTCAAGCTCGACCCCGCCTCGGGCATCCTCCAATGTGGCGTGAACGTGGTCAGCGTCGAGGCACAGAACGCCACGGCGCTCGGTCGGAGCGATCCCGTCGGCCGGCTGACCGAGGCGCTGGCCGAGGGCGGGCTTTCCCTCCTGCTCGGCACCCTCGAGATCCCGGTCAGCGTCGAGGACCGCCGTCGAGCTCCCCGAAGTGGAGTCGAAGCACCTGCACATCGCGGCCGAGGACCCTTCCCCTGACCATCGCCGTGCAGGAGGTGAAGGTGTTCGGCGGACGGCTCTGGGTGTTCGTGGATGCCACGTTCGCACCAAGCGCCGTCCGCGCCTGAGGCGAAGGGTTGAGGGCCGCCGCGCCGCTCGCTCTCGCCATGGCGGCACGTGGGCACTGGTCGGCTTGCGGCGAGAGGGCTCGCTCCGAGGATCCCGGCCGGATGGCGCACGCTCCAGAGCACGCATGATCGTCTCCACGAACGGCTCGAGAAGGCGACCGCCGCCGAGCCGCTCGTGGCTTCGGCCTACGCCGCCCGCGGCCAGGTGGTGCTGGCGATCCGCGCGGGGCTCATCGAGGAGCTCGCCGCGAACGTGGCCCGTCGCTATCTGGATCGGGTCACCCTGGACCTGACCGGCGTCTCCGCCCATCGCTCGGGAGAGCTGCGCAAGAGGACCTTCCTGGGCCGCGTCAAGCTGGGCGACGTGGAACGTGAGCCTCGAGATAGGACGACCTCGTGGGGGACCTGCGCGCGGGCTCGCCGCGCGTGAGCCTGCGCGGCCCCGACCTGATCGACGTCGTGGTGCCGGTGGACGTTCAAGGGACCGAGGGAGGGGCGACGCTCCACTTCGGCTGGGACTCGGAGGCCCTCGTGAACGTGGTGTGCAAGGACTTCGAGTTGACCCGGGAGATCCGCGGCCGGGTGCTGACCCAAAGCCATCTCCTCTCGGGTGCGCTGCGCCTGGACAACACCGGAGGGAGGCTCACGGCGACGCCGGTCTTTCCCGATCGGCGGGTTCGACTGAAGCTCGACCTCACGCCTCGCTCGTGGGCGGTCGTGGAGGAGGCGCTGCGCTCCCAGGACACCTTCGAGAGGTGCGGGATGGTGATGCATCCGGACGAAGGTCTCGTGCGTCTGCGGGAGCTGGCCGCAAAGGGCATCATGGTCCGGCTTCCGGACTCCATCTTCCGGACCGTGAGCCTTCCGGCCCGTGTGCACACGTCGGTCAAGGTGAACGAGGCCCGCGTCGGGCTTCGGCTGAAGGCGGAGAGCCTTCGGATCGAGACCGCGACCCTCTGGTCGAGCGTTTCCGTTCAGGTGCAAACCGACACGAAGCCGAGCCTTCCTTGACGACCGGGCGGGGACGACCGCCTCGCTCCTCACCGACGAGAGCGCCAACGAAAGAGGTGGTTTGTACATTATTCCGCCCGCTCGCCCCGCTGAGCTCCACCCGCGTCGCGCCCGACGTCACGATGGCGACTGGCCGGGATGGCACGAAGGTTGCCTTCACTGCGAGCGGCAGTGGGTTGCGCGTTTGGGGACGCCGCTGCAGAGGAGGCGTGATGGGCTCGAGCCGAAAGCTGACCTTGACGATGTGTTCATTTCTCTTGATGGGGGGCCTTGGCGTGGCCTCGGCGCAGGCGAGCGACGACGCCTGGATCTCGACGAAGATCAGGATCGCGCTCATGACCACGGACGGCGCGGGCCGCAACGCCGTGAAGGTCGACACCGAACACGGCAAGGTGACGCTCCACGGGACGGTCGACGGCCAGGCGGTGAAGGACAAGGCCGAAGCCACGGCTCGCGCCGTCGGCGGGGTGACCGAGGTCAAGAACCTGCTTCAGGTCGTCAAGGAGTCCAGGAAGGACGCGGTGAAGGCCGTGGACAAGGACGTGAAGGAGGCGGTCGAGAAGTCGCTCAAGCGGGACGAGACCCTCGAGGGGATCAACGTGAAGTCGGTCGACAACGGCCTCGTGCTCCTCGATGGAAGCACCACGAGCCTGGACCACAAGCTTCGGGCCATCGAGACCGTGTACGACATCCCTGGCGTGAGGCAGGTGTCCTCCAACATCGAGACCAAGGAGAAGTAGGCGCCCCTCGTGCCGCGTGCCAAACCTAGGACTGACGAACGTCCCAAGCGCGCGGCGGTGGCACGAACCGTCGCCAAGAGGAGCCCACCGGTGCCCGTCAAGAAGCGAGCGACCGTCTCGGCATTGCCCAAGGTCCGAAGCGGCATCCGCGGCCTGGACGAGATCACCAGCGGCGGCTTGCCGCGCGGGCGTCCCACCCTGGTCTGCGGCGGCGCGGGCGCGGGCAAGACCCTCTTCTCGGTCGAGTTCCTGGTGCGCGGCATCGAGATGGGCGAGCCGGGCGTGTTCATGGCCTTCGAGGAGACGGCCGAGGAGCTGGCCCAGAACGTCGCCTCGCTGGGCTTCGACCTCGAGCACCTCTCCGCCCAGAAGAAGCTGTTCGTCGACTTCGTGCACGTCGAGCGCTCCGAGATCGAGGAGACGGGGGAGTACGACCTCGAGGGACTGTTCGTCCGCCTGGGCCACGCCATCGACACCGTCGGCGCCAAGCGCGTGGTGCTCGACACGATCGAAAGCCTGTTCGCGGGCTTGTCGAACACCACCCTGCTGCGCGCGGAGCTGCGGCCGCCTGTTCCGCTGGCTGAAGGCCCGCGGGGTCACGGCCATCGTCACGGCCGAGCGGGGTACGGGCGCCCTCACCCGGCACGGGCTCGAAGAATACGTCTCGGACTGCGTGATCCTGCTCGACCACCGGGTCACGGGGCAGGTCTCCACGCGCCGTATGCGGGTCGTGAAGTACCGGGGCTCCGCGCACGGCTCGAACGAGTATCCCTTCCTGATCGACGAGCACCGGCTTCTCGGTCCTGCCCATCACCTCGCTGGGGCTGCAGCACAAGGCGTCCGCCGGCGCGGGTGTCCAGCGGCATACCGCGGCTGGACTCCATGCTGGGAGGCGGATACTTCCGGGGCAGCACCGTGCTCGTCTCGGGGACCCCAGGGTCGGGCAAGACCAGCGTGGCCGCTCGCTTCGTCCAGGCCGCCTGCAGCCGCGGCGAGCGCTGCTTGTTCTTCGCGTTCGAGGAATCGCCCCTGCAGCTCGCGCGCAACATGGGCTCGGTGGGCATGGACCTGGGACGCTGGCGGAAGCGGGCCCTGCTGCGCCTGGAGTCGGCGCGGCCGGCGGTCTACGGGCTGGAGACGCACCTCGCCTTCATGCACAAGACGATCCGGGAGTTCCGGCCCACGGCCGTGCTCGTGGATCCCATCACCGACTTCACCGACTCGCTGGCCGACAACAAGGCCATGCTCACGAGGCTCATCGACTTCCTCAAGATGGAAGGCATCACCGCGGTGTTCACGAGCCTCACCTCGGCCGGGGCCAGCGTGGAGCAGTCGGAAGCCGGGGTGTCTTCTCTCATCGACACCTGGCTCGTGCTGCGGGACCAGGAGCGCGAAGGCCGGCGCTACCGCGCGCTGTGCGTGCTCAAGTCGCGCGGCACGCACCACTCCCACGACATCCGCGAGTTCCGGATCACGAGGCGAGGCATCGACATCGGCGAGGACCAGCCGGGGACGTTCGCCATGCCGCCGGAAGCCCGCATCCCGGCACCCGCCAGCGCTCCCGCCGGCAAGGGAGCGGTGCGATGACGGTCGCACGGCGGCCCGGTCGCAAGTCCGCCCTGCGCGCCGTGGCCGCGAGCCTGGAGGCCGCCGAGCGCTGGGAGCTGCGCCTCTACGTGGCCGGACAGACTCCCGAGGTCCCTGGCCGCCCTTGCGAACCTGAAGAAGATCTGCGAGAGCCACCTCCGGGGCAAGTACCGGATCGAGGTCATCGACCTGCTGGTGCAACCCGAGCTTGCCCGGGCGGACCAGATCGTCGCCCTGCCCACCCTGGTCCGCAAGCTTCCGCCACCCTTGAAGCGGATCATCGGCGACCTCTCGAACCAGGAGCGCACCCTGGTCGGCCATGGAACTGGTCTCGGAGCCCTGAGATGGCACGGAAGAAGCGTCGAGGGGCGACAGGCAGGCTCGAACCGGCGGGGGAGGGCGGGCGCAGGAGCGGTACGTGTTGAGGCTGTACGTGACGGGCGCCACGGTCCGGTCCCTTCGCGCGATCGCCAACCTCAAAGCCATCTGCGAGGAATACCTGAAGGGTCGCTACGACCTCGAGGTCGTCGACATCTACCGGCGGCCGGCGCTGCTGCGCCGGGACCAGATCGTGGCCGTGCCCACGCTCATCAAGAAGCTTCCGGTTCCCCTGCGGCTCCTGGTCGGCGACCTTTCGCGGACGGAGCAGGTTCTTCAGGGCCTGGGTCTCGTCGCGCGCCAGCTAGAAGCGCCATGCCCAGGAAGGCCGCAGCGGCGCCCGCTCGGAGAAGAGAACGAGAGGCTGCGCGCCCGGCTGGAGGTCCTGGAGGAGACGCTGCGTGCCATCCGCAGCGGCGAGGTGGACGCGCTGGTCGTGGAGACCGCCGGAGAAGACAAGGTCTTCACCCTGAAGAGCGCCGACCAGACCTACCGCCTGATGGTGGAGGAGATGCAGAAGGGCGCGGCCACGCTGTCCGAGGACGGATTCGTGCTCTACTGCAACCCGTTCCTGGCCGCGCTGCTGGACGTGCCCGTGGAGGCGGTGCTGGGCGCGCGCCTCTCGGGCTTCCTGGCCGAGGGGGCGGCGGCTTCCTTGAGCGGTCTACTGCAGGCGGCTCGCTCCGGGGTCAGTCGGGGCGAGGTCTCGTTCCGGAGGGGCGGAGGCTCGGTCGCCACGCAGGTCTCTCTCACCCTGCTGCCCCTCGTGGGTGCGCCCGTCTTCTGCATGATCGTCACCGACCTGACGGAGCGCAAGCTCCGGGAGGAGGAGCGGGCGCAGCTCGAACGCGAGAGGGGCTCGCGGGCGGCGGCGGAGGAGGCGAACCTGCTTGCCCAGGAGGAGATCGAGCGGCGCAAGCGGGTCGAGGAGTCGCTGCGCCAGGCCGAGGGGCAGCGGACCGAGCTCCTGGAGCGCGAGCGAAGCGCGCGGACCGAGGCGGAGGAGGCGAACCGGCTCAAGGACGAGTTCCTGGCGACCCTGTCGCACGAGCTGCGCTCGCCCCTCAACGCCATCGTGGCCTGGTCTCACATCCTGCGCGATCCGGGCCTGGATCCCGCCACCGTCCGCCGTGCCGTCGAAGTCATCGATCGCAACGCCAAGGCCCAGACCCAGCTCGTCGCCGACCTCATGGACGTGTCGCGCATCATCACCGGCAAGTTCCACATGACCTTGGGACCGGTGCGGCTGTCCGAGCGTGATCGAATCGGCCGCGGACACGGTGCGGCCCGCCGCGCGGGCTCGGGACATCAACCTCGAGCTGGCGATCGATCCCGCGATCGGTCCGGTGTCGGGTGACGCGAGCCGGCTGCAGCAGGTGATCTGGAACCTGCTGTCCAACGCCATCAAGTTCGCGCCGGTGGGGGGCTGGGTGCAGGTCCGGCTCGCAGGACGCCGGCTCGTGGGTCGAGCTCTCGGTCACGGACGACGGACCCGGGATCGACCCCGCGTTCCTGCCGTACGTCTTCGACCGCTTCCGGCAGGCCGACTCCTCGAGCACTCGCCAGCACGCCGGAGTCGGTCTCGGGCTGGCCATCGTGCGACACCTGGTCGAGCTGCACGGCGGGACGGTCGAGGCGCGGAACCGCGAGGACCGACCGGGCGCGGTGTTGATCGTCCGACTGCCGCGGCAGCACGCTGCGTCGGCCGAGCGCGAGCGTGAGCCGCAGCGCGCTCGCCGCGCGAAGGACGGGCGCAGCCCGCCCCCTCGCTCCAGGACGTGAGCGTCCTGGTCGTGGACGACGAGGACGACACCCGCGAAGCCATGGCCATCGGCCTGGGGCGCCACGGCGCCCGGGTGGCCACCGCCTCCTCGGCCAGCGAGGCCCTCGAGCGCCCTCGCGCGAGAGCGCCCCCAGGTTCTCGTGGCCGACATCGGCATGGCGGGCGAGGACGGCTACGCCCTCCTCCAGAAGGTGCGGGCGCTCCCGGCCGAGCGCGGGGGCGCAACGCCGGCCATCGCGCTCACCGGATACGCCAACCCGCAGGATCGAGCGCGACACGCTGCGGGCCGGCTTCCAGATGCACCTGTCCAAGCCGACGACGCCGGCCGATCTGGCCGCCGCCGTGGCCAGCCTGGTGGGACCTGGCCAGCCGGCCACCCCTTCAGGATGAGCCGTAGCCGAGCCTGCGAGGTGGCACGCGGCTTGCCATCTGGAATGAGGAGAAAGAGGTGAGTATGAAAGGGACGAAGCTTCTGGGAGCGGTGCTCCTCGGCTCTCGGCATCCTGGCCCTGGCCTACGGTGGGTTCAGCTACACCAAGACGACCGACAAGGTGAACCTCGGACCCATCCACATCGAGGTCGCAGGACAAGGAACAAGTGAACATCCCGCTGTGGGCGGGGGTGGGCATCGCGATCGTGGGCGGCGTCCTGCTCGCGCGCAAGGACTAGCCATGGCTCCCCGAGTCCGGAGGGAACCCTGGATCGCCAAGTGCTCGCGCGGTCCTCCTGGGGGCCTGCGCTCTGCGGATGCGCCCACGTCAAGAGCCTTCCGCCCGGGGAGGCGCTCACGCCGCAGGAGCGGCAGGAGGCCATCGGGCGCGCCAGGGTCTGGTCGCCCACCGACATCCCCTCCCTCGACCTCAAGGCGGGCCCGGACGCGAAGCGCAGCGTTTGCGTCCAACGCAGTGGGTGACCTGCGAGTACAAGGACAAGGAGCTCAGCGGCCACTCGCCCAAGTTCGTGTGCGAGACGAGCCCGGGCCACGAGGTGAAGGTCAAGTACGGCCCCCGCAACGCCGAGGTCTTCGGCGAGGTGCTGTCCACGCGCCTCTTCTGGGCCCTGGGCTTCGCCGCCGACCGGATGTATCCCGTGCGCGTCCGCTGCCATGGCTGTCCCAAGGACCCCAGGCACAGCCCGGAGATGGCCGGAGCGGTCGTGGAGTTCGACCCCGCGGCCATCGAGCGGAAGCTGCCGGGGCGGGCCATGGAGACGAAGCGAGACTCGGGCTGGAACTGGTCCGAGCTGGAGGACATCGGCCCCGAAGCGGCTCCCAGGCGCGCGCGCGCAGCGCGACGCGCTGAAGCTGCTGGCGGCGTTCGTCCAGCACACCGACAGCAAGGCCGCGAACCAGCGCCTGCTCTGCCCGGAGGGGGAGGAGGTGGGACGGACCGGCTGCCGCACGCCCGTCCTCATGGTCAGCGACCTCGGCCTCACGTTCGGCCACGCGACCTTGCTGAACAAGAACAAGAACAGCGTGAGCCTCGCAGCCTGGGCGCAGGTGCCGGTGTGGAAGGACCCGGCGCAGTGCGTGGCCGAAGCTCAAGCGCTCGTTCACCGGCAGCCTCGAGCAACCCGAAGATCAGCGAGGCGGGCCGGGCGTTCCTGGCCGGCCTGCTCGTCCAGCTGACCGATGCCCAGCTCCGCGACCTCTTCGAGACCGCGCGCGTGAAGCGTCGCTCCAGCGACCCGTCGGGCGACCCCGCCAAGGACGGTCCGCTCGGCACGCGTGGACGAGTGGGTGACGGCCTTCAAGACTGAAGCGGGCCCAGATCGTCGACCAGCGCTGCCCGACAGGGGGCCGGGCAGCCTCGACCGGCGCCTTCGAGCCGAGGCGTCACGGTGAACGGTGCGCGCCGGGCCGGTGCACGACTCCGCTGTCGACCGTCGCGCCGGTCCGGCTGATCGCCTGGAAGTACAGGTCGTCTCCGGTGATCTCCACGATCATGAAGTGGTAGTCGGTGTCGAACCCCTTGGCGGTCAGCTCCGTGGCGCGGATGTCCCCCTTGCGCAGCGAGCCGCCGGCGCCGGACACCCAGTACACGATGCCGCCCTTCTGGGGCTTGATGCGCTCGTAGACGTGGTCGTGCCCGGAGAACACGGCGCTCACGCCGTACTTGACGAAGAGGGGCTCCAGGACCGCCCTCGATTCGAGCGCGGAGCCGTGGGTCTTGCCGGACGAGTAGAGCGGATGATGGAAGAAGGCGATCTTCCAGTCGGAGCTCGAGGCCGCGAGCTCCTTCTCCAGCCAGTCGAGCTGCGGCTTGTCCAGGTAGTTGCTGTCGAGCGCGAAGAAGCGCACGCCGCCTTCGGTCAGCTTCGCGATCCCGCCCTTGGACGCCCGGAAGGTGTAGTAGCGCTCGCCTCCCATGTTGAAGGGCTTGTAGAAGCGCTGGTTCGGGTTGTCGTGGTTGCCGAGGCTCGGCATGGAACACGACTCCGGCGTCGAGGAGCGGCTTGTAGGGCGTCTCGAACTTGTTCGCCATGTCCGCGGGCGCGTCCGCCCCGTAGATGTTGTCGCCGAGCATGATCACGAAGTCGAAGGGGAACTCGCTCGTGGAACGCGGCCATCTGCTTCGCCACCTCGTACTGCTCGCGTCGCGCCCCGGCCCGTGTCGCCCATCACGGCGAATCGGACGGAGCCGTCCTTGCGGGGCAGGGTGAGGGTGCTGGCGACGGGCGCCTGGGCCGCGGTGGCGTGCGGCGAGCGGGCGCGATCGGGGCCGGGCAGGAGAGCCAGCCCGAGCGACGACGAGGAGGCGGCTGATCACTGCGTGCGTTCATGGGGTCACTTGACCGCGAGATCGGGCGCGGCGGCCGGCAGGAAGTCCACGATGAGCTGGGCCACGGAGTCGACCAGGAGGAGGTCCCGGCCGACGAACCGGTAGTGGAGGCGACGCGGGCAGGCGGTGGAAGCGTCAGCAGCACGCTCGGCGGCACCGTGGACCGCGGTGCGCCGAGCGGGTACTCGGCGTTGACCCGCACCACGACCGGGACCGAGTCTTCTTCCTGCCCCGGGTTTCCCTCGAGGACCGCCTTCCGCGCGTCGAGCGCATCCGGGCCCTCGAGCTGCTCCGCGATGAGCCGCCGGAAGAGGGGCTGGACCTCCGGCCGGAAGATGTCTCCCGGCCTGGCCTTGGCGCGCTTCGCCGCGATGGCGCGCGGCGAGGGCCTGTCTGCGCGGCGACGGTTCCGCGGCATCGGCCGGCCGGCACCCGAGCTTGGCGAGCTGCTTGGCGTGGAGCTCGGCGTAGTCCGCGACCTCCTCCTGGAAATGCCGAAGCGCCTCGCGCTCCTCCTCGGCCTGGTGCGCCGTCCCCGCGGCCTTCTCCACCTTCTTCGCGACCTTCTCGGCCTCGTTCTTCTCCTCGGGGCTCTCGCCGGGGCCGGCCAGGAGGGGAACGGCCAGGCAGAGCACCGCCAGCAGCCCGATCAGAAGGCGCGCGGCAGCGCAGCGGCCGAGTGGTGCGTGGTCGTCCATGGCGTTCTCCTGTCACTCTGTGGCCTTGGCTTCGGCCTTGGCTTCGGCCTTGGCTTCCGCTTGGCTTCTGCTTGGCTTCGGCCTTCGGCTTCGGCCTTGGCCTCCGCCTTGGCCTCAGCCTTGGCCTCGGCTTCGATCGTGGCCTCGACCTTGGCTTCGACCTTGGCTCCTCCTTGGCTTCGGCCTTGGCCTCGACCTTGGCCTCGGCCTCGACCTTGGCCTCGGCCTTCTCTTCCTTCTTGGCGTCCTTGACGTCCTTCCTGGCCCGATCCGTCTCGGCCCAGTCCGCTTCGAAGACCGCCGCCATGCGGGCCACGACCTTCGGGTGCCTTGACGATCACGCCCACCTCGCGCCGGCCGTCCAGCTCCAGCTTCCTGAGGCCCTGGCTGCCCACGAACGCCTGCTGCCCATCCCTGACGATGGCCCGCACGTGGAGCCTCTTGCCCGGGAACTTCTCGGCCGTGAGACCCGCCCCGCGCTTGCCCAGCTTGCCCAGGATGCGGACGCTCACGCCGGCGCTCACGCGCTCCTGCAGGATGCGGATCATCGTGGGGTCGGTGAGCTTGGGATCGTAGACCAGCAGCTGCTTGCGCGCGCCCCTGCAGGAACGCGGCCAGCCGCTCCCGCGCGTTCACGGGGCTCACCAGGAACGCCTTGGGCCCGGCGTGTAGGGCCGCCGCAGCGAATCGGCCTCGAACAGCTTGATCGCTTCCTGGACCAGCTCGCGCTTCTTCGTGACCACGCCGAAGCTCCGGCTCTTGTTCACGTCCAGGGCGGTGTAGTTGAAGCCCAGCACGTAGAGGGTGGCGCGGTCCACGATCATGATCTTGTTGTGATAGCGGTGCAGGTCGTCGTCCGTGCGGCGCACGCTGGCCCCGGTCTTCAGGAGGTCCTGCTCGAGCTTGCGCAGCCGCTTGTCCCCGCCGCGATTCGTGTGGGCGATGAGCGTGCGCACGGGCACGCCGCGCGCGACCGCCGCCCGGAGCGCCTTGGCGATGTCGCCCCGGTCGAGGCGGAAGATCCCGATGTCGATGCTCGTCTTCGCCTTGCGGATGGCCGAGACCACCGGGCCGATGCCGTCGTCCGGCTCCACGATGAGGTTCACTTGGCTGCTTTCTTCTCCGCCCAGGCCACGTCGAGGCCTGGCCCGAGCAGAGAGCTGACTCGACATGGGGTGCAAGAATCATGCGCGCGGCGGCGGGGGCGGCGTGGTTTCCCTCAGGGCCCGCGCTCGCCGGTTCGCGGCTTGCGCGACCCTCGGAGTTTGAAGTTTGTACAAAACACCGCTCGATCCTCAGCGCGGAGACGGAGCGCACCTCACCCTTGCCCTCGGTGGGAGCGGCGTGAGTGGCCAGAAGACCTCATGGCCCGAGCCTTGCGTGTCGCATCCCCAAGACGGGAACGGGAGACTCGCGATTTGCCCCTGAAGAAGAGGAAAGCGCTCCAGGTCGTGGACCTTCTGCGGCCTCACTGGAAGGCGATGACCATGGCGCTCGTGGCCGTGGGGGGCGCCGCCGCGGCGGACCTGCTCGAGCCCTGGCCGATCAAGATCGTGCTCGACTACGCGATCCAGTCCAAGCCCATGCCGGCCTGGCTGATCGGGGTCGTCCATCGGATCGGCGGCGGCAACCTCGCCATTCTCAACGCCGCGGTGGCGGCGGTGGCGGCATCGCCGTCTTTGGCGCCTTGAGCTCCTACCTGCAGAGCTACATGAGCGCCAACGTCGGACAGCGCGTCATGCACGACCTGCGCCGCACCGTGTACTCCCACATCCAGCGCCTGTCCCTGGCGGAGCACGACGAGAAGCGAACCGGCGACCTCATCAGCCGGGTGACGAGCGACATCGACAGCATCCAGGACTTCGTCTCCACGGCCCTTCTCGGCATCGTGGCCAACATCCTGACCCTGCTGGGCATCGTGGGGATCATGCTCTACGCGAGCTTGCGCTTCACCGTGATCTCGCTGGCCATCGCTCCCGTGCTCTTCGTGGTCGTGTATCTCTTCACGCGGCGCATCAAGAAGGCGTCGCGGGCGGTCCGGAAGACGGAGAGCGCGCTGATCTCGACCGTCCAGGAAGTCTTCTCCTCGATTCGGGTGGTGAAGGCGTTCGCCCGCGAGGACTACGAGCAACAGCGGTTCGAGCGCCAGAGCCTCGACAACGTCGAGAGCTTTCTGGAGGCGCGCGGCATGAAGATGCTGCTTTCCCCGATCGTGGACGTCGTGGTGGCCACGGGAACCTGTCTGATGCTCGCCTACGGTGCGCGGATGGTCATGGCGAACCAGCTCTCGGTGGGAGATCTCGTGGTCTTCCTGGCCTACCTCCGCATGATGTACAAGCCGATGCGGGACCTCTCGAAGATGGCGGACACCGTGTCGAAGGCCAGCATCGGATTCGAGCGCATCCGCGAGATCCTGGAGACCGAGAGCGCCGTGCGCGACTTGCGGGGCGCGCGCACCGCGCGGGGCTTCAAGGGCCGGATCGAGTTCGACCACGTGTCGTTCGGGTACAAGCCCGATCAGCTCGTGCTCAATGACCTGAGTTTCACGATCGAGCCTGGGCAGGTCGTGGCCTTTGTCGGGCAGACGGGTGGAGGCAAGACCTCGATCGTCAACCTGATTGCGCGTTTCTACGACCCGACCTCGGGACGGTCAAGATCGACGGCACGGACATCCGCCGCGTCAAGATCAAGTCGCTCCGCGACCAGATCAGCTTCGTGCTCCAGGACACGCTCCTGTTCCACGTACCGGTCTGGCAGAACATCGCCTACGGCCGTCCCGAGGCCAGGCGCGCGGAGATCGTGCGCGCCGCCGAGCTGGCGAACGCCGACGAGTTCATCAAGGAGATGGCGGAGGGGTACGACACGATGGTCGGCGAACGGGGGGTCAGCCTGTCCGGGGGCCAGCGCCAGCGTATCGCCATCGCCCGGGCCGTGATCCGCAACGCGCCGATCCTCATCCTGGACGAGCCCACCTCGGGGCTCGACGCGCAGTCCGAGCAGGCGATCATGGACGCGCTCGAGCGTCTGATGAAGGACAAGACCTCGATCATCATCGCGCACCACCTGGGGACCATCCTCAAGGCCGACACGATCTTCGCGATGAAAGACCATCAGCTCGTGGAGCAAGGTACGCACGACGAGCTGTTGGCCGCGGGGGGCTTCTATGCCGGGCTCTACGAGATTCAGCACGAGACGCCGGCGAGCGCGCCGGCCTCCTGAGTCGGAGGACGGTCTGGATCTTGCAGCCCGCGGGAGCGGGAGGTTCCTGAATGGGCATGATTCCGATCGGCGACGACGACTCCGGCCGCACCATCGCGCCGTTCGTCAACTACCTCCTGATCGCCGCGAACATCGCGGTGTTCGTGCTCTTCCAGGGAATGGGGGGCAACGACCGCTTCACCTACGCCTTCTCGACGGTCCCCCAGGAGATCGTGAGCGGCAAGGACGTGGTGACTCCCGCCCACACGGTGAAGGATCCGGTGAGCGGCGAGTCCTACCAGCAGCCCGGGCTGGGCCTCACCCCGATCTCGGTCTACCTGACCCTCTTGATCTCCATGTTCATGCACGGCGGCATCGCCCACATCGGCGGCAACATGCTCTATCTCTGGATCTTCGGAGACAACATCGAGAACGCGCTCGGCCACCTGCGGTACCTCGTCTTCTACCTCGTCTGCGGGGTCCTCGCTTCGCTCGCCCACGTCTTCACGACGGCCGCGACCCACGGCAACATGCTCGTGCCGAGCCTCGGGGCCTCGGGGGCCATCTCGGGCGTGCTCGGAGGCTACATGCTCCTGTTTCCGGGCCGACGCGTGCGCATGATGATGGGGAGAGGCACGACGGAGATGCCGGCGTGGGTGTCGATCGGGGTGTGGTTCCTCTTCCAGCTCGTGGCGGGCATGGGGCTCCTGGGAGGCGGCTCGCAGGCGGGCGGCGTCGCCTACGCGGCCCACGTCGGCGGCTTCGTCGCCGGGCTCGTCCTCGTCAAGATGTTCGCCGCGGGGCGGGTCTCGAGGTGAGCGTGGCGCAGGAACGGGAGGACGAGGGGCCGCAGCAGGTCCTGGCCGTCGGTCCCCTGCAGACCGTGGCCCCGCGCTCGTTCATCCTGATCGGCCTGTTCCTGCTGGTCCTCTTCCACACCCTGCGGGTGGCGCGGGACCTGTTCCTGCCGCTGATGCTGGCCTTCTTCCTGAGCTTCCTGCTGAGCCCGCTCCTCCGGGTGCTCAAGCGCGCCCACATCCCGGAGGCGGTGGGAGCCGCGCTCCTGCTGCTCGTGCTGGTGGGGGGAGTCGGGGTCGGTCTCTACTCCCTCGTCACCCCGGCCACGGAGTGGATCGCCAAGGCGCCGGAGAGCCTGACCCGCGTCCAGCGCAAGCTGCGTACCCTGCGCGCCCCCATGCAGCAGATGAGCCGCACCGCGGACGAGGTGGAGCGGACGATCGCGGGAGACTCGTCCGCGGCGCCGGTGGCGGCCGTGAAGTCGCCCTCCTGGATCAAGGAGGCGCTGTTCGGCGGCACCACCGCCTTCGTGAGCGAGGCCTTCGTGGTGATCGTGCTCCTCTACTTCCTGCTGGCCTCGGGGGACCTCTTCCTGCGCAAGCTCATCAAGGTGCTTCCGACCTTCACGGACAAGAAGCGGGCGGTCGAGATCGCCCGCGAGATGGAGAGCAACATCTCCACCTACCTCTTCACGGTGACGCTCATCAACGTCGGGGGTGGGAGTGGCGGTGGGGGTGGGGGTCTGGCTGCTGAACATGCCGAACCCCGTCCTCTGGGGCGTGCTCGCCTGCGTGCTCACCTACATCCCCTACCTGGGGGCGGTGGTGGGGATCGGAATCCTGGGCCTGGCCGCGCTCCTGGTCTTCGACGATCTCGGGCACGCCCTGGCGGTGCCGGCGGTCTACCTGGTGGTGAGCTTCGTGGAAGGCAACTTCGTGACCCCCCTGGTCCTGGGCCGTCGCCTCACCCTGAACCCGGTGGTGATCTTCGTGGGGCTGCTCTTCTGGTTCTTCCTCTGGGGCATCCCCGGCGCGCTACTGGCCGTGCCCATCCTGGCCGTCTTCAAGATCGTCTGCGACCACGTGGACACCCTGGCCCCCATCGGCGAGTTCTTCGGCCCCGCCGACGAGGGCTAGAAGGCCAGCGGCTAGCGGACGTGGGCCAGGCGGTTGAAGACGCCGAGCGCGCGTAGAAGTGCGATCAGCAGGGCCGCTCCGAGAATGGCGACGACCCAGGCCGCCGGTGCCGTGTGGGCGCGCACACCCATGGCATTCGCGACCGCGACGCCCAGGAACGAGCCGACGACACCCACGACGACGTTCGCGAGGATGCCCATCTGGGCGTTCGTCCTCATCAGGATGCTCGCCAGCCAGCCCACGATGCCGCCGATGATGAGAGTGACCAAGAAACTCTGCGATGCCAGGTCCATTGCTTTTCTCCGAGGCCCCCGTCGACGGGATCGCCATTCGACTCCGCCAGGTGGCCCCTTTGCCTTCTGATTAGCAAGAGGCGAGCCAAGCCGCCCGGTCTCGATTCGTTCCCAAGCCCCAAGCACCGAAGGTCAAGCCGGCGGGATGGAAACAAGGCGACTGGCCTCGACGCTCCCTTTTGTGCAAAGCGCCGTCGCGCGAAGTTGCCGCTCACAACCGAGAGCCTCAGGCCGCACCCTTGCGCAGCCCCTCCAGGTCCCGGGCGGCGTCGTGCCGGTTCGTGACCGGCTCGTCGCGGCAGATCTCCCCGTCCCGCATCTGAACGATCCTCGTGGCGTAGACGGCGACCTCGGGCTCGTGGGTCACGACGACGATGGTTGTTCCCTGGGCGTTCAGCTGTTGGAAGACCTGCATGACCTCGATCGAGCTTCGGGTGTCGAGGTTGCCCGTCGGTTCGTCGGCGAGGACGAGGGCGGGCTCGGTCACGAGGGCTCGAGCGATGGCGACTCGCTGTCGCTGGCCGCCCGACAGCTCGCTCGGCTGGTGATCAGCTCGAGCGCCGAGTCCGACGCGCTCGAGCGCCGCCATGGCGAGGGTCCGGGTGTCCCGCTTTCGGCCTCGACGGTCGTAGAGCATGGGCAGCTCGACGTTCTCGACCGCGGTCGTTCGGGCCGACAGGGTGAACCCCTGGAAGACGAAGCCGACCTTCTGGTTGCGCAACGCGGCGAGCTCATTGGCCCCGAGCCCATCAACGCGAACCCCATCGAGGGTGTAGGACCCTGAGGTCGGGGAGTCGAGGCACCCGAGCATGTTCATGAGCGTCGACTTGCCGGAGCCCGACGCACCCAGGATGGCCACGAGCTCTCCGCGAGTCACCCTCAGGTCTACACCCTTGAGGGCGTGCACCTCGGTCGTGCCGGTCACGAAGATCTTCGTGATCTTGTCGGTCAGGATGATCGGGTTCACAGTGGTCTCGTTCATATCTCTCAGAACCCGCCGTCCCGGGGCCTGGTCTCCGCGGTCGGCTTCCGTCGATGGGATTGCTGGTGGCGTCCGCCGGCGGGGACGAAGCGACCCTTTGTAGATTGTTCTTCCGGTCCCAAAGGCCCCGCTTAGGGATGTCACAGGGGATTCGCCGCGCCGACGGACCAAGCCGTCAGTCGCGAACGCTCTCGGATCCGAACGATGCTCAGTACTCCACGAAAGCGCTCAGTTCTTGGAGCAATGCAATGGGTGTGCCAGTGGGGCGGCACGCATGCTGCAGGAGAGCGGATCCAGGCAATCGTGCCGCAGGCCATTTCACACCGTGGCCCATTCGAGGAGAGAGACAGATGAAGTTGAACGTACTCATTGCAGGGATCTGCATCAGCGGAGCCGTGGTTGCGTCGGGCAACGCCTTCGCTCAGGCGACCCAGACCGAGACGAAGTACGTCACCGTCGACGGCGACGTCGTCCGTTACGAACCGGGACGCACGATCGTGATCCGGGGAGCGGACAACAAGGAGGTCGTCTACACCCTTTCGCCCAGCATCGTCATGCCCGCGGAAGTCAAGGTCGGTCGTCGGGTGACCCTCTACACCGAGCCGGGCAAGGACGGGGCCATCCAGTTGGTGACGCGCGTGACGACCACCAGCGTGACGCCCGAGGGTAACGTCAAGAGCACGACCGAAGACACCCGCGTCCTGCCGTCGGGCGCGACCACGAAGACCACCACCACCACGACCACCGTCGGAAAGGTGGAGGCCTACGAAGCGGGCAAGACCCTCACCGTGACCCGGTCGGACGGCAGCAAGGTGACCTACCTCCTCAACGACAAGTCCAAGGTCCCCGCGGACCTCGTGATCGGCAAGTCCGTGACCATCCTGCCCCTGGCCAGCACCAGCCCGGGCGAGCCCATCGCGCAGACCATCACCTACACCACCACCACCAAGACCGAGACGATCCCCGAGCGTTGAGGGCCCGTCGCGAACCTCAGGGAGCGCCGGGGGTCCATCCCCCGGTGCTCATTTCCCGCAGTCCCTCAGAAGCCTTCTGACCTCAGCAGTCGCGTGACCGCGAGGGCCGCGGTCTCCTGACCGCGCGCGTTCCAATGCGAGTCGTCGGGAAAGTACACGTTGTGCCCGCTTCGCAGAGTGGACTCGAGATCCTCGGTGAGGTCGAGGAAGGTGATGCCCTCCTGCGCACAGAACTCCCGCATCAGGTCGTTCAGGGCCAGCCGGTTGCTCAGCAGGAGCTCAGGGTCGGGCGGCACCGGAGGGTGGCCGAGACACAGATCGAGGGCTCCTTGCAGCTCAGGTCTTGCGAACGAATCCAGGAGGAGCGGCAGGTAGACCTGGTCCTTGGACGGGATGAACATCACCACGAGCTCGCCGCCATCGGCCCGGACCGTTCGCTGCATCTCCCGATACGCGAGGCGGGTGAGCTCCCATCCCGGTGACGCTTCGAGTTGGTGTCGGGAGAGGGTGAGACGGTTCAGGTAGGGAGAGAGGAACGCAAACTGAAGCACACGACCCGCCACCGGAACCGTGAAGAGGCCCCGGTCGAAAGCAGCGCTCGGGGCCCTGGGCGCGCTCGGATCCTCGCCGCTGTAGTCGTCGGGGGAGCCCGAGGGCCAGACGACCACCGGATACCTGCTTCGCTCACGCAAGGAGCCCACGGCTCCCTGGTAGAGGCTCGTCAGGTACAGGCGGTCGAAACGTGTGATCGCCGCTTTGAACCTCCATCCGTGACGGAGGACCGGGAGAGGACCGTGGTCATTTCGGAAGCTCTCGAACCTCTCCGCGTCCACGAGGTCGTTGCCGGCGAAGAACCCGACCACGACGCGTCGCGGCCGATGCGCCCGCACGTGCTCTTTCAGCACGAGCAGCTCTTGTCCCGGTCCAAAGCCCGCCGTGCCGTAGTTCCGAACGCGCACCCCCAGGAGACTCGCAAGGCGTGCCGGCCAGGTCAGCTCGACGGGAAGGGTCATGCCGTCGGTGAAGGAGTCTCCGAGGGCCGCGACGATGACAGGCGCGTCGTCGGCTTCGGAATTGCGGAAGCCAAGGGCGTCGGTGACGAAGGGGAAGCGATAGGCCGGATGACGAGCGAGGCCGGGAGGGAGGTAGCCCATGCGAACGATGTCTCCCTCCTGCCACTCGCAGTAGGTGTCGAGGTGCGAGGAGAGACGCTGGCCGTAGAGGGGAGAGGCTTGCCAGCGGGGATCGGGAGGCACCTCGCCCAGGTCGCGCCGCGCGTCCGTGATCCAGGACGGCAGGCGATCACGGGCGGTTCTCAGGCCCACTTCCAGCACCACGAGGCCGAGCCCGGCCGAGACCGTCGCGGTGAGACCGCCCAGCAAGGCGGTGCGCGCCCACGTCGCCTGGGGGAGGGTCAGAGGGTGGCACTGGATCCGAAGCCAGGTGAGCGCCAGGAGGGCGAGAGCGCCGGCGAGCTTCCACGGCCGCGGGGCTTCCTCGGTCACTCTCGGATCCGACCACACGACCGGGCCCTCGTTGGTCAGCTCCAGGAGACGGCTGCTCGGGGGCAACGGCAAGGCAACGTCCGCGGGTGCCGACAAAGCTCGACGCTCGAGAACCCGCCGCACGCCCCGTTCCACGATGGCGAGCTCGACCGTGGCCTGCGCGGCGGGTTCGACGTGGAGTCGCAGCTCGGCGGGATGCGAGAGGTCGAGGGCGAAGGACAAGCGCTCGCTCCCCGCCGTCACGATCTGCGGCTCCACGAAGCGTCCCGCGACTCCGAACCGCTCCCGGACCCGAGCGGGCGTCGCCGCAGCGAGCCCCGGTTGGGGATCGAGGTAGAGGCGGTGGGTGCTTTCGGAGAGCCACTGCCCGACGAGGGCGCCGGCGAGAAGGCATTGACCCGCAGCCAGGAGCCACCCCGTCCACCGGGTCGGGGTCGCCTCGACGCGGTCTCGACCGAGGGCGCCCCGGGTGGCGAAGGCCCAGCCACTGATGGATGACATGCGAGTCCTCGCCTCACCACCTCGGCGGCCGGCCGAGGCGGAAGGCGGCTCGGGACCTCGAGCAAGACCGCACCCCTCGCGTCAGTCGCGAAGCACGACGGTGAGAAGCGCGCTGTTGACTTGCAGGCCGCCGTTGTAGCTGATGAACCCCATCTTCTTGAACCGGTTCATGAAGTAGCTCACCCGCGAACGCGTGGTCCCTACCATCGAGGCCAGGGCCGCCTGGCTTATCTTGGGGACGACCGTCTCCGGCCTCGACTCCTTGCCGTAGTGGGCCAGCAGCAGCAGGATACGGGCGAGTCGCTTCTCGCTGGAGTTGAAGAGCTGGTCCACGAGGTCCTCTTCGATACGGACGTTCCGAGCCAGGAGGTACGCGATGAAGAGCGCGGCGAACTCCGGCTCTCTGTTGAGCACGCGTACCATGGTGCTCTTGGCCACCCGCGTGATGCTCGACGCCTGGAGCGTGCTGGCCGTGGACATGCGGAGGGGTTGACCCGCCAGGCAGCCCTCGCCAAAGAAGCTCCCTCGCTCCAGGACCCCGACGATCGCCTCCTTGCCTCGGGTGGACAAGACCTTGAGCTGCACCCTGCCGGTCTGGATGAAGAACACGGCGTCGCCCACGTCCCCCTGGGCGAAGACGACCTGCTTGCTTCGGTAGTCTCGCGTAGTCTTTCCCGCTTCGATCCGGGTGAGGAACGCCTCTGGATCGAAGGCGGGAGCCGACTTCTCTCGCATGTTTCCCCTATTTTGGCGTCAATGCACCAGGCACACAGAGAACCCCTTTGCTGTCGCCGGGCCGGATCGATTCTAGGCGCCGAGGTAGGAATTGCAAGAGCTCGGCGACCATCGGAGTGAGCGGAATTGAACAGATCACGGAAGCGGGGATTGATACCTTGTTCTCGACTTCGCTCAGCAGAGCGATGAGGCAAGGAGTCCTCGCAATGCTCACCATCCTTCTCGTCATCGTGGTCTTGATGTTGCTCGGGGTGCTCCCGAGATGGTCGCACAGCCGAAACTGGGGCTACGGCCCGAGCGGCGGTCTGGGTCTGCTCGCGCTGATCCTGGTCGTTCTGCTCTTGTCGGGTCGAATCTAGGTCGACATGACGATCACCTTGGCGGGACTCGTCTTCCTGCTCGTCATCGCGGCCGTCTGTGGCGCGGTCGGTCGGGCGATCGCGGGAGAGATTCGCGGAGGGCTCGTCGTCTCTATCGCGGTCGGCTTCGTGGGCGCTCTTCTCGGTCCGTGGGTCGCGGCCCAGATGAAGCTGTCGGAGCCCTTCATGCTGCGCATCGCCGGTCAGTCCTTCCCGGTGCTCTGGTCGATCATCGGCGCCGCGCTGTTCGTGGCTCTCATCCACCTCATCTCCCGGCGCTGATCCGGGCGCCACTCATCCGGCTCGGCGCCCCCCGGCAAGCGTGACCACGCATGGATTCCATCTCGGTTCCGAGCGGGGCGGACGCGACCGCCGAGAGCAACCTCGCCCGCCGTCTCCGCCGGGGATCTGGCGTCGCCGCGCGCCGCTTGCGCGCAGGGGTCGTGGCCGCGGCTGGCCACCTGCGTGCAGCGTGGTCGTACCGGGCGGTGCGTATCGCCTGCCCGATCGTGGTGATGACGGTATCCGCAACGCAGTACGCATACCGCGCCCGCTCGCGCGAGACCGGAGTCGAGTCTACAAAGGGGGCGCCACCGTGAGACGCGCGAGCCCCTAGCGCTTGGCGGGGCTGTTACTCCCCAGGGATCCCACGACCTCTCGAGCGGACGCAGAGGCGTCACTGGCCAGGCGTACGGCCTTTTCGCTCATGCGGCCCGCTTTTTCGGCAATGTGCCGGGTGGTGTCGACGAGGTCGTCGGCGAAGTCAGTCACGGACTCCCGGGTACGGCGTAGGCCTCGCGTCAGCCGATCTCTCGTCCTCTTCCCTGTTGCAGGGGCCAGCAGCAGCGCCGTACAGGCACCCGCCAAGCTTCCCAAAACGAACCAACCCACCGCGTTGCTATGACCGTTCCGCTCTTCCATGGACACCTCCGCCCAGAGCGGATAGGTGCAACAATCGAGCCAGGACTTGCCAAAGGTACCGGGTCGGATTTCCTTGTGCGGTCGAGGAAGGAATTGGATCGAAGGTCGGGGGCGATAGCCACCAGGTCAGGGGTGCTCTTCTGCCCTCTTCGGCATCGGGAGCTCGAGCACGAAGGCGGTTCCGTCTTCCCCCGCCGTGATCGTGAGGCGACCGCCCTGAAGATCTGCCAGCGCTCGGGCGAGGCTCGAGGCGACGAGCCCCGGATCGCCGTGGCGATTCCCTCGGACCGATACCATCCCCGGCCCTTCGTCGTGCGCAAGGAGAACCGGGCCGGTCCCTTCCAGGGACAGCAGGATCGCCAGGAGCTGCCTCACTCGCCGTGGATCGGCGACGACCGTTGCCGACGACGGCCGGTGCGTCCGCGCCTCGACACCCAGATCGTTCAGGAGGGAGCCGAGGTCGACTTCCTCGAGGGTGAGTCGCAGCGTGCCGGCGAGGATCGAGGCAAGGTCCGAGACATGGTCGACCAGAAGGCTCTCTGCGGCGACACTGGACTGCACCGCGGCAAGCGCCTGTCTTTGCGTCGCCGCATCCGCTTTCCCGGAGCCGAGCACGTGGATCCAGGTTCCGATGGCTCCTAGAGGTCCACGTAGATCGTGACCGAGGGATGCCAGGAAGGCGGGATCGGACACGCTCCGAGCCAGCTCCCGCCGCACACGTTCCCCGGTCTCCGCTTCTCGCGCCACCAGCGCAATCTAGCACGCACCAAGCGGGTGTTCCGGCCCGACGATCGCCGCCAAGGCGGGAAGCGGCGTGGGGAGGGGACTCGTGGGGGGAGGCGGGAGGGGATCCGGGTCGTGAACAGGCGGCCGAGGGTCCGGACGGCCCGGAGCGGGCGACGGCGCCGGATCAGGATGCGGATGAGGCATGGGCCTGCCCGGCGATCCCGCGCGAGCGTCGATCGCGCGCGACCTCATCGCCAGGGCCAGGTCGGCCGGAAGGTTGGGTCGCGCTCGATACCGCGAGTGGAGCTCTGAGTCAGGGAGGGGGCTCGTCATCCGGCGGGCAGGGCCGATAGGGCCCATCCTGTGCAGGCAACATCGCACACGTGGCCCCTGAGCTGACGACGGGCCAGAATATCGGCAACGGCAAGGGCGAGATCTCGGTTGCGATAGGCGCCGCCCTCGTGTGACCGCCGCAGGGTGTGCCCCTCGGTGAGCCGCACGCGGAACCTCCCTGGCTCCCCGACGAGCCACACCACGCCCCGGACGCCACCGCCTTCTCGGTGTTCCCGTACCCAGTCCATGCCCGCTTCTAGGGGTTGCCCACGACAGGCGGCAGTGCCCGTCTGCGCCCCAGACTCCGTCGTCCACTCGGCCTCGACTCGAGACTCCTCTTCAACGGGCAGGATTCGCGAGAAAGGCGCTGTGCGAGCACCTGGGTCACGTCCAGCGCGAGCATCGCATCGTCCACGCTCGGAAACGGGTGCTCACCGTGAACGCAGACCCCGGGATAGCCCAGGACGTCGTCACCCTGCGTTGCGAACCAGCCTGTGAGATCGTGGCAAAGCCGGACTGTGAACATTGGCATGGGCCGACACCCTCCCGTGGTGCCCGTCGTCAACAAGGCGCCGTTGACCTCGCCCGATTCGCTCTGCAAGAGATGGTCCACGCCTGAGGCGTGATCGACCTCGACCCCTCAATGACTTGCGTGCCCCGGGCGGCGGGTTTCCCGCCCTGGGCCGGCGGCCGCGGATGCCAATTCTACAAACGGCCTGGAGAGCGGGCGGTGCGGGCTCTTGCCCGGACGCCCTCGCGGAGGCGGGATCGGGAACTAGACGCTGGAGGATCCGGACGACAACGGTCCGGCGAGAAGCTCCAGCAATACCGCCGGAGGCACGGGCTTGACGAGGTGGGCGTCGAAACCCGCCTCCTTCGTCCGCTTGCGGTCTTCGTCCTTGGCCCATCCGGTGAGCGCAATGAGCAGCACATCCTGGCCCCATGGCTCTTGCCGGATCCGGCGCGCGACGTCGTAGCCGTTCAGGCGAGGCATGCGCGAGATCGAGCACCATCACCTCGGGGCTTGAAGCGGGCGGCCAACGCGAGGGCCTCTTCACCGTTGGCCGCGCATCGTGGCTCGTGCCCGGCGAGCCTGAGCAGCACCGCCAGGGCGCTCGCGGCGTCCGCGTTGTCGTCCGCGATCAGGACACGGCGTGCGGTTCTGGGAGCCGCCGCGTGCTCGTCACGAGGCACGCGTGGCATCGGCGAGGCCGAGGGCTCGGCCAGCCCCGGCAGCCGCACGATCGCCTCGCAGCCCTGCCCAGACCCCTCCGCTGTGGATCTCGATGGTGCCGCCGTGCAGCTCGACGAGGTGGCGCGCCAGGGTGAGGCCGATGCCGAGCCCGCCCGTCCGTGCGCTCCAGGGAGCGGTCGGCCTGGTAGAACATGTCGAAGAGCTGCGGCAGCGCCTCGGGCGCGACGCCGATGCCGTCGTCCGCGACGCGTCACGACCACGGCGTCGCCGTCGCGGTCGGCGGTGACCCGGATGTGGCCGTCCGGCTTCGTGTACTTGACCGCGTTCGTGAGCAGGTTCAAGAGCACCTGCGTCAGTCGAATCCCATCCGCCTCGCAAGAGGATGGGCTCCGGCGGGCAGGGCGACGCTCAGCTCCCGGGCTTCGTTCCCCAGCGATCGGCACGCATCCACCGCCGCCGTGACCACGTCGGCGAGGTCCACGCGCTCCTTGCGCAGCTCCAGCTTGTCGCGCGTGATCCGGTTCACGTCCACGAGGTCGTCGACGAGGCGGGTGAGGTGGGTCGCCTGGCGGTCGATCACCTCCTGGCCGGAGCGCGCCTGGGCCTCGGACCGCTCCGGATGGCGGAGCACGTTCAGCGCGCTGCTGATCGCGGCCAGCGGATTGCGGAGCTCGTGGGCGAGGGTCGCCAGGAACTCGTCCTTGCGGCGGTCGGCCTCGCGCAGCTGCTCGCCGAGCACCTTCTGGTCGTGGATGTCCGTGGTGACGCCGAACCACCCGATCACCTTGCCGTCCGCGTCTCGGTGCGGCACCGCACGGGTGAGGAACCAGCGGTATACGCCGTCGTACCGACGTTTCCGGACCTCGATCTCGAACTCTCGTCCCTCGCGGAGGGCCCGCCGCCACTCGGCATGCCGCCGCTCCCGATCGTCCGGATGAAGCACGAACGCCGGCCAGTTCTTCTCGTTGTGCTCCGCCGCCACCCCGCAATAGTCGAACCAGCGCTGGTTGGCGTAGGTGATGGCCCCGTCGGGGTCGGCGGTCCAGACGATCGAGGGGATCGTCTCGGCGAGCAGGCGGAAGCGCTCCTCCGTTTGGCGCAAGCTGCGCCGCGGTCGCCTCGAACTGCTCGGTCCGCTCGGTGACGCGGCGGCCCAGCTCGCGGTTCAGGCGCTCCAGCTCCTCGGTCTTGCGGTACAGGTCGGCGAAGACCTTGACCTTGGCGCGCAGGACCTCGGGCACGATCGGCACCGAGACGTAGTCGACGGCCCCGGAGTCGTAGCCCCTCAGGCGATCGAAGTCGGTGAGGTTGACCGCGGAGACGTGGATGATCGCGGTCTTCTGGAAGCGCGGGATGCTTGCGGATCATGGCCGCCACTTCGAAGCCGTCCACCTCGGGCATGCAGACGTCCATCAGCACGACGGCGACGTCCGTCTTCAGGAGCTGTTGCAGGGCTTCGTCGCCCGAGTTCGCGCGGATCAGGTTCTCGCCGAGGTCGTCGAGCATGGCTTCGTAGCTCAGCAGCTTGCCCGGCTGATCGTCGACGAGGAGGATGTTGACGGGCCGGGGTGCGTTCACGGGCTCATCCCCCTGACCTAACGGTGCAGCCACATGCGCATCGACGAGACGAGCTGCTCGGTGTCGACGGGCTTGGCGAGATAGTCGGAAGCGCCCGCTTCCAGGCACTTCTCGCGGTCTCCTTTCATGGCCTTCGCGGTGAGGGCGATGATCGGCAGCCGCCGGTAGGCAGGGTTCTGGCGGATCACGCGCATGGTCTCGAAGCCGTCCATCTCGGGCATCATGATGTCCATCAGCACGAGGGCCAGCTCCGGGCGTGGCCTCGAGCATGGTGATGGCCTGCGCGGCCCGTGTTGGCGGCGAGCACCTCCATGCCCCGGCGCTCGAGCACGCTGCTCAGGGCGAAGATGTTGCGCACGTCGTCGTCCACCACCAGGACCTGCTTGCCGAGCAGGTCCTCGTCGGAACGGTGCAGCCGATCGAGGAGCGCCTGCTTCTCCGGGGGCAGGTCGGTCACCACGCGGTGCAGGAACAGCGCATGTCTCGTCGAGCAGACGCTCGGGCGACTCGACGCCCTTGACCACCACGCTCCGCGCCATGGTGCGGAGCCGCGCGTCGTCCTCCGGGCGTCAGCTCCCGCCCCGTGAAGACGACGATCGGCAGCTCGCGCGAGCGCTTCGTTCTCGCCGATCCGGTCGAGTACCTCGAAGCCCGACATGTCGGGCAGCCGCAGGTCGAGAACGGCGCAGTCGTAGGGCCGCTCTTCGCAGGGCGGCCAGCGCTTCTTCACCGGACGCCACGGTTCCGATCTCGATGTCGTCGTGACCCAGGAGCTCCGTGATGCTGAGGCGCTCGGCCGCGTTGTCCTCCACGACCAGGAGCCGCTTGCGGCGGTTCGCGGCATACGCCTTGATCCGGGTGAAGACGCTCTCCAGACCCTCGGTCGTGGTGGGCTTGGTGACGAAGCCAAAGGCGCCGCGGGCCAGGCCGTGCTGCCGATCCTCGTCCAGGGTGACGATCTGGACCGGGATGTGGCGGGTCGCGGGGTCCTGCTTCAGCTGGCTGAGCACGGTCCAGCCCAGCATGTCCGGCAGGAACACGTCGAGCGAGATGGCAGTCGGGCGGAACTGCCGGGTCAGGGTCAAGGCTTCGCCCGCCGCGCATCGTCACGAGCACCTTGAAGCCCTGGTCGCGCGCGAGGTCCGAGAGCACCCGAGCGTAGTGCGGGTCGTCCTCCACGACCAGCATCACGGAGTCGCCCGTCGCGATCGTTTCGCGGTCGTCCGGCACCGGCTCGACGATCGCGCTCGGGAACGCGGACCGCGGGGAACTGGCGGAACGGACCGACCTCGCCCGCGCTCGGCCGGGCCAGGGTCGCGGGTCCCATGTAGCGCAAGGGAAGGAACAGGGTGAAAGCACTGCCCGCGCCGGGGGCGCTGCGTGAGCTGGATCTCGCCGCCCAGCAGGAAGGCCAGCTCGCGGCTGATCGCGAGGCCGAGCCCCGTGCCCCCGTACTTGCGGCTCGTGCTCGCATCGGCCTGCTGGAACGCCTCGAAGATGATCTTCTGCTTCTCGCCCGGGATCCCCACTCCGGTGTCGGCCACCTCGAAGGCCACGACCGAGGCCGCAGAGTTGAGCACCGGATGGTCCTGGCCCCAACCGCTCGCGGCGTTCCTGACGGTGAGGGTGACCCCGCCGCGCTCGGTGAACTTGAAGGCGTTCGAGAGCAGGTTCTTGAGCACCTGCATGAGGCGCTTCGAGTCCGTGATCAGGCTGCGGCTGAGCCGGTCATCGGTGCGCACGTCGAAGGACAGGCCGCGGTTCTCGGCCTCGTGCCGGAATGCTCTTTCGACGGTGTCCAGGAGATCCCGAAACTGGATCTCGGCGGCCTCGACCGTGACCGTTCCCGACTCGATCTTCGAGAGGTCGAGGATGTCGCTGATCAGGTTGAGCAGGTCGGTTCCGGCGCTGTGGATCGTCCGTGCGTACTCGACCTGCTTGGCGGTCAGGTTGCCGTCGGGGTTGTCGCCGAGCTGCTGGCCCAGGATGAGGATGCTGTTGAGGGGGGTACGCAGCTCGTGAGACATGTTGGCCAGGAACTCGGACTTGTACTTCGAGGTGAGGGCGAGCTCAGCGGCCTTCTCTTCGACGGCGCGTCGGGCCAGCTCGATCTCCTTGTTCTTGCGCTCGACCTCGGCGTTCTGCTCGGCGAGCTGCTGCGCCTTCTGCTCGAGCTGCTCGTTCGTCTGCTGCAGCTCCTTCTGCTGGGTCTGCAGCTCCGCGGCGAGCTGTTGCGACTGCTTGAGCAGGCCCTCGGTCTGCATGGTGGCTTCGATGCTGTTGACCACGATGCCCATGTTGGAGGTCAGCTGCTCGAGGAACGTGAGGTGCGAGGAGGCGAACTCCCGGAGCGACGCGAGCCCCAGGACCGCCTTGATCTGGCCCTCGAAGAGGACGGGGAAGACGATGAGGCTCTTGGGCAGCGCCTGGAAGAGCGTCGAGCCCACGGGGACGGTGTCGCTCGGGACCTTCGTGACCAGGATGCGCCGCTTGTCGACGGCGCATTGTCCCAAGAAGCCCTCGCCCAGGGCGAGCTCCTCGGGATAGCCATCGCTCTGGGCGTTCCCGTAGCTCGCGAGCAGCTTCAGGTGCGGGCCGCCGTCAGTGGCCATCTGGTAGATGAGCCCCTGGTGGGCGTCCACGAGGGGGACGAGCTCGGTGAGGAGCGTCCGGCCCACGGTCGCCAGATCGCGCTGGCCCTGGAGGAGGCCGGTGAAACGCGCGAGATTGGTCTTCAGCCAGTCCTGCTCGTTGTTGCGGTCGGTGGTGAGGCGCAGGTTGTCGATCATCGTGTTGATGTTGTCCTTGAGCTCGGCGACCTCGCCGCGGGCATCGACCTGGATCGACCGCGTCAGGTCGCCCTTCGTGACGGCGGTCGCGACCTCGGCGATCGCGCGGACCTGGGTGGTGAGGTTGGCGGCCAGCAGGTTGACGTTGCCGGTGAGGTCCTTCCAGGTGCCGGCCGCTCCGGGCACGTTGGCCTGGCCGCCCAGCCGGCCTTCGACGCCGACTTCGCGCGCCACGGTCGTGACCTGATCGGCGAAGGTGGCGAGCGTCCCCGTCATGTCGTTGATGGTCTCGGCCAGCGCGGCCACCTCGCCCTTGGCCTGCACGCTCAGGCTCTGCTTCAGGTCGCCGTCCGCGACGGCGGTCACCACCTTGACGATGCCGCGGACCTGCTCGGTGAGGTTGGCGGCCATGACGTTGACGTTGTCGGTCAGGTCCTTCCAGGTCCCGGCGACCCCGGGGACCTGGGCCTGGCCGCCCAGCTTGCCCTCGGTGCCGACCTCGCGCGCGACGCGCGTCACCTCGCCCGCGAACGCGTTCAGCTGGTCCACCATGGTGTTGATCGTGTTCTTGAGCTCGAGGATCTCTCCGCGCACGTCGACGGTGATCTTGCGCGACAGGTCGCCGCGGGCCACGGCCGTCGTCACCTCGGCGATGTTGCGGACCTGGGTCGTCAGGTTGGCGGCGAGGAGGTTCACGTTGTCGGTGAGGTCCTTCCAGGTCCCGGCCACGCCCGGCACCGCGGCCTGGCCGCCGAGGCGGCCCTCGGTGCCGACCTCGCGCGCCACGCGGGTCACCTCGGCCGCGAAGGAGCGAAGCTGCTCCACCATCGTGTTCAGGGTCTCCTTGAGCAGCAGGATCTCGCCGCGCACGTCGGCGGTGATCTTCTTGGAAAGGTCGCCGCTCGCGATCGCGGTCGCCACCTCGGCGATGTTGCGGACCTGGGCGGTCAGGTTGCTGGCCATGAAGTTGACGTTGTCGGTGAGGTCCTTCCAGGTGCCTGCGACGCCCAGGACCTTGGCCTGACCTCCGAGCTTGCCTTCGGTGCCCACCTCGCGGGCCACGCGCGTCACCTCGGCGGCGAAGGCGTTCAGCTGGTCGACCATGGTGTTGATCGTGTTCTTGAGCTCGAGGATCTCGCCCTTCACGTCGACCGTGATCTTGCGCGACAGGTCGCCGCGGGCCACCGCGGTCGTGACCTCGGCGATGTTGCGGACCTGGGCGGTCAGGTTGCTGGCCATGGAGTTGACGCTGTCCGTGAGGTCTTTCCAGGTTCCCGCGACGTCGGGCACCTCGGCCTGGCCGCCGAGCTTGCCCTCGGTTCCCACCTCGCGGGCCACCCGCGTCACCTCGCCCGCGAAGGCGTTCAACTGATCGACCATCGTGTTGATGGTGTCCTTGAGCTCGAGGATCTCGCCGCGAACGTCGACCGTGATCTTGCGCGAGAGGTCCCCGCGAGCGACGGCCGTGGTGACCTCGGCGATGTTGCGGACCTGCGTGGTCAGGTTGGCGGCGAGCAGGTTGACGTTGTCGGTCAGGTCTTTCCAGGTTCCGGCCACGCCGGGCACCGCGGCCTGTCCTCCGAGCTTGCCTTCGGTGCCGACCTCGCGGGCCACGCGCGTCACCTCGGCCGCGAAAGCGTTCAGCTGGTCGACCATGGTGTTGATGGTGTTCTTGAGCTCGAGGATCTCGCCCTTCACGTCGACGGTGATCTTGCGCGAGAGGTCGCCGCGGGCCACCGCGGTCGTGACCTCGGCGATGTTGCGGACCTGCGCGGTCAGGTTGCTCGCCATCGAGTTGACGCTGTCGGTGAGGTCTTTCCAGGTGCCCGCGACCCCGGGCACGGCCGCCTGGCCGCCGAGCTTGCCCTCGGTTCCCACCTCGCGCGCCACGCGCGTCACCTCGCCCGCGAACGAGCGGAGCTGGTCGACCATCGTGTTGAGCGCTTCCTTGAGCTGCAGGATCTCGCCGCGGACGTCGGCCGTGATCTTCTTGGAGAGGTCGCCGCTCGCCACCGCGATGGTGACGTCGGCGATGTTGCGGACCTGCGCGGTGAGGTTGTTCGCCATCGAGTTGACGCTGTCGGTGAGGTCCTTCCAGGTGCCGGCGACCCCGGGCACCTGCGCCTGGCCGCCCAGCTTGCCCTCGGTGCCGACCTCGCGCGCGACGCGCGTCACCTCGCTCGCGAAGGCGTTCAGCTGGTCGACCATCGTGTTGATGGTCTCCTTGAGGAGCAGGATCTCGCCGCTGACGTTGACCGTGATCTTCTTCGAGAGGTCTCCGCTCGCGATCGCCGTGGACACTTCGGCGATGTTGCGGACCTGGGCGGTCAGGTTGCCGGCCATGAAGTTGACGTTGTCGGTGAGGTCCTTCCAGGTCCCGGCCACCCCGGGCACGGCCGCCTGGCCCCCGAGCTTGCCTTCGGTTCCCACCTCGCGCGCCACGCGCGTCACTTCGCCGGCGAACGCGTTCAACTGGTCGACCATCGTGTTGATGGTGTCCTTGAGCTCGAGGATCTCGCCGCGGACGTCGACCGTGATCTTCCGCGAGAGGTCGCCGCGGGCCACCGCGGTCGTGACTTCGGCGATGTTGCGTACCTGGGTGGTCAGATTGGCGGCGAGCAGGTTGACGTTGTCGGTGAGGTCCTTCCAGGTGCCGGCCACGCCCGGCACGACGGCCTGCCCGCCGAGCCGGCCGTCGGTGCCCACTTCGCGGGCCACCCGTGTCACCTCCGAGGCGAACGAGCGGAGCTGGTCGACCATCGTGTTGATGGCTTCCTTGAGCTGCAGGATCTCGCCGCGGACGTCGACGGTGATCTTCTTGGAGAGGTCGCCGCTGGCCACGGCGATCGTGACCTCGGCGATGTTGCGGACCTGGGCGGTGAGGTTGTTGGCCATCGAGTTGACGCTCTCCGTCAGGTCCTTCCAGACCCCCCCGATCTCCTCGACCTCCGCCTGGCCGCCGAGCTTGCCGTCGGTGCCGACCTCGCGAACCACGCGCGTCACTTCGGAAGTGAACACGCGAAGCTGCTGGATCATCGTGTTGACGAGGGTCGCGGCGCGCAGGAACTCGCCTTCGAGCGGCCGTCCGTCCACGTCCAGCCGCACCGTCTGCATCAGATCGCCCTGGGCCACCGCCGCGATGGCACGCGTGACCTCGGTGGTCGGCCGCAGGAGGTCTTCGATGAGGGCGTTGACCGAGACTTCCATCTCGCCCCAGGAGCCGCTGCTGCGCTCGAAGCGGAGACGCTCGCTGGTCTTGCCTTCCTTGCCGACACTGTGCCCCACCCGCCTGAGCTCTTGCGCCATGCGCCGGTTGGCCGCGACGATCTCGTTGAACGTGTCGGCGACCTTCCCGGCCAGACCGACGCGGTGGCCGGGCATCCGCACGGAGAAGTCGCCGTCGCGCACCGCCTGAAGGGCCGCCACGAGCCCCTCCATATCGACGTCCAGCGCGTCGTTGGATGCGCCCATTCCCGGCTCGAGGTTTGTGGTCATGAACCCTGCCCTTGGGACACTGCGTGCATCCCTGGATAGGAACGCCGGTCAGTGGGGGACGGCGCCCTCCTCGAGGCGCCGCGTGCGAGGGCTGAAGCGCGCGCTCGGCGGCTGAGCCGGCGAATCGGAGAAGCGAACAAGGGCAGCATGGAAGCCACCGGCCAAAGTCCCGATCGCACGCTCAGCGCTACCCCCCCGGCCACGAAACGAAAAGGGGGTCGCCACTCCAGAGCCGCACTGGAAGCATTCGCTCCTCCGTAGCTCGGCTCTGCTGGATAGACGAAAAAGGTACCCCGTCGCGGAGCGACCGTCAACAACGACACGACAACTGGCACGAGAACCGCCGATCGAGGCCGGGGGCGGGGGCCACGATCCAGCACCGAGGGTCGTCCCTTGCGGTCTACCCGGCCAGAGACTGCGAGCGGCGGCGCAGGAAGTCGCGCTCCGCCGCGTTGTCGGTCAGCTCGATCGCCTCGTCGTAGGCCGCCCGGGCCAGGGCGTCGCGGCCCAGCCGGCGCAACAGGTCGGCGCGAATGGCGTGGAACAGGTAATAGGCCTGGAGGTCCAGCGCGTCGACGAGGGCGAGCGCCGCCCCCGGTCCGTCGACCTCGGCCACGGCGACGGCGCGGTTCAGGGCGACGACCGGGCTTGGGTCGAACGCGCGCAGCTGGTCGTAGAGCTCGACGATCTGCGGCCAGTCGGTGGTGGCCGCGGAGCGCGCATCGCTGTGCACCGCACTGATCGCCGCCTGGATCTGGTACACGCCCGGATGGTCGCGCCGCACGCAGGCGCGGACGATCGCCTGGCCTTCGGCGATGAGGGCGCGGTCCCAGCGGGCCCGGTCCTGGTCGCTGAGCGGCACGAGCTCTCCGTTTGCGTTGGTCCGGGCCGAGCGACGCGACTCGCTGAGCAACATCAGGGCGAGCAGCCCCCGCACCTCCGGCTCGTCGGGCATGAGCTCCACGAGCAGCCGGCCGAGGCGGATGGCCTCGGCACACAAGTCCGCGCGGACGAGGTCGGTTCCCGAGCTGGCCGTGTAGCCCTCGTTGAACACGAGGTAGACCACGGCCAGCACGGACCGCAGCCGGCCGGCGAGGTCGGCCGCGGCGGGGACGCGGTAGGGGATTCTCGCGTCGCGGATCTTGCCCTTGGCCCGGACGAGCCGCTGCGCCAGGGTCGGCTCCGGCACCAGGAAGGCCCGCGCGATCTCCGTGGTGGTGAGGCCGCCCAGGAGGCGCAGGGTGAGGGCGACCTGTGCCCCGCGGCCGAGGGCGGGGTGGCAGCAGGTGAAGATCAGCCGCAGCCGCTCGTCGCCCACCGGCCCCTCCTCTACGGGCTCGTCGCGGGCGTGCAGCAGCGCCGCCTGCGCGTGCCGGTCGGCGCGCGACGCTTCGCGGCGCAGGCGGTCGATGGCCCGGTTGCGCGCGGTGGTGATGATCCAGCCCGCCGGGCTCGGGGGCAGCCCGTCGGCCGGCCACCGCTGCACCGCCGTGGTGAAGGCCTCCGCCACGGCCTCCTCGGCGATGTCGAGGTCACCGAAGACGCGGGCGAGCACGGCCACCGCGCGGCCGTACTCCGCGCGGAACACGCGCTCGATCTCCGACGCTCGCGCGGGATCCAACCGGGATCAGCCCTCGCCGCGGTCCTGGAAGGGACGCACCTCGATGGGGAGGGGGAGCACCCGGGCCGCTCGCCGCGCCCAGCCGAGTGCGGCGTCGAGATCGGGGGCTTGGATGATCCAGAACCCGCCGATGTGCTCCTTGCCCTCGACGTAGGGGCCGTCGGTGATCATCACGTCCCCGTCGCGGACCCGCACCACCGTGGCCGTGCTCGGAGCGTGCAGGCCGCCACTGAAGACCCAGCCTCCGGCGGCCTTGATCTCCTCGTTCAGCGCGTGCAGTTCGCGCATGATCGGCTCGAGGACCTCCGGCGGTGGGGACGGACCGTCGGGCTGGTAGATACTGAGCAGGTACTGGGTCACCTTCGTGCCTCCGTTGCGTCATTGCGGCCATGGTCAGGATGGCCTGTACGTCGCGATCAACACGCCCGTGGTCGTGGGCACGCTCTTGACCAGACGAAGCGCCTTTCGGTGCGCCTCGTGGTTGAACAACCGGCGGCCCGGCCCCAGCACCAGCGGGTGGAGCAGCAGGACGTACTCGTCGACGAGGCCATGCCGCATGAGGGTCTGCAGCAGGTCGCCGCTACCCAGCACCGCGAGGTCTCTCCCCGGTTGCTCCTTCAGCCGGGCTACCGTCTCCGCCGCGTCGCCTTTGAGCAGCGTGGAATTCTGCCACGGCAAGGGCTCCTGCAGCGTCTTCGAGGCCACGTACTTCTGGGAGTTGTCGAGCACCGCGGTGAAGGGGTTGTCGGTGCGACCCGGCCACACGGAGAAGAAGTCCTCGTACGTACGCCGCCCGAACAGGAGCGCCGGGGCCTGGGCCATGCCCTCGCCCATGGCCTTCATCATGACCGGGTCGTGGTAGGGTCCTGCCCACCCACCGTGCTCGAAGCCGCCCCGCCGGTCCTCGTCGGGCCGGCCCGGCGCCTGCATCACCCCGTCGAGGGTCAGACTGACCGTGGCAACGATCTTGCGCATTCGTGGTTCCTTTCCGGGCGGTCGGCTCTTTTGCCGGCCCTTCATCCCCTATACGAACCGCGACCCACCGAATCGACAGCCGACCGTCGTCTGTCGGAATTTTGTCGTCACGAATATCAGATCATAGGGAGAATCATGCAGCGACACCGCACGCAGGTCGGCATCGTCGGCGCGGGGCCCGCGGGCCTGATCCTGGGCCAGCTCCTGCACCTGCGGGGCATCGACTCGGTCATCCTCGAGAACCGCGATCGCGACTACGTGGTCGAACGCGTCCGCGCGGGCGTGCTCGAGCAGGGTACGGTCGATCTGCTGCACGCGATGGGCACGGGTGATCGACTGGCGCGGGAAGGCCTGCGGCACGACGGGCTATACCTGGCCTTCGACGGCCGCCGCCACCACGTCGACATGGCGAGCTTGACCGGCGGGCGCGCCATCACCATCTACGGGCAGAGCGAGGTGGTGAAGGACCTGCTCGCCGCGCGGACCTCGACCGGGCGTCCCCTCCACTTCGACGTGTCGCAGGTGACCGTGCACCACATCGATTCCGATCGCCCCTCGGTCCGTTACCACGCGAACGGCGAAGACTGCGAGCTGCTCTGCGACTTCATCGCGGGTTGTGACGGGTTCCACGGGGTCTGCCGGCCGTCGATACCCAGCGCCGCGATCCGCACCTACGAACGCGTCTATCCCTTCGCCTGGCTCGGCATCCTGGCGGAAGCCGCACCCTCGTGCCCGGAGCTCGTCTACAGCCTCCACGACCACGGCTTTGCCCTGTTCAGCATGCGCTCGCCCCAGGTCACGCGGCTGTACCTCCAGTGTGCCGTCGACGAAGACCTCTCCGCATGGTCCGACGATCGGATCTGGGAGGAGCTGATCGTCCGGCTGCGAACGAGCGACGGCTGGCAGCCGCGCGAGGGACCCATACTCCAGAAGGGGATCACGCCCATGCGGAGCTTCGTGGCCGATCCCATGCACCACGGCCGGCTGTACCTGGCCGGAGACGCCGCCCACATCGTGCCCCCGACCGGCGCCAAGGGGCTCAACCTGGCGGCGGCCGACGTGTGGCGCCTCGCCTCTGCCTTGGCCGAGTTCTACGAGAGCGGTACCCACACCGGCTTGCGGACCTATACCGAGCGCGGCCTCCGCCGCACCTGGTGGGCGCAACGGTTTTCCTGGTGGATGACCTCGACGCTACATCGCTCGGACAGCGACAACGCGTTCGATCATCGGCGGCAGCTCGCCGAGCTCGACTATCTCGTGCACTCGAAGGCCGCGATGACCAGCTTGGCGGAGAGCTACGTCGGCACTCCGTTCGCCTGAACCCTCCCGGCCCATTGGGTACGGTTCAGACCGTCGCGTGCAGCTCCTTGCCCAGCCCCAGTCCCTCCGCGACACCGCCGCCATAGGCGGCGTCCGCCTTCAGGAAGTGGCCGATCTGGCGCAGCTGATGTTCTTCCGGCACTCCTTTCATGGCCGCGGCGATGTTGGCGACGAGCCGACGTTGCTGCTCGCGCGACATCAGGCGGAACAGCGCTCCCGCCTGCCCGTAGTCGTCGTTGCCCGACCCGATGGTCGTAGCGCGCCGCATCGCCCGACAGCCGGAGCGGAGGCTCGTCGAGGTACGAGTCTTCGACGGGTCCGCCGAAGCTGTTGGGCTCGTAAGAGACGGCACTCCCGCCCCCGTCGTCGAAGCGCATGGCGCCGTCGCGATAGTAGTTGTACACGGGGCAGTGCGGCCGGTTGACGGGCAGGCTCTCGTAGTTCACCCCCAGCCGATGACGCTGGGCGTCGGCGTAGGCGAAGATGCGGAACTGCAGCATCTTGTCGGGGCTGTGGCCGATTCCGGGCACCACGTTCGCCGGCGAGAACGCCGCCTGTTCGATCTCGGTGAAGTAGTTCTCGGGGTTGCGATGGAGCTCGAGGATGCCCACTTCGAGGAGCGGGTAGTCCCGGTGCGGCCAGACCTTGGTGAGATCGAACGGGTTGTAGGACGTCTTGTCGACGTCGGACTCCGGCATGATCTGGACGCACATCCGCCACTTCGGGTGGTCACCGCGCTCGATCGACTCGAAGAGGTCGCGCTGATGGCTCTCCCGATCGGAGCCGACGATCCGCGCCGCCTCCAGGTCGGTGAGGTTGGCGATGCCCTGCATCGACTTGAAGTGGAACTTCACCCACACTCGCTTGCCCGCCGCGTCGATGAGGCTGTAGGTGTGGCTTCCGAAGCCATGCATCTGGCGGTAGTTCTTGGGCAGACCCCGATCGCTGAAAAGGATCGTGACCTGGTGGAGGCTCTCCGGTGACAGCGACCAGAAATCCCACATCGCCGTCGGATTTCGAAGATTGGTCTTGGGATCGCGCTTCTGGGTGTGGATGAAGTCCGGGAACTTGTAGGGGTCGCGCACGAAGAAGACCGGCGTGTTGTTGCCGACCAGGTCCCAGTTCCCCTCCTGGGTGTAGAACTTCAGCGCGAAGCCGCGTACGTCGCGCTCGGCATCGGCGGCGCCGCGCTCCCCGGCCACGGTCGAGAACCGCACGAGGCACTCGGTCCTGGCGCCCACCGCGCTGAAGATGCTTGCCTTGGTGAAGCGGGTGATGTCCTTGGTGACGGTGAACATGCCATAGGCGCCCGAGCCCTTGGCATGCACGACGCGCTCGGGGATGCGCTCGCGGTTGAAGTGAGCGTGCTTCTCGAAGAGCTGCCAGTCCTGGACCAGCAGGGGGCCACGGGGGCCGGCGGTCAGGCTGTTCTGGTTGTCGCCGACCGGGATGCCCGCGGCGGTGGTCAGGGTGGGACCCTGTGGAGTTTCGGGTTCCTTCGACATGGGACGCTCCTTATCCCGGGTCCGCAATACCCGTGGCAACCGAGAAGGCAAACACGATGCCAGGCATCGGCAAGCCTCACGGCGATCGCTTTCAGTCACTTGCCGTGGTTGGTCTGATTGTCGGAGGGCCACTCCGGCAGCCCTTGCGCCACGAGGCCCCGAGGGGCACGCAGCGGCTGCGTGGGCGGCAGAGGCAACCCAGGATGCAGATCGACGGGCGCGATTCTTGCCCCACGTAGCGCAGGACGGCCCGTGGCCCTGGCTTGGCGGAAAGGTTTGCGCGTGGAATCCTCATCGGGGCGAGATGCCCGCATTCTTGTCGTCGACGACGACTCTTCGAGCGCACAGGCTCTGGCGGCGCTCCTCCAGGAGGAAGGCCACGAGGCCGCCGTTGCGGGTTGCCGCGCCGAGGCGATGATCGCGTTGGATGCCGGCCATTGCCGGCTGCTCCTGCTGGACCCTGCGCTCCGCGATCACAGCGGGCTCCAGCTTCTCAACTACGCGAAGGAACGCGGAGTGCCCACGATCGTGACCACCTCCGATCCCGTCTTCGATCCGGAACGAGTGCCCGAGAACGGAGTCGGCCGGTTCCTCTACAAGCCCCTTCGGCTGGCCGCTCTCCTGGGCCTGATCACGACCGTCCTAGGTCCGGGCCGACCCGACTAGCCGGGCGCCGGTGGGCGCCCGGACCTTCGATCGGCAGCGTCAAGCTGAACGTGGTTCCCCGGCCCGCCAGGCTTTCGTAGGTTAGCGTCCCCCCGTGGGCCGTCACGATCTCCTTGACGATGGAGAGCCCGAGGCCCGTTCCCTCTCGCTTCGTCGTCCGGAACGGCTGGAACGGGTCGACACCCTCCGCGATCCCCGAGCCCGTGTCGATCACCTGCACGACCACGTCGTGTTCCCCGGACTCTCCTCGGATGGTGAGCACGCCTCCCTCCGGCATGGCTTCGACGGCGTTCTTGAACAGGTTGAGAAAGACCTGCTTGAGCTTGTCGGCGTCCGCGACGATGTCGGGGAGCATGGTTCCGAGGGATCTTTCGACCTGGATGTGACCGCCCAGTAACTGGAGCCGGAGAACGTCCTCGACGACGTGATGGAGCCGGGTACGGCGCAGCTCGAGCTGAAGGTGACGGGAGTAGCTCCGCACCTCGCTCAGCAGGTGGCTGAGCCGCTCGATGTCCGTGTTCACGGTGGACAGCAAGGAGGAGACCGTTCCGTCCGCGGCAGCGCCACTTCGGGACAGGCGCCGCTCGAGGAGCTGCATGTTCAACGAGATCCCGTTCAACGGATTGCCCACCTCGTGAGCCAGCATCGCGGCGGTGGCTCCGAGCGTCGCGAGGCGCTCTGCGTGAAGGAGATCGTTCTGGAGTCGCACCCGCTCCGAGACGTCCCGAATCAGGGCGACGTAGCGGACGCCGCTCTCCAACGAGACCTTCGCCACCGAAAGCTCCATCGGAAACGTCTCGCCGTTCTTGCGCCGCCCGGACACGATGCGGATCCGCCCGATGGCGTGCGCCTCCCCGGTGCGCTCGTAGCGGTCGACGTAGCCGTCGTGCTCGCTCGCATAAGGCGTGTCCATCAAGACGTTCACCTTCTGACCAAAGGTCTCCTGGGCGGTGTAGCCGAACATCCGCTCGGCGCCCGGGTTGAAAAGATCGATTCGGCGCTCGGCGTCGATCGCCACGACCGCGTCCTGGGTGGCATTGACTACCGCGAGGAGCCAAGCCTGGCTGGCCTGGCCGCTACGTCCCGGCGGGGAGCCGTTTTGAGCCGCACGGGGGCGACGCCCCCGAGGCTTGGCTCGCGGAGAAGGAGCGGCTCGCGGACCTGACTTGCGCGCGGGCATGTGGGGGTGTGAACAAGGTAGCGTCCGGCGGGTCGCGGGTCAATCGACCGACGGCCCGCGCGGGGCGGGGAGGCCGTGCTCGCGATGACGGCACCCCTCGGCGGGGAGGCGGTCACTCCCGCCGGCGTCTCCGCTCGAGCACCAGGCGGAGCACGCGCGCATCCTCCCGGTGGCGGGGGTGGTCGATGCGCTCCTTGATCGCGAGCAAGTCCTCGATGGCGATCCAGCGCGCGCGCGCCCGTCCGTACGTACTCTCGACACGCCGGCGCCAGGCGTCCTCGAACGCGAGGGGCGCGGCTTCGCGGAGCAGGTCGATGCGGTTCGGGGCGACTCCGAGCTGGAGGATCTCGCCGTGGTCCGCAAGATTCAGCAGGTAGGGGCTTCCGAAGTCGGCGAGCGAAGCGTTCGCGCGGGCGAGGTTGTCGGGCTCGGGGTCGAGCCAGATGTCGATGTCCTTCGTGAACCTGGGCTTGGCGTGATAGATGAACGCGAGGCCACCGATGATCAGGTAGCGAACCTCGTGGCGCTCGAGCAGGTCCAGGAAGTCCTCGAAATCCTGGACCGTGTCCACGTCAGTCGCGCCCGCCCCTTCGTCCGGCCTCCACCGCCTCGACGTCGCGGCGAATCGCCACCAGCGCCGCAAGCCTGTCCTGCGGAGTCTGCGACTGCCAGAAATCCAGGTCCCAGGCCTCGGCGTCGGCGTGGCTGGAAGCCCGGTGAGCCACCAGCCGCTCGCGGCGGAGCCGGCTGCGCGCCGCGATGCCCGCACAATCCTCGTCGGTTCCCATGGGCCCATTCTATCGGATCGGTAGAGGTCAGGCCGGGGTAGCGCTCCCGACACGCCGGCCCCGTGAGCGCTCGCTACGACGGCTGGGCAAGGACCCTCACCCGCCGAACGCCACGCGCCCGCTACACGACGATCTCGACGCCAAGCGGTCGAGCCCGGCGGAACTCGAGGGCCGTGCCCGCGGCGACGGCCACCTGGTTGCCGGGAGCCAGCCGCGGCCTCATCGCATCCGGCAGGGCGGATTGGGCTTAGGCAGAGATCCGTGTCCGTGGGGCTCGCCTCCCCGCGACGCGAAGTGCGGTGGAAGGTCGAAATGACGCCCGCGAGACGATATATCGTCCCTTTGATCTAGAACATGACTATAGAGACTGTGTCGTCGCAGGAACTAGGATCCAATCGAATGTCCCTGTGGCTCACACGGTGACCTCCGCCGAACACCTCCGAAGCCTGCTCGAGTTCGAGACGCTGATCTCCGACCTCTCCTCCCGGTTCATCAACCTGCCTCCTGGCGAGGTGGACCGCGAGATCGAGGACGCGCTGCGCCGTGTCTGCGAGCTGCTGGGCATCGATCTCGCGGTGCTTTGGCAATGGGCGAGCGGGGCCCCCGACGTCATCATGCCGACGCACGCCTACTGCGCCCAGGAAGGCCTGCGACCCTCGCAGCCGATGCGCAAGGAGCGGTACCCCTGGTCGGTACAGCAAGTGCTGGCCGGACGCATGTTTGCCATCTCTTCGCCGGAGGAGCTGCCGGCGGAGGCCGCCGCCGACCGGGAAACCTGCCGCTTGTTCGGCATCAAGTCGGCTGTTTGCCTCCCGCTCTCGGTGGGGGGCGAGCCGCCGGTGGGCGCCTTGGGTTTCAATGCCCTGCTGGCGGAGCGCGACTGGCCGGACGCGCTGTTGAAGCGGCTGCAACTGGTCGCGCAGGTCTTCACCAACGCGCTCGTTCGGAGGCGGCACGAGCTGAGCTTGCGGGAGGGCGAGGCTCGCCTGGAGGCGGGCGCCGACCTCGCGGGCCTCGCCTTCTACGAGGTGGACTTCGCCGAGGGCGTCATGTACTTCGACGAGCGGACTCGCGACCTCTGCGGCATCCCCCCTGACCGCGAACAGGGCCTCCAGGGCCTGGAGTTCTGGATGGAGCACCTGCATCCCGACGACCGCCCGCGCATGCTGGACCAGCGGCAGCAGTTGCACGACGGGAGGCTGGAGAGGCTCTCGATCGAGTATCGCTACCTGCACCCGACTCGTGGAGAGAAGTGGGTTCACCACATCGCCCGCGTTGCCAGGCGCGACGCCGCTGGACGCACGGTCAAGTCCTTCGGCGTTCTCCGCGACATCACGGAGAGACGGCAGCGCGAAGAGGCACTCCGGCAGTCGTACGCGGAGATCGAGCGACTCAAGGACCGGCTCCAGGCGGAGAGTGACTACCTCAAGGCCGAGATCAGGGTGGTCCACCCGAACGGTGAGGTCACGGGGCAGAGCCCCGCCATCCAGACGGTCATGCGCCTCGTGGAGCAGGTCGCGCCCACGGATTCCTCGGTGCTCGTTCGCGGCGAGACCGGCACCGGCAAGGAGCTCGTCGCCCAGGCCATCCACCGGCAGAGCCCTCGCCGGAACCACCTGATCGTCAAGGTCAACTGCGCCGCACTGCCGTCCGGGCTGGTAGAGAGCGAGCTGTTCGGCCGTGAGAAGGGTGCCTTCACCGGGGCCCTGACGCGCCAGATCGGGCGCTTCGAGGTCGCGGACGGTTCGACCCTCTTCCTCGACGAGATCGGCGAGCTGTCGCTCGAGCTGCAGGCCAAGCTGCTGCGCGTGCTGGAGACGGGCGAGTTCGAGCGGTTGGGGAGCCCCCGGACGATCAAGGTCGACGTGCGCCTGATCGCGGCCACCAACCGCGACCTCACGGAGGAGATCCGAAAGGGACGCTTCCGGGAAGACCTCTACTACCGCCTCAACGTCTTCCCGATCCGCCTGCCGCCGCTGCGCGAGCGGGCGGAGGACATCCCCCTGCTGGTCTGGACCTTTCTCGAGGAGCTCTCCTCCCGCATGGGCAAGAGGATCACCCAGGTGCCGCGGAAGACCATGGACGCGCTCCAACGCCATCCCTGGCCGGGGAACGTCCGCGAGCTCAAGAACGTGATCGAGCACGGCGCCATCATCACGAGCGGCGACACGCTCCGGGTGCCGATGCTCGAGGACACCGCTCCGCTCGCGGCGCCGCCGCAGACCCTGGCCGACTCCGAGCGCGAGCTGATCATTCGAGCACTGGAAGGCACACGTTGGCACGTCAAGGGGCCGAAGGGCGCCGCCGCAGCGCTGGGGCTCAACCCCTCGACCCTCTACAGCCGCATGAAGAAGCTGGGCATCCATCCGCCCGGGCCGGCGTAGGTCCGATCGACGTAGGCCAGCGCTTCCCGTCGCGGTAGCGCCCGCCACACCGGCCCCTTGAGGGCCTCGATCTCCCGCCCGAACCGCTCGAAGCCCCGCGGGACCTGTCGGCTCGTGCCGCCGGGCCAGTTTCAGGAACGTCCCGTGGGTTCGCAGGACGAAATGACGTCCGCAGGTCGATATCCCGTCCTCTTCTCATCGTCTCTGCCTCTGACCGCGAAGCGGGAGGAAGACCCCAGAGTCTCGGCCCGCCAATCACTTGGGTCGACTCACTCGGGTCGAACGTCTCTCCGGCACGAATCGAGCAGTACGACGACAGGCATGATCGTCGGGACACTCAGGATCCTGCCGGCACCGGAGCGACGTGCCGACATACTGGAAGTCTTCCGGTCCATCCAAGGGCCCGTGCTGGCCCAGCCCGGCTGCGACGCTTGCCACATCTACGAGGAGCAAGGCCCAGAACAGGCGGTCGTGCTCGTCGAGAGGTGGGAGTCCCAGACGGCGCTCGAGGCGCACCTTCGTTCCGAAACCTATCGTCGCATCCTCGGCGCGGTCGAGCTTTCAGGCGGACCGCCGGAAGTCCGCTTCGACTACGTGTCCGCCACGGACGGGATGGAGTTGATCGAACGGTCACGCAGACCGGGAAGAACGAGCGGGAACGGAGAGAAATCATGAAAGTCGTCATCGTGGGCGGAGTGGCGGGCGGGGCCTCGTGTGCGGCGCGGCTGCGTCGGCTGGACGAGAAGGCCGAGATCCTGATGGTGGAGCGCGGCCCCTACGTCTCCTACGCGAACTGCGGGCTGCCCTACCACGTCTCGGGCGTGATCCCGGAGGAGTCGAGCCTGCTCGTGGCGACGGAACAGATGTTCCGGGCCGTGTTCGCGGTCGATGCTCGGACCAGCTGCGAGGCGATCGCCATCGACGCGAAGGAGAAGACGGTGGACCTGCGCGACGTCAAGACCGGCACGGTGACCACCGAGCGCTACGACAAGCTGGTGCTGTCGCCCGGCGCGGCCCCGATCCGACCGCCGCTTCCCGGCATCGACCTCCCCGGGATCTTCTCGGTGAGGACCGTCCCGGACGCCCGGACCATCCGCGAGTGGCTGCACCGCGGCGAGGAGAGCAAGACCGGGATGGACTCGTACACCGGGCATCAGGTCGTCACGAAGCCGAAGCGGGCCGTGGTGGTCGGCGGCGGGTTCATCGGCCTCGAGATGGTGGAGAACTTCGCCCACCTTGGTCTCGAGGTGACCCTCGTCGAGAAGCTGAACCAGGTCATGCCCCCGCTCGACCCCGAGATGTCGCGCCTCGTCGAGCGCTACCTCGTGAAGCACGACGTGAAGCTCGAGCTGGGCGATGGCGTCGCCGGGTTCCGGCAGGCGAAGGACGGCTCGCTCGAGGTCCTGACCGAGTCCGGAAAGGCCCACCCGGCGGACGTCGTGATCCTCGCGATCGGCGTACGACCGGAGACAGCGCTCGCCAACGCGGCGGGGCTCGAGATCGGCCAGCGCGGGGGCATCCGCGTCGACGAGCACATGACCACGAGCGACCCCGACATCCTCGCCGTGGGCGACGCGGTCGAAGTGAAGGACTACGTCACCGGCCAGTGGACGCTCATCCCGCTCGCGGGGCCAGCCAACCGCCAAGGCCGGATCGCGGCCGACGTGATCGCCGGCCGCAAGTCGCGCTACCGCGGCACCCAGGGCACGTCGATCTGCAAGATCTTCGAAGGCGAGATCGGCCAGACCGGCCCCAGCGAGAAGGTCCTCCGCCAGGTGGGGGAGACCGACTTCGAGAAGGTCTACATCTACCAGAACTCCCACGCGGGCTACTACCCGGGCGCCAAGATGATGGCGATCAAGGTCCTCTTCCGGAAGAAGGACGGACGACTGCTCGGCGCGCAGCTTCTCTCCGAAGACGGCGTCGCCAAGCGGATCGATGCCTTCGCGATGGCGATCCAGATGAAGGCGACTGTCTACGACCTCGAGGAGGCCGAGCTGTGCTACGCGCCTCCGTTCGGCAGTGCCAAGGACCCCGTGAACTTCGCGGGGATGGTCGCCGGCAACCTGCTGCGCGGCGACATGCCGATCGTCCACTGGGACGGCGTCGGGCAGGGGCTCCTGCTCGACGTACGCAGTCCGCAGGAGCTCGCCGTCGAGTCCGTCCCCGGCGCGGTCAACATCCCGCTGCCGCAGCTCCGCGCCCGTCTCGGCGAACTGCCCCGCGACCGGGAGATTCTGGTCATTTGCCGCTCGGCCGTGCGCGCCTACTACGCGACGCGGATCCTGATGCAGAACGGCTTCAAGGCCCGAAACATCTCGGGCGGCATGCTCGCGCGCTCGCACCGCGCGGAGAGCTGACGCGAGGCAGATGAGCCATGGACGAGATCCAGAACTTCCTGAAGTACTTCGTGGAGCAGCTCCTCGGCCGCTTGAGCGGGCCGCTGAACTTCCGGCTGGTCGTCATGCCCACCGTGGTCACGCTCCTCGCGCTGCGAGCCGACTGGAAGGACGCCAAGGAGGGATTGCCCGCCTTCCTCGGCGCGTTCATCACGGATCCGATAGAGCGTCGGCGGCTCTTTCGCATCGGCGTGAAGGACGCCGGCAGGGTGTTCCTCATGGCGATCGTGCTCGACACCGCGTACCAGTTGTGGGTCTTCCGGTGGGTCTATCCTGGCCAGCTGCTGACCGTGGCGGTGGTGTGCGCCGTCGTGCCGTACTTCCTGGTTCGGGGGCCGATCACGCGCCTGGCGCGCCTGCTGTACCGCAGGTGGACCGCTCGGGCGCGCGCGCCGGTCGCACACACGAGTCCGCTTGCCGAAGTGCCCAGGAAGGGTTGACGCCATGTCCATGCTTCGCCGATACCTTCCGATCCTGGACTGGGGAGCCCAGTACACCGGTAAGACCTTCACCAACGACCTCATCGTGGCGGTGATCGTCACGGTCATGCTCATCCCGCAGTCGCTCGCCTATGCGCTGCTCGCGGGGCTGCCGGTGCAGGTCGGGCTCTTCGCGTCGATGGCGCCGCTGCTGCTCTACGCGGTCTTCGGCACTTCGCGCAGCCTGGCGGTCGGGCCGGTGGCGGTGGCCAGCCTGATGACCGCTGCCGCCATCAGCCCGCTCGCGTCCCAGGGAACCCCCGAGTACCTCGGGGCGGCCATAGCACTCGCCCTGGTCTCGGGGCTGATGCTCATGGCCATGGGGCTGCTGCGGCTGGGGTTCCTCGCGAACTTCCTGAGCCACCCGGTCGTGGCGGGCTTCATCACCGCGTCGGGCCTCCAGATCGCGGCCGGCCAGCTCGGGCCCGTCCTCGGCATCCACGCGGAGGGTGAGACCTTCGTCGAGATCGTCAGGTCCCTCGTGCCCAACCTGGTCCACATCAGCATCGCCACCGCAGCGATCGGCCTGGGGTCGCTGGCGTTCCTCTTCTGGGCCCGCGGCAGCCTCAAGCCGCTGCTGCTCCGCGCGGGGCTTTCCGAGCGGACCGCGGGCACGCTCGCGAAGGTCGGCCCCGCCGTCGCCCTCGTCGTGACCACGCTCGCTGCGTGGAGCCTCGGGCTGGACCAGCACGACGTCAAGGTCGTGGGCGAGGTGCCCAAGGGCCTGCCCCGGCTCTCGCTGCCGCCCTTCGACATGGCGCTCTGGACGAAGCTCCTCGTGCCCGCGTTGCTGATCTCGATCATCGGCTACGTCGAGTCGATCTCGGTCGCCCTCACCCTCGCCGCCAAGCGCCGGCAACGCGTCGACCCCGACCAGGAGCTGATCGCGCTCGGCGCTTCGAACGTCGGCGCGGCCCTCTCGGGCGGCTTCCCGGTCACCGGCGGCCTCGCGCGGTCGGTGGTGAATTTCGAGGCCGGCGCCGAGACCCCCGCGGCCGGAGCGTTCACGGCGGTCGGCATCGCGCTCGTCACGCTGTTCCTGACACCGCTGCTCTTCTTCCTGCCGAAGGCGACCCTGGCCGCGACCATCGTGGTCGCCGTCCTGTCCCTGGTGGACTTCTCGGCCCTCAAGCACACCTGGGACTACTCGAAGGCCGACTTCGCGGCGATGGTGGCCACGATCCTCGTGACGCTCGTGGAGGGTGTCGAGGCGGGCCTCCTGGTCGGCGTAGGGCTGTCGATCTTCCTCCACCTCTACGCCACGTCGCGGCCGCACATCGCGGTGGTGGGCCAGATCCCGGGCACCACGAGCTTCCGCAACGTCGCGCGCCACGCGGTGGTGACCGACTCCGAGATCCTGTCCCTGCGCATCGACGAGAGCCTCTACTTCCCGAACGCCCGCTACATCGAGGACCGGATCAACGAGGCCGTCGCCGCGAGCCCTTCCATCCGGCACGTCATCCTCGAGTGCCCCGCGGTGAACGCGATCGACACCTCGGCGCTCGAGAGCCTGGCGGCGATCAACCACCGGCTGAAGGACGGCGGGATCACCCTGCACCTCTCCGAGGTGAAGGGTCCGGTGATGGACCGCCTGATGCGCTCGCACTTCCTGCACGAGCTCACCGGCAAGGTGCACCTCACCCAGTACGAGGCCGTGGCCAGCATCAACCCCGAGCTGGCGCGCCGCACGCGGGATGCCGAGAGAGTACCGGAGGTGTTGGCGCGCCGGTGATGAGCAAGACACGAAGGAATAGCAAGGAGAAACGAGTCATGCCAAAGGAAGCAGCAGTCATGGAACACAAGAAGCTCAGCACAGTGCCCCTCAACTGGAAAGAGGTGTACTACACCAACTGTCCGCTGGTGTCCGCCAGCAACGTCGACCAGGAGCTGGGCTGGACGAAGGAGGAGTACAAGAAGCTCGGGGTGAGCTACCTCTATCTCCGCTCCCGCAAGGAGAACGACTGGTACCCGCACTACGTCCACAACCTCGACAACCTCATCCGCTTCGGCGGTTTGTTCCCGCCGATCCACGTGCACGCGGACATCCGCAGGACCCGGTTGCTGGGCGTGACCCATGCGCCGCGCGAGGGCGGCGTGATGATGGTGCGCTCCCGGGACGACATCTACCGGATGGCCGACCTGAAGGGCAAGAAGATCGGCCTTTCGAGGAGCCAGAACACCATCAAGACCGACTGGTGGGGCATCCAGGAGGAGCAGGGCATCGAGCTGATGCTCCGGCTCAACGGCATGACCCGCAAGGACGTGCAGATCGTCGAGTTCCCCTACCCGGACGACTGGTACGACAAGCCCGAGATGATGGGCCCGGAGATGGAGAACCCGTCGGAGCTGTGGCTCCGGCGCGACCACAAGCACGACCTCGCCTTCCGCCCGCTCGAGTCGGCGCTCGAGAAGGGGGTCATCGACGCGATGTACATGCAGACCGGGCCGCTGTCGCAGCTCTCGGAGGCGACGGGGAAGTTCAAGTCCATCGAAGACCTGGCCCGGTACCCGGACTGGACGCTCCAGGTCGCCAACATCCCGGCGGCGATCACCTGCACCGACGTGATGGCCGAGAAGCACCCGGAGCTGGTCGTCGCGTTCATGAAGGGCATGATCAAGGTCGGGCGCTGGGCCAACGAGCACAAGCGCGCCGCCGCGGCGATCCTCGACAAGCAGACCTTCTACCGCGACGTCGAGGCCACGTACGAGGGCATCCGGCTCATCGACATGGTCCCCAACCTGTCGCCTCAGAACCTGGTGTCCGTGGAGATCGGCAAGGACTTCATGCTGAGCCACAACTACATCAAGAACGACTTCGACGTGCAGAAGTGGGCGGCGCCGGAGTTCCTGGAGCAGGCCGCGAAGGAGCTGCTCGAGCAGCAGTGGAAGAAGGTGACCACGGCCAAGCTGCCGTCGGCCAGCGAGCTGCTGGCGTCGGGCCAGAGGATCGGGTAGTCGCAACGAACTTCGCGCAGGGTGCTTCGAGCTTCGCTGCCGCGGGCAGCGAAGCTCGCGGTCCTCGTCGTCACCGGGGTAGGATCTTCGACGTCCGCACCATGGAAACGACCGCCCCCTGGCAGGACCGAGGGGCAGGAGGTAGATCTTGAAGCGAGAAGTTGGTTTCTGGGCCACGGTCGTGCTGCTCACCTCCGGCGCGTGGACGCCGGCGGCCGCGCAGGTCCCGAGCGACGAGTGGGATGTCACGGTGGCGCCCTACTTCATGGGGGCCGCGATGAGCGGCACGACGACGGTCCGTGGCCGGGAGGTCGACGTCGACGTCTCCGCGTCCGACATCTTCTCCAACCTCCAGTTTGGCGCCATGGGGCTCGTGGTCGCGCGGAAGGGCAACTGGGGGCTCGGCGGGGACGCGATCTGGATGGCGCTCGGCACCACGGTGCGCAACACGAACGTCGACTTCAACCAGGGAGCCTTCTCCTTCTACGGGCTGCGCCGGCTGGGTTCCGCCGCCGACCTCACGATCGGGCTGCGCGTGAACACGCTGCAGGGCAAGCTGCAGTTCAAGGCGCTCGGCGTGGACGTGAGCCAAGACCAGACCTGGGTCGATCCGCTCGTCGGCCTGACCCTGCGCTCGCCGTCGGAGCACCGGGTCCGGCTCCAGGTCTACACGGAGATCGGCGGTTTCGGGGCGGGGTCCGACTTCACCTGGCAGGTCTTCCCGACCCTCGGGTTCAAGCTCAGCGAGCGCTTCTCGCTGGAAGTCGGGTACCGCTGGCTCGACCTGGACTACGAGGCGGGCGACGGAAACGAGCGGTTCGCCTACGACGTGCTGACCCAGGGGCCCATAGGCGGGTTTGCCTTCCGGTTCTGAGCGGCGGGGCAGGCTGCCCTGGAGCCTCGACGAACAGCCGATGGAATCGGGGCGCGCTTCCAAGGGGGCGTGAACGTGACCCAGGGCTCGCCATCGACCTGCCGCACGCTGCGCGCGCTCGCGGTCCTCTGCGCGTGCCTGGGGCTCGGCGACACCGCGTCGGCCGACGACCCCTGGGAGTTCTGGCCCGAGGCCCAACTGTTCGTAGGGCTGAACGCGAGGACGCGGGTGTTCCTGAACGCCGCCTACGCCAGGGGGAAGGAGTCGGACGAGGCGTCGCTGGACACCGCCGCGTATCTCGACATCTCCTTCCTGCCGGTGGGGCCGCACCGGCGGCGCGCCTACATGGACCAGGACTGGCAACGCGGCCGCTACTTCTGGGCGCGGTTGGGGTACGACCGCGTCTACAAGGCCACCGTAGCCGAAGGCGCCCCGTCCGTGGCGGAGGACCGGGCCATCCTCTCGCTCTGGGGCAAGGTTCCGCTGCCCGGGGACGTCTGGCTGGAGAACCGCGCGCGAGTCGACCTGCGGTGGATCGGCGGCGAGTACTCGACCCGCTACCGCCTGCGGGTCGAGGCCACGCGGGAGTTCACCGTGGCCGGTCATTCGATCGTTCCGTACTTCAACGTCGAGTGGTTCTACGACACCCGCTACGACGGCTGGGCGCGGACCCTCTACACGGCGGGACCCGAGGTCACCCTGAACAAGCACTTCCGGTTCGAGCTCTACCTGGCACGACAGACGGACCGACTTCCGAGCGTGTCGAGGCTGAATGCGTTCGGCGTCGTGGCCAAGGGCTACTTCTGAGGGTCGGATCCCTGGGCTCCTCAGAACGAGTAGCCGCCCCCCACGTAGAACTTGAGGCCGTCCGTGCCGTTCGCCATCGACCCATTGACGGCCAGGGGCGTGCCGAGGAGCTGCAGCATGAGGCCGATGCCGTAGCCAGTGTGCCAGCGCTTCGAGTCCTCGCCGTCGTACCAGATGCGGCCGGACTCGCCGAAGGCCATCAGGCCCCAGCGGAGCGGCAGCACGGCCCGCTGCCGCTTGCCGAGCCAGAAGCGCAGCTCGGCGTTGCCGTAGAGAGAGGAATCACCCCGGAAGCGGCCGTCGTTGTAGCCGCGGACCTTGCCGTCGTTCCCGATGCCGCCGCTGTCCCCGGAGATGCTCGCCGACTCGAACCAGGGGTAGGCGCCCCAGAGCGTGCGGCCGCCCGCGCGCGCCGCAAACGTCACCTTCTCGTTGCCGAGGTAGCCCGACAGGCTCGCGTCCACCCCGCCGAAGCTCTCGGTCGCGTCCCAGGCCTTCGGAACGAAGAAGCCCTCGGCGCGCACGCGGACGCCGCTCACCTTCTGGGCCGCGCTCGCCGCCGAGGCATCGGGCGCGGCCATCCCGCGCGCCTCGGTCATCCCGACGCTCCGGCCACGCGTGTCGTACTCGAACCCGAGTCGTGCGGCGGCTTCGCCGAAGTTCCCGGTCCCGTACGCCTGGTGCTGCTCCACCAGGCTGTCGCCGCCCTTCGTCTCCACGACCTTCGCCTCGCCGCCCACGTGCAGCTCGAAGGTGGAGCTCGGCCGGTAGCGCAGCGCAGGGAATATCGAGTACTCGCTGGTCTCGGTCCTGAAGAGCTTGTCGTCCTCGATCTTCGGCGTCTCGTTTCCGAAGCCGTAGAAGTTCATGTTCTCGATTCCCGAGAAACGCGCGTTCAGCGAGCCGAGCAGGCTCTGGTCGCTGAGCCGCCACTGGCCTGAGTAGCTCACCCGGACGTTGCTGTAGCCGGTCGAGTACAGGACGGTCAGGCTCTGCATGTTGTCCCAGGGATACTTGTGGAAGCCCCACGACGTGCGCGTGAGGCCCCCGCCGATCATGAACGCCTGGTTCGGCTGCCAGTAGAGCTGGAGCATCGGCACCGTCCAGTGCCCGTAGTTGCGCGGCTCGAGCCAGGGGCGGTCGGGCTCGGGCGCCGGGTTCTTCCACTCGGTCTCGTCGACCTTCGTGCCCGGCCCACGCAGGAACACGTTGCGCCCCTCGGAGTCATGGAGCTCCGCGCCGCCGCTCTTCGAGTCGTCCAGCTTGTCGTTGCCCCAGCCACCCAGCACGACCAGGTGGATTCCCCCCTTGCGCGGCCCGTTCGCCGCCAGCCGATCGTTGCCGCCCAGCAGGTAGAGGTGGACCTGCTGCGTCTCTTTCGGCGAGAAGCGGCGCCGGTAGTAGACCGCGCCCGTGCTGCCGTCCGCATCGAGCGGAGACAGCGTGATCTGCAGCGAGCCGTCGCCCTCGTGCTCGACGGTCGCCAGGTCGTCCCCGTCGGTGGCCCGGACGTCCACGCGGTCGGACAGGTGAAGGTAGAACTTGCGCGAGTACGCGACGATACCGTCGCGCCGCTGCCGCAGGTCCTTCGTCATCTGCGCGCCGTCGATCGCGTACCACTCCGGCGGCATCTGGTGCATCGCCTGGTCGATCACCGCATCGGTCATCTGCGCCGCGAGCTCGCGCGCGACCTCTTCGTAGACCGGCCACTCCACGTCGGCCAGCAGCCAGCGGGTCACGTCGTAGTTGTTGGTGGTCAGCCCCTCGATGCGCTTCGGGTACTCACCCGAGTAGCGCATGAAGCGCGGCACCGTGGAGCGGGCCGCCGCGATCGCCTTGCCCTCGTATCGCGTGAATGCCTGGTCGGCGTCCTCGGGCAGCGGCTCCCACAGGGGATGATCCGCGATGCGCGCCCAGCGCCACTGCGCCTGGTGACGGTCCCAGTTTCCGACCACGAGGTCGAAGAGCCGGGCCTTCAAGAACGCCCGGCTGTCGATGCGGTTCGCGGGCCCGCCCTCCCGCCACTTCTTCCAGAGGTCGAACGTGGACACGACCTCGGTGACGCCGTCGTAGCCGGGCCCCAGGTACTCGTCGAAGGTGCCGACCGTGCCGCCGAACGTCTCGCGGAACTTCCCGAGCGCCGGGTCGTCCGGCATTACCGCGAGCCGCGAGCCGTAGAACAGGATCCCCACCGACTGGGCGAGCGAGCCGATGATGGCGGTGGCCGCGGGGTGGGCCGCCGCGGTCTGGTCGATGGCGATGGTCTTGAGCTCGCTCTCCTGCCACTCCTTGGGCAGCACCCGCTCCGGGTGCTTCTCCAGCTTGCGGAACGTATAGCCCCGGCCGTCCGCGCCCTTCATGGCCAGACCTTCCGTCTGGAACCCCCCGACCTGGCGCAGCGGCGTGAGGCCGCCGGCCTCGGTCTCGAGGTCGAGCACCGGCAGCTCGACCGGCGTCGTCCAGGCCTTCCGGATAGCCGTCCCCGAACCAGTAACGCCACTTGCCGCCCCGGTCGAACTCCTTGCCCGCGACGATCGTCTGCGTGGCAGGCTTGCCCGTGCTCGGGACCACCTGCTGCGGGGCCTGGTCGGACGACCCAACGGCAGGGATGAAACACAACAGCGCAGCCGCGAGGAGGTAGCGGGGACAGCCCAATCGACGCCTGCTCATGAGGCCTCCCTGAATCGTCCACCGGCGATTCTCGCCTGACCGGACCCCGGCGACGCTGATGGCCATTCTAGGCGAGTCGAACGGCCTGCGCGCGCGGCCGCTGCGGCCTGCCGCCTGGCCGTCGCTCGTTGTCAGCTCCGGGACAAGCCACGGAGGCCGGCAATGCCGACCGGGAGTGGTAGTCTCTCGACACCCTCCATGCCCGACGCCGTGACGATTCGGGGCGGGCGAAGAAGGAGTCCATCCATGCCTCGACTTGCGCCGTCCGCTCACCGCCAATCGCGGCGCGCGATCCCGCGCCTACGTCTCCTCGCCGCAATCTGCGCCTTCTCGGCGGTGAGCGCCTTTGCCCAGGAGACCCAGCCCCCGCCCACCCCTGCGCCGACCCCCACGCCTGCGGCTCCGGAGGAGCACTCCACGGGATTGCCGAAAAAGGGGACCTGGACGTTCAACCTCGACATCGGCCTCGGCGGGTTCGGCTTCGCGAACTCCCTCTACACCAACGTCAGGCCCGATCCTTCGGGAGACCTGAGCGACAACTGGGCCGAGAGCTTCGCGAAGCCGGCCGTCTCGGCGAGCTTCGGCCTCGGGCAGAGCGAGCTCTACGGCAAGATCAGCGCGGTGGGGGAGCGCACGTTCGCGGCGCCGCCCACCCTCGTGGGAGAGTCGGCCTCCTCGTTCCAGGTGGAGGACTTGTCCCTGGGCTGGCGCTCCGGCGAGTCCCTGGGGAGCTCCCTGAACCTCCTCGACTTCACGGTGGGCCGGACGCAGTACAAGATCGGGCACGGGCTCCTCCTCTGGGACGGAGGCCGGGGAGGGAGGCAGCCGCGGCGGCTACTGGAGCAATGCCCGGAAGGCCTGGGAGTTCGCGGCGGTCGGCCGCTTGAAGCCCAAGAACCACACCTTCGAGGTCTTCTACCTCGACCGCGACGAGGTTCCCGAGAGCGAGACGGGGACCCGGCTCTGGGGCGCCAACTACGAGCTCGCGGTGGGCGAGAAGTCGACCTTCGGGGCGACCTACCTGAAGTTCTACGCCGACCAGGCGGTGAAGCCCGATCGCGACGGGCTGAACGTGTTCAACGCGCGGGCCTTCACCAGCCCCTTGAAGGCCCTGCCCGGCCTCTCCTTCGAGCTGGAATACGCGCGGGAGGAAAACGGCGACCTGCTCCGCTCCGACGCGTTCACGGCGCTCGCGGGCTACGAGATGAGCCAGGTGTCCTGGAAGCCCAAGCTCTCCTACCGCTATGCCTACTTCGAGGGCGACGATCCCGGGACGGCGACGAACGAGGGCTTCGATTCGCTCCTGCCCGGCTTCTACGACTGGGGCACGTGGTGGCAGGGCGAGATCGCGGGGGAGTACTTCGTGTCCAACTCCAACCTGATCTCGCACCAGGTGCGGCTCCACCTGACGCCGAGCGACTCCATCGGGACCGGGCTCATCTTCTACAAGTTCCTGGCGGACAAGGCCGCGGCCGTCGGCCCCGAGGTGACCTCCCGCGACGTGGCCCTGGAGATGGACTGGTACATGGACTGGAAGCTCAACAAGAACTTCACCCTGAGCCTCGTGGGTGCCTTCGCGAACCCGGGCAAGCTGGTGGAGCAAGCCTACGACCGCACCAAGAACTTCGCCTACGGCATGGCCTATCTGGCCTATAGCTACTGATCCTGGCCGGTGTCGCTGCAACCGTAACTTACCCGGGTGTTACTTCCTTCTCCGCCGGCCTTCGCCCATCGTGATTCTCGGTTCGAGCCGATCCCGAACGGATCGTGGATGCGTCCGTTCCCATGAGGCAGGAGACCTGATTGCGATACCACGTGCTCTTCGCCCTCGTCTTGACCGCGAGCCCGCTCTGGGCGCAGGATGCCCCGGCCCCGCCGGCGGCCGTCACCACTCCCGTCACGGTCACCTGCGCGTCGAAGCCCGGTGAGCGGCAGCACTGCCCGGCCGACACCTCGAAGGGCGTCATCCTCGCGAAGTCCGCGGGAGAGGCGCCGTGCCTGCTCGGCAAGACCTGGGGCTACGACGACAAGGGCATCTGGGTGTCGGACGGCTGCAGCGGCGAGTTCGTCGTCGGCCAGGCCGCTGCCGAGGCGGCGCTGCCGAGACGGAGCCGAAGACAGAAGTCGCCCGCGTACATCCCCAACGCCGGGTTCCGTCTGTCGACGGCGAGAAGGGCCAGATCTACATGCGGCTCTTCACCTACGTGCGCTACCTGAACCAGAAGGGGCTGGACCCGACCTACACGGACTACTTCGGCAACACCCACGACGGTGAAGCAGCGCGAGGACGTCCAGCTCAACAAGTTCTTCCTGCCCTTCTCCGGCTGGTTCCTGACCCCGAAGTTCCGCTACTACCTCTACGTCTGGTCGTCGAACCCCTCGCAGGGCGATCCCGCCCAGGTCGTGGGGGCCGGAAACCTCAGCTACACGCTTCAACCGGTACGCTGACCCTGGGCGGCGGAATCTCGAGCCTTCCCAGCAGTGCGCAGCACCGAGGGCCAGTTCCCCTACTGGCTCGGCATGGACGACCGGCTGATCGCGGACGAGTTCTTCCGCGGCTCGTACACCACCGGCTTCTGGCTCAAGGGCGAGATCTCGACCAAGCTCAAGTACATGGCCATGCTCGCCAACAACCTGAGCACGCTCGGCGTGAGCGCGTCGCAGCTCGACAACACCCTGGACACCACGTCCTTCATGCTCCAGTGGCTGCCCACGACGGGCGAGTTCGGCCTCTACGGGACATTCGGCGACTTCGACAGCCACGAGAAGGTGGCGACGCGGCTGGCCGGCGCACTACACCCACAGCACCGAGGACAAGCAGAGCCAGCCCGGCACGAACGGCATCGAGAACAGCCAGATCCGGCTCACCGACGGCAGCGTCATCTTCACGCCCGACCTCTTCGGGCCGGGAATCACCGTGGAGAAGGTGACCTACGAGCATGGCGAGCGTCGACGCCGGGATCAAGTACAAGGGCCTCTCGCTGGAAGGCGAGTACTACTGGCGCTGGCTGAGCGACTTCACGGGGCACCGAACACGGCCGGACATCGCCGACATCGACGACCACGGGTTCCAGGTGCAGTCCTCCGCGATGGTCGTGCCCAAGAGTCTCCAGGTGCTATCTCAGCGGGTCGGCGATCCGGGGCCGCTACGGCAACGCCTCGGAGGTGCGGGCGGGCGTGAACTGGTACTCGCTCGAAGGAGCGGGGGCTGCGGCTCAACGCGGAGTGGATCCACCTGAACAAGTGTCCCGTGGGATACACGGCCGTTCCCTATCCCGTGGGCGGCAACGGGGACGTCTTCCACGTGAACTTCGAGATGAACTTCTGAGGCACGAGGAGGACGCATGACGCACCCACGTCGAAACGAGTCGCGTCGGACGCCGCGGACCCTGCGGATGTCGGCCGCGCTCGGCCTGGCCCTCGCCCTCGGGGTACCGGCCTTTCTGGCGGCGCAGACGCCCTCGCGTCCGGCGCAGGCTACGTGGTGAACGACTCCCACTTCCACCTGACCAACTACGTCCAGCAGGGCACCGACATCCACGACTTCCTGAAGATCATGGGCACCAAGGTCGGGCGGGTGGCCCTCTTCGGGATCCCGCTCCAGCAGACCTGGTCCTACGGGAACACCGGCGATTTCGCCCCGACCTACTACCTGCAGACCGACGCGCCGCTCTACTACTACTCCTTCACCGACGCCTTCATCGCGATGGCCTACCGGTCGCTGTCGCCGGCGGAGCAGGCCCGCTTCGATCCGATGATCACGGGCTTCAACCCGGCGGACATGTACGCGGCCGACCACATCAGGCGGGTGCTCCAGACCTTTCCCGGCGTGTTCTCCGGGATCGGCGAGTTCACGATCCACAAGGAGTTCGTGTCCTCCAAGATCGCGGGCGAGACCGCGAGCCTCACGAACCCGGCGCTCGACCGGATCCTCGATTTCGCCGCCGAGGTCGGGCTCGTCGTGATCCTGCACAACGACGTCGACATGCCGTTCCCGAAGCCGGGCCAGGATCCGTACCAGGTCGGTGCAGCTGGGGGCGCTGTTCAAGCGACACCCGCGGACCACGATCATCTGGGCGCACTGCGGCCTGGGCCGCATCGTGCATCCGGTGAAGGACCAGCTCGGCATCATCGAGCGGGCGCTCCTCAATCCGGAGCTGAACCACGTCTCGATCGACATCTCGTGGGACGAGGTGGCCAAGTACCTGGTGGCGACGCCGGAGACGACGCAGACGGCGGCGGACCTCATCAACCGGCATCCCGACCGCTTCCTGTTCGGGACCGACGAGGTGGCGCCGACCGAGCAGGCGAAGTACCTGAAGGTCTACGACATGTACGCGCCGCTCTTCGCCAAGCTGACGCCGGAGGCCAGCGAGAAGGTGCGCAAGGGCAACTACGAGCGCCTCTTCGACGAGGCCCGACGCAAGGTGCGGGCGTGGGAAAAGGCAAACCCGAAGTGATTGAGGAGGGAATCGTGAGAAAGACACTCATGGCGCTGCTGCTCGCGGCGGTGCCTGCCGCCCGCGCGGTGGCGGGCGACGCGCTGCCGGGCCCCGAACCGACGCCTACACCCACGCCGGCTGCGGTCGCCGCACAGGACACCGCGGCCAAGACTGAGGCCAAACCTCGTCTCGACATCTACGGCTTCGCCATGTTCGACACGGGCTATCAGTCGGGTCAGAACGACCCCAACTGGTTCGACGTCCTGCGGCCCACGAAGCTGCCGGCCTTCAAGGACGAGTACGGCGAAGACGGCCACTACTTCGCCGGCGTTCGGCAGAGCCGCCTCGGCGTGAAGGGCTTCATGCCCACCGACGTCGGCGAGATCAAGACCATCTTCGAGTTCGAGCTCTTCGGCACCGGCGTCGACGCCGGGCAGACCACGTTCCGCCTGCGCCACGCCTGGGGCGAGCTCGGGCAGATCGGGGCCGGGCAGACCTGGAGCCCGTTCATGGACATCGACGTGTTCCCGAACTCGATCGAGTACTGGGGACCGAACGGGATGGTCTTCTTCCGGAACGTGCAGCTCCGGTGGACGCCCTGGTCGAAGGGCGACTCGAACTTCATGGTCGCGCTCGAGCGGCCGGGAGCGAGCGCCGACCAGGGGATCTACGCGGGCCGCATCGAGCTCCAAGGCGTCGACCGGCCGCTTCCCGCTGCCCGACCTCTCGGCCCACTTCCGCAAGGCCGGCGACTGGGGCCACGTCCAGGTCGCGGGCATCGTGCGCAAGATGAAGTGGGACGACACCGAACGACGACGAGTTCGACCTCTCCGGCGAGGCCACGGGCTGGGGCTTCAACCTGAGCTCCAACCTCAAGATCGGCAGAAGCACGTGGCCCGCGCCTCCGTCGTCTACGGCGAGGGCATCCAGAACTACATGAACGACGCGCCGGTGGACGTGGGCATCCAGAACAACCTGTCGAACCCCCGGACCCCGGTCGTGGGCAAGGCCCTTCCCATCCTCGGCATCGTGGCCTTCCTCGACGTCAACTGGAGCTCCAAGTGGACGAGCACGGTCGGCTATTCGCTCGTGGACATCGACAACAGCAACGGCCAGGCGAGCGACGCCTTCAAGAAGGGCCAGTACGCGCTGGCCAACCTGCTCTACTACCCGACCCCGACCGTGTTCCTGGGGCCGGAGATCCAGTGGGGCAAGCGCGAGAACTTCCGGGATGGCTTCACGTCCGACGACGTGCGGATCCAGTTCTCGGCCAAGTACAACTTCAAGCTTTCGCTCGGAGGCAAGTGATGAGCACTGTGAAGACGTGGCGTGAGGGGACGGCTCCTGGCGCGCCCTGGCCGTGATCGCCGCTGGCGCGCGCCGGCGCTAGGCCCAGACCCCGACCGAGATCCAGGCCGCTCTCGATGCGGCCCACGCGAAGTACACGACCCTCAAGGAAGGCAAGAACGCCGACTACATCCCGGCCCTGGCCAAGGTCGACTCGAACATCTACGGCATCGCCCTCGTGACCGCCGACGGGAAGGTCTACACCGCCGGCGACATCAAGTCCGAGGTCTCGATCCAGTCGATCTCCAAGGTCTTCACCATGGCGAAGGTCATGGAGGAGTCGGGCCCCGACGCGATCGCGAACACGATCGGCGTGGACGCCACCGGCATGCGGTTCAACTCGATCGTCTCCATCGAGTTTTCCCAGAAGTCGCTCGGCGGTCCGGAGATGAACGCCCTCGTCAACCCCGGGGCCATCGCCGCGACCAGCATGGTGAAGGGCGCGACCCGCGACGACGTCTGGAACAGCATCCTGGGCTTCTACTCCGACTTCGCCGGGCGGCCGCTCTCGGTGAACCAGGAGGTCTTCAAGTCGGAGGCCGACACGAACCAGCGCAACCAGGCGATCGGCTACCTGATGCTCGCCTACGGATACATCAAGACGAACCCGCTGCAGGCGACCGACGTCTACACCGAGCAGTGCTCGGTGAGCGTGAACGCCAAGGACCTCGCGACCATGGCGGGGACCCTCGCGAACGCCGGGAAGAACCCCGTCACCGGCAAGTTCGTCATGAACCCGGCGCTCGTGCCCCGAGGTCCTGGCGGTCATGGCGACGGCGGGGCTCTACGACGACTCGGGCAAGTGGCTCTTCCGTACGGGTCTGCCCGGGAAGAGCGGGGTGGGTGGCGGCGTCATCGCGGTGTCCCCCGGCAAGTTCGGGATCGCGGTCATCTCTCCGCCGCTGGACGAGGCCGGCAACAGCGTGAAGGCCCAGAAGGCGATCGCCGACATCTCGAACGCGCTGGGCGGCAACCCCTACTCGGTGAAGCCGCGGTAGGACCGCGGCGGCTGGCTCCGGAACGATCCGTTCCGGTTGGCATCGTTCTGGACGCGAGGCCGTCCGAACCGCGATTGGCCACAGAAAGGACGCCCGTGGGCTCGCTGACCGCAGTCGTCTCGGATTGGACGTTGCCGCGCGCGGCGGCGCCAGGTCTAGCCGGACCTCCTCCTTCGCCGCGGCCGGCCCTGTTCCCCGCGGGGCTCGTCGTCGACGTCCGGACGACGAACGGCGAGGAGCTTGGAGGCGGCGTCCGTCGGCTGGGACGTCCGCTACGCGCAGCTGGGCACCGGCCAGTGCCGAAGCCGGTACCTGGGCGTCCACACCGCGCGCCTGCAGCTCTCCTTCGAGGCCTGGTCGCTCGGCATGCTCAAGATGGGCCGCGCTCCCCGGGGCTCGGTGACGTTCCTCGTTCCCGTCGGCCGAACCGGGTCCTCCCGCATCCAGGGGCGTCCCGTCGCCGCGGGCGATGTGGTGGTTCTCTTCGACGGCGAGGAGCTCGACTACCGTTCGTCCGGGCCGGCCCGGCTGGTGAGCGTCAGCATCGAGCGGACCGCGCTCGAGGGTCACGTCCGCGGCCTGCTGGGCCGGCACATCGGCGAGCTGCGACTCCAGGGGCGCCTCAGCGGCCTTCGGACGAACCTCGCGATCCTCCGCCGTCTGTGCCGCGAGGTCGCGGTCCGGGCGGCGACCAATCCCCGACTCCTCCGCGACGCGGCCCTCGCGAGCGGCCTGGAAAGGAAGCTCGTGAAGGTCCTCCTGTCGCGAGTTCGAGAGGCCGCGGGAGCCGGAGGCCCAGAGCCCCAGCCGCACGCTGGCCCGGAAGGCCGAGGCCTGGCTGCGCCAGAACCTCGCCGAGCCGCCGACGATCGCCGCCCTCTGCGGCGCGCTTCGCGCCAGCGAGCGGACGCTCCACGAGGCCTTCCGCGAGCACCTGGGCACGACACCGAAGGCCTACGTCAAGGTCCTGCGCTTGAACGCGGCCCGTCAGGACCTCTTGCGAGGCCTGCAGAAGACCCGGGTGACCGACGTCGCCCTCGATTGGGGCTTTCTGCACTTCGGCTGGTTCTCGCAGGACTACCGCCGGCTCTTCGGCGAAGCCCCGAGCCAGACGCTCCAGCGCGGTCGCGCGGACGCCGCCCGGCGCTGCTTCGTCGCTCCCGGGAGCGTGCCGGGCGCAGGGGGGAGCGCCGCTCCCTCCCTTTCGGGGCTCCAATAGTGATAGGGTCGCGCCGATGGAAATGCAGGGAGGAAGGCCCGTGGAGGGAGAAACGCCCGTGAAGAAGATGACACTCGTCGCCCTCGGAGCGGCGGCCTTGATGGTGGCTGCGTGCGGCAAGAAGGAGCAGGTCGCGGGTCCCCCCCCGGAGGTCTACGTGGCCGACGTCGTCCAGAAGGACGTGCCCGTCTACCTGGAGCTGGTCGGCCAGACGAAGGGCGCGCAGGACGTCGAGATCCGGGCGCGGGTGGAAGGCTACCTGGAGAAGGTGAAATTCACCGAGGGCACCTTCGTCACCAAGGGCGCCCCCCTCTACCAGATCGACCCCTTGCCGCTCCAGGCGGCGCTCGCCAACGCCAAGGCGGACCTGGCTACCGCCGAGGCCCGGCTGGGCAGGACGAACAACGACGTCACGCGCTATCGGCCCCTGGCCGAGCAGCAGGCGATCTCCCGGCAAGAGCTGGACAACGCGCTCTCCGCGCAGGAGGCGGCCCGGGCCATGGTGGACGCGGCGAAGGCGGCCCTGGACAAGGCGACGCTGGATCTCGGCTACGCCTCGATCACTTCGCCGATCGACGGCCTCGTCGGCACCACGAACGTCAAGCCCGGCAACCTGGTGGGACGCGGAGAGAGCACGCTTCTCACCACGGTCTCCCAGGTCGACCCGATCCTGTTCCGGGCCGGCATCAGCGAGGCGGAGTACCTGCGCCTGGCCCGACGACGCGACGAGACCAAGGCCAAGGCGGAGGGCGCCGCCATCGAGCTGATCCTCGCCGACGGGACGGTCCACCCCCAGAAGGGCAGTGTCGACGCCATCGAGCGGGCGGTGGATCCCACGACCGGCACCCTGGCCGTCCAGGTGCGCTTCCCGAACCCGCAGCGGCTGATCCGTCCGGGCCAGTACGGACGCGCCCGCTTCCAGTCCGAGCTCAGGAAG